>NZ_QFYP01000001.1:170000-2570000 GCF_003254505.1 Phenylobacterium hankyongense | reverse complement strand
ATCCTGCTGGAGGAGTTGGGCGTCCCCTACACGGTCGTCACCGTGCACATCGGCCGCGGCGACCAGTTCCAGGACGGCTTCCTGAAGATCAGCCCCAACAACCGCATGCCGGCCATCGTGGACCATGCGCCCAAGGGCGGCGGCGCGCCGATCAGCGTCTTCGAGTCCGGCGCGATCATGATGTACCTGGCCGAGAAGGAAGGCCGCTTCTGGCCGCAGGACGACCTGCGGGCGAAGTACGAGGTCGCCCAGTGGGTGATCTGGCAGATGGCCAACCAGGGCCCGAAGTTCGGCGAGCGCGGCCACTTCTCCCGCGTGGCCGAGAGCGAGGGCGACCAGTCCTACGCCCAGCGCCGGTTCAACGACGAGGTCCACCGGCTCTACGGGGTGATGAACAACCGCCTCTACGACCGCCGCTACCTGGCCGGCGATGACTATTCGATCGCCGACATGATCTCGTATCCCTGGACGTCGAGCTATGCGGTCCAGGGCATCGACCTCGACGAATTCAAGCACTTCAAGCGCTGGTTCGAGGAGCTGTCGGAGCGTCCGGCCGTCCAGCGCGGCATGGCGGTCACGGTCGATCCCGGCGAGGACCCGGCCAGCATCACCCCTGAGGAACAGGAGCGCCGCCGCAAGCTGCTCTACAACCAGCGCGCCCGGCCCGCGCCGGTCGGCTAGGCGCTCGCCGGCGCCAGGGCGGCGCGGACCCGCCGCAGGTCGGCGATCACCCTCCGCGCCACCTCGGCCGTCTGGCCGCGCAGGTCCGGCACCGCCAGCGCCTCCCAGACCGCGGCGCGGGTCAGCGGCCCGACGGCGAACAGGCCCGGCGTCGGCGCCCCGCCCTCGCCCACCGCCCGCAGGTCCTCGGTGACGTCGAGCCCCAGCCCCAGCGGGTCGCGGCGTACGGCTCCGCGGCGGCGCAGGTCGGCCAGCAGGCCCGCAGCCGCGGTCTCCGGATCGCCCCGCGGCCCGGTGCAGTTGACCACCGCCGCGAAACCCCGGATCACCGGCACGGTCTCGCCGCGCGGGCGGATCTGCGCCTGGAACCCACCGTCGGTCAGGCTCAGACGGTCGAGCCGGCCGCCCAGCACCTCCAGCTCGGCGGACACCACCAGCCCCGACAGCCGCGCGGCGATCATCGGCGCCATGCGGTGGCGGTGGACGTCCCACCAGGGCCGGGCATGGCGCAGGAACCGCCGCCGCTGCGCCAAGCTCCAGCTGCGCCAGATGTCGGCGGTGAGCGGGCGGATCGAGTCCACCGCCTCGCGCCAGCCGACCTTCTCCGCCTGCACGCGCAGGGTCCGCATGGCCGCTCGCGCGGTGGCGAGCGGGCCTTCCGGCGGCGCGGCGCCTTGCGTCGGCCCGTGGCTGCGCGCGATCAGGCCGTGGCGCGACAGCGCCGTGAGCCGGCGGCCGGGACCGGCCAGGCTGAGCGCCACGTCGACCATGGTCAGGCCCGAGCCGATCAGCAGGATGTCGCCCATGGGCGCGCCGGCCGGGTCGAGCCGCCAGGGATCGGCCACGTAGGCCGGCGAGGCGAGCACCGCCGGCTCAGCGCCCGGCGGCGGCGCCGGCGGCAGCAGGCCGAGCGCCAGCACCACGGCGTCGGCCTCGAAGCTGCGCCCGAGGCTCAGGTCCACCCTCTGGCGCAGGCCGACCGGCGCGATCGCCACCGCCTCGTCGGCTTCCAGCAGCAGCCGCCCGGCGCGGCTCGGGTCGCGCACCTCTTCGCGCAGCAGGCCCTGCAGGTAGTCGCCATAGCGCGAGCGGCTGACGAAGGCGTCGCGCTCGCCGGCGCCGGCTTCGCGGGCCAGCCAGTCCTGGAAATGCGTCGGCTGGTCGGGAAAGGCGCTCATGTTGGAGGCGCGCACGTTCAACAGGTGGTCCGCGTGCGAGGTCTGATAGGCGCGGCCCCGGCCGAACAGCGGCGCGCGCTCCACCAGCCGCACCACCACCTGCGGATCGGCGCGCAGCAGGTGGATGGCGGTGAGCAGGCCGCTGAAGCCGCCGCCGATGACGGCCACGGTCGGCGGCGGCGCGGCGGATTCGGGGTTCATGGAGACGTCCTCCGTCCAAACGCCTACTTAGGTGATAGGAATTAGCTGCGAACTCAATGCAATTTCTCTGGCGCCACCGATAGGCGGGCCCGTGAACCGGCGACCCGACCCGGGAGTTGACGCGACGGCCGCATCCGCGGCGTCCGAGAGAGGAGATCTGCCATGCCTGCCAAGTCCGGCGCTCAACAGAAGGCCGCGGGCGCGGCCTTGTCCGCCAAGCGCGGCGACACGCCGAAGTCCAAGCTGAAAGGCGCATCCAAGCAGATGGCCGGCTCGATGAGCGAGAAGGAGCTGGAGAAGATGGCGTCCACCAAGCGCAAGGGTAAGCCGGAGCACGCCTCGCGCTCCTGATCGGACCCGCGAGCATCGAGACGGGCGGCCGCGGATCCCGCCGCCCGTCTTGCGTCCCCTCCCCGCTTGAGGCCAAGCTGGCGCTCCAAGGGGGACGCCATGTTCAAGATCACCCGCCGCGCGCTGGCCGTAGCGCCCGTAGTGCTAGCCGCGGCGCAGGCCACGGCGAAGCCGGCGCCCGCCGCGCCGGCCTGGCCGGACGCCACCGAGACCGCCGCCCGTATCCGCCGGCGCGAGATCACCGCGGCGGAAGCCGTTGAATCCGCCATCGCCCGGGCCGAGGCGCTCCAGGGCCAGCTGAACTTCATCGTCAATTCCGACTTCGACCGCGCGCTGGCCAAGGCGCGCGCCGGGATGCCGGCCGGGCCGTTCGGCGGCGTGCCCTTCCTGATCAAGGACCTCGACGACTACGTCGGCTTGCCCACCCGCTACGGGTCGAAGTCCGGGCGGTCCAACCCGCCGGCCCGGCGGCAGTCGGCCCACATCGACGCCTTCGACCGGGCCGGCCTGGTGGTGATCGGCAAGTCGGCGACGCCGGAGTACGGCTTCCTGCCCACCACCGAGCCGCTGGCCACCGGCCTCACCCGCAACCCCTGGGACATCGGGCGGTCCTCCGGCGGCTCCTCGGGCGGGGCGGCCGTGGCGGTGGCGGCCGGGGTCGTGCCCTTCGCCCACGCCACCGACGGCGGCGGCTCGATCCGCATCCCGGCCGCCTGTTGCGGCCTGTTCGGCCTCAAGCCCTCGCGCGGGCGGATGGCCGGCACGGCGGGCATGACCAAGGTCTCCGACCTCGACGTGCAGCACTGCGTGACCCGCAGCGTCCGCGACTCCGCCGCCCTGTTCGCCGCCACCGAGGACACCACGCCCGCCGCCCGCTACGCCCCCGTGGGCTTCGTGCCCGGCCCGCCGCGCCGCCGGCTGCGCATCGGCTATCTGATCGAGAACGGCGTCGGCCACGGACCGCAGCCGGAGGTCGCCCGCGCCACCGAGGCCGCCGCCCGGCTGGTCGAGCGCCTCGGCCACCGCCTGGAGCCGACCCACTGGCCGATGGAGGGCGATCAGTTCATCCAGGACTTCCTGCTGCTCTGGGCCTCGGGCGCCAAGGACCTCGCCGACAACATCGGCCGCGCCACCGGCCGCAAGCCCGACACCAGCCTCTTGGAGCCCTTCAGCCTGGGCATGGCGGAGATGGCCGCCAAGGCCGCGCCCGACGCCCTGCCCGCCGCCATCCAGCGCCTGCAGGCCAATGCGCTGGCCTACGACACCTGGTTCCCGGCCAGCCAGTTCGACGTGATCCTGTCGCCGGTGCTGTCCTCGGCCCCGCCGCCGCTGGGCGAGGTCGGCCCCAACGTCGCCTTCGACACCCTGGTGGCGCGGCTGGTCGAGTACGTCGGCTACACGCCGCTGCACAACATCGCCGGCGCGCCGTCGATGAGTGTTCCGCTGTTCTGGACCGAAGGCGGCCTGCCGGTCGGGACCATGTTCTCCGCCCGCGCCGGCAACGAGCGCACCCTGTTCGAACTGGCCTACCAGCTGGAGGCGGCGCAGCCCTGGGCGGGACGGACGCCGCCTGTGCACGCCTAGGTTCCTCCCCCGCTGGGGGAGGGGGACCGCGAAGCGGTGGAGGGGGTCAGCGGTGACCTCGAAGGACCCCCTAGACCGCGCTCAGCCCCTGCGCCTTCGCCGCGGCCTCGCGCACCCGCTCCGGGCCGCCGAGCAGCTGGCGGTTGAGGCCGATACGCTTGAACCAGTAGTGCAGGCCGAGCAGGTCGGTCATGCCGACGCCGCCGTGCACCTCGGTGGAGGTGCGGGCGATGAAGCGGCCGATCTCGGAGAGGTGGGCCTTGGCATGGGCGGCCATCAGCGGCGCCTCGTCGGGGGCATGGTCGAAGGCGTAGGCGGCGTACCAGACCAGGGCGCGGGCCGGTTCGAGCTCGGCGGCCATCTCCGCGCACAGGTGCTTCACCGCCTGGAACGAGCCGATCACCCGCCCGAACTGCCGGCGCTCCTGGGCATAGGCGACCGCCCGGTCCAGCATGGTCTGCGCCGCGCCCAGGGTGTCGGCGGCGAGCATCACCCAGGCGGCGTCCCGCAGCCGCTCCAGCGCCGGGCCGGAGGCCAGCGGCTCAGCCATGGTGTCGCGGAACGTCACTTCCGACAGCCGCCGCGTGGCGTCGATGGTGCTCATGGGCTGAGGCCCCGGCGGCGCTTCGACGAGGTGCAGCCCGCCCACACGGTCGGCGACGACCAGCAGGTCCGCGCCCGGCGCATCGATGACGAACAGCGCCGTGCCGTCGAGCCGCCCGCCCGATGCCTCGACACCCGCGCCATCTCGCGCCCCGGCGATCGGTTCGGAGATCGCCACGCCGGCGGTGGCCTCCCCTGCCGCCAGCTTCGGCAGCCATTTCGCCTGCTGCCCGGCCGAGCCGGCGAGTTTCAGGGCCAGGGGCGCCAGCACGGCGGTCCCGAGGAACGGCGCCGGGGCCACGACCGCGCCCAGCGCCTCCGCCGCCAGCGCCGCCTCAAGCAGGCCAAGCTCCAGCCCGCCGTGCGCCTCGTCGATCAGCAGTCCCGGCAGGCCGAGCTCCGTCAGCCCCGCCCAGACGTCGGGCGCGGTCGCCTCGGCGCCGTCGGCGAAGCGCCGCACCCGCTCCAGCGGCGCGACCTGCTCCAGCGCCCGGCGGAGGCTGTCCTGCAGCAGCGTCTGGTCTTCGGAGAGCGCGAACCGCATGCGCCTACGCCTTCGCCGGGCTGGGTTCGCGCGGCAGGCCGAGCCCGCGCTCGGCGATGATGTTCTTCTGGATCTGGGCCGTGCCGCCGCCGATGATCAGCCCAAGGTCGAACATGTAGTTCCACTGCCAGCGGCCCTTGGCCCGCAGGTGCGGCCCGTCCTGGTAGAGCACGCCCAGCTCGCCCAGGGCGTCGATGGCCAGCGCCGCCAGCTGGTGGTTCAGCTCGCAGCCCTGCAGCTTGACCACCAGCCGCGCCAGCCCCGCCGTCTCGTCGGTCAGGGTCCGCAGGCCGTTGAACTTCATCGCGAAGACCCGGGCCTGCAGTTGCATCAGCCGGTCGCGGAACACCGGGTGGTCGACGATCCGCTGGCCGTCCACGGTCTCGGTCTTCATCAGCTCGATCAGAGCGTTGAGCCTGGCCTCCGTGGCGTTGGGATCGCCCAGCATGCCGCGCTCGTGCTTCAGGGTGGTGTTGGCGACGAACCAGCCGCGCCCGCGTCCGCCGACCACCTGGTCCTTCGGCACCCGCACCTCGGTGAAGAAGACCTCGTTGAACTCCGCCTGGCCGGTCATGGTCTTCAGCGGCCGCACCTCGATGCCAGGCGTGTCCATCGGGATGAGCACATAGGAGATGCCCTCGTGCCTGGGCGCCTGCGGCTCGGTGCGGATCAGGGCGAACATCATCTGGGCGAGGTGCGCCGTGCTGGTCCACAGCTTCGAGCCCGAAATCACGAAGTCGTCGCCGTCCTCGATCGCGCTGGTCTTCAGGCTGGCGAGGTCCGAGCCCGCGTCGGGCTCGGAATAGCCCTGGCACCAGACCACCTCGCCGCGCAGGGTCGGGCCGATCCAGCGCCGCTTCTGCGCTTCGGAGCCGACCTCCAGCAGGGTGGGCACGAGCATGGAGACGCCCTGGTTGGCGATGCCGCGCGGCGCGCCGGCGGCGATGAAGGCCTCGGCGATGATCCGGCCCTTGAGGATGTCGGGCGCCGCGCCATAGCCGCCGTATTCGCGCGGCACGGTGCGGGCGGCGTAGCCCTGCTCGATCAGCAGCCGCTGCCAGGCCAGCGGCTCCCTCGCCGCCCCGCCGGCATAGTCCTCGGCGTGCGCCGCCAGGAAGGCGCGGACCTCCTCGCGGAACGCAGCCAGCTCGGGCGTCAGCGTCAGATCCATGATTTCGCTCCCGAAGCCAGCACAGCGGGTTTGAGCGCGCTGCGCAATGGCGCCCTGGCGTCACTATGAAATCGGATCTCGCGCATTATCTTGGCAGTATCGCCCCCGGAGACCACCCAAGATGCGTCAAACCCTGTTCGCCGCCAGCGCCATGTCCGTGCTCGCCCTGGCCGGTTGCTCCAGCAAGGGCTCCTCCGATCCCTTCGTGGGCTTCGGGCCCAATCCGCCGCTGGCCGCGCCGCACAAGAGCCTGATCCCCACGGTCGGGGTGCCGAAGGTGGTGGGCTGGCCCGCGGGCGCTGCGCCGAAGGCGCCGGCCGGCTTCACGGTGGTGCGCTACGCCGAGGGCCTGGACCACCCGCGCTGGGTCTACGTGCTGCCGAACGGCGACACCCTGGTGGCGGAGTCCGCCGGGGAGCCGAGTACGGCCGACAAGACCAACCAGGGCATCAAGGGCTTCTTCCAGAGGATGCTGATGAAGCAGGTCGGCTCCGCCCGGCCGAGCCCGAACAAGATCATCCTGCTGCGCGACACCAACGGCGATGGCGTCGCCGACACGAAGACGGTGTTCGCCGAGGGCCTCCGGAGCCCGTTCGGCATGACCCTGGTGGGCAACACCCTCTACGTCGCCAACGACAACGGCGTGGTGAAATTCCCCTACGCCGACGGACAGACCCAGGAGCAGGGTCCGGGCGAGAAGGTGTTCGACCTGCCGGGCCCGCCGATCAACCACCACTGGACCAAGAACGTGGTCGCCAGCCCCGATGGCTCCAAGCTCTACGCCACGGTCGGCTCCAACTCGAACGTCGGCGAGAACGGCCTGGCGGCGGAAGCCGGGCGCGCGGCCATCTGGCAGTACGACATCGCCACCGGCCAGGCGCGCGAGTACGCCACCGGCATCCGCAATCCGAACGGCATCGCCTTCGAGCCGACCACCGGCGTCATGTGGACGGTGTCCAACGAGCGCGACGAGATCGGCAACGACCTGCCGCCGGACTTCCTGACCAGCGTCAAGGACGGCGGCTTCTACGGCTGGCCCTACGCCTACTGGGGCCAGCACGCCGACAACCGGGTGAACCCGCAGCGGCCGGACATGGTCGCCAAGGCCATCGCGCCCGACTACGGCCTCGGCCCGCACACCGCCTCGCTGAGCGTGGCCTTCTACACGGCCGACGCCTTCCCGGCGCAGTACAAGGGCGGCGCCTTCATCGGCCAGCACGGCTCGTGGAACCGCAAGCCGCTGAACGGCTACCGGGTGGTCTATGTGCCCTTCGCCGGCGGCCGGCCGCAGATGCCGGCGCAGCTCTTCCTCACCGGCTTCCTCAACGCGGACAACAAGATCCAGGGGCGGCCGGTCGGCGTGGCCGTCGACAGGCGCGGCGCCCTGCTGGTGGCCGACGACGTCGGCGGCATCGTCTGGCGGGTGGCGCCGACCGGCGGCTAGCCGGCCTTGAAGACGCAGAGCTTGTTGCCGTCCGGATCGCGGAAGTAGGCGGCGTAGAAGTTGGCGGTGCGGGGGCCGGGCTGGCCCTCGCACTGCGCGCCGGCGGCCACGGCCGCGGCGTGCGCCGCATCGACCGCCTCGCGGGTGGGCGCCGGCAGGCCGAACATCGCGCCGTTGCCCACGGTCGCCGGCTGCTGGTCATAGGGCTGGCAGATCGCCAGCATTCCCGGGCCCTGGCCGCCGTAGAACTGCATGCGCTCGCCCATGGCGAAGGTGCGCCGCCCGCCGAGCGGCTCCAGCACGGTGTCGTAGAAGGTCTTCGAACGCTCCAGGTCGTTGGAGCCGATGGTGGCGTAGCCGATCATGGTCGTTTCCCCGTGTGGCGAGTGGTCTTGCGCCACCCTACCGAAGCGACGTGCGCGGAAGGCAAGCCCGGCGGCTAGACCCGCCCGGTGACGGGCACGAGGGCGCCGGTCACCGCCCGCGCCTCCTCCGACGCCAGGAACAGGATCACCGCCGCCAGGTCGGCCGGCGCCACCCAGGCGGAGGCGTCCGCCTTCGGCATGTCGGCGCGGTTCGTCGGGGTGTCGAGGATCGAGGGCAGCACGGCGTTGACGGTGACGCCGTCGCCCTTCAGCTCCTCAGCCAGGGCTTCGGTCAGCCGGTGGACGCCGGCCTTCGCGGCCGCATAGGCGCCCATGCCGGTGGCCGCCTTCACGGCGGCGCTGGCCCCGACGTTGACGATCCGGCCGGCGTCGCTGCGCTTGAGGTGCGGGATGGCCGCGCGGCTGGCGTTGGCCGCGGTCTCGACGTTGATCTGGAACATCCGCCGCCAGCTCTCGGCGCTGCCGGCCTCGTGCGTCTCCCAGGTGAAGCCGCCGGCGACATTGACCAGCACGTCGAGGCCGCCGAAGCGCTGGGTCACCGCCTCGATGGCCGCGCCCGCCGCCTCGGCATCGGAGAGGTCGACGCCGCCCAGCGCCAGCACGTCGTCGCCCCCGGCCTGGCCGGCCGCCGGCGCCGTCGCATAGTCGATCATCGCCACCCGCGCGCCCTGCCCCGCCGCAGCCCTGGCCACGGCGGATCCGAGGACGCCGAACGCGCCGGTGATGGCGAAGATGCGGGACATCATCCCCTCCAGGACATCATGGCCGGCCTTGTGCCGGCCATCCATGAACACCGCGCTTCGGGCCCGACCTGCAAGGCCCGTGTGCATGGGTCCCCGGGACAAGCCCGGGGATGACGGCGCGAGAACGACCTAGAGGCGCTCGACGATGGTGACGTTGGCCAGGCCGCCACCTTCGCACATGGTCTGCAGGCCGTAGCGCCCGCCGCGGGCCTTCAGGGCGTGCAGCAGGGTGGTCATCAGCTTGGTGCCCGAGGCGCCCAGCGGGTGGCCGAGCGCGATGGCGCCGCCGTTGACGTTGAGCTTCTCCGGGTCGGCGCCCAGGGTCTGCAGCCAGGCCACCGGCACCGAGGCGAAGGCCTCGTTGACTTCGAAGAGGTCGATGTCGTCCACCGACATGCCGGCCTTCTTCAGCGCCCGTTCGGTGGCCGGAAGCGGCGCTTCCAGCATGATCACCGGGTCGTGGCCGATCACCGACAGGTGGTGGATGCGGGCCATCGGCTCGAGGCCGAGGTCCTTCAGCCCCTTTTCCGAGACGATCATCACGCCCGAGGCGCCGTCGCAGATCTGGCTGGAGGTGGCCGCGGTGATCCGCCCGCCTTCGCGCAGCAGCTTCACCGCCTTCATGCCGTCGAGACTGACGTCGTAGCGGATGCCCTCGTCGCTATCGTGGCGCGCGGCGTTACCCTCAGCGTCCTTGCCGTCGATGGCGACGATCTCGTCCCTGAAGGCGCCGGCCTGGGTCGCGGCGATCGCCCGCTGGTGGGACCGGTAGCCGAACTCGTCCAGCTGGTCCTTCGTCAGCTTGTACTTCTCCGCCATCATCTCGGCGCCCATGAACTGGGAGAACTGGATGTTGGGGTAGCGCTGCTGCATGTTCGGGCTCATCGGCTGGCCGAAGCCCTCCTTGGCCGGCAGGGCCACGGAGAGCCCCATCGGCACCCGGGTCATGCTCTCGACGCCGGCGGCGATCACCACATCCATGGTGCCGCTCATCACCGCCTGGGCGGCGAACTGCAGGGCCTGTTGCGAGGAGCCGCACTGGCGGTCCACCGAGGTGCCGGGCACGCTCTCGGGCAGCTTCGAGGCGAGGATGGCGTTGCGGGCGATGTTGGTGGCCTGCTCGCCCACCTGCATGACGCAGCCCATGACCACGTCCTCGACGATGGCGGGGTCCGCGCCGGTGCGCTCGACCAGCTCGTTCAGCACCACCGCGCCGAGGTCGGCCGGGTGCCAGTCCCGCAGGCGGCCGCCCTTGCGCCCGCCGGCGGTGCGCGTCGCAGCTACGATATAGGCTTCGGCCATGTCCTTCGCTCCCGTTGATTTCGCTGCGCGATCCGCGCCTCGAAACAGATGTATGAGGGCGCCGCAGGGTAAGACAATGGCAGGCGCCGTTAACGTCAACCGGCGGCGAACACCGACTTCAGAATCTGCTCCAGTCCTTTCTGATCCTCGCTGTCGAAGGCCGCCGGGGTCTCAGAATCCACGTCGAACACGGCGATCAGGTGGCCGTTCTCGTCCACCACCGGCACGACGATCTCGCTGACCGAGCGGCTGTCGCAGGCGATGTGGCCGGGGAAGGCGTTGACGTCCTCCACCACCTGGGTCTGGCGGGTGCGCGCGGCCGTGCCGCAGACCCCGCGGCCGAAGGCGATCCGCAGGCACCCCAGCGTGCCCTGGTAGGGGCCGACCACCAGCTCCTCCCGCTTCTCGGGATCGACCACGTAGAAGCCGGTCCAGTAGAAATGCTCGAAGGTGTTGGCCAGCATGGAGGCCACGGTCGCCATCCGGGCGGTCAGGTTGAGCTCGCCCTCCAGCACGGCGGCGATCTCCCCGCCGACGGCGGCGTAACGCTCCGCCTTGGAGCCAGTGAGGACTTTGTCGTTGAAGGGTTCGGCCATGCGGGCGGTGTAGCGGGCCGCACGCCCCGGGTCACGCCGCCTTGCGGCGCCGCGAGGCCTTTTGCTTCACTACCGCGGCGAGATGGCCGACCAGCTTGGCCGCCAGCTCGACGTCGCCCTCCGGGGTGTCCAGCAGGGTGCTGATCGCCTTGAAGTGCAGGTCGAGCACCTGCGGCTCGCAGTGCTCGGGGCCGCCCATGGCGTCGACGTATTCCATCAGCAGGGTCGAGGCCCGGTCGACCATGGCGTCGCGCACCTGGCGGGCGCGGAAGCTGGTGTGCTGCATCACCCGGTAGGTCATCTTCAGCGTGTCGCGATCGACGCCGCCGCGCGCGGTGATCAGGCTGCGCAGGGCGTCGAGCTCGACGCTGATGGTCTCGCGGGTGGCGGTGCGCTCGATGGCGTCGACGACCTCCTCGGGGTCGCTCATCCGGCGCAGGGGACCCGAATAGCTCAGCTCGACGCGACGGCGGCGGTCGGGACCGATGTAGGCCTCGCTGATGATGAAGGAGCGCGGCTTCATCAGCACCAGCTGGATCCGCGACAGCAGCGCGGCCGGGGTGAACGGCTTGATGACGAACTCGTTGACGCCCGCGGTGCGCGCCATCTCCACGTCGGCGGCGCTGCGCCGGCCGGTGACGATGATCACCGGCACCTGCGGGTTGGGGATGCGGCGGTCGGGATGGACGGCGGCCCGGCGGATCGAGCGGGTCAGCTCAAGTCCGCCCATCAGCGGCATGGTCCAGTCGGAGAAGACGATGTCGGGATCCCAGCGGGCCAGCATGGCGCGGGCGCGAACGCCGTCCTCGGCGGTCTCCACCTGGCCGACCCCGCCGGCGTGCAGCACGTCGGCGATCAGCCGCTGGACGTTGGCGTTGTCGTCCACCACGAGCACCTTCAGCGACGCAAGATCGTGCGGCCGCATGTTGGCGCTGGGCAGGATACGAGGGGCCATTAGGTCCAAACTTTTCGCAATCTTGGCCGGGACACTAACCGAGGGTCGTTGAGAAGCCGTTTATGCGCCGCCGAGGGCCAAGCTCCGGCGATCCCGGCCTGGTGGACGCCGCCCCTAGGCGACCTTCGCCGGCGCCGCGGTGGCCTCGCCGAGGGCCGCGGCCAGGGTCAGGGCTTCGAACAGGGCGCAGGCCTCGATCGGCTTGGAGACGTGGGTGTCCATGCCGGCGGCCAGGTAGCGCTCGATCTGGTGGGACATGGCGTTGGCGGTCAGGGCGACGATCGGCGTGCGGGGCCGGCCCATTTCCCGCTCCAGGGCCCGGATGCGGGCTGTGGCCTCGATCCCGTCCATGTCGGGCATCTGCACGTCCATCAGCACCACGTCCCAATGGGCGCCCGCCCAGGCCTGGACGGCGGCGGCGCCATTGTCGACCACCACCGGCTCGACGCCGAGCTGGTGCAGCAGGGTCCGCAACACCAGCTGGTTGACGCTGTTGTCCTCCGCCGCCAGCACCCGCAGCGACAGGCTCTGGCGCGCCTCCGGCGCGGGCGGCGCCCCGGCGCCGGTCGGCCGCTCGTCGCCGATGTGTGCGATCGGCGCGCGCAGGATGAAACGCGAGCCGCGGCCCAGTTCGCTTTCCACGCTCATCTCGCCCCCCATCAGCTGGGCGAGCTCGCGGCAGATGGCGAGCCCCAGGCCGGTGCCGCCGAACCGCCGGGTGGTCGAGGAATCCAGCTGGTCGAACTTGCCGAACAGCCGCGCCAGGCCCTCCGGCGAGATGCCGACGCCGGTGTCGGCCACCGAGATCTCCAGCATGTCGCCGTCGCGCAGGGCGGTGACGCGGATCTCGCCTTCGTCGGTGAACTTCAGGGCGTTGGAGATCAGGTTGTAGAGGATCTGCCGCAACCGGGTGGGATCGCCGAGGTAGCGGCCGCGCGCGGCCTCCACGTTGACGGCGAACGACAGGCCCTTCTTGTTGGCGAGCGCCGTGAAGGCCGAATGCGCCCCGCGCGCCACCTCGGCCAGGTCGAACTCGATGCTCTCCAGATCCAGCTTGCCGGCCTCGACCTTGGACAGGTCGAGGATGTCGTTGAGGATCGCCAGCAGCGCCTCGCCGGACTCGTGAATGACGCCCAGCCGGTCGCGCTGCTTGTCGGTCAGATCGTCGGCGGCCATCGCCTGGGCCATGCCGAGCACGCCGTTCAGCGGCGTGCGGATCTCGTGGCTCATGGTCGCCAGGAAGGTGCTCTTGGCGCGACTGGCGGACTCGGCGGCCAGTTCGCCGGCCTCGGCCCGCAGCCGGGCCAGGCGCAGCGCAGAGCGCGAGCGATCGAGCTGCCGGCGGGACAGATGGAAGAAGTTGGCCACGCTGACCACGGCGGCGGCGACGACCACCAGGGCCGCCGTCTTCAGGCCGCCTGCGCGCACCAGGTCGTAGCCGATGTACGCCAGCGCCGCCGCGTAGGGCGCGCTGAGCAGCCGGAACATGACGAGGTTGGCGTAGTAGTGCAGCAGCACATAGCTCAGCCCGATGAAGGCGGTGACCACGGCGAAGCCATGGGCGAGGTCGCCGCCGCCGCGCCAGATCACCACCACCATCAGCGCCTGCAGGGCGCCGGCCGCCAGGCTGTTGGCGGTCGCGGCGTAGGTGAGCGGCCGGAGCCAGCGGCTTCTGCGGTGGGTGTCCATCGCCGCCGCCAGCCGCGTGCTGACCAGGATGCCGGCGGTCACCGCCAAGCCCCACAGGGCGACGCGGGCCGGGCCGATGTGGAGGGCGGCCACTGCGCCCACGGCGGTGGCGCTCAGCAGCCGTGGCAGCATGTTGCGGGCGGACGCGGCCAGCAGGCTGAAGCCGCTCGGCTTGTCGGCCGGCGTCCGGACGCGCGCGTCGTCGCTGACGGATTGATCCAACAGCGCCTCCCCCCATTATTTCCGGGAAGGTTCGCTGGCTAAGGTTAACCGCCCGTCAAGGCTGTGCGGGGCGAGGCCCGAGCGCGAGATTCGCCGGGCTCGGCCTTTGTGGCCGCCGCGACATCGCCCCGCCGCAAAGATGCTGCACCGCAGCATCGGATGGGATAAACCCCTCGGAGGCGCGCTGGCGCGCTTCATTTGCGGAAGGATCTGGGATGCGCCTGCCTCTGATCGCGCCGGCCGATCTCTCCCCGGAGCAGAGGTCGCTCTACGACGACATGCGCAAGGGCATTGCGGGCAACTTCAACGCGTTCGTCGTCGAGCGGGAAGACGGCGCGCTGATGGGTCCGTGGAATCCCTGGCTGCACGAGCCGGCGATCGGCAAGGCGATCTGGGACCTGACCCTGGCGATGACCGCGAACGCGTCCCTGCCCGACAATATCCGCCAGATCGCCATCCTGGTGGTCGGGGCGCGCTTCGACGCCGCCTATGAGATCTACGCCCACATCGCCGTCGCCGAACGCGAGGGCATGACGCCGGAGCGGCTGGCGACCCTGGTCGCCGACCTGAAGCCCAGCGACCTGGCCCCGGACGAAAGCGTCGCCTTCGACCTCGCCTACGCGTTGAGCCGCGGCGGGACCCTGCCCGAGCCGCTCTACCGGCTGGCGGTGACCACCTTCGGCCAGCACGGCGCAAACGAGCTGATCTATCTGGTGGGCCTCTACGCCCTGGTCTCGACGACCCTCAATGGCTTCAACGTGCCGGTCCCTGAGCGTGAATAGCTCGTCGAAACCCGCCGTGGCGTCGTCGCCAAGGCCGAGCGGGACGCCGTTCGACACGGTCGCCCTCCTGCTGCAGGGCGGCGGAGCGCTGGGCGCCTATCAGGCCGGCGTCTACGAGGCGCTGCTCGAGGCCGGAATCGAGCCGACCTGGATCGCCGGCATCTCCATCGGGGCGATCAACAGCGCCATCATCGCCGGCAACCGCCGCGAGGACCGGGTGGCCCGGCTGCGGGAGTTCTGGGAGCTGGTCAGCGCGCCCGGCGACGGCGGCTGGTCCAATGGCTGGATGGGGCTGCTGAACGGCGATGCGGTGCGCGGCTGGGTCAACCAGCTCGCCGCGGCGCAGATCCTGACCCAAGGCGTTCCCGGCTTCTTCGCCCCCCGCATCCCGCCGCCTTACCTGATGCCGCCGGGCGCCCCGGGGGCCACCAGCTGGTACGACACCGCGGCGCTGCGCCCGACGCTGGAGCGACTCGTCGACTTCGACCGGATCAACGCCAAGGAGATGCGGTTCAGCGTCGGCGCGGTGAACGTCCGCAGCGGCAACTTCGCCTATTTCGACAACTCCACCCACGCCATCGGGCCCGAGCACGTGATGGCCAGCGCCGCGCTGCCGCCGGCCTTCGAGGCGGTCGAGATCGACGGCGAGTCCTACTGGGACGGCGGCCTGGTCTCCAACACGCCGCTGGAGTGGGTGCTCTCGGCGCGCACCGAGCTCGACACCCTGGTGTTCCAGGTCGACCTGTGGAGCGCCCGCGGCGAGGCGCCGCGCGACCTGGCCGAGGTGGCCGTGCGGATGAAGGAGATCCAGTTCTCCAGCCGCACCCGGTCGGCGACCGACGAGTTCCGCCAGCTCCAGCGGTTTCGCGCCGCCTTCAACGCGCTGCTGGCCAAGATGCCGCCGGAGCTTGCGGCGACGCCCGAGGCGCGCCTGCTGGCGCAGGCGTCCGACCCCGCGGTCTACAACATCGTCCAGCTGGTCTATCGCTCGGCCACCTACGAGGGTCAGTCGAAGGACTACGAGTTCTCGCGGCGCACGATGGAAGAGCACTGGCTCGCCGGGCGCACCGACGCGGCGAAGACCCTCAGCCACCCCGAGGTGCTGACCCTGCCCACCGCCGCCCATTCGGTGCAGGTCTACGACTTCGTGACGCCGCGGCGCGTCGCCCTATCCGAGAAGGACCCCTCATGAGCCTGACAGACAAGGTCGCCGTGATCACCGGCGCGGCCAGCGGCATCGGCAAGGAAATCGCCAAGGCCTTCTTCGCGGAGGGCGCCAAGGTGGTCATCGCCGACCTCAACATCGAGGCCGCCGACGCCACCGCCAAGGAGCTCGATCCGAGCGGCGCGCGGGCGATGGGCGTGGCGATGGACGTCACCGACGAGGCGCAGGTCGACGCCGGGATCGAGGCCGTCGCAGCCAGGTTGGGCGGCATCGACGTGCTGGTCTCCAACGCCGGCATCCAGATCGTCGGCCCGATCGAGACCTACAAGTTCAGCGACTGGAAGAAGCTGCTGGCCATCCACCTGGACGGCGCCTTCCTCACCACCCGCGCCTGCCTGCAGCACATGTACGCCCAGGGCCGCGGCGGCTCGGTGATCTACATGGGCTCGGTCCACTCCAAGGAGGCTTCGGTGCTGAAGGCGCCCTACGTCACCGCCAAGCACGGCCTGGAGGGCCTGGCCAAGGTGGTCGCCAAAGAAGGCGCCAAGCACGGTGTCCGCGCCAACGTCATCTGTCCGGGCTTCGTCCGCACGCCGCTGGTGGAGAAGCAGATCCCCGAGCAGGCCCAGGAGCTGGGCATCAGCGAGGAGGACGTGGTCAAGACGGTGATGCTCAAGGACACCGTCGACGGCGAGTTCACGACGGTCGAAGATGTCGCACGCACGGCCGTATTCCTGGCCGGCTTCCCGACCAACGCCCTGACCGGCCAGTCGATCGTCGTCAGCCACGGCTGGTTCATGCAGTGACGCACGCGCTGTCGCCGCCCCGAACGCGAGGGCGGCGATCCGCGCAGGCGCGCCCGCGCCGTGAGCCGGCCGGCGGCCTGGCAGAGGCCAGACATAGACCAGTAAAAACCGCGACTTAGCGGAAACCTGCGCGCCGCAATCCGGCGCACGCCACGCGGGGGTGAACACCCCGGCGGGATTGCGGCTGCCTGTCGCTCCGGCAGGCCCTCCGACGCCCGACGTGCGGGGCCGGGCGGCCGCCCCCTGCCCGGCGGTGAGTCGATGTTTCACCGCTGCGACAGCGTATTTCACGGCCGCGACAAACCGGACGTGCGCCAACTCGCCACAACCTCAATCGTTCGACCGGTCGCTAAGCAACATCCGCCCGCCTTTGAGGGACGGGACATTCGAGTTCGGCATCCAGTCGACGACACGTTCGTCGAACGGAGTTCTATTGGCCGCCGATAGCTTTGAGTGTCTTTCGTTCTACTTGATTGACGGGAGGGGTGGGGGCGTAAATCTGGATACGCCAATTGCAGTACACGGCACAAAACGCGTCATCTTTCATCGCCACTCTCGGAGTCAACACTCACCTTTCCTGGACCGGGACCCAGTACACCAACGCTGCGACGGTCGCGAGCGAGCTGAAGTATCTCGGGCTGTCCAACGTCCGTGACACGATCGACAACAGCACCTCTTACGGCGTGATCAACACGCTGATGTCGCAGGGCATCCACTTCGACCTGTGGACCGACAAGAGCGACATGACCACGTTCCTCAACCAGGCGCACAACCTGGAGGTCGCCCACCCGGGCGGGGTGTTGGCGATCGAAGGCCCGAACGAGGTCGACGGCTGGCCGGTGAGCTGGAACGGCCAGAGCGGCTACGCCGGATCCGACGCCTACCAGAAGTCGCTGTTCAGCAGCGTCAACGCCGACCCGGTGCTGGCCAACAAGCCGGTCTACCTGCTGACCGTCTCCGGCATGACCCCGAGCAAGTACCAGGCGGTCGGCGACATGCACGCCAGCGCCGACTACGGCAACGTCCACATCTACTGGGGCGGCGGCCAGCCGGGCTACGGCTGGAGCCCCAACGACCCGACCTTCTACTGGTCCAACTACCTGAAGTCGGCGGCGATCGACGCCCCCGGCCTGCCGGTGGTGGTCACCGAGGCCGGCGCCACCACCGCGGTCGGCAGCACCACCATCACCGCGGTCGACCAGACCACCCAGGCCAAGCAGCTCCTGAACATGTTCATGGACGCCGCCAAGAGCGGCGTGGCGAAGACCTTCATCTATGAGCTGGCGGAGAGCCACAACGCCGGCCCCACCGACGCCGAGAGCCATTTCGGCCTCTACAACTGGGACGGCACCCCCAAGCTCGCGGCCACCGCGATCCACAACTTCACCACCATCCTCACCGACGGCTCGGCGAGCGGCGCCTTCGCCACCGGCACGCTGGACTACGCCATCCAGGGCGTCCCCCAGTGGGGCGGCCAGATGCTGTTCCAGGAGGGCAACGGCGCCAAGGACATCGTCGTCTGGGCCGAGCCGGACATCTGGAACGAGAACACCAACACCGAGATCGCGGCCCCCAACACCCCGGTCACTATCGACCTGGCGACCGCCGCCAACGTCACGATCTACGACCCGATGAAGGGCACGGCCCCGGTGCAGTCGCTCGGGACCACCAGCCACATCACCTTCAACGTCACCGACCACCCGCTGATCGTCGAGGTGACGCCGGTCGGCGGCTCCACCAGCCCGGCGCCGACACCCACGCCGACGCCGACGCCGACGCCCACGCCGACGCCGACCCCCGCCCCGACGGGCTCGGCGCCGGCCGCGCCGTCCGCCCCCGATCTCACGGCGGCGAGCGACCTGGGACGGTCCAGCACGGACAACATCACCAGCAAGGCTGCGCCGACCTTCACCGGCACCGCTCAGGCCGGCTCGACGGTGAAGCTGTACGACGGGACCACCCAGGTGGGGACGGCGACGACGGACGCCACCGGTCACTGGACGGCGACCAGCTCGACCCTGACCGACGGCGCGCACACGCTGACGGCCAAGGCCGTCACCGCCGCCGGGACCAGCGTCGCGTCCGGCGGGCTGGCGGTGACCATCGACACCCATGCGCCGTCCGCCCCGACGACGCCGGACATGACGGCGGCCTCCGACAACGGCGCATCGAGCACCGACAACGCGACCTCGATCACCACCCCCACCTTCGTCGGCACGGTCGCCTCGGCGCCCAACGCGCAGGTGACGCTGTTCGACGGGTCGACCCAGATCGGCTCGGCGACGGTGAACAGCGCTGGCGCCTGGAGCATCACCAGCTCCGCCCTGACAACCGGAACCCATTCGATCACCGCCACGGCGACGGATGTGGCCGGCAACGTCAGCGCCCTGTCGGGGCCCCTGTCGGTCTCCATCGCCTCCGGCGCCGCCAGCGCGCTCGGCAAGCAGATCTGGGGGACCAGCGGCAACGACTCGCTGATCGGGACGGCCGGCGCCGACACGATGAACGCCGGCATCGGCAACGACACCTACAATGGAGGCGCCGGCGACGACCAGCTCACCGGCTGGCGTGGCGCTGACACCTTCATCTTCCAGCCGGGCTCCGGGCACGACACCGTCACCGACTTCAGCCATGCGGAGCACGACAAGCTCGTGTTCCAAGGCTACGGCGGCGGCAGCCTGAACTTCCAGGACACGGCCAAGGGCATGGTGGTGTCCGACGTCCAGGGCGACACTGTGCTGCTCCAGGGCGTCCACAGCCTCGCCAAAAGCGACTGGCTGTTCAGCTAGGATACGCGAGGAGGCGGCGCCGGAAACGGCGCCGCCTCATCTACGGCTCAGGCTCTTTCGATCGAGTGGGGCTGGCCTATCCGCTCGCGAGCGGCGAAGACCACGCTTAAAGAGCCTGGCATGACGAATCTCCTCCTACCGATCTTCCGGCCGCACGGCGGCGTGCGCGTCGTCGATACGGCCTGGGTGGCTTGAGCGAGCCTGTGGCAGCCTGCGTCTACGGCGCGCCCCCGCCGGCGCTGGCGACGGCCCCCGCGGGCGCGCGGCAGGTCTCCCCCCTCGTTCCGGGCGCTGATGCCCTTGAGACATTGGCGCCGGGCAGCCTGTCCGCCGCCGTGATCGCCGCCCCCCCGGGCACGCTCGAGCGCCGCTACGCCCTGGCTCTGGCGCTACGCGCCCTGAAGCCGGGCTCGCCGCTGACCGCCTTGGCGCCCAAGGACAAGGGCGGTTCGCGCCTGCGTAAGGAATTGGAGGCGTTCGGCTGCCGGGTCCAAGAGGTGGGGCGCCAGCACCAGCGCATCTGCCATGCCTCGCGTCCGGACGCGCCTGTGGGGCTCGAGGCGGCGATCGCTGCGGGCGGACCGCAGAGGCTCGAGGCCCCCGGCTTATGGACCCAGCCGGGGGTGTTCAGCTGGGATCGCGAGGATCTCGGCAGCCAGCTGCTGATCGCCGCGCTCCCGGCCCTGAGCGGCCGCGGCGCCGACCTGGGTTGTGGGATCGGCGTGTTGGCCGCAGCCGTGCTGTCCAGCCCGGCGGTCACCCGCCTGGATCTCGTAGACCTGGACCGCCGGGCGCTGGACGCCGCCCGCCGCAATTTGGCGGACCCCAGGGCTGTCTTCCATTGGGCCGACGTGCGCGGCGGTCCGGACTTTGCGGGGCCGGACCCTGCAGGTCTGGATTTCGTGGTGATGAACCCCCCCTTCCACGAGCGTGGGCTCGAGGACAAGGCGCTGGGTCAGGCCTTCATCCGCCGCAGCCACCAGATGCTCCGGCCCGGCGGGGTGCTGTGGCTGGTGGCCAACCGGCACCTTCCTTACGAGGCCGAGCTCGCCGCACAATTCGGCCGCGTCACGCCGAAGGGCGAGGGCCAGGGCTTCAAGATCTACGAGGCGCGGCGATGAGCGCGACGATGCGGCTCGACCGACTGCTGGCGAACATGGGCTACGGCTCCCGCCGCGAGGTCCAGCAACTGGTTCGCCGCGGATCTGTCGTGCTTGACGGGGCGGTGTTGGCCGACGCCGAGATGCGGCTGGCGGTCACGCCGGACCTCGCAGCGCGGATGCAGGTGGATGGCGCGGCCCTCGACCCGCCGCCCGGCATGGCGCTCATGCTGCACAAGCCGCTGGGGGTGACCTGTTCCCACAAGGAAGCCGGGCCGCTGGTTTACGACCTCTTGCCGGGCCGCTGGCGGACGCGCGAGCCGGCCATCTCCACGGTGGGCCGGCTCGACAAGGACACCTCCGGCCTGCTCCTGCTCACGGACGACGGCGGGTTGCTGCATCGGATCATCTCGCCGAAACGGCATGTGTCGAAGCGGTACCTGGCCAGCCTCGCGCGGCCGCTCGAAGGGCACGAGGCCGAGCGGTTCGCCTCGGGCGAGCTGATGCTGGAAGGCGAGGACAAGCCTCTGCTGCCCGCGCGGCTGGAGCCGCTGTCCGAACGCCAGGCCTGGCTGACCATCAGCGAAGGCCGCTACCACCAGGTGCGGCGCATGTTCGCGGCCGTGGGCAACCACGTGGAGGCCCTGCATCGCGACCGGATCGGCGGCCTCGACCTGCCTTCGGACCTTGCACCGGGAGTTTTTCGGCTGATGGGGCCGGACGACATCGCCGCCGTGTTTGCGCCAGCCGCAGGGTGAGATCCTCGCCGCGGCGGATC
Organism: Phenylobacterium hankyongense; assembly: GCF_003254505.1. Taxonomy (NCBI): domain Bacteria; kingdom Pseudomonadati; phylum Pseudomonadota; class Alphaproteobacteria; order Caulobacterales; family Caulobacteraceae; genus Phenylobacterium; species Phenylobacterium hankyongense. The sequence continues at coordinate 2,548,930 of NZ_QFYP01000001.1, read as the reverse complement.
TCAAAACGAGCTTCGCTGGTGGGCCCGGCAGGACTCGAACCTGCAACCAGACCGTTATGAGCGGCCGGCTCTAACCATTGAGCTACAGGCCCCAGCAGCGACGCCGCCCTGCGCGGTTACCATGGGCTGCACGGGGCTTAAAGCTTGCGTTCAGCTAGGCCTTGCGAGGTTCTGGACTGAACGAGGCGGTCGCGTCTCGCAAGGAGATCCAGATGAAGACCCTGATCCGGGCGGCCGCCCTCAGCGCCCTGCTCGCCGCAGCTGCGGCCACCGCCGCCCTGGCCCAGGCCGCGCCGCCGGCGGCCGACAGCATGTTCCGCACCACCACCCTGAACCTCGCCGCCTATGGCGAGACCCGGATCGCGCCGGACATGGCCACCATCACCCTGGGCGTGATGACCGAGGCCAAGACCGCGGCCGAGGCCATGCAGGCCAACGCCTCGCGGATGACCACGGTGACCGCCGCCCTGCGCAAGGCCGGGATCGCGGCGCGCGACATCCAGACCTCCGGCCTGAACCTCAACCCGCAGTACGTCTACGAGCAGAACCAGCCGCCGCGGCTGACCGGCTACCAGGCCTCCAACCAGGTGACCGTGAGCGTGCACGACCTCGCCCGACTGGGGGCCGCGGTCGACGCCACGGTGAACGCCGGCGCCAACCAGGTGAACGGGATCAGCTTCGGCCTCGACGACCCGACGGCGGCGGAGAACGCCGCGCGGCAGGCGGCCGTGCGGGCCCTGAGCGCCAAGGCCGACCTCTACGCCCACGCCACCGGCTACAAGGTCTCGCGCCTGGTCTCGCTCAGCGAAGGCGGGGGCTATTCGATGCCGCCGCCGATGCCGATGGCGGCGTTCGCCAAGCGCGACATGGCGGAGACCCCCGTCTCGCCCGGCGAGCTGAAGGTGCGGATCGACGTGACCGGCCTCTACGAGCTCGCCCGTTAGAAGCCGGCGGCCTTGAAGGCGCCGTCGAGGCGCTCGGCCATCATCCGGCCGGGGAAGGCGCGGTCGCCTTCCATCATCGCGGCGTAGACCAGGCCGTGGCCGGCCAGGACCCCGGACGCCCAGCCGACGCCCCGCGAGGCGTCGGTGGTGGTGTTGCAGCTGAGGGCCCGCGCCTGGCCGTCCTTGGCCGTGGCCTTCAGCAGGTCGTCGACGGTCCTCATGCCACGGCTGTCGCAGGCCGGCAGCTTGCGGTCGCACGCGGTGTGGGTGTTGTAGCGATAGACGGTGCGGCCGTCGGCCTGCCGGCCGATCAGCACGCAGGTGTTGGGATCGCCGATGCGGCTGGAGATCGCCTCGTCGAGCTTGTCCTTCTCGACGCCCTTGGGCAGGCCGGGCGAGCAGGCCGCCAGCGCCAGCGCGCCAACCAGCGGGACGGCCAACGCCAGCGCGGCCGTCGGGCGCATCAGGCGGCCTTCTTGATCTCGTTGCCGTCGCCCAGCAGCACGACGGTGGGGGCGTAGTTGCGGGCTTCCTCGGCGGGCAGCATTCCGTAGGTCACCACGATGACCTTGTCGCCCTTCTGCACCAGGCGCGCGGCGGCGCCGTTGACGCCGATCACCTTCGAGCCGCGCGGGGCCTCGATGGCGTAGGTGGTGAAGCGCGCGCCGGTGGTGATGTTCAGCACGTCCACCTGCTCGTGCGGCAGGATGTTGGCGGCGTCCAACAGCTCGCGGTCGATCGCGATCGAGCCTTCGTATTCGAGGTCGGCCTGGGTCACCGTGGCGCGGTGCAGCTTGGCCTTCATCAGCGTCAGGAGCATGGGCGACGACGTCCTCGGATAAGCGCTCGGGCGCAGGCGGCGCACGCGTGCGCCGGGAGCCCGGCGGAGGGGCATATACGCACGAAAGGGCCACGGTTCAATGCGGCGGCGCAGCAGCGGCGACGCTGCGTCGCCGGCCCCTGCGAAACCCCGCCTATCCCCTTGCCGCCCTTGGGCTGGCGGCCGCGGCGTCCGCGCGACGAAGCCCACCGCCGACGGCCTGCACCGCGCCGCAGCATGACGGGGAGGTGGAACGCCGCCCCTGGCCCGCAACTATCGGGCGGCGCGCCGGTTCTCCCGATGCAGCCGAACGGAGACGCCACATGAGCGAGCACCGGCACCACCCAGAGCACTCCGGCCAAGCCATCACCATCATGAAGGTCGACCCGATCCTCGACACCGGGATCGTCATCACCTCGCGCGCCCAGCAACCGGACGGCAGCCTCGCCGATCGCCACTCGGCCTATCACGACAACATCTCGCCGCCGCTGAACTGGACGAACGCGCCCGACGTGAAGGCCTGGGCGATCGTCGTCGAGGACCCCGACGCGCCGCGCGAGGCGCCCTTCGTGCACTGGATGATCTGGAACATCCGCGGCGAGATCCACGCCCTGCCGGAAGGCCTGCCCAACACCGACTTCCTGGCCACGCCGCAGGGCGGCATCCAGGGTAGGAACGACATGGGCGGCTACGGCTGGTTCGGTCCGCGCCCGCCGGCCGGCCATGGCGTGCACCGCTACTATTTCCAGATCTTCGCGCTCGACGACTTCATTCCCATGGGGCCCGAAACGCCGCTCAAGGACCTGCTCAACGCGCTGAAGGGCGCCACCATCGCCAAGGGCGAGATGATGGCCACCTACGAGGCGCCCAACCCGCAGTGACGCTTCACCGGCCCGGGTGTCGGCGCCCTTGACGCGCCCGCCCCGCCCCTGCGCTATGGCGATACATAAACAGCGTTCAGGGAGAAGCGGGCATGGACGGCGGCGAGACGTTGGGCGGGTTCACGTCCGAAGGGCTGGCGCAGATCCCGCCGGCGCTCCAGGCCGTCGTCGACGCGGGCGACCTGTCCGGCTTCGTGACGCTGATCTGGCGCAAGGGCGAGATCGCCCAGGTGAACGCGGTCGGATTCCGCGACGTCGAGGCCCGCGCCCCGATGACCCGCGACACCCTGTTCCGCATCGCCTCGATGACCAAGCCGGTGACCTCCATCGCCGCCATGATGCTGCGCGAGGAAGGCAAGCTGCGGCTCGAGGACCCGATCGCCCGCTGGCTGCCCGAGTTCGCGGACATGCAGGTGCTGAAGGACCCGACCGGGCCGCTCGAGGACACCTACCCCGCTCCGCGCGACATCACGGTCGAGGACCTGATGACCCACCGGGCGGGCCTCGCCTACGGCTTCACCTCGATCGGGCCGATCGCCCACGCCCATGAGGAGCGCCTTGGCCCGGCGCTCGGCACCCACCTGACCCCCGACGCCTGGCTGAAGGCGCTCGGCTCGCTGCCGCTGAGCTTCGCGCCCGGCGAGCGCTTCCACTACAGCCACGCCACCGAGGTGCTCGGCTTCCTGGTGGCGCGGATCGAGGGCAAGCCGCTGGGCGAGGTGCTGAAGGCGCGCATCTTCGGCCCGCTGGGCATGGTCGACACCGACTTCTGGTGCCCGCCGGAGAAGCGCGACCGGATGGCCAAGCTCTACCGGACCGACGCGCCGGGCGAGCCCCTGAAGGACGTCTCCCTGCCGCATGTGGACAGTCAGCCGGCCTTCGAGGCCGGTGGCGGCGGCCTGATCTCCACGGCCGACGACTACCTGAAGTTCGCCCGCATGATGCTGGGCGGCGGCGAGGTGGACGGCGTGCGGCTGGTCAGCCCCGAGACCCTCGCCCTGATGACCGCCAACCGCCTGACCGACGCCCAGCGGCAGATCCCGTTCATGGGCTTCCCGTTCTGGTCCTACCAGGGCTTCGGCCTGGGGGTGTCGATGGTCACCAATCCCGACATCGTCGCGGCCGTCGGCGGGGCGGCGTCGAAGGACTCCTTCGGCTGGCCGGGCGCCTTCGGCACCTGGTGGCAGGCCGATCCCAGCGAGGACATGGCGATGATCTACCTGATCCAGAACTCCATGCCGCTGGGCCCCGAGGCGGCCCGCGAACTGGCCACCGGCGAAGGTCTGCGCGCGCGCCTGGCCCTGCCGGTGTTCCAGCGGCTGGTCTACGGGGCGCTCGGCCGCTAGCGCGTCGCGGAGTTCCGCGGCGCCACGCACATCGGCTGGCCCTGGTAGGTCGCGCCGACGATCGTGCCCTCGCCGTTGCGCAACAGGGCGCGGCGGGCGCGTTCGAGGGCTGCGCCCTCCGCCGGCGGCCTCACGCCGGGCGGACAGACCGAGGCCTTGATCCGCTCGCCGCGCGGACAGATGCAGATATCCTCCCGGGCGTCGAGGCGGCCGCCGGGAACCTGGCAGATCGCCGGCAGCGACATGCCGCTGACGTCGATGCAGAGCGTGGTGACGGTGGGGGGGTTGTCGGCCAGCGACTGGGCGTTCGCCGCGACGCCCAGGAACGCCAGGGCCGCACCGGCGAGCAGAGCTTTCATGGCGCGTCTCCTTTGGCGGGGAGATTACACCTCGCCCGGCAGGCTGGCGACCCGGCCGGCTTTTGCGCTCCGTTCACCACGCTTCCACGCGATGGCTTAACCGCGATCGGTCATTCTGCTCCGCGGAGACCCGACCATGGACCCGCTGAGCACCGCCCGTTACGGCCTGATGGCCGCCCAGAGCCAGTTGCAGACCTCGGCGTCGCGCGTGGCGAACATGGGCTCCGACCCAACGGTCGACCCCGTCCAGGAAACCGTCAATCAGGTGGAGGCGAAACAGCAGTTCGCCGCCAACGCCCAGGTGATCAAGATCGCCGACGAGATGTGGCGGTCACTTCTCGAAGTTCAGGTACGCTAGAGCCGCCTGCGGGCTGGACCTCAGGCCCAGCTTGTCCCACACTCCTGCCGAGTGCGCGGCCTACGCGCCCACCTGACGCCGCGCCCCGGCGTCAGGCGAGTTCGGGGGGAGCGTCCGCTTGCTACGTGCATTCCTGGTCTGGCTGCAGACGCAGCTCGGAAAGGGCTCCGGCGACCTCGCCCGGTCCTGGAGCGAGGCGCTGCTGGAATCGCTCAACTTCTGGAGCCTGCTCGAAGGCACCCACCTGCTGGCGCTGATGCTGTTCGCCGGCACCATCTTCGTCGTCGACCTGCGGCTGCTGGGCGTGACCTTCCGGCGCACCCCGGTGTCGGTGGTCAGCGACCGGGTGCTCCCGCTGACGGTGGCCGGCTTTACGCTGGCGGTCGTCACCGGCGTGGCGCTCTTCTACGCCAAGCCGCTGTTTTATTATCACAATATCTGGTTTCGGCTGAAGCTGGTCCTGCTCGCCTTCGCCCTGGTCAACATCGCCGTCTTCCATGTGCGGGTGCAGCGCAACCGCAGCGACTGGGACGCGGCGGCGCGGCCGCCGTTCAGCGCGCGAGCCTCGGCGGCCCTCTCGCTGAGCGCCTGGATCGTAGTGATCAGCCTCGGCCGGCTGATCGCCTACGACTGGTTCGAGTGCGGCAAGCCGCAGCCCCACTTCATCAACGTCGTCGAGTCCTGCGCCGCCTCCGAAGCCGGGGCCGTTGAGAAGCACGCCGTCAGCCGCCTGGCGAGGGCCGGAGCATGACCTTCGAGGACCTGTTTCCGCACATCCGCCCGTGGGTTGTGAACCTCGGCAACGTCGCGCCGGGATCCTTCGTCAAGCCGCAGTTCGCCATCTGGGAGATCCTGCACATCCTGTCGCTGGTGGTGCTGGGCGGGTCAGCGATCCTGCTGAACCTGCGCCTGATCGGCGCCGGAATCACCGACGAGCCGCCGTCCGAGGTGCGCCGCAACCTGTGGCCGTGGCTGAACGCCGGGGTGATCGGCATCGTGGTCACCGGCCTGCTGATCGGCACGGCCAACGCCGAGCGGCTCTACGACAGCAACGCCTTCACGGTGAAGATGGCCGCCCTGCTGGCGGGGATCGTCTTCACCTATGGCGTCAGCGGACCCATCGCCAAGGCCGAGGGCGCCGTCAGCGCCGGTGCGAAGATCGGCCTGGTCGCAGGTCTCACCGTCTGGCTGTTCGGACTTTGGGTGTTCGCCACCTCGGCGTTGATCAATCCGGGCGTCTTCCACGTGCTGACCGCCGCCGCCCTGGTGGTGCTGTTCGTCGCCCGCGGACGGCTGCGCTTCGTCTACCTGATAGGGCTGCTGGCGCTGATCGCCGCCCAGTTCGTCGCCACCCACCTGCTCGTCAGGCCGGACGACTACGCAGCTCTCACCCCGGTCAACAAAGCCTTCGCGGCCGTGTTCGCGGCCTGGATCCTGGGGGCGGCGCTCGTCCAGCTGTTCCGGGCGGAGGGCGGCCAGCCGGGCGGGCGGCTGGCGCGCCTGGCCGGCTACGCCGGGATCCTGGTGTGGGTCACCGCGGCGGCGGCCGGCCGCTGGATCGCCTTCGCCTGATCAGGCGGTCTGACCAGCGGCCTGGGGTTTGCCGAACGCCCGCAGGAAGGTGTCCACCGCAGCGCTCACCTCGGCCTCGATCTCGGCCTCGGTAAGCTCCGGCACGTAGTTGGCGAGGCGGGCCTTGAAGTGGCGGTTCTGGCACATGCCCAGGAACTGGTGGGCGGCCATCGTCGGATCGCGGACGTCGAGCCAGCCCAGCGCGGCCCATTCCGCAAGGACCACGGCCAGCCGTTCGGCGCCGCGCTTCGGCCCGGCCTCATAGAAGGCGCGGCCGATCTCCGGGGAGCGCTCCGCCTCGGCCATGATCAGCCGGAAATGGCCAAGGTTATCGTCGCTGAGCACGTGGCGTAGAAACGACCGACCCAGCCGGCTGAGAGCCTGGGCGACCGTCTCGCCCTGCCACTGCAGGCCGTAGATCTCGTCCTGCTGCCAGACGCAGCGGCGCTGGACGTAGGCCTCGAATAGCTCATCCTTGCTCTTGAAGTAGTTGTAGAGCGTGCCCTTGGAACCGCCGAGCCGCGCGGCGATCGTCGACATCGACGCGGCGGCATAGCCCTCCTCGAGGAAGACGTCCTGCGCGACGTCGAGAATCGCTTCCCGGCGCGCGTCCCGATCCAGTCTTGGCTTGGTCTGCTGCATCTTTTTCCTACCGTACGGTACGGTCAGCTTGACTAGCTAATGACCGCCCCTATATGGCTCCAATATGACCGTACCGTACGGTATTTCAAGGCGCCGCCCGATGGCACAGTCCCCCGCATCCGCCCCGTCTCTCACCCCGCCGCCGCGAATGAAGGCCGCCTTGCTGGCGGGCCTTTGCGCCGCCGCCCTCAGCGCCTGTGCGACCCTGCCGGCCGCCGCGCCGGCCCGGATAGCCAAGGCGCCGCAGAGCTACGCCACCCAGGCGTCGCTCGCCGCCCCGGCCGCCGAGTGGCCCGCCGACGCCTGGTGGACCGCCTACGGCGACACCCAGCTCGACGGCCTGATGCAGGAGGCCCTCGCCGGCTCGCCGACCCTGGCCACGGCGCAGGCCCGCCTGCGGCAGGCCGAGGCCGTCGCCGCCCAGGCCCACGCCCGCGAACTGCCCTCCGTCTCCGCCAACGGCGCGGTCCAGGAGATGAAGCAGAGCTACAACAACGGCATCCCGCCCCAGTTCGTCCCGCAGGGCTACAACGACACCGGCCAGCTGACCCTGAACTTCAACTGGGAGCTCGACTTCTGGGGCCGCAACCGCGCGGCGGTCGCCGCGGCAACCTCGGAGAGCCGCGCGGCGGAAGCCGACGCCGCCGAGGCCCGGCTGATGCTCACCACCAACGTGGCGACCGCCTACGCCGACCTCGCCCGGCTCTATGCCGAGCGCGACGTGGCCGAGCGCACGGTCGCGGTGCAACGCGAGACCAGCAGCCTGGTGACCAGCCGGGTCGCCAACGGGCTCGACACCCGCGGCGAGCAGCGCCAGGCCGAATCCGAGCCGCTGCAGGCGCAAGCCGACCTCGCGGCGGTGGACGAACAGATCGCGCTGACCCGCAACCGCCTGGCCGCCCTGGTCGGCGCCGGCCCCGACCGCGGCCTGGCCATCACGCGCCCCGCCGCCGCAGCCCTGAAGCCGTTCGGCCTGCCGGCCGAGCTGGCCGCCAATCTGGTCGGCCGCCGCCCCGACATCGTCGCCGCCCGCTGGCGCGCCGAGGCCGCCTCGCACCGCATCAAGCAGGCCAAGGCGGCCTTCTATCCCGACATCAACCTGGCCGCCTTCATCGGCGCCCAGGCCCTGCACCTCGACCAGCTGTTCAGCCAGGGCTCCGACATCGGCGCGGTCGGCCCGGCGATCAGCCTGCCGATCTTCGAGGGCGGAAGCCTGCGGGCCGGCCTGCGCGGCGCGGAAGCCGACCGCGACGCGGCGGTGGCGAGCTATGACGGCGCGGTGGCCGAGGCCTTCCGCCAGGTGGCCGACGTGGTCGCCAGCCAGAAGGCCCTGGGGGCCCAGCTGGACAGCTCCCGCGCCGCGCTGGCCGCCAGCGAGGACGCCTACCGGATCGCCCGGATGCGCTACCAGGGCGGCCTGTCCACCTACACCCAGCTGTTGACCGTCGAACAGGCGGTGCTCAGCCGCCGTCGCCGGGTCGCCGACCTGGAGGCGCGCGGCTTCGCCCTCGACGTGGCCCTCGTCCGCGCCCTCGGCGGCGGCTTCCATTCGGCCTGACCGGCCGCTTCGCACCTCACAACACGACTCCGCTCTCGAGGCCTCCCATGTCCGACACCGCTCCCGCCCCGGCCGCCGCCCACAAGCGCCGGCGCCTGCTGACCCTGCTGGCCGCCGTGGTGGTGGTCGGCGCCGTGCTCTACGGGATCTACGCCCTGGTCTTCTCGGGCCACACGGTGGAGACCGACAACGCCTACGTCGGCGCCGACACCGCCCAGGTGACGCCGCTGGTGGCCGGGCCGGTGGCCCAGGTGCTGGTGCGCGAAACCGAGATCGTCAAGGCCGGCCAGCCGCTGGTGATCCTCGACGACGCCGACGCACGGATCGCCGTCGCGCAGGCGCAGGCCGCTGTCGGCCAGGCCGAACGCAAGGTGCGGGGCTATGAGGCCAACGACACCGCCCTGGGCGGCCAGCTGGCTGCGCGGCAGGCGGACATCAACCGCGCCCAGTCCGACCTCCAGCGGGCGCGCACCGACCTCGACCGCCGCCAGGCGCTCTCCGCCTCCGGCGCGGTGTCGGGCGAGGAGCTGACCACCGCCAAGAACCAGTTCGCCAGCGCCCAGGCCCAGGTCGCCCAGGCCCGCGCCAACCTGCAGGCCGCCGCCGGCTCACGGCAGGCCAACGAGGTGCTGATCTCCGGAACGCCGCTGGAGCAGAACCCGGAAGTCGCCGCCGCGCAGGCCCGCCTCGACGCGGCCAAGCTGGCGCTGTCGCGCACCGTGATCCGCGCGCCCATCGACGGAGTGGTCTCCAAGAAGGCCGTGCAGATCGGCCAGCAGGCGCAGGTCGGGACGCCGCTCATGGCCATCGTCCCCACCACCGAGGCCTACGTCGACGCCAACTTCAAGGAAGTGCAGCTGACCAACGTGCGCATCGGCCAGCCGGTGACGCTCACCTCCGACCTCTACGGCGGCGGCGTGAAGTTCCACGGCCGGGTGAAGGGCCTGTCGGGCGGTACGGGGTCGGCCTTCTCGCTGATCCCGGCGCAGAACGCCTCCGGGAACTGGATCAAGGTGGTCCAGCGCCTGCCGGTCCGCATCCAGCTCGACCCGCGGGAGCTCGCCCAGCACCCGTTGCGGATCGGCCTGTCGATGAAGGCCGCCATCGACATCTCCAACGCCCGCTAGGTTCGGAGTCCTTCCATGGCTGACGCCGCCGCCTCTCCGGCCACCCCCGCGCCGATGACCGGGATGGCGCTGGCCATCACCTCCATCGCGCTGGCGCTCGGCACCTTCATGCAGGTGCTGGACGGGACCATCGCCAACGTCTCGGTGCCGACCATCGCCGGCAACCTGGGGGTCAGCTCCAGCCAGGGCACCTGGGTGATCACCTCGTTCGCCGTCGCCAACGGGGTCTCGGTGCCGCTCACCGGCTGGCTGATGGGCCGCTACGGGGTGGTGAAGACGTTCGTGGCGTCGGTGGCGCTGTTCACCGTCGCCTCCTTCCTCTGCGGCATCTCCTGGAACATGGCGTCGCTGATCATCTTCCGGATCCTGCAGGGGGCGGTCTCCGGGCCGATGATCCCCGGCTCGCAGGCCCTGCTGATCATGATCTTCCCGGCCAGCAAGCGGGGGACGGCGCTGGCCATCTGGTCGATGACCACCCTGGTGGCGCCGATCTGCGGACCGATCCTGGGCGGCTACATCTCCGACAACTTCTCCTGGCCGTGGATCTTCCTGATCAACGTGCCCATCGGCATCCTCTGCACCGTGGTCTGCTGGCGGGGGATGGCGAGCCGCGAGACCGCAACCCGCAAGGTCCCGATCGACACCACCGGCTTCATGCTGCTGCTGGTCTGGGTGGGCGCCCTGCAGGTGATGCTGGACACCGGCAAGGACGCCGACTGGTTCAACTCGCCGGCCATCGTCGTCGAGCTGATCGTCGCCGTCGTGGGCCTGATCGCCTGGGTGATCTGGGAGCTTCACGAGAAGCACCCGATCGTCGACCTGTCGCTGCTCAAGTCGCGCAACTTCGTGCTGGCGACGATCGCCTTCTGCCTCGGCTATGCGGTGTTCTTCGGCAACAACCTCCTGCTGCCGCTGTGGCTGCAGACCCGGATGGGCTACATCGCCACCTGGGCGGGCCTGGTGGCGGCGCCCTCCGGGGCGGTGGCGGTGTTCCTGACGCCGTTCGCGGCGCGGCTGATGACCAAGGTCGATGCGCGCTGGGCCGCCACCGTCTCGCTGGTGGCCTTCGCAGGCTCCTACTTCCTGCGCTCCGGCTACACGCCGGACGCCAGCTTCGGCTCGCTGATCGTGCCCATGCTGGTGCAGGGGATCGCCATGAGCACCTTCTTCATCTCCATGGTGACGCTGTCGCTGAACGGCATCCCGGCCCAGCAGGTGCCCTCCGCCGTCGGCCTCTCGAACTTCCTGCGGATCACGGCCGGCAGCTTCGCAGCCTCTCTCGCCACCACCATCTGGGACCGCGGCGAGGCCCTGCACCAGACCCGCCTCGCCGAGGCCATGGGCTCGAGCGACCCGGCCTTCGTGCAGACCCTGCAGAAGCTGCAGGCGGCGGGCATGAGCGCGCAGCAGGCGCTGGGGTCGATCACCAACCAGGTGGTCAACCAGGCCTACACCCTGGCGGCGCTGGACTTCTTCCGCGTGTCGGCCTGGCTGATCGTGCTGACGATCCCGTGCATCTGGCTGACCCGCAAGGCGATGGCCAACGCCGGCGAGGCCCACGCCGCCGACTGAGCCGCCACGAAAAAGGGGAGCCGCAAGGCTCCCCTTCTGCGGCCGTCCGGCCGACGACTACTTGTCGTTGGGATCCGAACCGTCCTTCGGCGCGCCGGTGCCCGACGAGCCCATGAACAGCTTGCGGCCGTCGGGGAAGGTCACGTCGCGGCCGTTGGCCTTGCAGACCGGGGTGCAGGCCTTGTCCTTCGACTGGTACCCGCGGACCACGATCTCGGTGCCGACCTTCAGCGAATTGCGGTCGATGCCGGAGCGCAGCAGGGTGTTCGGGGTGCCGCCCTCCACCATCCATTCCTGGGTCCCGCCGGGGGTCACCGCGTTCAGGTGGACCCAGGCGTGCGGATTGATCCACTCGACCTTGGTCACCTTGCCGCGCAGCAGCACGGGGGTCTTGCCGTCGAACTCCGCGGCGAAGGCGTGGTGGGCCGAGGCCTGCTGAACGCCGAACGCGCCGGCGGCCAGCAAGGCCGCGCCGGCAAGGGTGGGGAGGATAAGGCGACGACGGGTCATGGAACGCTCCTGGGACGGGATGCTGGTTTCGGCTCGGCGGTCACTTCAGCGGCTCCTTGCGCAGGCCGCCGTACATCAGCTCTTCGACGAACTCGACGCACTTGAACTGCTGCAGCCGGGCGTCCTCGCCCACCCGCTTGTAGAGGTTCAGGCTCACCTTCCACGGCCGGGTGAAGGTCGCCGGATCGGTGATCTCCGCCTCGTAGCGCAGGGTCATCGGGCCGGTGGGCGTCCAGCGCTCGACCACCTTCATGTCGGCGGAGTGGAAGTTGCCGGCGCGGTCGAACCAGGTGGAGTCGTTCTGGCCGGTCACGGTGACCACCAGGGTGTCGCCTTCCCACTTCGCCACCGACTGGCCCATCCAGGAATCCACCGGCGCCGGGCCCGGGTCGGTGAACAGCAGGCTGCGCACGGCGCCGGCGTATTCGTAGGCGATCAGCGTCGCCTTCTGCGATTGGAAGATCTGGAACGGCAGGGCCATGTAGTTGGCCCGCGGCACGCCCGGCAGGTAGCACTTGATCTCCGGATCGCGGCGCAGCCAGTCGGCGCGGTTCTCGTCGCGCTGCTTGCGGGCCTCGGCGGTGTAGGGGATCGCGCCGCCTTCGACGACGCCCAGGCCGGCCGGCACCGCGCCCACCGCGCCGAGCGCCAGGACGTCCTTCGCCGGCACGGGGCCGAACGGCCCCGGGCGCATCGCCAGGGCCGCGCGGGCGGCATGCGGCTCGAGGTCGTAGTTGGCGGTGGTCATCGCCTGCCAGACGCCATTCAGGTCGGGGTGGACGCCGTCGGGACCGCGCGGGGCGCGATAGCTGGCGGCCGTCGGCTTCGCCTTCGGCGCGGCCGCCTGGGCCTGGCCGCCGATCACCGCGCCGGCCAGCGCCAGCGTCGCCATGAGCCTGATCATCGTCCCTCCCCCGAGCCTCGTCCGCATGCTGCGAAGCTTCAGATTTTGAGGCAGACTAATCGACGTTCAGGCAAAGCGCCAGCGTGCGGACTTTAGAACTTCCGGTTTGGCGCGGCCGGAAAACGCATCGCAGTGTCGCTGGGTTCGCGCCGCCTGGAGGCGGCGGACTTTGACAAGCCCGGGCGGGAAGGCTAGCGGCCATCCATGGCGCTGCGCCCCCTGTTCATCACCCAGCTGTACCAGGCCTCCCTGGCCGCCGACCGCGGCTTCGAGGGCTTCAACGCCGAGTTGGAGGACGCCTGCCAGATGCTGGCGGCGGAGGACCAGGCCGGGCGGGCCTGGTGCAAGGCCCACGGCTACGGCGGCTACACCTCCTACGCCTCGCTGGACGACCTGCCCCAGCGGATGACGGTCTTCGCCGACCTGAAGAAGAAGCTGGACCGCCACGCCGCCGCCTTCGCGGCGGATCTGGCGTTCGACCTCGGCGGCGGCAGGCTGCGGCTGGACAGCCTGTGGGTGAACGTCCTGAAGCCCGGCGCGGCCCACTCCGGCCACATCCATCCGCACAGCGTGCTGTCGGGCACGGTCTATGTGGCGACCCCGCCGGGCGCCAGCGCGCTGAAGCTGGAGGACCCGCGCCTGCCGCTGATGATGGCCGCCCCGCCAAAGCGTGCGGACGCGCCCGACACCGGCCAGACCTTCGTCTACCTGACGCCCGAGCCCGGGACGGTGCTGATGTGGGAGAGCTGGCTGCGCCACGAGGTGCCGGCCAACCGCGCCAAGGCCGAGCGCATCTCGATCAGCTTCAACTACGGCTGGCGCTAAGCCGGACGGCGCGCCGAAACGAACTTGGCGGCAGGGACACTGGCCGCCCGCCGTCGCCTGTGCTCCCCTGCGGCATGGCCGCCGACACCATGACCGGAGCGGAAACCGACTTTGCGCCGCTCACGGCGCGCGCCGTCCTGCTTGGCGAGCGCATCGACACCGCCGGCCTTGAGCGGCGCGACGCGCTCTCGACCATGCCGCTCGCCTTCCGCGTCGGCGACCAGGCCGTGGCCGTGGTCTTCCGCTATGGCGTGGTGGTGCTGATCGGGCTCGATCCGTTGGCCGAGGACGAGGCGCTGCGCGGCATCGCCCCACGGGTGGTCGGGCCCTTCCCCATCCGGGAGGAGGAGGCCGTACGGCTCGCGCCCGGGCGGGAGGAGCGGATCGACCCGGAGGGCGTGGTTCGCATCGCCGACCGCTCGCCCGCCCGGTTGCTGATCGTGGCCGACGCCCTGGCCAAGAGCGCCGCCCTGGCGCACGACGAGCGCCAGGTGTCGCAGGTGTTCGACGCGCTTGAGCCCTGGTCGCGCGACCTTGCGACGCGCGGCCGCGCGCCCGGCGGCCGCCGCGCCATGATCCGCATGATCGGCTCGGCGCTGCTGGTGGAGCACCGGGTGAGCGGGCGGGTGGCGGTGGGCGAGAAGCCGGACCTGCTGTGGGATCGTCCCGACCTGGAGCGCCTCTACGCCCGGCTGGAGACCGAGTACGAACTGGACGAGCGCGCCGAGGTGCTGAACCGCAAGCTCCGGCTGATCGGTCAGACGGCCCGGCTGATGACCGACCTGATCGACACCGAGCGGTCCCTGCGCCTGGAGGCCGCGGTCGTCATCCTGATCGTGGCGGAGATCGCGCTCACGCTTTTTCAGATCGCTCGCGGCTAGCGGACAACAAGAACCCCGCCGCGGGGTTCCGGGGCGGGGTTCCTGAGGACGGCTGTGGATCGGCGTCGAACTCAGCTGTCGAGGAAGCTGCGCAGCTTCCGCGAGCGGCTCGGGTGCTTCAGCTTGCGAAGCGCCTTGGCCTCGATCTGGCGGATCCGTTCGCGGGTCACGCTGAACTGCTGGCCGACCTCCTCAAGGGTGTGGTCGGTGTTCATGCCGATGCCGAAGCGCATGCGCAGCACGCGCTCTTCCCGCGGCGTCAGCGAGGCGAGCACCCGGGTGGTGGTCTCGCGCAGGTTCGACTGGATGGCCGCGTCGATCGGCAGGATGGCGTTCTTGTCCTCGATGAAGTCGCCCAGGTGGCTGTCTTCCTCGTCGCCGATCGGGGTCTCGAGGCTGATCGGCTCCTTGGCGATCTTCAGGACCTTGCGCACCTTCTCCAGCGGCATGGCCAGCTTCTCGGCCAGTTCCTCCGGGGTCGGCTCGCGGCCGATCTCGTGGAGCATCTGGCGCGAGGTGCGGACGATCTTGTTGATCGTCTCGATCATGTGCACCGGGATGCGGATGGTGCGGGCCTGGTCGGCGATCGAACGGGTGATCGCTTGCCGGATCCACCAGGTGGCGTAGGTGGAGAACTTGTAGCCGCGGCGGTACTCGAACTTGTCGACCGCCTTCATCAGGCCGATGTTGCCTTCCTGAATGAGATCAAGGAATTGCAGGCCGCGGTTCGTGTACTTCTTGGCGATGGAGATCACCAGGCGGAGGTTGGCTTCCACCATCTCCTTCTTGGCCTGGCGGGCTTCGCGCTCGCCCTTCTGGACGGTCTGGACGATGCGGCGATAGTCGTCGATCGGCACGCCGGTCTCGGTGGCCAGGGCGGCGATCTCGTGGCGGATGTCGCCGATCTGCCCGGCGTCGTTCTCAGCGAACTTGGTCCAGCGCACGCCCAGCGCCTTGACCTGGTCGCCCCAGTCCGGACGCATCTCGGAGCCGAAATAGGCCTTCAGGAACTCGGTGCGGCTGATGCCATAGCTGTCGGCCAGGCGCAGCAGGCGGCCCTCGAGGCCCATCAGGCGCTTGTTGATCGCATAGAGCTGCTCGACCAGCGCCTCGATGCGGTTGTTGTTCAGCTTCAGGGTCTTCAGGTGCTGGACGATGGCGCCGGTGGCCGCGGCGTAGGCCTTGCGGTCGGCGTCGGAGAGGTCCTGGCCCTTGAGCTTCTGATTGACCAGCTTCTCCTGCAGCAGGCGGAAGCTCTCGAACTCGCTGGCGATGGCGTCGAGAGTGGCCATGACGCCTTCGCGCAGTTCGCCTTCCATCGCGCTGATGGTCGGGCCGGCGCCGTCGTCGAAATCGTCGTCGTCATCGCCCTTGGCGACCGCTTCGCCGTCCTCGGTGACTTCGGCCGACTCTTCCACTTCCTCGACCGGCGGGGCGTTGGCGGCCAGCTCTTCGGCGGCCGCGGCGTTGACGCCGCCATAGGTCTGTTCGAGGTCGATGACCTCGCGCAGCAGGATGCGGCCCGAGCCGAGCTCCTCGCGCCAGACCATGATGGCTTCGAAGGTCAGCGCGCTCTCGCACAGGCCCCGGATCATGGTGTCGCGGCCGGCTTCGATGCGCTTGGCGATGGCGATTTCGCCCTCGCGGGACAGCAGCTCGACGGAGCCCATCTCGCGCAGGTACATGCGCACCGGATCGTCGGTGCGGTCGTAGGCCGGCTCCTTGGTCGTCTCGACCACGGCCGATTCCTCGCGGACCGCGACCTCGCCGCCTTCCGCGTCTTCCTCGGCCTCGACGACGTTGACGCCCATCTCGGAGAGCATGGCGAGCGTATCTTCGATGGCCTCGGAGGTGACTTCCTCGCTGGGCAGCACCTTGTTCAGCTCGTCCATCGTGACGTAGCCGCGGGCCTTGGCCTGCTTGATGAACTTCTTGACCGCGGCGTCCGTGAGGTCGAGCAGCGGGCCGTCGCCGCCGGTAGTCTCAGGCGTTTCCGCTTCGGCCGTGTTGGTGCTCATCGAATTCTCCGAAATCGGCGTCGCGCCTCCATGCAAGGCGCGGGCCGAAAGTGGTGTCGGGCGGTCGTCCCAGAAGAGGCCGCGTCATTACGACCCGTCTTCCGCCCAAATCGTTCCCGTTCTGATCGCGCGTTTCAGTGCATCCCGCTCGCCTTTGAGGCGCTCGAAGGCCGCCATATCGTCACGGTCGCGCAGGTTTCCCTTCGCGGCGTCGATGGCGTCATCCAGCGCCGCCGCCCGTGAAAGGGCTGCGAAACCACGTGACCACTGGGATCTCCGCGCATCGAGGGAGACATCTTGATTCAAAATGGGCGCGCCCGAAGTCGCAGCGGCCCGATCGATGTCTGTCAACAGCGCGCTAAATCCGCACGAGGCCAGATGGCGTTGAAGGGCGGCGGAGTCAAGATGGTCAGCCTCCAGACGAAGGCGAATGATTTCCTTGGTCAATTTCGCAAGCGCCTCGTGACCGAACCCCTGGGCCGTGAAAGCGTCTTCCAGGTGGTCGTCCAGCACGGCGGGATCGTCCACCGCGTACCTGGCCAGCGCCGCCGATACGGACTCGAGTCCCAGGGCGAGACGTTTTGCCGCAGCCTTGCCCTGCGGGGTCGAGGGCTCCATCCAGGTCGACGGCCCACCCCGGCCCCATTTTTCGCCCCCGCCGCGCCCGCGTCCGGGCGAATCGGGCCGCCGCTCCGGACGCCGGTCGGCGGCAAGCTGGTCGAAGCGTTCCAACAGGGCCTCGCGATAGGCCTGCTGCAGGTCCTTGTCGGCGATGCCGCCCGCCAGCTGCCGCAGCCGGCCCTTCAGCCCCGCCCGGCGCTCCGGGGTGTCCAGGGTCTCCAGGTCGCGCTCGCGGATGAACAGGGCGTCGACGAAGGCGGTGGTCTGCGCCAGCTGCTGCTTCAGCGCCTGCGGCCCCTGCTCGCGCAGCACCTCGTCAGGGTCCTTGCCGCCCTCGACGATGGCGAACTTGAAGCTCTTGCCCGGCTTCAGCAGCGGCAGCGCCCGATCCATGGTCCGCGCCGCCGCTTGGCGCCCTGCCCGGTCGCCGTCGAAAGACAGCGTCGGCTCCGGATGGTGACGCCACAGCATCTCCATCTGCTCTTCGGTCAGCGCCGTGCCCATCGGCGCGACGGCGGGGATGTTCGCCCGCTGGCAGGCGATGGCGTCCATGTAGCCCTCCACCACCAGCAGCGGCGGGCTCTCGCCGGCCGACGCGGCGGCGAGGATCTTCCGCGCCTCGGCCAGGCCATAGAGGTTGTGGCCCTTGTGGAAGACCGTGGTCTCCGGCCCGTTCAGGTATTTGGCGCGCGCCTGCGGGTCCATCGCCCGGCCGCCGAAGGAGATCACCCGCCCGCGGGCGTCGGCGATCGGGAAGATGATGCGGTCGCGGAACCGGTCGTAGGGCTGGCCGCCGTCCTCCGGCGCGATCAGCAGACCAGTGTCGATCAGCTCGGGCGGCCGCGCGCCCTTGGCGACCAGGTAGTCCTTCAGCGCCGTGCGGCCGGACGGCGAGAAGCCGATGCGGAAGCGCGCCCAGTCGGCCTCCGGCAGGCCGCGCTTCTCCAGATAGGCGCGGGCGTCGCGGCCCGCCGGCCGGCGCAACTCGGCCTCGAACCACTGGGCGGCGAGCTCCAGCCAGTCGGAGAGGCCCTGGCGCTTCTTCTCCACCTCGGCGGCGCGCGGATCGACCGCCGGCAGCGGCACCCCGGCCTCGGCCGCCAGCCGCTCCACCGCCTCCGAGAAGGTGAGCCGCTCGGTCTCCTGCAGGAAGGTGATCAGGTCGCCGGTCTTGCCGGACGAGAAGTCGAAGAACTGGCCCTTGTCGTCGTTGACGTAGAAGGAGGGCGTCTTCTCCTTGGTGAACGGCGACAGGCCGACGAACTCGCGCCCCTGCCGGCGCAACTTCACCGTCTTGCCGATCACGTCGGACGGGCGAAGGCGGGATTTGATCTCGTCGAGGAAGCGTTCGTCGAAGCGCACGATGCGATGATAGCGCGTGAGACGGAGTCGCGGCCATGGGCGCCGCTCATCCCGCGCCCTATTTGACCTTGTGACCCGCGGGCGCGAAGCTTAAGGCCAGCGCTGCATCGGTTTTGAGGATTGGCATGGTGATGTGGTTGCGCCTCGGGGGCGCTTTGCTGATCACCCTGATGGTGATGGGCGGCCTCGAGTATTTCGGCGTCAGCTCCCTGTTGGGCGGTCGATCCGCCGAGGACGTCCAGGACGCGGCACACGGGCGCACCCGCGAGCTGTTCTGGTTCATGATCTTCGCCCTCGTCATGGCCACCTCGCTGCTGGCGGCCGCCCGCCGGTGGACCGGCCAGCTTCGGCGCGCCGCAGTCGTCAGTCCGCAGCGGCGGCGGCCCGCCGGCTCCTGAGCAGACGATTTGCCGGCCGAGGTGTCGGCGCGGAGCGCGCCCGATCGTCCTGGGGTCTGACGACCGCCAACCGCGAGGACGACGCCATGCAGAAGATCCACCCCTTCCTCTGGTTCGACGACCAGGCCGAGGAGGCGATGAATTTCTACGTCTCGATCTTCAAGAACTCGAAGATCCTGAACGTCGTCCGCTACGGCGAGTCCGGGCCCGGGCCGAAGGGCAGCGTCATGACCGCCGACTTCGAGCTCGAAGGCCAGCGGTTCACCGCGCTGAACGGCGGGCCGCACTTCAAATTCACCGAGGCCGTCTCCTTCGTCGTCGACTGCAAGGACCAGGCGGAGGTGGACGAGCTCTGGGACCGGCTCACCGAAGGCGGCCAAGCCAGCCAATGCGCCTGGCTCAAGGACAAGTTCGGCCTCTCCTGGCAGATCGTCCCCACCGTCCTGGTGGAGCTGCTCAGCGACCCCGACCGCGCGAAGGCCGGCCGGGTGATGCAGGCGATGATGCAGATGACCAAGATCGACATAGCCAAGCTGCGGGCAGCGTAAGCGGGCTAGATCAAGCCTGGGCGACGGTCCTCACCCAGGCCGGCAGCTCGGAAATCGAGGCGAGCTCCGCGAACCGCGGATGCTCGCCCGGGGCCTCCGCCAGCTCGTGCGCCCAGACCAGCGGATAGGGCACGTGGGCGGCCCAGGCGCCGGCCTCCAGCGCCGGCAGGATGTCCGAGCGCATGGAGTTGCCGCACATCGCCGCCTCGGCCGCGCCGGTCCCGTGCCGCTCAAACACCCGGGCGTAGGTGCCGGCGTCCTTCTCGCTGACGATCTCGACGCCGACGAACAGGTCGCCCAGGCCGGACGCCGCCAGCTTCTGTTCCTGGTGCAGCAGGTCGCCCTTGGTGATCAGCACCAGGCGGTGGTGCTCCGACAGCTCCGCCAGCGCCTGCTCGACGCCGGGCAGCGGCTCCACCGGATGGCTCAGCATCTCGCGCCCGGCGGCCAGGATGTCGGAGACCAGCCGCGCCGGCGCCGCGTTGCCGGTGAGTTCCATGGCGGTCTCGATCATCGACAGGGTGAAGCCCTTCACCCCGTAGCCGTAGAGCGAGAGGTTGCGCTTCTCCACCGCCGCCAGCCGCGCTTCCAGCACCTCCGGCGCGGCGACATCGGCCATCAGGGCGCGGAACCGGTCCTGGGTCAGCCGGAAGATGGTCTCGTTGTGCCAAAGGGTGTCGTCGGCATCGAGGCCGACCGTGGTGATCCGCATGGCCGGCTCATTAAGCCAGGCCACGGCCAAGTCCAGGCCGCGGCTACTCGCCGAACCCCTCGCCCGGCGTCAGCGGCGCCAGCCGCAACAGGCGAGAATCGGCCACCGCCGCCGTCCGGTGCTTCACGAACTCCCGGTATTCGGGATCGCGCACCATGGCCATGAAGGCGTCCGCGTTCGGATATTCGGCGATGAAGGCCAGGTCCCAGGCCTCGGACCGCGGCCCGGTGACCATCACCTGCGGCTGGCCGGCCCAGACCTGCCGCCCGCCCAGCCGCTTGAACAGCGCCGCGGTCGTGCGCCCATAAGCCCGATAGGCGTCGAGCCCGCTGAGGTCCCTGCCGTGGTCGGGGTGGTCGGCCGGATACTCCGCCTTCGGCTTCAGGCGGATCAGGTTGAGCATCTGGATCGGCCGGTCCCTCGGCAGGGACTTGAAGACGTCCCAGGCCTGCCGGTCGGGATCGATATGGCCGTCTGCCATGGCATGCGCCTCCCTGCGCCGTTGCGCCACGCTAGCGCGCGGCGTCGCGAAGGTCAGCCGCATTGACCGCGCGGGTTACAGTCCCTAACTACGCGACCGTTTTGAGCGGGCCGGCGGGGTTCACCCTGGCCCGCTTTTTTGCGACCCTCCGTCGACCCGAAAAAGGACCCGCCTCATGAGCCGCGATCTCTTGCCCGGCGCGACCGGCGTGCTGGCCCTGGCCGACGGGACCATCCTGCAGGGCGTCGGCGTCGGCGCGGTCGGCGAGGCGGTGGGCGAGGTCTGCTTCAACACCGCCATGACCGGCTACCAGGAGATCCTGACGGACCCCTCCTACATGGCCCAGATCGTCGCCTTCACCTTCCCGCACATCGGCAACGTCGGGACCAACCTGCAGGACATCGAGCAGATGTCGGGCGCGGCCGAGACCGCCGCCCGCGGCGCGATCTTCCGCGACGTGCCCACGGCTCCGGCGAACTGGCGCGCCGACGTCGACCTGCAGACCTGGATGTCGCGCCGCGGCGTCGTGGGGCTGGCCGGCGTCGACACCCGCGCGCTGACCCGCAAGATCCGCGAGCACGGCATGCCGCACGCGGTCATCGCCCACCATCCGGACGGCGAGTTCGACCTCGAGGCCCTGGTCGCCCGGGCGCAGGCGTGGACCGGGCTGGTGGGCCTGGACCTCGCCAAGGACGCCTCCTGCCTGCAGCCCTTCGTCTATGACGAGGGCCTGTGGTCGTGGCCGCAGGGCTACGCCAAGCTGGCGGACAAGCCCAAGTACGAGGTGGTGGTCGTCGACTACGGCGTGAAGCGCAACATCCTGCGCGCCCTGACCTCGGTCGGCGCCCGCGCCACGGTGGTGCCGGCCTCCACGACCGCCGAGGAGATCCTGGCCCGCAAGCCGGACGGCGTGCTGCTCTCCAACGGCCCCGGCGACCCGGCCGCCACCGGCGAATACGCGGTGCCTGAGATCCGCAAGCTGGTGGACTCCGGCACGCCGGTGTTCGGTATCTGCCTGGGCCACCAGATGCTGTCGCTGGCGCTGGGCGCCCGCACCGTCAAGATGGAGCAAGGCCACCACGGCGCGAACCACCCGGTGAAGGACCTGACCACCGGCAAGGTGGAGATCGTCTCCATGAACCACGGCTTCACCGTCGACCGCGACAGCCTGCCCGCCCCCGTCGTCGAGACCCACGTCTCGCTGTTCGACGGCACCAACGCCGGCATCGCCCTGGCCGACCGCCCGGTGTTCAGCGTCCAGCACCACCCGGAAGCCTCTCCGGGGCCGACGGATTCGCTCTATCTGTTCGAGCGCTTCGCCGGGTTCATGGACCGGGCGCGGTAGGCCCGCGCCGAGCGCGAGCGGCCGGCGGTTTCATCCCGCTTTCTACTTTTGAATGCCCGGCGGGACCGCCGTCAGGCGGCGACCTTCTTCGGGCGGCGGGCGGCGGCGCGCTTGGCCTGGGTGGCTTCGAGCCGGGCCGTGCGGCGCTGGTCGGCGACTTCCTCGAGCGTGGGCAGCAGCTCGGCCGCGGCGGCTTGCTGTTTTTCGTCCCCCTGGGCCTGCAGCCGGCGCGCGTTGGTCAGCAGATTGACGACTTCCTCGTCGCTCATTTCGGGGATCTTTTCGATCAGGCTCATGAAACGCGTCTCCACCGTCGCGGCGCGGAAGATTGCGCCACCCTCGTTAGATATATGGCTTGGCCGCGAATTAGTTGCCGAAATTCCAAGGTTTTTTTGGCCAGCTTGCCTCTGCGGCGAATTTCATTCAGGCTCCCGCCTATCGAATTCGTCTCGGTTCGGCCGACTTTCCCCGCTCGGAATCCGGGCGCCGGACCTGCCTCCCGATCCTTCGCGAACTTGATCGGCGGCGCAAATGCTTGCGTCGATCGGAATGACCCATCGAAGGACTAAGAACTACATGGCTACCGGCACCGTGAAATGGTTCAACGGAACCAAGGGCTACGGCTTCATCCAGCCTGATGAGGGCGGCCCCGACGTCTTCGTGCACATCTCGGCCGTGGAACGCGCCGGTCTGCGCGCGCTCGACGAGGGCCAGAAGGTCACCTACGAACTCGAGAAGGACCCGCGCAGCGGGAAGACCTCCGCGGGCCAGCTTCAGGCCTAGCGAACTGACGGATTGCGGGGTGAAAACCCCGCCAAGCCAATGTGATGGGCCGGCCTCAGCGCCGGCCCATTTTCGTTGCGCGGAACGTCGCAGGCAGCGCGCGCTTGCGCGGGCGCGATGTCCTCTCTAAATCGGCGCCTTAACCTGCAGTTCTGACCGGTGTCGGGCGCGCTTCGTCGCGCGGCCGCCCTTGCGCGCGAAGAAAAATGCCCAAACGCACTGACATTTCCTCGATCCTGATCATCGGCGCGGGCCCGATCGTCATCGGCCAGGCGTGTGAGTTCGACTACTCGGGCGTCCAGGCCTGCAAGGCGCTGCGCGCCGAGGGCTACCGGATCGTGCTGGTGAACTCCAACCCGGCGACGATCATGACCGACCCGGACGTCGCCGACGCCACCTACATCGAGCCGATCACCCCGGAGATGGTCGAGAAGATCATCGAGAAGGAGCGCCCGGACGCCCTCCTGCCGACCATGGGCGGCCAGACCGCGCTGAACACCGCGCTGGCTCTCGAAAGCATGGGCGTACTGGCCAGGTACGGGGTGGAGATGATCGGGGCCAGGGCCGACGTCATCGACAAGGCCGAGGACCGCCAGAAATTCCGCAACGCCATGGACGCCATCGGGCTGGAGAGCCCGAAGTCCAAGGCCGCCCACACCCTCGACGAGGCCATGGAGGGCCTGGAATTCGTCGGCCTGCCCGCGATCATCCGCCCCTCGTTCACGCTGGCCGGGACCGGCGGCGGCATCGCCTACAACGTCGAGGAGTTCCGCGAGATCGTCGAGCGCGGACTGGACCTGTCGCCGACCACCGAGGTGCTCATCGAGGAGAGCGTGCTCGGCTGGAAGGAGTACGAGATGGAGGTGGTCCGGGACAAGGCGGACAACTGCATCATCGTCTGCTCGATCGAGAACATCGACCCGATGGGCGTGCACACCGGCGATTCGATCACCGTCGCCCCGGCGCTGACCCTGACCGACAAGGAATACCAGTGGATGCGCCGCGCCTCGATCGCGGTGCTGCGCGAGATCGGCGTCGAGACCGGCGGCTCCAACGTGCAGTTCGCGGTCAATCCCGCCGACGGGCGCATGGTGGTGATCGAGATGAACCCGCGGGTCTCGCGGTCCTCGGCGCTAGCGTCCAAGGCCACCGGCTTCCCGATCGCCAAGGTCGCCGCCCGCCTGGCGGTCGGCTACACGCTCGACGAGCTGATGAACGACATCACCGGGGCGACGCCGGCCTCGTTCGAGCCGTCGATCGACTACGTGGTCACCAAGATCCCGCGCTTCGCCTTCGAGAAGTACCCCGGCGCGGAAGCCACCCTCAGCACCTCCATGAAATCGGTCGGCGAGGTCATGGCCATCGGCCGCACCTTCGCCGAGAGCCTGCAGAAGGCGCTGCGCGGCCTGGAGACCGGGCTGACCGGTCTCGACGAGATCGAGATCGCCAACGCCGACGATCCGGAGATGCACCACGCCGCGGTGCTGCGCGCACTGGGCCAGCCGACGCCCGACCGCCTGCTGGTGATCGCCCAGGCCTTCCGCGCCGGCCTCACCTGCGACGAGATCCACGCGGCCTGTTCCTACGAGCCGTGGTTCCTGCGCCAGATCGAGACCCTGGTCCGCGAGGAGGCCCGCGTCCGCGCCGACGGCCTGCCGACCAGCGCGGCGGCCTTCCGCGCCCTCAAGGCCCAGGGCTTCTCCGACGCCCGCCTCGCCAAGCTCACCCACACCACCGAGGCCGAAGTGCGCGAGCAGCGCCGCGGCCTGGGCGTGCGCCCGGTGTTCAAGCGCATCGACACCTGCGCCGGCGAGTTCCGCGCCGACACCCCGTACATGTACTCGACCTACGAGAGCGGGGCGCTGGGCCAGATCCCCGACAACGAGAGCGACCCGTCCGACCGCAAGAAGGCGATCATCCTCGGCGGCGGCCCCAACCGCATCGGCCAGGGCATCGAGTTCGACTACTGCTGCTGCCACGCGGCCTTCGCGCTCGACGAGATCGGCGTGGAGTCGATCATGGTCAACTGCAACCCGGAGACGGTCTCCACCGACTACGACACGTCCGACCGGCTCTACTTCGAGCCGCTGACCGCCGAGGACGTGCTGGAGCTGATCGAGGTCGAGCGCTCGCGCGGCGAGCTGCTGGGCGTGATCGTGCAGTTCGGCGGCCAGACGCCGCTGAAGCTCGCCAAGCCCCTGGAGGACGCGGGGATCCCGATCCTCGGCACCTCGCCCGACGCCATCGACCTGGCGGAGGACCGCGAGCGCTTCCAGCAACTGCTGCACCGGCTGAAGATCCAGCAGCCGATCAACGCCATCGCCCGCTCCCGCGACGAAGCCTTCGCCGGCGCGCATCAGGTCGGCTACCCGGTAGTGATCCGGCCCTCCTACGTGCTCGGCGGCCGGGCCATGGAGATCGTCCGCGACGACGAACAGCTCGACCGCTACGTCCGCACCGCCGTGCAGGTGTCCGGCGACAGCCCCGTGCTGATCGACCAATACCTCAGCCGCGCCACCGAAGTGGACGTGGACGCCCTGTGCGACGGTGAGACGGTGTTCGTGGCCGGCGTCATGGAGCACATCGAGGAAGCCGGCGTGCACTCCGGCGACAGCGCCTGCTGCATGCCCCCCTTCTCGCTGAAGCCGGAAACCATCGCCGAGCTGAAACGGCAGACCGAGGCCATGGCCTTCGCCCTGAAGGTGCGCGGCCTGATGAACGTGCAGTTCGCCATCGAGGAGCCGCACTCCGAAAACCCGCGGATCTACGTCCTGGAGGTCAATCCGCGCGCCAGCCGGACCGTGCCCTTCGTGGCCAAGACCATCGGCCGGCCGCTGGCGGCGATCGCCGCCAAGGTGATGGCCGGCGAGCCGCTGGCCGGCTTCGGCCTGGTGGAGACGCCCTACGACCACGTGGCGGTGAAGGAAGCCGTCTTCCCGTTCGCCCGCTTCGCCGGCGTCGACACCGTGCTGGGCCCCGAGATGCGCTCCACCGGCGAGGTCATGGGCCTCGACTGGGTGCGCCCGGGCGAAAAGGACCGCGGCCCCGCCTTCGCGCGGGCCTTCGCCAAGAGCCAGCTCGGCGGCGGCGTCACCCTGCCCAAGGGCGGCTGCGTCTTCGTCTCGGTGCGCGACGCCGACAAGCCTTGGATCCTGGAGCCGGTCCGCCTGCTGCTGGCGCAGGGCTTCCGGGTGCTGGCCACCGCCGGCACCGAGGCCTACCTGGCCGGCGAGGGCCTGAAGGTGGAGCACGTGAAGAAGGTGCTGGAAGGCCGCCCGCACATCGTCGACGCCATGAAGAACGGCGGCGTGCAACTGGTCTTCAACACCACCGAGGGCAAGCAGTCGCTGGTCGACAGCTTCGAGATCCGCCGCTCGGCGCTGATGATGAAGATCCCCTATTTCACCACCGCCGCGGGGGCGTTGGCCGCCGCCCAGGCCATCGTCGCCATGGCCGAGGGCCCGCTCGAGGTCCGGCCGCTGCAAAGCTACGCCTGAGCGTAAAGGTTGCGTGATCGCCAAACCACACCGCCGGCGCGCCGGGGCGCGCGGCGCAGCTACTGATTGACCGATGTTCTTTGAGGGCGCAACCTCGCTGCATCGCCTGGCTTAGACAGGTGCGAGGGCGCGCTCCGGCGGCCCCATAGAGCGGCCGGAACGGCGTCTTCGTGACGCCTATCGCAGTCTGGCGGAGGGCCTTCCGGCCCTCTTGTGCAGAAGAAGAAGATTGCGAGGAAACGGTATGCATACCGATCACCAAGGTGAAGTTCGCCATCATCGCAACCGCCATCTTGCGGAGCGCTTTGAAGGCCTTTTGGGGGTCCTGATGGTCGTGGCCGTCGCCATTCTGGCGGTGGGGCTCATCTACGGCATCCTGAACACAGGATCCGGCACGCCGAGCTGGATGCAGTAACCGGCGCGCCGAGGGCCTTAAAGAGTACGCGCCAGCACCAGGTCGTCGTAGGCGTTCGCCCCGACCTGGAACCTGCGCACGCCCGCCTGGGTGAACCCCTGGCGGGCGTAGAAGGCCTTTGCACGGTCGTTGCCGCCGAACACGCCGAGGAGCAGGCGCCTGGCGCCGGCTTGGCGCGCGCCTTCGAGCGCTGCGTCCAGCAGACGTCGCCCCAGCCCTGAGCCATGCAGGCGGTGCAGGGTGTAGATGCGCTTGAGCTCAAGGTCGCCCTCGCCCGTCGGCACCGGAAGGTCCGGCGGCGAGACCACCGCATAGCCGACCGGCGCCCTGCCGGCCGCGGCCTCGGCGATCCACAGCCGATAGTCCTGGCGCGCCAGCCAGTCGGCATAGCGGGCGGCGGCGTGCTCCGTCTCGCAGAAGGCCAGGATGTCGGCCGCCTGCAGCACGCCGGCATAGGTCTCCAGGAAGCTCGCCCGTCCCACCAGTTCCAGCGCCGGCGCGTCCGAGGCCGCGCAGCGCCGGATGGTCACGTCCCGGATGCCTGATTCCCGGATGCTTATGTCCATGCCTCTCCTCGGCGCTCTCCGGGCGCCGCTTAGCACGAATGCGGCGGGGTTGAAGCTCTGGCCGGCGCCAGCCGGCTGAGCTAGGCCTTCCGCAACAATAAACGGGAGGACGGCATGGCAGGGCGGGTGAACGGCAAGGTGGCGCTGGTGACCGGCGGCGCGAGCGGCATCGGCCGCGGCTGCGCCGAGCGGCTGGCGCAGGAAGGCGCCGCGGTGATCGTCACCGACGTGCAGGACGACAAGGGCGCCGAGACGCTCGCCGCCATCACCGCGGCCGGCGGCAAGGGCGAGTACCTGCGCCACGACGTCACCGACGAGGCCGCCTGGGAAGCGGTGATCGCCCAGGTGCGCGAGCGCCACGGCCGGCTCGACATCCTGGTCAACAACGCCGGCATCGGCATCGGCGGGCCGGTCCTAGAGATGACCCTCGCCGACTGGCGCCGCCAGACCGCCGTCAACCTCGACGGGGTGTTCCTGGGCGTGAAGCATGCGATCCCGTTGATGCGCGCGGGCGGCGGCGGCTCGATCGTCAACATGTCCTCGGTCGCGGGCCTGAAGGGCGCCCCGAACCTGGCGGGCTACTGCGCCACCAAGGGCGGGGTGCGGCTGTTCACCAAGGCCGTGGCCATGGAGTGCGCCAACGCCAAGGACGGCATCCGGGTGAACTCCGTCCATCCCGGCATCATCGAGACCCCGATCTGGCTGTCGATCATCAATCCCGCCAACAGCGGGACCAACGCCCCGCCGGACCTCGACGCCATCTCCTCGATGGCGGTGCCGCTGGGCGCCAAGGGCTACCCGGAGGACATCGCCAACGGCGTCCTGTGGCTGGCCTCCGAAGAGTCGCGCTATGTCACCGGCGCCGAACTGGTGATCGACGGCGGCCTGTCGGTCCGCTAGCAACCGCGTCCATGACCGCCACCCTGCACGTGATCTTCGGCCCCTCCGGCGCCGGCAAGACGACCTACGCCCACGCCTTCGCCCGCCGCGAGCGCGCCGTGGCCTTCATCCTCGACGACTGGATGGCGCGGCTGTTCGGCCCCGACATGCCCGAGCCGCTCGAATACGACTGGATGATCGAGCGGGTCGGCCGCTGCGAGGCGCAGATCTGGTCGGCGGCTGCCGCCGTGCTCGCCACCGGGACCTCGGTGATCCTCGACATCGGCCTGATGCGCAAGGCCGACCGCGCCCGGGTGCGGGAGATCGCCACGGCGACGGAGCTGCCGCTGCAGTTCCACTTCGTCGACGCCCCGCAGGAGGTGCGCCGGGCCCGGGTCGGCGAGCGCAACGTGGTGCGCGGGGAGTCCTTCGCCATCGAGGTCTCGCCGGACATGTTCGAGTTCATCGAGGGCGTCTTCGAGGCGCCCGACGCCGACGAGCTGGTCGGCGCGATCCGCAGCGAGAGCGCCTAAGTCGTCGTCGCCTGCGCGAACAGGTGGGGCGGCCAGGTGACGTCGGCGGCCCGGTGATAGGCGGCGCGGCGCGTCAGCCGGCTGTTGTAATCCAGCAGCACCGGCTCGGACGGCACGATCTTGCGGTAGAGCAGGTTCGAGATCGCGCCGCCCAGCACCACGTCGGCGGCGGTGAAGCGCTCGCCCAGCAGGTATTCGCGGCCGGCCAGCGCGCCGACCAGCACGCCCAGCATGTCGTCGTAGGTCCCGAAGGAGAAGTCGAAGCCCGGCAGGTCGATGTGCTGGGCGTGCAGCGAGGCGACGGGGTCGACCACGGCGGTCGAGAACACCATCCACTTCAGATAGGCGCCGCGGTCGGGATCCTCGATCCGCGGGGCCAGCGTGCCGTAGCCGTAGCGGTCGGCCAGGTAGATGGCGATCGCCGGGTTTTCGCTGACCACCACCGGGCCGTCGGTGAGCGTCGGCACCTTGCCCGCCGGGTTCAGCTTCAGGTAGGCGGGGCTCTTCTGCTCGCCCTTGCGGATATCGATGGTCTTCACGTCGAAGGCGACGCCCAGCTCCTCCAGCATCCAGTAGGCGGTGAACGCGCGGCTGGCGGGCGAATGGTAGAGGGTGATCCCGTGCTTTGCGGCCATGCCGGTCTCCTTTTGGCGAAGCGCCCCTGGCAAAGGCTTAGCTAGGCGCCCATCTGACTGTTCGCCAGCCGTCGCCGTCGGGGGAGATGACGCAAAAATGCGGCGTGACCATGTTAGAGCAGCGCCCGGCCGCGCAGGACGCCTATCCGGCTTCGGATACCGGCGCTCGTCTGACCCTTGAGTTTTGCGCCGCACAATTCTATCATCTTTCCCCCCGGACGCCTGCGCCCGCGGCCGGATCTACGAACTCCTCACTAGGGCGAAACCCGAGCCATCATCTCCATGGAAAAAGTCCCGATGACCGCCGAGGGCTATCAGGCCCTCGACGAAGAGCTGAAGCGTTTGAAGACCGTGGAGCGGCCGGCCGTGATCGCCGCCATCGGTGAAGCGCGCGCGCACGGCGATCTCTCCGAGAACGCCGAATACCACGCTGCGAAGGATCGACAGGGCTGGATCGAGGGCCAGATCGCCGAGATCGAAGACAAGATGGCTCGCGCCCAGGTGATCGACGTGTCCAAGCTTTCGGGCGCGCAGGTGAAGTTCGGCGCCACCGTCTCGGTCGTCGACGAGGACACCGAGGAAAAGGCCCGCTACCAGATCGTCGGCGAGCATGAGGCGGACGTGCGCCAGGGCAAGGTGTCGATCACCTCGCCGATCGCCCGCGCCATGATCGGCAAGGAAAGCGGCGACGTCGTCGAGGTGACCACCCCCGCCGGCGTGAAGGCCTATGAGATCACCAAGGTGGAGTGGGGCTGACCCACTCCCCGATGGCGGCTGACGCGCCTCGCTTGAACATCTGGGCCGTTTCCGACGGCCGCGCCGGCATCGAGGCGCAGGTCGACGGCCTGGCGCAGGCGGTTGCGCGCCTGCGGCCGGCCGAGATCGTCATAAAGCGCATCGGCTGGAGGTGGGGCCTCGGCCGGCTGCCCTCACGGCTGAACCCCGGCCTGCTGGCGACGCTGACCCCGGGCAGCGGCCTCCATCCGCCCTGGCCGGACATCTGGATCGCGGCGGGACGCGCCACCCTGCCGCTTTCGACGCGCCTGCGGCGGCTGTCAGGCGGCCGGACCTTCGTCGTGCAGACCCAGCACCCGCGCCAGCCGATCAAGGCTTTCGACCTCGTCGTACCACCGATCCATGACCGCCTGACCGGGGCGAACGTCCTACCCATCGTCGGCTCGCCCAACCGCCTGTCGCCAGCCCAGCTGGCCGCAGAGCTGGAGCGCTTCCGCGACAAGCTCGAGAGCCTGCCCCGGCCGCGGGTGGCGGTGATCGTCGGGGGCGCGTCGAAGGCCTTCGGCCTGCCCGCCGAGCGTGCGGCGCGGATGGGCCGCGAGGTCGCCGAAGCCGTGACCGCGTCCGGCGGCTCGGTGCTGGTCAGCTTCACGCGCCGCACGCCGCAGGCCGCCCGGGAGATCCTGCGGGCGGAATGGGCGCGGCTGCCGGGCGTCGTCTGGGACGACCGCGGCGACAACCCCTACTTCGCCTTCCTGGCCGCGGCCGACGCGATCCTGGTGACCGAGGACTCCACCAACCTGGCCACCGAGGCCGCCGCCACCGGCAAGCCGGTGCATGTGCTGGCGCTGGAAGGGCGCAGCGAAAAGTTCGACCGCTTCCACCACGACCTGCGCGAGCGCGGGAGCGCCCGGCCCTTCGCCGGCCGCCTCGAGAGCTGGGACTATACGCCCCTCGCCGAGACCGACCGCGCGGCGGCGGAGCTGCTGCGCCGCTACGACGCGCGGAATTAGGCGCCTTTGCTTTTCGGGCGGCTTGCTCTTTTGTCCCGGCGATGAGCCCCGCAGCGATCCCCTGCCCCGATCTGGCCAAGTTTGCGGGTGATCCGCGGCCATGACCGGACCTCGAATCCTGTTCGTCGTCGACGCCGGCCCGCGGGTGGGTGGCGGCCACGTGATCCGCTCCCTGACCCTGGCCGGGGCGCTGTCGGCGCAGGG
Source organism: Phenylobacterium hankyongense (assembly GCF_003254505.1). Taxonomy (NCBI): domain Bacteria; kingdom Pseudomonadati; phylum Pseudomonadota; class Alphaproteobacteria; order Caulobacterales; family Caulobacteraceae; genus Phenylobacterium; species Phenylobacterium hankyongense. The sequence goes on along the minus strand of NZ_QFYP01000001.1, from coordinate 2,517,886 downwards.
CGCGTCCTGCACCTTCATGGGTCCGCCGGCGGTGAGCGCCGTGCTGGACGCCTTTGCGCCGGACGCCGCGCAGCTGGCCGCCGCCTCCACCGAGCCCCGCGACCTCGCCACCGCCGTAGCGGCGGAAGCCTTCGACGCCGTGGTCTTCGACCACTACGGCCTGGGCGAGCGGGACCACCGGGCGATGGGCCAGGGCCGGCCGGTGCTGGTGATCGACGACCTGGCCGACCGTCCGCTCGGCGCCGACGTGGTGGTCGACTCCGGCCCCGCCCGCAAGGCGGAGGATTACAACGGCCTGATCGCCGACGACGCGCGCCTGCTGCTGGGCCCTCCCTACGCGCCGGTGCGCCCGGAGTTCGCGGCCCTGCGCCAGACCGCGCTCGCCTGGCGCGGCGAGCCGGTGCAGCGCGTCCTGGTCTCGATGGGGCTGACCGACGTGGACGGCATCACCGCCCGGGTGGTGGAGCGGCTGCGCCCGCGGGTCGGCGACGCCGGCCTCGACATCGTCCTCGGCGACCAGGCCCCCAGCCTGCCCGGCCTGATGAAGGTCGCCCGGCGCGATCCCCGCCTGGCGATCCACGTGGACACCCCGCACATGGCGCGGCTGACGGCGGAGGCCGACATCGCCGTCGGCGGTTCAGGCTCATCGGCCTGGGAACGCTGCACCCTGGGCCTGCCCTCGGTGGTGATCGTCCTGGCGGAGAACCAGCGCGCCGCCGCCGCCGCGCTCGCCGACCGCGGCGCGGCGCTGGCGCTCGACGCCGACCAGCCGGACTTCGACCCGCAGTTCGACCGCGCCCTGACCCGGCTGATGATCGATCCCGCCCTGCGTCGCCAGCTGGCGGTCAGTAGCGCCGAGCTCTGCGACGGCCTGGGGGCCGGCCGCATCGCCACGGTGTTCCTGCAGCGCATCCGCGACAGCGCGTCCCAGCCGACGCGCTGAGCCTCAGACCTGATTGACCGTGTTGCGCCGGATCGCCGCCGAGCCGTCCGCGCCCAGGTCCTTGCGGGTGTCGGTGAGGCTGAGCGGTCCGGCCAGGGTGGCGTTGACGGTGTCGATGGCCGAGGTCTTCGCCGCCCCGCGCGCGACCAGGTAACGCAGCGAGATCCGCTCGTGGTCGGCGGCGTCGGGCTGGGTGCCGTGCAGGGTGCAGGCGTGCCAGATGGCCGCGAAGCCGGCGTCGCCGGTGAGCATCCTCTGGCGCACGGCCACCTCGCCGTACGGGCCGTTGCGGTAGAGCCAGGCGTCGGGACCTGTGCGCGTCAGCTCGTGCGGGAACACCGAGCCGCCCAGCCGATGGCTGCCCTCCAGCAGGAACAGCGGCGCGTCGGCGCGGCCGACCGGATGCAGGTAGACGTAGAGGGTCAGGAAATCGGCCTCGCGGGCCTTGTAGTCGATCAGGTCCTGATGGAAGTCGATGCCGTAGAAATAGGTCACGTCCCGGTGCTCGGGCCGCACGTAGGCCCCCAGGTTGTTCACCGGATTGCCGAGGATGCGGGCCTGCAGCCAGGGCGGCACGGACCGCGCCGGCACGCCGCAGACCACCTTCTTGTCGAGGATCCGGTAGTCGGGCCCCAGCAGGGTGGTGATCGCCTCGACCAGGTGCGGCGCCTGCTCGACGAAGCCCAGGCGGTGTTCGAAGCGCTCCAGCAGGTTGCGGCCGGGCTTCGGATTGACGCCGGTGTACTGCGGGTCGGCGTCGAACTCGGCTTGCGAGAGGAAGAGGCTGTCGTCGAACCGCCGGGTGGCGCGGATCTCGGCCAGCAGCTCGGCTGCGGCCTGCGGGTCCACCCGCTCGTCGAACAGGTGGGCGCCGTTGCGGATGAAGTCGGACACCACCGCGCGGGCCAGTCGGCCATCGGCCTCCTCCGTCCGGGACTCCGTCATGATGTCCATCCAAGGCCCTCCGATCGGCTGGACGCCCACGTCCGCGCGGAGAGCACACCCGACTCGCGTTAACCCACGCTTACCCCGGCCGGGTCAGGACTATGATCGGCCGACGGAGACCCGCCCTTGATCCTCGCCATCCTGCAGGCCCGCCTCAGCTCCACCCGCCTGCCGGGAAAGGTGCTGCTGCCCCTGGCCGGCGCGCCGATGATCCTGCGGCAGCTGGAGCGCACCGCCCGGGCGCGGCGGATCGACCAGCTGGTGGTGGCGACCAGCGTCGAGCCTGGCGACGACCCGCTCGTCGAGGTGCTGCTGCGCGAGGGCGTCCGCGTCCATCGCGGACCGCTAGAGGACGTGCTCGCCCGCTTCGTGGGCGCGCTGGACGCCAGCCCGGCCGAGCACGTGGTGCGGCTGACCGGCGACTGCCCGCTGATCGATCCTCAGCTGATCGACCGCACCATCGACCTGCACCTGGAAAGCGGGGCCGACTACACGCAGAACCGGCTGGAGACCCTGGGCTTCCCGAAGGGACAGGACGTGGAGGTGATCACCGCTCCGGCCCTGCGCCGCGCCGCCGCCCAGGCCTCGACGCCCGAGGAGCACGAGCACGTCACCTGGGGCGTCTGGCGCCATCCCGAGCGCTACCGGATCGCCCGCCTGGAGCCGCCGGTGGACGAGGGCCTGGTGCGCTGGACGGTGGACCGCCCCGACGACTACGCGTTCGTGGCCGCGGTCTATGACGGCCTCTACGGCAAGAACCCGGCGTTCACGTCGGATGACGTGCGCGCCTTCGTACGGTCGCGGCCGGACCTGGCGACCTACGGCGGCGACCGGCGGGTCTAGGGCGCGGGCTCCAGCGCTTCGGGATCGTGGCCCTTGTCGCGGAGCCGCGCCTCGATGGCGGGCCTGGCGGCCTGCCAGTCCGTGCGGAGCATGCCGAGGCCCACGACATCCTGGAACCGGCCGTCCTTGAACACGTGCGCGCGGAACAGGGCCTCGCGGACGAAGCCGAAGGACTGGTGCAGCTTCCACACCGCCTCGTTCTCCACCAGCACCTCGCACCAGAGCTTGTTGAAGCCCATGGCCTCGAACACGTACCGCAGGACGATGTACTCGATGCGCGAACCCAGGCCGCGTCCGCGGGTCGACGCCTCGCCCAGGTAGTAGGCCCAGTCGCAGCGCCGGGCGGCGGGGTCGATGCGGGCGAGGTTGGCCAGGCCGACCGGCTGGCCGTCCATCTCGATCATCCAGTAGCGGCGGTCCGCGGCCGACAGCGCGCCGGCGAACCAGCGGTCGTGCTCGGCCTGCGAGATCGCATGGTCGCTGTACATGTAGGCCGCCACCTCCGGCGCATTGCGCCAGGCGAGCAGGCGGGCGCTGTCCTCGGGCGCCACAAGGCGCAGGCGGACGCTCATCGGCCCACCATGTCCCAGGCAAGCGGCTCGCCGCGCTTCAGGTCGCGCGATGCGGGACGGCCCAGGACCGCGTCGAGGTCGGCCGGCGGCAGGCCGTTCCCTGGCCGGATCGAGCGGACGTTGGCGCGGCTGAGCGGCTCGCCGGCCCGGACGTCGGCGGCGACGTAGAGCGAGCGGCGGAAAGCGCGGTTGCCGCGTTCCGAGCCCAGCAGGTCGTAGTGGGCGCGGCCGAGCGCGGTCCAGGCTGCCTTGCCGTCGGCGACCAGGGTGCGGAACTCGTCCGGCTCCAGGCTGAAGGCGGCGTCGGGGCCGCCGTCGGCGCGGGCCAGGGTGAAGTGTTTCTCGATCACCGAGGCGCCCATGGCGATCGCCGCCACCGCCGCCGCCGTGCCGGGCGTGTGATCCGACAGACCGACCGGGCAGCCGAACCGCCCGGCCATGTCGGCGACGGTGCGGACGTTGGCGTCCTCCAGCGCGGCCGGATAGCTGGAGACGCAGTGCAGCAGCACCACGCCCGCCGCCCCGGCCTCCAGGGCCGCGGCCTTGGCGGCCTCGATCTCCTCGAGGTTGGCCATGCCGGTGGAGATGATCAGCGGCTTGCCCCTGGCCGCGGCGTAGCGGATCAGCGGCAGGTCCACCGCTTCGAAGGAGGCGATCTTGTAGGCCGGCGCGCCGAGGTCCGCGAGCAGGTCCACTGCGGTCTCGTCGAAGGGGCTGGAGAACAGGATCACGCCGCGCGCCCGCGCCCGTTCGAACAGCGCCGGGTGCCATTCGTAGGGTGTCTGGGCCTCCTGGTAGAGCTCGTGCAGGCTGCGCCCGTCCCAGAGGCCGCCCGCGATGCGGAACTCCGGCCGGTCGACGTCCATGGTGATGGTGTCGGCGGTGTAGGTCTGGATCTTGATGGCGTCGCAGCCGGTGGCCGCGGCCGCATCGATCATCGCCAGCGCCCGCTCCAGGCTGCCGTTGTGGTTGCCGGAGAGCTCGCAGATTACGAACGGCGGATAGGCCGCGCCGACCTTGCGGCCGGCGATCTCGATCTCGGGTGGATGTGCAGGCATGGCGGGACTCACGGGCTTGCCGCCCAGTCTAAGCCCCGCCGTTGAAACGGGCGTTAACTAGTGCAGAGCCGGCGCTTCGTGCGTGGAGACCATCCCGGCATGGCCGTTCGTCCGGCGCTTGAGGCTGCTGGCCGCGCCCAGGGCCACGCCGGCCCCGACGCCGACCGCCGCGCCCGTCGCCAGCATCCTCAGACCCAGCCCCAAAGCCACCCCGACACCCAGAGCCGCGCCCACTCCGGCCCAAATACCGAGCTGCTTCATATGGTCGTCCATCGCACCACTCCAGAATCGCACCTACATTACGGCGATGCCTGAAGATCGTTCCGCCCCCCGCTCCGTTCGTTGCCTGATCGTGGGCTCCGGCCCCGCCGGCTACACCGCCGCCGTCTATGCTGCGCGCGCCCTGCTCGACCCCGTGCTGATCCAGGGGATCCAGCCGGGCGGCCAGCTCACCATCACCACCGAGGTGGAGAATTACCCCGGCTTCGCCGAGGTGATTCAGGGTCCCTGGCTGATGGAGCAGATGCAGGCCCAGGCCGAGCACGTGGGCACGGAGGTCATCAACGATATCGTGCTGGAGGCCGACCTCTCGAAGCGGCCCTTCCGCCTGGTCTGCGACAGCGGCCAGGTGTGGCTGGCCGAGACCCTGATCATCGCCACCGGCGCCCAGGCCAAGTGGCTGGGCCTGCCGTCCGAGCAGAGGTTCCAGGGCTTCGGCGTCTCGGCCTGCGCCACCTGCGACGGCTTCTTCTACCGCGGCAAGCAGGTGGTGGTGGTCGGCGGCGGCAACACCGCGGTCGAAGAGGCGCTGTTCCTCACCAACTTCGCCGACAAGGTGACGGTCGTGCACCGGCGCGACGAGTTCCGGGCCGAGAAGATCCTGCAGGAGCGGCTGTTCGCCAATCCGAAGATCGAGGTGATCTGGAACGCGGCCATCGACGAGGTGATCGGCGCGGAGGACCCGATGGGGGTCACCGGCGTGCGGCTGAAGGACCTCGACACCGACGTGACCACCGTGCTGCCCTGCGACGGGGTGTTCATCGCCATCGGCCACGCGCCGGCCTCGCAGCTGTTCAAGGGCCAGCTGGAGATGGACGCCTCCGGCTATCTGAAGGTGAAGGCCGGCACGGCCTCCACCGCCGTCGAGGGCGTCTATGCGGCGGGCGACGTGACCGACGACGTCTATCGCCAGGCGGTCACCGCGGCCGGCATGGGCTGCATGGCGGCGCTCGAGGCGGTGCGGTTCCTGGCCGAGGAGGACCACCGCAAGGCGCACCACCCGATCAGCCATCAAGAGGCCGAAAAAATCGGAACTTGGTAAGCTTCACCAAAGGCTTGCGCCGCATTTTCGCCTAATCGCGAGGCGAGCACGAAACTTCGTCGCCCCTTAAAAGTTGGGCCGCCGGAGATTGCGCGCGGATGCGGGACAGTGAGCGATATCTCGCGCAGGCGGAGACCGTCATGCGCCTGGCGGCGCGGGCCGAAAGCCCGGCGGAGAAGGACGTCTATCTGAACATCGCCGAAGGCTGGCGGCGGCTGGCCGCGGAGGTCTCGCGCAACGAGGGCGACTACGGCCGCGTCGAGCCCGAAAAACGCTCCTTCGAGGCATAGCGCCCCTCCCCCTCCCGCGCGCGGCCCGGGAAGGCTAGGCTCGCCGCCATGATCCGCTATGCCCGCCCCGCCGACCACGCGGCCATCGACGCCGTCGTGAGTGCGGCCTTTGGACAGGCCGACGAGGCGAGGCTGGTGGCGCGACTGCGCGCCGACGGCGACGCGCTGTTCGAGATGGTGGCCGAGCAGGCCGGCGAGGTGGTCGGCCACGTGATGTTCAGCCGCCTGTGGGCCGACCGCGACGAGATGTTCGCGGCCCTGGCGCCGCTGGCCGTGCGGCCGGAGGCGCAGCGGGCCGGCCTCGGCTCAGGGCTGGTGCGCGCCGGGCTGGAGATGGCCAAGGAGTTCGGCGCCCACGGGGTGCTGGTGCTGGGCGACCCCGCCTTCTATCCGCGCTTCGGCTTCTCCGCGGCGGCGGCGGCGCAGGTGTCGGCGCCCTACGCCGGCCAGCCCGCCTTCATGGCCCTGGCGCTCGAGCCGGGGGCCTTCGACGCGCCCGTCAGCGTCGCCTATCCGGACGCATTCGTCGGCTGATCCTCCGCCTTCGGGGCCGACGCGGGCTTCAGGGCCGCGGGCTTCAGGGGCGCAGCAGCCGGGGCCGGGCCGGTCGCAGGCGGCGGTGATCCGCCGTCGAGCTTCTGCTCCACCGCCGCGAGGCGGGCGTTGATCTGCTTGATCTCCTCCGGCGTCGGCTGGCGGCGGGTCGACTGGATCGTGCCGATCACCCGGGTGCGTTCGCCGCCCACGGCCGCCGGATCGGCGACCTTGTAGGTGCGGACCTCGCCGGCCACCGCCAGGGTGACCTTCCGCTCGACCGGCGGGCCCGGCAGGCGCGGGTCGGCGCTGGCCAGCAACTGCGGCGGCAGGTCGGACTCGTGACCGGTGTAGCGCCCGGTGAAGGCCGGCGGCTCGCCCCAGGGGCCGGTCCAGCGGTAGAAGATGTGCGCCCCCACCTGGGTCATCTTCACCAGCGTCGGCGCCCAGTAGGGCGCGACGTAGCTGGCGTGGTAGTGCGTCGCCGAGCCCACGTCCGTGGCCACGAAGCCGGCGAGCGCGCGCTTCGCCACCGCCAGCGACCGATCCCAGAGCGCCGGCTCCGGCGCCCAGCGCAGCGCCCCGTCGCAGGTGAAGGTGAACTGGCAGCCGGTCGGCAACGCCGCGCCCTGGTAGACCACGCCGCAGATCGACTTCGGATAGGCCGGGTGGCGCACCCGGTTCAGGACCACCTGGGCCACCGCCTGCTGGCCCGCCGTCGGCTCGCGCGCCGCCTCGTAGTAGACCGCCTGGGCCAGGCAATGCAGGGCGCGGTTCTGATCCGCGGCGTCGGTCTTCAGCACGAACGGCCGCATGGGCCGGATCGGCGAGCGTGCGAAGGGCCGCAGCGCATTGACCTCCTCGGCCGTCTGCGGCGGCGCCTGGGTGAAGCCGAGGTCGGGGACCTTGCGGATGTCGAGGCTGGACCAGCCCTGAGGGCGGTTCCAGGGGTCCGACCGGCGCAGCCCCGGGTCGTGGCGAAGGGCCAGGGCGCGCATGGCCGGGTCCATCCGGCCGGTGTCGCGCGCCAGCTCGGCGTCCGACAACCCGTGGCCCGCCAGCCGCTGCTGACCGGGCGTGAGCGAGGGTCGGCCCGTCGGGCCGCAGGCCGCAAGGGCCAGGACCGCGACCAGGGCGACGCGGCGTCTTATGTCGGGTTTTGGGCTCAGATCCTCGGGCTCTCTGGTTCCTGGCCGGCCTCTGTGGCCGGTTCGCGGGGCGCAGGTAAGACTGCAAACCGGCGAAAAGGTGGAAAAGCTCCACGATCCGCCACCGGACACGTCCAGCGGATGTGACTTGCGCTCGGCTTCCGCGGCGCTATATCTGTACCCTCAGTTATGCTCCAAGTGAGCATATCAACGCCAAAGGGGCCGGGCTCCCGAGGCGTCTTTTTAGGCCGGTGAAATGCTCAAATTGAGCATAAGGAGGCGTCAATGGCCGCCGACGGGTTCCAGTTCGCGTTCACCCCCGAGATCGAAGCCGAGACCCTGCCGGCCTGGGAGAAGGTCAAGCGGCACGTCACGCCCATGGAGTGGCGCCTGCAGGCTCCGCTGATCGCCGAGATCAACCGGCTGAAGCGGGAGAAGGACGCCGTCATCCTGGCCCACAACTACATGACGCCGGAGATCTTCCACGGGGTCGGCGACTATGTCGGCGACAGCCTGGGTCTGGCCAAGGAAGCGGCCAAGTCGAAGGCCCGGGTGATCGTCCAGGCCGGCGTGCACTTCATGGCCGAGACCTCGAAGATCCTGTCGCCGGAGAAGAAGGTCCTGATCCCCGACCTGCAGGCCGGCTGCTCGCTCGCCGCCTCGATCACCGGCGCCGACGTGCGGCTGATCAAGCAGCGCTATCCGGGCCTGCCGGTGGTCACCTACGTCAACACCACCGCCGAGGTGAAGGCCGAGACCGACATCTGCTGCACGAGCGCCAACGCCGTGCAGGTGGTGGAGGAAGCCGCGCGGCTATGGGGCGTCGACCGGGTGATCCTGATCCCGGACGAGTTCCTGGCCCGAAACGTGGCCCGGCAGACCGACATCAAGATCATCGCCTGGAAGGGCCGCTGCGAGGTGCACGAGCGCTTCACCGCCGCCGACATCCTGGAGATCAAGGAGGCCTATCCCGACGCCGAGGTGCTGGCCCACCCCGAGTGCCCGGCCGAGGTGCTCGAGGTGTCGGATTTCGCCGGCTCGACGGCGGCGATGAACGACTACGTGCTGACCCGCAAGCCGAAGCGGGTGGTGCTGATCACCGAGTGCTCCATGGCCGACAACGTCGCGGCCGACGCCGTCGACACCGAGTTCGTGCGGCCCTGCAACCTGTGCCCGCACATGAAGCGGATCACGCTGGAGAACATCTACGAGGCGCTGCTGCACGAACGCTATGAGGTCACCGTCGATCCGCTGATCGCCGAGCGCGCGCGTCTGGCCGTGCAGCGGATGGTCGACCTGCCGCCGCCGGCGCGCCCGGCCCGCTACGACCTGGTCAAGGCCCGCCACCACGTCGACGTGGAGCTGATCTGATGCAGCGCGTTCGCCACGACGGCGTGCTGGTCGTCGGCGCAGGACTGGCCGGCCTGACCGCCGCCCTGGCCGCTGCGCCCGCCAAGGTGCTGGTGCTGACCGAGGCCCCGCTGAACCACGGCTGCTCCTCGGCCTGGGCGCAAGGCGGCATGGCCGCGGCGCTCGCCGCCGACGACACGCCCGCGCTGCACGCCGCCGACACCGCGGCGGCCGGCGCCGGGCTGGTGGACGCCGCCATGGCCCGGCTGCTGGCCGAGGAAGGTCCCGCCGCGGTCCGCGCCCTGGCCGCGCTCGGCGCCCCCTTCGACCGCACCGCCGACGGCGGCTTCGCCCAGAGCCTGGAGGCCGCCCATGGCCGCGCCCGCGTCGCCCGCGTGAAGGGCGACCAGGCCGGGCGCGCGATCATGGAGGCGGTGACCGTCGCCGTCCTCGCCGCGCCGCACATCGAGGTCCGCACCGGCGTCCGGCTGCGCAGCCTGCTGCAGGACGCGGGCGGCCGGGTGCGCGGCGTCGTCGCCGAGCAGGGCGGCGCGCTGGTGGAGATCGTCGCCCGCGCAGTCGTGCTCGCCACCGGCGGCGTTGGCGGCCTCTACGCCGTCACCACCACGCCGGCCGAACTGGTCGGCGACGGCCTGGGCCTCGCCGCCCTGGCCGGCGCGGTGATCGCCGATCCGGAGTTCGTGCAGTTCCACCCCACGGCCATCGACATCGGCCGCGATCCGGCCCCGCTGGCCACCGAGGCGCTGCGGGGCGAAGGCGCGGTGCTGGTCGACGCCGCCGGCGCGCGCTTCATGGCCCGCTATCATCCCGACGCCGAGCTCGCGCCGCGCGACGTGGTCGCCCGCGCCATCCACGCCGAGCGCGAGGCCGGCCGCGGCGCCTTCCTCGACGCCCGCGAGGCCGTGGGCCAGCACTTCCCCGACGAGTTCCCCGCGGTGTTCGCCGCCTGCCTGTCCGGCGGCGTCGACCCGCGCGTCCAGCCGATCCCGGTGGCGCCGGCCTGCCACTACCACATGGGCGGCGTCGCCACGGACGCGCAGGGCCGCACCTCCCTGCCCGGCCTCTACGCCGCCGGCGAATGCGCCTCCACTGGCGTCCACGGCGCCAACCGCCTGGCCTCCAACTCCCTGCTGGAAGCCGCCGTGTTCGGCGCCCGCGCCGGCCGCGCCGCGGCCGGCGAGCCGGACGTCGCGAGCGAGCCGCTGGCCGCGCACGTGCCGCCGAAGCTGCCTGACGCCGCCTTGCAGCAGCTTCGCCGGGCCATGAGCCGCGACGCCGGCGTGATCCGCGACGCCGCCGGTCTCGGCCGTCTGCTGGGAGAGGTCCGCGACCTCCAGGCGATCCACGGCGCCTGCCCGCCGCTGGTCGCCGCGCGGCTGATCGCCGCCTGCGCGCTCGCCCGCACCGAGAGCCGCGGCGGCCATTTCCGCGCCGACGCCACCGCCCAGGCCGAGCCGCGGCGGACCTTCGTCACCTTGGCCGAACTGGACTCCGCCGCCGCGGGCCTCAGGTTCGCCGCCGAATGATCGCGCCACTGCCTGACCTGCTGATCGCCCCGGTGGTCCGCGCCGCCCTGGCCGAGGACCTCGGCCGGGCCGGCGACGTCACCGCCCAGGCCTGCATCCCGGCCGAGGCGCGGCTGTCCACCGTGTTCGCCGCCCGCAAGCCCGGCGTGGTGGCGGGCCTCGCCTGCGCCCGCCTGGCCATCGCCGAGCTCGATCCCACCGCCGATTTCCGCACCCTGGCGGCGGACGGCGACCGGATCGCGGCCGGCGCCCAGCTGGCCTGGGTGGAAGCCAATGCCCGGGCGCTGCTGTCGGCCGAGCGTACGGCGCTCAACCTGCTGGGCCGCCTCTCCGGCATCGCCACGCTCACCCGCGCCTATGTGGAGGCGGTCGCGGGCACGGACGCCCGCATCGTCGACACCCGCAAGACCACGCCGGGCCTGCGGGCGCTGGAGAAATACGCGGTCCGCTGCGGCGGCGGCGTGAACCACCGCTTCGGCCTGGATGACGCCATCCTGATCAAGGACAACCACGTTGCGGCCTGCGGCTCGGTGGGCGAGGCCGTGCGCCGCGCCAAGGCCGCCGCCGGGCACCTGATGAAGGTCGAGGTCGAGGTCGATAGCCTGGACCAGCTCGACGAGGCCCTGGCCAACGCCCCCGACGTGGTGATGCTGGACAACTTCAGCCTCGGCGACCTGCGCGAGGCCGTGCGGCGGGTCGGCGGCAAGGTGGTGCTGGAGGCTTCCGGCGGCATCACCCTGGAAACCGTGCGGGCGGTCGCCGAGACCGGGGTGGACGTGATCAGCGTCGGCGCCCTCACCCACTCGGTCGGCGTGCTCGATATCGGCCTGGACGCCGTCTAGGCCGTAGGAGCGAGGTCCCAGGCGCCCTCCAGCTCCGGCTCGCCCCGCACGCTCATCGGCCCGAAGTGGGCGCGGTATTCGGCGGGCGTCATGCGGGTCGAGCGCTTGAAGAGGCTGCGGAAGAAGGCGACGTCCTCGTATCCCACCGCGGAACTCACCTGCTGGATCGGCGCGCCGTCACGCTCCAGCATGGCCTTGGCGGTCGCGATGCGCACCGCCTGCAGGTATGAGGTCGGGTGTCGCCCGGTCGCCGCCTTGAAGCGTCGCACGAAGGTGCGCGGACCCAATCCGGCCTGCCGGGCGAGCGTCTCGGTGCAGACGTCGTCCTTGTAGGCGCCTTGAAGGAAGGCCTCCGCGGCGCGGATCCGGTCGTCGCCGTGCGGCGGCGACAGCGGCAGCACCGCATAGCCCGACTGATGCTGGCGCGGCATCGGCAGCAGCAGGGCCTTGGCGCATTGCACCGCGACCTCGTGGCCGCAGAGCTTCTCCACCAGGTGCAGGCTGAGGTCCATGGAAGCGTAGACCCCGCCGCTGCACAGCAGACGGGAGTCCTCGGTGACGAACAGGTCCGGCCGCCAGTTCACCTGCGGGTAGCGTTGGGCGAGGTCGCCGCAGACCGCCCAGTGCGTGGTGGCCAGGCGGCCGTCGAGCAGGCCGGCCTCGGCCAGGTAGGCCGCGCCCATGCAGACCCCGGCCACGTAGGCGCCGGCCGCGTAGTGCTTGCGAAGCCTGGGCAGCAGGGCGCTGTTCTCGACCAGCTTGAGATCCAGCTCCAGCCCGGAGGTCGGCACGATGATGATGTCGGTCCGCTCCACCGCCGCGATGGCGGTCTCGGGCTTGATCGTCATCCCCTTCGGGCTGCGCACGGCCTCGCCGGTGAGCGAGGCGGTGGTCACCCGGAAGGCGGGCTCGGCCGGCACGCCGTGCAGGTCGTTCCAGAGCACGCCGGCGGAGTGGAAGATCTCCACCGGCATGATCGCCGTCGACGACAAGCCGTCGTCCAGCAGAACCACGGTCACGTCCAGCATCGCGGTTGCTCCTCGGCCCCGCCCGCGGCGATCTTCCCACGGGCGGGGCCGGCTGGCGAGCGGCGCTCAGGGGGCCGCGGTGGCGGGGCTGATCGTCTCCGTCACCTCGCTGATCCGGTTGGCCGGGAAGCCGCTCAGGCGGGCATGCTCGCGGATGACCTCCTCGTCCTCAGCCAGGTAGACGCAGAAGGTCTTGTCCTTGACCACGAAGGACTCCAGCCACTTGATCTGGGGTCCGAGCTTCGACAGCGCCTCGTTGGACGTCGCCGCCGCGCCCCGCAGTTGGTCGCGATCCAGCCGGTCCACGCCGGCGATCTCACGCTCGATCACGTACTTCTTCATCGTCGGTCTCCCTTTGAAGGTGGCCAAAGGGTGCGCCGCCGCCCGGTCTCGGGGTAGATGGCGATCCGGACATCCTAGGGGGGCGATCGCGCCAGTCAGGCGCCGGCCGGCTGCAGCCGGCGCGCCGCCTCCTCCGCCGCGGCCCGGCGGACCCCCATCAGCGGCTCCATGCGCCGGTTGTAGGCCGCCAGCACCTGCGCCGAGGCCAGCTCCGGGCGGCCGGCGTTGAACGGCGGCGCGGGCGCATATTCCAGCCCCAGCTGCACCGCCTGGGCGAAGCCCTCGCCCGCCAGCTCGGCGAGCAGGACGAAGGCGAAGTCGATGCCGGCGGTGACGCCGCCGCCGGTGATGATGTTCCCGTCGCGGACCACCCGGCCCCCGTCGACGATGGCGCCGAACGGGAGCAGCAGATCGCGCCACGCCCAGTGGCAGGCCGCGCGCTTGCCTCTCAGGAAACCGCCGGCGGCGAGGATCAGCGATCCGGTGCAGACCGAGGTCAGGTAGGTCGCCCCCGCGCCCAGCCTGCGGATCTCACGCATGAAGGCCTCGTCCAGCATGGCGTCGGTGGCGCCCAGGCCGCCGGGCACGCAGAGGATGTCGCAGCGCTCGATGGCCGCGAGGTCGGCGAGGCCGGTGAACATCAGCCCTTCGGCGGCCACGTCCGCGCCGCCCATCGACGCCACCACCACCTCCGCGCCGGGCGCGCGGCTGAGCACCTGGTGAGGGCCGGTGAAGTCCAGGTGGGTGACGTCCGGATAGAGCGGGATGACGATCTGCAGCTTGGACATGGGAGGCTCCGCGGTTGACGGGTGCATCGTCCCAGGCCTAGCGTCCGGCTGAAATGACATTGTTCCCTCGGATTCTGCCATGAGCCGCCGGTTGGCCATGGTGATCTTCCCCGGCTTCCAGCTGCTGGACGCCGCCGGGCCGATCGCCGCGTTCGAGATCGCCGGCCGCTACCAGCCGGGCGCCTACGACCTCGAGCTGCTGGCGGCCGAGGACGGGGAGACGGCCAGCTCCGCCGGAGTGGCGATGCGGGCCCGCGCCCTGCACGACGGTCCCTGGGACACCATCATGATCGCCGGCGGCGACGGCACCCGGTCGCTGCGGCGCCTGGCGGCCATCGTCGACTGGCTGAAGCGCGCCGCCCCGCACGCCCGGCGGGTGACCAGCGTCTGTTCGGGCGCCTACCTGCTGGCCGAGGCCGGACTGCTGGACGGCCGGCGCGCCACCACCCACTGGGGCCGCTCCGACGACTTCGCCCGGCGCTATCCGAAGGTGCGGCTGGAGCCGGACCGGATCTTCGTGCGCGACGGCCAGGTCTGGACCTCGGCCGGGATCACCGCCGGCATCGACCTGGCCCTGGCGCTGATCGAGGAGGACCTGGGCGCGACGGTAACGCGGCGCACCGCCCAGCAGCTGGTGGTCCACCAGCGCCGGCCGGGCGGGCAGTCGCAGTTCTCCGCCCTGCTCGACGACGGCGGCGTGTACGGCCGGTTCGCCGGGCTGATGGACTGGATGCGCGAACGGCTGGCCGAGCCGCTGGGCGTGGAGCGGCTGGCGGCCCAGGCGGCCATGAGCCCGCGCAACTTCGCCCGCACCTTCGCCGCCGACACCGGCCTCACGCCCGCCAAGGCGGTGGAGCGCCTGCGCCTGGAGGCGGCGCGGACCCGGGTCGAAGCCGGCCACGAACCCATCGACCGGGTGGCCGAAGCCGTGGGCTTCGGCGATCCCGAGCGCATGCGCCGCGCCTTCCTCCGCAGCTTCGGCCAGCCGCCTCAGGCCCTGCGCCGCGCCGCGCGGGCCTGAGCGGGGAGGCCAGATAGTTGCTCCCCCCTTGGGGGAGCTGTCGGCGAAGCCGACTGAGGGGGTTCTCCGAGGTCGGCGCTCGCCGACCATCAGCTTGGCACCGCGCTGGGCGGCGGCAAGCGCAGATCAGGAAGCGTTGGTGGCCGCGGGCCTGGCGGCCGCTTGATCCGAGGCCTTGGTCAGCCCGACGGGCGGAACGTCCAGGACCTTCGCCTGCGGCTTGGCCTCAAGCGTCGCGGTCGGCGTCGGCTGGGCGGCCAAAGCCGGCGCAGCGGGCGTAATGACCACCGGCGCCGCCGCCTCGGAGGCCTTGTCCACCAGGGCCGAAGCCAGGCGAAACTCGGTCGGCGCTGGCGGGGTCGGCAGGCTGGCGAACACCGCCCGCTCCGTCGTCAGGCCGCGGTCGTTCGCATGCGGATTGAAGCGATAGAAGACGTGCAGCCCGACCTGCGCCACGCGCAGCATCCGCGGACCCCACACCGGCGCGACGCCGGTGGTGTGGAAGTGGGTCGCCGAGCCGACGTCGGCCAGCACCGCTCCGGAGAGCGCGCGGGCGGCGACCTTGCGGGCGCGGTCCCAGGCGGTGGCTTCGCGCCGGCCGCGCATCGAGCCGTCGCAGGCGAAGGAGAACTGGCAGCCGGTATGGCGCGCCGCGCCCTGGAACACCACGCCGCAGACGGTCTTCGGGAAACTGGGGTTCTTGACCCGGTTCAGCACCACCTGGGCCACGGCCGCCTGGCCGCGGGGCGTCTCGCCACGGGCTTCGAAGTAGACCGCCGAGGTCAGGCAATCGAGGTCGCGCGAGGAGTCCAGCGCGGTGCCGGGCTGCGCGCCATAGGAGATGGTGGCGACCCGCGAGTCGGCGCGGCGTTCCAGGCGGGTGGCGATAATCGCCGCCTGCCGGTCGCGCTCGGCGGCGCCGGCGCTGGTGAAGGGGTCGTGCTCGCGGGCCAGGCGCAAGGCCCCGGGATCCATGGCGGCGACCTCGCGCTGCAGCACGGATTCCGAGAACCCCCCGGAGGCGGCTTCGGCGATGCGCGCGGCGCGGCTGTAGTCGGTGGCGGCCTGCGCCATTCCGCCCACCATGTAGGCGGCGCCCAGCGCCATGCCGACGCCGGAGCCGATCAACGCGGCGCTGAGCAGCACGCGCCATTCGGCGCTTGCCTGCGTTCCAATTTTCAAAACGATCGTGTCCTGCACGGCGAGGGCGAAGTTGCCCCCCGACAATTGTCGCCGCGGTCGCCCCTGCTCATGCTGGCAGCGCCCGCCGGCTGGCCTGCCCGGGACTCGTTGTGGGGCAGGCGACGGCAAATGGTGAAGGGTTTATGAATGCAAAGCGCGGGGCTGGCAAGCCCATTTTGCAGTGCAGCATAAGATTTAATGTGACGCTTGGTGCTGTACCCTTTTGATCCACTCTTAATCTGGTGGGGCAAGACACGGGCCAGGGGCGCGGATGGTCTACGGCGCGCGACGATCTGTAACCATACTTGCGAATTCAAGGGCGACGCGAGCTTCTACTTGGACGGCCTCGCTCCCGAAGCTTGAGCGGAACCTTCACCGCGAGGCGTACGTTGTCTGCCCGACATCACTGGAGGACCACGATGCGCAAGACATTCATGCTGCTCGCCGCCGCCGGCGCGGCCCTTAGCCTCGCCGCCTGCGGGCACAACGTCGAGCAGAAGGCCGCCACCGGCGCGGTCGCGGGCGCCGTGGTCGGCGGCCCGGTCGGCGCAGCCGTCGGCGGCGCCGCGGGCGCGGTCGTCGGCCAGGCCGAAAAGCACTAGCTCCACGCCCTCCCAGCCAGCCAGCCTCCCCCGAGCCACTCGGGGGAGGCTTTGCTGTGGGTGCGCTGAGCCGTCGGTCGGACTATGCTTTGCAGAAGCGTGCCCACGGCAGGATCTGCGAGCCCTGTTCTACACCTACCTAATGGCGAGTCGGCGCAACGGGACCCTCTACGCGGGCTCGACAGACGATCTCGCGACGCGGGTCCACCAGCACAAGACCCATGACAAGACGAGCTTCTGCGGACGCTACGGCGTCCACATGCTGGTCTGGTTCGAGACGCACGAGTCGCGAGAGGCTGCCTTCCGCAGGGAACGCCGGATCAAGGAATGGCGCAGAGCCTGGAAGCTTCGAATGATCGAGGCGCAGAACCCCGACTGGCGCGACCTGTCGAACAACCTCATCAACCTGCTGGCGCTCTAGCTCCTACCCCGCTCTTCCCGGCGAAGGCCGGGACCCAGATGGCGGGCTCAGACCTGCTCTCCACGGACTCCGCGTCAAGCCATCCGCCATCGCGCTCCGGTCTGGGTCCCGGCCTTCGCCGGGAAGAGCGGATTTTTGACCACTACGGCGCGTAGCTGGAGCGGATCTTCACGCCCCAGTGGCCGCCTTCACAGGTGATGACGTAGATCGAGTCGAATCCGCCGATCACCGACCCGTCGGCGCGATAGCGGGTGAAGCGGGTGTCGAGGTGGACCTTGTCGTCGCCGGCGTGGACCACCGCGCGGCGGGCCCAGGCGGAGTGGTCCCATTCGGCCAGCGGGCCGCGGCCGAACATCTCGGCCTTGTGGTCGCCGGGCCGGATGATGACCATCTTGCCGGACGCCAGCCGCACCGAGGGGAAGTTGAAGGTCGCGTCCCAGGCCTTCACGTCGCGGGCGTTGAAGGCGGTCATGAAGTCGTCCAGGACCTGCTGGGCGGCCTCGATGGCCTCGGCGTGGGGGTGGTTGGACTGGACCATCGCGAACTCCGCCCGGCATGAGCGCCGGCTTGATAGCCTGCTGCCAGCCTGCCGTCAGCAGGGCGCCGCGGCGGGGTAGCTTTCCCGCCCCGGCGCTCCTACCTTGCCGTTCATGCCCCGTTCCCCCGCCAGCACCCCCACGCAATCCGGCGTGTCCGACATGTCGGCGACGTTCGACTACGACGAAAACACCATGCCGCTGCTGTGGAAGCCGCACCGGCCGTCGCGGCCGGCGAAGTCCGAGGGCGGGCAGAAGTTCAAGCTGGTCAGCGACTACCAGCCGGCCGGCGACCAGCTGACCGCCATCCCCGAGCTGGTGGCCGGGCTGGAAGGCTCCGAGCACGACCAGGTGCTGCTCGGCGTCACCGGCTCCGGCAAGACCTTCACCATGGCCAAGGTGATCGAGCAGACCCAGCGCCCGGCGCTGATCCTGGCCCCCAACAAGACGCTGGCCGCCCAGCTCTATTCCGAGTTCAAGAGCTTCTTCCCGGAGAACGCAGTCGAGTTCTTCGTCTCCTACTACGACTACTACCAGCCCGAGGCCTACGTGCCGCGGACCGACACCTACATCGAGAAGGACTCCTCGATTAACGAGCAGATCGACCGGATGCGCCACTCGGCCACCCGCGCGATCCTCGAGCGCGACGACGTGATCGTGGTGGCGAGCGTGTCCTGCATCTACGGCATCGGCTCGGTCGAGACCTACACGGCCATGACCTTCACCCTGGAGCCGGGGCAGCGGATCGACGAGAAGAAGCTGATGGGGGACCTCGTGGCCCTCCAGTACAAGCGCAACGACCAGGCCTTCGAGCGCGGGACCTTCCGCCGCCGCGGCGACACCATCGAGATCTTCCCCGCCCACTACGAGGACCGCGCCTGGCGCATCTCCCTGTTCGGCGACGAGATCGAGACCATCAGCGAGTTCGACCCCCTCACCGGCAGGAAGACCGGCGACCTCAAGGGCATCAAGGTCTACGCCAACAGCCACTATGTGACGCCACGCCCGACGCTGCGGCAGGCGATCAACGGCATCAAGGCCGAGCTCAAGGAGCGGCTCGACTGGCTGGTGGCCAACGGCAAGCTGCTGGAGGCCCAGCGGCTGGAGCAGCGCACGACCTTCGACCTGGAGATGATCGACGCCACCGGCTCCTGCGCCGGGATCGAGAACTACTCCCGCTACCTGACCGGCCGCCGGCCCGGCGAGCCGCCGCCGACCTTCTTCGAATACATCCCCGAGAACGCCCTGCTGTTCGTCGACGAGAGCCACCAGACGGTGCCGCAGATCGGCGGCATGTACCGCGGCGACTACCGGCGCAAGTTCACCCTGGCCGAGTACGGCTTCCGCCTGCCCTCGGCGATGGACAACCGGCCGATGAAGTTCGAGGAGTGGGACGCCATGCGTCCCGATACGGTGCACGTGTCGGCCACTCCCGGCCCGTGGGAGATGGAGCGCACCGGCGGGGTCTTCACCGAGCAGGTGATCCGCCCCACCGGCCTGATCGACCCGCCGGTGGAGATCAAGCCGGTCTCCAGCGACGGCTTCAGCCAGGTGGACGACGTCATCGACCAGGTGCGGCAGGTGGCGGCCCAGGGCTACCGCAGCCTGATCACCGTACTCACCAAGAAGATGGCCGAGGACCTCACCGAGTACATGCACGAGCAGGGCCTTCGGGTCCGCTACATGCACTCCGACGTCGACACCATGGAGCGCATCGAGATCATCCGCGACCTGCGGCTTGGCGCCTTCGACGCCCTGGTGGGCATCAACCTGCTGCGCGAGGGCCTCGACATCCCCGAGTGCGGCCTGGTGGCCATCCTCGACGCCGACAAGGAGGGCTTCCTGCGCTCGGAGACCTCGCTGATCCAGACCATCGGCCGGGCGGCGCGGAACATCGACGGCCGGGTGATCCTCTACGCCGACCGCGTCACCGGCTCGATGGAGCGCGCCATCTCCGAGACCAAACGGCGGCGCGAGAAGCAGGAAGAGTACAACGCCGCCCACGGCATCACCCCGGCCAGCATCAAGTCCTCGATCAAGGACATCCTGGCGAGCCCCTACGAGAAGGACCGCGTCACCGTCCCGGTCGGGGTGGCGGAGGACGGCGCCAAGCCGTTCCTGGGCGACAACTTCAAGGCCACCCTGCGCGATCTGGAAAGCAAGATGCGCGAGGCCGCCTCCAACCTGGAGTTCGAGACCGCCGCCCGCCTGCGCGACGAGATCAAGCGCCTGAAGCTCCTCGACCTCGAATTCGCCAACGACGCCATGACCGCGCCGGGCGAGGCCGTGGACCGCGAGGCGGTGAAGCGGGTGAAGTCCGAGGCGCGCGCCGAGGCGGCGGAGCGGTTCCGGAAGGGGAAGCGGTAGGTGGCCCCGGCATCAGAGGGGGCCACGGGCTAGCCCGTGGCCGTCAGCCCGTCTTATAGCCTGGCAGGGCCCTGCAATTCATTTCGATTACTCGCGCTGCATGAGATTTCAGAAATTTTCTCATCAACACCGGTCGATCATTCTGCTCTGCCAACTCATCGAAGAGGAATAGCGTTACCCCGCTTCGACCCTCTCCAATACATTCGGACGCTATTCCCTCGAACGCTTTAGTTTCGGAACCCAAGACCGATATCCGCAAAGACAATTCTAAGTATGATATTTGGTATTTAGAAAAGTAGGACATTATCTTCTTGTGTTCAAATCTCGGCCGCCTGAAAACCGGACTTGACCGCAGGTCGACTACTCGACCAACCGCGTTTCTCGCCAATATGTCTAGAAAAGAATCCTGGCCAACCCGCGCCACGTCCATGAACGCGAGCACAGGACCGTGGGACAACGCGTTAAAGAGGTCGGATTGCCGCTCCGGCATGTGAGCTCCGCCTACAGAAGACGAGCGAAACGCTAATACATCAACCACCGGAAACCTCAGGAACCAGAGACGCCGCCGCCTCCTCGACCCCAGCCAACTCCTTCAGTCGCACGGCGAATGCAGGTACGCTTGCTTTTGGCGGATCATAAACGCCGCCAGCCCCCTTCAAGGGGCCACGCTTGACGAACAAATCATCATACATCCGGGGGCCCACCCCCGTGAAGGGCAAGATCGCCATCTTTGTCGGCCTATCCTGACCCTCATCCTCGGCCGTAATAGCGTCGGAATGCAATTCCGTCGCCAAGCTCTTCACGTACGGTTCGATAAAATATACCTTCTCCACACCAGCAGTAACGAGGTGACGCGCGCAGTTGTGACAGGGGTACGTAGTACAATACAGCACCGTTCCGACCGGGGAAATCCCAGCTCTACTCGCGGCAAGAACAGCATCCATTTCCGCGTGAATGGCTCTTGAATACTCTATAAGATCCTTAATACCCGGAATCTTATCAAACGATATCGGAGGAGCAGCAAGATAGTCTCTTATTGCTTTCTCTGCGGCACTTCTCGCAGATGCGGCTGCGTCAAATTCGCCAGACTGGATGGGATGAGCGAGGGTGGCCATCTGCGAGGCGATGTTCTCGGCAAGCCAGCTACCGATCTCGGCTCGGAGAGCCTTCTTCTTGCGATCATTGTGGCAGCCCACAAATGTAAGCTCACCCTCCCCCCATTCCCAGACGTGGCACCGGTGGTCTGGCTCGCCACCTTCCTGGTAAACGCCGCCACCAAAGCGGGGGACATCGTTCGTGCCGGTCGCCAAAATCTCCCCCTCACCCGAGGCGAGCACCGCGCCGACCTGGCGCGACAAACACGCCGATTGCAGCGCGGCGGCATGCGCATGATGCATTGCTCGCTCTGACTTGGTCGGTCGGACCAAGCCCTCACCAAGGATCAACGCAACAAACCGCTCGAGATCATCACTCAGGTTGGCTCCGTCATGCGAATTGGTTGAGTTATCTAAGAAATAATCTGCAATATAAAACGCATCCCGGACTTCTTGCCCGAAGGAGACCGAGGCGTCCTTCTCATCCCTATCCATGAATTTCTGAACGTCGGCCCTGGGCACGCCGCGATATTTTGCGGTTGAAGTAGCGGTACCAATCAATCGCGCTTCCCGCTTCTCACGCTCGCAGTGTACCGCAATCAGGCGGAACGTAAGGTCGTAGACTTTGCGTAGGAGATCTACCTCTTCATGATGCTTAAGAGATTCCAATATGAACGCCGTTTTTTTTCGACCAACATCCCCCACACCTCTGATCGCGCGAATTTCTCGGATTGCGAGCGACGCCACGGCGTTGGCGTTAAACCTTTGCCTGAGCTCATCACCAAGGTCCTGAAGGGCAATCGCTCGATCAAGCTTCAATTGCCCTTCATTTTTCCCAGGAACTGCTACCGGCAGCGTCACATCTGACCTCTGCGCGCTAATAAGCTTACTCAATTTTATTATATGAACATCGTAATCCAAGTTGCTTAGAAAAACATCAAGCCGTCGTGCGGCCGTGGAGCACCCAGCGCCCGCATAACCGACTAAGCCAATTACGAGTTCTTGCGAGAGTGGCGAAAGATCAATCGCCTGCGCATCGTTTGCGGCAACGGGCGTTGGTTTCTGACTGGCCAAACGTTCCCCCCGGACACGCAGCGACGCATATTTTCAACAAACCTAGACGGACGTCTGGGCTAGTTCAACTCACGGATGAGGCTCTCGGATAGCCCCGCTCCCGCCGCCCTCAAAAAATCTCGCAGCCCGAATTGCCATCTTAGCCGCGTCTACGGCTCCGGTTAACTACACAGTGTGGCTGCAAATCCCCACCTTCAAAGTCCTGGCGCCGTTCATGCGGCGGTCAGGGAACCTGTGCTGTCTCTGGTCCTTATCGAGACAGCAGGCGAGCGAGGCTTTGGAGCCGGTCCACCGGGGGCCGCGGACCTTGCGAGACCTGGATTGGGTATTTGAGGTATTATCGGATGTCACCGTCTCTGAGTGTTGTCGCCGACAACGACCTGAAGACTTCGGCGCCTAAGATCGAGACCGTTGCGCAGCGGGTTCGCCGCCTGCAACTGGAAGCCAAGAACCTGGCCAAGGATCACATTCGCTCGCTGAATCAGGCGCTTGTCGCCGTCGAGCAGATCGCGGCCGAGATCTCGGAGGGCGGCGACGCCTATCCGCCCGGCGTCCGCGACCTGGCCCGTCGGATGGTCGAGGATTGCGAAGCCCGGGTGCAGACCCTGGAAGCCATCGTCGCCCGCACCTAAGGGCGACAGCGTCGACTTCGGCCGGGTTGCGCCATGGCGGACCCGGCCGGTGCGAACGCCGCTATCCCGGTCCGGAACAGGCCGCAGAGCCAGTCCGGCACAGCCGCGGCCCAAGGGCGCCGCAGGGGATCGACGAGGCCAGGGCCGCCGTCGAAAATCCGTTTTCAAACCCGCCCGCGTTAACCAGCTTCGATAAGCCTAAGGGCTTTTGCCAGACAGTTGCTCCCCCACCGGGGGAGCTGTCGGCGAAGCCGACTGAGGGGCTCCGAGGTGCGCGCTGACCCCCTCCACCGCTTCGCGGTTCCCCTCCCCAGAGGGGGAGGAACTTCAGGGCGCTGCCCTACCCCACCAGATC
This sequence comes from Phenylobacterium hankyongense, assembly GCF_003254505.1. NCBI lineage: Bacteria > Pseudomonadati > Pseudomonadota > Alphaproteobacteria > Caulobacterales > Caulobacteraceae > Phenylobacterium > Phenylobacterium hankyongense. Next base: position 2,495,051 of record NZ_QFYP01000001.1, on the reverse strand, counting down.
CCGGAACTCGTGGCTGCGGCGCAGCCAGGCGGCGGCGTAGCCGCAGATCGGCGTGATCTTCAGGCCGCGTTCCCGCGCGTCGGCGGCCACCGCCGCCATCAGCCGTCCCGCCGCCCCGGAGCCGCGCAGGGCCGGCGGGCTCTCCACATGGTCGATGTAGAGGCGCTCTCCCGCCAGCCGGTAGTCGGCCCAGGAGGTCATGCCCTGCTCGTCCATCTCGTACCGGGCGCTGGCGGTGTCGTTGCGAAGCTCGCTCATTCATCACTCCTGGCGCAGCGGCGAGTTGCTCCCCCACTGGGGGAGCTGTCGGCGAAGCCGACTGAGGGGGTCCTCCGAGGTCCGTGCTGACCCCCTCCACCGCTTCGCAGTCCCCCTCCCCCATCGGGGGAGGAATTTGAATCCCTAAACCAGCTCCACCGCCATCGCCGTGGCCTCGCCGCCGCCGATGCAGAGGCTGGCGACGCCGCGCCGGCCGCCGCGGGCTTGCAGGGCGCTCAACAGGGTGGCGAGGATCCGCGCGCCCGAGGCGCCGATCGGGTGGCCGAGCGCGCAGGCGCCGCCGTTGACGTTGAGCCTGGCGCGGTCGAGGCCGAGGTCGCGCTCGGCGATCATCGCCACCACGGCGAAGGCCTCGTTGACCTCGAACAGGTCGACGTCGTCGACGCTCCAGCCGGCGCGCTTCAGGGCTTTCTGGATGGCGGGGACCGGCGCGGTGGTGAACAGGCCGGGCTCGTGGGCGTGGGCGGCGTGGGCGGCGACGCGGGCGACGATGGTCATGCCGAGCGCCTTGGCGACGCTCTCGCGGGTCATCACCAGGGCGGCGGCGCCGTCGCTGATCGAGCTGGCGTTGGCGGCGGTGATCGCCCCATCCTTGGCGAAGGCCGGCTTCAGCGTCGGGATCTTGGCGGGGTCGGCCTTCAGCGGCTGCTCGTCGTCGCTGACGGTGACCGAGCCCTTGCGGCCGACCACCTCGACCGGGACGATCTCGCGGGCGAAGGCGCCGCTCTCGACGGCGGCCCGGGCCTTGCTCAGCGAGCCGATGGCGTACTCGTCCATGGCCTCGCGGGTGAACTGGTACTGCTTGGCGGTCTCCTCGGCGAAGGAGCCCATCAGCCGGCCGGGCTCGTAGGCGTCCTCCAGCCCGTCCAGGTACATGCTGTCATAAGTGGTGTCGTGGCCGATGCGGGCCCCGGCGCGGTGCTTCTGCAGCAGGTAGGGGGCGTTGGTCATGCTCTCCATGCCGCCGGCGACCACCACGTCCACGGAGCCGGCGGCCAGGGCGTCATGCGCCAGGATCGCGGCCTGCATGCCCGAGCCGCACATCTTGTTGACCGTGGTCGCCTGCACCGACTTCGGCAGGCCCGCGCCGAGCGCCGCCTGCCGGGCCGGCGCCTGGCCGAGGCCTGCGGGCAGCACGCAGCCCATCAGGATCTGCTCGACGGCCGCAGGGTCGACGCCCGAGCGCTCGACCGCGGCCTTCACCGCGGCGGCGCCGAGCTCGGTGGCCTTCAGGCCGGACAGCGCGCCCTGGAAGCCGCCCATCGGCGTGCGGGCGTAGGCGGCGATGACGACGGGATCGGAGGATTGGGTCATGGGTCGGATATAGGCCCGCCGCCCCGCATCGTCATCCTGACGCCACGTCACCTGCGGCTAGTCGTGCTTGTGGTTCAGGCCCTTCAGGGTCTCGGCCAGGCGCGCTTCGCGGCCGACCTTGCCGCCCTTCTTCGCCGCGGCGTGCAGCTTGGCGGCAGGGATCTTCTCGTCCTTCGGCACGTGCAGCGCCTCGTGCAGCGCGCCCTTCTTCTTGGTCGCGCCGGCGATCCATTTCTTCTCAGCAGCCATGAGGTGTCTCCTTTGGCGGAGACAACACGCGAGCGCGGCTAGAGGTTCTGGCGCACCGTGCCGGCGATGAAGCCGCCGCCCAGTACGCGGCTGGGGGCTTCGGGGGCGTAGAGGACGCAGGCCTGGCCGGGGGCGACGCCTTCCTCCGCGGTGTCGAAGGCCACGCCGGGCTGGCCGTCGACCAGGGCCAGGCGGCCGCGCGCCGGCTCGCGGGTGGAGCGCACGCGCGCCAGCACCGGACGGCCGGTCTCGCAGGCGGCCTCCAGGGAGGCGCCGTCGCCGACCCAGTTGGTCTCCTTCAGCGTCAGGGCGGAGGTCAGCAGGGCCTCGCGCGGCCCGACGATCACCTGGCGCGCGTCGGCGTCGATGCGGACCACGAACAGCGGGTCGCCCACCGCCACGTTGAGGCCGCGGCGCTGGCCGATGGTGTAGCGGGTGACGCCCTCGTGGCGGCCCAGGGTGCGGCCGTCCATGTGGACGATGTCGCCGGCCTCCGCGCCGTGCGGGCGCAGGCGGTCGATGATGGTGGTGTAGCGGCCTTCCGGCACGAAGCAGATGTCCTGGCTGTCGGGCTTGTCGGCCACCGCCAGGCCCAGCTCCGCCGCCGCCGCGCGCACCGCCGGCTTCGGCAGGCCGCCCAGCGGGAAGCGCAGGTAGGCCAGCTGCTCGGCCGTGGTGGCGAACAGGAAGTAGCTCTGGTCGCGGGCCGCATCGGCCGCCCGGTGCAGCTCCGGGCCCGCCGGACCCACTTCGCGGCGGACGTAGTGGCCGGTGGCCATGGCCTCGGCGCCCAGGTCGCGGGCCACGTCCAGCAAATCGCGGAACTTCACCGTCTGATTGCAGCGGATGCAGGGGATCGGCGTCTCGCCGCGCAGGTAGGCGTCGGCGAAGTCCTCGATGACCTGTTCCTTGAAGCGGCTCTCGTAGTCGAGGACGTAGTGCGGGATGCCCAGGCCCTCGGCGGCGGTGCGCGCGTCGTGGATGTCCTGGCCGGCGCAGCAGGCGCCCTTCTTCTGGATCGCCGCCCCGTGGTCGTAGAGCTGCAGGGTGACGCCGACCACGTCGTAGCCGGCCTTGGCCAGCAGGGCCGCGGTGACCGTGGAGTCCACCCCGCCGGACATCGCCGCCACGATCCTGGCCCCAATCGGCAGGCGCACGGCGTCGCGCGCTGCGCCGAGCAGGCCCTCGGGGGCGTCGCGGACCAGGGTCTGGGCAAGCGTCATGGGCCCCTATTTAGCTGTTGGGTCAGGGGTTTGCGAGGGGCGCCGGTCAGAACAGCCGGGAGGCCGGCTGCGGGTCCCGCAAGCGTGATCCGCCCCGTCACAGAATTGCGCTAAAGTGCAGCCATCGTCGGCAGGTCATCGAAGAGCGCCAGCGACGCGAGACTATGAGAAGCGCTCCCGCACAAAAATTGGCTCACGGGGGAGCAGAGATGAACACCTATCGGATCTACGTCCTCAGCCCGGAAGAACGGGTCGCCGAAGTGATCGAAGACGCGTTCGCCACCGATCGCGAGGCGCTGGAAACCGCCGAAGACCTCAGCGCCGGCCAGTTCGCCGCGGAAGTCTGGGACGGCGAGCGGCTGGTGGCGCGCCTGGGCGGCGAGTTCTCGCTCAGCTAGGCGGCGCTATTTCAGCAGGTTGAGCAGGGAGCTCTGCTGCAGGGTCTGGTAGACCTGCGCGGCGGCCTGCACCGACAGCTGCGCCATCTGCAGCTGGCTGGCCGCCTGGGCCATGTCGGCGTCGGTGATGTCGCCGACCATCCCCGCCAGGGTGTTGTCGCGAGTGGTCAGGTTGGTCTTCACCGAGTCCACCCGCTGCTGCACCAGGCCGTTGGCCGCGGTCATGCCGGTGAGATCGGTGCGCACCGTGTCCAGGCCCGCCAGCTGGTTCTGCAGGAAGGTGGTCTGCGCCGCGGTGAGCTTGCCCGTGAACGGCCCTGACGGACCCTCCTGGAACGACTGGATCGCCTGCAAGGCGTTCATCAGCGGCGTGCCGATGTCGGACGCCAGCACGCCGGTGGTGACGGTGGTGGAGTCATCGACCTTGGCCTGGGCCTTGAAGTCGTCGTTCTTGAAGAAGCTGGAGATCGTCGCCGGCGGCGCGGTCAGGTCGCTCATCTGCACGGCGGTGACCGGCTTGGTGTCGATCTGGCCGCCGGCGAACAGGTACTTGCCGTTGTAGCGGGCGTTCATGCCCTCCACGGCGTTGGTCATCTGCGACTGCAGGTCCTGCATCAGGGTGTCGGCATGGCCGCTGGCGAGCGCGTCGGTGAGCGCCTGGCGCACCGCGGTGGCGGCGTCGGTCACCTGGTTCAGCGCCGAGTCCTGGGTGGTCAGCTTGTCGGCGATCATGCCGTTCTGGTCCTGGTAGACCTGCTGGCGCGCCTGCACCGAGCGCATGGCGGTCAGCACCTCCGCGCTCTTGGCGTAGTCCTTGAGGTTCGTGCCCTTCTTCTGGGTGGCGACCTGGTTGCCGGCCTCGATCTGCCGTTGCTGGGCGACCATCAGGTTGGCGAGCACCGAAGCGTAGTTGCCGGCCGTGGAAACGCGGGTGACCATGTCCTGCTACCTCAAACCATGTTGGTCAGGACGTCGAAGAGATCCTTCGTCGCCTGGATCATGCGTGCGGAGGCGTTGAACGCCTGTTGATAGGTGGTGAGCTTCACCAGTTCCTCGTCGAGGTTCACGCCCTCGACCGCCTGGCGGCGCGCCGTGGCCTCGGTCTGGACGGAGGCGGCGCTCTGCTTGCGGGTGTCGGCGGCGGCGGCCTCGCGGCCGATGGCCCCGCCGAACTCCGAGGCGTAGCGCGAGACGCTCATGTTCACCGCGCCCAGCGAGCCGGCGGCCTGGAACTGGGTGTTAACGTCGCCGGAGGTGGAGAGCGCCAGGGCGCCGCTGCCGTCGCCGGGCCGCAGCGCCGGCTGGCCGGCGGCGACGGTGAGGTCGAGGTGGGCGGTCGCCACCTTGGTGGGATCGGCGACCAGCGCCGGATTGGTGACGAAGCGGTCGACGCGGGCCGAGCGCTCGGTGACGCCCAGGCCGAACAGCTGGCCGATCGAGGGGCCGCCGGTCCCGCGCTGGGTGTTGTCCTGCACGATGGACATGCTGGCGTAGGCCGGCGCGGAGCCGGTGAAGGCCAGGGCGCCGTTGGCGTCGAGGTTGAACTGGCCGTAGAGGCCGACCCCGGTGCTGCTGTTGTTCAGCGAGTTGAGCAGGTCGCTCATCAGCGGCGCCGCGGGCACCGTCACCGTGACGTCGCGGATCGGATTGCCGTCGGCGGCGGCCAGCCGCAGCACGATCTGGTCGCCGGGGTTGAAGCCGTGGGCGTCGGTCGGCTTCAGGCCGGTCTCGTAGGTGGTGAAGCCGGTCGAGCGCACCAGGTCGTTGAGGCCGAGAAAATGCGAGAAGCCGCGGCCGGTCTTGCTCGAGGAGCCTTCGTCGATCGCCACCCCATTGCCGCCGTTGGCGGAGATGGTCAGGGCGCCGTTGGTGAAGCTGGCGCTCCCTGCGCCGCCGAGCGCGGCGGTGAGGTCGGTGTCGAAGGTCGCCGGGCTGAAGGGGCCGGGAGGCCCGCCGTCGACGGCCATGGTGCCGGCGGTGAAGTCGATGTCGACGCGCTTCTGCACCACGCCCGAGGCGTTGAGGATGGCCACGGTGGTCTGGCCGGAGAAGCCGCCGAGCGCGGTCGCCATGTCCAGGCCGGTGTTGCGGCCGGTCAGGGTGGCCGGCGGCGGCACCGCGCTGGCGGCGTTGTGCGCGGCGTTCAGCTGGTCCACCGCCTGGGAGACGAATTCGCCGAGCTGGTCCGACATGCCGGGCAGCTTGTCGTTGCGCAGGTCCATGAGGCCGCGCAACTCGCCGCCGTCGATCTGGATCGGCTGCGGCGCGCCCACGCCCCCCGCCTGCGTGGCGGAGATGTAGCCCTTGGTGGAGTCGGTGCGCACGTAGGAGAGCGTCGCCGCCCCGTCGCCGGCCAGCTTCACCCCTTCGGCCGAGCGGATGTCGATGCCGCCGCCGGAGCGCTGGTTGACGCGGATGTTCATGATGCCGGCCAGTTCGTCGACCAGCCCGGTCTGGATGTTCTCCGAGCCCGAGGCGTCCTGGTCGACCAGCTTGGCCCGCGTGATGTCGGAGTTCAGCCGGTTGATCTGGGCGAGCAGGTCGTTGGCGCGGCTGACGTCGGTCTGGATCTGCGAATCCATCGTCTGGCCGAGCTGGACCACCTGGTTGTTGATGCGCTGCGCGTCGCCGATGAAGTTCTGCACCGCGGACAGCGACTGGGTGCGCAGCAGGGTCGAGGACGGGTCGTTGGCCGACGTGGCGAAAGCCGAATAGACGTCGTCCAGGCGATTGAAGAAGAAGCTGTTGCTGGACGGGTCGCCGTACAGGCTCTGGGCGTTGTCCAGGGTGCTTGAATAGACGTCCCAGCGGCTGGCGTCGGAGGTCGCGGTCAGGCTGGCGAGCTGCAGGTACTGGTCGGTGACGCGGCTGATGCCGGTCACCTCGACCCCCATGCCGGTGCCGTTCACGACCATCGGACGCTGGTCGACCGTCTTGCGGACGTAGCCCGGGGTGTTGACGTTGGCGATGTTGTCGGAGACCGCACGCAGGCCCGCCTGGGCCGCCATCAGGCCTGAGGTCGCGGTCTTGAGAGTTATGCCTAGCGACATCGCTTAGCTCTCCGCCCGGCAAAGGCTGCGCGACCCGGCGGATTCTGCCGGGACTTTTCTGGCTGCACGCGCGAGGCGCCGGGAAAAATCTTTGGTTTTCAACGTCGTCCCTTCAAGACGCCGGTGAGGTCGGAGATGCAGGCGCAAGACTGGCGCCAGGATTTTCAGCCCCGGCGCCCGGCCGGCAGGGAACGCCCCTGCGGACCTCGTGAGCCCGGCAAATTCCGCCCGACAGATGCGGGGCCTGCCCGGCGATCACCTCAAATTCTCTGCGAAAACAACGAGCTCCCGGACTGGCGCAAAGGTTGCTCCGGACGGATCGAATAAGCCCGGCGCAGCACGCGCTGACAGCGATCAGCCCTTGAGGCCAAGCGTGTCCGTGTCCGCGTCCGCATCCAACGTCTCCGCCCCGCCCGCCCCCGGCGCCGCCGCGCCCGGCGTCGGCGCGGCCGGCTCCGCGCAAGGCGCGAACGGCGCTGTCACCGGGTTCGACGCCATGCTGGCGACCGTGTTCGGCGTCCAGGACCAGGCTGGCGGCGCGGCGGCGGCGGCCCATGCGGGCCCGCCCGCAGCCAAGGGGCCGACGGTCGGCGGGTCGGCCGACAAGTCGGACGCCGGCGGCGCGGCCGGGGCCGCCAAGGACGCTGACGCCAAGGACGCTCACGCCAAGGACGGGGCGCAGGGCGCCGCCACGGCGGTCGCCGACCCCAGCCTCGCGCTGGCGGCCATGGTCGTTCCGGCCCAGATCATTCCGCTCGCGACGACCACCACGCGCCCCGACGGCGCGGCCCAGGCGACGGGCTCGACCAAGACGCCGGACGCGTCGGGCCTTTCGGCCGCGAGCCTGGCGCAGGCCGCGCTCGCTCAGCTGGCGGCGGCGAGCCAGGACGCCAGCCCGGCGGCCGTCGGACAGACGGACAGCAAGCCCGATCCGCTGACCTCGCCGGTCCAACTCGCGTCCGCGGGGGGCAAGAACGTTCCGTTCGCGGCCGCTTCCGCCGCCGCTCCGACGGGGCCTCAGGTCGCCAACGACGCGAAAGCGCCGGCCGCGCCGCAACCCGCGGCGAGCGCCGCCGCAGTCCAACCTCCGGCTCCGCCGACGGCGATGGCCATGGCGTCGGTGACGCCGCCCGCCCCGCCGACCCAGGCCGACGCCCAGACGCCTGCGGGCGCGACGCCCGCCGCCATCGCCGCCGTCCAGGCCCAGAACGCGGGCGCCGCCGGAATGCCGATCCCGGCCACGCCGGATGCCGCGCCGCCGCCTCCGCCGCGTGAGAAGGCCCCGCCGCGGATCGGCGGCGCGGCGACGAGCGGCGACAGCGCCGTGGCCGTCGCCAGCACGGCTGGCGGGCCGGCCCCGGCCGCACACAATGGCGGCGCGGAAACCCTGCAGGCCGTCGCCGCCGCAGCGCAGGACCACCCCACCGACCCGCTCCCCGCGGTCGCCCTCCGCGAAGGCAAGGCGGCGGCCGACGACGGCAGCTCGGCGCGTCCCGATCCGGCGCCGACGCCGCCCCTGTCCACCAGCACGCCGGTGACGCACGCGCCGCCTGCGCAGGTTCGCGGCGCGCCGGAGACGGTGGCCAACCTGGCGGCCCAGATCCTCAAGAAGCTGGACGCGCGCTCGACGCGCTTTGACGTCCAGCTGGATCCCGTCGGCCTCGGCCGGGTCAATGTGCGCGTCGACATCGGCGCGCACGGGCACGTCACCGCGGCCATGGCCTTCGACAATCCCCAGGCGGCGGCGGAGCTGAAGTCGCGGGCGGGCGAACTGCAGAAGGCGCTCGAGCAGGCGGGCTTCGACCTCTCCGGCGGCCTTTCTTTCGACGTGGCCGGCGACCAAGCCGGCTTCGGTCGCGGTGCGCAGGGCCAGGCCCAGAACGGCGGCGACGCCGGCGCAGCCTTCCGCGGCCGCGCCTTCCAATCGGCCCTCGACACCGCCGGGAACGCCGCCGACGCGGCCCTCTCGGGTGGCGGCGGTCTCAACCTGAGCCGGGGCCTCGCCTCCGGTGTCGACGTCCGGATCTGAGGATCAAGCCATGACCGTCGCAGCAACCACCAGCACCCCCACCGCGAGCGCCGCCACCGCCGCGCCGGCCGACGCCCGCACCAGCCTGGCGACCAACTTCAACACCTTCCTGACCCTGCTCACCGCGCAGATGAAGAACCAGGATCCGCTGTCGCCGATGGACTCCACCCAGTTCACCCAGCAGCTGACCCAGATGACCGGGGTCGAGCAGCAGCTGCAGACCAACGACCTGCTCAAGCAGCTGGTGGGCAACACCTCCTCCGGGATCTCCGCCGCCGTCAGCCTGATCGGCAAGAACGTGCGCGCGGCGAGCGACGCCGCCAACCTGGTCAACGGCCAGGGCAAATGGACCTACAAACTTGACCGCGCCGCAAGCGACGTGAAGCTCGAGGTCCTGGACGCCAACGGCAAGGTGGTCGCCGCTCAGGCCCCGACCGACAACGCGATCGGCGACCACGACTTCACCTGGGACGGCAAAGGCCCGACCGGCAGCAAGCTGCCCGACGGCGTTTACACCCTGCGCGTCACCGCCACCGACACGGCCGGCGTGACGGTGCCCTCCACCACCTACGTCCAAGGGATCGTCACCGCCGTCGAGCAGGCCGGCGGCTCTACCCAGATCACCATCAACGGCGGCAAGGTGGCGTGGGACCACGTCACCGCCATCAGCCAGCCGGCCGCCACCACGACGGCCAACAACACGGACAGCCAAACGCCGTCCACACCGGCCGCCTGAAGGCGCGCCGAACCCCGCAGCAGGCGGCCCTCTCCCCCTTAGGAATTCAGACGGGAACCACAGATGAGCATCAATTCAGCAATGCTGGCCGGCGTGTCGGGGTTGATCGCCAACTCCGCGTCCCTGGCGGCGATCTCCGACAACATCGCCAACGTCAACACCACCGCCTACAAGCGCAACCAGGTGAACTTTGCCTCGGTCGTCACGGCGCAGGGCGTCGCGGGTCGCTACAGCGCCGGCGGCGTCTCCGGGGTGACCCACCAGTTCGTCGCCCAGCAGGGGCAGGTGCAGAGCGCCGCCCAGCCCACTGACCTGGCGATCTCCGGGGACGGCTTCTTCATCGCCACCCAGAAGGCCACGGGCCTGACCAACGCCGACGCCCGGCTGTTCACCCGCGCGGGCGCCTTCGGGGTCGACGCCAACGGCTATCTGGTCAATGACGCCAAGCTCTACCTGCAGGGCTGGCCGGTGCAGCCGAACGGCACGTTCAACACCAACCCCTCGGACATGAGCTTGCTGGCGCCGATCAACGTCAAGGGCCTCGGCACCGCGGTCTCCGCCACCACCGGCGTGGACATCAGCGCCAACCTGGACAGCTCCGGGGCGATCTCCGCCGGTGAAGGGGCCTACTCCGCCGCCGCCGGCACCAGCATGGCCGACTACGCCAAGGACCCGACCACCGGCACCAAGCCGGACTTCTCGATGGACATGAACGTCATCGACTCGCAGGGCGCGACGCACAAGTTCACGGTCGGCTTCCTGAAGTCGTCGGCTGCGCCCAACACCTGGCACGCGGAGGTCTACGCCGTCCCCGACACCGACGTGGCGGTGGCTGGCGCGCCCGGACAACTGACCTCAGGCCTGGTCAAATTCAACCAGGACGGCACCGTCGACCTGGCGAACTCCACCCTGTTCGGCGCGGCCGGCGCCCCGGCGAAGATCACGCTCGCCGCCTCCGGCACCGTGGCCGCCGCGCCCGCGCCGCCGAAGTGGGACGACGCGCTTGGGGTGCAGGGTCAGTCGGTGACCCTCGATCTCAGCAAGTTCACCCAGTACTCGCAGGCCTCCACCGTCAACTCGATCAACTCCGACGGCGCCGGGGTCGGCAACGTGGTCGGCGTGCAAGTCAGCGACACCGGCATCGTCTCGGCCATCTTCGACAACAGCCAGGTGCGCCAGATCGCCAAGATCGCCCTCGCCACCTTCCCCAACGCGGATGGGTTGCAGTCGGTGAGCGGCAACGCCTACCGCGCGACCCTGGCGGCCGGGCAACTGGTGATAAAGCAACCGGGCCTCGGCGCCGGCGCGATCTCACCGTCCAGCCTGGAGGCCTCCACCGTCGATCTTTCGTCAGAGTTTACAGGTCTCATCTCGACCCAGAAAGCTTACTCGGCGTCTTCCAAGATAATCACCACCGCCGACCAGATGCTTCAAGAACTGATCTCGATCATTCGGTAAGACTAAGAATTAATACTGATTAACGTCTCAAAGGTCCCGAAGTGTGTCAAAACCGTACACGGGGGTGTGCATGATTAGTTGTTTCTTTACTATCGCGATTCAGCGGCTGTTAGGAGCCGTGGCCTATCTTCCCCATCAACAGTGATGGTCGGAAAGGCGTAAAGCCATGTTGCAACAACAGCAGACGCGCACGAACAGCCGTGGCGAGGCCTATGTGATCGGCCCCACGGGCGCGCCTTTGACGGTGAACGATCTGCCGCCGGCCAACACCGGCCGGTGGGTGATCCGCCGCAAGGCCGAGGTCGTGGCCGCGGTGCGCGGCGGCCTGATCGCTCTCGAGGAAGCCCTTGAGCGCTATCGGCTGACGTCCGAGGAGTTCCTCGCGTGGCAGCAGTCGATCGACCGCCATGGACTGGCCGGCCTGCGGACAACGCGCATCCAACAGTATCGCTGAACCTTTCGCTCCCCCGGAAACGGTTCGCGAAGTACGCCGGCCGCGCTCCCCTCCAGGGCGCGGCCGGTTTCTTTTTGGGCCGCACCTTTTCAGCCGACCTTCAGAGCCCGCGCTCGGCCTCGGCGATGAGGCGGCGGGCCAGGGCCTCGTCGTCGGCGGCGACCATCAGGCGGGCCGGCAAGGCGCCGGGCCACTGGCCGCCCGCACGAACACGAACACCTGGATCTCCGCCTCTTCGAGCATGGTGCGCAGGAAGTGCAGTCGGACCGGGTCGGTGGTGGCCAGGATCTGGATCATCGCCCCGCCGGCTGGCGTCTCACGGATGGAAGGGCCGGCCGATCATGGCGCCGCCGGCGATCCTGCTGACCCGCACCGTGATCCGCTCCCGCTCGCCGGGCGCGCGCTCCACCAGCAGGCGCGACACCTGGGCGTCGTCGTGGAAAGCGTAGCCCTTGATGGCGTCGAGGATGGCCTTGGCCAGGTTGTCCAGGTCGAGCCAGGGCGGATCGCCGACGTATTCCATGCGGATCTCCACCGCGAACTCGCCCCAGGCCGGCCGCGAACCGCGCCAGGCCTTGCGGAAGAACTCGTAGATCAGCGGCTTGTAGTACTTTGCCTGGGTGGTGAGACCCTCGATCACCACCTCGATGACGCCCTCGGCTTCGCGGGCGCGGACCTTGCCGTGCTGGGTCCAGGCGTCGTCCACGCCGGCTAGAGCCGCTCGACCTTGACCGCCGTGCCATAGGCCAGCACCTCGGTGATGCCCTCCATGATCTCGTTGGCGTCGTAGCGCATGGCCACCACCGCGTCGGCCCCCGCCTGGCGCGCATGCTCAACGAGGAGGTCGTAGGCCTCCTGGCGGGCGGTCTCGGCGAGCTGGGTGTAGATCGACAGGTTGCCGCCGAAGATCGACTGGATCGCCCCGCCGACGTTGCCGAGGACGCTGCGCGACCGGACGGTGACGCCGCGCACCATGCCGATGTGCGCGACGATCCGGTAGCCGGGAAGGTCGTTGGTGGTCGCGACAAGCATGGTCCGGCTCCGGGGGCTGGGGGCTTCGGTATATCGTCCGCGCCCTGCCCGCGCCACGCCCGTTGCGGCGGCGGCGCGTGGCGGCTAGACCGCCGCATCGCCAACAGGAGCCGCCGATGACCGCGACGCGCATCGAAACCGATACCTTCGGGCCGATCGAGGTCCCCGCCGACCGCTACTGGGGCGCGCAGACCCAGCGGTCGCTGCAGAACTTCAAGATCGGCTGGGAGAAGCAGCCGCAGCCGATCATCCGCGCGCTCGGCGTGGTCAAGCGCGCCGCCGCCGAGGCCAACGCGGAGCTCGGCCGGCTCGACCCGGCGATCGCCGCCGCCATCGTCGCCGCCGCCCAGGAGGTGATCGACGGCAAGCTCGACGACCACTTCCCGCTGGTGGTCTGGCAGACCGGCTCCGGCACCCAGTCGAACATGAACGCCAACGAGGTGATCTCGAACCGGGCGATCGAGATGCTGGGCGGCGTGATGGGCTCCAAGAGCCCGGTCCACCCCAACGACCACGTCAACATGAGCCAGTCGTCGAACGACACCTATCCGACCGCCATGCACATCGCCTGCGCCGAGGAGGTCGCCCGCCATGTGATGCCGGCGCTGGAGCACCTGCACGCGGCGCTGAAGGTGAAGACCGAGGCTTTCGCCCACATCATCAAGATCGGCCGCACCCACACCCAGGACGCCACCCCGCTGACGCTGGGCCAGGAATTCTCCGGCTACGCCCACCAGGTCGCCATGTCGGTGCGGCGGATCAAGGAGACCCTCTACGGCCTCTACGAGCTGGCGCAGGGCGGCACGGCGGTCGGCACCGGGCTCAACGCACCCGTCGGCTTCGCCGAGCTGGTCGCCGAGAAGATCGCCGCCATCACCCGCCTGCCCTTCGTCACCGCGCCCAACAAGTTCGAGGCGCTGGCGGCGCACGACGCCATGGTGTTCAGCCATGGGGCGCTGAACTCCACCGCCGCGGCCCTGTTCAAGATCGCCAACGACATCCGTTTCCTGGGCTCCGGCCCGCGCTCCGGGCTCGGCGAACTGGCCCTGCCGGAGAACGAGCCCGGCTCGTCGATCATGCCGGGCAAAGTGAACCCCACCCAGGCCGAGGCCCTGACCATGGTCTGCGCCCACGTGATGGGCAACCAGACGGCCATGAGCGTCGCCGGCTCCCAGGGCCACTTCGAGCTCAACGTCTTCAACCCGGTGATGGCCTACAACTTCCTGCAGTCGGCCCGGCTGCTGGCGGACGCCTCCATCTCCTTCACCGACAACATGGTGGTCGGCATCGAGGCCCGCGAGGACAACATCAAGGCGGCGCTGGAGCGCTCGCTGATGCTGGTGACGGCGCTGGCTCCGAAGATCGGCTACGACAACGCCGCCAAGATCGCCAAGACGGCGCACAAGAACGGCACCACCCTGCGCGAGGAAGCGGTCGGCGGCGGCTACGTCTCCAACGAGGAGTTCGACGCCCTGGTGCGGCCGGAGAAAATGATCAGCCCGGGCTGATGCTGCAGCTGGCGCGCCTGTCCGACGAGCTGCCGACCGGCTTCGCCGCCCTGCGCTGCGAGGCCGATGCGGACGGCTACCGGCACATGGCCAGGCTGGCGCAGGACTGGGAGTCCGGCGCCGAACGGTTCGACCGGCCGGGCGAGGCGTTGCTGGCCGCCTTTCTCGACGGCGAACTGGCGGGGATCGGCGGCATGACCCAGGAGCCCCTTCCCGCCCCTGAGCCGGCCCTGCGCATCCGCCGGTTCTATGTGAAGCAAGGCGCGCGGCGGCAGGGCCTGGGCCGCACGCTCGCCAACGCCCTGCTTCAGGAGGCCCTGGATCAGGTGGCGCTGGTCACGGTCCACGCCGCCAGGCCGCCGGCGCCCGCGTTCTGGGAAGCGCTGGGGTTTTCACCCACGCCCGACCACGGCTGGTCGCACGAACTGAGACGCCCGGGGATGGCTGGAAGGCGTTGACGCCAGGCCCGAAGCGGCGCGTGAAGGGCCATGGCCAAGGAAACCGTCTACATCGTGCAAGCCTACGTGGCTGGCCGCGGCAAGTCGCTGAAAGCCGAACAGCAGGTGGGCTGCAAAAACGCTGAAGAGGCGCGCCGCAAGGCCGAGCGCCTGGAGCCCCTGCGCGTCGGCGTCGTCGCCTTTTCCGCCACGGCGGACACCGAGCTCGGCGACTACGACGAGAACCCGGTGATCCTGTTCAAGGCAGGCCGGCTGCCGCACCCGTTCGCCGACTCCTGAGGGCTACTCGGCGGCGTAGACCAGCGGATGGGCGTGCGCCCACAGGTGGGCGCGGTAGGTCTCGAAGCACTGCTCGCCGCAGACCAGCCGCATGACCGCGCCCTCGGCGATGTATTTCGCGCAGTCCGGGTTCTCGCTGACCAGCGGGACCAGGGCCTCGGCGTTCCAGGCCCGGGAGTGCTCGACGTCGAGTTGGGCGTGGAGCACGAAGTACTTCCGCTGCTCGGGCGTACGGCCCAGGCGCTTCAGCCCCTCGGCGATGGCCCCCACGCGGGTCGGGGCGGTCAGCTCGACCGCGCCCAGCGCCCCGATCGACTGGTAGGTGTAGCGGCGGGTGGTGGCGAGCGCGGTCATGGTGTTGGCCAGGCACAGCGACTGCCAGCAGGTGCCGTCGATGGTCGGCGTCAGCTCCAGGCCCTCGACGGTTCGGTCGAGCATCGGCCCGTGCATTCCGCCCATGTGGCCGCGGCCCATCTCGTCCCAGTAGTTGCGCGCCAGTTCCAGCTTCGGCCGGGCCGGCAGCTTGACCTGGGTGTAGGCGACCAGGTCGTCGAACCCCGC
Organism: Phenylobacterium hankyongense; assembly: GCF_003254505.1. NCBI lineage: Bacteria > Pseudomonadati > Pseudomonadota > Alphaproteobacteria > Caulobacterales > Caulobacteraceae > Phenylobacterium > Phenylobacterium hankyongense. The sequence goes on along the minus strand of NZ_QFYP01000001.1, from coordinate 2,480,023 downwards.
CTCGCCGGCCGCCTCCTGGGTCAGGAACCACCTCATCTGCGCGAGGTCCGCCTCGGTCTCCAGCCAGGCGAACAGCGGGTCCCATTGGCCGGGGCCGGAATCCTTCAGCGCCTCGAACCAGGCGAGGAAGCCGTCAGGGTCACAGGGAACGTCCGCCACCAGGGGCGCCACGTGAGCCCGGAACGCCTCGACGAAGGCGCCCTCCAGCCGCAGCATCCGCTGGTCCTGGTTGAGCTCCGCCATCCAGTCCGCGTGCGGCGTGGCCACAGCCAAACGGCGTCGGTTCCACCGCGCCAGGCCGACGTGCAGCGCCTCGGCGTCCGGGAATTCCGGCGTGAAGGCGCCCAGCCGCGATAGTCTCATGCCCGCAAACATGCACTCTCCCCTTGGACGGCAGGGAGCGCACGACGGCCGGGGTGGTTCCCAAGGCCGAGCTAGGCCTGGCGCATCACTGCGAAGTCGGCGAGGTCTTCCAGGGCGGGCCGCCAGCTGTTGGCGCCGAACTCGGACAGCGCGGCCTTGGCGCTCTGGGCGTAGCCGCCGGCCAGCTCCAGGGTGGCGTCCAGCGCGCCGGTCTGGCGCATCAGGTCGCGGGCGCGCTCGAAGTCGCCGTCGACCTGCTCGAGCCGATCGACCGTGCGGACCCAGAACTCCCGCTCCGAGGCGCCGGTGCGGGCCATGGCCAGCAGCAGCGGGAGCGTTGCCTTGCCTTCCCGGAAGTCGTCGCCCGGGTTCTTGCCGAGGGCGCCGGTCTCCCCGGAGTAGTCGAGCGCGTCGTCCACCAGCTGGAAGGCGATCCCCAGGTCCTGGCCGAACTTGCGCAGCGCCCGGCAGCGCTCGGGCGTCGCGCCGGCCGAGACCGCGCCGGCTTCGGCGGCGGCGGCGAACAGCTCGGCGGTCTTGGCGCGGATGATCTCCAGATAGAGGTCCTGCGACAGGTCCATGTCGTGGGCGCGGGTGAGTTGCAGCACCTCGCCCTCGGCGATCACCCGGCTGGCGCGGGCCAGGATCTCCAGGGCGGCCATGGAGCCGGCGCCGACCATCAGCTCGAAGGAACGGGCGAACAGGAAATCGCCGACCAGCACGCTGGACGGCGCGCCCCAGATCAGGTGGGCGGCGACCCGGCCGCGGCGCAGCTGGGAGGAGTCCACCACGTCGTCGTGCAGCAGGGTCGCGGTGTGGATGAACTCCACCGCCGCCGCCAGCTTCAGGCAGGCGTCGTCGCGCGCCCCGGCCAGGCGGGCGGCGGCGACCGTCAGCAGCGGCCGCAGCCGCTTGGCGGAGCCGGCGATCAGGTGGTCGGCCAGGGCAGGAATCACCGGCACCGGACTGTCCATATGCTTGCGGATCAGCGTGTCCACCGCAGCCATGTCCGGGCCCGCGAGCGCGATCAACGCGTCGATCGACGGCGGCGGCCTCTCGGCGACAACGGTGCGGGCGGCATCCACGCGGGTCTGGTCTCCTGCGGCGGTCGCGGCCTTCTAGCCCTACGACGTTGCGGCGGACAATGGTGACGCGGTAGGGCAGGGTCAAGCGACCCCGACGTGTCGTTCGTCAAACTACGCCGGCAATCATACATCAGGGCGCGCACGAATGGATCAGACCACCGAAGACCGCGTGCTCGACGGCCGGGTGCGCCTGCGCCAGCCCGAACGCGGCTACCGCGCCGGACTGGACGCGGCCCTGCTGGCGGCCGCCTGCGATGCGGGCGACGGCGCGCGGGTGCTGGACGCCGGCTGCGGCGCCGGAGGGGTGCTGCTCGCCGCCGCCGTCCGCCGGCCCGGCGCGTCCTTCGTCGGCGTTGAGCGCGATGTGCGCGCCCTGGCCCTGGCGCGGGAGAACATCGCGCTGAACGGGCTGGATGCCCGGGTGCAGGTGGTGGAAGGCGACGTGGCGCTGCGATTCTCCGGCCTCGGCCTGGAGCCGTTCGACGCCGCCATGACCAATCCGCCGTTCTTCGACGACGCCGGCGCGCTGCGCGGGCCTGCGCCGGAGCGCCGCGCAGCCTGGATGGCCGACGATGGGCTCGCCGTCTGGATCGGCTTCCTGTCCAAGGCGGTGCGCGAAGGCGGGACGATCACCCTGATCCACCGGGCGGACCGGCTGGCCGACATCCTGACCCTGCTGGCGGAGAAGGCGGGCTCCATGCAGGTGCGCCCGATCCACCCGTTCGCCGAGGCGTCCGCCAAGCGGGTGCTGGTGCGCGCCATCAAGACCGGCAAGGCCCCGCTGCAGATCCTGCCCGCCCTGGTGCTGCACGACCACGAGGGGGGCAAGCACACCGCGCAGGCCGAGGCGATCCTGCGGGGCGAGGCGGCGCTGGGCTGGAGCTAGGGCTCGAGGCCCAGCCGCGCCCGGTAATCCTTGTGCACCAGGTCCTGCCACTCGGCGTGCCGCTTGATGTAGGCGGCGATGAACGGGCATGAGGGCTTGACCTTCAGCCCGTGCTCGCGGGCGTAGGTCAGGGCGGCCCTGGCGAGCTGGCCGCCGACGCCGCGCCCCTCGAAAGCGTCCGGCACCACGGTGTGCGGCAGGACGATCGCGTCGTGCTGCAGGAGGTATTCCGCAAAGGCGGTCTGGCCGTCCAGGTCGACCTCGAATCGATGGGTCGTCTTGTTCATCACCACGGGCAATGGCTCGGCCACGATTCACCTCATCGACGGAACAAGGGGTGTTCATGGCGTGGGAACGGCGCGTCGCCAAGCGCCCACGAAAAAGGCCCGGGCGCGCGCCCGGGCCTTGATCGTCTCGGCTGGATCGCGGCTCAGTTGCGCGCGGTGTCGACCAGCTTGTTCTTGGTGATCCAGGGCATCATGGCGCGCAGGCGGGCGCCCACTTCCTCGATGGGATGCTCGGAAGCGCGGCGGCGGGTGGCCTTGAAGCTCGGCTGGCCGGCGGCGTTCTCCACCATCCAGTCGCGCACGAAGCGGCCGGACTGGATATCCTCCAACACGCGCTTCATCTCGGCCTTGGTCTCCGCCGTCACCATGCGCGGCCCGGTCACGTACTCCCCGTACTCCGCGGTGTTGGAGATCGAGTAGTTCATGTTGGCGATGCCGCCTTCGTAGATCAGGTCGACGATCAGCTTCACCTCGTGGAGGCACTCGAAGTAGGCCATCTCGGGCGCGTAGCCCGCCTCGACCAGGGTTTCGAAGCCGGCGCGGATCAGCTCCACCAGGCCGCCGCAGAGCACGGCCTGCTCGCCGAACAGGTCGGTCTCGCATTCCTCGCGGAAGTTGGTCTCGATGATCCCCGAACGGCCGCCGCCGATCGCCGAGGCATAGGCGAGGCCCAGGTCCATGGCGCCGCCGGTGGCGTCCTGGTGCACCGCGATCAGGCAGGGCACGCCGCCGCCCTTCTGGTACTCGCCGCGCACCGTGTGGCCGGGACCCTTGGGGGCGACCATCAGCACGTCGACCGAGGCCTTGGGCTCGATCAGGCCGAAGTGGACGTTGAGGCCGTGCGCGAACAGCAGGGCCGCGCCGTCGCGGATGTTGGGCTCGATGTCGGCCTTGTAGATGTCGCGCTGGATCTCGTCGGGGGCCAGCACCATGAGCACGTCGGCCCACTTGGCGGCCTCGGCCACGCTCATCACCTTCAGGCCGTCAGCCTCGACCTTCTTGGCGGTGGCCGAGCCGGGCTTCAGCGCCACGGCCACGTCCTTGGCGCCCGAGTCCTTGAGGTTCAGCGCGTGGGCGCGGCCCTGGCTGCCATAGCCTACGATCGCGATCTTCTTGTCCAGGATGCGGGAAATGTCGGCGTCGCGGTCGTAGTAGACGCGCATGATTGTTCTCCTGAACGAGTAAGAAGCCGCGGGTCGGCGCAACGGCGGCGCGGCAAAGCGCGGGCTTTCCAGCGTTTTTTTGCGCAAAGGTCAAGGGAAGCCCCGCCAAAACCGCCCGACCCCGGCGCGCGATTGGTCGCGGGCCGCGGCGAAGCATGGCAATTGAGCCGGATGATCGAGGTCACGCCCGACATCGTTCTCGCGGACGACGAGATCCAGGCGCGGTTCGTTCGCGCCTCCGGGCCCGGCGGACAGCACGTCAACAAGACCTCCACCGCGGTGGAGCTGCGCTTCGACGTGCGCGCTTCGCCGTCGCTGCCGGAGGGCGTGCGCGCCCGGCTCTACAGGCTGGCCGGCAGCCGGCTGACCCAGGACGGCGTGCTGATCGTGGTGGCCCAGAGCTACCGATCGCAGGAGATGAACCGGCAGGACGCGCTCGATCGCCTGCTCGGCCTGATCCGCAAGGCGGCCGAACCGCCGCCCCCGCCGCGCAAGAAGACCAAGCCCACCTACGCCTCGAAGCTGCGGCGGCTGGAGGGCAAGACCAAACGCTCCGGCGTGAAGGCGATGCGCGGGCGGCCGGGCCGCGACGACTGAGTTCTGCCTTGCGCTCGCCGCATTGGCGGGGTTTTGGGTGCGGCACACTGGCACACTCGCTACCGGATGCCGTATGTTGAAGTCCATGTCTCGCGTCTCGCTGATCTCCGCCCTCGCCGCCGCCGCCGCCGTCTCGGCCTGCGCGCCGGTGCTCGGCCCGCCGCCGCCGCCAGGGGGCGCGTTCCCGCACCCGTCCGCGTCGGAGTTCCGGCCGGGCGACTTCTCGTGGTCGGCGGTGCCCGGGCGCGGCGGTCTGGCCGGACACCTCGTCTACAAGCAGGGCGCCGAGCGCTTCACCTGCGCGCACGCCACGGTGATCCTGACGCCGGAGACGCCGTGGACCAGGCGGCGGATGACCATCCTCTACAATTCCGCCGAGCGCGCGGCCCTGCCGACCGACGAGGTCCGGGCACGGACGCCCTCGGCGCCGGACGGCGACTATTCGGCGTTCGTGCGCCGCGCCACCTGCGACGCCACCGACCGGTTCAGCTTCTCGGGCCTGCCGGACGGCGGCTGGTACGTGATCACCGTCGCCAAGCCTGTCGGCGGCGGCGCCAGCATGGCCCTGATGCGCCGGGTGACGACGCGCGGCGGCCGGGTCACCAACGTCGACCTCTAGACATAGCCGCAGAGAACCCGTCGGGCCGATCGGCGTTTCCCTCCCCGGGGACAACTCGACCTTAGGGAAACCTCTCATGCGAAAGCTTATCACCGCCGCCCTCGCCGCCGCCGCATTCGCCGGCGCCGCTGGCGTCGCCACCGCCCAGCCGGTGGTCGTCGAACGCTACGGCCACTGGGACCACGCCTGGGGCGTCGTCCCGCCGCCGCCGCCGCGCGCCATGCGCCATTGGCGCGGCCATGAAGCGGCCTGGTACGGCCACGTGCACAACTGCATGGTCCGCTCCCACTACTACGACCCGCGCCGCGACATGTATCGCGAGGGCCGCCGCTGGGTCCCCTGCAACGACTGAGCCTGGCGCCGCAATCGAGGGCCCCGGCGCGACCGCCGGGGCCTTTTTGCTGACCGCGAGAACCAGCTGCGCCTTCGCGGGTTTTGACCTGGGAACGGGGCGCACGACGGGACGCCCGTCGTGGGAGACACCGAAATGCGTCAGCTGATCTGCGCGAGCCTGACCCTGGGCGTCCTGGCGCTTGCCGCACCGTCGGCGGGCGCCGAGCCCCTGAAGACCGGCGCACGCACCCCGGCCGCGGTTTCCGCGGAGCGGTTCGGCGTGCGCGCCAACTATGTCGGCCCGCAGGTCGGCCAGGGCTACTCGGCCCGCGCCCGTCACATGACCGACTGCCTGGCGACCTATCCCACCTATGACCCGCGCACCGACCGCGTCAGGGTCCGGCGCGGCGTCACCCGCCGCTGCGGGTTGTAGACCGCCGTAACGAGCGCTGCGCTAGGAACCCACCCGCGGCCATGCGTCTTCCCACCGCCTGAGGGATGCGCCGAACGGAGGTTCCGATGCGAAACCTGCTTACCGCCGCGATGGCCGGCGCTTCGATCCTGGGCGGCTTGGCCCTGGTCCCGACCGCCCAGGCCCAGCCTTATGACGACGACTACCGGCCCGCGCCGAGCTATGCCGCGCCCGGCTACGCGGCGCCGGGCTACTACGACAGCTACGGCAATTATCACCGCTACGACCAGCCGCCGACCGCCTACACGCCCTACAACGGCTACTATTCCAGCCCCGGTTACGACGACGACCGCGCGGCGGCGGTCGCCGGCTCAGCCCTGGGCGCGGCGATCGGCGGCTATGCCTACGGCGGGCCGCCGGTCGACGAACTCGGGCCCGACCCGAACGGGATGATCGCCCCCGACGGGCACCGGATCAAATGCAAGAACCGCAGCGATTGGGACGATTACCGGCATGCCTATGTGACGCGCCGGCTCTGCGACTAGGCGCCCATCCGGAACGAAGAACGCCCGCCGGTCTCCCGGCGGGCGTTGTCGTGGGTGGAAGGTCTCCGGCCCCTAGTGGACCTTGGCCCGGCCGATGACGAGACCGTCGCCGGTGGAGGAGACCTCGATCACCGAGCCGTCCTCCAGGTCGCCCGCCAGCAGCTTGCGGGCGATCGGGTCCACCAGCTCCTTCTGGATCACCCGCTTGAGCGGCCGCGCCCCGTAGACCGGGTCGTAGCCGCGCTCGGCCAGCCAATGCATCGCCGAGGGATCGAGGGCGATGGCCATGCGGCGGTCGGCCAGCAGCTTCTCCACGCGCTGCAGCTGGATGGCGACGATGTTGTCCATCTCCGCGCGGCCCAGCCGCTTGAAGAGGATGATCTCGTCGATCCGGTTCAGGAACTCCGGGCGGAAGTGGCGGCGGACCACGTCCATCACCGCCGGCCGGGCCGTCTCGACGTCGTCGCCTTCCGAGAGGTTGGCGAGGTACTCCGACCCCAGGTTCGAGGTCATGATGATCACGGTGTTGCGGAAGTCGACCGTGCGGCCCTGACCGTCGGTCAGGCGTCCGTCGTCCAGCACCTGCAGCAGCACGTTGAAGACGTCCGGGTGGGCCTTCTCGACCTCGTCGAACAGCAGCACCTGGTAGGGCCTGCGGCGCACGCTCTCGGTCAGCGCCCCGCCCTCGTCGTAGCCGACGTAGCCGGGCGGCGCCCCGATCATGCGGCTGACCGAGTGCTTCTCCATGTACTCGCTCATGTCGAGGCGGGTGATGGCGTGCTCGTCGGCGAACATGAACTCCGCCAGCGCCTTGGTGAGCTCGGTCTTGCCGACCCCGGTCGGGCCGAGGAACAGGAAGGAGCCGATCGGCCGGTTGGGGTCCTGCAGGCCGGCGCGGGCGCGGCGGACCGCGTCGGAAACCGCCAGCAGCGCCTCCTCCTGGCCGACCACCCGCTGACGCAGGGCGTCTTCCATGGCGAGCAGCTTCTCGCGCTCGCCTTCCAGCATCTTCTCCACCGGCACCCCGGTCCAGCGGGAGACGACGGCGGCGATCTGCTCGGCGTCGACGACCTCGGGCGAGACGGCGTCCTTGGCGGCGCTGGCCTCTTCCTGGGCCAGGCGCTTCTCCAGCGGCGGGATCTCGCCGTAGGCGATCTCCGAGGCCCGCTGCAGGTCGCCGCGGCGCTGGGCGTTGACCAGTTCGGCGCGCAGCCGGTCGATGGCCTCGCGGGCCTGGGCGGCCTGGCCGACCTTGTCCTTTTCGGCCCGCCAGCGGGCGGTCATCTCGGCGGACTGGGCCTCCAGTTCCCCAAGCTCCTCCTCCAGCTTCTCCAGCCGGGCCTTGGAGGCGGCGTCCTTCTCCTTGGCCAGGGCTTCGCGCTCGATCTTCAGCTGCACGACGCGGCGGTCGATCTCGTCCAGCGCTTCGGGCTTGGAATCCACGGCCATGCGCACCCGGCTGCCCGCCTCGTCGACCAGGTCGATGGCCTTGTCGGGCAGGAAGCGGTCGGTGATGTAGCGGTTGGAGAGGGTCGCGGCGGCGACGATGGCGCTGTCGGAGATGCGCACCCCGTGGTGCACCTCGTACTTCTCCTTCAGGCCGCGGAGGATGGAGATGGTGTCCTCCACCGTCGGCTCGCTGACGAACACCGGCTGGAAGCGACGGGCGAGCGCCGCGTCCTTCTCCACGTGCTTGCGGTACTCGTCGAGGGTGGTGGCGCCCACGCAGTGCAGCTCGCCGCGGGCGAGCGCGGGCTTCAGGAGGTTGGAGGCGTCCATCGCCCCCTCGGTCTTGCCGGCGCCGACCAGGGTGTGCATTTCGTCGATGAACAGGATGACCGAGCCTTCGGCGGCGGTGACCTCGTTCAGAACCGCCTTCAAACGCTCCTCGAACTCGCCGCGGTACTTCGCGCCGGCGATAAGCGAGCCCATGTCGAGGGCCAGCAGCTTCTTGTCCTTCAGGCTCTCGGGCACGTCGCCGTTGACGATGCGCAGCGCCAGGCCCTCGACGATGGCGGTCTTGCCGACGCCGGGCTCGCCGATCAGCACGGGATTGTTCTTGGTCCGGCGCGACAGCACCTGGATGGTGCGGCGGATCTCCTCGTCGCGGCCGATCACCGGATCGAGCTTGCCGTCGCGGGCGGCCTGGGTGAGGTCGCGGGCGTAGCGCTTCAGCGCGTCGTAGCCCTCCTCGGCCGAGGCGCTGTCGGCCGTCTTGCCCTTGCGGATCGCCTGGGCGGCCTCTTCCAGCGCCTTGGTGGTCACGCCGGCGGCCTTCAGGGCGTTGGCCGCCTCGCCGCCCTCCTTGGCGATGGCGATCAGCAGCCGTTCGGTGGTGACGAAGGCGTCGCCCGCCTTCTTCGCGCCGGCCTCGGCGTCGGCGAAGACGCGGGCGCTCTCGGGCTTCATGTAGAGCTGGCCGGAGCCGCCCTCGACCTTGGGCAGCTTGCCGAGCGCCGCGTCGATGGCGGCGTCGGCTTCGTCGGGCCGGCCGCCGGCGCTCTGGATCAGCGCGCGGGACAGGCCGTCCTTTTCTTCCAGCAGCACCTTCAGCAGGTGCTCCGGCGCGAGCTGCTGGTGCCGGCGCGCGAGCGCCAGGCTCTGGGCCGACTGGATCGCCTGTTTGGCGCGGTCGGAATAGACGTCGATGTTCATCAGGTCCCCTCGTAGGCGGATTGCGAGGGTCGCCTCAACCAAGCACGACCCCAGCCTCCCCCGATGTAGTGTGGCATATCCGTCACACAAGGCGCGCACGGACAGGCCGCGCACTCTACGCCCAAGGGGCCCATTCAGATAACGCGGAGATATCCGCAACCAAGCATATCATCGCCGCTTCCAACTCCCATCTACGGCGCCATTGGACGGGAGATTGAGATGAACAGGACCTTGGCCCTGGCGCTGGCCAGCGCCGCTGCGGTGACGGCGGCGACGCAGGCCCACGCGGGCGGCTTCTATCTCCAGGAACAGTCGGTGCGGGGGACCGGCCGCGCCTATTCCGGCGAGGTCGCCGACCAGGGCGTGGAGTCGCTGTGGTGGAACCCCGCGGCCATCGCGCGGTCGCCGCGCGAGGTCTATGTGGGCGCCCACGGCATCATCGTCGACGGCAAGACGACCAACACCGGCTCCACCGTCACCTATCCGGGCGGGACCACCGTGCCGGTGGGCGGCCAGTCGCGCGCCTACAATCCGATCGAGGCCGGATTGGCCCCGAACTTCGCCATCGCTACCCCCATCGGCGACCGCTTCGCCGTCGGCCTGTCGGTCGCCGCGCCCTACAACTTCACCACCAAGTACGACCCGCGCGCCTGGACGCGCTACGACGCCCTGACCACCAAGCTCAACACCGCCGACATCCAGCTGACCGGCGCGATGAAGGTCAACGACTGGCTCGACCTCGGCGTCTCCGCCGACGCCCAGTACACCAGGGCCCGACTGGGCAGCGCCTATCCGAATCTGTCGCCGCTGCTGCCCGACGCCCGCTCGCAGCTGAAGGGCGACGGCTGGAACTATGGCTGGTCGGCGGGCGCCCAGGCGCACTTCGACCGGCTGACGCTGGGCGCCAGCTACCGCTCGGCGATGGACCATGACCTGAGCGGCGACGTGCTGGTGACGGGCCTGCTCGGTCCGCTGGCCGCCGCCAACCTCGCCGGCTCGGGCTCCGCGAGCTTCACCACGCCCTGGATCGCCACCGTGGGCGGCCGCTACCGGCTGACCGACAAGCTCACGGTCGACGCCCAGGCGCAGCGCATCGGCTGGAGCCAGTTCGACGCCATCCAGGTGACCACCCCGGCCGGGCCGCAGACTCTCGCGCAGAACTACAAGGACACCACCTCAGGCGGCGTCGGCGCGGATTATGCGGTGACCGACCGGCTGACCCTGCGCGCCGGCGTGCAGTACGACCCGACGCCCACGCCCGACGCGGAACGCACCGCCCGGGTGCCGGACGGCGACCGCTGGCTCTATGCCGTGGGCGCCACGGCCCATGTGACCGATCGGATGCAGCTGGAGGCGGCGGTGGCCTACATCGACTTCCAGAACAGCGATGTGAACCACGACACCACCTTCTACGCCGGGACCCCGGCCGCCACGACGACCGCCCTGCGCGGCCAGGTGGAAGGCGCGGGCTACGTCCTGTCGATGGGCCTGCGGGCCAGCTTCTAGTTCGGCGGATTGTTCTTCTCGAGGAAGGCCACCACCGCCTGGAGCATGGCCAGGCGGGTGTCGCCGCGCAGGAGCCAGTGGTCGGCGCCGTCGAGCGCCACGAACTCCACCGGCTTGCCCGCGGACTTCAGGGCGTCGGCCATGAACCGGCTCTGCTCGAGGGGGACGACGGTGTCGTCCTTGCCGTGGACCAGCAGCACGGGACTGTCGACCCGGTCGGCGTGCAAGGCCGGCGAGATCGCCGCCAGCACCGGGTCCTTCAGGTCTCCCGCGCCCATGAAGTGGGTCCAGTAGCGCTGCGCGCTGATCCCGTTCTGGGTCCGCGACCAGGCGATGAAGCGGCGCATGTCCGTGGGTCCCGCGACCGAGGCGGCGCAACGGTAGACGCCAGGATCGAGCGTCGCCCCGGCCATAGCCGCGTAGCCGCCGTAGCTGGCGCCGACGATGCACACCCGCTTCGGATCGACGATCCCCTGGCTTGCGAGGTAGCGCACCCCGTCGGAGAGGTCGGTCTGCATCTTGCGGCCCCACTCGCCGAAGCCGGCCTCCAGGAACTTGGCGCCGAAGCCGTCGGAGCCGCGGTAGTTGACCTGCAGCACCGCATAGCCGCGCGACGCCATCGCCTGCGCCCACCAGTCGAAACCCGGCTCGTCGCGCGCCGCCGGTCCGCCGTGCGGGAAGACCACCAGCGGCAGGTTCCTGGCCTCCGGCTTCGTCGGCAGGGTCAGGTAGCCGGTCAGCTCAAGCCCGTCCTTGGCCTTGTAACGGACCGGGCGGACCGGTGAGATGTCCGCCGGCCTCAGCTTCTCGTACTGCCCGCCCAGCCAGGCCCCCTTGTGCCTTTCCAGGTCGACGAGCGCGAAGGCCGGCCCCTCGGTGGGGGAGTCGACCAGGACGGCGATCTTCCTCCGGTCGTCCGACCAGGAAACCAGTCTCACGGCTTGGCCCGGGTAGGCCTTGGTGACGGCCTTCCACACCCTTTCGTCCTGCGGGTCGAAGAAGGCGTAGCGGCCCTCGTCGCCGACCAGGGTGTAATAGCCGATCAGGTTGTGGTGCGCGGGATCGAAGATCGCGCCGCTTTCGTCCTCAATAGGCAGCGGGTCGCCCCACGCCCCTTCGGGGGAAACCTCCCGAAGCACGGCGCGCTCGTCGTTGAAATCCTTCATCAGCACTGAGCGGCCGTCGCGGCCCAGGCCGACCATCAGCGGCCGATCATTCAGCGCCTGCAGCGCGCGGCTTACGCGCCAGCCGCCATGATCCCTGACCTTCAGCGACCATCGCCCCGAGCGGGGATCCCAGATGGTCTGCGCCTGGACCTCGCCGTCCTGGCCGACCAGCCAGTCGCGGGTGTTGTACTGGCCCGTCTCGACGATCCTGCTCCGGCCGGTGGTGAGGTCTACGCGAAACACCGAGATCACACCCTGGCCGTCGACGAACTGCATGCCCTGCACGAAGACCATCGGCTTGCCGTCGACGATCCGCATCTCCGGCACATCGAAGATGGTGTTCAGCGACTCCGTGACGTCCGAGAGCAGCAGCTTCAGCTTGCGCGTGCCCAGCTTGTAGTCGTACGCCATGAAGTACTCGTCGCGCGGAGCGAAGACGTCCGTGATCGTGGCGGTCTTCGACGCCGTGATGATCAGGTGCTGCGGGCCCGCCCACTGCACCCACCGGATTTTCGCCGTCCCCAACCCGAGGATTTCGACGATCTTGTCGTCCGCGAGGCGCTGGAAGACGATCTTGCGCTGCTCGCCGTCGGTCCAGATGACCGCAACGGAGGCGCCGTCGGGGGCCACCGCCACGGCCTCGATGCTCGGCAGTCGCCCATAGAGCTCGAGCGGCGCCGCGCGCGCAGCCGACCCCTCCAGCGCCAGCACAGCGGCCAGCAGCAGCCCAAACCTAGCCATCAAACGCCCCCCCACCACCTGGGGTACGCTATCCGGCTTGCGCCATTGATCAAGTCGGGCGTCAATCGCGCCGGACGAGGCTCAGTTGAGCTCGGTCTTCTTCGGCGGCTCGGGCGGCAGGGCGGCGACCGGCACGCCGTCCTCGATCAGGCCGCGCACCTGGGTCGGGGTCGCCTGGCCGTAGATGCCGCGCTCCTCGGCCTTGCCGTCGTGGATGGCCCGGGCCTCACGGGCGAAGGTGTCGCCCACATCGTCGAAGTTCTCTTCCACGTGGCGGCGGATCTTGCCCATCGCCTCCAGCATCATCGACTGCATGCCGCCGGGCGCGGCGCTGTCGTCGCGCACCGTCCGCCGCGTCCCGGCGACGGCGGGGGCCATGATCTGCTTGCGGACCGCCTTCGAGGCGCAGACCGGGCATTCCACCAGTCCGCGCGCCTGCTGGTCGTCGAAGTCGGCGGACGCGCCGAACCAGCCCTCGAACGCGTGGTCGTGGTCGCAGAGGAGGGCGTAGCGGATCATGGCAGCTGGAATTCGCGCGCGTTCTTCAGCGCCGGGATCGCCTGGCGGGCCTTGGCCGGGGCGGCCAGGTCGAGGTCGGCCACAAGCACCCCCGGCTCGTCATGGTCAAGCCGGGCGATCACCTCGCCCCAGGGACCGACCACCAGCGAGTGGCCATAGGTGGCGCGGCCGTCCTCGTGGAACCCGCCCTGGGCCGGCGCCAGCACGAAGCTGCCGGTCTCGATGGCCCGGGCGCGCATCAGCACTTCCCAGTGCGCGGCGCCCGTTGGCCGGGTGAAGGCGGACGGGATGGCCATCACCTCCGCGCCGGCCAGCGCCAGCGAGCGGTAGAGCGCGGGGAAGCGCAGGTCGTAGCAGACGGTCATGCCGAGCTTCGCCTCGCCGACCTGGGCGACCACGGCGCGCTCGCCGGGCTCATAGGTCTCGGATTCGCGCGATCGCTCGCCGGTCGGCAGGTCGACGTCGAACATGTGCAGCTTGTCGTAGGTGGCGGTGACGGCGCCCTGCGGCGACACCAGCACCGAGCGATTGGCGGCCTTGCCGTCCTCGCGCCGCACCAGGGCCGAGCCGATCAGCAGCCAGACGCCCAGCTCTTGCGCCGCGGCTCGCAGGCCCTGGACCACCACGTCGTCCTCCAGCGGCCGCAGCGCCGGCAGCAGCTTGGTGCGGTCCTTCTGCAGGATGTTGGAGCCCTCGGGCGTGGCGATCAGGCTCGCGCCCTGCCCCGCCGCGTCGCGGACCATCGGCAGCAGATGGGCGAGCGCCGCCTCATGCGTCCCCGGCGTTCGCGTCTGGATCAGGCCGACCTTCATGCCGCCAGCATACAGCCACGGCGCGCCAAGGGGTGAACGCTCAGGCCGCTTTCTGCAGCAGGGGATCGAGCTTGCCGTCGCGGTCCAGCGCCATGATGTCGTCGCAGCCGCCGATGTGGCTGTCGCCGATGAAGATCTGCGGGAAGGTCGCGCGGCCGGAGCGCTGCATCATCTCGGCCCGCTTCTCGGGGTCGAAGGCGGCCTCGATCTCGGTGAACTCGACGCCCTTCTTCTCCAGCAGCGAGACCGCGCGGATGCAGTAGGGGCAGTACGGCTTGGTGTAGATTGTGACTTGGGTCATGGCGCTCTAACGAAGAACCTCTTGCTAGAGCTTCATATGGTGAGTCCGGCGATCTCTTTAACCCGGGCCACGACTGCGACATCGACGCGCGCCGCGCCGGCCGCCTTCAGCGCCCGCGCGCAGGCTTCCGCCGTGGCGCCGGTGGTCATCACGTCGTCGACCAGCAGGATGCGGCGTCCCGCGACCTGGGCCGCCCGGCCGGCGGGGACAGCGAAGGCGCCGGCCACGTTGCGCCGCCGGCCCGACCCCGACTTGCCGCCCTGGCTCTGGGTCGACCGCCGGCGCGCCAGGGCGTCGGGCAGGTAGCCGACGCCGGCCAGTCGGCTGAGCGGCCGGGCGATCTCCGCCGCCTGGTTGTAGCGCCGGCGCAGCAGCCGCATCGGGTGCAGCGGCACAGGCGCGATGGCGTCGGCCTCGGCCAGCAGTTCGCGGGCGGCGCGCGACAGCCAGCGGGCGAACAGCGGCGCGAGGTCCAGCCGGTCGGCGTGCTTCAGCTTCAGGATCGGATCGCGGGAGGTCTCATCGTAGAGGCAGGCCGCGCGCGCCGCGTCGAAGGCCCTGGGCCGGGCGATGCAGGCGGCGCACCGCACGCCCTCGCCCTGGGAGAACTCGAACGGCGAGCCGCAGCCGTCGCAGACCGGCCCGTCCAGGAAGTGGATGCGGCTCCAGGCTTCCGCCGACAGCCCGCCCGCCAGCGGCGCGGCGCCGCCGTCCAGCGACTGCGGCGGGAAGATCAGGTCGAGCCCGCCGCGCCAGAGCGCTTTCGCGCGCGGCCCCGGTTTCAATGCGCCTCCGAAGAGGCCATCTTCCGCGCCCATGTCCGAACCGCCCCGCCTCTTCGACCGCGCCCTGCATCGCAAGCGCCTGGACCGCGCCGCCAAGGGATACGCCGGCGCGGACTTCCTGCAGCGCCGCGCCGCCCTCGACGTGGCCGAGCGCCTGGAGCCGATCCTGCGGGATTTCAGCGTGGCCGTCGACCTGTCGGCGCACGCCGGCGCCTTCCGCGACGCGCTGGACGGGAGTGAGGCGCGCGGCCGCGTGGGCCTGCTGATCGAAGCGGATCTCTCCGAGGCCATGCTGTCCGGCCGCCCCGGGCCGCGGGTGGTGCTCGACGAGGAGCGCCTGCCCTTCGCCGCCGAGAGCCTCGACCTGATGGTCTCCACGCTCGGCCTGCACTGGACCAACGACGTGGTCGGGGCCCTGATCCAGGTCCGCCGGGCGCTGAAGCCGGACGGGCTGTTCATCGGCGCCTTCCTGGGCGGCGCGACGCTGACGGAGCTGCGCCAGTCGCTGGTGGCCGCGGAGTCGGAGATCTGGGGCGGCGCCGGCTCCCGCGTCTCGCCGTTCGCGGACACCATCGATGCGGCCAACCTCTTGCAACGCGCCGGCTTCGCCTTGCCGGTCGCCGACGTGGACCGAGTCACTGTCCGCTACGAGCATCCGCTGAAGCTGCTCGCCGACCTGCGCCAGATGGGCGAGACCAGCGTGCTCGCCGATCGGCACCCGCGGGCGCTGACCCGCGCGGTGCTGGCCCGAACCAGCGAGATCTACCTGGAACGCTATGCCGGCGCGGACGGCCGCGTCCCGGCCACCTTCGAGATCCTGACTTTGACCGGCTGGGCCCCGCACGCCAGCCAGCAACAGCCCCTGGAGCCCGGGTCGGCCAAGATGCGCCTCGCCGACGCGCTCGGCGTGGTCGAGCACAAGCTGCCGCGCACGCAATGAGCCGCGGTTAACCCTTTATCGACCATGGATCGCGACAACTGACCGCGGCGGCGCGTGCCGGGTTTCGACCTACGGTGACGCTTCGGGGGGCTCCTGTGTCGGGGGTCAGTTGTGACATCCACTAATATCAAGGGCTTCGGCGCGCTCGCCGCAGCCGCCGCGATCGTGCTCGCCGGCTGCGCCACCAGTCCTGAGCCGCGCCACACCGCCAGCACGCCCTACTACACGCCCACGGCGCGCTCCGATGAGCGGCTGGAGGCCCAGGCCAGCGCCTTCGAGAGCTTCATGCACAAGGCGTCCGGCATCGACGCCAGCTTCTCCGGCCCCGGCGAGGTCTCGCAGGCCCTGCAGACCGGCGCCTCGCACGAACCCAAGCAGTTCGAGGCCGGAATGATCGCCTACGCCGCCATGGCCGCCCTGCAGGAGCCGGGCTTCGTAGCCGGCGTGCAGCGGGCGAGCCGCGACCGCGACCTGGCCAACCGGCTCACCGCCAACCCCGAACTGGCCACCGACCTGCCCGGCGGCGACGCCGCGGCGGCCCGCGCCAACGCCGCCCTGTTCCGCCAGGGCGAGGCGCTGGCCGACGACGGCCAGAAGGTCAAACGCGCCGCCTACTCCGTGCAGCACCAGGCCTGGTCGAAGGCCCGCGTGCCCGACCCCGCCGGCCGGCTGAGCCGGGTGAAGCGACTCTCGACGGTGTCCTATCAGGCGTCGGCCGGGGACGAAGCCCGCATGCGCGGCGCCGTGGCGCAAGGCGGCCGGCGCGGCGGCGCGACCAGCCCGGTGGTGGCGCGCGGCGTGGCGCTCGCCGCGCTGAGCGTGCTCGGGCAGTCCGACCGCGGCCGCGCCCTGATGTCGGAGCCGCGCACGGCCATGTGCCTGCGGATGGCCAAGCTCAACCTCTACCAGTGCCTGGCCAGCGCCGGCCCGCACTACGAGGACATCTTCTGCCTGGGCCAGCACGCCATGATCGATCCCGGCCAGTGCGTGGTGGAGGCGACCAAGGCTCCTACGCACCGGATGGTGGCGACCAAGGCCAGCTACCGCCGCTGAGACGGCTCGACCTGCCCGGCGCCGGAACCTCGCCCGCCGGGCAGGGTTAGCTGGGGACCCTCAATTCAGGAGCTTCCCCATGGCCCAATCCCAAGACCCCGCCAAGAAAGACGCCCACCCCGGCATGATGGGCGACGGCACCGAGGAGCAGAACCTGAACCAGAAGGGCGATCCCTCGGCCCGGATCTCCGAGGACGAGGTCAAGGAAGCCTTCAAGGACAAGCAGGACGGCGGACCGTCGCCGCGTCCGTAAGGGTCACTCGCCCAGCAGGTGCAGCACCACCTCGCGGCGGTGCGGGCGCGTCCGGTGCTCGAACAGGTAGATCCCCTGCCAGGTCCCGAGCGCCAACCGTCCGCCCGTCAGCGGGATGGAAAGCTGCGCCTGCGTGAGCGCCGCGCGCAGGTGCGCCGGCATGTCGTCGGGACCTTCGTCCTGATGGCGGTAGGCGCCGCTGACCGGCGCCAACGCCGCGAAAAAGTCCTCCAGGTCCCGGCGGACGTCGGGATCGGCGTTCTCCTGGATCAGCAGCGAGGCCGAGGTGTGCCGGCAGAAGACGGTGAGCAGGCCTGTCGTCATGCGCTGCTCCGACACCCAGCCGGCGATGGCGCGCGTGATCTCCACCAGCCCGGCGCCCTGCGTCGCCACCGTGAGGCTGCAGGACGCCTGCCGCATCAGACCAGGTCGCGCAGCCAGGCCACCAGGGGGGCGTCCGCCGGCGGCATCGGGTAGTCGCCGAGCCGGCTGGGCTTCACCCAGGCCAGCGCCTTGTGCTCCTTCGCCGTCACCTGCCCCTCCCAGCGGCGACAGAGGTAGAGCGGCATCAACAGGTGGAAGCCCTCGTAGCCGTGGCTGGCGAACACGAAGGGCGCCAGGCAGGCCTGCGCCACCGTGATCCCCAGTTCCTCGTCCAGTTCGCGGATCAGGCAGGCCTCCGGCGTCTCGCCCGCCTCGACCTTGCCGCCGGGGAATTCCCACAGGCCGGCCAACTGCTTGCCCTCGGGCCGCTGGCAGATCAGCACCCGCCCGTCGGCGTCGATCAGGGCCGCGGCGGCCACCAGCAGCATCGGTTTTTCGCTCATGCCGCTCCTTGCCGCGACCTGCGCTGTAAAGGCAACAGCCTGCGGCCAATCGGGCCGCGTGGGTTGACTTCACCGTTGGGAACGCCGATGTGCAACCCGCGCCCATGAATTGGGCGCTAGCGACGCTCCAGCCGCGTGGGATCCTTCCGAGGGTCCAGCCTGTCGAGCGCAGTGAGAACTTCTCATAGATCGCCCATCACGCGGGGCGCTTCCCCAAAGACCCGCGACCTCCGCGACCCTCGATGCAATCGGGAGGCCGCGATTGGCGCATACGTGAAAGACACGCTTTGACTCAATTCACCGACCTCGGCCTCGCCGCACCCTTGCTCAAGGCGCTGGCCGACGAAGGCTACACCACGCCCACGCCGATCCAGGCGCAGGCGATCCCCGGCGTGATGGCCGGCCGCGACCTGCAGGGCATCGCCCAGACCGGCACCGGCAAGACCGCCGCCTTCGCGCTCCCCATCCTCCACCGCCTGGCGCTGACCAAGAAGCAGCCGCCGCGCCGCGGTTGCCGCGTGCTGGTGCTCTCGCCGACCCGCGAGCTCGCCACCCAGATTGGCGAAAGCTTCAAGAACTACGGCAAGCACATCGGCGTCACCGTCGCGGTGGTGTTCGGCGGCGTGAAGTACGGCGGCCAGATGAAGGCCATGGCCAACGGCGTCGACGTGCTCGTCGCCACCCCGGGCCGCCTGCTCGACCACCTGGGCGAGAAGACCATCACCCTGGAAGGCGTCGAGACCTTCGTGCTCGACGAAGCCGACCAGATGCTGGACATGGGCTTCATCCTGCCGATCCGGCGGATCGTGAAGTTCCTGCCCAAGCAGCGCCAGAACCTGTTCTTCTCGGCCACCATGCCGACGGAGATCGGCAAGCTGGCCGGCGAACTGCTCAACCCCGACCCGCTGAAGGTCTCCGTGACCCCCTCGGCCACCACGGTCGAGCGGATCAACCAGCGCGTCCTGTTCGTCGAGCAGGCCCGCAAGCGCGCCCTGCTGGCCGAGCTGTTCGACGACGCCGGCTTCAAGCGGGTCATCGTCTTCACCCGCACCAAGCGCGGCGCTGACCGCGTGGCCCGCAGCCTGGAGCAGGTCGGCGTCGAAGCCGCCGCCATCCACGGCGACAAGAGCCAGGGCCAGCGCGAGCGCGCCCTGGCCGAATTCAAGGCCGGCAAGGTCCGCGCCCTGGTGGCCACCGACATCGCCGCCCGCGGCATCGACATCGACGCGGTCAGCCATGTCGTCCAGTTCGAGCTGCCGAACGTGCCGGAGGCCTACGTCCACCGGATCGGGCGGACCGCGCGGGCCGGCGCCGACGGCTCGGCCGTCGCCTTCTGCGCCGACGACGAGCGGAACCTGCTGCGCGACATCCAGAAGGTCACGCGCCAGACCATCCCCGCCTTCGACCGCCGCAACGACCGCCAGCTGGGCGCCGCCACGGCGGCGATGCCGGAACCGGCGGGCGTGAAGCCGGACCGTGTCGACACCCGCGGCTCGCAGCCCCACCGCGGCGAGCACGCGGCCAAGCGCAACCGCAACCACGGGAACGCCAAGCCGGGCCATCGTCATGAAGGCGCCCCGGCCCGCAGCAACGGCGGCGGCGGCGGCGGGGAGCGCCCCGCGGCCAAGCCGGCCTTCAAGGGCCCGCAACGCGGCGGCGGCAACCAGTCCTCCGGCCGCACAGGCGTCTGGTCGAACCGCTAAGACAGAGAGACTTCAATCCCGCGCCTTCTCCCCTCGTGGAGAAGGCGCGCGGATCAGCTGCGGTAGTCGCCGTTGATCTCGACGTAGCGCTTGGTCAGGTCGCAGGTCCACATGGTGGAGCTGGCGCGGCCGACGCCGACGTCCACCGTGACCTCCAGCTCCTTCTTCTTCATGTAGGCGCTCATCTTCGCCTCGTTGTAGGTGGCCGAGACGAGACCGTCCTGGGCGGCCCACAGGTCGCCGAACTTCACGCTCATGGAATCCCGGTCCACCGGCTCGTCGGCGCGGCCCACGGCCATGACGATGCGGCCCCAGTTGGCGTCCTCGCCGGCGAAGGCGGTCTTCACCAGCGGGCTTTCACAGATGGTGCGGGCGATCTTGCGGGCCGAGGCGGCGGTCTCCGCGCCGGTCACCGTGACCTTGATGAACTTGGTCGCGCCCTCCCCGTCGCGCACCAGCTGGTGGGCTAGGTCCATCAGCACGTGCTCCAGCTTGTCGCGGAAGTCGGCGAGGCGGCGGTCGCCCGCGCGGCTGATCTTCGGCGCGCCGGACTGGCCGGTGGCGAACAGCAGCAGGGTGTCGTTGGTCGAACGGTCGCCGTCCACCGTCACCGCGTTGAAGGTGTTGCGGGTGTAGAGGCTGACCAGGTTCTGCAGCGCCGCCGGCGAGATCGCCGCGTCGGTGACCACGAAGGCCAGCATGGTGGCCATGTCCGGCGCGATCATGCCGGAGCCCTTGCAGATGCCGCCGATCCGCACCGTCACCCCGTCGATGGTCGCCTCGGCGTAGGACCCCTTCGGGAAGGTGTCGGTGGTCATGATCGCCCGCGCCGCGCCGGCCCAACCGTCGGGGGTCAGCCGCTGCTCCACCTCGGGCAGGCGGTGGACGATCTTGGCGTCGTCCAGCAGCACCCCGATCACCCCGGTGGAAGCCACCATCACGTCGCGCTGGCGGCAGTCGAAGCGTTTGGCGGTCGCCGAGCACACCCGGCGCACCGCGTCGGCGCCCGGCCGGCCGGTGAAGGAATTGGCGCAGCCGGCGTTGACCACCAGGGCGCGGACGCCCTCGCCCTTGGTCATCTCAAGGTGCCGCTTGCACCAGTCGACCGGCGCCGACCCCACCCCGTGACGGGTGAACACCCCGGCGCAGCTCGCGCCCTCCGGGAAGCTCATCACCAGCAGGTCTTCGCGGTCGTACTTGTAGAATCCGGCCCGCCCGGTCGCCAGCTGCACGCCGGCGATCGGCGGCATCAGCGGGAACGGCACGGCCAGCGGCGACACCGGCATCGCGCCCTTGGCGGGCGCGGCCGGCGCCGGCGCGGCGGCGGGCTCGGAGAACTGCCGGGCCTGGCGGTCGGCGCGTTTCAGCGCGGCGCGCTTCAGGGCGCTGGCCAGCGGGTCGAAGGCGCGCTCCAGCGTCTGGCCCATCACTTCCACCGGTTTCGCAGCGGCTTCCAGCGCCTTGGCCGCCGGTTTCAGGCCGGCCACGGACTTCGTCGGCTTGCGGCTCATGGGCGTGCCCCCTGGGGTTTCAGTTGCGGACTCGGCGCCGCCAGCGCGGCTTTCGGCGCGTCGGCCGGCGGCTTCGGCGCATTGGCGTCGGCCTTGACCAACGTCTCGATCCTGGAACGGCTGCGAAGCTTCTCCAGCAGGTCGCGGATCTGGTCGTAGGTGAGGAAGCGCACGATCTGCGGCCGCGCGGCCTCCAGCGCGATCGGCTGCTCCAGCCGGCGGTCCTCGACCTTCACCAGCGCCCAGCCGCCATCGACCTGGAACGGCCCGACCACCTGGCCCGCCTTGGCGCCCCTGAGCGCCGTATCATAGGCCTCGGGCATGACGTCGGTGGTGAAATAGCCGAGGTCGCCGCCGTTGAACCGGGTGGCCGCGTCGGTCGAGCGCTCCATGGCCAGCGCCTCGAAGGAGGCCCCCGACGCCAGCAGCTTCTTCGCCTGCTCGGTCTCGGCCGCCGAGGGCAGCACGATCTGCCGGGCGCGAATCTCCTCGGAGCGCTTCGCGAGCTTCAGCTGCTCCTGGTAGAGGCCGCGGATGGCGTTGTCGTTGACCGCGTCGGACACCACGCTCTCCACCAGCATGTCGCCGAGGATCCGCTCGCGGGCCGCCGCCAGCCGGCGCTGGGCGACCGGGTCCTTGTCCAGCTTGCGCTTCAACGCTTCGGTGGCCAGCAGCTTCTGGTCCACCACCTCGTCCAGCACGCGGTGGAAGAGG
The DNA here is from genome assembly GCF_003254505.1 of Phenylobacterium hankyongense. Taxonomy (NCBI): domain Bacteria; kingdom Pseudomonadati; phylum Pseudomonadota; class Alphaproteobacteria; order Caulobacterales; family Caulobacteraceae; genus Phenylobacterium; species Phenylobacterium hankyongense. The sequence goes on along the minus strand of NZ_QFYP01000001.1, from coordinate 2,458,247 downwards.
TCGGAGGAGACCTCCAGCGGCTCGCCCTCGCCGATCAGCCCCTGGGCCACCGCCTCGCGTTTGACGTCGGAGGCCCACACGGTCTTGCCGTCGACCTTCGCCACCGCCTGGTCGCCGCGCTCGGGCGCGTGCTCCGCGCCGCCGCCGCGGCCGCAGGCGCCGAGCCCAAGCGCCAGCGTCAAAGCCAGGCCGGCCAGGCACGCGGAGCGGAAGGGCTTGTGGGCCGCCATTCAGATCATCCCAAAGCGGACGGGGGAGGCGCGCCGGGGCGCCGCCCGTCCCTAGCCATTTACAGCCCGGAGTGCAAAGGTCGCCCCAACCTGGAGGGGCCAGCACAAGGTCCCGGACGCCTATTGTTTGGGAGGATCATTTAAAATGCGCGAAGCAGTCATCGTCTCCTACGCCAGAACGGGTCTCGCAAAATCGGGCCGCGGCGGCTTCAACATGACGCCCACCGTCTCCATGGCGGCGCACGCCGTGCAGCACGCCGTGGACAAGGCCGGCGTCGAGAAGGACGCGGTCGAGGACTGCTATCTGGGCAATGTGGCGCACGGCGCCGGCAACCTCGGCCGCCAGGCCGCCCTGCTGGCGGGCCTGCCGATCACCACCTCCGGCGTGACCATCAACCGCTTCTGCTCCTCCGGCCTGCAGACCATCGCGGCGGCGGCCAACTACGTCCGCAACGACGGCGCCGGCGTCGTGGTGGCCGGCGGCGTGGAGTCGATCTCCATCCCCGGCGGCGGGGCCGGCGGCGCGGTCAACAACGACCCGCGCCTGACCGAGATGTACCCGGCGATCTTCATGCCGATGATCGACACCGCCGACATCGTCGCCGAGCGCTACAAGGTCAGCCGCGAGGCGCAGGACGAGTATTCCTACGAGTCCCAGCAGCGGATGGCCGCGGCCCAGCAGGCCGGCAAGTTCCGCGACGAGATCGTCCCGATGAAGACCAAGATGAAGCAGGTCAACAAGGAGACGAAGGAAGAGACCATCGTCGACTACGTGGTCGACCGCGACGAGTGCAACCGCCCCGACACCAACCTGGCCGGCCTGTCGAAGCTCGAGCCGGTGCGCGGGCCCGGCAAGTACATCACCGCCGGCAACGCCTCGCAGCTCTCCGACGGCGCCGCCGCCGTGGTGATCATGGAGGCCAAGGAGGCCGAGCGGCGCGGCCTGGAGCCCATGGGCCTGTTCAAGGGCTGGGCGGTCGCCGGCTGCGAGCCCGACGAGATGGGCATCGGCCCGGTGTTCGCGGTGCCGCGCCTCCTGGAGCGCCATGGGCTCAAGGTCAGCGACATCGACCTGTGGGAGCTCAACGAGGCTTTCGCCTCGCAGTGCCTCTATTCCCGCGACCGGCTGGGCATCGACCCGGAGAAATACAACGTCAACGGCGGCTCGATCGCCATCGGCCACCCGTTCGGCATGACCGGCGCCCGCCTGGCCGGGCACGTCCTGCAGGAAGGCAAGCGCCGCGGCGCCAAGAACGCCGTGGTCTCGATGTGCATCGGCGGCGGCATGGGCGCAGCGGGACTGTTCGAGGTCTTCTGAACGCGCATGAGCTCCCCCTCCTCCGCTCATCCCGGCGAAAGCCGGGACCCAAGCTGAGCTCCGGCCGGCGCGGAGGAGGGAATGAGCTTCTTCGTCTATATTCTGGCGAGCCGGCCCTATGGCACGCTCTACACCGGCAGCACCGACGATCTCGCGCGGCGGATCTATGAGCACCGCGAAAAAGTCCGACCGGGATTCACTTCCAAGTACGAGGTCACCAAGCTCGTCTGGTTCGAGACCTTCGAGCTTCGCGAGAACGCCTCCGCCGCGAACGCCGGATCAAGGAATGGCGCCGCAAGTGGAAGATTGAGTTGATCGAGGCTTCAAACCCACGCGGGCGAGACCTCTACGAGGACCTTAACAACCTCTTGGCGTTGTGAGCGGAAAGCCCAGCTTGGGTCCCGGCTTTCGCCGGGATGAGCGGATTTTGTTGATCGCTCGCGCAACCCCGCCGCGTTGACACTGGAGGGGGCGCTGCTTAAGTCTCGCGCGCCCTGAAAAGAGCGAGTTTTCCCGGCAGGCGAAGGACCGGACACGGCCGCCGCTGCCGCCCGCACCAACCGGACCTTCTCCCTTGAGCATCTTCCAACGGTTCTTCGGCTCTTCCAATGACCGTAAGGTCAAGGCCATGACGGCGCGGATCGGCAAGGTCAACGCCCTCGAGCCGAAAATGCAGGCGCTGTCCGACGCCGAGCTGCGCGGCAAGACCGAGGAGTTCCGCGGCCGCCTCGCCCAGGGGGCCAGCCTCGACGACCTGATGGAAGAGGCCTTCGCCGTCGTGCGCGAGGCCTCGCGGCGCGCCATCGGCCTGCGCCATTTCGACGTGCAGCTGGTCGGCGGCATGATCCTGCACCAGGGCGGCATCGCCGAGATGCGGACCGGCGAAGGCAAGACCCTGGTCGCCACCCTGCCGGTCTACCTGAACGCGCTCGCCGGCAAGGGCGTCCACGTCATCACCGTCAACGACTACCTGGCCCAGCGCGACAGCGAGTGGATGGGCCAGATCTACCGCTTCCTGGGCATGAGCGTCGGCGTGATCGTCCACGGCCTCAGCCAGGGCCAGCGGCATGACGCCTACGGTTCGGACATCACCTACGGCACCAACAACGAATTCGGCTTCGACTACCTGCGCGACAACTTGGTCTACGAGGCCGGGGAAATGGTCCAGCGCGGCCACAACTTCGCGATCGTCGACGAGGTGGACTCCATCCTCATCGACGAAGCCCGCACCCCGCTGATCATCTCCGGCCCGACCGAGGACCGCAGCGAGTTCTACAAGACCATCGACGTGGTCGTGAAAGAGCTGATCAAGGACGCGACGACCTTCGAGCACGACGAGAAGCAGAAGCAGGTCATCCTCACCGAGGACGGCGCCGAGCGCATCGAGGAGATCCTGCAGGAAGGCGGCCACTTGGCCGAGGATTCCGCCGGCCTCTACGACGCGGCCAACGTCTCGGTGGTGCACCACGTGAACCAGGCGCTGCGCGCCAACATCCTCTACCAGCGCGACAAGGACTACATCGTCCGCGCCGGCGAGGTGATCCTGATCGACGAGTTCACCGGCCGCATGATGCACGGCCGCCGCCTGTCCGAAGGCCTGCACCAGGCCATCGAGGCCAAGGAAGGCGCCGTCATCCAGCCCGAGAACCAGACCCTGGCCTCGGTGACCATCCAGAACTACTTCCGCCTCTATTCCAAGCTCTCGGGCATGACCGGCACGGCCGCCACCGAGGCCCAGGAATTCCTCGACATCTACAAGATGGACGTGGCCGAGATCCCGACCAACCGGCCGGTGACCCGCATCGACGACGACGACGAGGTCTATCGCACCTCCGCCGAGAAGAACCAGGCGATCATCGTGCAGATCGAGGACTGCTATCGGCGCGGCCAGCCGATCCTGGTCGGCACCGTCTCGATCGAGAAGTCCGAGCAGCTCTCCGAGATGCTCAAGGCCCACAAGTTCGAGATCGACGGCAAGAAGAAGACCGGCATCCCGCACAGCGTGCTGAACGCCCGCTACCACGAGCAGGAAGCCCTGATCGTCGCCGACGCCGGCATGCCGGGCGCGGTGACCATCGCCACCAACATGGCCGGCCGCGGCACCGACATCCAGCTGGGCGGCAACGTCGACATGCGCGTCGCCAAGTGGCGCGACGAGCAGCGCGGACTGGGTATCGAGGTCACGCCGGAGATGGCGGTCGCCCGCAAGGGCGAGATCGAAGCCGAGATCAAGGACTCCAAGGAGCAGTCGCTGGCCGCCGGCGGCCTCTTCGTGCTCGGCACCGAGCGCCACGAAAGCCGGCGAATCGACAACCAGCTGCGCGGCCGGACCGGCCGTCAGGGCGACCCCGGCCACTCCAAGTTCTTCCTCTCCTGCGAGGACGACCTGCTGCGCATCTTCGCCGGCGAGCGGCTGGACTCGATCATGCGCACCTTCGGCGTCCAGGAAGGCGAGGCGATCACCCACCGCTGGCTGAACGCCGCCATCCAGAAGGCCCAGACCCGCGTCGAGCAGCGCAACTACGAGATCCGCAAGAACCTGCTCAAGTACGACGACGTGGTGAACGACCAGCGCAAGGCGGTGTTCGAGCAGCGCGCGGAGTTCATGACCGCCACCGATCTCTCGGAGATCATCCGCGAGATGCGCCTCGACACCATCGAGGACTTCGTCTCCCGCCACCTGCCGCCGAAGGCCTACGCCGAGCAGTGGGATATCGACGGCCTCGACGCCCACGTGCGCGAGTGGCTGGGCCTGGAACTGCCGATCCGCGAATGGGCGGCCGAAGACGGCATCGCCAACGAGGAGATCGAGCAGCGGATCGTGGCCGCCGCCGACGCCCGCGCCGCCGAGCGCGAGGAGCAGGTGGGCGACCACATGCGCACCGTGGAGAAGAGCTTCCTGCTGCAAATGATCGACCTGCAGTGGCGCGAGCACCTCATGCACCTCGACCACCTGCGCAACGTCATCGGCCTGCGCGGCTACGGCCAGCGCGATCCGCTGCAGGAGTACAAGACCGAGGCCTTCTCGCTGTTCGAGAAGCTGCTGACCGACCTGCGCCAGAACGTGACCCGCTGGCTGATGACCGTGGAGTTCCAGTTCGAGGAGCCGCCGCAGCCGCCGCCGGGCCAGTACTTCGAGGTCCACATGGACCCGCTGAGCGGCGAGAACGCCGCGCAGATGGGCCTGCTGCCCGACGGCATTCCGGCCGACCAGCGCGAGGCCTTGCCGGTCGCCGCCCTGCCGCAAGGCTGGGAGGACACCGGCCGCAACGCCCCCTGCCCGTGCGGCTCAGGCAAGAAGTTCAAGCACTGCCACGGCGCCCTGGTCTGATCTGACCTGGGCTCGGGTGCGAAGACGGGGACCGACTCCGCGTCAGAAGCTGACCCAGTTGCCGTGGAAGCCGAACGGCACGCGGCGCGGCAGCTGGGCGACCGCGACCGGCCCCTTGGCCACGTCCTGGGCTTCGAACACCAGGAGGTCGCTGCGGTTCTCGCCCGCCCGCCAGACCACCGCCGTAACCCAGCCGTCGCCTTCGGGCGCATCGGCGGTGCGCGGCGTAAACACCGGCTCCGAGGTCAGGTCGCCGCCGGTCAGCTCGTAGACCTGCCGACGGCCGGTCGCGAAGTCGAGGTGGGCGATCGCCGACTGCTTGATGGTCTTGCCGTTGGTCGGGTCGGCGGCATACCAGCCGTGGCGATAGGCGCGCGTCGCGAACCGCTCGTCCAGCCTGGGGAACTCGCCGTCGAGGTCGTCGATCGGCTCCTCGCGGATCGCGTCGCTCGCTCCGGAGAGGTCGAAGGTCCAGCGCACCAGCCGCGCAGCGGACTTCTCGCCCGGCGAGCCGTCGGCCTTGGGGAACAGCGGCGCCTGGTCGTAGCGCATGACGTCGGCATAGAGCTTTCCGTCCGCCTCCCAGGCGTTCATCGGATGGAAGACGTAGCAGGCCCCGGTGTTGAACCAGCGGATGGTCGAGACGTCGGCGTCGCGCCGCATGACCCCCACGAAGCTGCCCTTTTCCGGCTCCCAGGCGAACGGCGGCAGGCCGCGCATCGCCCGCTCCAGGCTGCCGGTCAGCGGCAGGACGGGGAACAGCACATGGTTCTCGGTGACCATGAAGTCGTGGACCATGGAGGCGAAGGGCGCCTGGAAGTCGTCGCGCCGCACCACCTGGCCCGTGGCGTCGGTCACGCCGTAGCTCATTCCGGCCGACAGCGGCGCGTCGCCGACGCCATAGCCGAACCAGACCATCTCGCCCGTCGCCGGGTCGATCTTCGGGTGCGCCGTGGTGCGCCCGCGGTAGGCCTGCACGTAGCCGACCGAATCCAGGGTGTCGGGCGCCATCTCGAAGGGCGCGTGGCCCTCCTCCAGCGCCATCAGCCGGCCAGCGTGCCAGACGATGTTGGTGTTCGCCACGCCGGAGTCCTGGCCCATGACGGCCGGATCGGTGGTCATGGGGTTGCCGAAGGTCCCGAACAGCGAGCGGCCCGCGGCGTGCTCCAGCTCCCATCTCGGGGTGCGGACATAGCGGTTGCGATAGGTCGCCTTGCCGTCCGCCAGGTAGAAGCCGTGCACCATGCCGTCGCCGGCGAACCAGTGGTGGTTGGGATCCCGCGGCTCGAACTGCGGATTGGGCCCGATGCGATAGAGGGCGCCGCGCAGACCCGCGGGGATTTCCCCCGTCACGGTCAGGTCCAGGTCGTCCTCGCTCCGCACCGGCGCGAAGTTGCCGGCCAGATAGGCATTGAGGCGTGCGTCACCGTCCATGTCGCTTCTCCATAGAGAATTACAATGTAAATTTATTGCGTAAGATGTAACGAATGGCAAGGTCCTTCTTTTCCGCGTACGAGCTGCCATGCCCCGCGTCCTTTCTGATTCCGACGTCGCCGATTTCCGTGAGCGCCTGTGCGAGGCGGCGGAGCGATTGTTCGCCGAAAAGGGGCCCGACGCGGTGACCATGCGACAGCTGGCGTCCGAGCTGGGCGTCTCGCCGATGACGCCCTACCGCTATTTCAAGGACAAGGACGACATCCTGGCGGCGGTGCGCGCCAACGGCTTCGACCGCTTTGCAGAGTCGCTCGAGACCGCCAGGGCGTCGGCGACGGGCGGACGGGCCAAGGGCGCCGCCGTCGGCGAGGCCTACATCGATTTCGCGTTCGAGCATCCGCACACCTACAAGCTCATGTTCGACCTGAACCAGCCGCACGAGAAGGACTATCCGGAGCTGGTCCGCGCCGGCCTGCGCGCCCGCGAGACCATGAGCGCCTGGGTGAAGGACCTGGCCGCCGAAGGGGTGATGACCGGCGACCCGGTGCAGATCGGCGCGATGTTCTGGGCTGCAGCGCATGGCGCGATCGTGCTGGAGCTGGCGGGAAAGCTGCCGCACGGCGCGGCGCGGTCGCTGCACCACATGATCAACACCACCCTTGCGCGGGGCCTCGCGTCGGGGGGTTGACGGCCGCGGCGGCAAGCGCCGCAGGCTCTGCCAGTATCGGGGAGCCAAGATGAGCGAGATCATTCCGTTCGAGGTGAGCTGGGACGCCGCCGAGGTCGAGGCGGTGCTGGATCGCGTCCGCTCCTACCCGTGGCCGCCGGCGCCGGACGTCGCCGACGGTTGGGCCTATGGTTGCGACGCGAGCTATCTGAAGGCGCTCTGCGCCCACTGGACAGACGGCTACGACTGGGGCGCCGCGGTGGCCGACCTCAACCGGTTCCCGCAGTTCACGGCCCGCGTCGAGGACTTCGACCTGCACTTCGTGCACGTGATCGGCGAGGCCGGCGGCCGGCGGCCGCTGATCGTCACCCACGGCTGGCCAGGCTCGCACTACGAATTCTGGCAGGCGATCGAGAAGCTGGCCTTCCCCAGCCGGTTCGGCGGCCAGGCCGCCGACGCCTTCGACCTGGTGATCCCGTCCCTGCCCGGCTTCGGCTTCTCGTCGAAGCCGACGCGTCCAATCGGCCAGCGGACCACCGCGCGGCTGTTCAACACCCTGATGACGCAGGTGCTCGGCTACGACCGCTACCTGGCGCAGGGCGGCGACTGGGGCGGCCTGGTGACCTCGTGGCTCGGGCATGACCACGGCGCGCACGCCCGCGCCATCCATCTGAACATGATCGGCTTTCGGCCCTTCGGCAGCCCGCAGGACGAGGCGGAGGTCGCCTGGATCCGGCGCCAGCAGGGCATGATGGACGTTCTGGGGGCCTACTTCCGCCTGCAGGCGTCGAAGCCGCAGTCGCTGGCCTGGCTGGGGGCCGGCAATCCGGTCGGCCAGGCGGCCTGGATCGCCGAGCGGTTCCACGACTGGTCGGACCTGCGCGCCAAGTCGATGGACGAGGCCTATCCGAAGGACCGGCTGCTCACCAACATCATGATCTACGTGATGACCGGCGCCTTCACCACCGGGGCCTGGTACTATCGCGGCCTGCTCGAAGAGGGCGGCGTGGCCTTCAAGGAGGGCGAGCGCTGCGAGACGCCGACCGCCTTCGCCAACTTCCCCGGCGAGCCACTCTACATGGCCCCGCCGCGATCCTGGGCGGAGCGCGCCTACAACATCGCCCGTTGGACGGAGATGCCGCGGGGCGGGCATTTCGCGGCGATGGAGGAGCCGGATCTCTTCGTGGACGAGGTGCGCGCTTGGGCTAAAGACGCGGGATGACGTCACGCTACGATTTCGCCTCCGACAACACCGCCCCCGCCGCGCCCGAAGCGCTCGAAGCGCTGGTCGCCGCCAACACCGGCTTCACCTCCGGCTATGGGACAGATCCGGTCACCGCGCACGCCGCCGACCTGGTCCGCGAGTTGCTCGACGCCGACGCGGAGGTGCGGTTCGTGGCCTCCGGCACGGCGGCCAACGCGCTTTCGCTGGCGGCGCTCTGCCGGCCGTTCGAGGCGGTGCTGGCCCATGAGCACGCCCACGTTTGCACCGACGAGACGGGGGCGCCGGGCTTCTTCGGCCAGGGCCTGGGGCTGATCCGGCTGCCGGGCGCCTCCGGGCGGATCGAGCCCGCCGCGCTGGAGGCGGCGCTGGCCGTTCCGGACTTCTCCCACCGCCAGTCCGCGGCCGCCCTGTCGCTGACCAACACCACCGAGTACGGCACGCTCTATAGCGCCGGGGCGCTGGAGGCGCTGATCGCGCCGGTGAAGGCCAGGGGCTATGGCGTCCACCTGGACGGCGCCCGGTTGGCCAATGCCGCGGCGGCCGGTTTCGACCTGAAGGCCATCAAGACCCTGGGCGTCGACCTGCTGGTGGTCGGCGGCACCAAGGCCGGCATGCCGCCCACCGAGGCGGTGGTGATCTTCGACCGCGCGCTGGCCCGCCGGTTCGACGCCCGCCTGAAGCAGGCCGGCCAGCTGCCCTCCAAAGGCCGGTTCTACGCGGCCCCGTTCATCGGCATGCTCGGCGCCGGCGCCTTCGTCCGCCATGCCGCCCACGCCAACGCCATGGCCCGCAAGCTCGCAGAGCTCATGCCGTTCCCGGTAAGCCACCCGGTGGAGGCCAACGGCGTCTTCGTCGACATGGACGACGTCACCCTGGCGCGCCTGCACGCCGAGGGCTGGTTCGTCTACCGGTTCCTCGACGGTTCGGTCCGCTTCATGTGCTCCTGGGCGACCACCCCGGACGCCGTCGAATCGCTCGGCGAGGTCCTAAGCCGCCTGAGCTGATCCTGCCCCTCAGGCCGACTGCAGGGCGCGGCGGCCGAGCATCCGGCCGAGCCGGCCTTCGATGATCTCCTCGGCCTCGCGCACGATACGGCCCACCAGCTCGGCGCAGGTCGGGACGTCGTGGATCAGGCCCTGCACCTGGCCGGCCGACCAGATGCCGGCGTCGTTGTCGCCGACCTCGTAGACGTTGCGGCCGCGGCTGCCGGCCACCAGCTCGCGGACGTCCTCGAACTTCGCGCCCTCGCGTTCCAGCGCCACGACCTGCTGGCTGATGGCGTTCTTCGCCACCCGGCTGGTGTTGTGCATGGTGCGGAAGATCAGGTCGGTGGCGCGCTCGTCGTTCTCGACGATCTGGCGCTTGATGTTCTCGTGGATCGGGCTCTCCACCGTGCACATGAAGCGGGTGCCCATGTTCACCCCGTCGGCCCCCAGCGCCAGGGCGGCCACCAGGCCGCGGGCGTCGCCGAAGCCGCCGGAGGCGATCATCGGAATCTTCACCTTGTCGGCCGCCGCCGGGATCAGGATCAGGCCGGGGACATCGTCCTCGCCCGGGTGTCCGGCGCACTCGAAGCCGTCGATGGAGATGCCGTCGACGCCCATCCGTTCGGCCGACAGCGCATGGCGCACGGAGGTGCATTTGTGCAGCACCTTGACCCCGTGCTTCCTGAATTCGGCGACGTGCTCCACCGGCTTGTTGCCGGCGGTCTCGACGATCTTGACGCCCGCCTCGATGATCGCCTGGCGGTATTCGGCGTAGGGCGGCGGCTTGATGGCCGGCAGGATGGTCAGGTTCACGCCGAACGGCTTGTCGGTCAGCGACCGGCAGCGGGCGATCTCCTCGGTGAGCTTCTCAGGCGTCGGCTGGGTGAGCGCGGTGATGAAGCCCAGGGCGCCGGCGTTGGCGACGGCGGCCACCAGCTCCGCGCGGCCGACCCACTGCATCCCGCCCTGCACGATCGGATGCTCGATACCGAAGGTCTCGGTGAACCGGGTCTTGAGCGCCATGGGGCGTTCCTCCAAACAGCTGTTTGGACGACACTCAACGCTCGGACCTTGCGTCAGGCAAGCCGCGGTTATTGCAGGCCGGAGCGGCCGATCGCGTAGAATCGTTCGGAACGGCGCTTGCGCAGTTCCTGCGGGCTGAGGCCGTCCAGGCCCGCCAACTCCTCGTCCAGCGCGTCGGCGACCGTCTTCATGGCGGCCTCGGGATCGGAGTGGGCGCCGCCGGCCGGCTCGGGCACGATACGGTCCACCACCTTGGTGGCCAGCAGGTCCTGGGCGGTGATCTTCATGGCCTTGGCGGCGTCGGCCGCCGTGCGTCCGCCGCGCCAGAGGATGGAGTTGGCCCCTTCCGGCGCGATCACCGAATACATGGAATGCTCGAGGATCAGCACCCGGTTGGCCCCCGCGATGGCGATCGCCCCGCCGGATCCGCCTTCGCCGGTGATGATCGCCACGTTGGGCACGCCCAGCATCAGGCATTTCTCGGTCGAGCGCGCGATCGCCTCGGCCACGCCGCGCTCCTCCGAGGCGACGCCCGGGTAGGCGCCGGCGGTATCGACGAAGGTGACCACCGGCAGGTTGAAGCGCTCGGCCATCTCCATCAGCCGGATCGCCTTTCGGTAGCCCTCGGGCCGCGCGTAGCCGAAGTTGTGCTTCACCCGGGTGACGGTGTCGCGGCCCTTCTCGTGGCCCATGACCACCACTGGGCGGCCGCGGAAACGGCCCAACCCGCCCATGATCGCTTGGTCGTCGCCAAACGACCGGTCGCCGCGCAACTCGACGAACTCGTCGATAAGCGCGCCCACGTAGTCGATGAAGTGCGGCCGGTCGGGATGGCGCGCTACCTGGGTCTTCTGCCAGGCGTCGAGCTTGGAATAGGCGTCGCGGCGCATTTCCTGGGCGCGGGCGCGCAGCGCCTCGATCTCGGCGTCGAAGGCGCCGGGGCCCGCCGTCTCGGAAAGCTTCGACAGCTCCTCGATCTTGGCTTCGAGGTCGGCGATCGGGCGCTCGAACTCGAGGTAGTGGACGGCCATTCGAGGATTCGCTTCCTGGTCGTTCGCGGAGCGGCGGAAATTAGGCGCGAAGGCTCAAGCTCACAAGAGCGGCGAACACCTCACTCCTCCCAGGTGCAACTACAGAACGTCGATTGACGTTTGTTAGCGCGAGGTCGAGCCGGGCCCGTTTCCGTTCGGGGGACCGGAGGCAAGCCGGCGCGTCTTCGTGATGATGCGCGGTTCCGCCGAGACACGGGCGCCCGCGTGTCCGAGGAGAAACGGAGCAATTTCTATGAACGCCCCCCTGAAGATCGCCCTAGCCTCGACGCTGGCGCTCGCCACCGCCGCGCCGGCTTTCGCCCAGTACTACCAGCCGGGTCCGCAATACCAGCCGAGTCCGGAATACCAGCCGACCCAGCAATACCAGCGTGACATGGACCGCTACCAGAACGACCGGGCGGCCTATGAGGCCAACCGCGGCGACTATGACGCAGCCCGCCGCGACTACGATCGCCGCCGCGCCGATTGGGAACGGGCCCGCGCCGACTACGACGCCCGCTACGGCTACGGCGCCTACGTCCGCGCCTATGGTCCGCAGCCGGTGTGGGACACCACGCGCTGGGGACCCTATGACGCCCCCGCCGCCGGCTACTACGGCCGCGACACCGCCTACACCAATGGCGCCGGCTGCCGGCCGAACAACAACTCGGCCGTGACCGCCGGCCTGATCGGCGCCCTGGCCGGCGCGGCCCTGGGCTCCAACGTCGCGGGCCGAGGCGTCCGCACCGAGGGCGCAGTCCTCGGCGGCGTCGTGGGCGCCGGCATCGGCGCGGCCGTGGGCCATGCCAACGACAAGTACAAGTGCGACGCCCGCGGGCCCTACATCGCCTACAACGACACGATCCCGTATCGCGAGGCGTCCGGCTACGGCTCAGGCCGCTACAGCTACTATGCGCGTCAGCGGTGCCGCCTGGCCCCGGCCCCGGTCGACGCCGACGGCCGCGACTACCGCTACGTCCGGGTCTGCCCGGATGCGGACGGCCGGTATCGTTTCACCGGCTGATCCGACCTGAGAACCTGATCGAGGAAGCCGCGCCCCCGGGCGCGGCTTCTTTTTTGCCCCTCAGCGCTTCTTCGACAGCGGATGGCGGTTCTGCACCACCTCTCGCAGGCGGTCGCCGGCCACGTGGGTGTAGATCTGGGTGGTGGCGATGTCGGCGTGGCCCAGCAGGGTCTGCACCACCCGCAGGTCGGCGCCGCCTTCCAGCAGGTGGGTGGCGAAGGCGTGGCGCAGCACGTGAGGGCTCACCCGCGCCGGATCGATGCCGGCGTCGGCCGCCGCCTCGTCGAGCAGCTGCGCGAAGCGGCGCGGCGTCAGCCGGCCGCCCTTGCCGCGCGACGGGAACAGCCAGGGGTTGGCCTTGTCGCCCTTGGGCAGGAAGCCCGGCCGGACCTCCAGATAGGCCTTCACCGCCGCGCGGGACGCCTCGTTGAGGGGCGCCAGCCGCTCCTTGCCGCCCTTGCCCTTGACGATCAGATAGGCGGGATCGCGGGCCAGGACCGCCAGCGTCAGCCCGGTGAGCTCCGAAATCCGCAGGCCGGAGGCGTAGGCCAGCTCCACCATGCAGCCGAGCCGCAGCCCCTGCGCGCCGTCCTTGGCGCCGGCCGCGGCGATCAGCCGGTTCATCTCCTCGCGGCTGAGGACGTTCGGCAGCGCGCGGCCCTTCTTCGGCGCCTCCACCCGGCGGACCGGATCGTCCTTGCGCCAGCCCTCCCCGAGCACGAAGCGGTAGAACTGCCGCACCGCCGCGCGCCGCCGCGCCGCCGTCGCGGGAGACAGGCCGCGGGCGCCGAGGGCGGCGAAATAGGCTTCCACGTCCTCCGCCGCGGCGTCAGCGAGATCGCGGCCGCGGGCGGCCAGGAAGGCGGCGGCGTCGCCGAGGTCGCGGGCGTAGGCGGTCAGCGTGTTCTTCGCCGCCGCCCGCTCGACGGACATCATCTCCAGGAAAGCCTCGGCCCAGGCGGCGCCCTGGCCGCTCATTTCAACGCCAGCAGGCCTTCGACCGCGAAGGCGCGGGCGTCGGCCTCCAGGCCGGCGGCGCGCAAGGCGCCGACGAGGCGCGCGCGATCGCCGACCGCGGGTCCCGCGGCGCCGGCGTCGGCGCAGGTCCACAGCGCCAGCAGGGCCGTCTCGCCCATCTGTTTCTCCTGCGCCGCGGCCTCAAGCGCGAAATTGCGGCCGGCGGGCGCCTTGCCGTCCGGGACCGACAGGGCGGCGATCCGGCTCCGCGCCTCCGTCCCCGGCACGCCGACCAGGGCCGCGGTCAGCAGGGCCACGGCCTCGGCCCTCGGCCTGGCTTTGGCGTCCGCATGGGCCGCGGCGTCGAGCAGGCGATCCACGACGCCGGCGGCCGGCGCCTGGCCGGCGATGAGCGCCCGGACCGTGGCCGACAGGTCGTCGTCGCCGGGCGGGGACGGCCAGGCGGGTTCGGCCGGGTCCGCAACGGCCAGGGCTGCGGCCACCGCGGGCGCAGGCTTGGCGGCGGCGAGGTCGAGCCCGAGACTGCGCGACAGGGCGTAGTCGAGCCCGTTGCGCAGCGAGGCGGCGCCGGGACTGCCCGCGCCGGCCAGCTTGGCCGCCATGAGCCGCGCGAACACCGGGTCCTTGGCCTGCGCCTGGGCGAGTTCGAAGGTCAGCTGCGCCTGGTCGGCATGGCCGCCGATCGCCTGGCAGTAGGTGCGCAGCCGCAGCCAGTAGACGTCGTCGCGGCCGACGGTGAGGGCTTCCTCCGCTGCGCAGGCGCGGGCGTCGTCGCCGGCCAGCAGGGCGCTCTCCGCGGCGGCGCGGGAAAGCTCGGCGCTGCGGTCCAGGCCAGGCGCCCGGGCGAGGATGGCGGCGGCGGCCTTGGGGTCGCCGAGCGCGATCAGCGCGTCGGCGCGGGCGGCGGCCAGCGCGGGGTCGGCGCCCGCGCCCTTGGGGCCCGGCGCGCCGGTGGCCAGGACCCGCCGGGCGAGCGCGGCGGCGGCCGGCGACAGCGGTTTGTGCGCCAGCAGCGGCAGGACGGTCTGCGCGGTCGCCAGCGAGGCGCCCTGCCAGAGCGTCGGCGGCAGGCCGGTGTTCCGCCCGGCGGTGGTGAAGGCGTCGGGCGCGGCCAGCGGCGTCACCTCGACGGCCTGGGCGCCCGCAGCGGCGGGGATGGCGAACAGCGCCAGGGCGGCGACGAAGGCAGGGAAGCGTGACATGGCCTGAGCATACGCAACCGCAGATGTTGGCGCGAGGGCGCGGGCTCGTGTAAGCCTGCGCCGTTCATGGACCGCTATGCACCGTTGCGCCGACGCACCATCGCCCTCGTGGGCCTCATGGGGGTCGGCAAGTCGAGCGTGGGCCGCAGGCTGGCCAACGCGCTGGACCTGCCGTTCCGCGACGCCGACACCGAGGTCGAGACCGCGGCCGGCCGGTCGATCGCCGACATCTTCGCCGACCTGGGCGAGCCCGCCTTCCGCGAGGGTGAGCGGCGGGTGATCGCGCGGCTGCTGGACCAGCCGCCGCACGTGCTGGCCACCGGCGGCGGCGCCTTCATGCATGAAGAGACCCGCAGCCTGATCAAGTCCAAGGCGCTTTCGGTCTGGCTGAAGACCGACCTCGACGTGCTGGCGCGCCGGGTGGGGCGCAAGGAAACCCGTCCGCTGCTGGCCGGCAAGGAGCCCATGGACGTGCTGCGGGCCCAGGCCGACGTCCGCTATCCCCTCTACGCCCAGGCCGACGTGATGGTCGAAACCGGCGACGCGGCCCATCACGTGACCGTCGACCAGGTGATCCGCGCGCTGTGCGACTATCTGCAGGAGCAGCCGCAATGAGCCGCCAGGTTCCCGTCGGGCTGGGCGAGCGCGCCTATGAGGTGGTGATCGGCCCCGGGCTGATCGCCGAGGCGGGCCGCCGCATCGCCCCGTTCCTGAGCCGCCAACGCGTGGCGGTGGTCAGCGACGCCACCGTGTGGGGCCTGCACGGCGCGGCCCTGACGGCGTCGCTGGCCGCCGCCGGCGTCACCGCCTCCCCGATCGTCGTTCCCCCCGGCGAGCAGACCAAGAGCTTCGAGGGCCTGGCCGAGGTCATCGACCGGCTGCTGGCGCTGGAGCTCGACCGCGGCGACGTGGTGGTGGCGTTCGGCGGCGGCGTGGTCGGCGACCTGGCCGGGTTCGCGGCGGCCATCTACAAGCGCGGGGTCGATTTCGTGCAGATCCCCACCACCCTGCTGGCCCAGGTGGATTCCTCGGTCGGCGGCAAGACGGCGATCGACACCGCCCGCGGCAAGAACCTGGTGGGCGCCTTCCACCAGCCCCGCCTGGTGCTGGCCGACCTCGACATGCTGGCCACCCTGCCCGACCGCGAGATGCGCGCCGGCTATGCCGAGGTGATCAAGTACGGCCTGCTGGGCGACTTCGCCTTCTTCGAATGGCTGGAGGCCAATGGCGACAAGGTGCTGGCGCGCGAGCCCGGGGCCCTGCTTCACGCCGTCGCGCGTTCCGTGGAGATGAAGGCCGAAATCGTCGCCGAAGACGAGAAGGAGCAGGGCCGCCGCGCGCTGCTGAACCTCGGCCACACCTTCGGCCACGCCCTGGAGTCGGAGACTGGCTACGGCGAGGCGCTGCTGCACGGCGAGGCGGTGGCCGCCGGCCAGGCGCTGGCGTTCCGCTTCTCCGCCGCCCAGGGCCTCTGCTCCGCCCAGGATTCCACCCGCGCCGAGGCGGCGATCGCCGCCGCCGGCCTGCCGACCCGGCTGGACCAGGTGACCGGCGCGCCGTTCGTCGCCGAGCGGCTGGTCCGCCACATGGGCCAGGACAAGAAGGCCGAGGCCGGACGCCTCACCTTCATCCTCGCCCGCGCCCTGGGCGACGCCTTCGTGGCCAAGCAGGTCGACGCCGCCGCCGTCACCGACTTCCTGATCGCCGAAGGAGCCTCCTGATGGGAGCGATCCTGGCGCTCGCGCCGATCGTCTTCGGCCTGCTGGCGATCTCGGCGCTGTTCTCCGCCGCCGAGACCTCGCTCACCGGCGCGAGCCGGGCGCGCATGCACCAGCTGGAGCGGGAGGGCGACCGCGCCGCCCGGCGGGTGAACCGCCTGCTGACCGATCAGGAGACGATGATCGGGGCGGTGCTGCTGGGCAACAACCTGATCAACATCCTGGCCTCGGCGCTGGCCACCCAGGTGCTGACCCGGGCCATCCCCGGCGCCTGGGGCGTGGCCGCGGCCACGGCGATCATGACCGTGCTGGTCCTGGTGTTCGCCGAGGTGCTGCCGAAGACGCTGGCGATCCTGCGCTCCGACGACGTGGCGCGCTTCCTGTCCGGCCCGACCCTGCTGGTGGTGCGGCTGTTCGGGCCGATCATCTACACGATCCAGTGGGTGGTCCGGAAAACCCTCGGCCTGTTCGGGGTCCGGCTGGGGATGGAGATGGACGTGCTCGCCGCCCACGAGGAGATCCGCGGCGCGGTGGAATACCACCACTCCGAAGGCCTGGTGGAGACCCGCGACCGCTGGATGCTGGGCGGGGTGCTCGACCTGGCGGAGATGGACGTCAGCGAGGTCATGGTCCACCGCAAGGCGATCGCCATGATCGACGGCGACCTGAGCCCCCGGGAGATCGTCGCCGCGGCGCTGGAGAGCGCCCACACCCGCCTGCCGATCTATCGCAACGAGCCGGAGAACATCGTCGGCGTCCTGCACGCCAAGGACCTGTTGCAGGCGCTGGCCGACGCGGACGGCCGGATGGACGATCTCGACGTGCAGTCGATCATCCGCCCGCCCTGGTTCATCCCCGAGACCACCAGCCTGAAGGACCAGCTCGCCGCCTTCCTGAAGCGCCAGACGCACTTTTCCCTGGTGGTGGACGAGTACGGCGCCCTGCAGGGACTGGTGACCCTCGAGGATATCCTCGAGGAGATCGTCGGCGAGATCGAGGACGAGCACGACGTGGTCGTCCCCGGCGTCCGCCCCGGGCCCGAGGGCTCGGTGATCGTCGACGGCTCGGTGACCATCCGCGACCTCAACCGGGCGATGAACTGGGACCTGCCGGACGACGAGGCGGTGACGGTCGCCGGCCTGCTGATCCACGAGGCCCAGCGCATTCCCGAGGTCGGCCAGAGCTTCACCTTCCACAAGCACCAGTTCCGGGTGCTGGAGCGCAAGCGCAACCAGATCACCGTCCTGCAGATCTCCGGGCCCGCGCCGGTCCGCGACTGAACCGCCGCACCGGCCGGCAAAGATCAAGCGCCGCCGCAGAAATTCCCCCAGCTACGCTTGACGCCAGGCGGCAAAAAACGATCTCGTCGGGAACCTCCGAGGGCCGGACGTCGTTAGTGAAGCTTGATCCGATCGGGGGATCGTCCGACCCATGACCATCGCCGAGGCCGTCGCAAGCGACGGTGAATCGACCGCGGACTTGAAGGCCCGGCTCGCCGCGATGCAACGCGTGCTGGCGGAGGAGACCCGCCGGGCCGACGCGTTGAACCGGATCGCTGCAGCGATCGGGGAAGGCGGCGACCTGCAAGGTGTCGTCCAGGCCGTCGTGGACGGCGGCGTCGAACTGTCCGGCGCCCAGTTCGGCGCGTTCTTCTACAACCTGATCGACGCCAAGGGTGAGAGCTACACGCTCTACGTCCTGTCCGGCGCGCCGCGCTCGGCGTTCGAACGTTTCCCCATGCCCCGCAACACCGCGATCTTCCGCCCGACCTTCGTCGGCGAGGGCGTGGTGCGTTCCGATGACATCACCAAAGACCCCCGCTACGGCAAGAGCGGGCCCCATTTCGGCATGCCCAAGGGGCACCTGCCGGTGCGCTCCTATCTGGCCGCCTCGGTGGTGTCGCGGTCGGGCGAGGTGCTGGGCGGCCTGTTTTTCGGCCACCCCGACGCCGGCGCCTTCCCCGAGCGGCTGGAGCCGTTGATGGCCGGGCTGGCGGCGCAGGCGGCCGTGGCGATCGACAACGTCCGGCTGAACGACGCCGCGCGCCGCGAGATCGAGGAACGCCATCGCGCCGAGGCGGCGCTGGCCGATAGCGAAGAACGCTTCCGGCTGATCGCCGACACCATCCCGATCCTCTGCTGGATGGCCGACGCGGACGGCCGCATCGCCTGGTACAATCGGCGCTGGTACGAATACACGGGAACCTCGCCCGCCGAGATGGAGGGCCGCGGCTGGCGTTGGGCCCACGATCCGGCCCTGCTCCCCGAGGTGCAGCAGCAGTGGGCCCGGTCGATGGCGACCGGCGAGCCCTGTGAACTGGTGTTCCCGCTGCGCCGCGCCGACGGCGTCTATCGGCCCTTCCTGACCCGGCTCGAGCCGACCCGCGACAGCAGCGGCCAGGTGGTGCGCTGGTTCGGCGTCAGCATGGATGTCGGCGCCGAGCAGGCCGCCCGCGAGCGCCTGCTGTTCGCCCTGGACGCCGGTCGGCTGGGCTCCTGGGAGCTCGACGTCGAGACCCGCGCCTATGAGGCCTCCGACATCTGCAAGGCGAACTACGGCCGCCCGCCCGACGTCGAGTTCGGATTCGACGACCTGATCGCCTCCATCGTGCCGGAGGATCGCGACCGGATGCGGACGGCCATCGAGACGGCGATCCGGACCGGGGCGGAGTACGACATCGAATACCGCGTGCTGCATCCCTCCGGCGAGGTCCGCTGGGTGCACGCGCGCGGCCGGGCCGCCCAGACCGCGGACCACGGCGGCGTACGGCGGATGGCCGGGGTCTCCCTGGACGTGACCGAGCGCAAGCTCGCCGAGGAACGTCAGCGGCTGCTGCTGAACGAGCTGAACCACCGGGTGAAGAACACCCTGGCCACCGTCCAGTCGATCGCCTCGCAGACCCTGCGCAGCACCGGCGACATGCCCCGGTTCCGCGACGCCTTCGAGGCGCGGCTGATGGCCCTGTCGCAGACCCACAACCTGCTCACCGACCAGAACTGGGAGGCGGCCAGCCTGCACGACATCCTGCGGCTGGAGCTGATGCCCCATGCGGGAGGCCGCGAAGGCGGCGGGTCGCGGTTCCTGCTGGAATCCGACCGCGACATCCGCCTCAATCCGAAAGCCGCAGTGGCCCTGGGCATGGCGGTGCACGAACTGGCGACCAACGCGGTGAAGTACGGCGCGCTCTCGCGCGCGACCGGCAGGGTGGCGGTGCGGACTTGCGTAACAGGTTCGGACTCCGGGCCCACACTCGTCGTAGAGTGGACGGAATCCGGCGGCCCGCCGGTGAGTCCGCCCAGACGGCGCGGCTTTGGCGGCCGTGTCCTGGAACAAGGCCTGGCCGGCGAACTGAATGGCGAGGTTGAACTTGACTACCGCCCGGAAGGCCTGTCTTGCCGGATGAAATTGCCGATGCACGCCCTGGAGCCCAAAGAATGAACAACAAGCTGGACGGCCTGCGCGTCTTGGTGGTCGAGGACGAGATGATGGTCTCGATGCTGATCGAGGACATGCTCGGCGATCTGGGGTGTACGGTGGTCGGGCCCGCGTCGCGGCTCGACGAAGCGCTGGAGCTCGCGCGGACCGGGGACCTCGACTGCGCGGTGCTGGACGTCAATCTGGCGGGCCAGCCGATCTTTCCCGTCGCCGACCTGCTGCGCGCCAAGGGCGCGCCGTTCGCCTTCGCCACCGGCTATGGCGACGCGGGGCTGCGGGATGTCGACAAGGGGTCGCCCGTTCTCCAGAAGCCGTTCCGCGAGGGGGACCTGGCGCGCGTGCTGGGCGAGCTGCGCGCCGCCGTCGGCTAGAGGTAGCTGAAGGCGCGGAGCGACCAGTCGTTCATCAGCAGCGCCAGCGACCCTGCCAGCGCGACCAGCGGCAGAAGCAGTTTCATATCCCGTCTCCTCGATCTCCTGCTCTTAGGACGATTGAGATATGCCGAATTCGACATCGAACTAGCGGCTATTTGCGCAGAACAGCTATGCGAGAATGGAAACGCCGCGCCCCGCGCCCCTTCAGGCGCGGCGTTGACCCGAACGGCCCGCGTCCCGATAGTCGCCCCGGGCGGAGGAGGTTGGGCGATGCGTGCGGCGCTTGTTCTCGGTCTCGGACTGCTGTTGGCGCCGGCGGCCACCACCGCCGATCCTGAACCCCCGCCAGCTGCCGGCCACATCTGCGGCGCGCCGGTCCCTGAGGCCTCAAAGGCCGCGCCCGCGCAGCAAATCCTGCAGGGCTACGGCTCCGGCGGGTTCACGGTGCGCACGGCCAGCCCGGCCGCCCAGGCCTATTTCGACAACGGCATGCAGCTCGGCCATGCCTTCGCGCACAAGGCCTCCATCGCCGCCTTCCAGGAGGCCGGAAAGCTCGATCCCGCCTGCGCCATGTGCGCGTGGGGCGAGGCCTGGGCCCGCGGCCCGACGATCAACTATCCGATCGACGCCAAGCAGCAGGCCGCGCTGGCGGCGCTGGCCGACAGGGCCGCCGGCCTGGCGCGGGGCGGCCCCGAAAAGGAGCGGCGGCTGATCGCGGCCTTGCAGCATCGCTACCGCAACGGCGGCGGCAAGGGTGCGGGCGACTACGCCTTCGCCCGCGATATGGACCGGCTGGCCCGCGACTATCCGCAGGACAATGAGATCGCCATCGTCGCCGCCGACGCCTGGATGATCCCGGCCGCGCACAAGGAGAGCCGCGAGAACCTGGGCCGCGCGCTGGAGCTGATCGGCGGCGCCCTGGCCCGCAAGCCGGACGACACCGGGGCGATCCACTTCTACATCCACGCCACCGAGATGGACGGGATCGGCGGCCAGGCGGAAGGCTACGCCGACACCCTGCAGCGGCTGGCGCCGGCGGCCAGCCACCTCGTCCACATGCCCTCGCACACCTACTACATCGTCGGGCGCTACGAGGACGCGGTGCGCGCCAACATGGACGCCACCCGCATCGACGCGGCCAACGCCCGGCGGCTGGGCCTGAGCGACCCGTGGAAGCTGGCCTACCACTCGCACAATGTGCAGTTCGCCACCGGCGCGGCGCTGATGAGCGGCGACGCCGAGGCCGCGCTCGTCCAGTCCGACGCCGCGCTGGACCGCGCCGCGGCGTCGAAGACGGCCCTGTCTCCCTGGGACCAGGTGGCGGTCGGCACCGCCTATTTCGCGCAGGGCCGCTTCGCGCCGGACCGGATGCTGGCGCGGCCGGATCCCGGCGCCGACCGCGGCTACCTGCGGGCCATGTGGCGCTATGCGCGGGGCGAGGCCTATGCCCGCAAGGGCGACGCCGCCGCCGTCCGCCGCGAGGCGGCGCTCTTGCAGGCGAGCGCCGCCGACCTCAAGGACTTCGAAGGCTACCGCCCGCAAGCGGTCGGCATGGTCGAGGTGGCCCGGCTGGTGCTGACCGGACGCGCGGCGATGATCGAGGGCAAGCCGGCGCTCGCCGCCGCCGCCTTCCGCACCGCGGCCCAGATCCAGGACGCCAAGCTCGGCCGGATCAGCGATCCGCCGGGCTGGTGGTATCCCGTGCGTCGCAGCCTGGCAGCCGCCCTGCTGGAGGCCGGCAAGCCCGACGAGGCCGCCGCCCAGGCCCGCGTCACGCTGAAGGCCTGGCCCAACGATCCGGTGACCCTGGCGGTGCTGGCCCAGGCCGAGCGCAAGCTGGGCGACGGCAACGCCGCCGACCTGCACCTGGCGCAGGCCCGCCGCGGCTGGCGCGGCGAGCCGAAGCTCGCCGCCCTGGCGTCGCTGGCCGGCGCCTAGAGGCCGTTGGCTTCCAGCGCCGCCAGCACCTTGTCCGGGGTGATCGGATAGTCCCGCACCCGCACGCCGCAGGCGTTGTAGATGGCGTTCGCCACCGCCGCGCCGGCGCCTGAGATGCCCAGTTCGCCGACCCCCTTGATGCCCATGGGGTTGGCCTTGTCGTCCACCTCGTCGAGCATGATGGCGTCCAACTCGCCGATGTCGGCCTGCACCGGCACCAGATAGCTCGCCAGGTCCTGGTTGATCAGCGAGCCGTAGCGCGGGTCCACCGCATTGCCCTCGGTCAGCGCCGAGGCGACGCCCCAGATCATCCCGCCCGTCAGCTGGCTGCGCGCGGTCTTCCAGTTGAGGATCCGGCCGGCCGCGAACACGCCCAGCATGCGCCGGGTGCGGACCTCGCCGGTCACGGTGTCGACGCCGACCTCCGCGAAATGGGCGCCGTAGGTGTGCTGGCTCCAGTTGCGGGCGTCGGCCGCCGGGCGGATTTCGCCCTGGGCGGTCAGCCCCTCCGGCCGCGCGCGACGGATCAGGTCGGCCAGGCTCTCCGAACGGTTGGCGATGGCGATCACCCCGTCCTGGAAGGTGACCTGCTCGCTGGGCCCGCCGAACAGCGGCGAGTCCGGATCGCTGGCGGCGAGCTCGGCGATGGCCTTGCGCAGGTTCATGCCGGCGTCGAGCGCGGCCGAACCGGCGGTGGCCGCGCCGAACTGGCCGCCGGAGCCGGGCGCCGGCGGCAGCTCGGAATCCCCGATCTCCACCCGGACGTCCTTCAGCGGCACCCCCAGCGTCTCCGCCGCGATCTGCGCCAGCACCGTGTAGGTCCCGGTGCCGATGTCGGTCATCCCCTGGCGCACCGTGATCACGCCCTCGGCGTCCACCGTGAAGCTGGCCTTGGCCGGCAGCAGGAAGTTGCCGCGGATGGCGGCGGCCATGCCCATGCCCACCAGCCAGCGGCCGTCCCGCACCTTGCCCGGGAACGGCAGGCGGCGGTCCCAGCCGAACAGCTGGGCGCCTTCCTTCATGCAGCGCACCAGCTGGCGGATCGAGAATGGCTTGCCGGTCTCGGGATCACGCTCCGGCTCGTTGCGGATGCGCAGCTCGACAGGGTCGAGGCCGAGCGTCTCCGCCAACTCGTCCATGGCGCATTCCAGGCTGAGCATGCCCGAGGCCTCGCCCGGCGCACGCATCGGCCCCGCCCCCGGCAGGTCCAGCTTCACCAGGCGGTGGCCGGTCAGCCGGTTGGGCGCCGCGTAGAGGCTGCGGGCGAAGTTGGAGGCGTGCTCGGTGAAGTGCCCGTTTCGCTCGCAGTGGGTCGTGGTCATCAGCGACATGGCGGTGAGCTTGCCGTCCGCGGTCGCGCCCAGCCGCACCCGCTGGACCGTGGCCGGCCGGTGGACGGTGCCGTGGAACATCTGCTGGCGGGTGAACGTCACCTTCACCGGCCGCCCGATCGCCCGCGCCCCCAGCGCCGCCAGGGCGAGGTCGTCGTAGGCCTGGCCCTTCCCGCCGAAGCCGCCGCCGATGTAGCGGGTGAGCAGGTGGACGGCGTCGCGGTCGATCTTCAGGGTTTCGGCCAGGCCATGCTGCGCCGGCTTCACCATCTGGATCGAGGTGTGGACGACGCACCTGTCGCCGTCCCACCAGGCGAGCGTGGCGCAGGGCTCCATCTGGCAGTGGTTCTGGAGCGGCGTGTGCCAGGTCTGGTCGAGCGTCACCGGGGCGGCGGCGAAGCCGGCCTCGAAGTCGCCGATCTCGGTGTCCTCCTCGCCGCGCGGCATGGCCGCGTCGGCCAGGTGGGCGTGGAAGTCCGCCGCCGGCGGCGCCTCCTCGTAGGTCAACCGCACCAGGTGGGCGGCGGCGGTGGCGTTCTCCAGGCTGTCAGCGACCACGAAGGCCACCGGCTGGCCGAAATAGGCGACGCGGTCGTTCTCCAGCGCGGGCGCGGCGGTCGCCGTGCTGCGCGGATTGACCTTGGTTCCGCGCGCGCCCTGCTCGGGCACGTTCAGGTGGGTCCAGACCAGCAGCACCCCGGGCGAGGCCTCCGCCGCGGCGATATCGACGGCGGCGATCCGGCCGCTGGCGATGGCGGCCGGCACCATGACGCCGTAGGCGGCGGGGCTCGGCGGGACCACCTCATAGGCGTAGGGCGCGGTCCCGGTGACCTTCAGCGGCCCCTCGTAGCGGTCCACCGCCTTGCCGATCAGGCCGGAGCGGTTCTCGGTGACGGGATTGGGCGCGGCCCAGTCTTCGACGGAGCTCATCGGGCCCTCCCCTGCGCGTCTTCGATGGTCGCCGCGCCCAGCCGGCGCACCAGGGTGATCTTGAAGCCGTTGCGGCCGTTGTCGCTGGCGCCCTGGAGTTCCGCCGAGATCGCCTCGGCCGGCGAGGCGCCGGCGGCGAGCGCGGCCTCGGCGTCGGCCGCGCGCCAGGGCTTGTGCGCCACGGCGCCCAGCGCGATCCGGCCGCCGGCCACCGCCACGCTGGCCAGGCCGGCGGCGTAGGACGCCCGGTCCCGGACCTTGCGATAGACCTGGCCGCCCTGCGGGGGCGGCGGCAGCACGACGGCGGTGATCAGTTCGCCCGGCACGAGGTGGGTCTCCACCTCCGGCGTCTCGCCGGGCAGGCGGTGCAGCTCCATCAGCGGGAAGCGCCGCGCCTGTCCGGACGGCGACAGCGTCTCCACCTGCGCGTCGAGCGCGACCAGGGCGACCGCCATGTCCGACGGATGGGTGGCGATGCAGGCGTGGCTGGCGCCGAAGATCGCGGAGTTGCGGTTCAGCCCCTCCAGCGCGCCGCAGCCGGAGCCGGGCGCCCGCTTATTGCAGGGCTTGGTGGTGTCGTAGAAGTAGGCGCAGCGCGTCCGCTGCAGGAGGTTGCCGCCGGTGGTGGCCTTGTTGCGCAGCTGGCCGGAGCCGCCGGAAACGATGGCCTGGCTCAGCACCGGGTAGCGGCTGCGGACGCGGGCGTCGGCGGCCACGTGGCTGTTGGTGGTCATGGCGCCCAGGCGCAGGCCGCCGTCCGGCGTGTCCTCGATCTGCGACAGCGGCAGGCGGCCGACGTCGATCAGGTGCTGCGGGCGCTCGATCTCCAGCTTCATCAGGTCGAGCAGGTTGGTGCCGCCGGCGATGAACTTCGCCCCCGGCGTCTCGGCGGCGGCCTTCACCGCGCCCTGCGCATCGGCCGCACGCTCGTAGGTGAAGGGCCTCACGCCATCTCCTCCGAGGCGGACTGGATGGCGGCGACGATCTGCGGATAGGCCGAGCAGCGGCAGATGTTGCCGCTCATCCGCTCGCGGATCTCCGGCTGGGTGAGCGCGACCTTCGCGTTGAGGTCGGCGGTCTCCTGGCTGGGCCAGTTCTCGGCCACTTCCGCGAGCATGCCGATCGCCGAACAGATCTGGCCGGGCGTGCAGTAGCCGCACTGGAAGGCGTCCTCGGTGAGGAAGGCCTTCTGCAGAGGGTGCAACTGCTCCGGCGTCCCGACGCCTTCGATCGTGGTCACCTGATCGCCGTCGTGCATCGCCGCCAGCGACAGGCACGAATTGATCCGCGTGCCGTTGACCAGCACCGTGCAGGCGCCGCACTGGCCGTGGTCGCAGCCCTTCTTCGTGCCGGTCAGCCCCAGGTGCTCGCGCAGGGCATCGAGCAGGGTCGTACGCGGATCGAGGTCGAGCGCCCGCGCCTCCCCGTTGACGGTGATCGTGGTGCGCACTTCGGCCCTCCGAGACTGTTGCGGCCGCACGCCGGCGGCTCTTGAAATGGTGGCGCCTAGCCCTCGCCCGGCGCCAGGGCCTTCACCGACAGCGCGTGGAGCGGTCCGGCGAGTTCCTCGGCGAGCACGGCATAGACCATCCGCTGTCGCGCCACCTTGGGCGCCCCTTCGAATGCGGCAGATTCAATCAGTACGTTGAAATGGCTTTCCCCGCCCGGCCGCGAACCGCTATGGCCCTCATGACGTTGGGAGTCGTCCTCGATCTCCAGCCGGGATGGCTGGAACCGGGCCGTGAGCTTGTCTCGGATCGCATCAGATATGGCGCCCATCGGCTGCATCTTCAATTCTTGAACGGGAATCTTCTCCCCCCATACTTGGCCCATGCCCGGCGCGTTTCAATACAAGCCTAAGTTCAAGGATATCCGTGTGCGTCCGCCCTCCGACGAGGACGACGCGCGGGCGGAGGACGTGAACGCCCTGAAGCCCGGCGAGCGGGCCTGCGACCATCCGGGCTGCCGGCGGGCGGCGAGCGCGCGCGCCCCGAAATCCCGCGACATGCTCAACGAGCATTACTGGTTCTGCCAACCGCATGCCGCCGAGTACAACCGCAACTGGAACTTCTTCGCGGGGATGAGCGACGGCGAGGTCCGCGCCCGCCAGCGCGACGAGCTGTTCACCGGCGGCCGTCCCACCTGGGAGATGAAGGCCAGCCGCTTCTCCCGCGAGGCCGCGGCCTTCTCCGCCAAGTTCGGCAAGGGCGAGGGCTACCGCGACCCGTTCAACCTGTTCGGCAAGAATGGCGGCAAGCCCGTGCCGGAGCCGGAGGACCGCAGGCTCGGCAAGATCGAGCGTAGCGCCCTCGCCGACCTCGACCTCGATGTGAACGCCGACGGGCCGAAGATCCGCACCCGCTACACCGAACTGGTCCGCCGCCTCCACCCCGACGCCAACGGCGGCGACCGCGCCGGCGAGCACCGCCTGCAGCGGGTGATCAAGGCCTACCAGTCGCTGCGCAAGGCCGGACTGGTCTAGCTGCGCCAGGAGCGCTAAGCGGCGACGCACAACTGTCATCGTCGGCGGCGACAATCGCCGTCGATTACGGGGGCTCGCTTGATCAGTTCGAAGTACCGCGCGGGGGCCATGACCGCCCTCGCCCTTGTCATGGCCGCCGTCGGGTCGCGAGCCGCAGCCGCGCCGCACAATGTCATCCTGTTCGTGGCGGACGGACTGAGGTCGCGGATCGTGACCCCGCAGACCGCGCCGGCCCTCGCCGAGGTGCGGGCGCGCGGCGTGGATTTCCGCAACAGCCACTCGATCTATCCGACCGTCACCACGCCCAACGCCTCGGTGATCGCCACCGGGCACCTGGTCGGCGACACCGGCGACTTCGGCAACACGATCTACGGCGGCCAGCCGTTCCCGGCGCCCTACGGCTCGCCGATGGCGCCGGTCGAGGACGACGTGATGCTGGGGCTGCTGAACGAGAGGTTCGGCGGCAACTATCTGGGCCACACCAGCCTGCTGCAGGCGGCCCGCGCCAAGGGCTTTGCGACCGTCGCCCTGGGCAAGCTTGGGCCGATCGCCATCCAGGACGTCACCGCCCGCGATGGGACCGGCACGATCGTCATCGACGACGCCACCGGCTCGCCGGAGCGCGGAGTGAAGCTGGCGCCCGAGATCGCCGCGGCGATCAAGGCGGCCGGCCTGCCCACCACGGCCCCCAGCCGCGGCCCCAACGGCCAGGCCGGCGCCTACGACAAGGCCGGCGCGCTGGTCGCCAATGTGGAGCAGCAGAACTGGTTCCTGGCGGTGGCGACGCGGGTGCTGCTGCCGCGCTTCAAGGCCGAAGGGAAGCCGTTCGTCATGGTGTTCTGGTCGCGGGACCCCGACGGCACCCAGCATAACCAGGGCGACAGCCTCAATACCTTCACCCCGGGGATCAACGGCCCGACGACGATGGCCGCGATCCGCAACGCCTCCGATGACCTCGCGGCCCTGCGCGCCAGCCTGAGGGCGCTGGGGCTCGACAAGGACACCGACATCGTGGTCACCGCCGACCACGGCTTCTCGACCCTGTCGCGGGAGAGCCAGACCAGCGGCTCGGCCCGCCTGCGCTATCCGGACGTGAAGCCCGGCCTTATGCCGCCGGGTTTCCTGGCCATCGACCTCGCCGAGGCGCTGGGCCTGCCGTTGCACGACGCCGCCGGTCCCGCCGTCGATCCGCGCAGCGGCGCCTATCCGAAGCGGGGCGCGGCGCTGGGTCGCGACGCCGCCCATCCCGACGTCCTGGTCGCCGCCAACGGCGGTTCGGACCTGATCTACCTGCCTGGTCCGGATGCGCCGGCCCTGGCGCGGCGGATCGTCGAGGCGGTCAGCCGCCAGGACTACGCCGGCGCGATCTTCGTCCGTGACGACCTGGGTCCGATCCCGGGCGCGCTGTCCACCAGCCAGATCGGCCTGGCCGGGTCCGCGCGCACGCCGACGCCGGCGATCGTCGTGGGCTTCAGGAGCTTTGCGAGCGGCTGCGACGACCCGGAAATCTGCGGCGTCGAGGTCGCCGACAGCGACCAGCAGCAGGGCCAGGGCATCCACGGCTCGTTCGGCCGCCAGGACACCCACAACTTCATGGCCGCCGTGGGCCCTGACTTCCGCGCCGGCTTCGTCGACCCCGCCCCGGTGAGCAACGCCGACCTGGCGATCACCCTGGCCCACATCCTCGAGCTGGACCTCGGGCCGAAGGGTCATTCCGGCCGGGTGATGGCCGAGGCGCTGAGCGGCCGCGACGTGGCTCCTCCGGCCTCGCAGGCGGTCACCGTCCGCTCCGCGCCGGCCGCCAACGGGTTCATGACCGTGCTGAACCGCCAGGATGCGGCGGGCGCGTCCTACTTCGACGCCGCGGGGATGCCAGGCCGGACGATCGGCCTAAAGCCGTAGGGACGATCCCCGAGACGACGGCGCTATCGCAGGACCTTCGCGGCCTTGAGCCCGCACGGCCGGAATCGAACTCCGCCGGGCGAGCCATCTCGACACCGGCGGAGGGTTGGTCTTGACCATCGGCGGCGCGGGTCGAGCCCGCGCCGCGCCGTCAGGTCCTGATCAGAAGCTCGCCTTCACGGACACTTGGAAGTTCCGCTCCGGCTGGAAGTAGTACTGGTCGTAGGGAACCGTCTTGCCCGGCTTGATGGCGGTCACCGGCTGGTCGTCGAAGATGTTGTAGACCGCCGCCTCCAGGCGGTAGCGGTCGAAGCGGTAGACCACCGAAAGGTCGGCCGAATGGTAGCCCGCGATGCGGTAGGCCGCCGGCTCACCCTCCGCGCCCCACTGCTCGCCGGTGTACTTGTCGGCCAGCGACACCGACCAGGCGTCGTCGTGGTAGAGGACGCCGAGGGCCGCCGTGGACTTCGGCGCGTTGGCGATCTGCTTGCCGCCGACGATGGTCACCGGCACGCCGGCGATGGTGGTGTTGGCGCCCAGCGCCTTGGCCGAGTTCACCGAGCCGTTGGCGAAGACGAAGACCTGGTCGGTGAGCGCGTAGGTCACGGCCCCTTCGACGCCCTTGTAGGTGGCCCCGCCGAGATTGAAGTTCACCGTCTCGGAGCCAACCGTCACCGTCTGGATCTTGTTGGTGAAGTCGATCTGGTAGACGTCGGCGTCGAAGGTGAACTTGCCGCCGTGATAGACCGCGCCCACCTGGTAGTTGGTGGATTCCTGCGGATGCAGGTCGTCGAGGTTCGGATTGACCACCTGCATGGCGCTGATGTCGGGCAGCAGGAAGCCGGTGGCGTACTGAGCGTAGACGGCCAGGTTGTCCTGCAGCTTGTAGTTCGCCGTCAGGAAATACAGCGTCTTGGTGAAGGTCTTGGAGCCGTGGAACGGCGCCCGGGTCTTCTGGTTGACGTCGGAGTCCACTGACAGCTTGTCGGTGACATACTTCACGCCGGGCGTGACGGTCAGCGCCGGCGTCACCCGCCATTGGAAGTCGACGAACGGCTGGTACTGGTTCCAGCCGGAATACTGCAGGTATTCCAGGTACTGCGGCACGCCGGGCAGCACCTTCTGGCGGTAGTCCACCGTCCAGCCGGCGTCGGTGTGGCCAAGCGTGGCGTCGTAGTCGTAGCGGGCGCGCGGGCCGGTGTCGGCCTGCTCCCACCACAGCCCGGCCTTGATGGTGCCGAACGACAGCTCCTGGTCCAGGTGCACGATGTCGCCGTAGATCTTGTAGACGTTGAGCTTGGTGTAGCCCGGGACGTGGCCGTTGACGGTCGGCTGGCCGCCCGGCGTGTAGGTGATCTGCAGGCCCTTCTTGGCGGCGATGTCGGCCACCGACAGGGTCGGGTCCAGGGCGCTCTCGGTGTCGTTCTTGTAGTAGTAGGAATAGAGGGTGTTCTCGAGCTTCAGGCTCGGCGTGATGTCGCCGGTCAGCTTGGCGTAGTTGAAGTAGGTGTGCTTGTTGACGACGTTGTACTTGTAATAGGTCGGCGTGGTCGGGTCGGTCGACAGGCCGAAATTCTTGCCATAGAGCGCCACCTGCGCAAGCGTCGCGCCCGAACTGTCGTTGGTGTAGACCTTGGTGTAGTTCCAGGTCCCGAACAGCGTCAGCTTCCAGCTGTCGACCAGCGGGACGACCGCGCGGACCAGCTGGTTGTAGGCGGTGGCGCCGGAGTTGGTCAGGGCGCCGTCGGTCTTCAACTCCTGGAAGTTGAACAGGGCGCGCGCGCCGTTCAGCGCCGCGATCTCACCGGTGTTGATCTTGGTCACCGACATCCAGGTGTTCCACGATCCCGCCGTCACCGACTGCGAGCCGCCGAACACGTCGGCGACTTCCGGCGAGAACAGGTTGATCGAGCCGCCGAAGCTGGCCGCGCCGAGCTGGCTGGCGCCGCCCGGCCCACGGTCCACCACCACCGCCCCGATCGTCGAGGACGGGAAGAAGGACGTCGAGTGGTGGGTCGGGCCGTTGGCGTCGCCCCAGGGGATGCCGTCGTAGGTGACGTTGTACTGGCCGTCCTGGAAGCCGCGCAGGGTGGTCTTGGACTCGCCGAGCCCCGGACCATTGACCGAGGTGCCGGAGACGCTGGGCGAGAGGTTGACGATCTGGGTGTAGTCGGCAGTCGCCGGGATGAACTGGTCGATGGCCTGGCGGTCGATGATCGACTGCGGCTGGGTGGCCTCGAGCGAGGCTTTCACCGGCGCGTTGGTGACGGCGCCGGACGCGCCGGTCACCACCAGTTCCTCGACGCGGGTGCCGAAATCGGCCTTCTCCTCGGTCGGCGTGGCCGCGCCGGCGGCGTCGGCTGTGGCCGCCAGGGGCGCCTCGGCCGCAAACGCCTGGCCGCTCGCCAGACCCAGGACCAGCACCGAAGCGCCAGCCATGAACAATCCACGAGCCGCTCTGGAGCGGCCCTTCACTGTCGTCTGCTGCATTTATTATCCCCGTTCTTGCGCCGGCCCCGAGCCGGCGTGACGACGTAAGTCGTTCGTCGAGCGCGGTTCTTGGGGAGTCTTGCAACGCTTGCAAATGAAGGTTTTGTTGCGGTTTTACGTAGGTTAGACCGCGATAAATCTCTATTCCACTGAGAAACTCGGAAGAATCGCCCGAGAATTTGCTCCGCCTACTGAGTAGACGGCCAGCTGAATTCCTCGATCTTCCGACGGGTAGCCGTCCTCAGGCCAGGCCTTGTCGCGGGCGCGGAGAGTTGGGAAGAGTGCGGCCGGCGGGCTTTGGGGATGCGGATGATGTCGAGTCGATTTGCGGTCTGGGCGGCGGGCGTGGTCGCCGGCATGGGTCTCGCGCCCGCGGCGCTGGCCGCAGAGCCATCGCGGTATGTGCTGGAGCCCGCCGCAGTCTGGACCGCCGGCGATGCCGCGCCGCACCCCGGCTGGGTGGTGGTGGTCGAGGGCGGGAAGATCGTCGCCGTCGGCCCGAAGGCGACGGTGGCCGTCCCGGCCGGCGCCGAGGTGGTCGCCCTGCCCGGCGCGACCCTGATCCCGGGACTGATCGAGTTGCACTCGCACCTGCTGCTGCACCCTTACAACGAGACCTCCTGGGACGATCAGGTGCTGAAGGAGGCGCCCGCCTACCGGACCTTGCGCGCCGGACGCGACGCGGGACGGACCCTCGCCGCCGGCTTCACCACCATCCGCGACCTCGGCACCGAGGGCGCCGGCGACGCCGACGTCTCCCTGAAGCGGGCGATCGAGGACGGCGTGATCGCCGGTCCGCGGATGTTCGTGGCGACCCGCGCCATCGTCGCCACCGGCGCCTACGGGCCCCGCAGGGCCTTCCGGACCGACATGGAGCTGCCGCAGGGCGCGCAGGAGGCCAGCGGCGAAGGCCAGGTGATCGCCGCCGTGCGCGAACAGGCCGCCGCCGGGGCCGACTGGATCAAGGTCTACGCCGACTACCGCATCGGCCCGGCCGGCGAGACCGAGCCGGCGTTCAGCCAGCACGAGTTGGACGTGCTGGTGGAGACCGCCCACTCCTCCGGCCGCCCGGTCGCCGCCCACGCGGCCAGCGACGAGGGCATCCGCCGCGCCGTCGTGGCCGGCGTCGACACCGTCGAGCACGGCTATGGCGCGTCGGAAGCCACCTTCCGGCTGATGAAGGCCAAGGGCGCCGCCTATGTGCCGACGCTGACTGCCCCCGACGCCACCTCGCAGTACTTCCAGCACTACGTCCCGGGCCAGACGCCGCCGACCCCGGCCATGCTGAACGCCGAACGCGCCTTCCGCCTGGCGCTGAAGCTGGGCGTCACGATCGGCGCCGGCAGCGACGTCGGAGTCTTCGCCCACGGCGAGAACGCCCGCGAACTCATCTGGATGGTGAAGGACGGCATGACGCCCGCCCAGGCGCTCACCGCAGCCACCGCCACCAACGCCGCGATCCTGCGGCGGGGCGACAGCCTCGGCCACGTCGCCCCGGGCTACCTCGCCGACCTCGTGGCGGTGCAGGGCGATCCCACGCAGGACATCACCGCCATCAAGGACGTCCGCTTCGTCATGAAGGGCGGCGCGATCTACCGCCGGCCCTGATGGCTGATCCTTCGATGGGTGCGTGCGAGGAACATTCCTTTCGCCACAAAGTTGCCACGCCGGGAGGAAGCCGCGCGCCAGCGATCGCGCGGCTTTTCACGTGCGGAGGAAATGGATGGCGGACACCACATCGGGTCAGGTTCTGACCTCGTCGACATATGGGGACAACCTTGTCGGAGGCTCCGGCCCCGACACCCTGAACGCCGGCCAGGGGCCGGACACCCTCACCGGCGGCGCCGGCGGCGATGTCTTCGCCTACGCCAAGCTTCCGTGGAACGCCGGGCACGTCACCGACTTCGCGCTCGGCTCGGACCGGCTGGACCTCAGCGCCCTGTTTCAAGCCAGCGGCTATACCGGCTCGAACCCGCAGGCGGACGGCTACATCAGCCTGCAGGCCAGCATGGGCAGCACGATCGTCATGTACGACCCGGACGGGCCTGCCAGCGGCAACCCCTGGCCGATCCGCATCGCCACCCTGGATGGGGTGTCGCCCAACGGCCTGACCTGGGCGCAACTGGCCGATCCGGCGGCGCCGGGCAATCCGGGCGGGCCGCCGTCGAGCAACCACTTCCCGACGGTGACCGGCCTGAACGGCGGGCCGCTGCCCAGCTTCACGGTCAACGAGGCCAACCTGCCGAACGGCGTCTCGCCCAATGCCGCGGCCGTGAACGTCAACGCCGCCATCATGCTGAACGCCGCCGACGGGGTGAAGGACGTCTACGTCGGCAGCCAGCTGATCATCAACAACGGCGCCTTCCAGCCGACCAGCTACACCGACAGCAGCCTGCCGGTGACGATCATCTTCAACCGCTACGACGCCGCGAGCGGCCGGCTGGACGTCACCTATCGGCTGAACAGCGCCTTGAACGTGCCAGCCGGCGCCGGCGGCGTGCAGACCGGCTGGGGCCTGTCGCTCACCGACACCGACGGCGACACCACCCAGGCGCACTTCAACGTCACGATCTATGACGACACACCCTACGTCCTCGGCGACGAGGCCCATGCCCAGATCGGGGCGTCGCCGCTGAAGGGCAACGTCCTGCTGAATGACAAGATGGGCGCGGACGGCGGCGGGTTGGTCGGCGTAAGCGGGCACGGCGGCCAGGTGATCTCGGATGGGGCCCCCAACCCCAACGGCTACACCATGGCAGGCGCCTACGGGAGCCTGACGGTGATGCCGAACGGCGACTACACCTACACGCTCAACAGCAACGCCCCGGCCGGCACGAACGACGTGTTCCGCTACTCCGTGAGAGACGGCGACGGCGACCAGGTCTCGACGGGACTGGTGATCTATATCGATGTCCCGAACGACGGCTCGGGCCACGTCATCACCGCCCAGAACCCCGGCGCGCACCTTACCGGCGGCGCGGGCGACGACACCCTGAACGCCAGCCAGGGCGCGGACGTCCTGACCGGCAATGGCGGCGCCGACGTCTTCGCCTTCGCGAAGTTGCCGTGGAGCGCCGGCCAGGTCACGGACTTCACGGTGGGAACGGACCACCTCGACCTCTCGGCCCTGCTCTCCGGCTTCGGCTATTCCGGCTCCGATCCGGTGGCCGACGGCTGGGTCAGCTTCCGCAGCGACGGGAGCGACGGGACCCTGGTCTACTTCGACACCAACGGCCCGGCCTCCGGCGGCGACTGGCCCTATCGGATCACCGACCTGCAGCACGTCGCGCCGACCGGCCTGACCTGGGCGAACGTCGGCCTGGCGAGCGGAAGCCCGGGCGGCGGGACTGGCGGAACGGGCGGCACGGGTGGAACGGGCGGCGGCGACACCTCCCCCGGCCAGGTGCTGACCTCGCAGCACTACCCCGACACCCTGTCAGGCGGCGGCGGCGCCGATACGCTCATCGGCGGACGCGGGCCGGACGTGCTGACCGGGAACAGCGGCGCGGACTACTTCGTCTGGAACGACGTGCCGTGGAATGCCGGCCACGTGACCGACTTCACCCCGGGCGCCGACGTGCTGGACCTGCGGACCCTGTTCGCCCAAGGCGGCTACACCGGTTCTGACCCGGTGGCCGACCGCTGGCTGAGCTTCGTCTCGGACGGAGCCGGCGGAACCAAGGTGCTGATGGACATCGACGGTCCAGGCGGCTCCAGCCCCTACCAGTACGTGATCACCACCCTGGACCACGTGGCGCCCAGCCAGATCCACGCCAGCGACTGGCTCTTCCGCTAGGCCGAGGCGGTCGCCGCCGCGCCGGCGGTCGCGAACCAGGGGGTCATCCGCGCGATGGCCTCCTGGATCTGCGGCGTGGAGACCGCGAAGCTCATGCGGAAGAAGTGGCGGCCGTCCACCGGATCGAAGTCGACCCCCGGCGCGGTCGCCACCCCGGTGTCGCGCAGCAGCTGCTTGCAGAAGGCCAGGCTGTCGTCGGTCAGGTGGGCGATGTTGGCCCAGATGTAGAAGGCGCCGTCCGGCGGGGCGATCTCCGCCAGGCCCAGGGCCGGCAGGGCGTCCAGCAGCAGCTGGCGGTTGCGGCGGTAGACGTCGAGATGGCCCTGCAGCTCCTCGCGCGCGTCCATCGCCGCCAGCGCCGCGTGCTGGCTGAGCGAGGGCGCGGTCAGGAACATGTTGCCGACGAAGGCCCGGGCCCGCGGCAGGTGCTCCGGCGGGACCAGCAGCCAGCC
Organism: Phenylobacterium hankyongense; assembly: GCF_003254505.1. Lineage (NCBI taxonomy): Bacteria > Pseudomonadati > Pseudomonadota > Alphaproteobacteria > Caulobacterales > Caulobacteraceae > Phenylobacterium > Phenylobacterium hankyongense. Next base: position 2,422,950 of record NZ_QFYP01000001.1, on the reverse strand, counting down.
GAGCCGCCAGCCGACCATGCTGAAGTATTTGGAGAAGCTGTTGACCACCAGGGCCTCGGGCTCGAACTCCAGCACCGAGCGCGCCGGCGCCACGTAGCTGAGCCCGTGGTAGATCTCGTCGGAGATGATCCGGATGCCCCGCTCGCGGCAGACGCCGGCGATGGCCTCCAGCTCGGCCGCCTCGATGATGGTGCCGGTGGGATTGGCCGGGCTGGCGATGATCACCCCGGCCGGAGCGGGGACCAGCGCCGCGAGGTGCGCGGCGGTGAGCTGGAAGCGGTCCTCGGGTCCCGAGGCGATCTCCACCGGGACCATGTGCAGGCCCTTGAGGACATTGCGGTAGGCGACGTAGCCGGGCCGCGCCAGCGCCACGCGGTCGCCGGGCTGGAAGCTGGAGACCAGCGCCAGCACCAGGGCCGGTGAGGCGCCGCAGGTGAGGATCAGCTGGTCGGGCTGGACGGTGACGCCGTAGGTCTCTGCGTAGTGCCGGGCGATCCGCGCCTTCAGCGCCGGGCTCTCCCAGTAGCCCATGCCGTCGGTGTCCAGCACCCGGTGCGCGGCCTCCACGGCGGCCCGCGGCGCGCCGGTGGAGGGCTGGCCGAACTCCATGTGGATGATCGAGCGGCCCTCGGCCTTCAGCCGGTGGGCGAGGGTCGAGATGCCGATGGCGTGGAAGGGATCGATCTGCGCGGACATCGCCTCGCCCTATCGGCAAATGGCGGCGAACGCCATGCGTCGGCTTTTCCTTGACGCGCGGCCGGGCGGACGCGAAGCCCAACGGCGACAACGGAGGGGCGGGGCGTGACGACACTGCAAGCAGCGAGCGGGCAAGCCGGGCAGACCGCGGCCGGCGGGCCCTCGACCCGGCGCGTGCTGACCGCCAGCCTGGTCGGCACGGCCGTCGAGTTCTACGACTTCTACATCTACGCGACGGCCGCCTCGCTGGTGTTCCCGTCGATGTTCTTCCCCAAGGCGTCGGCCTCGGCGCAGCTGATGAGCAGCTACGCGACCTTCGCCGTGGCCTTCTTCGCCCGGCCGCTGGGCGCGGCCTTCTTCGGCCACTTCGGCGACCGGATCGGGCGCAAGTCGACCCTGGTCGCCTCGCTGCTGACCATGGGCGCCTCCACCGTGCTGATCGCCTTCCTGCCGGGCTACGCCACCGCCGGCTGGATCGCGCCCTTCCTGCTGTGCCTGCTGCGCTTCGGCCAGGGGTTCGGCCTGGGCGGCGAGTGGGGCGGCGCGGCCCTGCTGGCGGTGGAGAACGCGCCGCCCGGCTGGCGTGGCCGCTACGGCATGTTCCCGCAGCTCGGCGCGCCCGTCGGCTTCATCGCCGCCAACGGCCTCTTCCTGCTCTTGGGCCTGCTGCTCACCCCGGAGCAGTTCAAGGACTGGGGCTGGCGCCTGCCGTTCCTGTCCAGCGTCATCCTGGTGGGCGTCGGCCTCTGGGTGCGGTTGAAGCTGACCGAGACGCCGGCCTTCAAGGCCGCCCTGGCCGAGGCCCCGCCGCCCGCCGTGCCGCTGGGCGAGGTGCTGACCCGCTACCCGCTGCAGACCATCGGCGGGACCTTCGCGGCGGTGGCGTGCTTCTCGTTCTTCTATCTCGCGACCGCCTGGGCGATGGGCTACGGGGTCTCCAACCTGCACTACAGCCGCGAGGCCTTCCTGGGCGTCGAGCTCGGGTCGATCATATTCCTGGCTCTCGGCATCCTGCTGGCCGGCTGGTGGTCGGACAAGTCCAGCCCCCGCAGGGTGCTGATGACCGGCGCCTTCCTGGCCATGCTGGCCGGCTTCCTGGTGGCGCCGGCGATGGGCTCGGGCTCGTTGCTGGCGATCTGGGCCTTCCTGTCGCTGGCGCTGTTCCTGATGGGCTTCGTCTACGGGCCGCTGGGCGCCTTCCTGCCCAGCCTGTTCCCGGCGCGGGTCCGCTACTCCGGGGCGTCGATCACCTTCAATATTGGCGGCATCCTGGGCGGCGGGCTGCTGCCGCTGATCGCCGCGGCGCTGGCGGCCCGGGGCTCGCTCTGGCCGGTGGGCCTCTACCTCTCCGCCACCGCCCTGGTGAGCCTGATCGCGCTCTACCCGCTGAAGGCGCGAGCGGAGCACTAGCAAAGCCTGGTCCCACCCTGGCGGGATGAGCGGGCGGGGCGTCAGACCGGCGTGTCCCCCGCCACCGTCGTGCGGTGCATCAGCCGCAGGTGGCCGTCATAGCCGCCCTCGGCCAGGTGCATGGTGCAGCGGTTGTCCCACATCAGCAGCATCCTCGGCCGCCAGCGGTGGCGATAGATGAACTCGTCCTGGATCATGTGGTCGAACAGGAGGCCGAGGATCGCCTGCGCCTCCTTCGGCGCCAGGCCCTCGATCCCCACGGTGTAGACCGGCGAGACGAACAGCGCCTTCCTCCCCGTCACCGGATGGGTGCGGACCAGCGGGTGGGTGAGCGTCTCGTCGGCCTCCTCCGAGACGATGATCTGCAGGGTGCGCTTCTCGGTCTCGCGGGCGAAGACGCCCTTGGTCCCGTAGGCCCGGCCCGCCGAGTGGACGGCGCGCAGCGGCGCCAGCATCGCCTTCAGGGTGTCCGACAGCGCCTCGTAGGCGCGCGCGCCGTCGCAGAACAGGGTGTCGCCCCCCACCGGCGGCACCACCTCGGAATGCAGGATGGTGGCGGCCGGCGGCTGCGGCTGGAAGCTCCAATCGGAATGCCAGCCGGCGCCGAAGTTGGTGGCCTTCTCGTCGGGCTCGCGGCGCAGCTCCAGGACGTTCGGATGACCCGGCATCGGCTTGATGAACGGGTCCTTCCCGAACGCGCCGATCTGCAGGGTGAAGGCCTCCAGCTGGTGAAGGTCCAGGGGCTGGTCGGGGAAGGCCACGACGGCGTGCCGCGCCCAGGCGGCTTTCACTTCGGCCAGGGCGTCCCCAGATAAGGGACGCGACAGATCGACCCCGGCGATCTCGGCGCCGAAGCCCGAGGGCTGGGGCGTCACCCTGATCGTGCGATAGGCGCTCTGTGCTTCCTGCAACATCGCTGGTCCTCCGGACGCTACGTCAAGGCGCTGACCGCAAGAAACACCCGTTTGCGTCCGTCTCGGCAAGCCTGTAATCGAACCCCGCCATGACTGCTTTCGACACCACCGAAGACAAGTTGATCACCCTGGTCCCGGACCAGAAGGTCGCCACGCGCGAGACCTTCGACGTGGACTTCGACATGCAGGTCCCCGCGTTCAGCGCCCGCGACCCGCACGTCCCCGACATCGACCCGGCCTACAAGTTCGATCCGGAGACCACGCGCGCCATCGTCGCCGGTTTCGCCTTCGACCGCCGCGTCATGGTCCAGGGCTATCACGGCACCGGCAAGTCGACCCACATCGAGCAGGTGGCCGCGCGCCTCAACTGGCCGCTGATCCGGGTGAACCTGGACAGCCACGTCAGCCGCATCGACCTCGTGGGCAAGGACGCCATCGTCCTGAAGGAAGGCCAGCAGGTCACCGAATTCCGCGAAGGCATGCTGCCCTGGGCGATCCAGCGGCCGATCGCGCTGGTGTTCGACGAATACGACGCCGGCCGTCCGGACGTGATGTTCGTGATCCAGCGGGTGCTGGAGGCGCAGGGCAAGCTGACCCTGCTCGACCAGAACCGCGTCATCCGGCCGAACCCCTGGTTCCGGCTGTTCTCGACCACCAACACCATCGGCCTGGGCGACACCACCGGGCTCTACCACGGCACCCAGCAGATCAACCAAGGCCAGATGGACCGCTGGTCGATCGTCGCCACGCTGAACTACCTGGCCCACGACGTGGAGGCCGAGATCGTGCTGGCCAAGGCGCCGAGCTACAACAACGCCGACGGCAAGCGGACCATCAACGCCATGGTCCGGGTCGCCGACATGACCCGCAACGCCTTCATGAACGGCGACATCTCCACGGTCATGAGCCCGCGCACGGTGATCACCTGGGCCCAGAACGCCGAGATCTTCGACGGCGACATCGCGCTCGGCTTCCGGATGACCTTCCTGAACAAGTGCGACGAGCTGGAGCGCGGCACCGTCGCCGAGTTCTTCCAGAGGGCGTTTGGGCAGGACCTGCCGGAAAGCACGGCCCGGGTGCGGGTGGCCTAGGGGCCGCGCCGAAAGCAAGACGCCCGCCCCCGGCAAGGGAGCGGGCGTCGAGGCTTTCGAAAGTTGCGGCTGGCCGGCTAGTTTCCGGTGACCTTCTTGCCGGCCATGAAGCCGAGCACGAGGAAGATCACGAAGCCGACCAGGAACAGGAAGAACAGGATCTTGGCGATGCCGGCCGCCGCGCCCGCGACGCCCGTAAAGCCAAGGCCGCCCGCGATCAGGGCGATCACGGCCATGATAAGAGCCCACTTGAGCATGTTGCCTCTCCGGTTGCAGGCCTATCGAGGCCCATCCGGGGCGCAAACGCGGGCTTGGCCGTGGCGTTCCGAGCCTCACCGGATCGTCATCGCGGGTTGTGGGACAGGTTGTGGGCGCGCCGGACCGAGAATTCCTTGTTTCCCGCGCCGTGAGCCCTGATCTAAGACGGAGCCGATGGCCAAGAACCCCGAAAGCCCCCTGGAGCCGTTCAAGCGCGCGCTGGCCAACGCCGCGCGCTCGCTGGCGGAGTCGCCGGACCTGGAGATCGTCTACTCCGGCGAGGGGCCGCAGCTGTCCGGCAACCGGGCGGTGCTGCCGCACCCGCCGCGCGACCTGACCCCGATCGACGCCTCGCGGATCCGCGGCCTCGCCGACCAGATGGCGCTGCGCATCGCCCACCACGACCCGGCGGCGCACGCCAAATTCCGCCCCGCCTCACCCGGCGGCGCGCCGATCTACGACGCCATCGAGCAGGCCCGCATCGAGGCCATCGGCGCCAACGCCCTGGGCGGCGTGCGCGAGAACCTCAAGGCGGTGATGGAACAGGCCTGGGCCAAGCGCGCCTTCAACCAGGTCGAGGCGCTGGCCAACCCGCCGATGGCCGACGTGGTCTCGCTGATGGTGCGCGAGCGGCTGACCGGCGAGAAGCCGCCGCCGATGGCGCAGCCGCTGGTCAACCTGTTCCGCGAGGAGGTCGAGACCAAGGCCGGCGCCGATCTCGACCGGCTGACCACCGCCGTGGACGACCAGAAGGCCTTCGCCCGCATCGCCCGCGCCATCCTGCGCGACCTGCAGATGGGCGACGACCTCTCCGACACCCCCGACCAGCCCGAGCAGGACGAGGATTCCGGCGAGGACGGCGAGCCTGACGCCAGCGACGACAACGACGAAGGCGACGGCGAGGGCCAGTCGCCGCAGCAGTCGGCGATGGACGACAGCGAGGCGACCCACAGCGAAAGCGAGGACGCCGACAGCCAGATGATGCAGGCGGAGGACGACCCCAACGCCGAGGACGCCGAAGAGCCGCCGGAAATGGGCGAAGGCGAGCAGCCCGCCCGCCCCGACCTGAAGGGCGAAGGCAAGATCGTCACCTACAAGGTGTTCACCACCGCCCACGACGAGATCGTCGCGGCCGAGGAGCTCTGCGACAGCGAGGAGCTGAGCCGGCTGCGCGCCTACCTGGACCAGCAGCTGGCCAGCCTGTCGAACGTGGTCTCGCGCCTGGCCAACAAGCTGCAGCGCAAGCTGCTGGCGCAGCAGAACCGTTCGTGGAGCTTCGATCTCGAGGAAGGCATCCTCGACGTCGCGCGGCTGACGCGGGTGATCGTCGACCCGACCGCCCCGCTGTCCTTCAAGGAGGAGCAGGACACCGACTTCCGCGACACCGTGGTCTCGATCCTGATCGACAACTCCGGCTCCATGCGCGGCCGGCCGATCATGGTGGCGGCGGTGTGCGCCGACATCCTGGCGCGCACCCTGGAGCGCTGCGGGGTCAAGACCGAGATTCTCGGCTTCACCACCCGCGCCTGGAAGGGCGGCACGTCGCGCGAGGACTGGCTGAAGGCGGGCAAGCCGCCCCAGCCCGGCCGGCTGAACGACCTGCGCCACATCATCTACAAGGCCGCCGACGCGCCCTGGCGCCGCGCCCGCCGCAACCTCGGCCTGATGATGCGCGAGGGGCTGCTGAAGGAGAACATCGACGGCGAGGCGCTGATGTGGGCGCACCAGCGGCTGATCGGCCGACCGGAGGCCCGCCGCATCCTGATGGTGATCTCCGACGGCGCGCCGGTCGACGACTCCACCCTGTCGGTGAACTCCGGCCACTACCTCGAGCGCCACCTGCGCGAGGTGATCGCCGAGATCGAGACCAAGAGCCCGGTGCAGTTGATCGCCATCGGCATCGGCCACGACGTGACCCGCTACTACCGCCGCGCGGTGACCATCGTCGACGTCGAGCAGCTGGCCGGCGCCATCGTCGACCAGCTGGCCGAGCTGTTCGACGAGGAGCCGCGCAAGCTCAACCGCCGCAACGCCGGCCTGCTGCAGCCGCCGCCCAACACCCAAGGCCCCACGGGCGGCGCGCGGCGCTCCACCTTCAAGGAAGTGCGGAGAGCGGTGGCGTGAGCCGAAGCACCCGCTCGTCGCCGCGAACGCGGGGACCCGCTTTCGCGGGGATGAGCGGGGCGATCTTCGGACTGATGGCCGCCGCCTGCGCGCCGGCTCCAGCCCCGCGGCCGAGCCCCTCGGTCGGCGCGAGCCCTGCGATCGCCGTCAAGGCCGCGCCGGTTCCGCTGAACCCGCAGGATCCGGGCCAGGTTCGCCTCGGCGCCTTCACCTATGCCGGCGGCCTGAACCTCACCTCCGACCAGAGCGCGCGCCTGCACGGCATGTCGGACCTGAAGGCCTACCCGGACGGACGGCTGCTGGCGATCGGCGACGAGGGCGACCTCCTCCAGGCGCGCCTGCTGCTCGATCCGGCCGGGCGTCTCGTCGGGCTCACCGACGCCCGGCTCTCCGCGATCGTCGGCGAGGACGGCCAGCCACTGGCGGCGCGCGGCAAGAAGGAGTCCGACTCCGAAGGGATCGCCGAGCTGGCCAACGGCGACCGGCTGATCAGCCTGGAGGAAGACGACCGCATCCTGCTCTATCCGCACGGCGGCGGCCGCCCGCGCCGCGCGCCGGCGCCCGACGCGAAGTTCCCGTTCAATCTCGGCATGGAGGGTCTGGCGGAGGATCCGGCCGCGGGACCGGACGCCTACATGGTCGGCGCCGAAGCCAGCGGCGACACCTGGATCTGCCACCTGGCCTCCGGCTGCGTGAAGGACCGCACGGTCGCCAAGGGCCCGGAGTACGGGCTCTCGGCCCTGCAGCCGCTGCCCGGCGGGCGCGTCGCCTACCTGCTGCGCGCCTGGGACCCCGTGCGGGGCAGCCGCATCCTGTTGCGGATCGTCGGTCCCACGGGCGACCAGGAGGACCAGCTCGAACTCGCCAAGCCGCTCAGCGTCGACAATTTCGAAGGCCTCGCCGCGGTCCCGGGCCGCGACGGCTCCACCCGCTTCTACCTCATTTCAGACGATAATTTTGCAAGCTCCCAGCGCACGCTCCTCCTGGCGTTCGACTGGCGGGCGCCCTCACGGAGATGACCGCATGAGCCGGCAGGACGTTTCGATCCCCACGCCCGACGGCGACGCCCGGGCCTTCGCCTTCACCCCCGACGAGGGCCGCGGCCCCTGGCCGGCGGTGATCATGTTCATGGACGCCCCGGCGATCCGCCCGGCGCTGTTCGAGATGGCCCAGCGGCTGGCCAGCCACGGCTACTACGTCCTGCTGCCGGACATGTTCTGGCGGGTCGGCCCCTATGAGCCGGTCAACCTGAAGGAGGCGTTCAAGGACGACGAGAGCCGCCGGGCCTTCTTCGGCAAGTTCATGAGCTCGACCAATCCGGAGAAGTCGATGCGCGACGTCCGCGCCTTCCTGGACTGGCTGTCGGACCAGCCCAAGGCCCGCGCCGACAATGTGGGCGTCACCGGCTACTGCATGGGCGGCGGCATCGCCTTCCGGGCCGCCGGGACCTACCCCGACCGGATCGCGGCGGCGGCGGCCTTCCACCCCGGCAACCTCGCCACCGACGCGGAGGACAGCCCGCACCTGCTCGCGCCCTACATCAAGGCCCGGGTTCTGGTAGCCGGCGGCGACGAGGACCGCAGCTTCGACGACGCCCAGAAGGACCGGCTCGCCCAGGCGCTGCGGGTCGCGGGCGTGAAGTCGGAGGTCACCATCTATCGCGGCGCCCGCCACGGCTACGCCCCGCCGGACATGCCGGTCTACGACCGCGAGGCCTCGGAGCGCCATTGGCGCGAGATGGTGGCGCTGTTCGACGCCACCCTGCGTCAGAACCAGCCGGCCTGACCGGCGGAGGGGCAAAGAAAAAGGCCGCCCTCGCGGGCGGCCCTTTCCGAACGACAATCTGTAGGGCGGCCTAGGCCGCCGGCTGCTCGGCGAGCTTGGCCTTCACCTGGCGCTTGATCTTCAGCGCGCGCGGCGAGAGGTCCTCGTCGCTGGCCTTCAGCAGGAAGGCGTCGAGGCCGCCGCGGAAGTCGAGCGTGCGCAGCACCGCGTTGGTGATGCGCAGCCGGAAGGACTGGCCCAGCGAGTCCGACTGGAGCGTGGCAGGCGACAGGGCCGGCAGGAACCGGCGCTTCGTCTTGATGTTCGAGTGGCTCACATTGTGGCCGACCATCGGGCCGACACCTGAGAGTTCGCAACGGCGCGACATAGCGAAAGTACCTTCGCGTAGGAAAAAGGGATCGGCGGGCCAAGCGGGGTCCGCGCGGGAGCGGGCGATATAGAGGAATGACTCCTCGCGCGTCAAGGCGAGGCCGAGCATCGGTCGCTCTTGTCTCACCAGGAACGGCCAGGCGCGTTGTGGTCGGAGGCGACTCAGATACCATAGCTGGTAGGGAACAAAGGCTGAATTGGCGCGGGTCGCCGATTCGGTCCCGATTCGTTTCGCCGATGTTCCGCCATTCCCCATTCTGGTGTTTTGCTCAGCCGCGGCCCGCGCCCGCCGCCGGCTCATAGCGGGCGGTGATCATGTGCGTGGCGTCGATCCGCTGGCCGTGGGTGTCGATCAGTTCCAGGTGGACGTGGTCGGTCATGCCGCCGGGATACTTCTGCTCCAGGCTGTGGTGGGTGCCGATCGGCCGCCCGACGGCGACGGTCTGGCCGACCGCGACGCTGGGGTCGATGTAGAAGACCCGCGCCTCGTAGCGCAGGGCCGGATTGGTGATCTCGACGAACTTCAGGTTTTCGTCGCCGGCGTAGGCGTAGCCGATCTTGCTGACATAGCCGGAGATCGGCGCCACCAGCGGCTGACCGGCGTCGGCCATGAAGTCGACGCCCTCGTGCTTGCGCTCGCCGGCGTCGCGCCGGGCGCCGAACTCGCCGCAGCCATAGGCGTCGGTCTTGCGGGTGTCCTTGCCGGTGGGATTGGCGAAGTCGGGCTGACCGTCGCCGTCGATGTCGGCGCCTTCCCAGACCAGTTGTTCCGGCGCGGGCCGGTAGGCGGTGAACGCCGCGTGCTGGGCTGGACCGAACACGGCGGCGGGACGGCCGATCGCGCCGTGATGGATCACCGGGGCGGCCAGCGTCGCCGTGCCCGCCAGCGCCGCGCCGAACGCGACGGCCTGCAGCAGCCGATCCCTGACCCGGGCGGAAACGCGACCGTGTTCGTCGTGCATGGATACCCCAGCTGTCCTCGATGATGATCGCCGCCGCACCGGACTTGAGGCCGGCTTCGGCATGCGCGCCCGGCTCTAGACCCGGAACACGCGGCTGATTTGTGGCTGAGCGCTGCCGTGGCGCCGCTCCGGCCGAGAGACGGATGTGGGCCTTCGGGACGCCGTTGTTATGCGACATGCGGACGCGGACTTGCCTGAAAAGCCCTCGAGGCGTACTGACTGACCGGTCAGTTATCAGTGGATATCATGCTTCCGTCCGGCCAGCCCAAGTTCCGCCGCCGCAAGGCCGAGCGCCCCAGCGAGATCATCGACGCGGCGCTGGCGGTGTTCGCGGAGAAGGGGTTTGCGGCGGCCAAGCTCGACGAGATCGCCGCCCGCGCCGGCGTGTCGAAGGGCGCCCTCTACCTCTACTTCGCCACCAAGCAGGACCTGTTCCGGGCGGTGGTGGAGCAGGCCATCGCCCCCAACCTGCATCTGATCCGCACCGCCATCGCCGCCCACCCGGGCCCGATCTCCGACCTGCTGCGACTGATCGCCGGGCGGCTGGCCGAGGTGGTCGAGCGCCTGCCCGTCGGCGGGGTGGTGAAGATGGTGATCGGCGAGGCCCGGAACTTCCCCGAGCTGGCCCGCGTCTGGCACGACGAGCTGGTGGCCCAGGCGCTTGACGCGATGACCGACGCGATCCGGGCCGCCCAGGCGCGCGGCGAGGTCCGCCCCGGCGACCCCCGCGCCTACGCCGTCCAGTTCGTCGCGCCCATGCTGGTGGGCGTGATCTGGCGCGAGACCTTCGTGCCCGTGGGCGCGCGGCCTTTCGACCTGCCGGCGCTGATGCGCCAACACATCGAGACCCTGCTCACCGGACTGCTGACCGAGGAGGCGCACGCGTGAGCCGCCAACGCCTGCTGGTCGCAGCCCTGATCCTGGCGGCGGTCGCCATCGTCACCGCCCTGGTGCTGATCCCGCGCCTGGGCCGCACCGCGACCCTGTCCGGCTATGTGGAGGGCGAGCCGCTCTACCTGGCCGCGCCGGTGGCGGGCACGGTCAGGGCCATGCACGTGGTCCGCGGCCAGGAGGTGAAAGCGGGCGACGCGCTGTTCGTGGTGGACCCCCAGCAACCCAGGTCCCTGCGCGACCAGGCCGCCGCCGACCTCGCCGCCGCACAGGCCCAGGCCATCGACGCCCGCAAGGGCCAGCGGCCGGTGGAGCTCGCGGTGCTTGAGGCCAATATCGCCGCCGCCGAGGCCCGCGCCCGCGACGCCCAGGCGGCGTTGCGGCGGGTCTCGATCCTGGCCGGTAAGGGCTACGAGTCTCGCGCCGCGCTGGACGACGCCCGCGCCGCCGCCCAGACCGCCGCGGCCCAGGTCGCCGCCGCCCGGCGCCAGCGCGACGCCGCCACGCTTGGCGCCCGGGAGGACCAGATCCGCGCCGCCGACGCCCGGGTCAGCCAGGCGCAGGCCAGCCTCACCGGCGCCGCGGCCCGGCTGGCCGACGTGGCGCCGATCGCGCCGGAGGCCGCCCGCGTGGAGGACGTCTTCTACCAGCAGGGCGAATGGGCCAACGCCAACCAGCCGATCCTCTCCCTGCTCCCGGACGCCCGGATCAAGGTGCGGTTCTTCGTGCCCGAGCGGCAGCTGGCCGCCTACCGTCCCGGCGGCGTGGTCCGCTTCTCCTGCGACGGCTGCGCCAGGGGGATGACGGCGAAGATCGCCTACATCAGTCCGCGCCCCGAGTTCACCCCGCCGGTCATCTACAGCCGCGAGACCCGCGACCGCCTGGTCTATCTGGTGGAGGCCCAGCCCAGCGTCCGGCTCAATCCCGGCCAGCCGGTGGACGTGATCGCCTTGAGGGCCGGGCCGTGACACTGGCCATCGACGTCGCCGGCCTGAACAAGAGCTTCGGGGACAAGCACGTCGTCAACGACGTCACCATCCAGGTGGCGGAGGGCCGGATCTGCGGCTTCCTGGGGCCGAACGGCTCGGGCAAGACCACCACCCTGCGCATGCTCTGCGGCCTGCTCACCCCCGACAGCGGGCGCGGGACCTGCCTGGGCTTCGACATCATCCGCGAAGCCGACCAGATCAAGCGGCGCACCGGCTACATGACCCAGCGGTTCTCGCTCTACGAGGACCTGACCATCGCCGAGAACCTGCAGTTCACCGCCCGGGTCTATGGCCTCGACCGCCGTCGTGAGCGGGTCGACCAGGCGCTGGAGCGCCTGGGCCTCGCCGCCCGCCGCGACCAGCTGGCCGGCACGCTTTCCGGCGGCTGGAAGCAGCGCCTGGCGTTGGCGTCGGCCACCCTGCACGAGCCGCGCCTGCTGCTGCTGGACGAGCCCACCGCCGGCGTCGATCCCAAGGCGCGGCGCGACTTCTGGGACGAGATCCACGTCCTGGCCGAGCAGGGCCTGACCGTGCTGGTCTCCACCCACTACATGGACGAGGCCGAGCGCTGCCACGAGATCGCCTACATCAGCTACGGCAAGCTGATCGCCCGCGGCACGGCGCAGGAGGTGGTGCAGCGCGCCGGCCTGATCACCTTCCACGGCGAGGGACCGGACATCGGCCGGCTGGCGCACGAGATGGCCGGCAAGCCGGGGGTCGAGACCGTCGCTCCGTTCGGCGCCGCCCTGCACGTCAGCGGCACCGACCGCGCCGCCCTGGAGGCGGCTGTCGCGCCCTGGCGCCGGGCTCCGTACCGCTGGACCGAGGTCGAGCCGACGCTGGAGGACGTCTTCATCCAGCTGATGGGCCAGGCGGAGGACAACTTCGCATGAACGGCTTTTCCGCCAGCCGGGTGCTGGCGATCCTCGTCAAGGAGTTCAAGCAGCTCACCCGCGACCGCCTGACCTACGCCATGGTGCTGGTGCTGCCGGTCGTGCAGCTGATGCTGTTCGGCTATGCGATCAACACCGAGCCTCGCCACCTGGCGACCGCGGTGCTGGTGCAGGAGGACAGCCGCTTCGCCCGCTCGGTGGGCGCGGCGCTGAAGAACTCCGCCTTCTTCGACGTGGTGGCCCAGGCGCGCAGCCCGGCCGAGCTGGACGCCATGATCCGCCGCGGCGAGGTGCAGTTCGCGGTCACCATTCCCGGCGACTTCACCCGCCGCGTGGCGCGCGGCGACAAGGCCCAGATCCTGGTCGAGGCCGACGCCACCGACCCGGCGGCCACCGGCGGCGCGGTGGCGGCGCTGGCCGCCCTGCCCGCCCAGGCGCTGGCCCACGACCTGAAGGGCGCGCTCAGCCCGTTGGGCCAGGGCCAGCCGCCGTTCGATGTGGTGGTGCACGCCCGCTACAATCCCGAGGCCGTCACCGCCTTCAACATCGTCCCCGGCCTGCTGGGGGTGATCCTGTCGATGACGCTGGTGATGATGACCGCGCTGAGCGTCACCCGCGAGACCGAGCGCGGCACGATGGAGAGCCTGCTGGCCACGCCCTTGGAGCCGATCGAGGTGATGGTCGGCAAGCTGACGCCCTACGTCATGGTCGGGCTGGTGCAGACCACCATCATCCTGCTGCTGGCCCGCTTCCTGTTCGGCGTGCCGATGGCCGGCGGCTGGATCGGCCTGACGCTGGCCATCAGCCTGTTCATCATCGGCTCGCTGGCCTTGGGATTCCTGATCTCCACCCTCGCCCGCTCGCAGCTGCAGGCCATGCAGATGAGCGTCTTCTACATCCTGCCCTCGATCCTCTTGTCCGGCTTCATGTTCCCGTTCCGCGGCATGCCGGCGTGGGCCCAGGCGATCGGCCAGCTGATCCCGGTGACCCACTTCCTGCGGGTGGTCCGCGGCTCGCTGCTGAAGGGCCAGGGCCTGGGCGATCAGTGGCGCGAGCTGCTGGCGCTGCTGGCCTTCGTCTGCGTGGTCACGGCGCTCGCCATGGCCCGCTACCGGCGCACGCTGGACTAGGCGGCGCCGACGCACGCCGGGCTTCAGATGGCGGCGCACGGAACGGATCGTGGCGTTTGGGAGTCATTCTCCACAGTGCAGGTTTTTGCGTAGGAGTTGGAAGCGTTGCCCGGTCACGAGGCGTTCCCTGCCCCCTCGTCGTCGCCCTCAAGGCTTCGCTTGTCCGACTCTCGCGCCAACCCCATTTTCTTCCCATGAGCCATCGCCCGACTGGCGCGGCTCCGCCCCGGCTGGTGGCGGTGCTTGGGCCAACCAACACCGGCAAGACCCACCTGGCGGTGGAGCGGATGCTGGGCCACGCCTCCGGCATGATCGGCCTGCCGCTCAGGCTGCTGGCGCGCGAGATCTACGACCGCATCGTCAAGGCGCGCGGCGCCCGCTGCGTGGCCCTGATCACCGGCGAGGAGAAGATCGTCCCGCCGCGGCCGCAGTACTTCGTCTGCACCGTGGAGGCGATGCCGCTCTCCCGCGAGGTCGAGTTCCTGGCCATCGACGAGATCCAGCTCTGCGCCGACCCCGAGCGCGGCCACGTCTTCACCCACCGCCTGCTGCATGCCCGCGGCACGGCGGAGACCATGCTGCTGGGGGCCGCCACCATGGCGCCGCTGGTCCGCCGCCTGCTGCCGCACGCCGAGATCACCTCGCGCGAGCGGTTCTCCCACCTCACCTATTCCGGCCCGAAGAAGCTGACCCGCCTGCCCCGGCGCTCGGCCATCGTCGCCTTCGGGGCCGACCAGGTCTACGCCATCGCCGAACTGATCCGTCGGCAGCGCGGCGGCGCGGCGGTGGTGATGGGCTCGCTCTCGCCCCGCACCCGCAACGCCCAGGTCGCCCTCTACCAGTCCGGCGAGGTCGACTTCCTGGTGGCCACCGACGCCATCGGCATGGGCCTGAACATGGACGTCGACCACGTGGCCTTCGCCGGCCTGCGCAAGTTCGACGGCAAGCGCACTCGCTTCCTGCATCCGCAGGAAGTCGGCCAGATCGCCGGCCGCGCCGGCCGCTACCAGCGCGACGGGACCTTCGGCGTCACCGGCGAGGCCGAGGACATGGACCCCGACCTCGTGCAGGCGGTGGAGGAGCATCACTTCCAGCCGGTGCTGGGCGCCGAATGGCGCAATCCCAGGCTCGACTTCTCGTCGCTCGCCAACCTGATGCGCTCGCTGGCCCAGACGCCGGACCGCGAGGGCCTGCAGCTGTCGGCCGAGGCGCTGGACGAGACCACCCTGCGCCAACTGGCCTCCGACCCGGCCGTGACCGACCGCGCCCGCGACCGCTCGGCGCTGTTCCGCCTGTGGGACGTCTGCCAGACGCCGGACTTCCGCAAGGTGGCGGCCGAGGAGCACGTGCGGCTGGTGAAGGACTTCTTCTTCCACCTGACCACCGGCCGGCAGCGGATCCCGGAGGACTGGATCGCGCACCAGTACGCCTACGTGAACCGCACCGACGGCGACATCGACGCCCTGGCGACGCGGCTCTCCAACGTCCGCACGCTGGCCTACGTCGCCAACCGGCCGGACTGGCTGGCCGACGCCGCCGGCTGGCAGGGCAAGACGCGGGGACTGGAAGACCGGCTCTCCGACACCCTGCACGAGAAGCTGATGGCCCGCTTCGTCGACCGGCGGACCAGCGCCCTCATGCGCGGCTTGCGGGTGCGCGAGGAGATGCTGGCCGGCGTCGCCGCCGACGGCGCCGTCACCGTCGAGGGCCACTACGTCGGCAAGCTGACCGGCGTGCAGTTCGAGGCTGCGCACGGCGCCTCGGTGCTCGAGGAGAAGGCGCTGCGGGCGGCCGCCACCCATGCGGTGGGACCCGAGATCGCCCGGCGCCTGGGCCGGCTGGCGGGCGAGCCGGACGAGGCCTTCCTGCTGACGCCCGACGCGGTGGTGGTCTGGCGCGGCGACGCGGCGGGCGTGCTGTCCGGCGGCCAGCCGTTCGCGCCGCGCGTGCGCCTGCTCGGCGAGCTCGGTCCCGAGCCGGCCCGCCAGCGCGCGGCGCGCCGGCTGGAAGCCTTCGTGGCCAGCGAGGCCGCGCGCCGCCTCGCGCCCCTGCGCAAGCTCGAGGCCGCGGTGGCCGACGGCAAGGTCAACGGGCTCGCCCGCGGCCTCGCCTATCGGCTGATCGAATCCGGCGGCGTGCTGGACCGGGCGGAGGTGCGGACCGAGACCCGCGCGCTGAGCCAGGTGGAACGCCGCGCCCTGCGCAGCCTGGGGGTCCGCATCGGCGCCTTCTCGCTCTACATGCCCGGCCTGCTGAAGCCCCAGGCCCGCGCGCTCACCCAGGCGCTGGCGGCGCGCGAGGCGCCCCACTGGCGGCCGGCCGCCGACCGCCTGAGCCGGCTGCCGCAGCCGGCCCCCGGCCCGCGGGTGTTGTCCGCCTACGGCCTGCGCGCCGTGCGGGACCATGCCGTGCCGGTGGAGCAACTGGAGCGGCTGGACGAACTGCTGCGGGCCGGTGAGAAGCGCGGGCCCGGCGTCCTGCTGTCCGACCAGGCCCGCGAGGCGCTCGGCTGGAGCGAGACCGAGGCCCAGGACATCCTCCGCGGCCTGGGCTTCGCGCCTGCCAACCGGGCCAAAGCCGGCGAGCCGATCGCCTGGCGTCGCCGCGGCGAGCACCGGCCTGCCCCGGCGCCGGGCGCCCGGCCGAACTCGCCGTTCGCGGCGCTCGCGGCCCTGCAGCCTCAGGCGGCCCCGGCTTCCGCCCGTCGCCCCCGCCGCCGGCGGAGGCCCAAGGCGGTGCGCGCATGAGCGACGACGCCTGCCGCGCGGACGTCTGGCTGTGGCGCGCGCGCTTCTTCAAGACCCGCTCGCTGGCGGCCAAGTTCGTCGAGGAAGGCCGCGTGCGGCTGACCCGCCACGGCCAGGAGACCCGGCTCGACAAGTCCGCGCGCCCGGTGAAGGTCGGCGACATCCTGGTGTTCGCGGTCGGCGGCAAGCTGATCGCGGTGGCGGTGGAAGCGACGGGCGAGCGCCGCGGACCGCCGGCGGAGGCGCGGGCGCTCTATTCTTCCCTGGACGCGGCCTGACGTTCCCCCTACGTTCCAGCCAAGCTAAGTCTGGGGGGACCAGCGAATGACCGATCCGACTGCAGATGCGCCGTCACGGCGGCGCCCATGGCTGGCCGGCCGGTCGGGCCGCCGCGAGTACTGGCTCCTGGTGGCGATGATCTTCGCTCTCGGCTTCGCCCTGAGCTTCATTCCCGGACTGAGATCGGCGAACTCCGCATTGACCGTCGTCCTGGCGCTGGTGCAGGCGCGCCGGATCCATGACTTCGGCCGGACCGGCTGGTGGGCGCTCCTCGCCGCTGTGGCGCCGGCCGCCTGCCTGCCGCTGATGATGGTCATCTCGATGGAGGCCGCCCTGGGCGTCGGACTGCTGCTCGAGCTGGCGCTGATCGTCTGGATCGGCGCCGTTCCCGGCGACACCGGCGAGAACCGGTTCGGCCCTTCGGTCGCCTTCGCCTGGAAGCGGGCCCTCGTCGGCCGCTGATCGCGACGCAAGCCTCTATCCGCGCTTGCAGATTTCTTGGTGACGCCAAGCTGACCGCGGCATTGACAAGCGGCGGCCACGCCGTGAAAAACCCGCGCCCCTTTCGAGAGGGAACGTCGCCGGAGCTTTCAGTCCGCCATGACCTACATCGTGATGGATCCCTGCATCAAATGTAAGTTCATGGACTGCGTGGAGGTGTGCCCGGTCGACTGCTTCTATGAGGGCGAGAACTTCCTGGCGATCAATCCGGACGAATGCATCGACTGCGGCGTCTGCGAGCCGGAGTGCCCGGTGGACGCCATCAAGCCCGACACCGAGGACGATCCCGACGGCAAGTGGCTGCGAATCAATTCCGAATATTCGCGCGTCTGGCCGAACATCACGGTGAAGGGCGAGCCGCCGGCGGACGCCGAAACGTTCGAGCGGGAAACCGGCAAGCTTGAGAAATACTTCTCCGAGAAGCCCGGCCGAGGCTCCTAGAGGCCTCGCCACCCGGCCCGGGATGGCGGTCCGCCCGCCGGGGCAAGCCTTTCATTCGGCTTAATTTTATGCTATGCCCTCTTGGGACGTGACGATGAGGCTGTGCCTTGCGCGTCTTCCTGAAGATCAGCCGTCCGGGCCGGTTACCCCCGGAAAAGGCCAAGGGTGTCTTAAGAGGTCTACTTCCGCATCCAACGATAACGCCACCGCGATCTTCCGCGGAAGACGAGGCTTTGTCGCTTGGCGGGAGCTCGCGTCAGCGGTCCGAGATGATTACGGACAAAGGATTTGAGAGGGTTTCTCGATGAGCAAGAACGGTCACGATTTCTCGGTTGGCGATCACGTCGTCTACCCCGCGCATGGCGTGGGTCAGGTGCAGGGGATCGAAACCCAGGAAGTCGCCGGTCTGAAGCTTGAGGTTTATGTCATCACCTTCGACCACGAAAAGATGACGCTGCGCGTGCCGACCGCGAAGGCCAAGACCGCCGGCCTGCGCCCGCTGGCCGAGACCAACGTGGTCTCCCAGGCGCTGACCACCCTGAAGGGCCGCGCGCGCGTGAAGCGCACCATGTGGTCGCGCCGGGCCCAGGAATACGAAGCCAAGATCAACTCCGGCGACCTGATCTCCATCGCCGAGGTGGTGCGCGACCTGCACCGCGCCGAGAACCAGCCGGAACAGTCCTATTCCGAGCGCCAGCTCTATGAATCGGCGCTGGACCGCATGGCTCGCGAAGTCGCCGCCATCGAGCGGATCGACCGCGACGCCGCCATCGGCATCCTCAACAAGTCGCTGGTGAAGGCGGTCGCCGCCTAAGGCCGGCCCGACCCACCCACCTGCGTTCGAGACGCCCGGCCTCACCGCCGGGCGTTTTCGTATGCGGCCTAATCCGCCTCGGCGGCGGCCAGCACAGGCTCCGGCTCCAGCCTCGCGTCTGGGCCGCGGTCGAGTTCGGCCTTCAGCTTTTCGCGGTCGAGGTCTCCTTCCCAGCCGGCGAGGACCAGGGTGGCCACGCCGTTGCCGACCAGGTTGGTCAGGGCCCGGCACTCGCTCATGAAGCGGTCGACGCCGACCAGCAGGGCCAGGGCGGCGATCGGCAGGTCGGGGATCACCGCCAGCGTCGCCGCGAGCGTGATGAAGCCCGCGCCGGTCACCCCGCTGGCGCCCTTGGACGTCAGCATGGCGATGCCCAGCAGGCTCAGCTCCTGCCCCCAGCTGAGCGGCGTGTTGGTCGCCTGCGCCAGGAACAGGGTCGCCAGCGTCATGTAGATGTTGGTGCCGTCGAGGTTGAAGCTGTAGCCGGTCGGGATCACCAGGCCGGTGGTGGTCTTGCCCGCCCCCAGGCGCTGCAGCTTCAGCATGATCTGCGGCAGCACCGACTCCGACGACGAGGTGCCGAGGACGATCAGCAGCTCCTCGCGGATGTAGGCCACGAACTTCAGGATCGAGAAGCCCGACAGCGCGGCGATGGCGCCCAGCACCACCAGCACGAACAGGATCGAGGTCAGGTAGAAGGTCCCGATCAGCGCGCCCAGGTTGACCAGCGCGCCCAGGCCGTACTTGCCGATGGTGAAGGCCATGGCCCCGAAGGCCCCGATCGGCGCCAGCTTCACGATCACCGCGATGATCCCGAAGAACAGCTTGGCGATGCCGTCGAGCACGTCGGAGACCCGCTCGCCGAACTCGCCCATCCGCGTGCAGGCGAAGCCGGTGAGGACGGCGATCACCAGCACCTGCAGCAGCTGGCCGCCGGTGAAGGCGCCCACGAAGGTGTCGGGGATCAGCTTCAGCAGGTAGTCGACCACGCCGGTGCTGTGCGCCGCCTTGGCGGCGTATTCGGCGCCGATCTTCGGGTCGAGCGTGGCGGGATCGACATTGAAGCCCTGGCCCGGATGCGCCAGGTGGCCGACGACCAGGCCGAGCACCAGGGCCACCGTCGAGACCACCTCGAAATAGAACAGCGTCCGCGCGCCCAACCGTCCGAACGCCTTCAGGTCGCCCATCCGCGCGATGCCGCCGGCCACGGTGCAGAAGATCACCGGCGCCACGGCCATCTTGATCAGCGAGACGAAGGCGTCGCCCAGCGGCTTCAGCGAGGCGCCGACGTGCGGCCAGAGCGCGCCGACCAGCACCCCCAGCGCCACGCCGATCAGCACCTGTACGTAGAGCACACGGAAATGACGCGTGACCGCCATGGCAGACCTCCCCCCGGAATCCAATTCGGCCGCCGCCGTTTGCAGGCCCGCCCCGTTAGGCTATCACGCCCTCCGCGTGGCCCGGTAGCTCAGCCGGATAGAGCAGGGCTTTCCTAAAGCCAAGGTCGGGGGTTCGAGTCCCTCCCGGGCCGCCACCGCAACGCCTCGCGCGGGTCTCTCGGGAGATTCGCCGTAAGCGCCTTTTTTCATCAAGGGCGGGCAATTTCGCGCCAGATTTTAGCGCCTGTCTTCACCTTGAAAGCAGCAGCCAACGCGCCGCGAGCTGCTTGCCAACTCCAACACCCCTGCCTCCGCCCCGGACTGCTGACCGGGCCGGCGATCTGTCAGCCTGTGAGCCGATCGAAGTAGGCAGGGTGATCCGTCGCGGTCAGCAGACCGTAGACCATCGCTGCGGCCAGCAGGACGATGAGCGCGATCACTGCAACATCGATGACGTTCTCGAAGCCTTCCAACCGCAGGAACAGCGGATGACGATGCGCCGGGGCGACATCGGCCCTGGCGTGGCGGCGAAATCGGGGGAGGTGGAAGTGCGGCGCATGCAGGTTGGGAGCTCTCAACGTGACCTCCTCAAGCTCGATCCGCAGAGCACGCTGCGTAGGCGCCCGTAGCGCCCCTGCGCTTGCTCAACTTCGTAGGGCTGACGCCGGTTCCCAGGAGCTATCGCCGGCCAAGGCTAGGCGAAAGCCGTGTCCGCAGAGACCGTCTCGACCGCAGGTCCGGATCGCGGCGCAATGGTTTCTCTGGGTGCAGAAGCTGGGCGCAACTCCGTCTCGCGGTGAGCGGTGGCTGCGGAATATGCGACTGGCCGGTAGACGCTCCGCTCGATCACCGTGCCCGACCGGTCGTGGATGACGAGCCAGGCCGTGGCGCCTCCGGAAGCCAGGCAGGTGGCGAGCCTGCGTCCCTGGGCCTCGGCCTGAGCGCCCGACCGGAACGCGAGCGTGGCCTTCAGGACGCTCGTCGTCACGAGCCAACCGGCTTGCACCGGCAAGACGTAAACGTGGTGCATCGACAATTCCTCCCCGAAGTTGCCGTAAGGGAAGCTTGGCATGCGCGACGCTGGGCGAACAGCGTTATTTTCGCCGATTGCAGTGACTGGACTGCGATCGCCAGCCCCCTTCCCGCGGTGGCGGTTGCGGCTTGAATCGGCCTGCGCCGCCGCCTAGCTTCGCCGCCGAGGAATTTGCTCTCCTGCCGGGGTGCGGGAGCCACGTTGGGAGAGCCGCTTGAGGCCCAATCGATCCATGCTGGCGGACCTCGTGGTCGGCTGCGCGCTGGCGGTGCTGGTCGGGGGTTTCGCCGCCTACCTGTGGTCGCTCACCGGGGCGCGGATCCCGCAGGATCCCGACTATTTCAACGCCGACTTCGACCGGATCACCCGCAACTACCTCGATCCGCTGTCCAGCTTCCACCGGCTGAACGTGCATCCGCTGTTCGGCCTGGTCTGCATCGCCTTCCAGCACCTGTTCGCCGGCGCGACGGATATGCGCCGGCCGTTCCAACTGCTGTCGGCGTTCAACGGCGCAGCCTTCGCCCTGACGCTCTATGCCTGCCTGCGCACCTGGGACTGCCGGCGGCTGGCGGCGGCGGCGGCGGTGCTGTTCGGCGCCGCGTTCGGCAGCTTCATCTACTGGGCGGGGATGCCGGAGGAGCACTTCCTCGGCGGGCTGACCGTGCTGGGCGTGTTCATCATGGCGCGGCGGGTCCCCGCCGACCCCGCCCGCCGCGGCCTCCACTCGGCCGCGATGTTCGCGCTCGCCTATTCGCTGACGGTGACCAACGCCATGGCCTGGCTGTTCGCCCAGGTGCGCTACGACAGCCTGCTGCGGCGGCGGATCCGGGCCTTCCTCGCCGAGAACATCCGGCGGATTCCGGAGCATGTCCTGGCGGTGCTGGCGGGCCTGGGGATCATCGCCATCGGCATGGCGATCACCTGGTACGGCCTCTACAACCGGCTGATGGGCCGCCTGCTGGATATCTTCCGGGAGGGCAAGTACGTCACCGCCGACACCTCGGCCTTCTACGGCGGCCTGCACGCAGTGGGCCTGGTCAGTCCTGAGCTGCCGCTGGCCTGGCTGGTCAACCTGCTGGCGGTGGCGGGGCTGGCGGTCGGTGTCTGGCGGCTGCGGCGCGGGCCGATCTTCATCCCGCTGTTCGGACTGTTCGGCTTCCTGCTGCACTGCGCCTACCAGCGCCCGCTGGCCTTCCTGTTCGCCCCCGAATACGGGCCGGCCGTGGCCGCGTCGCTGGCCCTGACGCTGTGTGCGATCGCCCCGCGCGCCGCGCCGGCGGCGCTCCTCGCAGCGACGCTCGGGCTCGGCGCGGCGAATTTCGAAGCCTACCGCCAGACGCTCGCCACCGACGCGCCCAGGACCCTGCCGCTGGCGAGCTACGGTCTCGTCCAGCCGGCGCCGCGCAGCATCCCGCCCCTGCCGCCCGGCATCCTGCGGACGCCCTGACGGCTCAGCCGACGGGCTCGTCCGCATCGTCGCCGGGGCGGGCGCCGCCGAAAACCAACAGGCGCGCCGAGCCGAAATTCCAGAACAGCACCACGCCGGTCGCGACGACCTGGGCTGCGAGGTAATGCAGGCCGACGCGAATGAGCGCCGCGACGATCGCCGCATTGATCGCCCCGCCGATGGCGATCAGGGCCAGGAACTTGAGGAAGCTGGCGGCGAGCGCCGGCCGGGCGTCGAAGGTCAGCCAGCGGTTGAGGCTGTAGCTGACCGCCCCGCCGGTGAAGAAGCCGATGGTGGTGGACAGGACCTTCCCCCGCCCAAGGACCTCCACGAGGATCGCCAGCACCGTGTAATGGACCGCCACGGCCGCCACCCCGACCGAGGCGAAGCTCAGGAATTGCCGGAGCAGGCGCGGCGGAATGGCCGAGACGATCTTGCGGGCCAGTGTCACCTCGCCTCCTGCGATCCCGTGATCGCAGCGGCGTCGGTGCGAACGCCGATCCACTACATCAGCAATGGGCGGATAGGCCAGGGCGCCCTGCCGCAACAGATTGGCGCATCGAGGCGTACGCCGTCGCCCGATCCTCAGACGAAGTCGATGCGGAAGATGTAGCCGCTGCCTGGGCTGCGATGCAGCTCCCAGCCCGGGTGCACGCCAGCGTCGCAGCTGTAGAGGACGCCGTCGCGGCAGGCGAGGCCATGCGGGTCGGCGCTGCCCGGGACGAACTCGGCGGTCTCCAGCAGCACGCCGGTGGCCGCATCGTATTTGGCGAGGCCGGCGATCTCCCCGGCTCCGACGCCTGTGCCGGTGACGATCCACAGGGCGCCGTTGTCGTAGGCGAGGTCGTGGGTGCGCGGGAAGGTCCAGGGGATGAGGTATTCCGGCGCCCAGGTCTTGGCGTCGACCCGCAGGATGCCGCGCAGGCGGTTGGCGGTGAGGTAGAGCTTGCCGGCATGGTAGGCCGCGCCGTGGTCGCCGCCGCCGCCCAGCGGGATGTCCCGACGCGCCACCAGCCGGGAGTTCAGGTCGGTCTGGTAGATGCCGTTCGGCTCGGCGTTGCCGCCGACCCAGAGATAGCCGCCGCCGTAGGCCAGGCCGCTGGTGTTCTTGGATTCCGTGCGAACGGTCTTCAGGAGCTTGCCGTTCATGTCCAGGAGGTTGACGTTCGACGACGAGCCGATGCCTTCGACGGTGAGTTGCTCGGCGACCCAGAAGCCCTCCGGCGCGACATCCATGCCGTTGGGATAGCCCTCGGGACTCTTGAACATCAGCGTCGATTTCACCTTGCGGTGAGGGACCTCGGCCGCACGCCGGGTCTCACGCTGGATGCGCAGCTGGTCGGCCGTCAGGGGCTGGGCGGAGGCGGCGCGCGCCGCCGCCAGACCCAGGCCGACGCCCACGCCCATGCCGGCGCTGAGGAACTCGCGTTTATTCATGGCTGCCTCCCCTGAGACCGCCGGCCGAACCTCGCGCAGGGCGACGTCCTACCGGCTGCCTGCCGTCGCGATCGAGCCCGGCCGGGCGTCGAACTTCAGCGTCGCGGCGTCGTCGCGGGTCAGCGCCTTGCCGTCGAAGCGGTAGACTTCGATGTCCTTGCCGAGCGCGCACTGCAGCAGCACCGTTCGGCCGTCGTCGCTGAAGATCGCGCCCTGGCACCAGCCCCCCGAATGGGCCTCCGCCACCCGCGTGACCTGGGTTCCGCGCACGCGATAGACCTGCAGCAGGCCGTAGGGGTGGTAGCCCGGAGCGGTCGGGGCCGCGGCCGAGCCGTTGGCCACCACCACGGCCAGGTATTTGCCGTCGTTCGAGCGGGCGACGTGCTCCGGCGTCACGCCGACGTCGATGCTGTTCACGGCCTTGGTCGCCAGGTCGACGGCGGTGATGGTGCCGACCACGGGCGGACCGCCGGGCGCAGGCTTCGGCGCGCCTTCGGGCCGCGGCCGGCCGCCGAGGTTGGTGTTGTAGGCGACGCGGCCGTCGGGGCTGTAGACGGCGCCGTAGGGCTGCACGCCGGTGGTGACCGCCGTATCGCTCACCGTCACCTGGGAGCCCTTGACGTCGAGGCGGACCAGCTTGCCCACGCCCTGGCCGACCACCATGGCGGACTTGGCGTCGGGGGCGAAGACCACGTCGGTGGGGTGGTATCCCGCCGGCAATTGGACCTTGCCCGCCGGCGTCAGCTTCTTGCCGGCCACAGTGAAGACGGAGATCGTGTCGTTGCTGTTGCTGGCGACCAGCGCCAGGGTTCCGGCGCGATTGATCGTGACGCCGGCCGCGCCGGGGCTGACCTCCAGCGTCTGCAGGATCTTCGGCGCGCTCGGCTGGGCGAGATCGACCACCGAGACCACGCCCGCCAGCTCGAGCGAGCCCGCCGCATTGAGCCGTTGGCCCGCAGTGACGATGGCGAAGCTGGCGTTGCGGGCGACCGCCACGGCCGAGGGCGCGCCGATCATGCTGGCCGGCGCAGCCACGGAGCCGAGCACCTTGGGCGGGTAACGGCGCAGGTCGATGACGGAGATGCTGTCCGCGGTGCGCGCGCTCGGCGGATCCCCCGGACGCAGCTGCTTTCCGTCGTTGGCGGAGACCGCGAGCTGGGCGTGGGCGACCGTGGACGCCCCCATCAGGACGGCGGCGGCGAGTAGGTGGGCGGCGATCTTCATCTGGCGGTCTCCCCGACGGCACGCTGTTGATTTTGGAACGCTGGCCGGCCTGGCGGCGGTCGCCGGCGGCGGGAAAGAACCTCCCACCGCCGGCAATGGCCTGCCCGGCTCTCCGGCGCCTTAGAACGCGGCCCGGAAGCCGACCGACATCAGGCGGCCCAGCGCGTTGGACGTGAAGCCGTTGAAGCCCCAGGCGCCGACGCCGACCCCGGTGGTGTTGCCGTTGTAGAACGGCGGGTCCTTGTCGAAGAGGTTCTTGACGTCGATGTAGACCTGGCTGCCGTTCAGCAGATCGCCTTCGAACTCGTAGGAGGCGTGCACGTCGAAGGTCAGGTCGGCCTTGACCGGGTCGCCGCCGCCGATCGGATTGCCCGAGGCGTCGCTGAGCACCGGCAGGATCGAGGTGTTGATCCAGTTGTGGTACTTGCCGGTGTAGTTGGCGAACACGTCCACCGCCACCGGACCCTTCTGCCAGCCGACCTGCCCGCGGGCCTTCGTCTGGATCGACGGGAACTGCGAGTTGTAGCCGGAGGTGTTCAGCACGCTGAACGGCGCGTCCCCGAAGTCCTGGTCGAACTTGGTGAAGTAGGTGAGCGAACCGCCGAGCGTGAAGGTCCCTAGCGCATCGGTCGGGATGCGGTAGCTGAACATTGCGTCGATGCCCTGCACGTCCAGGTTCAGGACGTTGCCGACGTCGCGGTTGATCATGAAGTATACGGTGGGCGGCAAGGTAGCCCCGACCGTCGCGCCGTTGTCGACGTTGGTGAACACCCGCACCTGCTCGGGGGTGCAGCCGGAGGGGCAGATGGTCAGGCGGTTGTGCAGCGCCGCGGAGTTGATGATCAGCGGCTGGGCCGGCGAGGCGACGCCGCCGGTGAAGGTGTTGGCCCAGTAGGTGACGTTGGCGACCAGCCCCGGGATGAAGGGCGGGCTGAAGTCGACGCCGACCGACCAGCTGTCGCCGGTCTGCGGCACGACGCCCGCGAACCCGGCCCCGAGGGAACGGTCCAGGCCCGGGTTGAGCGTGCCGCCGACGGTGCAGGTCGGGCCGGTCACCGTCTGGCAGCCCGGCACGTTGCGCACTTCGGGATAGAGGGCGAAGGGCACCGCGATCTGGGTGCTGGCGTTGGTGCCGGTGGCGCCCCGGAGATAGCCCTGGCTCGGGTCGCCGACCTGGTTCAGCGGCGGCGCCACGAACGACTTGGCGTAGTTGCCGCGCAGCTTGATCCAGTCGTTGACCTGCCAGTTGGCGGCAATCTTCGGGTTCTTCGTGGACCCGAAGTCGCTGTAATTGTCGATCCGGCCCGAGATGTTGACATCGAGGGCCTGGACGAACGGCACTCCCATGCCCTCGGAGATCAACGGGAACAGGAACTCGACGTAGCCGGACTTCACCTTCCGCGGGCCCAGGTTGGACACGAAGTAGCGCGCGCCCAGGCTGGTGTTGCTGGTGTTGTTCGGGCTGACCGCGTCGACGTTCTGCTTCACCCACATGTATTCCGCCCCGGCGGCCATCCGCACGGCGCCGGCCGGAAGGTCGAAGAGCTTGCCCTGAACCTCGAACTTGGTCTGGTAGAAGATGTTGAGGTGCTGGGTCTGGGTGTTGTTGACGTAGAGCTGCTTCAGCACGGCGTCTGAGGTGCGATTGCCCCACACGTCCAGGGCGTTCGCGGTGGTCAGCGGCAGGTTCAGCGCGACGATGTTCTGGCCGGGGACCGCGCTGGTGGTGGTGCTGCCGTTGGACTGCGACGTCCCGTTGAGGTCCAGCACGGCGCAGGTGGAGCAGAAGACGTTGCGCTGGCGCTGGACGCTGTTGCTCCAGGCCATGGCGTTGCTGAACGTCATCGACCAGTCGTTGGTCAGCTTATAGTCGGCGACGCCGGTGAGGTAGACGGTGTTGTTCTCGTAGTTGTCCGTGCCGTAGTCGTTGGCGCTGTTGAGCGCGAGGTAGCTGACCGTCTCCTGGGTCGCGCCCGGCTCCCCGGCCGGCGCCATGAAGAACGGATTGATCTGGCCGCCCTTGCCCGAGCCCGGGCCATAGACGGTGATGTTGTTCAGCGCGCCGGGCAAGCCCGAGGCGAAGGTCTGCAGGCGGTTGTAGATGAACTTGCCGGTGACCGAGAGCTTGTCGCTGAAATCATTGGTGAAGACGGCCATCACGCCTTCGCGCTCCACCCCCGGGATCGCGGTCCCGTAGATCGAGGTGTTGCAGGGGCCGTTGGCCGCCGTGCCCGGGATGGTCGTGGTGGCCGACGGCGACAGATAGACGTTCGAGCCCGACGCCGGCGTGCGGATGGTCGCGGGGGAGCAGGTGAACTGGTTGGTGTTGCTGCCGCCCACGCTGCGGTAGTCGCCTTGGCTCAGGAACGGGCGCAACTTGTTGGCGAGCTGGTCCTGGCTCAGGTACTGACCGGCGATGTAGAAGCCGCCGGTGTCCCAGGTCTTCCCCCAGATCGCGTTGAGGTCGTAACTCTTGTAGTGGTCGGCCGAGCCGGCCCGGCCGTTGACCTGCAGCCCGTTGAAGGTCTTGCGGGTGATGAAGTTCACCACGCCGGCGACCGCGTCGGAGCCGTAGATCGAGGAGGCGCCGTCGGCGAGCACCTCGACCCGTTGCAGCGCCGAGGTCGGGACGATGTTCGGGTCGGTCTGGGCGTACTGCAGGCCGCCGCCCGGCATCCGCAGGCCGTCGACCAGCGCCAGGGTGGTGTTGCTGCCGCTGCCGGCCAGGCTGTGGATCTGCGGCGCATAATAGGAATAGGCGCTCTGGCCCTGGGGCGTGGAGCCCGCAGTGGTGATCGCGGGCACGGTGTTGACGAGTTCCGTCACGCTGGTCGCCGCGGTCTTGGTGATCGCTTCCTGACCGACCGACACCAGGTTGGAGCCGACCGGCGCGACGCCGCGGATGCTCGACCCGGTGACAACCACTTCTTCCAGCTGCGCGGGCGCGGCGGCCGCCGCGGCGGCGCTGCCCTGTGCGTCGGCCGTCGTGGCGAAGGACGAGGTGGCTACGATGAGGGCGATCAGCGACCCGCCCACCTTCAGGTTACGCGACATGATGTGTGCCCCCTCCCGGGATATGGATTTGCTTTTTCTGAGCGGGCCGTCGAAAGCCCGACCCGGTCTCCGTCGGGCGCCGCGCGAGCGACGTCCGGTGGGACCAGAAACCCAATGTTGCATACAGCTTTTGGATTCACAAGCCACAGCCAAGGCTTTTGTATGCAACCAGCGATGGCGTGGGCAGGACTGTCGACAGCTGAGTCGCACAGGGCGGCGCCCGATCAGTCGACAGGAGCCCGGCGGCGTCTCGGCGGAGGCGTTTTGCCAAGCGCGGCAATAACCGCCCCCGCCGACTCGTGACCCGTCAGGTACCGGCGGCGGAAAGGCCTACCAGGGCTGCTGGCGCTTGGTGAACGCCCGGCCCTTGTCAGCCGCCGGCGTATCGCCGCCCGTGCAGATCATCGTGCCGTCCTTGATCTGGTCGATCACAGTGTTTTCAGAGCAGGAATTGAGGAACTTGATGTGCGCGATCTTGGTGGCCGCCAGCACGCGGGCGCGGGCCGCGACCATGGCCGGATGCTGGACCGAGGGCGGCGCCCCCGGCGTCGGACGCCCAACCAGATAGAAGCCCTGGTCGCCCGGTCCCCACTCGGCGAAGGCCAGGCCGGGCACCTTGGTGATCTCCTCGGCGCGCGCCACCGAGCGCGGATTCTCGAGTTTCACGCCGAGCATGATCTCGCCGTCCGGGTTCAGCGGCCAGACGTCGGCGCGGCGCAGGTACTCGTCTTCCGAGATGCCCCAGATCTTCGCCGCGAACACCTGGCTGCCGGCCCCGCGCATGCCGTGGTTCAGGCCCTGGACCTGCGGCGCGAACGGATAGCGGGTGGCTTCGACCAGCACGCGCGCCGCCTCGGGCGACTCGGTCTGGCACAGCAGGATGCCGTGCACCCCGGCGGCCAGCGTCTGTTGGATCATCCAGACGTTGGCCTTGGCGCTGGCTTCGTCCGAGCCGGCCATCGGAAGGGTGGCGATGACGGTGGGGGTGCGGTGGCCGGTCCGCGTCGGCCCGCCGTCCGCCAGGCCCTGCATGAAGGCGCGCAGTTCCTTGATGTCGAAGAGGCCGTGCTCCATGTCGTAGAGGATGTAGTCGGCCTTGGTGGAGGCCAGCCGCTTGCCGTCCTCGTAGCCGCCAGCGGAGGTCTGCGAGTAGTAGACCGGCTGGCCCGACTCCAGGATGTCGATGGCGCGGTTGATGCGCTTGGGCGCCGGGGCGCTGCGGGGTGCGGCGGCCCCTTGCGCGGCGGCCGGCTGCGCCGCCGCGGCGGCAGCGGCGGCCAGGACGCTGAGCGCCGCAACATAGGCCAGATGCTTCTTCATGGTCGCTCTCCCCTATTCCCCGCCGGTGTATCGTCGGCTGTCGTCGTCAGGCCGTCGCGGTCTCGACGACCGTCTTCTTGGACCGGCTGTCTGTGAGCGCAGCGGTCGGGTCGATGAACATCCAGCCGATCGCCCCCACCACGGCGGCGGCGGCGGCGACCAGGAAGGACCCGGACCAGCCGAGGCTCTCCGCCAGAATCGGGGTGATGGCCGCCACGGTGGCGCCGCCGAGTTGCGAGCCCATGTTCATGACGCCCGACACCGAGCCCGCGGACGAGCGGCCGATGTCGGCGCTGATCGTCCAGAAGGCGCTTTGCGACAGGTAGAGCGAGCCCGATCCGAGGGCGAGCACCACGGCCGCCAGCCGCGCGTCGGCGACCTGGGTGGCGATGGTCACGAACACCGCGGTGAGGGCCATGCCGATCACCGCCGGAGCGCATCGGCCGATACGCTTGCCGAAGCGCGGGCACAGGCGGTCCGAGATCCAGCCGCCCGCCGGAGAGGCCAGGGCCATGGCGATGAACGGCAGCATTCCGTAGATGCCGCTGGACTTCAGATCGAGGCCGCGGACCTGCGACAGGTAGGTGAAGAACCAGGTGAAGAAGATCCACGCCACATAGCCGAAGCAGAAGTAGCTGAGGGTCAGCAGCGCCACCTGCTTGTTGAGGATGATCGAACCCCAGCTCGCCAGCCTGGGCGAGTCCACGGCGGCCTGGGTGACCTCGTCGGAGGCGATGTAGGCGAGCTCCGCGGGCTTCACCCACGGGTGGCCGGTCGGCTTTTCGCGGGCCATCAGCATCCAGGCGACCAGCGCCACCAGGCCGATGACCGCCGTGATCTGGAAGGCCGTGCGCCAGTCGTGGGCCAGCATGACGCGGGTGATCAACGGCGGAGCGATCCCCGCGCCGATGCCGACGCCGGCGAAGATCAGCCCGTTGGCCAGCCCGCGCTCTTGAGACGGGATCCAGGAGGCCACCAGCCGGTTGCCCGCCGGGAAGATGACCGCCTCCCCGACGCCGAGGATGAAGCGCACGGCCAGCATCAGTCCCAGCGCATTGGCGTAGCCGGCGGGGATCAGCGCGGTCGCCGAGGTCAGCACGCTCCACCACAGGATCCCGACCGCGATCACCTTGTAGGGACCGAACCGGTCCGCCAGGCGGCCGGCGAACGGCTGGGTGAAGGCGTAGCCGAAGACGAAGGCGCTGAAGACCATGCCCAGCTGTCGATCCGACAGGCCCAGGTCCGTCTTGATGTGCGGCGCGGCGATCGAGATGTTGGCGCGGTCGAGGTAGGACACCGCGGCGACGGCGAACACCAGGAAGACCATCAGCCATCGCACCTTGCCGACGCGTGCGACAGCGGCGGGCGCCGACCCGTTCATTGGACTACTCCCCTGGCGGACGTTGCGAAGCGGGTGAAGGTGTGCGGCCGGGGCCCCGGACGAAGGTGGCCGGATACCGCCGGGATCCCGGCGCCCGGCGCAGGGCCGGGTGTCTGGTCGAACGCGAGCCGTCGATCCGCCACGCCTCCCCCCTGTGTTGCCCACCCGCCTGCAGGCGCTGCGGCCGGGAAGGTCGCGGCGCTGAAGGCCGCTTCTCTTGATGTCAGCGTTGCATGCAATCTACGGGGAGAGCAACGGCCTTTTGTATCATTTTGTAGCGCCTCCGAAACGTCGCGACGTTTTGGCGGCCGTGCACACAAGGAGCCGGCCCGGCTGAGCCGCAAAGGGAAAGGCGCCGCCGTGAGGCGACGCCCTGCCGATCTCCGACCGTCCGCGGCGCGCCGGTCGCCGCGCCCCTGCGCTGGGCTAGACGGGCATTCGACGCTTGGTGAACTCGCGGCCCATGATTGCGCTGTCCTCCCGGGACTCGATCACCATCGCCCCGTCCTGGATCTGCTTGATGATGTAGTCCGCCCGGTTGGGGTCCGTGCTGCCGGCGTTCAGGAAGCGCAGGCTGTTCTTCTTGCACAGGTCGAGGACGTTCTGGCGCACCCCGGCCATGTCGGCGCGGGCCTCGTAGTTCTCCGCCATCGGCCCGTCTTCCGGAATGCTGGCGAGGTCGCCCAGCCAGTAGTTGTGGTCGCCCGGGCCCCACTCGGCCATCGAGATGCCCGGCACGGCCAGCGTCTTGGCGGTGTTCGGGTCGGCGAAGGTGTCCTCGATCTTCACGCCGAAGAACAGTTCGCCGCGCGGGTTGAGCGGCCAGGTGTCGGCGATGTGGACGTACTTGTTGGTGGTGATGCCCCACACCTCCGCCGCCCAGCCGGCGCTCGAGCCGCGGAGGCCGCGCATCGGCAGCTTGGGCGTGTTCGGATAGTCGAACGGATAGCGCACCGCCATCTGGGCCGCGACCTGGATCGCCTTCGGATCCCGCGCGTGACAGATGTGGATGCCCATGATGCCGCAGTCGAGCAGCTGGCTGAGCACCCAGCTGTTGGCGCGCATGTAGGCCTCGTCCAGGCCGATGATCGGCGTCGAGACGAAGACCGCCGGGAAGCGGTGGCCGCTGCGGGTCGGGCCGCCGTCGCGGACGCCGCGCATGAACTCGCGGATGGCGGTGAAGTCGAGCGCGCCGTGCTCGGTTTCGTAGCAGAGGGCGTCCGCATAGGTGCGGGACATCTTCACCCCCTGCTCGTAGGGATCGACGCCGGGAACCACGCCCGCGCCGGTGTAGTAGATCGGCTGGTTGTCTTCCCAGAGCTCGATCACCTTGTTGATGCGGCGGGGCTTGTAGTTCCAGTCCACCGTCGAAGGCTGGACGCCGGAATTGACCGACGGCTCCCGCGAAGGCCGGGGGGCGTTGGGCCGTCGGGTCGCGCCCGCAGCCGCGCCCTGCGCCATCGCGCCCGTCGCCGCCAGCCCGACGCTCAGGCCGGCGCTGGCCGCAAGAAATTGCCGCTTCCCAGAGTCCATCGTCATCTCCCTATTGATTTGTTGCGTTGAGGCGACGGGTTGTCGCCGGGGTGACGGATCGACCCTCCGCCTGAGGCTTGGAGGCGGCCGGCCGACACCTGCGTCGGCCGGCCTTTCCGCTACCAGTTGCTGCGCTTCATCACGTCGTCGAGCTCGGCGCGCGACATCGGGACCTTGTCGGGGTGCTGCTTGATCCACTGTTCGAAGGCCGCCTTGACCTTCGGCGACCAGCGGGCGTCGATCTCGCCCGGATCGAACTTGCCTTCGCGCAGCATCTGGTGACCGAAGGCGTCGCGCATGGTGGTGAATTCGGACTGCTCGATCACGTCCTTCGCCATGAAGGCCGGGATGAAGATCACCCCTTCGTTCTTGGCCAGCACCAGATCGCCCGGCAGCACGGTGGCGCGGCCGATGCGGATCGGGCCGTTGATCTGGGTCATCTGCATCTCGCGGATGGCCGAGGGGTCGTAGCCGCGGGTGAAAGCGTTGAAGCCGTTGATCTCCGACAGGCCCTCGGGGTCGCGGACGCTGCCGTCGAACACCACGCCATTCTTCGACTTGGCGTAGATCGAGTTGCCGAGGTTGTCGCCGATGAGGGTGCCGTCGGCCATCTTGCCGTAGCCGTCCGCGACGTAGACGTCGCCGGTCTGCAGCATGTTGATCGGCCAGATGTTCGGCTGGCCGACACGGCCCTCCTTCTTGGCGGTGTCGATCAGCGGCTTGCTGAGGTCGGGCCGGGTCGGCATGTACTGGGCGGTGAGCGCCCGGCCGGCGAATGGCTTGTCGACGTGAAGCATCTGCCAGTTGCCTTCGAACTGGTTGTTGAAGCCGGCCTGGCGCATCGCGCCCCAGGCGTCTTCGATCGAGATGTTCAGCGCGCGCCGGACCAGGTCGTCCGAGAGCTTGGGCCGGCCGTCGGGGTAGCGCTCGCCCTTGTAGTCCGAGGTGAAGTAAAGGATCTGGTCCTTGCTCGCCTGGATCTGGGCGGTCGCCGACGAGGCGACGAGGACGGCGCAGGCGGCCGCGATAGGCGCGAGGAATTTCCCTCTCATTTAACCCTCCAACTTTTCATGTGCGTTGTTCAAAAGGCGCCCGGCGCCGCCGCCGCGACCCTGCTCGGGCCGATGACGACGCCCTCCGGGGGCGGTGGATCCGTCGCCGTCGCCGTCCGGACGACGAATCCGCGGCGGCGTGTTGTCGAAAGAAGCTTGCAGCGCGCGCCGCGCCTGCCGGTCGACCGTCGCGCCCTCGTGGCGCTGCGCCGGTCATGACCTTGCAGCGGGCCGTTCGGCCTGGTCGCCGACATATCCGCAGCCTCCCGTCTGCGATGCGCGCCCTCTTAGGGGGCTTTATAAGCGCGAGCGTATTTCAGGACAATTTTGCATGCAATAGCATTGTGTATGCAGTTTGCGCCGGGCAAGCGGCCTCGCCCCGGCGCAAGCCGGCGCTCGATCGCTCCTGAGTCGGGAAGTCGGCCTAGGCGGCGCCGGCCGAACGCGCCCGCACCCGGACCCGCGGGCGGTTCTGGCTTTGCGAGATTCGCTCGATCACGCCCTGGGCGAAGTGGTCCTGCATCAACCGGCTGAGCAGCGGCGCGTCACGGTTGGTCAGCGCCGCGAAGATGCCCCGGTGCTGCTCGAGCGCCGCGCCCCAGCGTTCGCGATCGAGGGTGTTGATCGTCCGCGCCCGCTCGGCGCGCGGCACCGTCAGCCGCCACACCAGGATCAGCGACGAATTCTGCGACGCTTCGACCATCAGCTCGTGGATCGCCCGATTCGTCTGGGTGTAGCTGGTGCGATCCATGGCTTCGAAGTGGCGCTCGAGGTCGGCCTGGAGCTTCCCCAGCAGCTCCATCTGCTCGGCGGTCATCCGCTCGCAGGCCAGCTGCCCGGCCAGCGCCTCCAGCGTGCCGAGCACGGCGAACACGTCGATCGATTCGCTTTCGTCGAGCTCGGCCACCACCACGCTGCGGTGCGGCAGGCGCAGGACCAGGCCCTCGGCGGCCAGGGTGCGGAACGCCTCGCGCACCGGCGTCCTCGACATTCCGAGACGCTGGGCGAGCGTCACTTCCCGCAGCTGCTCGCCGGGCTCCAGCTCTCCCGAGAGGATCATCTCCCGCAGCGCGGTCACCGCGTCCTTGTGCATCCAACCCTTTTGCGGCTTGGCCTTCGACTCGCCGGCCGGCGGGGTCTTCGGCTTCGGCCCGCGAAGGGCAGTTCGACCTGTCGGCATCAGGATTGGACCATTGGCGAGGAGGCGCACCACGTTGAGGGAGGCGTCATATGCAAGATAAGCAGCCTTGGCGCCCCTAAAAAGGCGCTGCTCCGCCCACGACCCACGGGGCGACTATGAGTGGTTTCCCCTACGTCACCGCAAACTGCATACGATATGCGATCGCAAAACCCATGGTCGTGATGCAGCTTTGGGTTCACATGCATGCAAGAGGCCCTTAGGCCCAGAAAAAGTAGCCGGCCGCGCGGACGCGACCGGCTCAGGCCTTGGTGAGGCGCTAGGTTCCCGAGGGATGAGAGGAACCTGGGCCTACGCCGGAGTAGCATCGCTCCCAATTTTTGTATACATGAATGCGCAAGCCCCCGGCGGTTTTGCACAACGGGGCGCAAAACACGTCAGCCCCGGAGGAAACGATGCGCCATCGCGACGCTGAAGTGGTTCCGGCCTCCGTCCTGGCGGACGCCGTGGGCCGCACGCCCCTGCAACACTACGTGCTGTGGACCGGCCGACCGGCCATCGGGCAACCCGGCTCCCTGCGCTCCCGCGCCTTCGGCTGCGTCCATGAGGTCGGCGTTCCGGTCAGCCTGCGCGTGCTGTTGCAACGGGCGGCGAGGCTGGACGGCGCGGCGGGCCTCAATCCGGATGTGGTGCGTAACGGCGTACGGCTCCACCAGGCGGCCCGGCCCACGGTGGTGATCCTCCTGGAGCGCCGGTCCTCTGGCGAATTCGTCACCGTCACCGACATCCCGCACGCCGGCGCCCTCCACCGTCCGCTTCGCGCCGGCGAGGTGGTGATCGACGCCCGCGGCGCCTGTCGCCTGGACCTGTTCGCCCACGCCGCCTGAGGCTGTCAACGGCCGGTTGTATGCAATTTTTTCGCCTGCTATGCCTAAGCTGGCGCCGGGACGCGGCGCACTCGCACGGAATTCAGCGGCCGCCGCCCTTCATGAGCGGCCGGCGAGAGGAAACAGGTGAGAAGTCGATGAGACGCGTTTCCAGACGAGCTGCGCTTGCCCTGCCGTTCGTCGGCTACCTGATGGCCAGGGCGTCGGCCCGCGCGCAGACCGCGGCGCGTCCGGGGCCGCCTGCCCGCGGTCCGCACGCGAAGGACGTCGAGTGGCGCAGCTTCGCCGGCGACCTGGCCAACACCCGCTATTCGCCGCTCGACCAGATCAACGCCGCCAACTTCAACGACCTGGAGGTCGCCTGGCGGTTCAAGACCGACGCCTTCGGGGCGCGGCCGGAATACCAGTTCGAGAGTACGCCGCTGATGATCGGCGGGGTGATCTACACCACCGCCGGGTCGCGTCGCGACGTCGTCGCGCTGGACGCCGCCACCGGCGAGATCCTCTGGATGCATCGAGAGGACGAGGGCCAGCGCGCCGAGGTCGCGCCGCGCAAGCTCTCCGGCCGCGGCCTCGCCTATTGGACCGACGGCGTCGAGGGCCGCATCCTCTATGTGACCATCGGCTACCAGCTGGTGGCGCTGGACGCCAAGAGCGGGCTGCCGGTCCCGGGCTTCGGCGTCAACGGCGTCGTCGACCTGAAGCAGGACGACGACCAGGACATCGATCCGATCCTGTCGGACATCGGCCTGCACGCCACGCCGTGCGTCGCCAAGGACGTGGTGATCATCGGCGCCGCCCATTCGGTCGGCAACATCCCGAAGACCTTCAAGAACACCAAGGGCTACGTCCGCGGCTTCGACGTCCGCACCGGCAAGCGCCTGTGGATCTTCCACACCATCCCGAAGAAGGGCGAGTTCGGCTACGACACCTGGCTGGACGGGACCGAGAACATCGGCAGCGGCGGCGTCTGGTGCCAGATCTCCGTCGATGAGGAGCTGAACCTCGCCTACCTCGGCGTCGAACTGCCTACCGGCGACGAGGAGGGCGGCCACCGCCGGGGCGATGCGCTGTTCGGCGAGAGCCTGGTGGCGGTCGACCTGCACACCGGCGAGCGCCGCTGGCACTACCAGATGGTCCACCACGGCCTGTGGGACTACGACACCTGCTGCGCGGCGATCCTCGTGGACATCCCGGTCAGGGGGAAGATCGTCAAGGCGCTGGCGCAGCCTTCCAAACAGTCCTTCCTCTATGTGCTCAACCGCGAGACCGGAAAGCCGATCTGGCCGATCCCGGAGAAGCGCGTGCCGAAGGGCGACGTGCCCGGCGAATGGTACTCGCCGACCCAGCCGCACCCGTCCAAGCCGCCGGCCTACGACGTCCAGGGCATCGATCCGAGCGTGCTGATCGACTACACGCCCGAGCTTCATGCGCAGGCGCTGAAGCTGATCGCCAACTACCGGATCGGGCCGATCTTCACGCCGCCCACGGTCTACCATCCCGAGGGCAGCTGGGGGACGCTGACCGCGCCGAACCTGACCGGCGGGACCAACTGGGCCGGCGGCTCCTACGACCCGGAGCACCACATCGTCTACGTCTACTCCAAGACCCAGGCCGACGTGATGATGGCGGTGAAGAACACCGACCCGGCGGAGTCCGACTTCGACTACGTGAACATGCGCGCTGCGCCCCGCGCCCCGGGCAAGCCGCCGGAGCGCGACGGCTTCCGGCCCGGCCTGCTGACCGTGCAGGGCCTGCCGCTGCTGAAGCCGCCCTACGGCCGCATCACCGCCATCGACCTCACCAAGGGCGACATCGCCTGGCAGATCGCCCACGGCGAGACCCCGGACGAGATCCGCAACCATCCGGCGCTGAAGGGCGTCAAGATCCCGCGCACCGGCCGGGCGGGGTCGCTGATCGGTCCCTTGACCACCAAGACCCTGGTGGTCTGCGGCGAGGCCGGCTTCGTCACCACTCCCTCGGGCGCCCGCGGGGCGATGCTGCGGGCCTACGACAAGGCCACCGGCGAGGAGAAGGGCGCGGTCTACCTGCCGGCGCCGCAATCCGGCGCGCCGATGACCTACATGCTGGGCGGGGCGCAGTACATCGTGCTGGCCATCGGCGGCGGGAACTACAGCGGCGAGTTGGTGGCCTTCCGGCTGCCGCGCGGATAGGCGAGGTCCCATGAACCCCATCACGAGAGCGGCGGCCGCGGCCGGCCTTCTGGCCCTGACGACCGCCTGCCCGTCGCAGGCCCAGCCCCCGTCCCGGTCGGTCTGGGACGGCGTCTACACGGCCGTGCAGGCGGAGCGCGGCAAGGCGCTCTACGCCGCCAACTGCGCCCTGTGCCACGGCGCGTCGCTGAGCGGCGGCGACATGTCCCCGGCCCTCTCCGGGGGCGGCTTCCTCGGCGCCTGGACCGGCCAGAGCGTGGGCGACCTGTTCGCCCGCACCCGCACCACCATGCCGGCGAGCAATCCCGGCAGCCTGGGCGGCGCGACGGTCGCCGACATCACCGCCTACCTGCTCTCGACCAACCAGTTCCCGGCGGGTACGGCGGAGCTGCCCCGCGACGCCCAGGTCCTGCAGCAGATCCGCATCGATCCCGCGCCCGCCGGCAAATAGCCCGGTCCGGCGCTCAGGCCCGCAGGAGGTCGCGGGCGGCGAGGTTACGCATCAACTGGGAGATGCCGTAGGTCCAGGGCGGCGCCTCGTGGCACCGCACCACCTTGTTCTCCAGCGTGCCGAGCTTTTCCGAACTCACCCGCACCAGGTCGCCGACCTTGTGGGTGAAGCCGCCGCCCTGCGTCTCGCGGTCCTCGACCGGGGCGAACATGGTGCCGAGGAACAGCACGAAGCCGTCCGGATACTGGTGGTTGCGGCCGATCGTCTGGGCGACGAGTTCGACCGGATCGCGGCTGATCAGGGCCATGCTCGACTTGCCCTCCAGGCGGTAGTTGTCCTGCCCGTCGATCTCCAGCGAGACCACCGCCTGGCGGACGTCGTCGAGGGTGAAGGTGTCGTCGAACAGGCGGATGAAGGGCCCCAGGGCGCAGGAGGCGTTGTTGTCCTTGGCCTTGCCGAGCAGCAGGGCGCTGCGGCCCTCGATGTCGCGCAGGTTGACGTCGTTGCCCAGGGTCGCGCCGCGCAGCCGTCCCTGCGGATCGCAGACCACGACGATCTCCGGCTCCGGATTGTTCCAGTCGGAGTCGGCGCGGATGCCGACGCATTCGCCCCAGCCCACCGACGACAGCACAGGCGCCTTGGTGAACACCTCGGCGTGCGGCCCGATCGCCACTTCGAGGTACTGCGACCACAGCCCGTCGGCGATCAGCACCGCCTTCAGATCCTCGGCGGCCGGCGAGCCGGGCGTGACGGCCTTCAGGTCGGCGCCGATGCGCTTCTGCAGCCCCTCGCGGATCTCGGCGG
The DNA here is from genome assembly GCF_003254505.1 of Phenylobacterium hankyongense. NCBI lineage: Bacteria > Pseudomonadati > Pseudomonadota > Alphaproteobacteria > Caulobacterales > Caulobacteraceae > Phenylobacterium > Phenylobacterium hankyongense. The sequence goes on along the minus strand of NZ_QFYP01000001.1, from coordinate 2,384,342 downwards.
CGCGGCTCGCATCGCCCCGGGCGCGCTCCTCGATCACCCGCTCGAGCGCGGAGACGGCGAAGGTCACCCCGGCGGCCTTGACGCACTGCAGGTCGATGGGGGCCAGCAGGCGCGACGCGCCGCCCTCGCCGTCCCAGGCCGGCGTGATGTCGTGGTCGGACAGCGGCCCGAGGTCCCGCCCCGCCGGCGGCTCGGCGCCGGGCTCCAGCCTGGCGAGAAGATCGGCCACGGTGGGCGCGTGGGCGGAGAGGTCCCGCAGCCGGCCGTCCACCACCGCCACCGGCGTCGGACCGGCCGGAAGCATCATCCTGCCCAGCAGGCGCGCCCGATCCCAGTCCTGCGGCAGGAATCTTCCCATGGCACTTCTTCCATACAAGTTTCCCACCCGCTATCCGACGCGGGCGTTCACCTGTCAATCGGCGAAGCCGTCGGGCCCTGACGCGGCGGCCTAGGCCGGAACGGACAGCGGTCGGCCGGGGGGCGTGGTGGTCTTGCGCTTCGACATCGTCTCGCTGCCGTTGTCGAAGTGCTCCTGCATCAGCGTGCTCAGCCGCGGCCCGTCCCGCGCGATGATCGCCTCGAGCATGGCCCGGTGTTCGTTCACCGCCTCGGCCCAGCGCCGGCGATCGAGGTTGTTGAGCGTCCGCGCGCGCTCCGCCCTCGGCAGGATCATCCGCCAGGCGAGGATCAGCGAGGTGTTCCCCGAGCCCTCGACCAGCAGTTCGTGGACCCGTCGGTTGGTGTCGGTGTAGCCGACCCGATCGGCCATCTGGAACTGACGCTCCAGGGTTTGCTGCAGCTCGGTGAGCTCGTCGATCTGCACCTGGGTCATCCGATAGCAGGCGAACTGGCCGGCCAGCGCCTCCATCGCGCCCAGCACTGCGAACACGTCGACTGAATCCTCGACGTTGACCTCGCTGACCACGACGCTCCGGTTGGGCAGGAGGTCGACCAGGCCCTCGGCGGCGAGCGTGCGGAACGCCTCGCGCACCGGCGTGCGGGACATGCCCAGGCGCTCGCTCATCACCACTTCGCGCAGCCGCTCGCCGGGGGGCAGTTCGCCCGACAGGATGAGCCGCCGCAGCACGGCGACGGCGTCCTGGTGCAGCCAGCCCTTTTGCATCTCGATGGGCGCGCGTTTCGCCGGCGCAGCGTCCTGCGCCGGAGCGTCCTCGGGGACATTGGTGGTGGTGGTCGACCGGTCGCGCGCCATGGCGGAAATATCGCACCGCCCTGTCGGGATACAAGCTTAATCCCGGCCGACGGTTGGCGACCGTCCGCCTGCCCTCTAAATAGGCCGGACCCGTCGGCGGCCGAAAGGGCGCGAAGACATATTGCATGCAATCTGCGCTTCGCGCATTGACGTGTGTCGGGCGCGCCTCGCGCACTCGAACCCCCGACCTCGAACCTCCCGACCTCGAACCCCCGACCTCGAACCAAGGGCCTGCCACATGAAGATCACCGGCGAGATGTTGATTGGCGGCGCGGCCCGGGCCGGGCGTGACGGCGCGATCAAGGCGTTCGATCCCACGGCCGGACAGCCGATGGAGCCGGTGTTCGGCGGCGCGACGCGCGAAGACCTCGAGGAGGCCTGCGCCCTCGCCAAGGCGGCGTTCGACACCTATCGCCACACCAGCCTGGAGGCGCGCGCCGCCTTCCTGGAGGCCATCGCCGACAACATCCTGGAGGTCGGCGACGCCCTGGTCGAACGCTGCATGGCCGAGAGCGGCCTGCCCCGGGCGCGCCTGGAGGGCGAGCGCGGCCGCACGGTCCATCAGTTGCGGATGTTCGCCGGCGTGGTCCGCGACGGCGGCTTCCTGGAGGCCCGGATCGATCCGGCGCAGCCCGACCGCACGCCGGCGCCGCGGGTCGACCTGCGCCTGCGCAACGTCGCGCTGGGACCCGTGGCGGTGTTCGGCGCCAGCAACTTCCCGCTCGCCTTCTCCGTCGCCGGCGGCGACACCGCCTCAGCCCTGGCCGCCGGCTGTCCGGTGGTCGCCAAGGCCCACTCCGCGCACCCGGGGACGTCGGAGATCGTCGGCCGCGCCGTGCAGAAGGCGGTGCGTTCGGCCGGCCTGCCGGACGGGGTGTTCTCCCTGCTGTTCGACAGCGGCCTCGCCATCGGCCAGGCGCTGGTGGCCGATCCACGGATCAAGGCCGTGGGCTTCACCGGCTCGCGCCGCGGCGGCCAGGCGCTGATCGCCATCGCCCAGGCCCGCGAGGAGCCGATCCCGGTCTACGCCGAGATGAGCTCGATCAATCCGGTGATCCTGTTCCCCAGCGCGCTGGCCGAACGCGCGGAGGCGATCGGCAAGGCCTTCGCCGCCTCCCTGACCCTGGGCGCGGGCCAGTTCTGCACCAATCCCGGGCTGGTGTTGGCGGTCGAGGGCGAGGGCCTGGACAGGTTCGCCGCCGCCGCGGCCGCCGCGATCTCGGAGGCGTCGGCCGCCGCCATGCTGACCCCCGGGATCCATGCCGCCTATTGCGCCGGCGTCTCGACCCTGGAAGACCACCCGCAGGTCACCACCGTCGCCCGCGGCCGTCCCGGCGACCTGTTCCAGGGCCAGGCTGGGCTGTTCTCCACGACCGCCGAAGCCTTCACGGCGAATCCCGAACTGCAGCACGAGGTGTTCGGCGCGAGCTCGCTGGTGGTGCGCGCCCCGGATCTCGAAGGCCTACGAGCGCTGATCGCCGCGCTGGAAGGCCAGCTGACCGTCGCCCTGCACGTGGCAGACGGCGACCACGACCAGGTGCGCCCCTTCCTGCCGCTGCTCGAGCGCAAGGCCGGACGGATCCTGTTCAACGGGTTCGGCACCGGGGTGGAGGTCGGCCACGCGATGGTCCACGGCGGCCCCTTCCCGGCGACCTCCGACGGCCGCTCGACCTCGGTGGGCTCGCTGGCGATCATGCGGTTCCTGCGGCCGGTCTGCTACCAGGACATGCCGAAGGGCCTGCTGCCGGCCGAGCTCGGCGATGCGAACCCTCTGGCCATTCCCCGCCGCATCGACGGCCGGCTGGAGCTGCCGGCCTAGCCGCTCCGGTTCAGGCCGGCTGGAGGGCCGGCCCCTCGGCGTAGATCCGCTTCGAGCAGTCGAGGGGGATGAACAGCAGGGCGGCCAGGAGGCACAGGCCCGCGAGCACCAGGAAGGCCGCGTCCCAGCCGTAGAGGGTGACGATATACCCCGTCAGCGCCGCGGCGCTGGCGCCGGCGATATTGCCGAAGGTGTTCATGATCGACGACACCGAGCCGGCGAACTCGCCGCCGATGTCGAGCGTCACCGCCCAGGAGACGCCGACCGTCAGCTCCAGCCCGAACAGCGCCACGCAGAAGAAGGCCACTCCGACCAGCGGGCTGGCGGACAGCACGGCCGGCGGGATGGCGCCTGCCGCCAGCAGGAAGCCCACGATCGCCACCGCGCGACGGGAGAAATTGAGCCGGCCCGTCCACTTGAAAAGCCGGTCCGAGAAGGTGCCGCCGGCGACATCGCCGACCACCGCGGCCAGCAGCGGCAGGCTGGCGTAGAAGCCCATCTCCTTCAGCGAGAAGTGCCGGGCGTCGACCAGGTACTTGGGGAACCAGGTCAGGAAGATCGCCATCACATAGGCGTAGCAGGCGTACATGGCCGACAGCACCCAGATCTGCGGGTTGCTCAGGAGCTGGCGCCAGGGGACCGCCTTCCTGGCCGAGCCGGCCAGCGGCTTGCCGCCGAGCCCCGCCTCGATGAGGGCGCGTTCGCCGGCGTTCACCTGGCGGTGCTCCTCCGGGGTGTCGCGGTAGAACCAGAACCACACCGCCGCCCACGCGAGGCCGAGGCCGGCGAAGGCGAAGAACGGCGTGCGCCATCCCCACTTGGCGATCAGCAAGACCACCAGCACCGGGGTCAGTGCGCTGCCCAGCCGCGCGCCCGCATGGGTCAGGCCCTGGGCGAAGCCGCGCTCGGACGGCAGCATCCAGCGCGACAGCGAGCGGGTGGCGTTGGGAAAGGCCCCGGCCTCGCCCGCGCCGAACAGGAACCGGCAGACGACGAGCGAGCTGGCCGACCAGGTCAGCGCGGTGGCCGCAGTGAAGGCCGACCACCACATGACGATCCCGGTCAGCACGCGCCGCGGACCGTAGCGGTCGCCGAGCCAACCGCCGGGGATCTGGAACAGGGCGTAGCTGAGCTGGAAGGCGCCGAACACCCAGCCCATGGCGATCAGCGAGAGCCCCATCTCCTTCTGGATCGAGGGCGCGGCGATCGAGATCACCACCCGGTCCATGTAGGTGATCATGTAGGCCGCGACGGTCAGCCACAGCACGATATGTCGGACCCGGGTCGGACGGACTGGCAGGGCGGGTTGAGCCATGGTCGTGTCTTCCTCGGAGATGGGGTCAGGCGAGGTCGGGGATGCGCGCCGGTCGGCGCGTCACTTGTCCCAGATGCTGCGCACCTTGCGGCCGGCCACGTACACGGCGTCGATCTTCCGCGTGTTCCGGATGTCGGTCAGCGGATCGGCGTCGAGCACCACGAGATCGGCCCACTTGGTCGGCTGCAGGGTGCCGAGGTCCTTCGCCCGCAGGAACTGGGCGGCGCGGCCGGTGGCGGTGGCGATGGCTTCGGCGGGGGTGATGCCCGCCTGCACCATCAACTGCAGCTCCCAGTGCTCGAAATAGCCGGGGAAGCGCCCGGGCGGTCCGGCGTCGGTGCCGAATCCGATCGGCACGCCGGCGGCGCGCAGGCGCCCCAGGTTCTGCTCGGCGGTTTGCAGGAAGGCCGGATAATCGTGGAAGTGCGGCGCGGAGGCGACGGTCTTCTGCCGTTGGGCGTCAGCGAGGATCTTCAGGGTCTGAGCGGACACGCCCCTCTTGAAGAACGGATCGTCCAGGAACGGCGCGCGCTCGCCGTAGGCGAACATCGACGCTTCACGCGACAGGGTCTCGGCCAGCTGCCAGGTGCCGTGCCGCTTCATGCCGTCGATCAGCTCCTGGTCGATCGGCTTGTCGCGCACGCTGTGGGCGAAACCATCGATGCCCTGGGCGACCAGGCGCTTGGCGTCCTGCAGATAGAAGACGTGGGCGACCGCGCGCAGGCCGCGCTTGTGGGCCGAATCGATGATCGCCTTGGTGATCTCGGGCGGCATCTTGGGCATCGTCCCAAGCTCGTCGTCGAGCCACAGCTTGATGATGTCGACGCCCTTGGCGGCCTGGGCGGCGACCTCCCGGTCGATCTCGGCGGGGCTGGAGACCGGCTGGTTGACCCCCGCCAGGCCGCCATAGCCGCCCTTGAACACGAAGCCCTGACCGGCGGTGTAGACCCGGGCCATCGTCGGGCGACCGGCGCGCTGCGCCGCGCGCAGGCGGAAGATCAGATCGGAGTCGGTGCCGAGGCTCTCCACCGTGGTCACGCCATAGGCCGCATAGGTACGCAGGTCCTGCTCGACGTTGTCCTGCGTGAAGAACTTCTTGTCCTGGACCATGTCCTTCACGTTGCCGAGGTGGACGTGCAGGTCGATCAGGCCGGGCATCACGTACTTGCCCTTGAGGTTCACCACGGCCGCCTTGGCGGGCGCCTTCAGCTTGCCCGTGGGGCCGACCCAGGTGATCCGCCCGTTGTCGATGACCATGGCCGAATTCACCGCGGCCGGGCGGCCGGTGCCGTCGATCAGGGTGAAATCCCGCAGCACGGTGACTTCGGCCCGGGCTTCGGCGGCGAACGCCGCGGTCAGCGTCAGCGCGCTGAGGGCAAGAAGCCTGCGGATGGGGCGAGCACGCATGGACGACACTCCAGGTCGGTTGATTGCCCCTCCACACGGAGGGCGCAGCGAGGGCCGCGCCGCCGACAGCTCAACAGGGTGGGAAGACGTCCATCGTATTCCCCCCAAACGGCTATCATTGGCGCAGAGCGCGAACGCAAGCTTGCATACAACCATTTTGCGCTCAAGCCTGTTGTGGACAGGATGGATTCGGCAGGGCGGATGAAAATTCGACGGAGAAGCTGCCCGGCGCCTCTATTCCACCCTCACGCGCCCCGCCTCGCGCCACGGGCGGCTCCTCCTGAACCCTGGTAACAAAGGCTCCGCACGGTCGCAGCCTTCCCTCGCTTGACGGAGGTTCGCAAACTTGTATACATCTTGGCACCGCGCTTCACCTGATGCTTTGTGCGTATTGCGCGCATTGAGCGGTCCCAACATTCGATGATTTGACCTTGGACCCAGCAATGCTCCCCCTCGCCGGCATCCGCGTCCTAGATGTTTCGCAAGTCATGGCGGGGCCGTTCTGTTGCATGTTGCTTGGCGACATGGGCGCCGATGTCATCAAGATCGAACCCCCCAAGGTCGGAGACCAGACCCGGCGTTCGATGGGCTTCCGTTTGAAGGGCGATGACAGTCCGGGCTTCCTGGCGCTGAACCGCAACAAGCGCAGCATCTCGCTCGATCTGAAGACCGACGCCGACCGTGAGATCCTCTACGCCCTGGTGCGTACGGCCGACGTGCTGGTCGAGAACGGCCGTCCCGGCGTCGCCGCGCGGCTGGGCATGGGCTACGAGACCCTGCGGGCCATCAATCCGCGGCTGGTTTACGCCAGCATCTCGGGATTCGGGCAGAGCGGGCCCTGGGCGCAGCGGCCCGGCTTCGACCTCATCGCCCAGGCCATGTCGGGGGTCCTGAGCGCCACCGGCCTGCCCGGCAGCGAGCCGGTGAAGACCGGCGTGCCGGTCGGCGACCTCGGCGCGGCCCTGTTCGCCGTGTACGGCATTCTCAGCGCGCTCGTCGGCCGCCAGACCTCGGGCGAGGGACAGATGGTCGACGCCTCGCTGTTCGAGGCCGCGCTCGGCCTGTCGATCTGGGAGACCACGGAACTGTGGGGCACCGGCCGGTCGCCGCAGCCGCTCGGCACCGCCAACCGGATGTCCGCCCCCTACCAGGCGGTGCAGGCCTCCGACGGCTACTTCGTATTCGGCGCCGCCAATCAGAAGCTGTGGCTGTCGTTCCTGGAGGCGGCCGACCGCCTGGACCTCGAGCATGACCCGCGGTTCGCCACCAACAGCGACCGGGTGGCCAACCAGGCTGCGCTGATCGCCAGCCTGCATCCGACGTTCGCCCGCCGCACGGTGGCCGAGTGGGTCGACGACCTGCTCGCCAAGGGGGTGCCGGCCGGACCGATCTATGACTACGGCCAGGCGCTGGCGAGCGAGCACGTCGGCGCGCGCCACATGGTCCAGGACATCGCGCACCCCGTCGAAGGCTCCTTCAAGGCGCTGGGCTTCCCCGTGAAGCTCAGCGACACGCCCCAGGAGGTTCGTTACCCGCCGCCGCTGCTCGACGAGCACCGCGAGGAGATCCTCGCCGAGCTCGTGGAACGCGGCCTCATCGGCAGCCACCAGATGGAAGACGCGACACGGACATGAGCGAGGGAAAGGTCGTCTTCTCCAGGGTGGGGTCGGTCGGGCGGATCGTGTTCGACAACCAGCCCGCGCTCAACGCCCTGACCTTCGACATGTGGCGCCAGCTCGGGGACATCTGCCGCGAGATCGCGCAGGACCGGTCGCTTCGGATCGTCACCCTGCGGGGCGCAGGCGGCAAAGCCTTCCTGGCCGGCACCGAGATCAGCGGCTTCCTGGACTTCACCTCCGGCCAGGACGGCATCGCCTACGAGCGGCAGATGGATGAGTACGTCGGGCTGGTCGAGGCCCTGCCGATGCCGACCCTGGCCATCGTCGAAGGCTGGGCGGTGGGCGGCGGCATCGCCCTGTCGTTCGCCTGCGACCTGAGGATCGCCACCCCGAGCGCCCGCTTCGGCTCCCCGATCGGCCGCTCGATCGGCAACTGCCTGTCGACCAAGGGCTACGTCCGGATGGTCAACCACGTCGGCATCTCCCAGGCCAAGCGGATGCTGCTGCTGGGCGAACTGCTGACCGCCCAGGAGCTGTTCGAGCTCGGGCACATCCTCAAGGTGGTCGAACCGGAGGAGCTGGACGCCGCCGCGGCGGCGATCTGCGAGCGGGTGGCGAGCCACGCCCCGCTGACCATGAGCGTCAGCAAGGAGGCGATCCGCCGCTACGCCTACGCAGGCGCGCCGGACATCGATGACCTGGTCGAGATCATCTACGGCAGCGAGGACTTCAGGATGGGCGTGCGCAACTTCCTGGAGAAGAAGCCGCGCGTCTGGACCGGCGCCTGATCGGCCGCGTCTCAAGGGGGCGACGATGATTGCAGCCGACATCGGCGACTACCGCACGCTGGCCCGCCGCCGGCTGCCGCGCTTCCTGTTCGAGTACATCGACGGCGGCTCCTATTCCGAAACCACCATGCGGCGGAACATCGAGGACCTGCAGAACATCACCCTGCGCCAGCGGGTGATGCAGGACGTCTCGCAGGTGGACCTCAGCACCACCCTGTTCGGCCAGGCGGCGTCGATGCCGGTGGCCCTGGCGCCCGTCGGCCTGGCCGGCATGTACGCCCGCCGCGGCGAGACCCAGGCGGCGCGGGCGGCGGAGGCGGCCGGCGTGCCGGTCATCCTCTCCACCATGTCCTGCTGTCCGCTGGAGGAGGTCCGCGCCGCGGTCGCCGCGCCGATCTGGTTCCAGCTCTACATGATCCGCGACCGGGTGTTCATGGCCGACCTGCTGGCCCGCGCGGCCGAGGCCGGCGTCACCACCCTGGTGCTGACCGTCGACCTGATCGTCCACAGCCCCCGCTATCGCGACGTGCGTACGGGCCTGACCGGGTCGCAGGGCCTGGGCGCCCAGGTCGCCCGCTTCCTCGACATCGCCCAACACCCCGCCTGGGCCTGGGACGTCGGCGTCCATGGCCGCCCGCACATCCTGGGCAACGTCGCCAGCGCCATGTCGTCCGGCGCGGGCCTCGACCAGTTCACCGCCTGGGTCGGCCGCAACTTCGACCCCTCCGTCACCTGGAAGGACATCGACTGGCTGCGCGAGCGCTGGAAGGGCCGGCTGGTGGTGAAGGGCATCCTCGACCCGGAGGACGCCGACGCCGCGGTTCGCGCCGGCGCAGAAGGGCTGGTGGTGTCCAACCACGGCGGCCGCCAGCTCGACGGCGCCCCCTCGTCGATCGCCGCCCTGCCCTCGGTGGTGGACGCGGTCGCCGGTCGGGTGAGCGTGCTGATGGACGGCGGCGTGCGCTCGGGCGTCGACGTCCTGCGCGCCCTGGCGCTGGGCGCCGACGGCGTGCTGATCGGCCGGGCCTGGGCCTACGCCCTGGCCGCGCAGGGCCAGCGCGGCGTCGCCCGCATCCTCGACCTGCTGCGCCACGAGATGGCGGTGGCCATGGCGCTCACCGGCCAGACGGACGTGAAGAAACTCGACCGCTCGATGCTGCGCTGAGCCCAGCCGGCGCTGGGATCACTCCCCGCCGGCGGAGACCTGGCAGGTGGCGATCGCGGTCATGTTGACGATGCCGCGGGCGGTGACCGCCGGCACCAGCACATGCAGCGGCTTGTGGAGGCCGACCAGCATCGGGCCCACCATCAGGGCGTCGCTGGCGGCGCTCAGCAGCGTCAGGCTGATGTTGGCGGCGTCCAGGCTGGGCATGATCAGCAGGTTCGCCGCGCCCTCGAGCCGGCTGTCGGTGATCAGGTTGTCGCGCAGCGCTTCGCGGAGCGCCGCGTCGGCGTGCATCTCGCCGTCGACCTCGAGGTCGGGGGCGCGCTTGCGCAGCAGCGCCAGGGCCTCGCGCATCTTGCGCGCGCTGGGGGAGTTGCTGGCGCCGAAGTTGGAATGCGACAGCAGCGCCACCTTCGGCCGCACGCCGAACCGCTGCACGCCCTCCGCCGCCAGCACCGTCATCTCTGCCACCTGCTCGGCGGTCGGGTCGACGTTGACGTGGGTGTCGCAGAAGAACAGCGGACCGATCGGCAGGATCAGCGTCGACATGGCGAACACCCGGCTGACGTCCTGGCGGCGCGGGATGATCGGCAGCGCATAGGTCAGGTGCCGCCACCAGTCGCCCTGCCCGCCGACCAGGGCGGCGTCCACATGGCCGGTCCGCAGCAGCATGGCGGCGGTGACGGTCGGCCGGGTGGTCAGCCGCCGCACGGCGGCCGCGCGCGACACGCCGCGGCGTCCCACCAGCTGTTCGTAGATCTCCACCAGCGGGGCGATGGCCGCGGCGTCGGTGGGGTCGACGATCTCCACCTGCGCGTCCAGGTCGAGCCGCAGGCCCAGTTCGCGGACCCGCTGGGCGATGACGGTCCGACGGCCCACCAACACGGGCCTGGCCAGCCCCTCGTCGATCACCGTCTGGGCGGCGCGCAGCACGCGCGGATCCTCGCCCTCGGCGTAGGCGACGCGGGCCGGCGCCTGGCGCGCCAGCTCGAACACCGGACGCATCAGCTGGCCCGAGCGGAAGGCGAACTGTTCCAGCTCCCGGCGGTAGGCCTCGAAGTCGGCGATCGGCCGCTCGGCGACCCCGGAGTCCATGGCCGCGCGGGCGACGGCCGGGGCGATCACCAGGATCAGCCGCGGGTCGAAGGGCTTGGGGATGATGTACTGCGGCCCGAACCCCGGGATGGCGCCGCCGTAGGCCGACGCCACCACCTCGTGCGCCTCGGCGCGGGCGAGCTCGGCCAGGGCTTCGGCGGCGGCGACCTTCATCGCCTCGTTGATCTCGCGGGCGCCCACGTCCAGGGCGCCGCGGAAGATGAAGGGGAAGCACAGGACGTTGTTGACCTGGTTCGGGAAGTCGCTGCGGCCGGTGGCGACGATGGCGTCGGGCCGAAGCTCGGCCACCAGCTCGGGCATGATCTCCGGATCCGGATTGGCCATCGCCAGGATCAGCGGCTTGTCGGCCAGCAGCGGCAGCCATTCCGGCTTCAGCACCCGCGGCGCCGAGAGGCCCAGGAAGATGTCCGCTCCGCCCAGCACGTCCGGCAGGGTGCGCGCGTCGGTGCGGCGGGCGTAGCGGGCCAGGTTCTCCGGCATGTCGGGCTCGCGGCCCTCGTAGACCACGCCCTTGATGTCGGTGAGGAACACGTTCTCGGCCGGCAGCCCCATGGAGACCAGCAGGTCCACGCAGGCCAGGGCTGCGGCCCCGGCGCCGGAGGTGACCAGCTTGACGTCCTTCAGCGACTTGCCCTGCAGCAGCAGGGCGTTGCGCACCGCCGCCGCGCAGACGATGGCGGTCCCGTGCTGGTCGTCGTGGAACACCGGGATGGCCATCCGCTCGCGCAGGGCCTTCTCGATGACGAAGCATTCCGGGGCCTTGATGTCCTCCAGGTTGATGCCGCCGAAGGTCGGCTCCAGGGCCGCCACCACCTCGATGAACCGTTCGGGATCGTTGGCGTCGACCTCGATGTCGAAGACGTCGATGCCGGCGAACTTCTTGAACAGCACCGCCTTGCCTTCCATCACCGGCTTGCTGGCCAGCGGGCCGATGGCGCCCAGTCCCAGGACCGCCGTGCCGTTGGAGATCACCGCCACCAGGTTGCCGCGGGCCGTGTAGTCCCGCGCGGCGTCGGGGTCGGCGGCGATGGCCTCGCAGGCGGCGGCGACGCCGGGCGAATAGGCCAGCGCAAGGTCGCGCTGCGTGGCCATGCTCTTGGTCGGCTCGACCGACAATTTCCCGGGGCGGGGATGGCGATGGTAGTCCAGCGCCGCCTGGCGGAAGTCGTCTTTCATGGTCGGGCCCTCGGGCATGGAATCACTCCGGCTGCGCCAGCGCTCCGCCCGCGATCATCCGCGGCCGTCGTCGACGGCCGGCCGGGCTGCAAGGCGGCAAGTCCTTCCGCAGGCGCGAACGGCGCCGCTGGCGGCACGGCATATACCCGGCGACCGTCGCCGATCCAAAGGAACATCGGCCTCGAACTGTCGATGTCGGCCGGGAAATTGGCCTGATGGCAGCCTCAGGCCGAGGTTGCATCCTTGGCGACCATTCCGGCGGCGGCGGGGTGCGACGGCGCGCGCTCCCAGAGATGTTGGATCGCCTCGAGGCTGCGGCCCTTGGTTTCAGGCACGAAGCGCCAGACGAACAGCGCCGCCAGCACGCTCATCCCGCCGTAGATCCAGTAGGCGAAGCCGTGGTTGAACGCGGCGTTCAGCCCGGAATCGCCGTCCAGGACCTTGAACGACCAGGAGACGAACAGGTTGGCGATCCACTGCGCCGCGACCGCGATCGCCATGGCCTTGCCCTTGATCGAGTTGGGGAAGATCTCGGCCAGCAGCACCCAGGTGACCGGCCCCCAGGAGAGCGAAAACCCGGCGATGTAGAGCACCACCACGACCAGGGCCCAGAGGCCGACCGCATGGGCGTTGAACAGCGAGCCGAGCGCGAACATCGCCACGGCCATGATCAGGGCGCCGGTGATCATCAGCGGCTTGCGGCCCCAGCGGTCGACGGTGAACAGGGCGACGAGGGTGAAGGCGGTCATCGCCACCCCCAGGATGATGGTCTGCAGGAAGGAGACGTTGGCGGTGAATCCGGCGTTCTCGAACATCAGCGGGCCGTAGTAGAGCACCGCATTGATGCCGACGACCTGCTGGAAGATCGACAGCATCACGCCCACCAGCAGCACCTTGGCGCCGAAGCTCAACAGCGGCCGGGTCGGCGTGACCAGCGTCTCCTCGATCTCGGCCAGGGTGGCGTTGGCCAGGGCCTCGTCGTGGGTCAGGCGCTTGAGCACGGCCAGCGCCTTCTCGTGCTGGCCCTTCATGACGTACCAGCGCGGGCTGTCCGGCGCGCGGAGCAGCAGCAGGAAGAAGGCGGCCGCGGGGATGGCTTCGGAGGCCAGCATCCAGCGCCAGCCGACCGTCCGGATCCAGGCGGCGTCGCCCTGCGAGGCGATGGCCCAGTTCACGAAATAGACGACGGTGATGCCGATCACGATGGCCATCTGCTGGAAGGTCACCAGCCGGCCGCGGTCGTTCGGGGGCGCGATCTCGGCGATGTAGAGCGGCGAGAGCATGGAGGCGAGGCCGACGCCGACGCCGCCCAGCACCCGGTACCAGATGAAAGGCGTCAGCGCGTCGGGACCCATGCCGCCGATCGGGCCCAGCCCGAACTCCGGCCAGGCCGAGCCGATGGAGCCCACCAGGAACAGCACGGCCGCCACCAGCAGCCCGCCCTTGCGCCCGACGGCCGTAGAGATCGGCCCGCCGACCATGGCCCCGATCACGCAGCCCAAGAGGGCGCAGGAGATGGCCCAGCCCGACAGGCTGGAGGCGGCGCCTTCGGGCAGGCCGCGCGGAGTGATGAAGTTGGCGTCGATGGCGCCCACCGCGCCGGAGATCACCGCGGTGTCGTAGCCGAACAGCAGCCCGCCCAGGGCGGCCGCCATGGTCAGCCCGACGACCAGCGAATTGTTGGCCTTGCTCATGAACGTCTCCCGGCGGGGCGAGGCCCGGCCTTTTCCCGTTGGCCCGCAGTCTCCGCCGCGACGCGGCCCCAGGCTGAAGGGGCGCCGCCGCCGCGGTCAAGCCCGATCGTCGGGCTCACCCTATGCCCACCCCGCGTCGATCCAGTATTCGTGGCCGGTGCAGAACCGCGCGTCGTCGGAGGCGAGGAACAGCACCAGGGCGGCCACGTCGGCCGGCTCGATCCGGCCCTTCAGGCACTGCTGGGCGACGATCTCGGCCTCGCCTTCGGGCGTGTACCACTTCAGCTGTCGGGGCGTGCGCACGTTGCCCGGCGTGACGCAGGTGACGCGGATGCCGTGCGCCCCGAGGTCGCGCGCCAGGGCCTTGGTCATCCCCTCGATCCCGGCCTTGGCGGTCTCGTAGAGCACCAGGTCCGGCAGTCCCAGACGCCAGGAGATCGAGCCGAAGTTGATGATCGCGCCGCCGCCCGCCGCCTTCATGGCCGGAACCACGGCCTGGGCGCAGAACAGCATGTGGCGCAGGTTCACCGCGATGCGGTTGTCGAAATAGGCCGGCGTGACCTCGTCCAGGGTGTGGCGGTCGTCGTTGCCGGCGTTGTTCACCAGCACCTGCACCGGCCCGATGGCCTCGAAACAGGCGGCGATCGCAGCCGTGTCGGTGAGGTCGCAGCGGTGGAAGACCGGCGCCGCCGACGCCTCGGCGAACTGCGCGGCCAGCGCCTGCGACTCCGCCTCCAGCACGTCGAGGAAGTGGACCTCGGCGCCCTGCCGCACGAAGGCCTCGACCAGGCCCGCGCCGATGCCCGAACCGCCGCCGGTGATGACGACCCGCTTGCCCTCAAGGCTGGGGTAGACGGCTGACTTCACCACGACGACCTCCCGGTTCCCCTACCTTTGCCCCAACCACAGCGCGATCCCAACTCCGCGTCGCACGCCAGGGGCGACAGCGCCCGCCACCCGTGGTTAGCTCGCATCCTGGGCGTGCAATAGGGGGGGAAACCTAGCCATGACCATCACCGACACCGGCGCTGGCGGCGCCGCGGGAAAGCTCGACATCGGCCGCGTGATCCAGGAGCTGTTCGCAGTCCTGCGCCGCAACTTCGCGACCTTCGCCATCCTGGCGCTGATCCTCACCGGCCTGCCGACCGCGCTGGTCGGCTTTCTCCAGCTCGACATGGTGCGTTCGGGGGCCCGGGGCCTGAGCGGCTTTGGGGCCGGCGGCATCGTGTCAGGGCTCGCCGCGCTGATCCTTCAGGCTGCGTTGATCTACGCCACGGTCGCCGACCTGAACGGCCGGCCGGCGTCCGTGACGGACAGTTTGCGCACCGGCCTGCGGGTCTTCCTGCCGCTCCTGGGGATCAGCATCCTGTACGTGCTGGCGGTCGCCTTCGGCCTGGTCCTGCTGGTCGTGCCCGGCGTGATGATCGCTGTCGCCTGGTGCGTCGCCGTCCCGGCCTTCGTCATCGAGCAGACCGGCGTGTTCGACGCCTTCGGACGCAGCGCCCAGCTGACGCGCGGCAACCGCTGGCGGATCTTCGGCCTGTTCGTGATCTACGTGATCGCCACGATCATCGTCGAGGCGATCGTCGGCGCCATTGGCGGGGCCGCCGGCATCGTCACGGGGGGCGGGTCGGTCGGGGTGTTCCAGGCGGTGGTGATCATGCCGCTGATCAGCGCAGCCAGCGCCCTGATCGGCGCCACCGGCGCGGCGGTGCTCTACGTCGAGCTGCGCCGGCTGAAGGACGGCGTCGGTCCCGAGGGCCTGGCGGCGATCTTCGACTGAGGCGTCAGCTCCGGTCGAACTTGTCGCGGCGGCGATGGCCGAACAGCAGGCGGGTCTCCAGCCGTCCGCGCAGGGCCGCGTAATAGGCGCCCAGGAACGCGCGGTCGGAGGTCTCCAGCGGGCCCTCCCAGCCGATCTTGGTGCGGATCCGGCGCGCCACCTCGGCGGTGGTGCGGCGGTCGCCGGTCCGCAGCACCTGTTCGAGGACGTGCAGCTCCTTCACCCCGTAGGCGTTCAGCTGCGCCTGGGTGAAGGCGACGCCGGCCACCGTCGCCGGGACCTCCTGCGCCAGGTCCGGCCGCAGCACGCGCCTCGGCGTCTTGACCACCATGGTCCCGGCGGCGAGGTCGCCCAGCCGCAGCCCGTCGCGGTTGAACAGCGGGAACAGCACGAAGACCCCGCTCCAGATCGCCCCCAGGGCGACCAGGCCGGCGTCCACGCCGTAGCCGCGCGAGAACAGGAACATGGCCGGCAGGAAGACCTCGATCTCGCGCATGGCGTTGCGCGCGAACACCGCGTCCGCCGTCAGCCGCCCGCCGTCGCGGGCGATGACCCGCAGGCCCATGGCCCGCTTGCCCGGCGTCGCCCCGCCCGGCCGCAGCTCGAAGCCGATGAAGTAGAAGTTGCGCAGCGCGAATGCGCCCAGCAGCCAGATCACCGCCATCAACTGCGCGCCGATCGGGCTGTGCGTCCCCCACGCGGCGAGGGCCAGCAGGATGGTCATGCCGATCAGCACGCCCAGCAGGATCAGGACGTCGAGCACGAAGGCGCCGCAGCGCTCCGAATAGGCGGCGACCCGCAGCTGCAGGTCGACCCCTTCCGGCGTGACGAAGGCCCGCCGCTCGTCGTCCAGCGGGCGGGGCTTGCGCTCGCGGCGGGCCGCGCGCCAGGCGGTGAAGCCCGCAGTCATGCGCCGCCTCGCCGGCGCGGCCAGTAGAAGTAGCCGCCCCACACCAGCGCGCTGGCGCCGGCGACGCCCAGGCGGACCAGGTCGTTCTGCACCAGCTGGCGGGCGAAGCCTTCCAGCAGCCCGGCGACGAACAGCATGACCACCACCCCGGCCATCACCAGCGCGGCCTGCCGGCCCGCATGCGCCGCCGCGTCCACCCGCGTGCGCTCGCCCGGGAAGGCCACCGCCCAGCCGATCGACAGCCCCGCGGCGCCCGCCAGGGTGATGGCGAACAGCTCGGTGACCCCATGGATCATCAGCCAGCCGGTCGCCTCGAAGGCCAGGCCACGGGCGGCGAACACCGCCAGGAAGGCGCCCAGCATGCAGCCGTTGTAGAGCACCAGCGCCGCGGTCGGCAGGCAGAGCGCGAAGCCCAGCGCAAACGCGAACAGCGCGATCTGCGCGTTGTGGGTGAACAGGAATGCCGCCATCACCGAGAGCGCCTCATGGGCCGAGGGCGCATGGTAGAGCGTTCTGCGCAGGAACTGGGCCGAGGCGGTGGGATCGCGCCCGCTGGCCAGTTCGCCCGGGATGAAGCTGTAGAACCAGTCCGGGTCGCGGCGGACCAGGAAGAAGGCCGCCACCGCGCCCAGGGCGCCGATCAGGCCGGACACCACCGTCTCGCGCCACAGCGCCCGCACCGCCGCCGGCCAGTCCCGCAGGAAGAAGTTCGCCAGCCGCTCCAGCGGCCGGGTGCGGGTCCCGTAGACGAAGAAGTAGGCCCGCGCGCTGAGGCTCTCGAGATAGTCGATCAGGCTCTGGTCCAGCGAGATGGAGCGGGCCACCGACAGCGACGACAGCGCCTGGCGATAGAGCAGCGGCATGGCGATCAGTTCGTCGCGGCTGAGCTTCGCCGCCCCGCCCCGCTCCGCGCGGGCCAGCAGGGCCTCCAGCTTGCGCCAGTCGGCCTCGCGTTCGGACCGGAAGCGGTTGCTCTTGAGCTGCAGCTCGGCCATCGGCGCCCCTAGATCAGCTCGCGACGCTTGGCGTCGAGATAGCGGCCGACCAGGGCCGGGCCAAGGTCGTCGGGTCGGGCGTCGACGATTTCCGCCCCCAGGCGCTGCAGGCGCGCGACCACGCCCTGCCGCTGCTTGAGCAGGGCGCCGGCGATCACCGCGCGGGAGACGTCGTCGGGCTCTTTCGGCTCGGCATGCGCCAGCGTCTCCAGCTCCTCGTCGCGGAACACCACGAACAGCACGAGGTGGGTGCGCATCAACCGCCCGACGTTCTCGATCATCAGCTCGGCGCTGGTGGGGTCGGCGAAGTCGGTGAACACCACCACCAGCGCGCGGCGGTCCAGCCGCCCGGCCAGGGTGGTGAGGCCGAGGGTGAAGTTGGTCTCCTCCGTGGAATAGTCGAGGCCCGCCGCCAGCCGCTGCAGCAACGGGAAGGCCTGGGCGCCGGCCACCGCGCCGCTCGACACCCGTGGCTTGGAATCGAAGGCGAACAGGCCGACGCGGTCGCCCAGCTTCAGGCTGACGAAGGCCAGCAGCAGGGCGGCGTTGATCGCCTGGTCGACCCGCGCGCCGCCGGCCGCCGGGGCGCACATCAGCCGGCCGGTGTCGACCGCCAGGATGACGTGGTGGTTGCGCTCGGTGCGGAACTCGCGGGCCACCAGCTTGGCGTGGCGCGCGCTCTGCTTCCAGTCGATGACCCGCAGGTCCATGCCGGTCTGGAATTCCCGCAGCGCGTGGAAGTCACCGCCCTCCCCGGTCTCCATCTGCGCCTTCAGCCCGAACTGGGCGTCGCGGGCGAACAGCGCCAGCGCCTGTTCCTTCACCCGTTCGATATCCGGGGTGATGGCGATCGGCGGCCCGCCCGGCGTCGTGCGTTGCACCCAGACCAGGCCCAGCGGGCCGCGCCAGCGCGCCCACAGGCCCTCGATGCGTCCCTCGCCGCGCCGCTGCGGCGTGAGCGTCAGCGCCGCCCGCCCCTGCCCCCCGGACAGCCGCAGCCGCTGGCGGCCGGGGCTCGCGGTCAGCCGCGCGTTGGCGCCCACGGCCAGCTCGATCTCCGGTGGCCCGTGGCCGGCGAAGGTCGCCTCCGCCGCCGCCTCATGGCTGCGGCCGAGCCCCAGCGCGCCCGGGGCGACCAATCGCAGGTCCAGCCGCGAAGGCGAGGCCGCCAGCACTGCGTCCGCGACCATCAGCCCCGCCGTCATCAGCACCCAGGCGCCGGCGACACCCCAGAGCTGCGGCGCGGCCAGCGCCACCGCCAGCGCCACCGGAGCGCCGGCGGCGGCGAGCGCGATCGCCCTGCGGGTGGGATAGAGCCTCACCGGATCAGCGCGGAGCCGCGGCCCGCTCGACGAGGCCCTGGATCACCTCGTCGGCGCGGCGGCCCTCGATCTCGGCGGCCGGCGACAGGATCACCCGGTGGCGCAGCACCGGCAGTGCCAGCGCCTTCACGTCGTCGGGGATGGCGTAGTCGCGGCCGTCCAGGGCGGCGCGGGCCCGGGCGGCGAGCGCCAGCTGGGCGGCGCTGCGCGGCGAGGCGCCGTTCTGCAGGTCGGCGGTTTCCCGCGTCGAGCGGACCAGGTCGAGCACGTAGCCGACGATCTCGTCGCTCAGGCGCACCGCGGCCACCGCGGCGTTGGCCTTCGCCAGCGTGGCGGCGTCGAGCACCCGCTCGACCCCCATGTCGGCCGGCGTGGTCTGGCCGCTGTGCATGCCGTAGGTGGCGACGATCCGCCGCTCCTCCTCGCGGCTCGGATACTGCAGGGTCTGCTTGAACAGGAAGCGGTCGAGCTGCGCCTCCGGCAGCGGATAGGTGCCCTGCTGCTCCAGCGGGTTCTGGGTGGCCACCACCATGAACCGGTCGCTCAGCCGCCGCGGCTTGCCGTCGATGGTGACCTGCCGCTCCTGCATCGCCTCCAAGAGGGCGGCCTGGGTCTTCGGCGGCGTGCGGTTGATCTCGTCGGCCAGCAGCAGCTCGCAGAACACCGGCCCCTCGCTGAGGGTGAAGGTGCTGGTCTGGAAGTTGAACAGGTTGGCCCCGATGATGTCGGCCGGCATCAGGTCGGGCGTGAACTGGATGCGCCCGAAATCCAGGTCGAGCGTGCGGGCGAAGCACTGCGCCAGGAAGGTCTTCGCCGAGCCCGGCGGCCCTTCCAACAACACGTGGCCGCGGGCGAACAGGGCGGTTAGCAACAGGTCGACGGTGTCCGCCTGCCCGATGATCGCCTTGCCGATCTCCGCCCGCACGCGCTCGGCCAGGGCCTTCACCTCATCGACGTTCACGCGTGATCTCCAGTCGCCATTGATAGAGTTTCCGGCCGACCGCCAGCAGGTCGGCGCGGCTCTTGGCCCGTTCGGCCTCGGCGGTCAGCTCCGCAGGCGCCGCCGCCCCGCGCAGGCGGGCCAGATCCGCCAGCCAGCGCTCGTTGTCCTCGCCCGCGGCGGTCCGCTGACCGCCGCCCGCGGCCTCGCCAATCAGCGCCTTGGTCATGGCGACGTAGGCCGGGGCCAGCTCGTGCTCCTTGCGCGCCATCCGCACCAGTCCGGCCGAATTGTCCACCAGCGCCCGCTTGCCGAGCGCGAAGGCCCGGCCCCGCGTCTGCGCCGGCCCGAAGCGGGCGAGCCCGTGCAGGCCCATCAGCAGGCCCGCCGCCACGGCGCACAGCGTGGCCGCCAGCCACGGCGGCTCCAGCATCAGCCGGCCGATGCCGCGTCCGCGCTTGAAGCCGTTGAGGGTGACGTCGAACACCACCCCGTCCTCGCCGCGCAGGGCGTCGAGGATGGCGAGGCCGGCGCGGGCGTTGTCGAGCTTCGCCAGTCCCTGCGTGTTCAGGAGATCGGGGTCGGCCAGCACCAGCACGCCGGGGTGATTCTTGGACCGGGCGAGCACCATTCGGCCCTGCTCGTCGACCAGCGACGGCTGCCAGCCATCGCCGGACAGGGTCTGCAGCGCATCGACGCCGGCCAGCGGCAGATAGGTCCCCGGCTCGAACGGACCGCCGGCGCCGCGCAGCGCCGGACGCGAGCCCCCCACGCGATGGGCCACCTCGGTCTTCGGCGCATAGGCGGCCAGCAGTTCGGTGGCGTCCCGGCTGGTCTCCACGGTCCCCAGCTTGGTGACGAAGCCCGGGTGGATCGGCTCGGGCTCCGTCGCCCATTTCGGCAGCACGATCAGCACCCGCTCCGCGCCGCGGAAATCCCGCAGATCCGCCGCGCGGGTGTTCATGCCGGGCGTGAGCACCAACAGGCCGGCGACGCCGCGGCCGCCGACCGGCGCCGACCGGCTCACCACCACCGGCGCGCCCTCCGCCTTCAGCATCACCGCCGCGCCCCGGAAGCCCACCGCCGAGGACGACAGCGCGTGGGCGCCGCCATCCATTCCCCCGCGCAGCTCCGGCGCATAGGCTGACAGCACCGCCAGCCCCGAGAACGAGACCAGGCCGACGATCACCAGCGCCAGGATGGTTCGCGGCGAGAAGGCCGGCGCGGCGTCGCCCGCGGTCGGCTGCGCGGCGCTCATGCCCAGCCCTCGGAGAAGGCGAAGGCCTCGTACTCGCGCCGGCATAGCGCGAAGTCGTCCGGCCCCACCGGCCGGCCCCCGAAGAAGCTGCGCTCGACGGCCTCGGCGATGCGGCCGAAGGCGCCGCGCGCCGCGCCGGGCATGGAGTCGAGCCGGGCGATGTCGCGGCTGGTCAGCGCCGGGCGCACCAGGCCGGGCCGCCGGCCGGTGATGTCGTCGATGCTGCGGAACAGCAGCAGGTGGATCGCCTCGTCGAAGCGGCCGTCGGCGGCCAGCCGGTCGGCGTCCTCCAGCAGGGCGCGCGCCTTGCCGGGCTCCGGGCGCCAATCCGCCGGCGGCGCGGCCGCCTTGCGGCGGGCGAAGCGGCTCGCCAGCAGCTCGCGGGCGAACAGCCAGACGATCAGCGCCAGGCCCACCGCCAGCCCGCCCCAGAAGACGTATTTGAACAGCGGCGCGAACTCCGCCAACCCGCGCAGCAAGGCGGTCAGCCAGTCCGGAGGATCCGGCCGCTTGATGGTGTGGAAGTCGAATTGCAGGCCGCGGGTCTGCAGCAACGCCCTGTGCGCCAGGGCGAGCTTCTGCTCGGCCACATTGCCCGCGCCCGACGCCACGCTTCCCGAAGCCACTGCCGTCCCCCGCGCCTGGCGGACACGCAACCAGGCCGGGAAAGCCTAGCAGCCTCCCCGGGACCTGCGAAGCGGACTTGCGACCGGCCTCAGCCGGCCGGCAGCATGGCCACCACCGAGTTGTTCTTGGCGACGAACTTCACGCCCTTGAGCCGCGCCTTCGGATAGTTGGACCAGGCGCCCTTCACATCGATGGGCGTCGCCGCGGGCGCGCCCGCAGTCGCGGGCCGGTCGGCGACCACGTCCACCTCGTAGACCCCGTCGCGCGGCGGCGCCGCGTTGATGCGGGGCAGGAAGCCGGAGTGGGTGTAGCCCGGCATGGCCGCGGAGCCGGTGGCCGCGAGCTTGAGGCCGCCGGTGGGATCGACCTGGACCGACGCGGAGTCGACCTTCAGGATCTGTTCCTGCCCGGCGTACATCTGGGCCGAGCGGGCTGTGGACTTGGGCGCCACCGGCGCCGCTTCGGTGGCCGCGCTTTTGGACTGTTCGCAGGCGGTAAGGCCGAAGCAGGCGACAAGCCCGGCGGCCAGAAGCAGGGTACGCATGGATATCCTCCCCGATATCGCTTTTATCGAGAGAGGTTGCGCCGACCCGCGGTGACCTGCAAGCACGCAGAACTACGTTCGGACGTCGCTGTTACCTGCCGAAAGGCTATCCCACTGCGGCCGAAGACTTAGGCGGCGCCGCTCTTCAGCAGCGCGTCGAAGTAGGCCACTGTCTTCTTCAGGCCGGCCTCGAGCTGGATGGTGGGCTCCCAGTCCAGCACGGCCTTGGCCTTGGCGATGTCGGGCTGGCGCTGTTGCGGATCGTCCTGCGGCAGCGGCCGGTACTCGATCTGCGACTTCGAGCCGGTCAGTTCCACGACCTTCTCGGCCAGGGCCCGGATCGTGAACTCGCCGGGGTTGCCGAGGTTGATCGGGCCGGTGACCTCGTCGCCGGTCGCCATGAAGCGGATGAAGCCCTCCACCAGGTCGTCGACGTAGCAGAAGGAGCGCGTCTGCATCCCTTCGCCGTAGAGGGTGATCGGCTCGCCCTTCAGCGCCTGCACCACGAAGTTCGACACCACGCGCCCGTCGTTCGGGTGCATGCGCGGGCCGTAGGTGTTGAAGATCCGCGCCACCTTGATCCGCAGATTGTGCTGGCGGCGGTAGTCGAAGAACAGCGTCTCGGCGCAGCGCTTGCCCTCGTCGTAGCAGGAGCGGAAGCCGATCGGATTGACGTTGCCCCAGTACTCCTCCGGCTGCGGATGGACGGTGGGGTCGCCGTAGACCTCGCTGGTGGAGGCCTGGAAGATCTTCGCGCGGCGGCGCTTGGCCAGGCCCAGCATGTTGATCGCGCCGTGCACCGAGGTCTTGGTCGTCTGCACCGGGTCGTACTGGTAGTGGATCGGCGAGGCCGGGCAGGCCAGGTTGTAGATCTCGTCGACCTCCACGAAGAGCGGGAAGGTCACGTCGTGACGCATCAGCTCGAAGTTCGGGTTCTCCAGCAGGTGCGCCACGTTGCGCCGGGCGCCGGTGTAGAAGTTGTCGACGCACAGCACCTCGTGGCCCTGGTCCAGCAGGCGTTCGCACAGGTGCGAGCCGATGAACCCGGCGCCGCCGGTGATCAGTATCCGCTTCATGTCCCTGAACCCTTGTCCGTCGCCTAGGCTTCCTGGGCGACGGCGCCGTTCTTTCTCAGGACGGAGATGAAGTAGCCGTTGTGCCAGTCGCTCTGCTTGCCGCCGATCGCCGGGTGGGAATTGTCCTGCGTCGTGCGCACTTCGATCTTCATCTGGACCTCGAGGCCGAGGTCGCGGATGGCGTCCATGGTCCCGGCCCGCACCGCGTCCCAGTTCCAGTCGTCGACGATGAAGACGAACTCTTCCGTCAGCCCGTTCCAGGCGCGGATCAGGCCGTCGTACTGGTCCTCATAGGCGTGCGGGCCGTCGAACAGGTAGACGTTGAACTTGCCCAGCGCGCCGAAGTCGACCTTGCGGAAGTCCTCGAAGATCACGCTGGTGCGCGCCGCGACCGAGGTGCAGTTGGCCAGGTTGACGAAGAAGTGGTTCACCGGGCCGCCGAACTGCGACCAGTTGTCGATCGCCACCGCCCGCAGGGTGTTGCCGAAGATCGCCGAGCAGAAGGTCGAGCCGGCCCAGGAGCCCACTTCCAGGTAGCGCGGATTGCTGACCGTCCCCATCAGGTTGTTGAGGAAATAGCGGAACTTCTTCCCCGACATGCCCTCGATGTTGAGGACGTATTCGTTGAGCTTGCCCTGATCGTTGGTCGCCGCTTCGAAGCAGCTGCGCACGGCGTCGGACAGCGACAGGCCGCTGTGCACCTCGATCACGGGATCCGGGATGACCGGGACCGGGGCGCTTTCCACCGCGGCTTTGTTGGTCGCTTGCTTCATGCCCAGGCTCCGGTCCGGCGCGCCCTTGGTCGAATCTGTCGGCGCGGCTGATGCGCCACGATCACGCGATTCGCGGTCGGAGCGTGAGCGTCCGCCGCGGGCGCGACGTCAGGCCGCTGCGCGCTTGCGGCGCGGCGCAGCCTCGGCGGCCTGGCCGGGACGGGCCTCCGCCGCGGCGATGTCCGCCGCGGTCCACAGCCGCTGGTCGGCCTGCAACGGCCGCAGGCGGTGGCGTTCGGCGAGCCTGGCCCGGAACGCCTCGTGGTAGTCCGCCTTGACCGTCAGGTCCTCGACCTCGTGCTCATGCTGCACGCCGATCTTGTAGTAGGCTTCCAGGTTGCTGAGGTCCGGCTGCGGCAGCTCGCCCCGCGCCTGCTCGGCGCACATCTGGAAATACAGATCCTCGAGCCCGGCCGTCAGCCGGTCCATGTCGAACAGGACGCAGGTGTCGCGGTTGCGCTCCAGCCTCGCCTTCAGGTCGGCGATGGCGGCGGGATCGGCGGCGAGCGCCACGGCCCGCTCCACGTACGCCGCCGGGCTGTCGCAGATCAGGTCGGGCAGGCCCGCGGCGCGCACCAGGCTGGCGCAGACCCGCGAGGCGAAGCAGCGGCCGGCGAAGGTCAGCACCGGCACGCCCATGAACAGCGCGTCCGAGGCGGTGGTGTGGGCGCCGTAGGGGCTGGTGTCGAGGAACAGGTCGGCCAGCGGATAGCGCGCCAGGTGCTGCGGATTGTGCTGCTTCGGCGCGAAGATCAGACGGTCCGCCCCGATCCCGTACTCGTCGGCCAGCACCCGCAGGCGGGCCATGGTTTCGGGCGTGCTCTCCAGCAGCCAGAGCACGCTGCCGGGCGTGCGCTGCATGATCTGCGCCCAGCGCTCGAAGGTGAAGCGGGTGATCTTGTGGGCGGCGTTGAAGCAGCAGAACACGAAGGCGTCGTCCGGCAGGCCGGCCTCGGCCCGCGCCGGCCGCTCCGGCGCGACGATCCGCTTGCGGTCGTTGGACTGGTAGCAGGGTAGCCGCAGCACCTTCTCGGAGTAGTAGATCTCCGACTCCGGCGGGATCACCCACTCATCGGCGACGATGTAGTGGTGATAGGGCGTGCCCATCGTGCCCGGATAGCCCAGCCAGTTGACGATGATCGGCGCCGGCCGCCGCGCGAAGACGGCGCTGCGGGCGTCACGGGTGTGGCCGTTGACGTCCACCAGGACGTCGATGCCGTCCTCGGCGATCTGCCGCGCCGCAGCGTCGTCGGTCATGCCGCGGATGTCGGTCCAGTGTTCGACGGCCGCCATGATCCGGGCGTTCAGGCCGCCGCTGGCGGGCACCCCGCAGTAGTAGGCGAACACCTCCACCTTGGCCCTGTCATGCAGCTCCAGCATCTCGGCCATCAGGTAGCCGACCGCGTGGTCGCGCAGGTCCGAGGAGACGTATCCCACCCGCAGGCGCCGGCCCGTCAGGTCGATCCGCTCGTCGCGGCGGTCCACCGCCAGCAGCTCCGGCTTCTCGTCTACCAGCTGCTCGGCGTAGCGCGCCGCCGCCCCCAGCTGCAGCAGCGGGTCGTCGGAATAGGCGTTCAGCGACAAGGGGTGGATGCCGCCGACCAGCACTTCCCGGGCGACGTTGGCGAACGGCGCCGCGGCCGGCCATTTGCACTGGCTCATCCGCAGCGACATGTACTGCTCGGTGACGTCGCGCTGGCTCGGATTGAGCGTCAGCGCCTCGTGCAACACCGTCTCGCCGAGCTCCAGCTTCTGGTGGTCGGCCAGCACGCGGGCGATCTGCTTGAGGGCCGTGATCTTGAACTCCACCGCCGAGCCGGTGACGGCCGACAGGCGGTTGAGCATCGCCTTCCACTGTTCCAGGCCCTGGTCGACCGCGCCGCCGCGCTCCAGCACGCCGCCCAGGTTGATGTAGGCGGGCAGGAAGTCGGGGCTGGCCTTGATCGCCTCGTTCAGGGTCAGGGCGGCGGCCGCCAGGTTGCCGGCGTCGCTCTGCAGGACGGCGCAGTTGAAGTGGGCGACGTGGACCTGGGGATGCTCGGCGTTGAACTTCGCCCACACCCGGTAGAGCTCCTGCGCCTGCGGCGACTGCCCGCTGCGCGACAGCGCGCTCGCCGCCTCGATCAACTCGCCAAGCTGCAGGCCGCCGGAGGTGATCGTGTTCAGGGTGACGAGGAAGGCGTTGTCGGACATCGGGCTCTCGAGCGCCATGTCGCGGGGCCTGGCTGCGGGAGTGCGAAGCGCAGGTCGCCGCGACGATTCGGGTCAGGAAATCATGGCATGGCGCCCAGGGGCGACCAATCGGATAGCAGCGCTCCGGGCCGCCAGCGCCATCACGCCGCACCGGCCAAAAGGCGGCGACGGTCGCGGAGGCCGCGACCGTCGCCTGCCGTTGACTAGCTCGCCGCCAGGTAGGCGTCGATCTGCGGGCCGTCCATGCTCTGGACCTGCACCTGCGTGAAGCCGGCGAGCTGGGTCGTCGACATCGCGCTGATGTTGGTGGTCGTGAGCTGGTCGATCTGCGTGGTGGTGATCGCGCCGATCTGGGTGGAGAGCAGGCCGCCCAGCTGGGTCGTGGAGAGCGCGCCGATCACCGTGGTGGAGAGCGCGGCGACCTGCGAGGTAGCCAGCGATCCGACCTGGGTCGTGGTCAGTTCCTCGAAGTTGGTGGTGTCGAGGCTGCCGATCTGCGTCGTCGTCAGGCCGCGCAGCTGGGTGGTGTTCAGCGTGTTCACCTGGGTGGTGTCCATCGCCGCCAGGTTGGTCGTGTTCAGGGCCGCCAGCTGGCCGACCGTGAGCGCGCCGATCTGCGTCGTGGTCAGTTCGCCCATGTCCGTCGTCGAGAGCCCGGCGACCTGCGTCGTGGTCAGGGCCTTGATCTGGGTGGTGTTCAGCGCCTGGGTCTGGCTGGTGTCCAGGGCCGAAAGGTTGGCCGCGCCCATGCCCGCCACCTGGGTCGCGCTGAGGGCGGCGATCTGGGTGGTGTTGAACTCGCCGACGTCGGTCGTGGTCAGGCCGGCCATCTGGGTGGTCGTGAGACCCGCCAGCTGGGTCGTCCCGAGCGCCTGGATCCCGGTGGAGTCCATCGACGACAGGTTGGTCGTCGAGAGCGAGCCGAGCTGGGTCGAGGTCAGGGCGCTGAGCTGGGTCGTGGTCAGCTTGGCGAAGTCGGTGGTGGTCAGCGCTCTCAGCTGGGTCGTGCTCAGGCCGTGCACCTGGGTCGAGTTCAGGGTCTGGATCTGGGTGGTGTCCCAGGCCGAGATGCTGGCGCTCGAGAGGCCGCCCACCTGCGTGGAGCTCAGGCCGGTCACCTGGGTGGTGTCGATCTGGGCGACGTTGGTGGTCGAGAGCGCGCCGAGCTGCAGCGCGGTCAGGGCGCCGAGCTGGGTGGAGGTGAACTCGGTGACGTCGGTGGTCGAGAGCGCGCCGAGCTGGGTGGTGGTCACCCCCTTCACCTGGGTGGTGCTGAGGCCCAGCACCTGGGTCGAGTCCAGGGCCGAGAAGTTGGTCGTGCCGAGGCTGCCCACCTGGGTCGCGGTGAGCGCGCTCACCTGCGTGGTGTTGAGCTCACCGATGTCCGTGGTCGAGAGCGCCAGCAACTGGGCGGCGGTGATCGCCTGCAGCTGCGTGGAGGTCAGGGCCTGGGCCTGGGTGGTGTCCAGCTGCGAGAGGTTGGTCGAGCCGAGCGCCGCCACCTGGGTCGGGGCGAGCGCGCCGATCTGGGTGGTGGAGAACTCGTTCACCGCCGTGGTCGACAGGCCCGCCAGTTGCGTCGTCGTCAGGCCCTTCACCTGGGTGGTGTTCAGGGTCTGCAGCTGGGTGGTGTCGAAGGTCGACAGCGCGGTGGCGCTGAGCGCCCCCACCTGAGCCGCCGTCAGCGCCCCGATCTGGGTGGCCGCCAGGTCCCCGGCGTCGGTCGTCGTCAGGCCGCGGATCTGGGTCGCGGTCAGCGACTGGATCTGCGTCGTGGTCAGCGCCTGCGACTGGGTGGTGTCGAGGGCGGAGACGTTGGTCGAGTCCAGCGCGGCCAGCTGCGTCGCCGCCAGGCCCGCGATCTGGGTGGCCAGGAACTCGCCCACGTCGGTGGTGGACAGGCCCGCCATCTCGGTCGTCGTCAGGCCCTTAAGCTGCGTCGTCGTCAGGCCCTGGACCGTGGTGGAGTCGATCGAGGCGAAGTTGGTCGCCGACAGAGCGCCCAGCTGGGTGGAGCTGAAGCCGCCGACCTGGGTGGTCGTGAAATCACCGAAGTCCGTCGTCGACAGGCTCTTCAGCTGGGTCGCGGTCAGGCCGGAGACCTGGGTCGCGTCCAGACCGCCGACCTGCGTCGCGGCCAGGGCCCCGAGCGTGGTGGTGGTGAGCGTGCCCACCTGGGTCGAGTTCAGGCCGGCGAGCTGGGTGGTGTCCAGCGCCGTCAGGTTGGTCGAGGACAGGGCGAGCAGTTGGGTGGTGGAGAGCGCCGCCACCTGGGTCGAGGTGAACTCCGCCATGTCGGTGGTGTTCAGGCCCTGCAGCTGGGTCGCCGTGATGCCCTTGAGCTGGGTGGTGTTCAGCCCCTGGATCTGGGTCGCGTCCATCGTCGACAGGTTGGTGGCGCTGAGCGCTCCAAGCTGGGTCGAGGAGAAGGAGTCGAGCTGCGTGGTCGTCAGCTTGCCGAAGTCCGTCGTCGAGATCCCGCGCAGCAGCGTCGCCGTCAGCCCGGCCACCTGGGTGGTGGAGAGCGAGCCGAGCTGCGTGGTGTCGAAGGACGCCAGGTTGGCCGACGACAGGCCGCCCACCTGGGTGGACGTGAGGCCGGTCAGCTGGGTGGTGCTGAGCTCACCCAGGTTGGTGGACGACATGGCGTTCAGCTGGGCGGCGGTCAGGGCCCCGAGCTGGGTCGAGGCGAACTCGTCCATGTCGGTGGTGTTCAGCCCCTGCAGCTGGGCGATCGTCAGCCCCTTCACCTGGGTGGTGTTCAGGGCCTGGAACTGGCTGGTGTCGAGGGCAGAGAGGTTGGTGGCCCCCAGCGCCGCGACCTGGGTCGCGGTCAGCGCGCCGACCTGTGTGGTGGTCAGTTCGCCGATGTCGGTGGTGGCGAGGCCGCCGAGCTGAGCGGTGGTGAGCGCCTTCACCTGGGTGGTGGTCAGCGCCTGGGTCTGGGTGGTGTCGAGCGCCGAGAGGTTCGTCGTGCTCAGCGCCGCGACCTGGGTCGCGGCCAGCGCGCCGACCTGGGTGGTGCTGAATTCGCCGATATCGGTGGTGCTCAGGCCCTGGAGCTGGGTGGTGGTCAGGCCCTGCACCTGGGTGGTCTTGAGGGTCTGGAACTGCGTCGTGTCGAAGGCCGACAGCGTGGTCGCCGTCAGGGCGCCGACCTGCGTGGCCGTCAGGGCGCCGACCTGCGTCGTGGTCAGCTCACCGGCGTCGGTGGTGGTCAGGCCCCTCAGCTGGGTCGCGGTCAGCGCCTGGACCTGGGTCGTGGTCAGCGCCTGGGTCTGGGTGCTGTCCAGGGCCGAGAGATTGGTCGAGGTCAGCGCCGTCAGCTGGGTCGCCGCCAGCGCCGCGATCTGGGTCGAGGAGAAGTCGCCCACGTCGGTGGTGGTCAGACCCGCCATCTGGGTCGTCGTCAGACCCTTCAGCTGGGTCGTCGACAGCGCCTGGACGGTGGTGGAGTCCAGCGAGTTCAGGTTGGTGGTCGACAGCGCGCCCAGTTGCGTCGAGCCGAGGCCGTCGATCTGGGTGGTCGTGAAGTCGCCGAAGTCGGTGGTCGACAGGCTCTTCAGCTGGGTCACGGTCAGGCCGCCGACCTGCGTCGAGTTCAGCCCCTGGATCTGGGTGGAGTCGAAGGCGCCCAGGGTGGTGGTGGACAGCGTCCCGAGCTGGGTCGACGACAGGCCGGCCAGCTGGGTGGTGTCGAGCGACGTCAGGTTGGTCGACGTCAGGGCCGACAGCTGGGTCGAAGCCAGCGCCCCGACCTGGGTCGTCAGCAGCTCACCCATGTCGGTGGTGGAGAGACCCCCCATCTGGGTGGTGGTCAGCGCCTTCACCTGGGTGGTGGTCAACGCCTGGGTCTGGGTGCTGTCCAGCGCCGAGAGGTTCGTCGTGCTCAGCGCCGCCAGCTGGGTCGCGGCCAGCGCGCCGACCTGGGTCGTGCTGAATTCGCCGATGTCGGTGGTGCTCAGACCCTGGAGCTGGGTCGTCGTCAGGCCCTGCACCTGGGTGGTCTTGAGGGTCTGGAACTGGGTCGTGTCGAGGGCCGACAGCGTGGTCGCGGTCAGGGCGCCGACCTGGACCGGCGTCAGGGCGCCGATCTGCGTCGTCGTCAGCTCACCGGCGTCGGTTGTGGTCAGGCCCCTCAGCTGGGTCGCCGTCAGCGCCTGCACCTGGGTCGTGGTCAGCGCCTGAGTCTGGGTGCTGTCCAGCGCCGAGAGGTTGGTCGAGGTGAGCGCCGTCAGCTGGGTCGCCGCCAGCGCCGCGATCTGGGTCGAGGAGAAGTCGCCCACGTCGGTGGTGGTCAGCCCCGCCATTTCGGTGGTCGTCAGACCCTTCAGCTGGGTCGTCGTCAGCGCCTGGACGGTCGTCGAGTCCAGCGAGTTGAAGTTGGTGCTGGAGAGCGAGCCGAGCTGGGTCGAGGTGAACCCGCCGACCTGCGTCGTCGTGAAGTCGCCGAAGTCGGTGGTCGACAGGCTCTTCAGCTGCGCCGCCGTCAGGCCGCCGACCTGCGTCGTGTCCAGCCCCTGGATCTGGGTCGAGCTGAGCGCGCCCAGGGTGGTGGTGGAGAGCGTCCCCACCTGGGTCGAGTTCAGGCCCGCGAGCTGGGTGGTGTCGAGCGACGTCAGGTTGGTCGACGACAGCGCCGACAGCTGGGTCGAAGCCAGCGCCCCGACCTGGGTCGTCAGCAACTCACCCATGTCGGTGGTGGAGAGGCCGCCCAGCTGGGTGGTGGTGAGCGCCTTCACCTGGGTGGTGGTCAGCGCCTGGGTCTGGGTGGTGTCGAGCGCCGAGAGGTTGGTCGTGCTCAGCGCCGCCAGCTGGGTCGCGGCCAGCGCGCCGATCTGGGTGGTGCTGAATTCGCCGATATCGGTGGTGCTCAGGCCCTGGAGCTGGGTCGCCGTCAGCCCCTTCACCTGGGTGCTGTTCAGGGTCTGGAACTGGGTGGTGTCGAAGGCCGACAGGGTGGTCGCCGTCAGGGCGCCCACCTGCGTGGCCGTCAGGGCGCCGACCTGCGTCGTGGTCAGCTCACCGGCGTCGGTGGTGGTCAGGCCCCTCAGCTGGGTCGCCGTCAGCGCCTGGACCTGGGTCGTGGTCAGCGCCTGGGTCTGGGTGCTGTCGAGCGCCGAGAGGTTGGTCGAGGTCAGCGCCGTCAGCTGGGTCGCCGCCAGCGCGGCGATCTGCGTCGAGGAGAAGTCGCCCACGTCGGTGGTGGTCAGACCCGCCATCTGGGTCGTCGTCAGACCCTTCAGCTGGGTCGTCGTCAGCGCCTGGACGGTGGTGGAGTCCAGCGAGTTCAGGTTGGTGGTCGACAGCGCGCCCAGCTGCGTCGAGCCGAGGCCGTCGATCTGCGTCGTGGTGAAGTCGCCGAAGTCGGTGGTCGACAGGCTCTTAAGCTGCGTCGCCGTCAGGCCGGAGACCTGCGTCGAGTTCAGCGCCTGGATCTGCGTCGACGTCATGCCCGACAGGGTGGTGGTCGACAGCGCGCCCACCTGGGTCGAGGTCAGGCCGGAGGTCTGGGTGGTGTCCAGAGCCGCCAGGTTGGTGCTGCTCAGCGCGGCGGCCTGCACCGACGAAAGCGCAGCCACCTGGGTCGAGGAGAACTCGGCCGCGTTGGTGCTGGAAAGGCCCGCCAGCTGGGTCGTGGTCAGGCTCTTGATCTGGGTGGTGTCCAGCGCCTGGAACTGAGTGGTGTCGAGCGCCGAAAGATTGGTCGTGCTCACCGCCGCCACCTGGGTGGCCGCCAGGGCGTTGATCTGCGTCGACGTGAAGTCGGCGAAGTCGGTGGTGCTCAGACCCTGCAGCTGGGTCGTGGTCAGCCCCTTCACCTGGGTGGTGTTGAGGGTCTGGAACTGCGTCGTGTCGAGGGCCGACAGGGTGGTCGCCGCCAGGGCGCCCACCTGCGTGGCCGCCAGGGCGGCGATCTGGGTGGTGGTCAGGTCACCGGCGTCGGTGCTCGTCAGCCCCTTGAGCTGGGTCGCGCTCAGCGACTTCATCTGGCTGGTGTCGAGGGCTTGCGCCTGGGTGGTGTCCAACGCCGAGAGGTTGGTCGACGACAGGCCGGTGAGCTGCGTCGTCGTCAGTCCGGCGACCTGGGTCGAGGAGAAGTCGCCCACGTCGGTGGTGGTGAGGCCGGCCAGCTGGCTCGACGTCAGGCCCTTGATCTGGGTGGTGCTCAGCCCCTGGATCGTGGTCGAATCCAGCGAGTTGAAGTTGGTGGTCGACAGGGCGCCGAGCTGGGTGGAGGTGAATCCGCCCACCTGCGTCGTCGTGAAGTCGCTGAAGTCGGTGGTCGTCAGGCCCTTGAGCTGAACCGCGGTCAGGCCCGAGAGCTGCGTTGAGTCCAGACCGCCGGCCTGGGTCGAGGTCAGGCCGCCGAGGGTCGTGGCGGTCAGGGCGCCGACCTGGGTCGAGGTCAGGCCTGCGAGTTGGGTGGTGTCGAGCGCCGTCAGGTTGGTCGAGGTCAGCGCCGACAGCTGGGTCGGGGCGAAGGCCGACACCTGGGTCGAGCTCAGCTCAGCCACGTTGGTGCTGGAGAGGCCCGACAGCTGCGACGTGGTCAGGCTCTTGATCTGGGTGGTGTTCAGCGCCTGGAACTGGGTGGTGTCGAGCACCGCCAGGTTGGTGGTGGTCAGCGCCGCCACCTGGGTCGCGCCGAGCGCGGCCACCTGGGTGGTGGAAAGCTCGCCCGCCGCCGTGCTGGAGAGCCCGCTCAGCTGGGTGGCGGTCAGGCCCTTCACCTGGGTGGTGTTCAGGGTCTGCAGCTGGGTGGTGTCGAAGGTCGACAGCGCCGAGGCGCTGAGCGCGCCCACCTGGGCCGCCGTCAGGGCGCCGATCTGGGTGGTCGTCAGGTCGCCGGCGTCGGTCGTGCTCAGGCCGCGGATCTGGGTCGCCGTCAGCGACTGGATCTGGCTGGTCGTCAGGGCCTGGGCCTGGGTGGTGTCCAGGGCCGAGAGGTTGGTCGAGGTCAGCGCCGTCAGCTGGGTGGTGGCCAAGGCCGCGATCTGCGTCGAGGAGAAGTCGCCCACGTCGGTGGTGGTCAGACCCGCCAGCTGGGTGGTGGTGAGCCCCTTCAGCTGCGTCGTGGTCAGGCCCTGGACGGTCGTGGAGTCCAGCGAGTTGAAGTTGGTGCTCGACAGGGCGCCGAGCTGGGTCGACGTGAAGCCGCCGACCTGGGTGGTCGTGAAGTCACTGAAGTCCGTCGTCGACAGGCTCTTCAGCTGCACCGAGGTCAGGCCGGAGATCTGGGTCGAATCCCAGATGTTCACCTGCGTCGCGCTCAGCCCGCCCAGCGTGGTCGCCGTCAGCGCCCCCACCTGCGTCGAGGAGAATCCGGTCAGCTGGGTGGTGTCCAGCGCCGTCAGGTTGGTGGACGACAGGGCGCCCAGTTGGCTCGTCGACAGGCTGGCGATCTGGGTCGAGGTGAACTCGCCCATGTCGGTGGTGTTCAGCGCCTGCAGCTGGCCGACCGTCAGCGCCTTCACCTGGGTGGCGTTCAGCGCGCCGATGTGGGTGGAGTCCAGCGAGGACAGCGTCGTGGTGGACAGGGCCGCGACCTGCGTCGCCGCCAGCGCCACCATGTGCGTCGTATCAAAGGCGGTCAGCTGGGTGCTGGTCAGGGCGCCGATGTTGGAGGCGTTGAACACCGCCAGCTGCCCGGTGTCGAAGATCACCGCGTTCTGGAAGTAAGGGATCTGGCTGGCCTTGAGGCCCTTGACGCTGGTCGGCGTGATCGCCGCGACCTGCGTCGTGTCCAGGACTGCAATGCCTGTGGTGCTGATCGCCCCGAGCTGCGTTGAGCTCAGCTGCGACATGTCCGTCGTGCTCAGGCCAGTGATGGCGGTCGTCGACAGGGCGCCAATTTGGGCGGCCGACAGCATCGAGATCGACATATAACCCCCCCGGGTCAGGTCTGGCGCGACGGAAAGACTTCGAGCCTAGAGAATCAGGACAACGACAACTCATGCGGGTTTCGCACGCGGGTACCTACGCGGACGTACCCTTTCAAATTGGTTACACTGAGTCGCGCCGGCCTGCCCTCCGCACGGAAAACCCGGAGTGCGGCGAAGAGAAACAGCCGATCGGTTGCTTCAATCCGCCGCATCTAGACCTCGCGGCCTGCCGGGAGCCCCGGCGAATCAGCTGCCCGTCGGACAGCTGGATTTCGCCTGTTCCTAACTGAACTAGGCGTCGCAGGCGCGAACGGCGTGGGCCACGTGGAAGGCGCCAGAGTGGGACAGCACGATCCAGTCGCCGCAGTGGGCGACCACCGGGCCTTCGGGCGTGCGGACCTGGACGGCGGCGGCCTCGGCCACCGACCGGGCGTCCTCGCCCAGCCAGACCCACAGCTTCTGCCAACTCTTCGCGTCGTGCGGCGGCGGCACCCGGAGGGCGGCGCCGTGGTCAAAGTGGGGAAATGTACGGATCACGCGTATGGGTTCCGATCGCTGGCGGTCGAACCCCGGAGTTCGGAGGTGCTTCGGTCACCAAGTGCTTAACTTGCGAACGATCGGCTTCGACGATCACCTTCGACGGGCCATCGCCCGCAGCTCGCGGATACGGCTTTCGTAGAGCGCGCCCACCGCGGCGCGGTTCGGCGCGGCCCGGTTCAGCGTCACCCGCCACCGAGCCTGGTCGCGGCCGAGCCGCCCGCGATTCGCACCCGACGCCAGCGCCGCCCGGTACGCGGCCTGCATCCGGCGGTCGGAAGCCTGGAGGCCCGGACTGGCGCAGACGGTCCGATCGGCGGGCGTCGAACGCAGCTGGCATCTGGCCCCCGGCGGCGCCCGGCCGCCGATCGCGGCGGGGCGGCGCACCGCTGCGGGGCGGGCGGCGTGGCGGGCCTTGGCCGTCGCGGTGCGGACCGCAGGGGCCGAGCGGACGGGCTTGCTCCTTGCCTCGGCGATCCCGCTGGCGTCGCGCATCAGCCGCTGGACGGCGGCGAGACGTGCGGCTGCGTCGGCGGCGGGCGGCAGGGAGGCCCGGGTCTCGGCGAGCCGCCGCGCCGAGCCATCGGCGAACCAGGCGCGGGTTTCCGCATCCGCCGCGCCCGAGGCGGTCACCGGCCCCGCGTACAGGTCGAAGGCCAGGCAGAAATCGAGCACCCGTGGATCGGCCCGCAGCGATTCGCTGCAGGTCCGCGAAAACCGCACGAGCCCCGCCGCGCCGCTTTCGGCGTAGACGTCCCGCACCTGGTCGTAGGCGCGGCCGACCTGGCCGGCGTCCGGCGCCCCGGCATAGGATCGCTGCGGGATCGGGCGGGACGGGCTCACGGCCGGCGGCGAGCCGGTCCGGACCAACTGCCGGTTGTCGTCGACCCCGAGCCACCAGGCCAGCGCCAGGGACGCCGCCGCGGCGGCGAGCGCGCCAAGCACCACCCCTGCACGGCGCCGGCCGGGCTCGTCGGCTCCGCCTGCAATACCCACGTGGGGTTGTGCCCGCTCCGCGGCGTCGGTTGAGAAGTGGCCCGGCATCTCCCTCCAACCCGTAAGGCGCAGCTCGGTTGCAGGGCCCGGAGGTCGATGTCGTTCTTTGCAAACAAGAAATAAAAGGCATTAATACAGCAGTCCGAAGACCAGTGTTCTGCGAGTCACGGTTCGAACGATCGTTGGAGGGGAGATCAGGATGGCTGAATCATCGACCAAGGCGCCCGACCCGATGGACATCGCGCTCGGGGCGGCCGTTCGGATACGCCGCCGCACGATCGGCATCTCGCAGGAAGCGCTGGCCGAGCAATGCGGCGTGAGCTTCCAGCAGATCCAGAAGTACGAGAACGGGACGAACCGCATCTCCTTCTCGCGCCTGGTGCAGATCGCGCGGGCGCTGAAGTGCCGGGTCGTGGATCTGATGGACGTGCTCGACGGCCCCGACCGCGAAACCACCAGCGACCTCGACCTGCTGTCGCGGATGCGCACGCCCGGCGCGCTCGAGCTGCTCACCGCCTACGAGCGGCTGGGCGGGGAAGCGCGGGCCTCGCTCCTGACCCTGCTGCGCACCGTGGCGCCGGAGGTGCAGGCGCCGGCCCCCAAGCCGCGGGAAGTCGCCTAGGAGGGCCCGGGCGGGGTCTCAGCCCGCCAGCACCCGGTCCACAAGAGCCTTGGCGTCCGCACCGGACCAGTCCGCGCCGCCTGAGATGCGGCCACGCTCCAGGCCGTCGGCGCCGTAGATCACCGTGGTCGGCATGCCGGCGGCCGGCGGCTTCAGGGCGAACGGCAGCTTCATGTTCGGATCGCTGTAGTATTTCAGCGGCGCGTGCTGGGCGATGAACGCCTTGGCCTTGTCGACCGCCGAGGGGCTGTCGACGCTGACCGCCACCACCTCCACCGGCTTGCCTGCATATTCCGCCTGCAGCTTGGCCAGGGTCGGCATTTCGGCGACGCAGGGGGCGCACCAGGTGGCCCACAGGTTCAGCACCACCACCTTGCCTTTGAGGTCCGCCACGCGCAGCGGTTTGCCGTCCGCGTCGTAGAAGGTGTTCGCCGGCCCGACCGTCGCTTCGGCCGGAACCACCAGCTTCGCCATCTCGCCCCTGGCCACCGACTTCAACCCGCCGGGCTGAGTGGGTTTGAACGAAGCCTGTACGATGATGTAGAGAACCGCCGCGACGCCTAGCAACGCGGCGCACCAGAGGGCCCATGTCAGGACCCCGCCCCTGGGATTCGCCGCAGGTTGATCGCTCATATGACAGACGACTCCTCTGACGCCCCCGGAAAGCCCGCCCCCGGCGGGCAGGCCCCACGCGGGCAAGCTATGTGGGGCGGCCGTTTCTCGGACAGGCCCGACGAACTGATGCAGGCGATCAACGTCTCCATCGGCTTCGACCGCCGGCTGGCGACGCAGGACCTGGAAGGGTCCAGAGCGCACGCCGCGATGTTGCGCAAGGCCGGGGTGATTTCAAGCGAAGACGCCGCCGCCATCCTCCAGGGCCTGGAGACCATCGGCCAGGAGATGGCCGCCGGGACCTTCCCCTTCCGCGAGGAATTCGAGGACATCCACATGAACGTGGAGGCCCGGCTGCGCGAGCTGATCGGCCCGGCGGCCGGCCGGCTGCACACCGCGCGCTCGCGCAACGACCAGGTGGCGCTCGACTTCCGCATGTGGGTCCGCGAGGCCTGCGACCGCACGACCGCCCAGCTGAAGGCGCTGCAAGGCGCCCTGGTCGCCAAGGCCGAGGCGCATGTCGAGACCCTGACGCCCGGCTTCACCCACCTGCAGCCGGCCCAGCCGGTGACCTTCGCCCACCACCTGATGGCCTATGTGGAGATGTTCGGCCGCGACGCCTCGCGCTTCGCCGACGCCCGCGTGCGGATGAACGAGAGCCCGCTGGGCGCCGCGGCGCTGGC
The DNA here is from genome assembly GCF_003254505.1 of Phenylobacterium hankyongense. NCBI lineage: Bacteria > Pseudomonadati > Pseudomonadota > Alphaproteobacteria > Caulobacterales > Caulobacteraceae > Phenylobacterium > Phenylobacterium hankyongense. The sequence continues at coordinate 2,347,273 of NZ_QFYP01000001.1, read as the reverse complement.
CGGCTCGCCCTTTCCCATCGACCGGCAGATGACCGCCGAGGCCCTGGGCTTCGACCGGCCCACGGCCAACTCGCTGGACAGCGTCGCCGATCGCGACTTCGCCCTGGAGGCCCTGGCGGCGGCGACGATCTGCGCCATCCACCTGTCGCGACTGGCCGAGGAGATCGTCATCTGGATGACGCCGCAGTTCGGCTTCGTGAGGCTGTCGGACGCCTTCACCACCGGCTCGTCGATCATGCCGCAGAAGAAGAACCCCGACGCCGCCGAGTTGGTCCGCGCCAAGGCCGGGCGCCTGCTCGGGTCGTTCACCCAGCTGGCGGTGGTGATGAAGGGCCTGCCGCTGGCCTATTCGAAGGACATGCAGGAGGACAAGGTCCCCACCTTCGAAGCCTTCGATGCGCTGGAGCTGTCCCTGCGCGCCATGACCGGGATGGTCGCCGACCTGGAGCCCGACCGCGAGCGGATGGCCGCCGCCGCCGGGGCCGGCTACTCCACCGCGACGGATCTCGCCGATTGGCTGGTCCGCGAGCTTGGACTTCCCTTCCGGGAGGCGCACCATGTGACCGGCGCAGCCGTGAAGCGGGCCGAACAGCTGGGCTGCGACCTGCCTGGCCTGCCGCTCGCCGACCTGCAGGCGCTGGAGCCGCGCATCACGGCCGGCATCTACGACGTGCTGGCGCCGGGAGCCTCGGTCGCCAGCCGCAAGAGCTACGGCGGAACCGCGCCCGACCAGGTGCGATCGCAGATCAACCGTTGGAAGGATATCCTGGCATGAGCCTTCGCACCTTCACGCGCGCGCCCATAGCGGCGGCCTTGACGCTCGCCGCCCTGGCGGCCTCCGCCGGCGCGCTCGCCGGCTGCGGCAAGCTCGGCGGCCTGGAACGCCCGGGCCCGATGTTCGGCCAGGGCCGCAACACCACCCGCGCCGCCGACGAGCAGAGCCGCATCGGCCAGGATCCGAACCGGCCGGTCGACACCGTCGATCCGCGCGACGCCACCACCGACCCGGCCCCGCCCCGCACCCTGCCGATCCAGGGCACCTCGCCCAACCCGACCGCCTCCGGCCCGCAGGGCGCCCTGCCCGACCCCTACGCCAATCCGCGATGAACCATTTCGAGCTGCGGGGGGGCGAGCTCCACTGCGAAGACGTGCCGCTGAAGGCCCTGGCCGACGCCGTGGGCACGCCGGTCTACGTCTATTCCTCCGCCACCCTGGAGCGGCATTACCTGGTGCTGCGCGACGCCCTCACCGGCGCCGGGCTGCGCGACCCGCTGATCGCCTTCGCGGTGAAGGCCAACTCCAACGTCGCGGTGCTGGCGACCCTGGCCAGGCTCGGCTGCGGCGCGGACGTGGTCTCCGAAGGCGAGATCCGCCGCGCGCTCGCCGCCGGCGTGCCGCCGGAGCGGATCGTCTTCTCGGGCGTCGGCAAGACCGCCCGCGAGATCGCCTTCGCCCTCGACGCCGGGATCGCCGAGATCAACGTGGAGTCCGAACCGGAGCTGCGGCTGGTGGACGCCATCGCCCGCGACAAGGGCCGGCGCGCGGCCATCGCCATCCGGGTGAACCCCGACGTGGAGGCCGGCGGCCACGCCAAGATCTCCACCGGAAAGGCGGACAACAAGTTCGGCGTCTCCTTCGCCGAGGCCGAGCGCCTGTACGCCAACGCCTCCAACATGGCCGGGCTGAAGCCGCTGGGCGTCGCCTGCCACATCGGCAGCCAGATCACCGACCTCGCCCCCATGGCGGCGGCCTTCGCGAAGATGCGCGGGCTGGTGGAACGGCTGCGGGCCGAAGGCCTGTCGGTCGAGCGCCTGGATCTGGGCGGCGGCCTTGGCGTGCCCTACTTCAACCAGCCGGAGCCGCCGTCGCCGGCCGACTACGCCGCGATGATCGCCGGCGTCACCCAGGGCCTGGACGTCCAGTTCGCCTTCGAGCCCGGCCGGATGATCGCCGCCAACGCCGGCGTGCTGCTGGCGCGCGTGCTGCACGTCAATGAGCGGCCCGAGGGCCGCCGCTTCCTGGTGCTGGACGCGGCGATGAACGACCTGCTGCGGCCGGCCATGTACGACGCCTATCACGACATCCGGCCGGTCGCGCCGCGCCCCGGCGCGCCGCTGGCCTACGACGTGGTCGGGCCGGTCTGCGAGACCGGCGACACCTTCACCCGCGACCGCCTGCTGCCGCCGCTGGAGGCCGGCGACCTGGTGGCCTTCATGAGCGCCGGGGCCTACGGCGCGGCCATGTCCAGCGAGTACAACAGCCGCCCGCTGGCCCCCGAGGTGCTGGTGAAAGGCGCCGACTACGCCGTGGTGCGGCCACGCCCCACCTACGACGAGATGCTGGCCCGCGAGCAGCCTGCGCCCTGGCTCGAGCCCGCCTAGGCAACCACAGGGCCGCCCGACGGGTTACCCGGTTGAGGGACGCCTGACGGGCATTGCTTGCCATGGCTATCGACAGCCCATTCCGAGAGCCGCTGCCCGGGACCCACTACAACGGTTTTTCGGGACCGGGAGTCGACCGCCCCAATCCCAAGGCCGATGTCCCGCGACCGCCGCCCCGGGCGAGGGCGCGAGCGCGCCGCTCGCACGGATGGATGGTGGCCGGGATTTCGGCGGCGCTCGGGATCGGGCTGGCGCTGGGCTACTTCGTCCAGCCGGGGTTTCAGCGCGGCGCCGGCGTTCCTGAGCCCGTCGCGACCGCCATCGACGACGGCGTGGCCGGCGTCACTCCGGCTGTTCCGGGGTCCGAGCCGATGACGTCCGCGCCAAAGCCCGCGGGTCCCGGCCGCGTCGCCGCCCGGGCCGGGTCGGTCAAGCCGGCCTTCCACTGCGACTGGGCGCTCCGGCCGTCCGAGCGGATGGTCTGCAACGACGCCCAACTCGCCCAGTACGACCGCCAGCTGAACCGCGCCTTCACCCAGGCGGTTCGATCCGGCGTCCCCCGCGCCCAGCTCCGGGCGGCGCAGGATCGCTGGGTGCTGCGGCGTGAGCAGGCGGCGCGCCGGTCCCGCGAGGCGGTCGCGGACCTCTACCGCCGGCGGATCGCCGAACTCAACGCCCTCGCCGACAATCCGTCCTAGGCCAGCGGGAAGCGCTCGACCTCGCGCCAGCGTCGCCGCGCGGTGGCGAACAGCGCGACAGCGTCGACCCGCGCCCGCACCGGCTGGCTGAAGCGCAGGCGCATCTGCGCCTCCAGCCCGTCGAGCACCGGCTCCGGCGCCTGCGCCAGCGTCACATGCGGGATCACGGTCTCGAACTGGCCGCCGTAGGGCGGGCAGTCGGGAAAGGCGGCGGCCACGGCCTTCGCCAGGGCGAGCACCGGCCCCTCAGGATCGGGCGCCAGCCAAAGCACCTGCGGAAAGCGGGCGAGGCGGGAGAAGCTCAGGTCGAGGGCGGGAAAGGCGCCGACCACCTCGGCCAGCCGCGCCCGGTCCTCGGGCCGCAGCTTCGGCATCGGGATGAAGGGGTAGAGCACGGTGATGTGGGGCGGCATGTCGTACCGCGCGGCGGGATCGTGCGCGGCGCGGATGTCCGCGGTCAGCGCCTCGAGTTCCGGGGTGACCAGGACCAGGCCGCTCACGGCCTCAGTCCAGCGCGCCCACGTACGGCAGCCCCCGGAACGCGCCGGCCGAGTCCATGCCGTAGCCGACCAGGTAGCGGGCCGGCGCTTCCCAGGCCACGAACTCGGGCTCCATGGCGCGCGGCGTCGGCCAGGGCTTGCGGGCGAAGACGGCGGTCAGCACCTCGCTCGCCCCGGCGTCGCGCACCAGGCGCACGGCTTCGGACAGCGACAGCCCGGTGTCGAACACGTCGTCGACGATCAGCGCCTTGCGGCCGACCAGCGGACGCTGCAGGTCGGCGCGGACCTCGCAGCGGCCGGTGCTCACCCGCTCGTCGCGGTAGGAGGCCAGCCACAGGGCGTCGAAACGGACGAAACGGCCCTGCCGGGCCAGCGCCCGCATCAGGTCCGAGCAGAACCACAGGCCGCCGGTCAGCAGGCAGACGGCCACCGTCTCGTCGTCGATGCGCGGGGCGATGAGGCCGGCCAGCGCCTCCACCCGTTCGGCCACCTCGGCCTCGGAGATCAGGACGACGGGCGCGGGCTCAGCCATGGTCGGGAAGCGCGTCTGGGGATCCGGAGGGGAGCGGTTGCGCCTCGATGGGCGCGGGCGTCGGCGCCAGCACCGCCTCGGCGGCGTGCGGCGCGACCTTGGCGGACTTGGCGGCCTTGGCGTTCGGCGCCTCGAAGGTGACCTCCAAATCGTGGGCGTTGGAGGGCGGGTCGAGGATGGCGATGGCGAAGTGGCGTTGCGCGTGGCCGGGGATGCGGGTGTCGATCGGTCGGGCGATCTTGGCGGCCACCGGCTGGCCCGCGCGGTTGAGCAGGCTGATGCGGATCGGCGGCGACTGGGCGGAGTCGTCGCGCGCATTGCGGATCGACCCGGTCACCGACAGCACCGGACGGCCGCCCAGGAAGGTGGGCTCGGCGTGGACCGCCTCGATCACCAGGCCGGCGCCGTTCACCGGCAGGCCGAGGCCCGCATAGGCCGCTGAGCTCTTCGGCCACAGCCGCACCACGTCCTGGCGGAACACGATGGCGGCGACGATCACCACGGCCACGGCGGCGGCCATGCCGGCCCAGAGCATGGCGCTGGCGCGCGCCTCGCTGCGGGCGGCGGTCGCGGGACGCGCCGGCGCCTTCGGGCGGGGAGCCGGCTCTATGGCCGGGACAGCTTCGATCTCGGGTTCGGGGGTCGCGGCGAGGACCGGCTCCGGCGTGGGCGCGGCGACGGGCTCGTCCCTGAGCTCGGCGAGCAGGTCGGGTTCCGGCGGTTCCGCCTCGAAGCCGCTCTCCCGCCGCGCCGTCCAACGCGCCCCGCAACTCGTGCACTTCACCGTCCTGCCGGCGGACGGGATGCGTGAGTCATCGACGAAATAGCCGGTGGCGCACTCTGGACAGGTCAGTATCATGACGGCCGAATCGGATGCTCCAGCAACCTCCTCCGAGGTCGCCGATTTCGGCCTCCATGTCCAGAAACCCCAACGCCGCTGCGGCGATTGACACCGCCGCCGACGAGGTGGTCCGCTTTGACGACGTGTCCATGCGCTATGGCCGTGGACCCGAAGTGCTGAGCGATCTGAACTTCGGCCTGGCCCCGGGGTCCTTCCACTTCGTCACCGGCCCCTCGGGGGCCGGCAAGAGCTCCCTGCTCAAGCTGGTCTACCTGGCGGCCAAGCCCTCGAAGGGGCTGATCCACCTGTTCGGTCAGGACGTCTCCCGCTCGACCGCCGAGAGCCGGCCGCACCTGCGCCGCCGGATCGGGGTGGTGTTCCAGGAGCTGCTGCTGCTCGACCACCTCTCGACCTTCGACAACGCCGCCATCCCGCTGCGCATTTCCGGGCGGCGGCCGGCCGAGTACCGCAACGACGTGGCCGAGCTGCTGAGCTGGGTGGGCCTCGGGCAGCGGATGCACGCCATGCCCGCCACCCTGGCCGGCGGCGAGAAGCAGCGGCTGGCGATCGCCCGCGCGGTGGTCGCCCGGCCGGAAATCCTGCTGGCCGACGAGCCCACCGGCAACGTCGACCACGAGATGGCGCTGCGCATCTACCGGCTGTTCGTGGAGCTGAACCGGCTGGGCACGACGGTGCTGATCGCCACCCACGACCAGGACATGGTGGCCCGCTCCGGACGGCCGGTGCTGCACCTGGAGGGCGGTCGGCTGACGGCCCGCCCTCCCCAGGGACCGGCGCCGCAGGGCCCGGCGGCGCCATGAGCGAGCTGTTCGATCCCGCCCGCTGGCGGCCGGCGCCTTTCCTGCCCGAGAGCGAGGCCCGCGACGGCTCGCTGATCTTCGTGGTGGCGGTGCTCTGCTTCCTGGCCTGCCTGACCGCGCTCGGGGTGATCGCCGCCGACCGCGCCGCCCATGGCTGGAGCAGCCAGCTCGCGGCCGAGGCGACGGTCATCGTCCGCGCCAGGGGCGGCGAGAGCCCGGACGCCGCCGCCGCCCGCGCCGCCGAGGCGCTGGCCGGCGTTCCCGGGGTCTCCGAGGCCCGCGCCCTGGAGCCGCAGAAGGCCTACGACCTGATCCGGCCCTGGCTGGGCGACGTCACCGACCTGGAGGACCTGCCGGTGCCGCGCCTGGTGGCGGTCAGCCTGGACGCGCGCCAGCCCGCCACCGCCCCGGTGCTCGACGCGGCGCTGAAGGCCCAGGGGCTGGACGCCGTCGTCGACGACCACAGCGTCTGGCTGAAGGACATCCGCCGCGCGGCCGGCGTGGTGCGCTGGACCGGATCGGCGGTGTTCCTGCTGATCGCCGGCGCGGCGGCCGCGGTGGTGGCCTTCGCCACGCGGGCGGGTCTGGCGGCGCGCAGGGACGTGGTCGAGGTGCTGCACCTCTCCGGGGCCGGTGACGGCTTCATCGCCCGGCTGTTCCAGTTGCGGTTCGCCCGGATCGCGGGTCTCTCGGGCCTGCTGGGCGCGATCGCGGCCGCGGGCCTGGGCGCGGTCCTGCGGCTGGCCGGCGGCGGCGAGGGGCTGACGCCCGCCCTGCCCATCGCCTGGGGCGACCTGCTGGCCGTGCTACCCTGCCCGCTGATCGCCGCCGTGGTCGCCGCGACGGCCGCGCGGCTGACGGCCAGCGGGCTGATCCGGGAGATGCAATGAAGTCGATCGCGGCCTTCCTGATGGTGGCGCTGATCTGGGCGGCAGGCCTGCTCGCCTTCGCCGCGCGGGTGCAGCAGTCGACGCCGGCGACGGACCCGGAGGTCGCCGACGGGATCGTGGCGCTGACCGGGGCCAACTCCAACGAGCGGATCGCCGCCGCCGTCGGCCTGCTGAGCGAGGGGCTCGGCAAGCGGGTGCTGGTGTCCGGCGTCAACCGCGAGGCCAGCCGCGAGGACATCCGCACCGCCTCCAAGGCCGTACGCCGGCTCTACGACTGCTGCGTCGACCTGGGCTTCAACGCCGCCGACACGGTGGGCAACGCCCGTGAGACCGCCGAGTGGGCCAAAGCCAGGGGCTATTCGAGCCTGATCATCGTCACCGCCGACTACCACATGCCCCGCGCCATGCTCGAGCTGCGGGCCGTGCTCCGCGAGCCGCAGGCGCACCTGCAGAGCTATGCGGTGGCCACGCCGTCGCTGAAGGTCCGCCATTGGTGGAAGAGCCCGCGCAGCGCGCGGTTGATGGTGGTGGAGTATTGCAAGTATCTGGCGATCCTCGGCCGCGAGGCGGTGCTGGGGCTGGGCCCTCGCGAACCGGCGCCCGGCGCGACGCAACAGAAGGGCTGACCGTGCTTGCCGTCCGATCGCTGATCTTCGTGGTGCTGTTCTACCTGTGGTCCGTGCTGGTGGCGGTGGGCTGCACGCCGCTGCTGTTCGGGCCGCGGGTGTGGAGCCTGCGGATGTTCAGGATCTGGGCGACCGGGATCCTCGTCCTGCTGCGGGTCTGCTGCGACATCCGGGTCGAGGTGCGCGGCCGCCAGTACATCCCGCTGGGCGCGGCCCTGGTCGCGCCGAAGCACCAGTGCATGCTCGACGTCTTCGCCCAGTTCATCTGGCTGCCGGCCTCCGCCTTCGTCACCAAGAAGGAGCTGATGCGGATTCCGTGGTTCAGCTGGTACGCCCGCCACGTGCGGATGATCGCCGTGGATCGCGAGGCCCACGCCACCGCCCTGAAGAAGCTGGTCAAGGACGCCAAGGAACGGTTCGCGGAGGGTCGGCAGGTGGTGATCTTCCCCGAGGGCACCCGCGGCGAGCCGGGCGTGCCGGGCGACTACAAGCCGGGGATCGCCGCGCTTTACCGGGAGATCGACGTGCCGGTCATCCCCGTCGCCACCAACTCCGGCGTCCACTGGCCGCGCCATGGCTTCCTGCGCTACCCGGGGACCATCGTCTTCGAGTACCTGGAGCCGATCCCGCCCGGCCTGAAACGCGCCGAGTTCATGCGCATCCTGGAAGAGCGGATCGAGACCGCCTCGACGAAGCTGCTGCCGCTCTAGCTGGCCACCAGCTCGCGGGCCTGCACCAGGCCCAGCAGGGTCTCCATGCAGCGGTCGCGCACGCCCTCCTCGCGCAGGTGCTCCACCAGGTCGCGCAGGTAGTCGACGTTGCGGCCGGAGAGCCCGGTGGCGCCGGCGATCAGCTCCGCCTGCCGCTCCAGGCTCAGCCGTCCCGCCCACTGCGGATGGTGGATGTCGGAGAGGAAGACCAGCGCCTCGACCCGGCGGCCATCGGCCAGCCGCACCTCGCGACGGGCCTCCAGATAGGTCTCGGTCGGCTGCTCGCGCTCCAGCAGGTAGGCGTAGACCTCCTCCCAGTCGCGGTCGGCGATGCGGTAGGCCATGCCGCGGGTCGACCCGCCCGGCGCCAGGCCCAGCACCAGCCCCGGCCGCGCGTAGGTGCCGCGATGGTGGACGGAGTAGATGCAGAAGGCCCGCCGGCGGCCGTGCAGGGTCGCCGCCGCCCGCTCGGCGAACGCGAACCCCGGCCGCCACATCAGCGAGCCGTAGCCGAAGACCCAACGCTCGTCCGACATCGCGCCCCGCGCTAAAGAAGGCCCATGTCTCTGCACGATCTGCCGCCCCCCCGCAAATTCCGCCGCCTCGGGCTCTACCTGCCCTTCATCCTGCTGCTGCTGGCCATCGTCGCCTGGAGCGGCTTCTGGCTCTGGGCGCGGGGCCAGGCGGAAACCCGGATGGACGCCGCCGTCGCCGACCTGAAGAGCGCCGGCTACCAGGTCAGCTGGAAGGACCGGCTGATCGGCGGCTACCCGTTCCGTATGGACGTGACCCTGACCGAGCCCCGCGTCCGCGAGCCGTCCGGCTGGGGGCTGGAGGCCCCGTCCCTGGAGGGCGAGGCCTATATGCACGCCCTGACCCACTGGATCGTCGCCGCGCCGCAGGGGCTGACCTTCGTGCGGCCGGTGGGCGGGCCGGTGGCGGTGAAGGGCCAGTTGATCCGCGCCAGCCTGAGCGATTTCGACAAGCGGCCGCCGAGCTTCTCCTTCGAGGGCGTCAAGCTGACCTTCGCCCCCGCCCCCGGCGCGCAGCCCTTCGCGCTCTCGGCGGCCGACCGGGTGGAGTTCCACCTGCGGGCCGGGCCCGACGACCAGGGCGGGGTGTTCGCGAAGGTGGACAACGGCAAGGCCCGGCTTTCCGGCCTGCTCGGCCGCATCGCCGGCGACAAGCCGATCTCCATCGCCTGGAACTCGACGTTGTCGAAGATGAGCGCCTTCACTGGTTCCGACTGGCCCTCCGCGGTTCGCCGCTGGGCCGACGCCGGCGGCCAGATGACCGTCCGCGACGGCGGGCTCACCGCCGGCGACGCGCTGATCGGCGCCAAGTCCGGAACCCTGGGCGTCAGCCGCGACGGCCGGTTGTCAGGGGTGCTGGACGTCTCGCTGCGACAGGCGCCGCGGGCGCTCGGGGCCATGGGGGAGACCGGCGTCCTGCCGCCGGAGACCGCCCACGCCGCGGCGGCGGTGGCGCAGGCGCGCCAGGGGACCGGCGACGTCGCCCGCGCCACCCTGGACTTCCAGGCAGGCCAGACGACGCTCGGGCCCGTGGCGATCGGGCCCGCGCCGAGGGTCTACGAGAGCCGCTGACGGCTAGGGGGCGAGGAAGCCCGTCCCCATGCCGCCGCGCTTGGCCTGCACCAGCAGGGTGTTCTTCACCCGCTTGACGCCGTCGACCGCCACGGCCACGGCCACCGCGCGCAGGGCGTCGGCGTCGGACCAGACGACCCCGCCGAGGCGGACCTCGCAATGGTCGACCTTGACCTCGATGTCCGAGGCGTCGAGCCCGGGCGTGTGGCGGAGACGATCCTGGACCTCCACGCGGATCCTCAGATCCGAAATGGGATAGATCGCGAGCTCGGGCATCCATGCACCTCCTTCTCGTTAAAGACGGCCGGCACCCAGCGGGGACATCTTACGCCCGCCATCCAGCCGCGCCAACGTCACAGCTTCGCGATGACCGCCGGCCCCCTGGCCGCCGCTGGGGCGTTGCGCAGGGAGAGGAGACCCGATGTCAGGCGAACCCCCGAAGAGCACCCCTGAAGCCGCGCCGGAGAAGGAAACCCCCGGCGAGCCCTCGATCTACGGCGGCCAATGGGGCGAGAGCGGCAAGCAGAAGCCCGACGAGCGCGGCCAGGTCGACCGCCCGCGACCCATCGAGGCGCCGAAGGAGTCCGAATAAGGCCGCCGGAACCGTCCGCCGCCCCGCGAATGTGGCGACGGCGTCATTCGGCCGACACGAGCCGCCGCTAGAGGATCGCTCCGAGTTCAGGAGGATCCTATGCGCCTCATCTGCGTGCGTTCAGCCCTGGTCGGCTGGTCGGTGAAGGCTGACACCTTCGACAACGAGCTGCTGTTCCAGAGCGGCGCCCAGGCCGAGCAGGCGGCCCGAAGGCTGGCCGCGCAGTACGCGCACGCCGGCCATGAGGCGGAGGTGCGGATCTTCCTGCGCGACGGCAGCGTCGCCGGCCGCCTGGGTTTCACCGAGACCGCCGACAACCTGCCCCTGGCCCGCTGACCTGGCGGCCGCCGGCGCGGCGTCGCGTTCAGGCCTCGTCCCGCGGCAACGTCCTGGCCCTCAGGTGGGCGCGTCTGTAGCGACCACGAACAACCCAGACGACGAGATTCACCAGCACCAGCGTGACGGCGAGCGCCACCACGATCGCCAGGCTGATCCAGAAGAGATTCGGCTGGTCCACACGGGGCCTCCCTCCGACGGAAGCGCCTGGCGATAATGGGCCGGCGCGCGGCGGCAGGAACCCTCAAATCACAAGCTTGCCGACATCGTGGAACCTACCTGTGAAGCTCTAGGCCTTCCCCCCCGATCAGTCCCGGTCGTCGCTGTCCTCGGCCTCCTGCGCATCGACGATCGGGCGGAACCTGTGCACCGGCGCCGGCATGACCGCGTCGCTGCCTTTCACGCTCTTCCAGATGATCTGGTTCAGGAGGTGCATTGGCGCGCGGTCCGCGTCCGAGAAATCCATCCGGCGGCTTTCCTGAGCGCCATAGGACAACGGCGTGTTCTTGGCGTTCACGTCGACCATCGGCTTGATCGCTGTGAACGGCGTCACCAGCGGCGTCGCGCCGAAGGATGCGTACATCGGCATCGCCGCCGCGTCGTACTGGCTCATCGGCGGTAGCCCCAACATCAGCTCGATCGAACGCACCATCGACGTGGTCGAATAGAGCGTGCTGTCGACTACGCCGCGTTTGACATAAGGACTGACCACAAGGCCGTGGGTGCGGCGCGCATCCACATGATCCGGACCGTCCTGAGCGTCGTCCTCGATGACGAAGATGGCGGTCTCAGGCCAGTAGCGGCTGTGGCTGACCGCCTCGATCAACTGGCCAAGGGCGTAGTCGTTGCTGGCGACCATGGCCTTAGGCGTTTGCGCGCCCGGCATCGCGCCCTTCGTATGGTCGTCAGGCAGGCTCATGACGATGAGGTTGGGCAGCCGCTTCTCGGGATCCGGGCTGTCGTAGTTCGCTTCATATTGCCGGAGCTCGCCCAGAAACACGTCCAAAACCTTGGCATCCGCCGGTATCCAATCGGAATCCTCACCGGCCGGCCCCTGGATGGCTTCGTATCGAGAGATGTGACGTCCGGCGAAAAACTGGCGAAGCTCGTTGTAGGAGCGAAAGGTCAATCCCTTTCGCCGGGCCGCGTCCCACAAGAATCCGGAGGCCGGTGTGGCGGCGTCGACATCGGCGTTGGTGCTGCTGCGTCCTGCATAAACGGATGGCCAGATCTTCTCGATAAAGTCCGTGGCGTAGGCCGCGGTCGACCAGTAATGGCCATCCATGCTGACTTCGCCATCACAATAGAGGTTGTCGAGGATCACATATTGCTTGGCCAGCGCATGCTGGTTTGGCGTAACCTTCTCGCCGAAGATGGTCAGGCCCGGATCGCCATTCGCGCCCGGCAGATCACCGAACACCTGGTCGTAGGTGCGGTTCTCCTTGATGATGTAGATGACGTGCTTGATCGGCGAGCCTTGACCGACCTGTTGCGGGATGACGCTCGCGGTCCGGGGCGGCCGGGCCCGCCGCAGAAGGGCATCGCTGTAGGGGGTATTCGCCGCCACCTGCTCGGTCCATTTCGACAGCCGCTCGTCCAGATTCGCGACCCGCAGCGCTTCCAGGCTACCGGTCTGCACGCAGTGGACGCTGCAGCCGCCGGCTTCCATAAGCTTCTTGAAATCTTGATCTATGCGCGCCGACGGCACTCGCGGACTGCCCGGCCCCAGGGGATCGGGGTGCGGCATCTCGCCTTTGGAAGCGCCGATGAACAAGGTCGCGCCTCGATCGGCCAAAGCGAGCGCCGAGGGATACCACCCCGTCGGGATGAAGCCGACCACCGCGCTGCGCTTTCGGTTCTCGATCCGGGCGACGGCGATGGCGTTGTTGTCGGCATTGGCGATGTAAAGGAGCTTGCGCGCTTCATCGATGGCCAGGGCGTCTGGCGTAGAACCTTCCGGGGCGGTGGGGGAAAGGCTGGTCGACAGCCGTTCAAGCGTCTCGAGCGTCTTGGCGTCGATGACATGGACGGTATTGTCGTTGGCGCAGACGACGAACAGCCGCCCGTCGGCGGACAATTTCATGTCGCTAGGATTCCGGCCGACCTGCAGGGTGGTGACGACCCGATTGGTGTCGGTGTCGATGACGCTCACCGATCCGCTCGACCAGTTGGAGACGAACAGCCGTTTGCCGTCCGCCGTCAGTATCGCCTGATAGGGCTTCATCTCCACCGGGATACGGGTGACGATCCGACGGGTTCGGGCATCGAACACCACGACATTGCCCGGGGCGGCGCCCGGGCCCTGGTTGACGGCGTAGAGCTGTCCCCGGTCCGGGGCATAGGCGAGGCCCGACCACCAGACCTGGCCCGGGTCGACGGTCTCGGAGAGCCGCGCGGTCGGCGCCGCGCTCAGCCGGCCTCCCGTGTAGGTGAATTCATAGACCGACGCCCGATTTGCGGCAGCGCCCATCGGCTCGACCGCCCCCTGAAGGGCGGTGTGATAATTGCCGACGTACTTGGCGTTGCCGCCGGAGACATAAAGGGTGCGCCCGTCCGGCGACCAGGCCAGGCCTACGAAGGTGGCCGGCAGATCGATGCGCTGAAGCTGCCGATGGGTCTTCGCGTCGAAAACGGTCAGCCCGTGGGGCAGGAAGCCGGAATTGAGCGCCACCACGAGCTTGCCGTCCGGCGAGACCGCAAGGTTGGTCACCGTATCGGCCAGCGTCGCGATCGCCTTGCCTGCAGGCCTGATGCGCCAGCCGTTGGGGAGGTAGGCCCCGCCGCTGGGCAAGGGGCCGGGCCGCCGGTCCAGCGGCGCCTCCGTCACGCTGGCTGAAGCGAGCGCGGGAGCCACCTGAGAGGAGGCCTCCAAGGCCCGGGCATAGCCCCCTAGGCTCCAAACCGACGACATGAGGCAGGAAGCGGCGAGCACGCCCGGGAAACGAGCCCATGCCGTCGGTTTCATTCTCATCTTCTACCTTCCTGGGGCGGCGCGGTACGCAATACTGAATTCCAAGTCTTCAGAATTTCATGCCGACCCTGGTGAAGAAATACCTCCCAATAGTGTCATACCGCCCACCGCCCCCATTATACACATTTGGCATTAGAGGAGGCGTTACGTTGAATAGGTTCTTTACGCCGAATGTCATCTCAAGGCCGCTGTCGAATCTGCGAGCCAATGAAATGTCGTTGTACACCACAGCGGGTATGTAGTTGTTATCATATTGGCCCGGAATGGCGTTGGGATCTACCGTAGCTGAACTCGTATATTGCGTTCCGACGGTAAAATCGTAGTGGTTCGTGCTGTACTCGACCAGGAGATATCCCCGGAATCTCGGATCGGTATAGGATCCGTCGTACTTGATTTGGGCCGCCTGAACGCCTGGAACGTTCTGAATTTCTCGACTCAGCAGATAACTGCCCTTGAACGTGGCGCCGAGTTGGCCATTCCATAGCGGGAGCCGGTAGCCAATTCCAAAATCGATACCGTCAGTTCTCATCTCCGCGGCGTTCACCAGCTGGGTCGAAATAAAGTTGATCTTATGATCAGCGCCACGCTGAACGTATTGGCAGAATTGATTGTTGATCGTTGGCAGATCGACGCACTGGTTCATCATGTCGTTGATGCTGAATGACGTAATGGCATTCACTATTCTGATATTCCAAAAGTCGATTGTCACGTCCAGTCCCGGAATGAAGCGAGGTTGAATAACCGCTCCAACCGTAAAGCTGTCCGATACTTCCGGCTTCAAATCGATATTCCCGCCGCTCTTGACCAGGACATCTGTCGAATAGAAAGCCAGGTTGTTGGGCACGCCCAAGGCCTGGCAGTTGGCGGCCCGCGTGGGAGTCAGATTGTAGTTGCCGGAGAGGCAAGGGTCGTTGATCGATCCGGTGAAACCCTGGCTGGTCGGGGCATAGAGCTCCCCGAAATTGGGCACCCGCACGCTCCGCGAACGGACGCCACGGATCGTCAACCCGCCGACCGGCTCCCATGTGCCGCCGGCCTTCCAAGTGCCGGTGGAACCCATCGTCCTATAGTCGGAATAGCGATAGGCCCCTTCCAGCTCCAGGTGGCGCAGGAACGGCTTGTCCTTGATGATCGGAACGACCAGCTCACCATAGCCCTCCGTGACGCTCATCGAGGCGTCCACCGGCACGGTCTGTATTGACGACACGAACCCGCTAAGCGGCACCTGGGCGTTCGCCACCCGGGGGTCGACAGTCAGGCGCCCCGATTCCGTGCGATGTTCCACGCCCGCGGCAAAGGAGACGTCGCCGGCGGGCAAGTGAAACAGTTTACCGCTCAGGTCGGCGCCGAATATCTGCTGCTCGTTGATGCTCCTGGAATGAAGATCGGTGAGAAGCCAGGCTTTCTGCGCGGCGGTCAGCGGGTCATTGCCGAAGATATTGTATGGCGTGCAGCCGGCGGCGCGCGCCGCCGGATCGCGGCAGACCGGCGCGCCGGTCACCGGATCCGCAATGACGTCGCGCGCCGCAACCCAGCGGGACGTCAGCGGCGCATTGGTCACGGCGGCGTCGTCCGTCGCCCGGCCATATTGATAGTAGGCTTCCCAGCTGAGCGAACCGCCGATCTTTCCCGACAGGTTCTGGCTAACGGTCACGCTTTCCCGGTCATGGGGCATCTCGACCACCGGCCAATTCGTGTACCAACGGTCGATGTTGACATAGCTTAGCCCATCGCTGGCCAGCAGGTTGCGGACGCTGTCAGGCATGTAGGGGTTATCGGGGTAGGCTTTCGCCCCGCCATTTCCGCCCGCGAAGAGCGTGCGAGAATCCTCACGGTAGCGCGTAACCAGACCGCCGGAGACGGTGCGCCCGTAGTCGAGCCGCGCGCCGTATTTGATAGCGTCGGTGAGTTCGTAATCAAACTTGGCGATAGTGGAGAAGGTTTTCTCCGAAAGCCTTAGCGGGGCATACCAGTTCCAGCTGCGAACGACGGCGGGATTGGACGTTCCATTCCCCCGAGCGGTTTCACCGGCTCCAAGCGGCGTATTGTAATAGTCCCGCGTCAACTGCCCATTGTAGTAGTGGTAATATCCACCGTTCTTTGGGTTGTAGAATTCCGGAACGTCCGAATTGTAAAATAGCAGCAAGTCACGGACGACGATGTTATCAGGTATTCCATCATTGACGCCGGTGTTGTTTGGG
Organism: Phenylobacterium hankyongense; assembly: GCF_003254505.1. Classification (NCBI taxonomy): domain Bacteria; kingdom Pseudomonadati; phylum Pseudomonadota; class Alphaproteobacteria; order Caulobacterales; family Caulobacteraceae; genus Phenylobacterium; species Phenylobacterium hankyongense. The sequence continues at coordinate 2,331,570 of NZ_QFYP01000001.1, read as the reverse complement.
TTTCCCCAATACACGATATTTTTCCGCGAAAAATCGCGTTCATGCTCCTGCACAGCGCCAGTCTGGAGGTAGGTTCCGCCGAGCGTGAACGATCCTCGGCCATCGGCGAATTTGCCGCCGGCAGCCAGTGACACATTGGTCTCCGGGGCGTCGCCATGCTGGGAAATGCCCTGATAGGCTGTGACATACAGCCCCTCCAGATCCTTCTTCGTGATGATATTGACCGCGCCGGTCACGGCGTCGGCGCCATAGATCGCCGCGGCGCCGCCGGTCACCACCTCGATCCGGTCGATCATCGCCGACGGAATCATGTTGATGTCGACAGCCGAAGCCGCCGCAGTCCCGGACACCCGCCGCTTGCCGTCGATCAGGGTCAAGCTGCGGTTGGTGCCCATATTGCGGAGATTGATAAAGGCCGCACCGGCATTTCCCGCGTCTCCGGTACCGTCGTAGAAGTCAGCCGAATAGGCGCCGGCCCCCGGCGCGATGGACGGCTCGAGCCGCAAGGCGTCATAGGCGTTGAGCCGGCCAACTCGCGCGACGTCGTCGAACTTGGTGACATTCACCGGCATCGCCGATTCCAGTTCGGGGCGCGCGATGCGCGAGCCGGTGACGACAATTGCGTCAACTTCTCCGACGCTGTTGTTCGCGCCGTCCAGCTTGGGCGAGGCCGAATCCTGCGCCTGGGCGGCCGAGGCGATCAGCGCCGAGCTGGCCAGCCCCGCAAGGAGCATTCCCTTTAACGTGCTCATTATCGTGCCCCCTTGTGAACTGACGCCCGTCGAACGACGTGGCGCATCCGAATGGATCGGCCGCGAGCCATAGAGGGGAATTGTGACAAGCGATTGAATATGTCTCAATGACGGAGACTATTTGGATGAGATACCCACATTCCGAAATATGCTCCTTGCAGGACAATTTCGGTCTCGCCCGGCAAAATCTCAATCCTCGGGCTCGCGTCGGCTTTTCGGCGACCGTGGGGCGGGCTATCTTTTCCGCATGACGAAGCAGGGGCGAACCAACGGGCAGGACATCCAACCGGCTGCTTCGAGGCTCCAAAGCATGGTGGCCAGCCTGCCGGCGACCAGCCGGCGGATCGCGCAGTTCGTGCTCGACAATGTCGGCGAGGTTGTCCACATGTCGGTGACCGAGCTGGCGGAAAGAACCGCTTCGTCAGAAGGCAGCGTCGTCGGCCTTGCCAAGACCTTCGGCTACACTGGCTTCCAGCAGCTAAAGATCGCGCTAGCCCAGGACCTGGTCGCCCCGGTCCAGTTCATTCATGAAGACCTGGAGCCAGGCGATCATCCGGACACGGTGATACGCAAGATCTTCGCCAGTCACATCCAGGCGCTGCAGGATACTCACGCAAATCTCGGCGTCCACGCTCTAACCCGCGCCATGGAGGCGATCCGGAACGCGCGCCGGGTCGAGGTGTATGGCATCGGTTCGGCGGCGCCGATCGCCGAAGATGCGGCCTATCGGCTCATGCGGATCGGTATTGAGGCGAGGGCGCTGGTCGACAGCCATATGCAGGCGATCGGCGCCAGCCTCACCGGGCCGGACGTCGCCACTCTCACCATCTCGCACTCGGGCTCTTCCCAAGAGACGCTCACGGCGACAAGGCTTGCGCGGGAGGCGGGCGCCAAGACGATCGTCCTCACCAACTACGGCAAATCGCCGATGCAGGCCTATGCCGATATCGTACTGTTCACCATGGCGCGGGAGACCAATTTCCGCACCGAGGCGATGACCAGTCGGATCGGCCAGCTCGCCGTCCTGGACGCATTGATCGCCTGCCTGGCGCTCCAGGATTACGAAGCCTCCAGCGAGGTGCTTCGGCGCTCGTTCGAGATACTCTCGCTCAAGCGCTATTGATCGGCGCGAGCCGGTCGCACAGGTCGGCAAGGTTGGGTTGGCCGCCGAGACGATCGGCGTCGACGATCAGCGAGCGCAGGCCGAGCGCCCTGGCGCCGGCGCGGTCGGTCAGCGGGTTGTCGCCAATCACGATCGTATCGTGACGCGCGGATCCCAGGCGTTCGAGTGCGGCGACGAACAGCGTCGCAGCAGGCTTGCCGATCACGTGCGTCGCCCCGACGCCGGACGCCGCCTCCACCGCCGCCAACAGCGAGCCCGTCTCGGGCACGATCAAGCCGTCGTTGCCCGGATGGGTCAGGTCAGGATTGGCCGCAATCAGCACCGCGCCTCGACACACCTCGTTGGCGAGCAACATGAGCTTGGCGTAGCTCCAACTCGTGTCGCGCCCCAGCACGACGACATCGGCGCGTTCGGTTACCGGCGCGAGCCCTTGGCGACGTGCGTGATGGCGCAGCGTAGGCGACGCGGCGATCAGGCAGCGCGCGCCCGGAAATCTGCTCGCGACAAAGCCTATCGTCTCCTCGCCTGCCAGGACCATCCGCTCGGCCGGTATGTCCAGCCCGACGCGGCGCAGCTTGGCGCTCAACGAGGGGCTGACATCGCGCGAATTGTTCGAGACGAGCACGAAGCGCCCCTCGACGCCCCTCAGGAAGGCCTGCCCCCCCTCGGTCGCGACGCCGCCACGCAGCAATGTGCCGTCGAGGTCGATGATGAAATGGTCGCCAGGCATGATCGGGTCGTCACCGCCCGGTGGCAATTCCCCTTCCGGCGACCCGACGGGATGGCGGGGCTCGAGAACGGCGCGCGTTGCCTGGTCTGACTCATGATCCATACGGATGATGAGATAAGCTCAATATCACGGCCTTTGCAAACTGAGACCATTTCGTGAATTTGTCACACACCTGCCCTAGCGTGCCGCCTGGCGGGTGGATTTCAGATGTCGCAACGGCAGGAGGCAGGCCTGCGCTTGTTTTGGGGAATGTTGGCGCTCCTGTTCGTGCTGTCCGGCTGTTCGCCGGCCGATCACGGGAAGCGCGAGACGTTGCGCGTTGTGCTGATCCCTGCCGATGGCGGCACCGAGGACGGCACCAAGGCCGATTATCAGCCGATCTTCCAGGCTGTTTCGCGCATGACGAAGCTCGATTTCGACATCAAGGTCGGCCAGTCCTATGCGGCGGTCGTCGAGGCGCTGTGCAACAACGGAGCCGACATAGCCTTCGTCGGACCGGTATCCTACATCCAGGCGCGCGACCGCGGCTGCGCCGACCTTCTCGCTGTCGGCGTCGAGAAGAACCAATCGATCTATTATTCAGGGATATTCACCAAAGCGACTTCGCCGATCCATTCGATCGCTGACCTCAAAGGCCGGCGGGTGGCGTTCGGCGACGTCAACTCCACCTCATCCTTCGTCTATCCGATGGCGATGATCATCGACGCCGGCCTTGACCCGGTGCGCGACCTCGGCGCGATCCGGATGACCGGCAGCCATGCCGACAGTCTCGCTGCGCTGGTTCACGATCAGGCCGATGCGGCCGCCCTCTCATTCGACAGTTACGAGAAGGCGGTGAGCGAGCACGCGGTCGATCCAGCGGCCATCCGGGTCGTCGCCAGGAGCCTGCCGATACCTTATCCGCCCCTGGTCATGAACTCCCGCTTGGACGCTGCCCACAAGGCGAGGCTGCGCGACGCTTTCGCCAAAGTGGACAGGGCCCCCGGCGTCACACCGGATATGATCCGCGGCTATGGCGGCAAGAAGGTGGACCGATACGACACCGCCTTCGCGCCCGAACAGTTCAATCTCGCCGGCGCGGTCATGGCGAAGCTCGACGACAGCCTCAAGGCGGCGATCCTCAAGAAAGCCTCCGAACGTTGAGCCTCGTCTACGAGCATGTCAGCAAGCGCTACCCCGATGGGACGGCGGCGCTGTCCGATATCAGTTTCGAGGTGCCGCCCGGCCAGTTCTGCGTGATTCTCGGACGCTCGGGCGCCGGCAAGTCGACCCTGCTCAAATGTGTGAACGGCCTTGCCAGCCCAAGCGCAGGGCGGGTGGTCGTGGACGACCTGGAGGTGACGCCGAAAACCTTGAGGCGGCTTCAGCCCCGCATCGGCATGATCCACCAGTCCTTCAACCTCGTGCCACGCGCCACCGTCGCAACCAACGTCATCTCAGGAGCGCTTCCAGCCGTCTCGACGCCTCGCGCGATGCTGGGCCTGTTTCCGAAGACGCTGCGTGACCGGGCCTGCGCGCTGATCGCCGAGGTCGGCCTCGGCGAGGAGCATCTGCGTCGTCGGGTCTCAGCTCTGTCGGGCGGACAACAGCAACGTGTCGGCATCGCCAGGGCCTTCATGCTCGATCCATCCTATGTGCTGGCGGATGAGCCGGTCGCCAGCCTCGATCCGCAGACGAGCGTCGACATCCTTGCGCTGATCGATCGCCAGGCGAAGGTGCATGGCGCGGCCGTGCTCTGTAGCCTTCACCAGATCGACCTCACCATGCGTTTCGCTGACCGCGTCATCGCATTGAGGGACGGGCAGCTCATATTCGATGGCGCGCCGGAGGCGCTCGCGCGCAGCGGGCTCGCCGGCATTTATGAGTCAGGCCCCTGCGAGCCGATTCAGCTTTCTCGGGCGATCGGCGCATGAGCAGCGCGGATGATCGGGCCGCTGGCGGGCCGTCCAGGGCGTGGCGCTTTCCGAAGCCGTTCGGATGGCGCGCCGTGCTTGTCATCGCTGTCGCCACAATGATCCTGGCTCGCACGGGGGCAGATGTCGAGATTGGCCGGGCTCTCCTCGAGTCCGGGAAGGGCATCGCCGCCGGAGCTGGTCTTTCCCAGGATTCGCAGGTCGCCCGCGGCTTCCGGGCGATCCTCGCGCAGATGTTTCCGCCGCAAATCGCCGAAGTGACCGAGACTGCGCGGATCCCTGGATTCGATCCTCACCAGCCGCCGTTGTTTTCGCACGTCGAGACGCGAACCGTGATCGTCAAGTCGCTCGACCCTGATACGATGCGCATCGTCGATCGCACCACCCAGCAGGAAGTGCTTGTCGAACCCGTCGGCTACCTGCGCCACGTCGCCGCCAAGCTCATCGAGACCTTTGAGATCGCGCTGTGGGGCACGCTGCTGGCCGTGCTGATCGGCGCGCCGCTGGCCTTCTTCGGCGCGCGCAATCTTTCGCCTCATCCCTTGCTGATCATGCTCTGCCGTAGCGTTGTCAGCTTTTTTCGTGCGGTTCCCGAACTCATCAGCGCACTCTTTTTCGTGCTCGCCTACGGGTTCGGACCCGCCGCAGGCGTGCTCGCGCTCGCGCTTCATGCCGCCGGCTTCCTCGGCAAGTTCTACGCGGAGGATATCGAAAATACGGATCCGGGGCCGCAGGAGGCGTTGAGGGCGACCGGAGCCAATCGGCTGAAGCAGCTGCGCTACGCCATTCTGCCGCAGGTGCTGCCGCAATATGTTGCCTACACGCTCTACATCCTCGACCGGAACGTGCGCATGGCGACCGTCATCGGCTTGGTCGGCGCCGGCGGAATTGGCTTGGAGCTGAAGGGCCGCTACGACCTCTATCAATACTCCCACGTCAGTACGATCCTGATCGCCATCTTCATTCTCGTATTCGCGCTCGACCAGCTTTCCAGCTGGCTGCGCCGCCGTTGGATATGAGGGCTGGGCAGCGCTCTTCAGCGGCAAATATCGTCGTCGATACCTCCCGGTTCGTGCTGCGCTGCTGCGTCAGTGGCGGCCGAGCGCGCCACTCGCGACCCAGGTTTTCACGGATGGCAAGATATGCTCGGCGCCCTTGCGGCATTCTGCGCCTGCGGGGAACGAAGCGCCGCCCCGTCTGCAAGGTGGTAGCTGGGGGCGGGATCGAACCGCCGACCTGTGGGTTATGAATCCACCGCTCTAACCATCTGAGCTACCCAGCCGCACGCGCCTGTGGCGGTCTCGCGAGCGAGGCGCGGGTTATAGGGAAAGCGTTTCACGTCTTCAAGCGGCTTGGGCGCGGGCGCGCGAACGGCTAGGTTCGCGGCTCAATGAGCGTGCTTCACCTCCTAGGCACGGCCGGCGAAGGCGGGGCCGAAACCTACTTCGTCGACCTTGTCGCTGCGCTGAGGCGCGCCGGCGTGGGCGAGGCCGCGGCCATCCGCCGGCACCCGGGCCGCGAGGCGGCGCTGAAGGCGGCCGGCGTGCCGGTGAAGGTGCTGCCGTTCGGCGGGCCGCTCGACATCCTCAGCAAGACCGCGGCGGCCGGCTACGCGAGGCTGCAGGACGCGAAGCTGGCGCTGGCTTGGATGAACCGGGCGGCGCGGCATACGCCGAAGGGCCCCTGGGCGCGGATCGGGCGGCTGGGGGGCTACTACAACCTCAAATACTACGCCGGCTTCGACGAGCTGGTGGCCAACACCGAGGACATCGCCGAGTGGGTCGTGGCCCAGGGCTGGCCGGCCGGCAAGGTGCGCTGCATCCCCAACTTCGCCGCCGCGCCGGTGGACGCCGCCGCCGTCGACCGCGCCAGCCTCGACACGCCTGAGGAGGCGCCTCTGCTGCTGGCCATGGGCCGGCTGCACGACGCCAAGGCCCATGACGTCAGCCTGGCCGCCCTCGCCCAACTGCCCGACGCCTACCTGTGGATCGCCGGAGTGGGGCCACAGGAGGCCAAGCTGCGGGCGATGGCGACGGCGCTGGGGGTCGATGAGCGCGTGCGGTTCCTCGGCTGGCGGACCGACGCCTCGGCGCTCTACCGGACGGCCGATCTCTGCATCTTCCCCTCGCGCTACGAGCCGCTGGGCAATGTGGTGATCCAGGCCTGGGCGCACGGCCTGCCGGTGGTGGCCGCCGCCAGCCAGGGCCCGAAGGCGCTGATCCGCGACAGCGAGGACGGCCTGCTGGTGGCGATCGACGACGCCGACGCCCTCGCCATCGCCGTGCGGCGCCTGCTCAGCCAGCCGGCGTTGCGGGCCCGCCTCGTCGAGGCCGGCGCGAAACGGGTGGAGCGCGAGTTCTCCGAGGCCGCGGTCGTGGCCCAGTGGAAGATGTTGTTCGCCGACTACGGAGCCGCCTGATGTGCGGCATCGCAGGCGTGCTGGCGGGCGAGCCGGCGACGCGTCCCGAGACCACCCGCGCCCTGATCGGCGCCCTCACCCACCGCGGGCCCGACGGGATCCGGGTCGAAGAGGCGGCCGGCGCCTCGCTGGCCCACGCCCGGCTGTCGATCATCGACCTGGAGGGCGGCTGGCAACCGCTGCACGCCGCCGGCTCGACGGTGATCGGCAACGGCGAGATCTACAACTACCTGGAGCTGGCGCGGGACTACCAGCTGGACGGCAAGCTCGCGACCGGATCGGATTTCGAGCCGCTGCTGCACATCTACGCGCAGGAGGGGCCCAAGGCCTTCGAGCGGCTGCGCGGCATGTACGCGCTCTGCCTGATCGGCGCCGACGGGCGCACCTGGCTGGCGCGCGACCCGTTCGGGATCAAGCCGCTGTACCTGCTGGAGCACGAGGGCGGCCTGGCCTTCGCCTCCGAGCCCAGGGCCTTCTTCAAGGCCGGCCTGCTCAAGGCCGATCTCAACGAGACCGCCGCGCGCGAACTGCTGGGCTTCAACTACACCCTCGGCGAAGAGCCGATCTTCCGCGGCCTGCGGCGCCTGGCCCCCGGCGAGGTGCTCGAGGTGCGCGACGGCCGCGTCGTCTCCACCGAACGCCGCCGGCCGCTGATCCCCGCCGGCCAAACAGCAGGCGATGACGACGCCTTGATCCGCCGGCTCGACGCCGTGCTCGAGGACAGCGTCGCCGTGCACCAGCGCTCCGACGTGCCCTATGGCCTGTTCCTGTCGGGCGGCATCGATTCGGCGGCGATCGCCACGCTGATGGCGCGGCTGAACGAACGGCCGGTGACCGCCTTCACCTGCGGCTTCGACGCCCCCGGCGCGCGGGACGAGCGGGCGCAGGCCGAGCGGGTGGCCCGGGCGCTGAACCTCGACTGGCGCGAGACCAGCTTCGGCGAGGCCGACTTCTGGCGGATATTGCCGCAGGTCGCCTGGGCGCTGGACGACCCCACCGCCGACTACGCCACCCTGCCGACCTACAAGCTGGCGGAGGCCGCCAAGGGCACGCTGACCGTGGTGCTGACCGGCGAGGGCGGCGACGAGCTGTTTGGCGGCTATGGCCGCTATCGTCGGGCCCTGCGGCCGGCCTGGCTGGGCGGCCGCCCGGCCGAGCCCCGGCTCGACGACGCCGGCGCGCTGGCGCGCTGGCGGGCGCAGGCCCAGGCGCCGAAGGGCCTCACGCCGCTGCAGCAGGCGCAGTGGGCCGACGTCGCCACCTGGCTGCCCAACGACCTGCTGCTGAAGCTCGACCGTTGCCTGATGGCCCACGGGCTGGAGGGCCGCACGCCGTTCCTGGACCCCGAGGTCGCCGCCTTCGCCTTTCCCCTGCCCGACCGGTTCAAGGTCCGCGGCCGCTACGGCAAGTGGATCCTGCGCAAGTGGCTGGAGCGCGCCTGCCCGGCCGCCGAGCCCTGGGCGCGGAAGCAGGGCTTCACGGTGCCGGTGGAGGCCTGGATCGCGCCGCGCGCCGCCGACATCGCCCGACGGATCGGCAAGATCGAAAGCGTTCGCCGCGTGCGTGACCCCGAGGCGGTGGCCCGGGCGTTCGCCGGCGACCAAGCGGGCCAGCGCTGGCCGCTGCTGTTCTATGCGGTGTGGTCCCTGATCCACCTGGAGGGCGCATCGCCGAGCGACGCGCTGGCGCAGGCGACGGGCGGGATTTGAAGGCGAAGGGGGTGGCCGGCGAGGAATGGCTGCCTGGAGCTCTCGCGCCGAAATAGCCAGGCCGGCCGTCGGGGGCTCGGCTTCCGGCAACATCTCAAGGGGGGCGATTATGAAGGCTTGGATTGTGGCGGCCTGTGCGGCCGCGTCACTGACCGCGACGCACGCCTGGGCGAAGGCCGCGCCGTTGCCGCCGGCCGCCGTCTACACCGATCCGCCGGCCGACAAGGCGCATCCGGCCCGCTCCGAGGTGCTGCACATCCCGGCCGGCGGGGTGCAGGTCAACGGCCTGGCCTATATCGCCGCCGGGGCCGGTCCGCATCCGACGGTCGTGCTGTTCCACGGCTTGCCGGGCAACGAGAAGAACCTCGACCTCGCCCAGGCCATCCGCCGCGCCGGCTGGAACGTGGTCACCGTCAACTATCGCGGCTCCTGGGGCAGCCCCGGAACCTTCAGCTTCAAGGGCAACCTCGCCGACGCCAAGGCGACCCTGGCCTACGTCCGCGACCCGGCCAACGCCGCCAGGCTGCAGATCGAGCCGACGCGGCTGGTGGTCATGGGCCACAGCATGGGCGGCTGGGTCACGGCGGTGACCGCTGGGGAAGACCCCGCGCTGCTGGGCGCGGTGCTGATCTCCGCCGCCGACATGAGCCGCCTGGCGACGGCGTCGCCGGCCGAGCGGCTGGCCACGGCGGCCGACAACATGGAGACCCTGGCCGGCGTCACCGCCCAGAGCATGGCCGACGACATGGCGACGCTCGGTCCGGACGAGAGCTTCGCCCACGCCGCGCCGGGACTGGCGCGGCGGCCGCTGCTGGTGCTGAGCGCCGACGACGGGCTCGCGCCGATGACCGACGCCCTGGTGGCCGACATCCGTAAGCGCGGCGGGACCCGGGTCACCGCCCTGCACGCCGCCACCGACCACAGCTGGAACACCCAGCGCATCCGGCTGGAGAGCGAGGTTATCCGCTGGCTGCAGACGCTACCGAAATAGCCGGCAGATCCAGCCGCGCCGCCACCTCCTCGCCGATGGCGAGGGAGGAGGTCAGGCCCGGGCTCTCGATGCCGAACAGGGTGACGAGGCCGTCCATCCCGTGGACGTCGCGGCCGTCGATGCGGAAGTCCGGCTGTGGCTCGTCCGGGCCGTGCAGCTTCGGGCGGATGCCGGCGTAGTCGGGGCTCAGGCTGCCCTCGGGCAGGCCCGGCCAGAATTTGCGGATGTAGCGGTAGAATCCGTCGGCGGCGGCCGGATCGACGCTGTAGTCCAGCTCGTCGACGAAGGTCAGGTCCGGCCCGAACACCCCCTGCCCGCCGAGGTCGCGACGGTAGTGGGTGCCCAGCGCGCCGTGGATCGGCGGCGGATAGATCAGGTGGGCGAAGGGGGCCTTGCCGGACAGCCGGAAGTACATGCCCTTGCCGTAGTGGGCCTCGGGGATGACCTGGGCCGGAAAGCCCTCGATCTGCACCGCCACGGCCTGGGCCGACAGCCCGGGCGCTGTGACCAGGTAGCGGGCGGTGAGCGTGGTCGCCTCCGCTCCGCCTGCCCGCACCTCGAAACCGCCGCCGGGCAAGGGCGCGGCCCCTTCGAACGGCGTCGACAGCACCACCGCGCCACCCGCCGCCTCGATCTCGCCCTGCAGGGCCAGCATGTAGCCGTGGCTGTCGAAGACGCCGCTGTTGGGCGACAGCAGCGCCCCCTCGGTCTTCAGCTCCGGCTCCATGGCCAGCGCCTGGGCCTTGGAGAGCTGCGCCATGCCCTCGACGTCGTTGATGCGGGCCTGTTCGAGGATGGCATCGAGGCGGCCGACCTCCTCCGGCGTGGTCGCCACCACCAGCTTGCCGCAGCGGTCGTAGTCCACGTGGTGGGCGTCGAGGAAGGCGTAGAGCGCGCGCCGGCCCTGGACGCACAGCTTCGCCTTCAGCGAGCCGGTGGCGTAGTAGAGCCCGCCGTGGATCACCTCGGAATTGCGCGAGGAGACGCCCTGGCCGATGGCTGCCTCCCGCTCGAGCACCGCCACGCTCAGGCCGCGCTTTGCGAGCGCATAGCCGCTGGCCAGGCCCACGGCGCCCGCGCCGACCACCACCACGTCAAAATCGAAATCCGCCATCCCCACCACGCCTAGCCTAAGCCCCTGCGGATGCAAACCGCCGCACCGCCTGCTAGCTTGGCCTCAAACGAAAAGCGTGGGGGGAAGTTCATGAAGGTTCTGGTCGCAGCCCTGGCGGCTGCCCTGACGGTGGGCGGCGCGGCCGGCGCCCAGGTGGCGTTGAAGCCCGACACCCCCTCGATCCTGACGTGGTCGCCGGAACAGCAGGCGATCGGCTACCGGACCATCGAGGACGTCTACAAGGTCCGCACCATCCGGCGCGGCAAGACGATCCACCCGCTGCCGATGGCGGCCAAGCAGATCGAGCCGACCTTCACCTACCAGGGCAAGACCTGGTCGGTGGACGACTACATGGCGGCCTACAAGGTCTCCGGCGTCCTGGTGCTGAAGGACGGCAAGGTGGTGCTGGAGCGCTACGGCATGGGGCGCAAGCCCACCGACCGCTGGACCTCGTTCTCGGTGGCCAAGTCGGTGACCTCGACCCTGGTCGGCGCCGCCATCCAGGACGGCAAGCTGAAGCTCACCGATCCGGTCATCCGCTACATCCCCGAGCTGCGGGGTTCGGCCTATGAGGGCGCGAGCGTCCGCGACCTGATCACCATGAGTTCGGGCGTGAAGTGGAACGAGGACTACACCGACCCGAAGTCCGACGTCGCCCAGGCCGGGACCGCGGTGCTGGAGCCCGGCGTCGACCCGATGGTCAGCTACCTGCGCCGCCTGCCCCGCGCCCACCCGCCGGGGACCACCTTCAACTACAACACCGGCGAGACCGACCTGGTCGGCGTGCTGGTCTCCAACGCGGTCGGCAAGTCGCTCAGCGACTACGCCTCGGAGAAGCTCTGGAAGCCCTACGGCATGGCGCGCGACGCGGTCTGGGTGACCGATCCCGGCGGCCACGAGCGCGGCGGCTGCTGCATCTCCATGACCCTGCGCGACTACGCCCGGGTCGGCCAGTTCGTGCTCGACGGCGGCAAGGCCAACGGCAAGCAGATCCTGCCGCCGTGGTGGGCCGCGGAGGCCACCGCGCCGCACATCAGCTACGGCCTGCCCGCGCCGGCCGGCTACGGTTACTTCTGGTGGATCCGCCCGAACGGGACCTACGAGGCGGTCGGCATCTTCGGCCAGTCGATCACCACCTTCCGCGACGACCGGCTGATCGTGGTGATCAACGCCGCCTGGCCGCAGGCCACCGGCCGCGAGCTGAGCGCGGCGCGCACCGCGTTCGTGGAGGGCGTGCGGGCGGCGGTCAAGTAGGCGCAGCCCTCGCGCCAGGCGGCGTTGCCCGGGCCCCGGATTTCTCGTAAGTTCGGTATGAACGGTGCGCGCAGACGCGCCGAAACGCCGGGGAGGCAAGCCGTGAAACGCGTCATCATCGTCGCCGTCGGAGCCGCCCTGTGCGCGGCGCCGATCGCACTCTCCGGGCCGCTTGCGGCCGCCGCCCAGGCCAAGGCCGCCGCCTACAGGCCGCCGCGCGACGCCTACGGCCATCCCGACCTAAGCGGCTACTGGAGCAACGCCACCCTGACGCCGGAAACCCGTCCGGCGGCGCTGGGCGACCGGGCGGTCTACACCCCCGACGAAGTCCGCAAGCTCGAGACCGCCGAGGTCAGCCAGGTCGAGGAGGGCAACAGGCCCACCGACCCCAATGCGCCGGCCCCCAAGGTGGGCGGCGACGCCCCGCCGCCGGGCACGCGGCCGGAGTTCATCGCCGCGGGCGGCGACGTCGGCGGCTACAACCGCGGCTGGCTGGAGCCCGGTTCGACGGTGATGCGGGTCGGCGGCGAGCCGCGGACCTCGCTGATCACCACGCCCAACGGCCAGGTCCCGCCGCGCAAGGCCGGCGCTCCGGCGGGCGGCGGCTATCCGCGCGGCATGGGCTCGTTCGACAGCTATGAGACCCGCTCGCTCGGCGAACGCTGCCTGCTCGGGTTCGGCCGCAACGCCGGGCCGCCGATGTTCTCCAACGGCTTCTACAACAACAACTACCAGTTCATTCAGACCAAGGACGCCGTCGTCATCGAGGTGGAGATGGTCCACGACCTGCGGATCGTGCGGCTGAACACCACCCACCGGACCGACGGCGTGCGGCCCTGGATGGGCGATTCCATCGGCCGCTGGGACGGCGACACCCTGGTCGTCGAGACCACCAACATCCCGCAGGCCCAGGCCTACAAGGGCTCGTGGAAGAACCTGACGGTCACCGAGCGCTTCACCCGCGTGGCCAAGGACGCCATCCGCTACCAGTTCACGGTCGACGATCCGACCATGTGGGACAAGCCCTGGGGCGGCGAGTACGAGTTCGCCCCGCTGCGCGGCATCATCTACGAATACGCCTGCCACGAGGGGAACTACGCCCTGCCCGGCATGCTGGCCGGCGCCCGCGCCCAGGAACGCGAGGCGGCGGCGAAGGGCGGCGGGGCGGCGGGGTCGGAGCCCTAGCCGCAAACAGCACCGACTGGTCGCATGGCATGAACAAGACGTTTGGAAAATAAATCCGGCGACAAATAAAGAATTACGCAAGCGGAACTTTGATTTTTACTGGGCGTTCTGTTGCGGACCCCAAGAAATTCGGAGATCCCATATGAACAAGAACCTGCTTGTCCTGAGCGCCAGCCTGGCCGCCGCCATCGCGCTGCCGGCCTTCGCCCAGACCACGACCTCGACCACCGTCACCACCGAGAAGTCGCATGCCGGCGCCGGCGCGGGCGTCATCGGCGGTGCGGCCACCGGGGCCCTGGTCGGCGGTCCGGTCGGCGCGGTGGTGGGCGGCGTGATCGGCGCGGTGGCCGGCTCGACGATGGATCCGCCAGCCGAGGTGAAGACCTATGTCCGCACGACCCACGTGGAGCCGGTGGTCTACACGGGCCCGGTGGCGCTCGGCGATGAACTCCCAGCCACGGTCACGGTCTATGAGGTGCCCAAGTACGAGCGCTACCGCTGGACCTACGTGAACCACCAGCGGATCCTGGTGGACAACAGCACCCACAAGATCGTGTCGATCATCAACGACGATCAGTAGGGACGAGCCGCCGGCGCCCGCGCCGGCCGGTCCCAAAAAGAAGGCCCAGGTTCGCCTGGGCCTTTTTCTGTTGCGCGGGGACCCCGGTCTCAGGCGGCGCGGGCCTCGGGCTCGGCGGCCAGTTCGGGGGCCGGACGGAAGTGCGGCAGGCCGCCGTCGCGCCAGCGCGCCTCGTCGACGCAAGCCCGGCACAGCACCGTATCGGCGTTCAAGCAGCGGGCGCAGTGATTGGTGGATTCGCGCGCCTCAGGCGCCACGAACGGGCGGTGCGATTCGCGCGCGAACCGCAACAGCGGGTTGTGCGACGTATCGTCTTCATCGCGGCGGGGGGAACGGACGAGATTGAGCGTGTGGGTCATCGGACTGGTCTCGACTTGGCCAACCGGGCGGCTGACCCATGAAGCCTAGGGCCGGGCGGCGTCGGAACCCATCAGACGTCCGGACGCCGACGACGCCCATGGGTTGCCCGGGCCCACACCTTGGTATGCTCGCCAGCGCTCAGGGATGACTGGACGGCCGGGAGCCGCCGCTAGTGGCGGGTGGAAAGCGCCGCCTCGAGGGCGTCCACCAGCGCCTGGCCTTCCCACGGCTTGCCGAGCAGGGCGATGGCGCCCAGCGCCAGCACGGCGCGGCGAAGGTCGTCATGCGGGAAGGCGGTGATGAAGACGATCGGAATGGGCCGGCCGTCCTCGATGAGCCGCGCCTGGAGCTGCGGTCCCGACATGCCCGGCATCTGCACGTCGAGGATGACGCAGTCGGTGGCGTCGGCGCCGTCGCCGTTGAGGAACGCCTCCGCGGATTCGAATGCCCTCGCCTCATAGCCCAGCGAACGCACCAGGGCGTCGAGGGCGCTCCGGACCGCCGCATCATCGTCGACAATGGATATGATCGGCAGTCTGGTCACGAGGATCCCGGGTAAGTCGCGAGGACGTCGCTTGGCGCGAGGCGCTCGGTATGGACCACAACCATGCCGGGCGAAATCATACGGAGGTTTAAATCGGCTCGCGAGTCGCGCTGGCGCGCAACGCCTCGAACATCCGGACGAGGTCGGGCACCGACCGCGCGGCCATCTTCCGCATCAGGCTGCCGCGGTGAATCTTCACGGTGATTTCACTGAGCCCGACCTCCGCGGCGATCTGCTTGTTCATCAGCCCGGCGACCACGTGGACCATGACCTCGCGCTCGCGGGCGGTGAGCGCGGCGTAGCGGGCCTCCAGCGTGGCGAGCTCCTGCCGCTCGCGGCGCCGGCGGCGATCGCGGTCCAGGGCGGCGGCCACGGCGTCAAGCATGTCCTGGTCGCGGAACGGCTTGGACAGGAAGTCCACGGCCCCGGCCTTCATGGCCCGGACCGACATCGGGATGTCCCCGTGCCCGGTCATGAACACCACCGGCAGCTCGCGGCCGGAGCCCGCCAGCTGGGTCTGGAAATCGAGCCCGCTGACGCCCGGCAGGCGCACGTCGAGCACCAGGCAGGTCTCCACGTCGACCGGCGTGCGCTCGACGAGGGCGCTCGTGGAGCCGAAGCTTTCGGTCTGCAGGCCGACGGAACGGAACAGCGACTGCAACGCCTCGCGGATCGACGGATCGTCGTCGACGATGAGCACGAGGGGGCCGGCGGGCGCGGCGCTGGCGGCGGCGTTCATGCGGCTGCGGCCTGGGCGGTCGGTAGGCTGAACGCGATCAGCGCCCCGGGCCCGTCGGGCCGCTCGGCCCAGATGCGCCCACCGTGCGCTTCGACCGTCGAACGGCAGATGGCCAGTCCCATGCCCATGCCGTCCGGTTTGGTGGTGAAGAAGGCGCCGAACAGACGGCCCATGTTCTCCTCCGAGATGCCCGCCCCGCTGTCGCGGACCTGCACCAGGACGTGCTCATCATCCGCCAGCTCCGCGTTGACCTCAAGCGTCCTTGGCCCCGGAGTGCCGGCCATGGCCTGCGCGCCGTTGATCAGCAGGTTGATCAACACCTGTTGCAGCTGGACGTGGTCCCCCCGCACCGCCGGGAGGTCCGGCGCTGTCCTGACCTTCAGCGTCGCGCCGCGCGCCTGGAGCTCGCGCTGGACGAGACGCGCGACGTCGTCGATCAGCTGGGGAATGTCGAGACGGGCGTACTGCGGGTCGCTCTTCTTGAGCATGCCGCGGATGCCGGCGACGATCTCGCTGGCCCGGCGGCCGTCGCGGATGATCCGCTCGAGCGCGGCGCGGGTCTCGCCCAGCTGGGGTTCGGGCCGGTCCAGCCAGCGCAGCGCCGCCGCGCCATTGGCGGAGATCGCGGCGAGCGGCTGGTTCACCTCGTGGGCGATGGTCGCGGTGAACTCGCCGAACGTCGCCAGCCGGTTGGCGTGCGCGAGGTCCTCCCGCGCCCGCGCCAGGGCCTCCTCGGCGTGGCGCCGGGGCCTGAGGTCGGTCACCGTGATGAGCAGCCGGTCGCGCCCGTCCGACCGGGTGATCGCCACCGACATCCAGGTCGGCAGCGGCTCGCCGGCGAAGGTGCGGAACGGCGTCTCGGCTTCGTAGGCGACGTCCTGCCCCACGAGCGCCTGCAGCAGGCCGCTGAACGGCGCGGTCGCCTCAGGCGCCAGCATCTGGTCCACCCGGGCGATGAGGTCGGCCCGGTCCCGCGCGCCCGACATCCTGACCAGGGCGTCGTTGACCTCGATGTCGGTGATCCGGCCCAGCAGGTCGGGCATGAAGCCCTCCGCCGTGCGCGCATGGGCGGCGATCTCTGGGGCGCAGGGGCCGGCCAGCTCGCCGGCGGCCAGCAGCTCGTTGAGCCGCGCCTTCACCCCGGTGTAGTCCGCCGACCAGATGCCGACCCGGGCGCCTTCGAAGATCGCCCGGTAGCGGGCTTCGCTGCGGCGCAGCTCGGCGTCGGCGCGCTTGCGGTTGGTGATGTCGGTGTTGCTTTCGAGGATTTCGACCGGCCGCCCGCTCTCGTCGTAGCGAACCGCCCAACGGCTGGCCACCACCACCTGGGCGCCGTCGCGCCGCCGGTGCGTCAGCTCGCCTTCCCAGTGGCCGGCGCGCAGCAGCTCGGCCGAAATGGCCGGCACGTCGGCGGTGTCCTCGGTGTGCAGCAGCTGGTGCGGGCTGGCGCCGAGCGCCTCGGCGGCGGGGCAGCCGTAGAGCTCCTCCGCGCCCCGGTTCCAGAAGGCGATCCGGTCCTCCAGGGAGCGCGTGAAGATCGCATCGTGGGTCAGGTCGAGCAGCGCCGCCTGGGCGCGCAGCGCTTCGTTGGAGGCCTGGTTGCGCAGCACCAGGGCCGTGGCGATGAAGATCGCCGAGAGGCTCACGATGAAGCGCAGGAACGGCGCGGTGCCGTAGCTCACCCCATGGACGAGCAGGTAGCTGGTCACGGTGAGCAGGATGCAGACGTAGGCGAGGCGGACGAGTTGCCAGCCGTGCGAGACCCCGCTGGCGAGCATCACCACGATGCCGTAGAGCACCGCCACCGCGCTGCCGAGCGGCGTGAAGGTGTCGACCGCGAAGATCGCCACGCCGCAGACGAGGGCCAGGATCGCCTGGATGATCTCTCCGCGGGTGACGCCCGCGTCGGGCGAGCGCGGCCGGGCGCGCCGGCCGATCCGCCCCGCCCGTTCCCTCGAACCTGCGCCCACAGCGCTCGGCATCGGGCTCTCCGTCACCATACGAAGGTATGGTTCAGTCAGACCAAGACGGTAGTCCCGCCTCCGCACGTAGACTAGTCCCAGGCCGCCGCCGCTCTACTCTATGGCCTCAAGCCGGCTATCCCGGCAGGCTTTGGAGGAGGCCGATGACTAATCAGATCAGCACCGATCTGCCGTCACGCAAGGCGCCTTCATCCCATTGCGCAAGGTCGCCGGCCGGAGCTCGCGGGCCCGGCGGCGGCCGCCCGACCAACATCGGAGTCCAGCCATGAAGTCCTTCTCAACCTCGCCCCTGCAACTCGTCTATGCGCCGCCCAGGCTGCAAAAGGACCCGCGGCTGGGCTGCACCGCGATGGGGCTGGCCACGCCCGAGGGACCGTCCTGCGGCATGCTGGTCACCTGGGCCGGCGACCTGGTGGCGATCCTCGGCGAGACCGACGCGGACCTGCGACCCGAGGAAACCTGGATCGTCGAGTTCGGTCTCGGCCCCTGCGAGCCCCCGCCCGGCGGCCTGTTCTTCGACTCCCTCGACGAGGCCATCCACTGGGTCGAGACCAGCTGCCGCGAACTGGGCCGGATCGGCCTCGCCTGAGGTCGTCCGTCCCCTCCTTCAACCACCCGATCCCCACGAACTCGACAACAGGTCCGAGACCACGACGCGGAGACGAGCCCCCCCGCCCGCGCAACCCAAGGCCCACCCGTTCGTGGGGTTGGTGGGTGCGTGATCAGAGACCTGAGACTGCCCAGCGCGTCGACGCCCTAACCTCCAGTCTATGGGCCCCCCCGCGACGCGCTCCCCTCCCCCTCCCCGGGGAGGGGCCGGGGCGGGGGCGGCGGCGATCGCCCCAGGGCATCCGCATCCGGCGCTCCGTCCGCGCCGACCGCGCGCCGTCGTCCGCCCGATCCGGCGACGGATCGGTCGGCGCAGCGTCAGCGGGAGCGGCGGCCTCGGACATGAACGAAACCGGAACACGGGATCGGCGGCAAGTCAAAAATTGGGTGGGGGAATTTGGAGCCCGGTGGCGGGTCGAAAGGCGGAAGACGGTGCGGTATCGTCGCAAGCGTCGCCGTGCAGGGGGAAGATCGAATGTTGGCAGCCATAGTGCTCGCGGGGGCCGTTGCGCACGCGCCGGCACCGGTTCGCGGAGATTTCGACCACGACGGCAAGCAGGACGTGGCGCAGATCGTGCCGTCGCGACCGGGCGTGTATCAGCTCATCATCCGTCGCGGCGCGCGCGGGCGCCCCATCTCGATCATTGATACGATCAAGCAAGGCGATTTGGCCAACCTCTTCATCACAACAGAAAAGCCCGGCCGCCTGCAAACGTGGTGCGGTAAGGGCGGTGATGACGGTGACGGGCCGTGTCTGCGGAAATCCGTCCGATTGCACGGCGACACGCTGGCGTTCGGGACGAGAGAGGCCTCGGAGGCTGTTGTGATCTGGACCGGCAAAAAGTTCGAAGTGGTTTGGATCTCGGACTAGACGACGCCACCACCCGACCGGAGCGATCGACACCGCCCAACGCATCGGCGGGCGGGAGACGAGGCCAGGACGAACGCATCCCTGGGCAGGGACAAAAGGCGGGGCCACCGCTGCGTTGACGTCCTGGCGGGTGAGAGGGCGTCGTCGGGTCGTCCCGGTGATCAGGCGGTTGGAACACCGACGGGAAAAACCCTCTACGCCTGTGAGATAGTCACTGACGTCCGGCCGGCAATCCCCTGCGACAGCCCGCCGCGCCGGCTCGCGCGTTCCGAGAGCCATGATCGCCTTCCTGGACTTCGAGGCCTCCTCGCTTGCCGACGACAGCTACCCGGTGGAGGTGGGCTGGGTGTTCGAGGACGGCCGCGCCGAAAGCCATCTGATCCGCCCCGCGCCGGACTGGACGGACTGGGACCCGCTGGCCGAAGCGATCCACGGCATCGCCCGCCGACGGCTTCTGGACGAGGGCGCCCCGCACCCGGAGGTCGCGGCCAGGATGATCGACCAGCTCGCCGGACACGATCTCTACGCCAGCGCCCCGTCGTGGGACGGCAAGTGGCTCAGCGTGCTGCTGCGGGCGGCCGGCCATCCCCGGCATGCGCTGCGCCTGCGCGACACCGACGCGGCGCTGCTCGACGCCCTGCGGGGGCTCGATCCGGCCGAGGCCGCGGCGATCCTCGACCGCGTGCGGCGGGCGTGGGCAGGCATCCGGCCGGCGCACCGCGCCCTGCCAGACGCGCGCCGGGAGCGGGAGATCTGGCGGGAGGTGAAGCGGCAGGCGGAGGGGGTGGGGCGGGCGTGACGTTGCTCGTCGTTTCCGGCGGCGCGTCGGCGGGTCAAATTTCCGCTTAGCGCCAAACGTTGGCGTCAGTCCGCCAGAGGGGGGTCACTCGGATCGGCTCATGAAGTCACCGGGGGGCTTCATCGTCCCCGCGATGTGTTCGTTCCCCCATCGACAAAATTCCTGGAGCAGGGGTAGGAGCGCCCGGCCGGCTTCAGTGAGCTCGTACTCGAAGCGCTCGGGCCTAATCTGGTAAGCGACTTTCCGGGCGACCCCCGCCGCTTCGAGGCGCGCCAACCGCTCGGCGAGGACGCTGGTCGTGATCCGTTCGCGCGACCCAAGGAAGTCGCCGAAGCGTCGCTTGCCCACCAGCAGATCGCGGACCAGCAACAGGGTCCATCGATCACCGAGAAGATCGAGCGAATGCGCGATCGGGCACGCGGAGCGCGGCTTCAGGAGCGTCTCAACCATGCAGTACCTTGTCACTTGCAAGTCACAAGTTAGTATGGTCGACTGAGTTGCGCAACCGAGAAGGCGAGCAAAACGATGATGTTCATGATGGCGGCTTTCGAGACCGACGGGGACATCGCGGCGCGAGGCGGCGACGGCGGGGAACGGGCTGGCGATTATTGGCGACGCTGGAAGGCGTTCGGCGAGGCGCTCTCGCGCGCCGACATCGTCCGGGAAATGCACGGGTTGCGGGAGAATTCCGCGGCGCGGACCGTGCGGGTGCGGGAGGGCGGCCCGGAAGTGCAGGAAGGCGCTGCGGGCGGAGGGTTACACTTCGGCGGCTACTTCATCATCGACGTTCCGGACGCGGAGGCTGCGGCCGAATGGGCCGCGCGGTGCCCCGCGGCGATAAACGGCGCAGTCGAGATTCGCCCCCTCTTGGCTCGGCCCGGCGCTTAGCGGGCGGGTCCGATCATGGGCTTCCCCGAATCCTCAAGTTAACGGCTCCGGTTTGGCCGATCCAACCCGGGTCGGTCTTTGCCGCCTGCCGAACGGCCGCCTCTCGGAACGCCGCCATGACGCGCGTCCACTCTCGCGGCGCGGTGCGCTCGACCGCGTGTAGGCGCCGACATCTCGCAGTGCGAAGCGGATGACTGCTCACCACCCTGCCCTGGCCTTCGTCAGGTCCGCCTAAGAGTTCGCGAACCGCGATCCCCCACGCCTTGACCCGCTCCACTCGGCCGCCTTTCGCCAGCTTCCACGGGCGCTTCTCCTCGACCTTGAGCATTGCGGTGACAGCTTACGGTATCAGGGACCAGCGGCGGCCGACCTGACGCCCGTCCCCCAACCGGCCGCGCCGCCGCTAACTAACGCGTCGTGTCGAGTAAGCTGTCACCGTATTTGCGGCCTCTGAACCGCCCATTCCAGCAGCGCGTCGAGCGCCGGGCACATCGCCTGGCCCCACGCGGTCAGCCGGTATTCCACCTTCGGCGGCACCTGCGGATAGACCGCCCGCTCGACAATGCCGTCGCGTTCCAGGTCGCGAAGCTGCTGGATGAGCATCTTCTGGGAAACGCCGGGGATCGCCCGCTCCAGCTCCGAGAACCGCAGCACCTGGCGATCAAACAGGTGGAAGATGATGACCATCTTCCAACGGCCTTCCAGCATCCGGAACGCCGCCTCCACGCCGGTGGCGGCCATGTCCGGCGTCACATCCTCCAGCTTACCTGTGGGTGAGTACCCTACCTTTTTGTCAGTTCTTGCCATGTAGGAAGTATAGCCCCAGATCGGAGGCTCAGCCAACGCGGAGCGCATGCCGATGACCGTGAAGCTTCCCCTCCCGATCGCCAGATACTTCCAGGCCGCCAACGGCGGCGACGCCGCTGCCGTGGCGGCGGCTTTCGCAGCCGACGCCCACGTCCGGGACGAGGGGCGTGACCACCATGGACGCGACGCCGTCCGCACGTGGGCGGATGAGGCGCGGCGGCGGTATCGCTTCTACGCCGAGCCGCGGAGCCTGGAGCCTGGACCGCACGGCGGCGTCGTGACCGCCCACCTCACCGGCGACTTCCCCGGCGCGCCCGCGGACCTGCGCTATCGTTTCGCCCTGGCCGGCGACGAGATCGCCGATCTGGAGGTCACGTTGCGCGCGCCGGAGGCGGAGTTCTGCGGCCGCCGGGTGCTGGTCACCGGCGGCACCCAGGGGATCGGCGCCGCGGTGGTGAGCCGCCTGCGCAGAGCGGGTGCGAGCGTCTTCACCACGGCCCGCGCGGCGCCGCCCGACCTGGAAGAGCAAGACCTGTTCGTCGCGGCCGATCTCGGTACGCCGGAGGGCGCCGCCCGCGTCGCCGAGGCGGTGATGCGTCGGCTCGGCGGCCTCGACGTGCTGATCCACAACGTCGGCGGCTCTTCGGCGCCGGGCGGCGGCTACGCCGCCCTGACGGACGACCACTGGACCGACGCGCTGAACGCGAACCTCCTGTCAGCCGTCCGCCTGGACCGGGCGCTGCTGCCGGCGATGATCGACCAGGGCTATGGCGTCATCGTCCACGTCTCGTCCATTCAGCGCGTTCTGCCGCTCTACGAGTCCACCCTCGCCTATGCGGCCGCCAAGGCGGCGCTCAGCAACTACAGCAAGGCCCTGTCGAACGAGGTCGGCCCCCAGGGCGTCCGCGTGGTCCGCGTTTCGCCCGGCTTCACCGAGACCGACGCCGCGACCCGCATGATCGAGCGGCTGGCGCAGGCGCAGGGGGTCGAAACCGGCGCTGCGCGCGAAGGGCTGATGCGATCGCTTGGGGGAATCCCGATTGGCCGCCCGAACCGCCCCGAAGAGGTGGCCGACCTGATCGCCTTCCTCGCCAGCGACCGCGCCGGCGCCCTGCACGGGGCGGAATATGTCATCGACGGAGGCACGGTTCCCACGGTCTGACCGTTGAAGCCGACGGCGTCGTCGTCGCAGGCGCGGCTAGGGGCGTTCGCGCGGGGCGCCGTTCTCCCAGTAATAGCGACCGCTGCCCGGGTCATAGTAATAGTACCGGCCGGCGCGGTCGTCGTAGTATTGGCGGCGATTGAGGTTGTCGTTGCGCTTGGGCGCCGTGGCCGCCCCGACCGCTGCGCCCGCCGCGCCGCCGACCAGGGCGCCGGTGAGGGCCGAGTGGCCGACGGCGGCGCCCAGCGCGGCGCCCGCCAGGCCGCCCGACGCGGCGCGTTCAGTCACCGTCGCGCCGCACGCGGCGACCAGGACGCTGGCCGCCGTGGCGATGCAGATGGGTGTTGCCTTCATGGCAGACCTTCCTTGCCTCGCTCCCCTGCCTCGCCCCCGACGAACAACAATCGGCCGAGGGGACCAGGTTCCCTTGGCGGGCGCGGCGAAGGCGCCGCTGCGAACGTCCCGCTTTGGAAGCCGCCGCTTCCCCCTAGGCCTCCACCCGCTCCCGCTCGCCGGCCTTCTCCCAGGCCTTCCACAGCCGCTTCTCCTCGGCCTTGGCCGGGCCGACGGAGGCGTCCTTGATGTGGCCGTAGCCGCGGATCTGCTGCGGGATGGCGGCGATCTTCACCGCGGTCGGCAGACGCTCGGGCGTCAGGCCGGCGACGAGGATGGCCAGCGCCTCCTCGTAGTCGCGGATCAGGCCGCGCTCCATCTTCCGCTCCTCGGTGTAGCCGAAGATGTCCAGCGGCGAGCCGCGCAGGCCCTTCATCCTGGCCATCAGCGGGAAGGCGGCGTCGAGCGTCCAGCCGCCGAACGCCATCTTCTTCGGCCGCCCGTCGGGGCCCTTGCGGGCGATCAGCGGCGGGGCGAGCCAGACCGTGGCCTTGCCGCCCTTGAAGGTCTCGTCACGGTAGGCGGCGAAGCGGCCGTCGGTGTAGAGGCGCGCGACCTCGTACTCGTCCTTGTAGGCCATCAGCTTGTAGAGGTTGACGGCCACGGCGCGGGTCAGGGCGTCGGAGCCCAGCGGCGCCTCGGCGGCGGCGACCTGCTCCACCCGGGCCAGGTAGCGGCGGGCGTAGGCCTGGTTCTGGTAGGCGGTGAGCTCGGCGGCGCGCCGCGCGATCAGCTCGTCCAGCGGCATGGTCTCCGGGGTCGGCACGTCGTCCTCACGCTGGCCGCGGCTTGAGGGGTCGTGGGCGGCCTTGCGGCCCAGCTCGAAGGCCTGGAGGTTGGCGTCGGCGTCCACCCCGTTCAGCCGGATGGCGCGGTAGAGGGCGCGGCTGGAGACCGGCACCACGCCTTTCTGCCAGGCGAAGCCCAGCATGATCATGTTGGCGTAGATGGCGTCGCCGAGGTTGTGCACCGCCAGGTGCTGGGCCGGCATGGCGTCGTAGGACTTCACCGCCGCGGCGATGCGGCGGGCCTGGGCGTCGGCGTCGAAGCGCACGTCGCGGTCGGTGACGAAGTCGGCGGTCGGGGCGAAGTCGGCGTTGCCGAGCGCCACCGTGCGGTCCTTGGCGTACAGCGACAGGGCGTCGGCGCCGGCCGCCACCAAGAGGTCGCAGGCGATCAGCACGTGGGCGCTGGCCGCCGGCACCCGGCCGCCGACCACGCTGTCCTCCAGCTCGCCGATGCGGACGTGGCTGAACACCGCCCCGCCCTTCTGCGCCAGGCCGGTCATGTCGACCACCGAGGCGGCGCGGCCGTCGACGTGGGCGGCCATGGCCAGGATCGAGGCCACCGTGGTCACGCCGGTGCCGCCGACCCCGGTGAAGACAATGTTCCTGACGCCGGTGAAGGTCTCGAACACCGGCAACGGGGTGGAGTCGGCGGTCAGCGCCGGCATCGCCTCCTTGTGCGGGTTCTCCGCGCCTTCCAGGGTGATGAACGAGGGGCAGAAGCCGTCGAGGCAGGAATAGTCCTGGTTGCAGCTCGACTGGTTGATCTTCCGCTTGCGGCCGAACTCGGTGTTCAGCGGCTCGACGGAGACGCAGTTGGAGGTCTTCGAGCAGTCGCCGCAGCCTTCGCAGACCAGCGGGTTGATCATCACCCGCTTGGGCGCGGCGGCCAGCTTGCCGCGCTTGCGGCGGCGGCGCTTCTCGGTGGCGCAGACCTGGTCGTAGATCAGCACGGTGACGCCGGGGATCTCGCGCAGCTGGCGCTGCACGGCCATCAGCTCGGCGCGCGGCTTGACCTCGACGCGGGGGGCGAGGTCGGCGACCTTTTCGTAGCGCTCCGGCTCGGCGGCGACGACGACCACCTTCTGCACGCCCTCGGCGGCGAGCTGGCGGGTGATCTGCGGAACGGTGAAGCCGCTCTCGGCCGCCTGGCCGCCGGTCATGGCGACGGCGTCGTTGAACAACAGCTTGTAGGTGATGTTGGACTTCGCCGCGACCGAGGCGCGGACCGCCAGCGAGCCGGAGTGGTTGTAGGTGCCGTCGCCGAGGTTGACGAAGACGTGCTTCTCCTCGGTGAACGGCGAGGCGCCCATCCACGACAACCCCTCGCCGCCCATGTGGCTGGTGAGGTCGGTGTTGGGGTCGTTGAAGCTGGCCATGTAGTGGCAGCCGATGCCGGCCAGGGCGCGGGAGCCCTCCGGCAGGCGGGTCGAGGTGTTGTGCGGGCAGCCGGCGCAGAAGAACGGCTTGCGCTGCTGGTCGCTGGAGAGCGTCACCGCGGCCATCGAGGCGGCGGAGACGCGGGCCAGGTAGTCGTGCACCCGCTCCATGTGCGGGCCGGGCGGCAGGCGGTCGGCGATGGCCAGCGCCACCTCCGCCACCGACAGCGAGGCCAGGTCGGAGAGCAGCGGCGAGCCGTGCTCGTCGGTCTTGCCGATGATCCGGGGGCGGGCGTGGGCCGGCAGGTCGTAGAGGGCGGCGCGGGCCTGGGTCTCGATCAGCGGGCGCTTGTGCTCGATGACCATCAGGGTCTCGAGCCCGGCGGCGAAGGCGCGGATGCCGGTGGGCTCCAGCGGCCAGGGCATGCCGACCTTGTAGATGGCGACGCCCAGGTCGGCGGCCTCGCGGCTGGAGATGCCCATGGCCGCGAAGGCCTCGACGACGTCCTTGTAGGCCTGGCCCTGGCAGACGATGCCGAGCCGCGGGCGCGACGCGCCCAGCATCACCCGGTCGATGCGGTTGGCGCGGGCGAAGGCCAGCGCGGCCGGCAGCTTCTGGGTGCGCAGCCGGCGCTCCTTGTCGAGCGGCTGGTCCTTCAGGCGGATGCCGAGGCCGCCGGCCGGCATGCGGAAATGGTCGGGGATCACGAACCGGTGGCGGTCGAGGCCGACGTCGATGGTGACGCCTGAGTCCATGGTGTCGGCGACCGCGATCAGCCCGACCCACAGGCCGGAGAACCGCGACATGGCGTAGCCCAGGAGGCCGTAGTCCAGCACCTCCTGCACGTCGGCCGGCGACAGCACCGGCATCTCGAAGTCCTGGAAGGCGTATTCCGACTGCGACGGCAGGGTGGAGGACTTGCAGTTGTGGTCGTCGCCGGCCACCGCCAGCACCCCGCCCTTCGGCCAGACGCCGGCGAAGTTGGCGTGCTTGAAGGCGTCGCCGGTGCGGTCGACGCCGGGCGCCTTGCCGTACCACATGCCGAACACGCCGTCGTAGCGGGCGCCGGGGAACAGGTTGGCCTGCTGGCTGCCCCAGACGGCGGTGGCGGCGAGGTCCTCGTTGAGGCCTTCCTTGAACACCACGTTGGCGGCCTTGAGCTGCTTGCCCGCGCGGCCGGCCTGCTGGTCGAGCCCGCCGAGCGGCGAGCCGCGGTAGCCCGAGACGAAGCCGGCGGTGTTCAGCCCGGCGGCCTGGTCCAGCCGGTGCTGGTCGATCAGGACGCGGAGCAGCGCCTGGACCCCGGTGATGAAAACCCGGCCTTCGGTGAGCAGAAATTTGTCGTCGAGCGTCACTTCCTGGTGCCGCATCGCAATTTCTTTCCTTCTTGGCCTCCCACGCGCCTTAGAAGATCATATAAGATCGCGGCAATTGCTTGCCAAAAGCGTGCCCCTCCCTTTGGGTTCCGGGGCACGAACGACGCCGATAACCGGCGGGAGAAGGAGGAAAACTTGTCCGAGGTCCTCGACGCGGTCGATGCTAAGATTCTCGACCTCATCCAGCATGACGCGGGATTATCGGTCGCCGAGATCGCCGAACGGGTTGGATTGTCCTCCAGCCCCTGCTGGCGGCGGATCAAGAGGCTGGAGGACGCGGGCGTCATCCAGCGCCGGGTGACCATCCTCGACCGCGACAAGCTGGGCCTGGGGTTCGAGGTCTATTGCACGGTCAAGCTCAGCCTGCCGACCAAGGAGAACCTCGACGCCTTCGAGACGGCGATCACCAAGCTGGCCGAGGTGGTGCAGTGCGCCACCGTCACCGGCTCGGCCGATTACGAGCTGCGGGTCGTCACCCGCGACATGCACGCCTTCGACGACTTCCTGCGCGAGCGGATCCTGTCACTGGGCCTGGTGTCCAATATCGAGAGCCGGATCGTCATTCGCTCGGTAAAACACACCACCGCGGCGCCGCTGGGCCTCGTCAGTCCCTATGTGAGCGCGCAAGGCTAGGCTCAACACGGACGTCTCACATGATCGACCTCGTCATCGACCAGCGGCGCAAGGACCTCGGCGGCTTCGAGGTCGGGCGGGTGCTGCCCTACCCTTCGCACCGGATGGTCGGGCCGTTCGCCTTCTTCGACCACATCGGGCCGGCGGAGTTCGCCGCGGGCTTTCCGCGCAACGTCGACGTGCGGCCGCACCCGCACATTGGGCTGTCCACCGTCACCTACCTGTTCGACGGCGAGATCACCCACCGCGACAGCACCGGCGTCACCCAGCCGATCCGGCCGGGCGAGGTGAACTGGATGACTGCCGGCAGCGGCATCACCCACTCTGAGCGCTTCGAGCACCTGCGGGCCGAGGGCGGCGCGATGCACGGCATCCAGACCTGGGTCGCCCTGCCGGTCGAGGACGAGGAGACCGCGCCGGCCTTCTTCCACCACGAGCCGGCCGAGCTGCCGACCTATGAGACCCCCGACGGGCTCTGGGCGCGGCTGATCATCGGCGAGGCGTTCGGCGCCAAGTCGCCGGTGAAGACCCATTCGCCGATGTTCTACGTCCACTGGGCGCTGAGGCCCGGCGCGCGGGCGCAGTTGGCGGCGGAATACACCGAGCGCGCGGCCTATGTGGCGCAGGGGATCGTCGAGGTCGACGGCCGCCAGTTCCACGCCGGCCAGATGCTGGTGTTCGCGGCCGGCGAGCCGGTGCTGTTCACCGCCGTCACCCAGGCCATCGTCATGCTGCTGGGCGGCGAGCCGATCGGTCCCCGGTTCATCGAGTGGAACTTCGTCGCCTCCTCGCAGGAGCGCATCGAACAGGCCAAGGCCGACTGGCGCGCCGGCCGCATGAAGCTGCCCGACGCCGACGACCAGGAATTCATCCCCCTGCCCGACGACCCGCCGCCGCCCGCCAATCCGATGAGCTGATGACCGACGAGCCCCTGCGGGCGGAGATCGCGGCGCGCCTGGGCGTGCCCGCCGGCCAGATCGCGCTGGCCCGCTCCATGTCCGAGTACATCCAGATCATGCTGGCGGAAACGCCGCAGCTGCGTGACGCGCCGAGGCAGCAGGAGCTCACGGACAGGTTTCTGGCGCCGGTGCTGCCGGCGCTGGAGATCCTGCTCCTCAAGCTCCGCGCCGAGCTCGATCCTGTCCTGCGGCAGGTGCCGCCGGCCGATGGGTCGCAGCCCTATCCGCTCGGCCAGTGCCTGCAGATCAGCATGGCGGTTCAACAGCGGCTGGAAAGCCTCGACCCGGCCGGGCTTTGCGGCCCGGCCGCCACGGCGCATGCCGCCTTGCGCGCCTTTGTCGCCGCCGGGGGCGAGGTGCGGCGCGCCTGGGGCGACCTGCGGGGCCAGTATTTCCAGAACGCGCTGATCGTCGGGACGCTCTACGTGGACGTGGCCAACGACACCGTCGTGCCGACCAAGCCGCCGGTGGAGATCCTGCCGTTCGCCCAGGCCGACTTCAGACCGATCGCCGACTACGTCCACTTCGCCCGGATCGCTGAGCGCTACTGGAACTACCGCTTCCTGCCGAACCACGTGCTGCCGGAGCTCGCGCCCTACCTGCCGCTGATCCAGATCACCCCGACCGGCCGGGCGAGCCTCGGACCGTTGGATCGCTACATGCTGGGCCTGACCCTGGCGAACGGGTTCGCGCCGAGCGAACAGGCGCTGGCGGCGCCGGCCCTGGCGCCGACGACCTTCGACGGCCTGAGGGATGCGCTGCGCGGCGGCCCGATCCCCGTCGCGGCGAGCGCGGAGGAAGGTCGGCAGGCGGCGCTGGCCTGCTGCCGGACCTACCGCGCCGATCGCAAGACCGATTGCGCCGTCTCCTTCAACCGCGTCATGGCGGCCGGACGGGAGGTCAACCGGCAGCTGGCGAGGCTGGTCGCCAGCCGGCAGACCGCCTGAGGCGCTTGCGCACGCGATGCGCTAATAGAACCGGCATGAACGTCAGCGTCTTCGAACTCTTCAAGCTGGGGATCGGGCCCTCCAGTTCGCACACCATGGGGCCGATGACCGCCGCCGGCCGGTTCCTGGGGCGGCTGGAGGCGGCCGGGGCGTTGGAGCGCGTCGAGCGGATGGAGGTGACGCTCTACGCCTCGCTGGCGCTCACCGGCCGCGGCCACGCCACCGACCGGGCGGTGATCCTGGGGCTGGCCGGCTTCGAGCCGCGCCGCCTGGATCCCGACGCGGCCGACCGGGTGGTGGCCACCGTCCGCGAGGCCGGCCGGCTGAAGCTCGGCGGCAAGCGCGACATCGGCTTCGACGAGGCCCGCGACCTCATCTGGGAAGGCCGCACCCGGCTGCCGCAGCATCCCAATGCACTGAAGTTCGCGGCCTATGACGCGGCCGGCGACCGGCTGGACGAGCGGAGCTATTTCTCGATCGGCGGCGGCTTCGTGCGCGACGAGGACGAGATGGGCCAGAACGCTCCGTCCGATCCCGGCCCGGCGGTCCCCTACCCGTTCGACTCCGGCGAGGAGCTGCTGGCGCAGGCGGCGAAGGCCGACCTGAGCATCGCCGCCCTGGCGCTGGCCAACGAGCGCGCGCGGCGCCCGGAGGCGGAGATCTGCGCCGGCCTCGATGAGATCGCCGCGGCCATGTACGCCTGCATCGACCGCGGCATGCGGGTGGACGGCATCCTGCCCGGCGGGCTGAAGGTCCAGCGCCGGGCGCACCAGATCTACCTCAACCTGGTGGCCGACGCCGACAAGCGGCTGGCCGACCCGCTGGCGGCGCTGGACTGGGTGAACCTCTGGGCGCTGGCGGTGAACGAGGAGAACGCCGCCGGCGGCCGAGTGGTCACCGCCCCGACCAACGGCGCGGCCGGCCTCTTGCCGGCCGTGCTGCGCTACTACGACCGCTTCCACAACGGCACGGCGGAGGGCCGGCGCAACTTCCTGCTCACCGCCGCGGCCATCGGCGCGCTCTACAAGAAGAACGCCTCGATCTCCGGCGCCGAGGTCGGCTGCCAGGGCGAGGTGGGCGTCGCCTGCTCGATGGCGGCGGCGGGCCTCGCGGCGGCGCTGGGCGCCTCCAACGCCCAGATCGAGAACGCCGCCGAGATCGGCATGGAGCACAACCTCGGGCTGACCTGCGACCCGATCGGCGGCCTGGTGCAGATCCCCTGCATCGAGCGCAACGCCATGGGCGCGGTGAAGGCCATCGACGCCGCCCGGCTGGCCATGCTCGGCGACGGCCAGCACACCGTCAGCCTCGACAAGGTGATCGCCACCATGAAGCGCACCGGCGAGGATATGAGCGCGATCTACAAGGAGACCTCGCTGGGCGGCCTCGCCGTCAACCTGGCGGAGTGCTGAGCCTCAGGCCGCCTTGCCGAACTCCGCGTCGATGACGAGCTCGATCGGATCGAGGAAGAACGGCGACATGCCGAAGTCCTGCGGGGTGATGCTGGTGGTGGCGTGGACGCCGATCCGCGCCTGGCCCATGACCTTGCCGGAGCCGATCAGCGTCACGTCGAAGGTCGCCGGCCGGGTCTTGCCCAGCAGCGTCAGCAGGCCATCCACCTTGCCGTGCGTGGCGTCCGTCGGATGGAAGGCGGAGGAGACGAAGGTCGCCTGCGGGAAGGCCGCGGACTTCAGGTAGGCGTCGCCGGACAGCTCCTTGGCGAAGTCCTTGACGTTGGTGGCGATGGAAGCGGTCTGCACGGCCGCCGTCAGCTTCGAGGCCGCCGGGTTGGCGGCGTCCCAGACCAGCTGGCCCTGCACGCGGTCGAAGCGGAAGACGCTCATCGAATAGCCGATGTGCGAGACCCGGGCGATCACCGCGGCGTGGTCCGGGTCGAGGGCGTAGGTCCCGGAGGCGGCGGCGGCCAGGTTCTTCTCGCCGCAGAAGACCCCGGGCGGCAGGCCGGTCGGACAGGCGGCCTGGGCGGCGCCGGTCATGGCCGCGAAGGCCAGGACGAGGCCGCAGAGGGTTTTCAGATCGAAGCGCATGGGGGTCCTCCAGTATCGCCAGAGGACGCCCGATCGGGGCCATGGCCGACAAAGCTTGAGCACGAATCCCGGCGGCGGCTAGCCGGGAAACATATGGAAGTAGGGCTCCGCCTCGGCCAGCGTCCGGGCGAAGCTCGGCCGCGCCTTCAGCCGCTGGAGATAGGCGGCGGTCGCGGGAAAGGCCTCGCCCAGCGGGGCGATCCGGTCGGCGTAGTAGAGCGCCGGCGCCGCGGCGCAGTCGGCCAGGGTGAAGGTCTCGCCCACCGCCCAGGTGCGGTCGGCCATCCGGCCCTCGATCATCTCGCAGGCCATCGTCAGCTGATTGCGGGCGGCGGCGACGCCGTACGGGTCCTTGGCGTCCGCCGGCCGGATCCGGTCAGCGACCACGTTCTGCATCGGCGTGTGGAGGTAGAGGTCGAAGATGCGGTCCCAGAGCCGCACCTCCAGGGCGAGGTCCGGGTCGGCCGGCAGGAACCGCGTCGGCCCGGGGTAGTGCTGGGCGAGGTATTCGATGATGACGCTGGTCTCGGGCAGGGTGCGGTCGCGCGCCTCGTCCCGCAGCACGGGCATCTTGGCCGGCGGCCAGACGGCGCGAAACGCCGCCAGGTTCTCGGGGTCGCCATGGTCGACGAGGCGCGGCTCGAACGGCGTGTCGTTCTCGTAAAGCGCGATCAGCACCTTGTGGCAGTACGAGGCGAGCGGATGCAGGTAGAGCTTCAAGGCCACCGGAGCCTCCCTAACGCTTAAGTGTTGCCTTAAGTGTCTATAGCGTCCTGGCCGGCTTGGCTAGGGGCGCGCCGCGGCCGCAAAAAAGTTCGCCGGAAAATGTCGGCTCGGCGCCGGGCCCGTTCGTCGTCATCATCGAAGGGGCGAGCAAGGCCCGGCTTCGGAACAGGGAAGGATACGACGATGCGCGTGATGGTGATCGTGAAGGCGAGCAAGGACTCGGAAGCCGGCGCGCTGCCGAGCCCCGAGATGATCGAGGCGATGGGCAAGTTCAACAACGAGCTGATCGACGCCGGCCTCATGCTCGACGGCGCGGGCCTGCGTCCGAGCTCCAAGGGCGCGCGGCTGAGCTTCAGCGGCGGCAAGGCGCTGCTCACCGACGGCCCCTTCGCGGAGACCAAGGAGATCATCGGCGGCTACTGGATGATCCAGGTGAGCTCGCTGCAGGAGGCCCTGGACTGGATGCGCCGCGCCCCGATGGAAGACGGCGCGGAGCTGGAGCTGCGTCCGCTGTTCGAGCCCGAGGACTTCGCCGAGGTCGCCTCCCCCGAGCTGATCGCCCAGGAACAGGGCTGGCGCGACGAGCAGGCGAAGAACGCCCCGAAGGCGTCCGCGTAAGTCCATCCACAGCCGGCGGGGTCGCGGGTTCTCTGGAACGCGGCTCCGCCTCGATGGGGGTGACAGCTATCCGGGGTCGGGCGAGGGCCTTGACCTGCGCGCTGCCTGCCGGGGCTAATTCCTGACCTGCTTCCAGGCGGCCTGCGGGCCGGGGGGAAGCTTGTCCATGTGCTTCAGGAACAGGGCCAGAGT
Source organism: Phenylobacterium hankyongense (assembly GCF_003254505.1). Taxonomy (NCBI): domain Bacteria; kingdom Pseudomonadati; phylum Pseudomonadota; class Alphaproteobacteria; order Caulobacterales; family Caulobacteraceae; genus Phenylobacterium; species Phenylobacterium hankyongense. The sequence continues at coordinate 2,298,982 of NZ_QFYP01000001.1, read as the reverse complement.
CCAGATCTGCTGGTCGCTGAGCGTTCCTCCCCAAGACGGCATCCCGGTCAGGCGGACGCCATGCTTGATCCGCCAGTAGGAGGCGCCTTCGGGATCGTCTTCGACGCCTTCGCTCGCCAGCTGCGGAGGCGCAGGATAAAGGCCCTTGGCGATGGGCGAGGCCGATGCTTCGCCCGCGGCCGTGCCATGACACAGCGCACAGTTCTGACCATAGAGCTTCACGCCCTCCAGCAGATTGGCGTCGGTCAGCGCCACCGGGTTTGGCCCCTTCGGCGCGGCGGTTCGCAGGGTCGCGTTCAGGGACGTGCCGGCCGCCCATAGCTCCAGGCCGCCCGGCTTGGCGTCGGCGTTGGCGGGAATGAGGCCGCTCTGCAGAAGTCCATAGGCGCAAATCAGCCCCACGACGATCACGGTGACGACGCCGGCGATGAACCCACGCATTGAATCTATGCTCCCGCGGCGTAGGCGAAGCGCTGCTACTGCCGATCGAGCTACACGCGTGGCGCGACAATAGGTTCCGCCGGTCTCCTTGGGCAGCCGACGCGGGTGGGCCTCAGCGCATCAGGCCGGCGGAGGCGAGCGCCTTGGCGATCACCTTCTGGACGTCCTCCGACACGTGCGGGGAGACCGAGGCCATGACGCTCTCGCCGAGGCCGCGGACCTGGGCCCCCGGCTGCTCGGGCGCCGCTTTGGCCGCGCTCCAGGCCTCGGCCTGCGCGGCGGCTTCCGGCGGGGCGAGGCCCCAGAAGCGCGCGATCTCCAGCGACGACGAGACGCCCGCCTCGAGCATGAAGGGCGCCACCTCGCCGATCGGATCGTCGCCGCCGGCGGCCAGCGGCGTGCCGTGGCCAAGGCCGGCCAGCAGGTTCATCTCGATCACCGCCTCGCCGTCCGGAGCGCGCCAGACCGAGCGGGTCCAGCCGCCGCGGGCGCGGACCTCGTCGGGCTGCTCAGCCAATCCGTGGACGGCGGCCCACTGGCGGGCCAGCGCCGGAGCGTTGGCGCTGGCGACCGTCCCATCCGCCCGCCCGTGCCAAATCGACAGGCGCGGCCGGCTCGGGGGCGCAGGCGCGGCCCGGGCGACCAGGGCGCCCAGTTCGTCGCCGCCCAGCCGGGCCCCGCCGTGCATGGCGGCGAAGGCCTCCTGCACATTGCCGGCGACGCCGAACGGCAGACCCGCCACCACGGCCCCGGCGGCGAAGGTCTCCGGATAGGTCGCCAGCAGGACCGAGGTCATGGCGCCGCCGGCCGAGAGCCCGGTGACGAACACCCGGGCAGGATCGAGCCCGCGCGCCCGCACCATGTGCTGGACCATCGCGTGAATGGAGGCCGCTTCCCCGGAATCGCGGGCGATGTCGCTCGGCTCGAACCAGTTGAAGCAGCGGTTGGGGTTGTTGGCGCTGTCCTGCTCGGGGGCGAGGACCGCAAAGCCGAGGCGGCCGGCCAGGGCGAGCCAGCCCGCGGCGCGGGCGTAAGCGCCGGCCCGCTGGGTGCAGCCGTGCAGGACCACCACCAGCGCTGCGTCGGGCGCGAGGCCCTCCGGCACGTAGGCCAGCATCCTCAGGCCGCCGGGGTTGAAGCCGAAGCCGCGGACCTCGCTCATCCCGGCGTCGTCGCCACGGTTCGACTGGCGGTTCATCGCCTTGCGGAGCCGGGCGAGGCCGGCCGTCGTTTCACCAAGTCCGGCCATAAGCATCCCCTGCAGCCGCCGAGTGCGGCCGATACCATATAATGCTGCAGTGCAGCATTTGCTGCACTGCACTCTGTCTTTTTGTCAGCTAGCTGAGGCGCCCTTCTCGCGACTTGGGCGGGCGAGACCCTGGCCACCCGAAGGGGCTGGTTCTCGCCCGCCCTGTCGCAGGGCGAAAACCCCGCAGCCTGCTGCGGGGTCGGGGGCCCTTACCCGCGCGCTGGCGGTTGCGCCTGCGATTGCATCGCCCCGGTGGCCTCGCGGATGGCGTCCGAGGACGCCCGCGCGATGGCTTCGCCGCTCTCCATCGCCTGCTGAAGGTTGTCACGCAGCAGGTTGCTATGCACCGTCACCACCTCCTGCACCGACCGGCAGCCGGCGACCTGGGTGAGCGCCTCGAGGTTCGTGCGCACCGTTTTCTGGGTGAGCTCGAACCAGGCGCGCGAGGCGTCCTGGGCCCCCTTGGCCAACACGCTGCTGGCCTGGGATACCGCGCGGACGTTCTGCGCCGCCTGCTCGGCGAGGTCCGGGTTGGGGCTGGCGACGCCGAGGGCCCGCTTCCAGTTTTGCGTCAGCCCCTCGTAGGTGCGCGTCCAGGCCTCCATATTCGAGCGCATCGCCTCCTCGGCCGTCTCCATGTGCGTTTGCACGATCTCGGAGTTGGCCTTGGCCGCAGCCCGGCTGGCCTCGGACGCCTTGTCGGCCACGGCGGCCGCCGCCGCCCGAGCGTTGTCTGCGGCCTGGCGGGCGTCGAACGAACGCGAGCCGGCCTCTGCGGGATGGTCCGCCGCGGTCGGTGGGGGACCGGTGCGACCGCCATTTTTCGGAGTCCCGGCCGTGCCGGGGTTTTCAGAATTCGCCATGGGAGTTTCCTTCGGGAAAGCCGTGCTGAACAAGGTCTCGCCCCCCTTGAGCGCACATCGACACGCTGATGCTGCGATGCAGCAACACCGGGTCAATCGTCACCCCCGTCCCGAAGTTCCGGCGTCCTCTGAAAATTCGCGCGGGCCGCGGCCAAGCCGAGCGCGCCTCGGCCTAGGTCGTTTGCAGGGCCTTGCGGGTCTGCTCCCAGTACTGGGCGCCGGTGATCAGGGTGACGATGGTGGCGATCCAGAACAGGCCGTGGGCGCCGTAAGTGGCGGGGTTCTTGATCGCCGGATCGTCGGGCAGGCCGAAGGCGCCCCAGGCGGCGACCACCAGCTCCAGGGCGAGCGCGGTGAGCTGCAGGGTGGTCTTCCACTTGGCCAGCAGAGTGACCGGCAGCTTGACGCCCTTGCCGGCGCCGACTTCGCGCAGCGCGCTGACGGTGAACTCGCGGAACAGGATCAGGCCGGCCGGCAGCAGCACCAGCGGCTGCGGACCCAGCGACATCAGGCCGAGCACCGCGCCGCAGACCAGCACCTTGTCGCCGATCGGGTCGAGGATGGCGCCCCAGATGCTGACCGCGTCCATCTTGCGCGCCAGCCAGCCGTCGAAGAAGTCGGTCACCGCGGCGATGACGAAGGCGTAGACCGCCCAGCGCTCCAGGGCGAACTGCATCTCCGGCGTCAGGTGGTTGGACAGGCCAGGCACCGCGCCCGCCGCCGCGGCCAGGGCCACGAACATGAACAGCGCCAGGACCAGGCGCATGGACGTCAGGATGTTGGGCAGGGATTTCATCGGGGCACCTTCGGCAAGCTTGGCGGCAGGGTCAACGCGCGAGACGCCCTTTCGACCCGGGCAATCGCCTCAGTGGCCGAATAGCCGCCCGAAGAACCGCTCGATGAAGCCGCCGACCACGTCGTGGTCCTCGACCGGCGGCGGCGGCGGCGGCGGACGCACCCGTTCCACCAGGCCGGCGTTCAGCGCCCCGGAGACGAAATCGCGCCAGATCTCGGCCGGCAGCCCGCCGCCGGTGACGCCCCGCATCGGCGAGTGGTCGTCGTTGCCGACCCAGACGCCGACGATGATGTCGCCGGTGAAGCCCACGAAGAGGGCGTCGCGGTGGTCCTGGGTGGTGCCGGTCTTGCCGAAGGTCGGCTGGCCGACCCGCGCCGCGCGGCCGGTGCCCTCCTGGACGGCGGCCTGCAGGAGCTCGAGCAGGGCCAGGCGATCGGCGGCCGGCATCTGCGCCCCCGGCGCCGGCGGCGCATCGGGGTCGTAGAGGGCGAACGGCTTGACCGGCAGCCGGTCGGCGGCCACCGCGGCATAGGCCGAGGTCAGCTCCAGGAGGGTCATCTCCGAGGTGCCGAGCGGCAGGGTGGCGTCGTTGACCAGCGGGCTGGTGACGCCGAGGTCGCGGGCGGCCTGCACCACCCGGTCGCGGCCGACATTCTGGGCGAGGTGGACGGCGGCGATGTTGCTGGACTGGGCGAAGGCGTCGCGCAGGGTCAGCGAGCCGCCGGAGTTGCGCTCGAAGTTCTTCGGCGTCCAGCCGCCGACCGTGATCGGCGCGTCGGAGACCATGGAGTCCGGCCGCGCGCCGTCGCGGATCGCCGCCAGGTAGACGAACAGCTTGAACGCCGAGCCGGGCTGGCGGCGCGCCTGGACCGCGCGGTTGAACTGGCTCTCGCGGTAGTCGCGCCCGCCGACCATGGCCACCACGGCCCCGTCGCGGCGCAGCGCCACCAGCGCCGCCTGCCCTGCGCCCAGCCGGCGGCCGGAGCCCGAAAGCTCGCCGCGCACCGCCCGCTCGGCCAGCCGCTGGAGGCGGGAGTCCAGCGTGGTCTTGACCCGCACCTCGCCGTACTGGGCGTCGAGCGCCTGCTTGACTTGCGGGGCGGCCCAGTCGGCGAAATAGCCGCCGACCGGCAGCGGGTCCTGCGGCTGGATGCGGATGCGGCGGAGGCGGCGGGCGTCCTCCGGCGTGATCGCCTTGGTGTCGAGCATGGCGCCGATCACCAGCCGCGCGCGGCGCGCGGCGGCCTGCGGGTGGTCGACCGGGTTGAGCGCGGACGGCGCCTTCACCAGCCCGGCCAGGGTCGCCGCCTCGCCGAGGGTGAGTTTCTCCGGCGGCTTGCCGAAATAGTGCTGGGCGGCGGCGCGCAGGCCGAACACCCCGTCCCCGAAATAGACGCTGGAGAGATAGCGGCTGAGGATTTCGTTCTTGCTCAGCCGGATCTCCAGCCAGAAGGCGATGAACACCTCCTGGATCTTGCGCCGGAAGGTGCGGTCGTTGGTCAGGAAGGCGGTCTTGGCCAGCTGCTGGGTGATGGTGCTGCCGCCCTCGCGCATCCGGCGCAGCCTGAGGTCGGTGGCGATCGCCCGGCCGATGCCGATCGGGTCGATGCCGAAGTGGTGGTAGAAGCGGCGGTCCTCGATGGCCACGAAGGCGGCGGGCACGTAGGCCGGCAGCGCCTCGACGGCGACCGGCGCCTCCTTGTAGGCGCCGCGCCGGGCCAGCGGATGGCCGTCGGCGGTGACCAGCACCAGGGCCGGATGCGGCAGGGGATCGAGGGCGCGGGAGACCGGCAGGCTCCAGCTCAGCCAGGCCACCAGCACGATGGCGGCGGCCAGCAGGACCATCAGCAGCAGGAAGATGCGGCCCAGCCGTCCGCGCCGGCGCAGCGGGGCTTCGTCGTCCGGCTCAGGCGTCCCCGGGTGCGCCATGTAGGCGCGAGGATCTTCCTCCCAGACCGGCTTCAGCTCGGGGTCGCTGAGGTCGTTCATCCGTGGTTCGACCCTCCAGCGGTCGAGTCGGGGCAGACTACGACGTCCCGAAGGCGTCGAAAATGCGGTGTCAGGTCACTTCTGCCGGTCGGGCCGCGGGGCTATCGTGCCCCCAGGGGGAGGCGGCCCGACGTAGGAGGCTCGCGTGCGTGGTTCGGTCCTGAGCGTTGTCCTGGGCGCGGCCCTGCTGGCGGCGGCGCCGGCCCGGGCGCAGTTGCTGGAATCCTGGCACGCCTGTGTCGGCGACGGCGAGGTCGGGCCGCTGCAGCAGATCAGCGGCTGCACCGGCGTCATCGAGGCCAACCGCGAGATCCGGCCGCACCTGGCCGTGGCCTTCTTCAACCGCGGCGTCGTCTACCAGAGCCAGGGCGCGGTCGACCGGGCGATCGCCGATTACGACGCGGCCGCGCGGCTGGACCCGCGGCTGGCCGACGCCTTCGCCGCGCGCGGCGGGGCCTACTACGCCAAGGCCGACTATGCGAAGGCGGACGCCGACTACAGCCAGGCGATCCGCCTGCGGCCCGACGATCCGGACGGCTGGCTGGGGCGCGCCTCGGCGCGGGCGGCGCGGGGGGATGCCGGCGGCGCCCTGGCCGACTACGACCGCGCGGTGGGGCTGGCTCCGCCCTCGGCGCATGCGCTCGGCCAGCGCGCGCTCGCCTATGCGCGGCAGGGGGACCTCGACCGCGCGCTGGCCGACCTCGACCGGGCGCTGGCGATGCGGCCCGACGACGCCGCGACGCTGAGCCAGCGGGCCGGCGTGCTGGCGCGGCGCGGCGACCTGGACCGCGCGATGGCCGACTACGACACGGCGATCCGGCTGCGGCCCGACCTCGCCGATGCGCGCTCGGGCCGCGCCTGGGTGTGGATCGCCAAGGGCGACATGGCCCGCGCCCGCGCCGACTACGCCGAGGCGGTGCGGGCCGCCCCCGGCGATGCGCGGGCGCAGTTCAACAACGCCTACGCCCTGGCCGCGCAGGGCCAGACCAACGCCGCCATCGCCGGCTATGGCGAGGCGATCGCCCGCGACCCGCGCGACGCCGGCGCGCTCAACAACCGCGGCGACGCCCTGATGAGCCGCGGCGACCTGACCGCGGCGCTGGCCGACTTCGACCAGGCGCTGGCGATCCGGCCCGACTATGGGCTGGCGCTCGGCAACCGCGGCCGCGTGCGCCTGCAGCTCGGGGACCACGCCGGAGCGGCGGCCGACTTCACGCAGGTGCTGGCGGCCGATCCGCAGGACCTCGCCGCCCGGCTCGGCCGCGCCATCGCCTACGAGGCGCAGGGGGCCTACGCCGAAGCCCTGGCCGACGCCGACGTGGCGGTGCGGCAGGCGCCGACCTCGTCCGAGGCCTTCAACAACCGCTGCTGGGCCCGCGCGCTCGCGGGCGCCGACCTCGACCAGGCGCTGGCCGACTGCGACCGCGCCGTGGCGCTGAAGGCGGACGCGCCGGAGGCCTACGACAGCCGCGGGCTGGTGCGCCTGCGCCGCGGCGAGTTCGCGCCGGCCATGGCCGACTATGAGGCGGCGCTGCGCCTGCGCCCGGAGATGGCCAGCGCGCGCTTCGGCCGGGGGCTGGCGGAGCTGCGCCTCGGCCGCGCCGACGATGGCCGCTCGGACCTGGCCGCCGCCGCGTCCCGCGAACCGAAGATCGCCGCCAACTACGCGCGCTACGGCGTGACGCCGTAGGAAACCTCACCGCTGTCATCCCGGAAGCCGCGCAGCGGCTGTCCGGGACCATGAACACGGAGGGTGCAGGCAAATGCCTCGCAATCTCTGCGCTATCTGGTGCGCACTGGTCCCGGTCTTTCGCCGGCGCGAAAACCGGGATGACAGCTTTGGGGGAGCGGCGCCCCCCTCAGCTCTTCCGGAAGAAGTCGAAGATCCGCTGGGCCAGGGGCTGGCTGACGCCCTCGACCTTGGCCAGGTCGTCCACCGAGGCGCGGGACACCCCGCGCGCCGAGCCGAAGGCGTGCAGCAGGGCGCGCTTGCGGCCGGGGCCGACCCCGTCGATCTCGTCGAGGGGGTTCTTCTTCATGTCCATGGCGCGGCGCGTGCGGTGGCTGCCGATGGCGAAGCGGTGGGCTTCGTCGCGCAGGCGCTGGAGGTAGTAGAGCACCGGGCTCTTGGGCTCGAGCATGAACGGCGTCTTGCCCGGCATGAAGAAGCGCTCCAGGCCGGCGTCGCGGTCGGGGCCCTTGGCGACCCCCACCACGGCGATGTCGTCGACGCCGAGGTCGGCCATCACCTCCATCGTCGCCGCCAGCTGGCCCGCGCCGCCGTCGATCAGCACCAGGTCGGGCCGAGGGGCGGCCTCGCCCGCCTCCTCCTCTTTCACCAGCCGCGCGAAGCGGCGGCGCAGCACCTCCTTCATCATCCCGTAGTCGTCGCCGGGGGTGAGCTCGGTCGAGCGGATGTTGAACTTGCGATACTGGCTCTTCTGGAAGCCCTCGGGGCCGGCGACGATCATCCCGCCGACCGCGTTGGTGCCCATGATGTGGCTGTTGTCGTAGACCTCGATCCGCTCCGGCTGGCCGTCCAGCCCGAACGCCTCGCACACACCGGCCAGCAGCTTCGACTGGGCCGAGCTCTCCGCCATCTTGCGCCCCAGCGCCTCGCGGGCGTTGGTCAGCGCATGGTCCACCAGCTGGCGCTTCTCGCCGCGCTGCGGCCGGCTGATCTCCACCTTGCGCCCGGCCTTGATCGCCAGCGCCTCGGCCAGCAGTTCGCCCTCGGCCGGCTCGACGTTGACCAGCACCAGCTTGGGGATCGGCTTGTCGTCGTAGAACTGGCCGAGGAAGGCGCCCATGACGTCGGCGTCCTCGTCGCTCTTGTCGACGCGGGGGAAGTAGGCGCGGTTGCCCCAGTTCTGGCCGGCGCGGAAGAAGAACACCTGCACGCAGGCCTGGCCGCCTTCGGAATGCAGGGCGACGACGTCGGCCTCGTCCACCGTCTCCGGGTTGATCTGCTGCTCCTGGGCGATGGAGGCCAGCGCCCGGATGCGGTCGCGCAGGCGCGCGGCGCGCTCGAACTCCATCTCGTCGGAGGCGGCCTGCATCTCGCTGGACATCCGCGCCATCACCGCCCGGCTCTTGCCGCGCAGGAAGGCCTCAGCCTCCTCGACCAGGCCGTTGTAGTCCTCGAGGCTGACGAGGCCGGTGCAGGGCGCCGAGCAGCGTCGGATCTGGTGCAGCATGCAGGGCCGGGTGCGGCTCTCGTAGACGCTGTCCGAGCAGGACCGGAGCAGGAAGGCCTTCTGCAGGGTGTTCAGCGTGCGGTTCACCGCCCAGGCGCTGGCGAAGGGGCCAAAGTAGTCGCCCTGGATGGTGTGGGCGCCGCGGTGCTTGCGCAGCTGCGGCGCCGGGTGCTCGCGGCGGATGACGATCTCGGGAAAGCTCTTGTCGTCGCGCAGCAGCACGTTGAAGCGCGGCTTCAGCTGTTTGATCAGGTTGATCTCGAGCAGCAGGGCGTCGGTCTCGGTGCGGGTGGTGACGAACTCCATGGAGCGCGTCAGGTCGACCATGTGGGCGATGCGCTGGGTGTGGAAGCGCCCCTGCGCGTACTGCAGCACGCGCTTCTTCAGGCTCCGCGCCTTGCCGACGTAGAGCACCTCGCCGTCCTCGCCGACCATGCGATAGACGCCGGGCCGGTCAGGCAGGCGCTTGACCTCGTCCTTGATCAGGGCCGCGCCCTTCAGGGGCGAGACTGTGGCGACATCGTCTGGCATGGGCCGAATATAGGCGAGTCCGGCGGCCGGCGCAGGAGGATCGGCCGATCGGCTGCGCGCCTCACCTGCCTGCGGGGCCTCGCGTTCGTGGCCCCTCCCCTGGTGGACCGGCTGGGCGAGTTCCGCCGCCGCCTAGGACCCCATCACGTTCAGGACGGCCAGGGTCATGGCCTCGACGCCGGTGCGAATCGTCGGCTCGGGGACCGGGGCGAAATAGGGAGAGTGGTTGGTCGGGAGCGGCTGGCCCTTGGCGCGGGCCTCGGCGATCACCTTGGGGTCATAGCCGCCGAGGCCGAAGAACAGCGAGGGGACGCCGGCGATTATGAACTCCGAATAGTCCTCGCTGGCCGAGTTGGGCGCGGTCAGGGCGATGGCGTGGTCGCCGAACGCGGCCTTGAACACCGGGGCGGTGCGCGCGGTGATGGCGGCGTCGTTGACAACCGCCTTGCCGCCCTCCGCCAAGTCGACGTCGGGAGCCGGCGCGCCGGCCATGTCGGCCACGGCCTTGGCGGTGCGGCGGATGCCCGCCAGCATCTTGTCGCGCACGGCGTTGTCGTAGGTGCGGATGGTGCCGTGCAGGACGGCGGTGTCCGGGATGATATTGCCGGCGCTGCCCGACTGGATCGCGCCCACCGTGATCACGCCGAAGGCGGCGGGATCCTTCTCGCGGCTGATCACGCTCTGCACGTCGACCACGAAGCGGGCGGCCTCCATCACCGGGTCGATGCTCTCCTGCGGCCGCGAGCCGTGGGAACCGCGACCGTGGAAGGTGATGTTCAGCTCGTTCGAGTTCGAGCTCTCGACCCCCGGCATGTAGGCCACGGCGCCCGCCGCCAGGTTGCTGACGTGCTGGGCGAAGCCAATGTCGGGCTTGGGAAAGCGGGTGAAGAGGCCGTCGGCGATCATGGCCTTTGCGCCGCCCACCGTCTCCTCCGACGGCTGGCCGATGAACATCAAGGTCCCGTGCCACTGGTTCTTCATGGCCACCAGGGCCTGGGCAGCCCCGACCCAGGCGGCCATGTGGATATCGTGGCCGCAGCTGTGCGCGACGGGGGTCGGCTTGCCGTTCCAGGCGGTCACCGCGTGGCTGGCGTAGGGCAGCCCGGTCTTCTCCTCCATGGGGAGGGCGTCGAGCTCGGTGCGGACCATGACCGTGGGGCCGGGGCCATTCTTGTAGATCGCGACGATGCCGGTCTTGCCGACGCGCTCGGTCACCGTGAAGCCGAGCGCCCGCATCTGCTTGGCGAGCTTGGCGGCGGTCTCGGTCTCCTGGAAGCCGAGCTCGGGGTGCTGGTGGATGTCCTTGTAGAGGGCGTCGAGCTGGGCGTAGCCGCGGTCGAGCCCGGCGTCGATCTCGGCCTTCTGCCTGGCGACGTCACCGGCCTGGGCGGACGAGGCGCAGGCCACGACCGCCGCGGCGGCGGCGAAGAGGAGGGGTCGAAGGACGCGGATCGGCATGGTGAGACTCGAAGCTTGAGAGGCCAAGCTTCACCATAGCCACTCCCACAACGTCTGCGCCAGCAGCGGTCCAACGGCGATCAGGGGGACGACTTGATAAGGACGCGTTCTCACACCTTCACGGCGCCCGCAGCGATCTTCTCGAACACCGACTTGGTCACCTTCACATAGCCGCGCCGCGGGTCGTGGAAGTAGAGCGGGCCCTTGATCTTGCCCGGATCGTAGCCGTCGGCCACCAGGTCCATCTTGCGGGCCTTGAAGGTGCCGGTGGTCTCCATCGCCGGCAGGATGCGGACGAACAGCGGCTGGGCGAAGGTCGGGAGTTCGGCGGCCACGTGCTGGCCGAACGCCTTGATGTCGAACTCGCCGTCGACCACCAGCCCCGCCATCCCGGCCCTCCCGTCGGCGCCGTCGACGGCGACGCCGTAGACGTTGGCCTCCTTGACGCCGGGCGCCGCCTGCAGCCGCTCGGCCACCTCGTTGGTGGAGACGTTCTCGCCCTTCCAGCGGAAGGTGTCGCCGATCCGGTCGACGAAATAGAGGTAGCCGTCGGCGTCCATCTTCATCAGGTCGCCGGTGGCGAACCAGGCGTCGCCCTTTTCGAAGACGTCGCGCAGCACCTTCTTCTCCGACGCCGCCTTGTCGACATAGCCGGTGTATTCCGAGCGGGCGTCGTGGCCGACCTTGCCGATGCACTCGCCGATCTGGCCCGGGCCGCTCTCGATGCAGAAGCCGTCGGGCCCGCGCAGCGGCTTCTCCGCCTCGACGTCGAACTGGATGAGCCGCACGTTGAACCGGTTGCGCAGCCACTTGGGCGCGCGGCCGATGGCGCCTTCCCGGCCGTCGAAGTTGAACAGCGACACGTTGCCCTCGGTGGAGCCGTAGAACTCCAGGATGTCGGGGATGTGGAAGCGCTGCTTCATCACGCGCCAGATGTCCGGCCGCAGGCCGTTGCCGAACGCCAAGCGGATCTTGTGGCGGGTCTCGTCGTCGGAGGGCGGCTGGTTGACCAGGTAGCGGCAGAGCTCGCCGATGTAGACGAACATGGTGCAGCCCTCGGCCGCGGCCTCGCCCCAGAAGTGGGTGGCCGAGAACCGCCGGCGCAGGAACACCGAGCCGCCGTTCAGGAAGGCCGCCCCCAGGGCGCAGAGCCCGCCGGTGGCGTGATAGAGCGGCAGGGCGACGTAGATCCGGTCGCTGGCGCCGGCGCCGGTCGAGCCGGCGAAGCCGCGCATGTAGAGCTGGGCGCGGACGTGGGTGATGCGCGCCGCCTTCGGCATGCCGGTGGTGCCGGAGGTGAAGATCAGCAGGGCGGTGTCGCGGGCCGTCATGCCCTCGCGCAGGGCGCGGTCGGGGGCGAGCTGGCTGCAGCTCTTCAGCGCCTGGACGAGGTCGCGCTGGTCGCCGTGCACCGGGCCGAGCACCCATTGCTGCAGCGGCTTCTCCAGCAGCGGGCGGGCAGCCTCGAACACCGGCGAGGTCTCGGGGTCGACGATGACGTGGGCCGCGCCGGAGATGTTCAGGCAGTGGGCCAGCGGCAGGCCGGAGAGCTGGTTGTTGATCAGGGCGGTGACCACGCCGACCTTCGACAGGCCGTACCAGACGGCGAAGTACTCGGCGCGGTTGGGCATGAACAGCGCCACCGTCTGGCCGCGCCGCAGGTTCAGCCCCTTGGCCCAGTGGGCGAAGCGGTTGGCCATGCCGTCGAGCTCGGCGTAGGTGAGCGTGCGGCCTTCGAAGCTCAGCGCCGGGCGCTCGCGCCACCTGGCGACCGCCGCCTCCAGGTCGTCGCAGACGAGGTTGTCGCTCTCGGGGCTGATCGACTTCACCCGCTTGAGGGTGCGGTTCAGCCCGCGCAGAAAACGCCACTCGCGCTGCAGCCTCGCCTTAAGGGCCATCCCTTCCTCCGACTTCCGTCACGGAGCTTGGCGGCGCGCCGCGCGGCGGGTCAAGGGAAGCCCGTCGCGCGATTGGTCACACCCGTGAGAGGCGAGCCGATCGCGGCGCCCCGGACACACGCCGGGCGGGCTGCGGGCCGGAATTAAGGTCATTCCGTGGCGGCTTTTGCCAGAAAGCGGCCGACTTCCCAGAGCTGTTTTCTAAATACTCGCCATCTTGGACTTTAATTCAGCAGCACAACGAAGATTTACCGCACCGCGTTAGACCTGAATTCGAGCCACACCGAGTGTTCAACGGTCAAGCTAGCCTGAAAGATCATCGGAACCGACCTCCACCTGACCACGTTTGTCCTCGGCGACACTCATTCTGGAGGGACTGACATGTCCGTTGACTTCACCGCCCCCAACGGGGCCACCACCGACGAAACCGAGAGTACGATGTTCGCCGCGACGCCCGTCTGGGCGCGCACGGGCAAGAAGGGCCGCACCCGCACCGCCACGACCACCACGACGGTGCGGACGGACGAGCCGGTCGCCGGCTCGACCGCCAGCACGACCTATGAGCCCACCAGCGTGATTCCGGGCGCCCGGACGGCCCGCCGTAATGGCGTAGCCCCAGCCGCCGTGGCCGCCGGCGTGATCGCCATCGGCGCGCTCGCCGCCGGCGGCTGGTACGTCAGCCAGTCGCGCGACCAGGGCGTCGCCCAGCTGACCCCGGGCGCGACCACCACCACCACGACGACCAGCCAGACCGCGCTGAACAGCGGCGCCGGCCTGAACGGCCCGGCCGCGACCCCGAGCGCCTCGAATCTGGCGGCCAACACCGCCGCCACGCCGGCGCCGGCGACCTCGACGACGCAGACCACCGTGGCCCGCACGTCCACACCAGTCGTCACGCATCGGACCACCCGCGTGGCGACCGCCCGGGCCCGTCCCAGCGCCGCCGCCAGCGCGGAAGGCGCCGGCGTGAACACCAGCGCCACGGGCCGCGCGGCGTCCGACACCCTGCCGAGCGCGCCGATGCCCTACTCCGGCGCGGCCCAGGCCCCGCAGATCTCGCCCGCGCCGATGCCGGTCACCCCGGCTCCGACCACGGTGAACCCGGCCCCCGCGCCGAGCACCTCGTCGGCGACGCCCGCGCCCGACGCGGCCACGCCCCCGGTCGCGACGCCGCCCAGCGCCTAACCCGTTTTCCGTTGGGGATTAACGGAGGGCGGCTTCCGCGAGGGAGCCGCCCTCTTCCCATGCGCGACGCGCTTCCCCTCGGCCTGCCCGCGCCCTAGAGTCCGTCCATGGCCGTCGCCTTCACCCGCGAGGAAGACTACGAGTCCCAGGCCGCCGACCTGCCGGACCGCCCCGTCTCGCCACACCCGAACCTGGTCACCGCCAGCGGCCTCGCCGCCATCGAGGCCGAGCTGGCCGCCGCCCGCGCCGCCTACGCCGCCGCCCAGGTGCAGGGCGGGGTCAGCGCCGACCGCACCGCCATGGCCCGCGCCACCCGCGACCTGCGCTACTGGTCCGCGCGCCGCGGCGCCGCCCAGCTCACCGAGCCCGCGGCCGACCCCGACGTGGTCCAGTTCGGCCGCACGGTGGAGGTGGAACGCGAGGACGGACGCCGCCAGACCTTCCGCATCGTCGGCGAGGACGAAGCCGATCCCGCCCGCGGCAGCGTCTCCTACGTCTCGCCCCTGGCGCGCGCCCTGCTGGGCAAGGCGGTCGGCGACACCGCCCCGGTGAACGGCGCCGAGGTCGAGGTGGTCGCGGTGCGCTGAGCCGCCTTCGCCCGCCTTGACGGCCGGACGCGCCGGAGGCATCGGTCGCCGCCTGCCCGGAGCCCGATCATGCAGCCCTTCCCCGACGACATCTTCACCGAGCCGGCGGACGTGGATCCCGACACCCTGGCCAACCTCGGGCCGCTGCGGCGGATGGCCGGCGTCTGGGAAGGCCGCAAGGGCGTCGACCTCAACCCCAAGGCCGACGGGCCGGAGCGGCGCGCGTACGTCGAGCGCATCGAGCTGCAGCCGATCGACCCGCAGGCCAACGGCCCGCAGCTGTTCTACGGCCTGCGCTATCACATCCACATCCTCGCCACCGACGAAGACGCCACCTTCCACGACCAGGTCGGCTACTGGCTCTGGGAGCCGGCCACCGGGCTGGTGCTGCAGACGGTGGCCATCCCGCGCGGCCAGGTGGCGATCGCCTCGGGACAGGCGGCGGCCGACGCCACGCGCCTGGTGCTGACGGCGGAGCGCGGACAGACCGAATACGGCATCTGCTCCACCGCCTTCCTGGAATACGCCTTCCGCACCGACTCCTACCGGATCGAAGTGGCCTTCGAGGCCGACGGCGGCTGGAGCTACGTCTCCGACACCATGCTGACGGTCCGCGGCCGCGCAGAGCCCTTCCGCCACCGCGACCGCAACACCCTGACCCGGATCGCCGAGCCGACGCCCAACCCGCTCGCCCTGATGCGGGCGGCGCTCAAGGTCTGAGCCGCCGGTTCCGGATCGGTCAGGCCCTGAGGATCACCAGGACAGGGTGGCGCGGGCGTAGAGGAAGCGGCCCTGGAAGCCGAACGGCGAGTACTCCGGGAAGGCGCCGACCCCGTTGGAGCTGATGGTCACCCCGTTCAGCACGTAGGGCGGGGTGTTCGGATAGGTGTCGAGCACGTTGTCCACGCCGACCGCCAGCTGCAGCCCGTGGCTGAGCTGCATCCGCCCCTCCAGGTCGATCAGGGTCTTGGGGCCGAGGACGTAGTCGCCCGCCGCCACGCTGTTGTTCGAGGGCTGCAGCAGCTTGCCGTAGTAGGTCGCCTTGGCGGTCGCCCCGAACGGCCCGTAGTTCCAGTCGGCGACGAAGGAGCCCTTCCACTTGGGCTGGCCGTCCGTGAGGGTCGCGGTGCGGTAGTGCGGCAGGAACACCGGCGGCGGGGTCAGCGCCGACAGGATCGGCGTCGACTGCACCCGGGTCAGGGTGGTCTCGTTGTGCGACAGGCTGGCGCTGAGGTCGAAGCCGCCATAGTCCCAGTCCGGACGCCACTTGTAGCTGGCCACCGCCTCGACGCCCTTGGTCTCGCTGTCGACGCCGTTGGTGAAGAAGCGCACGCCGCCGATGCCGGTGACGCCGCCGGCGTTGAACAGGGCGATGACGTTCGGCTGCTGCAGGATGTCGGACAGGACGATCCGGTCCTTGATCTTGATGTAGTAGGCGTCGACCGTCAGCGAGAACGAGCCGGCGCGGAAGACGCCGCCGCCCGAGATGTTGTTCGACTTCTCAGGCTTCAGGGGCGAGGCGCCGATCAGCCTGGCGCGGGGATCGCCCGGCGGCAGCAGCACCGTCTGGATCGGCAGGCCGCCGACGAAGTTGGTCGAGGTGGTGGTGATGAAGGACTGCTGCAGCGAGGGCGCGCGAAAGCCGTTGGAGAGGCTGGCGCGCAGGGCGAAGTTGGGGCTGAAGTCGTAGCGGCCGCCGAGCTTGCCGGTGAGCACGTCTCCGAAGTCCGAGTAGTGCTCGTAGCGGACGGCGCCGTCGAGGTCGAAGGCCTCGGTCAGCTTGCTCTCCGCCTCGAAGTAGGCGCTCTCCGACGTGCGGCTCTTGTCGGTGGCGTTCTCCGGGCTGAAGCCGGAGAAGGACTGCGCGCCGCTGCCGCCCAGGACGCCGGGCTGGGTGAAGTAGCCGCCGTTGACGTAGGAAGCCGGCTCGCCGGGCTTGATCTGGTAGTTCTCGTTGCGAGCCTCGACGCCGGCCGCCAGGTTCACCGCGTAGCCCGAGAGCTGGACCGTGCGGGTCAGCCCGATGTTGCCGACCGTCTGCTGGTAGAGGAGCTTGCCGGCGTCGAACGAATGCGGGCTGCTCGGGCCGAGCGAGGCGTTGATCGAGTCGATCACGTTGAAGTGGAACTCGTTGCGGCCGTAGACGACGCTGGCGTCCCAGTCCCAGCCGCCGAGCTTGCCCGTCGCCCCGCCGGCCACGCTGGCGTCGGTGACCTTGCCCTCGATCTTCGGCAGGAAGCCGTTGGGATAGACCGAGATGATGTTGGAGCCGGCGTTCTCCTGGATCGCGCGGCGCACGTTGGCCGCCGAGACCGCATCCCGGTACTGGTAGCTGCCCCAGCCGTAGAGGTGGATGCCGTTGTCGAGGTCGTACCCGGCGTTGGCGTAGGCGGTGTACTGGTCGATCTTCGGGTCGCCGTACCAGTTGTTGTAGCGGTCGTAGGTCAGTTCGCGCGGATCGAAGGCGCCGTTGACCAGCGGATACTGCTGGCGCGGATCGGGGCCGGCGCGGGTGGTGTGCTCCTGCCGCTTCAGCTCGCCGGAAACGGTCAGGAAGCCCGTGGCGCCCAGCGGCAGGCCCTGCCAGCCGGTGATGGTGGTGGTGCCGCCGTCGTTGCGGTGCTTGTCCGGCTGCAGGACCACGCCGGGCACGGCCGCCGGGCTCGGGCGGGTCTGCACGTCGGTGTTGTACTGGCCGTAGGTGACGCTCATCGAGCCGCCGGAGCGGGCCTCGCGCAGGCGCAGGTTGATCACGCCGGCGATGGCGTCGGAGCCGTACTGGGCCGAGGCCCCGTCGCGCAGCACCTCCACCGAATTGATCGCCGCGGCGGGAATGGTGTTGAGGTCCACCGCCCCCGAGCCATAGCCGATCGAGCCGTTCAGGTTGACCAGGGCCGCGGCGTGGGCGCGCTTGGAATTGATCAGCACCAGGGTCTCGTCCGGCGACAGCCCGCGCAGGGTGGCCGGGCGGACGGTGTCGGTGCCGTCGGTGACCGCCGGCCGGGTGAAATTCAGCGACGGCAGGGCGAAGGCCAGCGCCTGGGCGAGCTCGGTAGTGCCGCCGCGGGTGATCTGGTTGACGCTGACCACGTCCACCGGCGCGAGGGTCTCCAGGCGCGAGCGGGCCGCCACCCGGCTGCCGGTGACCACCACCTCCTCGACCGTGGAAGGCGACGCCGGCGCCGCGACCTGGGCCGCCGCCGGCCCCGCAGCGAACAGCCCGCAAAGCGCCGGCAGACTCAGGCTCGCCAGCAACGCAGCGCGATAGGTGGTCATGGATGGTCCCCCTCTGAGCGATCCCGGCCGTTCGCCGCCGGGTCGAAGGGAGGAGCCTAGCCCCACACGAAAAAAAGCTCGCACGTCAAATATTGCCGATGTCACCGGGATGTCTCAGGTGTGACACAAACGCATCGCCTCAAGGCGCGGCGTGCGATGCGCCCGCGTGCCGCATGGCGGTGCGGGGCTGGTATTGGCTATGTCGGGGGCTCGCACACCACCGTCATCAGAGTTCGTAGGGGCCCGCAGCCATGATCACCACGAAGGAAGCCGCGGAATGGGGCTCGGCCCTGATGGTGTTCGCGTCGGGCGGCACGGCCGGCCACTTCGCCTCCATCGGCATGACGCCGGTGCAGTGGGCCGGCGCTGTGGCCGCAGTGCTGGGCTCGGTGACTGTCGCGGTCGCCGTCCGCGTGTGGCCCGCCCCCGCCAAGGTCAAGGCGCGGGACTAAGCTAGCGCCTGTCATCCCCGCGAAAGCGGGGACCCAGGCTTTTTGACCGGCCGGCTGACGACGGCGGCCTCGACCCTCAGCGACGACATAAAACACCTGGGTCCCCGCTTTCGCGGGGATGACCGATGTTGTGGGCGTCGTCCGCCGCTACTCCGCCGGGGTCAGCGGGACGAGGATCTCGCCGCCGGTCTCGCGGAACTTGCGGGCCATCTCGTCCATGCCGGTGTCGACGTCGTTCTGAGCCCGCGCGGCGTCGCGGATGTCCTGGCTGATCTTCATCGAGCAGAACTTCGGGCCGCACATGGAGCAGAAGTGGGCGGTCTTGAACGCCTCCTTCGGCAGGCTCTCGTCGTGGTATTCGCGCGCGGTTTCCGGGTCGATGCCGAGGTTGAACTGGTCCTCCCAGCGAAACTCGAAGCGCGCCCGCGAGATGGCGTCGTCCCAGGCGCGCGCGGTCGGGTGGCCCTTGGCGAGGTCCGCGGCGTGGGCGGCCAGCTTGTAGGTCATCACCCCGACCTTGACGTCCTCGCGGTTCGGCAGGCCCAGGTGCTCCTTGGGGGTCACGTAGCAAAGCATGGCGGTGCCGAACCAGCCGATCATCGCCGCGCCGATGGCGGAGGTGATGTGGTCGTAGCCGGGGGCGACGTCGGTGGTCAGCGGGCCGAGCGTGTAGAAGGGCGCCTCGCCACAGACCTCCAGCTGCTTGTCCATGTTGGCCTTGATCTTGTGCATCGGCACGTGACCGGGGCCCTCGATCATCACCTGGACGTTGTGCTTCCAGGCAATCTGGGTGAGCTCGCCCAGCGTCTCGAGTTCGCCGAACTGCGCGGCGTCGTTGGCGTCGGCGATGCAGCCGGGGCGCAGGCCGTCGCCCAGCGAGAAGGAGACGTCGTACGCCTTCATGATCTCGCAGATGTCCTCGAAGTGCTCGTAGAGGAAGTTCTCCTTGTGATGCGCGAGGCACCACTTGGCCATGATCGAGCCGCCGCGCGACACGATCCCGGTCACGCGCCTGGCGGTCAGCGGCACGTAGGCCAGCCGTACGCCGGCGTGGATGGTGAAGTAGTCGACGCCCTGCTCGGCCTGTTCGATCAGGGTGTCGCGGAAGACCTCCCAGTTCAGGTCCTCGGCGACGCCGTTGACCTTCTCCAGCGCCTGGTAGATCGGCACGGTGCCGATCGGCACCGAGCTGTTGCGGATGATCCAGTCGCGGATGTTGTGGATGTTGCGGCCGGTGGAGAGGTCCATGACGGTGTCGGCGCCGCAGCGGATCGACCAGACCATTTTGTCGACCTCGTCGGACACGTGCGACAGCACCGCCGAGTTGCCGATGTTGGCGTTGATCTTCACCAGGAAGTTGCGGCCGATGATCATCGGCTCCAGCTCGGTGTGGTTGATGTTGGCCGGGATGATGGCGCGGCCGCGCGCGATCTCGTCGCGGACGAATTCCGGGGTGCAGAAGTCGGGGATCGAGGCTCCGAAGTCCTCGCCGTCGCGGATGAAGGGGTCGGCCTCCTTGCGACGCAGGTTCTCGCGGATAGCGACGTATTCCATTTCGGGCGTGATCACCCCGCGTCGGGCGTATTCCAGCTGGGTGACGTTGGCTCCGGCCTTGGCGCGGTAGACGCGGCGCGGCGCCGTGAACTGCGGCGCCAGGTGCTCGCCCTTGGCGAAGCCGTTGTCCTCGGGCTTCACCTCGCGCGGCGTCTCGACGATCTCCACGTCGCCGCGGGAGACCACCCAGGGCTCGCGGGTCTTTGAGAGGCCCTTCTCGATGTCGATGACCACGGTCGGGTCGGTGTAGGGGCCCGACGGATCGTAGAGGGTCAGCGCCGGCTCCTGGGCGCTCGGGTGCACGGCGACCTCGCGGAACGGCACGCGGATGTCGGGCCACAGCACGCCCGCCTGGTAGACCTTGCGCGACCCCGGACGCTCGCCCGTGGGGACGGTCCCGGCGTCCAGCTTGCCTGTGGGCTTGTTCATGGCGTGACCTTCCTCGTGCAGACGGACCACGGGCGAAGGATCGGAAACACGCTTCCTTCCCTTCGCCGGCATGACCCGGATCAGGTTCGACGGGTCGCGGGTTCACCCGCCTCTCAGCCGCTGACGCGCGGCCCCCCGAGGAGAGGCGGACGTTAGGCCCGGCGCGCGCGGGCGCCAACCGCAAATCCGGCGGGCGCATCAAATGCCACCGCCGGAACAGGCGGGGCTGTGGTAGGTTGCGGAGGGTAGGAGGACCTTCGATGAAGCTTCCAATCGCCGCCCTGATCGGCGCGGCCGTGTCGCTCGCCGCCTGCGCTGACGCCTATCCCCCGCCGCCGCCAGGACCCCCGCCCGGCGCGCCGCCGCCCGCGGGGCCGCCGCCCGGCTATTCCGCCGCCCTGGCGCCCGACGCCTGCTTCCGCACCCACGACATCCGCAACCACACGGTGGGCGACGACCACACGCTGTACATCGACGTGAACGGACGCGACGTCTACGCGATCGAGATGAGCGGCGCCTGCCTGGCCGGCGCGATGTCCAACGATCCGATCATCATCCGAGAGCCGCCGGGCGCGGCCATCGTCTGCCGGCCCATCGACCTGGATATCTCGATCGGCCGCCCCGGCGGCGGCGGCTTCGCCACGCCCTGCATCGTCAGGGACATCGTGCGCCTGACGCCCGGGCAAGTGGCGGCCCTGCCCCCCAAGGTTCGGCCCTAGGGTTTCCCTGGGTCATGCATTTGGAGTAGGGCGAGGGCATGCACCTCGCCCGCTTCAACCCCGTCCGCTTCGCCCACCTGCCCACGCCGCTGGAGCCCCTGCCCCGGCTGACCGCGGCGCTCGCCACCTCGCCCGGCGGCGGGCCGGAGCTGTGGATCAAGCGTGACGACTGCACGGGCCTGGCCGGCGGCGGCAACAAGACCCGCAAGCTCGAGTACCTGCTGGGCGACGCGCTCGCCAACGACGCCGACACCCTGGTCACCCAAGGCGCGGTGCAATCGAACCACGTGCGCCAGACCGCGGCGGTGGCCGCGAAGTTCGGCCTGGCCTGCGAGATCATCCTGGAGGAACGCACCGGCTCGCAGGCGGTCGACTACACCCGGTCCGGAAACGTGCTGCTCGACGAATTGATGGGCGCCAAGGTCCGCCGCGTGCCCGGCGGATCGGACATGGGCGCTGCGCTGGAGGCGGTGGCGGAGGAGGTGCGCGCCCGCGGCGGGCGGCCCTACGTCATTCCCGGCGGCGGCTCGAACGTCATCGGCGCCCTGGGCTACGTGGAGTGCGCCCTGGAGATCGTCGCCGAGGCTAACGCCATGGGCCTGAAGATCGACCGCATCGTCACCGCCACCGGCAGCGCCGGCACCCACGCCGGACTGGTCGCGGGCCTGGCGGTGATGGGCGCGGACATCCCGGTGCTCGGCATCGGCGTCCGCGCGCCGAAGGACGCGCAGGAGGCCAGCGTCTTCAAGCTGGCGCGGGAGACCGCCGAGCTGCTCGGCCACCGCGACCGCGTCACCCGCGAGATGGTCGTCGCCGACTGCGACTACGTGGGCGCCGGCTACGGCCTGATCGACGCCGAGGTGATCGAGGCGCTGAAGCTCGCGGCCCGCACCGACGCCATCCTGCTGGACCCGGTCTACACCGGCAAGGCGATGAAGGGGCTGATCGCACTGGCCGGAGCCGGCCGGTTCGATGGCGAGACGGTGGTGTTCCTGCACACCGGCGGCGCCCAGGGCCTGTTCGGCTATCAATCGGAACTGGAAGGCCAGCTGTGACCACACCCAAACTCACCCTCGGCCTGCTGGGCGGCATGGGCCCCGCCGCGACGCTGGATTTCCTGACCAAGCTGCAGGCCTTCACCCCGGCCGAGACCGACCAGGACCACATCCGGGTGATCGCCGACATCAACCCGCAGGTGCCGGACCGCAACGTCCCCGGATCGGGCGCCGGCCCGGTGCTGGCCGAGATGGCCGGGGCGCTCAGGGGCGCCGGCGCCGACGTGCTGGCCATCGCCTGCAACACCGCCCACGCCCACGCCGACCTGATCCAGCGGGCCTCCGGCCTGCCGCTGATCGACATGATCGCCACCGCCTCCAGCGCCGCGCGCGACACCGGCGCCATGCGGGTCGGCGTGCTCGCCACCAAGGGCGGGCTCAAGCTCTACCGCGAGTACCTGGCCGCCCAGGCCATGGGCCTGGTGACCCTCGACCCCGAACGGCAGGCGGCCTTCATGTCGGTGCTCTACAAGATCAAGGGCGGCGACACCGGACCGGAGGCGCGCGGCGCCATGGCCGCGCTCGCCGTGGAGCTGATCGCCAACGGCGCGGAGGCGGTGATCGCCGGCTGCACGGAGGTGCCGCTGGTGCTCGGCCCGCGCGACCTGAAGGTCGACTTCATCGACTCCTGCGAGTTGCTCGCCCGCCGCTCGGTCGCGGTCTGCCTGGGCCTGGAGCCGGTCCCGGCGATGCCGGGCTGAGGCTCCCTCCCTAAGGCGCCCATCCTAAGGGGCCACGGCCAGCCAGATCACGTGCCGCGCGCCGCGGCGGCCGCCGGTGGCGCGGACGGCGACCTCCTCCACGCCGAAGCCGGCCTTGCGCAGCCGCTGGGCGAAGCCGGCGTCGGGGCCCGCCGACCACACCGCCAGCACCCCACCGGCCCGCAGCGCGCGACGCGCCGCGCCGAGGCCGCCGGCCGAATAGAGGCCGTCGTTGGCGTCGCGATTGAGGCCGCCGGGGCCGTTGTCGACGTCCAGCAGGATGGCGTCATAGGCCGCCCGCCCCGCCCCGATCGCCTCGGCCACATCGCCCTCGCGCACGGTCACCCGCGGGTCGTCGAGACTGCCGTCGAAGATGTGCGCCATCTCGCCCCGCGCCCAGGCCACCACCGCCGGCACCAGCTCGGCGACCACCACGCCGGAATCGGCCGGCAGGTCGGCCAGGGCGGCGCGCAGGGTGAAGCCCATGCCGAGGCCGCCGATCAGCACCTGCGGCCCGGCCCGGCCGCGAATGCGATCCCCGGACAGGGTGGCGAGCGCCTTCTCCGAGCCGCTGAGCCGGCTGTTCATCAGCTCGATCGAGCCCGACATGATCGAGAACTCGGCGCCCCGCCGCATCAGCCGCAACTCGCCGCCGCCGGGGATCTTGGCGCTGTCCAGGTGGACCCAGGGGATCATCGATGGCGGTCTCGGCGCTCGTGGAAAGACGGGGCGCCTATCTAGCAGATCGGCGGCCGGGGTCCCCGCCCCTTACAGCTGCGCGGCGTTGAAGGTGTCGCAGGCGGCCGGGTCGCCGGTGGTGACGCCGTTGCGGAACCAGCGCATGCGCTGGGCCGAGGTGCCGTGGGTGAAGCTGTCGGGCACGACGCGGCCGCTGGTCTCCTTCTGCAGGGTGTCGTCGCCGACCGCGGCGGCGGCGCGCAGGCCGTCCTCCACGTCCTTGGGATCGAGCGCCACCTGGCCGCCGGAGACTTCCGGGGCGTGGGCCACCCAGACGCCGGCGTAGCAGTCGGCCTGCAGCTCCAGCCGCACCGAGCCGCTGGCCGCGCCGCGCGCGCCCATCCGCTGGGCCTGGTCCATCTCGCCCAGCAGGTTCTGTACGTGGTGGCCCATCTCGTGGGCGATGACGTAGGCGCGCGCCGCCTCGCCCTGGGCGCCGAAGCGGGTCTCCAGCTCCTGCCAGAAGGCGAGGTCGAGATAGACCTTCTGGTCCTGCGGACAATAGAACGGCCCCATCGCCGACTGGCCGAGGCCGCAGCCGGTGACGGTGGACTGGTCGTAGAGCACCTCGGCGGCGGGCGGCCGGTAGGTCTCGCCCCGCTGGCGGAAGATCTGCGTCCAGACCTGGTCGACCGAGGTGGCGACGACGTCGACGAACTGGCCCTGCTGGTCGGCCACCTTGCCGCGGACGCCCTGCTGTTCCTGCTGGGCCGGCGCCGCGCCGTTCACGACGCTCATCGTGGTCGAGGGATCGATCCCGAACACGAAATAGCCGATCAGCGCCAGGACCACGCCGCCGGCGCCCAGGCCGCCGACGCCGACGGGCCCAAGGCCGCGACGGTCTTCGATGTTTCCGGACTGCTGTCCGCCAAGCCAGCGCATGGGGCCTCCCCTCGTGTCAGGTCGAGGGCATAACGCGGCCGAGGCGGTCGCGCTCCGTCCGGCTCAGCGGCGGTTGGCGGCCGCTTCCTTCACCCGCCGGTTGGAGTCGGCCAGGGCGGCGTCGGGGATGGAGACCAACTGGCTGGTGTCGATATTGGGGAGCGGCATGCCCGGGACGTAGGCCGGGACCGGGATGATCGGCGTGTAGCTCTGGGCGCGGACGTCGGCCAGGCCCCGTTCGGTGCGCAGCTGCGCGTCCAGCGTCGTCATCTGGTTCTGCTGGGCGATGTCGCGCTGGCGCTGCATCTCCTGCAGGGCGGCGAGGTTGTTGTAGCGGGCGAGGTCCGCCGTGCTCTGCGCCTGCAGGGCGTTGTAGCGGCCGGACAGGTCCTGGGCGGCGGCCGGGGCCGCGGCGGCGAAGACGATCAGCAAGGCGATGGCGGCGCGCATTCACAGGTCTCCAGCCCAGCCTCCAAGAGATGGGGTCGGCGCGCGCCCGCGGCTAGCGGTGGGTGACGGTGAAACGCGTCAGCTGTTCCCGCGGCGGCGGCCAGTCGGGGCTGAGCTCGACCGCCTTCTGGTAGTCGAAGTAGGCCGCCTTCATGTCGTCGAGGCCCTCGTAGGCCAGGGCGCGGTTGTAGTAGGCCTTGGCCGGCTCATCCAATCCCAGGGCGATCGCCCGGTTGAGGTCGGCCAGGCCCTGGGCGTAGCGGTGCGCGCCGACCGCCGCGGCGCCGCGGTTCACATAGGCCTCGCCGAGGTCGGGCTTGGTCCCGACCGCCAGGTCGAAGTCGTGGACCGCATCGTCGAACTTCAGCCGCCGCAGCTTGAAGACGCCGCGGTTCACATAGGTGCCGGCGCGGTCGCGGGGGCTGAGCACCTCGGTCTCCAGGGCGTCGGTGCAGAGCTGGTCGAACCGGGCGTCGGACTTGCCGGCGATCGCCGCGCGGGAACAGGCCTCGGCCTGGCCGCCGCCGATCACCGTCACGGCGGCGCGGGCCTCGCCCGCAATCGCCAGGGCGCCCAGGGCCGCCGCCACGCCCAGGCTTCCCACAAGCTTCTTGACCATGGCTTGCTCCACCGGCGCGGCCGCGGCGCGGAGAGCGGCCGCGTACCGGCGCTATCTGAAAGAATCGCGCCGTCCGGGCCGGGTTGTCAACGCCAGCGCCGCGCCCAGCCCGAGGCGTCGCCTACCCCATGGTCGGGATGACGAAGGCGGAGTCCTCGGAGAGGCCCTCGGGCCAGCGGGCGGTGACGGTCTTCACCTTGGTGTAGAACTTCACGCCTTCCATGCCGTGCTGGTTGGTGTCGCCGAACGCCGAGCGCTTCCAGCCGCCGAAGGTGTGATAGGCGACCGGCACCGGGATCGGCACGTTGATGCCGACCATGCCGACGTTGACCTTGGCGGCGAACTCGCGCGCGGCGCGGCCGTTGCGGGTGAAAATCGCCACGCCGTTGCCGTAAGGGTGCTCGGACGGCAGCCGCACCGCCTCCTCGAAGGTCCCGGCGCGGACGATCTGCAGGACCGGGCCGAAGATCTCCTCCTGGTAGGTCCGCATGCCCGGCTTCACCTGGTCGAACAGCGACGGCCCCATGAAGAAGCCCTGCTCGTAGCCCTGCAGGTTGAAGCCCCGCCCGTCGACCACCAGCTCGGCGCCCTCGTCGACGCCCAGCTGGATGTAGTCGGCGATCTTCTGGCGATGGGCGGCGGAGACCACCGGGCCGTACTGCGCGGCCGCGTCGGTGGAGACGCCGACCTTCAGGGTCTCGATCTCGGCCAGCATCTTCTCGCGGAACACCTCGGCGGTCTTCTGGCCCACCGGCACCACCACCGGCAGCGCCATGCAGCGCTCGCCGGCCGAGCCGAACGCGGCGCCGGAGATGTCCTTCACCGCCTGGTCGATGTCGGCGTCGGGCAGGATGACGCCGTGGTTCTTGGCCCCGCCCATGGCCTGGACGCGCTTCCCGGCCGCGGCGCCCCGCGAATAGACGTAGTGGGCGATGTCGGAGGAGCCGACGAAGCTGACCGCCTTGATGTCGGGGTGGTCGAGGATGGCGTCCACTGCCGCCTTGTCGCCGTGCACCACGTTCAGCACGCCCTTCGGCGCCCCGGCCTCCATCATCAGCTCGGCCAGGCGCACCGGCACGCTGGGGTCCTTCTCCGAAGGCTTCAGGATGAAGGCGTTGCCGACCGCGATGGCGATGCCGAACATCCACATCGGGATCATCGCCGGGAAGTTGAACGGGGTGATGCCGGCCGCCACGCCCAGCGGCTGGCGCATGGAATAGACGTCGATGCCGGGCCCGGCGCCCTCGGTGTACTCGCCCTTCAGGGCATGCGGGATGCCGCAGGCGAACTCGATGACTTCCAGGCCGCGCTGGAGGTCGCCCTTGGAGTCGGCGATCACCTTGCCGTGCTCGGAGGAGAGCAGCTCGGCCAGCTCGTTCATGTTGGCTTCGACCAGCCGCTTGAAGTCGAACATGACCCGGGCCCGCCGCTGCGGATTGGCCAGGGCCCAGACCTGCTGGGCGCGCACGGCGGCGGCCACCGCAGCGTCCAGCTCGGCGGCGCTGGCCAGGGCCACGCGGGCCTGCACCTCGCCGGTGTTGGGGTTGAAGACGTCGCCGAACCGGCCGGACGTCCCCGCGACGGCCGCGCCGTCGATGAAGTGGGTGATGTCGCGCATGGCAAGATCCTATTCGTTTGGCCCAGCGCTATCACTCCGCGCGACCCTCCGGAATTGGCTTCTTGCGCGCTCGATGGCTTGGCCGGACCGCCGCGTGATCCCCGTCGGGTGCCTTACCTGGTCCTGAAGACTGGCCGGCCTAGCGGGCCGCGACCCGCCGCTCGGCGAACCGTCCGCCGACCCAGCCGCCGGGCGTCGCCGCGTCGGCCCGGACGTCGTCGGCGAGCAGCAGCAGCCCCTGCGCGTCCATCACCAGGTCGCCGGGCGCCAGCCGCCGGCGGCCGCCGGAGGGAAACGGGATGTCGGCCACCGCCGCGAAGGCTCCGGAGGTGAGCCGCGTCACCAGCAGGTAGACCGCCGGCCGCGCGCACTGGTGCATGCGCACGGCGTTGCGCACCGCGTCGGGATTGAGCCCCAGGCCGCCTTCGAACTTGGCCGCACGCCGGATGACGTCGCGCAGCGGCACCGGCCGGGCCACCTCGTCGACGCAGGCCAGCGCGCGGGAGCGCAGGGAGCCGGCCTGGCTGCCGCAGGGCTCCCCCGTCCAGATCACATAATGGTCCGTCGGCGTCCGGGCGATCGCCTCGACCAGCTCGGACTCCGGGATGATCTCAAGTCCACGATGACGCACTAATGTCTCCGTTGCTCAGAGGGTATTGGACGCGAGATTTGCGACGTCCGCGCGACGTCGGCAGGGTCGGGCCGGCAGGGTCTGGCCGGCGCGGCCCGCCCCTGCCGCAGCCTTCATTTCGACGGCCCGGCGATCGCCAGGATGGTGACGAGGTTGGCGGCCTTCACCTGCACGTTCGGGGCCTTGGTCACCTCGACCCACTCATCGACCGAGTGCGTGCGGTCGGTCACCGCCACCCGCGAGGTGGTGATCGCCGGGATGCCGAGGCTCATCGGGATGTTGGAATCCGAAGAGCCGATCCCGTACTTCACTCCGCCGGCCCCGCCGAACGCCGCGGTGGCGTATTGGACGAGGTCGCTCTTGGGGTCGGTCGCGCCGGCCGGGCGATCGCCCACCAGCTTGGCCTCGTAGGTGATCTTGCCGACGGCCGTGGAGCGAGCCGCGTTCTCGGCGTCGACGCCGTCGGCGATCGACTTCAGCAGGCTCTTCTCGACCTTGGCGAGCTCGCCCGTGTCCTCGGAGCGCATGTCGAACTCCATCCACACCTCGCGGGGGATGGAGTTCACCGAGGTGCCGCCGCCGACCACGCTGGCGCTGTAGGTGGTCTTCGGCTTGGTGGGGACCTGGGTCAGGTAGAAGTTGTCCACCGCCCTGGACATGGCCGACATCGGGTTGACGATGCCGAACGCGCCGTAGCTGTGGCCGCCCGGGCCCTTGAAGGTCACCCGATAGCGCTTGGAGCCGGTCCCGCCGGTCGTCACGTCGTCGACGCCGCCGCCGTCCAGCGAGAAGAAGGCCTTGGTGCGGTCCTTGTACTTGCCCTTGGTGAAGAAGTAGCGGACCCCGCGCAGGTCGCCGAGCCCCTCCTCGCCGACATTGCCCATGAACACGATGTCGCTCTTGGTCTTGATGCCCGCGGCGTTCATGGCGCGCACGACGGTGAGCAGGGTGGCCAGGCCGGTGACGTCGTCGCCGACGCCCGGCGCATAGAGCCGATCGCCCTCGCGCCGGACCTTCACGTTGGTCCCCTCCGGGAAGACGGTGTCCAGGTGGGCCGCCACAACGACCACCGGGCCGCCGCCCGCCGTGCCCTTGCGCACGCCCATGGCGTTGCCTTCCGGGTCGATCTCCAGGTCGGTCAGGCCTTCGGCGCGAAGCATCTCAAGATAGGCCTTGGCCCGCGTGGCCTCCTTGAACGACGGCGCCGGGATCTCGGTCAGGGTGATGATGTCGCTGACCCAGCGCTCGTGGTCCTTGTCCAGGGCGGCGACCGCGGCCTTGTAGCCGGGGCTGGCCATGATCCGCTTCACGGTCGCCGTGGCGGCCGGCGAGGCCGTCTCGGCGGCGGCCGGCGCCGCCAGCGCCAGACTCAGCATCAGCGCCAGCGCGCTCGCGCCCGCTTGGAAGGTCCTGGTCGTCATCGAAACCCCTGCCCGAATATCTTGGCGGACCCCCCGCGAGTCCGACCGCGCGAGGATCAACCGCCGGTTTCCTGACACGGAACTGTCAGCAGCGCGTCCACGTGTCAGGCCGCTGTCAGCAAAGATCGTATAGACTTCGCGAGGTCAGCCGGGGGGCGGGTTTAGTGCGTAAGATATCGGTACGCCGCGGAAGCGGTCGCGTGGCGCTTGCCCTTTACGCCGGCCTCGGCATGGGGCTCGCCACAGCGGCGGCGGCCGAGACCTGCCGACCGCAGCCGATCCGCTGGCAGGACGATTGCGAAAATCTGGCCACGCAGACGCGCACCGGCGTCGATCGCCTGCGCTACATCCCCCTGGCGGGGGACGCCTGGCTGACGCTGGGCGGTGAGGCCCGCCTGCGAATCGAGAGCATCGACGCCTCCGACTTCGGCATCGCGGGCGCGCCCAGCTACCTGCAGATCAGCCGCCGCGCCCTGATCGACGCCGACCTGCAGACGCCGGGCGGCCTGCGCGTGTTCGCCCAGCTGGGCGCGGTCGCCGAGGAAGGCCGCGAGCCGGGGCCGCGCGCCCAGGACGAGGACGAGCTGGACGTGCCGCAGCTGTTCGTCGACCTGCCCGCCCGCATCGGCGACATGGCCCTGGTGGCGCGGCTCGGCCGCCAGGAGATCGACCTCTCGGACAACCGCCTCGTCACCACCCGCGATGGGGCCAACGTCCGCCGCAGCTTCGATGGGGCGCAGCTGGCGGCCACCTGGGCCGGCGCGCGCCTCATCGTGTTCCGTTTCCGGCCGGTCGAGGTCCGCCGCTACGCCTTCGACGACCGGGCCAGCGCCACGGAGCTGTTCACCGGCGCCTCGCTCGACCTGCCGCGCCGGGGCCCCGGCCTGACCACCCTCTTCCTGTTTGACCGCGCGCGGGCCGACGCCAGGTTCGCCGATCTGAGTGGGCGCGAGCGCCGGCGCACGGCCGGCGTGCGCTACGCCCGGCGGGCCGACGGCTGGGATATGTACGCGCAGGCGGCCTACCAGTGGGGCCGGATCGAAGGCCAGCCGATCAGCGCGGCGGGCGGCGCGGCCGGCGCCGGTTTCACCTTCGCCGCGCCGCATTCACCGCGGCTGGGCGGGCTCGCCGCCTTCGCCAGCGGCGACCGGCGCGCCGGCGACGGCCGAATCGGCACCTTCGATCCGATCTACCCCAACAGCTACGGCCTGTCGGACGCGCCCTTCCTGCACCAGACCAACTACGTCGCGGTGGCCGGCGAAGGCGCGGCGCGGTTCGGGCCGGCGGAGCTGGGCGCCGCCGCCTACTTGGTCGGCCGCTACGCCACTGGCGACGCCGTCTACGGCGGGGGCAAGCCGCTGGAGGGCTCCACCGGCCACGGCCGCCTGACCGCCGTGCTGCTGCAGGCCAGCGCGCGGGTCGCCCTGGCCCGCAACCTGGAGCTCTACGCCTCCGTCGTCCGCGCCCTCACCGGCGACGGCGTCACCGCGGCGGGCGGCAAGGATTCCACCTACGGCCGCCTGCAGCTCACCGCCCGATTCTGAGACAGCTTCGTGTCAGGTGCCGCGCCCACCGTTCCCTGTCCGATACTGTGGGGGTAGGGGTCGTGGGGCGTATGAAGCGCAGTCTGCTGCTGGGGGCGGCCGCAGCGGCCGTCGTCAGCGTCGCCGCGGGGACCTCGCTGGCGGCCCCGCACATCACCACCCCGAAGGAGGCCCTGGGCCAGGAGGTCCTCCAGCGCGGACAGCCGCACGGGACCTTCAAGCTGCCGTTCAACAGCGTCCTTTACGGCCCCGTCGCCGGCGGACGCTGAGCATAAATCGAGAAGGGGGAGACCACGTGTTCATCCGCAAGCTGAAGGCCGCGCTGCTCGGCACGGTCGTCTGGGCCGCCGCGGTGGCGGGCGCCGACGCCCAGGCCATCACCATCCGCGCCGGCGAGCTCATCGACGGCAAGGGCGGGGTCGCCCACAACGTCACCCTGACGGTCGAGGGCTCGAAGATCGTCAAGCTGCAGCCGGGCTTCACCGGCCCGGTGACCTACGACTTCGGCAAGATGACCGTGCTGCCCGGCCTGATGGACACCCACGTCCACATCGGCACCCACTTCGGCAAGGACGGCAAGGCCTCCAACGGCAAGGGCGAGAGCGCCGCCGATATCGCCATGTACACCGCCGAGAACGCCTACGTGGCGCTGATGGGCGGGTTCACTACCATCCAGAGCATCGGCGCCGACACCGACATCCCGGTGCGCGACGCGATCAACCGCGGCCGGCTGGCCGGCCCACGGCTGCTGACCAGCGGCAATCCGCTCACCGACTCCACCAGCCTGGACAAGACGCCCGACGAGATCCGCGCCCAGGTCCGCGCCCAGGCGGCCAAGGGCGTCGACCTGATCAAGCTGATCGTCACCCGCTCGATCCGCGACGGCGGCGACCAGACCTGGAGCAACGAACAGCTGGCGGCGGCCTGCGACGAGGCCAACAAGCTGGGCATGCTGACCTGGGTCCATGCCCACGCCGACGCGGCGGTGCGCAACGCCTCGCTGAGCAACTGCCACACCGTCACCCACGGCCAGCTGGTGACCGACGACACCCTGCGGCTGCTGGCCAAGCGCGGCACCTGGATGGAGCCGACCTTCGGCCTCGTCCAGCCCAACTACATGAAGAACATGGACCGCTACCTGGGCACCGGGAACTACACCCCCGAGGCCTTCGCCTACATGCGGGGCAACGTCGAGCTCAACAAGACCAAGTGGCGGCGGTTCATCGCCATCCCCGGCCTGAAGATCATCAACGGCAGCGACGCCACCGCCGGGGCGGAGGGCTTCAACGCCCAGGAGATCATCTGGCGCGTCGAGAACGGCCAGAAGCCGATGGACGCCATCGTCAACGCCACCTCGCGCACCGCCGAGGCCGTGCGGCTGGACAAGGTCACCGGTTCGATCGCGCCCGGCATGGAGGCCGACCTCATCGCGGTGGTCGACGATCCGCTGACCAAGATCCGCACCCTCGAGCGGGTGGTCTTCGTGATGAAGGGCGGCCGGGTCTACAAGAACGAGCCGCCGTCGGACCTCGCCAACATCCTGACCCGCGAGCCGCAGGCGCCCAAGCCGAAGGTCGGCGGATGAAGCCGCGCGGCGACTGGTCTGCCTGGGCCTGCCTCGTCGCAGGCTATGGCGTGAGCGTGCTGGCCGCGGTCTCGGCCCAGGCCGCCATCCAGCAGGATCCCGGCCCGGGGGCGGCCGTGTTCCAGCGGGTCTGCGCCGGCTGCCACGGAGAGGTCGGCCGGACGCCGGTGGTGCGCCTGCCCCGGCCGTTCGAGTACGACAACGAGCTGGTCGAGGCGACGGTGCGTGACGGCCGCGGCGAGATGCCGGCCTTCTCCGCCGGCCAGATCAGCGACGCCGAGATCGACGCGGTCGCGGCGTTCCTGCGCTCCGGAGCGCCGCGATGAACCGGCGCGGCTTCTTCGCCTCGGTGGCGGCCCTGGCCACCGCCTGGCCCCGCGCCGGCGCGGCGGCCGGCCGCGAGGTCGAGTGGCGCTACTACGCCGGCGACCAGGGCGGCTCGAAGTATTCGGCCCTCGACCAGATCGACGCCCGCAACGTCTCCAAGCTGGGCGTCGCCTGGCGGTGGACGCAGTTCGACCAGCCGTCGGCGGAGTACAAGTCGCAGCCGACGCTGTTCGAATCCGTGCCGCTGGTGATCGACGGCCTGCTGTTCACCAGCACCGCCTACGCCAACGTCGCCGCCCTCGACGCGGTCACCGGCAAGGAGCTGTGGCGCTTCGAGACCGGCGCCAACAAGCTCGGCGAGCTGGTGGTCGCCAGCGGCTACAAGCACCGCGGCCTGGCCGCCTGGCGCGACGGCGGCAAGCTGCGGATCTTCGCCGCCAGCCGCTCGGGCCTCTTCAGCCTGGACGCCCGCACCGGCCAGCCGACGCCCGGCTTCGGGATCGGCGGCCGGGTGGCGCTGGACGACGGCACGAGCCTCGCCAAGGCGCTCGCCAATCCCACATACGAGTACCGCAGCTCGCCGCCGCTGGTGGTCGGGGACATCGTCATCGTCGGCGGCTCGATCTTCGACCACGAGTCCCTGGACAAGCCGAACGTCGGCGCCGTGCAGGCCTTCGACGCGCGCACCGGCAAGCCGCTCTGGGTGTTCCAGACCATCCCGCAGGCGGCCGACGCCGCCGGCGCCGAGACCTGGGAGAACGGCTCCTGGGCCGGGACCGGCCACGCCAACGTCTGGGCGCCGATGTCGGCGGACGAGGCCCGCGGGCTGATCTACCTGCCGGTCAGCACCCCCACCAACGACTTCTACGGCGGCGGCCGCCCCGGCGCCGGCCTGTTCGGGGAGTCCCTGGTCTGCCTGGAGGCCGCGACCGGCAAGCTCCGCTGGTGGTTCCAGTTCGTCCACCACGGGGTCTGGGACTACGACACCCCGGCCCAGCCGAACCTGCTGACCATCAAGGTCGGCGGCCGGCGGATCGACGCGGTGGCGCAGGTCACCAAGCAGGGCTTCACCTACGTCTTCGACCGGGTCACCGGCGCGCCGGTGTGGCCGATCGTCGAGCGGCCGGTGCCCACCGACACCGACATCCCCGGCGAGCACCTCAGCCCGACGCAGCCCTTCCCCAGCCGCCCGCCGCCGTTCGTGCCGCAGGGCGTCACGCTGGAGGACGCCAACGACCTGACGCCGCAGATCAAGGCGCTGGCCCAGGCCCAACTGCAGACCTTCCGCATGGGGCCGGTGTTCAACCCGCAGAGCCTCGGCGGGTCGCTGCAGCGGCCCTCGAACGTGGGCGGCGGCAACTGGAGCGGCGCCTCGGTCGATCCGGAGAGCGGCTATCTCTACGTCCGCGGCACCAACACCATCAGCGTCACCGCGGTCGGGGCCAACACCGGCGGCGACAAGTATGTGAGCGCGCCCTGGCACGCGGCCTTCGGCCGTCCGCGGTCGACCACGCTGCCGGGCGGCCTGCCGCTGATCAAGCCGCCCTATTCGACCATCACCGCCTATGACCTGAACACTGGCGACATCGCCTGGCAGGTCCCGATCGGCGAGGGCGCGACGGCGATCCGCAAGCATCCGCTGCTGAAGGGCGTCGCCCTGCCGGCCCGGCTCGGCACGGCGATCAACGGCGGCGGGGTGCTGGTGACCCGCACCCTGCTGTTCGCCGGCGGCGGCGACAGCTGGTTCTACGCCTTCGACAAGAAGACCGGGGCGGAGGTCTGGCGCACGCCGCTGCCGTTCAAGAACGTCTCCAACCCGATGACCTTCCGCGCCCGCGACGGCGCGCAGGTCATCGTCATCGCCAACGGGGCCGGCGTCGACGCGGGCCTGGTGGCCTTCCGCCTCGGCGCGCCGCCGCTGCCCCAAGATCCCAAGCCCGCCGGCCAGACCTGAGCCGTCCGCCCGCCGCGTTCCAGAAAGTGAGATCGAAGATGCGTACTTCCCTGATGGCCGCGGCCGCAGCCTGCGCGCTGCTGTCCCTGGCCGCGCCGGCCGCCGGCCAGAACCTGCCGAACATCACCACCCCGCAGCAGGCGTTCGGCCACGCCATCGGCGAGGACTACTTCCTGGCCAACTACACCCAGGCCGAGGCCTATCTGAAGACCCTCGCCAAGGAGTCCGACCGCACCAAGCTGGTGGAGATCGGCAAGTCCGGGTTCGGCCGCAGCCAGTACATGATGATCGTCTCCTCGCCGGAGAACATCAGGAACCTCGAGAAGTACCGGTCGATCGCCGAACGGCTGGCGCAGGCCAAGGACCTCACCGACGACCAGGCCCGGGCGCTGGCCAAGGAAGGCAAGGCGGTCATCTGGATCGACGGCGGCATGCACGCCTCGGAGAGCATCCACGCCCAGGCCCTGCTGCAGGGCATCTACAGCATGGTCAGCCGGACCGACCCGGAGGCCATGCGCTTCCTGGACGACGTCATCATCCTGTTCGGCGAGGCCAACCCCGACGGCCAGGAGCAGATCGCCAACTGGTACATGCGCAACCCGGACCCCAAGGCCCGCGAGTTCGAGTCCCTGCCCTACCTCTACAACCGCTACATCGGCCACGATAACAACCGCGACTACTTCCGCATCGCCCAGGTCGAGACCACCAACCTGACGCGGGTGTTCTACCGCCAGTGGCACCCCCAGATCATCTACAACCACCACCAGCCGGGGCCGCCGGGGATGGTGGTGTTCATTCCGCCGTTCCGCGACCCCTTCAACTACAACTACGACCCGCTGATCATGACCGCCCTGGAGGAGACCGGGACGGCCATCCACAGCCGGCTGATCACCGAGGGCAAGCCCGGCTCGGCGATGCGCAGCGCCGCCAACTACTCGACCTGGTACAACGGCAACGAGCGCACCAGCTCCTACTTCCACAACACCGTCGGCATCCTGACGGAGATCATCGGCGGGCCGACGCCCGAGGAGCTGCCGCTGATCGCCGGCGCGCAGCTGCCGCGCTCCGACGAGCCGATGCCCGTGCCGCCGCAGCTCTGGCACATGAGCCAGTCGATCGACTACGAGCTCAGCATGAACAACGCGGTGCTGGACTACGCCTCCCGCAACCGCGACCGGCTGCTGTTCAACATCTACCGCATGGGCAAGAACTCCATCGAGCGCGGCAGCCGCGACAACTGGACGGTCAGCGCCAGCCGGATCGACGCCCTGCGCAAGGCCGGCGGCGACGACGGGACGATCACCCGCCGCGGCGGCGGCCACCCGGTGCTCGGCAAGGAGCTGGATCCGAGCCTCTACAAGACCGTGCTGCAGGACCCCGCCCGGCGCGACGCCCGCGGCTACGTGATCTCCGCCGACCAGCCCGACCTGCCGAGCGCCGTGGAGTTCGTCAACGCCCTGATCCGCGCCGGCGTCGAGGTGCAGCGGGCGACCGCCCCCTTCACCGTGGCCGGCAAGTCGTATCCGGCCGGCTCGTTCGTGGTGATGACCGCCCAGGCCTACCGGCCGCACATCGTCGACATGTTCGAGCCGCAGGACCACCCGAACGACTTCGAGTACCCCGGCGGCCCGCCGCAGCAGCCGCACGACATCACCGGCTACACCCTGGCCTTCCAGAACGGCCTGCGCTTCGACCGCGTGCTGGACGGCTTCTCCGGTCCCTTCCAGACCCTGCCCGACGAGATCGCCCCGCCGTCGGGCCGGATCGACGGCGCCGGCCAGGCCGGCTGGCTGATCAGCCACGCGCCGAACAACGCCTTCACCCTCACCAACCGGCTGATGAAGGCCGGCGCGAAGGTCTCCTGGCTGAAGACTCCGGTGACGATCGACGGCGCGACGCTGGCGCCCGGCACGCTGTGGGTCCCGGCCACGCCGACCTCCCGCAGGGTGGTCGAGGCGGCCGTGAAGACGCTCGGCCTAAACGCCCACGCCCTGGACAAGGCCCCGGCCGGCGAGGCCCTGGCGCTGAAGGCGCCGCGCATCGGCCTGGTCGACCTCTACGGCGGGCTGATGCCCACCGGCTGGACGCGGTTCATCTTCGACCAGTTCGAGTTCCCCTACACCGTGGTGCATCCGCAGGAGCTGGACGCCGGCAAGCTGAAGGCGAAGTACGACGTGCTGATCTTCACCGACGGCGCCTACCGGCCGCCGCAGGGCGTGGTCCGCTCCAGCCAGACCGAGCGGCAGGGATTCGATCCGCAGTCGATCCCGAAGGAATACCGCGCGTGGCTGGGCTCGGTGACGGAGAAGACCGCCGCCCAGGTCGACGCCTTCGCCAAGGCCGGCGGCAGCGTGGTGACCATCGGCAGCTCGAACTACCTGGCCGCCCCGCTGAAGCTGCCGGTGGAGGACGGGATGATCGACCCGAAGACCGGCAAGTCGATGCTGCGCACCACCTTCTATTCGCCGGGCGCCCTGCTGACCGCCACGGTCGATAACCGCCAGCCGCTGGCCTACGGCATGCCGACCAGCGTCAGCGTCTTCTACGACAACAGCCCGATCTTCCGCCCGGCGGTCGGCGCCGGCGTCTCGAAGGTGGCCTGGTTCCAGGGCGACAAGGTGCTGAAGTCCGGCTGGGCGTTCGGCCAGGAGCACCTGAACGGCATGAACGCCATCCTCGACGTCTCGGTGGGCCGCGGCCACGTGTTCCTGATGGGGCCGGAGGTCACCCAGCGGGCCCAGCCGGCCGGCACCTACAAGTTCCTGTTCAACGCCATCTACTACGGCCCGGCGGCGGCCGGCGGCTGAGCCTGGCATACGGCGCGCCCTCTCCGTGGGGCGCGCCGATCGTCATGGGATCCGGCCACGAAAAAGGGCCCCGGGGTTTCCCCCGGGGCCCTTTCCATATGCGCCGAAGAGGGGAGTTCAGCGCACCTCCGCACCGGCGAGAGCGAGCACGGTGGCGAGGTTGATCTTCATGTACTTGAGGGTCTCGCGGTTCACGACCAGGTACTCGTCGAGCGAGTGCCCGCGCGCGCCGTTGAAGCCGGAGCCGAGAGTGATCGCCTCCTTGCCCAGGCTCATCGGGATGTTGGCGTCGGTCGAGCCGAAGGTGAACTTCGGCGGCACGCCGCCGGCCAGCATCGAGGCGCCGGCGGTCTGGACGATGGTCGACTGCGGATCGGTCTGGCCCACCGGACGGTCGCCGATCAGCTTGTTTTCGAGCACGATCGGGCCGCTCTTGGTGGAGCGATCGGCGTTCTCCTTGGCGACCGCTTCCGGCAGGATCGACAGGTAGCGGTCCTCCACTTCCTTCAGCTCGGCCTTGCCGTCGGAGCGCATGTCGATCTCGGCCGACATGGCGAACGGGATCGAGTTGACGGACGTGCCGCCCTTGATGACGCCGACGTTGAACACCGTGCGGGCGGTGGTCGGCACCTTGGTCTTGCCGAATTCCACCAGGAAGTTGCCCAGCGCATAGGAGGGGTTGACGATGCCGAAGGCGCCCAGGCTGTGGCCGCCCGGACCCTTGAAGGTGGCGAGGTAGCGCTTGGAGCCGACGCCGCCGTTGGTCACCCTGTCGAGGCCCGGCTCGAACGAGATGAAGTACTTGATCTGGTTGGCCAGAGGGCTGTCGCTGAACAGGTAGCGCATGCCGCGCAGGTCGCCCTGCCCCTCTTCGCCGACGTCCCCCATGAAGATGATGTCGGACTTGGTCTTGATCTTGGCCGCGTCCATCGCCCGGGCGAAGGCCAGCAGCATCGCCAGGCTGGCGGTGTCGTCGGCGATGCCGGGGGCAGACAGCTTGTCGCCGTCGTGCTTGACCTTCACGTTGGTGCCGGCCGGGAAGACCGTGTCCAGGTGGCCGGTGATCACCAGCAGCGGACCGCCGCCGGCGCCTTTGCGGAAGCCGTAGACGTTGCCGACCTTGTCCATCTGCACGTCGGTCAGGCCGTGGGCCTTGAGCATTTCCATATAGGCCTTGCCGCGGGTCTCTTCCTTGAACGGCGGGGCCTCAATCTCGGTCAGCGTGACCACGTCCTGGATCGTGCGGTCCCAGTCGGCGTCCAGCTTGGCGGCGGCGACCTTGTACTGGGCGCTCGCCTGCAGGGCCTTCAGCTTGCTCAAGGTGGCGGGCGCGATCTTCGACGGCGCAAGGTCGGCCGCGGCCGCAGGCAGCGCCACGCCGGCCAGGAGCGCCGACATCAGCGCACCGGTGATGAGTTTCATATTCAAGGCCCTTCGTGGGTGGGAATTGAAGAAGCCCGGCGAGGCTGGGCAGCCTCGCCGGGACACCGTCTCTCAATCAGCCGCTAGTAGTGGAAGCGGGCGCCGATCTGGAACTGCCGGCCGATGTCGTCGTAGAACGAGAAGTTCGTCGGGCCCGGCAGGATGTAGCCGATGCCCACCGGCGGACCGATGGTGTCGAACACGTTCTTGACGCTGCCGAACAGGGTGACGCTGCGGCCCGCGCTCGGCTGAAGCTCGTACTGCACGGACAGGTCGGTGATGTACTGGCCGTCGAACCAGTTCTTCCCGCCCAGCACCTGGGTCGTGTAGACGCCGGCGGCGTCCTTGAGGTTGTCGTAGCGACCGCCTTCCGTATAGCGCAGCTGGCTGTAGAGGGTCAGCGGGCCGTTGCGCCAGGTGGCGCTGGCGCTCCACTTCCACTGCGGGATGCCGTTGGCGCCGAAGCCCACGGCGTTGACCAGTTGCTGGACGATGTTGGTGTCCACCGAGGTCAGGTAGTCGGTGTAGGTGCCTAGGAAGCGCAGGCTGAGGTCGCCCGGCAGCGGCTCATAGAGCCGCGACAGCGGGGTGTTGTAGGCGACTTCGAAGTCGACGCCGGCGGTCTTCAGCTCCGACAGGTTGATGTTCGCCCGGGTCACCCGGGTGAGCTCGCCGGCCGCGTTGCGCTCCACGTACTGGCACATTTCCGCCACGCCCGCGTAGCAGCGGTTGACGATGTCCTGCGACCCCAGGGCCGAGATCGCGTCGTGGAGGTCGATGTTGTAGTAGTCCACCGAGATGTTGAGGCCGCTGATGAACGACGGCTGGTAGACCACGCCGAAGGTGGTGGTGTCGGCGGTCTCCGGCACCAGGTTGACGTTGCCCTGTTGCGGCGTGTCGACCTGGAACTGCTGGTTGTTCTTGGCCGGGTCGGTCAGCGTGCCCTTGGACAGGATGTAGGAGGCGTAGAGTTCGCCCAGGGCCGGGGCGCGGATGTCCTTCGACCGGGCCGCCCGCACCCGCAGGTCGTCGGTGACGGACCAGCTGAGGCCGGCCTTCCACGTCGTGACCGCGCCGCTGGTCTGGTATTCGGTTTCCCGGATGGCGCCGTTGAAGTCCAGGGACTTGACGAGCGTCATGTCCTTGAGCAGCGGCACGACCGTCTCGACGAAGGCTTCCTTGACGCCTTCCGAGCCGTTGATGTCGTGCGGGTTGCCGATGTTGAACCCGTTGGCGTTGGAGATCGCGTCGGCGACCTGGTGGACCGACTCCCGGCGGAACTCGAGGCCGGCGGCGATCGAGACCGGGCCGGCGGGGACGCTGAACGGCTCGCCCGAGATGTTCACCGCTCCGGCGTCCTGCCGGAAGTCCGCCGCCAGCATCGAGGTGCCGGTCACATACCGCGAGGCCGCCGCTGACGGAGAGCCCTGGCCGAACAGGTTGATCGGCACGCAGCCGTTGGTGGGATTGGTCAGGGTCGAGCGGCAGACGATCTGGCCGTTGGCCGGATTGACCACGGCGTCGATGGCCTGGGTCCAGTTGGCGGTGATCCGGTTGCCCTGGATCTTCTGCGTGAAGTGGGTGAGGCCGGTGGCGACGTAGCCGTCCCACTTCCAGGTGGTGCCGAGCGCGTCGAACTTGCCCTTCAGCCCGAAGCTGAACCGCTGGGTTTCGGTTTCGTTGACCGGGTAGTTGTAGCTGACGTCCTGGTTGATCCGGCCCATCTTGAAGCTGGTGACGTTGGCCGCCGTCAGCGCGGCCCGCTCCGCCGCCGTCAGGTAGGCGTTGTCACGCTGGATGGTGATGGTGCCCAGGTCGTAGGGGATGCTCAGGTAGCCCTCGGAAGTCGACTGGGCGTAGCTCGCATCGACGGTTGCTTCGACGTTGTCGGTGACATCCCACGAGGTGCGCAGGTAGAGGTTGCCGCGGCGAACCGGGTTCGCGAACTGGCTCAGCTGCGCCGCGTTGATCGAGTTGTCGACGCTGATGCCGCTGCCGCCGATCATGTACTGGCTGCCGCGCATCGTGCCGTAGGTGAACGGCACGAGGGCGCCGCCCGGCGCGAACTGCTGGCCGGCGAACGGCCCGGTGGTGACAACCCCGCCCAGGGTGGCGGTCGAGACGTTGACGTTGCTGGTGACGTAGTTCTGCGGCTGGCCGTTGCCGAGCTTGTAGGTCGGGTTGGCGATGACGTTATAGTTCTGCG
This sequence comes from Phenylobacterium hankyongense, assembly GCF_003254505.1. Classification (NCBI taxonomy): domain Bacteria; kingdom Pseudomonadati; phylum Pseudomonadota; class Alphaproteobacteria; order Caulobacterales; family Caulobacteraceae; genus Phenylobacterium; species Phenylobacterium hankyongense. Next base: position 2,258,398 of record NZ_QFYP01000001.1, on the reverse strand, counting down.
CCAGGATGTCGCGGCCGGAGTTTCGGCCGATCCCCCTGTTGTCCTCATATTCGCCGGCGATCGAGAGCCGCGCCCGACCGTCCAGGGCCGTGCCGCCCCAGGACAGGGCGGTCTTGATGTCCTGGTTGTCGCCCTGCTGGCTGAGCCCGCCGGTCACCTCGCCGGCGAAGCCGTCCAGGTTCTTCTTGAAGATCAGGTTCACCACGCCGGCCACGGCGTCGGAGCCCCAGGCGGCGGAGGCGCCGCCGGTGACCACTTCCACCCGCTCGATCATGACGGTGGGGATGACGTTCAGGTCGACGCGGCCCGTGGCGGTCGACGGGGTGAAGCGCTCGCGGTCCACCAGCACCAGGGTGCGGTTGGCGCCCAGGCTGCGCAGGTTCACCAGGTTGAGGCCGGAGCCGACCGAGTTGTGCGCCGTGGAAGCCGGCGTGGTCGCGGCGCCGAAGGCCGGGATGGTGTTCAGGAAGTCCGCGACGTTGGTGGTGCCGGACTTCTGGAGCTCCTGCAGCCCCACCGTGGTGGTCGGCGTCGGCGCGGTGAATCCGGCGCGGTCGACGCGCGAGGCGGTGACGATCACCTCATCAAGCTGGGTGCTGGCGTCCGCCGCGTCGGCGGCATGGGCCACGCCCACCCCGGCGACCTGGGCTAGAAGCAGGGCCGCCGCAAAGCTGGCGCTCCCGAAATACTGGCCTCGTCTAGATTGCGAACCTCTGCTGCCCGCCGCGCGTTGCTTGTGCATAGTATCCCCGTATGCATCCAATACGTGATGGCCCTCGCGGTGCTCATCACCCCCGTTTGGGTCCTGGGATTAGTCAGATGACGGGGGGCAAGGCGCCCCGACGTCTTGTCTGCTGGCGGCCTGGTGTGTCTGTCGCCCCGAGGTCGCCGCCCTTAGGTCCACGTTGGGACACTAGGTCTCGTTGCTGTCATCAAGCTGACAACAAGCTCGCGCCTGCGAGGCGGCCGCGTGACAGGTTGGCGCCAGCTAGCGGGGCCTAGCGTTTTTTCCAGGTTTTGGGGCTCGGGGTGAGAAGATGGCGAAGATGGCGTTTCGACTGGCGTGCGCGACCGCAGCGCTGATGACGTGTGCGGCGGCCGCCCAGGCGGCGCCGATCCGCATCCATGCGGGCGAGCTCCTTGACGGTCTCGGCGGCGTGCAGCGCGACATGACGGTGACCGTCGACGGCTCGAAGATCGTCGGCGTCGCCAAGGGCGGCGGCAAGGCCGACTACGAGTTCGGCAAGCTGACCGTCATGCCGGGCCTGATCGACACCCACGTGCACATCACCACCCACTTCAACGCCAAGGGCCGGGCGACCACCCAGGGCGAGACCCGGGCGGAAGAGGCTCTGAAGTGGGCGGAGAACGTCTACGTCACCCTGCTGGCCGGCTACACCACGATCCAGAGCATCGGTTCCGATGACGACCTGCCGCTGCGCGCCGCGATCGCCGACGGCCGCCTGCCCGGCCCGCGCCTGCTGACCTCGGGCCAACCGATCTCGGACAGCAGCATGTCCCCGGAGGACATGCGTGACTTTGTCCGACAGAACGCCGCCAAGGGCGTCGACCTGATCAAGATCTTCGCGTCCAAGAGCAGCCGCGACGGCGGCGGCCCGACCCTCACCGACGCCCAGATCGGCGCCGCCTGCGGCGAGGCCAAGAAGCTCGGCCTGCGCACCTGGGTGCACGCCCACGCCTCGGCCGCCGTCCACCAGGCGATCATGGCCGGCTGCTACGCGGTCACCCACGCCCGCTTCGCCACCCAGGCCGACATGACCCTGGCGGCCGAGCGCGGCGTCTACATCGAACCCAGCTGGGGCGTGGTGCAACAGAACTACCTGGCCCACCAGGACAACTACCGCGGCATCGGCAACTACACCCAGGCCGCCTTCGACAACATGGTCGAGTACCAGAAGACCACCCCGCCCGTCTGGCAGATGATGTTCCACACCAAGGGCCTGAAGATCCTGACCGGCGGCGACACCAACGCCGGGGCCGAAGGCCACAACGCCAACGAGGTCATCTGGCGCGTGCAGAACGGCCAGCCGGCCATGGACGCCATCGTCTCGGTCACCTCGCTCGACGCCACCTCGCTGCGACTCGGCGATGTGACCGGCTCGATCAAGCCGGGCATGGAGGCCGACATCATCGCCGTCGAGGGCGATCCGCTGAAGGACATCACCAGCCTGAAGCGTGTGCTGTTCGTGATGAAGGGCGGCAAGGTGTTCAAGAACGTCACGGATCCGAGCCAGGTCCCGCAATGACCGCGGCAGTCACCGCAGCTTCCCTGCGCCGACGGCTCGCCGTCGGCGCGGCGGCCCTCGCCATGGCGTCCGGCCTGGCGGGCGCCGCCCTGGCCGCCTCGGCGGGAACAGCGAACGGCGAGTGGCCTGAGCACGGCGGCGACGCCGACTTCCACCGCTATTCGCCGCTCACCCAGATCAACAAGGCCAACGTCGGCAAGCTGGCGATCGCCTGGCGGCGCGCGGCCCTCACCGACGAGCTGAAAGCGGAAGAGCCGGGCCTGCGCGCCGGCGCCAATTTCCAGTCCACGCCGCTGATGGTTGGCGGCCGGCTGTTCGCGCAGAACGCCATGGGCCTGGTGGACGCCTTCGACCCGGCGACCGGCAAGACGCTGTGGCGCCAGGAGCGCTTCCCCGGCGACCCGGTGCGCGGCGCGTCCGGACGCGGCGTCTCCTATTGGCGGGAGGGCGCCGACGAGCGCATCCTGACCATCCGCGGCGAGCACCTCTACGCCATCGACGCGAAGACCGGGCGGCTGGTCAAAAGCTTCGGCGACGGCGGGCGGGCGGAGCTGCATTCCGCCTTCGGCAAGCTGGCCCCGACCTTCACCTGGCGCGGCTGGCCGACGATCTGCCGCAACGTCGCCATCGTCGGCGCGGCGATGACCGACGCCCCCTCGAACAAGGAAGAGCCGCCCGGCGTCGTCCAGGCGTTCGACGTCCGCACCGGCAAGCGCCTGTGGACCTTCAACCCGATCCCGCAGGCCGGCCAGCCGGGCAACGAGACCTGGAAGAACGACTCCTGGCGCTATACCGGCGAAGGCAATGTCTGGGCGCCGCTGAGCTCGGACAGCCAGCTGGGGCTGGTCTACCTGCCGACCGGCTCGCCGACCAACGACAACTACGGCGGCCACCGGCTGGGCGACAACCTGTTCACCGACTCCCTGGTGGCGCTGAACTGCGAGACCGGCGCGCACGCCTGGCACTTCCAGGCCGTCCACCACGACCTGTGGGACTACGACCTCAACAACGGCCCGATCCTCGCCGACCTCAAGGTGGGCGGGAAGTCGATCAAGGCGGTGGTCCAGCTGACCAAGTTCGGCTCGACCTTCGTGCTCGACCGCACCACCGGCAAGCCGGTCTGGCCGATCGTCGAGCGGCCCGTGCCGACCTCGACGACGCCGGGCGAGGTCACCTCGCCGACCCAGCCCATGCCCACCAAGCCGCCGGCCTATGAGCGGCAGGGCGTCACCACCGACGACCTCATCGACTTCACGCCGGAGCTGCGCGCCGAGGGCCTGAAGATGGCCAAGGACTACGTGCTGGGCCCGATCTTCACCCCTGCCGTGGTCCGCGGCGGTCCCGGCGAGAAACAGGCCGTGCTGCAGGTCCCCGCCGGCGGCGCGGGCTGGTACGGCGCCAGCCTCGATCCCGACACCAACGTCCTGTTCGTGCCCACCTTCACGCGGCCGCTGCTGCTGGAAGTGCTGCCCGGCGACCCGGCGCAGACCAACCTGCGCTACACCAAGGGGCCGCGCGCCCTCGCCGACGGGCCTCAGGGCCTGCCGCTGGTCAAGCCGCCCTACGGCAGCATCGTCGCCATCGACCTGAACCGGGGCGAGACCCTGTGGACGGTGGCCAACGCCGACGGTCCGCGCAGCCATCCGGCGCTGAAGGGCCTGACCCTGCCGCCGCTGGGCATGCCCAGCCACGACATGCCGGTCGCCACCAAGACCCTGCTGTTCGTGGTGCAGGCCGACCCGGTGAGCCTGAATGGCCGCACCCGCGACGGCGATCTCCCGCTCGAGCCCTATTTCGACAACAAGCTGCGGGCCTACGACAAGGCGACCGGCGCGGTGGTCTGGGAGATGAAGCTGCCGGCCGGATCGACGGCCTCGCCGATGACCTACATGTACAAGGGCAAGCAGTATCTCCTGGTCACCATCGGCTCGCGCACCCACGCGCCCGAGTTCGTCGCGCTGAGCCTGCCATGACCCGTATCGCAACGCTCCTGGCCTCCGTGGCGATCCTCGCGGGCGCAGGCGTGGCCCATGCCGCCAGCGTCAACGACGGCGTCTATTCCGCCGACCAGGCGAAGCGCGGCCAGGGCCAGTACGACGCCGAGTGCGCCCGCTGCCATGGGCCGACGCTGGGCGGCGGCGGCGGAAGCCCGGCGATCTCGGGTCCGTTCTGGGCGCAGTGGGAGGGCCGCACGCTGGGCGAGCTGTACCACTTCACCAAGGCCTCGATGCCGGCCGACGGGCCCGGCGGCCTGAGCAACCAGGCCTACGCCGACATCCTGGCCTACATGCTGAGCGTGAACCACTATCCGGCTGGCAAGGCCGAGCTGCCGGCCGACGTCGAGGCGCTGAAGACCATTCCCATCGTCCGGCGGCCGTAGCGACCTAGGCGGCGACGTCCTTGAGGCGCGAGGCCTCCGCAGAGCCCGGCTCCGCCGCCGCGAAGTCGACCACCACGGCCAGTCCCCGCCCGTTCGGGCCGTCCTCCAGCACCAGGGTCGCCGACATCCGCTCGGCCAGCGCGCGGACGATGGGCAGGCCGAGGCCGCTGCCGTTACGCTCCGTGTCGCGCGGCAGGCGGTAGAAGCGGTCGAACACCAGCTCGCGCGACTCGGCCGGAATGCCGGGGCCGTCGTCGATCACCGCCAGCCGGCAGGCGCCGCCCTGGCGCTCCACGCGCACCACCACCGAACCGCCGGCGGTGTTGTATCGGATGGCGTTGTCGATCAGGTTGCCCACCAGCTCGCGCGCCAGGAACGGCTGGCCCACCGCCATCAGCGGTGCGTTGTCGTAGGTCCCCTCGAAGCTCAGCTCCACCTTGTGCCCACGGGCCTGCTCGAACCGGTCGGCCGCCGCGGCGGAGGCGGCGCTCACCAGGTCGAAGGGCTCCCGGAATTCGGCCGGTCCGGACATCTCCTCGGCCCGCGCCAGGGAGATCAACTGCAGCAGCAGGCGCTCCAGCGTGCCGATGGCGCCGTCCATGTCATGCAGGCCCTCCTGCCCGAAGTTGCTGGCCACGCCATAGCGGCGGACGAGGTCCAGATGGGTGCGCAGCACCGCCAGCGGCGTGCGCATCTGGTGCGACGCCTCCGAGGTGAACCGGCTCACGGCGACGGCGGACTCCTTCAACTCGCCGAGCAGGGCGTTGAAGGCGAAGATGAAGGTCGCCGCCTCCTGCGGTGCGGCGGTCAGCGGATTGAAGCGGAAATCGGCCGAGGCGGCCCGCGATTCCAGTTGCGCCTGCAGGTCGACGAACGGCCGGATCGCCCACTTGGTCGCCTGCCAATAGGCCAAGACACCGGTCAACAGGGTCAGGCCGAAGACGATCACGATATAGCCGATCGACTCCTTCTCGCCCTGCATCAGCACCGATTCCTCGATGGCGATCTGGACGACCACCGGCTCGGCGAAACCGGGGGCCCGCCGCACCTCGGTGCCGATCCGCGCGGGCACGCCGCGGAAGGTCCCCGGGCGGATGTAGGCCGGAACGAGGACGTCGACGCCATCCTCGGCGTCAACGTATTCGCTCATGTGCGGCAGTCGGGCGCCGAAGATCGAGCGGACGTCGATGTGTGGCTCGTTGCCGCTCGGGGGCCGGATCTCCGGCAGGCCCTCGACGAACCGGCCGCCGCTGTAGACCGAGTAATAGGTGATCGGCCGGGCGCGCCGCCTCAGAAGCTTCAGCGCCATGGGCACGACCTTCGACCGCAGGGGCTCGGGGGCGGCGTAGGCGACCGATATGGTCTTCAGGGAGCCCAGCAGGATGCGGTTGCCGCCGCTGTCGTAGTTCTGGTGCAGGATCGCGTGCGCGCTGAGCGCCACGGCGACTTCCAACACGATCAGCAGGCCGATGAAGGCCAGCAGCATCCGCCCCCGAAGCGAGCCGAGGCCGGGGAGCCTCATGCGTTTTCGAGGATGTAGCCGAGGCCGCGGACGGTGTTGATCTCCGGCCCGTCGGGCTGGAGCTTGCGGCGCAGGCGCCCGACGTGGACCTCCAGCGCATTGGGGGAGACCTCGGCGTCGTGGTCGAACACCTGGGCCGCCAGCCGGTTGCGCGACATCAGCTTGCCGGCCCGCGCCATCAGCGCCTCCAGCACCGCCATCTCGCGCCGGCGCAGCGCCAGCGGACGGCCGTTCAGCGTGGCCACCCGGCTCGACCGGTCGAGCAGCAGGCCGCCGAACTGCAGGATCGGGTCGGGGGCGTTCTGGCCCCGCCGCACCAGGGCGCGGACCCGGGCCTGGAATTCCGCCGGCTCGAAGGGCTTCGACATGTAGTCGTCGGCGCCCTGGTCCAGGCCGCTGACCCGGTCGTTCAGGGTGTCGCGCGCGGTCAGGATCAGCACCGGGGTGCGGCAACCGCCGCGCCGCATCCGGCGCAGGACCTCCAGCCCGTCCACGTCCGGCAGACCGAGGTCCAGCACGATGGTGCTGTAGGGCTCGCAGCCGGACTGCTCTATGGCTTCCTCGCCCTCGCCGAAATGGTCGACGGCATAGCCTTCCGCCTTCAGTGAACCGACGATCCCGCGGGCCAGCCGCGGATCATCCTCAACCACCATTATTCTCACGGTACCGACCCCTACGCCCCCGCGCGCAGGCTTAGCGTTCGCGACGCCCGGCGCATCAAAAGACACTTCCAGAGCGTACAACGACCTGCGGTCGCTTAGTAAGTGGGCGATTCGCGCGGGATTCGTGCACTCTTGGGCGGCAGAAGCCTGGCCGACCGGCGCGTCAGCGCCGCCCCACCAGACCCTGCGCGCTCAGGTCACGGCTCAGGCGACGGCGGCGATCGCGTCCAGGGTGGGATAGTCGGTGTAGCCGTGCGCGCCGCCGCCATAGAGGGTGTCGCGCCCCAGAAGCTCGTTGAGCGGGGCGTCTTCGCGCAGCCGCCGCACGAGGTCGGGATTGGCGATGAAGGCGCGCCCGAACGACACCAGGTCGGCCCGACCGCTGGCGATGGCGGCCAGGGCCATGGCCCTGTCGTAGCCGTTGTTGACCATCCAGACCCCGTTGAAGCGGTCGCGCAGGGCCGCATAGTCGAACGGCTCGTTGTCGCGCGCCCCGCCGGTCGCACCCTCCACGACATGGAGGTAGGCGAGGCCCAGCGGATTGAGGCCGTCCGCCACGTGGTTGAACAGCGCCTGCGGATCGCTGTCCTTGGAGTCGCCGGCCGGCGACACGGGCGACAGGCGCACGCCGACGCGGTCGGCGCCGATCTCGTCGGCGACCGCCTTGGCCGCCTCGAGGATCAGCCGGGCGCGGTTGGCGATCGAGCCGCCATAGGCGTCGGTCCGGTCGTTGGTCCCGTCGCGCAGGAAGGCGTCGAGCAGGTAGCCGTGGGCGCCATGCAGTTCCACCCCGTCGAAGCCCGCCTCGATGGCGCGGCGCGCGGCGTGGCGGAAGTCGTCGACGATCCCCGGGATCTCGTCCAGGCGCAGGGCGCGCGGCTCCGACACGTCGACGAAGCCCTGGCCGGCGACGAAGGTCTTGGTGGCGGCGCGGATGCCTGAGGGGCCGACCGGCGCCTGGCCGTCCTTCTGGAACAGGGTGTGGGAGACCCGGCCGGTGTGCCAGACCTGCAGGACGATCTTGCCGCCCTTGGCGTGCACCGCATCGGTCACCGCCCGCCAGCCCGCCACCTGGGCGTCGGAGTAGACCCCGGGCGTGTCGGCGTAGCCCTGGGCCTGGGCGGAGATCTGCGTGGCCTCGGCGATGATCAGGCCGGCGGTGGCGCGCTGCGAATAGTATTCGGCGGCGAGGTCGCTGGGGACCAGGTCCGGCCCCGCGCGGTTGCGGGTCAGCGGCGCCATCACGATGCGGTTGGTGAGCTGCAGGGCGCCCGCCGTCGCCGGCTCGAATAGGGCGTCGGCCGAACGGGCCGGGTGGGACTTCGCCATGCAGGATCTCCGAGATTGTCCGGGCGCGCCGCTGCGCTGGCCGCAAAGGTGTGGCTTCGGGCGCGGATCGCAAGGGACCGCGCGGCCTGAAGCGGACCTCCATGGGCGAGGATTTCAAGGCAGGCTGATAGGTAAGCTGATCGCCGCCACGCCAAGCGGGTGGCGCTATGGCTATGCAACCCTCATCGCGGCGGCAGCGTCCCCAGCCCGGCGCAATGCGCGGACAATCGCCGGCCGACGAAGGTCTCGAGGCGCACCTCCGGGGATCCTTGCCGCCCGAACTGGACGCTTCCGGCCGGCTGCACGGTGGCGAAGCACGGTCGCAATCGTGCGAGGGTGGTCTCGGCGTCCGGGCGCTCGACCACCAGAAGCCCGTCGCGACCGACCAGCGACCCCGGTGCGCCGTCATAGGCGAAGCCCCGCGGATCGGAGGAGGCGACGACGATCGGACGCCGCGCGCCGAAGGCCTCGACCAGTCGCCCGGCCTCGTTCCACTTCGCGGCGATGAGGAAGAGGCCGGGGTCGGCCATGACGGCCGAGTGGTCCAGGACCTGCGCCGACGTCCATTCGACCGATTCCAGCGTGGGGTCGCCGTGCGTGAAGACCGCCGGCCAGGCGCGCCCGAGCCAGCCCGTCGCCGCTTCCACCACCACGAACGACCAGAGCGCCAGGAAGGCGCAGAACGACAGCGCCGCCCAGGTCCGCGGCCAGGGCTTGACGGCGGACTCCCGCGCCATGAACTCGCCGGCCAGCGGCATGACGAAGAGCCAGCCGGGCATGGCCCAGTGCGGCAGCGAGGCCTGGCCCCAGATGGGCGTGAGGGTGAACAGCAGGATCGCCGGCCCGCTCAGGGCCAGGCAGAACCATCGCCGACGGCTGCCCCAACCGGCCGGGCCGGGGCGCCACAGGGCCATCACCAGGGGCGCCATCACCCAGGGGAGCATCACCGCGGCCTGGCCGAGGAAGGCCACGACGGGGCCGCCCGGCCGCAGCCCATGGCCAGGAAGCCCGCGCCCTCCCTGGAACAGGAACGACACCCAATGATGCTGGGCGTTCCACACGATGACCGGCGAGACGATCACCGCGGCGATCAGCGCCGCCACATAGGGCCCGGGGCGCTTCAACTGCCCGCGGTCGGCACGCGACGCCGCCAGCAAGATCACCAGTCCCGCGGCGTAGAGGATGGCCTGGTATTTGGACAGGCCGGCGAGGCCGATCCAGATCCCCGCGAGCGCCCAGGCGCGCATCGATCCGCTTGCCCTTGCCCCCAGCGCGGCGGGCGCTGGGAACAGGATCCTCGCGAGCTGATCGGCGGCGGCCAGCAGGCAGAAGATCAGCGGACCGTCCGGCAGCACCCAGCCGCCGGCGATGACGCTGAAAAAGGCCGACAGGTTGAGGGCGACCACCGCCCAGACGCCGGCTCGCGCCCCGAACAGGTGGCGGGTGAGCCGGAAGAGCATCCACGACGACCCGGCGAACAGGAGGACGAACGGCAGGCGGGCCGCGCGCCCATAACCCAGGACATCGCCGAACAGATGGACGATCCACTGATGCAGCGGCGGGTGGTCGTAATAGGAGAGCGCCAGGCGGCGGCTGATGGCGAGGGTGTAGGCCTCATCGACCCCCAGGCCGACCCAGGCCGCGGCGAGCAGCCGCAACACGGTGAACGCCGAGATTATCGCGACCGCGGCGGCCACCTGCGGATCCGCGAGCCGCAGCCAGGCCGGGAGGCGGGCGAGGCCCGGCCACGGGAGCCCGGCGTCGGGCGCGTACGGGGCGGCCACGACCGGGCGAGTGGTCGTCTCGCGGCCTGCGCGGGAGGCCGGGGGTATCGCGTTCAAGGCATAGCTCCGAGCGGGCTTGAATCACCGCCCGGAGATCGAAGGGCCGAGGTCCAGGGTGCAGCGCATCCCGCATGGTTGCGCTTGCTCCGATCCGCTCGATCTCGGTGGCTTTTTCGAGGCCATGGCCCGCGCGCAAGCCGCCGGCGCCCAGCTTCCGACCTTCGGGCGTTGCGCCGTCCTTCAACTGCCCAATAGCTGAGCGCCAAAACCTGACCGTCGCGGCGGCGAGCCTAGTCCTGACGGATCGCCGCGCCGAGGTAGCGCCGGATGCGGACCTGATAGGACTGCGCCGCCCGCGCCATCATCGCCAGATGCCTCTCTGAGACCTCGCCGGCGATGCGCCCCGGCACGCCGCGGACGATGGAATTGTCGGGAACCTCGAAGCCTTCGGGCACGAGCGCCTTGGCCGACACGAGGCAGTTGCGGCCGATCCGCGCGCCGTTCAGCACCACCGCGCCGATGCCGATCAGCGAGCCCGCGCCCACGTGGCAGCCGTGCAGCATGGCCAGGTGGCCGACGCTGACGTTGTCTTCCAGCACCAGCGGGAAGCCGGGGTCGGCATGCAGGACGCTGTTGTCCTGCACATTGCCGCCCGCGCCGATGGTGATCGGCTCGTTGTCGCCGCGCAGCACCGCGCCGAACCAGACGCTGGACCGCGGTCCCAGCCGCACGTCGCCGATCAGGCAGGCGGTGGGCGCGACATAGGCGTCCTCGGCGACCTGGGGCTTCAGCCCCTCCAGCTCGACGCGCATGGCCCTAGGCCAGAGGCATGGCCAGCAGGATGCTGGCGGGCCGGTTGGTGCGGTTCTCCAGGCGGCGCTTCTCGCCGGGGGCCAGGCGGCAGGAATCCCACGCCTCCAGGGTGACCGCGCCGTGCTCGGTGACCACGGTGACCGCGCCCTCCAGCACCACGTAGTGCTTTTCCACGCCCGAGGCGTCCAGCGAGGTATGGCCGCCGGGCAGCAGGTGCGACAGCCCGAGCCACAGGGCCTCGCTCGGGCCGGCCTCATGCCCCTGCAGGCGCAGGCAGCGCATGTCGGTGTGGTTGGGCGGCTCGTAGCCGGGCGCCGCAGCCAGCCGGGTCACGTTCATGGCTTCAGCACCGTGCGGTCGCGGGCGCCCGACAGCACCGCGGCATAGGCGTCCTTGGCGTGCTCCAGGCTGTAGACCGCGTGGTCCAGCACCGGGAACGGGCGCAGGTCCCGCCGCTCGAAACCGGGCGCCAGGGCGTCGAGGATCTCGGCGCATTCCCGGCCGTCCAGCCCCAGGGTGTCGACCCCGACGTAGGTCCGCTGGCCGCGATAGAAGGCCATGATGTCGAACGGCACGGAGCGGTCGAGGGTGGAGATGAAGATCTGCCGGCCCTTCAGCGCCATGGCCTCGTTGGCCTTGTCGAAATAGGGGCTGCCGACGGTGTTGAAGACAATGTCGGCGCCGTGGCCGCCGCTCTCCTCGCGCACGACCTTGGCGAGGTCCTCCTCGGCCGCCCCGATCATCCGCACCGGGCCGGAGGCGTGGCCGGCGTAGGCCTCCCTCGTGCGCTCGACGCCGAACACCTGGGCGCCGAGCATGGTGGCGATCTGGGTGGTCGCCTGGCCGACCTTGCCGTTGGCGCCCAGCACCAGGACCACGTCGCCGGACTTGGGCAGGCCGGCGCGCCGCAGGCCCTCGTAGGCGGTGATGAAGGGCACGCCAACAGCGCCGGCTTCCAGCAGGCTGACCGGCCCGGGCTTGCGCCGCACCTGGGCGCGCTCGACCAGCAGGTGGGTGGCGTGGGTGCCGTCGCGGCGGATGCCGAGCTCGCCGCCCGACCCCCATACCTCCTGGCCCTTGAGGTCGGCGGGACCGTCGACCACCACGCCGGCCCAGTCGCGGCCGGGCGTGCGCGGCCAGACCGCGTGGGGCATGGCCCCCAGCGTCGCCTTGACGTCCGACGGATTGACCCCGGCCGAACGGATCTCGACCACCGCCTGGTCGGGGCCGGCCGCCGGCGGCTCGCTCGGCTCCAGCACCAGGTTCAGGGCGGCGATGTCGGCCGCCTTCTCATAGACTCTCAAGCGCGACATGGGTCTTCCTTGCGAATGTGGGCCAGGACTGCGGGGTCAGGCGAGGCCGAGGGCGGTGCGGGCCTCGGCCGGCGTGGCGGGCTCGACGCCCAGCGAGCGCAGCACCTCGCGGGCGGCGCGGACGAGCTGGCCGTTGGAGCGTACGAGCTCGCCCTTCGAGATGTAGACCGTGTCCTCCATCCCGACCCGGACGTTGCCGCCCAGCAGCCAGGCCTGGGCGACCATCGGCAGGGCGCTGCGGCCGATGCCGAAGCCGGTCCAGGCGGCGCCCTTGGGCAGCAGGTTACGGGCGTAGAGCAGGGTCTCGGGCGAGGCGTCGAAGCCGTAGCGCACGCCCATGACGATGGAATAGAGACCCGGCCCGTCGAGGTCGCCGTCGGCCAGCAGCCGGTGCGCCAGGTGGATGTCGCCGGAATCGAACAGCTCGATTTCCGGCACGGCGCCGGCGTCGCGGATCGCGCGGGCCATGATCGCGGTGTTGCGGCGGGTGTTGATCACCACCTGCTCGCCCGAGTTCATGGTGTTGAGGTCGAGGGTGGCGATGTCCGGCTTCAGGATCGTGATGTGCTCGATCCGCTTCTCGGGCGCGAGCAGGGTGGTGCCGGGGCCGGCGACGCGGGGATCCTCGTCGCTCGGCACGAACCGGCCGCCCGGGCCGGTGGTGAGGTTGATCACCACGTCGCGGTTCTTGCGGCGCACCCGGTCCATCACGTCGCGGTAGTGGTCGAGCTCCATGGACGGTCGGCCGGTCTTCGGGTCGCGCACGTGGATGTGGGCCGCCGCCGCCCCCTCCTCGGCCGCCTCCAGCACCGCGTCGGCGATCTGTTCGGGCGTGACCGGCAGGTGGGAGTTCTGCTCGATGGTGGTGATGTTGCCGGTGACGGCGCAGGTGATGATCGGCTTGGGCAGCATGGCCGGCTCCTTAGAGGTGACGCCCGCCGTCGACCTGGATCACCGACCCGGTCGAGAAGGCGAGGCTCGTGGCGCAGGCCAGCACCGCCTGCGCCACGTCGTGCGGCGAGGTGAGGCGTCGGAGCGGGGTGGCCGAGGCCTGCTTCTCGCTCCAGCTGCGGTCGCGGCCGGGCACGAAATCGGTGTCCACCACGCCGGGCGAGACGGTCAGCACGCGGATCGACGGGGCCAGCGCCCGCGCCAGGGCCGCGCCCATCACGTCCATGCCGGCCTTGGAGGCGCAGTAGGCGATGCTCGACCCCACGGCGGTGGTCGCGGCGATCGAGGAGATGTTGACCACCAGTCCCTCGCCGCCGGCGCCCAGCTGCGGGGCGAAGGCGCGCACGGCGGCGAAGGCCCCGCGGCAGTTCACGGTCAGCACCTGGTCGAAGATCTCGTCGGTCAGGGCGTCGAGGTCGCCGTGGGCGACGGGGCGGGTCATGCCGGCGGAGTTGACCAGGATGTCCGCGCCGCCGAGCTCGGCCCTGACCGCCTCGGCCAGCCGCGCGAGGGAGGCGCTGTCCTCGACCGCGGCGGCATAGGCGCCGTGGCCGGAGCCCGGCAGGGTGTGGCGGACCGCCTCGGCCTTGGCCGGATCACGGCTCGCCACTACCGCCACGCGGGCCCCGGCTTGCGCCAACAGCAGGGCGCAGGCGGCGCCGATGCCGCCTGAGCCGCCCAGGACGACGGCGACCTTGCCGGCCAGGAGTTCGGAAGTGGTCATGGGATGCTCGCGGGTCTGGATCAGGCGATCGGGGGAATGGGGATGCGCATCTCGCCCGGCTCCAGCACGAAGTCGTACTGCAGCGTGTAGAACGCCCCCTCGACGTCCGGGGCCGGCGCGGGGCCGTCCTCGTGCAGGGTGTAGTGGCCGACAATGGAGCGGATCACGCTGAAGGTGACGTCGGTCTCCAGGTGGTCGGCGTCGTCGGCGAAGATCTGGGTGATCAGCGTCTTGAAGCCGGGCCTGGTGATCATGAAGTGGATGTGCGCCGGCCGGTACGGATGGCGCCGCTGCGCCCGCAGCAGGTCGCCGACCGGGCCGTCGGTGGGCACCGGATAGCCGGCCGGCCGCACCGAGCGGAAACGGAAGCGGCCCTCGGCGTCGGTGGTGAAGAGGCCGCGCAGGTTCATGTCCGCCTGCTCCGGGTCCTGATTGTCGTAGAGGCCCACCGGCGAGGCGTGCCAGACGTCGACGTCCGCGCCGGCCAGCGGCCGGCCGTCGATGTCGCGCACGGCGCCGGAGACGAACAGCGGCAGCCCCGGCGTCGGCGACTGCACCAGATTGGCGCCGAGCGGGTAGCGCGGCGCGCTCCCCCGCCAGAACGGGCCGAGCAGGGCCGCAGCGGTCTGGCCGCAGCCGATCGGATTGTTGAGCAGGCCCACCAGGGTGGAGATGCCAAGCACGTCGGCGGCCAGCACCACCTCGTTCTTCACCTCGCTGGTCGCCTGGCCGATCCCGACCAGGAACCGCATGCCCGCCTCGAACTCGTCCTCGGTGGGCCGCACCTCCCGCAGGAAGGCGTGCGAATGGCGCACGAAGGCCGCCATCACCTCGCGCAGACGCGCGTCGGGCGTCTGCGCCATGGCCGCTTCGACCGCGCCTGTGATCTCGGATTCGTGTTCGATCACCATCGTGCGTTTCCGTGCATTCGATTGCACAGAAAGTTCTCCTGCGACGCCTTTGAGTCAAGGGCACGTCACGGAAATTTTCCCGTTTGACAGGCAAAACCGCGGGTGTAGAGGGTGAAGGAATTGGAAATCGGTTGCACGAATAAGGCCGTGAACGAGCGATATACGGTGCAGGACGTCGCCAAGCGCGCCGGGGTTCACGCCTCGACGGTGTCGCGTGCGCTGAACCCCGCCACCCGCCATCGCCTGTCCGAAGAGGTCGCCGCCCGGGTGATCGCCGCCGCGGCCGAGCTGGGCTATGTGCCGAACGGCCTGGCCGCCAGCCTCCGCACCCGCCGCTCCGAGACCATCGGCGTGGTCCTGCCCGACATCACCAACCCCGTCTTCCCGCCGATCCTGCAGGGTCTGGAGGCCGTGCTGGCGGAGGAGCGCTATGTGGCGATGGTGGCCAACGCGGGGTCCGACAACGACCGCCAGCGCCTGGTCATCGAACGCCTGCTCGCGCGCCAGGTCGACGGCCTGGTGCTCGCCACCGTCACCCGCCACGACGCCATCGTCGATCAGTGCCTGAAGGCCGGCGTGCCCCTGGTGGTGGTCAACCGCAGCGAGGCGGACCATCGGGTCTCATCGGTGGTCAGCGACGACCTGCGCGGCATGCGCCTGGCGGTCGACCACCTCTACGGCCTCGGTCACCGCCGCATCGGCCACCTCGGCGGGCCGCAGAACCTGTCGACCGGCAAGGGCCGGCTGGAGGGCTTCCTGAGCGCGGCGCGCGACCATGGGCTGGACCCCGCCTCGAGCGACCTGGAGCTGGCCTCCGGTTTCTCCCGCGAGGCCGGGCGCGAGGCGGCCTTCCGGCTGCTGGAGCACGCGCCGGACCTGACCGGGGTGGTGGTGGCCAACGATCTGCTGGCGCTGGGGCTCTACGACGTGCTCGCCGCCCGCGGCCTCTCCTGCCCGGGCCACCTGTCCGTGGTCGGCCACAACGACATGCCGTTCGTGGACATGGTCTCCCCGCCCCTCACCACCGTGCGCATCCGCCACCGGGAGATGGGCGAGCAGGCCGCGCAGCTGCTGCTGAGGCTGGTGCGCGGCGAGGCGCAGGGCGGCGTGGACGTGGTGCTGAAGCCGGATCTGGTGGTCCGCGCCTCGACCGCGGCGCCGCGATGACGTCGAACCCCATCATCACCAAGCCGGACCGCAAGAACGCCGGCGCAGGACGGCCAGGCGCGCGGCCCGGCCGCCCCCAGCGCCTCCGCCTCCAGGAGGAACGAGCCGATGAGCCCGGTGCTGATTAGGGACGCGACGGTCCTCACCATGCGCGGCGGCGCGGACGACGTGATCCGCGGCGACATCCTGGTCGAGGGCGACCGCATCGCCGCGGTCGGCGCAGGCCTGTCCGACGCCGACGCAGAGGTGGTCGACGGCCGCCGGATGATCGTCATGCCCGGGCTGGTCAACGCCCACATGCACACCTGGCAGACCGCCCTGCGCTCGATCTCGTCCAACTGGACGTTCCCCGAATACGCCCGCTGGATGCACGCCGGCCTCGCCACCCGTTTCCGCCCCCGCGACATCCACATCGCCACCCTGGTCGGGGCCCTGAACCAGCTGGACTGCGGCGCCACGACCCTGGTCGACTGGTGCCACAACAATCCGACCCCCGACCACACCGACGCGGCGATCGCCGCCCTGCGCGCCTCGGGCATCCGCGCCGCCTTCCTGCATGGCACGCCCAAGCCCGACCCGCGGCCGGGCGAGCCGCCCTACTGGGAGACGCCCCACCCGCGCCGGGAGATCGAGCGCCTGCGGGTCGAGCTCCAGCCCGACGCCGGCATGATCTCCCTGGGCCTGGCGGTGCTCGGGCCGCACTACGCCACGCTCGAGGTGACGCTGCAGGACTTCCGGCTGGCGCAGGAGTTCGGTCTGATCGCCTCCATGCACCAGGGCGGCGGGCCGCCGCGCAATCCGGAGGGCTGGGCGCGGCTGGAGGCCGAGGGCCTGCTCAACCGCCTGGTCAACATCGTCCACGGCAACGACCTCAGCGACGCCCAGATCGAGCGGTTCGTGGCGCTGGACGTGCGCTTCACCGTGACGCCGGAGTCGGAGCTGATCTCCGGCCACGGCCATCCCATCATCGGCCGGCTGCGCGACCTGGGCGCGCGCGCCTCCATCGGGGCCGACATCGAGAGCGCCCACTCCGGCGACATGCTCACCGCC
Source organism: Phenylobacterium hankyongense (assembly GCF_003254505.1). NCBI lineage: Bacteria > Pseudomonadati > Pseudomonadota > Alphaproteobacteria > Caulobacterales > Caulobacteraceae > Phenylobacterium > Phenylobacterium hankyongense. Next base: position 2,241,525 of record NZ_QFYP01000001.1, on the reverse strand, counting down.
GCGCGCACGGCCCTCACCCACCAGCGCGCCCTGGACAACATCGAGGCCCGCGCGCGGGGGACCTTCGGCGGCAAGGCCCGGCTCAGCGCCCGCGACGCCCTCGCCTGGATCACCGTGGAAGGCGCGCGCATGCTCGGCCAGGAGGACCGCATCGGCTCGATCGCCGTCGGCAAGCAGGCCGACCTGGTGCTGATCCGCGCCGACGCCCTGAACCTGCAGCCGATCCACGACCCGATCTCCAGCGTGGTGATGCAGTCCAATCCCTCGAACATCGACTCGGTGATGGTCGCCGGCGCCTGGCGCAAGCGCCACGGGCGCCTGCTGCGCGACGACCTCGCCGCCCTGGTCGAAGAGCTCGGCGAGTCCGGCCGCCGCATCAGCCGCGAGGTGGGCCTGCAGCCCGCCGACCTACACTAAGGAAACCCTCCCCATGACCGACGCCGTCCCCCAGGATCCGAACGCCGCCGCCCAGAAGGCGGCGCTGCTCGACCCCTCGCGCCCGATCCTCGTCCGGCAGGCCCACCTGGTCACCCTGGACGACACCCTCGGCGACCTGGAGGGCGACGTGCTGGTCAAGGACGGCAGGATCGCCGCGGTCGGCCGCGAGCTCGCCTGCGACGGCGCGGTGGTGATCGACGGGACCGACAAGGTCGTCATCCCCGGCTTCGTCAACAGCCACGTCCACCTGTGGCAGACGCTGATCAAGGGCTGCGCCGGCGACTACTCCTTCGGCGACTACCTGCATTACATCCTGGGCGCGGTCGGCAAGTACTACGAGCCCGAGGACGTGCGCGTGGCCACCCAGCTGGGGGCCATCGAGCAGGTCGATGCCGGCGTGACGACGGTCTACGACTGGGCGCACATCATGAACTCGCCCGACCACGCCGACGCGGCCATCGACGGCCTGCAGCAGTCGGGCGTCCGCGCGGTGTTCGGCCACGGCACCCCCGGCGACGACGTCGGGCGCTGGTACTACCAGAGCCGCGAACGCCATCCCGACGACATCGTCCGCATCCGCAAGAGCCGGCTGTCGTCCAATGACGCCCTGGTCACGCTGGGCATGTCCATCCGCGGGCCCGACTTCGCGGGCATGGAGGTCAACCGGGCCGACATCGAGCTGGCGCGATCGCTCGGGATCATGGCCAGCATGCACCTGGCCGTCGGCATGTACGGCGACTACTCGCCCGACACCCGCACGCTCGCCAAGGCGGGGCTGCTCGGTCCGGACATCAACCTCACCCACTGCAACCGCCTGCTGGACGACGAGATCGCCCTGGCGCTGGACCTCGGCGCCAGCATCTCGGTGACGCCGGAGGTCGAGATGCAGATGGGCCATGGCCTGCCGGTCACCGGGCGCGTGCAGGCGGCGGGCGGGCGTATCACGCTCGGCACCGACGTGGTCTGCAGCGTCAGCGCCGACATGTTCTCTCAGATGCGCTTCGCCGTGCAGGCGCAGCGCATGCTCGCCAACGCCAAGGCGCACGAAGGCGGCGCCATGCTCGACCATCTGCCGATCGGCGCCCGCGACGCGCTGATCTCCGCCACCCTGCAAGGCGCCAAGGCGCTCGGCCTCGACCACCGCATCGGCTCGATCACCCCGGGCAAGGACGCCGACCTGACCATCCTATCGTGGGCGCACGAGCGCTCCTCGCCCCTGGTCAATCCCGTGCAGGCGGCGGTCTTCCACGCCAGCGTCGCCAACGTGCACACGGTGATGGTCGCCGGGCGGGTGCGGAAGTTCGCCCACGCCGCCATGCAGGCGGAGGCCGGCTCGATCCGCCGGGCGGCGGAGATGGGCCATCGAGTCATGGCCGCGGCCGGGATCATCCTGCCCGCGAGCCTGGCCGCTTGACGGCGCTAGGGCTCCTCGGAAAGCCGGTAGCCCGCGCCCCGCACGGTGTGCAGCAAGGGCTTGTCGAAGCCGGTCTCCAGGGCTTTGCGGAGCCGGCTGATGTGGGTGTCGATGATGCTGGTGTGCGGATCGAAGCGGTAGTCCCAGACCCGTTCCAGCAGCATCACCCGGGTGACCACGCGGTTCTGGTTGCGCAGCAGGAACTCCAGCAGCTTGAACTCGCGCGGCAGGAGCTCGATCGGCCGGCCGTCGCGCACGACCTTGCGGGTCAGGAGGTCCATGACCAGCCCGCCGCAGCGGAGCTCGGTCTCCACGGTCTTCTCGGTGCGCCGGCGGATCAGGTTCTCGAGCCGGGCGTGCAGCTCCGAAAAGCCGAACGGCTTGGTCAGGTAGTCGTCTCCGCCCGCCCGGAGGCCTTTGACGCGCTCGTCGAGGTGGCCCATGGCCGAGAGGATCAGGATCGGGGTCGGCACCGCCGCGGCGCGCAGCGCCTTGACCACCGTGAGGCCGTCGAGCCCGGGGATCATGCGGTCCATGACGATGGCGTCGAATTCGGACGAGGTCGCCAGGTAGAGGGCGTCGCGGCCGTCGCCGACGTGCTCGACGGTGAAGCCCTCCTCACGCAGGCCTTTGGCGATGTAGTCCGCGGTCGAGGAGTCGTCCTCGACCACCAGCACGCGCCTGGGCATGCCTAACCTCCTTGGCGTCCGGCTGCCGAGTCAGCCCTCGAGGCCCTGTGTGTATAGGACTCCGGACGCCGGCCTTTACAAGGACGCCGCTTGCGAAGCCGCGCCCGTGGGGCCGCGCGAGGCTTGCATTTCTGTAAGGCAAGCAGGCAGGCCGCTGTGAGGCCGCGCGCCAAAGGATGCGTCAAATGTGATGGGTCGCGACCCGGTCCGGTTCCGACCCGGAGCCCTCTGGCCACGCCCCCGGAGCCCGCCATGAACAGCGCCACCGCCGAGCCGGAACTCGACTTCCAAGAGGCGAACCACCGCTTCCTGAACACCCTCGCCTCACTCTACGGATTCCTGCGATCCGACCTCGGCGACCTGGACGATCCCGCCTTCAGCCAGGCCGTCGGCGCCTTCGCCAGCCGCGTCCAGGCCTTCGCCTGCGTGCACCGAACGCTGGGCGAGGATCCCGGAGAGGATTTGGTGGATGCGCCCGCCCACATGGCGAGGCTGTGCGGCGGGTTGTGCGACGCGCTGCTGGCGCCGCGCGGCCTCCACTGCGAGCTCAGCGCCGACCCCGGAACCCTGCCGCGTGAGATCTGCCAGACCCTGGATCTGATCATCGCCGACCTGGTCGCCAACGCGGCCAAACACGCCTTCGTCGGGCGGGACTGCGGGCGGGTCAGCATCTGCCTGCGACACCGCCCCGACGGATGGATGTGCGCGGTCGCCGACAACCGCTCCGGCGCCCGCGGCGGGGCCAGCAGCAACCGGATGATGCTGGTCCGCAGGCTGGCGCATGCGCTGGACAGCGACCTGTGCATCCACTCCGACCGCCAGGGCATGATGGTCACCCTCAGCCTGCCCGAATCCACCCTGGCGCACAGGACCCGGGCGTCCACGGCCCCATGTCACGCCTGACGGCGGCGACAGCCACGCGCATCCTGCTCGTGGACGGCCACCGCACGGCCGCGACGGCGCTGGCGCTCCGGCTGGCGACCGCGGGCCACCGGGTGGGCCGCGCCTACTCCTGGCGCGAGGGCCTGTCGCGCGCGGTGGGCAGCGATCACCACCTGATCCTGCTCCACCGCGACCTGCCCGAGATCGACGGCCTCGCCCTGGTGCGAATCCTCCGCGCCTGCGGCCTCACCGCACCGATGCTGCTGCTCTCCGCCACCGACGGCGCCGAGGCGCGCCGGGAGGCGCTCGGCGCGGGGGCGGACGATCACCTCGCCCAGCCGTTCGCCGATGAAACCCTGCTGGCCCGCGTCGCCGCCCTGGCCCGGCCCCCGCCGCAGCGCGACGCGCCGACCCTCCTCGCGGTCGCCGATCTCGAGCTCGACCTGGAGAACCGCTCGGCCGCGCGGGCCGGGCGCGCGCTGCGGGTGCCGGGGCGTGACTTCGACCTGCTCGCCTATCTGGTCCGCAACCACGGTCGCGCCGTCACCCGCGACAGCCTGCTGCGGCATGTCTGGGGGCGCGACCCGGGACCCCGCACCCTGCGGGCCAGCATCGACCGGATCCGCACGGAGGTGGACGGCGGCTCTCCCCTCCAGCTCATCCACGTGGTGCCGGGGATCGGCTATTGCCTGCTCGACGAGGGCGACTGAACGCCGCCGCTCAGGCTCCCCGCACCAGGGTGAGGACCGCACGGAGCCCGGGCCTGTTGTCCTCCAGCCGAAGCTCGCCGCCGTGCAGCTTCGCCGCCGCCGCGACGATGGACAGCCCGAGGCCCGAGCCGGAGCCGCCGCGGGCGGCGTCCAGCCGCACGAACCGATCCTTCACCCGACCGCGGTCCGCCTCCGGGATGCCGGGCCCGTTGTCCGCGACGACGATCTCCGCGCGGCCAGGAGCACTCAGCACCGCCAGCGTGACCGTCGCGCCCGAGCCGGCGTGCCGCGCCGCGTTGAACAGCAGGTTGCCGACCGCCTGGCGGAGCAGCTGCTCGTGGCCGTCCATCGCCAGCGGGGCCATCGGGGCGATCTCCAGCGTTTGGCCGGCGTCCTCCAGCACGGGTGCGAAGAGGCTCGCCAGGTCGACCACCATCTCGTCCAGCCGAAGCGGCTGCATCATCTCGCGCGAGAGGCCGGATTCCGCCCGGGCGATGTCGATGAGGGCGGTGAACACCGAGAGCACCCGCTCCAGCTCGGTGCTGACGGATTCCAGGGCGTCGCGGCAATCCCCATGGCTGGTCGCCGGGTCGAGGGCGACTTCGACGGCGCGTCGCATCCGGGTCAACGGCGTGCGCAGGTCGTGGGCGAGGCTGTCGGTGACCGTGCGCATGCCGGTCAACAGCTCCTCGATACGGTCCAGCATCCGGTTCAGGGACTCGCCGATCCGGTCGAAGGAGTCGCCGCGCTCGGAGACCTCGGCCCGCGCGCCGAGGTCTCCGGCCGCGATCCGCTCGGCGACGCCGGCCACCGCGTTGGCCCGCTGGATCACCAGGGCGTTCAAGAGCAGCCCGACCCCCAGGCTGGCGGTGACGACGATCCCCAGCGCGATCAACAGGCCATCGGCGGTGCGGCTTTCGTAGTCCCGCTGTCCGGCCGCGTCCCGGCCGATGACCAGCAGCGAGCCGTCCGGCAGCCTCTCCGTGGTCGCATGGAGGGCGATCGGTCCGGCCAGGGTCCGCGACTCGACCTGGCCCCAGCCGCCGCTCGGCAGCCGGTGCGGCGCCGCCAGCAGGTCGCCGCCGATCCGCCGCCCGGCGGCGTCGAACAGCCCATAGTGGGCCTCGGGCGCCGCCAGCCTCGATCGACGCTCCATCCGCGTCACCAGCCCCGGGACCCCTTCGAGCTCGAACGCCTCGGTGAGGATCTGCCGCTCCGCCATGGCGGCGTTGTGCTCGCGGTCCAGGAAGACGTCCTCGGCCGACAGGTTGACCATGTAGAAGGCCAGGGCCACCGCGCCCAGGACGGTGATCATCGCAAAGACGGTGAAGGCCAGCGGCCGTAGCCGCACTGACCGTCTCATCGGTCTCCCAGTCATGCAGGGCGGTCCGCGGTGGCAGGGGCCATGAGGGTCCTTTGCTGTCCGGCATTCCTCGGCCGTCCGGTTCCGCGGGGGCCGCGCAGGGAGCTTACACCCTTGTAAGTCGCGCGCGAGGCGGCTGCCGCACGGATCCGCGAGGATGGCGTCAAGGCCCGGGCTTGGAGCCTTTGGGAGACCGATGTGAGCCGGAAGGTGTGGTTGGGAGGCGGCGCTCTGGCCCTGGTGTTGGCGGGCAGCCTTTGCCTCGTCTCGCCGCGGCTCGGCGGCTTCGCCCTGATCCTGCTCGCGCTCGGGGCGGTGGCGATCTTCGCCTACCGGCTCCTCTGAGCCGGCCAGGCGCGCGTGGGCGCGGGAGAGAGTTCGAGATGGACAAGGATGGCGAAGGCGCACCTGCACGCAGGCCCGCACTTTCAACGGCGTGCGTGGCGCTGGCGGCGGCCCTTCTGACGGGCTGCGCGAGCTATTCGCCGCTGCCGCTTACCGCCGCCGCGCAGCTGGCGCCTGCGGTCGACCAACTGGCCCACGACCAGCCTCTGCCCGCCGGACCCCTCAGCGTGGAGCAGGTCACCGCCCTGGCGGTGCAGAACAACCCCGACCTGCGCGCGGTCCGCGCCCAGCACGGTGTCGCCCAGGCCCAGCTGATCCAGGCCGGCGTGCTGCCCAATCCGCAGCTCAGCTTCGCCATCCTGCCGTTGCTGGCCGGCGTCGGGACCACCACCGCCTGGAACGCGGCGCTGAGCTTCGACATCCACGCCCTGCTCACCTACCGCACCCGCAAGGAGGCGGCGCAGAAGACCGTGCAGCAGGTCGACGCCGACATCCTCTGGCGCGAATGGCAGGTCGCCGGCCAGGCCCGCCTGCTGGCCGTCGACCTGATCGAAGGCCAGCACAGCCTCACGCTCCTCACCCAGGCGCGCGACCTGCTCGCCCAGCGCGGCCAGCGGCTGGAGACCGCCGTCGCGGCCGGCAACCTGACCCTGACGGACACCGCGCCCTATCTGGCGACGCAGCAGGCCACGCAGGTCCAGCTCGACGACCTGCAACGCCGGCTGCTCACCGAGCGGCACCAGCTGAACGCGTTGCTGGGCCTCGCGCCCGAGGTGGTCGTGCCGCTCGCCGACACCGTGGACCTGCCGCCGCTGGATCCCGCGGCGATCGAGCGAGACCTGCCCAACCTGGCGCAGCGGCGGCCCGATCTGGTGGCGCTGCAGCTGGGCTACGCCGCCGAGGACGCCAAGCTGCGCACGGCGCTGCTGTCGCAGTTCCCCAACCTGACCATGGGCGCCTCCGGCGGCAGCGACAACGCCAACGTGCGCAACGGCGGCCCGACCGCCAGCCTCGGCCTGCCGATCTTCGACCGCAACCAGGGCGGCATCGCCATCGAGCGGGCCACCCGGGTCCAGCTGCACGAGGAATACGCCGCCCGGCTCACCGCCGCGGTGGGCGACGTCCGCGCCCGGCTGAAGGAAATCGCCGTCACCCAGGCCCAGCTGGAGCAGACGCGCGCCGACCTGCCCGTCGCCGAGCGCCGCGCCGCCCAGGCGGAAGCCGCCATGCGCACCCGCAATATCGACCAGCGCACCTACGTGGACCTGGTCAACGCCCGCCTCACCCGAGCCGCGCAGGCGATCACCCTGGAGCAGACGCTGCTCGAGCAGCAGGTGGCGATCGCCACCGTCGTCGGCGCCGGGCTGCCTTCCGTTCAACCGTTGTCACAGGAAACCCCGCGATGACGTCGCGCCCCATCCTTCTCGCCCTCCAGGCGGCGGGCGCCACGCTTGCCCTGGCCGCCTGCAGCCAGCCGCCGCCGCCCGCGCCGAAGCCGAGCGTGCTGGTGCGCACCCAGCCGGCGACCCAGGGCGCCGTGCCCGACGTGGTGACGGTCTACGGCGCCGCGGCGCCGGCGACCGGCGCGCTGCAGACGCTGAGCGTGCGCCAGCCGGCGCAGGTGGACGCCATCCTCGTCGCCCCGGGCGCCCTGGTGCGGGCCGGTCAGCCGCTGCTGGCCTACAGCCTCCAGCCGACCTCGGTCAGCGCCTACCGCCAGGCCGCGGCGGCGGTGAAGCTCGCCGAGACCCAGCAGGCCCACGTCAGCCAGCTGTTCTCGCAACAGCTCGCCACCCAGGACCAGGTGGCCCAGGCCGAGGCGGGCCTGCGCAGCGCCCAGGCCAATCTCGCCGCCCTCGCCCAGCAGGGCGCCGGCGTCGCCTCCGGCCGCGTGACGGCGCCGTTCGACGGCGTGGTGGTGTCGATCCCGGTCGCCGTGGGCGACCAGACGATGGCCGGCGCGGCGCTGATGACGGTCGCCCGCAATGGCGGCCTGGTGGTCACAGCGGGCTTCGACCCGGCCTCGGCGGCGCGGCTGCGGCCCGGCCAGCCGGCGACCGTGCAGAGCCTCTCGGGCGGTCCGAGCGTGCCAGGGCAGGTGCTGCGGGTGACGGGGGCGCTCAATCCGCGGACCCGGCTCGTCGACGCCGACATCGGCGTCGCCGGCGGCGGCCTCGTCCTCGGCGACGCCTTCCGCGCCGCGGTCACGATCGGACAGGTCAGCGGCTGGATCGCGCCGCACGTCGGCGTGCTCAACGACGGACAGCGCGACTACGTGTTCCAGGTCAGCGGCGGCAAGGCCCAGCGGGTCGACGTCTCGGTGGTCCGCAACGCCGGCGACGTGGACGTCGTCCAGGGTCCGCTCGATCCGCGCCTGCCCCTGGTGGCCGACGGCGCGTACCAGCTGGAGACCGGGGCGCAGGTGCGCACCGCGGCCGTCGCCCGATGAAGTTCGTCGGCTTCCTCGATGCGCAATGGCGCGCCATCCTGCTGATCGCCTTCGCGCTCGCCGCGGCGGGCGTGGCGCTGGCGGTCAGCCTGCCGGTGGGACTGTTCCCGCAGGTCGCCTTCCCCCGGGTGGTGGTCGATCTCGACGCCGGCAGCCGCCCCGCCGACCAGACCGCCCTGCTCGTCACCCGGCCCGTGGAAGAGGCGATCCGGATGGTGCCGGGCGTGCTCGACGTCCGCTCCGAGACCAGCCGCGGCTCGGCCCAGATCTCCATCGACTTCGGCTGGGGGCGCGACATGATCGCCTCCACGCTGCTGGTCGACGCCGCCGTCGCCAAGACGCTCCCCACCCTGCCGGCGGGCGCCGCCTACGAGGTCCGGCGGATGGACCCCACGGTCTTCCCGATCATCTCCTACGCCCTGGAGTCGAACACCGCCTCGCCGGTGGCGCTGCAGGACCTCGCCCAGTACCAGATCAAGCCGCTGCTCTCCTCGATCCCCGGGCTGGCGCGGGTCGCCGTCCAGGGCGGCGAGACCTCCGAGGTGCAGGTGCTCGCCGATCCGCATCGGCTGGCCGCCTACAACCTGTCGATGACCGACCTCTCCAACGCGCTGAGCGCCGGCAACAGCCTGCAGGCGGTCGGGCGGCTGCAGGATCGCGGCAAGCTGTTCCTGGTGATCTCCAACCGCAGCATCCTGCGCGCCGCCGACGTGGCGGAGGTCGTGGTGCGCTCCGATCCCACCGGCGTGGTGCGGGTGCGCGACGTGGCCACGGTGTCCAACGGCGTCATGCCGCAGTGGACGCGGGTGGTGGAGGACGGCCGTCCGGCGGTGCTGTTCAACGTCTATGAGCAGCCGGACGGCAACGCCGTGCAGATCGCCAAGGCGGTGCAGGGCAGCCTGGCCACCTTCAAGCTGCCGCCCGGCGTCCGGCTGGTGAAGTGGTACGACCAGAGCGAGCTCGTCACCCAGTCCGCCTCCAGCGTGCGCGATGCGGTGCTGATCGGCCTGGTGCTGGCCGCCATCGTGCTGATCATGTTCCTGCGAAGCTGGCGGGTGACCCTGATCGCCGTGCTGGTGGTGCCCGCCACCCTGGCCGCCACGGTGCTGGTGCTCAGCATCGCCGGGATGAGCTTCAACATCATGACCATGGGCGGCATCGCCGCGGCCGTGGGCCTGCTGATCGACGACGTGATCGTCATGGTCGAGCACATCGCCCGCCGCGCCGGCGCGCCCAGGCCCGAGGGCGAGGGGACCATGGGCGCCGACGCGGTCATGCCGGCGGCGCGGGAGTTCATGACGCCGCTGACCGGGTCGAGCCTCGCCACCCTGATCGTGTTCCTGCCGCTGAGCTTCCTGGGCGGCGTGACCGGCGCCTTCTCGAAGGCGCTGTCGATCACCATGGCCGCGGCGTTGGCGATCTCCTACCTGATGACGGCGCTGGTGGTGCCGGTGCTGGCCCGCCGCATCATCAACTTCGACCGCTGGCGCGATCCCGGGGCCGGCCGGACCAGCTGGCTGGGGCGCCAACACCTGAGGCTGCTCGACGCCGTGTTCAAGCGGCCGTGGATCCTGGCGGTGGTCGTCGCGGTGCTGCTGGTCGGCGGGTTCATGACCTCTCGCGCGGTCCCCACCGGCTTCATGCCCAAGGTGGACGAGGGCGGCTTCATCATCGACTACACGACCAAGCCCGGCACCTCACTCGACGAGACCGGCCGCGAGGTGGCGCAGATCGACGCCATCCTGAAGGCCACGCCCGAGGTCGAGACCTTCTCGCGCCGGCTGGGCACGGGGCTCGGCGGCAACCTCGGCCAGAGCTACCACGGCGACTACTTCGTGCGCCTGAAGCCCGACCATAAGCGCGGCACGCCCGAGGTGATGAACGCCGTCCTCGATAAGGCGACCGCCCTGGTGCCCGGCGTGCAGATCGAGGTGGCGCAGCTGATGGAGGACCTGATCGGCGACCTCACCGCCGTGCCACAGCCGATCGAGATCAAGCTCTATGGCGCCGACACCGCCAGCCTGATCCCGCAGGCGGAGCGCGTGGCCGCCGCCATCTCGAAGATCTCCGGCGTCGCCGAAGTGAAGAGCGGCGTGAGGCTGGCCGGCGACGCCCTCGACGTCCGCGTCGATCCGGTCCGCACCGGCATCGAAGGCATGACGCCGGACCAGGTCAGCCAGGCGCTGTCCACCGCCATCGCCGGCGCGGTGGCCACCAACCTGCCGCAGCCGACCAAGATCGTCGGCGTCCGCGTGCGCCTCCCCGACGCGCTCAGCCTGCGCGAGCCGGACCTCGCGGCCCTGCCGATCCGCGCCCCGGATGGCCATGTGTTCCCGCTAAGCCGGGTGGCGACCATCGTCCCGGTGACCGGCCAGCCGGAGATCTCGCGCGACAACCTGCAGCCGATGATCGCCGTCACCGGCCGCATCGTGGGCCGCGGCATGGGCGCGGCGGTGGGCGACGTGAAGACGGCGCTGGCCCAGCCGGGGATGCTGGGCCCGGGCGTCCGCTACGAGCTCGGCGGCCTCTACCAGCAACAGCAGATCGCCTTTGCCGGCCTCGCCAAGGTGTTCATCGCCGCCCTGATCGCCGAGTTCATCCTGCTGCTGATCATCTACCGCCGGCTGTGGCTGCCGGTGATCATCATCGGCTGCTCGCTGCTGTCGACCACCGCGGTGTTCACGGCGCTGTTCCTGACCAAGGTCGAGCTGAACATCACCGCGCTGATGGGCATGACCATGATCATCGGGATCGGCACGGAGATGGCGATCTTCTTCGTCTCCGAATACGCCGAGTTCGCCGAGCGGATGCCGACCCGCGAGGCGCTGCGCCAGGCGGCCCGCGAACGCCTGCGGCCGATCACCATGACCACCCTGGCCGCCATCCTGACGCTGACCCCGCTGGCGCTGGCCATCGGCCAGGGATCGGGGATCCAGCAGCCGCTGGCGATCGCCATCATCGCCGGCCTGCTGCTGCAGTACCCGCTGGTCCTGCTGGCGATGCCTGTGCTGATCGGCCTGACCATGCGCCAGAAGACCTGAGCGGGGAGGCTACGGCCGGCACGGTCAGCTGGCCGGCGTGGCGATCTCGATGGTGAGGTGGGACAGGGCCGGGAAGGCGCTCAGCTTCTGGCGGTAGAACGCCGCGTCACGCGGCGCGCTGGTCGCCACGCAAACGATGGCGCCAAGGTGTCCCGGGCCCAGCCGCCAGAGATGGAGATCGGCCACCTCGTCGCCACAGGCTTCGACCGTCCGACGCATCCGATCGGCCAGTCGCCGATCGGGGTTCATGTCCAGCAGGATGGCTCCGGTGTCCCGGATCAGGCCGTAGGACCAGCTGGCGATGACGCAGGCGCCGACCAGGCCGGCCAGGGGATCCATCCAGACCCAGCCGAACACGCGCGCCAACACGAGGCCGATGATCACCAGCACGGAGACGGCGGCGTCGGCCGCGACGTGGATGACGGCGGCGCGCAGATTGTTGTCGCGATGGTGGTCGGCGTGGTCGTGATCGTGCTCCTCGAACACAACCTCGTGGTCGCCCTCTCCGTCGATCCGCAGGCGAGCGGCGAACGCATGCGGTTCGGGGATCTCCTCCACGGACTCCAGGTAGCCGCCACGATCCGTGAAGGTGAAGGCCTGCCGGGCCCCGTCCGCCCGTCGAGTCTCCAGGGCGATGGACTTCGCCAGCAGCAGGGCGCCGGCCGGCCGCCGCAATTGAAACCGCGGCGGAACGCCGTCCTCGAACACGCTGAGCACCAGGGCGCCCCCGGACGCCCGGACGGTGTGCGCTTCTTCGGCGTGGTCATGCTCGTCCGAGCCGTGCGAATGGCCGTGACCGTGGTGGTGATCGTGTCCGCCGCGGCTGAGCAGCCATGCGCTGGCGAGGTTCACGATCAGCCCGAGCACGGCGATCGGGATCGCCTGGCCGAAGTGGATGGCGACCGGATGCAGGAATCTGGTCAGCGCCTCGTAGCCGATCAGCAGCGAAATCATCGCCAGCCCGATAGCGCTGGAGAAGCCGGCCAAGTCGCCGAGCTTTCCAGTTCCGAAGCTGAACCGCGGGTCCTGCGCGTACTTGCGCGAGTAGGTGTAGGCGAGCGCCGCCAGAAGCAGCGCACCGGCATGCGTGGACATGTGGAGCCCGTCGGCCACCAGGGCGATCGATCCGAAGGCCAGGCCGCCGACGACCTCGCCGATCATCATCGCCCCGCACAGCCAGATCACCGCCCAGGTCCGGCGCTCGCTAGCCTCGTGCGCAGCGCCGAGGAAGACGTGGCTGTGGCCGACGGCCGAGGTTTGAGGGGACGTCATGCTGCAAGCCTTATTTGAGATAGGTGCGGATGACCGCCATGAGCTCTTCGGCCGCCGCGGTGTTCAGCGCCCCAGGATGCTTTTCCAGGTCCACCAGGTGGGTCTGGATATGGTCGTCGATGACCTCCGCCGTCAGGCCGGCGATCGCCCCTCGCACCCCGGCGATCTGGTGCATGATGGTTTCGCAGCCGGCTTCGGACTCCAGGGCCCGCTCGATCGCTTCCACCTGGCCCCGGATTCTGCGAACCCGCGCAAGCAGTCGCTGTTTCTCACGAATGGTGTGCATGAGGCGGACCTAGGATAGGGGGCCACCCTATGTCAACGGTCCCCCCGAGGCTTGGATCAGGCGCGGAGACGCTCCAGGACGTCGCGGTATCGCGCCACGATCGCATCGCGGGCGTGGTGGCGGCCGCCGGAGACCACCTTGCGGCCGCGGCGCCAGACGCCGTCCACCACCGGCCGCCGCGCGGCGAACACCCACCGGCCCAGGATCTCGTCCGGCGTGGATCTCAACAGCGAGGGATCGTCCGCGTCGAGGCTGATGAGGTTCGCCGCCGCGCCAGGGCTCAAGGCGTCGGCCGGCGCGGCCAGCGCCTGCGCGCCGCCGGCGCAGGCCGCGGCATAGATCTGGTCTGCCGAGCTCAGGACATTGCGTTCGCGGCGCACCAGGCGTTGGCCGTATTCCAGCAGCCGCAGTTCCTGCGCGGCGTCGATCAGCACGTTCGAATCCGAGCCGATCCCGAACCGGCCGTTCAGCGCGACGAACTCGGCGGCCGGAAACACCCCGTCGCCCAGGTTGGCTTCGGTGATCGGGCAGAGGCCCACGACAGCGCCGCTCGCCGCGATCGCGGCCAGTTCACCCGGCTCGGCGTGGGTGGCGTGGACCAGGCACCAGCGCGCGTCCACAGGCTGGTTCTGCATCAGCCAGGCCACCGGCCGCAGACCGGACCACGTCAGGCAGTCCTCGACCTCGCCCGTCTGCTCGGCGACGTGGATGTGGATCGGACCGTCCGGCCTCAGCTGCGCCAGGCGGGTGAGCGCGTCGGGCGTCACGGCGCGCAGGCTGTGAGGGGCGATCCCGAGCCGCGCGTCTTCGAGCCCCGTCAGCGCCCGTTCCGAGGCCTCCAGCAGCCGCGCGTAACTGTCCGGGTCGTGGATGAACCGGCGCTGGGCCGGGCTCGGCGCCAGCCCGCCGAAGCCGGCGTGGGCGTAGTAGACCGGCAGCAGCGTCAGGCCGATCCCGGTTGTCGCCGCGGCCGCCACCAGGCTCGCAGCCATCTCGGCCGGATCGGCGAAGGGCGTCCCGTCGCGGTCGTGATGCACGTAGTGGAACTCACCCACCCGCAGGAAGCCGCTTTCCAGCATCTCCGCATAGGCCAGCGCGGCGATGGCCTCGAGGTCGGCGGGGGTGATCGCCTGCGCCAGGGCGTACATCTGGGTGCGCCAGCTCCAGAAGTTGTCGCGTTCGCCGCCCCGACGCTCGCTCCGCCCGGCCATCGCGCGCTGGAAGGCATGGCTGTGCAGGTTGGGGAGGCCCGGCAGGCCGAAGCCCTGGATCTCGTCCCCCGCTTCAGGCGCGACGCCGGTTTGCACTGAGCGGATCTCGGCGCCTTCGGTCACCAGGCGCACGCGCTCCGACCATCCGTCCGGCAGCAGCGCGGCGCGAAACCACAGTCGGGTCATGTCCATCCCCAGGGCGGAGGAAAGCGCAGGCGCGCTCATTATGACTAGACAATAAGAGCGCCACTTCCAACCGCCGGGGCCCGATCGGAGCCGCGGTTCAGCTAGATGGCGACGAGGGTGTCCGTCGCCGAGGCGGCCGCCAGATGGGCTTCGAACTCTTCGTCGGTGATGACGTCGCGGGCGACCAGCACGCTGCAGGTCACGTTGTCGACGAGGTAGGCCCCCGAGGCCCCCGACCACCATCGCTCCAGCAGGCTCTGCCGGCGGTGTCCGACCACGATCAGGTCGGCGGTGAACCTCCGCGCGCGGGCGGCGATGGCGACCGCCGGTTCGCCGGTCATCACCTCGCCGCTGGCCGCGACGCCCAGGCGGGCCAGCCGCGCGAGGCCCCGCTGCAGCAGCTCGCGGGTGTGGGGATCGTGGGGGGTGGGATAGACGCCGTCGGCCATTCGCCGGCCCGGGGTGTCAGGCTCGATGATCAGCAGGAACACCTCGGCCTGCAGGGCCTTGGCGATCAGCGCGCCCTCGCGCAGGGCGACGAGGCTTTCGCCGGAGCCGTCGCTGGCCAGCAGGATGCGCTTGTACATGGTCGGGCCTTCCGCCGCTCAAAACGACGTTCGTTCAACCGTCTACAAAGAACCCGGCCGGCGTAGATGTCGAGCGCGATGAAGTCGGTCGCGACCCGTCTAGCCCTGTTGGATGGCCGACAGCTTCCACGGCCCGCCGGCCTGGCGCGCGAAGGTCCAGAGCTCGGTGGTCTGCGACGCCTTGGCCGGATCGCCTGACAGCACCGCGCCCGAGCTGCGGTCGCGCATCACATCGACGCCCTCGTAGCGCATGGCCGCTGTGGCGTACTCGGTGTCGCCCTCCCGCCAGGCCTCGCCGACGTCGGCCTGCAGCAGGCGCGTGCCGCTGACTTCGTTGCGCCGCCCATGGGTGGCGTTCTCGCTCAGCTCCTCGGCGAGGTAGGACATGATCTCTGGAGTGGTGCGCTCGCGAAGCGCGCCGTAGTCCTCGCGGCCGAAGGCGTCCTGGATCTCGATCAGAAGGCGCTCGAAGGCGTCGCGGTCCTGCTGGTCGATCGGAATCTCCCAGGCCGGGCCGGAGGCGGGCACATAGGGGGCCTGTGGGCTCGGGGCCGCGCCGCCGAATCCGCCACCGCCGCCAAAGCCCGAGGGGCCGCCGTAGGCCGGCGCTTCGAAGGGGCTGTTGAAGCCGGCCGCGGCCACGCGCGGTCGCCGGAACCAGCGCATCACCAGCGAGACCACGAAGGCCAGGATCGCCAGCTGGAGGAGGATGGTCAGGAAGCCACCGCCCCCGCCGCCCCCCCAGCCGCCGCCCCAGCCATGGCCCATCAGGCCGCCGATCAGGCCGCCGGCCACCAGGCCGCCGAGCAATCCTCCGCCGAAGCCGCCGAACCGGCCGCCAGCACGGGCGCCGCCCGAAGCGTAGCCGGGCGTGCCGGGTTGCGGCGCATAGGCTCCGCCCGGCTGCGCCGCCGGCGGCGCGGTCATCGAGCGTTGCACGGGCGGGACATAGCCGGGCGCGGTCGACGTCGGCCGGGGCGCCGAATAGGTGCGCATCCCCCGGCTGCCGAAACTCCCACCCCGACGCGCCTCCGCAGGCGCGGCGACAAGCACCCCCAGCGCCAACGCCACGCCAAACGCTGCGCCGATCTTCGATCTCAGGCTGGCCATGAGTCTCTCCCTATCACGCGGAATGTAGGGACCCGGCCCGGTCGTGGCCAGGACCTCAGGGGCCCGGCCCGCGATCAGATCGCCGTGACGGCCAGGTCGTCGGACCTGCCCGCCTCCGACGTCCCCGCCTCGAACCTCTCCGGCGCGAACGCCGGCACGAGGTGATCGCCGGTGAGGTCGATGCTGCGAACCACCGCCTCGTGGGGGATCGAGCCGAACTGCATCAGGCACATCATTCGGTCCGCGCCGATCGCCTGGTAGGCGCGGAGCTTCTCGGCGCAATGGCCGGGGTCCCCGATGACCACGCTGTCCAGCGGCTCCAGCGCCTCGTGGGCTTCCTGGAAGCTGATGTCCGCGCCCTGGGCCATGCGCTTCAGGATCTTCACCACCTCCGGGTCGTCCGGCTGGATCTCCACCTCGTGGGGGTCGAGGCCTGCAAGCGCGGCGGTGTCGCGCGCCGAGTGGGGGTGCAGTCCCTTCTTGATCATGTCGTACCAGATCCGCCGCGGCACCTTGAACACCACCGGCGCGGCGTTGACGTACCAGAGCGCCGACCAGGCGGCGCCGTTGGCGATGGCCTGGGCGCGGCTTTCGGCCAGGTGGACGAAGGTGAAGACGCCCTTCTGGGCGTTGACCAGCTTGCCGGCCGGCGCCTTGCAGTCGGCCAGTCCGCGGTCGTGCTCGCGCAGCATCTGGCCGAGGAACGCCACCGGGCTGAGCAGGGTGGTGCCGAGCGCGCCCACCCCCATCTCGCCGGCCATGTAGAAGCTGTCGGGGCTGCCGCAGGTCTGCCACAGCCGCGGGTGCGGCTTCTGCAGGGGCTTCGGCAGCACGTTGCGCGGCGGCACTTCGTAGTCGGCGGACGTCCAGGCGAACTCCGGCTCCGTCCACATGCGCGGGATCATGTGCATGGCGTCGCGCACTTGGTCGCGGGCGGTGTCCGGATTGACCCCGAAGGTCTCCCACTCCTTGCCGCCCGACTTGGCCAGGCCGAGCTCGAAGCGCCCGCCGGAGAGCACGTCGAGGGTGGCGCCGCGCTCCGCCACCCGCAGCGGCGTGTTGATCCGGAACGGGGCCAGCACGCCGGCATGGCCGACCCGCAGCCGCTCGGTGGTCATGGCGATGGCCGTCAGCACCACCTCCGGCGCCGAGGAATAGCTGAACTCCGGCGCCCCGTGATGCTCGACCTGCCACCAGATCTCGAACCCGGCAGCCTCGGCGGCCTTGGCCTGGGCCAGGACCTCCCGGAACAGGCTCGCCTCATCCTTGCCGCCCCAGGGGAAGGCGCGCTGGATCTCGCAGAACACGTCGAACTTCATCGTCCATCCTCCATCTCGAAAGATACATAACGCCCGTTATGTATCTGGGCGGCGTTCACAGTCGTTGGTCCCATGGCGCGGTCCTTCAGAAGATGGCGATCGGATTGAGCGGCGAGCCGGTGCCGCCGGCGATCCTCAGCGGCGCGGCCACCAGCTGGAAGGTCCACCGGCCGAGCTCGGCGCAGACCTCCGCCAGCGGCTCCAGGTCGAGGTTGTCCATCAGGTGCAGGCCCATGCCCGCCAGCCCCAGCATGTGGATCGGCATGGCCCAGTCCCGATGCACGACGCCGGACGGGATCGGATCGTGGACCCCGTCGCCGCCCAGCACCGCCACCTGGCGCTCGTGCAGCCAGGCGACCACCCGGGGGTCGAGGCCCGGGACCGCCTGGTCGGCCATCGCGGCCCGCCGGACGTCGCGACCCAGCCGAACCATCAGCAGGTCCCCCTTGCCAACCGTCACCCCCAGCGCCGCCTCGGTGGCCTGCAGCTCGGCGGCGGTGGTCAGGTGCTCGGGGTCGACGAACGCGACGCCAAGCGCCCGCGGCACGTCCAGCAGCACGCCGCGGCCGACGATCCCGTCCCGGGCCGCCATGATGGTGTTGCGCCGCGCGCCGGTGCTCTTCACCTCGGTGGCGGGATGGTCGTTGTACATGCGGCCCTGGGCGAAGACGTGGCAGAGCGCGTCGATGTGGCTCGACGCCATGCCGTGGAAGGCGATGCCGATGTAGTCGGTGGAGACCTCCAGGCCGTCGACGCCGGGCACGCAAGGGTCGTCGCCGGCGATCACCATGTGGTGCTGCGCCGGCCAGGGGTTTTCCGGCCCCGGCTGGGTCGGGAAGTCGCGCGACAGGCTGACGGTGCGGCCTTCGCGGACCAGCGCCGCGGCGCGGGCGACCTCCGCGGCGCCGATGTGGTTCAGCGCGCCCCGCTCGTCGTCCGGTCCCCACCGCCCCCAGTTGGAGACCTGCTCGAACAGCGCCGTCAGCTCCTCGCCGCTCATGGCCTGCGGATGCGGGTGGCGAAGGTCGTTCATTGGGTCCTCGCCAGGGCCTCGTTGGCCCGCGAGTGCCGCACGCCCGGCTGCAGCTCGATCAGTTCGATGAGATTGCCGTTCGGATCGTGGCAGCAGCAGGAGCCCACCAGCCCCAGCTCCGGGGCGGGCTCGTAGACCTCGCGAGTGAAGCGCACGCCCTGGGCCGACAGCGCCTGGTGCGCCTGGAGCACGTTGCGGGTGCGGAAGGCGAGGATGCGCGGCACGGTCTCCGCGGCCTGGGCCGGATCGGGAAAGGCCGCGCGGGGTTCGAGCCACTCGATCAGGTCGATCATCGGCCCGTCGCGGTCGGTCGGGAGCACCATCAGCACCCCGCGGCCGTTGGCGCGCCTGAGGCCGAAGATCCCGGCCACGAAGTCCGGCCAGGTGACGTGGCGGCGGTCGTTGAGCACCTCGAAGCCGAGCAGCTTGTAGAACGCCACCGAGCTGTCGAGGTCACGGCAGTTGACCACGGTGTGGTAGAAGCTGGTGAGCGCCCAGGTCGCCTCGGCCATCGCCCGCCTCCCCTAGAAATCGACGCCCACGCGCACCCCGAAGGTGCGCGGCGGATAGTAGGTGTAATTGTCGAGCCCGAAGCCGCCGCCCAGGGTGTTGGACTGCAGGCCGTCGTTGGAGATCACGTCCTTGTCGAAGGCGTTGCGCACGAACGCCTCCACCGAATAGCGCCCGGTCGGGTCGCGCCAGGTGACGTTGGCGTTGGTGAGGGTGTAGGCGCCCTGCCGGTCGAACGGCGAGTTGGCCGAGAGGAAGAACAGGTCGCCCGAGGCGAACACGTCGACCCGTGGGGTGATCTGGCCGAACGAGGTGTTGAAGGTGTACTGGGCGCCGACGTCGAAGGTGTACTTCGGCGTCTGCACCAGCCGGTGGCCGGCGAAGTCGCACAGCCGGGTCACCGGGTCGCAGCCCGGCGCGGCGGTGGCGAAGCGATTGTCGATGGTGACGTAGCTGTCGTACTTGGCCTCGGTGTAGGTGAGCGAGGCGTTCAGCCGAAGGCCGTCCGCCGGGGTGGCGATCGCCTCGAGCTCCAGGCCGTTCACGTGGGCGCGGCCGGCGTTGTCGATGCGCGAGCCGGTGATGTCCTGGACGAACACCTGCATGTCGGTGATCTCCTGGCGATAGATCGCGCCGTTGATCAGCAGCCGTCGGTCCAGCACGGTCGACTTGAAGCCGGCCTCATAGGCCTTGACCTTCTCCGGCTGGTAGATGCCCGGGAAGTTGCCGACCAGGCCGCCGCCCGACAGATAGCCCTTCGACGCGTTGGCGTAGATCAGCAACTGCGGGTTGGCCTGGTAGCTCAGCCCGAACTTGCCGGTGGTCTGGTTCCAGCTGCGGTCGAAGCTCTTCGACGCCGGCAGGACGAAGGGCACCCTCGGCAGCTCGAAGTTGAGGAAGTCGAAGCCCTTCTTGGTGTCCTTCGTGTAGCGCAGGCCCAAGGTGACCGTCAGCGGAATGCCGACGCTGGTCTTCGCCAGGTCGTAGTCGATCTGGCCGAAGGGCGCCCACGACGTGGTCTTGAAGTCGCCGCCGTTGGTGAAGATGAAATTGTCGGTGAACGGCGTCGTCGAATTGAGCCCGGTGTCGAAGAACTGGAACGTCTGGGAGGCCTTCTCCTTGAAGTAGAAGGCGCCGACGATCCACTTCAGCGGACGGTCCGGAGTGTTGGACGCCAGCCGGACCTCCTCCGACCATTGGAACTGCCGAAGCGTCCAGTAGGGATTGTTGGCGAGCGTCAGCTCCGAGGCGTCCGGATCGTTGGACTGCCGCCACGAGCCGTAGGCGTAGCCGGTCACCGAGGTGAAGGTCGCCGGGCCGAAGTCGTAGGTGAAGGTTCCGCTGACATAGTGGTTGCGCTGGTCCAGGTCCTCCGGGGAGTTCTTCCGCACCTGCCGCGGATCGGTGAGATAGGGCAGCGCGCCGACGTAGCGCCCAGGCGCGAGCTCCCAGCGGGTCTTGGTGGCGGCCGGCGCCCCGTTCCACGACGTCGAGGCGATCAGCAGGAAATCCGCCCGCGGGGAGAACTTGAAGAGCAGCTCGCCGCGGACCATCCAGAAGTCCTGGGCGTCGCCGTTGTGCGGCGCGCCGGGACCGTCGAACAGGTTCTTCTGGTAGGGGTCGTGCTCGGCCGAGACCGCCGCCAGCCGGCCGCTCATCTGGAAGTCGCCCTGGGTGGTGATCGGCACGTTCACCCAGCCGCGGAAGATCCGCGCGTCGTAGTTCCCGATCATGGCGTCGGCGTGGGCGGCGAACTCCGGCGTCGGATGGCGGGTGATGACGTTCACCGAGCCGCCCACCGAGTTGCGGCCGTAGAGCGTGCCCTGCGGCCCGCGCAGGACCTCGATGCGGTCGATGTCGAAGAACTCCGGATCGACCGAGGTGGTGCGCGCCAGGTAGACGCCGTCGAGGTTGTAGGCCACCGGGGAGTCGCCGCCGCTGGTGGTGTTCTGGCTGCCGATGCCGCGCAGGGTGATGACGTTCTCGCCGCCGGTGACCCCGGAGCCGAAGCGCAGGGACGGGACCTGCGTGCCGAGGTCCTGGAAGCCGACCACGCCCTGGCGTTCGAGGCTCTCGCCCGAGAGGGCGGTGAGCGCGATCGGGACGGTCTGGGCGCTCTCCTCGCGCTTCTGCGCGGTGACGATCAGCTCCTCGATCGTGTTGGGCGGGGTGGCCGGCGCGGCGGTCGCGGCATTGGCCACGGTGAAGCCGGTCAGGGCGGACGCGGACAGCACAGCGGCACGGGTCAAGCGGCCCATGGTCTCCCCCTATGTCCAGCGAGGAGGTCCGGGGCCCAAGGCCCGCGCCTCCCGCCTTATGGGGCAAAACATAACACACGTTCTGCGAAGCGAAAGGGATTCCGTAACCACCGTTATATAACAAGCGTATGGTTTGGGCTTGCCAGCCACGGTCCCCGTCAGGCAGAGGTCGCACTGGGGGTGAAGCTCGAATGGCCAGAACAGTCGATCACAACGAACGCCGCGAGGTCTTCGCCGCCGCCGCCCTGAGGGTGATCATGCGCGACGGCATCGCCGGCCTGACGGTGCGCGAGGTCGCGCGCGAGGCGGGCTTCACCACCGGCGCCCTCACCCACTACTTCCACTCCAAGGACCAGTTGCTGATCGAGGCCTCGGAGCACTCCGCCAAGCTGGTGCGCGAGCGGATGGAGCGTGCGGCCGAGCGGACGCCGGCCGTGGAGGCGATCCGCGACGTGGTCGCCTTCGCCCTGCCGCTCACCGCCGAAACCCGGGGGTACTGGCGGATCTGGGTGGGGTACTGGGAGCGCTCCAGCTATGACGACGAGGTCGCCCGCGTCATGCGCCTGCGCTACGGCGAATGGCGCAGCCGGCTCGCGGGGCTGCTGGCCCGCGCGCAGCAGGAAGGCGACGTGGCCGCCGACGTCAACATCCGCCATGCCAGCGAGAGCCTGGTGGCGCTGGTCGACGGCATCGGCGTCCAGGTGCTGCTGGGCGTCGGCCGCATATCCCCGGCCCGCCAGCGGGCGATGTTCGACCTGTGGCTGGACACGCTCAGGGCCGGCGCCTCACCGGCCTCGGTCGCGGCTGTCCCGGCTACGGAAGCAGGTCCGCGGGCGCGGCGTCAGGCATAGCTGCGGCTGACGAACCAGAAGACCCCCAGCCCCGCCAGGAAGGCCGAGGCGACGTCGACGACGATCGCCCTGGGCGGCGCCAGCTTCAGCCGGGTCAGGGCCACCACCGCCAGGCTCGCGGCCAGCACCAAGGTCAGTTGGCCGATCTCGACCCCGATGTTGAAGCCGACCAGCAGCTCGCCCAGGCGCACCGGCGGGATCTGCATCTCCAGGAGACCCGCGGCGAAGCCGAAGCCGTGGATCAGGCCGAACACCAGGGTGATGACCATCCGCAGCCGGCCGGCGTCCTGCAGCCGGCCCGACACCATCAGGTAGTTGCTGGTGAACAGGCCCGCCCCCAGCAGCAGCAGGCTCGGCAATCCGCCCAGTCCCAAGATCTTCAGCCCGGCCATGCCCGCCAGCAGCAGCGCGACCCCCGCCGCCACCGCCGCCGGCCGTCGGGTCTGCACCGCCACGTTCTCCGCGCCGATCAGCGCGATGGTGAGCGCCACCAGCGCGTCGATGTATTCGGCGTGCGGCCGGATGATCCCGGTCACCGCCAGGGCCAGCGTCAGGCTGTGGCCGATGGTGAAGCCGGTGACCACGAACACCAGGTCGCGCAGCCGGCGCGAGATCAGCACCAGGCCGAGCAGGAACGACATGTGGTCGACGCCGGTGAAGATGTGCATCACGCCCATGCGGATGAAGTCGAGGAAGCTGGCAGTCAGCAACTTGCTGTCTTCCCCGCCGGTGACCTCCACGGTCTGCCGGTCGCGGGTGATCAGCTGCTCGGTGAACTCCCCGCTCGCGGCGTTCTGGATCTGGGCGAAGTTGGTGTGGGTCGGGGCGACGTCGAAGAAGGCCCGGGAGGTGATCGAGATCTCCGTCGCGCTCGGGCAGCGGAAGGTGAAGTCGTACTTCCGATAGCCCGCGGTGGCGGACAGCGTCTCCACCGGCGGGACCAGGGCGCAGCGCCGGCCGGCGGCCGAGGGATAGACCCGCGCGGCCAGATAGCCCGTCACCTGCGCGTCCGACGGCGGCGGCCCCGCCGCTGGCGCCAGCCGGCGCAGCTCGACCTCGCCGATGGTCATCACCAGGTCGACGTTGGCGCCATTGATCTCCCAGACCGAATGCGACTCGCTGCGGGTGTGGGCGTGCGCCGCGCCGGCCAGGATCGCCGACAGGCCGAGCGCCCACAGCAGGACGCGCCACCATCCCGCAAGCCGCGCCGTCATCGACGCTGATCCCTCGGGCGCAGGTCCTTGGCGATCAGGATGTTGGCGCGCTTGCGGAAGAATTTCTCGTCGCCGCCCTGCAGCCGCTTGATCGCGTCGTTCAGGTAGTCGGCCACCACCCGCTCACGCGCCTGGGCGAAGTCCATCGGCACCGGCGGCGTGTTCTTGAGCATGTAGAGCAGGTGTACGCCGTCGCTCTCCTGCATCGGCGCGGAGACGCCGCCCGCCGGCAGCGCGCGGGCTGCGTCGAAGGCCTTGTCGCCGAGGTGGAGCCTGGCGGCGAAATAGAACTCCTCGCCGTTCACCCGGCCGGAGTCCCGGCCATGGAAGCGACCCTCGACCTCGGCGGCCGGCGTCCCAGCCTTCAAGGCAGCCGCAGCCTGTCGGACGAGGTCCGGCGACGCGGCCGGGAAGACCATGTCGACGAGGGTCATCATGCCTTCGCTGGCGTACTTCGCCCGGTGCGCCGCGTAATAGTCGCGGAGCTTGGCCTCGCTGGGGTGGCTGGTGATCGCGTCGGCGGCGATCTCCTGCTCCACCGAATTGACCATCGCCGCGCGCACTTCCGGGTCGACGGCGGCCACGTCGAGCTCCCGGCCCCGTTGGACGAACAGCTCCTCACGGATCATGTCGTCGAGCACCTTCCGGCGCTGGGCGGGCGTCGCGTGCGCCGGGTCGACGGCGTAGAGCGACTGGATCTGGGTGTTGAAATCGCTGCGGGAGATGGGCTGCTGATTGACCATCGCCACGTCCTCCGGCGGCACCAGCAGCGTCGAGGTGCCCTTGGCGGTGAACAGGGCGTAGCCGGCCAGGCCCAGGCCGATCAGCGCGCCGACCGACATCAGGACCAGCGAGCGCCGGTAGCTCACCCGGTTGATGTCGCGCCAGTCGGGGCGATCGGAGGCAGCTGTGTCAGTCGCCGGCGCCATGGGTCACCTGGATGCGTGCGCCGAAGACCGGCGGTGGGAGAGCGAATAGACGTAGAGCGCGACCTGCCGGATCGCGGCGGGCCGCAGGCGGGTGGCCCAGGCCGGACAAATGCCGGCGTGGCCGTAGGCGATGGAGTTGAAGACCGACGGCCGGCTTCCGCCGCCGTAGAGCCAGACGTCGTCGGTGAGGTTGGGCGCGCCGATGGCGGCGTCCCCCTGCGCGTCCTGGGCGTGGCAATCGTAGCAGCCGCCGCGGCCGTGGTAGACCACCGAGCCGCGGGCCGCCGCCGCTGGGTCCTCCGCGTGATGGCCCAGGTATTGGAGGAATTCGGTCATGTCGCGGATATCCGCCGGCGACAGCGGCTGGAGGCCCGCTTCCGACTTCGCGGGCACGGGCGAGGCGTAGGCCGGCATCACCGCCAGCGCCTGGGTCTTGGGATCGCGCGCCCGGACGCCATGCTCCACCACCCGCTCGATCTCGGCGACCTCGCCGCCGCCGTAGAGCCAGTCGGTGTCGGTGAGGTTGGGAACGCCGCGGCTCGGGTCGCCCTTCCCGGCCGCGCCGTGGCAGCTGGCGCATCGCGAGCGATAGATCGAGGCCCCGGCCGGCCGGGCGAAGGCCATGAGCTGCGGGTCGGCCCCCGCCGTGGCGGGATCGGCCCGCAGCAACCGCGCCTCCCGCTGAGCGCTCCGCACGAAGAGCGCCAGGGCGACCGCAAGGACGCCGAGGCCGATGACCATCGCCCACCGAGTGGCGCGCGAGCGCCCGCGAGGATCCGGGTTGATGCGGGCGCGATCCGCTTTCACGGCTCAGCTCACCGTGAAACCGATCCACCGGCCGAAGAGCACGACGCCGATCCAGAGCAGCAGCGAGGTCGCGCCGGCGATCTTGGCGGCGAAGGGCGTCCTGACCACCTCGTCCCAGACGTGCACCGAGCGCCAGGTGATGAGGTGGAAGAACACCATGTTCAGGCCGGCGAGGACCAGCAGCACCATCTTCATGCGGAACGGAATGTCGGCCCAGTACTTGGTCGCCGCCGACGCGAACAGCAGCGCGCCCGAGATCAGCGCGACCGCGAAGGCGCCCCAGGTGAACGGCAGCACGTCGGCGGTCAGCCGCCGCACCCCCTTGGTGTGGCCGGGCACGCCGAGCAGGCGGAAGTCGACGATGGCGATCGTGCCCACCACCAGGGTGATGGCCAGGACGTGGGCGGTTTCCACCGCCGGGAACAGGAAGCCGCTTTCGCGCAGCGCGGTCGCCACCGGCGTCGCCTCGATCGCTTTCAGCAATTCACCGAAGGTCATGTTCTTCCTCGAAACGGTGAGTGTAGGTCGGACGGCAGGGTCACAGGCTGTAGGCGATCCATCGCCCGCACACGACGATCGCCGCCCACAGGCCGAGCGAGGCCCAGGCCAGGGCCTTGACCTGCAGCCGCCGCGACGGCGACGCCCAGTAGAGCTTGTCGGTCCGCAGCGGCCGCTGGAACACCGCGGTGATCACCAGCACGGCGGCCAGCAGGCCCATCTTGATCCCGAACGTCGGGTTCTCGAGCGCGCGCTTGGGCTCGCCGATGACCAGGGTCGAGCCGGTGATCAGCAGCACCAGCACGCCCCACCAGATCCACGGCAGGTAGCGGTGGCTGAAGGCGCCGATCGGATCGTCGCGGCCGACCACACCGGCCAGCCGCAGGTCGAGCAGCAGCACCGAGGACATCACCGCGGCGATGGCCAGGATATGGATGCTCTGGACCAGGGGGATGACCCAGGTCACCTCCTGGATCACGCTGCTCAGCGGCGTGCTTCCCAGCCAGTGGCTGACGTCATGAAGGGTCATGCTGCTCTTGCCCCGCGACTTGGGTTGGCTCGGCGGATGGCGATGTGGCGGCGGGCGCTCAGTACCATGGCCGCAACCTGACCTCGACGCCGGCGTCCGTGCCCACCAGGCGGGCGAACTCGCCCACGTCGCTGCCGCGCGAGTGGTAGGGGTAGACGACCTTCGGCTTGAAGGCGCGCACCGCCTCGGCCGCCTGTTGCGGCGTCATCGTGAAGGGCAGGTTCATGGGGATGAAGGCCACGTCGATGGCCTTCAGCGCCAGCATCTCCGGCGTCGGCTCGGTGTCGCCGGCGATGTAGATGCGCTTGCCGCCCAGGGTGAGGACGTAGCCGTCGCCGCGGCCCTTGGTGTGGAACTTCGCGCGCTCCGGGGTGGTGTTGTACATCGCGATCGCCTCGATGCGGATCCCCTCGGCCGTCGTGGTCTCGCCGTTCGCCAGGGCGTGCACCGCCGGCTGCAGGTCCGCCGGCAGCGCCGCCCGGACGGCCGCCGGGGCGACGATCGAGGTCTTCGGCCCCTTCAGCGCGGCCAGGGTCGGCGCGTCCATGTGGTCGGCGTGGATGTCGGTGATCAGGATCAGGTCGGGCCTGGGCAGCCCCGCATAGCGGTCCGCGCCGCCCACCGGATCGACGTAGACGACCTTGCCGTTCCAGCTCATCACGAAGCTGGCGTGGTTCACCGGGTGGATGACCAGCGGCCCGGCCTTGGTGGCCAGCTGGTCGCCGGAGAGCGCCGGCTGGGCGAAGGCGGGGCTCGCCGGCAGGGCGGCGCCCAGGGCCAGGGCGACGGCGATCGCGGCGGACCCGATCAGACGGCGTTTCATGAAGGTCTCCCAGTCGTTGCGGGGCGCGAGGCGTTGCCGGGCATGGGCTAGGGCTCGCCAGCCATCGGCGCGGCCGCGCCGATGGCGGGTGCGGCGGTCGCGCCGGCGCGGAGCACGAACCAGCCCATGGCGAAGACGCCCAGCGCGCAGGCCAGCGACACCGCGCCGGCCACCAGGAAGAGGTTGGGGACGCTGACGCCGGCGGCGATCAGCAGGCCGCCGAAGATCGGGCCGAGGATGGCGCCGATCCGCCCGGAGCCCATCAGCCAGCCGACCCCGGTGGCGCGCAGGGCGGTCTTGTAGAAGGTGGCGCCGAGCGCCACGACGCACATCTGGGCGCCGATGCTGAGCGCGCCGGCCACGGCGCTGACCGTCAGCATCAACGGCGCGGAATGGGCGCTGAGGCCGATCCCGGCGATGGCCACCGCGCCCAGGGCGTAGGCCCAGCCGATCGGCAGGGCCGGACCGCGGCGGTCGGCCAGCCGGCCGATCACCAGGCAGCCGGCGATCGCGCCGATGTTGAGCGC
Organism: Phenylobacterium hankyongense; assembly: GCF_003254505.1. Taxonomy (NCBI): domain Bacteria; kingdom Pseudomonadati; phylum Pseudomonadota; class Alphaproteobacteria; order Caulobacterales; family Caulobacteraceae; genus Phenylobacterium; species Phenylobacterium hankyongense. Next base: position 2,214,244 of record NZ_QFYP01000001.1, on the reverse strand, counting down.
CGCGACGCCCAGCACCGCGCTCTTCATCGGCATCCCGGCCTGGCGCGCGATCAGCGGCCACCAGTTCACCAGGAAGTAGGAGAGCATCAGGCTGAGCAGGAAGGTGACGGTCAGGATGACCGTGCCCAGCGCCCGGCCCTCTGCGAACAGGGTGGCGATCGACGCCCGGGGCTCGTCGGCCCCGACCCGCATCTCGCCATCCCAGGCCGCCAGCGCCTTCATGCGGCGCAGGATGGTTTCCACCGCCCGGCGGTTTCCGGCCTGCGCCAGGAAGCGGACGGATTCCGGAACCGCCAGCGCGATCACCGGCAGCAGCAACAGGGGCGCGAGGCTGCCGATGTAGAACAGGCTCGGCCAGCCGAAGGCCGGGATCAGGAAGGCGGCCGACACCCCGCCCACCACCGCGCCCAGCGGGAATCCGCAGAACATCAGCGAGACGATGGTCGCCCGGCGATGGGTCGGCGAATATTCCGAGGTGATGGAGATGATGGCCGGGAGCGCGCCCCCCAGCCCGATCCCGGTCAGGAACCGGACGGCGGCCAGCGCCCCGGTGGAGGTGGTGAACGGCGTCAACAGGGACACCAGGGCGAACAGCAGGATCGCCACCAGCAGGCTGGGCTTGCGGCCGACGCGGTCGGCGGCGACGCCGAACACCAGCGCTCCCACCAGGCTGCCCAGCAGCCCGGCCGCGAAGACATTGCCGAACGCCGCCGGCGCGACCTTCCAGGCGCCCGCGATCTGCGGCGCGGCGAGCGCGATGGCCTGGGTGTCGAAGCCGTCGATCATCGCAATGGCCGCACAGAGCAGGACAATCGAGACCTGGAACCCGCTCATGGGGCTCGCGTCGATCGCCGCCTGGACGCCGGTGTTCTCGCCTGAGGTCATGTCCGCTCCCAACCCAAGTTTCTTGTTGTCCGAGCCCGGCCCAACGACCGGCCCAGCGACCCGTGCGCGGGCGCCCGCCGCCACCAGCGGACGGGCGAAGGTGTCGGCGGAGCCCCGAGAGTGGGCCCCGCCGATCCGCGGATTACTTGGCGCTGTAGGTCAGCGTCCCATCGGCGTTGCGCCGCCAATGCTTGAAGTAGTCCCACTCCAGCTGGGCCTCGCGAGCGTCGCCCCCGTGCGGCAGGTCGGTGACCCAGACGAAGTTGAAGAGGTTGCGCGGCGTGGCGTCGTTGCTCGAGTATTCGGTGATGTGGAAGCGCCCGGCCGGATAGCGGGGATCGACGCCGGCCTTCACCGCCTTGCCGCCCAGCACCAGCACATCGTACGGCGCGGAGTTCGGGCTGTCGTACGTCGCCACCCGGTCCGGCGTGGCGATGTGGTTGTACGCCTTCATCTCGTCGATCGCGTCACGCAGGATGCCTTTGCCGGGGATCTTGCCGTCGGTGGATCCGCCCGCGTCGACGGCGCCGTAGACGATCATCATCGGGATGCGGACGTCGGACTTGGCCTTGAGCGCAGCCATCCGGCCCACGACGTCCGGAGACATCGGGCCGATGCCGTTGTTCGGGGAGACCGCCGCGAACAGGGTCGGGTGGGCGACGCCCATCATGTAGGTCATGCCGCTGCCGAACGAGAAGCCCTGCATGTAGACCCGGGACTTATCGATCCCGTAGTTGGCGCCCGTCTCGGCGATCACCTGCTCGATGAACTTGGCGTCCGTGCCGTCGGCGCGGGTGAAGTCCCAGCGGTCCTTCTGGCCGCTTATGTAGACGGTGATGAAGCCTTCCTTCTCGCCGACCTCATGCATCCGGATCTGGCTGAGATAGAGCCAGGCCGGGTACATCGCGCCGTGCGCCGAGATGACCAGCGGCAGGGACTGGCCCTTGCGATAGGTCGAGGGCGTCTTGACGTAGTACTTGTAGGTCACCCCGTTCACGGTGGTCGAACGGACGTCGAAGCTCTTGTTCACCTCCGCCTCGGTCATCACCGAGCCGACGTCGCCGTTGGGCGACGACGTCCAGCGGGCGGTGTGCTTGAAGAAGTCGTTCCATATCGCCGAGCTCATCGCCTGGTCGTACTTGGCGGCGGCCGGCAGGACGGTCGTGCGGACCTGCTGCATCTGGTGCTGCGGGTTGCGGTAGATCGTCGTCTGGAAGCCGTCGACGACGCGGGTCTGGGCGGCCGGGGCGACCCCGTTGCTCCGCTTCCAGTAGGCGGTGAGCTTGGACTCCACGGGGTTCGGCGCGCCGTGCGTGAACAGCCACGTCGGGACCGGCACCTGCTTCTTGAGCTGCTTCCAGGTCGGCTCGGCGTTCTTCCCGCCGCGCTGGTTCTCGAAATAGCCTTGCGCCGGCTGATCGCCCTTCGCGAGGGCCGCATCGTAGGCGACGCCGTCCACGGTCGCGACCGCGGCGTAGACGCCGGGACTGCTGACGGCGAACTCCTGGGCTGCGATCGCGCCCGCGCCGGCGCCCGTCAGATAGTTGAACGGATGCCAGGTTGTCGCGTGAGGCGCGCGCGGCACGCGCGGATCTGCGCCCTCGCCGCCGCCGCCTCGCGGGGCCGCACCCTCCGCGCCTTCCGCACCGGCCGCTCCGCCGCGGCCTTGGCCGCCTTCTCCGCCTTGGCCGCCGCGCTGGCCGCCACCCTGACCGCCGCCTTGGCCGCCCTGACCGCCAGGCGCGCGCACCATCAGATGGGTGCTGGCGTGGTCGTAGACCGCCTTCAGGTAGAGGTCCTCGCCGCCGCTGTTGGGGGCCCAGGTCTTGTTGACCGCCTGCGGGAAGACCACCACGAAGCCGTTCTCGTCGGCGACCTTCATCCAGCCGGATTGCTTCGCGAACTCCTCTGCGGTCTGGCCGTTGTCGTGCAGCGCGTAGACCACGAAGTTGTAGCCGGTCGGATTATAGCTGGCCGGGATGTAATAGAGGTAGCTGCGGTCCGTCGGGCCAACCGTGACGGCGTTGCGGATCAGCGGCGAGGCCTCGGCCGCGGGCCGGCGGGCCGGCGCGGCCTCGGCCCCATAGGCCGACTCCGCGGCCGCGCCGACCTGCGGCTCGCCCTGGTCGCAGAACGAGTTCTGGCCATCGAGGTCCGCGGCGCACGGATACTGATGCGAGCGCGTGACCCCGGTCCATTTGACCTGGTTTCCCGCGACCTGCACGTTGGTGACCTTGACGCTCTCCCAGGCGAGATTGCCGATGGCGAGGCTGGTCGCCTTCTGCAGGGTCTCGGCGTCGGCGACCTTGGGCGCGCCGGGCGCCGCCGAGGGACCACCCGCGGTCGGGCCCGCGGTCTGGCAGGCCGTGAGGCCGAGGAGCGCGCAGATCGCGACGTGGCTGAAGTATTTATTGACCATGATCTTTTCCCCGGGAGTCAGCGTTACTTAGGCGCGTCGGGTTCGACGATGCCGTTGTTTCCGGCGGCTTCCCGGTTGTTCTCGTCGCGATTGTATTCGACCGATTCCCAGTCCGGCCGGCGATACCAGATCTTCTCGGTCGTCCAGGGCTTGGCGAAGGCCTTCGGGTCCTCGACGGTGATCTCGTCGACCAGGGTCTTGTGGTCGCGCAGGTAGAACCGCTCCTTGATCCGCAGCGCGTCGCTGTGCGGGCCGCCGCCGGGCAGGCGGGTGTCCTTGCGGATGCAGCAGGTGTCGACGAGCAGCTCCTTGCCGACCCAGCGTCCGACCGAGTGGCCGGTGGAGGTGGGCAGGGTGTCGTCGGCCTCGACGGCGCGGCCGTCGGTGTAGATCCGCCGCGGCGAGCCGTTTTCGCTCATGATCGTCACCTGAACGGGACTGATCTGGATATCCATCGGGAACAGCATGTTCATCATGCCGGGCATGGTCTGCATCGGGCCGCCCGGGCCGTAGCGCCCCGCCCGCGGACCCGCCGCCTTGCGGGCGTCATCGAGCCGCTTCTGATAGTCGGCGTTGTAAGGCGGATCCTGCGGCACGCCGACGGGAATGCGGTTGTCCCAGACGTTGTCCCCGTCGCGCTCCCAGATCCCGCTCCAGTCCGGCAGACTCGAGAAGCTCGGCAGCTTGGGGCTCCCGGCGGGATAGTGGGCGGTCTGCGCCCACGAACCGCCGGCCAGCAGGCTCACCCCCGCCGCAAGGCCGACCACCGCGGTCGCCAGCCAAGGCTGGTGAATGCGCTTCTTCATGCGTTCCCTTCCAACTCGTTTTTCAGCAGTCCTGTGTCGATCGGCGCGCCTAGTTCGGCGTGATGCCCGAACTGATCGTCTTGCCGTTCGACAACGTGGCCGAAAGGAAGGCGCCGCCCCGTTGACCGGTCTTGATCGGGTAGACGACGATGGTGATCTTATCGCCCGGCTTGAAGGTGTTGACGCCCCAGCCGCGGCGGATCAGGGTATTCACGCTGGCGCCTTCGATGCTGTACTCGATCTGGTGACCGTTTTCGTCGACCAACAACTGCAGCCAGCTGTGCGGATTGGTGAATTGCCAATCCTTCACCGTCCCCTGCAGCTGCACCTTCTTGCTCTGGTCGAACATCGCGAACGAGTGGTGCGCCAGCGCCGGGCCGGACGTCGCCGCCGAAACGCCCAGGGCGGCCAGGCCGGCGACGGCCATCCGCAAGGCGACCGTCACGGGCCGAGAGTTGACTGCGAACTGTCCCATCATTTCCTCCAACCAAGCCGGCCGCCTTCAGGCAGCCTTGCTCCACCAACATAGGAAGGCAGTTAGTCTAACTCCCCAGGTTCGGGAATATATTTATTACGTTTACTGTGGTTATCCGAATGTATCCTCTTTGAGTTACTTCGACACAGTTCGACATACTACGGGGACTTCACACCGGGCGGCCCGATGCGGTACTCTTCTGCGAACCGAAAAGAGGCCCTGAGGTCCGCAGTTCTCTGGGAAGGACGATGGCGATACACGCTGTGCAGGAACCGCCCGCCGACGCCGCCTCCGGGCATGCGCATCAGCACACGCTTCTGGTGGTCGACGACGACGTCGAGATCCGCACCCTGGTCGCCGAGCAACTCGGCGCCGCCGGCTATCTGGTCCTGACCGCGGCCGACGGCCCCTCGATGAATGCGGTGCTGGACGCCCAGCCGGTCGACCTGATCATCCTGGACCTGAACCTGCCCGGCGACGACGGCCTGACCCTCTGCCGCGAGAGCCGCAGCCGCCGCAACATCCCGATCATCATGCTGACCGCGCGCGGCGAACCGATCGACCGGATCATCGGCCTGGAGGTCGGCGCGGACGACTACATCGCAAAGCCGTTCGACCCCCGGGAGCTCACGGCGCGGGTGCGCAGCGTGATGCGGCGCGCCTACCTGCCGCTGAAGCCCCAGGAAGCGGCGCCGCCGAAGCGCGCCGTGTTCCGCGGCTGGACCCTCGACTTCGAGAACCGCCGCCTGGCCGATTCCCGGGGACGGGTCGTCATGCTGTCGGGCAGCGAATACAGCCTGCTGAAGTTCTTCGTTGAACACGCCAACCAGGTGCTCACCCGCGAGCAACTGCTCACCCTCACGTCCCAGCCGAGCCAGACCGCCACCTCCGCCCAGCGGATCGCCGACCTGCAGATCAGCCGGCTGCGGCAGAAGCTCGACGACGATGCGCGGGCGTCCGAATTGATTATGACGGTCAGGGGCCAGGGCTACGTGCTGGCCGCGGCGGTCACCTTCGAATGAACTTCCGCCAATACTTCCAATCGATGGCGGGGCGGCTGTTCGTCTTCCTGCTGATTGGGGTCATCGGCTCGGCCAGCCTGGCGCTGGGCATGGCCGACACGCGGCGGATCTCGGACCTGCATCGCATCCGGCTGGGGCGGCTGGTGGACCGCCTGGACGACTTCCTCTCCGTCGCCGGCCGCGCGCCGGAGCCGCTGCGCACGCAGCTGCTGACCGAAGGCGTGCCGGGCATCCGGCGGTCCAGCGGCGCGGAGCGGATCACCCAGGCCGATCCGGAACTCGCCCGGGCGCTCAGCCTGCGGACCAAGAGCGTCGCCCAGGCCGACCGGGCGCTGTCCTGGTCGTGCTTCGGGCCCTCGCCGGTCAGCGCCTTCTCCGACCAGTTCAACTGCTGGGTGGTCACCGCGCGCCTGACTGACGGAGAACTTGTGAAGCTGCAGGTCCGCGGCCCGCATGGGTCGACGGCCGACCTGCCGGAACTCGATCCGCTGTTCGTGCTGATTTCGGCGATCGCCGTCGCCGGCCTCGCCTTCTTCGCCGCCCGCATGGCCGCCGCGCCGCTGAAGAACCTGTCGCGCGCCGCCCAGGCCCTGGGCGGTGATCTCGACACCCTGCCGCTGCCGGAACGCGGACCCTATGAGGTGCGCGAGGCGGCCCAGGCGTTCAACGCCATGCAGGCGCGGCTGAGGGACCACGTCACCGAGCGGACCCACATGCTGGCCTCGATCACCCACGACCTGCAGACCCCGATGACCCGGCTGCGGCTGCGGCTGGAGAAGGTCCAGGACCCGGCGCTGCGCAGCCGGCTGATCGACGACCTGGGCGCCATGCAGGCGCTGATCCGCGAAGGCCTCGACTACTCCCGAAGCAACCAGACGAACGAGCCGTTCGCGCCGCTCGCGCTCGACCACCTCCTCGACATCCTGGTCGACGACGCCACCGACGCCGGCAAGGCGGTGACCTTCGCCCGGCGCAGCGGGTGCGACGTCGAGGCCCGGCCGCGGGCGTTGCAGCGATGCCTGGGCAACCTGCTGGACAATGCGCTGAAGTACGGCGGCTCCGCGGACGTCACCGCCGACTGGATCGGCCGCGAGGTCCACATCCGCATCCGCGACCACGGGCCGGGCATCCCACCCGACAAGGTCGACCTGGTGCTGAAGCCCTTCGTGCGCCTGGACCCCTTCGGGGCCAAGGGGATCGACGGGGTGGGCCTCGGACTGACCATCGCCAAGACCCTGGCGGACAAGAACGAGGCCGAGCTGGTGCTGCGCAACCATCCGCAGGGCGGCCTGGAGGCCAGCCTGATCCTCCGCCGCGGCGTGGCGGAGAACCTCCGACCCGCGCCACCGGCGTCCGCTCCCGGCAAGCCGCCCCTCCCCTTTCGCGACCGCCAGCCCCGGCGAGGCCGGGCGGCCGGGAAAGTCCCGCAGGGCTGAACCGCGCGGCGGCTCCGCAAGTATACGCCGGAAAAGATCGCTCGATACATAGAGACATATTCCGATTTATACTGAAATACTCCGGACTTAACTCGCCTTTATTCACCCACGTCTTGACAGCTGCGGCATGAAGTCCGAGACCTCGCCCAGGTGCGCTGAAGGCGCCACCCAGGAGGAGGCGATCATGCCGAACAACACGCCGGACACCACGATCGTCGTCACCGACGCCGCCGGCGAGCCCGTGGGCGGCCCGGCCGCCGCGGCCCTGGTGCTGTTCCGGTTCAGTGACGCCGTCGACCAGCGCCGGCCCGAGGCCGTGGCCGAGCTCTTCACCGAGGCGGCGCTGTTCCGCCCGGGAAAGGCCGAGCACCGCGGCCGCGCCGCCATCGAAGCCTTTTATCGCGGGCGCCTGTCGGACCCGCGGCGCACGACCCGCCACCTGTGGGCCAATGTCGAGGTCAGGCCGGTGAGCGACACCGAGGCCCGGATCAAGGCCGTGCTGACCAACTACGCCTTCGAACCCGAGGTGTCCGAGACCGACCTGCAGATGCGGGTCGGCAATGTCGAGGGCCGCTGCGTCGCCGGTCCCGACGGCCGCTGGCGGTTCGCCGAGCACCTCTACGAGCGGATATTTGCGGTGAGCCTGCCCTTGGGCGCCGCGGCAGCCTCAACCCAGGGACCCAAACCATGACCAGCTTGAACTTGGAGAAGGCGTCGCGGATCGTCGACGCGGCCCTCGAGCATGCCGCCAGCCAGGGGATGAAGCCCCTGACCGTCGCAGTGCTCGACGCCGGCGGCCACCTGGTCGCCTTCAAGCGGCAGGACCGCACCGGCATCCTGCGGCCGGCGATCGCCCAGGGTAAGGCCTGGGGCGCCCTGGGGATGGGTCTCGGCGGACGCGCCCTGGCGCAACGGGCCGAAATGGCCCCGGCCTTCTTCACCGCGCTGGCCAGCGCCTCCGACGGGCGGGTGATCCCGGTGCCGGGCGGCGTGCTGATCAAGAACGCCGAGGGCGACGTGGTCGGCGCGGTCGGCATCAGCGGCGACCTGCCCGACAACGACGAGGCCTGCGCCGTGTACGGCATCGAGCAGGCCGGACTGATCGCCGATCCCGGCCAGCCCCACTGACAACCGGCCAGCCGGACCGCTCGTCAACCGCAAGTCCCCCACCGCAAGCTACAGGGCCGACCTTGAAACTCGCCACCTTCCATGACGGCGCCGCCACCAGGCTCGGCCTGGTGGAGGGCGAGGAGATCGTCGACCTCGCCACCGGCGACGACCGGTTCCCGGACGACTGGATCCCGCTGCTCGCCGCCGGCCCCGAGGGGCTGGAAGCGGCTCGGCGCGCCGCCGGCTCGGCCCGGCGGCTGCCTTTGTCCAGCGTCCGGCTCGGGCCGCCGATCACGCGGCCGCGCAAGTTCCTGGGCCTGGGCCTGTGCTTCCGATCCCACATCGAGGAGATCCGCGCCAAGGGCGGCCCGATCCCGGATCACCAGCTGTGGTTCAACAAGCAGGTGACCTCGCTGAACGGGCCCTATGAGCCCATCCACATGCCCGGCGTATCCCGGGAGCTCGACTACGAAGGCGAGGTCGCCATCGTCATCGGCAAGCGCGCGCGCCACGTCCGCAGCCGCGACGCCGCCGCGATCATCGCCGGCTACATGGTCTGCAACGACGTCAGCGTCCGCGACTGGCAGCGGCGGTCGCCGACCGGCACGCTGGGCAAGTCCTTCGACACCCACGGCCCCACCGGCCCCTGGCTGACCACGGCCGACGAGGTCCCGGATCCGGCCGACCTGCGCATCCGGACCTGGGTGGACGGCGAGTTGCGCCAGGACGGGAACACCAGCGACCTGATCTACAGCTTCGGCGACATGATCGAGGAGCTGACCACGGTCTTCACCCTCGAGCCGGGCGACATCCTGACCACCGGAACGCCGTCCGGCGTCGGCCAGGGCTTCAGTCCGCCGCGCTACCTGACCGAAGGCCAGGTGGTCCGGGTCGAGGTGGAGGGCCTGGGCCAGCTCGAGAACGAGGTGGTCCCCGAGCCCCGCTAGCGCCGGCGCCGGCTCCGGCCGGTCGGACTGGCCACCGCTCCAACATGAAAGAAGCGCCGGGGCGATCGCTCGCCCCGGCGCTTCGTTTCGTTCGGCCCGATCGCCCTGCCGCCGGGGCGTCCGGCGGCAGGGCGCTGAGGGATCAGTACCGGAGCCGCACCCCGACCGTGAAGTAACGGCCCATGACGTCGTCGCCGACCACGCTCGGCGTGCCGAAGCCCGGGATGCCGGCGAAGGTGGTGGAGGGCGAAATCCGCGGCGCCTGGTCGAACAGGTTGGTGACCGTGAAGAAGGCGTGGGTGTCGTGCCCGGCCACGATGAACCGGTAGGCCACGTTCACGTCGCTGTAGAAGATCGCCGGCAGCGCCGGATCCGCATAGATCTGCAGCGGGTTGCCGCTCCGGTTCTGCTTGCTCAGGTAGCGCAGCTGCCAATCCACGGAGAACGGCCCGTTGGTGTAGCCGAACATGCCGGTGATGCGGGTCGCCGAGAGCCCTGCCACGCCGGCCGCGTTGGTCAGCTGCGAGGTCGGGTAGGAGCGGCTCTTCAGCACCGGCTGGTAGGCGTAGAGCAGCCGCAGGTCCACCTTGCCCGGCAGGCTGGCGGCGATCGAGGAGAGCTCGAAGTCGTAGCTCGCCTCGGCGTCGATCCCGTGCGTGTAGGTCTGGGCGATGTTCTGGCTGTAGTTGTAGACCAGCGTCGGGAAGTTGGCCGCCGAGTGGTCGCTGAACGGGTTGGGCCGGACAACGGTCGCGCACAGCGGCGAGGCGCCGCCGGACGCTTCGCATTCCTGCAGGATGGCGGTGTTGGAGCCGTTGATCGTGCCGATCGCGTCACGGATCTCGATATTGTAGTAGTCCAGCGAGATCGAGAACCGCGGGATAAAGGCCGGCGTGTAGACCACGCCCGCCGTCGAGGTGCGCGCGACTTCCGGAACCAGGTTGGGATTGCCGCCGCCCTGGACGGCGACCACCCCGTTAACGCCGGTGTGGGGATCGTTGACGTTCAGGAACGCGATGGTCCGGCCGGAATAGAGGTCGGCCAGCGTCGGCGCGCGGATGTCGCGCGACTCGGTCAGCCGGAAGCGCAGGTCGTGGAACGGCTGGTAGTTCAGGCCGACCTTCCAGGTCGTGGCCGGGCCGCTGGAGCTGTACTCCGTGTAGCGGGCCGCGGCGTTGAGTTCGAGCTTGTCGGCGAACGGCACGCCGTTCAGCAGCGGGAAGACGGTTTCGCCGGCGATTTCCCACACATTGTTGCCGCCGCTCATCGGCCCCTGGGTCGCGTAGGCCCAGATCGAGGTGGGCACGGCGCCCATGCGGATGCCAGTGAAGCTCGACGTAAGCGAAGGGTCCCCCGCGACCACTGGGGCGGCGTTGGTGGTCTCCACCAGGCTCTGCGAGCGGTACTCATAGTTCAGGGCCGCCGACACGGGTCCCGCCCAGTTGCGGAAGACCTCGCCTGAGATGGTGGCGCTGAAATCGTCGACCTTGTTGACCGCCTGCCACTGCGTCTCGCCGTAGATGTACGCCTTGGCCGCCGCGCTCGCGCTGTTGTTCCCGAACAGGTCGATCGGCACGCACCCGGGATAGAGGCCCGGGTTGGTGATGGTGACGCGGCAGACGGTGGCGCCGCTGGAATCCTTCACGGCGTCGAGGGCGGCGTAGAGCCGCGGATAGTTGATGTTGTTCTGAAGGTCCGACCGGACGCGGGCTTCGCCGTGCGTGTAGTAGACGTCCCAGATGTACTTGTCGCGAAGGGTGCCCGTCAGGCCGGTGGTGACGTTGATCGCCGTGGTGGTCTGGTCCACGGTCGCGTCGAGCGCCAGGTCGCGATTGAGGCGGCTCATGTTGAAGCTGGCCGCCCGGGCGCCGGTCAGCGTCGCCTGCTCCGAAGGCGTCAGGAACGCATTGCCGCTGTAGATCGTCAGCGAGTTCGGCGGCGCGTTCGAGTTGCGCAGGTTGGAGGTGCGCGATTCCGTCCCGCTGACCTGGATATACCCCTTGGTGGTGTCGCTGAAGTCGTACTCGAAGCGGCCAAATCCCTGGTCGGTCCGCAGGTTCGGAACCAGGTTCAGGCCGGTGTAGTAGGCGCCGTCGCCGCCGACCGCGATGCCGTTGGTCTTGGTGGCCACGCCCTTGTTGAAGGGCGCGAGCGTCCCGTCGGAGAGGAACTGCTGGCCGGCGAACGGGCCGCTGGTCGCCAGGCCGCCATAGGATGCGCCGGACAGGCGGGCGTCATAGGTCAGCACGTACGGGTTCGCGGCGGTGCCGCCCCCGGTGTAGACAGGGACCTGCGTGCCGTAGCTGCGATCCTCGTGCGATTTGATGCCGGCGTTCTGGTAGTGCTCGGCGCTCCAGATCACGTGTCCGCGGTCGAAGACGTCCGCGCCGCCGGCGACGCCAAGTTTCAGAGACCCCCCGTCCTGGCGGTCCGAGACGCCGGTCTGGGCCTGCGCCTTCAGGCCGGTGAAGTGGGTGTCGAGTACGAAGTTCACCACGCCGGTCACGGCGTCCGAGCCGTAGACGGCCGAGGCGCCGCCGGTGACGACGTCGACGCGCTGCACCAGCATCTGCGGCAGCGTGTTGGTGTCGACCTGGCCGTTGAGCGTCGTCGCCGGCACGCGGCGCCCGTCCATCAGGATCAGGGTGCGGATGGCGCCGAACGAGCGCAGGTTCAGGAAGTTGCCGCTGAAGATGTTCGACGCGCCGCTGCCGGCGCCGTTGCCGGAGCCCACGCTGGTGGTCGAGCCGGCGAACTGCGGCAGCTTGTTCAGGGCCTCGGGAATGTTCGACGGGGTGGTCTGCAGCAGCTGGTCGACCGTGGCCACGGTGACCGGGGTCGGAGCCGCGAAGCCGTTGCGGATGCGCGAGCCGGTGACCACCACCGCTTCGAGCTCCGCAGGCGCCGCGCTGGCGCTCACGGGGGCGTCGGCCGCCGCGTTGACCTGCTGCGCCAGCGCCGGCGACGCCAGGGCCAGAACGCTTACGCCGCCGCACAGTGCGGTCATCAATTTGGTGATCATCGCCTCCCCCTTTGGGTCACGTGTTTTTTTATGGGGCGGCGCGGAGGCGGCCCCTTGGATGCGTCCGAACCGGTCGAACTGCATCAAGCCATGCCTCAATATCGTCACACTACTTCAGAGGAAATATATTTATGATTATGCCGGTTTATATCAAAGTGTTTCCATATAAATCCGAATTATGCAGACAATACTTATATTCACGCCACCGTGAACTTGCACGTTGCAGTGGTAGCTTTGAATTGTGACGAATTCGATCTTCCGAGCGCAACGCGTCGCGCGGCGTCCGCGGTCCCATCGCGCGCCGGCTCACGTCTGGGCCGCGAGGGTCGCGGCCGGCGACTCAGCCCCCGCCAGCGGGCTCGGACAGCGGCCCATGCCAGGCGCATTTCAGCCGCTGAATGCGTCGCTTACGGCGCGGGTCGGTCCGCGTCGGGCTGACGGTCGGGGTGGGCGGCGATGAAGGCCGGATGCCCGGCGGCGGCGTCCGCGACGCGCCGGATCTTCGGGAACGGGCTGAGGTCGACGCCGAAACGGACCGCTGAATAGATCTGCGGCACGAGGCAGCAGTCGGCAAGACCAGGCGCGTCCGCGAAGCACCAGTCGCCCGCTTCCAGCCGCGGCTCGACGGCGGCGAATCCGCGCCCGATCCACTCATGGGTCCAGGCCGTGAGCTGGCCCTCCGGCGCGCCGTTGACGTCGCGCAGCCAGGTCTGGACGCGCAGGTTGTTCAGCGGGTGGATGTCGCAGCAGATGATGTCCGCCACCGCCCGGACCTGGGCGCGGGCGAAAGGATCACGCGGCAGCAGTGGCGGTTGCGGCGCCTCCTCGTCGAGCCATTCGAGGATCGCCAGGCTCTGGGTGAGCGTCCGGCCGTCAGCCTCGAGCACCGGCACCAGCCCTTCGGGGTTGAACTCAAGGAAGGCCGGGTCGCGCTGCGCCCCGGTGCGCAGATCCACCGTCCGGGTGTCGTAGTCCACACCCTTCAGGTTCAGCGCGATCCGGACGCGATAGGACGCGGTCGATCGCCAGTAGCTATGCAGCCGCAGCCGCATGGCGCTCTCCGACCACGGTCTGCTGGATGGCGCCAAAGATCGACTTGCCGTCTGCGTCGCGCATCTCGATCCCCACCCGATCGCCGACCTGCAGGAAGGGCGTCTCCGGTCCTCCGCGAAGGATGGTCTCGACCATCCGCACTTCGGCGATGCAGGAGTAGCCCAGGCCGCCTTCCGCCACCGGGCGGCCGGGGCCGCCGTCGGCGTCCCGGTTGGAGACGGTGCCCGAGCCGATGATGCTGCCGGCGCACAGGCTCCGGGTCTTGGCGACGTGGGCGATCAGCGTCCCGAAGTCGAAGGTCATATCGACTCCGGCGTCCGCCTGGCCGAAGGGCCGCCCGTTCAGCGTCACCCGCAGGGCGCCGTGCAGCTTGCCGTCTTTCCAGGCCGCGCCGAGCGCATCCGGCGTCACCGCCACCGGCGCGAAGGCGCTGGCGGGCTTCGACTGCAGGAAGCCGAAGCCCTTGCCCAGTTCGGCGGGGATCAGCCCCCTCAGCGAGACGTCGTTGACCAGGGTCACCAGACGGATGGCGGCCAGCGCCTCCTCGCGGCTGGCGCCCAGCGGCACCTCATCGACGATCACCGCGATCTCGGCTTCGAAGTCCGCCCCCCAGGCCTCGTCCGCCAGCGGGATCGGCTCATGCGGCGCGAGAAAGCCGTCGGAGGCCCCCTGGTACATCAGCGGATCGGTCCAGAAGCTGTCCGGCATGGTCGCCCCGCGCGCGCGCCGCACCAGCTCCACATGGTTCACATAGGCCGAGCCGTCCGCCCACTGGAACGCCCGCGGCAGGGGGCTCACCGTATCCGCCTCCTGGAACGGCTGGACGGCGGCATATCCAGTCTCGACCTTGGCGGACATTTCCCGCAGCCAGGGCTCGACGGCCGACCAGTCGTCCAGTGCGGCCTGCAGGGTCGGGGCGATCGCCGAGGCGTCGGCGCAAAGTCGAAGGTCGTCGGAAACCACCACCAGGCGGCCATCGCGACCCGATTTCAGCGAAGCCAGCTTCATTGTCCGTCCCACTCCCGGCGGCTCGGCCTTGGCCAGCCCGCACGGTTGATGCGCCTATCTAGTTTCAATTGAGACTATCTGGCGGGCCAAACTAGTGTCAATAGATACTTGTTTGCGAAACCCCGGACCTCGACCGTGCCTCAGCTCGGATCGTCGAGCGTGAACAGGTCCGCGCCCTCGTCGTAGGCGAAGGCCTCGGCATACCGCGCCCAGTTGGTGACGCCCTTGAGGGTCTGTTCGGCGTCTTCCGGCGACATCAGGTCCTCCAGCTCGTCGCGGAAGCGGCGGGCGGGCGCCTGGTGCGACGCACGTTCGTCGAGCACGCGGCGGATGTGCCGGGCCAGCGGCACGTAGGCGATCAGGTGTTGGGCGAAGAGCTGCTTGCGGGCGTCGACGTCGGCCTCGGCGTAGCGCCGCGCCTCGGCGGTCAGCTTCAGGTCGCCGCCTCCCAGCTCAGCGAACCGCAGGAGCTGCAGGGTCTCGGCGATCGGGAACAGCTCGTCAGCCTCGTAGTGAAGCGCCTCGGCCAGGTCCGGCAGATGCGCCTCGCCGTCGAAGGGCGGCGCGCTGACCGTCTCCATCAGCCCGGCCAGGATGTTGGTGGAGACCCGCGGCAGCACCATGCCGATGCCCATGCCGGGGAAAACCCCGTCGCCGCGCCGCTCGCCGGCCGAGCCACGCTGCGTCATCCGCGCGTAGATGTCGTCCACCAGCGCGCGGAAGGCCGGGTTCTGGCGGTTGCGCGGTTGCGGCAGGTCGACCTTGATCTCGGCGACGATGCGGCCGGGGTTGGAGGAGAACACCAGGATGCGGTCGCACATCAGCACCGCCTCCTCGATGTTGTGGGTGACCATCAGGATCGACTGGATCCCCATGCGGCCCTCGCCCCAGAGGTCGAGGAGATCGGTGCGCAGGGTCTCGGCGGTGAGCACGTCGAGGGCGGAGAACGGCTCGTCCATCAACAGGATGGTCGGGTCGACCACCAGCGCCCGGGCCAGGCCGACCCGCTGGCGCATGCCGCCCGACAGCTCTTTCGGGTAGGCGTTCTCGAAGCCGTCGAGGCCGATCAGGTCGATGGCCGCCAGCCCCCGGCGGCGGCGAACGTCCGGCGCCACACGCCTGGCCTCCAGGCCTACCTCCACGTTCTGCTGCACCGTCAGCCACGGGAACAGGGCGAAGCTCTGGAAGACCATGCTCACCCGCGTCGGCGACGCCGCGTTCGCGCGCGGGAAGGTGATCTCCCCGGACGTCGGCTGGATCAGGCCGGCGATGGAGCGCAGCAGGGTCGACTTGCCCGAGCCCGAGCGGCCCAGCAGGCCGACGATCTCGTTGTCGAACAGCGTCAGGTCCACGTCGTCGAGCACCAGCTGCCCGCCGCCGCCGGGCTTGCCGTAGAGGTGGCGGACGTTCCTCACGTCCAGCAGGTGGCGATCGTCGATGGCGGCCATGGGAGCCTCCCCTAGTCGAGACGCAGGCGGCGCTCGGCGAACCGGTACATCGGTCGCCAGAGGACGCGGTTGAAGGCGATGACGAAGATCGACATGACCGCGACGCCCAGCGCCACGCGGCCATAGTCGCCGGCGGCGGTGGCCTTGGCGATGTAGGCGCCGAGCCCGGCGGCCTCGAGGTGCTTGTCGCCCCAGGTCACGGCCTCGGCGACGATGCTGGCGTTCCAGGACCCGCCCGAGGCGGTGACGGCGCCGGTCACGTAGTAGGGGAAGATCCCCGGCAGGGCGACCTGCCGCCACCACTGCCAGCCGCGCATGCCGAAGATGCCGGCGGCCTCCTTCAGGTCGCTCGGAATGGCGCTGGCCCCGGCGATGACGTTGAACAGGATGTACCACTGGGTCCCCAGCACCATCAGCGGCGACAGCCAGATGTTGGGATCGGCGCGCAGGGCGACGATCGCCACCACCACGAAGGGAAAGAGCACGTTGGCCGGGAAGGCCGCGAGGAACTGGGCGACGGGTTGCAGGCGCTGCGCCCAGGCGGGCCGCAGGCCGATCCAGACCCCGATCGGCGTCCACACGAGGCTGGTCAGCGCGATCAGCACCACGACGCGCGTGAGCGTCGCCAGGCCGAGGCCGAAGGCGACGAGCACGTCATGCCAGTTCAGCGTCCGACTGACGAAGGTCCACAGGAACCAGATCGCGGCGAGGGCTGCGGCGCCGGCGACGCCCAGCCACAGGCGGTCGATGGCCCGCGTGGCGGCCGGGCCCAGCCGGATCGGCTGCAACCGAAATCCGGGGGGCCGCCAGTCGACGGCCGCCAGGACCTTCGCCGGCCAGCTGAGCGGCGCCACCGCGATCCGCAGCCAGCGCACGCGGCGGACGAGGTCGTAGACCCAGGAGCCCGGGCGGTCCTGCGAGGCGGTCTGCTCGAACCGGAACTTGTCCGCCCAGGCGACGATCGGGCGGAACACCAGCTGGTCGTAGAGCAGGATCACCACCGCCATGGCCCCGACGCCGACCGCCACCGCCCGCATGTCCTGGCGCGCAATCGCCAGCGCCAGCCACGATCCGATCCCCGGCAGGGCGATGGTGGTCTTGCCCACCGTGATGGCTTCGGACGCCACGACGAAGAACCAGCCGCCCGACATCGACATCATGACGTTCCAAACCAGGCCGGGGGTCGCGAACGGCAGCTCCAGCCGCACGAACCGGCGCCAGGGGGAGAACCCGAACTGGCGGCTCACCTCGTCCAGGTCGCTCGGGATGGTCCGCAGCGACTGGTAGAAGCTGAAGGCCATGTTCCAGGCCTGGCTGGTGAAGATCGCGAAGATCGCCGCGCATTCGACGCCCAGCTGGCGGCCGGGAAACAGGCCCATGAAGAAGGTGACCGTGAAGGTCAGGAACCCGAGGATCGGCACCGACTGCAGGATGTCGAGCGCCGGCACGACCACGAGCTCGGCCTTGCGGTTCTTGGCGGCCAGGGTGGCGACCGTGAAGGTGAACAGCAGCGACGCTCCGAGCGCGGCGAACATCCGCAGCGTCGTGAGCAGGGCGTATTCCGGCAGGCGCCTTGGATCGAGCGTGACCGGCGTGGTGCGCAGCTGCGCCAGGGGCTCGCTCATCTCGCCGGCCCCGTGCACGATCAGCACGGCGGTCGCGGCCAGCAGCAGGAAGGCGACGAGATCGGCCCAGGACGGGGCGACGCCGGCGTGCAGGAAGCGCGCGAGCGGACGCGCCCCAGGGCGGTCGCCGGAGAGAAATACCATGGCTCACCTCGTGAGACGCCGCGAAGGCCGTCACGGGTCGAGCCTGGAGCCAGGCCCTAGCGGGACGCCCTCAGCGGCGCGTTAGATCGACTGCTACTGTCGCTTGGCATGGGCTGGGGTTCCGGTGGGGCCAACCATCCCCCAGGGGAGGATGGGCGGCAGGCGGCGGAATGATCCTCCCGGCGCCGCCTGTCAAGGCGTTCGTCGCCTCAGGCGGCGCAACCGCCCGATCTGGTCAAGCTAGAGGTATTTGGTGATCTCTTTGAACTCGTCGATCGTGCGCTGCGCGTCGCGCGGCTCGTCCTCGATCGCATGGGCGAGGCAGTGGTCGATGTGGTCGTGGACCAGGGTCCGTTTGGCCGCGGCGACGGCGCGTTCGACGGCGTGCAGCTGCTGAGCCACGTCCGGGCACGGACGGCCGGATTCCATCATGCCGATGACGTTGCGCAGGTGGCCTTCGGCGCGCTTCAGGCGTTTGACGATGTCTGGGTGGGTCCGATGGACGACATGAGCCATGACGATTGACATATCCCCCGGGGAGGATAGGTCAAGCACCGCACATCCCCCCTGGGGGGATACGTCGCCACCCATCTGTCGCGGACGATCATCGATGCTGAGGAGGATCGCCGCTGGCGTCGATGAGGCTCAGCGCCGGGCCGCGGCGCAGAAGGCGACGTTGCTCCTCCAACTCGCCCAGACCCTGAACGAAACCGCCAGGCGACTGCTCGGCCGGCGCCGTAGCTGGCTGGCCTGGAGCATGTTCCGCACCACCGAAGCGCTGGGGCACAGGGCGCGACGCATTTGGGCGGCCGAAATGCGGAGACGGCGGCGATAGGGCCACCGGCAGGACCGGGCCGGCCAGCCCGCAATCCACATCGATCCTTTATGCGCAGGGGCGTATCAGGGCGGCTCCCCTCGGCCACACCGGAGCGTCCCATGGCCAGCGACATTGCGTTCCCTTCCTCACCGCCCGAACTGGAAGGTCGCGACGCGACCCTCGGACGCCCGGCGCGACGCACGCCGGCGCTCGGCTACGCCCTGAGCCTGCTGCTGGTCGCCGCCGCCAGCGTCGTGGCCTTCGTGGTCGACCACATCGTCGCCACGCCCAACCTCTCGCTGGTCTTCGTGCTGCCGGTGATCGTCGCCGCCCTGAGCTTCGGCTGGGGGCCGGCGCTGGTCGCGGCGCTGGTCGGCGTCGCCGTGTTCGACTTCCTCTTCGTCGAACCGCGGATGACCTTCGCGGTCGCCAGCCCGACGGATATCTGGGCGCTATTCCTGCTGCTCCTAGTCGCCGCCATTGCGAGCACCGTCGGGGCGCAATCGCGCGGACGGGCGCTGGCCGCGCGTCGCGCCGCGCAACAGGCCGAAGCCCTGCACGCCCTGGCGCATGGAATCATCGACTCCCAGCCGCACGCGGCGCTGATCAAGACCGCCGCCGATGCGCTGGGCCGGATCTTCGACGCCCCGGCGGTCGTCCTGGCCGAGCGGGACGGCAAGCTCGCGCCCGCCGCCGCCAGCGGCGACGCCAACCTCTCCGCCGCGGACCAGGAGGCCGCCCAGTGGGCGCTTGCCAACGACAAGCCGACGCGCGCCGAGACCTATCCCTTCGATCAGGCCGACTTCGACTTCTGGCCCGTGCAGGTGCCGGCGAACCATCGCCTGGTGCTGGGCGTGAAGCTCACCGGCCGCGCGGAGGGCCGGCCCGACGTCCCCGACCGACATGTCGAGCTGGTGGCCGCCTATCTGGCCGCCGCCGCCAGTGAGCCCGGCGGGCGCAAGCGGCCCTAGGTCGAGCCGCGGTCTTCAACGCGGGCGCCTCACGCCTGTGGCGCGATCCGCAGCATGTCGTCGGTCACGAACCGGTAGCCGACGCCCGGCTCGGTCATGATGATCTGCGGCTCGGCGGGGTCGCCTTCGATCTTCTGGCGCAGCTGGCCGATGAACACCCGCAGGTACTGGGTGTCCTCGGCATGCGCCGGCCCCCAGATCGAGATCAGCAGGTCGCGGTGCTGAACCACCTTGCCGGCGTTCTGCGCCAGCTTGGCCAGCAGGTCGTACTCCTTGGGCGACAGGTGCACGAGCTCCTCGCCGCGGGTGACCAGGCGCCTGGGGAAGTCGATGGTCAGCGGCCCCGATTTCACGATCGGCGGCGGCGGCTCGCTGGCGTGCGACCGCTGGCGCAGGGCCGCGCGCAGCCGGGCGAGCAGCTCCCCGACGCCGAACGGCTTTTCGACGTAGTCGTTGGCGCCGGCGTCCAGCGCCTCGATCTTCTCGGTCTCCCGGTCGCGCGCCGAGAGGATGATGATCGGCTCGTGGTAGAATTCCCGCGCCTTGATCAGCACCTGCCGTCCGTCCATGTCCGGCAGGCCGAGGTCGAGCACCACGGCGTCGGGCGCGGCGCGCGCGATCTCGCGCAGGCCCTCGGCGCCGGTGTCGGCGCGCAGCGGCTCGAACCCGGCGGCTTCCAGCGCGGCGCGCAGGAAGCGGTGGATCTGGGCCTCGTCGTCGATGACCAGGACGCGGGGGTGATGCGCACTCATGGGGTGACTTCGGTCCTTGGCGGCGGTTTAGGCAGGCTGATCAGCACGCGCGTGCCGTGGTCGCCATGGATCGGGCTGGCGGCGGCGATGCGTCCTCCCATGGCCTCGATGAAGCCCTTGGAAATGGACAGGCCCAGGCCCGCGCCCTTGGTGCGGTCGGTGGGCTCTTCCATGCGCCGGAACTTCTCGAACACCCGCTCGAGCTCCGCGGTCGGGATGCCCTTGCCCTCGTCTTCGATGCTGATCACCACATTGTTGCGGTCCTCGTAGGCGGCGAGCTCGATCGCGGTGTCGTCGGGGCTGTAGGCGATGGCGTTCTCGAGGATGTTGACCACCGCCTGCTCAAGCAGGTTCGGGTCCAGCCTGACGGGGGGCAGGTCCGAGGGGAAGTCGCGTTCTATATGGCGCTTGCCCAGGCGGCGCGCGACGCGTTCGGCGGCGCCCATCAGGACATCCCGCACGTCGATCCAGTCCTCGCGGATGTTCAGCGCCCCGCCTTCCAGCCGCGTCATGTCCAGCAGGTTGCCGACATAGCGGTTGAGCCGCTCGGCCTCCTCGCGAACGCTCTCCAGCAAGTCGGCCCGGGTCGCGGCCGGCATCCCCTCCCCGTAGTCGATCATGGTGGTGGTCGAGCCGAGCACGGTCGACAGCGGCGTGCGCAGGTCGTGGCTGATGGAGTTCAGCAGGGCGGCGCGGAAACGGTCCGAGCGCCGCAGGGTCTCGGCCTCCACGGCGGCGAGGGCCAGGTCGGCGCGCTCCAGGGCGACCGCGCCCTGGTCGAGCAGGGCCAGCACCAGCTTCTCCTCGTCGGAGCCGGGCCGCAGGGCGTCGGCCTCCACGCCGGCCACGCCAACCCGTTCGCGGACCCCCTGGAGCGGCCAGAACGTCCAGCTGGTCTGCGGCAGGGTCCCCGTCCCGTGACCGGCCGCCTCGCCCTTCTCCCAGGCCCAACGGGCGGCGGCCATGGCGGCCGCGCCGAGGTCTTCGAGCTCGGGGGCGCCCGCCACCGCCTCGATCTCGTCGCCGCGCGGCGCCAGCACGATCGCCTTGGCGCGGGCCGCCGCGGAGATCTGCTCGGCGAGCGCGTGGGCGGTGTCCTTACGGGTGGCCGATCCCGAAAGCCGGCGGCTGGAGACCAGCAGGGAGGCGATCGCCGCCGCCCGGTTCGAGGTCTGTCGGGCCTGGTCGCGGATCCGGCCGATCAGCCAGCCGGAGGTCATGGCGACGACGAAGAAGACCCCGAAGGTCAGCACGTCGGTGGGATGACCGATGACGAACGACAGGCGCGGACTGAGGAAGAAGAAGTTGTAGACCAGCGCCGCCACCGCCGCCGCGGTGATCGCCGGCCACAGGCCGAAGGCCAGGCCGGCCGCCAGGACGCTGAGCAGGAAGATCATCGCCAGGTCGGCCCCGTTGGCCAACCGGTCGAGCAGGCCGGCCAGGGCGCCGGCTATGCCCACGAAGGCGAGCGCGCCGAGGTGGCCACGCCATCCGGCGGCGCTCATGGCCGACCGGGCCGCCGGCGGCGCGTCCTTGTCGTCGTCACCCCGCTCGGTGACCACATGAACGGCGGCGCCGCGGGCCTGCCGCAGGAGGGCGGTGGCCAGGGCGCGGCCCATCAGCTCCCGCAGGCGGCTGTCGCGCGACTTGCCGATGACGATCTGGGTGACGTTGTTGCGGCGCGCATAGGCCATCACCGAGGCCACCACGTCGTCGCCGGTGAGCACGACGGTGGACCCGCCCAGCTGCTCGGCGAGCTTCAGCGCCTCGCGCAGGCGCGCCCGGGCGGCCGACGACGGGGGTTTCTGGTTGGGCCGCTCCACGTGCGCCACGGTCCAGGGCGCGTCCATCATCATGTCCGACAGCCGGCGCCCGGTGCGCACCAGGGCGCTGGCCATGGCGTCCCCGCCGACCAGGACGACGATGCGTTCCCCCGCCGCCCAGGGGCCCTCGACGCCCTTCTCGCGCATGGTGGCGATCAGCTGGTCGTCGACCGTCTGGGCCATGCGCCGCAGCGCCAGTTCGCGCAGCGCCGTCAGGTTCTCGGGCTTGAAGAAGTTGTCGGCCGCCAGCCGCGCCGTCTCCGGCACATAGACCTTGCCGTCGGCCAGCCGCTCGCGAAGCTCGTCCGGGGTGATGTCGACGAGCTCGATGTCGTCGGCGCGGGACAGCGCCGAGTCCGGCACCGTTTCGCGCTGCCGCACGCCGGTGATCCGCAGCACGACGTCGACCAGGCTCTCCAGGTGCTGGACGTTGAGCGTCGTCCAGACGTCGATCCCGGCGCCGAGCAGCTCCTCGACGTCCTGCCAGCGCTTGGGATGGCGCGAGCCGGGCGCGTTGGAGTGGGCGTACTCGTCCACCACCAGCAGCTTCGGCCGTCGGGCCAGGGCGCCGTCGAGGTCGAACTCCATGAGAGCCCGACCCTTGTATTCGATGGGCTCGCGCGGCAGCACCTCGAGGCCGCGCAGTAGGGCCTCGGTCTCGCGCCGACCGTGGCTCTCCACCACGCCGATCACCACGTCCTCGCCGTCCGCCTTGCGGCGGCGGGCCGTGCGCAGCATCTCGTAGGTCTTGCCGACGCCCGGCGCCATGCCGAGGAAGACCTTGAGGCGCCCCCGCCGGGCCTTGTTGGCCGCGACGAGGAGCGCGTCCGGATCGGGCCTGCGGGGTTCCTCGGCGTTCATCGCGGCTCCCGCCTCTCGGGCTCAGCTGGCTGGAGGCGTCGGCCGGGTGGACGCCGCGTCCAGCGCAAGGTTGGCCTTTAGCACGTTGACGGCCGGCTGGCCGAAGAGGCCCAGCCACGGCCCGGTGGTGGAGTCGGCGATCACCTTCTCGACCTGATCGACCGGCACTCCGCGCGCCGCGGCGACGCGGGCCGCCTGGCGATGGGCGTTGGCCGGCGAGATGTCGGGGTCGAGGCCCGAGCCCGAGGTGGTCACCGCATCGGCCGGCACGGGGCCGGCGCCCTCCCCCTGCAGACCGGCCGTGTCCTTGGCGATCCGCTTGGCGAGATCCGGGTTCAGCGGACCGAGGTTGGAGCCGGAGGAGCCCGAGGCGTCATAGCCGTCGGTCCCCGCCGCCGACGGCCGGGGATGCAGGTACTGGGGCTTGGCGAAGTTCTGGACGATCAGCGCCGAGCCGATCACCTGGCCCTTGGCGTCGCGGATCAGGCTGCCTTCGGCCTGCCTGGGAAAGGCCAGGTGGGCGATGCCGGTGACGACCAGCGGATACCCCACCCCCAGCAGCAGGGTGAAGAAGAGCGTGGCGACGATGGCGGGACGGATTTGGGCGAACATGGCGGGCTCCTAAAGGGTCGCCGTAAGGGAAAGGGCGGGCTCGAGCAGGCGCATCGGGATGATCACACCAGCCCCACGCTGGAGACGATGATGTCGATGAGCTTGATGCCCACGAACGGGGCGACGATGCCGCCGAGCCCGTAGATCAGCAGGTTGCGCTGCAGCAGCTTGCCGGCCCCGATGGCGCGGTACTTCACGCCGCGGAGCGCCAGCGGGATCAGGGCCACGATCACCAGGGCGTTGAAGATCACCGCCGACAGGATCGCGCTCTTGGGGCTCGACAGGCCCATGATGTTGAGCGCGCCCAGCGCCGGCAGGGTGAGCACGAACAGCGCCGGGATGATCGCGAAGTACTTGGCCACGTCGTTGGCGATGGAGAAGGTGGTCAGCGCGCCGCGGGTGATCAGCATCTGCTTCCCCACCTCGACGATCTCGATGACCTTGGTGGGGTCGGAGTCGAGATCGACCATGTTGCCGGCCTCGCGGGCGGCCTGGGCGCCGGTCTGCATGGCCACCCCGACGTCGGCCTGGGCGAGGGCCGGCGCATCGTTGGCGCCGTCGCCGCACATCGCCACCAGGCGGCCGCGGCCCTGCTCGTCGCGCATCAGCCGCAGCTTGTCCTCCGGCGTCGCCTCGGCGAGGAAGTCGTCGACGCCGGCCTCCGAGGCGATGGCCGCGGCGGTCACCGGGTTGTCGCCGGTGATCATCACCGTGCGCAGTCCCATGCGGCGCAGGTCCGCGAAGCGTTCCTTCACCCCGGGCTTCACCACGTCCTTGAGGTGAATGACCCCGAACAGGATGCCGTTCTCGGATACCGCCAGCGGCGTGCCGCCCGACCGCGCGATCCGGTCCACCGCGGCGGTGAACTCGGCCGGCGCCTGGCTGGCGGCAAGCCCGGCGTCCTTGAGCACGGCGTCGACGGCGCCCTTGCGCCACTTGCTGCCGTCGGCGTCGAGACCGGACTGCCGCGTGGTGGCGCTGAACGGGATCACCGTCGCGCCCTTGGGAGCCTCCAGGACCAGGCCGTGGTTGCGGGCCAGTTCGACGATGGAGCGGCCTTCCGGCGTCTCGTCGCCCAGCGAGGCCAGCAGCGTCGCGCGCAGCATCATCTCGGGCCGCACGCCCGGGGCCGGGATCAGTTCGGTGGCCATGCGGTTGCCGAAGGTGATGGTGCCGGTCTTGTCGAGCAGCAGGGTGTCGACGTCGCCGGCCGCCTCGACCGCACGGCCGGAGGTGGCGAGCACGTTGAACTTCAGCAGCCGGTCCATGCCGGCGATGCCGACCGCGGAGAGCAAGCCCCCGATGGTCGTCGGGATCAGGCAGATGAACAGCGCGCCCAGCACCATGGGATCGATCTTCACCCCCGAGTAGGTCCCCAGGCCCAGCAGGGTCACCACCGCGATCAGGAAGATCAGGGTGAGGCCGGCCAGCAGGACGGCGAGCGCGATCTCGTTGGGGGTCTTGCGGCGGTCGGCGCCTTCGACCATGGCGATCATCCGGTCGAGGAAGGTCGAGCCGGCCTCGGAGGTGATGCGCACCTTCAGCCAGTCGGAGACCACGGTGGTGCCGCCGGTGACGGCGGAGCGGTCGCCGCCGCTCTCGCGGATCACCGGGGCGCTCTCGCCGGTGATCGCCGCCTCGTTGACCGAGGCGATGCCCTCGACGATCTCGCCGTCCGAGGGCACCACGTCGCCGGCCTCGACGAGCACCACCTGCCCGACCTTCAGCTCGTTGGCGGGCGTGGGGACCACGACGCCAGCGGCGTTGAGCAGCTTGGCCTTGGTGGTCACCCGGGTGGCGCGCAGGCTGTCGGCGGCGGCCTTGCCGCGGCCCTCGGCGACGCTCTCCGCGAAGTTGGCGAACAGCACGGTGGCCCAGAGCCACAGCGCGATCTGCAGGGCGAAGCCCCAGCTGGCGCCGTCCTTGATGGCCAGCACCGTGGAGACCGTCGCCAGGACCGCGACGATCCAGGTGGCGAAGATCACCGGGTTGCCGGTCAGCTTGCGCGGATCGAGCTTGACGAAGGAGTCGCGGGCGGCGCGCGCCACGATCGGGCTGGAGAAGCTGGCGACGAGCGTAGCGGCCTTGCGGCGCTGCTCGCCCAGGGGTGCGGTTGCGATGGTCATGTGATGAGCCCCAAAGCTTTCAACGGGGATTTCAGCGAGCCGCAGCCACGGCGTGCAGCGCTTGGAAGTGCTCCACGATCGGGCCGAGGGCGAGGGCGGGGAAGAACTGCAGGCCGCCCATGATCAGGATCACCCCGATCAGCAGGCCGATGAACAGCGGCCCGTCGGTCGGGAAGGTGCCGGCCGTAGCGCCGAGCTTCGGCTTGGCCGCCATGGAGCCGGCGATCGCCAGCACCGGGATGGCGTAGGCGAAGCGCCCGAGCAGCATGGAGATGCCCAGCGTCGTGTTCCACCAGGGGGTGTTGGCGCTGAGGCCGGCGAAGGCCGAGCCGTTGTTCCCGGTCGCCGAGGAGTAGGCGTAGAGGATCTCGGAGAGGCCGTGGGCGCCGGGGTTGGCCAGGCCCTTCAGGGCCACGGGCAGCACGGCGGCGACGCCGGAGAACCCGAGGATGCACAGCGGCAGGATCAGCACCGCCAGCATGGCGTACTTGATCTCGCGGGCCTCGACCTTCTTGCCGAGGTACTCCGGCGTGCGACCGACCATCAGGCCCGCCACGAAGACCGCGATCAGCGCCAGGACGACCATGCCGTAGAGGCCGGAGCCGACGCCGCCGGGGACGATCTC
Organism: Phenylobacterium hankyongense; assembly: GCF_003254505.1. Classification (NCBI taxonomy): domain Bacteria; kingdom Pseudomonadati; phylum Pseudomonadota; class Alphaproteobacteria; order Caulobacterales; family Caulobacteraceae; genus Phenylobacterium; species Phenylobacterium hankyongense. The sequence continues at coordinate 2,188,257 of NZ_QFYP01000001.1, read as the reverse complement.
GCCCAGCTGGATCATGAACATCGCCACCCCGCCGCCCAGCGGCATCAGGCTGTCATGCATGGCGTTGACCCCGCCGTCGGAGGCGCCGGTCGTGGCCGCCGTCCAGATGGCGGTCGAGGGGGCGCCGAAGCGGACCTCCTTGCCTTCCATGTTGACCGAGGCGTCGGCGTGGGCCGCGACCAGGGCGGGCGCCGGCTGGGTTTCCGTGGCGTAGACCACGGCGGCCGCGCCGAACACGAACAGCGCCATGACGACCACCAGGGCGCGCGCGTCACGCCTGGCGAGCACGATGCGTCCGAAGGCGACGACGCAGGCGTAGCCCAGCACGTTCATCGCGACGATCTCCAGCAAGTTGGTGATCGCGTTGGGGTTCTCGAACGGGTGCGCCGAGTTGGCGTTGAACAGACCGCCGCCGTTGGTGCCGAACTGCTTGATCGCCTCCTGGGAGGCCACGGGGAAGAGCGCGATGGTCTGCTTGCCGCCTTCCACCGTGTGGGCGGCGACATGGGCCAGCAGGGTCTGCGGCTCGCCCAGCGCCACGAACGCGACGGCGAGCACCAGCGAGAACGGCAGCAGCACGTAGAGGCTGATGCGGGTCAGATCGACCCAGAAGTCGCCGAGGTTCTCCGCCCGGTTGGCGGCGAAGGCCCGCGCCAGGGCGGCGGCCACCGCGATGCCTGCCGCGGCCGACAGGAAGTTGTGCGAGGTCAGCCCGGCCATCTGCGAGAAGGTCGAGACCACCTGTTCCGGCACATAGGACTGCCAGTTGGTGTTGGTGACGAAGCTGATCGCGGTGTTGAACGACAGGTCGGGCGACAGGCCCGGGAAGCCTTGCGGGTTGAGCGGCAGCAGGTTCTGGAACCGCAGGATCAGGTAGAGCACGATGAAGCTGGCGACGCTGAACGCCAGGAAGCTCATGGCGTAGGCGATCCAGTTCTGGCCCTTGTCCGGCTTCACGCCGCAGGCGCCATAGACCAGCCGCTCCACCGGTTTCAGCACCGGGTCCAGCCACGTCCGCTCGCCTTGCCAGACGCGCGCCATGTAGATGCCGAGCGGCCAGGCCAGGGCGACCGTGACCGCAAGCGTCAGGGCGATCTCGCCCCAGCCACGCGGATCCATCAGAATTTCTCCGGACGAAGCAGCGCCACGATCATGTAGCCGCCGATGACGAGGGCGCCGACGCCCCAGATGATGTCCGCGAGCATCAGATGCGCCTCAGGCCATGGACGTAGCCGGCGAGCACGCCGAAGATCGCCACGCCGCCAAGAATGTAGATGATGTCGAGCATTCGACGCTCCGTCCTCAAGCTAGGGACGCAAGCTACCGAGCTTCAACGTAAGGGCTCCATTCGGAACCCCGCCCCGCGCATCAAGGAAACATAAGGGTCGGCGGCCGGTCCCAAGCTCGACGCCAGGCCGATCAGTCAGCAAACGCGATCGGGGCGCGTAAACACCTCGAAGCCGTCGCGCCGGGCGACTCCCACCAGCGTCATCCGCGCCTGCTCCGCGGTCCGGATCGCCAAGGCCGTCGGCGCCGACACCGCCACAAGCACCTGAGCCCCGATGACCGCGGCCTTCTGGATCATCTCCACCGAAACCCGGCTGGTCAGGAAGACTGCGCCGTCGGTGCGATCCTGGCCGGCCGCGGCCAGGGCGCCCACCAGCTTGTCCAGCGCATTGTGCCGGCCCACGTCCTCGCGCACGCCGGCGAACCCGCCGCCGCGTCCCCACCACGCGGCCGCATGCACCGCGCGCGTGGCCGCGCCGAGCGCCTGGGCCGCCGGCAGAGCCGCGAGCGCCGCGTGGATCTCGGCGGGCGAGATGCGGAGGCCGTCCGGCACGGCCGGGATCGGGCGCATGGCCTCCCCCAGGCTGTCGACGCCGCAGAGCCCGCACCCGGTCGGTCCCGCCAGGTAACGCCGCCGCGCGGCGAGCGCCGTGGCGCGAGGCTTTGCAAGCCACATCCGGGCTTCGATCCCGATCCCGGTTTCGACCACCTCGAGGCCCTCGATTTCTGAGGCCTCTGCGACGATCCCCTCGGTAAGGCTGAAGCCGAGGGCGAGGTCTTCGATGTCGGCCGGCGTGGCCATCATCACCGCCGTGGTCGACCCGTCATGCACCAGCGCCACCGCCACCTCTTCCGGCACCCGTCGGTGGTCCTGCGTCGCGCCATGCAGGCCAAAGCGGGTCATGGCGACCGAGCGGCTGGCCGGGACGGCCGGCTTTGGAGGGTGTCGGGTGGTCATGTCTGGCTCAGCCCCGCTGTCGGTCGTGGCGCTGAACGCACCGTACAGAGGATGGTCGGGTTCGTCCTTTGGGCGCGCAACTTACAGGACTGTATGGCGCGGGCGGGGCCGCCGTGGGGATCGCGGGTCGATGCTGCGCTCCTGACCGCACGCCCCCCGCGGTCCCTGGCGAGGCGGCCTCCCACGTCCCTCGCCGCCGCCCCGTCGTCGAATGACGGCGGGGCGGCACTGGGGCTTCCCGCTCCGGCGGGCGTAGACGCCAACGGCCGCCGGGCGCAATTTATCAGCGCGCCCCTGCTCGCTGCGGAGTTTGACCGGTGTCGACACGTCCGTCTGGGATGCGACCAAGTCAGCCGAGAGCCCATCGGGTCGCCGCGGTGATCCTTTGCGGCGGCGCGTCCTCGCGCATGGGGACCGACAAGGCGGTGCTCGATTGGAACGGGGCGGCGGCGATCGACCGGCTGGCGGCGCTTTCCGAACGCCTGGGACTTCGGATGGTGCTCACCGCGGGCGCCGACCATGGCCTTCCGGCGGTGTTCGACGCCAGGCCCGGCGAGGGCCCTTGCGGAGGCATCCTGGCGGCGGCCGCCTGGCTGAGCGCCGCAGGCTACGGCCGCGCGCTGATCCTGGCGGTCGACGCCCCCACCGTGACCGCCGACGACATCCGGCCGCTGATGGACGCCGGCGGGCCCGGAGCCGCCTATGACGGCCTCCCGCTGCCGATGGTGATCGAGCTCGCCGCCATCCCGGCGGAGGCCCGGGCGAACTGGGCGCTGAAACGCCTCGTGCAGGCGGCCGGGCTCAGTACGCTCCATTGCAGCGACCAGGCGCGACCCAGGCTGCGGGGCGCCAACACACCGGAGGAGCGGCGGCATCTGCTCAGCGAATTGCAGGCCGCCGCGCCCTCAAGCTCCGGAACCCGATCGCCATCCCCTCGGGACGGCGGTCTCCACGAGCCGCGCGCCGGATCGATCCGACCCCAGCATCACGGGTGACCAGATGGCGAAAGATGATGTTCCAGGCGTAGGTCCCTATGGCGGGCCGGCCGGTGGCTGGGGCGCCTTGCACGCCGTCGCAAAGGCGCTGAGGGGCCAGATGGCCGTCGCGTCGGACGCCCGCGCCCTGCTGCGGGTGAACCAGCCGCAAGGCTTCGACTGCCCTGGCTGCGCCTGGCCGGACCCGAAGCACACCTCGTCGTTCGAGTTCTGCGAGAACGGCGCGAAGGCCGTTTCATGGGAGGCGACCTCCAAGCGCGCCACCCCGGAGTTCTTCGCCGAGCACCCGGTCTCCGACCTGTGGACCTGGTCGGACTTCGCGCTCGAGAGCGAGGGCCGGCTGACCCATCCCCTGGCCTACGACGCACAGACCGACCGCTTTGCGCCGATCGCCTGGGACGAGGCCTTCCGCCGCATCGGCGAGGCCCTGCGCAGCCTTCCCGACCCGAACCTGGCGGAATTCTACACCTCCGGCCGCACCTCGAACGAGGCGGCCTTTCTCTACCAGTTGCTGGCGCGCGAGTTCGGCACCAACAACTTCCCCGATTGCTCCAACATGTGCCACGAGGCGAGCAGCGTCGGGCTGCCGGAGTCGATCGGCGTCGGCAAGGGCACGGTCACCCTTGAGGACTTCGACCGCTGCGACGCCATTTTCTGCATCGGCCACAACCCGGGAACGAACCATCCCCGGATGCTGACCACGCTTCGCGCCGCCTCGAAGCGGGGCGTTCCGATCGTCGTCTTCAATCCGCTGCGGGAGCGCGGGCTCGAGCGTTTCGCCGCCCCGCAGGATCCGATCGAGATGGCGACGCTGGGCTCGACCCCGATCGCCTCGGCCTACTATCAGCTGAAGGTCGGCGGCGACGTCGCCGTCCTGAAGGGCATGATGAAGGCGCTGGCGGCGGCCGACGCCGCCGCTCTCGCCGCCGGCCGCGAAGGGGTCCTCGACCACGCCTTCATCGCCGAGCACACCCTGGGCCTCGAGCCACTGCTCGCCGACCTCGACGCCACGTCCTGGCCGGCCATCGAGGCCAGGTCGGGACTATCCCGCGCGGACATCGAGGCCGCGGCGGACGTCTATGCGAAGGCGGACCGGGTGATCGTCTGCTACGGCATGGGCGTCACCCAGCACCGGCACGGCGTCTCCAACGTGCAGCAGATCGCCAACCTGCTGCTCCTGCGCGGCAACATCGGTCGCGAGGGCGCCGGGATCTGCCCCTTGCGCGGCCACTCCAACGTGCAGGGCGACCGCACGGTCGGCATCACCGAGATCCCCACGCCCGCGTTCCTCGACCGCCTGCAGGCGGTGTTCGGCTTCGAGCCGCCCAGGGCCAAGGGACACAACGCGGTGGAGGCCGTGCAGGCGATCTGCGAAGGCCGCGCCAAGGCGCTGGTCTGCCTGGGCGGCAATCTGGCCGTGGCCATGTCCGACCCGGCGGTGGTGTTCGCCGGCCTGCGACGGCTGGACCTGGCGGTCCACGTCGCCACCAAGCTCAACCGCTCCCACCTTCTGCTGGCGAAGCAGTCGTTCATCCTGCCCTGCCTCGGGCGAACCGAAATGGACATGCAGGCGGAGGGCCGGCAGTCGGTGACGGTGGAGGACTCGATGTCCGTGGTCCACGCCTCCCGCGGCGGCCTCAAGCCGGCCTCCGAACACCTGCTTTCGGAGCCCGCGATCGTCGCCGGCCTCGCGCAGGCGGCGCTGCCCGACAGCAAGGTCGACTGGGCCTGGCTGGTCGCCGACTATTCCCGCATCCGCGACAAGATCGAGGCGGTGTTTCCGGATTTCGCCGACTTCAACGAGCGGATCAGGACGCCCGGCGGCTTCCGCCTGCACGTCGCGGCTTCGGAGCGCGAGTGGCGCACATCGACCGGCAAGGCGAATTTCCTGATCGCGCCAGGCCTGAACGAGGATCCCGCGGTGGCCGGCGACGGCGTCCTGACGCTCACCACCATCCGCAGCCACGACCAGTTCAACACCACGATCTACGGACTCGACGATCGCTATCGCGGAATCTCCGGCCGCCGCGACGTGGTGTTCGCCAATGCGCAGGACCTCGCCGAGCGCGGCCTGAAGCACGGCGATCCGGTCGAGCTGGAAGCGGTCTTCGACGACGGCCGGCCGGCGCCCAGCCGGATCTACGGCGGGCTCATCGTGGTCGCCCACGACATCGCCCGCGGATCGCTGGCGGCCTACTATCCGGAGGCCAACGTCCTCGTCTCGCTCGCCGACTATGACGCGCGGAGCGGCACGCCGTCCTACAAGTCGATCGCCGTCCTGCTTCGTCGGGCCGGGTCGATGGGATCAGACGCCGCCGAGTCCTTCGAACGCGACCTGTAGAAAGCGGTTCAACGTCGGGGTCAGGTCATCCTGGCGCCAGACGACGCCCGTCTCCAGCGACGGGACCTCCCCGGCCAGATCAACGTATCGGACGCCCGTGCGCGCGAGGTTGCGCAACGAGGCGGGCACAAGCGCGACGCCCATCTCGGCGGAGACCAGGCTGATGATCGTCTGCATCTGGAGGGCCTCCTGAACGATACGCGCCGTTCCGCCGTGGGTCGTGAAGTAGCCCGTGATCAGATCGTGGAAGGCGGGGGCCGCACGCCTCGGGAAGATGATCAGCGGCGCCTGGACCACGGCGGCTGGGTTCAGGCGTCCGGAATGGAGGGGCAGGCGTCCGTCTTCAAGCCAGCTTTCCGGCACGGCGGCGACGAGCTGCTCCGACAGGAGACAGCGATAGCTGAGCGCCGCCGGCAGGGCGCCGCTGGCCGGCGGGATGATGATGCCGGCATGCCCCGCGCCCTCCAGCAAGGCCGCGATCTGCACCTCGCTGGTGGCCTCCCTCAGGGCGATCTGGACGGCGGGGTAGAGGGAGGCGTACCGCCGTACGAGCCTCGGCAGGACGCTGTAGTCCGCGGTGCTGACGAACGACAGCTCCAGCTGCCCCGCCTCGCCATCACGCAGCCGTTTGGCGATGTCAGGCAACGCAGCCACGTCGCCGAGCACCGCGCGAACGTGGACCAGCCACTGTCCGCCGAAGGGGGTCAGCGCGACGCTGCGCTTGGTGCGGACGAAGAGCGGCGCGCCAAGCTCACGCTCCAGCGCCATGATCGACTGGCTGAGCGGCGGCTGGGTCATGTTCAGCCGCGCCGCCGCGCGTCCGAAATGCAGCGTCTCCGCCACCGCGGCGAACTGTCGAAGCTGGCGTACATCCATCGCTCATATGTACAGCGACCTAAAACCACTCGAAAAGTATATTTCTGCCGTAGGAGCGGTGAAGCTATTCGGGGGCGGATCATCAAGGACGCCGTCATGCCCGCCTATCGCTCCCGCACCTCGACCCACGGCCGCAACATGGCGGGCGCCCGCGGCCTTTGGCGCGCGACGGGGATGAAGGACGCGGATTTCGGCAAGCCGATCATCGCGGTCGTGAACTCCTTCACCCAGTTCGTCCCGGGGCACGTGCATCTGAAGGACCTCGGGCAACTGGTGGCGCGGGAGATCGAGCGCGCCGGCGGCGTGGCCAAGGAGTTCAACACGATCGCCGTCGACGACGGCATCGCCATGGGCCACGACGGCATGCTCTACAGCCTGCCGTCGCGCGAACTGATCGCCGACAGCGTCGAGTACATGGCCAATGCGCACTGCGTTGACGCCCTGGTCTGCATCTCCAACTGCGACAAGATCACGCCCGGCATGCTGATGGCGTCGCTGCGGCTGAACATCCCGACGGTGTTCGTCTCCGGCGGCCCGATGGAAGCCGGCAAGGTCGTCCTCCGGGGCAAGGAGGTCGCCCTCGACCTCGTGGACGCCATGGTCGCCGCGGCCGACGAATCCGTCAGCGACGCCGAGGTGGCCGCCATCGAGCGGTCCGCCTGCCCGACCTGCGGCTCGTGCTCGGGCATGTTCACCGCCAATTCGATGAACTGCCTGACCGAAGCGCTCGGCCTGTCGCTTCCCGGCAACGGCTCGGTCCTCGCGACCCACGCCGACCGCGAGCGCCTGTTCCTCGAAGCCGGACACCTGATCGTCGACATCACCCGCAGGTATTACGAGCAGGAGGATACGAGCCTCCTGCCGCGGTCGGTGGCGAACTTCGCGGCGTTCGAGAACGCCATGAGCCTCGACATCGCCATGGGCGGCTCCACCAACACCGTCCTGCACCTCCTGGCGGCGGCGCATGAGGCGGAAGTCGATTTCACCATGGAAGACATCGACCGCCTGTCGCGTCGGGTGCCGTGCCTGTCGAAAGTCGCGCCGGCCAAGTCGGACGTGCACATGGAGGACGTCCACCGCGCCGGCGGGGTGATGGCGATCCTCGGCGAGCTGGACCGCGCGGGCCTTCTCAACACCGACACGCCCACGGTGCACAGCCCGAGCCTCGCAGAGGCCCTCGACCGCTGGGATATCGTCCGCACCGCCAGCGAGACCGTCCACACCTTCTACAAGGCGGCGCCCGGCGGCGTGCCGACCCAGGTCGCCTTCAGCCAGAGCCGCCGCTGGGCGGACCTCGATCTGGACCGCGAATCCGGGGTCATCCGCAGCGCCGAGCACGCCTTCTCGAAGGACGGCGGCCTGGCGGTTCTGAAGGGCAATCTCGCCGAGGAGGGCTGCATCGTGAAGACGGCGGGCGTGGACGACAGCATCCTCGTCTTCTCCGGCCCGGCGCGGGTGTTCGAAAGCCAGGACGCCGCCGTCAGCGCCATCCTGACCGGCAAGATCGCGGCGGGCGACGTCGTCGTGATCCGCTACGAGGGACCGCGCGGCGGCCCGGGCATGCAGGAGATGCTGTATCCGACCAGCTACCTGAAATCGAAGGGCCTCGGGAAGGCCTGCGCCCTGATCACCGACGGCCGGTTCTCCGGCGGCACCTCCGGCCTGTCGATCGGCCACGTTTCGCCCGAGGCGGCGGAGGGCGGCGTGATCGGGTTGATCGAAGACGGCGATCGGATCGAGATCGATATCCCCGGCCGTTCGATCGAACTGAAGGTCCCGGCGGCGGATCTGGCGGAACGGCGCGCGGCCATGTCGGCGCGAGGTTCCGAAGCCTGGAAGCCGGTCGGGCGCGACAGGAAGGTGTCGTCAGCCTTGCGCGCCTACGCGGCCTTCACCACCAGCGCCGCACGCGGCGCGGTCCGGGACCTCCAATCACCGTCGGCGCCGACCAGCCGGTAAGCTTCGGCTCTTTACCTCTAGGCATTCGGAACCGGGCCCGACCTTCAGCGGGTCGGCTTCTCCCGCTCATGGCTCGCCCGCCCAACGCGGACGCTCACATCTGCGCGCCGCGGCGCGACCGGCGAGATCACCTTCAGGTCGGCGGCATCGTAGAGGCGACCGTTCTTCATCACCTGCTGGAGCGAGCCGACGTTCTTGATGTCGGCCAGCGGGTCGCGGGCGAAGACAAGGAGGTCGGCGAACTTTCCCGGCTCGAGGCTGCCGAGCTCGCCCGCCCGTCCGATGGTCTGCGCCGATCCGACGGTGGCCGCGCGCAGGACCTCGCGAGGGGTCAGGCCGCCCGAGGCCATGGCGAACAGCTCCCAGTGATAGCCGATGCCCGGGTAGTTGCCGTGGCTGCCGATCCCCACGACCCCGCCCGCCCGCTGGACCGCGCCGGCCGAGGCGGCGACCTGCGGATAGATCTCCTCCCGCGGGTCGACCCAGTGGACGCGGGTGAACAGCTTGTCCCGCACGAAGCGAGGGTAGAAGGCGGCCACCTTGGGATCGTCATAGGGCCGCGTCGCGGCGATGAAGCCCTCTCCCGCCGGCGGCCCGCCGTGCGAGATCTCCATCGTCACGTCGTAGCTCGTTCCCGAGCGCGCCAGGAGCTCGACCACGTCGCGATAGAGGGGCACGGCGGCCAGCGTGTGCTCGTTGCCGGAGAAGCCGTCGAGGATCTGGGTCAGGTCGAGCTTCATGTCCAGGGCGCCCTCGGTGGTGGGCATCGATCCCTGGTCGCGCGCCGCCATGGCGACCCACTGGCGCACCCGCCGCGGGCCAGTCCGGTACTCCTTGAGGTTGCGCGTCCGGTAGTGCTCGACATAGCGCGAGACCACGTCCTCGACCTGCTGCAGCGAGGTGAAGCGGTTGTAGGAGAAGACCGCCGTGGCGGTGGAGTAGAGCCGCGGCGCCACGACCTGGCCCGCCTCGATCAGGTCTTGGTAGGCCAGCATGTCGATCGACAGGGTGGAGGGGTCCAGGGCGGTGGTGACGCCGTAGGCGAGCGTCGCCTTGAAGCCCCAGTCGTCGAAATCCAGGACGCCGCGCCGGATCTCGCCGAAGTGGTCGTGCACGTCGATGAAGCCGGGCGTGACGAAGCGGCCGCCGAGATCCTCGATGGCCGCGCCCGCCGGCAGGCTCACCTGCCCGCGCGGCCCGATGGCGGCGATGCGGCCGTCGCGCACCACGATGTCGGCGTCGGCGATCACCTCGTCGCCCTTCATGGTGACGGCGGTGGCGCCTCTCAGCACGACCGGGGCCGGACCCCGATCCCGCGGGACCTCGACGCTCGCCCGGAAGGCTTCCACGCTCCCCTTCCCCGGCATCGGCCGGTCGCCCTGGTCGACCGGCGTATCCGGCGGGTCGAGCACGACGCCGGACAGCGGCCGACGGTAGAAGGTCGAGCCCACCGCCCAGGTGATCGTCCGCCCGCCGTCCGCCCAGCCGAAGAAGTCCGCGCCGACGCTGGTCAGCTTGCGGTGCGGCGTGCGGGGCCGGTTGAGGTCGATCGGCGTCGCGGCGTCGCCCGGGGCGGGAACGCCGACCAGCTGCAGCTGCTGGGCGATCTGGATCAGCGCCCACCGGCCGTCCGGACTGATCATGATGTCGTCGGCCGGAACGTCGGTGGACTGGAAATAGAATCCCGGCCCGGTGGCGGAGAGCACCGTCTGTCGGTCCGCCCCGTCCAGGCCGATGGAGTCGAGGCCCTGGTCGGAGACGATGAACACGCGCGCGGGGTCCCGGGTGAACTGCGGCGTCCCGCTCATCTGGCCGGTGGCGACGACTTTCGCCGCGCCGCCCTGGAGCGGTACGGCGATCAGGTCCGCCTGCCGGAGCGGCCCGAACGCGCGGCCCGTCCACAGCGGCTCCTGCAGGGTGTGCATGCGCTCATAGGCGCTGGACCGCAGCGCCATCAGGCTGCGCCCATCTGGTGTGAAGGCCGGGTCCGTGTAGTAGGCGTCCACGGCGTCCATCCGCCGCGCCGGTCCGCGGCCGTCGGCGGGCGCGACCCACAGCTGGCCGCCTTGCGGCGAGGCCCAGGTCACGTAGGCCAGGGTCCGGCCGTCCGGCGACCAGGCCGGCTGGAAGGCGCGCTCGGCCGCGCCCGTCACCGGCCGCGGCGCGCCGCCCTTCAGGTCCATGACGTAGATCCGGCCGAGGGCCGAGAAGGCGATGCGGCCGCCGTCCGGCGACTGGACGGGGCCCTGGATCAACCGCGCCCGCACCGGACCGGTCTCCGCCTTCAGCGCCTGCCGCAGCAGCGGGCCGAGATCGAGCGCCACGTGGGCGTTGAACGGCGTCGTTGAGGTCGCCCCGGTCGCGACCTCGATCCGCTGGATGCGGCCGCCGATGTTGGCCAACAGCGCCTGTCCGTCGGGCGTGAAGGCGTAGCCCGGCACGAGGTCGCGGGTGGGCAGCGCCTCCTGGACGTCGCGCTGGATCGGCTGGACCAGGGCGCGGTCCGCGCCGCCGTCGAGGGTGCGGATGCGGAGCGCCGTCTGGCCCTGCGCGCGCACGGCGTAGACCAGCGCACGGCCGTCCGGCGACAGCACCGGGCGCATGGCGCTGCCCTGGTTGGTGACGATCGTCTCCTCCTGCCCGGTGCTCAGGTCCAGGCGATCGATCGACCACAGCGGCAGGGTGACGTCGTCCTCGAACACCTTGCCGACGTGGGCCGCATAGTAGACGAACCGACCGTCGCGGGACGGCGCCGCGCCCAGGGCGCTGAACTTGCCGCCGGTCAACTCCTGCCCCGGACCGCCGTCCTCAACCGGATAGCGCCACAGCTCGATGGCGTTCAGGTCGGACCGGTAGAGCGACGCGAACAGGCTGCGACCGTCGGCGGACCACGCCGGCGAGACATATTCGTGGACGCTGTCGTTGCGGGTCACCTGCCGCGCGTCCGAACCGTCGGCGTTGGCGACCCACAGGTTCTCGGCCCCCGAGCGGTCGCTGACGAAGGCGATCTTCGCGCCATCCGGCGAGAAGGCCGGCTGCGAGTCGAAGGCCATGCCCCGGGTCAGCGGCCGCGCCGTCCCGCCCTGGCCATCCAGGGCGTAGAGATCGCCCAACAGGTCGAAGACGATGGTGTGGCCATCCGGCGAGACCGTGAGCGAGAGCCAGGCGCCCTCGTCGGTGTCGAAGGCGATGTGGCGGGCGGGCTGCAGGGGCAGGCCGGCGGCTGCGGCGACCGGGGCCGGCGGCGGCGTCTGCGCGTGGACGCCCGCGGCCCCCCAGATCGCGACGCAGCTCACCGCGGCGGCGAGGCCGCGCGCCGCAGGTGACGCCTTCGGAGGCTTGCCCGGCCTCATCTGCGTCAGCGGTAGCCGGCGGGCCACGGGTCGGCGCGCCGGGCGGGGGCATAGCGGCGGGCGAGCTCGTCCTGCCGGGTGATCAGCGACACCGGTCGGCCGCGCACGAGGACCGTCGTGGGCGCGCTGGACGGCTCCAGCGGATCGCCGTCCCAGATCACCAGGTCGGCGTCCTTACCCGCAGTCAGTGCGCCGTAGTGGTCGCCGACGCCCCAGATGGCCGCGGGATTGACCGTCAGCGCCTTCAGCGCCTCGATCCAGGGCAGGCCGTTGGCCACCGCCAGGCCTGCGGCTTCGCGCACGCCGGTGCCGGCGTTGTGGTTGAATTCGATCCCGGGCACCGAGAAGGCCACGGTGACCCCGGCCCGCTGCAGGATCGCGGCGTTGTCCAGCCGCGCCCCGATCTCGTCGAAGGTCCAGGGCAGGTCGTCGAATGGATTGATGACCACGGGGATGCGATGGGACGCCAGCAGGTCCGCGACCCGCCAGGCCTCGGCCCCGCCAAAGATCACCACCTTCACATGATAGTCCTCAGCCAGCCGGATCGCCTGGCGCAGGTCGGATTCGCGGGCGGTGACGATGCCGAGCGGCATCCGCCCGGCCAGCACCGGCTGCAGCGCCTCGGCGTCCAGATGGTTGAGCAACTGGTCGCGCGGGCCCGGGTGGGCGGAGAGCCGGGGAAACCGCCGGGCCTCGGTCAGGGCGTTGCGCAGCAGGATCCAGGCCGCGCTGCGCGAGCCGCCGGTCCGGACCGCCGCCATGCCGCCGATGTTGATCATCATGGCGGCCCTGGGGCGGTCGAGGATGTCCGCGCCCTCCGAGAGCCGCAGCGCCGCCGCGGCGCCTGCGAAGGGCGCGCTGGCCGAGCCGCCGGGATAGCTCCCCACCCGCGTCAGGCCGTCGGCGCGGGCGCGCGGCAGCAGCACCGAATTCGGATTGAGGGCGTATTCCACGTCGAAGGCCGCCCCCAGCGGCCCGGAGCTGACGCTCTGGTCGGCGGTGTCGGGGACGGAGTTGATCTCCACCAGGCCAAGCTGCGTGCCGGCGTTCATCAAGCCGGGCGTGACGATCCGCCCCTTGGCGTCGATCACCCGGGCGCCGGCCGGCGCGGCCAGCCCGGGTCCGACGGCGGCGATCTTGCCGTCGCGGACGACGATGGTGGCGTTGTCGACCGCGCCGCGGCCGTCCATGGCGTAGAGCTTCGCCCCGACCACGGCGATGGTCGTGGGGTCGGGCGTCTGAGCCTGCGACGCGCTCGCCGCCAGCAGGCCCGCCGCCATCGCGCAAAGCGCTGCGATCCGCCTCATGGCCGCCGTCCGGAGCTGGGCCGGCCGAGCTCGAAGTCGGACACCGGCTGGCGGCGCGGGTCGAAGCGGTCGAACACCAGGGCGCCGTCGATGAACACCTGGTCGGCGTGGCTGTAGATCGAGAAGGGGTCTCCGGACCAGATCACCAGGTCGGCGTTCTTGCCGGTCTCCAGCGAGCCGATCTGGCGGTCCAGGCCCATGGCCTTGGCGGGATTGAGCGTCACCCACTGGATGGCGTGCTCCGGGGTGATCGTCAGCCCGGCCCGCCGGCCCGCCGCCGCCGCCTTGCCGGCTTCCACCGTCAGCCGCTGCCCGACGATGTTGGAGTCCGAGTGCATGGTCACGCACGCGCCGGCCGCGTCGACGAAGGCCGCATTCTCGCGGATGCCGTCGAAGGCCTCCACCTTGTAGCCCCACCAGTCCGACCAGACGACGGCGCAGATGCCTTCCTTAGCCAGCAGGTCGGGGATCTTGTAGGCCTCGGCGGCGTGGTGGAAGGCCGCCACGTGGTAGCCGAACTCCTTGGACAGATCGATGACGTAGGCCATCTCCTCGGCCCGGTAGCAGTGCATCTGCACCCGGATGTCGCCGTTGAGCACCGCCGCCAGGGTGTCGAGCTTCAGGTCGCGGTCCGGCGGGTCCTTGGCCTCGCCCCGCTGCCAGGCCTCCCATTTGCGCTTGTAGGCGGCAGCCTTGATCCAGGCCTCGCGATAGCCGGCGAAATTGCCCATCCGGCTCGACGGGAACCGCCCCTTGTCGCCGAAATAGTATTCGGGGTTCTCGCCGCAGGCCATCTTCAGGCCCTGCTGGGCGCCCGGGAACTTCATCGCCTGGACGGTGGCGGCGGGGACGTTCTTCAGCACCACGCTGCGGCCGCCGAACAGGGGGTCCGACCCGGGCAGCACCTGCAAGGTGGTCACCCCGCCGGCCAGGGCGCGGGAGAAGGCCGGGTCCTGGGTCAGGATGGAGTGCTCGGCCCAGACGTTGGCGGTGTTCGGATCGCTGATCTCGCTGACGTCGGAATGTTCGAGCTGCAGCGAGGTGAACGGCGCCGGAAAGTCGCCGTTGTGCGTGTGGATGTCGATCACGCCCGGCGTCACCCAGCGGCCATGCCCGTCCAGCACCACCGCGCCGGCGGACGCCGTGACGTTGGCTCCCACCGCGGCGACCTTGCCGTCCGTCAGCAGGACATCGGCGTCCTCAAACCGCCGCCCCGCTCCATCCAGCACGGTGACGTGGCGGATCAGGGTGTCGGTCCTCGGCAACGGCCGATAGGTGGACGGATAGGGGTCCTGGGCGAAGGCCAGCGGCGGCCTGGGCGCAGGCGCGGCCTTCGCCTGGCCGGGCCGCGGCCCGGCGGCGCAGCCGGCAAGGCAGGCGGCGGCCAGCAGGACGAGCGCGCGCCTCCCCAAGCCTGCACCTCTCATCCGGTCGCCCCGCCTCTATCCTTGGACCCGACTAGTCCGTCACCGCCGAAGGTCGATCCTCACCACTTCCGGCCAATGGTCACGAACAGGATGCGCCGCGCGCCGTAGAAGCATTGGCTCACCGCGGCGCAGTGCTGGACGTAGTTCTTGTCCAGGAGATTGCTCGCGTTGAGTGAAACCTTCCACTCCTGGATGTTGTAGTGCAGGAGCGCGTCCACCAACACCTGGGAGCGGCTTTGCAGGGTGTTGGCGGGGTCGCCATAGAACGCGCTCTGATAGCGCACGCCCACGCCGCCGCCCAGGCCCGCCAGGGGGCCGGTCTGCTGGGTGTAGTCGGCGAACAGCGACGCCTTGTGCCGGGGCACGATGGGCAGCTGCTTGTGCAGGTCGGGGCCGTTGGACTTGGTGACCTCGGAGTCCGTGTAGCTGTAGTCGCCGTTCAGGCTGAGCCGCTCGTGGATGCGGGCGATGCCCTCCAGCTCGACCCCCTTCACCTGCACCTCGCCGGTCTGGATCGAGAAGAAGGCGTGGCTGGGGTTCGGATCCTGGGTGATCACATGCTGCTGGGTCAGGTCGTAGACCGCCGCCGAGGTGAAGATCTTCACGTCCCGCGGCAGGTTGCGCGGCTCGAACTTCACCCCGACCTCGACCTGCTTGCCGGTGCTGGGCACGAAGGGGTTGCCGTTGAAATCGGCGCCGGAGACCGGAAGGAACGAGGTCGAGTAGGACGCGTAGGGCGCCAGGCCGGAGTCGAAGACGTAGTTGACGCCGACCCGGTAGGTCGTCGCCTGGTCGGAGACGCTGACGCCGCTGTTCCTGGTGTCGAGCCAGTCCTGGCGCGCGCTGAGCGTCAGGCGCCAGTGATCGAGCTTCATCTCGTCCTGAGCGTAGATGCCGGTCTGCTGCTGGCGCTGGCGCAGGTAGGGGAAGAGCGCCGGCCTCGTCACCGGCACGCCATAGACCGGGTTGACGAGGTCGAGGGTCGGGCCGAAGGCGAACCCGAAGTCGGACCGGTTGGTGAGGTTGCGGTAGTCCACCCCCAGCAGGGCGACGTGCTCGATCGCGCCCGTGGAGCCGTGGGCTTCGAGGCGGGAGTCCACCGCGAACTGCTTGATGTTTTCCGGGAAGACGAAGTTGTAGCGGTCAAGCGTCCGCAGGTCCGTCTCGATGCCCGCGCCATAGACCGACTGGCTGTAGCTCTGGCTGGTCGAGTACTTGGCGTTCTGGTGGAAGCTGAGGGCGCTGTTGAAGGTGTGGTTGAACTCGTAGCCGATCCCGTACTGTTCGCGGCGGAACACGTTGTAGGTCGGCTCGCCGGCGTTGAAGCTGGAGCCCAGGTGGACGTTGGGGTTGGGCAGCAGGGTGCCCTGCGTCGGCAGGAACCCGCCGCCGTCGCCGCTCACCCGGTCCTTCTGGTAGTAGGCCAGCAGGGTCATGTCGGTGTCCGGCGCCATGTGAAAGGTGACGGCCGGGGCGATGAAGGTCCGCTTCGACTTGACGAAATCGGTCTGGGTCTGGCGGTCGCGCCACAGGCCGGTCAGCCGCCCCTCGACGCCGTTCATCAGCGTACCGGTGATGTCGCCGGCGACCTGCTTGTCCTCGTAGCTGCCGTACTGGGCCTGGGCTTCGGCGCTGAAGTCCGCCTGGGGCCGCCGCATGGTGATGTTCACCAGCCCGCCGGGCGGGGTCTGGCCGTAGAGGACGCCGGAGGGTCCCTTGAGGATCTCCACCGACTGGGCGCCCCACAGGTCCAGGCCGACGTTGGAGACCGAGCCGACCGGCGCCTGCAGGCCGTCGATGTACTCCACCGGGTTGAAGCCGCGCAGCGTCAGCCAGTCGTAGCGCTCGTCGGAGCCGAAGTTCTCGCCGACCACGCCGGAGGTGTAGCGGACCACCTGCTGCAGGTTCTGCAGGTTCAACAGGTCGATCTGGTCGCGGGTCACCACGGAGATCGACTGCGGCGTCTCGATCAGCGGGATCGCCACCTTGGTGGCCGCGACGTTGGTGGTGGCGACGTAGTTCGGCGCGGTGACCACCAGCTCCTCGACCACGCTCGAGCGGGTCTCCTGGGCCATGGCCGGGGCCGCAATCGCCAGTGCGCCGGCGGTGGCCACCAGCAGATGTCTGCGCTTGAGCACCCGTTGTCCAACCGTAAGCATCACATTCCCCCGTCCAAGATGGCCGACCGCGATGGTGTTGTCGGCATCAGGAGAGTGCGCCTACGTCCGTGCACCCGCATAAGCGCAAGGGTCGGAAATCATCGCAATCAGGCCACGCCCCGCTTCTGTCATCGAGCCGACGCTGTTTGGCGCCTGGGCCGGCGCTGGCTCAGCCCGGATCCCGGTCGCCCGGCGCAGCGAAGTCCCGCATCCAGCGGGTGAGGTCCTCGCCGCCGGCCCGGTCGAGACCGGCCAGGATGTCGTCGAAGACGTCGGGCCGCTCGTCCTGCCCCAGCTTGAACCTGGCGTTGGCCGAAAGCACGTTGGCCCGGAAGCCGATGACGCCGCGCGACAGCGACTTGTAGCGCGGTCCCATGTCCTCCAGGCTCCAGGCCGCGGGCCGACCGGCCTCCATCGCCCCGACCAGGTCGCGAAGCAGGCCTTCGATCGCCTCGGGAGTCTCGTTGAAGACGAGATCCGTCAGGTACTGGGCGGCGGCGTAGTTCCAGGTGGGCGCCTGGGTGCGGTCGGCCATCCAGGACGGTGAGACATAGCCATGCGGGCCAAGGAAGAGGATGAGCGCGCGCCCGGTGCGCCGCAGGCTTTCGACCTGCGGGTTCGAGCGGGCGAAGTGGCCGACCAGTTCGCGCACCTCGCCCTGCGGCCCGAAGACCGGGCGTATGGGCAGCAGGGTGGCGCTCGGCGTCGTGGCGTCGGCGGTGACCACCCAGGCGAGCGGGTGGTCCAGCAACAGCCGCCGGACGTCCTCGTCGGACCGCGCGGCGAAACTTGCGGCGGTCACGAGGCGCCTCCGGCTTCCTTCAGCAGGTCGTGCGTCGCCGCCAGCGGATCGCCCTGCACCCGCGACTTGCGCCGGCCGTAGAGCAGATAGACCGCCGCGCCGGCCGCAGCATAGACGACCAGGAAGATCATCGGCGCGGGGTTGCCGGCGCCCGCCTTGCTGATCAGATCGACGCTGACCGGCACGATCATCACCCAGCACATCACCAGAGCCCCGACCGGGATCACGCCGATCCAGATCGGTCCCACCTTCATGCCGCCGAACGGCACGCGGAACGGTCGGGGCAGATCCGGCTGCGTGGCGCGCAGCCACATCAGGCTGATGCAGACGATCGAAAACGCCAGGGCGGTGCCCAGGCTGACCAGATCGGCCAGCAGGGCGAGCGGGAACATCGCCGCCAACACCGCCGAGACCAGGCCGAGGATCACGATGGCCAGGTGCGGGGTCCTGAACCGGCGGTGCAGCCGGGCGAACAGGCCCGGCAACAGCCCGTCGCGGGCCATGGCGAAAGCCACGCGCGACTGGCCGTAGCCGTTGACCAGCAGGACGGAGGCCAGTCCCACCAGGGCGCCGAGCTTGATCAGCATGGCCATCTGCGGCCGGCCCATCCGGTCGGCGGCGATAGCGATGGGATCGGACACCCCGAGCTCGCGGAACGGCACCACCCCGGTCAGCACCACCGCCACGACGATATAGACGATCGTGCAGATGATCAGCGCGCCGAGGATGCCGATCGGCATGGCCTTCTGCGGGTCGCGGGTCTCCGATCCGGCCGTCGAGACGGTCTCGAACCCGAGATAGGCGAAGAACAGGATCGAGGCGCCGCGGAAGACGCCCGCCCAGCCGTAGACGAAGCCGCCCTCGTTGGGCGGGATGAAGGGCGTCCAGTTGTGCGGCTGGATCGCGCCGACACCCATCGCCACAAAGGCCGCCAGCACCAGCAGCTTCACCGCCACCAGCACGGCGTTGACCCTCGCCGACTCCGAGACGCCGAGGACGAGGACCACCGTCACCGCCAGGATCGCGCCCACCGCCACCACATTGGCTGTAGCGCCGGCATGGGCGGCGCCCTGGGCGGCGGCGTGGATGGTGGGCGTGATCAGCGCGGCCGGGATCGCCACGCCGAAGCCGTGGGCGAGGCTGGCGAAGTAGCCGGAAAAGCCCACCGCCAGGGTCGAGGCCGCCAGGCCGTACTCCAGCATCAGCAGCCAGCCGAGGATCCAGGCGAACACCTCGCCCAGGGCCGCGTAGCAGTAGCTATAGGAGGAGCCCGCCACCGGCATGGCCGAGGCGAGCTCGGCGTAGCAGAGCGCGGTCAGGCCGCAGGTGACCCCGGCGATGATGAACGACAGCACCACCGCCGGGCCGGCGAAGTTGGCCGCCGCCGTCCCGGTCATCACGTAGATCCCGGCGCCCAGGATGCAGCCCACTCCCAGCAGCATCAGCTGGATGGGCCCGAGCGTGCGCTTCAGGCCGTGGGACATCGCATCGGCCTGCAGGCCGGCGACGGTCTTGCGGGCGGTAAGGCCTCGTGCGCGTGGAGCCGGGGTCATGGTTGCGGCCCCAGATCAGTGGGTGACGGTGGCGAGATAGTCCGCCGCTGTGGTCGGCCCGATCGCCGCGGTGTCGGTGTGCTCGGCGATGTACTTGCGGGTCTCAAGGAAGAAGTTCGCCCCGCGCGGCGCCTTGAGGCGGTCCAGGGCCTCGCCGACCAGCTTCGACTTGCCCGGCGGATTGTGTTGCGGCTGGATGAAGATGAAGTCCCATGAGGCGCCGTCCTCGTGCACGTACAGTTGGCGCGGCGGCAGGCCGGCCTGGCGGTTGGCCTCGTCATAGAGGGCGGTGAGCTTCAGGAAAGCCTCCTGCTGGCCCGGCGCGATCCGATAGATCTCGATGGCGACCTCGCCGGGCTCGGGCGGCGGCGCGGCCACAGCGCCGGTGGCGAACAGCGCCAGGCCAAGGGCCATGACCGACAGCTTCATCTTCATCGGGCTTGCTCCATTGCGAGTCTAGGTTTCGGGCGGCCCCGGCGGCGCACCCACCAAAGGGTCACGCCGAGCAGGGTCAGGCAGAACAGCGAGGCGCCGACCACGAGGGCCAGGACGCGACCGGCGACGCCGGCGATCTCCCCGGTGTGCACCGCGTAGAGGGCGTCCCAGACGCGGGTCTTCAGCGGCGTCCTGAAGGCGTCGTAGTCGGCCAGGACGCGGCCGCTGCGGCTCGACACGTAGACCGAGGTCACGCCGGCCGCGCGGCGGGGCTCCCCGGCCTGCCGCAGCTCGACCTTGTACCAGGGGGCGTCGGCCTTGGGCCATTCCACGGCCCAGAGCGCGGCGCCGGGATAGCGGGCCGATGCGACGTGCGCCGCGGTGGCGAAGGTGACCGGCCCGAGGGCGGGCTCGGACGCGGCCGAAGCCGCGGTCGGCGGCGGCCGCGCGTCGTCGAACCAGCCGGCCAGCGGATCTTCGAAGGCCAGCAGGACGCCGGCCGCGAACAGCAGGGTGGCGGGCAGCGCCAGCCACAGGCCGGCGGCGCGGTGCCAGGCGAAGGCGATGGCCCGCGCGTCGGCGCGCGGGCGTGGCAGCAGCGCGGCCGCCCACCGCCCGCCGACCGGCCAGGCGAGCTTCACGCCGATCAGCACGTCGATCAGCAGCACCAGCCCGCTCAGGCCGATGAACCAGGTCCCGCGCTGATGAGCGAACAGGGTCTGATGCAGGTAGGTGGCGACCTGGAAGACGCCCATGTGGACCGGATCGTAGTTGGACGGCCGCATCCGCAGGACCTCGCCGCCTCCATCGAGCCGCAGCACGTCGTTGTGGCCCCCCGCTCCGTCCAGGATGACGTCATAGCGGTCCGGCCGGCCGGCGCTGCCGTAGACGGCGGAGACGCTGCGTCCCGGATGAGCCGCCTCGATCGCGACCAGGCTGCGCTCGAATGCGGCGGGCTGCAGGGCGCGGGCGGGGCCCGCAACCGTCCAGTCGTCGATCTCCCAGTGGAAGACCAGCATCACGCCGGTGATCGCCTGCAGCGCCCAGAGCCCCGCCAGCAGGAGGCCGAGGCGCCTGTGGGTCGATCGGAGAGCCGCCAGGACGGCCTGTCGCGACAACGGGATCATTCGAGGATGCTAAGGCAGGCTGAACTTGGCCCGCCGCTTAAGGCGGGTCCGAATCCTTCGCGCACGGGCCAAGCCGCGGCCGATCGGACCTCGCCGCCTCGGGTGTCTAGGAGTCGGTGAAGTACCGGCTGGGCGCGACGCCGAACGCCCGCTGGAACATGGCGGTGAACGCGCTGGCGCTGTTGTAGCCCACGTCGAAGGCCACCACCGTCACCGACTGGCCCAGCGACAGCCGGGACAGCGCCTCCGCCAGCCGGGCCTGCTGGCGCCAGGCCGAGAAGCTCATGCCGGTCTCACGGCGGAAGGCGCGGGTGAAGGTCCGTCGGCCCATGCCGGCGACGTTGGCCCAGGTGTCGATGTCCTGGTCTTCCCCCGGCTCCTGCATGACCGAGCGGCAGATCTGCACCAGGCGCGCGGTCTGCGGCATGGGAACCTGCAGGGCCATGGTGGTGTGGGTGGCCGAGGCGACGATCTCGTCCAGGATCAGGCGCATGATCCGGCCCTCGCGACCGACCTCCTCGTACTCGACGGGCAGCGTCGAGGCCTCGAGGATCAGCTCGCGCAGCAGGCTGGAGACCTCCAGCACCTGGCAGCGGCTGGGGAGGTGCGGGGCCGCGTCCGGCTCCACGTAGAGCGTGCGGACCGACACGTGGCCGCGGCACAGGACTTCGTGGCGGACGCCGCTGGGCATCCACACGGCGCGTTGGGGCGGGACGGTGTAGCTGACCTCGTCGGTGATGACCGAGACCACGCCGGCGCTCGCATACAGCAACTGGGCCCGCTCGTGACTGTGCGGCGGGTCGATGAAGTTCGGCGGATATTCGTCGGCCAGCACGGCCACCGGACGGGGCACGTGCTGATAGTCGCTGCCATGCGTGCTTCGCTTCACGTGGCCCATTCTAGACGATCGACGATCCGTGATCGATAGCGCGTCACGAGCCTCCCACTAAGGTTGCCGTCAACCGGCCGGGCGCCTCGGATGCATGCCCGGCCTGCGCAATTCCTGAGCGGATCCGCATCTCCGCAGCGTGTCAGAGAGACCATGTCCGATTCCGTCACCAGCCTTCATGGGGAAGACCTGGACCCCGCGATCCGCCGCTTCATCCAGACCACCGGCGCCGAATTCCGCCGCCACGCCGGCGACGGCGCGCCCTCCCCGGTCGAGATCCGCCGGATCTGCGAACTGGTCCGCGCGCCCTGGCGCCAGGGCGGTCCGGCGATGCGCCGGACGACCGAGGTGTTCGCCCCGACCCGCCACGGAGAGGTGCGGCTGCGCGTCTACGATCCGTCGGAGACGGCCGGCAAGCCGGCCCTGGTCTACCTGCACGGCGGCGGCTGGACCATGTTCAGCCTCGACACCCACGACCGGCTGATGCGGGAATATGCGGCCCGCGCCGACGTGGTGGTGGTGGGCGTCGACTACGCCCTGTCTCCGGAAGCCAAATTTCCCGTGGCCCTGGAGCAGTCGATCGACGCCGTGCGCTGGCTGGCCAAGGCGGGCCGCGAGCTCGGAGTCGACCCGGGCCGCATCGCCATTGGGGGCGACTCCGCCGGCGGCAACCTGTCGGTCGGCGTCGCCCTGGTGCTGCGCGACGAGGGAGATGGCGATCTCCTGAAGGGCATGCTGCTGAACTACACCGCCTTCGACGACGTCTGCAGCGAGGCGGACCACGCGCGGTTCGGCGGGCCGGAGTACATGCTGACCAGCGACGAGGTCGAGTACTTCTGGAACAACTACGTGGCCTCGGCGGACGATCGGAACAGCCCCTTGGCGCGCAGCATCACCGCCGATGTGCGCGGCTTGCCGCCCGCCTTCCTGACCATCCCTGAATGCGACGTGCTCTCCAGCCAGAGCTACGCGATGTCGGACCGACTGCGCGCCGCCGGCGTGCCCGTGCGGGCCGAGGTCTATCGCGGCGCATCGCACAGCTTCCTCGAGGCGGTATCGATCTCGGAGCTCGCCGATCGCGCCCTGCAGGACGGCTCGGAGTGGCTGCGGCAGACGCTGAACGCCGGCTGACCGATGCCCGGCTCCCGTGTCCTGATTGGCTGCGGGCGCATGGGCCAGGCGCTCCTGGCGGGCTGGACGGCGCGCGGCGAGACCGCCTTCGTGATCGATCCGTCCGCCGATCGCGCGGCGCTGGCGGCCCTGGGCGCCGTCGTCATCGATCGGCTGGACGACCTGGCGGCCGTTCCGAAGCCGCTCTGTGTGCTCGTCGCCGTGAAGCCTGCGGACGCGCAGGCCGCGATCGCCGGGCTCGCGCCTTGGCTGGGCCCGGGCGACCTGGTGGTCTCCGTCGCGGCCGGCGTCCCGATCGCGGCCCTGCGCCGGGCCCTGGGCGCCGCGCAGCCCGGCGTCGTGCGGGCCATGCCCAATATCGCCGCGTCCGCGGGCGCCGCCATGACGGCGGCCGTCGCCGAACCCGGCCTCGACGCGGGGCGTCGCGGGCTCTGCGAGAGCCTGTTCACCTGCGTCGGCGAGTTCGTGTGGCTGGCCGACGAGCCGCTGCTCGATGCCGCGACCGCGATCTCGGGGAGCGGCCTGGCCTATGTCTTCAGCCTGGGAGAGCAGCTGGCGCAGGCCGGGGTCGCCCTCGGGCTTGCGGATGACGTCGCCGCACGTCTGGCCCGGGTGACCCTGAGCGGCGCGGGCGCCCTGGCCGCCCGCGGCGAAGCCAGCCTGGCCGAGTTACGGGCGCAGGTGACGAGCCCGTCCGGCACCACCGCCGCCGCATTGGCCGTTCTCGATGGTCCTGGCGGCCTCGGCGAGCTCATCGCCCGCGCCACGACCGCCGCCGCTCGACGCGCCGCCGAGATGACGCCAAAGGTCCAATAGGCCGGTCGGAGCGCCGCCTGCCGAGGCGTCCGCCGTGCATAGGATGGTGCGGGCGGTCGGGCTCGAACCGACACTCCTTGCGGAACCGGATTTTGAGTCCCACATGACTTGTCTAATTCATTGAATTTACATCATTATTTTTCGACGTCAGGCAAAGTGTGTAAGAGACTGTGTAAGTCTCGACCGATCAAGTCGCCTCCCGCCCAACGCGCTTAGCGAACGTCCGCGCCGCGACGACGTCCAACAGTGCCCCTGCCGGCGTCTTGCCTTCGCCATCCGCCATCGTCATCTTGGCGATGATGCTGAAGCTGAGCCGCCTTCTCGCTCTGCTCGCCGCGATCATGCTCGTGATCGGGGGCGCTCCGGCTGTTGCGGCTTCCCAACCCTGCGATCCGTGTCCCCCGGATTGCCCGATGATGCGGCCGACGACGGCGGCCATGGCGGACAATCATGGCCAAGCGCCGGCCAAGGGCGGCAAAGCCGAGAACCCCTGCAAGCAGGGCGTCGTCTGCCAAGCCGCCACGACGGCGGTGGCGGCGCCGTCGGCGACGCTGGTCGCCTTCGAGCTAAGCGCCAACACAGTCGATCACAGTTTGGCCGACGCGCTCGCCGCGCCATCGCGGCCCCCGGACCGAAATCTAAGACCCCCCATAAAGCCCTGAACCCGATTGACCCGGCGGCGTCGAGCCGCCGGCCCTGGCGCGTGTGCGCCGTCATCTGGAGTTCCGGAGCATGTCTCCCGTTCAATGGCTGCCGACTCTCGTGGTCGCCGCCGCCCTCGCGAGCCCGGCCGCCGCCGCGCCCCTGACCTACGCTGGCGCGCTCGACCTCGCCGCGCGGTCCGCGCCCAGCCTGCAGGCGGGCGCCCTGAAGGTGGACGCCGCACGCGCCGCCAGCCGCGCTGCCGGCCGCCTGCCCGATCCCAAGCTCAGCGTGGGCGTCGACAACTTCCCGGTCTCCGGTCCGCCGGCCGGCCGGTTCAACGCCGACGGCATGACCATGGCCCGGATCGGGGTCGTGCAGGACGTGCCGAACGCCGCGCGGCGTCGCGCGGAGGTCGCCGCCGGGTCTGCGGAAATCGGCGTTGCCGAAGCCGAGGCCACCCTTCAGCAGCGCAACGTCCGGGTGGCGACGGCGCTCGCCTGGATCGACCTCGCTTACGCCGAGCGGCGCCTGGCGGCGCTGGACCAGCTGGTGGACGGGCTGAATGACCTGTGGGCGGCGCAGCCAGCCACTATCGCCTCCGGCGCCTCGCGTCCGGCCGTCGGACTGGAGCCAAAGCGGCTGCAGGCGGTGTTCGCGGACCGGCGCAGCGAACTGGCGGCCGCAGCGGCCAAGGCGCGAGCCGAGCTTTCCCGCTGGACGGGTGACCCCGCGCCGACCGCCTCCGGCGACGCCCCGCACTACGACATCGATCCGGCCGCGCTGCACGCAGCACTTGACCGGCACCCCAGCCTGCTCACGGCGGACGCCGCCGAACGCCGGGCCGGGGCCGACGTCGACGCCGCGCGCGCGGCGACGCAGCCGGATTGGGGCTTCGAGGTCTCCTACGGCCGACGCGACCCGATGTTCGGCGACATGGTCTCGGCCGGCGTCACCATGAGCTTGCCGCTCTTCAAGAGCACACGTCAGGCGCCGCTGATCGCGGCGCGCCTCGCCGACCGCAACCGCATGCTGATCGAGCGCGAGGATCGCCGCCGGACGCTGGTTGCAGCCCTCGACGGCGACATCGCCGAGCATGTCATGCACCACGACCAGTGGCGCCGCGCCGTCGAGGTGCTCGCGCCCACCGCCGAGCAGCGTGCGCACCTGGAGCTCGCCAGCTATGCGGCGGCCCGCGCCGGGTTCGACGACGTCCGCGCGGCCCTCACGGACCTTGCCGACGCCAAGCTCACGGCGCTTGAGCGTGAGGCGATGGTCGCCCGCGACGGGGCGCGCATCGTCCTGACCTACGGGAGCGACCAATGACCCGCCAAACCCTCCTGGTGGCGGCGGCGGGCTTCGCCGTCGCCGCGGCGCTCGGCTTCGGGGTCGGGCGGATGCATCCGACCGCAACCGCCCCCGCGCCCACCCAGGCCGCCGGCCGCCCGGTGCTCTACTGGTACGACCCGATGACGCCGGCGCAGCACTTCGACAAGCCGGGTAAGTCGCCGTTCATGGACATGCAACTGGTCCCCAAATACGCCGGCGATGCGCCCGGCCAAGCCGGCGTGCAGGTCGATCCGGCCCGGGTGCAGAACCTGGGCGTGCGGGTCGCAAGCGCCGAGCGCGGCCGCTTGCCGAGCGGGGCGACCGCCGCCGGCGTCATCGACTTCGACGGGCGCGACGTGGCCGTGGTCCAGGCCAGGGCCGCAGGCTTCGTGCAGCGGGTCTACGGCCGCGCGCCCGGCGACATCGTGGCCGCCGGCGCGCCCCTCGCGGACGTGTTGATCCCGGAGTGGGCCGGCGCCCAAGGCGAATATCTGGCGATGCGTCGCACGGGCGACACGGCGCTGATCCGGGCCGCCCGCCAGCGACTCCAGCTACTGGGCATGCCGCCGGCGCTGGTCGGCGCGGTGGAGCGCAGCGGGCAGGTGCGCAATACGGTCACCGTCGCCGCCCCGACCGGCGGGGTGATCAAGACGCTCATGGTCCGCAACGGCATGACCCTCTCGGCGGGCCAGACGCTGGCGGAGATCAATGGCCTGGGGCGCGTCTGGCTCAACGCGGCCGTGCCCGAGGCCCTGGCGGGTCAGGTCCGCGTCGGCGAGACCGTCACGGCGACGCTCGCCGCCTATCCGGGGCAGACCTTCGCCGGGCGCGTCGCCGCGATCCTGCCGCAGGCGCAGGCCGAGAGCCGGACGCTCACCGCCCGTGTCGAGTTGCCGAACCCGGGCGGCCGCCTAAGGCCCGGCATGTTCGCCAGCTTGCAGTTCGGCGGCCAATCGCAAGCCGCACTGCTGGTCCCGTCCGAGGCCGTGATCCGCACCGGCAAGCGCACGCTGGTCATGCTGGCCCGCCCCGGCGGTCGCTTTGAGCCCGCAGAGGTCCGCGTGGGGGGCGAGGCGGACGGCCAGACCGAAGTGCTGGCCGGTCTGTCGGAGGGCGAGAAGGTGGTCGCGTCGGGCCAGTTCCTGCTCGACAGCGAAGCCAGCCTGTCCGGCGTCCAGGCGCGACCCATCGCGGCGGCCGCGGCGCCGGCATCGAAAGCGCCGGCGCTCTACGACAGCGTCGGGCGGATCGAACAAATCTCGCCGGCCAGCGTGACGCTCTCCCACGAGCCGGTTCCCGCCATCGGCTGGCCCGCCATGACCATGCAGTTCCATCTCGCCGACCCGGCCTTGGCCCGCGGCCTGAAGGCCGGCGACCAGGTCGCCTTCAGCTTCGACCAGCCGCCCGCCGGCCCAACCGTGCGCCGCATGGACAAGGCGGCGGCGCGATGATCGCCGCCATCATCCGCGCCTCGGTGCGCGGCCGGGTCTTCGTGCTGATGGCCGCGCTCGCGCTTCTGGTCGCGGGCGTCATCGCCGTGCGCTCCACACCCGTCGACGCCCTGCCGGACCTCTCCGACGTGCAGGTGGTGATCCGCACCAGCTACCCCGGCCAGGCGCCGCAGATCGTCGAGAACCAGGTCACCTACCCGCTGACCACCACCATGCTCTCGGTGCCGGGCGCCAAGACCGTGCGCGGCTATTCGTTCTTCGGCGACAGCTTCGTCTACGTGATCTTCGAGGACGGAACCGACCTCTACTGGGCCCGCTCGCGGGTGCTGGAGTATCTCAACCAGGTGCAGAGCCGCCTGCCGGCGGCCGCCAAGCCCTCGCTCGGTCCCGACGCCACCGGCGTCGGCTGGATCTACGAATACGCGCTGGTCGACCGCACCGGCCGCCACGACCTCTCCCAGCTGCGCAGCTTGCAGGACTGGTTCCTGCGCTACGAGCTGAAGACCCTCCCCGGTGTGGCCGAGGTGGCCAGCATCGGCGGCATGGTGCGCCAGTACCAGGTGGTGCTCGATCCGGTGAAGCTGGCTGGCTACGGCGTCACCCACCAGCAGACCGTCGAGGCCATCCAGCGGGCCAACCAGGAGACCGGCGGCTCGGTGCTGGAGATGGGCGAGGCCGAATACATGGTCCGCGCCTCCGGCTACCTGACGACGCTGGACGACTTCCGCGCCATTCCGCTGCGCACCGCCGCCGGCGGCGTCCCTGTGCGCCTCGGCGACGTGGCGACCATCCAGCTCGGGCCGGAGATGCGCCGGGGGATCGCCGAGCTGAACGGCCAGGGCGAAGTCGCCGGCGGCGTGGTGCTGCTGCGCTCCGGCAAGAACGCGCGCACGACGCTCACGGCCGTGAAGGCCAAGGTCGAGGAGCTGAAGCGCAGCCTGCCGCCAGGCGTCGAGATCGTCACCACCTACGACCGTTCGCGGCTCATCGACCGCGCGATCTCCAACCTCAGCCAGAAGCTCGTCGAAGAGTTCGTCATCGTGGCCTTGGTCTGTGGCCTGTTCCTCTGGCACGGCCGCTCGGCGCTGGTGGCGATCCTCACCCTGCCACTCGGCGTGCTGTTCGCCTTCATGGTCATGCGGCTGCAGGGCGTGAACGCCAACATCATGTCGCTGGGCGGCATCGCCATCGCCATAGGCGCCATGGTCGACGCCGCCGTGGTGATGATCGAGAACGCCCACAAGCGCCTCGAGCGCTGGGCGCGCGAACATGCCGACGAACTCCTGGACCAGGACACCCGCTGGCGCGTGGTCACCGAGGCCGCGGCCGAGGTGGGCCCGGCGCTGTTCCTTAGCTTGGTAATCATCACCCTCTCATTCGTCCCGGTGTTCGCGCTTCAGGCGCAGGAGGGCCGGCTGTTCTCGCCGCTCGCCTTCACCAAGAGCTACGCCATGGCCGGCGCGGCGATCCTCTCGGTGACGCTGGTGCCGGTGCTGATGGGATTCCTGATCCGCGGACGCATCCCGGCGGAGGACGCCAACCCCCTCAATCGCTGGCTGACCAGCATCTACCGTCCCGCCATCGACTGGACGCTGCGCAGGCCCAGGACCGTCCTGCTGCTGGCGCTGATCGCCTTCGCCACCACCGCCTGGCCGCTCAGCCGGCTGGGCGGGGAGTTCATCCCGCCGATGGACGAGGGCGACCTCCTCTACATGCCCTCCGCCCTCCCGGGGATCTCGGCGGCGAAGGCCTCGGAACTGCTGCAGCAGACCGACCGGCTGATCAAGACCGTGCCGGAGGTGAAGAGCGTGTTCGGCAAGGCCGGCCGCGCCGAAACCGCCACCGACCCCGCCCCGCTGGAGATGTTCGAAACCACCATCCAGCTCAGGCCGCGCAGCGAGTGGCGGCCCGGCATGACGCCCGAGAAGCTGACCGAGGAGCTGGACCGCGTCGTCAGGGTCCCGGGCCTCGCCAACGTCTGGGTCCCGCCGATCCGCAACCGCATCGACATGCTGGCCACCGGCATCAAGAGCCCGATCGGCGTCAAGGTCTCGGGGAGCGACCTCGCCCAGCTCGACCGGGTCGCCGCACAGGTCGAGGCGGCGGCGAAGAGGACCCGGGGCGTCAGCTCCGCGCTGGCCGAACGGCTCACCGGCGGGCGCTACGTCGACGTGGACATCGACCGCACCGCCGCCGCCCGCTTCGGCCTGAACATCGCCGACGTGCAGCAGATCGTCTCCGGCGCCGTGGGCGGCGAGAACGTCGGCGAAACGGTCGAGGGCGTCGCCCGCTACCCGATCAACGTTCGTTACCCCCGCGAGCTGCGCGACAGCCTGGAGGGCCTGCGCGCGCTGCCGATCCTCACGCCCGCCGGCCAGCAGATCACCTTGGGGACAGTCGCCAACCTCCAGATCGTCGACGGCCCGCCGATGCTGAAGACCGAGAACGCCCGGCCATCGACCTGGGTCTATGTGGACGTGCGCGGCCGCGACCTGAACTCGGTCGTCACCGACCTGCAGCGGTCCGTCGCCAAGGAGGTGAAGCTGCCGGCCGGCGTCTCCCTCGCCTACTCCGGCCAGTTCGAATATCTGCAACGCGCGGCCGAGCGGCTGAAGCTGGTGGTCCCGGCCACGCTGGCGATCATCTTCCTGCTGCTCTACGCCACCTTCCGGCGCTGGGACGAAGCGGCGCTGATCATGGGCGCCCTTCCCTTCGCCCTGACCGGCGGCATCTGGGCGCTCTACCTGCTGGGCTACCACCAGTCGGTCGCCACCGGGGTCGGCTTCATCGCGCTCGCTGGTGTCTCGGCCGAGTTCGGGGTGGTCATGCTGATCTACCTGAAGCACGCACTCGCCGAGCGCGGCCCGAACCCGAGCCGCGAGGACGTCGCGGAAGCCGTCCGCGAAGGCGCCCTGCTGCGGGTTCGACCCAAGGCCATGACCGTCGCGGTGATCCTTGCCGGTCTCGCCCCGATCCTGGTCGGCCACGGCGCCGGCTCCGAGGTGATGAGCCGGATCGCCGCCCCGATGATCGGCGGCATGCTCACCGCCCCGCTGCTCTCCATGCTGGTCATCCCCGCGGGTTACTTGCTGCTCCGCCGCAGGCGCCCCGCCCCCGTTTCAGCCACCGCTTCAGCCCAAGGAGAAACCCCATGAAGCGCCTCGTCCTGACCCTCGCCGCACTCACCCTTGCGGGCGGCCTCGCCGCCTGCGGGAAGAAGGAGCCCGTCGCCGCGACCGAGCCCGGCGCAGAGCCCGCCACTGCAGCGGTCGCTACACCCGCGCCGGCGGCGCCGGCGGCTTCCAAGGGCGGCGACATGGCCGCCATGGGCATGGCCGGCGACGCCAAGATGGCGAAAGGAACCGGCAAGGTGACCGCGGTCGACGCCGAGGCCGGAACTATCACCCTCGACCACGGTCCGATCCCCGAGGCCGGCTGGCCCGCCATGACCATGGTTTTCAAGGCCGGACCCCCGGTGACCAGCGCCGTCAAGGTCGGCGACACGGTTGCCTTCGATGTGAAGCTGCAAGGCGGCGCGGGCGAAGTGACCGCCGTTCAGAAGCAGTAGTCCCGAGCACGTTGTGCGCGGCGCAGCCGGCCGCGCCCTCATCAGGGATGATGGTGCGCGTGCTGGCCTCGGGCGCCTGCTCCACCTGGCGCAGCATGGCCGGGCCGCCGGTCCGCATGACCCATCGGAGCCAGGCTTCTCCGCCCCTCCGATCGCAGCCGCCAACGCCAGGCGTTCCGGGGGCCGCCTAGGCGTTCACGGATTCCGCAAGAGCGCCACGGTGCGGCAACCGGCGCTGACCTAGGGAAAGAGCCCGATCACGAATGCCATGCAGGCGACCGCTGCGACCCCGAACGTCAGCACGCCCAGGGTGCGCCGGGGGTTCGCCGCCCAGGCCTCGATGAGACCGCCCGTCACCAGCAGGATCAGGCCAATCGCGGTCAGGTCGAGCGCCAGGCTCCAGACCCGGGTGATCCACCAGTCGCGAGCCTGGGTCGGATCATCGGCCGACACGCCGACGAAGGTGTGCAGCGTCCGGACCACCCCCCAGCCGTTGACCGTGACGCGCCGCACCGTGGCGCGGCCGGTCGTCAGGTCGGCGTCAACCTTGACGCTCTCGCCCGGCCGGCCGGCATGGATCGTGAACCGCCCGTCGGGCGTCGTGTCTGTCTGGTTGAGCTCACCCCTCAACCCGAGTTGCGCCATCAGGTCCCGGGCCATGGCCATATCGCCGGTTGCCTTCGGGCGCTTGAACGTGCGCTCGAAGTCGGTGGTCCGGCGGTGCGGCCAGAAGTCCTCGAAGGCCCAGTGGTGGTTCAGCAGCAGCCCGGTCCCGGAGAACAGGATCACGAACAGCAGCAGCGCCAGCCCGAGGTAGATGTGGACCTTGCGGTTGAGGATGCGGACCTTGGGGCTCACAGCACGATCCCCGCGACCAGCAGCCCGAACACGCCCAACCCGGCGACCAGGCACAGGACACCGGTTCTTCGCTCGGCCCCGAGCGCCGCCCAGAGGTAGAGGCCGGTGGCGGTGAGGAAGAGCACGCCGAGCGCCGTGGCGTCGGCGAACCAGCGCCACAGCGCCACGGGCAACCAGTTGCCGCGCAGATCGACCACGTGCGGTCCGGGCATCTTGTGCAGGAAGACGAGCCGACTCCAGAAGCTCGTCCGCTCGTGACTGACGATCGCCCGCCCCGCAGCGAGGTCGACCTTGATCGTGATCTTGTCGCCCGGACGCTGCACCGGGATTTCCAGCCGGTTCTTCTCGGGCTCACGGCGGACGAACATGATCTCGCCCGAGACCCCCGTCTGGCGCAGGACCTCACGTCCGAGAGCCAGGCTGCTGGCCTGGGTTGTGTCGCCGAGGGAGATAGCGACGCTACGATCCGCAGCGGGCCGGGGCGCGCCCCAGGCCCAGCCCGGATGGTTCAGCACGAAGGTGCTCAGCGCGTAGACGATGACCAGGGGACTGGCGGCGATGCCGACGTAAAGGTGCAGGTCGCGCATCCATCCGCGCAGGGACCGTCCGGCCATCACGCACCCCCTCACGCAACTCGTGCGGGATTTCTAGGCCGGTCGTGCGCTCGACCTCTAATCGCGATCATCGCGGGTCGAGCGCCCTGAGGCCCGGACCGCTCCCGACCTCAGAACCAAGCCCGCAGACCGACCACGAAGCTGGTGCTCTCAGCGCCCTGGCCCGCCAGCCGCGCATAGTCGGCGGTCTTGCCGAACCGGCGCTGGTACGAAACCCCGACGTAGGGCGCGAAGTCGTGTCGGATCTCGTAGCGAAGGCGCAGGTCGAGCGCTGCGTCGGAGAGCCCCGATCCGGTCCGGGTCTCCGGGGTGTCCTGGACCGCCAGGTTGAACTCCGCACGGGGTTGCAGGACCAGGCGCTGGGTGAGCCGCAGGTCGTAATAGCCATCGACCCGCCCGAGGACCTCGCCCTTGTCGGACAGGAACACGGCCCCTTCCACGTCGAACCAGTAGGGCAAGAGCGACTGGGCGCCGACAGCCAGGTAGGTCCGGGCATGCGGCGCAAAATCCTGCCGCACCCCGGCCTGCAGGTCCACATAGGGGCTGACGGCGCGGGCGTAGAGGAGCTGCAGCTCGGCGCTGTCCAGACCGTCCCGGCGGGTCCCCTCGCCTTCGCTCTTCGCGACCAGCCGATTGATGTCTCCGCCGTACCAGGCCTGGCCCTCCCAGCGGTAGCCGCCGCCGGACCCCGCCTGGAACTCGGCAATGTCGGCCATCACCTGCGACACCGCCATTCCGCCATGCTCCATCCGGAGCACCTGCCGTGCGGCGGCCATGCTGGCCGGGTCGTAGTAGCGATCGGCGGCGTGATCAGTCGGAGCGGGGGGCGGCGGCGTTTGCGGTATCGGGGCCTCAGCTTCGGGCGTCGCACCCTTCGACATGTCCATCCCGGGCATGCTCGGCGCCGCTGACGGCGCGGCGCCGGGAGCTTGGGCCATGCCTGGCATCGCCCCAGCGGGGCCGGCCGGCGGTTTCGCAGGCATCGCCATTCCGGGCATCGCCATACCCGGCATCGAGAACGTGTCGTGCGCTCCAGTCGGCGGAGCCGTCGTCGCGGCTTTCGCGGGCGGCTTCCTGGCCTTCGCACCCGGCGTCTTGGGCGCCGCCTTCACCGCCGGCTTGGGCTTGGCCGGCGACATGTCCATGCCGGGCATGTTGGGGTCCATCGGCTGCGCGGCGGCCGGTGCGGCCCACAACAGCGGAAGCGCGGCGATCACGGCCAAGCGGGTCACGCACCCGCTCCTTCCAGCGGCCGGACGCTGAACACCTGAAACATGCCTGCGTGCATGTGGTAGAGCATGTGGCAGTGGAAGGCCCAGTCGCCGGGCACGGGCGTGAAATCCCAGGACACCTTGCCGCCCGGCAGCACCGTCACTGTATGCTTGCGCGGCCGATGCTCGGCGGGCGCCCCCTGGACCACCTCGAAGAGGTGCCCATGCAGGTGGATGGGGTGGGCCATCATGGTGTCGTTGATCAGCGTCACCCGCACCCGCTCGCCCTCGCGGAAGGCGTAGGGTTTCGTCGTCTCGCTGAACTTCTCGCCGTCGAAGCCCCACATGAACCGCTCCATGTTGCCGGTCAGGTGGATGTCGAGCGACCGTGACGGGGGGCGCGGGTCGGTGTTGGGCTCGAGCGCGACGAGGTCGCGATAGACCAGCACCCGATGGCCGACGCTCTCCAGTCCCTGCCCCGGGTCGCCGGTGCGATCGACCGGCATGGGCGCGATCATCTGCACGCCCGGGCCGAGCTTCACCTGGGGGGCGTTCAGGGGGTCCATCATCGACATCTTCATGCCGCCCATGTCGCCCATCGCGTCGGAGCCGCGCGGCTTCGGCGGCGCCATGCCGGGCGGCGGAGCGGCGCTCATGGCCGACATGTCGTGGCCCATGCCGGCCATCGCGCCGCCGGACGCCGCCGTGCCGGACATGTCCATGCCCGGCATCGCGCCACCGCCCATGTGCATGGCGCTCATATCCATCCCCATGTCCCGCATGGTGGCTATCGGGCGCGCGCGCAGCGGGGGCACGGGGGCCGTCATGCCGGCGCGGGGCGCCAGCGTCGCCCGGCCCATGCCGGAGCGGTCGACCGCCTCGGCCACGAGCGTGAAGGCCTTGTCCTCGGTCGGCTGGACGATGACGTCATAGGTCTCGGCGTTGCCGATCTGGAACTCGTCGACCTCGACGGGCCGCACGTTCTGACCGTCGGCCGCGACCACGGTCATCTTCAGCCCCGGGATGCGCACGTCGAAGACGGTCTGCGCCCCGGCGTTGATGAACCGCAGCCGGACCCGCTCACCGGGCCTGAAGAGCGCCGTCCAGTTGTCCTTCGGCCCCTGGGCGT
Source organism: Phenylobacterium hankyongense (assembly GCF_003254505.1). Lineage (NCBI taxonomy): Bacteria > Pseudomonadati > Pseudomonadota > Alphaproteobacteria > Caulobacterales > Caulobacteraceae > Phenylobacterium > Phenylobacterium hankyongense. The sequence goes on along the minus strand of NZ_QFYP01000001.1, from coordinate 2,154,040 downwards.
TGATCAGGAAGGTGTAGACCGCGCCGGTGACGTCGGAGATGTCGGTGGGATCCATGAGCATCTTGGCCCACTGGGTCCGCTCCTTCAGGTTCTGGCCCTTGCCGGCCAGCAGACCCGCCACCGTCTCCTGGCGGTAGTTGAAGATCCCGCCCTGCTGCTTGAGCTTCTCGAAGATCCCGTGCGCATGCAGGAAGCTGAAATCGGACAGCATGACCACGTACTCGCGGTCGAACTGCACCGGATCGGCGTCTTTCGGCTCGATGATGATCGGCCCGTAAAGCCCCTCCTGCTCCTGCAGCCCCGAATGGCTGTGGTACCAGTAGGTCCCGCTCTGCCTGACCGGGAATTCGTAGACGAAGGTCTGGCCCGCGGGGATGCCGGGGAAGGTCACGCCCGGCACGCCGTCCATCTGGAACGGGACCAGCATCCCGTGCCAGTGAATCGAGGCGGTCTCGGACAGGCGGTTGGTGACCGAGAGGCGCACGTCCTGGCCTTCCTTCAAGCGGATCAGCGGCGCCGGCTGGGAGCCGTTGACGGTCACGGCGTGGCCCCTGCGGCCATCGACCGTCCAGGCGGCATGGTCGATCGTCAGCGCGATGTTGTCGCCGGACACCGAGGGCATGGCCTGGTCCGCACCCGCGGCCTGCGCCCATCCGGGCAGCAGGTTGCTGAGGGCCAGGCCGCCACCGGCAAGGGCGGCCCCGCGCAGCAATCGCCGCCGGTCGAGATTTCTCATGTGTTCGTCCCAGGAATGGCAGATCGGCCGAAGCCGACGCTCGCATCACCAATACGCACGGGTCCGCCCAACGCCCTCACCGGCGATCGGAGAAATCGCCACCAGGACGTTTGAGGGAAAGCTACGATCGCGCGCGTATTCCCGGCATCATCCCGGCCTCGGCCGAACAGGGGAGCTCCAACATGTCGATGTCCTTGGTCCGTTTCAGCGCTGGTGCGATGGGCGCCGCCCTTGTGCTGGCCGCCTCGCAGGCGGCCGCCCACGCCCATCTCGTCGCCTCCGACCCGGCCCAGAACGCGACCGTCGCGGCGCCGAAGCAGATCACGCTGCACTTCAGCGAGACGCTTCACCCGAAGTTCTCGGGATTCGACCTCTCCCTGGACGGCGCGCCGGTGCCGGTGAAGGCCAAGATCGCCAAGGACACGATGGTCGGCACGCCTGCCAAGCCGCTCAAGGCCGGCGCCTATCAGATCAAGTGGCACGCGGTGACCCCCGACACCCACCGGATGGAAGGCCTCTACACCTTCACCGTCCGCTGATCGCGCCATGGAGGCAGCTGTCGTCGGCGCGCGGATCGCCCAGTTCATAACGTCGGTGGTCCTGTTCGGCACGCCGCTGTTCTTCCTCTATGGATTGCGGGGATCGGCCGCCGCGAAGCTGCCGTGGGCGCGGCCCCTGCTGGCGGCGTGCGCCGGCGTCGTCCTGCTGGGCGCCGGGGTCTCGCTGCTCGCGCAGACTGCGACGATGGCGGGCGACCCCGCCGCAGCTTTCGACCGCGAGACCCTGGCGTCGGTCTTGAGCGACAGCGCCTTCGGCGCCGCGATCCTGGTGCGCCTCGCCGCGGGCGCGGCGGCGCTCATCGCAGCACTGGCGCTGCCCAAGGGCTCGCGCCTGTGGCTCGTGCTCGCGGCGCTCGGTGCGACCATCCTGGCCACCTTCGCCTGGACGGGGCACGGCGCTGCCGAGGAGGGCCTGGCGGGCGAAGCGCACGCCGCAGCTGATGTCCTGCACCTGCTCGCAGCCGGCGTCTGGCTGGGGGCCTTGGCGGCGCTCGCCCTGCTGCTCGCCACCTCGCGCCCCAGCGATGACGTCGATGCGTTTCGGCCGTTGCACCGCGCCCTGGCCGGATTCTCAGGCATCGGCTCCGCCGTCGTCGCCGTCATCCTGGTGACAGGTTTGGTCAACAGCTGGTTCCTGGTAGGGCCCTCCCGCATCGGCAGCCTGGCGTCCTCGCCCTATGGGCTGCTGCTGATGGTCAAGGTCGCTCTGTTCGTCGGCATGCTGGCCTTGGCCGCCGCGAACCGGTTCCGTCACACGCCGGACCTCGAGCGGGGCATGACCGCGAAGGACCCGCGCCACGCCATCGCCGCGCTGCGCCGCAGCGTCCTTCTGGAGACCAGCGCCGGCGTGGCCATCCTGATCCTGGTGAGCGTGCTGGGGACGCTGGCTCCCGTCGCCGCGCAGTAAGCGCGACCCCGGGCGATCAAGGGACCCACCCCGCTCCTGAGCACGCGGCGGAGTTCACCGTGTATCCCGCCTCTTCCACCGCCTTTGACACCGCCGATGCTGCGGCGCTCGTCTTCGCCTCGACCGACTTGCCGGCCAGGTCGACGTGGACCTCCGCCTGGGGATCGAGGGCGTTGATGGCGCGGGTCACCGCCTGGACGCAGTGGCCGCAGCTCATTCCATCCACATTCAACCGAACCATTGGGCATCTCCTGTGATCGATGCACCCGAGGTAGGGTTTCCCACCATGGGAGGGTCAAGGGGCGTCGGGTCTGTATTTTTGCGGGACTCTCTAAGGGGGACGGCGACCTGCGTGCGTATATCGAGCGACGCATTGGGCCGCCAAGCCGCCCTCCACGCGAACCCCCGAAGGAGATCCAGATGAAGTTAGTTCTCGCCGCGACTGCCGCGCTGCTGCTCGCCAGCCCGGCGCTCGCCCGACCCATGGCCTCCATGCCGGGCATGTCGGCCAAGGATCATGCGGCCATGTCCGGCAAGACGGTCCAGGGGACCGGCGTGGTCACGGCCGTGGACACCAAGGCCGGCAAGGTCACCCTGCATCATGGCCCCATCGCGGAATTGAGCTGGCCCGCCATGACCATGGCCTTCAAGGCGTCCGCCGACGTCCTGAAGTCCGCCAAGGTCGGCCAGAAGGTGGCGTTCTCGCTCAATCCGGCGACCAGCGAAGTGGTCGCCATTCAGCCGCAGTAGCCGATCGGGACCGCCATCAGGGCGGCGGTCCCTACCGCCCGAAGCGGCCGTCGGGCGACGCGACGGTCAAGCCGCCGACGTCCCCGGCGCCGCCCGCCAGGTCCGCGAGGATCGGGCAATCCGGGCGGTCGTCGCCGGCGCAGCAGCCGGACAAGTGGCGCAGGGTGTCGGCCATCGCCTGCATCTCGGCGATTCGAACCTCGAGGTCCTTCACATGGCCGTCGGCGATGGCCTTCACCTCGCGGCTGGGGCGGTCGCGGTCGCGCCAGAGCGACAGCAGGTTGACGATCTCCTCGACCGAGAACCCCAGGGTCCGCGCCCGCTTGATGAACCGCAGGTCGTTCACATCCCGCGCGCCGAAGCTGCGGTAGTTGCTGTCCGTGCGGTCCGCCGGGCGGATCAGCTTCGTCTGCTCGTAGTAACGGATCATCTTGGTGCTGACGCCGGAGGCGCGCGCCGCCTGGCCTATATTCATGCGGCGTCTCCTTGCAGCGAAGGCGCCGCCGGCAGCGGTGAGCGGAAGCCCCGCAGCCGCAGCGCATTTGTGAGTACGCTGACGCTGGACAGCGCCATGGCGCCGGCGGCCACCACCGGCGACAGCAGCAGGCCGAACGCCGGATAGAGGGCGCCGGCCGCCAGCGGGATCAGCACCACGTTGTAACCGAAGGCCCAGACCAGGTTCTGGCGGATGTTGGCGAGCGTCGCCCGGCTGAGCGCGATGGCGTTGACCACCCCGCGCAGGTCGCCGCTCATCAGCACCACGTCCGCGCTCTCGATGGCGATATCGGAGCCCTGCCCGATGGCGATCCCCACGTCGGCCGTGGCCAGCGCCGGCGCGTCGTTCACGCCGTCGCCGACAAAGGCCGCCGGACCGTGCGCTGCGCGCAGACGCCGGACGGCGTCGGCCTTCTCGCCGGGCAGGACCTCCGCCAGCACATCGTCGATCCCGAGCTCTCGGGCGACGGCCTCCGCGGTGCGTCGGTTGTCGCCGGTGACCATCGCGACCTTCAGGCCGAGACGGTGGAGGGTCATGATCGCCTCCCGGGAGGTGGGCTTGATCGGATCGGCGACGGCAAGGACGGCGGCCGGCTGACCGTCCACGGCGGCGTAGAGCGGCGTCTTGCCGGCGTCGGCGAGTTCGCCGGCCTTCGCGGCGAAGGTGGAGATGTCGACTCCCCGATGAACCATGAAGCGATCGGCGCCGACCAGCACCTGGCGCCCCGAGACCGTCGCCTCGACCCCGAATCCGGGCGTGGACTGGAAGCTCGCAGGTTCGCGCAGGACCAGGTCACGCGCCCTCGCCGCCTCGACAATCGCCCCTCCCACCGGATGTTCGGAGCGGCGCTCAACGCTGGCGACCAGCGCCAGGACCTCGTCCTCCTTGAAAGGCGCGGCGGTGCGGATGTCGGTCAGCTCTGGCCGCCCCTTGGTTAGGGTTCCGGTCTTGTCGAGGGCGACGACGCGCACATCGCGCAGCGCCTGCAGGGCCTCGCCGCGGCGGAAGAGGACGCCCAGCTCGGCGGCCTTGCCGGTTCCCACCATGATCGAGGTTGGCGTCGCCAGTCCCATGGCGCAGGGGCAGGCAATGATCAGCACGGCCACCGCGTTCACCAGGGCGAACCCCAAGGCCGGCGTCGGCCCGAACGCCAGCCAGGCCAGGAAAGTTAGCGTGGCGACGGCGATCACCGCCGGCACGAACCAGGCGGTCACCTGGTCCACCAGGCCCTGGATCGGCAGCTTGGCCCCCTGGGCGGTCTCGACCATGCGGACGATCTGCGCCAGCAGCGTGTCGGCCCCGACCTTGGTGGCGCGGAAGCGGAAAGCCCCGGTCGCGTTGACGGTGCCGCCGATTACCGCGGCGCCGGCCGACTTCTCCACCGGGATCGGCTCGCCGCTGATCATCGACTCGTCGACGAAGGAGGCCCCGTCGAGGACTTCGCCGTCCACAGCGATTCGCTCCCCGGGCCGGACGGTGACGACGTCGCCTGGGACCACCTCGGCGATCGGCAGCTCGATCTCCGTGCCGCCGCGTTCCACCCGCGCGGTCTTGGCCTGCAGGCTCATCAGCCGCTTGATCGCCTCGCTGGTGCGGCCCTTGGCCCCAGCCTCGAACCACCGGCCCAGCAGGATCAGGGTGACGATCACCGCAGCGGCTTCATAGTAGACGTTGTCAGCGGCCGGCGGCAGGACGCCCGGCGCGAAAGTCGCCACGGTGGAGTACGCCCAAGCCGCGGTCGCGCCCAGCACCACCAGACTGTTCATGTCGGGCGTGAACCGGATCAAGTTCCGGACGCCCTTGCGGTAAAACCGCAGCCCCGGTCCGAAGAGTACGAACGTGGCCAGGGCGAAGCTCAGCAGGCGCCAGCCCGGCTCGCCGATCGTCATCCCAATCGCATGGTGCATTTCGGGCACGAGGTGGCCGAGCATCTCCACGACGAACAGCGGGAAGCTGGCCGCGGCGGCCAGGATCACCGACCGGCGCAAATTGCGGATCTCCGCCTGGCGGGCTTCACGCTCGCGATCAACCTGTTCGGCGGAGGCCACCTGGATCGGCTGCGCGGCGTAGCCGGCCTTGGCCACGGCCGCGGCAAGCTCGCCCGGCGACGCGGCGGCCCCGACCGTGCGGATGGTCGCCCGCTCGGTGGCCAGGTTGACGGCCGCGGCGACCACACCGGGGACCTCGCGCAGGGCCTTCTCGACCCGCGCGACGCAGCTGGCGCAGGTCATGCCGTCGATCTTCAGCTCGGTCTGGCGCTCGACCGGCTCGTAGCCGGCGGAGCGGATCGCCTCGGCCACAGCTTTCGGGTCGCCGCCGGCCACCTGGGCGCGCTCGGACGCCAGATTCACCGCCGCGCTCCGCACGCCGGGCACGGCCTTGATGGCCTTCTCCACCCGTCCGACGCAGCTCGCGCAGGTCATGCCTAGGATGGGAACGTCGAACGGATTCAAGGTCAGGGTCTCGGACATCGCGCGCTTCCTCTTCTCGATGTCCGCCCCAGATAGGGGTTCCCATCATGGGAAGGTCAAGGGCGTTTGCGGGATCGAAGGCGCAGGACGCGTATATGCGGTGGGGTTGTGACGAAGGACGCTCCGATGCGAGACGACTTGGATCAGCTGATGGCGCGCTTGGCCGGGAGCGAGCAGGACCGCTCCCTCGCCGGATTCGAGGAGGCCGTGCTGCGCGGCGTCGCGCGCCGGCGCGAGGAGCTGCGGACGACGAGCGCCCTGGCGCCGATCCGGATCGCCTCGGTCGGCCTGGCGCTGGCGATCGGCGTCACCGCAGGGGGCGTGGGGGCGGCCACCACCTTCGCCCAGTCGCGGCAGGTCAGCCCCTTTTCCGCCGCCGCGCACCTCGCCCCGTCGACGCTCCTGGAGGGCGACCGGTGAGCCCGGCGCGCAGCATCCTGCTGACGATCGTGCTCTCGGTCGTCGCCGCTGCGGGCGGCGCCTGGGGCGGCGCCCATTTCGTGGTGGGCCGGATGCACCACGGAACCCCGTTCCACCAGATGGTCCATGAGGAGCTTCACCTCACGCGGGACCAGGATCGCCGGATCGACGGTCTGGAGCGCGACTACGCGGCGCGCCGCCGGGCGCTGGAGGCGGAGATGCGGGCCGCCAACGCCGACCTGGCTCAGGCCATCCGGCAGGGCCACGCCTACACGCCGGCGGTGCAGCACGCGATCGACCGCTCGCACCAGGCCATGAGCCAGCTGCAGACGCAGACGATCCTTCACGTGCTCGCCATGCGGCAGGTGCTGACCCCCGACCAAGCCGCCCGCTTTGACGAGACCGTGGGAAGGGCCCTCACCGAAGACGCCGCGTGAGCCAGGCGCCCGAACGAGGAGACGCCGAACTGGCGCAAGCGGCGGCCGGGGGCGACGAGCGCGCCCACGCGGAGCTCGTGCGGCGACACAAGGAGGGCCTCTACCGGCTGCTTCGCCCCTATCTGGGCGATCCCGACGAAGCCTTTGAAGCCGCCCACGAGGCGTTCATCGCCGCCTGGGGTGCGCTCGCCCGCTACGATCCGTCTCGCTCTTTCGGCGCGTGGTTGCGCACCATCGCCATCAACAAGGCCCGCGACCGCGGGCGGCGGCTGGCGGTCCGGCGCTTCGTCTTAGGCGCGACGTCCCTCGAAGGCGGCGGGGCGCATGAGCGCGAAGACACCACGGCTCGGGCGGACGATGCGCTCATCGAGCGCGAAAGGATCGAGGCGCTTGAGCGCGCGATCGCGCGCCTGCCCGCCTCCCTCAGGGCGGCGTTGCTGCTGACCGCGATCGAGGGGCGCTCCCAGCAGGAGGCGGGCGAGATCCTCGGCGTGTCCGCCAAGTCGATCGCGCCCGCACGCATGGGGTCACCAGATGCGCGGCTCTTCCTCGAACGGCGCAGCTTGAACCATTTCCGACGCCGCGAGCACTAACTCGAAGATCAGACGCGAAGACATGCTTGACGCGCACCCGGCAGCGCGAACCCGCCGGCGGGATCTTGGTATTCCTTCGCCTCGAATGCTCATGATGTGGCGATTTCCACGCCGCCTCACGTGATGGCGGCCGCCTAAGACGGATCAAACCCTCTCGAAGGGAGATCAGCATGCCGTCGCGCAAGATCTGGGACCGCAGGGTGATTGTCGTGACCTTTGCGCCGGCGTGGCTTGGGGCGCTCGTGGCGCTCGCCCTGGCCTCGACGCCGGCCGGGGCGGTCCCGGCGTTCGCCGTGCAGACCGCCCAGCCCTGCCAGGCCTGCCACGTCGGCGGCTTCGGCCCGCAGCTGACGCCCTACGGCCGCAACTTCAAGCTTCGCGGCTACACCCAGCGCGCGACGGCCTTCAACTTCCCCATCGCGGCCATGGCCGTCGCCTCCTATGTGCAGACCGCCAAGGACCAGCCCAGCCCCCCGGCGTCCGGCTTCCACACCAACGACAACAGCGCGCTCGACCAGGTCAGCCTGTTCCTCGCCGGCGGCTTCGGCGCCCATGTCGGCGCCTTCGTGCAGGCGACCTATGACGGCGTGGCCAGGACCTTCGCCTGGGACAACGTCGACCTGCGCCTGACCACCACCACCCAGGTCCGCGACAGGGATCTCGTCCTGGGCGTCAGCCTCAACAATTCCCCGGGGGTGCAGGACCCCTGGAACACCCTGCCCGCCTGGAGCTTCCCCTACACCGACTCCGCCCTGGCGCCGGCCCCCGCCGCCTCGCTGCTGATCTCGGGCAGCCTGGCCCAGACCACCCTCGGGGCGACGGGCTATGCCTGGATCAACTCCGAACTCTACCTGGAAGCTGGCGGCTATGGCTCTCCGGGCGCGACGGCGCTCCGGCGGCTGGGCGCCGATCCCTTCTCGCCCGGCGACATCGACGGGCTGGCGCCTTACGCACGCATCGCCTGGCAGAAGACAGTGGGGGGCGGCGTGGCGGAGATCGGCGCGGTCGCCCTTCACGCCAGACTTCACCCCGGAATGGATCGCTCCACCAGCCTGACCGATCGCTACACCGACCTCGGACTGGATGCGTCCTATCAGAGGACGCTCGGACACGGCGACGTGCTGACCGTGGATTCCCGTTACGTCCACGAACGCCAGAGGCTGGACGCTACCTGCGCGCTCGCCGCCTCCGAGGATCCCGGCTGCGCCCGGGCCACCCTGAATGACCTGCGGCTCAACGCGTCCTACTACTGGCGTGATCGGGTCGGCCTGACACTCGGCGCCTTCGACACCTTCGGCTCCGCCAATCCGGTCCTCTATCCCGACCACCGCAGCTTCAAGCCGGACAGCTCCGGCCTCACCCTGCAGCTCGACGGGACCCCCTGGGGAGCGGCCTCGCAGCCCGCACGTCGGCTCAACATGCGGGTGGGGCTGCAATACACCCACTACCTGCGGTTCGATGGCGCCCGCCGCGCCTTCGACGGCGCGGGCCGCAATGCCTCCGACAATGACACCCTGAGGCTGTTCACATGGTTCGCCTTCTGATGGCCGTCGCGGCGGCCAGCGTCGCAGGCGTGGTCGCCGCGCCCTGCGCCACCAAGGCGTCGACGGCGGCTGGCCCCGACCCGGCGCGTGGGCGCAGCGTGTTCGCCGCGCAGTGCAGCGTCTGCCATTCGAACGCCCGCAACGGCGGCGTGGTGGTCGGTCCGCCGTTGTTCGGGGTGGTCGGCCGCAAGGCGGGCTCGGTCGCCGACTTCAGCTATTCGTCGGCGATGAAGACCGCGGGGTTCGCCTGGACGCCGGACAAGCTACACGCCTACCTGCCGGCGCCGCGCACCTACCTGCCGGGGGTCAAGATGACCTATCCGGGCCTGCGCGACCCGAACCAGCTGGACGATCTGGTCGCCTACCTCGAGACCCTCAAATGACCGGTCGCAAGCCGGCCCCGGCCTGTACGCTGCGTCCGCCCCGGCCAGGCCACGGGATCGCCTGCATTGAACCTCTTCCCCGCCGGCCGGAATTAACGCGCGAGCGCAGGGGAGCCGATCTTGGTTGGCCATGGCGTCGCAGATCGTCTGCACCAAGCCAACGCTTCGGCGCCGGCCGAGGACCCGTCTGAGCTCATCGCGAGGGTATGCCGGCGCGACCTGCGCGCGTTCGAATGCCTGTACCGGGACTATCACCCACGACTGACCCGATTTCTGACCAGCATGATCCGTCGGCCGCAACTGGTAGAGGAGGTGCTCAACGACACCATGCTCGTCGTCTGGAACCAGCCCGAACGCTACAATGGCGCCAGCAAGCTCTCGACCTGGATCTTCGCCATCGCCTACCGCAAGGCGCTGATGGCCCTCCAGCGCCAGGACGATCCCGTCGACGACGGACGGGCCGAGAGCCGGGCCAGCGCGGAGGCCGGCCCCGAAGACGAGCTGGGTCAGCGACAGGTGCGGAAAATCCTGCTGAAGGCGATCGGCGAGCTCTCGCCGGATCACCGCACGGTCGTCGACCTGACCTACTTCCACGAGATCGGGTACCGGGAGATCGCCGAGATCATGGACTGCCCGGTGGACACGGTGAAGACCCGGATGTTCCACGCCAGACGCCACCTCAGGCGTCGGCTCGCCGGCGGACTGGCGGACTGGCTGTGAGGCCGAGGCCATGACGCACATCATCCCCTTGCATGACCGCCATCAGGAGACGCTGCGGCTGCTGCCCTGGTACGTCACCGGACAGCTGGACGAGGTCGAGCGACGGGAGGTGGAGGCCCACCTTGGCCGTTGCGCGGCTTGCCAGGCCGAACTGGACCTCGAGCGCCAGCTGGCCGCCGAGGTGGCCGCGCTTCCGATGAGTGTGGAACCGGGCTGGGCGCGGATGCGCACCGACCTGGACGCACAGCGTCGCTTCCGTGGGGCCGCGGACCATGTCGATCCGCCCGCACGCGGCGTGGGGCGGCGCCTCGCCTACGCCGCCGTCGCCTTGATCGTGGCGGCGGGGCTCATGCTGCCGCCGAGCCAGCCCGCCCGCTATCACACGCTGGGCGCGGCGCGGACCTCGCCGTCCGGCAATGTGATCGTCGCCTTCCGGCCGGAGACGACCGAGGCGGACCTGCGCCGCCTGCTGATCTCCAGTCGCGCGCGCCTGGCGGATGGTCCGACCGCCGCCGGCGCCTACCTCCTCAGCGTCCCGCCGCAGGCGCGCGCCGCCGCCCTCGCGCGGCTGCGAAAGGATTCCGAAGTCCTGTTCGCCGAACCCATCGACCCGAGCCCGCCGCCATGACCCGCGCGCGCCGCAGCCCCAAGGCGCTCGCCAGCCTCTGCGTGGCGGCCGCTGGCTGGCTATGGGCGGGCGCTGCCTGGCCGCAAGCGCGCCCGCCGGCCGACGCGCCGCAGCAGGTCCTGGTGCTGCTTCAGCTCGCGCCGGAGCACTACCGGCCACATTCCGCTTACGGCGCCGGCTATGGCGACGACCTGGCGCGCAGCGCCCGGCGGCGGCAGGCGGCCCGCATCGCCCGTGACCACGGGCTGGTCCTGGTCAGCGGCTGGCCAATGCCGCTGGTGGGGCTGGACTGCTACGTAATGGGCGTGCCGAAGGGGCAATCCGCCGAGGCCGTCGCCGCGCGCCTTTCCCGGGAGCCCGGGATCGCCTGGTCCGAACCCATGCAGGTGTTCCACGCTCAGGGCGGCGCGGCGACGCACAATGACCCGCTGTTTCGCGCACAGCCGGCCGCGACGGCGTGGCGCCTGGCCGACCTGCACCAGGTGGCGACCGGCCGGAACGTGTCGGTGGCCGTCATCGACAGCACGGTGGAGAGCCGCCACCCTGATCTCGCCGGCCAGGTCGCGATCCGCGAGGATTTCGTCGCCAACGGCCAGGACGAGGCGGAAGAACATGGGACGGCGGTGGCCGGGGTCATCGGCGCGAAGGCCGACAACGGCCTCGGCATCGCCGGCGTCGCGCCCGGCGCCCGGCTGATGGCGCTACGGGCCTGCTGGCAAGTCCGCTCGGCGGCGCGCCCGGACACCGTCTGCAACAGCCTCAGCCTCGCCAAGGCGCTGCACTTCGCCATCGACCAGCAGGCGCAGGTGATCAATCTCAGCCTCAGCGGCCCGTCCGACCCGCTGCTCGGGCGGCTGGTCGACGTGGCCATCGGACGCGGCGCCATTGTGGTCGGCGCCTTCGATCGCACCCTCCCCCGCGGCGGCTTCCCCGCCTCGCACCCCGGCGTCGTCGCCGTCCAGGAGGAGTCGCTGGCCCGCCCGCCGGCCGGCGTCTACGTTGCGCCAGGGCAGGATATTCCCACCACCGAGCCAGGCGGACGCTGGTCTCTGGTCAATGGCAGCTCGTATGCAGCGGCGCACGTCAGCGGGCTCTTCGCCCTGTTACGCGAACGTCGAAAGAGCCGGACCGGCGCGCTCTCGCTCGTCTCGACCCAGGCCGGCGGCGGCGCCATCGACGCCTGTGCGACGCTCACCAACGCCGCCACGACCTGCGGTGGCGTTCGACAGGCCGCCGTCAGGGTCCTGGCGCCGCGGTCGCGCTGAGGCGATCGCCCGCCGCCGCGTCGCACCCACCCTCGTCCTGTCGCTGCTGACGCTGAGCCTCGCTGCGCCTGCCGCCGCACAGGTCGGCGCCAGCCTGTCCGCCGCGTCGGACTACCGGTTCCGCGGCGTCTCCCTAAGCAACGGGCGGCCGACCCTCAGCCTGGACCTGTCGCGCGATGACCCCAGCGGTCTCTACATGGGCGCCTCCGCCACGGTCGCGGGCGCCCATGCGGGTCCGCAACTGCTCGAACTGCAGGAGTACGTCGGCTACGTCCGGCGAACGCGCGGGCCCTGGGCGATCGACGCCGGCCTCACGAACAGCGACTACGCGCGATACGACGAGCGCCTGCCGTCCATCGCCTACCAGGAAGCCTACGTCGGCCTGGTCGGCCGGCGCCTGGCCTACCACCTGCACTATTCGCCCAACTACTTCGGCCAGCCCTACGGGACGCTCTATTCCGAGGTCGACGGAACCATCCGGACCGCGAACGACCTGCGCCTCAGCGGACACCTCGGCCTGCTGGCGCCGACCGGAGGCCGGCGAGACGACAAGGACCTTCAGTACGACTGGCGCCTGGCGATCGCCGCCGCCGTCCGCGGGTTTGACGTGCAGCTGGCCTGGACGGGCGCCCGGCCGGATTCGGAGTCCGAGGCGGGCCACGCGCGAAGGCGCAGCGCCCTCGTGGTCGGGGTCAGCAAGGCCTTCTGACCGCCGCGCCCGACGACAGTGTCGGAGCAACTCCCGGCGCTCTTAAAAAATTCCCACTCGCTTTGAACGTGCGCCCTGCGCCGGGTCATTCACCGGTAGGCGCCCGGGTCACCGCCCGGCCAGGCCGTGGAGGGAACGATGTTGCATCTCAAGACAAGCGCTGCCGCGATCGCCCTGGCAGCGGGCATGCTCGCGTCGCCGGCGCTGAGCGCCCCCGTCCAGCTCTCGGACGCCCAGCTCGGCGCGGTCGCCGCCGGTATCCGGTTCACGATCACCAACCAGGTGGCGGACCGGAGCGGCGTGGCCCCGGTCACCGATCCGCTACTGGTCAATCCTTGGGGCCTGTCGCAGGGCCCTGGCGGGCCGCTGTGGGTCGCCAACAACCACACCGACTCCTCGACCGTGTACAACAAGGACACCTTCGGAAAGCTGGCGCTGGAGGTCGCCGTCCCCGGCGGCCCGACCGGCACCACCTATGTGGGCCTGACCAACGCGTTCAACATCACCAGCGCCGGCAAGACCGGACAGACGGTGTTCGCCTTCGCGACCGAGTCCGGCCAGATCCAGGGCTGGAACCCCACGGTCGACCCGACCCACACCGTCGTGGCGGTTGACCAGTCGGCCAGCGGCTCGATCTTCAAGGGCCTGACGCTGGGGCTGGACGAGACTTCGGCGCGCCTGTTCGCCGCCGACTTCGGCAACGGCGTCGTCAGCGTCTACGACACCAGCTTCAACAAGATCCGCAGCTTCACCGACCCGAAGCTGCCGGACGGCTACGTGCCCTTCAATGTCCAGAACCTGAGCGGCCTTCTGTACGTCGCCTTTGCGAAGAAGGAACCGGGCGCCGCCGACGAGACCGTCGGACGTGGGCTCGGGTTCGTGGACGTGTTCGACACCGACGGCCATCTCCTGCGCCGACTGATCGAGCACGGCCGGCTGAACGCCCCCTGGGGCCTGGCCATCGCACCGGCCAATTTCGGCAAGTTCGCCGGCGCCCTGCTAGTCGGCAACTTCGGCGACGGGCGGATCGACGCCTACGACCGGACGACCGGCGCGTTCATCGGCGCCCTGCGGGACGAGGACCGCCGCAAGGTCTCGATCGAGGGCCTGTGGGCGCTGCGCACCGGCCCGAACGGCACGATCACCTTCTCGGCCGGTCCCGCCGAAGAGACCCAGGGGCTGCTGGGCTCGATCGGCCCGCAGGTGCGCACCTGGGGCCACGACGAGATGGCGAGCATGGTGATGAAGGGGCCGCACTGAGGTTCCCGCGATGCCCAGGCCCATCTCAGGCGCTGGCAGCCTGGCCTGGGCCGGCGCGGCGGCGCTGCTGGCGTTCGGCGCCGCGCCACCGGGCGGGGCCGCGCCCATCGCCCCCAGCGCGGAACCCCGCCCGGACACGGGCTCGCGCCCGGACGCCAAGCCGGTGCGCAGCCTGCTGGAGCTGCGCGACGACCGGCTGGTGCGCCAGCACTGGGACCTGTCCTGCGGCGCCGCGGCCATCGCCACCCTGATGACCTACCAGCTCGGCGATCCGGTCAGCGAGCGGCAGGCGGCGCTGGGCATGCTGCGGACGGGGGACGTCCGGCTCGTACGCGCCCGGCTGGGCTTCTCGCTCCTGGACCTCAAGCGGTTCGCCGCCAGCCGCGGATTCGCCGCCGCGGGCTATGCCGACCTCAGCCTGGACGAGCTGCTGGCCATGGCCCCGGCGGTGGCGCCGATCCGGGTGCGCGGCTTCGGCCATTTCGTAGTGGTGCGCGGCCGCCGCGGCGACCGGCTGCTGCTGGGCGATCCCGCCTTCGGCAACCGCACCATGAGCGTGGAGGGCTTCATGCGCGTCTGGACCAGCCGTATCGGCTTCGTGGTGGCGCCGCCTGACGATCCGCATCCGCCGAACCGCATGGGCGCGCCGCCCGAGCTGTTCCTGGCGCCTTCGGGCCCGGCGCTGCGCGCCGCCGACGCCGCGCTACGGACGGTCGGAGGCCCGTCGTGAGGCCCGGGGTCCTGGCGCTGGCCGCCTGCTGCCTCGTCGCCGCACCCGTCCGCGCCCAGCCGCTCGCGCGCGACGAGTTGCTCGAGGCCCTGAAGGCGCGGGACCGGGTGATCGCCGCCCTCGAGCAGCGGGTCGCCGCCCTCGAGCGGGAGCACGCCGCCACCCCAACGGCCGTCCAGGGCTCGGCGCCGTCCCCGACGCTGATACCGTCCGCCGCGTCAGCGTCCGCCAAGCCGACGCCGGTCGACGACGACGCCGAACTGCAGGCCCTCTCCCGAACCCTGGTCCAGCGCGGCGGCCTCGTGCTGCCCCCCTGGCGGGCGGAGATCATCCCCACTCTCGCCTACAGCAACCGCGAGGTGCAGGGCCTGGCGCTGGCCCAGACGCCGGAAGGCGTGCCCACCGTCGCCGACCAGCGCCTGCGCGAAGACCAGCTGCGCGCCTCGGCTGCGCTGCGCCTCGGCCTGCCCTGGTCGAGCCAGCTGGAGGTGCGGGTCCCCTACGCGGGCCTGCGCGAGTCCAGGACGCTCGGCGACGGCACGCACGCCGTCAACGAAGCCTCGGGATTCGGCGACGTGGAGGTGGCCCTCAGCCATCAGTTCCTGCGCGAGTCGGGGTGGCGGCCGGACCTGGTCGGCGGCCTCTCCTGGCGGTTCGCCACCGGCCGCGATCCATTCAGCGCACAGGTGTCATCGGTCGCCGCCGGCTCGGGCGTGGAGGAGTTCGGCGCCCGGGTCACGGCGGTGAAGAGCAGCGATCCGATGGTGTTCTTCGCCACCCTGTCCTACGCCCACGACCTGGCGGCGCATGAGGCCGGCAGTGTCGTGCAGCCGGGCGACGCCATGGGCCTGTCGCTGGGCGCGGTGCTGGCCGTCAATCCGGACACCTCGCTCACCTTCGGCCTCGCGCAGGACTTCCGCGCCAGGACCCAGATCGACGGGGTCGGCGCGCCGGGGTCCGACACCACCGCCGCCAGCCTGCAGCTGGGTCTGGACCGGGTGCTGGGGTCGGGGGCCCTGCTGGACGTGACCCTCGGCGTCGGCCTGACCCGCGACGCGCCCGACTACGCCCTGCAGGTCTCGCTGCCGATCCGCTTCCGCTGAAACGACAACTTCCTCGTGGAGGAGCTTCAGGCTTCAGAGGCCTTCCGAACATGATCTTGGAACGGCTGCCCCGAGTTTCCGGCCGGCTCTGTCGTGGATCCGCCCCACGCCCGGGACGCCTACCCCGTTCCTTCTCGCTCCTTCGATCGGGGCGCCGGCCAAGCTTCTCTATCCCGGGAAGGACCGTAGCACCCGCCGGGAATGAAGGGCGGCCGTAGCCCGCTCCCGCGCTGGCCTCAGGAGCCAACGCCGCTACCCTCCCGGGTGCAGCCCCGGCGCTTCCTGGCCCGTGCGGGTGACATATTCCGTATAACCCCCGCCGTACTGATGGACTCCCTCGGGCGTCAGCTCCAGCACGCGGTTCGAAAGGGACGCCAGGAAATGGCGGTCATGCGAGACGAAGAGCATGGTGCCCTCGAAGTTCGCCAGGGCCGCGACCAGCATCTCCTTGGTCGTCATGTCGAGGTGGTTGGTCGGCTCGTCGAGCACCAGCAGGTTGGGGGGATCGAACAACATCCTGGCCATGACCAGGCGCGCCTTCTCGCCGCCGGACAACACGCGGCAGGGCTTTTCGACATCGTCGCCAGAGAAGCCGAAGCACCCGGCCAGGGTGCGCAGCGCGCCCTGCCCGGCCTGCGGGAACGAGCTGTCCAACGACTCGAAGATCGTCTCTTCGCCGTCCAGCAGGTCCATGGAGTGCTGGGCGAAGTAGCCCATCTTGACGCTGCTCCCGATGCTGACCGCACCCTCATCGGGCGGAGTGGCGCCAGCCACCAGTTTCAACAGCGTCGATTTGCCGGCGCCGTTGGCGCCAAGCACGCACCAGCGTTCCTTGCGGCGCACCAGGAAATCGAGGCCCTCATAGATTGGCTGAGCGCCGTAGCGCTTGTGGACATTGCGTAGGCTGATCACGTCGTCACCCGACCGAGGCGGGCTCTTGAATTCGAACTGGACCGACTGGCGACGGCGCGGCGGCTCGACCCGTTCGATCTTGTCGAGCTTCTTCACCCGGCTCTGGACCTGGGCGGCGTGCGAGGCGCGCGCCTTGAACCGCTCGATGAACTTGATCTCCTTGGCCAGCATGGCCTGCTGGCGCTCGTATTGCGCCTGGCGTTGCTGCTCGCTGAGCGCGCGCTGCTGGTCGTAGAAATCGAGATCGCCCGAATAGGTGATGAGCGCGCCGGCGTCGATCTCCACCACCTTGCCGATGATGCGGTTCATGAAGGCGCGGTCGTGCGAGGTCATCAACAGGGCGCCCGGGTAGTCCTTGAGGAAGGCCTCGAGCCAGATCAGGCTTTCCAGATCGAGGTGGTTGCTGGGTTCGTCGAGCAGCATGCCGTCGGGCCGCATCAGCAGGATGCGGGCCAGCGCCACGCGCATCTTCCAGCCCCCGGACAGCAGACCGACGTCTTCATCCATGCGTTCCTGGCTGAAGCTTAAGCCCGCCAGCACCTCGCGCGCCCGCGCTTCCAGCGCATAGCCGTCCAGCTCCTCGAACCGGCCCTGCACCTCGCCATAGCGTTCGATGATGGCGTCCAGTTCGTCGGCATGGTCCGGATCGACCATGGCCGCCTCGAGCCTGGACATTTCGGCGGCCAGCGCGCTGACGGGACCGACGCCATCCATTACCGCGGCGACCGCGCTCTGGCCTGACATCTCGCCGACGTCCTGGCTGAAATAGCCGACGGTCATTCCGGGATCGATTGCGACCAGTCCGTCGTCGGGTTGCTCCTGACCGGTGATCATGCGGAACAGCGTCGTCTTGCCGGCGCCGTTCGGGCCGACAAGCCCGACCTTTTCGCCCTTCTGGACGCCCATCGAAGCATCGATGAACAGGATCTGGTGGCCGTTCTGCTTGGAAACATTATCGAGGCGGATCATGGGGCGGTCCGCTAACTCGGCGGCGAGGAGAACACCAGCCTCAGCCCATGGGCTTCTTGTCTCAGCAGCGCGCCAGCCACCTGCTCGGCAATCCGTCGGGTGAGCAATCGCGCCCGCGCTGCCCACAAGCAGGGGCTGGCTTCCTTTGCAGGCAACGTCCGCTATGCGCCACAACCGGAACTTGGGCAGCTCCCCGACAGCCGACCTTTCGAGCCTTAGCTCGAGGACCGACTCCGACCCCTTGCAGACATCTCGGTGTAGGTGGAAGCTCTTCCTCTAGACGCCGTGTCCTCTAGACGCCGTGGTGATGAGGATGAGCGCCTACGTCAAATCCAATCGTGGTGTTGTTTTCAGCTTCACCTCCGTAGGGGCAGTTGAAGCCATGGAAACGGAAGCCGCCAAAGACGGATTCGTGCTCGTGGCGGTGATCGGCCGAGACGAAAACCGCGCAATGGATGTGAACTTTGCGGGTGATTACGAAGCACAGTCGAACGCCCTGCAAGATCAGCTGGGCGGCGCCAAATTCTATTGGTACGCAGAACCTGAGCACCTACTGGCGCTCAGCGGCTATGCGATAGAGGCCAGCCTCAGCCATAAGACCAAGGTCACCCCGGTGGACTAATCCGGATGTCCGCTAGCCACCCTCCCCTGACATTCGGGAAGTCTGCTCTCGCTGCCACGTCGAGCCGCAGAATAAAGTCTGGAGTGCGCCACAACCGGACCTTGAGGCCCTCCCCGGAGGCCATTTAGGCGGCCGAGCTCAGGGACCAGCTACGAGCCAAGTTCAACCAGCTCTACGATTGCTCACCAGCCACGCCCTCAAGAGTTACAAGAGATTAAGCAGCACGCAGGACGCTGCCATGGTTCTTTGCCGCTCATAAGAGCTGCTGACGCCGGCCGCCCTGACCTGAGCCGAGAGGCCGTTGCGTGATGCGAGATGCGACTGTTGGCGCCGCCAGCCGGCCCGGCCCTCCCGTCCAGCCTTCCCAGCGCACCGCCGCCCAAATCGCCGGCGCCATCCTGCTGCTGGCAATGGCGAGCTCTATATTCGCGGAGTTCGTCGGCCTCGGCGCGATCGAGATTTCGGACGACGTCGGTGCGACCGCCCGCAGCATCGTGGCATCCGAGCAACTGGTGCGGATCGCGGCGGTCACCGACCTCGTCTGTTTTGTCAGCGACGTGGCCATCGCGGCCGCGCTCTACGTGGTGCTGCGACCGATCAACCGCGGCCTCGCCGCCTTCGGGGCGTTCCTGCGGGTGGCTGATGCGGTGGTCTTGGCCATGAGCACCGTCGCACTCTTCGCCGCGCTGCGGCTTCTCGGCGGCGCTCCCTACCTGCAGTCCTTCGACGTGGAGCAATTACAGACTCTAGCCCGCTTGCTACTCGGCGTACGAGCGGACACGATGAGCTTCGGCTGGGTGTTTCTCGGCCTGGGCCAAGCGGTATTCGCCTGGCTCTGGCTGAAGTCGGGCTACATCCCGAAGTTGCTCGCAGCCTGGGGAATCTTCGCCTCGTCGCTGCTGGCCCTCGTGCCGCTGGCCTTGATGGTCCTGCCCCAAATCCGCGGGGCGGTCGGTATGCTCTATATGGCGCCGATGTTCTTCTACGAGGTACCCCTCGGGATTTGGCTGCTGGTCAAGGGTATCCGCGAAGTCCGCTAACCCATCCTACCCTGACCTTCGACAAGTCTGCTCTTGCGGCTCAGTTGAGCTGCAGGACAAGCTCTGCAGAGCGCCAATGATGTTCATGATGGAGCTTGTGGAACGCGTCACATCGCCCCTCCCCCGACGACTGCTTGTCGCGGAGACTTGGCTGTCGCCTACGCTGCTCAAGGAAAGGGGATAGCGACGCCGCGACAACGTCAGGTCCTCTCGCCACCCCTTTCTGGTGCAAACGGCCCCGGAGTTAGGGGCGGTTCGCGGCACTGGGGGCTGGTTCGCGGCGTCAGCGAACGCTAGGGCGCTTCGTTCACACCGAGGTGTGGGTACAGGTTCAATCCCGGTCGCGTGCACCCGTCTTTTCAATGACTGCGCGCTCAAGCACTACTTTGGCAGTTCAAGGGCTTGGTGATTCTCGCGCAATCAAGCTCTGGGCCGATTGGCGGCCAGGAGCCTGTTTATGAAGCCATCGCAGTGGAAGACTCTTTGGGTGGCCCGTCCAGCGCCCGCCGTTGCTCAAGAGGTCGCGCAATGAATGAAGTAGGGAGCTCCGTGCCGGCGATTCTGCGGCCCGCCACCCTCATCCCCCGCGAACGCGGCGGCGGGGCGCGGACGATACCGTTGGTCAGCGCCCGCATCGGCTCGTCGAAGACGCTCAGCGGCATTACGGAGTTCGATCCCGGCGCCGCGATTGCCCTGCATATTCACAACTGCGAGGAGACCGTGCTGGTCCTGGAAGGAGAGGCGGTCGCCGAAATCGATGGGACGGAGCATAACCTCAGAGCCAGCGACACCACGTGGATTCCCGCGGGAACGCCCCACCGCTTCCGAAATCCCTCGAATACAGCGCGCACGCGAATCTACTGGACCTATGCCTCCATCGACGCCACCCGCACCGTGATTGCAACTGGCGTCACCACGCGCATCGACGAAGAGCATGGTGTCGCCCGGGGATGACGCAAGAACAGCATCGGTTATTGCCTGTTCACACCGACTATCGAACAAGCGACGTCGTACGGCTTGAGAGCCCCTTGCACGACCCCTGCGGAGCCCGAGACGAGTTCCTCCTCGCGGCCACCGCTCAGAACTTCCGCGGGTCGCCAAGCTCATCGGCAGTGATGTCAAGGAACCGGCGGTAGGCTGGCGCAAGACGCCACCAGGGTGCGCCAAGGCACGGTCACCTCGTCCCGCCCCCGCAGGTCGGGATCATTCTCGATCAACGCCCTGAGCCGCGCGACCACCACGTCGCGCTCGGCCTTTGGGAGGACATTGATGTAGCTGAGCGACAGCGCAAAGCGGACGATCGCCAGCTCAGGCGATGTGCGGGTCGAATGCGCGATAGTCTCTTCCTCAAGGGGACCGAAGCCGTCAGCCGGAAAGGCCGCCCGCCACAGGCTGTTGCGAAATGTCGGCGCGTCCCCTTCGTAAGGCACGAGGATCGCCTGCCAGCGGGCGACCCAGGCGGTCCTGACGTCGGGCAGGTTCCAGACAAGACCCAGCCGTCCCCCCGGCTTCAGCACCCGGCGAATCTCGGTGAGGGCCCCGGCGTTGGCGAACCAGTGGAACGACTGGGCGCAGAGCACGGCGTCGGCAATGCCGTCCGGAAGCGGAATGCGTTCGCCCGATCCATCCAACACCTGGACATCGGGATGCCGCTTGATCAGTTCCGAGCGCATCGCGGCCACCGGCTCGATCGCGATCACCCGCGCCTGGGTCTCGATCAGCCGGTCCGTGAACTTGCCGGTGCCCGCGCCGATCTCGACGGCCGTGCGACCTGACCACAGCCGACATGCCTTCGTCAGCCACGCCTCAATCTCCGCCGGATAGCCTGGCCTCGACATCGCATAGGCCGCGGCGCTTGCGCCGAAGCCAGTTGTGGCCGTCTCATGCACCTGCTTTGCAGACGTCATTGGGATGCCCATCCGGGCAAGTCCCTGCAAGGCGCGGAGGGCCGGCTTACCGCAGGATGTGATCTCTGAGCGCCGTTGCAAGGTGGCCAAGAGGGCTGCGCCGGGGTCATTGTAGACTTTCCAGCGCTTCGGCGACGGAGCGCGCGAACGCAGTCGTTGTGGCGGATCCCCCGAGGTCCCGAGTCCGCGCCTCCGGCCGATCAAGCACCCGCTCAACGGCAGCCCCGAGCCGATGGGCCGCCGCGATCAGCCTGGCCTCGCCGTCGCGTCGTCCGCGCCAGTCCAGCAGCATGGCGGCCGACCGGATCAGCGACACGGGATTGGCGACGTCCTGGCCGGCGATGTCGGGCGCCGAGCCGTGCTGCGCCTGGGCGACACAGACCAAGTCGCCGGCGTTGATCGAGCCTCCCAGCCCCAGGCTGCCGGTCAGTTCCGAGGCCTCGTCCGAAAGGATGTCCCCGAACATGTTGGTTGTGACTATGACGTCGAACCGGTCGGGACTGCGGATCAGCAGGGCGGCCGCGGCGTCGACGATGACCTCGTCGAGGGTCACGTCCGAATAGGCCTCGGCGACCTTGCGGACCTCGCGCAGGAAGAGGCCGTCTGTGAGCTTGAGCACGTTCGCCTTATGCACCGCGGTCACCTTTCGGCGGCGCTCCCGCGCGAGATCGAAGGCGACCTTCGCCACCCGCGAGCATGCATTGGCGGTGATCTTGCGGATCGCGAAGGCGCTGTCACGATCAGGCATGAACTCGCCCGGCCCGGCAAACATGCTGCGGTCGGCGTAGAAGCCCTCGGTGTTCTCGCGCACGATCACCAGATCCATCGGCTTGCGCAGGACCGTCAGGTCGGTGCGCGAGCGGCAGGGGCGGATGTTGGCATAGAGTTCGAAGACCGTCCGCAGCTCCGCCGAGGGATTCACGCCTCCCTCGGCCCGCGGGGGATAGTCGTAGTGCGACACCGGGCCCAGGATGACCCCGTCGGCTTCGGGCACGCGCCGCAGCACGTCCGCCGGCAAGGTCGTCCCGCGGGACTTCAGGCTGGCCAGCCCGATATCGGCCTGCTCGAATGTAAGGCTGAGGGCAAGATGGGCGTCGAGCTTCCGCAGGACCGTCAGGGCGGCCTCGGTGATCTCGGGTCCGATGCCGTCACCGGGCAGGACGAGGATGTGCATGCGGTAGGGTCTCGGTGCAGGATGGAAGCACACCCTCGCGGGAGTGTCCCTCAATTTGTCTGAATAGGACGCTGAGGACAGCCGAAAAGGAGACCGGATGGCCCCGTCTGACGCCTCTGTCGCCGCCGCGCTCGCACCAACGGGCGTGCTGCGCGCGGCGATCAACCTCGGAAATGTCGTTCTGGCGCGCAGCGACCTGATCGAGGGCGCCGCCGGCGTGAGCGTCGATCTCGCGCGCGAACTGGGGCGCAGGTTGGGTCTGCCGCTGGAACTGGTCATCTACCGGACGGGCGGCGAGATTATCCCCGGCCTGGCGCACGACGCCTGGGACGTGGCCTTCCTCGCGGTTGAGCCGGAGCGCGCTGCGCTGGCCACGTTCACGGCGCCCTATGTGTTCATCGACGGGACCTATCTCGTCCGTGAGGAGGCGCCCTTCATTTCGGTGGCCGAGCTCGACGCGCCGGGGGTTCGCATCGCGGTGGCTGAGGGCGCCGCCTACGACCTCGCCCTGACGCGCCAGCTGCGGTTGGCGACACTGGTGCGGGCGCCAACGTCCGCCGCCGCCATCCGGCAGTTCCAGGCGCACGGATTGGAGGCCGCCGCAGGCATCCGTCCGCGGCTGGTCCAGGCGGCTGCGGCGGCGACGGGCTTGCGCGTTCTCCCGGACAGCTTCAGCCGCATCGAACAGGGCATGGCCCTCCCGGGTGACCGTCCCCTGGCCGCGCGATATCTTTGGGATTTCGTGGAGGCCGTGAAGGCGAACGGTTTCGTTGAGGACGCCCTCGCCCGTCACGCCCAGAACGGTGTCGCCGTCGCGCCGCCGCAGGCGCGGCGCGACTAGGCTCGCCGTGGCCGCCGCGCCAGGGAGTGTGTCTTGCTCCCGGGCGCGGCGTTGGCCCCCTAGCTGCAGCGAACTTGGGGCTCTCCTCAGAAGTGGGCCTTGAGGTTGACGTAGTAGGTGCGGCCGATGATGTCGTAGGTGGCGGTGTCGGTCGTCAGCGGCTGTCCGCTGACAAACGGCGGCGCTTTGTCGCCGATGTTGGTGACGCCCGCTGACAGGATCAGATTATCGCGGACGCTCCAGTGAACGTCAGCGTCGAAGTAGTTGTAGGACGGCACGCCGGCGGTCGTGGCGGCCGGGCTCGCCACCAGATCCTGGTGCTTCATCTTGTCGATGAACCGCCAGTGCAGGGCGGCCGAGACCGGGCCAACCGAGTAGCCGATGGTGGTGTTCGCCTTCCACTTCGGGTGGGCGATTTCCGGACTGACGGAGGCGTTGCCGATGCTGCCCGCGTAGTCGAGGACGGGCGCGCCCGGCAGAGACGCGACCTTGTACGAGTTGGTATAGGTGATCACCGAGCTAACCCGGATGCGCCCGTAGGTCTCCGAGAGGCCGAGGGCGTCGAGGCCGAAACTCCAGTCGACTTGGGTGTCCACGCCATCGGTCGAGTAGGTCGCCAGATTCAAGAAGCCCTCGCGGCCCAGCACGATGTCGCCGGTCCTCGTGTCTCGCGTGATCTGCTGGCAGTAGATGTTGCTGTTCGAGTAGGTCGAGTTGCTGACGCCGTCGACGTTGAAACAGCGCGGCAGGATGCTGGTCAGGGCCAGCGTTCCCACCGCATTGTCGATCTTGATGTTGTAGTAGTCGACGGACACCTGCAGGTTCTGCAGCAGCGGTTGATCGAATGTCGGACTCCAGACCGCTCCCACCGAATAGGTCTTGGCCTTTTCCGGTGTCAGCTTGGGGTTGCCGCCCGAGGTTCCGAACACCGAGTCCGCGCTCTGAGTGAAGGTCGGCAGCAGAGCGGAGGGGATGCCCTGGGCCTGGCAGAGCGCCAGCACCTTTGCGGCGTTGGCGTTGGCGGCGGCGCGGAACTTGCTCGCTGCCGAGCAGGGGTCGCCAGCATCCGGCAGAGTGCCGATGGTGAGCTGCCCGTTGACCGTCGGCGCGAAGAGTTCGCCAACGCTGGGCGCGCGCAGCGCCGTCGAATAGCCGCCGCGCAACCGCAAGGTGGAGATCGGCTTCCAGCTTACATCGGCCTTGTAGGTGTTGGAGGCGCCGAACAGGTTGTAGTCGGACCGGCGGTAGCCGAGATCCAGCGAGAGGTCCTCGACCAACGGCAAGTCCTTCAGCACCGGGATCAGCAATTCGCCGAACACTTCCCTGGCCGTCTGCGACCCGGAGGTCGGCACGGCGGTGGGGTAGGAGGGCGTGTCGTTGGCGATCAGCCCCTGGTCGGGCCGATAGTCGAAGTTGGTG
This sequence comes from Phenylobacterium hankyongense, assembly GCF_003254505.1. Taxonomy (NCBI): domain Bacteria; kingdom Pseudomonadati; phylum Pseudomonadota; class Alphaproteobacteria; order Caulobacterales; family Caulobacteraceae; genus Phenylobacterium; species Phenylobacterium hankyongense. The sequence goes on along the minus strand of NZ_QFYP01000001.1, from coordinate 2,129,444 downwards.
CTCCGGTAGTCCGCTCCCAGGGCGAAGCGCAGCTCGCCGGCGGGCAGGTCGTAGAGTTTGCCCTGGATCGTCGCCTCGAAGTCCTTCTGGGTGATGGTGGCGGTGTTGTGAAGCTCGCGCGTAGCGTATTCGCGGCAGCCCGGGCTGAGGGGATTGTTGCCAAGCGGGTTCCAAGCATAGCCGATGCAGGCGCCTGTGGCGCCGGTAAAGTTGGCCGTGCCGTTCAAGATGCTGGCGATGGCGGCCTTACTGGTGTCGTTGGCCTGGTTGTTGTCGTAGCTGTCGCGGCCGAAGCTGCCGTAGACATCCCAGGTCAAGCCGGTGCCGGGGATGTCGCCCTTAAAGCCGCCAAGGACCTGGTAGACGTCGTACTTGAATGTCTGGATGCGATTGCCGCTCATGGTGAGCAGCTTGATCAGCGGCAGCGGCTGGGTGGTCGCCGCGCTCGGCGTACGCGATGCAAGGATCGACTGCAGGGCTGCATTGCCGGTCACGAAGGGGTTGTTGAGCGGCACGAAGAAGAACTTGCCTGCCGCCGTTGAGCCGCCGGCGGTTTCGTCGCGGGCCGTGGACTCCATGAAGTTGAACTGGCCGTAGGCGTTGATGTGGTCGGTCACCGCATAGTCGCCGCGACCCATCACATTGTACTTTGTGAGCGGCACCTGGATGGCGAAGTACTGGCCGAGCGCCACCTGCACCTGGCGGCAGTTCGGGCTGATGTTCACGCCCGGGATCGTACCCAGGCCACGATAATTCTGCACACAGTTGGTCCCGGCCAGGTCGGTGAAGATCGTGCCGTCGGTGTTGACGCCGATAGCGCCGTTGTAGGCGCCGGTTCCAGCGATCGGGGTGGTGCCCGGATAGGTGGCCAGCACGGCGTTGACCGCGGCGATGGTCGGCGGGTTGCCGAATGTGCCGGCCGGGATGATGCCCTCCGGTGGCCGGGCCAGTTGGCGGATGCTTGCGAAGAATGGTCGGGAGGCGCCAGAGACGGCGGCGCGCTCCGAGTATTCGAAGTCGATCATCGCGTTGCCGCGGTTGTCGGCGAAATTGCCGCCCACCAGCACGCTGAATTGGTTGGTCTCGCCGTCGCCCTTGGTGGCCCCCCCGTGGGTCGCCGAGAGCTCGAGGCCGGAGAAGTGGCGCCGGAGTTTGAAGTTGATCACCCCGGCGATGGCGTCGGAACCATAGGTGGCCGACGCGCCGCCGGTGATCACCTCGACGTTTTCAATCATCGACATGGGGATGGTGTTGAGGTCGATGGAGCCGTCGGGGTTCGAGGCCTGCAGCCGCCGCCCGTCGAGCAGAATCAGGGTGCGGTTGGGGCCAAGGCCGCGAAGATCGCCATAGGACTGGCCGCCCGCGAATCCGCCGCCGCCCTGAACGTCCCCGACTTCGCTTTTGCCCTGTGCGGCGGCGAACTGCGGCATTTGTCCAACCGCGACATCCAGCGTCGGCTGGCCCGCTGCCTGGAGGGTTGCGGAGTCTATCGTGGAGATCGGACTGTCGGATTGGAAGTCGCGCCTGGCGATCAGCGAGCCCGTGACCACGACCTCTTCGACCTGTGTCGCAGGCTTCTGGGCCGCCGGCGGAGCGGATTGCGCCTGGGCGACGGAACCGACAAGGGCGAACGCGCACGCTGAGGCGCTGCCCAGCAACTGGTGAATTCTCATGGTGCCTCCCCTGATTTCTCGTCAGTAAAATCGCGAGAAATGCTTTTGCTTTCCTTCGATGTATCCGCAGCCCTGCGTCGCATGAAGGTTTTGATTACGTCTATTTGCTTGGATTGCGGCTCTCCCCCGCCCTTTTCACCTTCGTTGCTATCCAGCGCCTGCGCATTGACCTACTCTCCGCGCAGAGAGTGGAACTCCCGAACGCCCTCGACGCAGAGGTCGACGACTGGCCGGCGTATCCTGCGGCACAGTCCCCATGCCGAACCTTGCACGAACCTGTAGACAACCTGAATTCCGGGGCCACGCGGGCGTCGCGAAGGGCCGCCGCCGGTTTCGACCCAATCTCCGCCCCGCCCCACACCTGCAGCATGAGGACGCGCCGAACGCTCACAGGGTCGCCTGCCGCCACGGGGCGACGGCCCCGACACGGATGCGACCGCAAGGTGGGAAGGCTTGACGGGGTTCCGCCTCATCCGGCGAACAGCCGAAATGCGATCAGCGCGAGGGTGACGGTGATCGCGCCTCCAATACGGGTGGCGATCTGAGCGAAGGGCATCAGCTGCATTCGGTTTGCGGCGGACAGGATCGCGACATCACCCGTCCCGCCCTGGCCCGAGTGGCAAGCGTTGACGATAGCCACATCGATGGGGTGCATCTTCAGGAAGCCGGCAAGCAGGAATCCGGTCGCCATCAAGGTCGCCACGGTGGCCACGATGGTGATCAGCGTCGGCGCATTAAAGGCCGCGATCAGCTTGTCCCAAGGTGTCAGGGATACGCCGATGGCGAACAGCAAGGGGTAGGTCACCGCCGTGCGAAAGAACTGGTAGACGCTGTAGGCGCCCTGCTCGAGGTCTGGCGACACCAGACGGCCCAGCTTGAGGAGGACCGTCAACAGCAGCATGACGACCGGCGCCGGGAAAGCCCACAGCTGCTGGGCCACCGTGCCGCTCAAGTAGAGAGTGACCGCGAGGACCGCGGCTCCCGCGACGGTCTCGATGGCCGGGTGCGGCCGCACCGGATGGTCGCCAGACAACTCGACGTCCACTTCGCCCACCTGCAGGCGTCCCTCGCCGGTGAGGTCCGGGCGGCGTTTGCCCAGGGAGTTAAGGGCGCCGGCCAGGATGATGGCCGTCAGGCTGCCCAGCATGACCGACGGCAACACCTCGGCGAACACGTCGCCCTGCGCCTGGTGGCTGATAGCCGCGTAGCCGATGGACAGCGGCATCGCCCCCTCGCCCACCCCCCCGGCCATGATCGGCACGACGATCCTGAAGAGGGTGTGCTCGAATCCGAGCCCAAGGGTGGTCCCCACGGCGCAGCCCACGACGCCGGCGGCGATCGAGCCGATGGAAATCGGCACGAAGATCTTCAGGAACCCGCTCACCAGCACCCGTCGGTCCATGCCCAGGATCGAACCCACGATGATCGAACAGATGAACAGGTAGAGGAAGTTACTCGACTTCGTGAAGGTCGTGATCGACGTCACCAGCGGCGGCGGCAGGATGTGAGCGTACACCAGGTACGAGGGGATGAAGGTCGCGAAGATCGCGCCGGCGCCGACATTGCGGAGCAGCGGCAGGCGCTTGCCGGCTTCTGCGCAGGCGAACCCGCCCGCCGACAGCAGCGCCATGTTCATCAGGATGTCGGACGGCGCCTTGCCCCGGCTGACAAAGAAGGCGGCCAAGCCGATCACCAGCAGGAATACCGGAGCGGGAACGACGCCGATCTTGAAATCCACCAGCCGCCACCAGCCTGCGAGAAGCCGCGCGCCGGGCGTCTCCGCCTTAGCGCACGCAGGCGCCCCCGTGTCGGTCATCACGATTCCCTCATGTCTGTTCCCGGCCGTGAGGCCGGACCGTTTCCCCGCCCCGGCGGGGGCGCCCTGAGTTCGCGCCGCTATTCGGGCGCGTAGATCAATAGTGTGAAGGTGTCGTCCAAGTAGCGATTCGGATAAAAGGCGCCGGCGCGCCTGTTCACCGGCTGGGTCGGATCCAGCACGCCTTCGGCGGTGGCCGTGTAGATGCGGCCGGTCGTTGGGTTGAACGCCATGGTCCTGGCGATCGGACGGGTCGTGAAGGCGCTGGCTAGCTTCAGGCGGTCGGGCCCCACCACATCGAACACCACGATATTTCCGTCGATGCCATTGGAGGTGAACACGCGCTTCCCTGCCGGGTCGAACACAACCCCATCGTTGCCGCGGCCGATCTCCATGGTGGTGACCACGCGACCCGTCTTGGCGTTCATCACCGCCAGCACCGGATGCGGGCCCTTGCAGCCCAGGAACAGCCGTCCCGCCGCGCGGTCGATAGCCAGACCCGTGGGCAGACGGCACCCCGGCGTTGGCCATTCAGCCACCAGCTTGCGCGTCCTGACGTCCACCTTGGCCACACGGTCCTTGTCGCGCTCGTTGACGTAGATGAAGCCCTTGCCGTCGGCCGCGGCGGCCTCGAGTTCATCGGCCTTGATCGGCAGGCGGCCGGTGATCTTCGCGGACCTTGCAGCCACGAAAACCAGTTCATGTGTGTCGCCAAGGGTGAAGACCATCTGGCCCGTCATGGGCTCATAGAAGCCGGCGTCCGCCCCCTCGCCGAGCTTGACCCGGTCCAGCGTCTTGAGCGTCGAGAGCTGAAACACGGTCGTGCTGCCGTCCTCGTTGGCGGTGAACCCGCGGTCGACCTCGGGAACCAGCGCGGCGACGTTGGCGTCTTTGGAGTTCTCGATCGTGGCGACCACGCGCCCGCCCGCCGCGTCATAGACCGTCACCCCGGCCTTCCGGCGGCCGATGAACACATAGTCCCGGGTCGGATCGACGCTGAGATAGTCCCATCCAGGCGACGGCCCATTCAGGGTCACGGCCGCCTCGAGGCGGTAACCGGATCGGGCGTGGGCGACATTCGCGGCCGCCAAGGCGAAGACGGCCAGGGCCGCGCCCAGAGTGAATCGTCGCATGATCTCGTGTCTCGCAAAGCCAGTTGCGGTTCCGAAGCAGGCGGCATGCGTATCCGGCGGCAAAACTGATCAGCCGCAGCGGTCGCAAACCTGACCTGAACTCCTCCCCTTGCAATGCTCCGCGGCCAACCTGAATTGACACTAACGGTGGCCTGAACAACTATTCAGGTTCGGCAGAATTATCGAGCCTTCGTCGAAAGGGACTCGTGGATACTTGCCGCATGCCCTCGCACTAGGTTAGCGATTCCAACATGAAGGTGCTGATCGTCGAGGACGAGGTACGACTGGGCCAGTTCCTGCGGCAGGGCCTGTCCGAGCACTCCCATATCGCCAACCTTGTCGGAACCTGCGCCCAGGCCAAGAATGCCCTTGTTGAGACCAACTACGACCTCATCGTGCTCGACCTCTCTCTGCCTGATGGAGACGGTATCGACATGGTGCGAGAGTGGCGAGCCAGCGGCTTCAACGAGCCTGTGCTGATCCTCTCCGCGCGCGACAGCCTGGAGGACCGCATCAGGGGCCTGGACGTGGGCGCCGACGACTACCTGCCAAAGCCGTTCAGCATTGAGGAACTGCTGGCGCGAATGCGCGCGCTCCTCCGCCGGCAATCGGTGGTCAAACAGACCGTACTGGAGCGCAATGGCATACGCCTCGATCTTCTGGGTCACACCGTGCACGTCGACGACAAGCCGATCGACCTGACAGGCCGGGAATACGCCCTGTTGGAAGTGTTCATGCAGAACGGCGGGCGGATCCTCACGCGCACCCTGATTTCCGAGAAGATCTGGTCCTCACATTTCGACGTCGATACGAACCTGCTCGATGTCTACATGAGCCGGATCCGCGCCAAGCTCGAAGGCGCCCTAGGCCGCCCGGTGTTCAAGACCGTCCGCGGGATCGGCTACCAGCTGCTATGAGGTCGATCGGCGCGCGGCTCGCCTTCTGGTACGCGCTCAGCGCGACGGTCACCCTGGCGATCCTGTTCGTGGCCGGCTACCAATTGCTCAAAGGCCGGTTGATCAACGGCCTGGACGATCTCAACCACGCTGAGTTTGTCCAGCTGCAATCCCACCTCGGCGCGGACTACAAGAGGCTGAATTCCCGCCAGATCGACGAGCGCATCCGCAACGCCAGCGATTCCGCGGCCGTCCTCTTCTACATCAGCATCAGAGATCCCCGGACCGACGTGGCCTTTCGGTCGCGCAACCTGCGCCGTGGGGACATTCCGGATATTAAGGGTTTACGCGCCTACAGCGTCTCGATGCGCGACATCGGTGAACTGCGCGTCGACGAATACCTGCTGCCGCCGTTCGACGTGACCATCGCGACATCCGCCAAACCGGTCCGCGACGGCATGCGCGAATATGCGAAGGTTTGCGTCGCCCTCCTGCTGGCCATGCTCGTCGCCAGCATCGGCATTGGATTGGGCCTGAGCCGCATTCTCTTGCGTCCCATGCGCGCGATCCGCGCCACCGCCAACCGCATCGGATCAGACAATCTCTCCGAACGGATTCCGATCACCGCGGTCAAGGACGAACTCACCGATTTGGCGCGTCTGCTCAACGAGATGTTCGATCGGCTGGAGTCGGCATTCAACCAGGTCCGTCGGTTCTCGCAGGAAGCCTCCCATGAGCTCAAGACCCCGCTTTCGCTGATCCGCCTGCACGCCGAGAAGATGCTGCAGGACACGGAGCTGTCTGCGGCGCACGGCGAAGCCGTGCTGGTCCAAATCGAGGAACTCGCCCGTCTGAACCAGATCATCGACGAAATGCTGTTCCTGTCCCGCGCCGAGGCTCGCGCCATTCCCTTCGATCTCAAGCCACGTGATCCCGCGCGGTTCCTCAACGCCTTCGGCCAGGACGCGACGGCGCTCGCCGAACACACAGGACGGTTGTTCACCGCGAGTCACAAAGGCCGCGGTCAGGTGGCGTTCGAGGAGAAATGGCTGCGTCAGGTTCTGCTCAATGTCCTCACCAACGCGCTCAACGCCTCCCCATCTGGCGGCCGGGTCCACCTCCGGTCTGAACTTGAAGCGGAGCTATGGAGGGTGAGCCTGGAGGACGAAGGCCCCGGGCTTCCTCCCGATCAGCGCCAGCGGATCTTCGAACGGTTCACCCGTTTCAACACGCCGGCGACCGGAGACCGTGGCAGCGGACTTGGGCTCACCATTTCCAAGAGCATTGTCGACCTGCACGGCGGCAGGATCTTCGCCGAGCCGGCCGGCGGCCTTTGCGGCTTGCGCGTTACCTTCGAGATTCCGCGCGGCGCCGGAAAGCGGTACGTGGCCTGACCCGCACGCCCCCGCTGCAAGATCCTGGCGGTTCACGGCCGTAACTTCGTCGAAACGGCCAAAGCGGCTCACCTGGGTCGGACCATCATCCGGCGGGGCCTGGAGGAAGTGCTTGTGGCGGGGCCTGGCGCGGAAAGATCGTGAAGTGCGGATGGCCTTCGAACAGTTTCGCCGCCCCCTCGTGCGACGGCGCGCGCACGACAACGAATACCGTCAGCTGGTTCACCACGTCCGTGACGCTCTCAGCCGTGGTGCGCTTGGTCGGCCCCAGCGGCCCGCCCGGATCGTCGGTCGGCATCCGGATGTCCTCCTGTGGACGCCCGAAGGACGAACGAGGCCGCTCATTCCGACACCCGCCCGGGCCGGATCGCAGGGCTCTGTCGCACCAGAGCAGAAAATCCCCTGGTCGCGCGGGCCGTCCGAACGCCTATCTTAGGGGCCAAGGAGAAGGAGGCGCCCGCCAATGTGCCGCAACATCAAGACACTGTTCAACTTCGACCCGCCGGCCACGGATGAGGAGATCCGCGACGCCGCGCTCCAGTTCGTCCGCAAGCTGTCCGGGTTCAACGCCCCCTCGAAGGTGAACCGCGAAGCCTTCGATACCGCCGTGGACCAGGTCGCCGCCGTCGCCCGCCGCCTGTTCGAGAGCCTGGAGACGACCGCCGATCCCAAGGACCGCGAGGAAGAGGCCGCCAAGGCGAGGGCCCGCTCGGCCGAGCGCTTCGGCGTGAAGCAACCTGCGTAGCTGCAGAACCGCAAGACACCTGATCGGGTTGGGTTCGGGCGCGCCGTTCGGCCCCGCGCACAGAGGCTCGGCGCCTGGTCTCGGTCACGCCTGTCTGCTCGCGCGAGGTCCCAGATGCGCCAGCCGCGGACCTTCGCGTCGGGGCAGGAACCCGACATTCACATCGGCTCTAACATTGCGGAAGCCGGACCTGGGCCGCTAGCCTCCACATTTGGGGCAGTGGGTGAGAGGCCGTCATCCCATGACGAATGTGCGCGTCAGTGCTGGCGTGGTGCACGAGGTCCCGACAGACCTTCGTGAGGTGCTTGTTTCCGACAGGGAGGCGCTCGCCAAGTGGGAGGACATAACGCCGCTCGCGCGCAACGAATGGATTTGCTGGGTCGAGTCCGTGAAGAAGCCCGAGACGCGACGCAATCACGTCGAGCGGACGCGTACACAACTAAAGGACGGGAAGCGACGGCCGTGCTGCTGGCCCGGCTGTCCGCATCGGAAGCGCTTCAAGGCCTGAACTCGCCGCGGCCAGTCGCCCGATAACTCACTGACGTCGCCTCGATCTCGGCGGCCAGCAGACGGGGATCGATCGGAGGTGGGACGAGCATCACGGCACGAGAGTTGCTGACCCCCGCTCAACCTGCAAGAGAACGCAGGGGCTCGGAGGGGTCGCATGGGAAAGTACGATCCACTGGAAGGTCATCTACGGCGTCAGAAGAGCGCAATCCACGAGATGAGCTTTCGGGACATTGAACGCGTCCTGGGCGGGCTCCTGCCGAAGAGCGCGCACCGCCCGGAATGGTGGTCCAATGAGCAGATCTCTGCGACGCGTCACGTCCAGTGCAAAGCCTGGATGCGAGCCGGCTACCGTGCCTTCCCGCAGACCCACGCCGAGCGGGTCCGCTTCGAGCGGCGGATGGCGGCAAATGCGTCTCGAGACGCGTAGCGTTCCCAAATGGTGCGGGCGGTCGGGCTCGAACCGACACTCCTCTCGGAACTGGATTTTGAGTCCAGCGCGTCTACCAATTCCACCACGCCCGCGTCCCGCATGGCGTAGGGCGACGCCTCGGCGGGTGGTTCCGATTGCCATACCCGCGGCGCTCGCGCCACCCCTGCGTTGCGGACCGGCCCGCGCGGACGCGGCGCCAGCGCGGCGCGGCAAGATGCCCAGGGCCAAGGTCTTGTATTTCGGGCGCCTCGGACGTAAATGATAATCACTCGCAAAGTCCGCGGCCGAGGTTTCCTCCATGCACGACATGCTCGCCGAGCCGATCAAGGCCTCGCCCGCCCACGCGGCGGACGTCGACGCCCGGCTGGTGCGCCTGTCCGAGGCCCATCCCGGCGACGCCGGGACGATCGTCGACGTGCGGGCCGAGAGCCATCCCGGCGACCACGGCGTCGGCGTCGAGGAGCTGCAGCGCCGGCTGCTGGAATTCGGCTTCGTGGAAGGCGCGGCGATCGAGGTGCTGCACGAGGGCGCCATCCGCCGCGACCCGATCGCGGTGCGGCTCGACGACATGCGCGTGGCGCTGCGCCGCCGCGACGCCGAGGACGTCTGGGTGCTGCTGGAACGACTGAGCCCGAAGCGGCCGGCGCGATGAGCGAAACCGTACTGCGGCCGGCGCGCGTCGCCCTGGTCGGCAATCCCAACTCCGGCAAGACCGCCCTCTTCAACGCCCTGACCGGCAGCCGCCAGAAGGTCGCCAACTACGCCGGCGTCACCGTCGAGCGGAAGGAAGGCCACCTGCACACCGCCCAGGGCCGCACCCTCTCCATCCTCGACCTGCCCGGCACCTATTCCCTGCGCGCCCGCAGCCCCGACGAGGCGGTGACCCGCGACGCGGTGCTGGGCAAGCTGGCCGGCGAGGAGGCCCCCGACGTGCTGGTGGCGGTCGCCGACGCCACCAACCTGCGCCTGGTGCTGCGGCTGATCCTGGAGCTGAAGGCGGTCGGCCGGCCGATGGTGCTGGCGCTCAACATGTACGACATCGCCCAGCGCCAGGGCCTGCGGATCGACGTCGAGGGCCTGGCCCGCGAGCTGGGCTGCCCGATCGTCACCACCGTCGCCACCCGCAAGCGCGGCATCGACGAACTGGTGGCCAAGGTCGACGAGCTGGCGCAAGCCGGCGCGCTCGACGGCCAGAACACCTGGCGCGAACCCGACGCCGGCGAGATCCGCTCGGCGCACCGCGAGGCGCACCGGATCCTGAAGACCTACGTCCGCCCGCCCGAGCGGCCCGACACCTTCACCGCCAAGGTCGACGCCGTGCTGCTGCACCCGGTCGCCGGGCTGGCGATCCTGTTCGGCGTGCTGTTCCTGATGTTCCAGGCGGTGTTCACCTGGGCCAAGCCCGCGCAGGACGCCATCGACGCGGCGTTCCAGGGCCTCGGCGTCCTGGTCGCCCAGCACCTGCCGCCCGGCCTGCTCGCCAGCTTCATCGCCGACGGGGTGATCTCCGGCGTCGGCAGCGTGCTGGTCTTCCTGCCGCAGATCCTGGTGCTGTTCTTCTTCATCATCCTCCTGGAAGACTTCGGCTACATGGCCCGGGCGGCCTTCCTGATGGACCGGATCATGGGCGGCGCCGGCCTGCACGGCCGCGCCTTCATCCCGCTGCTCTCCAGCTTCGCCTGCGCCATCCCGGGGATCATGTCGACGCGGGTGATCGACAACCGCCGCGACCGGCTGACCACCATCCTGGTGGCGCCGCTGATGACCTGTTCGGCGCGCATCCCGGTCTACACCCTGATCATCTCGGCCTTCATCCCGGACCGGACGGTGGCTGGCTTCATGAGCCTGCAGGGGCTGGTGATGTTCGGCCTCTATGCGGCGGGCATCGCCAGCGCGCTCGGCGTCTCGTTCCTGACGCGGCGGCTGTTCTGGCGCGGCGCGGTGGAGCCGTTCCTGATGGAGCTGCCGACCTACAAGCTGCCGGACGCCGAGAACGTGGCGCGCAGCCTCTACCTGCGCGGCAAGATCTTCGTCATGCGCGCCGGCCGGATCATCTTCCCGCTGATGATCCTGGTGTGGTTCCTGTCGTCCTTCCCCGGAGCGCCCCCCGGCGCGCCCGGCGCGGCCATCGACTACAGCCTGGCCGGCCGCCTGGGCCACCTGATCGCACCGGTGCTCGCGCCGATCGGCTTCAACTGGCAGATGACGGTCGCCCTGATCCCCGGCTTCGCGGCCCGCGAAGTGGCGGTGGCGGCGTTGGGCACGGTCTACGCCATCGGCAATGCGGACGCCTCGCCCGGCGCCCTGGCGACGACGCTGGCCCACCACTGGTCGCTGGCCACCGGCCTGTCGTTCCTGGCCTGGTACGTGTTCGCCCCGCAGTGCGCCTCGACGCTGGCGGTGGTGAAGCGGGAGACCAACTCCTGGCTCTGGCCGGCGGTGATGTTCGCCTACATGACCGGCATGGCCTACGTGGCCTCGCTGATCGTCTACCGGACGGCGGTGGCGATGGGCGCCGGCTAAACCCCCGGCTGCGGTTAACCACGCATTCAACCTGCCCTTTAACGCGTCGCTAAATCACCGCGTGCGAGCGTCCCGTCATGCAGAAGATGCTGGAAATCGCCTCCGACACACGCAGCGGCAAAAAGCCGGGGCGGGGCAATCAAACCCTCGCCAAACGCGTCCGTGAGGCCCTCCTGTTGCTCGGCGGCGAAGCGCACCGCGCAATGGTGATTGAGCAAGTGGCCCGTAACCTGGGTCACGACGTCCGTCAGATCCCGGAGGATCTGCAAGCGGCCCTCATCCACAGTTTCGAGGAGAACTGGCGCGATGAGCGCCGGCGCGCCGCCTTCGGCTTCCATCTGCCGTTCGGCGAGGGCTCGCACCGCTGGGGCGTCCGCCCCGAGGCCGCGCTCCTCCACTAGGTCGGCTCAGGCCCGTAATCCAGGGACGGCGGTTCGATCTCCCCGGCCAGCGCGCCGGCCGCCGATTGCAGGCGAGAGAGCAGGCGTTTGAGCAGGGTCACCTCCTCCGGCGCCAGGCCTGAAATCAGCGCCGCCTCGTAGGCCAGCGCCAGCGGCGCGATCTCGGCGTACAGGCGCGCCCCTTGCGGCGTCAGCGCCAGCACGTGCGATCGCCCGTCGGCCTGGTGATCGGACCGCCCCACCAGATGGCGGTTCAGCAGCCCCTGCGCCGCGCGGCTGACGGTGACCTTGTCCATCACCGTGCGCGCGACGACCTGGCCCTGGGTGAGCTCACGGTACTCCGCCAGCACGCAGATCAGCCGCCATTGCGGGATCGAGAGGCCGAAGCGGTCCTGGTAGGCGCGCGCGATCAGGCCCGACACCGCGTTCGACGCCACCGACAGCCGGTACGGCAGGTAGCTGTCGAGCTCCAGCGCGCTCTCGCCGTCGTCGGCGCTCATTCGGCCGCAACTGCCTGTTCGATGGCGCCGAAGAGGCTGTGGCGGCGGGCGTCGCGCATCTCGATCCGCACCACGTCGCCGGCCTTCAGGAACGGAGTCCTCGGCCGGCCTTCGACCAGGGTCTCCGCCGTCCGCACCTCGGCCAGGCAGGAGTAGCCGACCCCGCCGTCGGCGATCGGCTTGCCCGGACCGCCGTCGGAGCCGCGGTTGGACACCGTGCCCGAACCGACGATCGAGCCGGCCGTCAGGCTGCGGGTCTTCGCGGCGTGGGCGATCAGCGTCCCGAAGTCGAAGGTCATGTCGACGCCGGCGTCGGCCTCGCCCAGCGGCTTGCCGTTCAGCTCGACCTCCAGCGCGCCGTGCAGCTTGCCGTCCCTCCAGCCCTCCAGGGCGTCCGGCGTCACCGCCACCGGCGAGAAGGCCGACGCCGGCTTGGCCTGGAAGAAGCCGAAGCCCTTGGCGAGCTCGCCGGGGATCAGGTTGCGCAGGGACACGTCGTTGCAGAGCATGACCAGGCGCACGGCGGCCAGCGCCTCGTCCCGGCTCGCGCCCTGCGGCACGTCGCCGGTGATCACCGCCACCTCGCCCTCGAGATCGAGCCCCCAGGATTCGTCGGCAAGGGGAATGGCCTCGCGCGGTCCGAGGAAGCCGTCGGAGCCGCCCTGGTACATCAGCGGGTCGGTCCAGAAGCTCTCCGGCATCTCCGCGCCGCGCGCCTGGCGGACCAGCGCCACGTGGTTCACATAGGCCGAGCCGTCCGCCCACTGATAGGCGCGGGGCAAGGGGCTCGCCGCCTCGTGCTCGTGGAAGCGTTCCCGCGGAACGGCGCCGAGCTCCAGGCTCTCGGCCAAGGCGCGCAGGTCCGGCTCGCAGTGCTCCCAGTCGTCCAGCGCCGCCTGCAGGGTGGGCGCGATCAGGTCCGCCGGCGTGCACCAGGCCAGATCGTTCGAGACCACCACCAGCCGCCCGTCGCGGCCGCCCTTCAGGGACGCCAGCTTCATCGTTTCCTCACCTTCTTTTTCATCGATCCTCCCGCGCGATGGTGCGGGTCAGCCGAACACCCTGCTCGTAGGCTTCACGCTGGTAGACGGTCAGTTCAACCCGGATGTCGCCCCGAGCCTCACCTTCCCACAGATAGCTGCGCTCGAAGCAGACCTCGCGACCGCCGGGCGTGAACCCCTCGAAGGTGTCCCCCCACGGGGTGTGGGCCGCGAGCTGGCGCCAGCCGAGCGTGCAGGCGCGGTCGAGCTCGTCGCGGGCGGCCTCTTCCAGATCGGACTCGAAGCGATCCATCTCAGGGATCGTCCTTGTAGATGCCGATCACCAGGGGTTGGTTGTCGGCGATACGGGCACGATACATGCCCGAGGTGTTGAAGCTCCAGGCGATCTCGCCGTCCGGCGCCACCGCGATCACCCCGCCGTCGCCGCCCAGGGCCGTCAGCTCGGCCTGCACCACCTGGTCGACGGCGGCCTGCAGGGGCAGGCCCTTCAGCTCCACCAGGTCGCAGATCCGGCGCGCCACGCTCAGGCGGATGAAATACTCGCCGGCGCCGGTGGCCGAGACCGCGCAGGCGCGGTTGGTGGCGAAGGCGCCGGCCCCGATGATCGGGCTGTCCCCCACCCGGCCCCAGCGCTTGGCGGTCGTCCCGCCGGTGGAGACGCCGGCGGCCACGTCGCCGTGGCGGTCCAGCGCCACCACGCCCACGGTCCCGCGCTTGCCCTCGTCGTGGGCCAGGGCCTCGGCCTCGTCGCGGCAGGCGCCGGCGCCCGGGGGCCGCGGCGGGATCGGCAGGCCCTGCCGCCTCAGCTCGGCCTCCAGCGAGCGCCAGCGCCGCTCGGTGAAGAAATAGCCCGGCTCGACCTGCTCCAACCCGTGGGCCTTCGAGAAGGCGTCGGCCCCAGCGCCGGCCAGGAAGACGTGCTCGGAGCGCTCCATCACCGCGCGGGCCAGGGAGATCGGGTTGCGGGTGCGGGTGACGCCGGCCACCGCGCCGGCCTGCAGCGTCCGGCCGTCCATGATCGAGCTGTCGAGCTCGTTGCGCCCTTCGGCGGTGAAGACCGCGCCGCGGCCGGCGTTGAACAGCGGATCGTCTTCCAGCAGGCGGATCGCGGCCTCGACCGCGTCCAGCGCCGAGCCGCCGTTGCGCAGCACCTCGGCCCCGGCTTGCGCGACCCGCGCCAGGGCGGCCCGGTAGGCCGCCTCCTGCTCGGGCTTGAGGTCCGCGCGGTCGATCACGCCCGCCCCGCCGTGCGCCACCAGCGCCCAGTCTCCCAAGGTCGGCGAGGTGGCTCCGGCCGCATCGGCTGTCGTCATCAGGAAAACCACCCACCCAACCGCGTGCGGACGCCCTACCCGGTTTGGCCGAGCGCCCCGCGGCGATCAACCCCAGTCTGCGGTCGCCGGAAGACAAGCGCCGTCACGCCTGCTAGCTCAACGCCTGACGCCTCATCCTGGACCATCCATGCTTCGCAAAGTCTACGACTGGGTCATGAACCTGGCCGGGTCGCGGCACGCGCCCGCAGCCCTCGCGGTGATCTCCTTCGCGGAGAGCTCGTTCTTCCCGATCCCGCCCGACGTGATGCTGGCGCCGATGGTGCTGGCCAAGCCGCAGCGGGCCTTCCTGTACGCCGGGATCTGCACCGCCGCCTCGGTGATCGGCGGCATGCTGGGCTACGCCATCGGCGTCTTCCTGGAGCCGGTCGGCCACCAGATCCTGGCCTTCTTCGGCCATCCGCAGGGCGCCGCGGAGTTCCACGCCTGGTTCGCGCAGTACGGCCTGTGGATCATCCTGATCAAGGGCCTGACGCCGATCCCCTACAAGCTGGTGACGATCACCGCCGGCCTGGCGCGCTTCGACCTCCTGACCTTCGTCTGGGCCTCGATCGTGACCCGCGGCGCGCGCTTCTTCCTCACCGCCACCCTGCTGAAATACTTCGGCCCGGCGATCCGCGAGGAGGTGGAACGCCGGCTGGCGCTCTACACGGTCATCGGCGTCGTGGCGCTGGTCGGCGTGGTCGTCGCGCTGAAGGTCTTTGGCTGAGCCCGCATTTGGGATCATATCGCCCGCAATGAGCGATTTCCTTCGCCCCTTCCTCGACCGCTGGCGGCTTTGCGCGCTGGTGATCTCCGCCGGCATGCTGGCGATCGCCCACGCGTTCGAGACCTTCGGCGGGCTGGCTCCCTGCACGCTCTGCCTGCGGCAACGGGAGGTCTACTGGGTGGCCGCGGCCCTGTCGGCCGGGTTCATGGTCATCGTGCGGCTGCCCGGCGGCCCGCGCTGGCGCGCCGCCACCTGCTGGATTCTGGCGCTGGTGTTCCTGACCGGCGCCGGCGTCGCCGCCTACCACGCCGGCGCGGAGTGGAAGTTCTGGCCCGGCCCGACCACCTGCTCGGGGTCGGGAGCCGGGGCGGTGAGCGCCAGCGCCCTCAACGAACTGATGAACGGGGCGAAGATCCGCCCGCCGGCCTGCGACCAGGCCGCCTGGGTGTTCGGCGGCCTCTCCATGGCCGGCTGGAACGCCGTCGCCTCGCTGGTGTTCGCCGGCCTCAGCGTCGCCGCGGCCCTGCGCGAAAGGTCCAAGCTATGAGCGACAAGCCGATCCCGCCGCGCCCGGGGCGAGGCGCCATGGCGGCCAGGCTCGCGGAGATCCTGCGGGTCGACCATGCCGGCGAACTGGGCGCAGTCTCCATCTACCGCGGCCAACGGGCGGTGCTCGGCGCGGCGCCTCGGCACGAGCGGATCGCCGGCCAGCTGGCCGAGATGGAGGCGCATGAAGCCGAGCACCTGGCCCGCTTCGACCGCCTGCTCACCGAACGCCGCGTGCGGCCGACCGCGCTGACGCCGGTCTGGCGGCTGGCCGGGTTCGCGCTCGGCGCCGGCACGGCGCTGCTGGGCGACAAGGCCGCGCATGCCTGCACCGAGGCCGTCGAAACGGTGATCGAGGAACACTACGCCGGCCAGGTGGCGGAGATCTCCGAGCGCGAGCCGGAGCTGGCCGCCGAGCTCGCCCGCTTCCGCGAGGAAGAGCTGGCCCACCGCGACCTCGCCGTCGAGGAGGGCGCGCGCCAGGCGCCGGGCTACGGCCTGCTGGCCGCGGTCATCCGCACCGGCTGCCGCGCGGCCATCAAGATCAGCGAGAAGCTATGAGCGAGCCCGGCGCCGAGGACATCCGGCGGGCCGCCGAAACCCCGGTCGTCGCCGCCGAGCACGAGCTCGACGCCGCCGCGGCGGACCTCTCGGCGGCCTTCGCCGACTACCCGATGTTCGACTGGTTCATGCGCCCCGACGCCGGCCGGCACGCGGCGCGGGAGAAACTGTTCCGGCTGATGCTGCGCGAGATCGCCTTCCCGGTGGGCGCCATCCAGCGGCCGGCCACCGGCGGCGCGGCGGCGGTGTGGATCCCCTCGGAGAAGCTCGGCCCCAACCCGCTCTGGCAGGAGCTGCGCGCCGTGCCGACCCTGCTGGGCGCCACCGGGCTGGCGCGCTTCGGGCGGCTGGTCGCCATGCGCGAGGCGATGGACCGCACCCATCCGATGGACCGGCCGCACGCCTACCTGTGGCTGCTCGGCGTGCATCCCCGCGCCCAGGGCCTGGGCGTCGGCTCGCGGCTGCTGGCGGCGGGCCTGGCGAAGGTCGACGCCGAGGGCCGCGCGGCCTTCCTGGAGACCTCCACCGAGTCCAACGTCGCGCTCTACCGCCGCCACGGCTTCGAGGTGACGAGCGAGTATTTCATCCGCCCCGGCTCGCCGCCGACCTGGACCATGTGGCGCGAGCCGCGCGCTTAGCCGCGACGTCCGTCCACAGCTTGCAGCCTCCTCCGCGGCCGAGCCGCGTCGACAGCCGGCGCGGAATCGCGCCCATCCTCCCCCTCAAACCGGCCGCAGCGACCACGCCCGGTTGAGCCTTTCCGTCAGCGCACCCTCCGCGGAGTCGCGCAAGCCCTGGAGTTCTGCTTTTGTTCTACTCACGGAGGCGGATCATGGCGGACGGCGCATCTCATCAGACGATCGGCGCGGCGCTGGGCGCGCCGAGGCTCAACCAGGCGCTGGCGGCGCGCAGCAGCCTGTGGGCGGTGTGCCGCTGCGGGCGCGAGGCCTCCGTCGACCCCGGCCCCTGGTTCGCCCAGGGCCTGGCGCGGCACAGCGTCGAGCACCTGGAGTCGCGGCTGCGGTGCCTGTGCGGCGCGCGGCGGGTGCCGCTCGAGATCCGCGGCCTGGCCGAAGCCCCGCACGGCGTCACCGGCGGGATCTACGTCTTCCGCTGAGCCCTAGGCGGCGGGCGAAGCGTCACCATATGGGGAGGACGACCGGCCGCGCCGGTCCGTGCTCCCCTTTTCAGACAAGGATCTCCATGTCGCTTTCCATGCACCAAGCTTCCGTGCCCGTGTTCGTGCGGATGCTGAACAACCTCTCGGCCATCCTGAAGACGGCGGAGGCGCACGCCGAAGCGAAGAAGATCGAGCCCTCGGTGCTGATCAATGACCGGCTGGCCCCGGACATGCTCCCGCTGTCGCGCCAGATCCAGATCGCCACCGACGGCGCCAAGGGCTGCGTCGCCCGGCTCGCCGGCATCGAGGTCCCGAGCTATCCCGACACCGAGGCCACCTTCGCCGAGCTGCAGGAGCGTCTGGCCAAGACCATCGCCTTCCTGAACAGCGTCCCGGCCGACAAGATCGACGGCAGCGAAGACCGCACCATCACCCTGAAGGTCGGCGGCAAGGACCTGAACTTCCCGGGCAGCGCCTTCCTGCTGAATTTCGCGACGCCGAACTTCTACTTCCACGTCACCGCCACCTACCTGATCCTGCGCCACAACGGCGTGCAGCTCGGCAAGATGGACTACCTCGGCGCCGCCTGAGGCCGTCGGAGCAGGCCGGGGGCGGATCTCAGCGCGCCCTCGGCCGCATCACCAGCCACGGCGTGGGCTGAACGCGCCACTCCCACACCGCCAGAAGCTGGTCGAGGTGGGACAGGGTCTGCAGCCACGGCGGCAGGTCGAAGACCTTGGGTTGCTGGTCGACGCGCACGATGTCGTGGGTCGCGGAGAAGCGCTCCATCATCGCGGCGAGGGTTCCGGGCCGGTACAGGTCGTGGGTCTCGACGATCAGGCTCATGTCCGCCAGGGCGGGGCTCAGCGCCGGCTGCAGGACGTCCAGTTCGGCGCCCTCCGCATCCATCAGCACCAGGACGCGGCGTCCGGCGAAGGCCTCGAAGTCCTGCGGTTCGAACGCCCCGCCGATCACCACCCGGTCGGCGACGCCGTTGCGCGCGGCCAGGGCGGCGCAGGCTTCCCGGGCCGCCGGATCGATGTCGTGCGCGTGGACCGTCACCTGCGGCATCATCCGGGCGAGACCGACGGCGTAATAGCCTTCGGCGCAGCCCACATCGACGACGCAGTCCAGGTCGGCGGCGGCGAACGCGGCGAGATAGGGATGCAGCTCGGATTCGTAGGTGCCCAAGAGCCTCGGTATCAGGGCGCCCTCGGTGGCGGCGCTGACGTACTGCATGCCGCGGAACGGGCCGCCGTAGATCGTCGCGCCCTGATGCTTCAGATAGGTGTTGGCCAGCATCTGCGAGCGCCACTGGCCCAGCAACCGCAGCACCCTCAGCAGATGCCCCGGCTCGGGTTCGGCGGGCCACGCCTGCACCCACTGGCGCATCATCCGGGCGACGTCGGTCGTCAGGCTCATGGGAGCCTCCTCGAACCAACCGTCGCCTAAGCGCATGCCTGGCGCAATGCGCGTCCAGGCCACCTCCGGCGCCGGGCGGGGACTCGGCCGCGCCTGCGGGCCGTCCTCAGGCCTCCAGTTCGATGTCCCAGTAGAGGTAGTCGAGCCAGCTTTCGTGCAGGTGGTGCGGCGGGAAGCGGCGGCCGTGGTCCAGCAGCTCGTGGGCGGTGGGCCGGCGCGGCTTGTGGCGCGGATGCATGCCGGCCTCGTGCGGCGTGCGGCCGCCCTTGGTCAGGTTGCAGCGCGCGCAGGCGGTGACGATGTTTTCCCAGGTGGTCCGCCCGCCGCGCGAGCGCGGGATCACGTGGTCGAAGGTCAGCTCCTCCGAGGCCGTGCAGTACTGGCAGGTGAAGGTGTCGCGCAGGAAGAGGTTGAAGCGGGTGAAGGCCGGGGGCCGGTCCTGGGTCACGTAGTGCTTCAGCGATACGACGCTGGGCAGCTTCATCTCGAAGGAGGGGGAGTGGACCGCCTGGTCGTAGGTCGAGACCACGTCGACCCGGTCCAGGAACACGGCCTTGATGACTTCCTGCCAAGGCCAGAGCGACAGGGGGTAGTAGCTGAGCGGCCGGAAGTCGGCGTTCAGCACCAGGCAGGGGAAGCCGGACGGCGGGCGGCTAAGCACCTGCATCGGCGGACCTCCCGCGGCGCGGAGCCGCGCCTATGGCGTACGCTTGTGGACTGAAGACGAAGCCCTCGTTCCCGGACGCGCCAACGTCTGACCGTCCGCGTCCCGAGGTCCGGAACGGTCCCGCTGCGAGGACCAATATAGGAAAGATTCGGAGACAGCTCCATGACGTAAGCCAACGCCTCGCCCGGTTTTCTCACGGGCGAGGCTCAGCGGCGATCCACCCTTCAGGCGCCGACGATCGCGGTGGCGCCGGCCAGCGTCAGGCCGAGCGCGACGATCAGGTAGGACGACAGGGTGTCGAGCATGCGGTTCATTTGGACGGACATTTTGGTTTCCTTTTCGCGTGAGCGGCCCGGGTGATCCGAAGCCGCCGTCCAACAGGACACCAGTTGGATAGCACGCATCTAAGCGGCGTATAGATAATCATTTACGCTGTACTGTTATGCGTTTCCGCATCGACGCCGGCGGCTGTGGCGCACACGAAAAAGGGCCCCGCTGAGGGGGCCCTTCCGTCTCGACCGGTGACGGGGAGATCAGCCGCCGATGGTCGCCACCGCGGCGGCGGCGGTGAAGCCGAGCACCAGGATGAGGGCCGGCGCGGCCCGGTCGAGGAAACGTTCGAAGCGGGAGAAACCTGCGAGGGACATGACACACACCTTTCAGTTGGGAACCTCCGGGGGAGCGGAGGGCTTTTGTTATCTGAACGATGCTTAAATAGCACCGATCTAAGCGGCGTCAAGATATCTTTACGGCGTCCAGATAGAGTTTTAGAGTGCCCCCGATGAGAGAATCTCAAGCCGCCGAAGCCCGCCCCTATCACCACGGCGATCTGAGCCGCGCCCTGGTCGACGCGGCGCGCCGGCTGCTGGAGTCCGACGGCCCGAGCGCCCTGTCGCTCCGCGCCGTGGCCCGCGAGGCCGGCGTCAGCCCGGCCGCGCCCTATCACCACTTCAAGGACAAGGGCGAACTGCTCGACGCCGTCGCCCACGAGGGCTGGCAGATACTCGACCACGCCATGGCCGAGGCCAAGGCGCAGGCCGATCCGCACGACGCCCTGCTCTCGCTCGGCGTGGCCTACGTCTGCTTCGCGCGGGAAAACCCGGCGCTCTACCGGGTGATGTACGACGCCGCGCGCGACAAGGCCGACCTGCCGATGCAGATGGGCCACGGCGACGAGGACACCCCCTACTGCAAGGTGCGCAACACCATGGTCGAGGCGGGCGCCGACCCGACCGACGAGATCGACCTGGAGCTGGCGACCACCGCCGCCTGGTGCGCCGCCCACGGCTTGGCCGAGATGGCCGGCTTCAAGCAGTTCGAGCACCTGAAGGATGCGGTCGGCGGCGAAAAGGCCTTCCTGCGCGCGGTGCTCAGCCACATGGGACTGTTGCCCCGGCCCCACGCCCGCTAGTCAGCAGGGGTGGCCGCCCCCTTCGTCACCCGCTTCGCCCCCTCGCCGACCGGTTTCCTGCACCGCGGCCACGCCTTCTCGGCGCTCACCGCCTTCCAGGCCGCGCGTCGGGCCGGCGGCCGCTTCCTGCTGCGCATCGAGGACATCGACCGCACCCGCTGCCGGCCCGAGCACGAGGCCGCCCTCCTCGAGGACCTGGCCTGGCTCGGCCTCAGCTGGGAAACGCCGGTGCGCCGCCAATCCGAGCACATGGCGGACTACGGCCGCGCGCTCCGCGACCTGGCCGAGCGCGGCCTGCTCTACCGCTGCTTCCGCACCCGCCGCGAGATCGCCGAGGAGATCGAGCGCGCGCCGCACGGCGCCATGGAGGTGTTCCGCGGCCAGCCCTTGCCACCCGAGGAAGAGGCCCGGCGGCTCCAGGCCGGCGACGCCTACGCCTGGCGGCTGTCGCTGGAAGCGGCCGAGCGGACGCTGGGCGGCTTCGCGGCGCTGCGCTTCGTCGAGGAGGGCGAGGGGCCGAGCGGCGAACACGGCGAGGTCCGGGCCCGGCCGGAGCTCGGCGGCGACGTAGTGCTGGCGCGCAAGGACGTCGGCGTCGCCTATCACCTGGCGGTGGTGGTCGACGACGCCCTGCAGGGGGTGAGCCATGTGATCCGCGGCCAGGACCTGTTCGAGGCCGCCCACGTCCAGCGCCTGCTGCAGGGCCTGCTCGCCCTGCCGACGCCGGTCTATCGACATCACCGGCTGCTCACCGGTCCGGACGGCCGGCGGTTCGCTAAGCGCGACCGGGCGGAAACGCTGCGCGACCTGCGCGCCCGGGGCGTCACAGCCGCGGACCTGCGGCGGGAGATGGGGTTCCGCTGACGCCGCTAAGGCTCAGGTTCCGGCGACGCCCTGGGCCGGCAGGCCCCAGGCCGCGCGGGCCTCCTCCAGCGCTGCCAGCTTGGCGTGGAAGGCCGACCAGTCGTCGGCCTGCGCGATGGCCGCCCAGATGGCCTCGATCTCGTCGTAGAGCAGCTCCTCCGGCTCCGGACGCGCGAACCAGGGATCGGCCAGCCGCTCCGGCCGGTCGGGGTCGTAGTCGGCCAGCCGGGCGCGGAACTCCTCGAACGAAGGCTCGGCGTAGAGCGCGCCGCGCGGCCCGGCGAGCGCGCGGGCTTCCGAGCCGGTGAACCAGTCGAAGAAGAACGGCTCCCAGCGCAGCCGCTCGCCGCCCTCGGCCAGGGCGCGGAACGCCGACTGCACCAGCGCCGCGTCCGCCTCCTCGCCGCGGGAGCGCACGCCCAGCCGGTCCAGCATCGCGGCCACCAGCTCGCGCCGATAGGCCGGCCCGAAGCCGTTCAACGCCTCGACCAGCGGCTCGGTCTCCGCCGTCAGGCTGAGGCAGCCGGCCAGCTGCTGCAGGTTCCAGAACACCGCCTCCGGCTGGCGGCCGAAGGCGTAGAGGCCGGCGTGGTCGAAATAGGCCGCGGTGAAGTTCGGGTTGGAGTGCGGCAGGAACCGGTAGGGGCCGTAGTCGAAGCTCTCGCCGGTCAGGCTCATGTTGTCGGTGTTGAGCACCCCGTGCACGAAGCCCGCGGCCATCCATCGCGCGGCCAGCCGGGCGCTCCGCTCGACCACCACCTGCAGCATCGCCACCGGCCGGTCGTTCGCCCCTTTCAGCTCGGGATAGTAGTTGGCGATCACGTGGTCGGTCAGTTCGCCGATCCGGTCGCCGCGCTCGAAGAAGGCGTGGCGCTGGAAGGTGCCGAAGCGCACGTGGCTGTGCGACAGCCGCGTCAGCACGGCCGAGCGCGTCGGGCTGGGCTCGTCGCCGCGCACCAGCGCCTCCCCGGTCTCCACCAGCGAGAACGAGCGGGAGCTCGGCACGCCCAGCGCTTCCAGCATGGCCGTCGCCAGCACCTCCCGCACCCCGCCCTTCAGCGTCAGCCGGCCGTCGCCAGAGCGCGACCAGGGCGTCTGGCCCGAGCCCTTGGTGCCGAGGTCCAGCAGCCGGTCCGTCCCGGCCTCGCGGAGCTGGGCGAAGATGAAGCCGCGGCCGTCGCCGAGCTCGGGGTTGTAAACCCGGAACTGGTGGCCGTGGTAGCGCTGCGCCAGCGGCGGATCGAGGTTGTCCGGCAGCGGCTGGAAGCGCCCGAAGTGGGCGATCCACTCCGCGTCGGTCAGGGTGTCCAGCCCGACGGTCGCCGCGGCCCGGTCGTTGCGGAAGCGCAGGATCGTCTGCGGGAAGTCCGCCGCCCGGACGGGATCGGCGAACTCCGGGCCCAGCGCCTGGAACTTCGGGTCGGGGCGATAGGCGGCGGAGACGGGCATCGGTCCCACATGGGCCGCCGGACCTTCGCCGGCAACTGCTTAGCCGATGCGGCTGGACATCCCGCCGTCCACCGGCAGCACCACCCCGGTGACGAACTGCGCCTCGTCCGAGGCCAGGTAGAGGGCCGCATAGGCGGTGTCCCAGGCCGTGCCCATCCGCCCGCGCAGGGGCACGCGGGCGTTGCGGCCTTCGCGCACCTGCGCCTGGCTCTGGCCGCTGGCTTCGGCGATCCCGGCCACCGCCATCGGAGTGTCCATCAGCCCCGGCATGATGGCGTTGCAGCGGACGCCGTAGCGGGCGTTCGACTGGGCGACGCTGGTGGTCAGCCGGTTCACCCCGGCCTTGGAGACCTCGTAGGCCAGCTGGATCCCGCCGGCGATGCCGGCCAGGGAGGAGATGTTGACGATCGCCCCGCCGCCCTGCTCGCGCATCAGCGGGATGGCGGCGCGGGTGGTCAGCCACAGGCCCTTGAGGTTGACCGCCAGGATGCGGTCGAAGGCCGCCTCCTCCAGCTTGTGGGCCGGCGCGTCGCCGGCGCCGATGCCGACGTTGTTGACCAGGATGTCGAGCCGACCCCAGCGCGCTTTCGCGGCGGCGACGACGGCGGCGCAGTCGGCGGGCTGGACGATGTCGGCCTGCAGGGCTGCGGCGCGGCCGCCCTCCTGTTCGATCATCGCCGCGGTCTCCGCCGCGCGCTCCCCCACCCGGTCCACGCACAGCACCTCGGCGCCTTCGCGCGCGAACAGCAGCGCCATGGCCCGGCCGTTGCCGAGGGTGTCGCCCGGCGTCTGGCCGGCGCCCACCACCACCGCCGTCTTGCCGTCCAGCCGGCCGGCCATCCTCAGAACCCCTTCAGGTCGGGATCGAGGACCTGGCCTGCGTCGAGCTGCACGCCGAAGGTGTTCAGCATCATCGAGACCTGGGTGTACTGGCCGGCGGTGAACACCACGTCCATGCGCTGCTTCTCGTCGAAATGCGCCGACAGCGCCGCCCAGGTGGCGTCGGTGATGAACTGGTCGCGATGCAGCTCGTCCGCCGCGCGGATCAGGGCCGCGTCGGCCGGGCTCCAGCCGGCGTCGGGGCCGGCCTTCAGGCGCTGGACCTCGTCCTCGTTCAGGCCGGCGCGCAGGCCGATCCCCACGTGCTGGGTCCACTCGTAGCCGGAGCGGCAGAGGTAGCCGGTGCGCAGGATGACGATCTCCCGCTCGCGGGCGCCGAGCCCGTTGCGGCGCGACAGGATGTAGTTGCCCCAGCCCAGGAAGCCCTTCATCGCCTTGGGCTCGCGCGCCAGGGTGCGGAAGATGTTGAGCACCGGCCCCCGCTCGGCCATCGGCCGCAGGATCTCCGCCTGGTCGGCGGTGAGGTCCTTGTCCTCCACCGGCGAGATCCGCGCCTTGCTGAGCCTCATCGTGTCCTCCGCTGTTCCGCCGGTCTGATTGCCGACGTCAGGCCTCAGCCTAGCGGAATTTTCCCCCGCGGCGACCGCGGGTCTCAGCGATGCAGCAGCTGAACGACCAGCGCGCCCACCACCAGGCCGACGACGAACAGGGCGGAGCGCAGGGCCGGCTCCGGCAGCCAGCCGCGGCGGGGACCGCCCCGGCGCCGGGCCTTGCCGAGCTGCCTGAAATGCGCGTCCGCTATGGCCAGCAGGCGGGCCTTCAGCGCCGGCGCCTCCTCGGCCAGCAACGGCTTCCAGGGCGCGTTCTCGTGGCCGCCGCTCCCGAGCCGCATGCCGGCGTCCACCGCGTGGCCGATGCGGCTCTTCAAGGCCACCTCCCAGCGTTCGTTCGGCAGGATCGGGCGGTTGATGGCGCCGTCGTAGCTGGCCAGCGCCGCGGCCACCGCCGGCCCCACCTCCTCCTCGATCGCCTCGGCCACGGTGTAGGCGAAGCGGCGTGCGCCCAGCGCCTGCAGGTTCTCGGCCTTGGCCTTCTCCTTGGCCAGCCGCTCGGACACCGCCTGCTCGCAGTCGGTGAAGATCGCCGCGAGCGTGGCCTCGAAGCCGGAGGCGCTCAACGCGCCGCCTCGCCCGGACGCCGAACCTGCCAAATTCCCATGTGATTCAACCCCGTGGAGACACCAGGAGCGTGTGTCGCGCCGGGGGACACGTCAACCGCGCATCGAGAGGCGGCCGGGGACCTTCACATTTGTTGGGACCTGCGCGGAACCTTCGCCAGCGAATGACGTTCGCTACGCGGTCGGCGGAGCCCGGCGCGAGCTACAAAAAGCTTTGAGGGGCCAAGTTGAAAACCGCCGTTGCAGCGACCCGAGCGACCGATTCCGCGGCCGCGGGAAAAGACCTGGGCGAACAGGTGCGGCAAACCCTGGGACGAGCGCCGGCCGCGATCATACTGTTCGCGGCCCCGCATTACGATCACAAAACCCTGCTTGGGGCCCTGCGCGAGAGCTGCGACGGCTGCGTCGTGGTCGGCGCCTCGTCGGCCGGCGAGTTCACGAACGAGTTGCAGGGCGACGGCCTGGCCTGCGTGCTGGCGCTCGGGAACGACGGCGCGGAGTTCCGGGCCGTGGTCGGCCGGGGGGTCCAGGCCGATCCCGAAGGCGCGGCGCGCCAGCTCGCCGCCGGGCTCACCGGCCTGTCGGACCTGCGGCCGGTGAACCGCGCCGCCCTGGTGATGACCGACGCCCTTGCCGGCCACGCCGACATCCTGGTCGACGAACTGACCCTGGCGACCGCCGGCCAGTACCGCTTCTTCGGCGGCGGCGCCGGCGACAACGCCCAGTTCCAGCGGACCACGGTGTTCTGCGGCGACGAGGTGCTCACCGACGCCGTCGTCGCGCTGGAGATCCTCTCCGACAAGCCGATCGGTGTCGGCGTCAGCCACGGCTGGGAGCCGGCGTCGGCGGCGTTTCGCGTCACCGACGCCGACGGCATGCGCCTGATCGGCCTGAATGGCCTGCCGGCGGTGGAGGCCTTGCAGGCCCATGCCGAGGAAACCGGCCAGACCCTCGAGACGTCGGCGCCGATCCCCTTCTTCCTGCACAACATCCTCGGCATCGAGACCCCGGCCGGCCACCGCCTGCGGGTGCCGCTGGCGGTGGAAGCCGACGGCTCGGTGCTCTGCGCCGCGGAAGTGCCCGTGGGCTCGGTGGTGCGTGTGATGCGCAGCAGTCACGAGTCCACCGTCGAGGCGGCCCAACTGGCCACCGATGCGGCGCTGGCGGCGCTTGGCGGCCATCGGCCGGGTGCGGCGCTGTTCTTCGATTGCGTGGCCACCCGGCTGCGGATGGGCGAGGGGTTCGGCAGCGAGGTCGCCGCCGTGAAGGCGCGCCTTGGCGGGATCGACCTGGCGGGCTGCAACACCCACGGCCAGATCGCGCGGGCGGAGGGCCAGTTCCAGGGGTTCCACAACTGCACCGCCGTGGTCTGCGTGCTGCCGGAGTAGAGCCGCTGGACCTCGACAACCACTCGGAGCTGGTCCGGGCGTTCGCCGACCGGGCCGACCGCTGGCGCGCGGCAGGCGCGCTGGCCGCGGAGGTCGGCGCGGAGGCCCTGCTGCTGTTCGTCCGCGATCCGGACGTCGGGGCTCCGCGTCCCGGGCCGGGCTTTCCGCAGACCCTGCCGGGCGGTCCGACCTGGCGCGCCTTCCTCGCCGCCTGCGCCCGGCCGGGGGAGTTCCGGCTCGACCTGGCGTGGCCCGACCGCGACAGCCTCACGCCGGCCCGCGCCTTTGTCCGGGAAGACGGCATGGTCGCCGCGCTGATCGGGGGCGCGCCCCGGGTGACCGCCCTGGAGTTGGCCCAGGCCCTGCCGTTGGTCTTCGCGCTTCTGCGGTCCGAGACCGAAGCGCTGGCGGCGGCCGGGCTCACGCAGGCCGCGCAGAGCGCCACCGCCCGGGCGACTGTCCTTGCCGCGGCGCTGGACCAGGCCCGCGGACAGGTCGGCGCCCACGCCGCGGCGCTTCAGGGCGCGCTCGCCGAATCCGCCCGTCTGAACGCCGAGCTTCGGACCCTCAACGAGACGCTCGAGATGCGTGTCGCCGAGGAAGTCGCCGAACGCGCCAAGGCCGAGGACGCCCTTCGTCAGGCGCAGAAGCTCGAGGCCATCGGCCAGCTCACCGGCGGCGTCGCCCACGACTTCAACAACCTCCTGACCGTCATCATGGGCGGGCTGGAGACCATCAGCCGCCAACTGGAGACGCTGCCCGATCTGCCGGCGCTCGCCCGGGTGCGGCGCTCGCGCGACATGGCCTTCCAGGCCTCCCAGCGGGCGGCCACCCTGACGGCCCGGCTGCTGGCCTTCTCGCGCCGGCAGGCGCTGGACCCCAAGCCCATCGACGCCAACCGGCTGACGACCGGACTGGCGGATATCCTGCAGCGGACGCTCGGCGAGCAGGTCCGCCTGGAGACGGTGGCGACGCCCGGGCTCTGGATGACGCTCGCCGATCCCGCCGAGCTGGAGAGCGCCCTGGTCAACCTGGCGGTCAATGCGCGCGACGCCATGCTCGATGGCGGCCGGCTGACCATCGAGACCAGCAACGTCTACCTCGACGAGGCCTATGTGGCCGCCGTGCCCGAGCCGGTTCCGGTGGGCCAGTACGTGATGATCGCGGTGACGGACACCGGCTGCGGCATGGCTCCGGAGACCCTGGCGCAGGTGTTCGAGCCGTTCTTCACGACCAAGCCCGCCGGCAAGGGCACGGGCCTTGGTCTGAGCCAGGTCTACGGCTTCGTCCGGCAGAGCGGCGGCTACGTCCGGGTTTATTCCGAGGTCGGCGAAGGCACGACGGTGAAGATCTACCTGCCGCGCCTGCTGGCCGATCGCCCGGAGGCCGCGGCGGAGCCGGGCCCGGCCGAGGCGGTGGACGGGGGCCATGAGACCATCCTGGTGGTGGAGGATCACGAGGACCTGCGGGCCTATTCCACCGCCGTCCTGCGGGACCTCGGCTACCACGTGCTGGAGGCCCAGAACGGCCGCGCCGCGCTGGAGGCGCTGCAGATGTCCCGCCATGTCGACCTGCTGTTCACCGACGTGGTCCTGCCGGACGGGATGGACGGCCGCCGGCTCGCCGACGAGGCGCGCAAACAGCGGCCAGGGCTGAAGGTGCTCTACACCACCGGCTACACGCGCAACGCCATCGTCCACAACGGCCGGCTCGATCCCGGCGTGCAGCTGGTCTCCAAGCCGTTCACCTACCAGGGGCTGGCCAGCAAGGTCCGCCGCATCCTCGACGACGCCGTCTGAGGCGGTCGGAAACCGTCGATCCGGCTCCGCTTGCGTGCTAACCGGGCCCCATGGCCCGGCGCATCACCCTCGATTTCCTGCGGACAGAGGCGGCGTCGGGCGTGATCCTCGCCGCGGCCGCGGTGGTGGCGATCGGGCTCGCCAACTCGCCCTGGTCCGGCGGCTATTTCCGCTTCATCGAGGCGCCCTTCACCATCCACATCGGCGCCTTCGACGAGACCCTGTCGGTGCTCGACTGGGTCAAGGAAGGGCTGATGGCGATCTTCTTCTTCGTCGTCGGCCTGGAGATCAAATACGAGATCCTGCGCGGCGAGCTGGCCAATCCGCGACGCCTGGCGCTGCCGATCGTGGCGGCGCTCGGCGGGATGGTGGTCCCCGCGCTCGTCTACCTGGCCTTCAACCTCGGCGAAGGCGGCGCGCCCTACGGCTGGCCGACGCCGCTGGCCACCGACATCGCCTTCGCCATCGCCGCCCTGGCGGTGGTCAGCCGGCGGCTGCCGCCGACCCTGCGGGTCTTCCTGCTGACCCTGGCCATCGTCGACGACCTGGGCGCGGTGGCGGTGATCGGCCTGGTGTTCACCTCGCAGGTGAAGCTGGCGGCGGTGGGCGGCGCGCTGGTGTCGCTGGCGCTGATGGCCCTGCTCGGCCGCTGGCGGCGCGCGCCCTACCTATTCTACGCCGCCGGCTTCCTGCTGGTCTGGGCCTTCACCCTGAAGTCCGGCGTCTCGACCTCGCTGGCCGGGGTGGCCGCCGCCTTCACCGTGCCGATGGAGCCGCGCAAGCCCCACCGGCCGGGCGTGCTCGAGGACTTCATGGAGAGCCTGCACCCCTATGTGGCCTTCCTGATCCTGCCGCTGTTCGCCTTCTCGGCGGCCGGCTTCTCCTTCGCAGGGCTGACGGCGGGGGCGATCTTCGGGCCGGTCGCCGTCGGCACGGCGCTCGGCCTGTTCGTCGGCAAGCAGCTGGGCGTGTTCGGCGCGACGGCGGCGATCGTCGGCCTGAAGCTGGCGCGCCGGCCCACCGGCGCGAAGTGGATCGAGCTCTACGGCGTCTCCCTGCTCTGCGGCATCGGCTTCACCATGAGCCTGTTCATCGGCGCCCTCGCCTTCCCCGGGGACGAGGCCAGCGCCCAGGTGCGCGTGGGCGTGGTGGTCGGCTCGCTGCTGTCGACCATCGCCGGGATCGCGGTGCTGAGCTGGTCCGGCGCCCGGCGGGGCCGCGAGGCGGCTTAGGCGAGCGCCGCCTTCAGCGCCGCGGCCGTCTCCTGCGCCGCGGCCACGACCGCCGGCGAGACGTCGGCCATGATGTAGAAGTCGTGCACCAGGCTCGGGTACTCCACGTGCCGGGCGTCGACTCCGGCGGCGCGCAGCCGCTCGGCGTAGTCGCGGCCTTCGTCCTTCAGCGGGTCGTGGCCGGCGGTGACCACAAGGGCCGGCGGCGCCCTCGCCACGTCGCGCGTCGCCAGGAAGGCGCGGTGCGCCTGCGGGTGCCCGGCCGCCGCCAGCAGCTTGTCGAACCAGGCCAGCGCCTCCCGGGTCAGCACCGGCCCGTCCAGCGCCTTGCGCGAGGCGGTCTCCACCTGCGGCCAGATGCCCGGATAGAGCAGCAGCTGGAAGGCGATCTTCCGCTGCGGGTCGTCCTTCAGGTCGAGCGCCACCGAGGCCGCGAGGTTGCCGCCCGCGGAGTCGCCGCCGACCGCGGTGCGCTTGGGATCGAAGCCGATCTCCGACGCGTGGTCGAAGGCCCATCTGACGGCGGCCAGCGCGTCGTCGTGGCCGGCCGGGAACGGATGCTCGGGCGCCAGCCGGTAGTCCACCGCCAGCACCCGGCAGCCCGACCAGGCCGCCAGTCGCCGGCAGTGGCCGTCGTGGGTCTCCAGGTCGCCGATCACGAAGCCGCCGCCATGGAAATAGACCAGCCCGCCCGACGGCGTCGGCGCACCGGCCGGGACGTAGAGCCGCGCCGCGATCTCGCCGCCCGCGCCGGGGAGGGTCAGGTCGCGGGTCTCCACGTCCTTCGGGGCGTTCTGGTCCTGCGCCTGCCGCTGCACGCGGTAGCCGGCCCGCACCATCTCCGGCGGCAGGGCGTCCAGCGGCGGCATCGGCTCGCCCTGCATCGCCCTGGCCTGCATCTCGAGCATGGTTTCGAAGTCGGGGTCGATCGCGCTCATGGCCGGTTCTCTCTGGGTCTCGATACGAAAAAAGGGGCCGCCCTGCGGCGACCCCTTCGACGTCACTCACGCTGGGCGGACTACTCCGCGGCCTGCTTCGGCGCGTAGCCGAGGATGGCCTTGGTCTCCAGGAACTCGTGGAAGGCGAAGTCGCCCCACTCGCGCCCGTTGCCGCTCATCTTGTAGCCGCCGAACGGCGCGCTCATGTCGGCGGCGCCGTTGATCGACACCTGGCCGGCGCGCAGCCGCGAGGCGATCTCGCGGGCCTTGGCGAGGTCGGCGCCGTTCACGTAGCCGGCCAGGCCGTACTCCGTGTCGTTGCCGATCTGCACCGCCTGGTCGACCGTCTCGTAGCCGAGGATCGACAGCACCGGGCCGAAGATCTCTTCCTTGGCGATGGTCATGTCGTTGGTGACGTTGGCGAACACCGTCGGCTTCACGAACCAGCCCTTGTCGAGGCCTTCCGGCCGGTCGGGACCGCCGGTGACGAGGGTGGCGCCTTCCTCGATGCCCTTCTTGATCAGGGTCTGGATCTTGTCCCACTGCAGCTTGGAGACCACCGGGCCCATGGTGGCGTTGCCGTTGGGATCGCCGACCGTGATCTGCTCGGCGGCTTCCTTGGCCGCGGCGATCGCCTCGCCCATCCGCTTGGTGGGGACGAGCATCCGGGTCGGGGCGTTACAGGACTGGCCGGAGTTGGTCATCATGTGGCCGACGCCGCGGGCGACGCTCTTCGACAGCACCTCGTCGTCGAGCACGATGTTCGGGCTCTTGCCGCCCAGCTCCTGGTGGACGCGCTTGACGGTCGGGGCGGCGTTCTTGGCCACCTCGATGCCGGCGCGGGTGGAGCCGGTGAACGACACCATGTCCACGTCGGGGTGCGACGAGAGCGGCACGCCCACGCCCAGGCCGTCGCCGTGCACCAGGTTGAACACGCCGGCCGGCACGCCGGCCGCATGCATGATCTCGGCGAAGATCTGGCCGGAGAACGGCGCCACTTCCGACGGCTTCAGCACCATGGTGCAGCCGGTGGCGATGGCCGGGGCCACCTTGCAGGTGATCTGGTTGAGCGGCCAGTTCCAGGGGGTGATGAAGCTGCAGACGCCGATCGGCTCCTTGACGATCATCGTCTGGCCGCGGTCGTCCTCG
Source organism: Phenylobacterium hankyongense (assembly GCF_003254505.1). Classification (NCBI taxonomy): domain Bacteria; kingdom Pseudomonadati; phylum Pseudomonadota; class Alphaproteobacteria; order Caulobacterales; family Caulobacteraceae; genus Phenylobacterium; species Phenylobacterium hankyongense. The sequence continues at coordinate 2,097,819 of NZ_QFYP01000001.1, read as the reverse complement.
AACTTGAAGTCCTTCAGGATGTGGGCGGCGGTGGCCAGGTGGCCCATGCCGGCCGGCACCTGGGCGCGTTGGGCCAGCGAGGCGGGGGCGCCCATCTCCTCGGTCACCGCGGTGGCGAGGTCGCCGAAGCGCTTCTGGTATTCCGCGAGGATCCGGCCGAGCACCTCCAGGCGCTCCTCACGGCTGGTGCGCGACCAGCTGTCGAACGCCTTGCGCGCGGCCTTCACGGCCTTGTCCACGTCGGCGGCGGAGCCGAGGGCGATCTTGCCGACCACTTCCTGCGTGGCCGGGTTCTCGACGTCGAGGGTCTTCAGCTCGACGGGATCGACCCATTGGCCATCGATGTAGAATTTGAGGTACTCGCGCATGACGTCCTCCTGGACCTTTCGGTTCCTGCCCGCCGGAGCTTTTCGCCCCGAGTTCAAACAAGCATTTTAGTGATCAACGGTAACTGGGGAAGCCCCCGTGGGAATTACAGTTGGTTGGCCGTCGGACGGCCCGCAAGTTGGGTGCGAACATTGCTCCCCACTTTCGCGGTTGGACAAGTCGGTTGCGGCCGCCGCATAGCCTGGGTAAAGCCGACGCATCGGATTTCCTGGAGCCGCCCATGCTCGGCATCGCCGCCATCGTCATCTTCATCGTCGTGTTCGGCGCGCTGAACTTCTTCGAGTTCGGCCGGCTCGACTGAGCTGATCGGGACCTCCCATCATGGCTAGCCGTGGCGCGGCGCTGGTCACCGGCGGCGCGCGGCGGATCGGCCGGGCGCTGGTGGTCGCGGCCGCCGACGCCGGCTACGACGTCGCCATCCATGTGCGCGGCGTCGACGACGACGCCGAAGGCGCGGCCGGCGATGTCCGCGCCCGCGGCCGCAAGGCCGCCATCCTCGCCTGCGACCTGCGCCGCGAAGCCACCACCGTCGCCCTGGTCGGCGAGGCGGAGGCCGAGCTCGGCCCCGTCACCCTGCTGGTCAACAACGCCAGCGTGTTCGACGAGGACGCCTTCGAGAGCCTGAACCGCGCCTCGTGGGACGCCCACATGGAGACCAACCTGCGCGCGCCCCTGGTGCTGTCGCAGGTGTTCGCCCGCCGGCTGCCGGCCGACCGCGACGGGCTGATCGTCAACATCCTCGACCAGCGGGTCTGGCGGCCGGCGCCGGCCTTCTTCTCCTATTCGCTCAGCAAGTCGGCGCTCTGGGACGCCACGCAGATGATGGCCCAGGCGCTGGCGCCGCGGATCCGGGTCAACGGCATCGGGCCGGGCCCCACCCTGCAGTCGGTGCACCAGGACGACGGGGATTTCGACGCCGAGGTCGCCGCCACCCTGATGGGCCGTGCGGTCCCGCCCGCCGAGATCGCCGCAGCGCTCAGCTACCTGATTGACGCGCCCTCGGTCACCGGCCAGATGATCGCCGTCGACGCCGGCCAGCACCTGGCCTGGCGCAGTTGAGGACCGGCCCGATGGTCTCCTCCCCCCGTCCCGATCCGGCCGCCCAACCCACGCCCGAGGCGCGCGTGGTGATGACCAAGGTGTTCGTCACCGGCCTGAAGGTGCAGGCCGAGATCGGCGTCTACCGGCACGAGATCGGCCGCGTGCAGCCGCTGGTGGTCGACGTCGAGCTGGACGTGCCCACCGCCGGCGCCGAGCGGCTGGCCGACACCCTCAATTACGAGACCATCCTCGACGCCGCCCGCGCCGTGGCGTCCCAGGGGCACATCGAACTGGTGGAGACCTTCGCCGAGCGGCTGGCGCGGGTCTGCCTGGCCGATCCCCGCGTGACCCGCGCCCGGGTGCGGGTGGAGAAGCCGCTGGCGCTGGCGCCCGACGCGGTCGGGGCGGGCGTAGAGATCACCGTCGTCCGGACCTGAGGCCGGCTAACAAACCACCCTGGCGCTCCCATCTGTTTAGGGCATCATCCCGCGGTGGGATCGGCTGGGAGGCTCAGAGCATGACCGACCGTCTGGGCTACGGCGCCGTCGAAGACCGCACCCTGCCGGCCGTGGTCTACGGCCTCTACCTGCTGGGCCTGACCCACGGCCTGACCATCCTGATCGGCCTGATCCTCGCCTACGCCAACCGCAGCGGCGCGGGCGCGCGGATGCGCACCCACTACACCTTCCAGATCCGCACCTTCTGGCTGTCGGTCGGCTGGTTCGTGGTCGGCATGGCGCTGATCTTCTGGGGCGGGATCTTCAGCCTGGTGCTGATCGGCCTGCCGTTCTTCGCGCTCGGCTGGATCATCTGCGGCGCGGTCTGGCTGTGGTTCCTGGTCCGCACCGTCCTCGGCGTCATCTACCTGGCGCGCGACGAACCCTACCCGCGGCCCGAGGCCTGGATCATCTGAGGCTTCTTCCGTCCCCGTTCACGGGGAAGGGGGACCGCGCCCCGCAGAGGGCGTGGTGGAAGGGGCGGCCGGAGCACGGCGCCTGATCTCGCCCCCTCCACCACCCGCTCCTGGCGGGTGGTCCCCCTCCCCCGCGTCGCGGGGGAGGAGAAGCCTCAGGCGCTCACCAGCTCGCGGCGGACCATCTTGGCGTAGTCGTCCATCAGGCTGAGCGAGATATTGCCCGGCTTGAACACGTACTCGCCGATCTCCGCCACCGGCGTGACCTCGGCGGCGGTGCCGACCACGAAGCATTCGGAGAAGCCCGCGAGCTCCTCCGGCCTGATGTGGCGCTCCACCACCTCGAACCCCTGCTTCTTGGCCAGCTTGATCACCGACTGGCGGGTGATGCCGTTGAGGAAGCAGTCGGGCAGCGGGGTGTGCAGCACCCCGTCCTTCACGAAGAACACGTTGGAGCCGGTCGACTCGGCGATGTAGCCGCGCCAGTCCAGCATCATGGCGTCCGTGTAGCCTTCCTTCTCCGCGGCGTGCTTGGAGATGGTGCAGATCATGTAGAGGCCGGTGGCCTTGGCGTGGACCGGCTCGGTCTCCGGCGACGGCCGCTTGTACTTGGCCCAGGTGAGCCGGATCCCCTTGGCCTTTTCCTCGGGCTTGAAGTAGCTGGGCCACTCCCAGACCGCGATGGCCACGTGGATCTTCGTCTGCTGGGCCGAGACGCCGATCATCTCGGAGCCGCGCCAGGCGATCGGGCGGAGGTAGGCGTCCGTCAGGCCGTTCTTGGCGCAGGTGTCCTTGCAGGCCTGGTCGATCTGCGCCACCGTGAACGGGATCTCGAAGTCCAGGATCTCGGCGGACTTGAACAGACGCTTGGTATGCTCGGTCAGCTCGAAGATCTCGCCCCCGTACATCCGTTCACCCTCGAACACGGCCGACGCGTAGTGCAGGCCGTGCGTCAGTACGTGCACCTTCGCCTCGCGCCAGGGCACGAACTGGCCGTCCAGCCAGATCCATCCGTCGCGATCATCGAAGGGAACGATAGACATAGGCGAAATGCCTCCTCTGAGAGGCCCCCCTTGAAAACCCCGAAGCCGCCGGCGTCAAACGAAATGGACCTTGACCGATGAACGCGCCGGCCGATCCGCGGCTGATCCTGCGCGAGGACGAGCTGGATGCGGGGCTCGAACTGCTGATGCTCGCCGAGGCCTCGGTCTGGGCGGCGGTGGACGCGGCGCTCGAGGCGGAGGGCCTGGGTCTGGGCCGTTCGCACTGGCGCGCGGCCTTCCTGCTGCGCCGCCGGCCCGGCGTCGGCGTGCAGGAGCTGGCCCACCTCACCAGCCTGTCGAAACAGGCCGCCAGCCGCATCCTCCTGGACCTCGAAGGCAAGGGGCTGGTGGACAAGGCCGCCGGCGATCTCGATGGCCGCCGGCGCACCGCGGCGCTCACCGCTCGCGGAGAGGCGTTCGAGAGCGCGGTCAGCGAACGCTTGCGCAGCCAGATCGCCCGGGCGTACCGCTCCGCGGGCCTGGATGGCGTGGCCGGCGCCCGGCGCATCCTGGCGGCGCTCGCCGGCGGCCGGACCCGCAGCCCCGGCGCAACTGGAGGTCCCGGATGACGCTCACCGACACCGCCCAGCGCGGCCGGCACCTGCTGATCGTCGACGACGACGACCGCATCCGCGAGCTGCTGAAGGAATACCTGGCGCGCGCCGGCTTCCGGGTCACCGCCGCGCCTGGCGGCGATGCGGCGCGGCGGCTGATCGGCTCGTTCGACTTCGACCTGGCGGTGTTCGACGTGATGATGCCGGGCGAGGACGGCTTCTCCCTGACCCGCTGGCTGCGCGACCAGCGCGGGCCGGCGGGACGCACGCCGGTGCTGATGCTCACCGCCCGCGGCGAGCCGGAGGACCGGATCGAAGGGCTGAAGCTGGGCGCCGACGACTACCTGGCCAAGCCCTTCGAGCCCGAGGAGCTGTTGCTGCGCATCGAGGCCATCCTGCGCCGCGCCCAGGACCGGCCGGCTCCCGGCGGCCGGCTGGCGCTCGGCCGCTGCGCCTTCGATCCGGACCGCGGCGAGCTGCTGTGCGACGGCGAACAGGTGCGGCTGACCGAGGCCGAGGTCGCCCTGCTGCGCCAGCTGGCGCGCACGCCGCACGAGGCCGCCGACCGGCTGGAGCTGGCCAACGGCACGGTCGATCCGTCCGGGCGCGCCGTGGACGTGCAGGTGACGCGGCTTCGGCGTAAGATCGAGGACGATCCCAAGGCGCCCCGCTATCTGCAGACGGTGCGCGGCATAGGCTACAGGCTGGCCCCCGACTGATGCGTTGGCGCGTCTCCACCCGCGTGCTTGGGCGCTGGCTCAAGCGGCAGATGCCGAAGACGCTGTTCGGCCGCTCCCTGCTGATCATCGTGCTGCCGGTGGCGATCATGCAGATCGCCGTCACCTACGTCTTCTTCGACGCCCACTGGCAGACGGTGACCAGCCGCCTCTCCGACGGGCTGGCCGGCGACGTCGCCTGGGCCGTGGAGAGCTATCGCGACGACCCGACCCCGGCCGCCTTCGCCAAGCTGTCCTCGCGCGCCGAGGACTCCATGGGCCTGTCCATCGCCCTGCAGCCGGGCCGCAAGCTGCCGGCCACGCGGCGCGACCCGCCGGTGCTCTTCGGGCCGTTCTTCGCCCCCATCGACCGCTCGATGCAACGGGCGCTGAACGACCGCCTCGACGACCCCTTCTGGTTCGACACCACCCGCTACCCGGCCTACGTCGACATCCGCGTGGCGGTGCCGGGCGGGGTGATGCGGGTGCTGGCGCCGCGCGACCGCGCCTTCGCCACCAACGGCCACATCTTCGTCCTGTGGATGACGGTGGCCACCGTGCTCCTGACCACCATCGCCCTGCTCTTCATCCGCAACCAGGTCCGCGCCATCGAGCGGCTGGCCAACGCCGCCGAGGCCTTCGGGCGCGGCGTCGACGTGCCGGCCTTCAAGCCGCACGGGGCCAAGGAGGTGCGCCGCGCCGCCACCGCCTTCCTCGACATGCGCTCGCGCATCCAGCGCCACATCGACCAGCGCACCACGCTCCTGGCCTCGGTCAGCCACGACCTGCGCACGCCGCTCACCCGCCTGAAGCTGGCGCTGGCGCTCGGCGAGCCGTCGAAGCGCAACCAGGCCATGAAGCGCGACCTCGCCGAGATGGAGCACATGATCGACGAATACCTGGCCTTCGCCCGCGGCGAGGGCGGCGAGGCGGTCGAGACCGTGCACCTGCGCGAGCTGGTCGACGAGGTGAGCGAGGGCGCGCTGCGGGCCGGCGCCCAGCTCCGCGTCGCGGTCGATCCGGCGCTCATCGTCGCCGTCCGGCCGAACGCCTTGAAGCGGGCGCTGTCCAACCTGGTCATGAACGCCGCGGTCCACGGCGAGCACGTGGAGATCGCCGCCCGCGTCCGGGCGATGGGCGGGGTCGAGATCCTCATCGACGACGACGGGCCGGGCATCCCGGCCGACCGCTACGAGGAGGCGTTCAAGGCCTTCGGGCGGCTGGACGAGGCGCGCAACCAGAACACCAAGGGCGTCGGCCTGGGGCTGGCCATCGCCCGCGACGTGGCCCGCGGCCACGGCGGCGACATCACCCTGGACCGTTCGCCGCTGGGCGGGCTGCGGGCGGTCGTGCGCCTGCCGGGCTGACCCTGTTCATCCTTGGCTCACCCGCCAGGGCCAAGCTGCGTTCAAATCCTGGGAGGTCCACATGCGTCCGTTGTTCTTCGCCGCGGCCCTGAGCCTCGCCGCCTCGCCCGCCCTCGCGGCGGATCCGGTCGAAGGCGACTGGCTGACGCCCGGCGGCTCGGCCAAGGTCCACATCGCGCCCTGCGCCGGCCAGGCCGCCAAGCTGTGCGGCCAGATCGTCTGGCTGAAGGCGCCCAAGGACGCCGCGGGCGCGCCCAAGCGCGACGAGAACAATCCCGACGCCGGACTGCAGAGCCGCCCGATCGTCGGCCTGCCGCTCATCCGCGACTTCCGCCGCGTCGAGATGGGCCGCTGGATCGGCGGCAAGGTCTACGACCCGCAGAGCGGCAAGACCTACGATTCAAAGATGAGCATGAACCCGGACGGCACCCTGAAGCTCGAGGGCTGCATGATGATCATCTGCCGCGCCCAGACCTGGAAGCGGCCGACCTAGGCTCCCAGCGTCTTCGACCGGCGCACCGCGGCGGCGACGGCCTCGCGCAGCAGGACCTGCAGGCCGGTCTCGCCCAGCAGCACGTCCAGCGCCGCCTGGGTGGTGCCGCCGGGCGACGTCACCTGGCGCCGCAGCTCGGCCGGCTCCTCGCCGCTGCGGGCCAGCAGGGCGGCCGCGCCGGTGATGGTGGAGCGCGCCAGCCGCGAGGCCTGCTTGGGCGGCAGGCCCGCCGCCACGCCGGCCGCCTCCAGCGACTCGATGAAGGCGTAGAGGTAGGCGGGCGCCGAGCCCGACACCGCCGTCGCGGCGTGCATCTGGGCCTCGTCGGTGAGGTCCACCACCGCGCCCAGCGGCTCGAACAGGGCATGCGCGCGGGCCAGCGCCGCGGGGTCGTCGGCGTAGAGGCTCGCCGTCCCCTGGCCGATGGCGGCGGCGGTGGTCGGCATCACCCGCGCCACGCAGCGGCCGTTGAACGCCCGGGCGATGTCGTCAGCCCGCACGCCCGCCGCCACCGAGACGATCACCGCATCGGCGGCGAGCCACGGCGCGACCTCGGCGGCGACTTCGCGCCACAGCTGCGGCTTGACGGCCAGGAGCACGGTCTTGGCCTCGGCGAGGTCGGGATCGGGGGGATTGAGACGGGCGCCGTCCTGCGCCGCCGCCAGCGCCGGCGGACTGGGCTGCGGGTCGCGGATCATCAGCTCGACGGGGGCGAACGCGCCGGCTTCGCGCCAGCCGTCCAGCACTGCGCCGCCCATGCGGCCGGCGCCGAGGATCAGGATGGGTGTGATCATGGCCGCGAACCTAGCGGCGCGCGCGGCCAACACAATCCGTGTCGTCCCGGAAAGCCGCGCTGGGGGCCGGCCGGGACGACACTTCAGTGGATATCAGGCCTCGCCGACGGTCTCGAACATGCAGGCGGCGATCGCCTCCTGCGGAGACTTCGAGCCGCGCACCAGGAAGTCGAAGGCCGGGAAGAAGCGGTCGGCGCCTTCCACGGCCACGTCGATCATCGCCGCGGCCTGCGCCAGGCTCGGCTGTTCGTTGGTCATCAGCGCCATGCCGTGGCGGAAGATGATCTCGCCGTCTTCCCAGAGTTCGAAGTGGCCCAGCCAGACCCGCGGATTGATCGCGGCGATCAGTTCGTGGGCGGCCTCGCGCTGTTCCTTGGTCGCCGTCAGGTCCATCGAGAGGCAGAGCTGCAGGCAGTCGCCCTCCGGCCGCCAGGCGAACCAGAGCTCGTAGTCTTTCCAATCGCCGGCCAGGGAAAAGGCCAGGTCCCCGTCTTCGGTACGGTCGAACGGTAGGTTCTCCGCCGCAAGCACGTGCTCCACGACATCGAGAGGATCGTTGGCGAGGAGGACGTTTTCGTCAGACTGGGTGGTGTCCATGAGACCCCTTTCGCAGCGGGCGGGGAGCGGAGCGCCGCCCCCGAATCGCCTGCGATAATGAAATTAATCTGCTTCGCAGCTTGGCCGTCACCCGCTTCTTGTCCGGGGCGAGGCACATTCGCGTGTTTCTGTGGACGCTCAGGGTGCGTCGGCCGCACCGGCGGCGCCGGGCGCCTGTGTCCCGCGCAGCGCGGCGATCTCGGCCCGCAGCGCGGCGACCTCGGCCTTCAGGGCGTCGAAGTCCTCGCGGCGGATCAGATCGAACTCGGCGGCGATGCGGTCGGCCTGGGATCGGAAGGCGGCCTTCGCCTCGTCTCCGGCCGCCTGGGCCAGGCCCATGGCGGCGGTCGTCAGTTTGGCCATTTCGTCCAGAAAGGGGTTCTGCGTCTGCATCTTTCGCTCTGAAGGGCGTCCTCAATTCGTCCGCCTGTTCCTCTATATGGCCCCTGAGGGGGTGAAAGCGAAGGGCTTCTCGTCTAAACCCTCCTTCATCTAACGCTGGAGTTGCGCGACCGTGCCCTTCCCGGATTTCGATCCCGTCCTCATCCACCTGGGCCCGATCGCGATCCGCTGGTACGCCCTGGCCTACGTGGCCGGGATCCTGCTGGGCTGGCGCTATGCGGTGAGCATGGTGCGCAACGCCCGGCTGTGGACGCACCGGGCGCCGCCGGTCACCCCCTTGCAGATCGACGACATGATGCTGTGGGTGACGCTGGGCGTCATCGTCGGCGGCCGCCTGGGCCACGTGGTCTTCTACACGCCGGAGCTGTTCTGGACGGACCCGCTGGAGATCTTCAAGACCTGGCACGGCGGCATGAGCTTCCACGGCGGGGCGCTCGGGGTGCTGCTGGCGCTCTCGGTCTATGCCTGGCGCAACAAGGTCGACCCGCTGAGCCTGGGCGACATCGCCGCCGCGGCCACGCCGATCGGCCTGTTCTTCGGCCGGATCGCCAACTTCATCAACGGCGAGCTGTGGGGCCGGCCCACCACCGCGCCGTGGGGCATGGTGTTCCCGGGCGCGGGTCCCGAGCCGCGCCATCCCAGCCAGCTCTACGAGGCGGCGCTGGAGGGCGTCGTGCTCTTCCTGGTGCTGCGCTGGGCCACCCACGTGGCCAGGCTCACCAACCGCCGCGGGGTGGTCATGGGCATGTTCATCGCCGGCTACGGGATCATCCGCATCTCGCTGGAGAACGTCCGCGAGCCGGACGCCTACATGCCCCACTTCCCGCTCGGCCTGACCATGGGGATGATGCTGTCGGCGCCGATGGTGCTGGCCGGCCTGTTCCTGGTCTGGCGCGGCATGCGCGAGCCGCTGCCGCCCGCCCGGCCGGTCGAGGCCGCCGCGCCTGCGTCCAAGCCCGCCCGCGAGGCCGATGAGCCTGCGTGAGCGGCTGGCCGAGCAGATCGCCCAGGGCGGGCCGATCAGCGTCGCCCAGTACATGACCGCCTGCCTGCACGATCCGGAGTTCGGCTACTACGCCACCCGCCCGGCGCTGGGCGCGGACGGCGACTTCGTCACCGCGCCCCTGGTCAGCCAGATGTTCGGCGAGCTGATCGGCGTCTGGGCGGCCTCGGCCTGGGAGATGATCGGCCGCCCCGCCAAGGTCCGGCTGGTGGAAATGGGTCCCGGCGACGGCACGCTGATGAGCGACCTACTGCGCGCCGCCCGCCACGCCCCGGGCTTCGCGCAGGCCGCCGAGGTCTGGCTGGTCGAGGTCTCCGAGCCGCTGCAGCGGCGCCAGCGCGAGCGGCTGGACGCCGACATCCGCTGGGCGGCGAGCCTCGACGAGGTGCCAGCCGGCGCGCCGATCCTGCTGGTGGCCAACGAGCTGCTGGACTGCCTGCCCGCCCGCCAGTTCGTGCGCACCCCGGTGGGCTGGGCCGAGCAGGTGGTGGGCCTGGACGCCGACGGGTCGCTGGCGTTCGGCATAGCCGCCACCCCGGCCGCCGGCCTCTTGCCCGACGCGGCCGTCGGCGCGGTCTACGAGCAGTCCTCCGCCCAGGCGGCGCTGGGCGCCGAGCTCGGCCGGCGGGTCGTCGCCGACGGCGGCGCGGCCCTGCTGATCGACTACGGCCGCGCCGAGCCGGGCTTCGGCGACACCCTGCAGGCGCTGCGCCGCCACCGGAAGGTCGATCCCCTCGCCTGCCCTGGCGAGGCGGACCTGACCGTGCATGCGGACTTCCCCGCCGTGCTCGCCGCCGCGCAGGCGCACGGCGCAACGAGCGCCATCCTCACCCAGGCCGCCTTCCTGGCGCGCATGGGCATCGGCGAGCGCGCCGAGGCGCTGGTGAGGACCCGGCCGGACCGGGCCTCGGTGATCGGCCGCCAGCTCAACCGGCTGATGGCCGCCGACGAGATGGGCGAGCTGTTCAAGGTCGCCTGCCTGCATTCCCCCGGCTGGGTCCCGCCCGCCTTCGACGAGGACTAGCGGCATGAGCGCCCTTCCCGTGCTGACCTCGCCCCTGCTCGACGTGGCCGGCGTGCGGCACGCCTTCTTCACCCGCCAGGGCGGGGTCTCGCAGGGGATCTACGCCAGCCTGAACGTCGGCCTGGGCTCCAACGACGACCCCGAGGCCGTGCGCGAGAACCGCCGCCGCGCCGCCGCCCACTTCGCCGCCGGGACGATCGTCACCGCCTACCAGGTCCATTCGCCCGACGCGGTGCTCGCCTCGCAGCCGTGGCCGGAGGCTGCGCCCCACGCCGACGCGGTGGTCAGCGCCACGCCGGGCCTGGTCTGCGGCGCCCTGGCGGCCGACTGCGCCCCGGTGCTGATCGCCGATCCGGAAGCCCGCGTGGTCGCCGCCGCCCACGCCGGCTGGAAGGGCGCGCTCACCGGCGTCGTCGAATCCGCGGTGGCCCAGATGGAGGCGCTGGGCGCGACTCGCAGTCGCATGCGCGCCGCCGTCGGCCCCTGCATCGGCCCGCAGTCCTACGAGGTGGGGCTGGAATTCCTCGACCGGTTCACCGCCGCCGACCGGGGCCACGCGCAGTTCTTCGCGCCCGGCGCCGCGCCCGAAAAGCGCCTGTTCGACCTGCCCGCCTTCGTGCTGGCGCGGCTGCGGGCCGCCGGAATCGAGGCCTGCGAATGGGTCGGCCGCGACACCTGCGCCGAGCCGGAGCTGTTTTTCTCCAACCGCCGGGCCTTCAGGACCGCGGAGCTGGACTACGGCCGGCTGCTGTCGGCGATCGTGCTTGAGTCCTGAGAGGGTTGCCGGGACGGCCGCGCCTGCTACAAGGCCGGCCCATTAGCGAAATCGCTGCGGGGATCTGATGAAGCTGCTGGCCGGCAACTCCAACCCAACGCTGGCCCAGGCGGTCTCCACCCACCTGGATGTGCCGCTCACCAAGGCGCAGGTGAAGCGGTTCCCGGACAACGAGGTCTGGGTGACCATCGACGAGAACGTCCGCGGCGAGGACGTCTTCGTGCTGCAGTCCACCAGCTACCCCGCCAACGACAACCTGATGGAGCTGTTGATCTGCATCGATGCGCTGAAGCGCGCCTCGGCCAAGCGGATCACGGCGGTGATGCCCTACTTCGGCTACGCCCGGCAGGACCGGAAGACCGGCGGCCGCACGCCGATCTCCGCCAAGCTGGTGGCCAACCTGATCACCCGCGCCGGCGCCGACCGGGTGCTGACGATGGATCTGCACTCCGGCCAGATCCAGGGCTTCTTCGACATCCCCACCGACAACCTGCATGCCGCGCCGCTGATGGCGCAGGACATCAAGGAACATTATTCCAAGACCAACGAGCTGCTGATCGTCTCGCCCGACGTCGGCGGCGTGGTCCGCGCGCTCGCCGTCGCCAGCCGGCTGAACGCCGACCTCGCCATCGTCGACAAGCGCCGCAGCGGGCCCGGCAAGTCCGAGGTCGCCAACATCATCGGCGACGTCAGCGGCCGCCGGCTGATCCTGTTCGACGACATCGTCGATTCGGCCGGCACCCTGTGCAGCGCGGCCCAGTCGCTGATCGACGCCGGCGCCACCGAGGTCTCCGCCTACGTCACCCACGGCGTGCTCTCCGGCCCGGCCATCGACCGGGTGAAGAAGTCGGTGCTGAAGGAACTGGTGATCTCCGATTCCATCGAGCCGCCGGAGCAGGGCCCGAAGAGCGAGAAGATCCGTCGCGTCAGCTGCGCGCCGTTGATCGGCGAGGCGATCCGCCGCATCGCCAATGAAGAGTCGGTATCGAAACTGTTCGACTGAGTTTCCGGTCGGCCGTTACGGTCAAGCTTGCTCAGCAAGAGTTTACGCGGTCTGGTCATATTCTCGCCCGACCGGGGCTGTATCTTCGCTCCACTCTTTTGAGGGGGAAGCCACCAACCATGACGTCCGTACTTCCGGTCCGCCGCGGCCTCACCCTGGCGGCGCTCGCCATGGTCACGATCCTGGCCGGCTGCGCCCCGCCGCCGCCGCCGCCTCCCCCGCCGCCGCCGCCGATCCCCCCCGTCAGCCTGTCGCCGAAGGTGATCGAGCAGGCCAGCGCCTACCGCTACTATGTGGCCCACGCCACGGCGATCTCCCCGGCCTTCACCGGCGGCCCCTCGGTGTCCGAGGCTGTCCGCGCCGGCGCCGCCTACGAGCCGCAGCAGCTTCTGCGCGGCGCCATCGCCTACGGCGCCGTGGCCGCCCTGCAGGACCAAGCCTTCGTGGCCAGCGTGCGCACCTACGCCGTCGACCCGACCCAGCGCCGCACGATCGCCTACGAGATCATGAAGGACCCGGCCTACGTGGTCGGCATCTCCGGCTCGGCGGGCGCCGCCGGCCTGGTGATGAACGCGCTCGGCGAAGACGGCCGCAAGCTGCTCGACCAGGGCAAGCTGGTGAAGCAGGCGGCCTATGACGTGCAGCACTCCGCCTGGTCGAAGGCCGATGTCTCCGGCCGCGACGCGCGCCTGATGCAGGCCAAGCAGCTCTCGACCGCGGCGCTGAGCGGCGAGGTGGCCGAGACCGCCCGCCTGCAGCAGGCCTCCGTCGGCGCCGGTCCGCTCGGGCTCACCGCCCAGGCCGCCAGTCCGCCCTACACCCCGCTGGTGATCCACAGCATGGCCGTGGCCGCGCTCGCCGCCCTCGGCTACGCCGACGACGCCAGCCTGGAGCAGGTGATGCCGATCCTCAGCGATCCGGCCTCGGCCACCTGCCTGAACATGTCCAAGCTGAACCTCTACCAGTGCCTGGCGGTGGCCAAGCCCTACTACGAGGACGTCTTCTGCCTGGGCCAGCACATCATGATGGACACCGGCAACTGCCTGATGAAGGGCGCGGGCGTGCCGGCGCCCATCGACGTCCGGCCGCCGCCGCTGGAAATCGCGACCACCCCGGTGACGCCGGCCAAGCCCCACACGAAGGCGAAACCGAAGGCGAAGCACCGCTGACGTTCAGCCACGGAATCAGGCCCCGCCCCGTTGCATGGGGCGGGGCTTTTGTGTATCTACGCGCACCTTTCGACCATCAGCGGTCGCAGATTTGTCGCCGCGCGGCCTACGCGCGGCGGCTTCGTTTTGAGGCAAGGCCATGGCCGATATCGTATTGAACGTTGAAGTGCGCGAGCGGACCGGCACCGGTGGCGCGCGCGTCGCCCGCCGCTCCGGCCTGGTCCCGGGCGTGCTCTACGGCGGCGACAAGGACCCCGTGGCCATCGCCGTGAAGTCCAACGAGTTCCGCAAGGCGCTCTACACCGGCAAGCTGCTGGGCCACCTGGTGACCCTGAAGTACGGCGCCGAGACCCAGCCGGTCATCGCCAAGGCGATCGACATGCACCCGGTCACCGACGAGCCGATGCACTTCGACCTCTACCGGGTCGACGCGCACCAGCAGATCAAGATCGCCGTGCCGCTGCACTTCCAGAACCACGAGGACTCGCCCGGCCTGAAGCGCGGCGGCACGCTGAACGTGGTGTTCCACGAAGTGCAGCTGTCCTGCCCGGCCGACCAGATCCCGGAAGAGGTCGTGTTCGACCTGACCGGCCTGGACATCGGCGACACCATCCGCGTCTCCGACCTGAAGCTGCCGGCCAATATCGAAGCGGCGGTCGACGGCGACACCGTGGTGGCCACCGTGGCCGGCGCCTCGGCGCAGATGTCGGAAGACGCTGCGGCGGACACCGAAACCGCGGAAGCTGCGGCTCCGGCGGCCGAGGAATAGTCCGCGCCTCGATCTCTCTTCACGCCGGGGGATCGCATGCTGCTCATCGCGGGCCTGGGAAATCCAGGCCCCTCCTACGCGAAGAACCGCCACAACATCGGCTTCATGGCCGTTGACGAGATCGCGCGCCGGTGGGGCTTCTCGGCCCCGAAGGCGCGGTTCCGCAGCTTCGCCATGGAAGGCGCGATCGACACCCCGCAGGGGCCGGTCCGCACCCTGATCCTGAAGCCGCAGACCTTCTACAACGACAGCGGCTACGCGGTCGGCGAGGCGCTGAAGTTCTTCAAGATCGATCCCGCCGAGCTGGTGGTGTTCTACGACGAGATCGACCTCGCCCCCGGCCGCTTCCGGATGAAGGCCGGCGGCGGGGCGGCGGGCAACAACGGCGTCCGCTCGATCACCGCCCAGGTCGGCCCGCACTTCCGCCGCGCCCGGCTCGGCACCGGCCATCCCGGCGACAAGGAGCTGGTGCACGGCCACGTGCTGTCCGACTTCCACAAGGCGGACATGAAGTGGGTCGAGCCGCTGCTGCAGGCCTGCGCCGACGCCGCCCCCCTGCTCGCCGCCGGCGAGGACGAGAAATACCAGACCGAGGTCATGCGCCTCGCCCCCGCCGAGAAGGCCGACCCGCGGGCGCTGGCGCGCGGCAAGGACTAGCGGCGGTCCAGTCATCCCCGCGCACGCGGGCACCCAGGTTTTTTCAGTATCCGCGACAGCGTTCGCACGGCTTCTGGCGTAACAACACAAAACACCTGGGTCCCCGCTTTCGCGGGGATGAGCGGGTTTGTTAGCCGGCCCCTGCGTGCTAGGTCCGGCGGCCTCGAAAAGGAAGCTCCACTCTCCATGGCCCTGAAAGTCGCCATCGTCGGCCTGCCCAACGTGGGCAAGTCGACGCTGTTCAATGCGCTCACCCAGACCGCCGCCGCCCAGGCCGCGAACTATCCGTTCTGCACCATCGAGCCGAACGTCGGCGACGTGGCGGTGCCGGAGCCGCGGCTGGACGCGCTCGCCGCCATCATCCCGTCGAAGGAGATCATCCCGGCGCGGATCAACTTCGTCGACGTGGCCGGCCTGGTGCGCGGCGCCTCCAAGGGCGAGGGCCTGGGCAACCAGTTCCTGGCCAATATCCGCGACACTGACGCGGTGGCCTTCGTCACCCGCTGCTTCATCGACGACGACGTGACGCACGTCGAGGGCAAGGTCGATCCCCTGGCCGACCTCGAGACCATCGAGACCGAGCTGATGCTCGCCGACCTCGAGAGCCTGGAGAAGCGGGTCTCCAACCTCGAGAAGCGCGCCAAGACCGGCGACAAGGAGTCCGCCCAGACCCTGCGCTTGGTGCAGCTCGCTCTGACCGAGCTGAACGCCGGCCGCCCGGCCCGCAAGGCCAAGGTGTCCGAGGAGGACGACAAGGCTTGGCGCATGCTGCAGCTGCTGACCTCGAAGCCGGCGCTCTATGTCGCCAACGTCGACGAGGCCTCCGCCGCCACCGGCAACGAGATGTCGCGGCTGGTGGCCGAGCGCGCCCAGCGCGACGGCGCCGACTCGGTGGTGATCTCCGCCCAGATCGAAAGCGAGATCGCCATGCTCGACGCCGCTGAGCGCGGCGAGTTCCTGGAGACCCTGGGGCTCGCCGAGCCGGGCCTCAACAAGCTGATCCGCGAGGCCTACCACCTGCTCGGCCTGCAGACCTACTTCACGGTCGGCCCCAAGGAGGCGCGCGCCTGGACGATCCACAAGGGCGACACCGCCCCGCAGGCGGCCGGCGTCATCCACACCGACTTCGAGAAGGGCTTCATCCGCGCCGAAACCATCGCCTATGAGGACTACGTCCGGCTGAAGGGCGAGGCCGGCGCGCGCGAGGCCGGCAAGTTCCGCCAGGAGGGCAAGGAGTATGTCGTCCAGGACGGCGACGTGATGAATTTCCGCTTCAACGTATAGCCGACAGGCTGGAGGGCAGGATGGGCGAGACGATCAGGATCGCAGGCGCGGACGGCTTCGAGTTCTCCGCCTACCACGAAGGCGCGTTCACGCCGCGCAAGGGCGGGGTCGTCGTCATCCAGGAGATCTTCGGCATCGACCGCCACATCCGGGCCGACGTCGCGCGCTGGGCGAAGATGGGCTACGAGGCGATCGCGCCCTCGCTCTACGACCGCCGCGAGTTCGGCTTCACCGCCGCCCACGACCCGGAGGGCCTGCAGGCCGGCGTGGCCCACGCCCGGGCCACGCCCCTGGAGCAGGCGCTGGGCGACATCGCCGCCTGCCGCGACTTCCTGAAGACCCGCGGCGAGAAGGTCTGCGTGGTCGGCTACTGCTACGGCGGCTCGCTGGCCTGGCTGGCGTCCGGCCAGGTCGACGGCCTCGCCGCGGCGTCGAGCTACTACGGCAGCCTGGTGGCGGCCAACGCCGCGCTGGAGCCCAAGTGCCCGGTGGTCGTCCACCTGGGCCGCACCGACGCCGGCATCCCCGCCGACGAGGTGGCTGCGGCGATCGCGGCGCACCACCCGCAGGTGCCGGTGCACATCTACGAAGGCGCCGGGCACGGCTTCAACAACGAGAGCCCCGAGCGCTACAACGCCGAGGCCGCCGACCTGGCGCGCCACCGCACGCTCGAACTGTTCGACAAGGCCTGAGGCCATGGGCGAGACGCTGCGGCTGACCAGCGCCGCCGACGGTTTCGAGTTCGACGCCTACCACGCTCCGGTGACCGACGCGCGGCGCGGCGGGCTGGTCATCTGCCATGCGATCTGGGGCGTGACGCCCCACCTGCGCGAGCTGGCGGACGGCTATGCCGAGGCGGGCTACGAGGTCATCGTCCCCAGCCTCTTCGACCGTTTCCGGCGCGGCTTCGCGGAACGCGACACCGACCCCGAGCTCTACGCCCGGCAGAACGGCTTCGCGGAGGCCGCCCACTGGGGCGCCGACGTGCTGGACGGGGTGCAGGCGGCGATCGACGCGCTGGCGCCGCCGGTGTTCGCGCTCGGCTTCTGCTTCGGCGGCACGGTGGCCTGGCTGGCGGCCGCCCGCTGCCGGGGCCTGTCAGCGGTGGCCTCCTTCTATGGCGGCCAGATCGTCGACTACCTCGACGAGACGCCCAAGGTCGCGACCATCCTGCACCTCGGCAAGCGCGATGAGCTGATCCCGCCGCCGGCGGTCGAGGCGATCACCGCGCGCCATCCGGAGCTGCCGGTCTACCTCTATGACGCCGGCCACGCCTTCGTCGCGCCGAACGGCTACGACGCCGAGTCCGCGCACCTGTCGCGCCTGCGGACGCTCGCCCTGTTCGCCCGCAACGGCGCGGGCCGCGGCGACGTCTAGGCTTCGGGCTCGGTGATCCGCGCGCGGACGTCGGGCAGGCGCTCCAGGGTGCGCACCAGCACCGCCTGGGCCGCCAGGATGCCGATGCCGGCCGCGTAGGCCGCGAAGACGTTGGCGCGATAGGTGCCGGTCGCGGCCACCGCGGCGATCTGCCAGTAGATGAACAGCGCCGCGCCCATCAGCAGGATCAGCCCGGTGACGATCGAGCCCGGCGTCTGGCCGAAGCCGGCCTGGAAGCTCATCCAGACGTATTTGGCGAGCCAGCGGCGCAGCGGCGGGATCACCAGCGGCGCCACCAGCGACGGCAGCAGGTAGAGCAGCGGCCAGAGCAGGATCCAGCGCAGCACCATGGTGGCGTCGCCCGGCAGGCGGCTGAAGCCGTGCACCGCGGCGGCGGCGTAGATCAGGCTCGCGACGGCGACCGTCATGTCCTGCATGCGTTTGAAATTGCGCCACGCGCGCGTGAAGGCCATGGCCGCCCTTATGCCGATCCTGTGGGGCAGGCGTAAGGCGCATTCCGCCGTCCACGCCGAGATTTGGGCCGTCGCGGAGGCCGCCGAGCTTGGCTATGCTGAGGCCGGTCCGCCCGTGAAACGCCCCCTCGCCCCCATCGCCCGCCTCGCCCCCGTCGCCGTCCTCGCCCTGGGAGCCGGGCTCGCCGCGGCCCCCGCGGCGCATGCGGCGGAAACCGCCTGCTGGTTCGAGGGCGGCGTGGTCGTGGTCCCGGCCGAGGTGATGGGCGTGGCCGGCGACTATGTGCTCGACACCGCCACCGCGCACACCCAGCTGGGCGAGACCCAGGCCCAGGGCGCGGGCTTCGCCGACACCGCGCTCAAGGGCGAGGTGCGGATCGGCGGGATGCGGCTGACCGGCCAGCCGGTGGCGGTGGCCGGGCTCGACATGCGCACCGGCGCCCTGCCCACCCCCATCGCCGGGGTGATCGGCGCCGACGTCCTGCGCGCCTTCGTGGTGGACGTGCGGTTCGCCCCCTGCCGGGTGGTCCTGAGCCGGCCTGGCGAGGCGCCGCCGTTCGGCCGCGCCACCGCCCTGCCCCTCACCTGGACCGGCGACACCCCGACGGTCGCCGCGGCGGTCTCCGACGGCGGACGGACCCTGAGCGGGCCCTTCGCGCCGGCCACCGGAGGCGAGCGGGCGGTGCGGCTGGCCGACGACCTCGCCGCCGCGCCCGGCGCAAGCAAACCGCAAGAGCTCTATCCCTACGGCGTGGCGCGGCCCCGCCTGCGGGCGCTGTCCTTCGCCGGCGCGCTCTCCGAAAATCTCCCGGCCGGCCTGCTGAAGGCGCAGGACGGCGGCCCGGCCGGGGAGATCGGCACGCCCGTGCTCGCCCGCTACCGCCTGCGCTTCGACTTCCCCAACGGCCGGCTGCTGCTGGCGCCCGACGGCTAGGCCCGGCCCGCTCAGGCGCATGCAAAAGGGGCCCCGGCGTCGCCGGGGCCCCTCTGCAGATCGGATCGGCGCCGCGCCTAGTGGGCGACGTTGCGCCAGATGCGGCGGTAGCTGGCGTACAGCAGGCCGGTGAAGATCAGCAGGTAGATCATCGCGCCCAGGCCGAACTGCTTGCGCTCCTCCATCTTGGGCTCGGCGGCCCACATCAGGAAGGCGGCGACGTCGTCGGCCTGCTGGGCCACCGTCGACGGCTTGCCGTCGTCGAAGGTCACCTTGCCCGGCGCCAGCGGCGGCGGCATGGCGATGAAGCCGCCCTCCGGCACCTTGTCCTTGGGGCCGGTCCAGAACGACGTCAGGTCGCCCGGCATGAAGGGGTTGTAGTACTTGCCCGGCGGCACCGTGAGGCCCTTGGGCGGGGGTCCGAAGCCGGTGAGGATCGAATAGACATAGGCCGGTCCGCCTTCGCGCGCCTTGGCGATGACCGACAGGTCCGGCGGCAGGGCGCCGCCGTTGGAGGCCCGCGCCGCCGGCTCGTTCGGGAACGGCGACGGGAACTTGTCGGCCGGCGTGGCGGGACGGTGGATCACGTCGCCGGTCTCGGAGTCGATGTCAGGGACCTGGATGTCCTTGGCCAGCGACTTCACATAGGGGTTCTCGTTCGAGTTCGGGTACTTCGGATCGTAGAACGGTCCGCCCTTCTGACCGAGGTTGCGGAAGTACATCAGGTTCATCGCGTGGCAGGCCGAGCAGACCTCGCGATAGACCTTGTAGCCCCGTTGCAGCTGTTCCGTGTCGAACTTGCCCACCGGGCCCTCGAACGACCAGTGGACGTCCTTCGGCTCCTCGTGGGTGGTGGCCGCGAGCGAGGGGCCCGCGACGAAGGCGAGCCCAAGCGCCGCGAGAGCCAGAACTTTGCGCAGCATCTAGGCTCAACCCTTCTTTTCAGGCGACGCCACGGCGCCCACGGGCGCGGTGGCGGGATGCGACAGGACGGGCGCGGAGATCGACTCCGGCACCGGCAGCGGGGTCTCGGTGAGACCCAGGATCGGCGTGATCACCAGGAAGTAGACGAAGTAGTAGAGGGCGGCGATCCGCGACAGCCAGACGTAGCTGTTCAGGTCGGAGTCGATCAGCGTGAAGCTGGTCACCCCCGGGATCACCGGATCGTCCGGCAGCTTGGCCCCGCAGAAGCCGAGCACGATGCAGGCCAGCAGGAAGATGAAGAAGTAGAGCCGCGCCGTCGGCCGGTAGCGCATGGAGCGCACCTTCGAGGTGTCGAGCCAGGGCAGGACGAACAGCACCGCGATGGCGCCGAACATGCCGAGCACGCCGGCCAGCTTGTTCGGGACCGCCCGCAGGATCGCGTAGAACGGCAGGAAGTACCATTCGGGCACGATGTGCGACGGGGTCACCAGCGGGTTGGCCGGGATGTAGTTGTCGGCGTGGCCGAGGACGTTCGGGTTCCAGAACACGAAGGAGCCGAACAGCAGCAGGAACACGCCGATCGCGAAGCCGTCCTTCACCGTGTAGTACGGGTGGAAGGGCACGGTGTCCTCTTTGGACTTCACGTTCACGCCGGTCGGGTTGTTGTTGCCCGGCACGTGCAGCGCCCAGATGTGCAGGGCCACGACGCCCGCGATCATGAACGGCAGCAGGTAGTGCAGCGAGAAGAAGCGGTTCAGCGTCGGGTCGTCGACCGCGAAGCCGCCCCACAGCCAGGTGGTGATGGCCGGGCCGACCACCGGCAGGGCGCCGAACAGGTTGGTGATCACCACCGCGCCGTGGAAGCTCATCTGGCCCCAGGGCAGCACGTAGCCCATGAAGGCCGTGGCCATCATCAGGAGGTAGATGATGCAGCCCAGGATCCACAGCACCTCCCGCGGCGCCTTGTAGGAGCCGTAGTAGAGGTTGCGGAAGATGTGGATGTAGACCGCGACGAAGAACATCGAGGCGCCGTTGGCGTGCATGTAGCGGATCAGCCAACCGTAGTTGACGTCGCGCATGATGCGTTCGACCGAGGCGAAGGCGTAGTCGACGTGCGGCACGTAGTGCATGGCCAGCACGATGCCGGTGACGATCTGCAGCACCAGCATGAGGGCCAGGATGCCGCCGAAGGTCCACCAGTAGTTCAGGTTCTTCGGGGTCGGGAAGCTGAGGGCCGTGTCATGCGCCATCCGAATGATCGGCAGGCGCATATCCATCCAGCGCTCGAAGCCCGTCTTGGGCTCGTATGTGGAATGTCCGCTCATCTTGTCAGCCGACCTTGACCTTGGTGTCAGAGAGGAAGGCGTAGTCCGGCACCGCGAGATTCAGCGGCGCGGGGCCCTTACGGATACGCCCGGAGGTGTCGTAGACCGAGCCGTGGCACGGGCAGAACCAGCCGCCGTACTCACCGCCGCCGAAGGTCGGCACGCAGCCCAGGTGGGTGCAGGTGCCGACCAGGATCAGCCACTGGGCCTTGCCCGGCTTGTGACGCTGCTCGTCGGTCTGCGGGTCGCGCAGCTCGGCGTGGTCGTCCTTGATGGCCGCGGCGATCTCCGCCGGCGTCCGGTAGCGGACGAACAGCGGCTTGCCGCGCCACTTCACCACCACCTGCTGCCCCTCGGCGACCTTGCTCAGGTCGAACTCGATGGAGGCGAGCGCCAGAGTGTCGCCGGCCGGGTTCATCTGGTCGATGAACGGCCAGGCCAGCGCCGCGACGGCGCCCACGGCGGCCGCCCCTGTGGCGATATGGATGAAGTCACGACGGCTCGGGTCATCGCCCAAAGCATGCGGATCGGGATTTGCGCCCACGACGGTGTCGGCCACCTAAAGCTACCCTTCGATTTAAGGCCCTCTTCGCGTACCGAGAGCGCCCAGCCTTTGGACCCGTCCAGACGCTCTGGTAAAGGGCCTATCTGGGGACAGGTCGTGGGCAGGACTTGTTTCCCGGAACCGCCAGCGAAGCTTCGCGCGGCGTTTCCGTGATTCGTCCCTCGAGCCCCGACCTATCCCGTGGCGGATCGCTTAGAATGCGTTTGGCGCTTTTTCAACCGGACATTCCGCAAAACCTCGGCGCCGCCTTAAGACTGGGCGCTTGCCTGGACGTCGCGGTGGACGTCATCGAGCCCTGCGGCTTCCCGCTTTCCGACAGTTCCGTGCGCCGCGCGGCGCTGGATTACGGCGATCGCGCCGAGGTCGAACGCCACGCCAGCTGGACGCAGTTCCTCGAAAATCCCCGGCGCGCCGAGGGGAGGCTGCTGCTTTTCACCACCCGCGGGGCCCAGCCGTTCCAGGCGTTCGGCTATCGGCCGGGCGACGTCCTGCTGTTCGGCCGCGAGAGCGCCGGCGCGCCGTTCGAGGTCCACCAGGCCGCCGACGCCCGGCTCTACATTCCGCTGGCCGCGGGCGCGCGTTCGCTGAACGTCGTCACCGCAGCGGCGATGGCGCTGGGCGAGGCGCTGCGGCAGACGAACGGCTTCCCAACCGCGGCAGGAACCGGCTAGCAAGCGCGCCATGTCCAACCTCACGCCCCCCAACTTGACCGGCGAGATCGAACAGCGGCGCGCCCGCGCCCAGGCCTGGTTCGAGAGCCTGCAGCAGCGCATCTGCGCCGAGCTCGAGCGGCTGGAGGACGAGGCGCCGGCCGAGCTCTACCCCGAGCCGGCCGGCCGCTTCGAGATGCGGCCCTGGACCCGCGAGACCGGGGTCGGCGGCGGCATCGGCGGCTACTTCAAGGGCCGGCTGTTCGAAAAGGCCTGCGTGCACACCTCGGCGGCGACCAGCCGCTTCTCGCCGGAGATGGCGGCGACCATGCCGGGCGCGGACAAGGACCCGTCCTACGTCTCGGCCAGCATCAGCCTGATCGTCCACCCGCGCTCGCCGCGGGCGCCGACCGTGCACTTGAACACCCGCTTCCTGTCGACGGCGGTCAGCTGGTTCGGCGGCGGCGCGGACCTGACGCCGATGCTGCCGGAGCAGCGCAGCCAGGACGCCGACGACGCGGTGCTCTTCCACCGCGCGATGCAGGCCGCCTGCGACGCCTTCGATCCCGAATGGTACGGCCGCTACAAGGCCTGGTGCGACGAGTACTTCTACCTGCCGCACCGCAAGGAGCCGCGCGGGGTCGGCGGCATCTTCTACGACCGCCACGACTCCGGCGACTTCGAGCGCGACTTCGCCTTCACCCAGGCGGTGGGCGAGGCCTTCCTGGAGGTCTATCCGAAGATCGTCCGCCACCGGATGGACGAGCCGTGGACCGAGGAGGACCGCCAGGCCCAGCTGGTCCAGCGCGGCCGCTACGTGGAGTTCAACCTGCTCTACGACCGCGGCACCACCTTCGGGCTCAAGGCCGGCGGCAACATCGAGACCATCCTGTCTTCCATGCCGCCGATGGTGAGCTGGCCCTAAGGAGCGCTCAGCGCGTCAGGACGATGCTGCCTTCGAGCATCAGCAGCCGCTTGACCGGCGGCGGCAGCGCCCGGTCGAAGCCGTTCAGGACCTCCACCGCCCAGCCGGGCAGCTCCGCCCGATCCGCGCCCATGTGCTCGCGCAGCCGCAGCAGCGCCAGGTCGCGATAGAGCGTGGGGTGGTCGTGATGGCTGAAGAACCGCGCCTGCGAGAAGCCGAAGATCCGGGCCGCCGCGGCGATGGATTCCTGCGAGAACTGCCACTTCCCCTCCAGCTCGGCGAAGCCCGGCTGGCTGGGATCGGGCATGGTGCGGGCGGCGATCTGGGCGATGGCCGCCTCCAGGGCGGCGCGGACGCCCTCGCCGAGCGGCGCCTTGCGCAGGTCCGCCTCGGCGCAGATGCGCTCGAACGCCAGCCGCAGCAGCCCGTAGCCGTCGAACGGCTCGAGGAAGATGGCGTGGCCGCCGGGCTTCAGGACCCGGGCGGTCGCCTCCAGCACCTTGTCCGGATCGACCCGGTGATGCAGCACGAAGGCGCCGGCCACCAGGTCGAGCGACGCCGGGGCCACCTGCGGCGCCTCGGGCGTCATCTGCAGCACGGCGACCCGGTCTTCGGCGCCGCTCTGCCGGAGGTGGCGGCTCAATCCGGCGAAGTCGCGGTCGGTCTCGTCGGTCGCCAGGATGTGGCAGCCGCGGAACAGGCGCAGGCAGGGCGCGACGGCGCTGGCGCCCGTGCCGGCGCCCAGCACCATGACCAGCGGGCTGTCGGCCACCTCGATCCCGCTGGTGTCGAGCGCGGCGCGGAACAGCGCTTCGAAATGCGTGCTGGCCTCGAAATGGGCGAGGGAATCGTCGTCGTCGGGCGCGAACGAACGCGTCTCGGCCGGGCGGCTGCGCTGCGGCTGCGCGTGGCGGCCGGGATCGAGCAGGGTGCGCGCCCAGCGGGGCGCAGCCGGGGTGACGGGCTGGATCTCGCTCATCGCAGGTCCCGCCCGGGGGCGGACGGTCGCCCGGTGTCCGCCGGGCCGCGGTCCGGCAGGGCGGCCAGCCGGTAGAGGCCGTCGGTGGCGCGCACGCAGCCCTGCTCGTCGGGACCTTCGAGCACGTAGCCCGTGCTCATCCGCTCGCCGCGGCGGAAACGGCCAAGGAGGTCATCCTCCATCGCCCCGCGGAAGTAGCAGCCGCCGATGTCCTCGCAGACGCTCCAGTCCGTCAGCAGTCCCGCGTAGCGCCCGCCAGAAATTCTGCGGGTGAACAGTTGTCCGAGCCGGCCCAGCATCAGCCTGTCGCCCTGAGTAGGGCGCTCCCTTCTCCTGTCCCGAGCCACCGTACCGCGCCCCCGCAAGCGCCCGAATGATCAAAAGACGGCTGAAAGGCCGCTTTTGCGGGTGTTGTGGCATCCTCTCCACGCCGCCGCCGCGCCTCCTCGCGGCCCCGGGAACGCCGGCTTGAAAATCACGGTTCTGGGCGGAATCGGCATGGCATGGGCGAGGCGATGGACCGGGGCACGGCATGGGCGCTGGTCGTCGCTGCGGGCTTGGGCGTCCTGGTGGCTGCCGCGGGGTATGGGCTTCGCGGAAGCGGGATCGATCACACCGCCGGCGCCCTGCTGGTCACCGGGTCCACGGCGCTGCTGTTCGGCGCGGCTGTCGTGCTGGCGCTGTCGAGGTCCGCGCCGCGGGTGTTGCGGTGGATCCTGCTGATGGCCGTCCTGTCCGACGTGTTCGGCACCGCCCTGGCCGCCTACTTCCTGCACGCCTGGCTGCTCCTGGCGCTGATGGCGGCGGCCCTGGCGGCCTGGCTGTCGCTGGCCCTGCCCGTCGCCCAGGATAAGCGGCGTCCAGGGCGCAACTGGCTGGTCGGCGCGGCCCCGCGGGGCGCCGTCCGGCTGGTGCTGATCACCTGCGCCGTCGTCGCCGTTGCCGCGCTCGGGCAGTACGGCCTCTCGCGTTTCGTCCCCGTCGCGGCCGCGAAGCACGACGGCGCCGCCGCCTTGGACGACGGTCAGGTCTGGTCGACGTTCAACGGCGACCTGATGGCCCAGAAGGCCTCCTCGGCCTCGCAGGTCACCCCGCAGAACGTCCGCCGGCTGGCGCTGGCCTGGGAGTTGCGCACCGGCGACGTGACCAACGGCCGGGGCTCGCGCCCGCCGACCGACTGGTCGGCGACGCCGCTCTTCGTCAACCACACGGTCTATGTCGGCACGCCCTTCCATCGGATCTTCGCGGTCGCGCCGGACACCGGGAAGGTCAGGTGGGTCTATGACCCGCACAGCCGGCTCCAGCCCGTGACCCAGTCGGAGCTCAAGGGCCGCGGCGTGGCCTACTGGCAGGCGCAGGCGCCGCAGCCCGGCCAGCCGTGCCAGAAGATGGTCTACGTCGGCACCCTCGAGGGCCTGCTGCACGGCGTCGACGCCGACACCGGCCGTCGCTGCGCGGGGTTCGGTCGCGGCGGCGTGCTCGACGTCAACCAGTGGAACACCACCAATCCCAAGTGGCCGCTGTCCCAGCTGCAGCCGCCGACGGTCTACAAGGACACCCTGTTCATCGGCTGGTCGGGCAAGGACTGGGCCGAGGAGGTCGCGCCGCCCGGAACGGTGTTCGCCATCGACGCCCGCACCGGCGCGCTGAAGTGGACCTTCCATGCGCTGACGCCGCAGGCCGCGGCCTCGAGCGGAACCGCCAACGTCTGGGCCAGCATGTCGGTCGATCCGAAGGCGGGCGTCGTCTACGTGCCGGTGAGTTCGCCGAGCCCGGACTTCTACGGCGGCCGCCGCAAGGGGAGGCTGCCGTTCGCCAACTCCGTGACGGCGCTCGACGCGGCCACCGGCCGGGTGGTCTGGAGCCGCCAGCTCGTCCACCACGACCTCTGGGACTACGACGTCAATTCGGCGCCGGTGCTGATCGACCTGCGGCGGAACGGCGAGGTCGTCCCGGCGCTGGTGCAGTCGACCAAGCAGGGGATGTTCTTCGTGCTCAACCGGCTGACCGGCGAGCCGATCTTTCCGATCGAGGAGCGGCCGGTCCCGGAGTCGGACGTGCCGGGCGAGGAGGCCGCGCCGACCCAGCCCTTCACCGCCACGCCGGAGCCGGTGACCCCGCACCGCTGGCCGGGCGTGTCGGCGTTCGGCGATATCTTCAGCCTCGGCCAATGCAGCCGCGACGCCGCGCGCCTGCGCTACGACGGGCGGTTCACGCCGCCCAGCCTGGGGGCCGGCGCCCTGATCTACCCCGGGACCGCCGGGGGCGTGCAGTGGGGCGGCGGCGCGGTGGACCCGGCCAGCCAGACCTACGTCGTCAACAGCTCCAGCATCGCGATGATCGTTCAACTGCTGAGCCGCGCCGACTATGACGCCACGACCGGGACGTCGAAGGCTTCGGGCTACTACCCGATGGAGGGCTCGCCCTACGGCGTGCGCCAGACCTACTTCCTGAACTGGCTTCGCGCCCCGTGCTGGAAGCCGCCCTACGGGACGCTGTCGGCCTATGACCTCGGGTCCGGCGGCCTGCTTTGGCGCGTGCCGTTCGGCGCGGTCCAGAAGTGGGGCTTCTTCATGCCGAAGTCGTGGGGCTCGGTGACCATGGGCGCGCCGCTGGTCACCCGCACCGGGATCGTCTTCATCGGCGCGTCGATGGATTCCCGCGTCCGCGCCATGGACCTCAGGACCGGGGCCGAGCTCTGGTCCGCAAGGGTCGACGCACCGGCCGTCGCCAATCCCGCGACCTACACCTACAAGGGACGCCAGTACGTGCTGTTCACGGCGGGCGGCAATTCGATCATGTCCCGCCGGGTCGGCGATCAGTTGGCGGCGTTCGCCCTGCCGTCCGGCCGCTAGCGGAGGTCGCCGGCGGACTCGGCGTGGGCGACCTGCGCGAACCGATGCGGCCCCGCATAGCTCTGCACGCCGGCCTGGGCGCCCAGGCCAACCGCGAGGGCCGCCGCCGCGCTCGCGGCGACGATCAGGAATTTCCAGCGGTCCATCGAAAGCTCCGTGTGACGGGCGTCCCCACGCTCGACGGCTAAACCCGCCAGCGATCAGGCCGTTGCGCGGGCCAGGAAATTTCGGATCCAGCCGCCCACCCGCGCCCGATCGTCAGGCGCTCGGTAGCTGGCGATGGCGCGGTCCGCCTCCTCGTCGGCATAGCGGCTGCCGCGCCGCGCCTCGATCAGCGCCACGGCGTACTGCGGCTCGAACTCCGGATGCAGCTGCAGCGAGATCGCCGGCTGGTCGCGATAGACCAGCGCCCCCATCGGCGCGAAGGCGTTGGCGGCCATCACCTCGGCGTGCGGCGGCAGCTCGACCACCTGGTCCTGGTGCGAGGCCGGCAGGCGGATGTGGTCGGGCCCGTCCATCCAGTCCTCGGCGCGCAGCACGGCGTACTGGTGCTCGCCCAGGCCCCAGCCCTTCGGCGACTTGATGACCTTGCCGCCGAACGCCTCGGCCATCACCTGGTGGCCGAAGCAGATCCCGACCAGCGGCGCGCGGCCCTTGGCGGCGTTCAGGAAGCCCTTGAGCTCGCCGATCCACGGCAGCGGGTCATAGACCCCGCAGGAGGAGCCGGTGACCAGCCAGGCGTCGCACACCTCGGGGCTCGCCGGCAGCTCGCCCTCGTCGACCGCGAACACCGAATAGTCGTAGGCGTCCTCGCCCAGCAGCTTGCGGAACATGTCCGGATAGCCGCCGAAGCGTTCGCGGGCGCCCGGCGGCGGCGCGCCGGTCTTGAGGATCCCGAGTTTCAATACGCCATCCCCTGCGCCACGGCCTTCAGCTTCTCCACCGCGCTCAGCTTGTCGTCGAGGAAGTCGTGGTCGATCCACCAGTCCTCCACCTCGCGCAGCACCTGGCCGACCATCGGGCCGCGCGGCACGCCCGCAGCCACCACGTCGTCGCCGCTCAACGGGAAGCTCGGCGGGCTCCAGCCTTCGCCGAGCGCGATCATGCCGCGCCACTGCGGCGTCACCGCCGTGCGGCCGGCCGCGGCCCAGGCGAGCTTGGCGCGGTCGCGGAACGCCTTCTGGCCGACGCGGTAGACCGCGCGGCGGATCTCGCGCGGGCTCATCCAGCTCTTCAGCGCCGGAGTCGGCGCCAGCGCCGCGACGATCCGGTCGCGGTCGGCGTTGGACAGCCGCAGCCGCTCGGCCGCCTGCGCCGCGCCCACCTGGTCGTCGGGCAGCAGGGCCGCCAGCCGCAGCACGGCGTCGGTCTCGAACAGCTGCTCGCTCTCGATCTCCACCAGGCCGTCGAGTCGCTCCAGGTTCAGCGGCCCGGGCAGCACCACCCCCAGCACGCCGGTGCGGGCCATCAGCGCCACGGACGCTCGGGGATCGTCGGCGGCCAGCAGCTTCAGGAGCTCGCTGGAGATCCGTTCGGCGGCCAGCGTCGCGACCTGGTCCTTCAGCGCCTCGCAGGCCGCCACCGCGGCGGCGTCCGGCGGGCCCGACCCGTACCAGGCCAGGAAGCGGAAGAAGCGCAGGATGCGCAGGTAGTCCTCCCGCAGCCGCTGCTCGGGCTCGCCCACGAAGACGATGCGCCCCGCCCGCGCGTCGGCCACCCCATGGCCGGTGGGGTCGAAGATGCCGCCGTCGCGGGCGGCGTACAGCGCGTTCAGCGTGAAGTCGCGCCGCTGGGCGTCTTCCAGCCAGTCGGTGGTGAAGGCCACCACCGCGCGGCGGCCGTCGGTGGCGACGTCGCGACGCAGGGTGGTGATCTCGAACGGCTTGTGCCGGCAGACGGCGGTGACGGTGCCGTGGTCGACGCCGGTGGGGACCGCGCGAATACCCGCGGCTTCCAGCGCCTGCGTCACCTGCTGGGGCGTCAGCACGGTGGCGATGTCGATGTCGGCGATCGGCCGGCCGATCAGGGCGTTGCGCACACAGCCGCCGACGAAGCGGGCGCAGCCGGGCCCGCCCGCCGCCTCCAGGGCGTCGAGCACCGCCGCCGTCTCCGGCGCGGTCATCCACGGGCGTCGGCCCAACGTCTCGGTCATCTCGGTCATTTGGGCGCCCGCGGTTCGAAATGGCCCTTGCTGACCGCGCCGCCGGCGATGACCTCTCCGGGCACGTAGCGGTCGCCCTGGTTGTCCTTGTGGAAGAGCGCCGTGCCCATCAACGAGATCCCCAGCAGCAGGGCGCCGGCGGCGAACAGCCACGCATAGGGCGTCGCTCCCATCTCGCGGCCGGTGCGCCGCGCCCAGGCGCGCCAGATGAACCAGACCACGAACGGCAGGGCCACCAGGGCGCCGCGAAAGATCAGGATCCTAAGCAAGGGCCGCCCCGTAGAGCCGTTCGTAGAGCGCCCGCAGCATGCCCGCCGTCGCGCCCCAGATATACTGGTCGGCGTAGGTGGTGGCGTAGAACCGCCGCGTCTCGCCGCCCGGCGCCTCGCGCTCCAGCCGCTCGTAGTTGGCGGGGTCCATCAGGTAGCCGAACGGCGTCTCGAAGATGTGCGCCACCTCGGCGGGATTGGGCGTCAGGGTGAAGCCCTCGCGGACAAAGCCGACCACCGGGGTGATCAGGTAGCCGGTGCCGGTCTGGTAGGGCGTGGACAGCCCCGCCAGGGTCACGAAGCTGGGGTGCAGGCCGATCTCCTCCTCGGCCTCGCGCAGGGCGGTCTGCCAGGGCGTCTCGCCGGGGTCGCGGCGGCCGCCCGGCAGCGCCACCTGTCCGGTGTGGCGGCGCAGCGTGTCGGCGCGCCGGGTCAGGATCACCGACAGCCCTTCCTTGCGCTCCACCAGCGGCACCAGCACCGAGGCCGGGGTCAGGGGTTCGTGGTGCGCCGGCCGGTGGGCCGGATCGAGGTCGTAGTCGGAGCGGGTGATCCCCTGCACGGGGTCGCGCTCCTCCAGGGGGTCCAGGTGTCCGCTGATCCAGGCCCGCAGCTCGCTGGGCGACGCGGTGTCGTTCACAGTTGGTGCGCCCGCGCCGGTCCTACCGGGAACCAGGCCCCGTTGGAGGCCACGCCCAGGGTCGGGCCCTGCGGCGTCTCGCGCTCCTGCGCCATCTCCACCAGCTCGTAGAACACCGGCCGGGCGATCAGCGCCTCCAGCCCCCGCCGGACGTGCAGGTAGGGCCGGGGCTGGCCGTCCGGCTCCATCTCCACGCGGATGGCGTTCTCCGGTCCCGCCTCCACCTCGTCGCCGACGTTGGTCAGGAACCGCAGCGCCTCGCCCACCCGATCGACGCGGGTGGCGATGAACGGCGCGTCCTCCACCGTGATCCGCAGCTTCTCCACCGGCGTGACCAGGTAGACGCCGTCGTCGTCCTTGCGCAGCACCGTCGAGAACAGCCGCACCAAGGCCTCGCGCCCGATCGGCGTGCCTTCGTGGAACCACAGGCCGTCCTTGCGGATGACGATGTCGATGTCGCCGCAGTTGGGCGGATTCCACAGATGCACCGGCGGCAGGCCGCGCCCGGGGGCCTGGGCCTTCGCCGCAGCGATCACGCCGTCGAGGCCGGGCGGGGTCTGCGTCTGCGCCATGGCTGCAAGGTAGGCGGCGCCGGGGCTCGCCTCAAGCATCGGACTTCGCTCTCTGCTGCGCAGCTGGGGAGCGGGCGACGCGCCCGCACGGACCCTGCTCCTCCCCTGTCCCGAAGAGGACGGCGGAGGTGGCGCGCGCCGCAGAGCGCGTGACGGAGGGGGCGAGTCAGCGCGGCCGCACCGGGCCCGCGAGTTCGCCGGCCTCGCCGAACCGCCGCGCCAGCACCCGGCGGGGGTCCACCGGGCCCGGCAACCGCGCCTGGCGGGCGGGGCCAAATCCGAAGCGGCCGAAATAGGGGGCGTCGCCGACCAGCAGGACGGCGGTCTCGCCGGCCGCCGCAGCCGCGTCGCAGGCGCGCTCGACCAAGAGGCCGCCGACGCCGCCGCTGCGCTGCGCCTGCTCGACGGCGAGCGGCCCGAGGAAGACCACCGGCGTCTCGCCCACCGCCACGCGCCACTGGCGCACGACGCCGACCAGCCGGCCGTCCTCCCAGGCGCAGAACGACAGCTCGGGGGCGAACTCGGCCAGCTCGCGCACCCGCTCGGAAACCTTGGTGAAGCGACCGGGGCCGAAGGCGCGGTCGAGCAGGGCCTCGATGGCGGCGGCGTCCTGCGGCTGTTCAAGGTCGAGCGTAAGCGCCGGCGACGGCGGAAGAGGCTGTACGGACATGGGATCTCTGAAGGCGTGGGCGACGGGACCGCGAGCCGGGGTCAATGCGCCGGCGGGCGGGCGGTTCAGATCGAAGCGCGTCGGGCGCGCCAGGTTCGTCGCAGTCGCATGGTCAGGGCCCCTCGGCCGCCAACAGGAAGCGCGGCAGGTAAGGTCTGCGGACCGCCACGTCAACGCATCGTTGCGGCGCAGCGCGGCGCAGGGCAGTTTCCCCGCCACATGGCCGAGACAACTCCGGACGTCGTCCCCTCCGCGCGCGCCCTGCTGAGGGAGCGCGACTACCTGTTCTTCTGGTGCTCGCGCTGGACCGGCAGCTTCGCCGCCCAGATCCAGAGCGTGGCCATGGGCTGGCAGATGTATTCGCTGGCCCGGCGGACCATGACCGTCGAGCAGTCGGCCTTCATGGTCGGGATGATCGGCCTGGCCGCCTTCCTGCCGGTGCTGATCCTGACGCTGCCGGCCGGCGAGGCCGCGGACCGTCACGACCGCAAGCGGGTGCTGCAGCTCTGCTTCACCGGCGAGATCATCAGCGTCCTCACCCTGGCGGTCGCCACCTGGCGCGGCGTCGCCTCGATCCCGCTGCTGCTGGTGATCGCCGCGGTGTTCGGCGCCAGCCGCGCCTTCTTCGCCCCGGCCAACACCGCGATGGGGCCGATGCTGGTGCCGCGCAAGCTCCTGCCGCGGGCCATCGCCTGGAACTCGCTGGCCTGGCAGACCGCCTCCATCGCCGGCCCCGCGGCCGGCGGCCTGCTGGTCGCCCTCTCGCCGGCCCACGCCTACTTCACCACCTTCGGCCTCTACCTGGTGGCCGCGCTCGCCGTGACCCTGATCCGCAAGTCCACCCAGCCGCAGGTCCAGCCGGGCTCGCGCTGGGCGCTGATGAAGGAAGGCCTGGCCTACGTCTGGCGCCAGAAGATCGTCTTCGGCGCCATCTCGCTGGACCTGTTCGCGGTGCTGCTGGGCGGGGCGACGGCGCTGCTGCCGGTGTTCGCCCGCGACGTCCTGCACGTGGGCGCGGAGGGCTTCGGCGTCCTGCGCGCCGCGCCGGCCATGGGCGCGACGCTGGTGGCCTTCTCGCTGGCCGCCAATCCGATCCGCCACAAGGCCGGCCTGTTCATGTTCGGCGGCGTCGCCCTGTTCGGCATCGCCACCTGCGTGTTCGCGCTCTCCCACGCCCTGTGGCTGTCGGTGGCGGCGCTGGCTGTGCTCGGCGGAGCCGACATGCTCAGCGTCTACGTGCGCCAGACCCTGGTGCAGCTGGTGACCCCGGACCCCATGCGCGGCCGGGTGGCGGCGGTCTCCTCGGTGTTCGTGGGCGCGTCCAACGAGCTCGGCGAATTCGAGAGCGGGGTGGTGGCGCGCCTGCTGGGCCCGATCGGCGCGGCGCTGTTCGGCGGCATCGGCGCGGTGGTCGTCACCGGCGTCTGGGCGGCCCTGTTTCCCGCCTTGCGCAAGGCGGATCGGCTCGAATAACTGTCTCCCATTCATTAGGGAGATAAGCCGATGGGCGCATTGGACGGTAAGGTTGTCCTGGTTACAGGCGGCGGTAACGGCATCGGGCGCGATTGCGCGCTGATCGCGGCGCAGGAAGGCGCCAAGGTCGTGGTCAACGACCTGGGCGCAGGCCTGAAGGGCGACGACGAGGGCTCCGCCGGTCCGGCCGAGAAGGTCGCCATGGAGATCCGCGCGGCCGGCGGCGAGGCGGTCCACAACTCCGACAGCGTCACCAGCCTGCGCGCCGTGGAAGGCATGGTCGAACAGGCCCGCGACACCTTCGGCGGCCTGCACGCCGTGATCAATCCGGCCGGCATCCTGCGCGACGTGATGTTCCACAAGATGAGCGAAGAGGACTGGGACCGGGTCATCGACGTGCACATGCGCGGCTCGTTCAACGTCGCCCGCGCCACCATCGAGCTGTTCCGCGAGCAGAACGACGGCGCCTACATGTTCTTCACCTCGACCTCGGGCCTGTTCGGCAACATCGGCCAGGCCAACTACGGCGCGGCCAAGATGGGCATCGCCGGCCTGTCGCGGATCATCGCCATGGAGGGCGCGCGCAACAACGTCCGCGCCAACTGCCTGGCGCCCGTCGCCTGGACGCGGATGACCCAGTCGGTGCCGATCAAGGACGAGGCCGCCGCCGAGCGCCGCAAGGTGATGGCCGAGAAGATCCGCGCCGACCAGCCGGCCCGCTTCTCCGTGGCCATGGTCGCCCCCGCCGCCGCCCACGTCTCCGGCCAGATCTTCGGCGCCTCGGGCGAGAACATCATCCTCTACTCCCAGCCGCGGCCGATCGAGACCGTCACCAAGGAAGAGGGCTGGACGGTCGACACCATCCTCTCCGAAGCCGTGCCGAAGATGGCCCCCAAGTTCTTCCCCCTCCAGCGCGGCCCCCTGCCCGGCGCCACGCAGGACCAGCAGAAGCAGCCGGCCTAGCCGCTCACCGCTCCTCCCCTGTCCCGAAGAGGACGGGGGAGGAGGCGCGAATCCGGCGCCCTTGCGCCGCTCGACGTGTTGTGGACATCATTGGATAGGTGAGCCGGAGCACAGTTGAGTGGCCGCAGCGATCAATCGCCGGGGTCTCCTATCGGTACTAGGGGTGCTGCTGGTCGCTGACGCCCTTCTCACGCTCAACCACACCGTGTGGCTACTCGCCTTCGGGCGCGTGCCGAACCTGTTCGACCTCAACGGCGAAGCGAACATCCCGGCCTGGTGGTCGTCGGCCCAGCTCATGGTCGCCGGCGTGATCGTGGCGCTGGTGGTGCTCAGGAACTTCCGGACCGACCGGCGGTCGTGGGCGGTCGCGGCGCTGTCGGCGATGCTGATCCTGTTCTCGATGGACGAGACGGCCAGCTTCCACGAGCGGCTCGGACAATTCATCGACGGACACCTGGGCGGCAAGGCCGGCACCCATCTGTGGGACAGCGGCTACTGGCCGTTCTTCATCGGCATCCCGGGGGCGATCGCTGCGGGCTACATCGTCTGGTCGAGCCTGGCGTTCCTGTCGTCGGTCAAGGGGTCCATCGGGCGGTTCGCCGTCGGGCTGGCCGTGCTGCTGGGCGCCGCCGTGGGCATCGAGCTGCTCAACAACTCCGACGTGCCGGCGCTCCGCACCGCCTCGGAGATCCTCGAGGAGGCGCTCGAGATGGTCGGCGGCAGCCTGCTGGTCTGGAGCGCCTGCGACCTGATCCTGCGCCATCCCAGCACCGCCGAGGCCGCGGCCGCCTTGCTGCCGCTGCCGGGACGGCGCGAAATGGCCGATCCCTACGACAGGATTCCGGCCCCCATTGCTCCGACCCCCGTCGCGGCAGCCCCCGCCTCGGCGGCTGCGCGCCCCTCAAAGGCTTCGCGCTCCGCCGCCCCCGCACCGCAAGCGGAGGAGGAGCTGCCGATCACTCTGCCGCCAGGTTCGCCAAGGCCGCGCCGTCCAGGCGCCGCACGGTCCAGTCTTCCTTAGCCGAGGCGCCGAGGCTGTCGTAGAAGGCGATCGACGGCGCGTTCCAGTTCAGCACCGCCCACTCCAGCCGCCCGAGATCGGCCTCCACGCAGCGCTGCGCGAGGCGCCGCAGCAGCGCCTTGCCGGCCCCCGCCCCGCGCGCGCCGGGCTCGACGAACAGGTCCTCCAGGTAGATCCCCGCCCGGCCCTGGAAGGTCGAGTAGTTGTAGAACCACAGCGCGAAGCCCACCGGCTCGCCGTCGTGCTCGGCGATGTCGCAGAAGGCCCGCGGGTTCTCGCCGAACAGGTCGCGGCGGACGTCGGCCTCGGTGGCCTGCACCTCGTGCAGCAGCCGCTCGTACTCCGCCAGGTCGCGGATGAACTGCAGGATCAACGGCGCGTCTGACGGGGACGCCACCCGGACCGTGAGGCTCATGCGGGCGCGAGCGAGCCGTCGCCGATCACCACGCCCGGCGGTGGAGGGATGTCGTCGGGCACGAAGAAGTCCGGCATCAGCGGCTGGGTGGGATCGACCCGGTACTGGTCGAAGTCGCGCACCCCCTCGCCGTAGAGGAAGGTGTCGTCGATCAGGAAGTTGCCGGTGAACTCGCGCGCCGGCTTCTCGAAGATCGCGTGCGCGGCGTCGGCCATGATCTCCGGCGTGCGGCAGCGGCGCAGGCCCTCGTCGCCGGCCAGGGCGAAGCGGATCGCGGCGGTGGCGATGCCGGTGCGGGGCCACAGCGCGTTGAACGCCACCCCGTCGCCGCGGAACTCCTCGCTCATCCCCAGCACGCACATGCTCATGCCGAACTTCGCCATGGTGTAGGCGGTGTGGCCGGCGAACCACTTGGCCTTCATGTCCAGCGGCGGCGACAGCATCAGCACGTGCGGGTTGGCGCTGCGCTTCAGGTGCGGCAGGCAGGCCTTCGAGGTCAGGAAGGTGCCGCGCGCGTTGACCTGGTTCATCAGGTCGTAGCGCTTCATGTCGGTGGCCAGCGTACCGGTCAGCGAGATCGCCGAGGCGTTGTTCACGCAGATGTCGATGCCGCCGAACTTCGCCACCGTCTGCTCGACGGCGGCCATCACCGAGGCCTCGTCGCGCACGTCGACGATCAGCGGCAGGGCCTGGCCGCCGGCCGCCTCGATCTCCGCCACCGCGGTGTAGATGGTGCCCGGCAGCTTGGGGTGCGCCTCGGCGGTCTTGGCGGCGATGGCCACGTTGGCGCCGTCGCGGGCGGCGCGCAGGGCGATCGCCAGGCCGATGCCGCGGCTGGCGCCGGTCACGAACAGGGTCTTGCCGGCCAGGCTCATAGGATCACTCCGAGGGTTTCTTCCGACACGATCCACAGGCGCTCGGCGCTGTCGGGATCCAGCGCGTGGGGCATGACGCCCAGCCGGCCGCCGGCCACGAAGGGCTCGGCCTGGGCGAGGTTCTCCAGATAGAGGCCGCCGACCCCTTCCAGCTCCTCGCCGATCGCCGCCCAGACGCTGGTCGAGGCGCCCTGGGCCGGGGTCTTGAAGCCCTGCGCCACCAGCTCGCCGTCGGCGTTGATCCAGCCCAGCGCCACCATCTCCTCGCGCGGCAGGTGGCGCTGCAGGGGCGTCAGGATGCCGCCCGGCATCACCGCGTTGGCGGTGATGCCGAGGTCGTTGAAGCGCTCGTGGAAGCCCACCGCGAACAGCGAATTGGCGGTCTTCGACTGGCCGTAGGCCTGCCACTTGTCGTAGGGCCGCGTGCGGTAGTGCATGTCGTCCCAGAGGATGTCGCTGCGCCGGTGGCCGCTGGACGACAGCGACACCAGCCTCGCCGCGCGCCCCTCCTCCGCCCCGTTCATCAGCGCCCGCAACAGGCCCGCGCTCAGCAGGAAGTGGCCGAAGTGGTTGACGCCGACCTGCATCTCCAGGTCCTGCGCCGTGTAGCTCTGCGGGCAGGCCATCACCCCGGCGTTGTTGATCAGCATGTGCAGGGGCGTCTCGCCCCAGGCGCTGGCGAAGGCCTCGACGCTGGCGAGGTCGGCGAGGTCCAGCGCGCCGACGCTCACCCGCTCGGCCCCGATGGAGGCGTTGATGTCGGCGGCGGCCTGCTCGCCGGCCTCGCGGTTGCGCACCGCGATCATCACCTCGGCCCCGACCCCGGCCAGCGCCCGGGCGGTCTCGACGCCGATGCCGCTGGCGCCGCCGGTGACGATCGCCGTGCGGCCGGTGAGGTCGTAGTCGTCCGCCACCACGCTGGCGTCGGTGTAGGGGTCGAGCCCCGAGGTGATCCGCTCGGCCATCACGCCACCTTCGAGAAGTCGGGCGCGCGCTTCTCGGCGAAGGCGGCGAACGCCTCCCGCGCTTCCGGGGACTTCAGCTGGGCGGCGAAGTGGGCGCCCTCCTCGTCCATCCGCGCGGCGATGCCGACCGGGTCGCGCATCAGCGCCTTGGTCAGCGCCACCGAGGCCGGGGGCCGCGCCGCCACGGCGTCCGCCGCCGCCCGCGCCCGGGCCCGCAGCTCGGCGGGCGGCACGGCGGCGTTGGCGATGCCCCAGGCCGCCGCGGTCGGCCCGTCCACCGCCTCGCCCAGCACGAACATCGAGAACGCCCGCGCATGGCCGATGCGGGCTGGCAGCAGCATCGACGACGCCGCCTCCGGCACCAGCGCCAGGTTGACGAACGGCGTGGTCAGGAGCGCGTCCTCAGCCACGAACACCAGGTCGCAGTGCAGCAGCAGGGTCACGCCCACGCCCACCGCCCGGCCGTTGACCGCCGCCACCAGCGGCGTCTTCGCCCGGCCCAGCGCCGTCAGCAGCGGATTGCCGCCCTCCCGCGCCTGGCTGGCCCCGCCGTCGCCGGCGTTGACCTTGGCGAAGTCGGAGATGTCGTTGCCGGCGGTGAACATGTCGCCGTTGGCCTGGATCAGCACGCAGCGGACGTCCTTGTCGTGCTCGGCGCCGTCGATGGCCGTGCCCAGCGCCCGGTACATCTCCCGGGTCAGGGCGTTCTTCTTCTCCGGCCGGTTAAGGGTGAGCGTCAGGACGCCCGCGGACTTCTCGATCAGGACGTGGTCGGCCATGGCCGGTCTCCTCGAAGACTTACAGCGTATGCTTTAGGCGGCGGCCCGGTACCAGTCGACGCCGTTTTCGTCCCGCTCGCGCACCGCCTGGCCGCGGGCGATCAGGCAGTTGAGATGGGCCAGGCCCTCGCCGGTCGCCATGCCCAAGAGGTTCTCGTCGATCTTGCGCCGGAACAGCACGGGGAACACGTCCACCGCCCGCTGCGGCCGGGCGATCAGCTCGCGCAGCCGCGACAGGCCCCGCTCATGGCCGCCGATCAGGTGGTCGATCCGCGCGTGCAGGCCGAAGAACGGGTCGTTGTGGGCCGGCAGCACCAGCACCTCGTCGGGGATCTTCGTGCGGATTCGCGCCAGCGAGGTCAGCCAGTCGGTCAGCGGGTCGCCCTCCGGCTCGGTCGGGAACACCGAGACGTTGGAGGAGATCTTCGGCAGCACCTGGTCGCCGCTGATCACCACGTTCAGGTCCGGGCAGTAGAGGCAGGCGTGCTCGGGACTGTGGCCGGAGCCCACCACCACCCGCCACAGGTGGTCGCCGATCCGCACCTCGTCGCCGTCGCTCAGCCGCTGGAAGCTGTCCGGCAGGGCGTGCAACGCCCGCCCGAACCCTCCGAACCGCGTGCGGTAGGTCTCCAGCGCGTCCTCGTCCCAGCCGGCGGCCTTGTAGAAGGTCAGGGCGTCGGCCGGCGCCTCGCGCCCGGTGTCGGCGGCCAGCGAGCGGCACATCAGGAACTCCAGCCGGCTGATCCACAGCCGGCACTGGAACTTGCGCGTCAGCCACCCGGCCATGCCGATGTGGTCGGGGTGCATGTGGGTGACGAACACCCGGCTGACCTTGCGCCCGGCCAGCGGCCCGGCGAAGGCGCTGCGCCACGCCTGCATGGTGTCGGGCCCGCCCATGCCGGTGTCGACGATGGCCCAGCCGTCCCCGTCCTCCACCGCCCAGACGTTGATGAAGGCCAGCGCGCCGCCCAGCGGCATCCGCAGCCACTTCACCCCATGGGCGATGTCGATCGCCTCGCCGGGCCCGGGGCCCTGGTCGAAGGGATAGGTGAGCGTCGGCCTCGCCGGCTCCGCCGCCAACATGTCTTCAAGTCCGTCGCGCAACGCCCAGGCTCCCGTTCCCGCCCCAGTTTCGGCCGCCGGAGCGCCGGGAGCAAATACGATTGTGCGTCAGGCGCTGACCCGCGGCGCAAAGCGCTCCACCCAGTCCTTGAGCAACGCGCCGTCCGCCAGCCCGGCGTGCCGCGCGACGACCTTGCCGCCCACCAGGGCGAACAGCGCCGGAATGCCCTTGACGCCGAACTGCTGGGCGACGGCGGGATTGGCGTCGACGTCGACCTTGATGAACCGCGCCCGCGGCTCCAGCTCCTCAGAGGCCCGCGCGAAGCGTGGTCTCGGCCGACGACATCGGCAAGCTGCCCGACCACAACACCGCCGCCGCCCTGCGCCGCATTCCCGGCATCTCGGTCATGGAGGACCAGGGCGAGCCGCGCTTCCCGGTCATTCGCGGCCTGCGCTCGACCTACAACCGCACCACGGTGGACGGCGCCCTGCTGGCCTCGGTCGACTCTCCTGGCGCTTCAACGACCACCTGACTCTCTTCGCCAAAGGACAGAACCTCTCGAACACCGGACGTCAGGAAGTCACCGGTCCCGGCCGCCGTTACCTGCAGGAATGGGCCAACTACGGCCGCACCTACTGGGTCGGCGCGGCGATGAACTTCTAGAACCTGGCAGCCAGCCCAAGGAGCAAGATCGATGTTTCTGGAAATTCTCGCGGGCCTGGCGGTGCAGGCGGCGGCGGTTGCGCCGCCGCCCGCCGACCGCCCCACGGCCCGGGCCGAGACGGTCCGCCGCTACGCCTCGGGCGCCACCCAGGGCGTCGCGGTGGGGCCGAACGACCTCTATGCGGTCAGCAACTGGCGGCTGGTCCGCTATGGCAAGAAGACCGGCCAGCAACGCGCCGAGTGGACCGGCGACAAGGCGCGGTTTCCGCACATCAACTCGTGCGGCCTGATC
Organism: Phenylobacterium hankyongense; assembly: GCF_003254505.1. Lineage (NCBI taxonomy): Bacteria > Pseudomonadati > Pseudomonadota > Alphaproteobacteria > Caulobacterales > Caulobacteraceae > Phenylobacterium > Phenylobacterium hankyongense. The sequence goes on along the minus strand of NZ_QFYP01000001.1, from coordinate 2,058,000 downwards.
GAGCGGGAGCTGGTCTGCGCCAGCTCCAACTTCCCCGGCACGCCGCAGGTCAGCACCGTCGAGGTGTTCGATCCCCAGACCCTGGCGCACAGGCGCAGCATCGCGCTCGGTCTGGGGACCGGCTCGATCACCTGGGTCGACCGGCACGACGGCGCCTGGTGGGCGATGTTCGCCAACTACGACGGCAGGGGCGGCGAGCCGCCGCGCGACCACCGGCACACCACCCTGGTCAAGTTCGACGACCAGTGGCGCCGGCTGGAGGCCTGGGCCCTGCCCGCCACCGTCCTGGAGCGGATCGCGCCGATGAGCGTCTCCGGCGGCGGCTGGGGACCGGACGGGCGGCTCTACCTCAGCGGCCACGACCGACCGGAGCTCTATGTCATGCGGCTCCCGGACGGGGGCGGCGTCCTCGACCATGTCGACACCATCGGCATGGAGGCCGAGGGCCAGGCGGTGGACTGGGACGAGAGCCAGCCCGGCATGCTGTACGGCATCACCCGCCGCACCCGCGAGATCCTCGCCATGAAGGTCCCGCTCGCCAGGTAAGGGCGGGGCGGCCGCTCCCGGCGCCGGACCGCCCGCCCGCCCGAGGAATCGACATCGTCAAACCGCACCCCATGTGGCACGTTTCCGTTGAGGCTCGGTCTGCCGGCTTGGGCCAATGGACTGGCGCAGGCTGCCTGACCGGGCCCGTGGCTCGACGCCGGAGTGTGCCCGTTGAAACCGTCTTTTCGGCTCGACGAGGCTGGGGAGAATAGCTTCCAGCCCCTGTGGGAGGATGGAGAACGCGTCGTCTGCCGGGGGTGGCGGCTCGACCCCGCCGGCCGGCGCAGCCCCGTGCTCGCCGTTCTGCCGGCCGCGGAACAACCGACGCCGGCCAGCCTCGATCGGCTCGCCCACGAATACGGACTGCGGGCGGAGCTGGCGGCGGCCGGGGCGGTGCGGCCGCTGGAGCTCGTGCGCCAGGACGGCCGCGCCATGCTGCTGCTGGAGGACCCCGGCGGCGAGCCCCTCGCAGCCCTGCTCGGCGCTCCCATGGAGGTCGGGAGGTTCCTTCGGCTCGCGCTCGCCCTCACGTCTGCGCTGGGCCGGGTGCACGAACGTGGCCTCATCCACAAGGACCTGAAGCCGGCCCATATCCTGGTGAACCCGGCGACGGGCGAAGTGCGGCTCACCGGGTTCGGCATCGCCTCGCGGCTTCCCCGCGAGCGCCAGTCGCCCGAGCCCCCGGAGGTCATCGCCGGCACCCTGGCCTATATGGCGCCGGAACAGACCGGACGCATGAACCGCTCGATCGACTCCCGGAGCGACCTCTATGCCCTCGGGATCACCCTGTACCAGACGCTCACCGGCGCCCTGCCCTTCAACGCGTCCGATCCGATGGAATGGGTGCATTGCCACGTCGCCAGGAAGCCTGTCCCGCCCGCCGAGCGGCTCAAGCAGGTCCCCGGGGCCGTCTCGGCGATCATCATGAAGCTGCTCGCGAAGACCGCCGAGGACCGCTACCAGACGGCCGCCGGGCTCGAGAGCGACCTTCGCCGGTGCCTGGATCAATGGGTGGCGCGGCGCCGCTGCGAAGACCTCCCGCTCGGCCAATTCGACACGCCTGACCGGCTGCTGATCCCCGAGAAGCTGTACGGGCGGGAGCGCGAGATCGCCACCCTGCTGGCCGCCTTCGGCCGCGTCGTCCAGGCCGGCGCGCCGGCGCTGGTGCTGGTGTCCGGCTACTCCGGCATCGGCAAATCCTCCGTCGTCCATGAGCTGCACAAGGGGCTCGTTCCGCCGCGCGGCCTGTTCGCCTCCGGCAAGTTCGACCAGTACAAGCGCGACATCCCCTATTCGACGCTGGCGCAGGCCTTCCAGAGCCTGCTCCGGCCGCTGCTCGGCAAGAGCGAAGCCGAGATGGCGCCCTGGCGCGAGGCCCTCTCGGAGGCGCTGGGCCCGAACGCGCGCCTGATCGTCGACCTGGTCCCCGAACTGACGCTGATCATCGGCGACCAGCCGCCGGTCCCGGAGCTTCCGCACCAGCACGCGAAGGGCCGCTTCCAGCTGGTGATCCGGCGCTTCCTCGGCGTGTTCGCCCGCCCGGAGCAGCCGCTGGCCCTGTTCCTCGACGACGTGCAATGGCTCGACGCGGCCACCCTCGACGTGATCGAGGACCTGCTGACCCAGCCCGACGTGCGCCACCTGATCCTGATCAGCGCCTATCGGGACAACGAGGTGAGCGCGACGCATCCGCTGATGCGCAAGCTCGACGCGATCCGCAAGGCCGGGGCGGACGTCCAGGAGATCGTCCTGGCGCCCCTCGCCCGCGAGGACCTGGGCCGCCTGATCGCGGAGTCGCTCCACTGCGCCCCCGAGCGCGCCGCCCCGCTGGCGCAGCTGGTCCACGAGAAGACGGCCGGCAATCCGTTCTTCGCCATCCAGTTCCTGTCCGCCCTGGTCGACGAGCAGCTGGTCACCTTCGATCACGGCGCGGCGCGCTGGTCCTGGGACCTGCATCGCATTCACGCCAAGGGCTACACCGACAACGTGGTCGATCTGATGGTCGGCAAGCTCTCGCGCCTGCCGGCCAACACCCGGAAGGCCTTGCGGCAGCTCGCCTGTCTCGGCGACCACGCCGAGTCAGCCCTGCTGGCGATGGTCTACGAGGACCCGGGAGAGGCGCTGCACGCCGACCTGCAGGACGCGCTCCAGACCGGCCTCGTCCTCTATTCCGATGGGGTCTACCGGTTCCTTCACGACCGCGTTCAGGAAGCCGCCTACTCCCTGATCCCGGAGGCCGAGCGCGCCACCACCCACCTTCGGATCGGCCGTCTTCTCGCCGCCAGGACCGCGCCGGCGGAGATCGAGGAAAAGGTCTTCGAGCTGGTCAACCAGCTGAACCGCGCCTCGCACCTCGTCACCGACGTCGAGGAACGCGAGCGGGTGGCCGAGCTGAACCTGATCGCCGCCCGGCGCGCCAAGATGTCCACCGCCTACGCCTCGGCGCTGGCCTATCTGGCGGCCGGCCGGGCGCTGCTGTCCGAGGACATCTGGGCGCGCAACTACCCGCTGGTCTTCGCCATCGAATTCCACATGGCCGAGTGCGCCTTGCTGACCGCGGACATGACGGCGGCGGAAGATCGGCTCACGCGGCTGGCGCGCCGCGCCGAAGGCGTCCACGACGTCGCCGCCGTCGCGCGCCTGCGCCTGACGCTCTACACCACCCTGGACCGCAGCGACCGCGGCGTGGAGGTCTGTCTCGAGTACCTCCAGCGGGGCGGCACGCAATGGCCGCCGCATCCGACGTCCGATCAGGTGCGCGGCGAGTACGACCGGATCTGGTCGCAGCTTGGCGGCCGGTCGATCGAGGACCTCGTCGACCTGCCCCTGATGCAGGACCCCGACGCGCTTGCGGACCTCGAGGTGCTGACCGAGGTCGTGACGCCGGCGCTGTTCACCGACGAGCGCCTGCTGTCGCTGGTCATCTGCCGCATGGTCAACCTCAGCCTCGAGCACGGCAACAGCGACGGGTCATGCTTCGCCTATGTCTGGCTGGGCATGATCGCCGGCCCGCACTTCGGCGCCTACGAGGCCGGGTTCCGCTTCGGCCGGCTCGGTCATGACCTGGTGGAACAGCGCGGACTGCGCCGCTTCCAGGCCCGGACCTACATGTCGTTCGGCAACCTCGTCATGCCCTGGACGCGACACGTGCAGAGCGGCCGCGATCTGGTGCGGCGGGCCTTCGAGACCGCCAACAGCATCGGCGACCTCACCTTCGCCGCCTACAGCCGCAACAACCTGAACACCAACCTCCTGGCCACCGGCGACCCCCTCGACGAGGTGCAGCGGGAGGCCGAGTACGGCCTCGAGTTCGCCGAGAAGGCGCGGTTCGGCCTGGTCGTCGACATCATCACGACCCAGCTCGGGCTGGTGCGGACGCTGCGCGGATTGACCCCGCGGTTCGGCGCCTTCGACATCGACGAGCTCAGCTTCGAGCGCCATCTGGCCGATGACCCGCGCCTGGCGCTTCCGGAGTGCTGGTACTGGATCCGCAAGCTGCAGGCCCGCTTCTTCGCCGGCGACCATGCCGAGGCCCTCGACGCCGCCGCCAGGGCGCAGCGGCTGCTGTGGACGTCGCCGTCGTTCTTCGAGATGGCGGAGTATCACTTCTACGCCGGGCTCTGCCACGCGGCCGCCTGCGATACCGCGCCGCCGGACCAGCGAAGCCGCCACCTCGAGGCCCTGGCCGGCCACCATCGGCAGCTCGAGGTCTGGGCGGAGCATTGTCCGGAGAACTTCGAGAACCGCTCCGCGCTGGCGAGTGCGGAGCTGGCGCGCCTCGAAGGCCGCGCGCTCGACGCCGAACAGCTCTACGAGACCGCGATCCGCTCGGCGCACCTGGGCGGCTTCGTCCACAACGAGGCGATCGCCTACGAGCGTGCGTCCGCCTTCTACCGGGCGCGCGGCTTCGAGCCCTTCGCCGACCTCTACCTGCGCAGCGCCCGCTACGGCTACCTGCGCTGGGGCGCCGACGGCAAGGTGCGGCAGCTCGATCAGCTCCATCCGCAGCTGCCGACCGCGGAGCCGGCGCCCGACCGGACGAGCACCATGACGGCGCCGATCGAGCACCTCGACCTGGCCACGGTCATCAAGGTCTCGCAGGCCATGGCCGGCGAGACCGTCCCGGAGACGCTGATCGACACGATCCTGCGCACCGCCATCGAGCACGCCGGCGCCGCCCGCGGCCTGCTGATCCTGTCGCGCGGGGACGAGCCGCGGATCGCGGCGGAGGCCACCACCGAGGGCGACGCCGTCATCGTGCACCTGCGCGACGCGGCGGTGACGGCGGCGGCGCTGCCGCAGACCGTCCTCCACTACGTCCTGCGCACCCGCGACAGCCTGGTGCTCGACGACGCCGTCGCCCAGGCTCCGTTCGCCGCCGATCCCTATGTCCGCCAGCAGCAGGCCCGCTCGGTTCTCTGCCTGCCGCTGCTCAACCAGGCCAAGCTCGTCGGCGTCCTCTACCTGGAGAACAACCTGACCTCGCTGGTGTTCGCGCCGGCCCGCATCCCGATGCTGAAGCTGCTCGCCTCCGAGGCCGCGATCTCGCTGGAGAACGCCCGCCTCTATCGCGACCTCGCATCCCGCGAGGCCCGGATCCGGCGCCTGGTCGACGCCAACATCATCGGCATCATCCTGTGGGATCTCGACGGCCAGGTCATCGAGGCCAACGACGCCTTCCTGCGCATCGTCGGTTACGACCGGGAGGACCTGGTCTCGGGCCGCGTCCGCTGGACGGACCTGACGCCGCCGGAATGGTCCGGCCGCGACCTGCGGCAATGGATGCCGGAGCTGAAGACCGCCGGCAGCCTGCATCCCTACGAGAAGGAGTATCTGCGCAAGGATGGCGGCCGCGTGCCGGTGCTGATCGGCGCCGCCAGCTTCGAGGAATCCGGCAACCAGGGCGTCGCCTTCGTGCTCGACCTGACCGAGCTGAAGCGGGCGGAGGCCGAGGCCCGCGAGAGCGAGCGGCGCTATCGCGAGGTGCACATGGAGCTGGCGCACGCCAACCGCGTCGCCTCCATGGGTCAGCTGGCGGCCTCCATCGCCCACGAGGTCAACCAGCCCATCGCCGCCGCCGCCGCCAATGCGGACGCCGCCTTGCGCTGGCTGCGCGCGCCGGCGCCCGATCTCGACGAGGTGCGCCAGGCCCTCGACCGGATCGTCGCCAACGCCGCCCGGGCCGGCGGGGTCATCGGCCGCATCCGCGCCCTCATCAAGAAGGCGCCGCCGCATCGGGCCGCGCTGGACATCAACGAAGGGATCCTCGAGGTCGTCGCCCTGACCCAGGGCGAGACGGTGAAGGACGGCGTCACCCTGCAGACCGAGCTGGCCGACGACCTGCCGCCCATCCAGGGCGACCAGGTCGAGTTTCAGCAGGTGATCCTCAACCTCATCCTCAACGCCCTGCAGGCCATGAGCGGCGTCGGCGACGGGCCCCGGGACCTGCGCATCAGCACGGCGACGGACGCCGCCGGCGACGTGCTCGTCACCGTGCGGGATTCCGGCCCGGGGCTGTCGCCGGAGAGCCTGGAGTCCCTGTTCGAGGCCTTCTACACGACCAAGCCCGAGGGCCTGGGCATGGGCCTGGCCATCAGCCGGTCCATCGTCGTGGCCCACGGCGGCCGGATGTGGGCCAGCGCCAACGAGCCTCGCGGCGCGAGCTTCCAGTTCACCCTGCCGCCGGACCCGGCCGGGAACGCCCCATCCGCCGACGCCCAGTCCTCCGACGTCCAGCCGGGGCCGGCGACGTGATGCCGGCAGAGCCGATCACCATCCCGATCCCCGGCGCGGAACCTGTCTCCGGGCTCTGGCAGGCGCCCGCCCGGCCCAAGGCCTGCCTGGTCCTGGCGCACGGCGCCGGCGCGGGCATGGCGCACAAGGCCATGGCGGCGACCGCGGACGGGCTAGCCGATCTCGGCGTCGCCACGCTGCGCTACCAGTTTCCCTACATGGAGCGCGGCGGCAAACGGGTCGACCCGCCGCCGGTCGCCCACGCCGCCGTGCGGGCCGCCGTGGCGGAGGCGCGCGGCCGGGCGGGCGAGCTTCCGCTGTTCGCCGGCGGCCGATCGTTCGGCGGCCGGATGACCTCCCAGGCCCAGGCGTTGGCTCCGCTCGACGGCGTGCGCGGCCTGGTCTTCTTCGCCTTCCCGCTGCATCCGGCCGGCAAGCCCTCGGACGAGCGCGCGGCCCACCTCGCCAAGGTTTCGATCCCGATGCTGTTCCTGCAAGGGACCAATGACGCCCTCGCCGACACCGGCCTGCTGCGCGGCGTCGTCGAACGGCTGGCTCCCCTGGCCACCCTGCAACTCGTCGCCGACGCCGACCATTCCTTCCACGTGCCGGCCAGGACCGGCCGCAAGGACGCCGACGTCCTCGCCGACCTCCTGCGGATCGCCGCGGCGTTTCAGATCGACGCGATGTCCGCGGCGGGATGAAACCCCAACGCCTCAGCCGCCGGCGGCATCCACGACGATGGCGACCGTCTTGCCTCGGGACAGCGGCTCCCATCCCGCCGCGATTGCGGATGCGATGGCTTTCGCCACGAGCTCCGGCGCGATCTGCGAGGCCTTCAGTTGCGGCGCGCCGTACCTGGGCTGGGGACCCGGTGGAAACTCCAGCACGGCTTCGCGCTGCCCCTCCTTGTGACGCACGGCGATCGCCATGCCGCGCCACCCCGCCGCGTCACTGGACCACTGAGCCTGGCGCTGAAGCCTCCAGACATAAGGCTCCCCACCGACCTCGATCTCCAACTCAGCGCTTTGCTTGGTTCGTGCCATATGCGGGAGTTAGCCCGGCAAGCGCGCCCAAGCCACCCCCGCGCCCCGGCTCCCGATTGCGGTGACAGTTTCGGATGGCAAGCCGTCACCGTAATTCTGCATAGGTACGGACGATGCGCGCACACGCCTTCCGCCTGACGCCCGGGACCGATCTGAGAGCGGAGCTGAAGCGCCTCACCGAGGCGCACGCGCTTCGCGCCGGCTGCATCCTTTCCGGCGTGGGAAGCCTCTCCCACGCGCGCCTCAGGATGCCCGGCGCCGTCGGCGACGCCGAGGTCTTCGTGACGCTGGACGAGCCGCTGGAGATCGTGTCGTTGACCGGCGCCCTTTGTGCCGACGGCCTGCACGTCCACATCAGCCTCTCGCGACGCGACGGTTCCTGCATCGGCGGGCATCTCGCCCCAGGCTGCATCGTCCACACCACCGCCGAGCTGGTGATCGGCGAGCTGCCTGAGGTCGAGTTTCGACGACCCCTGGACCCCGCCACCGGATACAACGAACTCAGCGTGCAACCCCGGCGGTCGGCGGGCGACCCGTCAGCGACGTAGCTCCGTTCCGAGGCTCGGCGGCGCCCGTCTCGTCGGAGCCTGGATCGTCGCGCTGGAAGCCAAGTCCGGCAGCCCCACCGCGCCGGCGAAGCGCGGCCCAAACCGCGCAGAGCTGAGGCGGGCGGCGGCCATTCCTCATCGGAACGAGAGCATCAGCGCCTGGACGGCGGCAGTTGTCCCGGCGCGTAGGGGCCAGATCGCGCCAGAAGCTGACATTGAGATCTAATCGGAGAGCTGCCCCTCAGCTGCCCTCCCCGCAATGACCGCCGTCAACAGATCGCGGACACTGGGAGGGGAGCTGCGTCCTCGACGGTCACTGCAAATCCCTCCGGAAGTGGACGCTCAGTCGCTCACCCCTTTTGCGCGCCGCGGGCAAGAGCTACACTATTCGCTGTGCGCATTTGTTAGGGGTGGCAGGAGCATAATGGTCGAGAAGCCGTTGCGGGGAACGATCTTTCTATCTCACACCCGACAAAATAAAGATTTTGTCGAGCAGGTTCTCACTGCCCTCGATGTATCGAATACGTTCTACGACACCAAGACCATCGCGCCCGGTCAATCGACGATTGAAGCCATGAAGTCAGCAGTCGGCACGGCGGCGGTCTTTGTCTTATTCCACTCGGAAAGGTTCAAATCGGATTGGGTCAACTTCGAGAAGGATCTCGCGGAGGTGCAGCGTATTGCATCTCCCGCTTCGAAGGTTCTAGTCTGCCCAATTGATGGTGCGACTTACGCTTCTCTGCCTGAGTGGATGAAGCGCTTTATGACTGCTACCGAGGCGTTTCGCCCTAACGACATAGCGCGAACCATCAACTATCTCTACCGAGCCTCACTCGCAGAGATCGACCGCCCACCGCCGCCTCATCCCGGTCGTGAGAAACTGAAGCGAGAAATTTCCCTCGCAATAATGCGCCACACCGCAACGACCGGGAAGCCGCTTAGCGCTCTAGTGCTGACCGGAGTTCAGGGTATGGGACGCGGCACTCTGGCCGCAGAACTTGTAACCGAAGCCTACCGCGGGATGCGGCCCGGAGGCCCCGTATTTGACATCGCGCCGTCCGGTGACGCAGTCGATTGGCACTTGCGCTTATTCGAAGACTTGAGCGGCAGCCTGAGCGATGCTGACGCGGCGGCCCAAATTGAGGCTTTCAACGGACTTGAGGCAACAGCCCAAGCCCAGGTGCTGCTGTCGTCATTGCGGCACTGGGGCGACTTGAACCAAGTCGTTACGATCCGCCATCGATGGGGCCTTCGCGATAAGGGGCACGCGCTGCGCCCCTGGTTGGCAGCGTTGCTTGAAGCCCTCGCAGCGGAGCCGTCCATCCGGTTGATACTAATATCGGAGCGCCAACTTCCTCGGGTGCAATTGTCGGCGATCGAAAACGTCAAGCAGTTCTCGCTTGAAGAACTCGACGATGAGACGATCCAGTTCATCCTGACCGATCGCATAGCGCCGCGCTATTTAGATGTTCAACGCCTGCCTTCACTAGCGGCGCAGATTAAAGGGCATCCTGCTACGGCAAATTACAGCGCGTACTTAGTTAATGGTGGAAGAAGCATAGAGTCTCTAGTTATAAATTCCGATCCCGTTCGCGCCTACCAAGATCTCATTCTGGCCGAGATATTCGATGCAGATGTACTATCTATAATCCAGAAAAAGATACTCAAACTTTTGAGTTGGTTCCCGAAACTATCCACGCAGATGATTGCGTCGGTTTTGAATGAACAAGATCGGAAGACACTTGCCGAAGAACTCTGGGAGTTGAACGAATTTTCATTGATAGACCAAGCAGAGTCGGGTAAATATAAAGCTCCCGCAGTTGTGTCTAGCACGTATAGGCGTCGCGAAACAGATTTTGACCAAGAGGTATTTTCTGAAATAAGCCGAGTTCTGATTGAGCAATTTGAGCACAATGAGCTTGACTATGATCTCATAGATTCGCTTGTAGTAGCCGTTGTTTCGTCTGGCGTGGAGTTGTCAGAGCGGCTTCTCTCCTCTCTAACCGTCGCTAGGCTGGAGCCGGTTATCGAGAGGGAGTATTTTGAAGGTATTGCAGCCTCCCGCGGTGAGGATGTTCGCCTGCACTTCCAACGCTGCAGCTCCCTAGCAGCACTTGCTATGTGGATGCCGACATCGGACGATAGTCTAGAGAATGTTCTATTCTATGGCGCAGATGCTTCAGTTCGCTCCGGGAGCTACCCCTCTGAAATGATCGCGCTAATGCGAGAGAAGGGATTTCTTTCCGCCGATTTTATCGAGGCTTCGTACCTCTATCATATGAAGCGTGATTTCGAAAAAGCTGCCCGGGTGCTCTCGAGCAGCCTTTCTGCCACCGGCTTCCGTCTGCGAAACGTACGATTGCTAACGCGGATATATCTTCGAAGCGGGCAATTTCCGCTCGCTTTAGACACTCTCGCCAAGGTCCCGGAGGCAAGACTGCTCCGCGACACCGGGCTAGTAATGATGAAGGTCAAAGCTCTCCGAGGGACACGAAACCGACCCGAGGCTGAGAGATTGCTTTCCGGTCTGCGCAACGCGGCGGATGAGTATGGAGACTACGCGCTCTACCAAGCCTCAGCCGGGCTCCGCGCTGGAAGATACAATGAAGCTTTGACGTGGATAGAAAAGGCGAGGAAATCTCCCAGGGCGAACCAAGCCGCAATCAGCCTGCTTCAATGCGCATGCGAAATAGAAAGTGGTGATAACAGTTCTCTGGCGACGACAGTGGCCTTAGCACGTTCCATGAATAGAGACTCAGACGCCTTGCAACTCCAGGCTCGCGCGGCCTTGGTGGGTGGCGACTGGCGCTCAGCTGAAGGCTACATTACTCAGGTTAAGACTAAGGACTGGTTCGACCTAAATATCAATTTACGCGTGCTCGAAGCAAAATTGGCGGATCCCGCTACTTTGCGCGATCCCGTTGCAATTCGCGACGCCAAGGCTGCGCGAGAGGATCTGCTTCGACAAGCGGCAGATGCCGTCGAAGGAAGCAGTTTCGCATAACCCAAAATTCGACCGAGTTGCGCGGTCACACGACCGGCCTAAGTGCAGACCTTCTGAACGTGTCACATGAGTCAGGAGCGGACATCGGTCGATGTCAGGTGCTCCCGCCCCCCTAATCCCCCTCCCCCAACCACCCCCGCAGCGCCCTTAAGAACGGCAGCGCGTCGCGGAATTCCTTCTGGGTGAAGCCTTCGCGCAGGCGCTCGACCTTCGGGCGGATGGCGGCCATCGCCTGGCCGTGGGCCGCGCGGCCGTCGGTGGTCAGCCAGACCCGCTTCTTGCGGCCGTCGGCCGGGTCCTCGCCCACCGCGATCAGCTTGCGCACCGCCAGCCGCTGCAGGGTGTTGGTCAGGCCGTTCTTGGTCATCAGGAGCGCGGCGGCGATCTCCCGCGGGGTCAGGCCGTCGCCGCGGCGGGCCAGCAGCTTCAGGACCTCGTACTGCGGATAGGTCAGGCCCACCGGCAGCTGCTGGCCGACGCTGAGGCGCACCAGGCGCTCGATCTGGGCGATCTCGTCGAACACCTGGGCGTGGGCGTGGTCTTCGACAACGGGCGGCATGGCGGACCTCGGACGTTCGATCTCGAACAGGCTCCGCCCTTACGAGGCCACGGTCAAGTTCGATGTCGAACGATCACCCCGCGGCGAGCGCGTCCTTCAGCCCTTCGCGGGCCAGCTGGTCGGCGCGCTCGTTGTGCTCGTGGCCGGCGTGGCCCTTGATCCAGCGCCAGTCGACCTGGTGGCGCAGACGGGCCTGGTCGAGGCGTTTCCACAGATCGTCGTTCTTCACCGGCTTCTTGTCGGCGGTCAGCCAGCCGCGCCGCTTCCAGCCGTGGATCCACTCGTGGATGCCCTTCTGGACGTACTGGCTGTCGGTGTGCAGCTCGACCTTGCAGGGCTTGTTCAGCGCCTCCAGCGCCTGGATCGCCGCCATCAGTTCCATGCGGTTGTTGGTGGTCGCGCGCTCGCCGCCCTTCAGCTCGCGCCGGGTGTCGCCGTAGAACAGCACCGCGCCCCAGCCGCCGGGGCCGGGATTCCCCGAGCAGGCGCCGTCGGTGTAGATCACCACTTCGGGGGTCACGCCGCGGCCCCGAACAGCACCAGGTCCGGCGACGACCGGTGCACCGCCAGCTTGCGCTCGTACTCCAGCGGGTCCTTCGGCCGCACCAGGGCGCCGGCCGGGGTGGCGCGCCAGTCGTGCAGCCGGGTCAGGAAGAACCGCATCGCCGCCCCGTGGGCCAGCACCGGCAGCGCCCCGCGCTCGGCGGCCGACAGCGGGCGGCGGCTCTCGTAGCCGGCCACCAGGGCGCGGGCGCAGGTGATGTTGAAGCTGCCGTCGGCCTCGAAGCACCAGGCGTTCAGGGCCACGGCGATGTCGTAGGCCAGCATGTCGTTGCAGGCGAAGTAGAAGTCGATGGCCCCGGCGAACCGGCCGCCGGTGAAGAACACGTTGTCGGGGAAGTAGTCGGCGTGGATCACCCCGGCCGGCAGCGCCTTCGGCCAGCGCGCCGCAAGGCTCGCCAGGTCCGCGTCGATCACCGCCGACAGCCCCGGCTTCAGCCCCTCGGCCTCGGCCTTCAGCCTGGCGAACATCGGCGCCCAGGCGGCCTGGCCGAGGTCGTTGTGGCGGCTCAGCGGAAAGCCGGCCGCAGCCAGGTGCAACGCCGCCAGCCCCTCGCCGGCCTCGCGGCAGTGGGCCACCGTCGGGCGGCGCACCGACAGCCCCGACAGGAAGGTGACGATGGCGCAGGGCTTGCCGCGCACCCGCTTCAGGATCTCGCCGGCGCGGTCGGCGATCGGCGTGGCGCTGGGATAGCCGTGGTCGTGCAGCCAGCGCATCAGCCCCAGGAAGAACGGCAGCTCCTCCTCGCGCACCCGCTTCTCGTAGACCGTCAGGAAATAGCGCCCGGCCTCGGTCTCCAGCAGGAAGTTGGAATTCTCCACCCCCTCCGCCACGCCCTTGAGGCTGAGCGCCGCGCCCAGGTCGAAATCCGCCAGAAGCTGCGCCAGCTCCTCGTCCGTTATGTCCGTATAGACCGCCATGGACGGCCATTGCGGTAGGTCGCCGAGAGGGTCAAGACGCCACGCGCCCTCGGTGGTAGGATCGGCCCGCTTTCAGGAGGCACGCGATGATCGCACTGAAGGTCGAAAAGATCGGCGACCAGGTCGCCGTGATCCTCACCGAAGAGGCCCTGCTGCTGCTCAACGTCCAGGTCGGCGGCGCCCTGCACGTGGAGCCGGGGCGCGACGGCGTGGTCGCCACCGTCACCCGCGAGGAGTGGGTCGAGGACCGCCACGCCCGCGGCCGCGCCTTCCTGAAACGCTACAACCGCACCTTCGATCTTCTCTAGCTCACCAGCACCCGCGGCAGCTTGAAGCTGACCGTCTCGCGCGCGGCGTCGACCTCCTCCACCGCGACGTCGAAGCTGGCCGACAGCCGGTCGATGACGCCCTGCACCAGCACTTCCGGGGCCGAGGCGCCGGCGGTGACGCCCACCACCCGCGCGCCCTCCAGCCAGGCGAAGTCGAGGCCGTCGGCGTCGTCGATCAGGTAGGCGGCGGCGCCCGAGCGGCGGCCGACCTCGGCCAGCCGCACGGAGTTCGAGGAGTTGGCGCTGCCCAGCACCAGCAGCACGTCGCTGCGCGCCGCCACGCTCTTCACCGCCTCCTGGCGGTTGGTGGTGGCGTAGCAGATGTCTTCCTTGTGCGACGCGGCCATCTCCGGGAAGCGGCCGCGCAGCACCGCGACGATCTCGGCGGTGTCGTCCACCGACAGGGTGGTCTGGGTGACGAAGGCGATGTTGGCCGGGTCGCGCGGCTGGAAGGCGCGGGCGTCCTCCACCGTCTCGATCAGCGCCACCGCGCCGTCCGGCAGCTGGCCCATGGTGCCGACCACCTCCGGGTGGCCGTCGTGGCCGATCAGCACGATCTGGCGGCCGGCGTCGTAGTGCCGCTGGGCCTCGACGTGGACCTTGGAGACCAGCGGGCAGGTGGCGTCGAGGTAGAGCATCCGCCGCGCCTTGGCCTCGGCCGGCACCGCCTTGGGCACGCCGTGGGCGGAGAACACCACCGGCCGGTCCACCGGGCACTCGGCCAGCTCCTCGACGAACACCGCGCCCAGGGCCTTCAGCCGCTCGACCACGTGGCGGTTGTGGACGATCTCGTGGCGCACATAGACCGGCGCGCCGTATTTCTCGATCGCCCGCTCGACGATCTGGATGGCGCGGTCGACCCCGGCGCAGAAGCCGCGCGGGGTGGCCAGCAGCACGGTCAGGGCGGGTCGCGGCGCGGTCGTCGTCATGCGCGCCAAGGTAAGCGGTCGCGCCCGCCCCCGCCAGCCGCGTTGCGGCCGCATTCGTCCCGCTGTAGTACGCAGACAGCCCGCGAGCCCTTCTCGCGCCCCTTTCCATGGACGCCTCCCATGCGCCGTCTGCTCCTCGTCGCCGCCGCCCTGGTGATGGCCGCCACCTCCGTCCCGCTGACCGCCTACGCCCAGATGGGCGGCGGCGGCATGGGGGGCGGCGGCATGGGCGGTGGTGGCGGTGGTGGTGGTGGCCGCCGCGGGGGCGGCGATGACGACGCCGCCGCCAAGAAGAAGAAGGACAGCGACTGGGGCAACAACCAGGCGCCGCTGCCGGCCCTGCGCAACGCCGGGCCCTGCCCGTTCGTGAAGACCCTCTACGACGCCAGCCGCTACGTGGAGTTCAAGGACAGCCGCGAGGCCTCCGCCAACGTCGGCTTCTCCGGCGAGATCCAGGGCATTTCCGCCGGCTGCCAGTACAAGGAAGACCAGCCGATCCAGGTGGTGATGGATGTGCTGTTCGAGATGGGCAAGGGCCCGCAGGCGCAAGGGACCGCGAAGACCTACCACTACTGGGTGGCGGTCACCGACCGCAACCGCGAGGTCATCGCCAAGCAGAGCTTCGACCTGCCGGTCAGCTTCCCGGCCGGCCAGGACCGGGTCTACGTCACCGAGCACCTGAAGAACGTGGTGATCCCGCGCGGCACCGCCACCACCTCGGGGGCCAACTTCGAGATCCTGGTGGGCTTCGACGTGACCCCGGAGATGGCCGAGTTCAACCGCCAGGGTAAGCGCTTCCGCCTCAACGCCGGCGCCGCGACCACGGTCGCCGCCGAGGGCGCCTCCCAGCCCCGATGAGCGACCTGAAACGGGCTCTGGGCGAAGCGGTCGAAGCCGCCTTCGCCGCCGTTGGCCTGCCCGCCGAGCTCGGCCGGGTGACGCCGTCGGACCGTCCCGACCTCGCCGACTTCCAGTCCAACGGCGCCCTGGCCGCGGCCAAGCGCGTCGGCAAGAACCCGCGCGAGCTCGCCGCCGCCGTCGCCGCCCGGCTGGAGGGCGACCCGCGCCTGGCCGCCGTCGAGATCGCCGGCCCCGGCTTCATCAACCTGAAGCTCGCCGAGCCGGCGCTCGCCGACCGCGCCAACCAGATCGCCGCCGATCCGCGGGTCGGCGCCGAGCTGGTTCCCCAGCCGCGCCGGGTGCTGGTCGACTACGGCGGCCCCAACGTCGCCAAGCCGATGCACGTCGGCCACCTGCGCTCCTCGATCCTCGGCGAGTCGCTCAAGCGCCTCTACCGCTTCCGCGGCGACAGCGTGGTCGGCGACGCCCACTTCGGCGACTGGGGCTACCAGATGGGCCTCCTGATCGGCGCGGTCACCGACGAGGACCCGGCCATCGCCGCCGAGGTCGCGGCGCTGAACGCCCGCGCCGACCTGACGCCCGCCGACCTCGCCAGCCTCGAGCCCGCCGCCTTCGCCGGCGTCGAGCTCGCCGACCTCGACCGGCTCTATCCGGAGGCCGCCGCCAAGGGCAAGGCCGACCCCGCCTACCGCGACCGCGCCCGCAAGCTCACCGCCGAGCTGCAGGCCCGCCGGCCGGGCGCCTACCTCCTGTGGCGGCGCTTCGCCAAGGTCACCAAGGTCGCCCTGGAGCGCGACTTCCACGCGCTCGGCGTCGACTTCGACCTCTGGAAGGGCGAGAGCGACGTCGACCACCTGATCGAGCCGATGGTCGCCGACCTCGACGCCAAGGGCCTGCTGGTCGACGACCAGGGCGCCCGCATCGTCCGCGTCTCCAGGGAAGGCGACAAGCGCGAGCTGCCGCCGCTCTTGGTGGTCTCCTCCGAGGGCTCGGCGATGTACGGCACCACCGACCTCGCCACCATCCTCGACCGCCGGCAGGGCTTCGATCCGCAGCTGGTGATCTACGCCGTCGACCAGCGCCAGGCCGACCACTTCGAGATCGTCTTCCGCGCCGCCTGCCTGGCCGGCTACGCCGCCGAGGGCCAGCTGCAGCACGTCGGCTTCGGCACCATGAACGGGACCGACGGCAAGCCCTTCAAGACCCGCGAAGGCGGCGTCCTGAAGCTCAACGACCTGATCCGGATGACCCGCGACAAGGCCCGCGAGCGCCTGCACGAGGCCGGCCTCGGCGAAGACCTGCCGCCCGAAGAGTTCGAGGACATCGCCGCCAAGGTCGCCGTCGCCGCCCTGAAGTTCGCCGACCTGCAGAACTTCCGCGGCACCTCCTACGTCTTCGACCTCGACCGCTTCACCAGCTTCGAGGGCAAGACCGGCCCCTACCTGCTCTACCAGGCGGTGCGGGTGAAATCCCTGCTGCGCCGCGCCGACCAAGAAGCAAAAGAGGGCGAGGGCGCCGCCGCCGGCCCGGTCGCCGTCGCCGAGCCGGCCGAGCGCGACCTGGTGCTGACCCTCGACGCCTTCGACTCAGCGCTCACCGAGGCCTACGACCGCTACGCCCCCAACGCGGTCGCCGAGCACGCCTACCGCCTGGCCCAGAGCTTCTCCAGGTTCTACGCCGCCTGCCCGATCCTCGCCGCCGAGCCCGCCGTCCGCGCCTCGCGCCTGACGCTGGCCCAGACCACGCTGCGCCAGCTCGAACAGGCCCTCGACCTCCTCGGCATCGCCGTCCCCGAGCGCATGTAGCCCCGCCCGCTCCGGCGCGCCAGCGCCCCCAAAATCGTCCACGAACCACACGAACCACACCAACGCGTCGCAGCGCCACCGACCCTCACCGCCCCCCCATGTTCGTGTGGTTCGTGTGGTTCGTGGACCTCCCTCTTCTTACCCCCTTCCCCTACCCACCCGGCAGCCGCACCGCCCCCGCCGGCGGCCGCCAGCCCGGCGCGTCCTCCCGCTCCACCTCGCCGGTCTCCGGGTTGGGGCAATAGGCGACCACCTTCTGCTCGCCGGTCGCCGGGTCGGTCTCGATCCTGAAGTGCCGCACCAGCACGGTCAGCGGCTCCGGCGGCGTCTGCGGCTCCACGGTCTTGATGCGGAACACCCGCGGCGCCATCACCCCCGCCGTCCAGCGCAGCTGCGACAGCCGCACGTGGGTCAGGTAGGCGGTCTCCGGCGTCGCCTCGGTCGCCAGCTCCCAGCCGAGGTCGCAGAACCGCTCGGCCTGGATGCGCTTGGCCACCTGCACCTGCTCCTCGAAGGCCGGGATCCGCCGGCGCCAGTAGAAGATAGTCGACAGGCACGGCATGGTCGGGTCCTTGCCGATCGCCGTCAGGCTCTCGCCCTCGCACAGCCGCTCGAAGATCTCCTCGCCGGTCTCGGCGCAATAGCTCCACACCCCGCCGCCGCTGTGGCTGGGCCGCCCGCCGGCCCGCCGCGCCAGCGCCAGCGCCTCGGCGAAATCCGGCTTGTCCCGCGCCCACAGCCGCACGCTCTGCGGCGTCGGCATCCCCGGCTCACGGCAGACCGCATAGAGCAGCTCGCCCGCCGCCACCCGCTCGCAGATCCGCTTGGCCACCTTCGCCGACCAATGCACGCTGCCGGCCCGCCCGCCCCGCGGCGCACGCCGGCGCCGCACCCGCCCCGCCGGGGGCGCGTCGTTCTCGTCCATCGATGTCTCGCTTGATTGCAACCGGCGCCGCCGGCCTCCGCGCCGCCCGCAAAAGGCCGCCGGGGCGCAGTCCGCCACGCTACCCACACCCTCGCAGAAATGCGCGCCGAACGCAAGAACAAATCAAGAACATAAACTCCCCTCCCCCTTGCGGGGAGGGGCCGGGGGTGGGGGTGCGAGCTGTGACCCCGCCGCCCTGTCCCCAGGCGCCGAGCCGACACCCCCACTCCCATCGAGAGGGAAGCGCTCCACGCCGCCCTACCGCCGCCGCCCGAGCTCCACCGACCAGTAGCGCTTCACCGTCACCTGGCCGCTGCGGGCGTCCACGAACACCAGGTGGCCGGCCATCGAGCTCTCCCGCCGGCGCGTCGTCACCACCCAGCGGTCGCCCTGCCGCCGCGCGTCGATCACCGCCTCGTCGAGCCCCGCCGCCCGCAGCTCCCGCTGCGCCAGCTCGCTCGCCCGCATCGGCGAGCGCACCGGCCCGGCCGGCCCCGCCGGCCCGCACGCGGCCGCCAGCAGCCCGGCAAGGACGGCGGCGCACAGCAGCGGGCGGCGAACGGACATGCCCCCGATGCCAGCCCGCCGCCTCCGCCGCGTCAAGAGCCGCTATTTGAGCTGGCTATCCTTGCTTCCGCGCCGATTGATCATGGAGTGCATGACGTGGCGATCTCGCGCAGATTGACAGGCGATGCAGGTGGTCACGCCGGGTAAGGCCTCACGTCGCCGCGCCGGGATGTCCTCGCCGCATTCGACGCACTCCAGTGTGCCTTCGCCTTGCGGGAGGCGCGCGCGGGCGCCTTCGACTCCGTCGCTGATGGTATCGTGGATCTGATCCAGGACCGCGCCTTCGTGCGCCCAACCCGTCGCCATGTCGTCCGAAGTTCCTCCTACTCCAGGTGTCAAATAGGACGCGCTCGGTCCTACCCAAGCGCTGCCGTCAGGCCGGGGATGTGGATGCAGCCTCGGCTTGCGTGCGCGTCAGGAGCGTGGCGCATAGACCAGCTTCGAATGCGGCGGCGAGGGCTCCAGCTCGGCGGCGCTGCGCAGGTCCGCGTCGAGTCGTCCGGCCTGCTCGGGGCTCAGCGGCAAGCAGTTCCGCAGGTTGACGAGCCCCTCCACGCCGCTGCTGACGTCGCGCAGCCAGGCGCGCTCGCCCTGAACGCACAGCACCTCATAGATCGGATAGCTGTTGCCACCATGGCGGCAGAGATCGCCGGGGCGCACGGAAGCGTCGTCTGTGTTGCTGGGCATGGCGGCCAAGTGGGCGGGAGGACGACGAGCGGCGCTTATCCTGAATGGACGCATGCGCACCGCACTGACGGATGTCAGCTCGCCGCGTCAGGCGGCGGCTGGCCGCCGCGGTTTGGCCAGGAACAGACCTGACGTTTGCGGCCAAGCCTGGTGGACCCGCTGATGATCGAGTTCGCCCACGGCGCCTTCTGCATCCAGATCGCTCGGCGCCCCGCCGACCCTGCTCCGCCTGACGCAGGAGCGTGCCCCTGCGCCTATCTGCGCCCTGACAGCTTCAGCAGGCTTCGCTTGTCCGCCTCCGTAACCTGGCCCCAAGGCTTCGATACTCCGCAGGAGTAGTTCATGAACACGGCGCCCGTCACGACCGCGGGCTCGTGCGCCCATCGTACCTTGGGGTTCAGGAACAGCAGGTACTCGCCGCCGATGTCATGCGACCTGCCGCGATCCAGGTAGAAACCGCCACTGTCGCGATAGGTGAAAAACCTCAAGCGGGCCGGCGGACGGCCCTTGTAGGCATGCTCCACCTGCAGCCGGTACACGGCCCAGGAATCCCCGGCATCGGACCAATGATCCCTGGCAGAGAGCACCGTTGCTCGGACTACCCATGTGGAGTCTTTGAATTCCTGCGGGATGGTGGTCTGGACGTTGTCCTTGCCGTGATAGATGCAAAGCGCGTGAGCGGAGAGCGGCGCGCCCACCACCGCCACCGCCGCGACAATGCTTCCGATCAACCTCATAGCTTGACGCTACACCGCAGCGTCGGACCTGCGCCATGGGTCGAACGCCCGCCTGATCGAAGCCGCCTTCAGGCGGCCACCCGCCACCGACACCGATCTTCTCGCGCGCGTCCGGATGCCGGGCCAGGACATGCCGAAGGACGTCCTAGTCACCGGAAGAAAGGCAATCGCCGGGCCGATACGGTTGAGCATCTGCTTCAGGAAGAGCCGCGCGGCCTCCTTGGTTTGGAAACGCGACGTCACCCGAGCTGATCGGCCCGTTCCGGACCAGCTCAACGGGTTGAAGCCGGTTTTGGTCCATGATATCCCTCACACAATCCTTTATTTCTGTTGGAAAACTTATCCGGTTATGGACAACTCCAATCCTATAGATCGACATTTGGTCCAGGTTGCGAGGTTGGGATTGGCGGGCCGGCCCCAGGACGTACAGGGATATTTGCGCAAGGTTATGAAGGGGCTTCGCAGCGCAGCGCCAGAGACCGCGATGCAGATCTCCGAACTACTAGCTACCGCGCCAACGGCCAGCTCACCCTTGCGGGATGCAAGCGCATCGTTCGTCCCCGTCGATACCGACAGCCGGCTCCCATTGCTCAAACATGAACTTCCCGATGCACTGGGGACGGAGCCGATCCTCGAACCGCGCCTACGTGGCAAGCTCGACCAAGTGCTCAGGGAGCGGATGAACCTGCAAGCCCTCGAACAACAAGGTCTCGCGCCGACGCGCTCGCTATTGTTCGTGGGCCCGCCCGGAGTGGGCAAGACTCTATCGGCGCGCTGGCTGGCACATCAGCTAGGTCTGCCGCTCGTGACCCTCGACTTGGCGACAGTAATGAGCAGCTATCTTGGCAAGACTGGCTCCAACATCCGCGCCGTACTGGACTATGCCAAGTCGGTACCCTGCGTGCTGCTGCTCGACGAGTTCGACGCCATTGCCAAGCGCCGCGACGACGACGCTGACATCGGGGAGCTTAAGCGTCTTGTCACCGTGATTCTCCAAGAGGTGGACGATTGGCCAAGCTCCAACATCCTGGTGGCGGCGACGAACCACGGCGAACTGCTGGATCCCGCGATCTGGCGGCGGTTCGACGACGTACTGCACTTCCCGGCACCGAAGCCGGAACTCAGCGCAGAGTGCCTGAGGTCGGCGTTCGCCGACCAAGTCGAGCAAGTGGACGCGTGGATCGCAATACTTGCACAGCTTTGGGCCGGACGCTCCTTTAGCGATCTCACGCGCAGTGTGCACTTGATTCGACGCCGCGCGACGGTGGCGCAATCGCCGCTAGCCGACGCCATCTGCGAATCGATCCGCGACGAGCTACTCGCCGCACCGCTGGCGGCTCGAAAGAGCGCCGCGCTGCTGTTGGACGAGGAGGGGATGCCCGAGCGCAAGATCGCCTTGCTCACGGGCGTCGCCAGGGACACGCTTAGGAAGTACCGGCGAGTAAATAATCGAGATGGTTGAGGGGCAACATGGCAGATTCAGACACTCCGAAATATCTCTTGGGCGGCGGCGAGCGGCTGTCCTCCGACATACCTCGGCCACCGCGCGGCATGGGCGAGAAAGCTCACCCCTATTCGTTCGCCCAGGCTAGGCGACGCTTGCAGGGCCAGGGCGAAGTCGTGAACCACGGCCTCCGCGCACTGCCGCCGTTGGCCTTGCCGGCCAATGAGGCGGTGATCGGGCTCACTCTTCACCCATCCTACCTGGCCAAGAGCTATTATCCGTCGAACCTGCTCAAGGAATGCGGGCTGCGCCACATGGGGAGTCGCGCGGTCCACATCCGGCCGGAGAAGCTGGTCACACAGAAGGCCCTCGACGACGATCGTCCCCTGTTGGCTCCTCTGATCTATGTGGCGGGTGACGTGGAGGACTTGGCGAGCTTCACCGGCGCAATCGGCAATTGGCAGCCGGCCGATGCTCATGTGGAAGATGACTTCCGCAAGATCGAGACCCTCGCGCTACCAGGCCGTGACCGCCTGAAGCCGCTGGCAGCCGGTCTAGCCGCGCGCAAGGGTGCCCTTCCGCTTGAGATCGTCCTGCACGTGGACGAGGACGACGAGGGTGCCATCCTCGATGCGTTCAATGTCTTCGCCGCCAGCCTCGGAGTGGAGGTGCTCGATGGTTATACACGCCAGGTCGGGGGGCTGGCGTTCCTGGCCGCGCGCGGAGTGCGGTCCTCCCTCGAGCCTCTTCTCGATTTCACTTTCCTGCGCGCGCTGCGTGGCATGCCGACGCTCAAGCCCTTTGAACCGGCCCTCCGTTCCGCGAGGGCATCCTTTCGCGTCCAGCTTCCGGATGCGGACGCTTTAGCGCCGGACCTCGCTGTAGCGATCTTTGATGGCGGCCTGCCGTCGAACCACGGATTGGACCGTTGGGTCACCCTTCACGAGCCTGCGGATGTCGGCGCGCCCCTACCGGGCGGCTCTTCGCATGGCCTTGGAGTGACGTCGGCATTCTTGTTCGGCCCCCTGGAAGAAGGCGTAATCCCTGGACCGCCGCCAGCCACGGTCGAGCATTGGCGAGTCATCGGCGATGACACGCTGGCCGACGATTTCGCGCTCCTGCCGGTCCTGGCGCGTATCGAAAATGTGCTCAGCTCGCGAGCCTACGACTTCATCAACATCAGCATGGGCCCCGACATCACCATTGAGGACGACGATGTCACGGCTTGGACCTCGACTCTGGACGCCTTGCTCGCGGACGGCGAAACCGTGGCCACTGTCGCCTGCGGCAACAACGGGGAAGCCGACCGTGACGCTGGTCTCCACCGTGTTCAGCCGCCGTCGGATGGCGTCAACATAGTATCAGTGGGGGCGGCCAGCCGGCCCGATACCCAATGGAGACGGGCACCGTACAGCGCTTGGGGGCCGGGGCGTAGTCCAGGTTTCGTCAAGCCTGACCTTATCACGTTCGGCGGATCGACATCGTCCCCCTTCCTCATGCTGGACGCCGCGCGGCAGGGCACAGGCTTCGGCAATCAGGGGACCAGCTTCGCGGCACCGCTGGTGATGCGATGCGCTGCGGGCGTCCGGGCGCAGTTCGCCGAGCATCTGTGGGCCCCCACCATCAAAGCCCTCTTGATTCACCACGCCGAAGCTGGGGATCACCCTCGTGAGGAGGTGGGCTGGGGATGTCTGCCCCACGGCGTAGGGGACTTGGTGCTCTGCCGCGACGGCGAGGCCCATGTGCTTTACCAGCGCCAGATGCCGCCGCAGGGTTCGGTGCGAATGGAATTGCCCGTGCCGTCCGACGTGCATGGCCGCATCGAAATTCGCGGCACGTTCTGCATCTACTCCGACGTCGACCCGGAGGACGCCCTCAACTACACGCGTGGGGGCCTAGAAATTGCCTTCCGGCCCGACAGCGTGACCTTGCCCGAGCCGTACGAGAAGGACGGTCGCGTCATCGAGCCGACAGTGCCAAAGACATCGGGATTCTTCTCGTCCGAGGAGCTGTATTCCACCGAGTTCGCTCGACGTGATGACGCTCACAAGTGGGAGACGGTCTTTACCCGAACCAAGCGCATGAACTCGAGTTCGCTCAACCGTCCGGTCTTCGACGTGAGTTATGCAGCCCGGGCGCATGGCCACACGGGTCGGCGCGCGCCACACATGAAGGTGGCTCTCGTGCTGACCCTGCGTCACGCCAAGACCCGCGACCTTTATGACCGCGTGGTGCGAACAGCGGCAGGCCGCCTCCAACCGATGAGGCCGCGGCCGGGATTGGCCGTACCGACGCGGGTAAGGGTTTAGGCAGGGTTCGGCGCCCGATCGCTGCCAAGTCCATAATCTCCGTTGGTGGGCCGGAGCTGGCATACTGATCGCGGGTTCGCCCGCCGCCAGCATCCGGGCCACAACCCCCTCCCCAACATCCCGCGTTGACTCCCCCGCGCCCGTCGCTACACGCTCACCCAACTCTCGCGGGAGAGACCGGATTCGATCCGGAGCCGAAGGCGCAACCGCCCCGGAAACGCTCAGGCAAAAGGACCGCGACGGGCTGATGCACGCTGGAAAGTAGCGTCCCGAAAGGGGCGTTCGCCGAAGGAGCAGGGGGTCGGGCGAGGTGTCGCCGGACCCGAAATCTCTCAGGCCCAAGGGACAGCGGGGGCGCGGGAGGCGAGGTCGCAGGACCGCGCCGAGCGCACAGTCGTCAGCCGGAGTCCAACCCAGTGCCAGAGACACCCCCAGAGCTTCCGGCCGAAAAGGTCCTGAAGACCACGCCGCTCACGCAGGCGCACGTGGCGCTGGGCGCGCGGATGGTGGAGTTCGCCGGCTACGACATGCCGGTGCAGTACCCCGAGGGCGTGCTCAAGGAGCACCTCTGGACCCGCGACAGCGCCGGCCTGTTCGACGTCTCCCACATGGGCCAGGCGCGCCTGCGCGGCGTCGCCCCGCTGGCCGCCTTCGAGGAGGTCACCCCCGGCGACTTCATCGGCCTGAAGCCCGGCAAGCAGCGCTACTCGGTGCTGCTCAACCGCCAGGGCGGGATCATCGACGACCTGATGGCCGGCCGCCCGGTGGGACCCGACGGCCGCGGCGACGACGCCCTGTTCGTGGTGGTCAACGGCGCCTGCAAGGACAACGACTTCAAGGTCATCGACAACGAGCTGGCCGGCCAGGTGGTCATCGAGCGGCTGGAGGACCGGGCGCTGATGGCGCTGCAGGGCCCGCTGGCCGCCGCGGTGCTGACGGCCCACGTGCCGGAGGTGGCGACCATGGTGTTCATGGACGTCCGCGCGCTGACCGGCTTCGGCGTCGACCTGATCGTCTCGCGCTCCGGCTACACCGGCGAGGACGGCTTCGAGATCTCGGTCCCCGGCCACGCCGCGGTCAGCGTCTGGAACACGCTGTTGGCCGACGCGCGGGTCAAGCCGATCGGCCTGGGCGCCCGCGACTCCCTGCGGCTGGAGGCCGGCCTGCCGCTCTACGGCCACGACCTCGACGAGACCACGAGCCCGATCGAGGGCGACCTCGGCTTCGCGGTGTCGAAGAAGCGCCGCGAGGCCCGCGACTTCCCCGGCGCCGCCCGCATCGCCCAGGAGCTGTCCCACGGCCCGGCGCGGGTGCGCGTCGGCCTGAAGGTGCTGGAAGGCGCGCCGGCCCGCGAGGGCGCGCAGATCGCCGACGAGGACGGCCGGGTGATCGGCGTCGTCACCTCCGGCGGCTTCTCGCCGGTGCTGCGTCAGGGCATCGCGCTCGGCTTCGTGCCGCCGCTGCACTCCGAACCGGGCACGCAGCTGAAGGTCATCGTCCGCGGCAAGGCCCAGGCCTGCGAGGTCGTGAAGACCCCCTTCGTCGCCCACGGCTACGTCCGCAAGCTCTAGTCAGAAAGGTCCCGCCCATGCGCTTCACCAAGGATCACGAGTGGGTCGAGCTGGATGGCGACGTCGCCACCGTCGGCATCACCGCCTACGCCGCCGAACAGCTGGGCGACGTGGTGTTCGTCGAGACCCCCGAGGTCGGCAAGACCGTCAAGGCCGGCGACGGCTTCGCGGTGGTCGAGAGCGTCAAGGCGGCCTCCGACGTCTACGCCCCGATCTCCGGCCAGGTGGTGGAGACCAACGGCGAGCTGTCCGGCAGCCCCGACGTGGTCAACGCCGCCCCGGAAGCCGCCGGCTGGTTCGCCAGGCTCAAGGTGACGAACCCCGCCGAGGTCGAAGCCCTCATGGACCGCCCCGCCTACGAAGCCTTCCTTGCCACCCTGTGAAGCCCGTTCCCTTCTCCCCCTGTGGGAGAAGGTGGCCCGCGCGAGCGGGACGGATGAGGGGTCGCGCCGACCTCTCCCCCCGCCCGCCGCGCGCGCCCGCGCGCCGTCAGATTGGTCCACGAACCACACGAACCACACGAACCCTGCGCCCAACGGCCGACGCCGCGGCCCTCACGTCTCCCGCGCCCGGCCTGACGGCTGCGCCGTCCCGTTCGTGGGGTTCGTGTGGTTCGTGGACAAAAACCCTCTCGCCCGCCGCCTCCGCCGACACCCTGGATTGACCGCATGAGATACCTCCCCCTCACCCCCGACGACCGCGCCGAGATGCTCGGCGTGATCGGCGCGCCCAGCGTCGACGAGCTCTTCAAGGACGTGCCCGCCGCGGCCCGGGCCCAGGACCTGTTCGACCTGCCGCTGCACGCCGGCGAGCTGGAGGTGGAGCGCGAGCTCGGCCAGCTCGCCGCGCTGAACCGGCCGGCCGGCGACGGGCCGTTCTTCTGCGGCGCCGGCGCCTATCGCCACCACGTGCCGGCGACCGTCGACCACGTCATCCAGCGCTCGGAATTCCTCACCAGCTACACGCCCTACCAGCCGGAGATCGCCCAGGGCACGCTGCAGGTGCTGTTCGAGTTCCAGACCCAGGTCGCCGCGCTGACCGGCCTCGATGTGGCCAATGCCTCGATGTACGACGGCTCCACGGCTTGTGCAGAGGCTGTCATGATGGCCCAACGCGTCACCCGCCGCGAGAAGGCCATCCTCTCCGGCGGCCTGCACCCGCACTATGCCGCCACCACCCAGACCATCGCCCATGCCGAGGGCATGGAGATCGTCCGCCAGAGCGCCGCTGTCGACGCCGAGGCCGCGGTGATCGCCGCCATCGACGCGGAGACCGCCTGCGTCGTCGTCCAGACCCCCAACGTCTTCGGCGTGGTCACCGACGTGACGAGGATCGCCGAGGCCGCCCACGCCGCCGGCGCCCTGCTCATCGTGGTGACCACCGAGGCGGTGTCCTACGGCCTGTTGAAATCGCCGGGCGAGATGGGCGCCGACATCGCCGTCGCCGAGGGCCAGTCGATCGGCAACGCGCTGAACTACGGCGGCCCCTACGTCGGCCTGTTCGCCTGTCGCGAGAAGCTGGTCCGCCAGATGCCCGGCCGGCTGTGCGGCGAGACCGTCGACGCCGAGGGCCGGCGCGGCTACGTGCTGACCCTGTCGACCCGCGAACAGCACATCCGCCGCGAGAAGGCGACCTCCAACATCTGCACCAACTCCGGCCTCTGCGCGCTGGCGTTCACCATCCACCTGTCGCTGCTGGGCGAGACCGGCCTGCGGCAGCTGGCGGCGCTGAACCACGGCCGGGCCCGCGAACTGAAGGCGGCGCTGGCCGGCGTCGCCGGCGTCGAGGTGCTGACGCCGCGCTTCTTCAACGAGGTCGCCGTGCGCGTGCCCGGCGACGCCGCCGCCCTGGTCGAGGCTCTGCTGGCCGACGGGGTGGTGGCCGGCGTCCCCTACTCGCGCCTCGACCCGCACGCCGGCCTCGACGACGTGCTGCTGCTGGCCGCCACCGAGACCACCACCTCAGACGACATCGCGGCCCTCGTCGCCGCCCTGCAACGGAAGATCGGCCGATGACCCTGCATAACGTCGGCCGCCCGACCCGGCCGCAAGCCGCCGCCTCCGACGGCCACGCCTCGCTGACCGGCGCCCGCGGCCTGTTGCAGGACGAGCCGCTGCTGTTCGAGCTCGGCGGCTGGGAAAAGACCGGCGTCGACCTGCCGGCGCCCGAGCACGACGCCTCCGACCTCGGCGACCTGGTGCGCGCCGCGCCGATCGGCCTGCCCGGCCTCTCCGAGCCCGAGGCCATGCGCCACTACGTGCGGCTGTCCCAGAAGAACCACGCCATCGACCTGGCGCTCTATCCGCTCGGCTCGTGCACCATGAAGCACAACCCGCGGCTCAACGAGAAGATGGCCCGCCTGGCCGGTTTCGCCGACCTGCACCCCCTGCAGCCGCAGTCGACGACACAAGGCGCGCTGCAGCTGATGGACCGGCTGGCGCACTGGCTGAAGACGCTGACCGGCATGCCCGCCGTGGCGCTGTCGCCCAAGGCCGGCGCCCACGGCGAGCTCTGCGGCCTGCTGGCCATCCGCGCCGCCCACGAGGCCGCCGGCCACGGCCACCGCCGCCGGGTGCTGGTGCCCACCTCCGCCCACGGCACCAACCCCGCCACCGCCGCCTTCGTCGGCTACTCGGTCACCGAGATCGCCCAGACCGACGACGGCCGCGTCGATTTGTCCGACCTCGAATCCAAGCTTTCCGACGACGTCGCGGCCATCATGGTCACCAACCCGAACACCTGCGGGCTGTTCGAACGCGACATCCTGGAGATCAGCCGCCTCACGCACGAAGCCGGCGCTTATTTTTACTGTGACGGCGCCAACTTCAACGCCATCGTCGGCCGCGTTCGCCCCGGCGACCTCGGCGTCGACGCCATGCACATCAACCTGCACAAGACCTTCTCCACCCCGCACGGCGGCGGCGGGCCGGGCGCAGGGCCGGTGGTGCTGTCGGCGGCCCTCGCCCCCTTCGCCCCCGCCCCCTGGGTGGTGCACGGCGAAGGCGGCCTGCACCTGGTCGAGGAAGCCATCGACGAGGCCGCCCAGGCCTTCGGCCGGATGTGCGCCTTCCAGGGCCAGATGGGCATGTTCGTCCGCGCCTACGCCTACATGCGCAGCCACGGCGCCGACGGCCTGCGCCAGGTGGCCGAGGACGCCGTCCTCAACGCCAACTACATCAAGGCCCGGCTGTCCTCGGTGATGACCCCGGCCTTCCCGGAGGGGCCCTGCATGCACGAGGCGCTGTTCGACGACAGCTGGCTCGAGGACACCGGGATCACCACCCTCGACTTCGCCAAGGCGATGATCGACGAGGGCTTCCACCCGATGACCATGTACTTCCCGTTGGTGGTGCACGGCGCCATGCTGATCGAGCCAACGGAGACCGAGTCCAAGCGCGAACTGGACCGGTTCTGCGACGCGCTGGAAGCCCTCGCCCAGGCGGCCAAGGCCGGCGACGCGGAGCGCTTCAAGGGCGCGCCCTACCTTGCGCCGCTGCGGCGTCTGGACGAGACGCTGGCGGCCCGCAAGCCGAAGCTGACGTGGCGCCCAGAACCCACGACTGTGGCGCCGGCGCCATTAGCGGCCGAATAGATCGACAATCCTAAAAATTAACCCGGCGTTGCCTTTACGACTCCACGACGCGTTCGCATATCGGGTTTAGCGCGGTGGTGGTCCGACCTCCCCCGGCCCATCCGTGCGCCCCCAGGTAGCCCCACGTGTCCTTCGCCATGCCCAGCCTGCGCGTCCATCGCGCCTCCGACGAGTACGCCCGCGAGATCGCCGGGCGGATCAGCCGTTTCCTGCTGCTGACGCTGGGCAGCGTGATCATGCTAGCCGGTCTGGTGCTGGCCCCGCTGCCGGGCCACATCGGCCTGCCGCTGCTGGTCGTCGGGCTGATGATCGTGCTGCGCAACTCCTTCCGGGCGAAGCGGCAGTTCGTGCGCATGCAGCGCGCCCACCCGAAGATGGTCTTTCCGATCCGGCGGCTGATGCGCCGCGAGCCGGAGATCGTGCTGGTCTTCTGGCAGCAGTACCTGCGCGTCGAGCGCCTGGTCCTGCCCAAGCGCATCCGCTTTGCGATCAATGCCCGCCGCTACCTGAAGCGCCGCTTCCGGCCGCGCGAGGCGTAACCGGAACGATCGCCCATCCCGGCGAAAGCTGGGACCAAACAGCAAGAAGCCCCGGATGCGGATCCGGGGCTTCGTTGTATCTGGTGGCCGGCTGTCGCCGGGCCGCGCGGAGCGCTGTTACTGCAGCTTGCCGGCGAGCTGGCTGATGGCCTTGTCGACCAGCGGATCGGTCTTGGCGCCAGCCAGCCGCTGGGTCAACACCCGCTCGGCCATGCTGGACGCCAGGTCGGCGGCGGCGGCCTTGACCTCGGCGGCGGCCTGCGATTCCGCCATGGCGATCCGGCGCTCGGCCAGTTGGCCGCGGCGCTCGATCTGCTCGGCGAGCTTGGCCTGGGAGTCGGCCTGCAGGCGCTGGGCTTCTTCCCGGGCGTTGGCCATGATCTCGGCGGCGAGCTTCTCGGACTGCTCGCGCTGGGTCTTGATCTGCGCCAGCAGGCCTTGCGCCTCCTCGCGGAGCCGGTTGGCCTCGTCGAGCTGCGACTGGACCTTGAGGCCGCGGGCGTCGATCGCCTTGGCGGCCAGGCCGGGCACGCCGGCCATCACCAGCACGCCGACGAAGACCACGAGGGCGACGCCAACCCAGAAGTGAGCGTCGGTCAGGATTTCCACGATGGCTTCCTTCAGGCCCGGGCCGGCGCGGCGGAGGCGAGCTCCGCCGGCGTCGGCGACTTGCCGGTCAATTTGTCGACGATGGCCTTGGCGGCGTCGGCGGCGATGTCGCCCACGCTGGCCATGGCCGCGTCGCGAGCGGCGGCGATCCGGGTTTCGGCCGCCGCCCCCGTCTGGGCGAGGCGGGCCTCTTCCTCGGCGAGGCGGGCGGAGATCTCGGCCTGCGCCTTGGCGCGGGCTTCGGAGGCCAGCTTCATCGCCTGGGCGCGGGCCTGGGCGGTGTCGGCGGCGGCGGCCGCGGCTTGCGCGTCCGCCTCTTCCTTCAGGCGGCGGGCTTCCGCCACGTCGCCTGCGATCTTGCCCTCACGCTCCGCGATGGTCCCGCCGATCCGCGGCACGAACACCCGCGACATCAGGATGAAGACGATCACGAAGAAGATCAGGAACCAGGCCATCTGGCCTGGCCACATGGCCACGTCGAACTGCGGCAGACCGCCGGAGCCCTCTTCGTGGCCCGGCGCCCCGGTCTCTTCGTGGGTCTCGGCAGCGGGACCTTGCATGGGTGGTTAGCCGACCTTCACGAACAGGATGATGAAGGCCATCACGAGCGCGAAGATGCCCAGGGCTTCCGTCAGCGCAAGGCCGAGGAACAGCATCGGCTGCTGGCTGGCGGCGGCCGACGGGTTGCGGATGGCGGACGCCAGGTAGTTGCCGAACAGCACGCCCAGGCCGACGCCCGCGCCGATGAGGCCCATCGTGGCCAGGCCAGCGCCGATGTATTTGGCGGAAACAGGATCCATTTGCTCTTAACCCCTTTGGAGAATTCGGTTGATGACTAGTGGCCGTGACCGAGGTTCACGACGTCGTTGAGGTAGACGGTGGTCAGCGCGGCGAACACGAAGGCCTGCAGGAAGGCCACGATGAACTCCAGCGCGGTCAAGGCGACCACCATGGCGAACGAGACGCCCGACCCAGCGAAAGCCAGGTAGGCGATGCCGCCCTGCAGGGCGAACAGCCCCAGGCCGACCACGAAGCTGGCGAACATGTACATGACCACGTGGCCGCCCAGCATGTTGCCGAACAGTCGCATGGCCAGGGTCACGGGCCGGATCATGAAGGACAGGAACTCGAGCGGCGCCACCAGCATCAGCATCGGCAGCGGCAGGCCCGAGGGCGTGAACAGCTTGAAGAAGCCCAGGCCGTTCTTGATGAAGCCGATCGCCACCACGCTGAGGAAGCTGATCAGCGCCAGCGTCAGGGTGACCGCCAGCTGGGCGGTGGCCGTGAAGGTCCACTCCTGGTGCGCCAGGTTGCCGAACGCCAGCAACAGACCGGCCATGTTCATGACCAGAACCAGCATGAAGATGGTGAAGATGAACGGCACATAGGGCCGGCCCGAGTGGCCCATGATCGGGCCGACCAGGGTCTGGTCGATGAGGTCGAAGAGGCTCTCGCCCACGGACTGCAGGCGGCCCGGCACCAGCTGGCGCTTGCCGGCGGCGAACAGGAAGGCGCAGGCCACGAAGGCCGCGAAGGCCATGGCCAGGGTCGCGTTGGTGATCGACATGTCCAGCGTCAAGCCGCCGATGTGCAACGGCGGGATCTTCACGAGGGGATGGACCAGAAACTGTTCCATCGGTGCGATCGGGGGCGCTTCGGCCATCTGTCCTACCGTCTCAATCGTCCGTCTTGTCGGTGACGTCCGGCTTGGGCGCCGTCGTTTCCGACTCCGTCTTGGCCCACGCCCCGGCGCCACGGATGGCGACGAAGGTGGACACCCCCACGCCGATCAGCAGACCGCCGATCAGGCCGAAGGGGGCCGTATGCGCGAAGCTGTCGAACAGCCAGCCGAAACCCAGCCCGCCGAGCACCCCGCCCACCACTTCTCCAAGGAAGCGGTAACCCTGCCCCATGGCCCGCTGCGTCGCGACGCCGGACTTCGGCGTACGCTTCGCCTCGAACGCGGCCAATCGCGCGTCGAGGCTCTTTAGCGCCTCGTCTCGCGATTCGTCCGTCTGGGGCATGCGTCGAGCCTATAGACCGCGACGTCCGCCGCCACGGCTGGGGCTTTCAGGTCGCGCGGAACCTATAGACCGTGATGCGGTGCGTCAAGGCTGGGCAGGAGGTTCATAAGTAGCTGTTTTTGCTGGCGTTATTTCCGGTCGCGACATATGACCCGCCGCCACCGCGAGCCACGTCCGCGACGGCCGCTATTGCGCGGCCATGGCTTCGGCCTGGCGCAGATCCACCGAGACCAGTTGCGAGACGCCGCGTTCGGCCATGGTGACGCCGAACAACCGGTCCATGCGGGCCATGGTCACCGGATTGTGGGTGATGGCGATGAAGCGGGTCTGGGTGCGCCGGCGCATCTCGTCGAGCATGTTGCAAAACCGGTCGACGTTGGCGTCGTCGAGCGGCGCGTCCACCTCGTCCAGCACGCAGATCGGGGCCGGCTGGGCGAGGAAGACGGCGAAGATCAGCGCCGCCGCGGTCAGCGCCTGCTCGCCGCCGCTCATCAGGCTCATGGTCGCCATCCGCTTGCCCGGCGGGCAGGCGTAGATCTCCAGGCCGGCCTCGAGGGGATCTTCCGATTCGACCAGCCGCAGCTCGGCCTGGCCGCCCTCGAACAGGGTCGAGAACAGCGTCTTGAAGTGCTCGTTGATCACCTCGAAGGCGGCGACCAGCCGCTCGCGGCCCTCGGCGTTGAGCTCGTCGATCCCCTCGCGCAGCCGCGCGATGGCGCCGGTCAGGTCCGCGCGCTCGGTCTGCATGGCCAGCAGGCGCGCAGCGTGCTCGCCGGCCTCTTCCTCGGCGCGCAGGTTGACCGGCCCGATGGCGTCGCGCTGGCGTTCCAGGTTGTAGAGATGGCCCTCCATGCCGCTGGCGTCGGCGGGAATGGCGACCGCCTCGTCGGCGAGCTTGCGGGCCAGCTCCTCGGGCTCGATCCGGGCGGTTTCGCGGATCTGGGCGCCGACCTCCGTCAGGCGCTGGGCGGCGGCTTCGGCGTGGGCGGCGAGGCTGGCGCGCAGCTCGCGAGCCTCGGACGCCTGCGCCTCGGCGGCGCGCAGGCCGCGATCGGCCTCGGCGCGCTCGTGCTCGGCGGCGGCCAGCGCGTCGGAGGACTTGGCGCGACGGGCCTCCGCCGCCGACAGCTCGTCCAGCAGGGCGCCGCGGCGGGCGTCCAGGGTCTCCGGCGCGATCCGGGCCTTGTCGAGTTCGGCCTTCGCCTTGTCCCGAGCCTGCGCCAGGCTCTCCAGCCGCTTGGCGGCGGCGGCGGTGCGGCGGGTCCAGTCGTCGCGGTCGCGGGTCAGGTTCTCCAGCCGCCGGGCGCGGCCGTCGCGCTCGCGGATCTCCAACTCCAGGGCGCTGCGGGCGGCGGCGGCGGCCTCGCGGGCCGGTCCGGCGGCGGCGCGCGCGGCGGCGAGCCGGTCGGCCAGGTCGTGGGCGGCGCCCTCGCCCGCGGCGGCCTCGGCGGCGGCGACGAGCGCCGCCTCATGCTCGGCCAGCTCGGCCTCGAAGCGGCGGATGACGTCGTCCAGCGAGGCGGCGTGGGCTTCCTTGCGGGCGGCCTCGCGCTCGAAGCGTTCCAGGGCGGCGCGGGCCTGGGCGGCCTTCTGCTCCAGCGCCGGCGGCTCGCGCCGCGCGGTCCGCAGCACCTCGTCGGCTGTGCGCAACGCGGCGGCGGCGGCGGCCAGCGCCTCGCGGGCGGCCTTGGCGCGGGGCTCCAGCTTCTCGATTTCGGTCTCGACCTCGGTCAGCCGGGTCTTCTGCTCCAGCCGCACGGCGGCAGGCTTTGGCGCGTCGGCGCGGGCGGTGAAGCCGTCCCAGCGCCAGAGGTCGCCCTCCTTCGACACCAGCCGGCAGCCGGGCGCGAGTTGGCCCTGCAGCCGGTCGCCGTCGGCGCGGTCCGCCAATGCGATGAAGGCCAGGCGCGCGGCCAGCGCGGCCGGCGCCTTGACCAGCGGCGCCAGCGGCGTCGCGCCCGCGGGCCAGGCCGGGGCCTGCGCCTCGCGGCCGCCCCAGAAGGACGGGGCCTTGGGGTCGAGCGCCGCGTCCAGGTCGTCGCCGAGCGCGGCGGCCAGGGCGCGTTCGTATCCGCGGTCCGGCGATACGGCGTCCAGGGCCGGGGTGAAGCCGCCGCGGCGGGCCTGGGCCACCAGCCCGGCCAGGGCGCGGGCCTCGGCGGTGAAGCGGCCGAGCTGCTCGTCCAGCTTGCGCGCCGCCTCTCGGGCGATGGCCTCGGCCTCGGTGGTTTTGACCCGCTGGTCCTCGGCGGCGTCGAGCGCGGCGCGGGCGGCGGCGAGCGCGCCCTCGGCGGCCTCCAGCTCGGCCTTGGCCTGCGCCGCCTGCGGGTTGGCGGGGGCGCCCAGGGCTTCGCGTTCGTGGCGCGCCTGGTCGAGGGCGCGGCGGGTGCGCGAGACGCGGGCCTGCGCCTCCTCCACCCGCTGGGCGGCGGCGCGGCGATGCGCCTCCGCGGCGGCCATCTGGGCGGCGAGCTGCTCGACCTCGGCGTCCGCGGCGGCGCGGGTGGCCTCGGCGGCGCGGGCCGCGGCCTCCAGCTCCGGCGCGCGCTCGGGCGCCGCGGCGATGGCGGCCTCCAGGGCGGCGAGGTCGTCGGCCAGCCGGGTCAGGGCCGCATCGGCGTCCTCGACGATGTGGGATTCGCGCGCCCGGTCGGCGTCGATGCGGGTGATCTCCCCGCCCAGCCGCTCCAGCTCGGCGGCGTGCGCCTCGGCCTCGCGGTCCAGGCGGTCCTTGTCGATCGCCAGCTTGTGCAGGATCGCGGCGGAGACCGTCTCGGCCTCCCGCAGCGGCTTGATGGCCTCCTCGGCGACCGCCGCGCGGGTGGTGGCCTGGGCGGCGCGCTGGGCGGTTTCCTCGACGGCGCGCACGGCGGCGGCGGCCTCGGCGCCCAGGCGTTCGGCGGCGGCGCGGGCCTCGTCCCAGCGGGCATAGAGCACGGCGCCTTGCAGGGTGCGGATCTCGGCGGAGAGCTTCTTGTAGCGTTCGGCCTGGCGCGCCTCGCGCTTCAGCCGGCCGAGCGTGGTCTCCAGCTCGCGGGCGACGTCGTCGAGCCGGGCGAGGTTGGCCTCGGCGGCGCGCAGCCGCAGCTCGGCCTCGTGCCGGCGCGAATGCAGGCCGGAGACGCCGGCCGCCTCTTCCAGGATCATCCGGCGGTTCTGCGGCTTGGCGGCGATCAGTTCGGAGATCTGCCCCTGGCGCACCAGCGCCGGGGAGTTGGAGCCGGTGGAGGCGTCGGCGAACAGGAGCTGGACGTCGCGGGCCCGCACCTCGCGGCCGTTGATCCGGTAGGTGGAGCCGGCGCCCTTGTCGATCCGGCGCACCACCTCCAGCACCGGGTGGTCGTTGAACGCCGCCGGCGCGCGGCGGTCGGCGTTGTCGATGGTCAGCGAGACTTCCGCGTGGTTGCGGCCCGGCCGGTTGGCGGCGCCGGCGAAGATCACGTCGTCCATGCCGCCGGCCCGCATGGCCTTGGCGGAGTTGGCGCCCATCACCCAGCGCAGGGCTTCCAGGAGGTTCGACTTGCCGCAGCCGTTCGGCCCCACGATGCCCGTGACTCCGGGCTCGATCCGGAACTCGGTCGGATCGACGAAGGACTTGAAGCCCGCGAGGCGCAGCCTCTGGAAGTGCACGGCGCTCGCGCCCTCCTACTTCCCGGCCGCGGCGATCGCCGCCTCAAGCTCCGCCAGGCTCATGTCGCCGGCCCCGACCTTCTTGCCGTTGACGAAGAAGGTCGGCGTGCCGTCGACGCCGTCGTGGTCCTGGGCGTCCTGCGCCCGGCCGCGCACCGCCTTCAGCGCCGCCTCGTCGGCGAGGCAGGCCTCGAACTGGGCGTCCGTCAGGCCGTTGGCCTTGGCGATCTCCAGGAACACCGGCTTGATCGGCGTGGTCTGCCAGCGCGGCTGGCTGCGGAACACCTCGTCGACCACCTTGAAGTATTTCGAGGGCCCGGCGCAGCGCGCCATCATGAAGCCCGCCGCCGCCACTTCCGGCGGATCGGTCAGCATCTCCTTGAGGGTGTAGCGGACCTTGCCGGTGTCGACGTACTTCTTCTTGAAGGCCGGGAAGACGTCCTCGTTGAACTTCGCGCAGTGCGGGCAGCTCAGCGAGGCGTATTCCAGCACCTGGATCTTGGCCTTCGGATTGCCGAGGCTCATGTCCTGCGGGCCGGCGACCGGCGCCGCCACGGCGGCCCCGGCGATCAGGAGGGCGGCGGCGGCGAGCGCGGCGCGGCGGCTGAACGAGCCCATGGCCATTCCTACTTCGCGGCTTCGGTGATGGCGGTATCGAGCTGCGCCAGGCTGACCTCGCCCTCGGCCACCTTCTTGCCGTTGACCAGGAAGCTGGGCGTGCCGGTGATCTTGTCGTCCTTCACCGCCCGCTCGACGCGGGTGTTCAGGGCCTTCAGCGCGTTCTCGTCGGCGACGCACTTGTTGAACTGGTCTTCGGTCATGCCCGACGACTGGGCGATGCGCAGCAGGACGCCGCGGAAGTCGCCGGTCTGGAACATCTCGGCCTGGTTCTTGTAGATCGAGTCCAGGACCGTGAAGTACTTGTCCTTGCCCGCGCAGCGCGCGACCAGGAAGCCGGCGGCGGCCACCTGCTCCGGCGGGGTGAGGAACTCCTTCAGGGTGTAGTGCACCTTGCCGGTGTCGATGTACTTCGCCTTGAAGGCCGGGAAGACCTCGTTGTTGAACCGCGCGCAGTGGCTGCAGCTGGCCGAGGCGTACTCCGTCACCTGCACCTTGGCGTCGGCCTTGCCGAGGCTCATGTCGTCGGTGGAGACGCCGCCGCTGGCTGCGCCCTTGTTGCACCCGGCGAGCGAGAGGCCGGCCACGGCGGCTGCGACGACGAGGAGACGGCGGCTGAGCATGGTGACCTTCCTGCGGATTCGAATGAAAGATTAAAGCGCGATTCCCTGCGCGTCGCGCGGTTCGCCCACCTATCCCTAGCGGATGGGACGGTGGCGCTTTCGAGTCAATCTATCGCTGCTGTCGCAACACCCCGCGGCCGAGCGCCATCAGCGCCCGCTTCAGCGGTCCGTCCGGCGCGTCGGCGAGGTCCTGCGCCAGCTTCGCCTCCTGCGCGGCGTCGAGCGGCGCCAGGCGCTTGCGCGGCGGCGGCGGCTCGGCCAGGGCGCGCAGCGGCCCCTGCACGATCCGCAGCTTCTGCACCGCCTCGGCGCCCAGGAACAGGTTCACCCGCGCCAGGATCTCGTGGGCCTGGTGCTGGATGATGGCGGCCGAGGGTCCGGCCACGCGGATCTCCAGCGACGACGGCCCGCCGTTGCGGCCCTTCACCAGCTTCACCGGCTCGGTGCGCTTGGCGACCTCCGGCCCCACCACCTCGCGCCAGCGGGCCTGCAACGCGCCGGGGCCCTGGCCGAAGCGGGCGTCGAACTCGCGCAGGGTCTTGTTCAGCGCCCGTCCGAGCGGCGGCGGCGGCCGACGGACCGGCCGCGTGCGCTTGGCGGTGAGGATCCGCATGGCTTCTTCGGGCGAGGGCAAGGGCCGGCGCATGGCCTGATCTTACCTGTCCTGGCCGCGCTGGCGATAGCGGACGGAGCCGATAGTCGCTGCGCGCCGGGGCCGATGGCGATATGCACGGGCCGTGACCGCCGACACGCTCCGCGCCCAGCTGCTCGCCTGGTACGACGCCGGCGCCCGCGACCTGCCCTGGCGCGTGCGGCCGGCGGCGCAGGCCTCCGGCCTGCGGGCAGACCCGTACCGCGTATGGCTCTCCGAGGTGATGCTGCAGCAGACCACCGTGCCGCACGCCACGCCCTACTTCCTGAAGTTCACCGCCCGCTGGCCCTCCGTCACCGACCTGGCCAACGAGGACGACGGCGAGGTGATGGCCGCCTGGGCGGGCCTCGGCTACTACGCCCGCGCCCGCAACCTGCTGGCCTGCGCCCGCGCCGTGGCCCGCGAGCACGGCGGCGTCTTCCCCGACACCGAGGAGGGCCTGCGGATCCTGCCGGGGCTTGGGCCCTACACCGCCGCGGCGGTGGCGGCGATCGCCTTCGACCGGCCGGGCAACGTGGTGGACGGCAACGTCGAGCGGGTGATGGCGCGGCTGTTCGCGGTCGAGCAACCGCTGCCCGACGCCAAGCCGGAGCTGAAGCGGCTCGCCGCCGCCCTGGTGCGCGACCAGCGGCCGGGCGACTGGGCCCAGGCGCTGATGGACCTGGGCGCCACCCTGTGCCGGCCGAAGGCGCCGATCTGCGACCGTTGCCCGGTCGCCGGCCATTGCGCCGCGCTCGCCACCGGCGCGCCCGAGACCTTTCCGCGCCGCACCGCCAAGGCAGAGCGCCCGCACCGCTATGGCGTCGCCTATGTGCTGACCCGCGGCGAGGAGGTGGCCCTGGTGCGCCGGCCGCCCAAGGGGCTGCTCGGCGGCATGCTGGCCCTGCCGACCAGCGACTGGCGCAGCGCGCGCTGGTCCGACGCCGAGGCGCTGGACGCCGCGCCCGCCGACGCCTCCTGGCGCGGGGTCGGCGAGGTGGAGCACGGCTTCACCCACTTCACCCTGACCCTGCAGCTGCTGCGCGCCGAGGGCGAGGCCGACGACGTCATCTGGACGGCCCGGCGCGGGCTCGACGCCCTGCCCAGCGTGTTCCTGAAGGCCGCGCGAGCGGGGCTGGGCGCCCTGCTCTAGCGGACGACAGCCTTCTCGAGGCCTTCCAGCATCATGGCCCAGGTCTTTTCGTACTGCGCCCTATGCTCCGTGTCCGAGGGGTGCTCCGCGCCATCCGCGCTCGCCTGGGTGACGGTGACCAGGGCGCCGCCCTCCTCGGGGGCCAGCTCGAAGGTCACGAGGTGCTCGCCGCCAGGGGCGCCCGAGCTCCGATGGGTGTAGCTCAGACAGCGCTGTGGTTCGAAGGATCGCACCTCGCCGCGATCCTCGAAGGCCTTGCCGTCGTACTCGCCGCGCATGGTGATCGGTCCGCCGACGCGCCAGTCGGTCTGCACGTCCGCGCCCAGCATGTAGGCCTTCAT
Source organism: Phenylobacterium hankyongense (assembly GCF_003254505.1). Lineage (NCBI taxonomy): Bacteria > Pseudomonadati > Pseudomonadota > Alphaproteobacteria > Caulobacterales > Caulobacteraceae > Phenylobacterium > Phenylobacterium hankyongense. The sequence goes on along the minus strand of NZ_QFYP01000001.1, from coordinate 2,019,158 downwards.
GCCCTCGCGGGAGGTGAGGGTGCGCCAGACGTCCGCCGCCTGAGCCGGGATGAGCCGTGAAACCTGAACCGTCGCCATGCGAAGACCTCCGGCTGGGGGTGCAAACGCAGGACGGCGGCGTTGGCTGCCCTCGGGGTTGTCCCAGGCCTGCGCCTTAGAGCGCCAGCACCCGCTGAACGAAGGCCGTCTTGGCGGCGGTATAGGCCCGCCGGTCGGTGGGATGCTCGACGACCAGGCGCCGCTTGAGGGCTGCGTAGTCGTCGCGCAACCGCGGATCCCTGCGCAGGCGGTCGCGGAACCGCAGCGTCACGATCCACTCCTCCTGGCCGTACTCGACGAAGTGGGCCAGGTGCGTTCGCGCGAGGCCTTTGCCGTAGATGTGGTGGCCGGGGACGATCTCGCGCCCGCGATCCTCATAGCCCAGGGCGGCCATGGAGGGGCCGCTGGCCGCCGCGTCGGACAGCCGGCGGACGCCCACCAACAGGTCGATGATCGGCTTGGCCGGCAGGCCGGGCACGGACGTGCTGCCGTAGTGCTCGATGGCCACGACCAAGGGACCCAGCGCCGAAGCGATGCGCGCGGCTTCCTCGGCATAGGCGCGCGACCACTCGGGATTGGCCTCGGCGAGGCGGTTCTCGTCCTGCCGGAGCCCGAGCCCGAACGGGTCGCTCATCGGCTCACGCGGCGAGCTGGCTCCGCACCTTGGCGCGCAGCACGTCGATGGGGGCGAGGCCCGCGTCGGTCTTGAAGTGCCAGTAGGTCCAGCCGTTGCAGGCGGGCGCGGACTGCACCATGGCGCCGACCTTGTGGATCGAGCCGGCCAGTTCGCCGACCACCAGGCTGCCGTCGGCGCGGACGCGGGCGGCGTGGCGGCCCTTGTCGTCATAGAGCACGTCGCCGGGGCGCAGCAGGCCGGCCTCGACAATCTGGCCGAAGGGGATGCGCGGCTCGGACTTCTTGGAGCCGGTGATCACCACCTCGTCGGCGGTCGCCGGGATCACCTTGGCAATCCGTTGCCTGGCGAGCTTGGCGTAGGCCTCTTCCCGCTCGATGCCGATGAAGCGGCGGCCCAGCCGCTTGGCGGCGGCGCCGGTGGTGCCGGTGCCGAAGAAGGGATCGAGGATCACGTCGCCCGGGCGGGTGGAAGCCAGGATCACCCGGTGCAGCAGGGCCTCCGGCTTCTGGGTCGGGTGGGCCTTGGCGCCCGTCTCGTCCTTCAGCCGCTCCTCGCCGGTGCACAGCGGCAGCGTCCAGTCCGAGCGCATCTGCAGCTCGTCGTTGGCCATCTTCATGGCGTCGTAGTTGAAGGTGTAGCGCTTGCCGCCACGCGACTTGGTGGCCCAGATCAGGGTCTCGTGGGCGTTGGTGAAGCGCGTGCCCTTGAAGTTCGGCATCGGGTTGGACTTGCGCCAGACGATATCGTTGAGGATCCAGAACCCCAGGTCCTGCAGGGTCGCGCCGACCCGGAAGATGTTGTGGTAGCTGCCGATCACCCACAGCGCGCCGTCGTCCTTCAGCACCCGGCGGCACTGGAACAGCCAGGCCTTGGTGAAGGCGTCGTAGGTCTCGAAGCTTTCGAACCGGTCCCAGTCGTCGTCGACCGCGTCGACCTTGGAGTTGTCCGGCCGCAACAGGTCGCCGCCGAGCTGCAGGTTGTAGGGCGGGTCGGCGAACACCAGGTCCACCGAGCGGTCCGGCAGCTTCTTCAGCTCCTCCAGGCTGTCGCCCAGGATGATGGTTTCGGCCGGGAAGCCCATACGCGCCTCGTGAAGTCAGGAGTTTGAATCCTGGGGCTCCATGGTGAAGAGGCCGTTGCGAAACGTGGTCAACGAGAAGTTAAAGGCGCCTCAGCCGTCGAACGGCAGCTCGTCCTGCAAGGCGTCGGCGAAGGCCTGCAGCGGGTCCTTGCCCATCAGCGCCAGCTTCACCGGCCCCCAGCTCATGCGGTGGATCTCGCACGGCCCGAGGCTGAGCAGCGCCTCGGCGTGGATCGGGGCGCGGTAGCCCTTGTGGCTGGCGAAGCCGTAACCCGGATAGAGGCCGTCCATCTCCGCCATCAGCCGGTCGCGGGCGACCTTGGCCAGGATCGAGGCCGCGGCGATCGACTTCGACTTGCCGTCGCCGCCCACCACCGTCTTCACCTCGCACGGCAGCTTGAAGCGGTAGTTGCCGTCCACCAGCGCAAAGGTCGGCTGGACGGCCATGGCCTCGATGGCGCGGCACATGGCCAGGCCCGTGGCGTGCAGGATGTTGAGGCTGGCGATCTCCTCCACCGAGGCGAAGCCCACGCCCCAGGCCAACGCCTTGGCCTTGATCTCCAGCTCCAGGCCCTCGCGGGTCTTGGCCGACAGCTTCTTGGAATCGTCGAGGCCCTTGGGGAGCTTCTTCGGGTTGAGGATCACCGCGCCGGCGCTGACCGGACCGGCCCACGGCCCGCGCCCGGCCTCGTCCACCCCGCAGACCAGGCCGCCCACGAAGGCCTTCTCGAGCAGCAGCGTCGGACCCTTCGCCATCAGGCCGCCAACTCCTTGACGTGGTCGTGGCGGAAGCACCAGGTCATGTGGTCGTTGACCATGCCGACGGCCTGCATCCAGGCATAGACGATCACCGGGCCGGTGAACTTGAAGCCCTTTGCCTTCAGCGCCTTGGCGACCTCGACGGCGAGCGGCGTCTGGGCCGGCACCTGGCCGATCTCGGAGAAGCCGTTCTGGATCGGCTTGCCGCCGGTGAAGCTCCAGCAGAACTCGGAGAAGTCCTCGCCGCGGTCGCGCATGGCCAGGTAGATCTTCGCGCCGTTGATGGCCGCGTCGATCTTGGCGTTCGAGCGGATGATGCCGGCGTCGGCCATCAGCCTCGCCCGGTCCGCCTCGCCGTAGCGGGCGACGAGCTCCGGATCGAAGTTGTCGAAGGCGGCGCGGAACGCCTCGCGCTTGCGCAGGATGGTGATCCAGGCCAGCCCCGCCTGGAAGCCATCCAGCACCAGCTTTTCCCACAGCGCGCGCGAATCGTACTCCGGCACGCCCCACTCGGTGTCGTGGTACGCCTCGTAAAGCGGGTCGCCGGCCATGCCGCGCCAGCCGCACCGTTGCAGGGGAGCCGTCATCGGCGGCACTCTCAGCCGAGCCGGCCCAAAACCTCAAGGGCCGATCTGGTCGCAGCGCGACTTTAGGCGACTTCCTCGCCCAGCGCAGCGGCGAACCAGGCCGGCCGCTCGACGCGGACCGGCCGCCCATCGACGGTCAGGCCTCCGCCCCCGATCCGGTCCAGCCGCAGCGCCGCCATGGCCCGGCCGTCGCCGCCCGACAGCACCTCGCCGGCCCGCAGCTCCCCGGCCACCACCTCGGCGCCCGCGGCCGGCGGCGGTCCCTCGAAGACGATCGGCAGCATGCGGCTCTTCACCTGCCCGCGCCGCTTCATGCGCGAGGTGGTCTCCTGGCCGACGAAACAGCCCTTCTTGAAGTCGATGCCGTCCAGCAGGTCGAAGTTGGCCTCGATGGGATAGGTCTTGTCAGCGCCCCAGTCGGCGGGGCCGGGCACGCCAACCGCCAGCCGGTGCGCCTCGTAGGCCGCCTCGTCGGCGAGTTGGACGCCCTCAGGGGCCGTCGCGCCATAGCCGCGCCAGCCCAGCTCCGGCAGCCGGGGATCGGCCACCCACCCGGCCGGATCGCGGCCTTCGCCAGGCGCGGGAAAGCGGGCTGAGACCGGGAGGTCCGGCGCGGCGATCTCCACCTTCGCCCGCAGCCGGTACATGGACAGCCGCTGGATGATGGTTTCGCGATGCTCGGCCGCCACGTCCAGCCAGGCGCCGTCCTCGCGGCCGACCACGAACAGGTCGTAGAGCAGCCGCCCCTGCGGGGTCAGCAGGGCCGCGAACCGCGCCTCGCCCGGACCGAGCGTCTCCACATCCTGGGTGATCAGCCCCTGGAGGAAGCTTCGCCAGTCGGGGCCGGCCAGCGCGATGACCGCGCGGCTGGGCAAGGGGGCGTAGATCGGCGGATTCGGCATCATGGCGCACAATTTGGGACCGGCAGCGGTGGAGCGCCAGCCAAGGGCCTTCTATAGAGTGCCGATGGCGCCCGGGTCCTTCCCGATTCTGTTCATTACGGCGACCCGCATCGGTGACGCCGTCCTCTCGTCCGGCCTCGTCAAGCGGCTGGCGGACGAGATCCCGAACGCGCGCTTCACGATCGTCGCCGGGCCGGCCGCCGCCCCGCTGTTCGCGCAGGTCCCCAACCTCGACGAGGTCATCGTCTTCGCCAAGGCCAAGGACGGCAGCCACTGGTTCGACCTGTGGCGCAAGGTCCGCAGGCGCCGCTGGGGCCTGATCGTCGACCTGCGCGGCTCGGCGATCTCGCGGTTCCTGTCCACCAAGCGGCGCGCGGTCTACCGCAAGCCGACCGAGCCGATGCACAAGGTGCTGGAGGCCGCCCGCACGCTGCGGATCGAGGACTCGCCGGCCGCGCCCTACATCTACACCTCGCCCGACATCGAGGCCTACGCCGACGACCTCACCGCCGGCTCCGGCCCGATCCTGGCGGTGGCGCCGGCCGCCAACTGGGTCGGCAAGACCTGGCCGGTGGAGCGGTTCTCCCGCGTCGCCATGCGGCTGCTGGGCCCCGACGGGCCGATGCGCGGCGGACGGCTGATGGTGCTGGGCGGCCCGGAAGACCAGAAGCTGGCGCCGGGGCTGAAGGACGTGGTCCCCCGCAGCCGGTTCATCGACCTGGCCGGCAAGGTCGACCTGGTCACCGCCTTCGCCTGCCTCAAGCGCGCGCGGCTGTTCATGGGCAACGACTCCGGGACCATGCACCTGGCCGCGGCCGCCGGCATCCCGACGCTCGGCCTGTTCGGCCCCTCCGACGAACGGCACTACGCCCCCTGGGGCGAGGCTGCCCGGGTGGTGCGCGGGCCGCGCAGTTTCGAGCAGATCCACGCGGTTGACCCCGGCTTCAGCCAGGCGCTCTGTCACATGATGGACCTGAGCGTCGACACCGTCGCGCAGGCGGCCGCTGCACTGTTCACCGACACCGAGCCCTCCAGGCTCAACGAGGGGGCTCATGGCTGAGACGTTTGACCTGATCGTGCGCGGCGGCGAGGTGGTGAACCACGCTGGGCGCGGCATAGCCGACGTCGGCGTCCGCGGCGGCAAGATCGTCGCGGTCGGGGACCTCGGCCAGGCGTCCGCCGGCGAGGTGTTCGACGCCACCGGCCTGACGGTGATGCCGGGCGTCATCGACACCCAGGTGCACTTCCGCGAGCCCGGCCTGGAGTGGAAGGAGGACCTGGAGAGCGGGTCCCGCGCCGCCGTCCTGGGCGGCGTCGTCGCCGTGTTCGAGATGCCGAACACCGAGCCCACCACCACCGATCCCGACGCGCTCGCCGACAAGCTTTCGCGGGCCGAGGGGCGCATGCACTGCGACCACGCCTTCTACGTCGGCGGCACGCACGAGAACGCCGCCTTTCTCGGCGAACTTGAGCGGCTGCCCGGCTGCTGCGGGATCAAGGTGTTCATGGGCGCCTCGACCGGCAGCCTGCTGGTGCAGGACGACGAGGGCATCGAGCAGGTGCTGCGCCACATCAACCGCCGCGCCGCCTTCCACTCCGAGGACGAGTACCGTCTCGCCGACCGCCGGCCGCTGGCCCGCACCGGCGACTGGACCAGCCACTACGAGGTCCGCGACGCGCAGTCGGCGATCCAGTCCACCGAGCGGCTGGTGCGGCTGGCCACGTCGCTGGGCAAGCGCATCCACGTCCTGCACGTCACCACCCGCGAGGAGGTGGCCTACCTCGCCGCCCACAAGGACGTGGCCAGCGTCGAGTTCACCCCGCAGCACCTGACGCTGGCCGGCCCGGAGGCCTACGAGCGGCTGAAGGGCTACGCCCAGATGAACCCGCCGATCCGCGGCGCCGAGCACCGCGAGGGCCTGTGGGCGGGGATCGCCAACGGCGTCGCCGACGTCCTCGGCTCCGACCACGCGCCGCACACCGCCGAGGAGAAGGCCCGGCCCTACCCCGCCTCGCCGTCGGGCATGCCCGGCGTACAGACCCTGCTGCCGGTGATGCTGACCCATGTGGCGGAGGGGCGGCTCAGCCTCGAGCGCCTCGTCGACCTCACCAGCCATGGCGCCAATCGCATCTTCGGCATGGCCGACAAGGGCCGGCTGGCGGTGGGCTACGACGCCGACCTGACCATCGTCGACCTGAACGCCCGACGCACCATCACCCACGGCCAGATGGCCAGCCGCGTCGGCTGGACGCCCTTCGACGGCCTGGAGGCCAAGGGCTGGCCGATCGCCACCATCATCCGCGGCCGCGTGGTCATGCGCGACGACGAGGTGGTCGCGCCGCACCTGGGCCAGCCGGTGCGGTTCCTGGAGACGCTTTCCCCTTGAGCTGTCATCCCGGTTTTCGCGAAGCGGAAGACCGGGACCCATGAACACCCGTGGTCGCTGAATATCCGGAGAGATCCGGTGTGCATGGGTCCCGGACAAGCGCTCCGCGCTTTCCGGGATGACAGTTCTTTTTGCGATGCGCCTGTCGAATCCCGCGCCGCCTGCGCGTCTCCCTGATGACGCGGCTGTTCGCGTCGGCGAAGCTCAGACCCACACGGGGGACCACACCATGCAGTACATGCTCCTGATCTACGAAGCCGAGAGCGCCTACGAAGGCCCGGCGGGCGAAGCCGCGCGCAAGGACATCGTCGCCCGGCACATGGCGCTGGCCGGCGAGCTGCGCACCAAGGGCGTGATGCAGGCGGGCTCCGGCCTGCAGTCGATCACCACCGCCACCACCGTCCTGACTGAAGGCGGCAAGCAGACCGTGCACGATGGTCCGTTTGCGGAGACCCGCGAGCACCTGGGCGGCTACTACCTGGTCGACGTGCCCGACCTCGACGCGGCGCTGGCCATCGCCAAGCGGATTCCGGCGGTGGACGGCGGCAAGGTCGAGGTGCGGCCGCTGATCCAGCACTGACGCCATGCGCGAGGCCGCCCAGGCGATCGCCACGGCCCGGCCGCGGGTGGTGGCGGCCCTGGCCGCGCGGCTGCGCGACCTCGACCTCGCCGAGGACGCCTTCGCCGACGCTGCGGCCGCCGCCCTCACCGTCTGGCCGCAGCAGGCCCCGCGCGATCCGGCCGCCTGGCTGTGGCGCGTGGGGCTGCGCAAGGCGATCGACGCCAAGCGCCGGGCGGCGACCCGCGAGCGCGCCGTGCTCGACGAGCCCGAGCCGGCGCCCACGCCCGAGGACGCCCTGATGGCCGCCGACGAGCCGATCCCCGACGAGCGCCTGCGGCTGATCTTCGTCTGCTGCCACCCCGCCATCGCGCCGGACTCCCGCGCCGCGCTGACCCTGAAGGTGGTCTGCGGCCTCTCGACCGGGCGCCTGGCGCGCGCCTTCCTGGTCGCCGAGCCGGCGATGCTGCAGCGGATCACCCGGGCCAAGCGCAAGATCCGCGACGCCGGCGTGCCCTTCGAGGTTCCCGGCCGCGCCGCCTGGCCGGAGCGGCTGGAGGCGGTGCTGTCGACCCTCGAGATCGCCTACGCCCAGGCCTATGAGGACGCCGCCCTGGCCGGCGACGGGGCGGGCTTCGCCGACGAGGTGCTGCGGCTCTCGGGCCTGCTGGCCGACCTGACGCCGCAGGAGCCCGAGGTGCTCGGCCTGGCCGCCCTGGTCCGCTACGCCGAGGCCCGGCGTCCGGCGCGGCTGGACGACACCGGCGCCATGGTCCCGCCCCCCGAGCAGGAGACCGCGCTCTGGCGTCGCGACCTGATCGCGCAGGGCGACCGCCTGCTGGACCGCGCCGCGGGACTGGGCCGCAGCGGGCCGCGCCAGATCATGGCCGCCATCCATGCGGCCCACCTGACCCGAACGGAGGGCGGCGCGACGCCCTGGAGCCAGATCGCCGCGCTCTATGACGTGCTGGCTGCGCTGCGGCCCAATCCGGTCACCCTGGTGAACCGCGCCGTCGCGGTGGGCGAGGCGCGCGGCGCAGACCAGGGCCTGGCGGCGCTGGCCGCCGCCGGCGCGCCGGCCGACTGGCTGCCCTACCAGGCCGCCCGCGCCGGCCTCTGCGCCATGGCTGGACGGAGAGCGGAGGCGGCCGAGGCGTTGGCGGCGGCGCTGGCCCTCGGACCCGCGCCCGCCGAGCGGCTGTTCCTGGAGCGGCGGCTGGCGACCCTGGCCGGCTAAGGCTTCCCATCGGCCGTGGGGCTTGGAATAAAGCTTCCATGGATGCGAACCTGCGCGCCGCCACCGCCGCCTTCCGCGACCCGCGCTATGCGCCGCGGCGGCTCGAGGTGGACCGCCGCCCGGGCGGCGAGCTGGTGCTGACCAACCCGACGCCGTACGCCACCCACTTCCAGACCACGAGCGCGGCGCTCGACCACTGGGCCGCCGCGGCGCCCGAGCGGATCTGGCTGGCGGAGCGGTCCGGCGACGGCTGGCGCACGGTGACCTTCGCGGAGGCGCGCGAGCGCATCGCGGTGCTGGCCGGAGGCCTGCGCGGACTGGGCGTCGTGGGCCCCCGCCCGCTGCTGATCCTCGCCGCCAACGGCATCGACCACGCGCTGGTCAAATACGCCGCCATGAGCCAGGGCCTGCCGGTCGCTCCGGTGTCGCCGCAGTACGGGCTGAAGGGCGCGAACCTCGCCCGCCTCGCACACGCCTGCGCGGTGCTGGCCCCAGCCTGCGTCTACACCGAGGACGCCGCCCTGTTCGCCGAAGGCCTCTCCGCCGAGTGCTTGGCCGGCCTGCCGGTGATCGCCGCGCACAACCCGCGGCCCGGCGACATCGCGCTGGAGCAGCTGCTGGGCGCCGCGCCCGCCCAGGCGATCGCCACGCCGGACGACCACGCCAAATACCTGCTGACCTCCGGCTCCACCGGGCACCCCAAGGCGGTGATCATCACCCACCGCAACATCGCCTTGAACTCCGCGCAGATCGCCGCCTGCTTCGACGATCCCGAGCCCCCGGTGATGGTCAACTCCGCGCCGTGGAGCCACAGCCTGGGGGCCAACTCGATCCTGCACATGTCGCTGCACCGCGGCGGCACGCTCTACATCGACACCGGCCAGCCCACAGCCGCGCGGTTCGGCGAGACGGTGCGGAACCTGCGGGAGGTCGCGCCGACCTATCACAACATGGTGCCGGCCGGCTGGATGCTGCTGGTGGACGAACTCGAGCGCGACGAGGCGCTGGCGCGGCGGTTCTTCCAGCGCGTGCGGGTGCTGCAGTACGGCGGCGCGGCGCTCGGCCAGACCGTGGCCGACCGCATCCAGGCGGTGGCGGTCCGCACGGTGGGCGAGCGGATCAGCTTCGCCTCCGGCTACGGCGCCACCGAAACCGGCCCCACCGCCTGCAACGTCCACTGGACCAACGAGCGCATGGGCCTGATCGGCCTGCCGATTCCCGGGACTTCGGTCCGGCTGGTCCCCGAGGCCGGCAAGCTCGACTTCCGGGTGAAGGGCCCGCAGGTCACCCAGGGCTATCTCGGCCGGCCCGAACTCTCCGCCCAGGTGTTCGACGACGAGGGCTTCTATGTGCTGGGCGACGCCGCCCGCCTGGTCGATCCGCAGGACCCCACCCAGGGCCTGATCTTCGACGGCCGGCTGTCGGAGAACTTCAAGCTGGCCAGCGGCACCTTCGTCGGCGTCGGCGACCTGCGTATCGGCGCGATCTCCGCGATCGGCGGCGCGGTCACCGACGCGGTGGTCTGCGGCGAAGGCCGCGAGGGCGTCGGCCTGCTGCTCTATCCCAACCCGGGCCTGCCCCGCGCCGAGGTCGAGGCGACGGCGAAGGCCGGCCTCGAGGCGTTCAACGCCCACGCCAAGGGGGCCGGCGGGCGCGTCGCCCGCGCCCTCGTTTTGCCCGACGGCCCCGACGCCGCGCACGGCGAAGTCACCGACAAGGGCTACATCGCCCAACCCCTGGCCCGCAGCCTCCGGGCCGGGGCCGTCGCGCGGCTGTTCGCCGATCCTCCCCCTCCAGACGTGATGGTGTTTCCATGAACGGCGCCGACGCCCTGCTCTCGACCCTGGTGGCCAACGACGTCACCGCCTGCTTCGCCAATCCCGGCACCAGCGAGATGCAGTTCGTCGCGGCCCTCGACCGGCAGCCGCAGATGCGGCCGGTGCTCTGCCTGTTCGAGGGCGTGGCGACCGGCGCCGCCGACGGCTATGGCCGCATGGCCGACAAGCCGGCCTGCACCCTGCTGCACCTCGGCCCCGGCTACGGCAACGGCGTCGCCAACCTGCACAACGCCCGGCGCGCCTTCACCCCGATCGTCAACGTGATCGGCGACCACGCCACCTACCACCGGCAGTACGACGCGCCGCTGAACTCCGACATCGCGACCCTGGTGAAGCCGAACTCGCTGTGGGCCCAGTCCGCCGAGAGCCCCGACGACGTCCCGGCCCTGGCGGCGGAGGCGGTGGCGGCGAGCTACGGGCCACCCGGCGGCCCGGTCAGCCTGATCCTGCCGGCCGATTCCGCCTGGCTGCAGACCGCCGCCGCCCCGGTCATCGCCCAGCGGGCGGTCCGCCCCGCCCCCGCCGAGGCCGCGGTGGGAGCGGCCGCCACCGCCCTGCGCAAGGCCGCAAAGCCGGTGGTGCTGATTGGCGGCCAGGCCTGCCGCGCCGAGGGCCTGGCGCAGGCCGCGCGGCTCGCGGCTCACGGCGTCCGGGTGATCAGCGACACCTTCGTCGCCCGCCAGGCCCGCGGCGCCGGCCACTTCGCGCCGGCCCGCATGCAGTATTTCGGCGAGATGGCCCTGCAGGACCTCGACGGCGTCGACCTGATGGTCCTGGTCGGCACGGTCACGCCCGTCGCCTTCTTCGCCTACCCCGACCGGCCCAGCGTGCTGGTCCCGGACGGCTGCGAGGTGCTGGATTTCGTCGGCCGTGCGGAGGACGCGGTCGCCGGCCTGAGCGCGCTGGCCGACGCCCTCGGCGCCCCGGCCCAAGGCCCGGTCCAGCCGCTGAAGCGCCCGGACGCCGCGCCCACCGGCGCGCTCACCCCGCAGAGCGCGGGCCAGTCGGTCGCCCGCCACCTGCCCGAGGGCGCGATCATCTGCGACGACAGCGTCACCTCCGGCGGCGGTATTGCGGTCCCGGCCATGACCGCCGCCCCGCACGAGGTGCTGGCGCTGACCGGCGGCGCCATCGGCATCGGCCTGCCGCTCGCGGTCGGCGCAGCGGTGGCGGCGCCGGACCGCAAGGTGCTGTCCCTGAACGGCGACGGCGCGGGCATGTACACCGTGCAGGCGCTGTGGACGATCGCGCGGGAGAACCTCGACGTCACCGCCGTGGTGTTCGCCAACAACACCTATCGCATCCTCAACATCGAGATGACCCGCACCGGCGCGGGCCAGGCCGGGCCGTCGGCCTCGAAGCTGCTCGACCTCGGCGACCCCAACATCGACTGGGTGTCGCTGGCCAAGGGCCTGGGCGTGCCCGCCGTGCGCTGCACGACGGCGGAGGAATTCGAGACCGCCTTCGCCGCCGCCATGGCCCAGCGCGGCCCGATGTTCATCGAGGCCGCGATCCGCTGAGCCCAAAGAAAAAGGCCCGCGGGGCGAACCCGCGGGCCTCGTTCGTCCAGCTTTCGCTGAGACTTAGGTGTTGCCGGGCAGCTTGCAGCCGCCGGCGAAGGCGCAGCCGGTGGCGCCGACGGCGCTGACGGTCGGCGTCGCGTTGTACTCGATCATGTAGCCCTTGAAGCCGTCCGAGCAGGCGACTTCGACCAGGATCGTGCCCTTGGCCGTCTTGGCCGCGAGGCGCGAGTTCGAGACCGTGCAGGTCTTCTGGTCGAACTTCCGCAGGTCGGCGGTGAGCGCCGCATAGCCGCTCTCCGGCTTGTTCAGGCCGCACTTGTAGCCCGCCACCAGGGCGTGGCCGCAATCGAGCACCTGGCCCTTGCCGGTGGACGGGAACACCCCGACGCCGCCGGAACCGTCCTTGCAGACCAGCTCGACGATGTCTTCGGCCCCTTGCGACGGGAAGATGGCGTACTTGTCGACGTCGCAGCTGGAGCCCGCGGTCTTCGCCAGGCGGGTGTAGAGCGCCGCCTGCTGGGTTTCGGCCTCACGGGCGTTGGTCAGTTCGCAGCCGCCGAGGATGGCTTGCGCCTTGGCGCAGTCCCAGCTCTGGGCGACAGCGCCCTTGCCGTCGACCTTGTAGATGTAGCCTTTGCCGTCCTGGCAGGCGGCTTCGTAGAAGTTCGAGCCGTCCTTGGAGGCGCCGACGAAGCGGCGGTCCTTCACCACGCAGCTGGCGGTGGCCGCCTTGGCGAAGCTGTCCACCACCGCCAGGCGCTTGGCCTTGTCGGTGAGGGTGCATTTGATGTTGCCGGCCCCGTCGTCGAAGTTGAGGCAGTTCTGCGCCTCGGCGGGCTTGGCCGCATCGAACGGCGCGCTGGCGATCACCACGTAACCGCTGCCGCCCTGGCAGGCCACTTCCATGAAGGTGCTGGTCTTGCTCTGACCGATGCCGCGGGCGCTTTCCGGCACGCACTGGACGCCGGCCTTGGTCAGCACCGGGGCGAGCTGCGCCTTCGGATCGGAGTTGGCGGGCAGGATGCACGGCAGGGCCGCGGGCTTGCCGGCTTCGGCCGGGGTGTCGGCTTCGATGCAGGTGAAGGCCGTGGGCGTGCCGCCCGCCGGCGCCTGCATGATGTAGCCCATGCTCTGGCCGCAGGCGAGTTCGTAGTAGCTGACGCTCGTCTTGGCCTTCTTGTCTTCCTGCTTGCCGATGAAGCGGGCGTCCGAGACCTGGCAGGGAAGACCCGCCGCCTGGGCCAGGGCCGGCGCTTCAGCCATGCCTTGCTTGCGCTGGGCGTCCGACACCGCCGGGGGCGCCTTCGGCGCGGAAATCACCGCTACTGGCGCCAGCACCGCGGCGAAGAGGGCGACGGCCAGCCCCCATCCGATTGGCCTCATGAGTTCAGTCTCTCCTGGGTGTTTCCTGAAGGGTCGATTTTCCCTGGGCGCACATAAGCGCCGTGATCGCTCCAGGGTCAAGGTGAGGCAAGAACCCGGCCGAAGTGTGGCGTGTTTCCAGTGGCTTAGGCGGCCATCCGAGATCCCCGCGCCGGCTGCGGCGCAACATTGTTACGAGGTTGCGGGGATTCCCCGCACCCGCAGGTGCGCCCCGCGCACCCCGATCACCTCGACTCGCGCGCCGGCGTCGAGCGCCTCGCCGTCGTCCAGCTCCGCCGCCCACTCCTTGCCGTCGATGAACACCCGGCCGGCCCGGCCATGGAAGGCGTCGACCGCCTTGCCCTGGTGACCGACCAGCCGCGCCACGTTGTCGTTGATGTCGTGGGCATGGGGGCCGGGCGATCGCGGGAAGTAGCGCCGCGCCAGCAGCGTCGAGGCGATGGTCAGGACCGCGAAGCCGAGCACCGACTCGGCCAGCGACAGGCGCAGCACCTCGGCGAGCACCGCCACCAGCGCGGCCGACGCCGCCGGCCACAGCATCCAGCCCGATCCGGTCGCCACCTCGACCGCCAGCAGGGCCGCGCCCAACGCCATCCAGACCCAGAACGGGTGCTGGAGGTAGAGGTCGGTGAGGCTGGGCATGGCTCAGGCTCCGGTGGGCGGCACGGCGGACCCGCGCCCGGCGGGCCGCGGCGGGGCCGGCCGGTGTTCGGCCTGGGCGGTCTTCACCAGCTCGGCGATGCCGGCGATGGTCCCCACCAGCGAGCCCATGTCGGCCGGGACGATCACCGTCTTCTGCTGCGGGCTTTCCGCCAGCTTGCCGAACGCCTCGACGTACTTCTGGGCGACGAAGTAGTTGATGGCGTTGACGTCGCCGGCCGCGATGGCGTTGGACACCAGCTCGGTCGCCTTGGCCTCGGCGGCGGCGGAGCGCTCGCGGGCCTCGGCGTCGCGGAAGGCGGCCTCCCGGCGGCCCTCGGCCTGCAGGATCGCCGCCTGCTTGGAGCCCTCGGCCACGGTGATGGCGGCCTGTTTCTCGCCGTCCGCCTCGGTGATCACCGCCCGCCGTTCGCGCTCGGCCTTCATCTGGCGGGCCATGGCGTTGGTGATGTCCGGCGGCGGCTGCAGGTCCTTGATCTCGATCCGCGCCACCTTCACCCCCCAGGGGCTGGTCGCCTGGTCGATGACGTCCAGCAGCCGGGTGTTGATCTGGTCGCGCTGCGACAGCACCTCGTCCAGCTCCATGTTGCCCACCACGGTGCGCAGGTTGGTCATGGTCAGCTGGGTGATGGCGAAGTCGAGATTGGTCACCCGATAGGCCGCGGCCGCGGCGTCCATCACCTGGATGAAGACGATGGCGTCCACCTGGACCGAGACGTTGTCCTTGGTGATCACGTCCTGACGGGGCACGTCGAGGACCTGCTCCATCATGTTGATCCTGCGCCCCACGCCCTCGACGAAGGGGGTCAGGAAGCTGATCCCGGGCTTCAGGGTGCGGGTGTAGCGGCCGAACCGCTCGACGGTGTATTCCCGCCCCTGCGGCACGATCTTGATGGCGCCCAGCGCGACCACCACGGCCAGCACCACGAAAACGATAGCGACAGCGAAGCCCATTGGGCCCTCCGATCAGACACGCCCAAGTTTATCACCGGCATAGCTGCACGCTATGGAAACCGGACGGCGGCGCTTCGGACGGGCCCAGCGCCATGCTCGCGCCCAGGTCCTGGGTCTGATACGGCGGCATGATGCTGCGCAAGACCCTCGCCCTGATCGCCGCCGCCGTCCTCTGCATGGGAGCGGCCCCCGCCAAGCCCGCGCCGGCGACCGCCAAGCCCGCTGCCGCCAAGCCCGCTGCCGCCAAGCCGGCGGCTATCGGCCCGAAGCCCGCTGCGTCCACCGGCGCCTTCGACATCCGCGATCCCGCCAGCCTGGCCGCGCTGCTGACCGCGGCCGGCGCCAAGGCCCAGCCGCCACGCAAGGATCAGGACGCGGTCCTGGTGGCGGTGACTTCCGTGGCGGCGGATTTCTCGATCCAGTTCCTCGGCTGCGATCCGCAGGGCCGCGCCTGCAAGGCGGCGATGTTCGACCATCTGTCGGGTCCGGGCACGCCGACCTTCGCCCAGCTGAACGCCTTCAGCCAGACCTCCGCCACCTGCCGGACCTATCAGGACCGCAGCGGCAAGCCGCACGTGGTCTATTCGACCCTGCTGTTCGCCGACGACAGCCGCGACCACGCCCGCACCCAGCTGGCCGCGTGGCAGGGCTGCATCGCGGAGTTCGGGGAGTTCCTGAAGGACCCGAACGCCTACCTCGCCTCGGCGCCCTAGGCCGGCGCCGTGGCGCGCTCGCGCAGCGCCGCCACCCGGTCGATCGCCGCCTCCGCCTCGGCCATGATCCGGGCCACGATCTCGCCGGCCGGCAGCACCTCGCGCACGCCGCCCGCCGACTGGCCCATGGCGAAGCAGGACTTGTCCGGGTCCAGCCCCTCGGTCTGGCCGCCGATGCCGCCCATCACCCCGGCGCGGCTGGAGAGGATGGCCTGGGCCGGGAAGGGCTGGATGTCGCCGGGCCGGCTTTCCCAGTCCTCGACGTAGGGGTTCTTCTTCACCCGCATCGGCTTGCCGGAATAGCTGCGGGTGCGCACCGTGTCCTCGTCCGTCGCCTCGACGATGGTGTCGCGATAGAGCTGGCCGGCGTGGGCCTCGCGGCTGGCGATGAACCGGGTGCCCATCCAGACGCCCACCGCGCCAAGGCTGAGCGCCGCCGCCAGGCCGCGGCCGTCATAGAGGCCTCCGGCCGCCACCACCGGGATCTTCACCGCCTCCACCGCCTGGGCCACCAGCGGCATGGTGCCGACCAGGCCGGTGTGGCCGCCGCCTTCTCCGCCCTGGCAGATCACCGCGTCGCAGCCGGCCTGCTCGGCCTTCACCGCGTGCTTCACCGCCCCGCAGACCACCATCACCTTCAGCCCGGCGGCCTTCAGCTTCTCCATGATCGGCATCGGCACGCCGAGGCCGGCGACGAACGACGAGGCCCCCTCCTCGATGATGATCTCCACCGAGGCGGTCAGGCTCTCGGGGCTGGCGGCCAGCAGGTCGACGCCGAACGGCTTGTCGGTCAGGGCGCGGACCTTGCGCATCTCCTCGCGGATGAAGTCGGGGGAGCGGCCGGCCATGCCGAGCACCCCATAGCCGCCGGCGTTGGACACCGCCGCCGCCAGTTCGGCGTAGGAGACCCCGCCCATGCCGGCCAGCATGATCGGGTGCGTCACGCCCAGCAGGTCGCAGAGCTTGGTGTGCAGGGTCATGGACGTGCTCCCGTTTTCCGCACGATGGCCCAGCGCCGGGCCGATGCAAACGGTGACCCGACGTCAGACGCCCGCGGTCAGAAGATCGTGTAGCCGCCGTCGACCACCAGGCTGTCGCCGGTGTGGAAGCGCGAGGCGTCGGAAGCCAGGTAGACCGCGAGCCCGCCGAAATCCTCCGGCTCGCCCCAGCGGCGGAACGGCACGCGCTTGATCACCTGGTCGTTGAACTTGTCGTTGTGCTGGGCCCCGTCGGTCATGTCGGTGGCGATCCAGCCCGGCAGGACGGAGTTCGCCCGGACCCCATAGCGGGCGTGCTCCACGGCGATGGCGCGGACCATCGACAGCACCGCCGCCTTGGTCGCCCCATAGGCCTCGTTGCGCGCCGCGCCGTGGATGGCCGAGGTGGACGACGTGACCACCAGCGAGCCGCCGGTGTCGCCCGCCTCGGCGCGCTCGACCATGTGCCTGCAGGCTTCGCGGAAGGTGAAGAACACCCCGTCCAGGTTCACCGACATCACCCGCCGGTAGACCTCGGTGGACATCTCCGAGAACGAGCGCGCGCCGCCGCCGACCCCGGCGTTGGCGATCACGGTGTCCAGCCGGCCCATCTCGGCGACCGCTGCGCGCATCGCCTCGATCACCGCCTGCTCGTCGGCGACGTCGACCTTGCGGGTCAGGACCCGGCGGCCGTGCGCCTTCAGCTGGCTCTCGGCGGCGGCGTTCTTGGCTTCGTTGGTGCCCCAGATCACCAGGTCCGCGCCGGCCTGCGCCAGGGCGTCGGCCATGCCCAGGCCGATGCCGCCGTTGCCGCCGGTGACCAGCGCCACCTTGCCCGTCAGGTCGAACGGCTTGTAGGCCATGACCGCGCCTCCCTCTCTCTTTCAAACAAGTGTTGGGAGAGGAAGAGCCCCGGTTCAACCGGCCGCGTCAAGCCGTGGCGCTCAGGCGTCCTTGCGGCCGGCGGCGACGGGCGGCGGCTGCGGTCGGGAGAAGGTGAATTCGGTGTCGGTGGAGAGCGACGGCGCGAAGTTGTAGCCGGCGGTGTCGAAGGCCTTCAGCTCCTCGACGTTGTCCAGCCGGTTGTCGATCGCGTAGCGGGCCATCAGGCCGCGCGCCTTCTTCGCGTAGAAGGAGATGATCCGCGCCTCGCCGTCCTTCTCTTCCAGGAAGCGGCAGCTCACCACCGGCAGCTTCAGGGCCTGGCGGTCGACGGCGCCGAAGTATTCGCCGCTGGCGCAGTTCACCACCGTCTTGTCCCGGTGGCCCATGGCCGCCTCGTTCAGGGCCTGGGAGATCCGCGGGCCCCAGAAGTCGTAGAGGCTCTGCCCGCGCCGCGTCTTCAGCCGCACGCCCATCTCCAGCCGGTAGGGCTGGATGGCGTCCAGCGGGCGCAGCACGCCGTAGAGGCCGGAGAGGATGCGGATATGGTCCTGCGCCCAGGCCAGGCCCTTCTTGTCGAGGGTCCGCGCCTGCAGGCCCGCATAGACGTCGCCGTTGAACGCGAAGGCCGCCTGCAGCCCCTCTTCCGAGGCCGGATCGAAGGCCTGGAAGCGCTCGCGGTTGAGCGTGGCCAGGGCGTCGGAGAGCGACATCAGCCGCTTCAGGTCCGCCGCCCGCAGCTTCCTGGTGACCTTGGCGAGCTCGGTGGTCTGGTCGACCAGCTGCGGCGTGCTCACCGGCACGGAGTCCGGCGCGGCCGTGAAGTTGAGCGCCTTGGCCGGGGAGAGGACGATCAGCATCGGCGCTCCTTAGACGCGACTTGGTTCGGAAGCCAAGTCCTTCCACAGCCGGTGAGGGCTCTTCTTCCTCCCCCGTTTCCGGGGGAGGAATAGAAGGCATCAGAACAGCACCCGCGGATTCATGATCCGCTTGGGGTCGAGGGCCAGGCGGATGGCGCGCAGGGCCTGCACCTCCACCGGGCTCTTGTAGCGCTCGGCCTCGGCGGTCTTCATCGAGCCCAGGCCGTGCTCGGCGCTGATCGAGCCGCCGAGCTTCGCCACGATGTCGTGGACGATACGCGAGCCGTCGTTGCGCTTGGCGGAATGCTCGGCGTCCGAGCCGCCGTCGGGGCGCAGGACGTCGTAGTGGATGTTGCCGTCGCCCATGTGGCCGAAGGCGGCGACCCGCGCTCCGGGCGCGAAGGCCTGCATGGCCGCAGTGGCCTCGGCGAGGAAGGCGGCAACCTGGCTCACCGGCACCGAGACGTCGTGCTTCCAGGTGGCCCCTTCCGGCTTCTGGGCCGGAGACTGGTTCTCGCGGATCGCCCACAGCGCCTTGGCCTGGGCGTCGGTCTGGGCCACCACCGCGTCGCGGATCAGCCCGGCTTCGAGCCCCGACGCCAGGAACCGCTCCATGGCGGCCTCGGCCGAGCCCGGCTCGCCGGAGGAGAATTCCGCCAGCACGTACCAGGGATGCGGCTCGGCCAGCGGATCGCGGGTGCCGGCGATGTTCTTCAGCGCGAATTCCACGCCCAGCCGGCCCATCAGCTCGAAGGCTTCCACCGCCCCGCCGGTCTCGTCCTTGGCCCGCGCCAGCAGGCGGATGGCGGCCTCCGGGCTCTCGACCCCGGCCATGGCCACGGCCCGCGAGGCCATCACCGGATAGAGCTTCAGCCCCGCGGCGGTGACCACGCCCAGCGTGCCCTCGGCGCCGATCAGCAGCTGCTTGAGGTCATAGCCGGTGTTGTCCTTGCGCAGATGCTTCAGCCCGTTCCAGACCTCGCCGTTGGGCAGCACCGCCTCCAGGCCCAGCACCAGGTTGCGCACCATGCCGTAGCGCAGCACCTGGGTACCGCCGGCGTTGGTGGACACCACCCCGCCGACCGTCGCCGAGCCCTCCGAGGCCAGTCCCAGCGGGAAGCGGCGATTCACCGCGGCGGCGGCCTCGTGCACCGCGGCCAGGGTCACGCCCGCCTCGGCCACCAGCACGTCGTCGAAGGTCTCGACCTCGCGGATCGTTCGCATCCGCTCGGTGGAGAGCAGCACCTCGCCTTGCGGAATCTGGCCGCCGACCAGGCCGGTGTTACCGCCCTGCGGGGTGATCGCCACACCGGCCTCGAAGCAGATCCCCACCACCGCGGCGACGTCGGCCGTGGTCCTCGGCAGCGCCAGGAACGGCGTCGCCCCCACCCAGCGGTCGCGCCACTCGACCAGCTTGGGCGCCAGCCGCTCCGGGTCCTGGCTCCAGCCATCCGCGCCCAGCACGGCCTTCAGGCGGGAGAGGACATCGGCGGGAACGGGCGCGGTCATGACGGGAATGTAGCGCCCATGCCGTCTGCCGTCATCGCTCCTCCCCCGTCCCGAAGAGGACGGGGGAGGAGCGAGCTAGCCGACAAAGCCCGCGGCGCGGCGCAGGCGGTCGTTGATGGCCTCACCCAGGCCGACATCGGGGATCGGGGCCACGGCGATGGCCGACGGCCGGGTGCGGTCGGCGGCGCGCAGGTAGGCGAACAGGTTGGCCGCGGCTTCCTGAAGGTCGCCTGTGGGGCTGAGATTGAACGGGCCGTCGGCGCCCGGCCCGAACGCCAGCCAGGCCTCGCCCGGTCGCGGGGCTTCCGCCTCCAGCCGCACCGGCGATTGCGGCGCGTAGTGGCGGGTCAGGCGGCCGGGCGAGCGCTTGGCGTCCGCCTCGGCCTCCGCCAGCGGGCCGATCAGCGCCTCGATCTCGGCGCGGGTGATGGCCCCGGGCCTGAGCAGCCGCGCCTCGTCCAGCAGGGCGACGACGGTGGATTCCAGCCCGATCCGGCAGGGCCCGCCGTCGAGGGCCACGGCCGCGGCCGCGCCGGTTTCCTCCACCGCATCGGCGAAGGTCGTGGGACTGGGCCGGCCGGAGCGGTTGGCCGAGGGCGCCACCACCGGCCCGCCGAACGCCTGCAGCAGCGCATGCGCCAGCGGATGGGCCGGCGCGCGTACGGCGACGGTGTCCAGCCCGGCCCGCGCCAGGTCGCTCACCGCCTCCGTATCGGCCACCGGCAGCACCAGGGTCAGCGGTCCCGGCCAGAACCGCGCCGCCAGCCGCTCGGCGCGCTCGTCGAAGCGGGCGATCCGCCGGGCGGCGGCCACATCGGCCACGTGGGCGATCAGCGGGTTGAAGCTCGGCCGGCCCTTGGCCGCGTAGACCGCCGCCACCGCGCGGGCGTCGGCGGCGTCCGCGGCCAGGCCGTAGACGGTCTCGGTCGGCAACAGCACCAGGCCGCCGGCCCTCAGCGCCGCCGCGGCGCGGGCCACATCGCTCTGTGTCTTCGGATCGTCCACGCGGCGGGTGGTAACACCCACGCCGGCCCTGCGCCTACTTCGGCTTGCGGAACTTGTAGACGAACTGGTCGGTGTGGCCGCGGATGGTCTTGTCGAACACCTTCAGCTTGTGGTCGTCGGCCGGATTGCGCAGCACGCCGCTCTCGCCCTCGAAGACGAAGCCGGCCTTGGTCACCTGGGCCTTGACGATCGCCGGGTCGATCCGGTGCAGGGTCTCGGTGTCGCGCATCCCCGAGCCCGCCTCCGCCGCATGGTCGACGATCAGGAACACGCCGCCGGGCTTCAGGGCCTTGTAGACCGCGCGGTTGAAGACCATCGGGTCGATCGGACCCATGAACTTGTCGGGGTAGTCGTGGTAGTTCTGGACCGTGAACACCACGTCCACCGGCTGCGGCGTGGCGAAGGCCGCGCCCGGCTGCTGGATCACCGAGACGTTGCCGTAGGCCTTGGCGAGCTCCTTGTTCTTCTCCGGATCCGGCTGCGCCTCCTTGGCGTACTCGTCCGGCCAGATCATGTAGACGTGGCCCTTCGGACCCACGACCTTGGCGAAGATGCGGGTGAAGTAGCCGCTGCCCGGGATCAGGTCGACGACCCGGTCGCCCGGCTTGACGCCGGCGAAGGCGATCAGCTCCGCGGGGTGGCGGCGGACGTCGATGTCGCGGTCCGCCGCACGTCCCGGATCGGCGATCGCCGCCGCGAGATAAGGCTTGGTCGTCGTCGCGGCGGTCGCTGCTGCGACCCAGAGCGCGCCCAGGCTCGCCGCCAGCAGAAAGGTTCTCATCGCATCCCCCAGGATTGACCTCTCACAAGGGTCGGAGTCCTCGGGCGGCCTGTCAATGAGGCCCCGCTACTGGCGCGTGGCCTGCAGGTCGACGCGCACGCTCACCTTGCCCGGGATCTGGTCGGTGGCGGCGAACTCCCCCTGCCCGACCCCGAACGCCGTCCGGTCGAAGCTGGCGGTCCCGCTGACCCGCGCCTTGTCGCCGGTGATCCGCAGGGTGAAGGGCAGGCTCTGCGGCTTGCTCACGCCGCGCAGGCTGAGCGTGCCGCGCGCCACGTAACGGTCCGGGCCGGTCTTCTCGAATTTCGTGGCGGTGAACACCGCCTTGGGGTGGGTCGCGGCGTCGAACCAGTCGGTGGAGGGCAGCGAGGCGTCGCGCTGGGCGTCGCCGGTCTTGGCCGAGCCCATGTCGATGCTGACGCTCACCTTGGAGCGGTCGAGGGCGTCGGGGCTGAACAGGATGTCGGCGGTCCAGCTGTCGAAGCGGCCCTGCACCGGCTCCCCGCCCCAGGTGGTGGAAAAGCCCAGCGTCGAGCCCGGCGCGACCTTCCACCGGACCGGGGCAGTGTCGGCGGCGGACGCCGGCGCCGCGGGAGCCGGGGCGGCGGCCGGAGTGGGCGTTGCGGTGTCTTGGTTGGCCGGCGCGGCGGGCGCCTGGGCCTCCACCGGCTCCTGCGCAGGGCCATCGGCCGACACCGAGGCCGGCGGCGGCTTCATGCCCGGATGCGGCGGGGTCACCAGCTTGCCGAAGGCGACCACCCCCAGGAAGACGGCCAGGATCACCAGGATACGCGGCTCCAGCCAGCGGCCGGCCTTGGCGCCCGGCGCCATGCGCGCCAGCACCGGCTCGTCCTTGCTGAACAGCTGGTGCTTCAGCGCGCCCGCGACGTGCAGGCCCAGCAGCACATAGGTGACGTCCGCCAGCAGGCCGTGGCCGTTCTCGGCCAGGTCGTGCCAGGTCTTCTTGGCGGCGGGCGCGAGGTCGGCGATCCCCGGGACGTCGGGCCAGGGCACGACGCCGTACAGCAGGGTCGGCAGGCTCAGGCGGCTGGCCGAGACCATGATCCAGCCGGTCAGCGGCATGCCAATCATGATCACGTAGAATCCGACGTGGACGACGCGGGCGAGCTCGCGTTCCCAGCGCGCCATGGTCAGCGGCATCGGCGGCGGCGGGTTGACCAGCCGCCAGCCCAGCCGCGCCAGGCTGAGCAGCAGGATGGTGATCCCGATCGACTTGTGCAGCTGGGTGACCGCGAAGCCCTCCGGCGTGCGGGGCCCGCCCATCCGCGTGGACAGCACGATCTGCAGCACGATGGCCGCGGCGATCAGCCAGTGCAGCAGGATGGCGATCGGCGAATAGCGTCCGCTGCCGACCGTCTCGGGGTCGCGGGCGACGTCGGTCATCTTGCGGGGTGCTCCAGCTTACTTCTTCACGAACTCGACTTCGAACATCAGGTCAACGTCGTCGCCGGAAAACTCGCGCGCGCCGGTGACCCCGAACTCGGAGCGCTTGATCCGCCCGACGCCGGAGAACCCCATCCGCGTGCCGGCGCCCAGCAGGCCGGGGCCCGCACCGTTGAACGTCACGTCCAGGGTCACCGGCTTGGTGACGCCATGGAAGGTCAGGTCGCCGGTCACCGTGCCCCGGCCGTTCTCCCCGCTCACCGCGGTGGAGACGAAGGTGATGGTCGGGAACTTGGCGGCGTCGAAATAGCCGGCGATCTGCTTGTTGAAGGCCGGGGCGCCGGTGTCCACCGAGGCCGCCTGGACCTTGATCGTCACCCTGGTGGCGCCCCAGTCCGCCGGATCATAGGTGAAGCGGCCGTCGAGCTGGTCGAAGCGCATGGTGTAGCGGGAGAAGCCGCCCATGTGCGGGATCTTCGCCAGCAGGCTCGCGTGGCGCGGGTCGAGCTCGTAATTGCCGGGCGGGACCTTGGCGGGATCCTGGCTGGTGGGATTGGCCGCAGCCGGCGCCGCACAGGCCAGACAGGCGACCACAGCCGCCGCAAACGTACGCATCTGCGCCTCCCAAGCTTGGCCGGGACATGGTCGTCCATCGTGCGGGCGGAAAGACGGCGGGCCGCTCACGAAGCCGTGAAGCGTCGCCGTGGGCCGCCGCCCGCGCCGGCCGGG
Organism: Phenylobacterium hankyongense; assembly: GCF_003254505.1. Classification (NCBI taxonomy): domain Bacteria; kingdom Pseudomonadati; phylum Pseudomonadota; class Alphaproteobacteria; order Caulobacterales; family Caulobacteraceae; genus Phenylobacterium; species Phenylobacterium hankyongense. The sequence continues at coordinate 1,995,752 of NZ_QFYP01000001.1, read as the reverse complement.
TCGCCCTTTGACGCGGCCGACCCATGGCCTAAACAGCGAACGTCCCTTCGTGGAGCCCTAGCCCATGACCTTCCGCGCCCCGGTCCGCGACCTGGCTTTCGCGCTCTCCGCCGTGGGGCACGACGCCCTGCTGGCGCGCGCCTACCCCGAGCTCGACGCCGACACCGTGGCCGCGGTGCTGGAGGCGGCCGGCGCCTTCACCACCGAAGTCCTGGCGCCGCTGAACCGCCGCGGCGACATTGAGGGCGCGACCTACGCCAACGGCCGCGTCACCGCCGCGCCCGGCTTCGCCGACGCCTACCGGGCCTTCGTGGCCGGCGGCTGGAATTCGCTCTCGGCCGACCCGGAGCACGGCGGCCAGGGGCTGTCGAAGGCCATGGAGCTGGCGGTGTTCGAGATGGTGCACGCCTCGAACATGGCGTTCGGCCTTTGCCCGATGCTGACCCAGGCGGCCATCGAGGCGCTGACCCTGCACGGCTCCGAACGCCAGAAGCGGCTGGTCTTACCGAAGCTGGTCACCGGCGAGTGGACCGGCACCATGAACCTTACCGAGCCGCAGGCGGGCTCGGACCTGGCGGCGCTCACCACCCGCGCGGAGCCCGACGGAAACGGCGGCTACCGGCTCACGGGCCAGAAGATCTTCATCACCTGGGGCGACCACGACGCGGCCGACAACATCTGCCACCTGGTGCTGGCCCGCACGCCGGACGCCCCGCCGGGCGTGAAGGGCGTCAGCCTGTTCCTGACCACCAGGCGGCTGGTGGAAGACGACGGCTCGCTGGGCGCGCCCAACGACCTGCGGCCCGGCTCCATCGAGCACAAGCTGGGCATCCACGCATCGCCGACCTGCGTCATGCTGTTCGAGGGCGCGAAGGCCGAACTGGTCGGGGAGCTCGGCCAGGGCCTGCCGCACATGTTCGTCATGATGAACGCCGCCCGCCTGCAGGTCGGCGTGCAGGGCGTCGCCATCGCCGAGCGGGCCTTCCAGCAGGCCCTGGCCTTCAGCCAGGAGCGGCGGCAGGGCAAGGCGGTCTGGTCGGCGGACTATCCGGCGGCCATCTACGACCACCCGGACGTGCGCCGCACCCTGATGCTGATGAAGGCCAAGATCGAGGCCGCGCGGGGCATCTGCCTGACCACCGGCGTGCTCACCGACATCGCCCGGCTGGCCGACAGCGAAGAGGAACGCGCCGCCGCCCGCGCCCGCCAGGAGCTGTTGACCCCGATCGCGAAGTCCTGGTCCACCGACGTGGGCGTGGAGGTCGCCTCCCTGGGGGTCCAGGTGCACGGCGGCATGGGCTTCATCGAGGAGACCGGCGCGGCCCAGCACTATCGCGACGCCCGCATCGCCCCGATCTACGAGGGGACCAACGGCATCCAGGCCATGGACCTCGTGGGCCGCAAGCTGCGGATGGCCGACGGCGCAGTGATGCGCGAGCTCTGCGCGGAGATGCTGCTGACCGCCGAGGGCCTGACCGAGAGCGCCGAGCTGGCCGCGGTCGGCCGGGCGCTGGCGGCCGGCGTCGCGGCGCTGGAGCGCGCCACCGGCTGGCTGCTGGCCAACGGCGGGGCGCCGAGCCTGGCCGCCGCCACGCCCTATCTGACCCTGGCCGGCGACGTGATCGGCGGCTGGATGCTGGGCCGCCAGGCGATGGCCGCGGCCGGCTCCGACGATCCGTGGCTGAAGAGCAAGGGCGCGCTGGCCCGGCTCTACGCAAGCCAGGTGCTCAGCCTCGCCCCCGGCCGGGCGGACGGGGTTTGCCAGGGCCCCGACGACCTGGAGGCGACGCCGGCGCACGCGCTGGCGGGCTGACAAAACCGAACCGTGTTTTGCTAAGCTTTACCATTGGCTCCTTAGGCTCCCCGCCGAAGCGAGAGGGCCGATGGCAGTACGCGAGACCACAGACCCGGCGCCCGACGCCGGGCCCGTCATTGGCTTGGGATCAAATCCGTACCAGCTGATCCTGGCCGGGTTCGTCCTGCCGCTGCGCGTGCACTACGCCTTCAACGCGCTGGCCGCCGCCTGCGCCCTGCTCCTCGGCCACCCGCTGGTCGCCGCCTGGGGATTCGCCACGGTCAGCGGCGGCGACACCGTCTATCAGCTGGTGATCCGCCGCTGGCTCGCCGCCAGCGCCGGGGCCGATGAGGCCGCGGGCCTGCGCCATCTCGCCGTCGCCTGCTCGCTGCGCGTCGGCCTCTACATCGCGCCCGCCGTCGCCATGGCGCTGTCGGGCGGGGCGCCCGAGCTGAGCTACATGGCCGTCGTGGCGGTCTCGATGATCGCCGTGGCGCCGGCCGCCGGGTCGCTGTCGCGGCTGATCTTCTGGGCGCTGGCGGCGCCGGTGGTCGTCGCCTGCGGTCTCACCGCCACCCTGACCGAGCCAAGGTCCGCCGCCGCCATCCTCGCCGCCCTCGTCGGCCTGATCGTGGTGCTGGAGCTGGTCTCCCGCGGGACGACGCGGGCGGTGGGCGCCTGGCAGGCGGCGTTCAGCACGAACCTGGCGATGATCCCCGAGCTCGAGGCCGCCCGCGACCACGCCATGGCCGAGCAGGCCGCCGCCGACGCCGCGCGCGAAGAGGCCCGCCGCGCCAACCAGGCCAAGTCGAACTTCCTCGCCACCATGAGCCACGAGATCCGCACGCCGATGAACGGTGTGCTGGGCATGGCCCAGCTGCTCCGCCGCGACGAGACCCATCCGGTCCAGGCGGAGCGGATCGCGACGCTGCTGGAGAGCGGCGAATACCTGCTGTCGATCCTCGACGACATCCTCGACGTCTCCAAGATCGACGCCGGCCGGCTGGAGATCGTCCGCGGGGTCGAGGACCTGCGGCTGTTCCTCGACCGCCTGGTCGGCTTCTGGGGCGGCCGCGCCAGCGAGAAGGGGGTGAGCCTCGGCCTGGAGGTCGACGACAGCGTGCCCGACTTCGTGCTGATGGACGCCCTTCGCCTGCGCCAGGTGCTGTTCAACCTGGTGGGCAACGCCCTGAAGTTCACCGAGCACGGCTCCGTCGAGGTGCTGGCGCAGGCCCGTCCGCGCGAGGCCGGCGGCGTCTGGGTCCGGCTGTCCGTGCGCGACACCGGGCCGGGCATCGCCGCGCAACACCTGCCGTGCCTGTTCGAGCGGTTCTCGCAGGGCGACGACTTCGCGGTGCGCAAGTTCGGCGGCACCGGCCTGGGCCTGGCCATCGCCAAGCAGCTCACCGAACTGATGGGCGGCCGGATCTGGGTGGAGAGCGAGCTCGGCGGCGGCGCCACCTTCCACATCGAGATCCCCCTGGACCTGGCGATGGCCGGCGCCCCGGCCCCCGCGCCGACCGGCGCGGAGCAGCCGATGGGCCCGCCCCTGCGGCTGCTCGCGGTGGACGACAACAAGATCAACCTGCTGGTCCTCGACCAGCTGCTCTCCGCCTTCGGCCACGTGGTCGCCACGGCCGGCAGCGGCGCCGAGGCGCTGGAGATCCTCGCCGCCCAGCCGTTCGACCTGGTGCTGATGGACATCCAGATGCCGGACATGTCGGGCACGGAGGCGCTCGGCCGGCTGCGCGCCGGCGGCGGGCCCAACGCCGCCGCGCCGGTGATCGCGCTCACCGCCGACGTCACCTCCGGCGGGCGCCAGCGCTACCTGGACCTCGGCTTCACCGAGCACAGCACCAAGCCGATCAAGGTCCACGACCTGGTCGACGCCATCGCCCGCGCCATGGTCGCCGAGCGCCCGGAGGCGCAGGCTGCCCGCTCGGCCTAAGCCGCCGCCAGTTCCGGCAGGTCGTGCAAGGCCGGATCGAGGCCGCGGCCCATCAGGTCGATGAAGTTGTCGCGGTAGAACCGCCGGCGCACCGGCTCGGAGACCCCTTGCAGGGCGTCGTTGAACCGCTTCAGCGGATTGCGGCCGCCCTCGATGTGCGGGAAGTCGGAGGAGAACAGGCACATCTCCTCGCCGGAATTCTCGATGATCCAGCGGGTGTCCTCATGCGGATAGGGCGTCACCCGCAGCTGCCGGCGCAGGATCTCGCTGGGCCGCGCGGAGAGCTTCTGCAACCGCTCCTCGCGCCCGAACGCGGCGACGCCGGAATCCAGGAACCGCATCAGGCTCGGCAGCCATGAGGCGCCCAGTTCGATGGCCCCGAACTTCAGCCGCGGGAAGCGGTCGAACACCCCGTCGATCACCAGGGCCGACAGCGTCTGCCAGAGGCTGAGCGGGATCGCCATGAAGGTCAGCGAGGTGAAGTTCTCGTCGCCGCCGTGGAAGTCCTTCACGAACGGCAGGCCGTTCTCGATGTAGTCGTGGTGCATCTTCTCCTCGCCGCCGACGTGGAACAGGATCGGCAGGCCGGCCTCCTCGGCCACCGCCCACAGCGGGTCGAGCTCCACGTGGCTGGGCGAGAAGCCCGGCGGATGGCGCGAGGGGATGATCAGCGCCTTGGCGCCCAGCGCGATAGCTTCCCGCGCGATCTGCGGCGCCCGGCTGCGGTCGATCAGCGGCACGTAGCCGGTGGCCAGCAGCCGCCGGTCCACCGCGCAGAACTCGGTCATCATCCGGTTGTGGGCGCGGGCGGCTTCGATGGCGAGCTCGACCTCCCCCATCTGCTCCAGGCCGAAGTTGCTCAGCGCGGCGGTGGTGAACACCAACTGGCTGGCGAAGCCCAGGTGGTCGAGGGTCTTCGGCCGGTCGTCGGCGCGGAAGGCGCCCAGCGCCTCGTAGTTCTTGCGCAGCAGGATGTTGGCCTCGGCCCCGGCGCGGAACTCGGGGTCCTCCTGCTGGGCGGCGGCCTTGGCGAACCACTCCGGCAGCACGTCCTTGCGCCCGGTCTTCTCCACGAAGGCGGCGCGGAACCCCGGCTCCAGGTAGCGGTTGATCGTGCCGGGCAGCTCCATGACGTGGCTATCGGCGTCATGGACGGTTTGGCCCTCGACGTAGGGCATGCCAAATCCTCCCTGATGGTCTCTTCTTATGCCTCCAGTTCGCGCCCTGAGGCGGCGGCGCGTCAAGCCGCCCTGTTCCAGCGCCACCCGGCGAAGGTGGGCCGCGCGCTGATCGGCTGGACGCTCACGGTCGACGGCGTCGGCGGGCGGATCGTCGAGACCGAGGCCTATCACCACGAGGACCCCGCCTCGCACAGCTTCTCCGGCGCCACGCCGCGCAATGCGGTGATGTTCGGTCCGCCGGGCCGGGCCTACGTCTACCGGTCCTACGGCATCCACTGGTGCCTGAACGTCGTCTGCGGGCCCGACCCCGGCAGCGCCGTGCTGATCCGCGCGCTGGAGCCCACCGACGGCCTGGAGACCATGCGCGAGCGCCGCGGCGTGGCCGAACCGCGCAACCTCTGCTCCGGCCCCGGCAAGCTCTGCCAGGCCCTGGCCATCACCCGCGCGCACGACGGCCTGCCGCTGGATGCGCCGCCGTTCGAGCTGGTCCCGGGCGACGCCGCGGGGATCGTGGCCGGGCCGCGGATCGGCATCAGCCGCGCCGTCGACCTGCCCTGGCGGTTCGGCGAGGCCGGCTCACGGTTCCTGAGCCGGCCCTTTCCGAGGGGCTGACCTTAGAGCTGGGCCAGCAGGTAGTCGGCCGCGGAGACGCGGAATTCGCCGCCTTCTTCCACGTTCAGTTCCTTCACCACGCCGTCGTCGACGATCATGGAATAGCGCTGCGAGCGCGTGCCCATGCCGAACTTCGAGGCGTCGAATTCCAGGCCGAGCGCCTTGGTGAACTCCGCGCCGCCGTCGGCCAGCATGACGATGTCCTCGCCCACCGCCTGGTCCTCGGCCCAGGCGCGCATCACGAAGGCGTCGTTGACCGAGATGCAGGCGATGGCGTCGACGCCCTTGGCCTTGATGTCGGCGCCCAGCTGCTTGAAGCCCGGCAGGTGCTTGGCCGAGCAGGTCGGGGTGAAGGCGCCCGGCACCGCGAACAGCGCCACCTTCTTGCCCTTGAAGATGTCGTCGGTGGTGACCGGCTTCGGCCCTTCGGCCGTGGCCTGGGTGAGCTTGGCGCTCGGCAGGCTGTCGCCAACTTTGATGGTCATGGGCGTCCCTCTCCTATTGTTCAGCCTCGCAGATAGCGACAACTGCGCGGGCTTCAACCGCGCAAATGCGAACGGACCTTGAAAGCGCCGCGTTCCGGCTCAAATCTGGGGGCGATGGAAGGCGGCTTCTTTTCCGGCCAGTTACTGATCGCCATGCCCGGCATCGCTGACCCGCGCTTCGAGCGGGCGTTGATCCTGGTCTGTGCGCACGACCCGCGCCACGCCATGGGCCTGGCGGTGAACCGGCCGGTCGAAGGCCTCACCGTGCCGGACCTCCTGGAGCGGCTGGACATCAAGTCGGAGATCAAGGCCCCGCCGGACCTGGTGCTGATGGGCGGGCCGGTGGAGCGCGAGCGCGGCTTCGTGCTGCACACCGACGACTACCAGGCCCAGCACTCCATCGGAGTCTCCGGCGGCCTGACCCTGACCGCCACCCGCGACGTGCTGGAGGCCATGGCCCAGGCGGACGGCCATCCGCGCCGCTCGCTGCTGGCGCTCGGCTACGCCGGATGGGGCGCGGGCCAGCTGGAGAACGAGATCAAGGACAACGTCTGGCTGACCTGCGAGCCCGACGAGGCGCTGGTCTTCGGCCCCGACCACGAACACAAGTGGTCGCGCGCGCTGAGCAAGCTGGGCGTCGATCCGGAGCGGCTGAGCTTCGCGGCGGGCCGCGCCTAGCCGCTAGCCGCTAGCCGCGCGCCTTCACCGGCGCGGCGCCGTCCACATAGCTTTCGTTGAGATAGACCTCGGCCTCCTGCGGCGACAGCGCCGGCGCATAGCCGAAGCCCTGGCCGTAGTCGCAGCCCAGCGCCAGCAGCTGGCGCGCCATGCCGGCGTTCTCCACGCCCTCGGCCACCACCTCCAGCGCCAGGTCCTGACCCAGCTTGACCACCGAGGAGACGATCTTCGCCGAGCCCTCGTTGGTGGACATGGTGCGCACGAAGTAGCGGTCGATCTTCAGCGTGTCGAACGGCAGGCGGGTCAGGTAGGACAGCGACGAGAAGCCGGTGCCGAAGTCGTCCAGCGCCAGGGCCGCGCCGGCCGCACGCAGGTTGTGCAGGATGACCGCGGCGCGCTCGGGGTCGCGCATGACGTCGCCCTCGGTCACTTCCAGCTTCAGGGCGCCGGGCGGCAGGTCGGCCTCGCGGCGGATGGCGACCAGGTCGCTGAGCAGGCCGGGGCGGTCGATCTCGCCGGTTGACAGGTTGACCGCGACGCTGAGCTCGCCGGCCGCCCGGTGCCGGGCGCGCCAGACCGACAGCTGCCGGGCCGCCTCGCGCATCATCATCGCGCCCAGGTCGCTCATCAGCCCCATCTCGTCGCAGAGCGGCAGGAACTGCTCGGGCATGAGCAGGCCGCGGCGCGGGTGGCGCCAGCGGACCAGGGCCTCGAAGCCCGAGAGGGCGCCGGTCGTGAGCCGTACGATCGGCTGGTAGTAGGGCGCGAGCTCGCCGCGCTCCATGGCGCCCTTGAGGTCTCCCTCCAGCGCCAGCCGCGACAGGCCGTCGCTTTCCAGGCCCCGGCCATAGGCGGCGGCGACGCCGCGGCCGCTGCTGCGGGCCGATTCCACCGCCAGTTCGGCGCGGCGCAACAGCTCCGCGGCCTCCGGCGCCTCGCCCCCGCCCTGGGCCTCCACAGCGCCGATCGACAGCGTCGGATGGATGTCGAAGCCGGCGACCCGCAACGGCCGCTCCAGCGCCCGGCGCAGCGCCTCCGGGCCCGGCGAGACGTCGATGGGGCAGAGGGTGGCGAACTCGTCCTCGCCGATGCGCGCGGTCAGCGCGTCGGGCGGGAAGGCCGCGGCCAGGCGCGAGCCCAGCGCCGCCAGCACCAGGTCGGCGCGCTCGTGGCCCAGCGCCTCGTTCAGCCGCCGCAGCCGGTCGAGGTCGGCGACGATCAACTGGTGGACGCCGGGCGCCTGCAGCCGCTCACGGGCCTGGGCGATGAAGCTCTTGCGGTCGAGGAGGCCGGTGAGCGCGTCCTGGTCGGAGGCGGCGAACCGGGTCTCGGGCGCGGCGACGCCGGCCGCGCGGCGGCCCTCCTCCAGCCAGACCCCGCGCCAGATGCAGACCCCGGCCCCGCGCATGCGCAGGCGCACGGCGATCTCCCCGCCGGGCGCCTGGATCCTGAGTATCTCGTCGGCCGAGGCGCGGTCCTGCGGCAGGGTCAGCGCGCGCAGGGCGGCGGAGGAGCAGTCGGGGGCCAACGGACCGAGGCCGAGCGCCCGGGTGGCGCCGGTCAGCCGCAGGCGGTCGTTGTCCGGCTCCCAGACCCACAGCGCGACGTCGGCGGCGCCCAGCGCTTCGAGCGTGGCCGTGGCGTCCCACATCCAGCGGTCGTTCGGCATATGCTGAAAACGCCTGGCGCTAACGAATGCAATGCGTCGCGGTCAGACCGAAACGCCCTCGTCCGGACCCTCGTGGCCGCTGAGCGGGGTCATGAGTCCGAACAGCACATGGTCTCGCCAAACGCCGTTAATTTTCAGATAAGACCTGGCATACCCTTCCTCGGTGAACCCCGCCCGGACGAGCAGCCGGCGCGACGGCCCGTTGTCCGGAATGCAGGCGGCCTCCAGCCGGTGCAGGGCCAGCGTGCGGAAGGCGAATTCGGTGAGCGCGCGGACCGCCGCCAGGGTGTGGCCCTGGCGCGTGAACGGCCGGCCGCACCAGTAGCCCACCGACCCCATCTGGGCGACGCCCCGGCGGACGTTGGACAGGGTGATGCCGCCGGTCAGCGCCTCGTCGGAGCTGCGGATCACGAAGAACGGATAGGCCGCGCCGGCCTCGCGGTCGCGGGCGTAGGCCAGCAGCCGGCGACGGAAGGCGGCGCGCGACAGGTCGTCGGCCGGCCAGGTGGGCTCCCACGGCTGCAGGAAGTTGCGGCTGGCGGCGCGCAGCTCGCGCCATTCGGCGTAGTCGGCGGCCCGCGGCGGCCGCAGATGCACGCCCTGGCCCTCGACCCGCAGGCCGCTTTCCGGCGCGATCCAGTCCAGTAAGGCCATGGGGGTGAGCCTCGCCGATTTGCGCACGAGGTCAATAGCAGCACACAAGGACCCTTCTCCCCCTGTGGGAGAAGGTGTCGGCCGAAGGCCGACGGATGAGGGGTCGCGCTCCCCTGTCCGCTGCGCGCCGCAGGCGCGGTCCTATTTGGTCCACGAACCACACGAACCACACGAACGGACTCGCCGCCCGCACGGCCTCGCCCCACGAAGCGCGTTGGTGTGGTTCGTGTGGTTCGTGGACATTCAAACCGGCGCTGTCGCGCCACCGCGGCGGAAAGACCGGCGAGACCCCTCATCCGACCCGCTCAGGCGGGCCACCTTCTCCCACAAGGGGAGAAGGACGCGATGAGGCTAGCCGAACAGCGCCCGCTCGAAGGCCGGGGCGGCTTTCAGGGACGGCTTGGGGCCGAGCACGGCGACGGCGGCGCGCCGGGTGTCGAGGATGCGCTCGGTGAGACGCACGAGATCGGCGGCGGACACGATGTCGACGTCCGCGGCCACCTCCTGCGGATCGAGCGTGCGGCCGAACAGCAGCACCTGGCCGGCGGCCTGCTCGGCCCGGGCCAGCGCCGACTCGCGGCCCATGAACATCGAGCCCTTCAGCTGCGCCTTGGCGCGGGCCAGTTCGGCGTCGTCCACCGGCTTGGTCATGCCGGCGATCTCGCCGGCCGCCACCTGGGCGAGCTGCTCGGCGTCGACGGCCGCGCAGCCGGCGAACACCCCCAGCACGCCGGCGTCGGCGTAGGTCTCGGAATAGGCGTCGATGGCGTAGGCCAGGCCGCGCTTCTCGCGGGCTTCCTGGAACAGCCGCGAGGCCATGCCGCCGCCGAGGATCTCGGCCAGCAGGCGCAGGGCGAAATAGTCCGGGTCGCGGACCCCGACGGCCGGCAGCAGCAGCACCAGGTTGGCCTGCTCCAGCCGCTTGGCGGTGGGCCGCTCGCCGCCCACGAAGACCGCCGCGTCGGCGGTGGTCAGCGCCGGGCCCGGCGCGGCGTGGCCGTAGTCGCGTTCCGCCAGCCGCAGCACCTCGTCCTCGTCCACGGCGCCGGCGGCGCTGACCACCAGCGCCTGCGGGTCGTAGAGGGCGGCGCGCCAGGCGTTGAGGGTGTCGGGGTCGGCGCGGCCGATGGTCTCCGGCGTCCCCAGGATCGGCCGGCCGAGCGGCTGGCCGTCGTAGGCCGCGCCCTGGGCCAGCTCGAACACCAGGTCGTCCGGGGCGTCGGCGGCCTCGGCGATCTCCTGGGCGACCACCTGCTTCTCGCGGGCCAGGTCGTCGGCGTCCATGTGCGGCCGCTGCACCAGGTCGGCGAGCACCGCCGAGCCGAGGTCCAGTCCATCCTTCAGCGCGCGGACCTGGAAGCTGGTGCGCTCATAGCCGGTGGCGGCGTTGATGTTGCCGCCCTCGGCCTCGATGACCTCGACGATCTCGCGGGCGGAGCGGCCGCCGGCGCCCTTGAACACCATGTGCTCGAGCAGGTGCGACCAGCCGGACCGCGCCTCGTCCTCGAAGCGCGCGCCGTGGCCGGCGACCACCGACAGCGCCACCGTCTGCAGGCCGGGCATCGGATCGCAGACCACCCGCACGCCGTTGGCGAGGGTGTGCACGCGAGGCGGAGCGGCCTCAGGCCTCGGCGAAAGCGCGGACATAGGCCTTGATGGTTTCCGGCTCGGCCGGCAGGCGGTCGAAACGCTCGGCCAGCGCGGCGAGATTGGCCGCGCCGCGCGGCAGCTCCGGCGTCACGCCCGAGGCCCGGGCCACGTCCTCGGGGAACTTGGCGGCGTGGGCGGTGGACAGGACCACCACCGGCCCCTCCAGGTCGCCGACCCGGCGCAGGGCGGCCACGGCCACAGCGGTGTGCGGGTCGATCAGCTCGCCGGTCTCGTTGAGGGTGGCGACGATGGCCCGCAGGGTCTCGTCCTCGCCGATCCCCACGCCGCGGAACAGCGCCCGCATGGCGGCGAAGGCCTGCGGCGGGATGTCGATGACGCCCACTTCGGCGAAGGCGGCGAAGGCGCGGGCGGTCTCGACCGGATCGCGGTGCACGGCCTCGAAATAGAGCCGCTCGAAATTCGAGGCCGACTGGATGTCCATGGCCGGCGAGATGGTCGGGGTGACCGAGCCGCGGGCATAGCGGCCGTCCTCGAAGGCGTGAGCCAGGATGTCGTTGGAGTTGGTGGCGACCACGATCCGCGCGATCGGCAGGCCCATGCGGCTGGCGACGTAGCCGGCGAAGGCGTCGCCGAAATTGCCCGACGGCACGCAGAAGCTCACCGTCCGCTCCGGCGCGCCCAGCGCCACGGCGCTGGTGAAGTAGTAGACCGCCTGGGCCGCGATGCGGGCGAAGTTGATCGAGTTGACGCCGGAGAGGTCCACCGCCTGGCGCAGGCTCTGGTCCTGGAAGGCCTGCTTCACGATCGCCTGGCAGTCGTCGAAGGTGCCCTGCACGGCGACGCACGCGACGTTGGGATCGGCGGCGGTGGTCATGAACCGCCGCTGCACCTCGCTGATCCGCCCCTCCGGGAAGAGCGCGACCACCTTGACGTTCTTGCGGCCGCGGAAGGCCTCGACCGCCGCGCCGCCGGTGTCGCCGGAGGTGGCGCACAGGATGGTCTGGGTGCGCTTCTGGGCGGCCAGCACGTGGTCGTAGAGCCGCGCCAGGATCTGCATGGCCACGTCCTTGAAGGCGAGGCTCGGACCGTGGAAGAGCTCGGCCAGGAAGGCGTCCGGCGCGATCTGCACCAGCGGCACGACGGCTGGATGGTTGAAGGTGGCGTAGGCCTCCTCGCACATCTCCAGCAGCACCGCGGGCGCGATCTCGTCGCCGGCGAAGGCGCCGATCACCGCGGCGGCGACCTCGTGGTACGGCCGGCCGGCGAAGCCTGCGATCTGGGCGCGGGAAAACTGCGGCCAGGCCTCGGGCACGTAGAGGCCGCCGTCGGGGGCCAGGCCCGCCAGCACCGCATCCACAAAGCCCACAGAGGGCGCCTGCCCACGGGTCGAGACGTAGCGCATCAGACCTTCCGCCTTCTCAGGAGGACGGCGACATAGACGCCGACCAGGGCGGCGGCAAGGCCGAACCAGGTCAGGGCGTATTCCAGATGCCGGTTGGGGATCTCCGCCGGCAGGGGCGCGGGCTGCAGCGCCTTGAGGTCCGGGTTCGACGAGGTCTCCGCATAGAGGAAGATCGGCGCCGGCTGCGGGGCCTTCAGGGCGCGGGCCATGGCGGCGATATCGCGGGAGAACCAGCGGTTGGCCTCGGGCCGGTTCGCGGGTGTGACGAAGGTGGCGCGGTCCGGCTCGCGCAGCACGCCCACCAGCTCGACGGGCGCGCGGGCGGCGGGGTCGACCGGCGGGCGGGCCGAGACGGTGTCGATCATGAAGCCGCGGTCCACCAGGATGGTGCGGTAGGCGGCGCCGGCCACCTCGCAGGCGGAGACCAGCCTGGACCCTGCTTGGCCGTCCTTCAGCCCGTACATCTCCAGGTAGGGCGCGCTCGCCAGGCCCGGGCAGGTCAGGCGGACGCGGGTGAACTCCACGTCGCGGCCCTTGGCCAGGGCGTCGAGCACGGGCCCGAGCGGCTGGGCGGTCGCCGACTGCAGGGCGGCGATGTGCGCCAGCAGGCCTTCCTTCCACTTCAGGCGCTGGAGCTGCCAGGCGCCGAGCGCGATCAGGATGGCCAGCGCGATGGCGGTGGCGACGGTCATGCCGACCGGGAAGCCGCGCGGCCCCTCCGGCGCACGCTCGCGGGGCGGGAGCTGAGGCTCCCAGGCGTCAGTCATTGCGGGCTTCTGAGGCCTTGTTCATGAACTGCGCCGCCAGCATCGCGCCCTTGAAGGGCCGCAGCAGGCCCAGGCAGACGACGAGCGTCAGCGGCAGCCAGATCGCCAGGGTGACCCAGACCGGCGGATGCAGGGTGAACTCGGTGAACAGGGCGCCGAACGCCACCAGGAAGCCGCCGATCAGGATCACGAACACCGCCGGCCCGTCGCCGGAGTCGGCCTTGGCCAGGTCGAAGCCGCAGGCCTCGCAGCGGGGGGACACCCTGAGGAAACCCTCGAACAGGTGGCCCTCCCCGCAGTTGGGACAGCGCCCGCGCAACCCCGACAGGAGCGGGCTGGGCGCCGCCATCGTCAGTGCCCGGGCATTCCGAAGATCACGTAGATGAAGGCGAACAGGAACAGCCACACCACGTCGACGAAGTGCCAGTACCAGGCCGCGGCCTCGAAGCCGAAGTGCTTGGTCGGCGTGAAGGCGCCGTTCAGCAGCCGGATCAGGCAGACGGCCAGGAAGATGGTCCCGATCAGCACGTGGAAGCCGTGGAAGCCCGTGGCCATGAAGAAGGACGAGCCATAGAGCCCGGAGTTCGCCGCCTCGGTGGAGAAGAAGTACTTGTGCTCGAGGATGTGGTGGTACTCGAACGCCTGGATCGAGGTGAACATCACGCCGAGCAGGATGGTGAGCGCCAGGCCGATCTTGGCGCCCTTGCGGTCGCCGGTCTGCAGCGCGTGGTGCGCCCAGGTAACGGTGGTGCCGGAGAGCAGCAGGGTCAGGGTGTTGACCAGCGGCAGGTTCCAGGCCGGCACCGTCTCGACGCCGTGCGGCGGCCAGCTGGCCCAGGCGGTCCGCACCTCGTCAATCGACGACAGCGTCCGGTGGTGGTGGAACAGGGCCATCTCGAAGAAGATCCAGAACCACGCGACGAAGAACATCACCTCCGAGGCGATGAACAGGATCATCCCGTAGCGCAGGCCGATGGCCACGACCGGGGTGTGGTCGCCCTCGTTGGCTTCCTTCACCACGTCCCGCCACCAGCCGAACATGGTGTAGAGCACGCCCGCGAGGCCGGCGGCGAACAGCCACCAGGTGTGCGCGGGCATGCCGAACATGCCCTTCAGCCAGGTTACGCCGCCCAGGGCCATCACCGTGGCCGAGATCGAGCCGACCAGCGGCCACGGGCTCGGATTCACCAGGTGGTAGTCGTGCTTGACGCCGTCTTGGGCCATTTCGGTCGTAACCCCTAAAAATCCAAAGCGGCCGGCCCGGGGACTCGTCCCTGGGCGCAAGCCGGTTCGCGTGACGCTATAGCCCTGCGGCGGTCGATCCGCCAAGGGCGGAAACGGCCTTTGGCGGCGAAGCTTTCGCTTGCTGCGCCGGAGGCTTGGAATCGACCGCCGGATAGAAGGTGTACGACAGCGTCACCTCCTTCTGTCCCTTGGTCTCGTAGTCGGTCGCATACTTCGGATCGACGAAGTAGAGCACCGGCATTTCCACCGTCTGGCGGGCCCCGATGGTCTGGTCGGAGAAGCAGAAGCACTGCAGCTTGCGGAAGTAGGCGCCGGCCTGCTCCGGGACCACGTTGAACACCGCCCGGCCGGTGACCGGCTTGTCGGAATTGTTGGTCACCTTGAACACCGCCAGCTTGGTCTCGCCGATCTTGGCGACCTGCGAGGTCTGCTCGGCGGTGAAGTCCCACGGCAGGTCGCGCAGGTTGGCGTCGAAGCGGATGGTGATGGCCTGGTCGAGCACCTTGTCCGGCGCGATCTGGGCGCGGCTGACGGTGCCGTCGTAGCCGGTCACCTGGCAGAACGCCTTGTAGAGCGGCACCGAGGCGTAGGCCGCCCCGATCATCCCGAAGAACACGACCCCGCAGATCACCGCCACGTTGCGGTTGCGGCGCATCTCAGGGCTCAGGGGCGGGCGTTCAGAACGGTTGCTGCGCGACATTGCCGCCAAGCCTCACAAGGGTGACCACGAAGATCAGGATGACGAAGAGCACGAGGCCGAGCGCCAGGGCGATGTTGCGGCCGCGCCTGGCCTTCAGTTCGGCCTCGGTCTCCCGGGCAGGATCGCTCATCGGATAAGCTCCAGGGCGGGAAGGTGGGCCACGTGCTCCACCAGGAGGGTGGCGAACAACAGGGTGAGATAGAGGATCGAGAAGGCGAACAGGTTGCGCGCGTCCTTGGCGCCGGCGCGCACGTCATAGAGGCCGTCGTCGTTGCGCTGGCCGCCGCTCTCGCCGGCGCGGCTGCGGAACAGCCGCCAGGCCAGCAGCAGGAAGACCAGGCCGCCCAGGCCCGACACCGCCAGGTAGGCGATCCCGCCCAGGCCGGTGAAGGCCGGGACCAGGCACAGCGGCACGAACAGCAGGCTGTAGATCAGGATCTGCTTGCGGGTGGAGGCCGCGCCCGCCACCACCGGCATCATCGGCACCCCGGCCTTGGCGTAGTCCTCGCTGGTATAGAGCGACAGCGCCCAGAAGTGCGGCGGGGTCCACATGAAGATGATCGCGCAGAGCAGCCAGGCGTTCAGCGGGGTGGTCCCCGCGGCCGCCGCCCAGCCGATCACCGGCGGCAGCGCTCCGGCCAGGCCGCCGATGACGATGTTCTGCGCCGTCGAGCGCTTCAGCCACACCGTGTAGACCACGGCGTAGAAGAGGATGGTGAAGGTCAGCAGGCCCGCCGCCAGCCAGTTCACCGCCATGCCCATCAGCATCACGGAGAACATCGACAGCACCACGCCCAGCGCCAGGGCGTCGGCCCCCTGCACCCGGCCCGCCGGCACCGGCCGGCCGCGGGTGCGGCGCATCTTGGCGTCGATGTCGGCGTCGTACCACATGTTGAGCGCGCCCGAGGCGCCGGCCCCGACCGCGATGCACAGGATGGCCACCGCGCCCAGGAACGGGTTGATCGGCCGGCCCGCGCAGATCAGGCCCGTCAGTCCCGTGAACACCACCAGCGACATGACGCGCGGCTTCAGGAGCTGCAGGTAGTCCTGCCAGCGGGCCGGTGCGTGGGATGTGGCGAGGGCCGGAGACATGGCCATGGACAATACTCTGAAATGGTCGAAGGGCGCGGGCCGTCTCCGGCGCGCGCCCCTCTTCGCGTTGGATCGGGGGTCGCCGTCCTTAGTGGATGTCGGACTTGACCACCGGCAGTTCGTTGAACTGGTGGAACGGCGGCGGCGAGGACAGGGTCCACTCCAGCGTCGTGGCGCCTTCGCCCCACGGATTGGCTTCGCCCTTGCGGCGGAAGACCATCGCGTCGAGCAGCATCAGCAGGAAGACGCCGACGCCCACCAGGGTGATCACGTAGCCGATCGAGGAGACCTTGTTCCAGAAGGTGAAGGCCTCCGGATAGTCGACGTAGCGGCGCGGCATGCCCTGCAGACCGAGGAAGTGCTGCGGGAAGAAGATCGTGTTCACGCCGACGAAGGTGATCCAGAAGTGGGCGACGCCCAGCCATTCCCGATACTTCACGCCGAAGATCTTCTCGAACCAGTAGTAGAAGCCCGCGAAGATCGCGAACACCGCCCCGAGGCTCAGCACGTAGTGGAAGTGGGCCACCACGTAATAGGTGTCGTGCAGGCTGTAGTCGACGCCGGCGTTGGCGAGCACCACGCCGGTGACGCCGCCGACCGTGAACAGGAAGATGAAGCCCATCGCCCACAGCATGGGCGTCTTGAAGTCGATGGAGCCGCCCCACATCGTGGCGATCCAGGAGAACACCTTCACGCCGGTCGGCACCGCGATGACCATCGTCGCGGCCACGAAGTAGGCGCGCAGATTGATGTTCATGCCCACGGTGTACATGTGGTGGGCCCACACCAGGAAGCCGATGAAGCCGATCGCCACCATCGCGTAGGCCATGGCCAGGTAACCGAACACCGGCTTGCGCGAGAAGGTGGAGACGATGTGGCTGATCATGCCGAACCCGGGCAGGATCAGGATGTAGACCTCGGGGTGGCCGAAGAACCAGAACAGGTGCTGGTACATGACCGGGTCGCCGCCGCCCGCCGCGTCGAAGAAGTGGGTGTGGAAGTTGCGGTCGGTCAGCAGCATGGTGATGGCGCCGGCCAGCACGGGCAGCGACAGCAGCAGCAGGAACACGGTCACTAGGATCGACCAGACGAACAGCGGCATGCGGTGCAGGGTCATGCCCGGCGCGCGCATGTTGAAGATCGTGGTAATGAAGTTGATGGCGCCCAGGATGGAGCTGGCGCCGGCCAGGTGGAGGGCGAGGATCGCGCAGTCCATGGCCGGGCCGGCGTGGCCCGAGGTGGATAGCGGCGGATACATCGTCCAGCCGCCGCCGAAGCCGCGGCCCGGTCCGCCGTCCACCGTCATCGAGGTGAGCAGCATCACCCAGGAGGCGACCAGCAGCCAGAACGAGATGTTGTTCATCCGCGGGAAGGCCATGTCCGGCGCGCCGATCATCAGCGGCACGAACCAGTTGCCGAACCCGCCGATCATCGCCGGCATGACCATGAAGAAGATCATGATCAGGGCGTGGGCGGTGACCACGGCGTTATAGCCGTGCTTGGAGCCTTCGATCAGGCCCAGCTGCGCCACCAGGCTGTGGGGCTGGAAGATCTGAATGCCCGGCTCGGCGAGCTCCCAGCGGATCAGGCCGGAGAGCGCCCCGCCCACCAGGCCCGCCATGATGGCGAACAGCAGGTAGAGGGTGCCGATGTCCTTGTGGTTGGTGGAGAACAGCCAGCGGACGAAGAAGCTGGGCTTGTGGTCGTGGCTGTCGTGATCGTGAGCGGCGTAGGCCATCTTACGCTTGTCCTAAGATCAGTGCGCGGCCGGCGCCTGGGGCGCTGGCTGAGTGGTGGTCGCGGCGGGAGCCGCCGGCTTGGCGGTCGACGCCGCAGCGGGCGCCGCGGGGTTTTCCGGGGCCGTGGCGGCGGCGGGCTGGCCGGCGGCCGCGGCGTTCGGGGCGCCGGCGGGCGTGGCGGCGGCGCTCAGCGTGGTCGGCGTGGGCGCGGGCTTGCCGCCGCCCTTGGAAGCCACCCAGGCGTCGAACTCCGGCTGGGTCACCACCCGCACTTCGATCGGCATGAAGGCGTGGTCGACGCCGCACAGTTCGCGGCACTGGCCGTAGTAGGTGCCGACCTTCTCGACCTTGAACCAGGTCTCGTTGACCCGGCCGGGGACGGCGTCGGTGATGATGCCGAAGGAGGGCACGGCGAAGGCGTGGATCACGTCGGCGCCGGTGACCAGCACGCGGACCACCTTGTTCACCGGCACCACCAGCGGCTCGGTCGCCGCCAGGCGGTAGGGCACGCCCTTGGCCTTGGCCTGGTCCTCGGGAAGGATGTTGGAGACGAACTCCGGGATCTTCTGGTCGGGGAGCTCGTAGCCCCAGTACCACTGATAGCCCGTCGCCTTCACCGTCATGTAGGGCTTGGGCATGTCGTGGTAGGCGAACAGCAGCTTGAACGAGAAGATCGAGATGAACACCAGGATGAGGACCGGGACGAGCGTCCAGACCACCTCGACCACGGTGTTATGGCTCCAGCGCGCCGGAACCGGGTTCG
Organism: Phenylobacterium hankyongense; assembly: GCF_003254505.1. NCBI lineage: Bacteria > Pseudomonadati > Pseudomonadota > Alphaproteobacteria > Caulobacterales > Caulobacteraceae > Phenylobacterium > Phenylobacterium hankyongense. Next base: position 1,977,411 of record NZ_QFYP01000001.1, on the reverse strand, counting down.
CACGCTTGTTGTAGCGCACGATGCACCAGATCAGGAGCGCCGCCACGAACAGCGTGATCGCCGTGATGATCGGCATCAGGATCATGTTGTGGAAGAAGATCGCGTCGTGCCGCAGGGGAGTGACCCCCGGCTGCAAGTCGATCGCGCCCGGCGTGGGCTGCCCCACCAGATCCTCGGCGAGGGCCGCGCCCCCCAAGAACGCCGTCATCGCGCCCGCGGCGACACCGGTCGCCAGCGCCCGCATCCCCTGAAACCTCGACTTCATGTCCCCTCGGTCTGGTTGGCCGGCCGCGTCTCGCGAAACTGACGATCGCCCCCGCCGACTGAAAGTAGCCAAGACAGGCGCTTTCGCGTCGGCCCGGCCCCTCAGCGCGCGTGCATACGCGCATCCCCAGGGCTTGCCAAGGCGCTTGCAATGGGGAGTGGCCGGTGGGCCGCAGGAGAGGCTCCGGCGCGGGAAAAACAAGCCGGGCGAGCCTTCCGTGCAGTCCGGTCGCCGACCCTCGTTCGGAAGAATCCGCGTCCGGAGGAATCGGCCCGCGCCTTCCGGTCGCAGGGAGCAGGCCTGGGCCGGGGAGACTTCGGCGGATGACGCGGGCGCATGGCGTCCCTATCTTCCCCGCATGAACGCTCATTCCCCCGCTCCCTCGATCCTGGACGCCGCCGGCGTCGACCCGAACCGCGCCCGCGAGATCCTCGGCGAGGCGATTGGCGGCGCCGACGACGGCGAGCTGTTCGTGGAACGCTCGGAAAGCGAGTCCTTCCTGTTCGACGACGGCCGGCTGAAATCGGCGGCCTATGACGCCACCGAGGGCTTCGGCCTGCGGGTGGTGGCGGGCGAGACCGCCGGCTACGCCCACGCCAGCGAGATCTCCGAGGCCGCGATCCGGCGGGCCGGCGACTCCGCGGCGCTTGCCCGGCGCGGCTACGCCGGCGTCTCCGCCGAGGGCCCGCGCCCGACCAACGCGCGGCTCTATGGCGAGGACAATCCGCTCGCCTCCCCCGGCTTCTCCGACAAGGTGGCGCTGCTGCAGGAGATCGACGCCTGGGCGCGGGCCCGCGATCCGCGGGTGGTCCAGGTGATGGCCTCGCTGGCCGGCGAGCAGCGCACGGTGGAGATCCTGCGCGCCGACGGCCGGCTGATCCGCGACGTCCGCCCGCTCGCACGTATTAATGTGCAGGTCACCGTCGAGCGCGAGGGCCGGCGGGAGAACGGCTACACCGGCTCCGGGGGCCGCGCCGGCTTCGAGACCTGGATCACCGAGGCCAACTGGCAGGGCGCGGTCGACGAGGCCCTGCGCCAGGCCTTGGTCAACCTGGAGGCCGTGCCCTGCCCGGCCGGCGAGATGGACGTGGTGCTCGGCCCCGGCTGGAACGGCGTCCTGCTGCACGAGGCCGTGGGCCACGGGCTGGAAGGCGACTTCAACCGCAAGGGCACCTCGGCCTTCTCCGGCAAGATCGGCCAGCGGGTGGCCGCGCCCGGCGTCACCGTCTTCGACGACGGCTCGCTGCTCGGCCGTCGCGGCTCGCTCACGGTGGACGACGAGGGCACCCCGACCGAGCGCACCATCCTCATCGAGGACGGGGTGCTGGTGGGCTACATGCACGACCGGATGAGCGCGCGGCTGATGGGCCAGCAGGCCACCGGCAACGGCCGCCGGCAGTCCTACGCCCACATGCCGATGCCGCGGATGACCAACACCGGCATGCTCGGCGGCGACACCCCGCGCGAGGAGATGATCGCGTCGACCAAGCGCGGCCTCTACTGCGCCAACTTCGGCGGCGGCCAGGTGGACATCACCAACGGCAAGTTCGTCTTCCAGTGCACCGAGGCCTACCTGATCGAGGACGGCAAGGTGACCACCCCGGTGAAGGGCGCGACCCTGATCGGCGACGGTCCCTCGGCGCTGACGCGGGTGACGATGATCGGCGACGACTTCGGCTTCGACCCCGGCATCGGGGTCTGCGGCAAGTCCGGCCAGAGCGTGCCGGTCGGCGTCGGCCAGCCGTCGCTGAAGATCACCGGCCTGACGGTCGGCGGCACCAGCCTGTAGTCCCAGGTGATCGTGGATGATCGCCGGCAACCTTTCGGCGATTTAATCCACCTTACGGGCATTTAACTGGCCTGGAACATGGCCGACGGCTCACCTGCCCGCCAGGAGAGCCGCGTTATATGACCTTGTTACTTGTCCTGGCGCAGGCGGCGCTGGCCGCCGCGCCTGCGCCCATCGCCACGCTTCCCATGGCCCCGGCCGCCGGCCCCGCCCGGCAAGGCGTCATCAGCTATGGACCCGAGTTCTTCGCCGCGGCCGGTTCGGCCAACGCCTTCGAGATGGTCCAGCGCCTGCCAGGGTTCAACCTCGACATCGGCGACACGGTCCGCGGGTTCGAGGGCGCGGCCGGCAACGCCCTGATCGATGGCCGCCGCCCGGTCTCCAAGAGCGACGCCCTCGACGCCATCCTGCAGCGCATCCCGGCCTCCCAGGTCGCCCGCATCGACGTGATCCGCGGCGGCGCGCCGGGCATCGACATGCAGGGCAAGTCGGTGCTGGCCAATGTCGTCCTGAAGGACGGCGGCGGCTTCCGCGGCCTGGCGGCGGCGGCGCTCAACTACGTTCAGGACGACGGCCGGCTCGTGCCCAGCGTCCGGCTGGAGGGTTCCGGCGGCTCCGACGGCCGGGCATGGGAGTTCGGCCTGCGCTCCGGCCGCGGCGTCGACGACGGCTCCGGCCCCGGCCCGGAGGTGAGGATCGACCACGCCGGAAACCTGCTCGCCCGCTCGCAGATCAAGGCCAAGGGCGACGCCCTGCAGCACACCGCCACAGGCGCCTACGAGACGCCGCTGTTCGGCGGCCGCCTGCGGCTCAACGGCCGGCTGTACGCCAACTATTACGACTACCGCGAGATCAACGCCTTCACCCTCCCGGCCGGCCAGGTCGTCACCACCCACGACAGCGACGACGAGGTGGACAGCGAGGTCGGCGTCCGCTGGACCCGCGACTTCGGGGCGCGGACCAACCTGGAAGCCATCGGGCTGCGCCAGACCAAGGACCAGACCTTCCAGGAGCTGTTCGACCAGCATCCTGGCGAGCTGTCGGACTTCCAGCTTCGCCGCCGCAGTTCCGAGAGCATCGCCCGCGCCGTGCTGAAGTTCCGCCAGTCGGAGCGGCTGTCGTGGGAGCTGGGCGGCGAAGGCGCCTTCAACCAGCTGGATTCCAACACCGGCTTCGCCGAGGGCGGCGTGCCGGTCGACCTGCCCGCGGCCGACGTGCAGGTGAAGGAGACCCGCGGCGAGGGCTTCGTGAAGGCGGTCTGGCGTCCGCTCGCCGCGCTCACCGTCGAAGGGGCCGTGCGCGAGGAGGGCTCGAAGATCTCCTCCTCCGGAGACGTGGCGCTGGAGAAGACGCTCTATTTCACCAAGCCGCGGGTGGCGGTGACCTGGGACGCGACGCCGTCCACCCAGCTCCGCGCCCGGTTCGAGCGGGTGGTGGGCCAGCTCAACTTCGACGACTTCGTCGCCTCCGCCTCGCTGAACAAGGGCCAGGTGGTGGCCGGCAATCCCAACCTCAATCCCGAGCAGGCCTGGGTCAGCGAGGCCGCGGTCGAGCAGCGGTTCTGGAAGGGCGGGGCGGCGGTGCTCACCCTGCGCCACTCCGCGCTCACCGACACCATCGACTACGCGCCGGTGTTCGTCGGCGCCGACGTCTTCGAGCGCCGGGACAATGTCGGCGACGGGACCAAGGACGAGCTGGTCGCCAGCCTCACCCTGCCGCTCGACAAGCTCCTGAAGGGCGCGCAGCTGCGCGGCGAAGCCACCTGGCGGCGGAGCGACGTCACCGATCCGACCACGCATCGCAAGCGGGAGATCTCGGCGCTGCGGCCGCTGGAATGGGAAGCCCATTTCACCCACGACCTGCCGCAGTGGCGCGTCAACTGGGGGGTCGACGCCTTCGGGGCCTGGCGCGAGACCCGCTACCACACCGACCAGGTCGAGATCCGCAAGCTGAAGACCTACGTCGTGCCGTTCGCCGAATGGAAGCCGCGCAAGGACCTCTCCGTGCGGCTCGAGCTCGGCAACGTCACCGCCCGCGGCTTCCGCAACACCCGCTACGTCTACGACGGCCCGCGCGGCGTCCGGCCGTACGACTACGTCGACGACCGCGACGTCCAGTTCGGCCGGATGTACTACGTCCGCGTGCGCAAGACCTTCGGCGCCTAGGTCGGCCGGTCGGCCCGCAGCGTCGCCGGGCTGACCGCCTGGCGCTCGCCGTCGACGGTGGGGGCGATCGGCTCCGGCATCGGGTGGTTGCGCGGATCGTTCACCCCGTGCGCCCAGCCCTTCACGAAGATGCTGAGCACGATGAAGCCGACCCCGATCCCCATGCCCCAGAGGCCGAGCTGCTGGAACACCTTCAGCGAGGCGTGCAGAGAGGCGGCGGGATCGAGCACCTCGCCGCCCACCGTCTCCGTACCGGCCAGGCCCGCGATGATGCCGCCGACGTACTGGGCGATCGACGAGGCCAGGAACCAGACGGCCATCATGAAGGAGACCACCGCCGGCATGGAGAGCTTGGTGATCTCCGACATGCCGACCGGCGACAGGAACAGCTCGCCGGTGGTGTGCAGCAGGTAGAGCAGGCCCAGCAGGAACAGCGGCTCGCGGTAGGCGGAATCGGTCATGCCCGCGCCCCAGACCACCACCATGAAGCCCAGCCCCACCTGCACCAGGCCCAGCCCGAACTTCAGGGTCGGGTTGGGGTCGCGGCCCTTGCTGGCCAGCCACGCCCAGGCGGCCGCGAAGATCGGGGCGAAGATCAGGATGAAGCCCGGATTGAACGACTGGGTCTGGGCCGCCTGCACGCCCATCAGGTCGACGTTGCGCGCGGCGAACAGGTTGAGCGAGGTGCCGGCCTGCTCGAACAGGGTCCAGAAGATCACCGCCCCGACGATCAGCACCACCGCCAGCATCATCCGCTGGCGCTCCGCCCAGGTCTTGCAGACCACCGCGATGATCGAGAGGATCGCCAGCAGGCAGACCAGGATCGAGACCACCAGGGCCGCCCCGACGATCTCGTTGTGCTGCACCAGGAGCCAGACCGGCGCGACGCCGAGCAGGCCGAAGCCGTAGATCAGCCACTCGCGGCTGATGGGACCGGCCACCGGCCGGCGCAACAGCTCCGGGTTCGGCGGCTCGCCCTTGCCCAGCAGGTGCTTGCGGCCGAGCACGAAGACCACCAGGCCGGCCGCCATGCCGATCCCCGCCAGCCCGAACCCGGCCCACCAACCCAGCGTCTGGCCCAGCAGGCCGCAGAGCACGGCCGCCCAGAACGAGCCCAGGTTGATGCCGTAGTAATAGAGGGTGAAGCCGGAATCCCGCCGCGGGTCGCCCTGCGGATAGAGCTGGCCGACGATGGTCGACATGTTGGGCTTCAGGAAGCCGACGCCCATGATGATCAGCGAGATCGCCAGGTAGAAGGCGTTCACGCCGGTCTGGTCCTGGGTCTTCTGCATCTTGTAGGAGCCCTCCGCCAATACCGACGGGAGCGGCGCGCCGGGCGGCAGGCTCTTGATCTCCAGGCCGCCGGTCTTGGCCGGACCGAACTCATAGGGCTTTCCCGCCACCATCAGCTCGACCTTGCGGGCGTCCATGCGGCCTTCGGCGGCCACCGGGTAGCTGTGGCCCGCATAGACCAGCGTCTGCTGCGCGGGCTGGCCCTCGTAGGCCATGGTCAGGTGGCCGCAGGTCAACAGCAGCGCCCCGAAGATCACCGCCTTGCGGGTGCCGAGCCAGCGGTCGGCGATCACCCCGCCTAGCAGGGGCAGGAGGTAGACCAGCGAGGTGTAGGAGCCGTACTGGGAGTTCGCGGTCTTGTCGTCGAACAGCAGGTGCTGGGTCAGGTAGAAGATCAGGATCCCGCGCATGCCGTAGTAGGAGAATCGCTCCCACATCTCGGCGAAGAACACGATGACCAGCCCACGCGGGTGGTTCTTCCGCAGCTGCAGCAGCACCGGCAGGCCGGTGGCCAGCGTCACGACAAGGCCGATGAGGACGATGAGGTTCATGCGCGGCGGTTCCGTTCCCTGACCAGATCTGCGGCCTTGTTTGCGGCCTGGAGGGAGGGTTTCGCCCGACCTCGCCCATTTGCGGGGAGAAAATCACGCGCAGAGGCCAAGCACAAGCAATGCGGCGCCCCCGCGCCAATCCGGCGCTGGACAAGCCTGGAGCCTGGGCGGAGCCTGATGCGTTCAGATCAGCGGAGGAGACCCACGCCATGCTGATCCCCGGCCCGGACCACCCGATCACCCTCAAGACGGCGAAGAAGCGCTGGCGGGCGTTCTTCAACGGCCACGTCATCGCCGACACCAACGACGCCCTTATCCTGCAGGAGGCGAACTATCCGCCGGTGGTCTATTTCCCGCGTGAGGACGTGGCCATGGAGTACATGGCCCGCACGGACCGCACGACCCACTGCCCCTACAAGGGCGACGCCGCCTACTACACCCTCGTGATGGACGGCAAGATCGCGGAGAACGCGGTCTGGACCTACGAGGAGCCGTTCGAATCCATGGACCCGATCACCGCGCGCCTGGCCTTCTACGCCGACCAGGTGGAGGTCTATGACGTCGACGACGCCGCGGTGAACCCGCGCCACGACGAGGACCTGGCCGCCCGCGCCGAGATCGACGAGGTCGTCCAGCACACCGACGCCGGCGACGGCACCAGCCAGGGCCCCCACTGGACCCCGAACGTCGAGGTCCCGGCCGAAGAGGGCGGGCTGCGCTAGGCGATCGCGCCCGGCCCGCGACGGCTCATTCGAAGCGGCGGGCCAGCTGCGCCAGCGACAGCCGCGCGCCGTCGTCGTGGTCCTGCGGCCGGACGCCCGGCGGCAGGTTCGAGGCCACGAAGCTGACCTCGGTCCCGCCGGGCGCGTCGTCGAACGTCACCACGAGGGTCATTTCGCCCGCGAAGGCCGGATCGGGGCTGTCGAAGGTCACCGCCTCGACGATCCGGCGCGGCGGGACGAGGTCCACGAACCGGACGTCGACCCGGTCCTCGCGCTCGGCGGTCTTGCCGCGGAAGGTGCGCTCGTCCGGCGGATAGTAGAGCGACATCCGGTATCCGCCGCCGACCCGGGCGTCGAAGGCGTGGATCACGCCGGTCATCTGCGCGGGCGGCAGCCACTCGACCAGCACCGCCGGGTCCATGAAGGCCCGGTAGAGCGCCTCGGGCGAAGCCTTGATGACCTGCGACGTGCGGACGTCAGCCATGGCGCGCGGCTCCCGACGATCAGTAGGCGAAGGCCTCGAACACCTTGCTGGCGTCGCCGGCCCAAGGGCCGTTGTAGAGCTCCAGCAGGCGCTCGGCCGGGGTGACGCCGCTGTCGGCGATCTCCTGCAGCTCGCCGAGGTAGCCGCTCTCGTCCACCAGGCCGCCGGACAGGCGGTTGCGGCGCTTCAGGCCCTCGCGGGCGATGGCGACCATGTCCTTGGCCACGTCCTGCACGCTGCGCCCGGCGATCTGCGCCTTCAGGCCGATGCGGGCGACGTCGGCGCGCAGGCGCTCGTGGTCGTCGATCTTCCAGTCCTTGCAGAGGTCCCAGGCGGCGGCCAGCGCGGCGCTGTCGTAGAGCACGCCGGTCCACAGGGCCGGCAGGGCGCACAGGCGGCTCCAGGGGCCGGAGTCGGCGCCGCGCATCTCCAGGTACTGCTTCAGCCGCACCTCGGGGAAGATGGTGGTGGTGTGGTCGGCCCAGTCCTTCAGGGTCGGGCGCTGGCCCGGCAGCTCGGGCAGCTTGCCCTCCATGAAGTCACGGAAGGAGCGGCCCGCCACGTCGATGTAGCGGTCCCCGCGCTTGACGAAATACATCGGCACGTCGAGCGCGTAGTTGGCGTAGGTGGCGAAGCCGAAGCCGTCCTGGAAGACGAAGTCCAGCATGCCGGTGCGGTCGTTGTCGGTGTCGGTCCAGACGTTGGCCCGCGCCGAGACGAATCCCGACGGCTTGCCCTCGATGAACGGCGAATTGGCGAACAGGGCGGTGGCGATCGGCTGCAGGGCCAGGCTGGTGCGGAACTTCGCCACCATGTCGGCCTCGGAGCCGAAGTCGAGGTTGGCCTGCACCGTGCAGGTGCGGAACATCATGTCCAGGCCCATGGAGCCGACCTTGGGCATGTACTCGCGCATGATCTTGTAGCGGCCCTTGGGCATCACCGGCACCTGGTCGCGTCGCCAGACCGGGGTGTAGCCCAGGCCCAGGAAGCCGATGCCCAGCTCGTCGGCGACGACCTTCACCTCCTGCAGGTGGGCGCCGGTCTCCTCGCAGATGTCGTGGATGGTCTCCAGCGGCGCGCCGGAGAGCTCGAACTGACCGCCGGGTTCAAGGCTGACGTTGGCCATGCCGCGCTGCAGGGCGATGACGTTCTCGCCTTCGTGGATCGGCGCCCAGCCATAGCGGGTCAGGCCGTCGAGCAGGGCCTTGATGCCGTTCGGCTCGTACGGGACCGGCTCGTGCGTGCCCAGCCGGAAGACGAATTTCTCGTGCTCGGCGCCCACGCGCCAAGCTGACGCCGGCTTCGACCCCTGGTCGAACCAGCGTACCAAATCCTCGAACACGAGCGGACGCTCGTCGCTGGCGACCTCGGTCATCGTGGTTCTCCCAAGCCCGTCAACTGTATCTGCGCCGGGCAAGGGCCCGCGCGGCGGCGATCTTTACGCTGCTAGGCTAGGTGGGGGCAAATCCTGGAAGCTCAAGAGCGCCCCTCGCCGGGGCCCCAGTCGCCGAGCGCGGCCTGCCACAGGGTCATGGCGCTGATCGCCGCGGTGTCGGCGCGCAGGATGCGTGGGCCGAGCCCGGCCGGCGTGGCGTAGGGCAGCGCCCGCAGCATCTCCCGCTCCTTCGCCGAGAAGCCGCCTTCCGGCCCGATCAGGATCGACCAGGGCCCTTCCGGCTGCCCCCGCAGCGCCGCCAGCGCCGGCGCGGCGTCGCCGGCCTCGTCGCAGAACAGCAGCCGCCGGCCCTCCGGCCAGCCGGCCACCAGCTTCTCCAGCTTCACCGGCTCGCAGATCTCCGGCACGTCGAGCCGGCCGGTCTGCTCGGCGGCCTCGGTGGCGATCGCCGCCAGCCGCTCGACCCGGACGCGGTCGGCGTTGGTCCGCTCGGTGAACACCGGCCGCACCCGCGCCGCCCCGAGCTCGGCGGCCTTCTCGACGATGGTCTCCAGCCGCCCGCGCTTCACCACCGCGATGACCAGCTCCAGGTCGGAGCCGCTCGCCTGGGGCCGCGCCTGCGCCGTCAGGGCCACGCTCACCGCGCGCTTGCCGACCTTGGCCACCGCCGCCCGCCACTCGCCGTGGCGGCCGTTGAACACCGAGAGCTCGTCGCCGGGCGCGAGCCGCATCACCGCGGCCAGATAGCGGCTCTGCGCCTCGTCGAGAGCCAGCTCGGCGCCGGCGGTCAGGTCATGGGGAATGAACAGGCGGATCATTCCGGCCGTTCTAGCGCCCACCACTCCATCGGGACTAGGGTCAAGACATGTCCAAAGACGATGACCTCGACGAACTCGAGCAACGCCAGCTCGCCCTCGTGCACTGGCAGCAGCACGCCATGGCGGAGCCCGAGAAGGTGCTGGTCATCTTCGAGGGCCGCGACGCCGCCGGCAAGGACGGCGCGATCCGGGCGGTGACCGAGCACCTGTCGGTCCGCAACACCCGCGTGGTGGCCCTGGCCAAGCCCTCCGACCAGGAGCGCAGCCAGTGGTACTTCCAGCGCTATGTGGCGCGCCTGCCGGCCGGCGGCGAGACGGTGATCTTCAACCGCTCCTGGTACAATCGCGCCGGGGTCGAGCGGGTGATGGGCTTCTCGACGGCCGAGGAGCAGGAGGTCTTCCTGCGCGAAGTGCCGGGCTTCGAGGCCATGCTGCTGGAGAGCGGGCTGAAGATCGTCAAGTTCTGGCTCGACGTGTCGAAATCCGAACAGGCCAAGCGGCTGGAGCAGCGGCGCACCGATCCGCTGAAGGTCATGAAGTCCTCGCCGCTGGACGCCGCCGCCCAGGAGAAGTGGGACGCCTACACCGACGCCCGGGACGAGATGCTGCGCCGCACGTCGACCCCGGCCGCGCCATGGATCTGCGTCCGCGGCGACCACAAGAAGGCCGCCCGGCTGGCGATCATCAGCCACCTGGTCCATGCGCTCGCGCCGCCGGCCATCGCCCGCGAAGTCGCGCCGCCCGACCCCGACGTGCTCTTCCAATTCGAGCTGGCCGCCCTAACTGACGGTCGACTGGAGCACTGAAGCTTCGGGGAAGAGGACGTCACATGGACTACGTGCGACTAGGGAACACCGGCCTGCAGGTCTCTCGCCTGTGCCTGGGCTGCATGACCTACGGCTCGCCGGAGTGGCGGCCCTGGGTGCTCGACGCCGAACAGTCCAAGCCCTTCTTCCAGTCGGCGGTCGAGAAGGGCATCACCTTCTTCGACACCGCCAACGTCTATTCGCTCGGCAAGAGCGAGGAGGTCACCGGCCGCTGGCTGAAGGAATTCGCCCGCCGCGAAGAGGTGGTGGTGGCCACCAAGGTCTACTCCCCCATGGGGCCCCGGCCCAACCAGAAGGGCCTGTCGCGCAAGCACATCATGGCGCAGATCGACGCCAGCCTGCAGCGCCTGGGGATGGACTACGTCGACCTCTACCAGATCCACCGCTTCGACTACGAGACGCCGATCGAGGAGACCCTGGAGGCGCTGAACGACGTCGTGAAGGCCGGCAAGGCCCGCTACATCGGCGCCTCGTCCATGTACGCCTGGCAGTTCGCCAGGATGCTCGCGGTCTCCGAGCAGAACGGCTGGGCCCGCTTCGTGTCGATGCAGCCGCAATACAACCTCGTCTACCGCGAGGAGGAGCGCGAGATGCTGCCGCTCTCCCGCGCCGAAGGCGTCGGCGTGATCCCCTGGTCGCCGCTGGCCCGCGGCTTCCTGGCCGGCGGCCGCGCCGCGCCCGGCGAGGGGAACACCGAGCGCGCCCGCACCGACGAGTTCTCGCCGCGGCTCTACTACCGCGACGCCGACCACCAGGTGGTGCAGGCGGTGAGTGGCATCGCCGGCGAACGGGGGCTCACCAACACCCAGGTGGCGCTCGCCTGGGTGCTGAAGAACCCGGCGATCACCGCGCCCATCGTCGGCGCCTCCAAGCTGCACCACCTCGACGAGGCGGTGAGCGCGCTGGGGGTCACCCTCTCCGACGAGGAGATCGCCCGGCTCGAGGCGCCCTACCAGCCGAAGCCGGTGCTGGACCACGGATGACGCCGACGCTGTCGGCCGCGGAGGCCCGGCGCATCGCGCTCGCCGCCCAGGGCTTCGGCCGGCCGCGCCCTGACGGCGAGGTCGGCCGCCGCCAGTTGGTCAAGCTGGTCGAGCGGCTGGGCGTGGTGCAGATCGATTCCGTCAACGTGGTCTCGCGCACCCACTACCTGCCGGCCTTCTCGCGCCTGGGCGCCTATCCGCGCGCCCTGCTCGAAGAGGTCGCCTGGGGCAAGGCGCCGGCGCTGTTCGAGTACTGGGCGCATGAGGCCTCGCTGCTGCCGCTCTCAAGCCAGCCCCTGCTGCGATGGCGGATGGCCGACGCCCACGACGGCGTCGGCACCTGGAAGGGGATCGCGCGCTTCCTCCGGGAGCGGCGGGAGTTCGTCGACCAGGTGCTGGCGGAGATCGCCGAGCGCGGCCCGCTGTCGGCCTCGGAGCTGGAGCTCGGCCACAAGGGCAACGGCGGCTGGTGGGGCTGGAGCGAGTCCAAGCGGGCGCTGGAAGTGCTGTTCTGGACCGGCGAGCTCACCGCCGCCACCCGGCGCGGGACCTTCGAGCGGGTCTACGGTCTGCCGCAGACGGTGCTGCCGCGGGCGATCCTGAACGCGCGGACCCCGCCGCGCGAGGAGGCCCAGCGCCAGCTGCTGCGGATCGCCGGCCGCGCGCTCGGCGTCGCCACCGAGCGCGACCTGCGCGACTACTTCCGCATGGGGGTGGCGGAGACCCGGGGACGGCTCGCCGAGCTGGTCGAGGCCGGCGACCTCGCGCCCGTGGCGGTGAAGGGCTGGCGCGAGCCCGCCTACCTCGACCCCGCCGCCCGCAGGCCGCGCCGCATCGACGCCGCCGCCCTGCTCTCCCCCTTCGACAACGCCATCTGGTTCCGCGAGCGCACCGAGCGGATGTTCGGCGTCCGCGTGCGGCTGGAGATCTACACCCCGGCCGAAAAGCGCACCCACGGCTACTACGTCCTGCCGTTCCTGGAAGGCGACGCCCTCACCGCCCGCGTCGACCTGAAGGCCGAGCGCAAGGCCGGCGTCCTGGTGGTCCAGGCCGCCCACGCCGAACCCTGGGCCACGGCGGAGACGCCGGTCCGGCTGGCCATCGAACTCAAGCTGATGGCCGGCTGGCTGGGACTTGGCGCCGTCCGCATCGAACCCAAGGGCGACCTGGCCGCAGCGCTCACCGATGCGTCGTCCTAACCCGCTCCTCCCCCGTCGCGCAGACGACGGGGGAGGTGGATCGCCGCGCAGCGGCGAGACGGAGGGGGCGCAAGGCCGCCGCCCAGACCTATGAGAGCGCCCAGCCCAACCCAAACCCGGGCGAAACAGCTCCGCAGGGTCCTCAGCCTCCCGGAGAAGCTTCTGTGGGTGCGCCTGCGGCGTCGCGACGCCGGGCGCCCGGTCGTCCGCCGGCAGCACCCGATCGGCCCCTATGTGCTCGACTTCTATTGCGCCGAAGCGAGGCTGTGCGTGGAAGTGGATGGGGCGTCCCACGACATGGGGGACCGGCCGGAGCGCGATCAGCGTCGCGACGCCCACCTGCGGGAACAGGGGATACAGGTGCTGCGGATTCCGGCGTCCTCCGTCCTTGAGGATCCGGAAGCCGTGGCCGAGTGGGTCTTAGGCCTGGCGTCGGGGAGGCCTTCCTAGCTGGTGGGTGCGGCCTTGCGCCGCCTCCACCGCTTCGCGGTCCCCCTCCCCCGAAGTGTTCCCTTCGGGGGAGGAGCGAAAGCCGCCCTGCTCCTCCCCTGTCGCGCAGACGACGGGGGAGGTGGATCGCCGCGCAGCGGCGAGACGGAGGGGGCGCAAGGCCGCCGCCCCTAAACCCTAAGCCCAACCCTCCGTCACCGCGTGCAGCCGGGCGTAGGCGCCGCCCTGGTTGACCAGGTCGGTGTGGCGGCCTTCCTCGACGATGCGGCCGTTGTCGAACACTAGGATGCGGTCGGCGCCGCGGATGGTGGACAGGCGGTGGGCGATGACCACCGTGGTGCGGCCGACCATCAGCTCCTCCATGGCCGCCTGCACCTGCCGCTCGGTCTCCACGTCGAGCGAGGAGGTGGCCTCGTCCAGCACCAGGATCGGGGCGTCGGCCAGGAACGCCCGGGCGATCGCCACCCGCTGCCGCTCGCCGCCGGACAGCTTCACGCCGCGCTCGCCCACCAGGGTGGCGTAGCCGTTCGGCAGCCGGGCGATGAAGTCGTGGGCGCGGGCGCGGCGGGCGGCCAGCTCCACCTCGTCGCGGGTGGCGTCGGGGCGGGCGTAGGCGATGTTCTCCGCGAGGCTGCGGTGGAACAGCGCCGGGTCCTGGGGCACCACCGCGATCGCCCGCCGCAGCGAGCCCTGCGTCACCTGCGCGATGTCCTGGCCGTCGATCAGGATGCGGCCGCCCTCCACGTCGTAGAGCCGCTGGATCAACTTGACGAAGGTCGACTTGCCCGACCCGGTCGGCCCCACCAGCGCCACCCGCTCGCCGGGCGCGATGGTCAGCGAGAAGCCGTCGTACAGCGGCCGCTCCGCCGACTTGTAGCGGAAGGTCACGTGGTCGAAGACGACCTCCCCGAGGTCGGCGCGGAAGCCCCCGGCCGCCGGCGCGTCCAGCACCTGCGGCGGCGTGGTCGCATAGCGGGCGACGTCCTCGCTGTCGTCCAGCCCGCGCTGCGCCATGCGGATGTTGTCGCCGATGTTGCGCAGGTAGCTGGTCATCAGCATGAACGAGGTCACCGCAAAGGCGATGTCGCCGGCGTTGGCCCGGCCCTTGGTCCACTCCCAGACCAGCAGGCCCGACAGCCCGGCCTGCAGGCCCACCAGGACCAGGCTGTGCAGCAGCCACAGGTCGGTGAACCGGCTCCAGGTGCGGATGGTGGCCTTGCGCCACATCTCCGTGACCCCGGCGATGCGCACGTCCTCCCGCGCCTCGGCGCCGAACGCCTTCACCGTCGAGTTGGAGGAGATGGAGTCCGCCAGCGCCCCGCCGATCCGCGAGTCCAGCGCCACCGACCTCAGGTTGGCGGGCCGGGCGTAGAGCGAGGTCAGCACGATGTTGGAGACGACGTAGAGCACCACCACGCAAAGCGCGAACAGCCCCACCACCGGCCAGCGCAGCAGCATCATCACGCACAGGCCGAGCAGCACCACGCCGGCCGGTCCGAACCAGATCAAAGCCGCGTCGGTGACGGTGTCATAGCCCCACATCGCGCGGCTCAGCCGCCGGACGGTGGCGCCGGCGAAGGTGTCGGCGTGCCAGTCGGAGGAGAAGGCCTGCACCCGCCGGAAGGCCTCGTCGGTCATCGCCTTCATGTTGTTGGCCGACATCGGGATCAGGAACCGCATGGCCAGGTTGCGGATGACGGAGAACGCCAGGTAGACGCCGACGAACACCGCCCAGGCGCGCCACGCCGGATCCGGATGCGCCGGGCCCGCCGCCACAGCATTGACCAGCCGGCCCGCCGCCCACGGCAGGGCCAGGTCGAAGCCGATGGCGACCAGGGTCAGGCCGACGGTGCCGATCAACAGCCAGGGTTGGCGCAGCCAGAAGCCGGCGATGAATCCCAACACCTGGTGGTTCTTCAGGACCCGCTGACGATGTTCGTCGCTGTCCTCGTAATGGTCGGTCATGGATAAGCTCGGCGAGAGCCCGGCGGCGGCCACGGACAGGGCGCGTCAGGCGAAAGGGGAAATGGGGGGCCGGAGCTGCTCGGCTCCGGCGGCCACGGCATGGGAAGTGACTTCGAAATCCAGGCGTGGAAGCCCCGTCCGAAGCGGTCCCGTGTGAGTTAGCGGCGCGGCGGCCCAGCGGGTCGGCGCGAAGCGGTCGGTGTGATGCGCGTCATCGGTACGACCCTCCGTCCGGCTCGAGTGGAGGGCGGAAATTAAGGAGGGTTAACGCCGCCGTCAACCATTTCGCCGAACGGGGTTTGCGCAGCGCCGGCGTGCAGCTTTTCTGCAACAGCGGCGCCTTTCGGCGGCGAAAATTCTGCTACCACGCGGCGATGACCAAGACCGCGCCGCTCCCCGACGCCGCGCCCGCCAACTGGGTGGACCGCCATGCGCCGGCGGGCCTGCGGCCGTGGCTGAAGCTCGGGCGGTTCGACCGGCCGACCGGCATCTGGCTGCTGATGCTGCCGGGCTGGCAGGGGGTGGCGCTGGCCTGCGCCATGCAGGGCCGCTGGCCCGACCTGCGGCTGCTGGCGGAGATCTTCGTCGGCGCGGCGCTGATGCGGGCGGCGGGCTGCGCCTACAACGACATCGTCGACCGCGACATCGACGCCAAGGTCGCCCGCACCGCCCTTCGGCCGATCCCCGCCGGCCAGATCCGCGTCAGGCAGGCCTGGGCCTTCGTGGTCGGCTGCAGCCTGGTCTCGCTCTTGATCCTGCTGACCATGGGGCCGCTGGCCATCGGCCTCGGCGTCGGCTCGCTGGCGCTGGTCGCCGCCTATCCGTTCATGAAGCGGATCACCTGGTGGCCGCAGGCCTGGCTGGGCCTGACCTTCAACTGGGGCGCCTTGCTGGGCTATGCGGCGGCGACCCACGAGCTCAGCCTTCCCGCCCTCCTGCTCTATGCCTCGGGCGTCTTCTGGACCCTCGGCTACGACACCATCTACGCCATCCAGGACCTGGAGGACGACGCGCTGGCCGGGGTGAAGTCCTCCGCCCGGCGGCTGGGGGAGAACGCGCCGCGCGCCATCCTCGGCTTCTACGCCGCCTGCGTGGTCCTGGCCGTCGCCGCGGCCTGGTCGGGCGGGCTCGGCCTGCTGTTCGCGCCGCTGGTCGCCCTCTACGCCACCCACCTGTGGATGCAGTCGCACCGGGTCCGCATCGAGCAGCCGGTGCTGGCGCTGGCGCTCTTCAAGTCCAACACCTGGGCGGGGCTGATCCTGTTCGCGGCCCTGGCGGCGGGGGCGGTCCGGCTCTAAGCCGCGAAGGACCAAAAAGCGTCGTCATCACCCGGCTTGTCCGGGTGACCCATCCCAAGGCCGAACGTCACCAGCTGAGCGGGCGCGTTGGGCTGGATGGCCCGGACAAGCCGGACCATGACGAGAAGGGACCGTCCCGCCCTTCCCCGCCGTCATCCTGTTTTCCCTGCGCTTACAGGCGTATGATGCGCGTATGGCCGTAGCCGCCCGCGTCGATCCGAAGACCCTGTTCGCGCCCCACGAGTGGGCGCCGCTGGCCCGTCGTTCGTCGTGGAAGGGGCTGGCCCTGATCGCCCACGCCTGGGCGGTGATCTTCGCGGCCGGCGCCATGGCGGTGCTGTGGCCGGTCACCATCCCGCTGGCCATCGCCATCATCGGCGCCCGGCAGCTCGGACTGGCGATCCTGATGCACGACGCCGCGCACGCCGCCCTCCACCCCAACCTCAAGGTCAACGACTGGGCCGGCAATTTCCTGACCACCGGCGACCTGATGGCCTACCGGCCCTACCACCTGAGCCACCACAAGTACGCCCAGCAGGGGGAGGACCCGGATCTGGTGCTCTCCGCGCCGTTCCCGATCACCCGCACCTCCCTGCGGCGCAAGATCGTCCGCGATCTGACCGGGCAGACCTACTACAAGCTGAAGTGGTCGGGGCTGGTGAAGCGCCTGCGCGAGCGCAAGCCCGACGAGCCGCTGTGGCCGATCCTCAAGGACGCCGTGGTGCGCCGCCGGCGGTTCTTCACCGGCATGGTGGTGACCGTGGCGCTGACCGCGCCGTTCGGCCTGTGGTGGGTGTGGCCGGTGCTGTGGCTGGCCCCGCAGGCCACCTGGCTGCCGATGGTCACCCGCCTGCGCAACATCGCCGAGCACGCCTGCGTGGCCAAGGACGAGCCGGACCCCCTGCGCCACGCCCGCACCACCCACGCCAACTGGCTCGAGCGGGCGTTCATCGCGCCCTACTACGTCAACTACCACTGCGAACATCACATGTTCATGCACGTGCCCTGCTACCAGCTGCCCCGCGCCCACCGGATGCTGAAGCGCAAGGGGGTGCTCGACGACATGCTCACCGCGCCGGGCTATCTCAGCGTCCTGCAGCTGGCCTCGTCCAAGGCCGCCTGAGCGCAAAGCCGCTTTTCCCCCGCCGCCGCCCGTGCTCAAAATTGCCGCTGACGCCGGTTTTTCGGCGCCTTCGGGGGACGATTTTCATGAGCAAGTGGATCGCGGTCGCATTGGGGACCGCCATGTTGGCGCAGGGCGCGGGCGCCGCGGCGCAGCCCGCAACGCCGGCGCTTCGGCCGGACCAGGTCAAGTTCCGGGAGCTCTACAAGGAGCTGGTGGAGACCAACACCACCGTCTCCAGCGGCAGCTGCACCCAGGCCGCCGAGCAGATCGCCGCGCGCCTGAAGGCCGCCGGCTTCGCCGACAGTCAGCTCACCCTGTTCGCCACCCCCGAACATCCGAAGGAGGGCGGCCTGGTCGCCGTCCTTCCCGGGACCAGCAAGACCGCCAAGCCGATCCTGCTCCTGGCCCACCTCGACGTGGTCGAGGCCAAGCGCGAGGACTGGACCCGCGACCCGTTCAAGCTGGTGGAGGAGAACGGCTACTTCTACGCCCGCGGCGCGGCCGACGATAAGTCGATGGCGGCGATCTGGGCCGACGACATGGTCCGGTTCAAGACCGCCGGCTACAAGCCCAAGCGCACCATCAAGATGGCCCTGACCTGCGGCGAGGAAACCACCTGGGCCTTCAACGGCGCCCAGTGGCTGGCGCAGAACAAGCCCGACCTGATCGCCGCGGAGTTCGCTCTCAACGAAGGCGGCGGCGGCGAGACCGACGGCCACCACAAGCTGGTCGACCAGAGCATGCAGGTCGGCGAGAAGGCGGTGCAGAACTTCCGCCTGGAAACCACCAACCCCGGCGGCCACTCGTCGATCCCGGTGCGCGAGAACGCCATCTACGACCTGGCCGACGCCCTGGTGAAGCTGCGCGCCCACGAGTTCCCGGTGCAGATGACCGACACCACCCGCACCTTCTTCGCCAAGGCCGGCGCGGCGCGTCCCGACGACCTCGGCCGCGCCATGGTGGCGATCTCGAAGAACCCCGACGACAAGGCCGCCGAGGCCATCGTCAACAAGGACCGCACCTACCACTCGATGTTGCGCACCACCTGCGTGGCGACGCTGCTGGACGGTGGCCACGCCAACAACGCCCTGCCCCAGCGCGCCGGCGTCAACGTCAACTGCCGGATGTTCCCCGGCCGCACCGTCGAGCAGACCCAGGCCGAGATCGCCGCCGTGGTCGGCCCGAACGTGAAGATCACGCCGACCCCGCCGCTGCGCCCCGTCGCCGTGCCGCCGCCGCTCGATCCCAAGGTCATGGGCCCGGCCGAGAAGCTGTCGGCCAAGTACTTCCCCGGCGTCCCGGTGGTGCCGGTGATGTCCACGGGCGCCACCGACGGCATCTTCCTGGAGGCCATCGGCATCCCGACCTACGGCGTGCCCGGCCCCTGGGGCGACCCGGACGGCAACGGCGTCCACGGCCTGAACGAGAACATCGAGGTCAAGAGCCTCTACGTCGGCCGCGACTACCTCACCGACCTCGTCAAGCTCTACGCCGACGGGGCCTGACGCCATGGAGCTGCGGCTGGTGAGGGCCTCGTCCGCGGACGCGGCGACGCTCCAGAACCTGCTGCTGCTCTACATGCACGACTTCTCGGAGTTCTGGGCCTGGACGGCCGTCGGAGACCTGGAGCCCGACGGCCGGTACGAGGACTATCCGCTGGATCCCTATTGGGACACGCCCGGCTGGCGCGCCGTCCTGTTCGAGGCCGACGGCGCGCTGGCGGGTTTCGCCCTGGTCAACGACCACGCCCACTCCAGCCGGCCGGTCGACCACGCGATCGCCGAGTTCTTCGTGGCCCGGAAGTACCGCCGCCAGGGCTTGGGAAAGCTTGCCGCCCATCGGCTGTTCGGCGAGGCCCGCGGCCAGTGGGAGGTGGCGGTCGTGCGCAAGAACCTCGCCGCCCAGGCCTTCTGGCGGCGCACCGTCGCCGAGTGTCCCGCCGCCCGCGAGGTGACAGAGTTCGACCTCGACGACGCGCGCTGGAACGGACCGATCCTGCGCTTTCGGACCTGATCGCCAGCCAGCGGGCCGAACTGCCATTGACCCGGCGGCCCGGGACGACAAGGACTGGCCGATGATAGCCCCCACGCCGGACGTCCGCCGCGAGTTCATCCTGGCGAACACCCGGCGGCAGCGCCCGCCGCACACGCCCGAGCTCGAACTCTACCTGGCCGACGAGATCACCCCCATCTGGCGGCTGACCGAGGAGGCGCTGCAGGAGATCGGCCTGCCGCCGCCGTTCTGGGCCTTCGCCTGGGCGGGCGGCCAGGCCCTGGCGCGCTATGTCCTAGACCATCCGCAGATCGTCGCCGGCCAGCGGGTGGTCGACTTCGCCTCCGGCTCCGGGATCGTCGGCGTCGCGGCGCTGAAGGCCGGCGCGGCCGACGTGCTCTGCGCCGACATCGACCCGTTCTGCGGCGCGGCGCTGGCGTTGAACATGGCGGCCAACGGCGTCGCCTGTGACTTCACCGACGCCGACCTGCTGGAGAGCCCGCCGCCCGCCTGGGCCCAGGTCATCCTGGCCGGCGACATCTGCTACGAGAAGCCGCTCGCCGAACGCGTCATGGACTGGCTGGGCGCCGCGCGGGCGGCCGGCGCCACGGTGCTGATCGGCGACCCCGGCCGCAGCTACTTCCCCCGCCAGGGCCTGGAGAAGCTCGCCGAATACCAGGTCGCCACCACCCGCGAGCTGGAGGACCAGGAGGTCAAGAAGACCGCGGTGTGGACTCTGCCAGGTTGAGGCGCTAGCCTGGAACAAACGAGGAACTCTGGGGACGCGGCATGCGCGAGGACGGTAAGATCGACTATGTGGAGCTGCCCGGCGGCGACCTGGTGGCCACCCGGCGCTTCTATGAGGCGGCGTTCGGCTGGACCTTCACCAACTACGGCCCGGCCTATACGGCCTTCCACGAGGGCCTCGACGGCGGCTTCAACGCCGACGCCGCCGACCAGGCCGACAAGCCTCTGGTGATCCTCTACGCCAAGGACCTGGAGGTCATGGAGGCCAGGGTGCGTGCCGGCGGCGGCGCCGTCACCCGCCCGATCTTCGCCTTCCCCGGCGGCCGGCGATTCCACTTCCGCGACCCCAGCGGCAACGAGCTGGCGGTGTGGAGCGAGTAGCGTCGCAACCATGAGCTGTTAACGTCTCAAGGCTTTGCTGGGGCGGCTGAATTGGGGGGAAGCGATGAAGATATGGGGGATGGCGGGCCTGGCGCTCGCCTTGGTCGCCGGCGCGGCGTCGGGCGCCGACTACCAGACGCTGCGGCACCTGGAGCCGCCGCCTCCGGTCGTCCTGCAACCGTTGGCGTCTGGCGAGAAGGCGCAGCCGGTCAAGCTGGCGAAGGTCGTCATCCACCCCCGCGACGGCGAGCCCTGGGCGGTTGTGTACTCGGTAACGGTCGTTCAAATCGAGACTAACGCCTCCCGGACAGCCTCCCTCGTCCCGTGGAAGCGAGGCCGCATCGAAACCGACGACGCCGCATTGGTGAGCGCCTTCGACGAGGAGCTCGTGAAGGCCGGATTCAAGGCGAGCAGCTCCGAGAGTCTGTTCGGCGACAACGGGGGCTCCTACGACCTGCAGGTCGGCGTCCTGATCGACGACATCAAGGGCCGGATCTGCGTCGATTGCCCCAATCCGTTCATGCCCAAGGCGCCCGGGGCGGTCATCACCATGAATGCGCGCTGGGAGGTCTATTCCGCCGTCCAGGGCCGCGTCGTGGCGAAGGCCTCCACGACGGGCGGCGGCCTGCTCACCGGGTCGGCCACGGAGGGCGTCGAGCCGGCGCTCTACGCGGCGTTCCGCGAGAACGTGCGCCAGCTGCTCGCCTCGGAGGAATTCCGCAAGGTGGTCACCGCCGGCGCGACGGCGCCACAGGTCCGGGCTCCCGCCACGCCGATGAGCTTCACCCGCAGCCTCGCGGCCAAGCGCTCCCTCTCGACCGCCCCGTCGTCCGTGGTGGCCGTCTTCGCAGGCGACTCCATGGGCAGCGGCTTCCTGATTTCGCCCGACGGCTTGGTTCTGACCAACCACCATGTCGTGGGCGCAGCGCCGAAGGTCCGGATCCGCTGGTCGGACCGTTCGGAGAGCGTCGGCGAGGTGCTTCGCTCCGATGTCCGCCGCGACGTGGCGCTGATCAAGGTCGATCCGCACGGTCGGGCGGCGCTGCCGCTACGCACGGCCGCGCCTGAGGCTGGAGAGACCGTGTTCGCCATCGGCATGCCGCTGGAAAAGGACTTCCAGAACACCCTCACCAAGGGGGTCGTCTCGGCGGTGCGCATGCACGAGGGACAGCGCTTCATCCAGAGCGACGTCGCCGTCGACCACGGCAATTCCGGCGGTCCGCTGCTGGACGAGAACGGCCAGGTGGTGGGCATCACCGACTGGGGCTACGCGCCGGACGGGATCTCGCACAACCTCAACTTCTTCATTCCGATCGATGACGCCCTGCGTATCCTGGCGCTGAGTCCGGCGGCGGAGGTTCAGGCCACGGCGGAACCGCGCGCCGCGCGCGCCCATCGCGATTGACGCCCCGGCCCAGGGGCGCAAGCTGGTGAGCACCACCCAACTGGAGGACGCATGAGCCCGGAGGAAATGAAGGCCATCGTGATGTCCTTCCCCGGCGCGGAGGAGGGCATGAGCTACGGCTCGCCGTCGTTCAAGGTGAACGGCAAGTTCTTCACCCGCCTGCGCCGCGACGACCAGAGCATGGTGCTGATGGACGTCAGCTTCGACGAGCGCGAGATGCTGATGGAGGCCGAGCCCGCCACCTTCCACCTGACCGCGCACTACAAGGACTATCCCTGCGTGCTGGCGCGGATCGCCACCCTGCACCCCGGGTCCTTCCGCAACTTCCTCGACCGCCGCTGGCGCAGGATCGCCCCAAAGAAGCTGGTCAAGGAACGCGACGCCAAGGTCGAGGCCTAGAACTCGTCCTCCACGATCGAGCGGAAGTGCTCGAAGATCTCTTTCGCCTGCTCTTCGGAGGGCTCTTCGTCGTCCGGCAGGGCCTGCGGC
This sequence comes from Phenylobacterium hankyongense, assembly GCF_003254505.1. Taxonomy (NCBI): domain Bacteria; kingdom Pseudomonadati; phylum Pseudomonadota; class Alphaproteobacteria; order Caulobacterales; family Caulobacteraceae; genus Phenylobacterium; species Phenylobacterium hankyongense. Next base: position 1,955,066 of record NZ_QFYP01000001.1, on the reverse strand, counting down.
TCCGCCGCGCCGCCCACCAGCCGGCCCACCACCAGGCCGTCGCGGACCAGCACCACCTCCTCTCCGGGTTCGGCGCCGGTAAGCAGGGCGGCCGCCCGCGGCGGCAGGTCGTCGAGGTCGATGCGCTTCATCGGCTCATCCTAAACCCGGCAAGGCGTGACAGGGGAGCCCCGGCCGCCTAGCTTCCGGCCGCAGTCGGCGGAGAGATCATGGCCTATCGGTCCTTGCGGGAATTCCTGGCGAAGCTGGAGCGCGCCGGCGAACTGGTGCGGGTGTCCGAACCGGTCTCCACCGTGCTGGAGATGACCGAGATCCACCGCCGCCTGCTGATCCAGGGCGGCCCCGCGGTGCTGTTCGAGAACGTCATCCGCGCCGACGGCGAGCGGTCGCCCATGCCCTGCCTGGTCAACCTGTTCGGCACCGTCAAGCGGGTGGCCATGGGCGTGACCCTGGAGGGCCGCGAGCGCACCACCGCCGCCGACCTGCGAGAGGTCGGCGAGCTCTTGGCCTTCCTGCGCGCGCCGGAGCCGCCGCGCGGGCTGAAGGACGCCTGGGAGATGCTGCCCATGGCCCGCACCGTCATGGCCGTGCGCCCGCAGACGGTGAAGAAGGCGCCTGTGCAGGAGGTGGTCTGGAAGGGCGCCGACATCGACCTGACCAAGCTGCCGATCCAGACCTGCTGGCCCGGCGAGCCCGCGCCGCTGATCACCTGGCCGCTGGTGGTCACCAAGGGGCCCTCGGCGGACCGGGAGGACGACTACAACCTCGGCATCTACCGCATGCAGGTGCTGGGCAAGGACCGCACCATCATGCGCTGGCTCGCCCACCGCGGCGGCGCCCAGCACCACCGCCGCTGGAAGGCCGAGGGCCGCCGCGAGCCCCTGCCCGCCTGCGCGGTGATCGGCGCCGACCCCGGCACCATCCTGGCGGCGGTGACCCCGGTCCCCGAGACGCTCAGCGAATACCAGTTCGCCGGCCTGATGCGCGGCGCCAAGGTCGAGCTGGTCCCGGCCAAGACCGTGCCCCTGCTGGTCCCCGCCAACGCCGAGATCGTCATCGAGGGCCACGTCCTGCTGGACGACTACGCCGACGAGGGGCCTTACGGAGATCATACCGGGTATTATAACTCGGTAGAGAAGTTCCCGGTGTTCCAGGTCAGCGCCATCACCATGCGCAAGGACCCGATTTACCTGACGACCTTCACCGGCCGCCCGCCGGACGAGCCCAGTGTGCTCGGGGAGGCTCTCAACGAGGTCTTCATCCCGCTGCTGCGCCAGCAGTTCCCGGAGATCGTCGACTTCTGGCTGCCGCCCGAGGGCTGCTCCTACCGCATCGCCGTGGTGTCGATGAAGAAGGCCTACGCCGGCCACGCCAAGCGGGTGATGATGGGCGTCTGGAGCTACCTGCGGCAGTTCATGTACACCAAGTGGGTGATCGTCGTGGACGACGACATCGACGCCCGCGACTGGAAGGACGTCATGTGGGCGATCTCGACCCGCATGGACCCGGCCCGCGACATCACCGTCGTCGAGAACACCCCCATCGACTACCTCGACTTCGCCTCGCCGGAGAGCGGCCTGGGCTCGAAGATCGGCCTCGACGCCACCAACAAATGGCCGCCGGAGACCCATCGGGAGTGGGGCGAGAAGCTCGGCATGGACCAGACGACGATCGACGCGGTCACCGAGAAGTGGGCCCGCCTCGGCCTGCCCGGGAAACCCTGACCGGGGCCGCCGCCTAGGGCGCGAAGGCGGCCCGCACGGCGTCGGCGATCCGGTGGCCGCCAAGCGCGATCCGGCGCTCGCCGACGCGGCGGCGGGAGGCCTCGTAGCCCGCCGGCGGCGGCTGCGCCGAGGCGGCGTTCGCCGCGCCCTCGAACGCGCCGTCGCTGTAGACGACGGTCCGCGCCAGCTCGAGGCTCTCGTCCGCCCAGGCGTGGAAGGCGTCGGGGCCCGCCTTGCCGTCCAGCTCGTTCAGGTCCGGCCGCGACCAGGCGCCTTCGAGCCGCAGGCGCACCGCCTCGACGTTGGCGTCCCCCTCGGCGTCGCCGCCGATGGCGTCGTCCCAGTACTGGTGCAGGTTGACGCCGTCCGCGCCGGCTTGCGGCCGGACGAAGGCCTTGCCTCCCGCCTGGTCGCTCAACGGAAAGCGGCCGGAGATCAGGTGCCCTGCGTGCAGCGGCTGCTGGATGTCGCCGGCTAGGTGGAACACCCAGCACAGGGCGACGGCCCGCTCCGCCGCGGGCGCATAGGCGTCACGCACCGTCGCCAGGTTGAGCCGGTAGGCCTCGGCGGCTTCGCCGGTCGTCGTCGCCAGGAGCGCGGGCGGAGCCTTGATCGGATCGGCCTTCGACGGGATCAAGCGCAGCCAGTAGTGCCAGGCCGGATGGTCGTAGGGGCCTTCGCGGACGTCGTCGGGCCACCTGGCCATCAGCTCGAACAGCCGCCGCGTGCGCGCCTCGCCGGCGTAGCCCGCCAGGCCACGCTCGAAGCGGGCCTTGTCAGGGTGGGAGGCCATCAGGGTCTCGATCCGCGCCGCCAGTGCGGGATCGGCCTTCGCCAGGTCGTCATAGGCGATCGCGCCGGTGACCATGTGCCCCTGGTTCGACCAGGCCATGGCGGCCTGAGGCGCCGCCAGCATCGCGCCGGCGACGAATGCGCCGCCCAGCCAATCCCTGATACGCATCGACTCCCCCAAACGCTTGTTCGTCGACCATGGTTTAGCAGACCCCCGGCGGCCTGAGCATCCCCGAAACGCCAGGCGGCCGCGGCGCCAGCCTTGCCTCGCCGTGCGAACCAGCCGCAACTGGCCGGCTGACGGGGGAGATTGCGCGATGGAGGTCACCGCTTCGGCACACGCGGCCGCGCTCTGGGTCGGCCTGCACCTGGTGCTGCTGCTGGTGCTGTCGGTGCTGGTGGTGCGTCAGCGCCGGCGCCATCAGGTGGCGCTGGGCGACGGCGACGTTCCCCAGCTCGCCCAGGCCATCCGGGCCTTCGGCAACGCCACCGAGTACGTGCCCGCCGGCCTGGCGGCGCTTGCGGTCCTGGCGATGGTCGGCGCGCCGCCGATGGTGGTGCATGTGGTGGGGCTGGTGCTGCTAGCCGGCCGCGTCGTCCACGCCGTCGGCCTGTCGCGCAGCGGCGGGGCCTCGCTGCCGCGCGCCGCGGGCGTGCTGCTGACCTGGATCGCCTACATCGCCGCGGCCGTGGCCCTGCTGTTCTACGCCATCCCCTGATACGCCTGCCGAGCTTGCCGGGGCCGCTGCGCTCCGCCATATGCCCGGGATGGACGAAAACCTGTTGCAAGACGTTGTCGCCGCCGCGCTGAAGGCCGGCGCCGATGCGGCCGAGGCTGTCGGCGCCGAGCGCCGGGCCCTTTCGATCAGCGTGCGCCTGGGCGACCTGGAAGAGGTGGAACGCGAGGAGTCCCGCGACCTCGGCCTGCGGGTGTTCGTCGGCCGCCGCCAGGCCAGCGTCTCCGGCTCCGACATCAGCCTCGAGGCGCGCGCCAAGCTGGTGGAGCGCGTCGTGGCCATGGCCCGGCTGGCCCCGGAAGACCCTTACGCCGGCCTCGCCGACCCTGACCGGCTGGCCCGCGGCCCCCTGCCCGACCTCGACCTCTACGACCCCTCCGAGCCCTCGCCGCAGGCGCTGGAGGACAAGGCCCGCGCCGCCGAGGCCGCCGCCCGCGCGGTGCCGAAAGTGACCAACTCCGACGGCGCCTCGGGCTCCTGGTCGGCCTCGCAGTGGCGGATGGTGACCAGTGGCGGCTTCTCCGGCCTGCACCGGGCCTCGGGCTTCTCGATCGGCGCGTCGGCCATCGCCGGCGACGAGGACGGCATGGAGAACGGCTATGACGGCCGCTCGGTGCGCTGGCAGGCCGACCTGCCGGCCCCCGACGCCATCGGCGCGGAGGCCGGCCGCCGCGCCGCCGCCCGGCTCGGGGCGCGGAAGATCGATTCCACCACCGCCCCGGTGATCTTCGAGAACCGCCTGGCCGCCTCCTTGCTGGGCCCGTTGATCGGCGCCATCTCCGGGCCCTCGATCGCCCGCGGCACCTCGTTCCTGAAGGACAAGCTCGGCCAGCAGGTCTTCGCCAAGGGCGTCACCGTCACCGACGATCCGCACCGGCTGCGCGGCCTCGGCTCCTCGCCCTTCGACGACGAGGGCGTGGCCAACGGCCTCACCGCCATCATCGACGACGGCGTGCTGACCACCTGGCTGCTGAACTCGTCCTCGGCGCGGCAGCTGGGCCTTTCCACCACCGGCCACGCCTCGCGCGGCCTGGCCGGCCCGCCCGGGGTCAGCCCCAGCAACCTGACCCTGCAGCCCGGCGAGCACGACCAGGCGCAGCTGATGAAGGACGCCGGCGCCGGCCTGGTGGTCACCTCGATGTTCGGCCCCTCGCTGAACGGCAACACCGGCGACTGGTCGGTGGGCTGCTCGGGCTTCTGGTTCGAGGGCGGCGAGCTGGCCTATCCGGTCAGCGAGATCACCGTCGCCGGCAACCTGATCGACATCTACGCCCGGCTGGTCCCGGGTTCGGACCTGGAGATCCGCGGTGCCTCCAACGCGCCCTCGGTGCTGATCGACGGCCTCGCCATCGCGGGCCGATGAGCCCCACGGCCACGGACGACCTGGCCCTGATCCTGGACGCCGCCCGCGAGGCCGGCGAACTGGCGGAGCAGTTGCGCGCCCGGGGCCTGGAGATCGAGTACAAGGCCGGCAATTCGCCGGTCACCAATGCCGACCTGGCCGCCGACAGGCTGCTGAAGGAGCGGCTGGGCGCCGCCCGTCCCGACTACGGCTGGCTCTCGGAAGAGACCGCCGACGACCCCGCCAGGCTGTCGCGGCGGCGGCTGTTCGTGGTCGACCCGATCGACGGCACCCGCGCCTTCCTCAACGACCGGCCCTGGTGGTCGGTGTCGGTGGCGGTGGTCGAGGACCACCGGCCGATCGCCGGCGTGGTGTTCGCCCCGCAGCTGGGCGAGACCTACGCCGCCACCGCCGGCGGCGGCGCCACCCTGGACAGCGCCGCCATCCGCCCCAGCGACGTCAGCGCGCTGGAGGGCTGCGGCATGGTCGGCGACGCGCGGCTGTTCGAGCAGGCCTCCTGGCCGATTCCCTGGCCGTCGATGCGGGTCGAACAGCGCAACTCGACGGCCTATCGCATGTGCCTGGTGGCGGCGGGCCTGTTCGACGCCGCCGTCGCCGTGGCGCCCAAGCACGACTGGGACTTGGCGGCCGCGGACCTCATCGCCACCGAGGCCGGCTGTTTCGTCGGCGACCACACCGGCCGGCCGTTCGCCTACAATGGCCCGCAACCGATCCAAAACAGCCTGGTTTGCGCCGCGCCGGGCCTCGCCCCATTGATCCTGGAGCGCGTCCGGCATATCGCCGTGAAACCCTGAAGGTTTCACCCGTTACGAAAGCGACCCATGTCCGACAAGCAGCTCCTGCACCTGGTCATCGGCGGCGAGCTGAGGAGCCTGGAAGGTCCCGCGGAATTCCGCGACCTCTCCAAGGTCGACCTGGTCGGCGCCTACCCGAACTACGAGGCGGCGCTGAACGCCTGGCGCAACAAGGCCCAGTCCACGGTCGACAACGCCCATATGCGCTACTTCATCATCCATGCGCACAAGCTGCTGGCCCCCGACGCCGACGAGGGCCACGCGCACTAGCCCTGGGACGCGCCTCGCTCCGCGTGGGACGCGAAGGTCTGGGCTTCCCCCGCGGCCAGGACATCGCGAAGCCTGGCGAGCAGGTCGGCGACCACGATCGGCTTCGGCAAATGCCCATCTGCGCCGGCGGCGATCGACCGGGCGACGTCGTCGTGCGCGGCGTTGGCGGAAATGACGATCACCGGCGTGCGGCCCAGCCGGAGCGCCGCCTCGCGCTTCCGGATCTCGCGCACCGCGCTCAGGCCGTCCATCACCGGCATCTGCACGTCCATCAGAATCGCCTGGAAGGCTTCCGCCTGGTAGGTCGCCAGCGCCTGCGCCCCGTTGTCGGCGCAGGTGACGTCGAAGCCGGCGGTCGAGAGGATCATCTCGGCCACGCGGCGGTTGATCTCGTTGTCGTCCACCACCAGGACCCGACCGCGCCCAACCTCCGACCCAGCCTGGGCGGTGACCTCCACCGAGGGCGCTGAGGGGGCGATCGCCTGTTCGGACGCGTGCAGCGGCAACACCAGGCGGAACGTGGAGCCCGAGCCCGGCGACGACTGGACGTCGATGCGCGCGCCCAGCAGCCGGGCCAGGTCGCTGCTGATCGCCAGCCCGAGGCCGGAGCCCCCGAACCGGCGCGTCGTCGAGCCGTCGGCCTGGTTGAAGCGCTCGAACAGAGAGGGCGTGAGGCTCGGATCGAAGCCGATGCCGGTGTCGGAGACCTCGATCACGATGGCCTGCGCGTCCTTCCACAGGCGGCACGAGACCGAGCCCGAAGGCGTGAACTTGACGGCGTTGCTCAACAGGTTGGTGAGGATCTGCCGGATGCGGTGAGCGTCGCTCATCACCGTGCGGTCGGCCTGCGGATCGATTTCCACGGCGAAGGCCAGGTTCTTGGCGCGGGCGCTCGGCGCGAACAGGTCGCTGGCGCTGCGGACCAGGCGGGCCAGGTCCACCGGCGCGTTCTCCAGGCGCAGCTTTCCGGCTTCCAGCTTGGCCATGTCGAGGATGTCGGACAGCAGCCGCTCGAGGCTGGAGGCGGAGTCCTCGATGATCCCGACCATTTCCCGCTGGGTCGGCGACTCGCAGGTGGGCAGCAGCACCGAAATCACCCCGAGGATCCCGTTCAGGGGCGTCCGCACCTCGTGGCTCATGTTGGCGAGGAATTCGGACTTGGCGCGCGCGGCGCTTTCGGCGGCGGCCAGCGCCTCCTGGAGGCGCAGGACCGTCTGCTCCAGTTCGAGGCGGTTGGCGCGGCTGTCGTCCTCGGCCCGCTTGCGCTCGAGCTGGGTGGCGACGCGCGCCTTGGCTACCACCGTGTCCACCGGCTTGGTCAGGTAGTCATTGGCGCCGAGCTCCAGGGCCACGGCGACGTCGTCGCTGCTGGCCTTGGCCGTGACCATGATCACCGGCAAGGCCTGGGCGCTGTGGGTCAGCCGCAACCGCCGAAGGACCTCCAGGCCGTCCATTCCGGGCATCACGATGTCGAGGAGGACGAGGTCGATGTCGGTGGTTTCGATCACCGCCAGGGCGGCCGCCCCGCTGTCGGCCTCGACCACCTCATAGCCGAGGCGCTGAAAGCGCCGGCGCAGAACCTCGCGGTTCTCCTCGATGTCGTCGACGACAAGCAGCCGGGGCGGGACGGAGGCTTCCATGGAGCCACCCTGAGGGGCAAACCTTAAGTCACCGTGCAACAGCCGGCGCGGCCCCTCAGGCGCGGTCGAGCTGCTCGATCAGGGCGCCGTCGCGCCAGACCTCGACCACGTCGCAGCTGGCGTGTTCGCGCAGCAGGGCGGTCGCACGCCGCCGCACCGCCGGCAGGTCCGCCGACGCCACAAGGTCGACCACCGACGCCACGCCGTCCGCGCGCACGCAGAGCAGCGTGAAGACGTCTTCCTTCGGCTCCAGGGTCAGGACCTCTTGGCTCATGGGCGCAGAGTTGCACGCAGGAGCAGCGCACGTCTGTCGTATCGTCGACTTAGGCGCAATTACTCCCGGTTGAGCAGTCGTTCGGTGAGCAGGCTGCCCCACATCTGAGCCCGGAAGTCGGCCTTCATGCCGGCCGGATCGAACATCGGGCTCTCGACCCACTCCAGGAACGACAGGCCGGCCGGCTCGCCCTGCTGGAGATAGCGCTCGAAGGTGTAGTCCAGCACGCCGGTCTTTCCCTGGCGCACATGCAGGTAGCGAAGGTGCAGCTGGTCCATGGCCTCGCGGATGGTCCGGCCCTTCCGGAAGTGCATGTAGAGGACGCTCATGATCCCGGCCCGGTCCGCGCCCGACTTGCAATGCATCAGCGCCGGATAGGCGATGGTGTCGAACAGCCGCTTGGCGCCCAGCACCCGCTCGCGGCTCGGCACCTCGCGCGAGGTGACGGTGAAATCGACCATCTCCAGGCCCAGCCGCCGGCAGGCGTCTTTCTCCAGGGCGTGGAAGCTGGCGTCGAAGCCGCCCCGCAGGTTGATGACGGTCTTGACGCCGCGCGCCTTCCAGGCGGCCAGCTGGTGCGGCCACGGCTGGTTGGTGCGCACCAGCTCGTCGGAGATCCAGTGGGCGTTCTGGAAGCCCAGCCGCAGGTAGGCATGGTCGTTCCAGAGATAGTCGGCATAGGTCTTCAGCCGCCCGGAGGGGGTCGCAAGGTCGAATCCGGCCGGGGCTTGTTCGCTGGTCATCGGGCCTAACTAGGGCCTCGCGCAGCCCGACGGAAGCGGCTCGTTGGTCGCGCCGCGACCGGCCATCGGCTTGACCTGCGGCCCGCATCGGACGATCCCAGACCTATGAGCGAGCGCGACCCGCCAGAGCTTTCAGCCCGCGACCTGATCGTGCGGGTGGCGCGCGTCTATATGAAGCCCCGCTGGAAGGGCTGGGTGACCGCCCTGCTGGCCGCCATCGCGGTGGCCTACCTGACCACCAAGCTCGTGCAGATCATCGAGCCGGCGACCAACGACCTGATGGTCTTCCACAAGCCCGGCCAGCTGATCATCCTGCCGCTGACCATCGCCCTCTACGCGGTGGCGCGCACCGTCGCCCAGTTCATCCAGGCCACCCTGGTCAATCGCATCGGCAACGGCGTGGTCGGCGACGTCCAGGTGCAGCTGTTCGGCAAGCTGGTCCGGGCCGACCTCTCGCGGCTCCGCAGCCAGCACTCGGGCGCCTACGTCTCCTCGGTGCTCTATGACGCCGGCCTGATCCGCGAGGCGGCGACCGCCGGCGTGATCAACTACACCCAGAACCTGCTGATCGTGCTGGGCGCGATCACGGTGATGATCTCCAACGACCTGGTGCTGTCGCTGGTGATGGTGGCCGGGCTGCCGGCCGCCGGCTGGATCATGCGCAGGTTCTCCAAGCGCACGACCAAGGCCGCGCGCGGGGCCATGGTCGAGACCTCCGCCCTGTCCACGGCGATCATGGAGAGCCTGGACGGCGTGCGCGTGGTGAAGATCGAGAACCGCGAGGACTACGAGGAGGCCCGCGTCGCCGAAGTGGTCCACCGCCGTCAGGAGCACCTGATCAAGGGCGCCAACGCCCGCTCCCGCGCCGCGCCCGCCACCGAGCTGGTGATGACCCTGCTGACGGCCGTGGTGTTCGCCTATGCCGGCTGGCGCTCGCTGAACGGCCACATGACCGTCGGCGCCTTCGTGGCCTTCATGTTCGCGCTGGGCACCGCCTCGCAGTCCCTGCGCCAGCTCGCCAACCTGCAGACGGTGTTCGCCGAGGGCATGTCGGCGGCGCGGCGGCTGTTCGCCGCCCTCGACGTCGAGCCGGAGGTCAGAGAGCGGCCGGGCGCCGCACCGCTGCCGGTCGGCCAGACGACGATCCGCTTCGAAGACGTCGGCTTCACCTATGGCGCGGAAGGCCCGCCGACCCTGTCGGACGTAGCGTTCGAAGTGCGGCGGGGCGAGACGGTGGCCCTGGTCGGCCCGTCCGGCGGCGGCAAGACCACCATCCTCAACCTCATCCCCCGCTTCTACGACCCGAGTTGCGGACGGGTGCTGATCGACGGCCATGACCTGCGCGACGTCACCCTGCCCTCCCTGCGCCGCCAGATCGCGCTGGTGACGCAGGAGCCGTTCCTGTTCGACGACACCATCCGCGCCAACATCGCCTACGCCCGGCCGGACGCCTCCCTGGCCGAGGTCGAGCAGGCCGCCCGCGCCGCCGCGGCCCACGACTTCATCCTCAACCTGCCCAACGGCTACGACACCGGCGTCGGCGAGGCGGGCGCGCGGCTGTCCGGCGGCCAGCGCCAGCGGATCGCCATCGCCCGGGCGTTCCTCAAGGACGCGCCGATCCTGCTGCTCGACGAAGCCACCAGCGCGCTCGACACCGAGAGCGAGGCGCAGGTGCAGGCGGCGCTGAAGCGGCTGATGGCCGGGCGCACCACCATCCTGATCGCCCACCGGCTCTCCACCGTCCGCGGCGCCGACCGCATCTACGTCATCGACCAGGGGCGGATCGTCGAGACCGGCGACCACGACAGCCTGATGCGGGAGCGGGGCCTCTACGCGCGCCTGGCGAGGAGCCAGGACCTGGAGGCGGAGACCGCCGCTTGAAGGGCATCCTGCGGAACGAGGGGGTCCAGGCGGTCCTCGGCTGGCTGCTGGGCAGCTATCTGCGCATCGTGCTGGCGACCGTGCGCTGGCGGCACGAGAACGTCGCCTGCGTGGAGCCGGTGCTGGCCGGCGATTCGGGCGCGATCGCCCTGTTCTGGCATGGCCGCATCCCGCTTTGCCTGGCGATGGCGCCCCAGTGGTGGCGCAAGCGCACCCGGGCCTTCGTCTCGCCCTCGGCGGACGGGGAGTTCATCGCCAAGGCGCTGGCGATGTCCGGCTTCCCGGCGATCCGGGTGTCCTCCGCCAAGAAGGGCGACTCGGCCAAGGCCCGCCAGGCGGTGGCCGCGATCCGCGAGGCGGTGACCTGGGTGGCCGACGGCGGCGCCCTGGTGGTCACGCCCGACGGCCCGCGCGGCCCCAACGAGGTGATCGCCCCCGGCGCGGTGCAGATCGCCAAGCGCTCCGGCCAGCCGGTGTTCCTGATCGGCATCGCCGCCAACCCGGCCCTGCAGGCCCGCAACACCTGGGACAAGGTGATGTTCGCCCTGCCGTTCGGGCGCGGCGCGGCGGTGTGGGAGGGCCCGCTGCACGTCCCCGCCGACGCCGACGAGGCCACGGTGGCGCGGCTGATAGAGGATTGGTCGGGGCGCCTCTCCGCGGCCACACGTCGGGCAGAATCGCTGGTCGGCCGCACTGTGGATTGATCACTGCGCGGTGCGGTGAGACATAAGCGCTGATGGTCCATTCCCACGCCCCGGCGCCCGCCCATGATCACCCCCATGGTCATGAGCACGATCACGACCACGAACATGGGCACGACCATGGGCACGACCATGATCATCAGGCCCATCACGGGCATGGGCACGGGCACGGGCACGGCCATCACCACCACCATCACGCGCCGGTGGACATGGGCCGGGCCTTCGCCATCGGGGTGGTGCTGAACACCGTCTTCGTGGCGGCCGAGGTCGGCGCCGGGCTGTGGTCGGGCTCGATGGCGCTGCTGGCGGACGCCGGCCACAATCTTTCCGACGTGCTGGCGCTGCTGCTGGCCTGGGGCGCCATGGCGCTGGCCAAGAGCGCGCCCACCGCGCGGCGCACCTACGGCCTGCGCAAGGCCACCATCCTGGCCTCCTTGGCCAACGCCGTGCTGCTGCTGGTGGCGCTGGGCGCGATCGTCTCGGAGTCGGTCCGCCGGCTCACCGAACCGGCCCCGGTCGTCACCCAGGTGGTGATGCTGACCGCCGGCCTCGGGGTGGCCATCAACACCGTCACGGCCCTGCTGTTCCTGCGCGGGCGGCACGGCGACCTGAACGCCCGCGGGGCCTTCCTGCACATGGCCGGCGACGCCGCCGTCTCCCTCGCGGTCGTGGTCGCCGCCGGGGTCATGGCCTGGACCCACATCCTGTGGATCGACCCGGCGCTCAGCCTGGCCATCGCCGCGGTGATCGTGATCGGCACCTGGAGCCTGCTGCGGGACTCCATGGACCTGGCGCTGGACGCCGCGCCCCGGGGCGTCGACGTCGGCGCCGTCCGCGCCTGGCTGGCGGCCCTGCCCGGCGTCGAGGAGATCCACGACCTGCACATCTGGGCGCTCAGCACCACCGAGACGGCGCTGACCTGCCACGTGATCCGCCCCGCCCAGGGCGACGCCGACGCCTTCCTGCACCTGGCGTGCGAAGGGCTGCACAAGCGCTTCAACATCGGCCATGCCACCGTGCAGGTGGAGACCGACGCGGCGCACGCCTGCCGCCTCGCCCCTGCCGACGTGGTGTGATCGCCAGCGCCCGCCCCCTGCCGCTGGCCCTCTACGCCGCGGCCGCCGGCCTCCTGGAGCCCCTGGCCCCGAGCCTGCTGCGCCGCCGCGCCCGCCGCGGCAAGGAGGACGCGGCCCGCCTCTCCGAGCGGCTGGGCCGCGCCACCGTGGCCAGGCCCGCCGGCCCGCTGGCCTGGCTGCACGGGGTGAGCGTCGGCGAGAGCCTGTCGCTGCTGCCGCTGGTGGCGGCGCTGCGGGCCCGGCGGCCGGACCTCGCCCTGCTGGTCACCTCCGGCACCGTGACCTCGGCGGAGGTGCTGGCCCGGCGCCTGCCGCCCGGCGTGATCCACCAGTTCGCGCCCGTCGACGGCCCGGCGGCGGTCGGCCGCTTCCTCGACCACTGGCGGCCCGACGTCGGCCTGCAGGTGGAGAGCGAGCTCTGGCCCAACCTGATCCTCGGCGCCAAGGCCCGCGGCGTGCGCCTGGCGCTGCTGTCGGCGCGGATGACCGAGGACAGCGCCGTCGGCTGGGCCCGTGCGCCCGCCTCGGCCCGCGCCGTGCTCGGCGCCTTCGAGCTGGTGCTGGCGCAGGACGCGGCGACCGAGGGTCGGCTGCGGCGCCTGGGCGCCAGCCCGGGACCGCGGCTGAACCTGAAGCTGGTGGGCGACCCGCCGCCGTTCGACGAGGCCGAACTCGGCCGTCTGCGCGCCGCGACGGGCGGGCGCAGGGTGGTGCTGGCGGCGAGCACCCATCCGGGCGAAGAGCCGATCGTGGCGCAGGCCTTCCGCCAGGCCGCCGACAGGGGATTGCTGGTGGTCGCGCCCCGCCATCCGGATCGTGGCCCGGCCGTCGCCGCGGATCTCGCGAGCGCGGGCTTTCGGGTCGGCCGCCGCAGCCTGGGCGAGGCCATCACGCCGCAGACCGGCGCCTATGTTGTCGACACGCTGGGCGAGCTCGGCCTGTTCCTGCGCCTGGCCGACGTGGCGGTGATGGGCGGCAGCCTGGTGACGGGGATCGGCGGCCACAATCCGCTGGAGCCGGCCCGGCTGGGCGTGCCCATCGTCACCGGGCCGCACGTGTTCAACGCCCGCGACGTCTATGACGAGATGTTCGCCGAGGCGGCCGCCATCCAGGCCGCCGACCCGGGGGCGCTGGCCCGGCACCTTCACGGCCTGCTGGCGCAGCCGGTCGTCGCGCGGCGCATCGGCGAGGCCGCGCTGAGCTATGCCGAGCGCCAGGGTGCGGCCCTGGCGGCGGCGCTGACGCTCATCGACCCCCTGTTGCCGGCATGAAGCTGGGAACGCCCCGCTGGTGGTACACCCGCGACCGCCGGGTCATGCCGGCGAGCCGCGCCCTGCTGACCCCGGTGTCCTGGATTTGGGCGGCGGTGACCGCGCGCCGCATCGCCCGCGCCCAGCCGGTCGACCCGGGCGTGCCGGTGATCTGCATCGGCAACCTGACGCTCGGCGGCACGGGCAAGACCCCGGTGGTCCGCGCCGTGGCCGGGCGGCTGGCGGCCCGCGGCGTGGCCGTCCACCTGCTCTCCCGCGGCTATGGCGGCCGACTCTTAGGCCCCGTGCGGGTCGATCCGCAGGTCCACACCAGCGCCGACGTCGGCGACGAGCCGCTGATGCTGGCCCGCGACTTCCCGGTCTGGATCGCCCGCGACCGGGCGGCCGGAGCCCAGGCGGCCGCGGCGGCCGGCGCGGCGGTGGTGGTGATGGACGACGGCCACCAGAACCCCTCGCTGAAGAAGGTCCTGTCGCTGGTGGTGGTGGACGGCGAGACACGGGGCGAGGAGTGGCCGTTCGGGGATGGACGCGTCTTCCCGGCCGGACCGATGCGCGAGCCGCTGGCCGCCGGCCTGGCCCGCGCCGACGGGGCGGTGATCCTGCTGCCCGCCGACCTGCCGGTCCCCGAGCCGGACCTGGTCCGCATACTGAGGTCCGTTCCGGTGCTCTGCGCCCACCTGCAGGCCGACGCCGCCCCGCCGTCCGGGCCCCAGTTGGGCTTCGCGGGCGTCGGCAAGCCCTGGAAGGTGGAGCGGGCGCTGAAGGCCGCCGGCTGCGAGCTCGCCGACTTCGCGCCCTTCCCCGACCACGTCGCCTATGACGAGGCCACCCTGCAACGCCTGGCCGAGCGCGCCGCGCAGTTCGGCGCGGGCCTGGTCACCACCGAGAAGGACTGGGTGCGCCTGCCGGCCGCGTGGCGCGAGCGCGTCACCCCCTGGCCGGTCCGCGCGGTGTTCAAGGACGGCGACGCGCTCGACCAGATGATGGCCCGCGTCGTCGCCGCTTAGGCGACCGCGCCGGCCTTCTGGGCGAAGCCCCAGGCGGCCTTGGCCAGCAGCGGCACCCGCTCGGCCATGGCGGCGGCCTGCGGGCTGTTGGCGGTGCCGTCGCGCACCCGTCCGACGATCCCCTGGCAGATGCCGGCCAGCCGGAACTGGTTGTAGGCGAAGTACCAGTTGAGGTCGGGCAGGCCGGTGCGGCCGGTCAGCTGGCAGTACTCCTCCACCGCCTCGGCGATGGTGGGGATGCCGTGGGCCTCGAGGTCGGGGATCTGCGAGATCGAGCCGTTGACCCAGTTGGCCAGCAGGTAGGTGAAGTCCGCCAGTGGCTCGCCCAGCGTCGACAGCTCCCAGTCCAGCACCGCGGTGACCCGCGGCTCGGTGGGGTGGAAGATCATGTTGTCGAGCCGGTAGTCGCCGTGCACCACCGAGGTGCGCTCCTGCGCCGGCAGGGTCCTCGGCAGCCACTCGATCAGGCGCTCCATCTCCTCGATGTGCTCGGTCTCGGAGGCCTTGTACTGCTTTGTCCAGCGGTCGACCTGGCGGCCCATGTAGTTGCCGGGCTTGCCGTAATCGCCCAGGCCGATGGCCTCGTAGTCGGTGTTGTGCAGATCGGCGAGGACCTTGATCTTCGAGCGGAAGATCGCCCGCCGCTCGGCCGGCTGGTACTGCGGCAGGGTCTGGTCCCAGAGGATCCGGCCCTCGACCATGTCCATGACGTAGAACCAGGTGCCGATCACCGCGTCGTCGGTGCACAGGCCGTAGGTCTTCGCCACCGGGAAGCCGGTGGAGCCCAGCGCGGTGATCACCTTGTACTCGCGGTCGACCGCGTGCGCCGACGGCAGCAGCTTGCCCGGCGGCTTGCGGCGCAGGACGTATTTCTTTCCCGGGGTGATCAGCTGGTAGGTCGGGTTGGACTGGCCGCCCTTGAACTGACGCACCTCCAGCGGTCCCGCGTAGCCGGCGACGTTGGCGGTCATCCAGCGGTCGAGGGCGGCCTCGTCGAAGCGGTGGCTCTCCGCCACCTCCTTGGTGCCCGTGTTCAGCTGCTCGCGCTGCTGCTCGGCGGCGTCGACCACGGCCATGGCGAACCCTTCCCTCGTACAACTGTTTGAACGCACTCTACCGGGCCGGACGGCGGCGCGGCAAGGCGCTCAGCGGGCGAGCGCCCGCCAGCCGATGTCCTGGCGGCAGAAGCCGTCGGGGAAGTCGATGGCGGCGATCGCCGCATAGGCCTTGTCGCGGGCCGCCTGCAGGGTCGGGCCTCGCGCGCAGACGTTGAGCACGCGGCCGCCCGCCGCCCGCAGGGTCCCGTCCGGATCGCGCCGGGTCCCGGCGTGAAAGACCACCACGTCCTCCCCGAAGTCCTGGTCGGCGTCGCGGATTTCGCCGCCGGCCTTCGGCTTGCCGGGATAGCCCTCGGCCGCCAGCACGACGCACACCGCCGCTTGGTCGCGCCACACCGGCTGCGGCAGGTCCTTCAGCGTCCCGGTCGCGCAGGCTTCCAGGTAGGGCACCAGGTCGCTCTCCAGGCGCAGCATCAGCACCTGGCATTCCGGATCGCCGAACCGGGCGTTGAACTCCACCAGCTTGGGGCCGTGGGCGGTGGCCATCAGCTCCACGAACAGTACGCCGCGGTAGGGCGCGCCCTCGGCGGCGATGCCGGCGAAGGCCGGCTCGGCCAACCGCGTCCGGGTCTGCTCGACCAGCTCGGGCGTGAAGACCGGGGCCGGCGAATAGGTCCCCATGCCGCCGGTGTTCGGCCCCTGGTCGTTGTCGAAGGCCCGCTTGTGGTCCTGCGCCCAACCGAACAGCATCGAGGTCTCGCCGTCGCACAGCGCGAACAGCGAGCCGATCTCGCCTTCCAGGAACTCCTCGATCACCACCCGGGCGCCGGCCGCACCGAACCGGCCGCCGAGCGCATCGTCGATGGCCGCCTCGGCCTCGGCGCGGGCGGTGGCGATCACCACGCCCTTGCCGGCCGCCAGGCCGTCGGCCTTGATCACATAGGGCGGCTCGAACCGGTCGAGCGCCGCCTTGGCCGCGCTCGCGTCCTCGCACACCGCGTAGGCCGAGGTCGGCAGGCCGTGGCGGTCGGCGAAGGCCTTGGTGAAGGCCTTGGAGGATTCCAGCTGCCCGGCCTGGGCGGTGGGGCCGAAACAGGGGACGCCGGCCAGTTGCAGGGCGTCGGCGAGGCCGGCGGCGACCGACAGCTCGGGGCCGATGACCACCAGGTCGGCGGCCATCTCCCGGGCCAGGGCCACGAGGCCGTCGACGTCGGTGACGCCGATCTCCCGGGTCTCGCAGATCGCGGCCATGCCGGGGTTGCCGGGCGCCGCCACCAGCCGGGTCAGCTGTGGAGACTGGGCGATCTTCCAGGCCAGGGCGTGTTCGCGCCCGCCGGAGCCCACGAGAAGGATGTTCATGGTCGCGCGCTTTCGCCTGCGCGCCGGCCAGGGTCAAGCCGGGACGGGTGTCTTGATCCAGCGCTCGACCATCGCGACGAGGTCCGGACGCCCCACCCGCAGGGTCGGCGACCGCGGCCAGGTGATCTCCAGGATGACGCCGTCGGGGTCGGCGAAATAGAGCGAGCGCTGGTCGCCGTGGCGCTCCTCCCAGAAGTCCACGTCGGCGCGGCTGAGCCGCGAGCGCCAGCGGTCGATGTCGTCCTCGGCGGGTGCGGCGAGCGCATAGTGGCGGGCGTCGACGGGCAAGCCGCGATAGTCCGGCGCCGGCGCGCCGCGCAGCGCCACGGCGACGATCTCCTGCCCGCCGTCGAGGCCGAACACCATCATCAGCCAGGGATAGCCGTCCCAGTCGTCGCCGCTTTGCGCGCCGACCAGCGGCAGGCCGAGCACCTCGGTGTAGAACTGCAGGGTGGCGGCGGCGTCGCGCACCGGGAAGACCACGTGGTCGAGTTTCAGGCCTGGAGGCTGGGTCATCGGGCGTCTCCCGACCCCCAGCATACCAGCCTGCGGACGGAATCTCAGCCGTCGAGATCGAGGGAATAACCGGCCGAGCGCACGGTCCGGATCGGATTGTCGTCCTCGGTGGCGTTCAGCGCCTTGCGCAGCCGGCCGATGTGCACGTCGACGGTGCGGGCCTCGACATAGACGTCCGAGCCCCAGACCGCGTCCAGCAGCTGCTCGCGGGAGAACACCCGGCCGGGGTGCTGCATCAGGTAGTCCAGCAGCCGGAACTCGGTCGGACCGAGGTGGATCTCCTGGCCGGAGCGCTTCACCCGGTGCGCCACGCGATCGATGATGATGTCGCCGCGGCGGACGCGGTCCTCGGCCAGGCCCGGCCGCAGCCGCCGCAGCACCGCGCGGATGCGGGCCGCCAGCTCGGTCATCGAGACCGGCTTGACCACATAGTCGTCGGCGCCGGTGTCCAGGCCGCGGATGCGGTCGGTCTCCTCGCCGCGGGCGGTCAGCATGATGATCGGGATATTCCGGCTTTCCGACCCTTGCCGCAGCCGGCGGCAGACCTCGATGCCGGAGACCTTGGGCAGCATCCAGTCCAGCACCACCAAGTCCGGCAGCTTCTCGTCGACCAGCAGCAGCGCCTCTTCGCCGTCGTTGGCCAGGCGGACGTCGTAGCCCTCCTTCTCCAGGTTGTACTGCAGGAGGGTGGCGAGGGAGTCCTCGTCCTCGACCACCAGGATGCTGGGCTTCAAGGTGGCGCTCCTAGGCCTTCAGGGAGTCGGTCTTCGGACGGGCGGGCGAGATCATGTCCTCGCCGGTGATCTCGTAGTGGACGATCTCGGCGATGTTGGTGGCGTGGTCGCCGATCCGCTCCAGGTTCTTGGCCACGAACAGCATGTGGGCGGAGGCGGTGATCGTGCGCGGGTCGCCCATCATGTAGGTCAGCAGCTCGCGGAACAGGCTGTTGTAGTGCTCGTCGACCTCGTCGTCCTGCGACCAGACCGCGAGCGCGCGCTCCAGGTCGGAGCGGGTGTAGGCGTCGAGCACGGTGGTCAGGCGGGTGAGCACCAGCTTGCCCATCCGCTCGATCGAACGGGTGAGCGGGGTCATCGGGTCGGACTCGATGATCACCAGGCTGCGCTTGGCGATGTTCTTGGCCAGGTCCCCGCAGCGCTCGAGGTTGTTGGCGATCTTCATGGCGGCGACGGTGCGGCGCAGGTCGCTGGCCATCGGCTGGCGCAGCGCGATCAGCCGGATCGCCCGGCGCTCGATCTCGCGTTCCGATTCGTCCAGCCGGTCGTCGCGGCCGACCACGGCGGCGGCGAGGTCGTGGTTGCGCTTGACCACGGCGGCGAGCGCGTCGGCGATCTGCGCCTCGGTGAGCCCGCCCATCCGCGTGCATTCGGCCGTGAGCGTGTTGAGCTCGTCCTCGTAGGACTTGACGATGTGTTCGTTCATGGGAGCGCCTCGCCTGCCCAGGCCGGTCGTCCGGGACCGTCGTCCCGGGCCCGCCGGCCTACGGTGGACCTTGCCCGCCGATGGCTGGTCCTATGCAACAATCTCATGACGCTTTCGCGACACGGGCCGGCGCGGCCGCGGCGGCGGCCGGCAGCAGCGGGAAATAGGCGGTGAAGGTGGTCCCCTGGCCGGGCGCGCTTTCCACCGCCAGCCCGCCGCGATGGCGGTTGGCGATGTGCTTGACGATCGCCAGGCCCAGGCCGGTGCCGGAGCGCTCGCCGCTCTTCTGGCCCTCCACCCGATAGAAGCGTTCGGTCAGCCGGGGCAGGTGTTCGCGCGCGATCCCCGCGCCCTGGTCGCTGACCCGCAGGACGGCGTAGGCGCCGCCGGGGTGGTCCGGGGTGAGCAGCGACAGCCGGGCGCTGTCGCTCCGCAGGCCAGCGGCGGCTGCCTCGGCCGTGGCCCCGACCTCGACGGCGACGCTCACGGAGCCGCCGGCCACGGAGTACTTCATGGCGTTGTCGACCAGGTTCTGCACCACCTGCAGGATCTGGTCGCGGTCGCCGGCCACCCGCGCGACGCCCCGCGCCGGCAGGGTCGGGACCAGCGCCACGCTGCGTTCGCGGGCGATCGGCGCCAGGGCGTCCAGCACGTCGGTGACGCACAGGGCCAGGTCCAGCTCGTCGGACGGCGCGATGTGCTCGTTGAGCTCGATCCGCGACAGCGACATCAGGTCGGCGATCAGCCGCGACATCCGCTCCGCCTGCGCCTGCATGATCGCCAGGAAGCGCTCGCGGGCGCCGGCGTCGTCGCGGGCGTGGCCGCGCAGGGTCTCGATGAACCCGGCCAGGGAGGCCAGCGGCGTGCGCAGCTCATGGCTGGCGTTGGCCAGGAAATCGGCGCGGGTGCGTTCCACGCGCCGCACCTCGGTCTCGTCGCGGAACACCAGCAGCGCCAGGCGGCGGCCGTCCAGGGCCAGGCCCAGCGGGCGGGCGTGGGCGCGCAGGGTCAGCGGCTGGGCGCCGGTGGTCTCGTAGACGGTCTCGGCGTCGAGGGCGGCGAACAGCGCCGTGTCCACCGCCTCCAGCACCGCCGGGTCGCGGATCACGCCCACCAGCAGCCCCTCGCCGCTGTCGATGCGCAGCAGGTTGCGCGCCGCGCTGTTGGCGAAGATGTAGCGCAGGCTGGTGATGTCCTCCGGCTCGGCGGCGGAGATCACCAGGATCGGGTCCGGCAGGGCGTTGATCAGGCTGGCGAACGGCGGCGGCTCGCCGGCCCGCTCGGTGGCCGCGTGGGAAAGCTCCAGGAAGCGCGCCTGCGCGAAGCGGTTGGCCGCAACCACCGCCAGTGCGGTCGCCACGGCGACCACCAGCGCGGCCGGCCCGGCCGCTATCGGGTCGAGACGATGCAGGGCCGTCAGCGCGGCCAGGACCACGAGCGCCGTCGCGCCCACGGCCAGGATCGGCCAGGGCGGGGCGTGCGGCGCGTGGGACGCCAGCGGCGGGGGCGGCGGAAGCGACACGGCGAATCTCCGTGGAAGGATTCTCCAGCATCCTCACGGGTGTGTCACGGACATGACAGCGGACGGCTGGGAGATCGTCTGACCGGAACAAACCTTGGCCGTTGCCGTTGTTGATCGTCCGGATTTGGGAGCACCGGTTCAGCCAATGGACGAAGTCAGGGATCCCTTCGGGACGGTGATGCGCGGCGCGCGGATGCCCGTCGTCATCGCCGACGCCAAGGTCATCGACCAGCCGATCATCTTCGCCAACGACGCCTTCCTGGCGTTGACGGGCTACCGGCGCGACGAGGTGATCGGGCGCAACTGCCGCTTCCTGCAAGGACCCCTGACGGACCCCGAGCAGGTCGCCCGCCTGCGCCAGGCGATCGGCGCCGGCGAGGAGATCAGCGTCGAGCTGCTGAACTACCGCAAGGACGGCTCGACTTTCTGGAACCGCCTGTACGTGAGCCCGGTCGCCGACGAGGCCGGCGGCATCATCTACTTCTTCGGCTCACAGTCCGATGTCAGCGACAAAAAGACCGCGGAGCTGTCGCTGATCCGCTCCAGCGAGGGGCTTCGCACCGACATCGACACCCGCACGCGCGAGCTGGAACGCGCGCTCGAACAGAAGACCACCTTGCTCCACGAGGTGGACCACCGGGTGAAGAACAACCTCCAGCTGATCTCCTCCCTGCTGCTCCTGCAGAGCCGTCGCACCGAGGACGAGCGCACCCGGCTGGCGCTGCGCAGCATGCTGGAACGGGTGAGCGCGGTGGCCACCGTCCACCGCCGGCTGTTCCAGAGCGACGACCTGGAGCGCTTCGACGTGGCGGAGTTCCTGCGCGACCTCACCTCCGACCTGGCCGCCTCGGCCGGCCGTGACGACATCCGGATCCGGCTGGACCTGGAGCATGTGGCGGTGCCGGCCGCCCAGGCCGCGCCGCTGGCCCTGGTGGCGAACGAGCTGATCTGCAACGCCCTCAAGCACGCCTTCCCCGCCGGCCGGGAGGGCCGCATCGACGTCACCACCCGGCAGGTGGAGGACCGGTTCCTCATGACCATCGCGGACGACGGCGTCGGCCGGGCGACCGGGCGACCGGCCGGCTTCGGGACGACCATCGTGCAGCTGCTGTCGCAACAGCTGCGGGGGCGACTGGAGATCACCGACACGCAACCGGGCGTGAAGGTGGTCGTTACGGTGCCTGTGAGCACCCCCGCCTGACATGACCGCCGCCGCCCCCCTCGACGTCCTGATCGTGGAAGACGAGGTGCTCCTCGCCTTCGAGCTGGGCTTCCTGGTGCGCGAGAGCGGGTGCCGGGAGGTGGGCCATGCCATGACTTCCGAGGAGGCGGTCGAGCTGGCCCGCTCGCTGACGCCCGACCTCGCCCTGGTCGACGTCCACCTGCGCGATGGCCCGACCGGCGTGGAGGTGGCCCGCCGGATCGCCCAGGATTGCGGCGCGGTTGTCCTGTTCATGACCGCCAACGTCAAGCGCCTGCCGGCCGACTTCGCCGGCGCCTGCGGGGTGATCGGCAAGCCCTACTCCGAGCACGCGGTGAAGATGGCGCTGATCTTCCTGCAGGCCTGCCTGCGGGACGGCCAGGCGCCCGGACCCCCGCCGCTGGGCCTGACGCTGTCGCCGGCCTTCCAGGACCGCTGGGGCGGGATGGCGCAGGCCGGCTGAACCCTTGTCCCTCCTCGCCAACATCGTCGGCACGGGCGCGGCGCTCTGCTCGATGACCAGCTTCGGGCCGCAGATCGTGAAGATCTGGCGCGAGCGCGACGCCTCCTCGGTCTCGCTGCGGATGTACGTGGTGACGGTGACCGGCTTCAGCCTGTGGATCGCCTACGGCGTGCTCATCCAGAGCTGGCCGGTGATCGGGTCGAACGTGGTCTGCCTCCTGATGTCGGCGACCATCCTGGTCCTGAAGTGGCGCTTCGAGAAAGGCGACATGCCCGGCGCGGAGGGGCCCGCCTCGCGGCCCTAGGCGCTCCTTCCGCTGGTCAGCGCCGCCGCCGCTCTCTAATGAGCGCTGGGGCCCGTAGATCCGGAAGCGTGATGGACGAACGATTGGCGGCGGCGCAGCAGGCGCTGCAGGCGGGACGTACGCAGGAGGGCATCGGCCACCTGGTGGCGCTGCTCGAAAGCAACCCGCAGCAACCCCTGGCCATCTACGCGGGCCTCGCCGTCCAGCTTCACCGCGCCGGCCGTTTCGTCGATGTCGAGGCCTGGACCGCCAAGGGCGTGGCGCTCTATCCGCGCAGCCTCGACCTGTGGAACACCCGCGGCGTCGCCTTGCGGCGGCTGGGCCGCCTCGACGAGGCGGTGGCCGCCCTGACCACCGCGCTGCGGCTGCAGCCGAAGAGCACCGCGGCGCTCTCGAACCTCGCCAACACCCACCTCGACCGGGAGGACGGCGCGGCCGCCGAGGGCCTGCTGACCAAGCTTCTCCGCCTCGAGCCCAAGAATGCGGAATACCAGCGGCTGCTGGGGCGGGCCTTGCTGAAGCAGGGCCGTTCCGACGCCGCCCTGGCGCGGTTCCGGCAGGCGGTGATGCTCGACCGCAACGCCATCAACGCCTGGCTCGACCTGAGCGGAACGCTCAGCGACCTCCACCGCCACGACGAGGCGAACGAGGTGCTGTCACGAGCCCGGCAGGCGCACCCCAACGACGCACGGCTCATCGAGGGGGTGGCGATCCTGCTGCGGCGCGAAGGCCGCAACCAGGAGGCCGAGGACTATCTGCTGAGCCAGTTGCCCGCCCACGAGGGCGAAGGCTGGATCCATCGCCAACTGGGCGCGGCCTTCGCCGACGCCGACCGGCGCCGCGCGAACCAGCACCTGCGTCGTGCGGTGGAGCTGGAGCCGGCCAACCGCGACTACGTCTTCGCCCTCGCCGAAAGCCTGCAGCGCTCGCGCTACGACGACGAGGCGGCGCACATCGAGGAGTCGTACCAGGTCGTCCGGCGGCTGATCGGCAACGGCGCCCTGACGCCGCGCCACGAGAAGGTGGCCAGCGAGATCTTCCTGCGGGTGGGCGCCTACGACGAGCTGGATCGCCTCGGACGGGCGCTGACCTTGGGCCGGCGCTGGGCGGAAGCCGGCATGCACGCCGCGCTGATGAACCAGCCGCCGCGGGTCCGCTCCCCCGAGGACCGGCGGGAGCTGGTGGAGCTGCACCGGATCTGGGGCCGCGGCGCCGAGGCCGACGCGGCGCTGCGACCGATCACCCGGCCGCCGGCGCGGACGCCACGGGCGAAGCTGCGGATCGGATTCATGTCGTCGGACCTGCGCTCGCATCCGGTGGGCTACTTCGCCCTGCCGCTGGTCGAGGCCTACGACCGGTCACGGTTCGAGGTCTATTGCTACTCGTTCAACCGCGGCGAAGCCGACCCGATGCAGCGGCATATCGAGTCCCTCGTCGACGCCTTCCGCTGGCGTCCGGCCATCGGCGACCATGACGCGGCCCAGATGATCGCCGACGACGACCTCGACATCCTGATCGAGCTCGGCGGCTCGACCCACATGAACAAGCTCAACGTCATGTCCTACAAGCCCGCCCCGATCGCGGCGAGCTGGCTGGGCTACGCCCACTCCGCCGGGCCCTCGACGATCGACTACCTGATCCTCGATCCGTACATGACCCCGGCGGCGCCGGAGCTGTTGATCGAGAAGCCGCTGATGCTGCCGCACTGCTGGTACAGCCTGGCGCGGGAGGCCTTCCGCCCCGAGCCCGCGGTCGAGCCGATCGCGCCGGTCGAACGCAACGGCTTCGTCACCTTCGGCACGGCGAACAATCCGTACAAGTACGGTCGGGAGATGCTGGCCGCCTGGGCGCGGATCGTCGCCCGCACCCCGGGGTCGCGCTTCATGTTCATCCGGCCGGAGTGCGGCTCGCCGACTTTCCGCGCCAACATGGCCGCCGCCTTCGCCGCCGAGGGGGTGGCCCCGGAGCGCCTGCTGTTCGAATCCATCCGCGGCCGCCACCTGCCGTTCTACAACCAGATCGACATGTCGCTGGACACCTTCCCCCAGACCGGCGGCACCACGACCTGCGAGTCCCTGTGGATGGGGGCCCCGGTGATCACCCTGGTGGGCGAGGCGCTCTACGAGCGGCTGAGCTACTCGGTGCTGATGAACCTCGGGCTGGAAGAGTTCTGCACGACCACGGTCCAGGCCTACGAGGACGCCGCCGTGGCCCTGGCGGCCGACCCGGCGCGCATCGGGCAGCTGCGCCGCAGCCTGCGCGACCGCATGCGGGCCAGCCCCCTGGGCGACAGCAACGCCTGGGCCGCCGACTTCTTCGACGCCGTGGCCGGCGCCGTGGAGCCGTCCCGCTAGGCCGCGCCCTGCAGCAGGCCGCGGGCCTGGAGGTCGAGGTAGAAGGCCACGTAGTTGTCCCAGAAGGCGGCTTCCGCCGCGCCGGCGAAGCTCCGGGGACTGCTGTTGAACCGCGCCCGCGGCTCGGGGAAGGCGGTCTGCGGGTGCTCCACGAGGGCGCAATCGAGTGAGGTCCGCGACCGCACCTCCTCGGCCAGTTGGCGCGCGAAGGCGCCCACCGTGGCGACGGTGCCCGAGGGCCTGGCGACCAGCCCGTCCTGACCGGCCAGAAGCTCCGCCACGGCCTCGACGTAGGCTCCGGCCAGCAGCGGCGCGGCGAGGTGGTCGCGCACGTAAGTCGGCGTGCGCACCTCCCCCGTCCGCCCCTCGACCCAGGCCTGGAACAGGGACCAGGCCAGGCCGCGCTCCTCCCAGGGGCCGAACGGCGCCGGGATGACGAACCGGCCGAACCCGAGACCGGCCCAGCCGGCGAGGTGGCGCAGGGTCTCGTTGGTCAGCGCCTTGGAGAGGCCGTAGGGCGTCGCGGCCGGCGCCTGCGGGTCGCCGCCCTCGCCGGTCTCGAAGACCGTGCCGGTGGCCAGCACCGCCGCGCCGCCGGCCCTGGCGAACGCCTTGATGGTTGCCGCAGCACCCTCGGTGTTCCGCACCAGCCCGGCCACAGGGTCGTAGTCAGGACTCCGATAGTTGGGGATGTCGGCGGCATGGTGCGCCAGCAGATCCCACCGCCGCCCCTTGACGAGCCGCAGAAAGGCCGGCGAGCCGAGCGGGGCGTCGAAGACCAGGTCGGCCGCCTGCGCCAGCCTGGCGACCCGCAGCCCCCGCAGCCCGGCGTCGGCGTCGCGGGCGCGCCGCAGCGGTGCGACGACTTCATGGCCCTGGGCGCTCAGGGCCTCGGCGATCCACAGGCCGGTGAAGGAACTCGCGCCGGTGAGCAGGATCGCCGCCATCGTCAGGCCCCGTACAGCGGGAAGGCCTGGTCGCGGTCGGAGATCACCTGCGGCGCCCGCGGCCAGGAGATCCCGAACGCCGGATCGTCCCAGCGGACGCCGGCCTCGTGGCCGGGCTCGAACATCGGCGCGATCTGGTAGAGGACGTCGGTGTCCGCCTCCAGGGTCAGGAAGCCGTGGGCGACGCCCTCCGGGATCAGCAGGGCCCGCGCATTGTCGGCGCTGAGCTCGGCGGCGGCCCACCGGCGGTGCGTCGGGCTCGCCGGCCGCAGGTCCACGGCCACGTCGAAGATCCGTCCACGGACGCAGCGCACCAACTTCACCTCCGCATGCGGCGCCGGCTGGTAGTGCAGCCCCCGCAGCGTCCCGGCCGCAGGATTGCGCGAGAGGCTGGTCTGGACCGGCGCGAACGGGTGGCCCGCCGCGGCGAATTCCTCTGGACAGTGGAGCCGGGCGAAGGCGCCGCGCGCGTCGGTGCGCGGCTCGATGTCGACCACGACCACGCCGGCGATCTCGGTCTCGGTGAACCGCATCAGCTGAGGACTTGCGTCTGCGGCGAGGCGGTGACGAACCGCCCGCCCCAGTCGCCGATGAAGGCCAGCTGGCCCATGATCTCGTCCTTCAGGTTCCAGGGCAGGATCAGGACGTAGTCGGGCCTGAGCTCCGCCACCGCCTCCGGCCCGAGGATCGGCACGTGGCTGCCGGGCAGGAAGCGGCCCTGTTTGGCGGGATTGGCGTCGAAGGCCGCGACGATGTCGTCGGCGCTTGCGCCGCAGTAGTTGAGGAAGGTGTTGCCCTTGGCCGCCGCCCCGTAGGCGGCGATCCGCTGTCCCTGCGCTCTGGCGCTGTCGAGGAAGCCGCGGAAGCTGTCGCGCACCGCCTCCACCCGCGGCGTGAAGCCGCCGTAGGTCTCGATCCGGTCGAGCCCGGCCGCCGCCTCGCGCGCCCGCAGCGCCTGCAGCGCCTCGGTCTCCTCATGCCCGGAGCCCACATGCACGCAGAACAGCCGCAGCGATCCGCCGTGGGTGGGCAGGAGCTCGACGTCGAACGGTCGCAGCCCGTTGGCGGCCAGCACCTGCTCCACCGCCACCAGCGAGAGGTAGGAGAAGTGCTCGTGATAGATGGTGTCGAACTGCACCTTCTCGATCAGGTTCAGGAGGTGCGGGAACTCGAAGGTGAGCACCCCCTCCGCCTTCAGCACGTGCGGGAACCCGGCCACGAACGCGCCGATGTCGGGCACGTGGGCGAGCACATTGTTGGCCGCCATCAGGTCGGCGCGCTGGCCCCGCGCGGCGAGCTCGCGGCCGGTCTGCTCGTTGAAGAACATCACCTCGGTGCGCACGCCGCGGGCGCGGGCCGCCTCGGCGGTGTTGGCCGTCGGCTCGATGCCGAGCACCGGGATGTCGGCGGCCAGGAAATGCTGCAGCAGGTAGCCGTCGTTGCTCGCCACCTCGACCACCAGGGAGTCCGGGCCGAGACCGAACCGTTCCGTCATCGCCACGGCGTACCGGCGGGCGTGCTCGACCCAGCTCGGGGAGTAGGAGGAGAAGTAGGCGTAGCCTTCGTCGAAGATCGCCTCGGCCGGCACGGCGTCGTCCACCTGCACCAGGAAGCAGTTGTCGCAGACCCGGGCATGCAGCGGATAGGCCTGCTCGGTCCCGGCCGCGAGCTGGGCGGGCGTCAGATAGCTGTTGGCCAGCGGCTGGCAGCCGAGGTCGACGAAGGTGTGGGTGAGCGGCTTACGGCAGAACCGGCAGGGCGGAGGCGTCATGGGCGGCCTTCGTAGCCTTCGATCTGCTCCAGGCACAAGGCGAGCGCATCTTCGCCGGCCGCCTGGCGCCGGTACCACTCCATGGTCAGGGCGACGGCCTCCGGCGCGTCCAGGCGGCTCTCGAAACCGAGCGCGCGCTTGGCTTGGCTGGAGTCCACCGCGAGCGCCTTGGCCTCCAGGGAGGCCGGGTCCGGCGCGTGACGCCAGGGCTGGGCGCCGAGCGCCTCGACGCCGAGGGTCGCGAGTTCGCCGACGCTCACCACGGGCCCTCCGGGCCTGGGGCCGAAGTTGAGCGCCCGCGGCATGGCCGGATCGGTCGCCAGAGCCTCCAGATGAGTGAAATAGCCGGCCAGGCAGTCCAGCACGTGCTGCCACGGCCGGGTCGCTTCCGGGTGCCGCAGCACGACCGGCTCGCCGGCCTGCGCCGCCCGCACGATATCGGCCACCAGCCGGTCGCGGGAAAAGTCGCCGCCGCCGATCACATTGCCGCCTCGGGCGGTCGCCACCGGCACGCCGGCCGGGTCGAAATAGCTGCGCGCGAAGCTGGCGGTGACGATCTCCGCTGCGGCCTTGGACGCCGAGTAGGGGTCCTTGCCGCCCAGGGCGTCGCCTTCGGCGAAGCTGCGCCCGGTCTCGGCGTTGGCGTAGACCTTGTCGGAGGTGACCACCAGGACCGCCTTCAGCGCGGCCTGCTGGCGGAGCGCCTGCAGCAGGTGGGCCGTGCCCATGACGTTGGTCTCATAGGTGGTGATCGGGTCCTCGATGGCCGCGCGCACGATCGGCTGGGCGGCCATATGCAGCACCAGGTCGTAGGCGCCCGCCCTCAGGTCCGCCGCAACGGCGTCGGCGTTGCGCAGGTCGACGAACCGCGAGGTGATCCGCCGCCCCACTCCGGCCAGCTGGAACAGGCTCGGCGTCTGGTCCGGCGGCAGGGCGATGCCGGTGACCTCCGCGCCCATCCGCGACAGCCAGATCGCCGCCCAGGAGCCCTTGAAGCCGGTGTGGCCGGTGAGCAGGACGCGGCGGCCCCGCCAGAACTCCGGGTTCACCGCCGCCACGGCGCCTGGCCGGACGCCCAGAGCGCCTCCAGGGTGTTCTTGTCGCGCAGCGTGTCCATGGGCGCCCAGAAGCGGTCGTGCCGGTAGGCCATCAGCTGGCCGTCGTGCGCCAGCGCCTCTAGCGGGCCGGACTCGAACACCGTGTCGTCGCCGGCGATGCGGCCGACCACCTCGGGCTGCAGGACGAAGAAGCCGCCGTTGATCATGGCGTTGTCGCCCGGCGGCTTCTCCATGAAGCGTTCGACGCGGCCGTCGTGGATCTCCAGCGCGCCGAACCGGCCGGGCGGCGCCACCGCCGTCACCGTCGCGGCCTTGCCGTGCTGGCGATGGAAGTCCGCGAGCGCGCGCAGATCGATGTCGGCGACGCCGTCGCTATAGGTCATAAAGAACGGCTCGCCGGGGTCCAGATACGGCGCCACCCGTTTCAGCCGCCCGCCGGTCATGGTCTCCGTGCCGGTGTCGACCAGGGTCACCCGCCAGGGCTCGTGCTTGGTCGTATGGTACTCCACCGAGCCCTTGCCGAGGTCCACGGTAAGGTCGGCGTTGTGGAGCACGTAGTTGGCGAAGTACTCCTTGATGACGTAGCCCTTGTAGCCGAGGCAGACGATGAAGTCGTTGAAGCCGTAGTGCGAGAACAGCGTCAGGATATGCCAAAGGATCGGCCGGCCGCCGATCTCGATCATCGTCTTGGGCTTCAGGTGGCTTTCTTCGGAAATGCGCGTGCCGAGCCCGCCCGCCAGGATCACCGTCTTCATTCTTCGCCTCTTGCAGGCCGCCCCCGCGATCCGCAAGCCAAGATCGCGCCCGCAAACCCAGGCCTCTCTTATCGCGGACCTCGCGCGCGATGAAGCGCGAAAGCCCTGCGGGGGCTTGCAGCCGGAGCGCCGGCGCGACAATCAGGGCCATGGCCCAACCGCCGCTCGTCAACTTCATCGTCGCCGGCGTCCAGAAGGGCGGCACCACGGCGCTGTTCGACTACCTGGCGCAGGACCGCGACATCGCCGTCTCCCGGACCAAGGAGGTCCATTTCTTCGACGACGAGACGCAGGACTGGTCGCGGCCGGACTACGGCGCCTATCACGCTCACTTCGACGATCCGGCGGGGCGCCCGTGCGGCGAGGCGACGCCGATCTACGCCTACTGGCCGGACTGCCTGGAGCGGATCCGCGCCTACAACCCGGCGATGCGGCTGATCCTGGTGCTGCGCGATCCGGTTGAACGGGCCTGGTCGCACTGGCGCATGGAGTACGCCCGCGGCGTGGAGACCGAGCCCTTCGCCTGGTGCATCCGCCAGGGCCGGCGGCGGCTGTTCGCGGCCGAGCCCTGGGGCTTCCACCGGGAATTCTCCTACGTGGAGCGGGGCTATTACGGCGAGCAGGTGGAGCGGCTGTTCGGCCTGTTCCCGCGCGACCAGGTGCTGATCCTGCGCTCGGAGGACCTGCGGCGCGATCCGGCCCCGGCGCTCGGCGCCACGCGTCGGCTGCTGGGCCTGCCGCCGGGACCGGCGCCGGCGCCGCGCGACGCCCACGTCGGGCGGGAGATGGACTATGGCTCCGAGCTGACGCCCGAGGACGGCGCCTTCCTGCGCGGCCTCTACGCGCGCGACCAGGCCCGCCTCGAGACGTTGACCGGGATCAGGTTCGGCTAGCCACATTTTCGTCCGAGCGCCGGGGGAGCGTCCCTGCCCCTGGGAGAAAGGACCGCCCGATGCGCCGCCTCGCACCGCTCGCCCTGTTCGGCGCCATGTTGTTCGTCGGCGCGCCCGCGGTTGGCGCCGCGCCGGAGGGGCCGAAACTCGCGTTTCCCCTCGCCTGCGAGATCGGCCGGACCTGCGAGGTGCAGAACTACGTAGACCGCGATCCGAGCCCCGGCGTGCTGGACTATCGTTGCGGCCACCGGACCTACGACAAGCACGACGGCGTCGACATCCGGGTGCTCAGCATGGCCGCCCAGCGGGCTGGGGTCGCTGTGCTCGCGGCCGCGCCCGGTCGGGTGCTGAGGGTTCGCGACGGCCTGCCCGACATCTCGATCCGCGCGCCCGGCGCCCCGGCCCTGAACGGCCAGGACTGCGGCAACGGGGTGGTGGTCGAGGTCGCGCCCGGTTGGATCACCGGCTACTGCCACCTGGCGCGGGGCAGCGTGCGGGTGAAGCCCGGGGACGCCGTCGCCGTCGGCCAGCCGCTCGCAAAGGTGGGGCTGTCGGGGAACACCGAGTTCCCGCACCTGCATTTCATGGTGCGGCACAACAACGCCGTGGTCGATCCCTTCGCGCCGGACCCCGCCCAGACAACGGCCTGCAAGCCGCAGGCCTCGCTCTGGACGCCGTCGGCCGCCCAGGCGCTGGCTTACCGGCGGGGCGTGGTGCTGAACACCGGGTTCGCTGCCGGCGTGGCGGCGCCGGAGGCGGTGGAGGAGGCCACGGTGGCCGCGCCCTCCCTCGCCTCGCCGGCCATCGTCGCCTACGTGCGGACCATCGGCCTGGAGGCGGGCGACGAGCTGGAGCTTACGGTGAAGGGCCCGGACGGCGCGGTGGTGGCGACCAACCGCAGCGCGCCGCTCGACCACGACAAGGCCTATTATCTGAGCCAGGTGGGCCGCAAACGCCCGCCCGCCGGCTGGCCGCCGGGCGTCTACTCGGCCGAGTACCGGGTGTACCGCCACGGGGCGGTGGCGATCACCCAGCGCTTCCAGATGCGCATCTAGGCGGCGCCGGCGCGATCGGCGCCGAACCGTAGAATGATGTTAACTGACACGTGATCGGGATTCGCTTTCGCACGGCAGCGCTTTCCGCTAAGGTTTGGTGTCAGCCTAGCTCTCCAAGGCTGTGTCGCATTGGCCGGGCGGTGGGTTCCTGAACCCGCCGCCCGGTCGTCGTTTGGCGGCAGGGCTGCGGCGACGCGGCAGGCGGGCCATCATTCCCGATATTTCCATTCAGTTGGCGACCGGCATCTGGCCGGCGCCCGGCTCGTCGTGTCATGGCGGATCGAGCGCTGGAGGCGCGGCCGCCGCCATGGCGCGGGGGCCCATGGCCCATAAGTCGAGATGGCGGCGCTTGGAGGGTGGCTGGACGCAGCGATAGCGGGCGAGGGCCAAGCATGCAGGCCGACGCGGCCACGCCGGTCACCGGAGGACGACCCTGGGAGCCGGAGCAGAGCCCAAATAAAAAGGGGGCCGCCCGAAGGCGGCCCCCCAAAGTTTTCCGAGTCTGGCTCGGTATTAGATGATGTTGCTGAAGTCGATGTCGGCCAGCGAACGGCCAACCAGGACAACCGCATCTTCAGCGCCGGCGTTGGTCGTGCCGTTGGCGCTGGTGGCGATGCTGTCGGAGAACACCACCACGTCGGACCCGACCTGAACCGCCACGTAGGTGTAGGCGTGGTTGTTGATCTGGTCGTTCGCGTAGGACAGCGCCGCGCCATAGTCGGTCGCGCTGTTCTCGATGTAGTTCGACGAGGTGCCAGCGCCGCCAGCGAAGTCGAGCTTGTCGATCGACTCCCAGTCGCGGATCTGGTCGCCGGAGCCGGCCACCGTGCTCGAGTCGAGGGGAGAGAACACGAAGGTGTCCGAACCCGTTCCGCCGAACATGATGTCCTTGCCGGCGCCGCCGGTGATCATGTCGTTGCCCGCGCCGGCATTGATCGTGTCCGAACCCGCGTCGGAGTAGATCGTGTCGTTGCCGGAACCCGTCGTGATCGTGTCGTTGCCGATACCCGCGGTCACATGGTTGGCGCCGGCGCCCGCGTCGATCGTGTTCTCACCGTTGTTGGCCGTGATCGTGTCGTTGCCGGCGCCCGCGATGATGTTGTCGTCGCCCGTGCCGGTGCTCACCGTGTTCGCGCCGTCGCCAGCATTGATGACGTCGTTGCCGCCGCCACCGAGGATGGTGTCGTTGCCCGACCCGCCCGAGATCGTGTCGTGGCCCGCGCCAGCCGTGACGCTGTTCGCACCGTCGCCCGCCACGATCACATCGTTGCCGCCGCCACCGACGATGGTGTCGTTGCCGATGCCCGTGGTGATGTGGTCGTTGCCGCCCACGGTGGTGATGTTGTTGGCACCGTCGCCGACGCTGATGGTGTCGTTGCCACCCGCGCCGTTGTTCAGGACGATGTCGTTGCCCGCGCCGCCGGTGACGGTCGTGTCGCCCGCGCCGAACGTGATGTTGTTCAGGCCATCGCCAGCGGCGATCAAGTTCGCACCAGCGCCAGCCAGAATCGTATCGTTCCCGGCTCCGGTGGTGATGACGTCATTACCGGCACCGGTCGTGACGAAGTTGGCGCCATCGCCCACGTTCACGTTGTTGTTGCCGGCGCCCGCATCGACAGTGTCGTTGCCCGCACCCGCCGTGATCGTGTCGTTGCCAGCCGTGGCCGTGATCGAGTTGTTACCCGCGCCGGCGTTCACGCTGTTGTTGCCGTCGTCGGCCAGGATCGTGTCGTTGCCCGTGCCGCCGAGGATGGTGTCAGCGCCCGTGCCGCCGGTGAGGAAGTTGGTGCCGTCGCCGCCGTCGATCAGGTCGTTGCCGCCGCCGCCGACGATGGTGTCGTTACCGGCTTCACCCAGCAGGGTGTCGTTGCCCGTGCCGCTGGTGATGTTGTCGTTGCCGAGGTTGCCATCAAAGTAGTGGTTGCCGCCCGCGGTGTTGAGGATCGTGTCGTCGCCCTGGCCACCGAGGATGGTGTCATTGCCCGAGCTCGCGCTGGTGATCGAATCGTTGCCGGCATTGCCCTGGATGTAGTTGGCGCCGGTGTTGTTCGAGACAGTGATGGTATCGTCGCCGGCGCCGCCAACGATGTTGGCCGAGCCGGTGCCGGCAGTGATCGTGATCGTATCGGTGCCGTTGCCGCCATCGATGCTGAACACGCCGCTGGCGCCTTCAGTCAGCGTGTCATTGCCGTCTTCGCCGTAGATGGAGTCGTTGCCGCCGCCGCCGGTCACGCTGTCGTCGCCGAGGTTGCCGAACAGCAGATCGCCGCTAGTGGCGCCGATGATGACGTCGTTGCCCTGGCCGCCGTACAGCCACTGGCTGCCCGTCGCGGTGCCGGCCGAGCCGTCGATCGTGTCGTCGCCGAGGTTGCCCTGGCGTAGTTGCTGCCCGAGCCGGTGATGATCGTGTCGTTGCCCTGGCCGCCGTAGACCGAGTCGTTGCCGGTGCCGCCGTTGAGGCTGTCGTCGCCCCGGTTGCCTTGCAGCAGGTCGGCGCCAGCGCCGCCAGCGAGGGTGTCGTTGCCGTTGCCGCCGTAGAGGCCATCGGCGAACGCGGTCGTGTTCGCCGCCGGGTTGGTGTCGGGGCCGAGCGTACCAACCTCAAGCTTCGACCCATCTTGATAGATGGTGAAGTCGCGATTGCCCACCGCCGCGATATCGAAGGTGAGCGCTTTGCCGCCCACTTCGGTAATCGTCACGCTATCGGTCGAGGTCGCCGTCGCCGCGTTGTAGATGACGCTGGTGTTAGCGCCGACCGCGATGCCGTTTTGGAAGATGATGAAGTCAGTTGAGGTGAACGCCGTAGCGTCCGCCTGCGTCATTGTCTCGAAAATATAGGTCGCCATTAGTCTCTCCAGTCTGTGTCACACGGACCCCCGGCACGCCTGACCCCCATCCCCGATGGAGCAGTCCCGGCGGTCCATTACCCCAAGCGCCATAGCATGGCTGCGGCGAAGGTTAAACGAGCCCGAGGGAAGACGTATCGGAAGACCGCCTATCACGCAACAGCAAAACGTGGCCGCAGAGCGCGTCGAAACGCGCTCTGCGGCCCTGCGATTACTGCTCGCGGAAGGCGTCGTGGAGAGTGTCGGTGATGGGCGAAATCAGGAAGCCCATGATGGTCCGCTTGCCCGTCACGATCATCGCCTGGGCGCCCATCCCGGGGGTCACCTGGGCGCCGCGCTTCAGGTTCGTGAGCTCCTTCGGATCGATTCGCAGATCGACCCGGTAGAAGGCGAGACCGGTCTTCTCGTTGGTGATCCGGTCGGCCGAGACCACCGCGACCTTGGCCGGCAACGGGCTGACCCAGCGCTGGTTCAGGCCGGTGATCCGCACCCGGGCGTCCATGCCCACGTGCACCTCCTCGATGTCCTCCGGCTTGATCGTGGCGGTGACCATCAGCGGCGAGTTGGCGGGCACCACATCCATCAGCACCTCACCGGGCGAGGTCACCCCGCCGAGGGTGAACTGCGTCAGGTTGAAGACGTAGCCGTCGACCGGCGAGCGGACCACGGTGGAGGCCAGGGTCTGCTTGGCGGCGGCCAGGCGCGGCATCACGTCGGCGATCTTCGACTGGGTGTCGCGCAGCTGCTCGGCGGCCTGGCTCTGGCGCTGGTCGCGCAGGGTTGCCAGGTTCATGTTGGTCTCGCCCATCTGCTGGTGCAGGCGCGCGATGTCGGCCAGCAGCGAGCCCTTGCGGCCGTCGAGGTCGGCGATCGAGCGCTGGTAGCGCAGGATCAGCGGCTTGGGCGCGAAGCCCTTCTCATAGAGCGTCTGATAGCCGGCCATCTCCTCGGCGGTGAGCTTGCGCTGCTCGTCCACCGAGGCGACCTGCGCCTGGTTGCCGACGATCTGGTTCCGGATCTGGTCGAGCCGCTGGTCCAGCACCGAGCCCTGGCTCTGGAACAACTGCAGGCGGGTCGCGAACAGGAACTGCTGGTCGCGAATCATGCTGGCGACCCGCGGATCGGAAATCCGGCTGGTGAGCTCCGGCGGGAACTCCAGATTCGGCCGATTGGTGGCCTCGGCTGTCAGGCGCGCGGCCTGGCTCATCATGCTGTCGGCCTGGTTCTGGAAGACGTCGTTGGAGGCGCGAGCCTCGACGTCGTCGAACAGGATCAGCGGCTGCCCGGCGGTGACGTGCTGGCCCTCGCGCACCAGGATCTGCCGGACCGTGCCTCCTTCGCGGTGGCGCAGGGTCTTGCGGTTGGCCTCGACGCGCACCTCGGCCGGCGCGGTGACGCCGGTGCTGAGCGGGGTGAGCGAGGCCCACAGACCCAGCCCGACCACCAGCGTGCCGATGATGGCGGCTCCGACGACCATCGGCCGCCGCATCCGCTGTTCGAGCCGTGGGTCGAGCGGAACCCGGTCGTCGCCGAACGTCGGGGCGACGTAGCTGGAGCGATGGGGCTGGATATCAAGTTTCATCGTGCGGCCCCCTCAACCGCCCGCACCTCGGCGGGCTTCATCAGCCGGCTCATGACCTGGTCGCGCGGGCCGAACAGCTCGAGCCGGCCGTCGCGCAGCACCAGCATCTTGTCGGCCGGGCGGAAGATGCCGGCCTTGTGCGAGATGATCACCACCGTCGCGCCGTTCGCCTTCATGGCGTCGATCGCCCTCAGCAACGCCTCTTCGCCCTCGGCGTCGAGACTGGCGTTGGGCTCGTCGAGCACGATGAAGGCGGGATCGCCCAGCATCGCCCGGGCGAGCCCGACCCGCTGGCGCTGGCCGGCGGAGAGGATCACGCCGCCTTCGCCCACATCGGTGTCATAGCCCTTGGGCATGCGCAGGATCAGCTCGTGGACGCCGGCCAGTTGCGCGGCGCGCACGACCTCTTCGTCCGTCACGTCGGCGCGGAAGCGGCCGATGTTGTGGCGCACGGTCCCGGCGAACAGTTCGGTGTCCTGCGGCAGATAGCCCACGTGACGACCGAAGTCGGCGCGCTCCCAGGTGAAGACGTCGGCGCCGTCGAGGCGGACCACGCCGTTGTTCGGCCGCCAGATGCCGACCAGCAGGCGCGCCAGCGTCGACTTGCCGGCTCCCGACGGGCCGATCACGCCCAGCACTTCGCCAGGCTCCAGCACGAAGTTGACGTTCGCCAGGATCAGCTTGTTGGCGCCGCGCGGCGCATAGTTGAGCTGTTCCACCGACAGCCGGCCCTTCGGACGCGGCAGGGTGGTGGCGGCGGACGGCGGCTCGGCCTGTTGCAGCATGGCCATCAGCCGCCCGTGGGCGCGGGCCATGTTGTTCAGCGGCTCCCACGAGCCGACGATCTTCTCGATCGGCTGCAGGGCGCGGCTCGCCAAGATCATGTTGGCGAACAGCATGCCGGAGTGGATCTTGCCCTTCAGGATCAGGTAGGCGCCGATCGCCACGATCAGCACCTGCATGCCCATGCGGACCGCCTTGATGGTGTCGGTGAAGGCGTTGGACATCTCGGCCGAGGCCGCACCGCGCTCGATGGTCACCGCCCGGTGCCCGGCCCAGGCGGCGCCCAGGGTCGGCAGCATGCCCATGGCGCGGACCACCTCGCCGTTGCGCAGCGCCGCCTCGGTGAAGGCGTAGCTCTTCAGCGCCGCGTCGTTGGCCTCCTTCATCGGCGGCCGGATCGCCCGCTCCTGGAGCAGGGCGAGCCCCAGCAGCACCAGCGCCCCCACCGTCGTCAGCACGCCGATCAACGGGTCGATGATGAAGAGGACCCCCAGGAAGACCGGAATCCACGGCACGTCGAAGAAGGCCGCCGCGGCTACGCCGGTCAGGGTCTGGCGGAACTGGTCGAGGTCGCGCAGCACCTGCGAGCGGGCGCTCTGGTCGCCACGCACGGCGGCGTCGAACAGGCCGGTGAACAGCCGTCCCGACACCCGCTGGTCCAGCACGACCCCATAGTTGATGAGGATCCGCGCACGGTAGTCGTCGATGGCGCTGGACACGGCGAACACGAACAGCGTCACCGCCGTCAGCCAGATGAGCGTCGATATGCTCTGGCTCACCAACACCCGGCCGTACACCTGATAGGTGTAGAGGGGCAGCGCCAGATACAGCACGTTGGAGAAGAAGCTGAACGCAGCGGCCACGGCGAACGGGCGCTTGCCCTCGCCGAGGGCCCGCGTGAGCACGTTGTCTGGCTGGTTTGCGAGGAACGTAAAGAATTTCATTGCGCGCCGATGTCCCGTCCGAGCCGCCCAAGATACCGGAAAGGTGGCCTAATTGCGGTGAACGCCGACCGGGATGTTTCCTGCCGGCGTCGCGCCCGGAACGCCCGGAGGCGGCGGAGAGATGCTTGGGGGCTTAAACTATGTCAATGCCGGCCCCCGGCTGCGAAGCCCCCTCGCACGCTCTCCACGTGCTAGAACGGCGAGGGCCGCACAAGGGGACGACGGGAAGCAGGATGGC
Source organism: Phenylobacterium hankyongense (assembly GCF_003254505.1). Taxonomy (NCBI): domain Bacteria; kingdom Pseudomonadati; phylum Pseudomonadota; class Alphaproteobacteria; order Caulobacterales; family Caulobacteraceae; genus Phenylobacterium; species Phenylobacterium hankyongense. The sequence goes on along the minus strand of NZ_QFYP01000001.1, from coordinate 1,917,704 downwards.
CAGGGTCGCGATCATCGGCAGCTGCATCACCCGCGATCTCTGGCCGGTCCGCGGCGATTCGCCCGAGGGTCCGCTCTACATCTCCAGGACCAGCTTCCCGAGCCTGCTGGCTGCGCCGGTGGCGGGATTCCAGCCCGCTGCCGCGCCGCCCCGCGACCTGCGCCAGCACCAGCACCGCGCGCTGGTCGCCGACCTGCGCAAGACCGCCCTGGCCCAGCTGGTGGCCTATCGGCCGACCCATCTGATCTTCGACTTCATCGACGAGCGCTTCGACCTGCTGGCGGTCGGCGACAGCATCGTCACCCACAGCTGGGAGCTGGAGGCCAGCGGCTACCTCGAACAGCCGGCCCTGGCCGGAGCCCGGCCGATCCCGCGGCTATCTGGCGGATGCGGCCGCCTGTGGTCGGCCGCGGCGGAGGAGTTCGCGGCGCTGGTGCGGGCGACTCCGTTGCAGGACGCCCAGCTGATCCTGCACGCCGCCCGCTGGGCGAAGCAGAGCCGGTCCGCGGCCGGCCGCCGGCGGCCCATTCCCGATGTCGAGATCCTGCAGGGGCGGACGGCGGAGATCGCCGCGCACAACGCCCTCCTCGCCCGGTACGAAGCCTGGTTCACAGCCCTGATGCCGCCGCTGAGCCGCGTCGAGGCGCCGAGCCAGCGGATCGCCGACGAGGCGCACCAGTGGGGCCTCAGTCCCTTCCACTACGTGCCGGCCTACTACGAGGCGATCTGGCGCCAGCTGGAGGCGTTGGGGATCGCCCGTCCGGTCAGCCAGCGCTCCGACGCGCCCAGTGCTCCAGCGGAGTGAGGCCCTCGCGCACCAGGCCCGGACAGGCCGCCAGATAGGCGGCGGTCGGGAAGCCGGGACGCGCTTCGGTCACGGCCCAGGCGCCGCCCTGCAGGTAGTCGATCAAGGGATTGGTCCCCGTCGCCAGCGCGCCGCCGCGGACGGCCACATAGTGCGGCAGGTCGAACCACGGCCCGGGACTGCGTCCCTCCGCCGCCCCGACGTCCAGGAAGTGCGCCAGGGGTTCCCTTCCGGCCTCCACGACGTCGGGGCTCCGCGCGAGGTACCAGGTCACGTCGAACAGCGGGTGCGGCGAGAGGCCGGCGCGCCAGCCTTCCAGCACGTAGTGGACCAGCGGCGGGACGTCCGCGGCGTCCGGGGCCTGGCCGCGGTACCACGCGGGGTCGAACAGCGGATGCGGACTGAGGTCCCGGGTCCAGCCCTCGCGCAGGTAGTGCGACAGCATGTCCTCGCCGGCCAGCAGCGCCGGGGCCTGGCTCGCATAGTGGGCCATGTCGAACAGCGGGTGCGGGTTGCGGCCCTCCGCCGCGCCGCGCGAAGCGAAGTGTTCGAACGAAGACTGGCCGCTGGCGGCGAGCGCCTGGGCGTTCTCGCGGCGATACCAGGCCGCGTCGAACAGCCGGTGCGGCGTCCGGTCCTCGGCGGCGCCGGCCAGAAGGTAATGCAGCAGCGGCGCGCGGCCGCTGGCGGCGACGTCGGGATAGGTCGCGAGATACCAGGCCTGCTCGAACGGCGCCGGCGGCTGGACCGAAGGATCGGCGCCTCGCCGCGCATAGGCCGCCATGTGCCTGAGATCGTAGAGCGGCCGACCGCTCGGACGCCACACCCCGGCCCGGGCGATGACCAGCGCGCGGCCTAGGGAGGTCAGCCGCGCCAGGATCGCGTCGAGGCGGCGACCGATCCGGTTGCGGCGGCGCGGGCGCCCCTGCTCCGTCTCGCCGAAGTAGGCGCGCACGGCCTGCGCGCGCTGCCGGGCGGCGAGCTCGGCCCGCCCGACCAGCGCCTCGGTGATCGCCTGCGTCAGGTCGACCCGCACCATCGCCTCGCGCACCTGGGCCTCGTGCGTCAGCCTCCGGGCGGCCGCGACGGCCTCCTCGGCGGCGGCCAGGGCGGCGCGCAACTCGGCCATGCGCCTGGCGACGGCGGCGGCCTTGGCGGCCAGGTCGCCCGAAAGGCCGTCATTCGCGGCGGTGGGTTGGGCGGTGGGCTTGTTCAAGACCTCGACCGCAGGGTCTGCGGTCCCTCCGGGGATTCCGGGTCTGTCTCAGGCGCGCCCACGCCGCTGTCAAGGCGCGCGCTCAGCGGCCCTCGCGCTCGAGCCAGAGGCTGAAGCCGCCGACCGCGAACGGATTGGGATACGCAGCCTGCAGGTCCTCGCGCTCGCGGTAGAGCACCCGGTGGGCCTTCTCGATCGGCGTGCCGTCATCGAAGTCCTGGTAGGCCCACCAGCGGGCCGGGATGGCCGGATCGGTGACCGCCGCCACCTGGGTCTTGTACCACCTCCAGACCTCGTAGACCGGGAAGTTGCGGCCGGCGTAGCGCTTGGTCATGGTGTCGCCGAGCGGGCCCAGCTTGGTGAAGTGCCAGAAGCGCAGCGGCGCCCCGTTGACGGTGATCCGGCCGTCTTTCTCCACCGCGACGGTCCGCGTGCTGAGGTTCCAGCTGGCGACGTTGTAGCCGGGATCGCGGATCACCTTGACCTTGTCGAACAGGGCCGGCGTGTGGTCGCACCACCGCTGGTCCACGAACAGGCCGTTGGGGATGTCGTCGTAGCAGTAGCTGAGCAGCCGGTCGTTCCACCACTTGGCGAACCGCGCCCCCTCGCCGGTGGTCCGCACCGCCACGAAGCCCAGGTTGAAGATCCCGGTGCGCGAGGCCGACAGGTCGTTGTCGAGGATCGCGGCCGTGGTCACGTTGGGGTCGATCAGGTGCGGCGTCAGGAGGATGTCGTAGTCCTCCAGCCAACGCTCCAGCGGCTCCAGGCTGGAGAACAGGGCGGTGTCCGGATCGAGGTAGATCACCGCGTCGGAGCCCCACCCGCACGCCTGGTGGAGGAAGGGGCCCTTCACCGCGGTGCAGATCTCCACCACGTCGTGCTTGAACAGCCACCGTTCGAAATCCGGCACGCCGAGATCGCGGGCGTGCACCACCCGGTCGAAGGGCTCCCGGGCCAGGTCGAACTCGAACTCCGGCGGCGGTTCGTCGGTGATCAGCGCCACCAGTTCCCAGTCCGGATGGAAGCGCCGCACCGTCTGGAACAGCACCCGCGCCCGGTTCAGGTAGGAGAAGGTGAAGCTGGAATAGCAGAGGACCTTCATGCCGAGGCGCCCCGCGCGAGCAGGTCGACGGTGACGCCGCTGAACTCCAGGTCATAGAGCTGCGGTTTGCGGCGCGAGCGGGCCAGGGCGGCGATCTCGCCGCTGACGAAGGCGGCGGCCAGCGCGGCCTCGTCGGCCAGCACCCGCCCGTGGCCGGAGCCCTCCACGAAGGCCGCGACATTGCCGCTGTCCGGGCCGGTGATCACCGCCGCGCCGCCGGCGACCGCCTCATAGGCGATGAACGAGAAGGTCTCGCGGCAGAGGGACCAGATCAGCACCGCGTCCACCTCCAGCGCCTCGACGGCCTCCTGCATGGCGCGGGGATTGGCCTCGGAGACCGAGACAGGGTGGAAGCTCACCGGTAGCCCAGGCGCCTCGCGGGCCCCCAGATGCAGGAAGGCGTAGCGGTCGTCGTCGGCATGGTCGAGCGCCAGGTCGCGGAAGATCGGCCAGCCCTTGTGGGCCGCAGGCACGCCGGCGAACGCCAGGCGGAAGGGTCGCGGCCGGACCTTCGGCGCCGCCGGTCCGCGCGGCGCCAGCCGGGCGTGCGGATGCACCACCTCCCCCGCCGTCGGGAAGCTCCAGCTCGCCCGCCAGAACGCCAGCGTGGTTTCCGATGGGCTGATCACCGTCAGGTCGAGCCGCTCGAACAGCCGGGTGTGGGCGTCCAGGTGACGCGCGCGCCAGGGCCCGTAGGCGCAGATCCCGCAGGCGGGGCTGTCCGGCGGCGGCGCACCGCAGTCCTCCACGTCGTTGCGGAGCAGGTGGAAGCCGGCGCAGAGGCTGGCGAAGTCGTGCAGCCAGAAATAGCCGGCCTGCAGCCCCGCGGCCTCGACGATGTCGACCGTTTCGTCGGCGCTGTGGCCGAGCAGGCTGTGCACCGCGAAGCTACGGGCGCCCGCCTCGACCGCCGCGGCCGCCTTGCGCAGGGTCCTGGCGACCGTCGTGCCGCAAAACATCCCGACCCGGCGGCCGTTGAAGAGCACGCCGAGCGGGCCGGGCTCTCCGGCCGCCCGCGTCACCGGCCAGACCGCCGCCGGATAGAGGTGCAGGTGATCGCGGCCGAGCTCGGCCAGCCGGGCGTCCTCCCGCTGCAGGCAAAGCTGCACGCCGCCCATGTTGGCGGAGTAGTCGTCGTGGCTGAAGGTGATGTGCAGGTCACGCAGCCCGGTCCGCGACTTGGCCAGGGCCGCGGCGAGCGCCGCGTCGGTCTTGGGCTTCAGCCGGGCGGCGGCCTGGGCCGCCGCGGCGACGCGCGCGCCGACCGGCGTCAGCTCGGCGATGATGTCGTAGCGGAAGCCGAGGTCCGAATGGGCGAGCCGGCCTTCCGCCCGCCCCGTGCGCAGGAAGTGGACGAACGGATTGATCCCCGCGGCGGCGACGTCCGGATAGCTCTCCAGGTATTGGCTCGGCGAGAAGCGGGGGTTCGGGCGGGCGTTCTCGCGCCAGCCGTCGATCAGGAAGTGTTCGATCGGGTCGACGCCCGCCGCGGCCACGTCGGGCCTGAGGCTCAGGTAGAAGGGCACGTCGAACTCGTCGGCGATCAGCTCGCGGTCGGCGCGCAGCCGCGCGGCCACCGGATCGACCGGATCCACAGCCGCCGGCTCCGACGGCCGCCCGGCGCCCCGGTCGGGCGCGGCCAGGCTGGGCTCGAACCCCCAGCCCGGCGTCTGGCCGCGCTGGAGACGAGTCTCCAGGTAGGCCTCGCCGGCCTGGGACGGAAAGACGTCGCGACCCTCGCGCCGGCCGCGGGTCAGGAAGTGGAGGAAGGGGTCGGTCCCGATCGCCGCCACGTCGGGGTAGGCCTTCAGGTAGGCGCCCACCGAGAACCACGGCGCCGGGTCGCGGTCCTCCCGCCAGCCGTGCTCGGCATAATGGCGGACGGGATCGAGGCCGGGGATGTTCGCCAGATCCGGATTGACGGCCAGGTAGAAGGCCGCGTCGACCGCCGTGGAGAGGATCGGATCGACCTCGTCAGCTGGGGCCTGGACGGCCATGCGGCGTACTATCCCTTCGCGATGGCCCCGGCGCGGCGGCGAGGGCCTCTGTGCAACAGAAGGTCCGGTCGATCAACCGCAGCCGGCCCTTGCGACCATCGGCGGCGGCCCGTACCACTCGGCCTGACATGACCACGAAGAATCCCGGCTCCGGGCCGCAGGGCGCCTCGGCGCGGACCGCCTACCTCGTCCTGGGCATGCACCGCTCGGGCACCTCTGCCGTGACCCAGCTGCTGGCGCTGGCGGGCGCGCGCCTGCCCGAGAACGTCATGCCCGGCGACGAGCACAACGCGAAAGGCTACTTCGAGCCCTGGAAGGTGGCGATCCTCAACGACGGGCGGCTGCGGGCGGCGGACTCGGCGTGGGACGACGTCTTCGCCTTCCCGTTCCGGCCCCTGGGCGGCGATGCGGAAGCCCAGTGGCTGAGCCGCGCCCGGACGCTGTTCGCCGAGGAATTCGGCGAGGCGCGGCATCCGCTGCTGAAGGACCCCCGGGCGACGGTGCTGCTGCCCTTCTGGCGCGCCGTGCTGAGCGAACTCGAGGTCGGCGCCCGCTGCGTCGTTCCCGTGCGCCATCCGCTGGCGGTGGCCGGCTCCCTGTCGCGCCGCGACGGCTTCACCGCGGAAAAGTCGGTGCTGCTCTGGAGCGCCTACATGCTGGCGGCGGAGGCCTACAGCCGCGACCTGCCGCGCGCCTTCGTCGGCTACGACAGCCTGCTGCGGGACTGGCGCGGCGAGGCGGCTCGGATCGAGGCCGCGCACGGCGCGCCGCTTCCGAGGCTCACCGAGCGGGCGGCCGGCGCGATCGACAAGTTCCTGTCGCCGGACCTGCGCCACAACGCGGCACAGGGCGACCTCGCCGCGCTCGGCTGGGCGGGCGAGATGGCGGCCACCATCCATGCCTGGTTCGAAGCCGCCGCCGCGGGCCAGGCGCCGGACAGCGCCGTGCTCGACGCCGCGGCCGAGGCCCTGGCGCGGCGCCGTCAAGAGGTCGGCGCGCTGGTCTCGCCGCTGACCCGCGACCTCGACCTGGCCCGGGCGGAACTGCACGACATGCGTCAGCAACTCGTCCTCGAGCGCGACAGCCTGGAACGCGACATCAAGCAGCTGCGCACCGAACTCGAAGCCCTGCGGCGCGAACGCCGCCTCGCCGAGGGTCGGCTCGACGCCATCCTGCGGCTGAGCTAGGCGCCGGATTTCCGCCTCGCCGGCCAGGTGATCGGATCCAGGGCCAGGTAGAGCACCCCGGTCATCGCCGCCAGGTCGAGCAAGTAGAGGTAGCGGTAGTCGCAGGCCACCGAGATCACGAAGAAGCTGGCCACGAACAGCAGGGCGCCGGCTTCCAGCGCGACGATCACCCAGTCGGCCGGATCGCGCCGCAGGAGCAGCAGCCCGCTCACCGCCAGGGCGACCAGCACCCAGGTCAGGTGCGAATAGACCGGGGTCGCATAGAAGCGCGCCGCATAGTCGCCCAGGGCCTGGTCCTGCGGCTCGATCCCGGTGACCATCTCCAGGTTCGCCATCATTTCGGGCGGGCCGGCGACGCCGACCGTCACCGGCAGGCACTGGTCGAGGTGCGGCGTCAGCAGCACCCAGCGGAAGACGTCGGCGCGGTGCAGCAGATAGGCGGCGGGCTCATGCAGGATCACCTCGCGCCACTGCGCCGACATCACCTGGTCGGGCACGTGCCAGAGCGTGCGGCGGACGAGGTCGTCCTGGTCGAGGGGGTCGATCCGGGCGGCCGAATAGAACTTCGGCGCCTGCTGTTCGAGGATCTGGCCGGCGGCGGGCGCGGCGCGGTCGATGACGGTGAACCTCAGCGCCGGGTGATGGGCCTTGGCGCCGATGATGTCGTAGTGCTGCAGGATCAGCGCCGCCGCGTTGGGCCGGAGCTTCGCGGGGACCTCCGGCGGCTGGGCGACATGGTTGATAGCGGCGGCGAGCAGGAGCGTGGCCGCCAGCCCGCCCAGGCCCCAGGCGAGGCTCGAACGCCAGCCGCGGCCCCGCGCCGTCCACGCCAGCACGACGGCGGCGGCGACCACCAGGATGACGCCGTTCTGGCGCACCAGAGCGGCCAGGGCCAGGCACAGCCAGGCCGCGGCCAGCGCGACGACCGGTCGTCGCACCTCCCAGTCTCGGGCCGCATGGGCGATGAAGATGAAGCCGGCGATGGCGAGATTGGCGAACAGCACGTCGCGCCAGACGATGCCCTGGTAGATCAGCACCTGCGGCGTCAGCACCACGCCGAGCGCCAGCAGCGGCGCGGCCCACGACGCCCGCGTCCGCAGCCTGGTCAGGCTGGCGAGGCTCAGGAACAGCAGCGCCGCCGAGGCGGTCACATAGAGGCCGGTGCCGGCGACGATCCCGTCGAACAGGCCGAGCAGCCATGAGCTGACCGCCGGCGCCCAGGTCTGGCGGACGCCGGTGCGGGCCTCCTCCAGCGCGATCACCGAATCGACCGACAGGTGGCCCGGCAGGTTGGCCGCCAGCGACAGCAACAGGCCCGCGACCAGCACCAGGCGGAAGGCCATGGCGGCCCGCCCGGCCGCCGGCGTCATCGTCCCGCGATCCAATGCCATCCCCCACACAAGCTTGACCCGTTGGTAAAAGCCGCCTGCGGGCTTGGAAAGCCGCAAAAGCATCTCGCCTCCGGCGATCCGGGCCCTATGTTGCCGCCACTGGCGCACGACGCCGCGGAGGAGTTTCGGATGACGGGCGGTGGGGACCAGGGCGCAGCGCGCGTGCTCGCCAGTTTCCCGAAGACCCGCCCGGCCATGCCGCCCCGCCTGCAGGCGATCTATGTGCAGCAGTACAAGGAGAATCGGGCAGGCGCGACGCCGGCCGCCTCCCTGTCGCAGCGGCTCGAGCGCTGGCTGCACCTGCAGGTCGCCCGCGACGCCGTGGGCGGCGCGCCGCGCGCCACCCTCGAGCTCGGAGCCGGCACCCTCAACCAGCCGCCCTTCGAGCCCGCCGCGGCGCCCTACGACATCGTCGAGCCCTTCGCCGACCTCTATCGCGACGCCCCCGAGCGCGGCCGCGTCCGCGACGTCTTCGCCGATGTGACCGAGGTCCCGCGCGAGCGCCGCTACGACCGGGTGACCAGCGTCGCCTCGCTGGAGCACATCTGCGACCTGCCCATGGTGCTGGCCCGATCGGCGCAACTGCTCGAGGCGGGCGGCGCCCTGCGCGCGGCGATCCCCAGCGAGGGGGGCCTCCTTTGGCGGCTTGGCTGGACGCTGACCACCGGCCTGGAGTTCCGCCTGCGCCACGGCCTCGACTACGGCGACCTGATGCGCCACGAGCACGTCAACACCGCGCGGGAGATCGAAACCCTGGTGCGGGCCCTGTTCGCCGAGGTGGAGATCCGCAGCTTCGGCCTGGGCCGCCAGCTGTCGCTCTACCGGTTCATCGCGGCCCGCAAGCCCCGGCTCGAGGTCGCCGCCGCCTGGGAGGCGATGTTCGCCCGTTAGGCGGCCGCCCGCCGGCGCCGCAGCGGAAAGTCCACCGCCACATAGACCAGCCCCACCAGCGCCGAGAGGTCGGTGAAGTAGAGGTAGCGGTAGTCGCAGGCGATCGAGATCACGAAGAAGCTGGCGGCGAAGGCCACGCCGCTCAGCAGCAGGGCGATCATGGCGATGTCGGCGGGGTCGCGCCGCGCCAGCAGCAGTCCGGCCAGCACCAGGCCGAGCGCCGCATAGGCCACGTGGGAGTAGAGCGGCGTGTCGAGGAACCAGGTGTGGTAGTTCATCAGCTGCCGGTCCGCGTGCGTGAAGCGGTGCTGCAGGCCCAGCGGCTGCATCTTCTCGGCGGGCGCGTCGACGCCGACGTAGATCGGCAGGCACCGGTCCACGACCGGGGTGGCGAACACCCAGCGGAAGTCCTCCATCCGCACCCGCAGGTACAAGACGGGATGGCGCAGCACGAGGTCGGCCCACTGCGCGCGTATGGCCGGGTCGGGGACATCCCAGAGCGCCGCGCCGAACGCCGCATCGTCGTCCAAGAAGTCGATCCGCTGGCCGGAATAGCCGAGCGGCGCCCGGCTCTCGATCACCTTCGCCGCCACCGGATCGGCCTTTTCCAGAGCCGTGAGACGGTAGCCGGGGTCGAGGGTGACCGCGCCGGCGATGTCGTAGTTCTGGAGGATCCGCACGCCCTTGTGGAAAGCGGTGTCGGGCGGCGCGTTCGCCGGCTCCGCCAGGCGCGTCAGGCCCTGGGCGGCAAGCAGGACGACGAACAGCAGGCCGAGCGCCCAGACGCCGCCGCGCACCCACCGGCCGCGGCTGGCGATCCACCCGAGCGCCAGCGCGGCCATCGCGGTGACGATGATCCCGTTCTGGCGGACCAGGCTGGCCAGCGCCAGCAACAGCACCACGCCGACCAGCCACAGCCAGCGGCGGCGGCGGTCGTCCCAGTCTCTCGCGGCGTGCGCCAGCAGCACCAGGGCGGCCACCGCGGCGTTGGCGAACATCACGTCCTTCCAGACGATCGCCTGGTAGACCAGCACCTGCGGCGTCAGCAGCACGAGCGCGGCGACGGCGACGCCGGCCCAGCCGATGCGATTACGCAGCCCATCGAAGGAGGCGAGGCTCAGGAACAGCAGCAGCGCGCTGGCCACCACATAGAGGGCCGTGCCCGGGATCACCGCGTCGAACAGGCCCAGCAGCCAGGCATAGCTGGCCGGACCCCAGGTCTCGCGCACATGGAAGTGGCCTTCGTAGAGCTGCGCCACGGAGTCGTAGGACAGGTGTCCCGGCAGGTTGGCGCCGAGCAGCAGCAGGAAGCCAGCGGCGAGCACCACGCGCAGCCCGTCACGCGCGTTGATGTTCAGTTCAGGCTTCGTCATTCTCCGCCCCGGACGCCGCTCGATGCGCGTTGGTATGATGCAGGCGGGGCCATGAGAAGGGGAAATCATGAACGCGACCGTGTGCGCCCGCCCGGCGCCGTGAGCGGCCGCGCATGACCGGCGGCGCGCTCGAATTCCGCCCCGCCGGAACCACGCCCCGCCAGCTGGAGGCTTACGCCCGGCTGCTGGGCGAGGTGTTCGGCGATGACGGCAAGTTCACCGAGGCGGCCCTGGCCTGGCGCTACCGCGACAACCCGGCCGGCCCGGTGGTCGGCGCCGACGCCTGGGACGGCGAGCGGCTGGCCGCCCACTACGTCACCTGCCCCACCGAGGCGCTGGTCGACGGCCGGCCGGTCAAGGGCCTGTTGTCGCTCAACACCGCCACCCACCCCGACTACCAGGGCCGCGGCCTGTTCACCCGGCTGGCCGAGCAGACCTATGCCCAGGGCGCGGACGCCGGCTACGGCTTCGTGATCGGGGTCGCCAACGCCAACAGCACGCCCGGCTTCCTGCGCAAGCTCGCCTTCCAGGAGGTCGCCCGGCTGCAGGCCGGCGTGCTCTCCCACGTCCCGGGCCGGTTCTCGGACGCGCCCCTGCAGTATCAGGGCGCCTGGCGGGAGGACCTGCTGCGCTGGCGCCTCGCCAATCCGGCCGGCCGCTACGCCAGCGCGCGGCGCGGCGACCTGTTCGGCGTCTGGGCGCGCACCCACCTGCCCTTCGTCCGCTGCGGCGCCTTCCTGCCCGGCGCGGCCGAGACGGGCCTGCCGAGCGGCGTGGCCCCGTTCGGCGCGACCCTGTTCATCGGGCTGGAGCCGCGCTGGGACCTCGGGCGGCAGGGCTTCCTGCCGGTGCCCGAGCGGTTGAGGCCCTCGCCGCTCAACCTGATCTGGCGCGCGCTGGGCCCGGCCGCGCCGACGGCCCTGCGCGCCGATGCGGTGGCGCTCAACTTCCTCGACTTCGATCCGTACTGAGATGGCTGTCGTCTACATCCTCGCCCACTTCGACGACGAGTACTGCGGCCTGCCGCTGGTGACGGCCGGCGTGCGCGCGGGCGAGGACCAGCGGTTCTTCTACGTCGCCGACTACGCCAGCGCCGAGCTGGCCGAGCGGCGCTACGCCGAGAGCCGCGCGCTGCTCGCCCACCTGGGGGTAGACCCGGCGCACGTGCTCCACGTCGGCCAGGGGACCGGCGCGCTGGACGGCGGCGTGCATCGGGCGCTCCCCGCCGCCTACGAGGCCCTGCGGCAGGCGATCGCCGAGGTCGGCGCAGTCGAGAAGATCGTCGTCACCGCCTACGAGGGCGGCCACATGGACCACGACATGTGCGCCCTGATGGCCGCCAAGCTGGCGGCCGCGCACGGACACCCCCCCATCGAGACCATCAGCCTCTACAACGGGCCCCGCCTGGGCGGCCCCTTCTTCCACGGCGCCTCGCCGTTGCCGGAGAACGGTCCGGTGCGCCGCATCCGGCTGAGCTTCGGCGAATGGTTCGCGTGGATGCTGGCGGTGCGCTTCTTCCCGTCGCAGACCAAGACCTGGCTCGGCCTCTGGCCGGCGATGTTCTTCACCTATGCGAAACGGGGATTCGGCGTGCAGCGGCTGGACCCGGCCCGGATCGGTCAGCGGCCGCACGCGGGCGTCCTGTTCTACGAGCGGATGTTCAAGGTGCCGTATGCGGAGGTCCGGGCCGCCGCCGACGCCTTCCTAGGCCCGCGCCTGGCCCTGCATGATCACCAGGAAGCCGAGTAGCATCAGGGCGTAGCCGGCGGCGAACCGCCAGCCGAGCGGCTCCTTGAACACCAGCCAGGCCACTAGCGGCACCAGGCCCGAGCCGACGATCGAGAAGGCGTAGGCCAGCGACAGCGGCACCCGCGTCAGGATGTAGAACCAGAACAGCGCCGTCAGCCCGTACCAGGCGAAGGCGCCGATCAGCGGGCCGTTGCTGATCAGCCGCAGCGGCAGCGGCCCCGTCAGCCGGGCGTTGTAGAGCGCCGCAGCCTTGAACATGGTCTGGCCGATCGGCAGCGCCAGCGAGAACCCGGCGCAGAGCAGGGCGTCCTTGAGGGTCACGACGTCGCCTCCTCGGCTTCCATGCGCGCCACGGTGCGCAGGTACGGGTGGATCGGCCGCGTGGGCACGTTCAGCACGTCGAAATTGAGCGCCTGCAGCAGCAGCTGGGCGCCCAGGATCACCGGCAGGGCGGCGGCCATCACCACCCCGGCGGAGGCCGCCTGCCCGGGACGGCGCGTCGCCACGTAGTGGGCCGCATAGCCAAGGCCGAACAGGATGAAGAACATCCCGGACACCAGCTCCAGGCTGGCCACGTGGAAGTCCCGCACGAAGTACTGGCCGAGCACCCGCTGGGCGAAGTTGCGCAGGTGCTTGAGCGCGAATGGACCAACGATGGCGCCGATCCGCAGGTTGGAGACCTCGTCGGCGTAGCGGGCCGGCATCGGCACGTCGCGGACCACCGCGCGCAGGGTGCCCAGGTGGTAGAGCAGGTCGGTCTCGAAGAAGAACCGCCGCGAGACCCGCTTCTCCATGACGATCCGGGCCACCTGCGCCTCGATGGCGGTGAAGCCGTTGGTGGGGTCGAAGATGTTCCAGTAGCCGGTGGAGACCTTGGCCGCGAAGCTGAGCGCGGCGTTGCCGAACACCCGCACGCTGGGCATGTCGCGCAGGTGGCTGATGGAGGTGAAGCGATTGCCCTTGGCGTAGTCGGCCTCGCCGAGCAGGATCGGGGCCACCAGCTGGGCGATGTTGCCGAGGTCCATCTGGTCGTCGCCGTCGACCTTGACCAGCACCTCGCCGCCGCGCCGGGCGGCCTCGCGATAGCCGGCCATGGTCGCGCCGCCGACGCCCTGGTTCTGCTCCAGGCGCACGACGACGACCCGCGGATCCTTGGCGTTGGCCTCGATGAAGTCGCCGGAGCCGTCCGGGCAGGCGTCGTCGACGCAGACGATTCCCTCGATCCAGGACGGCGCCTTGGCGATCACCTGCAGGATGTGCGCCTTGACCCGGTAGCAGGGAATCACCAGCCACACCCCGGCGCCTTCCAGCTTCGGCGGCATGACGTGCCGGAGCCTTTGCCGCTCATCCAGCGAGGGCGGCCCGTCGCGCGCGATCTGGTCAGTGGATGTCATGGGCAGGTCCGCACCCCGTGGACCGTCCGGCTAACACGGAAGCCGCCGCCGTGGCAAAATGCAGCGCGGTCGGGCGCCTTAGGGCGGGCGCTTTCCTTCGTTACAAGCACGTCTTGGGGCGACAAGGCGCCGTCCTTGCGCGCCTATACCCTACCTGTTACGAGCGGCCCCTTCGTCGGGAGAGCAAATGGATACCGCCACCCACATGTTGCGGACCGGACGGCGGGGCACGCTGTTCGAGTTCCACATGGCGCTGCGGGATCTGCGCCTCTCCACCGAACGGATCGGGCTCGCCCGATCGCTGGCCTGGCACGACGTGGTGTCCCGATACCGGGGATCGATCCTCGGTCCGTTCTGGATCACCCTGTCCATGGGGCTGATGGTCCTGGGGATCGGGTTCGTCTACGCCAACCTCTTCGGCATCACCCTGCGCGATTTCCTGCCGCTGGTGGCGCTGGGGATCGTCTTTTTCGGGACGATCAGCGGGATCATCACCGAGGGTTGCGAGACCTTCGTGCATGCCGCCGGGATGCTGTCGCAGACCAGCCTGCCGATGTTCACCTTCGTCTGGCGCACGGTGCTGCGCAACCTGATCAACCTCAGCCACCACCTGGTGATCGTCGTCGGCGTGCTGGTCTATTACGGCTACTGGCGCCACGCCAATGTGCCGGTGGCAGTGCTCGGCCTGGTGTTCCTGGTGGCCAATGCGGCGTGGATCAGCATGTTGGTGGCGATCGCCTCGGCGCGGTTCCGCGACATCCCACAGATCGTCATCTCGGTGATGCAGTTCGCGATCTTCGTCACGCCGGTGTTCTGGCCGGCCGCGCGACTGGGCCGCCACCACGCGGTGCTCGACTTCAACCCCTTCTACTACATGCTGGAGGCCGTCCGGGCGCCGCTGATGGGCGGCCAGGTGGCGGAACACACCTACCTCGCCCTGGCCATCATGGCCGCCCTGGGCTGGGCGGTGACCTTCAGCGTCTTCGCGGTCACCCGCCGGCGGATTGTCCACTACCTATGAAGGCGCCTCCCGTTTCCATCTCCTGCCGGGACCTGACCCTGCGCTTCCCGGTCTATGGGGTCGACGCCAAGTCGCTGAAGAAGCACCTGGCCAACGTCACCGTCGGCGGCCGGCTCGGCTCCACCACGCGCGCGACCGAGGTGACGGCGCTCTCGCATGTGAACCTGGAGCTGAAGGCCGGCGACCGGCTGGGCCTGATCGGTCATAACGGCTCGGGCAAGACCACCCTGCTGCGGGCCCTGTCCGGCGCCTACGAGCCCGACGAGGGCCAGGTCGAGGTCCGCGGCCGGATCGCCGCCCTGCTCGACCTCAGCCTGGGCATCGACCCCTCCGCCACCGGCTTCGACAACATCCGCCTGCGCGGACGCATCGCCGGGCTGAGCGCCAAGGAGATCGAGGAGCGGATGGAGGAGATCGGCGAGTTCTCCGGCCTGGGACCGTTCCTGGCGATGCCGGTGAAGACCTATTCCGCCGGCATGCAGGCCCGCGTCGCCTTCGCGGCCGCCACCGCCGTCGAGGCCGACGTGCTGCTGATGGACGAGTGGATCGCCGTCGGCGACGCCGACTTCCAGAAGCTGGCCCACAAGCGGCTCCTGAAGCTGGTGGAGCGGGCCGGCATCCTGGTGCTCGCCTCGCACGACCTCGACCTGCTCCGGCTCTACTGCAACAAGGTCATTCGGCTGGAGGGCGGCGTCGCCTCTCCGGTCACCGACATTCGCAAGCTCAACGAGCTGATGGCGGCCTAGCCGCCGCCGCCGGCGTCACCTCCGCCAGCGTCTGGGCGACCGTGCGTCGGAAGGCCTCCGGATCGCAGTCGATCGCCACCCGCGTCAGCGCGGCTTCCCGCACCGCCGCCCACAGCCCCTCGTCCGCATAGAGCCTGGCGCAGGCTTCGGCGAAGGCCTGCGGATCGTCGGCCGCCAGAAGCTCCACGCCGTCGCTCCAACCGAGCTGGCGGGCCAGGAGGCGGGTGGTGACCGCCGGCAGCCCGACCGCCGCGGTATCGTGGACCTTCATCGGAATCCCGCCTGCGTATCGGGTCGGCGCCACGAACAGACGGCTTGCGCCGTACAGCGGCGCGAGGTCGTCGACCCGGCCAAGCAGGCGGACCCGCTCGCTCGCCAGCGCCCGCACCTGCGCCGAGCCGCTGCGGCCGGCCACGCGCAGCAGGTAATCCGGGCCGATCAGCGCATCCAGCCGGGGCATGACCTCGCGCACGAAGAACACCAGGGAATCGACGTTGGGGGAATCGTCCTCGTCGAGCGCGCCCACGAACAGCAGGTCGCGGCGCGCCGCGAACGGCTCCGGGGTCGGGGCCGGCCGCAGGGCGTGGCCGAGCAGCCGCACGTCCCGGCAACCGGCCTGGCGGAAGTTCGCCGCCTCCAGCTCGTTGACCGCGAACACCGTCGCCACGCCCTCGGCCAGCGCGACCTCGGCCTCGATCCCGACCGCGGCGTCCCCCTTCAGCCCCAGGCGGTCCCGTTGCGCGTCGCGCAGGGCGAAGATCGCCTCGGCGTCGTAGATCACCCGCTCCAGGGGGATGAAGCCCGGGACGGCGGCCAGCGCCTGGCGGAAGGCCTGCATGTTGTGCGGCCGGCTGACGACCGCCGCGTCGTAGTAGCCGGCCCGCGCTTCGAGGAAGGACTTGAGCCCCTCACGGCCACGCTCGGCGGCGAGCTCCACGTCGGGCGGCAGCACCGCATAGGCCTCGGCGTAGTCCAGGTCGGCAAAGGCCAGCGGATAGAAGGTCACGAACCAGCCGGCCTCCCGCGCCGCGCGCAGCAGATCGAGCGCGCGGGGATAGCCGGCGCCGAGCTGGGGATAGGGAAGCTGATCTTCGACGATCAGCACGCGGCCGGCGTACGGCCCGCGCAGGCGCGCCTCCAGGGCGTGGCCGGGCGGACGATGGGACGCCGCCAAGGCTGTGGCGTGACGCTCCGCGAACAGCTGCTGGTGCTCCTGCTGCAAGGCCAAGGCCGCCTCGGTGCTCGACGAGCTGCCGAACTCGAAGTGGGAGATGTGGACCTGCGGCTCATAGGCGACGCGGAACCCGGCCTCGCGGATCCGCATGCACAGGTCGGTCTCCTCGTAATAGGCCGGTGCGAAGGCGTCGTCGAAGCGGCCGAGTCGTTCGAACAGGTCGCGGCGGACCATCAGGAAGGCGCCGGAACAGTAGTCGACGTCACGCCGGAACTGGAACTCCGCCGCCCAGGGGTCCTCGCCGCGGCCGTAGCCGACGCAGCTGCCGTCGTTCCAGATGATGCTGCCGGCCTCCTGCAGGGCGCCGTCCAGCAGTTCGATCTTGCCGCCGACCGCGCCGAGGTCCGGCTCGGCCCGCAGCCGCGCCACGGCGGCTCCCACCGAGCCCGGCGTCACCCGCGTGTCGTTGTTGAGCAGCAGCAGCGACGCCCCGCGCGCCAGGGCCGCCCCCTGATTGACGCCGCGCAGGAAGTGCAGGTTCTCGGTGTTGCGCACGATGCGCGCGCCGTCGATCCGGTCGAGCAGCTCGCCGGTGCGGTCCGAGGAGCTGTTGTCGACGACGATCAGCTCACATGGGACGTCGAGGGCGAACCGCAGCGACCGCAGGCACTGGTAGGTGAGCTCGGCCTGGTTGAAGAGCACCAGCAGGATGGAAACCTCCGGCGTCTCGGAGGTCGGGAGCGCCAGGCGCTCGCCGCTCGCCAGGAAGGCCTCCAGCTCCGTCCGGCAGAGCGCCCGGAAGGCGGCCTTGGCGTCGGCTTCAGGCGCCGGCGGCGCGCCGGGCGCGCGGGTCGGATAGGGGGGACGGCCGGGCGCTGCCAACGTACGGCCGCAGTCGGTGATCGCGCGGCCCAGGAGCCGCGGCCCCCAGGCGCGGTAGAGCGCTTCCGGCGGCCGGATATCGACGTCGTTTCCCGCCCGGGCCCAGCGGAACCCGCCGAGCTCGCAGGCGTGGAAGACCAGCCGCTCCACAGCGTGCGCCAGCGTGCCGTCCTTCTGGCCCGCCTCCGGCTCGAAGGCGGCGACATCGAGATCGAGGTCGAGCAGCGGCTTCAGCGCCGCCGGCCGGGCCCAGAACATGAACCCCGCCGGGAAATCCAGCGGACTGTCGGGATAGAGGGCGAAGCCCAGCCGTTCGGCGAGGCTGCGGCAGGCCTGGTAGTTGTCGCCCCAGATCAGGTGGCGGCGGACGCCGGGGTAGGTTCGGGGCGCCAGCACGCCCAGCCGCGGCAACTGGACGAAGGTCTCGACGACGCCGCGCACCATGGCTTCCGAACCCAGCAGGTTGCCGAGCAGGAACTCGCGCCAGCCCGCCAGCTCGTCGGTGTGGCTGGAAACCTTGGTGTGCACCAGCAGCAGCAGGGCATGGGTGTCGTAGACGTCGCGGAACGCCACCAGCTGGGGGGCGATGTTGCGGCCGCGGTTGGGGACCACCCGGACCTCCACCGCGCCGCTCCGCCAGCCGGCGAAGGCCGCGATGATCGCCTGGCGCTTGCCCTCATCGTCGGTGGAGACGAACAGGTCCGCGGGGAATGGGATCCGGCCCAGGTGATCGGCCATCTCGGGCAGCAGCTCGACGTGGAAGGCGTGCAGCAGCACGGCGATCCTCGGCGGCTCGGACAGGCGACCCGGCGCATAGTCCAGCGGCAGGCGCAGCACCGGTTCGCCCAGCATGCCGGGCGTAGGCTCCTCGGGCGGCGCGGCGCTGCGGGTCAGCCGGTGCATCAGCCCGATCAACGGGCGGCCCAGGACGCGCAGCACGGCCCGGGCGGCCGGCCGCTCCAGGACGGCGGCGCGAACGCCGAAAACGAGCCGGACGAGCAGGTTGACCAGAGGCGCCCGGATGGCGTCGACGGAAGACATCGGCGTCATCAACCACGGCGACGGCGACCGGTCCACCCTGGCCGCGCGGCACGTCACAGGCGCGTCGCGGGCGCCCGCATCCAAGCGCCGAGGCGGGCGTTCAGACGGCTTCCATCAACAGGAGCAGCGCATGAGCATCCTCGGTTCGATCATGTCGAAGATCTTCCACCCCGGTCAGGCCCACGCCGCGCCAGCGCCTCAGCCGGCCCAGGCCGCCGCCGCCGTCGCTCAGCCCGCACAGCAGGCGGCGGCGCAGGCCCCGCAGCAACCCGCCCCGGTCCAGGCCGCCGAGCCCGTCGATGTCGAGGCGGTGCTCGCCGCCATGGCCAGCGACAACGGCCAGAACCTCGACTGGCGCCATTCCATCGTCGACCTGATGAAGCTGCTGTCGCTGGACTCCGGCCTGACCGCCCGCAAGCAGCTGGCCGGCGAACCGGGCTACGCCGGCGACACCGACGACTCGGCGACCATGAACATTTGGCTGCACAAGCAGGTCATGGCCAAGCTCGCCGAGAATGGCGGCATCGTGCCGGACTCCCTGCGTTAAGTCGTCAGCGGCCTGCGGCCGGTGTCCCGTTGGTCATCGGCGGCGGGGCGCACTTCCCGGCCCGGGCCTGCACCACGTAGAACAGGGCGCGTCCCTGGGCGAAGGTGTAGTGCTCGGCGATCGGGGTGGTCTGCTCGCCGGTGAGCACGCTGGGCGCCTCCTGCGCGCCGCCGCCGGGCGCCATCTCCTGCTGGTTCCAGCGCGACAGCGACGAGACGCAGGCGGCCAGCGTGGCCTGCGCCACCTGCTCGGCCGGATCCGCGGACGAGGCCAGGGCGTAGCCCCAGCGGTGCAGGCAGTCGTCGACCGCGGCCGATCCCTCGACGGGGGCGACCATGGCCGCGGAGGGCAGCCCCGGGGCTGAGGTGGCGGTGGTCGCGGCGGTGGCGAACGGGGTGCAGATGCCGCCCCCCGAACTGCCCGCGCTGGCCATGCCGCCCCGCCCGTTGGGGTTGTTGCAGGCGGCGAGGCCGAGAGCGGCCAGCGCCGTCACGGCGATCAGTCTCGAAGCGGTCATGGGCTACCTGCAGATGCGGGTGGGGGCGTAGATCAGCTGACCACGCTCGTCGTAGAAGGGGCGGTTCTCGTAGCTGCAGGCGCCATACGCCGTGCGGGTGTCGTAGCTGGCGTAGCGGGTGTCTCGGCGGACCGCATAGCTGCGGCGGGTCGAGGCGCGGCTGCGGTAGTAGGCGCGACCGGTGTCGCACTTCTCGCGGGCCACCTGGTTGCCGATCACCGCGCCGCCGAGGCCGCCGATCAGCGCCCCGTTGCGGTGGGAGATGGCGTTGCCCACCAGCGCGCCGCCGACGGCGCCGATGACGGTTCCCGCCACCTTGCGGTCGTGGGCGCGCTGCTGGCAGTAGCCGCGGGCGCTGGCGACGGAGGGAAGGGCCACGACCGTCGCCAGGCCGGTGACCATCAGAATGCGGCGCATGTTCATGGTCTCTCCTGCTGCAGGAGCCTCGCGCCATTGAGGCTCTACCGGAGAACGTCCCGTCGGGCGGTTTGGATGCGTGGCCCTAGTCCAGCCAGTCCAGCAGGGCGTACTTGGCCATCCACAAGAGTCCGAGTTCAACGGCGCGGCGGCGGGGAATGGGAAAGGCCACCAGCACCTCGCGGACCGTCGTGGCCTGGCCGGAGGCGACGAGCACGAGGGCCTGGGCGCATTCCTCCCCGGTGGCCCGCCAGGCGGCGAAGGTCCGGTCCAGCGGCAGGGCCGCGGCCCGGCGCACCGCCGCGGCATCGACGCCGGCCGGGACCGACAGCCGGGTGTCCAGCGATTGCACCTGTGTCGCGAAGCCGGCGAAGTCCCGGAAGGGGTCGCCCCGGGCCGGATTCATCGGATGCCGGCTGGCCGGATCGGCCGCCGCGGCGCGGACGGCGGCGAGCTCGTCCATCAGGCCGGTGAGCTGGCGGACCACCACCGGCCAGTCGAAGGTCGTGCGCACCCGGGCCCGGCCGGCCGCGCCCATCCGTCGGCGCAGTTCGGGATCGGCGATCAGGCGGGCGAGCGCGTCGGCGCAGCGCCCGACGTGGACGGCGGTGTGCTGGGCGATGGCGCCGGCGTAGCTCTGGTAGCTGTCGAGCTCCATGGCGTGGCGCAGGGCCATGGAGACCCCCAGCCCGCCGCTCGGCCCGATCAGCGTCGGGATCAGGAACCCCTCGACCTGGTCGCGCACCGTCGAGCGGTAGCCGTCCCAGTCGCTGACCACCACCGGCAGCCCCGCCGCCATCGCCTCCACCGGGGTGATGCCGAAGGTCTCCTGGATGTTGTCCACCAGGGAGAGGAAGATGTCGGACGCCGCCCAGAGCTCGCCCACCTGGCGCTTGTCGTTGCCGTCCAGGAAATGCACCGCGACGTCAGGCGCGTGGGCCGCCGCGGCCTGGCGGTACATCTCCTGGTGGCTGGCCTCCGGAAACCAGCCGGCCAGGGCGAAGTGCGCCTTGACCCCGGCGGCGGCCGCGGCCTGCTGCACGGCGATGAACATCGGCTGCGGGAAGGCCTTCTCGAAGAACGACAGCCGCCCGACCCAGAGCACCAGGATGTCCTCGTCGGCGAGGCCGAGCCGGCCCCTCAGGTCGCGGCGAACCTCCGGACGATCGGCCAGCGCCGCCAGGGCGTCGCCGTCGACCCCGAGCGGGACGACCGGCAGGGCGGGCTGCGGCGGCGGCGCGCCGCCCGTCGATTCGGCCATGTAGTCGCCGGCTTCGGCGAACATCCGGCTGACCGCCCTCTGCACGTCCGGGGAGGTGCAGATGACGGCGTCCCAGGGCTGGACCGGCCCCCAGAGGTTCATGGCGATGGACTGGCGCACGGTGGGCGGCGCCAGGGTGTGGACGAGGCCGAGCAGGCTGTAGGCGCGGTCGCCCACCGTGCGGCGGCGGAGCCAGGCCAGGTCGTGCAGGTAGGGCTGGCCCCGCAGCAGGGTCCCCGCGGCGGCGGGAACGGACTGCACGATGACCGACTCGGCCGTCAGCTTGACGCCTGGCGCCTCGCCCGACAGCAGGGCTTCGCGCAGCGCCTCGTCGGTCGTCGATTGGACAGTCTGGACGTGGATCTGCTCGAACCCGCCGTGCCGCGCCAGCGCCCGGTAGAGCTCGAGGTTGGCGACGTCCTTGCCGAACGGATTGGCCTTCGGTCCGAGCTGGCCCGGCGGATGGAAGATGGCGAGACGTGAAGGCAGACGAACCCCCTCCCAGCGGGATCGGTCGATGCTGGCACAGCCAAGGCTCAACGCCTACTGCGCGCGAGCTCCTCGACCATGGCGGAGATCACCGGCCCCCAGTCGCCCGCCGTCGACTGCCGCCACAGGCGGACCGAGGGGTACCAGGGCGAGTCCGAGCGGTCCGCCATCCAGCGCCAGTCCACCCCCAGCTTCGCCAGCATGACCCAGCAGGGCACCCCCATGGCGCCCGCCAGGTGGGCCATCGCCGTGTCGGTCGTGACCACCAGGTCGAGCTGCTCGAGGATGGCGGCGGTGTCGGCGAAGTCGCCGCGGGGTTCCTGCAGGTCGACCAGCTCGCCGAACGCCGCCAGCGGCTTCAGCACGTCGGGCGACGGCAGGCCGCGATAGCGCTCGGCCGGCTGGATCCGGTTGCCGTGCCAGACGACGCCGATGCCCCCCTTCGGCGCAAATCCCGCCCACTTGGCCCGCGCCTCGGGCGGCGCGCGCAGATAGGGCGCCGTCGGCAGGGTCGGCAGGGTCGCGTCCAGGTATTTCGGCAACGAGAACGGCAGCACCCAGACGTCGTGCGGCGGAATCACCACGTCGCCCACGCAGCGCATGACCTCGTCCACGCCCGACAGTTCGGAAAACAGCCGCAGCAGGGCGACGGTCGGCGCGACGGTCACCCGCCCCGCGCCGGCGGCCTTCAGCTGGGGGATGAACCGCGCCATCTGCAGCTCGTCCCCGTAGCCCTGCTCGCGCCAGACGAACACTGACCGGCCGTCGAGCGGACTGCCGTCCCATTCGGGGAAGGACAGCGGCCGCAGCGCCGTCGCGGCATGGTCGGGGCGCAGTTCGTAGAGCGGCCAGCCGGTCCGGTAGCGCCCTTGGGCCAGGTGCACGAGGCCCAGGTTGAAGGGGACCGGGGCTTCGCCGGGGCGCAGGGCCATGGCGCGGGTGAAGGCGATCTCCGCCTCCTCCAGCCGTTGCTGGAGGTAGAGCAGGTTGCCGAGGTTCAGGTGGGCGCCGTGGCTGTTGGGGGCGAGCTCGATGGCCGAGCGCAGGCAGGCCTCGGCCCCATCGAGATCCAGTTCCGACCGCAGGATGGCGCCCAGATTGGACTGGACGTCGGCGGCCATCTGCCGGGCGGGGCCGCGGGTCAGCAGCGCCCGATAGAGTTCCTTGGCGGCCGCCAGGTCGCCCGCCAGGTGGCGGTCGAGCGCCGCCTTGAAAGCCGCGGCGTGGCTGCCCGCGGCGGCGGTGGACGGCTGGGCCGGGGACATGTCGGCGGCGCTCCTGCTCATGGACGTCTGACCGCTTCTGCCGAACGCCGGCCCCCCGAGGCAAGGGCCTGGCGCATGGCCTCGACGACATCGGCCCAGTCGCCGGCCGCCCGCTGGCGGAAGATCCGCATGGAGGGATACCAGGGCGAGCGCGACGGCTCGAGCGCCCAGCGCCAGTCGGCCCCCAGCGCCGGCAGCATCAACCAGCAGGGCGCGCCCAGGGCGCCGGCCAGGTGCGCCATCGCCGTGTCGGTGGTGATCACCAGGTCCAGCTGTTCCACGATCGCCGCGGTATCGGCGAAGTCGCCGCGCGGCGCTTGCAGATCGACGAGGCGCGCCAGCCCGCGAAGCGGCTCCAGCAGATCCGGCGACGGCAGGCCCCGGTAGCGTTCGACCGGCTGCGCGGGGTTGCCGTGCCAGACGAAGCCCACCTCGCCCTCGGGCCAGCCCGCCCAACGCCTCCGCGCGGCCTCGGGCGCCGCCAGATAGGGCTGGTTCGTCAGGGTCTTCAGCGTCACGCCGAGGTGCTGCGGCAAGGCGAACGGCAGGGTCCAGACATCATGCGGCGGCACGACGATCGCCTCGCCCGGATCGCAGGGCAGGATCTCGTCTACGCCGTCCAGGGTCGCGAACAGCCGCACCAGCGGCCGCGGCGGCGCCAAGGTGACCCGCCCCGCGCCCGCCGACTTGAGCCCGGACACGAAGCGGGCGGCCTGGATCTGGTCGCCGTACCCCTGCTCCTGCCAGATGAAGACGCTGCGGCCCGCCAGCGGCTCGCCCTGCCACATGGGAAAGCCGAAGCCCTTCTGCCGGGCCTTGGTCGTCGCCTCGCGCTGTGCAAACAGCCGCCAGCCGTCGGCCCAGCGGCCGAGCCCCAGGCAGGCGGCGCCCAGGTTGGTCGCCAGCTCGCCGTTGCCGGGGTCCAGCGCCAGCGCCGCCTCCAGCACTTCGGCGGCCTCGCCGTAACGCCCCGTCCAGCGCAGCAGGTGACCCAGGTTTCCGAGCGGGGTCGGATGGCCGGGCGCCAGCTCGGCCGCCCGGCGCAGATGCCGCTCGGCCTCCTCGAGGCGGTCCAGCTGCCGCAGCAGGGACCCGAGGTTGCTGTGCGCCGCCAGGGTCTCCGGGGCCTGCGAGATCACCTCGCCATAGGCGGCCGCCGCCTCGTCCAGGCGACCCTGTTGGTGAAGGGCCACGGCTCCCCTAAGGAGTTGCTCCACATGAGCTTGCGACATCTGGCGGTGCATATCAGCTTTTGCCCGCCGCGCACCTGTGCGGTCCGGCCAGCCTGCGGGCGAAGGAGTAGAGGTTGATCGATCTGCCCGCCCTCGAGCGCAGCGTGTTCGGACGCCAGCCCGACCGGTGGCGACAGGCGCTGGCGCAGATCCAGCAGCTGGCCGGTCCCGCCTTCGCCGACCTCAGTCCCGCCGAGGCGCTGAGCGCCAAGGCCCGGCTCGCCGCCGTCATCGGGGCGGTGCTGGCCGACCCGACGGTCGAGCTTCCGGCCGAGGAGATCCTCAGCGCCCTGCCCTTTCGCCAGGGCCTGGCCAACCTGGCCGCGGCCAGCGCCTTCGGCAGCTTCGACCACCTGCTGCGCGCCATGGGCCTTCCCGACGCCGGGGGCGCGCCAACGACGGACCCCGTGTCGCCGGCCGTGCTCGCCAAGGCGGTCCTGCTCCTGACGCTGGACTCCGCCGTCGACTTCACGCCTGAGGACCTCCTGGCCCTGCCGCCCGCCCTGGCGCAGATGGCGTTCATCAGCCATGTGGCGTCGAAGCCGGTGGCGACGGTGCGGGGCATGGACCGGCGCAACGCCCTGCTCGCGCGGGCCGGAGCCCTGCAGCCCGCGCCGCTGCCGGCCACGGTCAACCACCTGGTGGCGTTGAGCTCCGCCTGGATGATCTGCAGCTACGCGGACCACCCCCGAAAGCACAGCCTCAAGCCAGTGCTCAATCGGACCCTGCGCGATCTCGCCGAACGCATCGGCCTCGCCGAGCCGTCGCTGCCGGTGAGCCGGGTCCTGAAGGACCGCCCGCGGATGGTGGTCGCCGCCGAGATCATGCACTCCAACCACGTGCAGTTCCGCTACTTCGGTCAGTACCTGCGGCAACTGCGCAGCCGCTTCGAGCTGGTCCTGGTCACCGAGGACCGGGAGGCCGACCCGGCGGCCCGGGCGCTGTTCGACGAGGTCTTCACCTTCCAGCGCAGCCAGAACGGCGAGCATCTGGGCGCGATCGCCCGGCGGCTCGCCGAGCTGCGGCCCGACATCGTCTTCTGGCCCAGCGTCGGCATGCGCCACTGGGGTCCGCTGCTGGCCAACCTCAGGTTCGCGCCCATCCAGATGACCGCGCTCGGCCACTCGGCCTCGACCTTCTGTCCGACGATCGACTACTACCTGACGGAAGAGGGCTATGTGTCGGACCCGGCGCTGTTCAGCGAGCGGCTGCTGCTGATGCCGGACGCGGCGCTGCGGTTCGAGCGCTCCCCGCACTACCAGCCGGTGCGGCCCGAGATCCGCGAACGGGCCAGGCCCCTGCGGATCGCCCTGCCCAGCAATACGCTGAAGCTGAATCCGCGCTTCCTGACCCTGCTCGCCCGCATCCGCGAGGCGGCCGGGCGGGACCTGGAGTTCCACCTCTTCCCCAACAGCGACGGCCCCGAGCTGGAGGCGCTCAGCCGCATGGTGACGGCCATCCTGCCGGGCGCGCGCGTGCATGGCCGGATGGCCTACAACGCCTACCTGCCGCGCCTGTCGGCCTGCGACCTCAACTTAAGCCCGTTCCCGTTCGGCGGCCTGCACAGCGTCGTCGACAGCCTTCGCCAGGGCATCCCGGTGGTCGCCATGGAGTGTCCGGAACCCCACGGGCGAACCGACGCCATGCTCCTGCGCCGCCTGGGAATGCCGGACTGGCTGGTGGCGAAGGACGAGGCGGAATACGTCGCCGCCGCGCTGCGGGTGATCGGCGACGACGCCACCCGGGTGGCGCTCAGCCGGCAGGCGCTGGCGCTCGACCTCGACAACACCCTGTTCGGAGACGCCGGCGCCCCACTGCGCAGCGAGGTGATCGACGCGGTATGGTGGGCCTACCGGAACCATGACGAGGTGCTCGCCGGCGACCGCCGCGTCATCCGCCCCGCCGACTGGAGCGACAGCGCGGCGACGGAGCGCCTGGATGGCGCGCGGCGCGCCTGATATGGCCGCTCGATGCTGGACCTGACGCGCGCCTACGACCTCGACTTCCTCTTCCCGGCATCGGACACGGCGGTGGGCGCGTCGCTTCGGGACTACGGCGAGTTCGCCCGCGTGGAACTGGACTTCCTGGCGGACTGCGCGAGCGGCGAGCAAGGGGCGCTGATCGACGTGGGCGCCAACATCGGCGCCATCGCCCTGCCCTTCGCCGCGCGGAAGCGTGGCTGGCGGGTCATCGCGGTGGAGGCGCACCGCGACCTCGCGGGCGTGCTGGCGGCGAACGCCTTCTCCAACCACCTCTACAACGTTGAAGTGATCCAGGCCGCGGCCGGCCGCGCCCGGCAGGTCGTGGATTTCCCGACCCCGTCCATCCACGGGAACCGAAACTTCGGCGGCGTCGGCTTCCATCTGAAGGACGCACCCCTCGAGCCGGTGCGGATGCTGACGCTTGACGAGACGGCTCCGGCCGGAACCCAGCTGGTAAAGATCGACGTCGAGGGCTTCGAGCCGGAGGTGCTCGCCGGCGCTTCGGAGCTGATCGCGCGCCGGGAGACTGTCTGGCTCGTGGAGGCGACGGTCAACAATCCGGCCGCCGCCGCCCAGGTGATCGAGACCTTCAGGTCGGCCGGCTACGGCGTGCACTGGTTCTACGCGCCGTTCGCCACGCCAAGGTTCAGCAAGCGACAACCGCCCCGGGATGTCCAGGGCGACGCCAACATCGTCGCCCTGCCGCCGAATACGCCCAACCGCTGGGAGCTGCCCGCCGTTGATTCCACAGACGAGCGTCGGCCGGGGACGACGTCGGCCTACCCTTACCTGAGCCGCTACGGTTACTGACCCAGGCGGCGTCGGACCTCCGCCAGCACCGGCAGCCAGTCGCCCTGGACCGGCTGGCGGAAGATCTCGATCGAGGGATACCAGAGGCTGCGCATCTGCTCGTCCCAGAGCCAGCGCCAGTCGGCGACGTGCCGTTGCAGCAGCAGCCAGCAAGGCTTGCCCAGCGCCCCCGCGAGATGCGCGACGGCGGTGTCCACGCTGATCACCAGGTCGAGCCCGGCGATGATGTCGGCGGTGTCCTGCAGGTCGCGGGCGCCGGTGTCGTCCGGATGCAGGCTGCGGGCGCCCGGCAGCGCCAGCAGCGGACGTCCCAGCTCGTCGGGAAGTGAGCGCCGCGGGTCCGGCAGGGCGTTGCCGCGCCACATCACGCCCACGCCGCCGCGGGACGCCGGCCGCCCGGAAAGATAAGGCGCCGTCGGCAGGGTCTCGACGGTCACGCCTTGCCACCTGGGCAGCGACAGCGGCAGCGTCCAGTAGTCGTGCGGCGGCAGCGGCATGGCGCCGTCGCCCTTGACGATCACCTCGGCGGCCAGCGGCGACAACAGCCGCGCGAGCGGCGCCCGCACGGCCAGGATCGCCGAGGCCCCCAGCCGCGGCAGGAAGCGGGCCATCATGATCTGGTCGCCCAACCCCTGCTCGCCCCAGACCAGCAGGCGCTTGCCGGCCAGCGGCTCGCCCCGCCACTCCGGCGACCTGAGCCCGAAGGTCG
Organism: Phenylobacterium hankyongense; assembly: GCF_003254505.1. Taxonomy (NCBI): domain Bacteria; kingdom Pseudomonadati; phylum Pseudomonadota; class Alphaproteobacteria; order Caulobacterales; family Caulobacteraceae; genus Phenylobacterium; species Phenylobacterium hankyongense. The sequence goes on along the minus strand of NZ_QFYP01000001.1, from coordinate 1,890,506 downwards.
GGCTGTTGAGGCGCTCCGGGCGCTGCTCGTAGAGCGGCCAGCCTTCCGCCCACCGGCCCTGCGCCAGCCTCACGAGGCCGAGGTTCAGGGCTGCGTCGCGATGCTCGGGCATCACCTTCAGGGCGCTTTCGAACGCGGCGGCGGCCTCCTCCAGGCGGCGCAGCGGCAGCAGCACATTGCCGAGGTTGTGGTGCAGGGGCCCCGGTTCCGACGCGACCGCCAGGGCGCGCAGCAGCAGCGCCCGCGCGGCCTCCAGCTCGCCCCGCTCGCGCAGCATCGAGGCGAGGTTCTGCAGGACCCCGGGATGCTCCTCCGTCTGGAGGATCTGCCGATAGAGCGCCTCGGCTGCGCGCAGGTCGCCCGAACCGTGGTGAGCCAGCGCGCGGTCGAGCAGGGCGGCCAAGGTTAGGGCCGCGTCTTGACCGGCGAGGTCCAGTTCGTCGGATCGATCTCGTGGGCGCCCTCGACCGTGGTCCCTTGCTCGTTCGGCACGCACAGCAGGTTCAGCGAGACGATCCGCCCGAAGATATCCTCGGCGACGCCATTGAAGTTGCCGGGATCGAACAGCGAGGGGGTGTGCCAGTACTGGCGATAGCCCATCTCGGCGATCAGCGAGATGACCTCCTGCTGCTGGTCGGGGCGGTCGTTCTCGACATAGAGCACCGGCCGGCACCGGGCGATGGTCTGGCGGGAGCCCCTCAGCACCTGCGGCTCGAAGCCTTCGACGTCGATCTTGATCAGGCCGCACTGCTGCAGGTTGAGGTCGTCCAGGGGCCGCACCCGCACCGGCGTTCCGGGCCGGCCAGGCGCGGCCTGCTGCAGCGACACGCCTCCGAAGTTCTGCGGCCCGGCGTAGTCGAGCGGCGGGATCAGCGCCACGCCTTCGCTCTCGCCGCAGGCTTCCGGCCAGGCGATGACGTTCTCGATGCCGTTGTTCGCCAGGTTGGCGCACAACAGCTGGAACACCCGGGGCTGCGGCTCGAAGGCGTAGAGCGGGCCCGGCGCGCAGCGGCGGGCCAGCGCCACGGTGTGGGCGCCGATATTGGCCCCGATCTCGACGACCGGCATCCCCGGCTTGGCGAGTTGCTCCAGCAGCCGCCATTCCGAGCCGCTGAACTCGCCGTACACCTCGAGCGAGCGGGTGATGTAGATGTCGCCCTTGAAGGCGAGCATCGGCCCGTGGCGGGTCGGGTAGGTCCTGGCGGCCGGTTCGCTCATGCTTGAACTCTTATCGCTCCACCGACTGCAAGGCCGCCCACATTCCGGCGCCCAGGCGCGCCTGCCCCTCTGCGGTCAGGTGCAGGCCGTCGGCCTGATAGGGGAATTTCGAGGCGTCGACCGATAGAATACGCGGGTCGGCGGCGTCTACTGCTGTCTGCGCCCGTCGGACCTCGCGCGCGAACGGCGGGCTCAGCGGGATGAGGCCGATGACCACCGGCGAGGCCGGCTCGGCCCAGACAGCGCGGATCGCCCCGATCAGGCGCACCAGGTTGGCCCGGTAGGCGGCGGCCTTCCGCGCATCGGCGGCGTCGGCCTCGCCCTGCATCCAGAGCACCGCCCCGACGTGGGGGTTGAGGCCGCTGCGGGTCAGGGCCGCCTTGGCCCCGGCGATCTGCGCCTGGGTGGCGCTGAACAGCTCGTGCGACTGCGGGTTCCAGTCGGGGCCGGGCCCGGCCGCAAGCGGGGTCGAGCCGCGGGCGTATTTCACGATGTAGAGCGTCTCGCCCGGATGGCGCAGCCGCCAGCCGTAGGCGAAGGCCGCCTCCGGTCCGCAGCTTGCTGGGTTCTTCGGCGAGCCGGTGTTGCGCCCGGGGACCATGGTCACGAAGCGGGCGCCGTCCCAGATCTTGACGTTGGGCGACGGTGCGCGAAGGGCCGCCGGCAGATCGGCGGCGGCCACGCGGTAGCCCAGGGCGTTCGACTGGCCCGCCACCACGACCACGTAGGCCGGTCGGCCTTGCGCCACCGCCACGGCCGGCGCCGACGCGACCGCCAGCAGCAGGAGCCCGATGCATGCGCGACGCCAGGCCATGCTACTTGATGACCAGGCCCTGGCCGGTCGGGCTCTCCAGGACGTGGTACCCGCGGGCGGCGAACCAGGCGTTCTCGGCGTCGAACTGGTCGCGGTAGCCAAGCTGGCCATAGTCGTCGAGCACCAGCACGCCGCCCGGCGGCATCCGGTCGAACAGGTGCTCCAGGGCCGCGATCTCGCCGCGGGCGTTGTTCATATCGATGTGCATGAAGGCGATCTTGTCCGGCGCGTTCGCCAGGGTGTCGGGGATCAGGCCCTTGGTGACCACCACGTTGGGCATGTCGGCGAACCGCTCGAGCGTGCGCTGGTAGAGGTCCGGGCCGTGCTCCGGCATGGCGTGGTGCGGCATCGCCTCGTCGTGCTCGAACAGGTCGTAGAGGAAGAACCGCTTGCCGGTGGAGGCGAGGTCGACGGTTTCGGCGACGATCCGGGCGGAGACGCCCTTGTAGCAACCGCACTCCACGAAATCGCCGTCCAGCTTCAACGCCTGGCGCGCCGCCCAGACCAGAGTGGCCGTGCGCCAGATGATCCCCTTCTCATGACCCTCAACCGCATTGCGCTTGTGGGCGGCCACGAAGGCCTCGTCGTCCAGGAAGCCGAGGTTGCGCCAATAGGCGACCAACCCGTCGCTGGCGAAGAAGCCGTCCTTCACCCTCAGGGCCTTATAGATCGCCTCCACGCCGTGCCGGAACAGCTCGAAGTTGCTGAGCTGGTAAAAGAAGTTCGAGTTGAACGACTTCGCCATCTGCGCCTGCTGCTCCCGCGTCGGCCCGTCCGCGCCGCGGACACCTATCGGAAGGCGGGCCTTGCGGCAACGCGACGGCTGAGCCCTTGGGAGGCGGCGGCCCTCATGCTAGTGCGCCGCCGATGGACGCAGCCATTCTCTTCGAGGCCGACGCCTACCGTCTTGACGGGCCCAAGCTCATGGGCCGCCAATCGGCCGGCAACAGCTTCCTGCGCGCGATGGTCAAGGCGCACGAGGGCCGCCCGGTCTGGGGCTTCTCGCCGTACAGCGACTCGTCGGCGATCTTCCAGAAGACGGTCCAGGAGATCGACCCCGCCGCGCAGACCCGCTGGATCCCCCGCAGCCAGCTGCCGCTGATGGCCGAGCGCGGGGTGCTGTTCCGTCCCGATTGCGAGTTCGACCTGATGGCGAAGCTCCGCCTTCGCGCCGGCCCGACCCGCTACAGCCTGTGCGGGATGACCCACACCCTGATCGGCAAGCCGCTGCTGGTCATCCCGGATTACGCAGCCCTGCCGCTAGCGCCGTGGGACGCCCTGATCTGCACCTCCCGCGCCGCGGTCAGCGTGGTGACCGACAGCCTCGACGCGCAGGACGACTATCTGGCCTGGCGGTTCGGGCCCGACGTGCGGCGGCCGGATCGGGTGCAGCTGCCGATCATTCCGCTGGGCGTGCACGTCGACGATTTCCAGAGCACGCCAGCCGATCGCGCCGCGGCCCGCACCCGGCTGGCGATCGAGGAGGACGAGGTGGTGGCGCTGTTCGCCGGCCGCCTGTCCGTTCACGCCAAGGCCCATCCCTTCCAGATGTTCGCCGCCCTGCAGGAGGTCTGCGTCCGGACCGGCCGCCGCGTCACCCTCGTCCAGGCAGGCAAGTTCCCCACTTTGAGCACCGAGGACCTGTACCGCAAGGCCATGGCCGACTTCTGCCCGGACGTGCGGGCGGTGTTCGTCGACGGCGCGGATGCGGATAACTATCGAGGCGCCTGGCTGGCCGCCGACTTCTTCATCTCGCTGTCCGACAACATCCAGGAGACGTTCGGGATCACGCCGCTGGAGGCGATGGCGAACGGCCTGCCGGTGATCGTCAGCGACTGGGACGGCTATCGCGACACCGTCCGCGACGGCGTGGACGGCTTCCTGGTCCCGAGCCGCGCGCCGGCGCCGGGCATGGGCGATCAGATCGGTCGCGCCCACGAGGTCGGCGATCTCAACTACGACTACATGCTGTTCCGGACCTGCGTGTCGGTGTCGGTCGACGCGCCGATCCTGGTGGAGCGCCTGACGCAGCTGGTCACCGACGAGGCGCTCCGCCGCCGGCTGGGCGCGGCCGGTCGGGCGCGGGCGCGCGAGTCCTACGACTGGACGAAGATTTACGCCCGCTACCAGGCGCTGTGGGACGAGCTTACCGCCATCCGCCTGGGGCTCACCGACGACCAGACGGCCTATTGGAACCGGGCGCCGCGGCATGCGCCGGCCCATCCCGATCCCTACTCGGCCTTCGCCCAGTTCCCCACCGAATGGGTGGCGCCCGACAGCCCGGTGACGCTCGCGCCGGGGGCCCTGATCGAGCGGTACGTCGCGATCGCCACGCACCAGCTGTTCCAGCACTGGAAGGTGGACATCAAGATCATCGAGGGCGTCTTCGCGGGACTGGACGGCAAGACCTCCACCGCCCGGGATCTGGCCGGCCAGATCGGCCTCGGCGTCGAGCTGATGACCGAAGTGATCGCCCGCATGATGAAGATGCAGGTGGTGCGAGCCGTGGCGCCACCCCTTGGGTGACCTGCCGGGTCGCGAGGCGGCGCCCCCGCTGACGGAGTTCCGGCGCGGCCTGCTGGCGCACGACGCCGGCGACCTCGCCGCCGCGGAACGTTCGTACCGCCAGGCCATGGCCGAGCCGAAGATCGCCGTCGCCGTGCGCCAGCACCTGGTGCGGCTGCTGGATCTGCAGGGCCGGTGGGATGAGGCGGTGGACGTGCGCCGAGACATCGTCGCGGCGCAGCCCGACGACGCGCTCGCCAGGATGAACCTGGGGATGTCCCTGTTGGCGCTGGGCCGCTTCGCGGAAGGCTGGCCGCTCTACGAGGCGCGAAGCGAACTGCCGGCGGCCGCGGCCTTTCGGCCCAGTGTCGACAGCCCCGAATGGGACGGGGGCCCGGTGCGCTCCCTCACCGTGTGGGACGAACAGGGGGTCGGCGACGCCATCCAGTTCGCCCGGTTCGTCCCCGTCCTGCGCGACCGCGGAATCGACGCGACGCTGATCGCCAGGCCGCCGGTCGCCGCCCTGATGGGCGAGCTCAAGGTCCCGGTGATCCGGGCCGAAGGCCAGATGCGGATACCGGTCACCGACGCCTGGAGCATGCTCGGCTCCCTGCCGCATCGCCTGGGGCTGACGCTCGACCAGCTGCCCGGCCTAACGCCGTACCTCCGCGCGCCGGCCGACCGGCGGGCGGCCTGGACGCCACGCATCGGCCCGGGCGTCCGCATCGGCGTCGTCGCCCGCGGCAATCCCCAGCACGCCAACGACGCCAACCGCTCCCTGCACGCGGAGGCCGCCTCCTTCCTGCACGCCCTGCCCGGCGCCATCTCCCTGATCCCGGGGGAAAGCCCGCTGCCGATCGCCGACTTCGCCGACACCGCCGCGATCATCGAGCGGCTGGACCTGGTGATCACGGTCGATACCGCGACAGCCCACCTGGCCGGCGCGATGGGGCGGCCCTGCTGGGTGCTGCTGCCGGCGGTCGGCACGGACTGGCGCTGGATGCGTGAGCGGACCGACAGCCCCTGGTATCCGTCGGTCCGGCTGTTCCGCCAGGCGCAGCCCGGAAGCTGGGCCGAGGTGCTGCGCGCCCTGGCGACCAACCTGCAGGCGTTCTTCCAGCCCGGCCCTGCGGGCGCCCCTCGAAGCTAGCGATGATCTCGTCGGAAGGTTGGGACGCCAATCTCGCGAAGGCGTTGCTGGATCGGGCGGCGGACGCCCATCGCGTCGGTGACCTCGCGGCCGCCGAGCGGGGCTACCTGGCGCTCGGGGCCATGCCCGCGGCCTTGCACAACCTGGGTGTCCTCTACGCGGCGACCGCACGGTTCGACGAGGCCGAACGTTCGTTGAGAGGCGCCCTGGCGCTGGAGCCGGACTTCGCCCCCGCCCAGCACGCGCTCGCCCTGGAGCTGCTGGCGCAGGGCCGCTACGCCGAGGGCTGGCCGCTCTACGAAGCCAGGCGCCGCATCCCCGGCCTCCGGACCCCCAACCCGCAGATGCGGATCGCGGAGTGGCGAGGCGAAAACCTGGCCGGCAAGCGCCTGATCGTCTGGGCGGAGCAGGGTTTCGGCGACCAGCTGCAGTTCGCCCGCTTCTTCCGCTCACTGCCCAGCGACTGCGAGGTTCTTTTCGTCTGCCCGCCTGAGCTCGCCCCGCTGTTTCCGGGCTGCATCGTCGGCCAGGGCCGGGTGGAGCTGCCGATGGCGGACTACTGGACGCTGATCTGCTCCCTGCCGCTCCACCTCGGCGTCACCGTGGAGACCCTGCCGCCGCCTGCGCCCCTTCCGGTGAAGCGCCGCTCGGGCGGCGGCGTCGGGGTGATGGGCCGCGGGCGCCCGACGCACGCGAACGACGCCCACCGCTCCCTGCCCGCCGACCTCGCCGCCTGGCTGCTGGAGCTGGGCCAGGACCTCTCGCCGGAGGCGACCGGCGCGCGCACCTTTGCGGACACCGCCGCGACCGTCGCCGGGCTGGATTTGGTGATCTCGGTGGACACCTCAGTGGCGCACCTTGCCGGCTGCCTCGGAACGCCGGCCTGGGTGCTGCTGCCGGCCGTCGATACCGACTGGCGCTGGCTGCGCGGGCGCGATGACTCCCCCTGGTATCCCGGCATGCGGCTCTTCCGGCAGGAGAGCTCCGGCGACTGGGCCCCGGTCGTCCGGCGGGTTCGCGACGCCGTGGACGACGTTCGTCGGGCGGTCGGCTAGTAGGTCTTCACGTACCAGTCGTCGACGCCGGAGAGCTTCTCGAACTTGCGGCGGAAGCCCTTCGAGGTGAGCAGCTCGAACAGCGGCTGGCGCTTGTCCGAATGGTTGTGCTCCACCGTGATCAGCCGGACGTCGTAGGTGGCGAAGTCGAAGGCCTGGAGGATGTCCAGCTCCGAGCCCTCGGTGTCGATCGACAGGTAGTCGATCCGTCGCGGCGCGCCCCAGAACTGCAGCAGGTCGTTCAGTGAGATCGTCTCGACCTCATAGCGCTGGCCGTCCTTGCGGGTGTCGGCATGCACGTCGCTGTCGGAGTAGCTGTCGATCGTGGAGTGGGCGGCGATCGGCGGCTGGTTGAAGGTGAGCGACTGGCCGGACTGGGTCCAGACGCAGCGGTTGTCGACGAAACAGGCCCGGTTGTTGCGGATCGCCGGGTGCCAGACCCGCGCCGGCTCGGCCACGACCCCGTTCCAGCCGAGCTCGGTTTCCAGGAAGTAGCTGTTGCTGAACTTGATCCCGTCCGCCCCGCCGAATTCCACGAAGAAGCCGTTCTTCCGGGACTTCAGCTCATAGGCGACCCACAGGTCCTGCAGGAACTGGGATTTGCTGCGGGTTAGGTTGACCAGGCAGAAGTTGATGAACGCCATCTGCTCGTCCTTGGACGGCGCCGAGGTCTGGTCGCGAAGCGCGACGAGCATCTCCAGCCCCTCGGCGAGCGTCATGGTGCGCATGTTGGATCTGGTCCCCGCGGACGAGCGGCCTTGAACGCGCCGTTCGCCGCTGAGCTAGCGCGATGGCCGCAACGCCACAAGCCGGCAGTCCCGCCGGCCCGCATCGCTGTCGGGAACGTCGCCGCTGCGCACCGACGATCTTGCGATGCACACGCTTCCGTTGCAGAAGCGGCCCGACAGCCAGTTGAAACGCTGCCATACCGAGAGTCATCGAACGACGCCATCGGTGCGTAGCCAAGCCCTGCTTAGTGAAGGTCGGGTCTCGTGAACGTATTTTTTGCGTGCGGCGCGGCGAAGAGCGGCACCACCTGGATCCAGCGGGTCCTCGACGCCCATCCGGAGGTCAGCTGCTCCGGCGAAGGGCATTTCGTCGAAGCCTTCGCCATACCCGTGTCCAAGGTCGTCAACGACTACAACCAGCTGCTCGGCGTCGTCGCGAGCCGGGTCTATGAAGGCAAGCCGTATTACCAGCCGCTGGCGCAGGCCGACTTCGACGGCATCGCCCGTGACTTCATCCTGCGCCGACTGCTGGCGCGCGTGTCGGACCCGCAGGTCCGCTGGGTCGGCGACAAGACCCCGCGCTACACCTTCGGCCTGGCCAACCTGCAGCGCCTGTTCCCGGCCGCGCGGTTCATCAACATCGTCCGCGACCCGCGCGATGTGGCGGTCGCGCGCCTGAACCACGCGAAACGGGCCGGAATCCCCGAGGCCTTCGACAGCGGCTCGCCGCGATACCGGGAGCTGGTCCGCCGCGGCGCGGTCGAGTGGGTCGAGGCGGTGAGCGCCGTCGACGCCTTCGCGCAGGCGAATCCCGGGGCCGTGCACGAGCTCCGCTATCGCGACCTGCTCGCCGACACCGCGGCGGAGACGGCGCGGATGTTCGCCTTCCTCGGCGTCTCGACCGATCCGGAGATCATCGACAGCATCGGCCGCTCGACGTCGTTCGAAGCGCTGAGCGGCCGGCGGCGGGGCGAGGAGGACCCGAAATCCTACTTCCGCAAGGGCGTCGCCGACGACTGGATCGGACGGCTGGGTGAGGACGACCTGCAGATCCTGACCGAAACCTGCGGCCCGCTGATGGCCGCGAAGCGCTTCGTCCTCGAACCCGCCGCCGCCTGACGCCGGGACGAGCTGAGGAGATGAGGCGCGCGCGGCTGGCGGAGCCGGCCGCCACGAGATCGCGCCGCCGACCGATCGCTAGGATGCGTCGTCAGCTCCTGATGCGCCTCGGCGCCTGTTCTCATCAGATGATGGGAATCCAGCGTCCTTCGCCACATGTCGAGCGCAACGCGTAGCAATCGTCCGCCGACGGTCCCCAACGGGGAAACCGCTTTGTTTTCAACGGTGGTGGGAAAATGGCGCGCCCGGAACGATTCGAACGCCCGACCCTCAGATTCGTAGTCTGGGGAAAACGCGAATGTTTTCTGTTGGATAGTTCTATCCAATGTAAACTCTACCCAGCTCAATACCCCATGAAACTGTCCAGACCAAGAACCCCATGAATGGCTGCAATCGTCTGCGTGTTGCTGACTTCCGCGATCCGCTGCTCGAGGAAGGCGTCGTCCACTTCCTCTGCGCCCCAGTCTTCGGGGAAAGCCCTAAGTGAAGCGCAGGTTCGAGCTTGCGCTTCACTTAGGCTTACGCTCTCCAGTTGCTCAAGTTCGTGCTCGATCCTGGATTGCGGGGCGCCGGTCAGCAACGCCGACACGAACCACCAGAGCAGTGGCCGCCCACGACCCACGCGTCGAACTGACCGGACAATCCAACGACGCCCATCGGCATCAATGAGCTCCAGGCCAGCCTGCATGTTGTTCTTCAGCGTGCGCGGACCGCACGAGGTGAGTGCGTTGATATCGGGGAATCCCCAGATCTCACGATCTGGCGTGAAGCCCAGGACCGGGAATCGGAAGTTCGCCTCTTGTGTGTTCACAGTCGCTCGTCCAGAACAAATGAAGAACCTACTTTGACTCGCCTTTGGGCAAGGTCAAGGTCTGCCGCGAGAATTGGGGGCGCCGCTGGCCGGCGATCCGAATGGATGCGTCAAGTTCTCCCACGCATCAGCGCCATAGGCCGCGAGACCGGTCGGCACGGCCTTCTGCCAGTCCGTCGTGCCGTACCAGATCTTGCGAATGGGATCGAACTCCGGCTTGCCCATCCAGCTGCCAGTGAGGCGTCGATGTATTTCCTTTGGAAGGGGCTTCAGCAACGCGAAGTGGTTGCGCCAGTCTTCGACATTTCGGCCGAGCCCATTCAGGGGAACGGTGTGATGGACCTCCTCGCCAGATCTGACCAGGCCGCGCGCCTTTAGCATCTTGCGCGCAGCGTCGGCCGTAACCGATCCGTCCTTGAGGATAGTGATGCCCTTCCTCGCTGCGTTCAGCCCCTTCACGGCGACACCTAGCGGCAGCGCATCGGCGACCGCCATCGCGCCGTTGAAAGCGGCCCCGGCATAGTTGCCGTCCTGCAGGTCCGCTGTCGCTTCCCACGCCGGGCCGACCACTGGAATGAAGGACTCCGCCAGATTGGGCCGCGGAATCTTGGGACCGTGCTGGAAGTTGTGGAACGCACCGAGCGCCACATCGAAAGGGGATTGAAAGCCCGGCGAGGTCGCGCCGGCCCTTGGCGATGGTGACGGGATGGGCGGAGGGGACGCTGGCGTGCTCGAGCCGGGCTGAGGGGCCCTCGCGCTGACGGGCATCAACCCGTTGCGAGCCGAACTGATTGCGGGTTGCGTCGCCGACCCTGCGGGGTTGGGCCCAGGAGAAGGCCTCGCTCCCTGGTCGATCGAGGTCGAAACGCTTCGAAACCTGTTGGGTCCGTCGGGAACCCAGGTGAATCCAGGATCGATGTCTTGTCCCGGCGCCTCGTATCCTCCGTAGGCCCCCGGATCGATGTCTTGGGTGGGTGTTTCAGATTCGGCGTCGAATCCCGGACCCGGATCGACTCCGGCGTTGCGGCCAAAGAAATCCCGGTACCGCTGATCGGCGGCTTGCTGGCGCTCCTGTTCGATGTCGTCCGGTGACCGGAGGTACCACTGTGTGAGCGCATCGCCATCCAGGCTCGCGGGGTCGATTTGGCTGTAGGCCATACGTGCTCATCCTCATGGGGATGACCTGCGCCAGCAGCGCGGGCTCGCGGCGGCCGGGCCGCTGCGATCACTGATCGGGAGTGCGTGGCTCTTGCTGCGGCGTCTTGTCCGCTCGTAGCGGGACGCGATGCAGTGATTGACGCCTGGGCAGCATCTCATAGTCTGGCTGCGTCGCCAAGAACAAAATGAGAACTCTTGATGCCCGGATGCAGCGAGGCGGGCCACGGAATGAGCCCCAGACTCATTCTCGTCTGAAAAAGTCAAAAATATCAGTGAGCTAGCTGCTCGCCCGACAGCCTGATGCGGCCAGGATTGTAAGTCTGCCCGGAAGCGGCAGGCGGTTATCTGATTGAACTACCAATGAAAATGGCGCGCCCGGAACGATTCGAACGTCCGACCCTCAGATTCGTAGTCTGATGCTCTATCCAGCTGAGCTACGGGCGCGCATCCCGCCCTGGGGCGAGGGCGCGGAACCTAGTCGGGGATGCGGCAAAGCGCAAGCCGGGGAAGTGCGGGTTTTTTCGCACTAGTCGGTCAGGTCGCGCCAGCAGCGCACATCCGACCCCGGCCAGGGGGTCGCGGCGTAGGCGGCGCGGGCCACGGCGCGGGCCAGGCAGTCGGCGGCGAGCGCGCCCAGGCGGGCGACGGTGTAGTCGCAGGGCTCCGGGCAGGCCTGGCGGCCGGTGGACAGCGCGAACACCACGTCGCCGTCGAACGGGGCGTGCACCGGGCGGATGGCGCGCGCCAGGCCGTCCTGGGCCATCACCGCGAAGCGCTTGGCCTGGGCCGGCGTCAGGGCGACGTCGGTGGCCACGCAGGCGATGGTGGTGTTGCGCCCGCCGGCGGGGGCTTTCGACAGCCCCCAGTCGTCGGGCGCCGCCTTGAGGCCCGCAGCGCCCAGGCCGCCGAACTCGCCGTCGATCTCATAGGGCGCGGCCCAGAAGCTGCGGCCGCCCGGCGCGGTGACCGAGCCCCAGCAATTGACGGCCACCAAGGCGCCCACGGTCATGCCGTCGCCGCTGACCACCGAGGCCGAGCCGACCCCGCCCTTCAGCGCGCCCGCCATCGCCCCATGGCCGGCGCCGGCCGTGCCCTGCTCGAAGGCTTCGGAGGCGGACGCCACGGCGGCCATGCCCAGGGCGCGGTAGGGCGGCGTCTCCCCCCAGGCCTTGTCGCCGCCGTTGGCGAGGTCGAACAGGATCGCCGCCGGGATCACCGGCGACGTCGGGACCTGAGGGCTCGCCGCCAGGGCATAGCCGCGGCCACGCGCGCCCAGCCAGGCGGTGACCCCGTCGGCCGCGGCCAGGCCGTAGACCGAGCCGCCGGAGAGCACGACGGCGTCCACCGCCTCGACCAGGTTCTCGGGCGCCAGCGCGTCGGTCTCGCGGGTGCCCGGCGCGCCGCCGCGCACGTCGCAGGCGCAGACCGCACGCTGGTCGGGCAGGATCACGGTGACGCCGGTGCGGGCGGCGGCGTCCTGCGCCTGGCCGACGCGGAGGCCGGGCACGTCGGTGATCAGGTTTCGGGGGCCCGGTCGGGCGCTGGACGGCGATCCTTGCATATGGGAGGACGTCGCACGCCTTGCCGTTTGTTGTCCACGCGTGCGCCCCCGAGGTCACGCCTTCCTCCCCCGGAGCGTGCGGTCCCTTGTTCCTGAAGAAGCGTCTGTTCGCCCTGGCCCTCGCGGGCCTGCTCACCGCCTGCGCCTCGGCGCCCCCGCGCGCGCCGGCCCCGACCGCCGCCGCCCCGCCGTCCGCCGCCGCGGGCCCGCACGTCATGGTCGCCGCCGCCAATCCGATGGCCGTCGACGCCGGGCTGAACGTCCTGCGCCGCGGCGGCTCGGCGGCGGACGCGGCGGTCGCCGTGCAGGCGGTGCTGGGCCTGGTGGAGCCGCAGAGCTCCGGCCTCGGCGGCGGCGCCTTCATGACCTACTACGACGCCAAGACGCGCCAGGTGACGGCCTACAACGGCCGCGAGAAGGCCCCGGCCGGCGCGACGCCGGACATGTTCCTGGGCCCCGACGGCAAGCCGATGAGCTTCGGCCAGGCGGTGCTCAGCGGCCGCTCGGCCGGCGTGCCCGGCGCGATCGCCATGCTGTCGCTGGCCCAGAGCCAGCACGGCAAGCTGCCGTGGAACAGCCTGTTCAGCGACGCCCAGCGGCTGGCCGACCAGGGTTTCCCGGTGCCGAAGCGGATGGCCGCCTCCATCGTGTCGCGGGCGCCGCAGAACTCCGCCCCCGACGTGGTGGCCTATTTCACCAAGCCCGACGGGACCAAGTACCAGGTCGGCGACACCCTGAAGAACCCGGCCTACGCCGCCACCCTGCGCAAGATCGCCGCCGAGGGCCCCAAGGGCCTGCTCGAAGGGCAGGTCGCCCAGGACATCGTCGCGCGCCTCCACCAGGGCGACATCCCCGGCTCGATGACCCTGCAGGACCTGGCGGGCTACCGGCCCGAGGCCGGACCGGCGCTGTGCAGGCCCTACCGGATCTATGTGGTCTGCGCGCCCCCCGCCCCGTCCGGCGGGCCGTCGGTGCTCGAGGGCCTGGGCATCCTGCAGCACACCGACATCGCCGCCCACGGCCCGACCGATCCGCAGGGCTGGTATCTGTTCTCCCAGGCCAGCCGCCTGACCTACGCCGATCGCGACCGCTACATGGGCGACCCGGACTTCGTGACCGTGCCGACCGAGGGCCTGCTGGATCCGGCCTACCTGGCCGAGCGCGCCAAGCTGATCGGCCCGTCGGCCGGCCCCGCCCCGGCGCCCGGCCGTCCGCGCGGCGTCGGCGCACGGGGCGCCGACCACACCCTGGAGCCCGGCGGCACCACCCACATGGTGATCGTCGACGCCGAGGGGAACGCGGTCTCCATGACCACCACCGTCGAGAGCATCTTCGGCGACGGGCGGATGGTCGACGGCTTCTTCCTCAACAACCAGCTCACCGACTTCTCCTTCTCGCCGAAGGATCCCGACGGCGCGCCGGCGGCCAACGCCGTGGCGCCCGGCAAGCGGCCGCGCTCGGCCATGGCCCCGGCCATCGTGTTGGATCGCCAGGGCCGGCTGGTGGCCGCCGTCGGCTCCCCCGGGGGCCCGGCGATCGTCGCCTACAACCTCAAGGCCCTCGTCGCCCTGCTCGACTGGAAGCTGCCGATGCAGGACGCCGTGGCCCTGCCCAACCTGATCGCCAGGGGGGACGCCTATGGCGCCGAGGTCGAGAAGTTCCCGCCCGGCGTGGTCGCGGGGCTGGCGGCCAAGGGGGTGATCCTGAAGCCCGGCAACGGCGCCGAGGGCTCCGGCCTGCACGGCATCGAGGAGACCCCCAACGGCCTGCGCGGCGGCGCCGATCCCCGCCGCGACGGCGTGGCCCGGGGCTTCTAGCGGGCTTCTAGGCCGAGCTCTTCGCCCGCCGCTGGGTGGTGGCCCGCGGCGGCGCGCCGGGCAGGCGCAGCTCGAAGACGGCCCCGGTCGCGCCGCTCTGCGCCAGCACCAGGTCGCCGCCGTGGCCCTGCGCCAGCTCGCGGGCGATGGCCAGGCCGAGCCCTGCGCCGTCCGCCCGGCTGGAGCCGGCGAAGGGCTGGAACAGCCGCTCGCGGGCGCGGTCGGGCAGGCCGGGACCATTGTCGGCCACGCTCACGACGCTGACGCCGTCGGCCTGGGCCAGGGTGACCCGTATGCGGCCCGGCTCGGTGCGGTCGGCCTGGTGCTCGATCGCTTCGCGGGCGTTGCGCAGCAGGTTGACCAGGATGCGGTGCAGCTGGTCCGCGTCGGCGCTCACCTGGTCGGCCCGGCCGACCTCGCTGACCAGCCGCACACCGTCGTCGGAGAGCCGCGCCTCCTCGGCGGCGGCCTCCAGCGCCGCGGCGAGACGCACGGGCCGGGGCTCCGGCGCGGCCTCCTGGGTCTTGCCATAGGTGAGCACGTCGGTGGCGAGCTTCACCGCCCGGTCCAGCGCCCGTTCCAGCCGCGGCAGCGCCTGGCTGACCTTGGGGTCCTTCAGCGCCGCCAGCCGCTCGGAAGCGATCTGGGCGCTGGTCAGCATGTTGCGCAGGTCGTGGTTGATCTTCGCCACCGCCTCGCCGAGCGCCGCCAGTCGGGCGCGGGAGTTCAGCGCCGCGCGCAGGTCGGCCTGCATCCGACCCAGTTCGGCCTCGGCGCGGCCGATCTCGTCGCGCCGGCCCGACAGCTCGACGCGCGCCTGCGGATCGTCCGGATCGGCCCGGAACCGCTCCATGGCGTGGGTGATCCGCTGCATGGGCCGCACCAGGAAGAGATTCAGCGACAGGTAGACGAGGAGGCCCGCCATGCCGGAGACGAAGGCGGTCACCAGCACCAGCTTCCACAGGTAGGAGACCATCGCCCGCTTCAGCTCGGCGTCGGGGGCGACGATCTCCACGAAATCGGCCCGGCGAAAGCGCGGCTCGGCGACCACCCGCACCCGCCGCCCCTCGCCGCCCAGCAGGGTGCGGAACGGCGCGGCGAGCCAGGAGGTCGGCGCCTGGTGGCGCAGGTCGACCACATAGGGCGCCCTGGCGAGGGTGGGGCCGCCCAGCACCAGGCGGCGCATGCCGTCGGTCTGGATGGCCACCCGCTCGACGCCGGCGCCCTGCAGCAACTGGGCGGAGAGCTGTTCGGAGACCACCCGGTCGGGAGCGACCTCCGGGGCCAGCGAGGCGAGCTCCGCGGCGCGGATGCGGTCCAGCAGCCACTGCTCCTCGAACGCCGCCAGCGCCGGCGGCAGCGCCAGGGCGCCGCCCAGGGCGACGAACAGGATGGTGAGCGTGAGCAGGCGCGCCGAGAGACCGCCCGGCCAGAAGAAGCGGGGCCTGTCCGGCCGGGGAAGCTCCTGCGGCGTTGCGGCGTCCGCCATGCTGTTCCCGTTAATCCAGCCCGAGAGGTTCGGCAACGCGGCCGGTGCGTGCGCGCAAGGCTTTCGCGCCTGCCGACTTATTTCGCGCCGGTCGCGGCCTGCACGGAAGCGAAGCCGTCGGCGCGCAGGCGCGCGGCGAGGTCGCGCTTGATGCGGGTCACCAGGCCCGGCCCCTCGAACACCAGGGCCGAATAGAGCTGCACGGCGCAGGCGCCGGCGCGGATCTTCTCGTAGGCGTCGGCGCCGGAGGCGATTCCGCCGACCCCCACCAGCGCCAGCCGCCCGGCCGAGGCCGCCGCGAACCGCTGCAGCACCTGGGTCGACAGCGCCCTCAGCGGCGCGCCGGAGAGGCCGCCGGCCTCCTCGCGGAACCCCGACGCCAGAGCGGGCCGCGTGATGGTGGTGTTGGAGACCATGATCCCGGCCAGGCCGTGGGCGACCACGGTCTCGACGATGGTCTCCACCTCGCCGTCCTCGAGATCGGGCGCGACCTTCAGGAACATCGGGACCCGGCCCCCGGCCGGCAGGGCGTCGCGGGCCTGCGCCAGCCGACCCAGCAGCTCCTCGAGCGCCGCCTTGGTCTGCAGGGCGCGCAGCCCCGGCGTGTTGGGCGACGAGATGTTGATGGTGAAGTAGGAGGCCAGGCCCCAGAGCCGCTTCAGGCCGACGACATAGTCCTCGATCCGGTCGGCCGCGTCCTTGTTGGCGCCGATGTTGGCGCCGACCACGCCCGGCCCGCGGCGCGCAAAGCGGACGGCGAAGGGCTCCAGGCCGCGGTTGTTGAAGCCCATGCGGTTGATGACCGCGCGGTCCTCGGTCAGCCGGAACAGCCGCGGCCGCGGGTTGCCCGCCTGCGGCAGCGGCGTGACGGTGCCGCACTCCACGAAGCCGAAGCCGGCGCGCAGCATCGGGCCGAAGACTTCTGCGTCCTTGTCGAAGCCGGGCGCCAGACCGACCACGTTGGGCAGCCGCAGGCCGGCCAACTCACCGGCCAGGATCGGATCGTCCGGCCCGGCGACCGGCCCCAGGCCCAGCTTTAGGCCGCGGATGGCCAGGCCGTGGGCGTCCTCCGGATCGAGCGACCGCAGGGCCCGCGTGGCCAGGCCGTGCAGGGCGCTCATGCCCGTGGGCCGATCTGCGGCGCCCCGTCGGCGTCGAGCGGGGCGTCGGTCACCGCGCGGACGAGCCGGGTCTCCAGCGGGCCATAGAGGTGCGGGAAGAGGTCGCCGCCGCGCGAGGGCTCCCAGCGCAGGCCCGCGCCCAGATCGTCCGCCTCGATCTCCAGCACCACCAGCCCCGCCTGGCCCGCGAAGTGCCGCCGCGCCGTCTCCTGCGCCTGGGCGGCGGTGGAGAAGTGGATGTAGCTGTCGGCGAGATCGACGCCGGAGCCTTCGAAGCGCCCGGCGGCCTGCGCCGCCTCCCACTCGCCACGCGGCAGTATCTTGTAGATCCGGCTCAATCGCCTCGCTCCGGGTAGAACAGGCCGTCGAAGGCCGGGCGCCCGGCGGCGTCGAACAGGAACACCGCCGCGGCGGCGGTGGGGAACTGCCGCTGGGCGCGGGCCACCAGTGACGGCGGCGCGCCGCCCTCCATCAGCAGTCGCACGGCCAATTCCTGCAGACCGGGATTGTGGCCGACCACCATCACGGTCGCCCGATCGCGGCCGCCGTGCTCGGCCACGCGGCGGATCGTGCCGGGATCGGCGTGGTAGAGGTCGTCGTCGCAACGGACCTCGGCGGCCGGGAAGGCCGGCTCCGCCGCGGCCCAGGTCTCCCGGGTGCGGGCGGCGGGCGAGACAAGCGCCAGGTCCGGCTTCAGGCCCAGGTTCGCCAGCGACCCGCCCATTTCCGCGGACTCGCGCACGCCCCGGGGCGAGAGCCGCCGGTCGAAGTCGTCGCCGCTTACGGACTCCTGTTCGGCCTTGCCGTGCCGGAAAAGGATCAGCCGGTCCATCGATGCTCCACCCCAAGGGTGGACGTCATAGCGGGCTGCGCCGCGGCTGCGAAGCCATTGACACCGAATGGGGTTGGCGGTCCAAGGCGGCCATGACCCGCACGGCCGCTGCAACCGCCGCGTACGACACCGACGGCGGAACCTTCAGCTTTCCGGCGGGCAAGACCCTGCGCCTGGAGTCCGGCGCCAGCCTCGGCGGGCTGCAGATCGCCTACCAGACCTACGGGACGCTGAACGACACCCGGTCCAACGCGATCCTGGTCTGCCACGCCCTGACCGGCGACCAGCACGCGGCCTCGACCCATCCGGTGACCGGCAAGCCTGGCTGGTGGAACCGGGTGATCGGCCCCGGCCTGCCGCTGGATCCGGAGCGCTACTTCATCATCTGCACCAACGTGGTCGGCGGCTGCATGGGCTCGACGGGCCCGTCGTCCGTGGATCCGAAGACCGGCGAGGTCTACGGCCTGACCTTCCCGGTGATCACCATCGCCGACATGGTGCGGGCGCAGGCGATGCTGATCGAGGCGCTGGGCATCGAGACCCTGCTGGCGGTGGTCGGCGGCTCCATGGGCGGCATGCAGGTGCTGCAGTGGGCGGCGGACTATCCGGAGAAGCTGTTCTCCGCGGTTTGCATCGCCGCGGCGGCGCGCCACTCGGCCCAGAACATCGCCTTCCACGAGGTCGGCCGGCAGGCGATCATGGCCGATCCCGACTGGCGCGGCGGCGCCTATGAGAAGGCCGGCGTGCGGCCCGAGAAGGGGCTGGCCGTGGCCCGGATGGCCGCGCACATCACCTATCTCTCGGAGCCGGCCCTGCAGCGCAAGTTCGGCCGCGAGCTGCAGCGCGACGGCCTGTCCTGGGGCTTCGACGCCGACTTCCAGGTGGAGAGCTACCTGCGCCACCAAGGGACCAGCTTCGTCGATCGCTTCGACGCCAACTCCTACCTCTACATCACCCGGGCGCTGGACTATTTCGACCTCGCCGCCCAGCACGACGGGGTGCTGGCGCAGGCGTTCAGGAAGGCGCGCGGCGTGCGGTTCTGCGTGCTCTCCTTCTCGTCGGACTGGCTCTATTCGACCGCCGAGAGCCGCGACATCGTCCGCGCCCTGAACGCCGCCGGCTGCCGGGCGAGCTTCGCGGAGATCGAGACCGACAAGGGGCACGACGCCTTCTTCCTCGACGAGCCGCAGCTCGACCGCACCCTGCGGGGGTTCTTCGCCTCCACCGCCCAGGCGCGGGGCCTGGCATGAGCGCCGAGCGCGAGGACTTCCGCGAGATCATGCGGCTGGTGCGGCCGGGCGCGCGCGTGCTCGACGTCGGCTGCGGCGAGGGCGAGCTCCTGGAGCTGCTCAGCCGCGAGAAGCGCATCGACGGCCAGGGACTGGAGATCAGCCCGGCCGGCGTCGCCGCCTGCCTGGCCCGCGGCCTGGTGGTGGTGCAGGGCGACGGCGACCGCGACCTCGACCACTTCCCGACCCGGGCGTTCGACTACGCGATCCTGTCCAAGACCCTGCAACAGATGCGCGAGCCGCGGCACGTGCTCTCCGAACTGCTGCGCATCGCCGACCAGGCCATCGTCTCGGTCCCGAACTTCGGCCACTGGCGGATGCGGATGTCGCTGATGACCCGTGGCCGGATGCCGGAGACCCGCGCCCTGCCCGACCCGTGGTGGGCGACCGCCAACATCCACCTGTGCACGCTGGCCGACTTCAACGACCTGTGCCGTGAGCTCGACCTGCGCATCGACGCCTGCGCGGCGCTGACGGCGGGCAAGCCGGCGCGGCCGATCGACCCCAACGGGATGCTGGAGAACTGGCGCGCCGAGTCGGCGCTGTTCCTGCTCAGCCGCCGGGCCGAAGGCGCTCCGGAGGCGGCGCCGACGGACCTGTTCGGCGAAGTCGTCCTTCCGAATCCGGATGCGCCGCGGCCTAAGCGCCGGGCGCGGGCGAAGACCTCCTAGCCGGCGATGGCGGCGGCGTCGCGGTCGCCGGTGCGGATGCGCAGCGCCTGCTCCAGGTCCATGACGAAGACCTTGCCGTCGCCGATCTTGCCGGAGTTGGCCGTCGTGGCGATGGCCTCGACCACCGCCTCGACGATGTCGCTCGGCACGGCGATCTCCAGCTTCACCTTGGGCAGCAGCTTCACCTCGTATTCCGCGCCGCGGTAGACCTCGGTCTTGCCCCGCTGTCGGCCGTAGCCGCGCACCTCGGTGACGGTCAGGCCCGAGGCGCCCGCCTCGGTGACGGCGTCGAGCACCGCGTCGAGGCGGCTGGGCTTGATGACCGCGACGATCATCTTCATGGGCACGCGTCTCCGGTTGCGCCACCAGCGGCGGATCTGACTGTCAGGCTAAGGCTTTCCCGGGTCCGCTCCAAGAGGGGCGGCCGAGCGGCGATGTCGGGCGCCCGGGAAACCGGCGCCACGCCCGGCGCAGGGACCAGCACGGGCCGCGCCGCCCGGGCCCGCACCCGCGACGCGCGCGGCTTCACCGCGAAGGTCTGCTTCACCGCCTCCATCAGCACCACGCCGGCGAACCCGGGCCACAGCCGCGAGCCGGCCTGCTCGAAGCCCTCCGCCCAGCCGGCCATCCAGCCGAGCGGCGGCACATAGAGGGCGCGGGTCCAGCCCGAGGGCTCCAGCTCCGCTTCGCGCAGCAACTCGGCGAGCTGCCCGCGGCTGTAGGGGCGTCCGTGGCCGAAGGGCGTCTTCTCGACATTGGCCCACAGGCCGTTGCGCGCGGCCACGGCGACGATCACCCGGCCGGTGGGCGCCAGCACCCGCCAGACCTCGCGCAGCAGGCCGATGGGATCGGCGGCCTCCTCGATGGCGTGGGCCACCAGGATGCGGTCGAACAGGGCGTTGGCGAACGGCAGGGCATCCTCCGCCACCAGGGTGGCCAGGTTGCGCTCGCCGCCCGGCCAGAGCTCCACCCCCTGCTGGGCGGGCATGGCCGCGACCACCCGGCGGGTCGCCGGCTGCAGCGGCAGGACGAACGGGGTGGCGTAGCCGAGCGCCAGCACGTCCAGCCCATGCGCATCGCTCCAGGCCTCGACCACCTTGCGGGTCACCATGACCCGCGCCGCCCGGCCGAGGTCGGAGGCGTAGAACTGGCGAAGCTCGAGGACGTCCCTGCGCATCGGGTGCGGCTATGCTCGACTATGACGAGGGGTGAGCCTAAATCCGTTCGCAGGAGGTTGTCGCCTCCGGAGGTCCCGGGATGCCGCTCACCGTCCATCAGTTCGCCTGCCTGTCCGACAACTATGGCTTCCTGGTGCGCGACGAGGCCAGCGGCCTGGCGGCCTGCATCGACACGCCGGAGGCCGGCGCGATCCTGCGCGAGCTGGACAAGCTCGGCTGGAAGCTCGCCCTGATCCTCAACACCCACTGGCACCCCGACCACGCCGGCGGCAACGAGGAGGTCAAGGCGGCCACCGGCGCCCAAGTGGTCGGTCCCGGAGAGGTCACCCGCATCGCCAGGCTGGACCGGGAGGTGCGCGGCGGCGACTCGGTGATGCTGGGCGAGACCCGCTTCGAGGTGATCGAGTCCGGCGGTCATACGCTCGGGCACATCGCCTACTACGACGCCGACGACGCTGTCGCCTTCGTGGGCGACACCCTGTTCGCGCTGGGCTGCGGGCGGCTGTTCGAGGGCAAGCCGGAGCAGATGTGGGACAGCCTGCAGCGCCTCGCCGCCCTGCCCGACGACACCCGCGTCTACTGCGCCCACGAGTACACCGCCTCCAACGCCCGCTTCGCCCTGTCGGTGGACGACGGCCCGGCGCTCAAGGCCCGCGCCGCGGCGGTGTTCGCCGCCCGCGAGCGGGGCGAGCCCACCGTGCCCACCACCATCGGCCTGGAGAAGGCGACCAATCCCTTCCTCCGCGCGCCGCAGCTGGCCGAGCGGGTCGGCGCGGCCGGGCAGCCGGACTACAAGGCCTTCGCCGCGGTGCGCGAGGCCAAGGACATGTTCCGCGGCTAGCGGGCCGGGCTAGCGGGCGGCGGCGGCGACCGCCACGATGCGTTCCGACGAGGGCCGGCCGGCCAGGCCCTCGGACGGCGCGACGGTGATCTGCAAGGTGCCCTGGTTGAGCTGGGCGGAGGACTTGCGGCCCTCCACCAGGCGCACCTGCCGCAGGCGCGCCAGCAGGTTGCCGCCGTCGTTGCGCCGGGTCATGCGGACGACCGCCTCGCTGGTCACGGTGGCGGCGTCGGCGATCAGCGCCGAGGAGGCCGGCGAGGCGTCGGCGTCGAAGGGGATCAGCCGCCGCGCCGCGCGGCTGGCCCGGGCGCTGGCCTGCGCCAGCCGCTCGAGCAGGGCCTGCGGCCCCAGGGGGCTCAGGCGCAGCGGCACGCCGCCGCCCGACAGCGCCGCCGCCGAGCCGCCCGGCCGCTGGTCGGTGAACAGGGTGACGCCGCCCAGTCGGGTGGCGCGCAGCACCGGCTCGCCAAGGTCGTTCTTGTAGATCACGTCGCCGCGCGGGGCCGGTTGCGAGCGCAGCGCCCAGACCTCGGGGTCGTTGTCGAACTTCAGCAGCGGGCGCGACTGGGTGCGGTCGAGCACGAAGACGTCCCCGCCCTCGGAGACGTAGCGCGCCACCGGCGGCGCGGTGAGCGGCCGCCCCTCGGAAGGACGCCGGCCGAACAGGCTGTCGCGGAGGCTCTCCGGCCCGGCCGCGGCGGGATTTGCGATTCCAAGACCGGCGGTGAAAAGCACCGCTGCAAAGATCGTCCTGGAAAACGCCGCTGGCTCACCGTTCATGATCAGCAAGGTGATGCGGGTTGATCAGGGCGCTTTTTGGACGCGGGCGAGGCCGTCACCCGGCCATATACTGCCCGCCGTTCAGGGACAGCGTCGATCCCGTCACATATCCGGCATGTTCGCCGGCCAGGAAGGCCACCATGTCGGCGATCTCATCGCCACGCCCGAGCCGGCCGACCGGGATCCCGGCGATGATGCTTTCCAGCACCTTCTCCGGCACCGCCTGCACCATCTCGGTGTCGATGTAGCCGGGGGCGATGGCGTTCACGGTGACGCCCTTCTTGGCGTTCTCCAGGGCCAGCGCCTTGGTGAAGCCGATCATCCCGGCCTTGGCGGCGGAGTAGTTGGTCTGGCCGATCTGGCCCTTCTGGCCGTTGATCGAGGAGATGTTGATGATCCGGCCCCACTCGCGCTCGCGCATGCCGTCGATCACCTGCCGGGTCATGTTGAACAGGCTGTCCATGTTGACCCGGATCACCTCGCTCCACTGCTCGGCGTTCATCCGGTGGAAGACGCCGTCGCGGGTGATGCCGGCGTTGTTGACCAGGACGTCGATCGGGCCAAGCTCGGCGCGCACGGCCTCGGCGGCCTGCTGGCAGTCGGCGAAGTTGCCGACGTTGCCCTTCACGACCATGACGCCCAGGTCGCGCGCACAGGATTCCGCCGCGGCGTCGTTGCCGGAGTAGCCCGCCGCCACCTTCATCCCGTCGGCCTTCAGCCGCTGGACGATCGCCCGTCCGATGCCGCGGGTTCCACCCGTGACCAACGCCACCCTAGCCATACGCATTCCTTCCCTAGAACGACCGACGCCGGTTGATCCGGCGCTGCGGCTAGACCTGCTCGACGCACATCGCCACGCCCATACCGCCGCCCACGCAAAGCGTCGCCAGGCCCTTGGACGCGCCCGAGCGCTTCATTTCGTGCAGCAGGGTGGTCAGGATCCGGGCGCCGGAGGCGCCGATCGGATGCCCGATGGCGATGGCCCCGCCGTTGACGTTGACCTTCGCCGGGTCCAGCCCGAGGTCGCGCACCACGCAGATGGACTGCGCCGCGAAGGCCTCGTTGGATTCCACCAGGTCGAGGTCGCCGACGCTCCAGCCGGCCTTCTCCAGCGCCTTGCGGCTGGCCGGGATCGGGCCGGTGCCCATGATCGAGGGATCGACGCCGGCGTGCGCCCAGGAGGCGATGCGGGCGAGCGGCTTCAGGCCGCGCTTCTTAGCCTCGTCGGCGGTCATCAGCACCAGGGCCGCGGCCCCGTCGTTGAGGCCCGAGGCGTTGGCGGCGGTGACGGTGCCTTCCTTGTTGAAGGCCGGCTTCAGGCCCGAGACGCTTTCCAGCGTCGCGCCGTGGCGGATGTATTCGTCCTGGTCGACGACCGTGTCGCCCTTGCGCCCCTTGATGGTCACCGGGGCGATCTCGTCGGCGAACCGGCCGCCCTTCTGCGCGGCCTCGGCGCGGTTCTGGGAGGCCACGGCGAACTTGTCCTGGTCCTCGCGGGTGATCTGCCAGCGGGCGGCGATGTTCTCGGCCGTCTGGCCCATGTGGTAGCCGTGGAAGGCGTCCCACAGGCCGTCCTTGATCATGGTGTCGACGAAGGCTAGGTCGCCCATCTTCTGGCCGTTGCGCAGGTTGGCGGCGTGCGGCGACTGGCTCATGCTCTCCTGGCCGCCGGCGACGACGATGTCGGCCGAGCCGTCCTGGATCTGCTGGGCGGCGAGCGCGACCGCACGCAGGCCGGAGCCGCAGAGCTGGTTGAGGCTCCAGGCGGGGCTCTCCACCGGCACGCCGGCGTTGACCGCGGCCTGGCGGGCGGGACCCTGGCCGGCGCCGGCCTGCAGCACCTGGCCCATGATCACCTCGTCGACGTCGGCCGCCGAGATGCCGGCGCGTTCGACCGCGGCCTGGATGGCGATCTTGCCGAGCTCGTGCGCCGCAAGGCTGGAAAGCGCCCCGTTGAACGACCCCACGGGGGTGCGGGCGGCGGAAACGATGACGATGTCGCTCATGGCGGCGGCTCCTGCAGGCGATCGACGGCCCGGGTTAATCTATTGGGTAAGGCTGGGGCTTTGCACAAGTCCGCATCCCGCGGAAACCTCCAGCCATTTGCCATTAAGCTCGCATCCGCGATACTGCGGTGCAGAACTAGGGCTCGCGGGGCTCCCGCAGCCGGCCCGCAAAGGATCTGGGATGGCCGAGACGGAAGGTAACGACACCGCGTCGCCGGGCGAACGCGTGGTCATCAAGAAGTACGCCAACCGGCGGCTCTACAACACCGCCTCATCCAGCTACGTCACCCTCGAGCACCTGGCCGACATGGTGAAGAAGGGCGTCGACTTCGTGGTCTATGACGCCAAGACCAACGACGACATCACCCGCTCCGTCCTGACCCAGATCATCTTCGAGGAGGAGAGCCAGGGTCAGAGCCTGCTGCCGATCCAGTTCCTCCGTCAGCTGATCGGTTTCTACGGCAACTCCATGCAGGCCTTCCTGCCGAGCTACCTGGAGCTGTCGCTGGCCAGCTTCACCCAGCAGCAGGACCGCATGCGCGGCCAGTTCTCGTCGCTTGGCCAGGGCGCCGGCCTCGGCGTCTACGAGGAGCAGATCCGCCAGAACATGGCGCTCTTCGAGCGGGCGATGAAGATGTTCTCGCCCTTCGCCTACGTGAAGCCGGAAGAGCCCGCCGCGCCGCCGCCGCGCGCCGAGCCGGCGGCCCCGCCGGTCGACGACGCCCTGATCGAGCTGCGCAAGCGCATGGAAGAGATGCAGGCCCAGATCGAGAAGCTCGCCACCAAGCGCTGAAGCCCATCAAGGCTAAGCTCGGGGAGCGTTTCTTAACCAAGGCCGTTGAGGATGGCGCCGCCATGACCTCGCCCATCGATCCGATCCGCCGCGCCGCCCACCTGCGCCGCGCGCGCAACGCCGACGCGGACGCCGTCGAGGAGTCGGCGGACACCGAGGCCACCAACCTGCCGGTCCCGGTGGACTCGCCGCGCCAGCCGCCGCCGCGCGCCGCGAAATCCGGGGACGACGCCGCGTTCGCCGCGCATCTGCTGGGCCAGGACGGACAGAAGCGCGGCCTGCGGGCCGGCGCGACAGTGATCGACACGGCCAAGGCCAGCTACAACCGCACCGAATGGTCGGGCTCCAAGGACCGCCGCGCGCGCAAGGGCCGCGTCGCCCGCACCGACATCTAGCGCCCGCGCAGCCGCGCCACCTCCGCCTCCAGCGCCGCGACGCGGCGTTCGAGCGCGCCGAGCCGGGCGTCGGCCGGCGAGGACCGCCCCGGATCCGGCGTCGAGATCCCGGCATGTGAGGCCACGGCCGACGGCGCCGCGCCGAGCAGCTCGGCAAACGCCGACACCTCCGCGGCAGAAAGCTCCCGCTGGTCCTTGAAGACTAGCGCCAGCTCGGCCTCGCTCAGGCCGGCCGCCGCCGCCAGCACCGGGCGGGAAAGCCCCCGCTCCGCGAGCCGGGCGTCGAACCACTCCACATCGAAGAACAGGGCCATGACCGCTCGAACCTTCTGGCGCGGGTCTTGCTTAACCCCCGTTAGGATTTTCGACCACGGGCCGGCCCATGACTCAATTCGCCTTGCGCTTCATCGACCTGACCGTGGTGGCGCTGATCTTCACCGCCTTCACCTAAGGGGCCCGTCAGGCCTCGTCGACGACGCCCGGATGGCGGGCCCGCGACTGCAGCCACATGACCCCCGCCAGGTCCGACAGCGACGCCCACAGCCGTCCGAGGTTGGTGTACTTCGACCGCCCGGTCTGGCGGTGGCGGTGGTTCACCGGCCGGAACGCGGTGAGGTAGCCCTCGCGCAGCATCAGCGCCGGCAGGTAGCGGTGGATGTGGTCGAAATAGGGGAGCCGCAGGAAGGCCTCGCGCCGGAACGCCTTCAGGCCGCAGCCGGTGTCGTTGGCGGTGTCCTTCAGCAGCCGTTTGCGCACGCCGTTGCCGATCCGCGATGCGACCTTCTTGGCCTGGCTGTCCTGGCGCTTGACCCGCTCGCCGCCGACCAGCGCGAGCTCCGGCGGCCCGGCGAGCAGCGCATCCACCAGCTGGGGCCCGTCCGCGGGGTCGTTCTGGCCGTCGCCGTCGAGGGTGACGATGACCGCGCCGCGGGCGCCGAGGACGCCCGTGCGGATCGCCCGGCTCTGGCCTGAGTTCTTCCGGTGGCTGAGCACCCGAAGCTGAGGTATCTCGCCCTGAAGCGCCTTCAGCGCCGCGCGCGTGCCGTCCCGGCTGGCGTCGTCGACGAAGACGATCTCGAAGTTACGGCCGGCGAAGGCCGCGGCGATCTCCCGCGCCAGGGCCGGGGCGGCGCCCTCCTCGTCGAACACCGGGACCACGACGGAGATGTCGGGGGCCAAATTCTGGGGGGTTCCAGCCATGGCCCTCCATAGCGGAAAAGGCGGCGGAGGGAAGGATCGTGGTATCAGGATCAAATGACGCTTGAAGGTGAACTGGCGCGCTGGAGCCGCGGCTGGCGGGGACCCGCGCTCGCAGCGCTGATCGCCTTCATAGCCGGCCTGCCCGGCCTGCTCGCCGTGCCGCCGCTGGACCGCGACGAATCGCGTTTCGCCCAGGCCACCGCCCAGATGCTGGAGACCCGCGACTTCGTGGTGATCCACTACCAGGACCAGCCCCGGTTCAAGAAGCCGGTGGGCATCCACTGGCTGCAGGCGGCCAGCGTCTCCCTGCTCTCCAGCCCCGAGGCGCGGGACATCTGGGCCTACCGGATCCCGTCGCTGCTCGGCGCCATGCTGGCGGCGGCGGCCTGCGCCTGGGGGGCGGCGGCCTTCTTCGGCCCGCAGGCCGGCCTCCTGGCCGGCGCCATGCTGGGCGCGACCTTCCTGCTCTCCACCGAGGCGATGATCGCCAAGACCGACGCCGTGCTCTGCGGGACCACGACGCTCGCCCTGGCCGCGCTCGCCAGGCTCTATGCCGCGGGACGCGACGGGCCGCCCGCCGGTCGCGCCACCCCCTGGATCTTCTGGGTCGCGCTGGCGATCGCCATCCTGGTGAAGGGGCCGGTCGGGCCGATGGTGGTGGCGCTGACCATCCTGGCGCTGATCGCCGTCGACCGCCGGCCCGCCTGGCTGGGGCGGCTGAACGGCTACTGGGGGCTGATCGTCATCCTGGCGATCGTCGGGCCCTGGGCCGGCGCGGTCACCGTCGCCACCGACGGCGGATTCTGGAGCGCCGCGCTCGGCGGCGACCTCGCCCCCAAGCTGGCCGGCGGCCAGGAGAGCCACGGCGCGCCGCCGGGTTACCACAGCCTGCTCGCGCCGATCCTGCTGTTCCCGATGACCCTGCTGCTGCCGGCCGCCCTGGTCACGGCGTGGCGGCGCCGCAACGAGCCGGGCGTGCGGTTCGCGGTCGCCTGGCTGCTGCCGTCGTGGATCGTCTTCGAGCTGATGCCGACCAAGCTGGTCCACTACCCGCTGCCGACCTACGGCGCCTTCGCCTGGCTGGCCGCCGCGGCGCTGGCTGAGCCGCTGGGCGCGCGCGTCCGCTGGATCGGCGCGGCGCTCTCGGCGCTGGTCGGGGTGGCGCTGGCGGGGGCCTGCTTCTACCTGCTGTCGATCTACGGCGAGGGCGCGGACGACGTGGCCGGCGCGGTGGTCGCCGGCGTGCTGCTGGCGGCGGCGGGGCTGGCGGGCGCCTATATGATGGTGCGGAATACGCCGCGCGGCGCCCTGGTCAGCGCGCTGGGCCTCGGCCTGCTGGGCCATGCCGCCCTGGCCGCCGGCCTGGCGCCGCGGCTTGACCCGCTGTGGCTCTCGAGCCGGACGGAGAAGGTGATGGCCAAGGCCCGCCTGCTGCCCCGCCAGGGGCTCGCCGACGCTCCGGTGGCGGTGGCGGGCTACGCCGAGCCCAGCCTGGTCTTCGCGCTCGGCACGCCCACCGAGCTCGACGGGCCGGACGAGGCGGCGGAGGCCATCGTGGAGAGCCGGCCGGCGGTGGTGGAGAGCCGCCAGGACGCCGCCTTCCGCCGGGCGCTGCTGGCGCACCAGGCGCAGGCGGTGCTGGTCGCCACGGTGAAGGGGCTGGACTACTCGAACGGAGACAAGATGACCCTGCGGATCTACGAGGCCAAGGAGACCGCCGACCAGGGAGCCGCCCGATGAGCCGGCCGATCGAGATCGTCGAAGTGGGCCCGCGCGACGGGCTGCAGAACGAGAAGGCGATCCTCGAGGTCGACCAGAAGCTGGAGTTCATCGCCCGGCTGGAGGCGGCCGGCGCGCGACGCATGGAGACCGTGTCCTTCGTCAACCCCAGGCGGGTGCCGCAGATGGCCGGCGCCGAGGAGATCTCCGCCGCCCTGCCCCACCGGTCCGGCCGCTCGCGCATCGGGCTGGTGCTGAACGAGAAGGGTTGGGAGCGCTGCGTGGCGGCCGGCTGCGACGAGGCCAATGTGGTGGTCTGCGCCACCGACGGCTTCGGCATCCGCAACCAGGGCGCCTCGGTGGACGAGCAGATCGCCGCGCTCCGCGCCATCGCCGCGCGCAAGGCGCAGGCGGGCGGGCCGCCGATCACCGTCACCATCTCGGTGGCCTTCGGCTGCCCGTTCGACGGCGAGGTCTCCGACGAGCAGGTGCTGAAGGTGGTCCGGGTCGCCGACGAGCTGAAGGTGGCGGAGCTGGCGCTGGCCGACACCATCGGGGTCGCCGACCCCTGGACGGTGCGCCGCCGGGTGGCGCAGGCCCGCGAGGCCGCCCCGGACGCCCGGCTGCGCATGCACTTCCACGACACGCGCAACACCGGCCTCGCCAACGCCTACGCCAGCGTCGAGGCCGGCGTCGACGTGCTGGACGCCAGCTGCGGGGGCCTGGGCGGTTGTCCGTTCGCCCCGGACGCCACCGGCAACATCGGCACCGAGGACCTGGTCTACATGCTGGAGCGGGCGGGCTTCGCGACCGGCTACGACATCGCCGCGCTGATCGACACGTCGAAGTGGATGGCGGGCATCCTGGGCAAGCCGCCGACCGCCTCGGTCAGCCGCGCCGGGGTGTTCCCGGGCCCGAAGCTGGCCTAGAGCGCGCGGCCCTTCAGCCGCCACATCACCGGCCGCACCAGGGCGGTGAAGACGATCACCGGCGACAGCAGCCAGGCCAGCAGCTGTTGCGAGGCGCCCTCGGCGCGCTTGCGGAAATAACGGGCGAGGCCGACGCCCTTGTGGAACTCGACCCGCAGCGGGCTGGTCTGGCTGGTGTGGCCCAGGTGGATCACCTCGGCCTTCGGGTGGAACAGCACCAGGCCGCCCTGCTGGCGCACGCGCCAGCACAGGTCGACGTCCTCCACGTGCAGGAAGTACTTCTCGTCGAAACCGTGGACGCTGTCGAAGTCCTCGCGCCGCATGCAGAAGCAGGCGCCCGAGATGGTCGGCACCGGGGCCACCTGTTCCGGCGCGGCGTCGCACTCCCAGTGCACCTCGTAGCGGCGCCAGGCCGGCACGTGCCGCGACAGCCGGCTCAGCGACAGCAGCGCCGTCACCGGGGTGATGTCGCCCCGCCGCGCGCCGCGCTGCTCGGTGCGGTCGGAGTTCAGCACCCGGCCGCCGACGATGCAGGGCACCGGCCGGTCCAAGATCTCGCGGACCAGCTCGGCGATGCAGCCGGGTTGCAGGAAGGCGTCGGGGTTGAGGAAGACCAGGATTTCGCCGCGCGCCCGGCGGGCGCCGAGATTCGCCCCACGGGCGAATCCTATGTTCCCGTGGCCTGCGAGCAACACCACCCGCTCGTCACGATCGGCAAGGTTGCGCAGGCCCGCGGCGTCGACGCGGTTCGAGCCGTTGTCGACAATGACGAACTCGTCCACCAGCGGATCGCGCAGCACGCACGCCACGCTCTGCTCGAGCGCCTCGCCGGTCATGTAGACCACCATCACCACCGAGACGCTGCGGCGGGGCCGCAGGAAGTCCGGCATCGGGGCGGATTCTACTGCGACGATCGGTGCGGCGATGCCGTTCATCCAGCCTCCATGGCGCCGACCGTCCCCCGGGCCGTCGAGTTGGCGGCCCGCATACCGGGGGCAACATCGGGCGGACTCGCCTCTAAGGCAAGCCCGTTCGACGCGGCCTCCACGGCCAGGACCTCCTGTCGGTCGGAGCCCAGCCGCCGAAGAGCGACCTGCCCAAGCTCCGCCTCCCGGCGGCCGACGACAGCTATGACGGGAACCTTGGCGAGACTGTGTTCCCGCACCTTATAGTTGATCTTCTCGTTGCGCAGATCCGTCTCCACGCGCAGGCCCTTCGCCGCGAACGTCGCCGCGACCTGGCGGGCGTAGTCGTCGGCGTCGGACGTGATCGTCGCCACGACCACCTGCACAGGCGCGAGCCAGAGCGGGAACGCCCCGGCGAAATTTTCAATCAGGATGCCGAGGAATCGTTCCACCGCGCCGAACACCGCCCGGTGCAGCATCACCGGCCGCTGCTTGGAGCCGTCCTCGGCGATGTAGGTGGCGTCCAGCCGCTCCGGCAGCACGAAGTCGAGCTGCAGCGTGCCGCACTGCCACGTGCGGCCGATCGCGTCGCGCAGGTGGAACTCCAGCTTCGGCCCGTAGAAGGCGCCCTCGCCCGGCAGCAGCTCGACCTCGACGCCGGCGGCCTTGGCGGCGCGCTCCAGCTTGGCCTCGGCGATGTCCCAGACCTCGTCGGAGCCCGCCCGCAGGTCGGGCCGCAGCGCCAGCTTCACGCTGTGCAGCTCCACGCCCAGGTCGTCGTAGACCGTGTGCAGCAGGCGCACGAACTTCGTCGTCTCGCTCTCGATCTGGTCGTCGCGGCAGAAGATGTGGGCGTCGTCCTGCGTGAAGGCGCGCAGGCGCATGATGCCGTGCAGCGCCCCTGACGGCTCGTACCGGTGGCAGGCGCCGAACTCCGCGAAGCGCAGCGGCAGGTCCCGGTAGGATTTCTGGCCGACGTTGAAGATCTGGATGTGTCCCGGGCAGTTCATCGGTTTAACGGCCAGCTCTTCGCCTTCCGTCGTTTCGCACGTGAACATGCTCTGGCCGAACTTCTCCCAGTGGCCGGAGCGCTCCCAGAGCGTGCGATCCATGATCTGCGGCGTCTTGATCTCCTTGTAGCCGTCGGCGTCCAGGCGGCGGCGGATGTACTCCTCCAGCGTCCGGAACAGCGTCCAGCCCTTGGGGTGCCAGAAGATCATCCCCTTGGCCTCTTCCTGCAGGTGGAAGAGGTCCATGGCCCGGCCGATCTTGCGGTGGTCCCGCTTCTCGGCCTCCTCGATGCGCTTGATGTAGGCTTCGAGGTCGGCCTCCGAGGCCCAGGCCGTGCCGTAGATGCGCTGCAGCTGGGCGTTGCGGTGGTCGCCGCGCCAGTAGGCGCCGGCCAGCTTGGTCAGCTTGAAGGCCTTGCCCACGGCCTTCGTCGACGGCAGGTGCGGCCCGCGGCAGAGGTCCTTCCAGTCGCCCTGGCGATAGACGCTGACGTCCTCGCCGGCCGGGATGCCCTCGATGATCTCGGCCTTGTAGGCCTCGCCGATCGACTTGAAGTGGGCGATGGCGTCGTCGCGCTTCCAGACCTCGCGCCGGATCGGCTCGTCGCGGTCGACGATCTCCTTCATGCGCTGCTCGATCTTCGCCAGGTCGTCGAGGCTGAACGGCTCGTCGCGGGCGAAGTCGTAGTAGAAGCCGTCCTCGATCGACGGGCCGATCGTCACCTGCGTGCCGGGGAACAGCTCCTGCACGGCCTCGGCCATCACGTGGCTGGCGTCGTGGCGGATGGTCTCCAGGGCCTCGGGGCTCTCCCGCGTCAGGATCTCGAACCGGCCGCCCTTGGAGAGCGCGCGATCGAGGTCGAGGAGCTCGCCGTCGAGCTTGATGAGCACGGCTTTCTTCTCCAGCGACTTGGAGATGCCGGCGGCGATGTCGCGGCCCGTGACGCCATCTTCGAATTGGCGCTGGGAGCCGTCGGGGAAAATCAGTTCGATCATGGTTCACAGGTCCAGGTGCGCGCGGGGCGGTCAGCGCCCCTGCGCGAGGGCGGCGGCGGGTCGAAACCTGCGCCGCCCCAGGGATGACAACGGCATAGCCTGCGGCCGGCGAGCAGAGCGCCGCGCCACGGGCCATGGCTGATCAGGGCTGCGGCGGCGTATTCCGAGCAGGTCGGAAGGAACCGGCATTGCCGCCCGATCAGCGGCGAAAGCGTCAGCTTGTAGGCGCGCAACGCGCCCCTGACGCAGCTCTCGTAGAAAGTCATGCCGGCTACGGGATGGGAGGAATTCGCCCTCAGCGCTTACGCCGAGGGGTTCGTCGGATCAAGCCGCGCCGGCGGGGCTAGTTCGCCCGGTGGCCGGGCCGGCGGTCTGGCCGGTCGCCTCGCGGACAGCCTCGGTCACCGCCTCGAACGCGAGCAGCGTCGAGGCGTGGCGGGCGGGATAGTCCTTCACCGGGGCGAGCATCGAAAGATCCGAAAAACGTCCGTCGGGCGCGGGTGCGCCCTGTTTCAACATAGCACGGAACTGGTCCCGGGCCACCTCCAGCTCCTGGAGGCTGGCGCCCACCACGTGCGCGCCGAGCACCGAGGCGGCGGCCTGGCCCAGCGCGCAGGCCTTCACCTCCTGGGCGAAATCGGCCACCAGGCCGTCCTCCACCACCACGTCGACCAGCACCCGGCTGCCGCAGAGCTTGGAGATCTTCTCGACGCTGGCCTGCGGCGCAGCCAGCCGCCCGGCCCGCGGCAGGTTGGCCGCGAGCTTCAGCAGCTTCGCCGAGTAGAGGTCGTCGATCATCGGCTAGATGTAGGTCAGCCTTCGGCCGTGCGCCATGCGGCCTCGGCGCGCGTCTTCAGCGCCTCGTTCATCTCGCGGAAGCCGCGGTGGATCGAGCGGCCCATGCGCCGGGCGATCGAAGGGCCCATCAGGCCGCCGAAGATCTCGCCGTTGGAGACGATGCAGCTCGCCTCCGCCAGCTGCTCGATCTCCAGGTAGCGGACCGACTTGATGAAGCCGGCCAGCATGGTCAGCCGCCAGTGCAGCTGTTCGTTGGGCACCCATTCCAGGATGGTCGGCTGGATCTGCCGCGGCGCCTGGCCCGGCACCGCCAGGGTCAGGTCGAGCACCCCGCCGATGCGGATTTCGCCCGCGGCCTTCGGATAGAGCGGGTTCCAGGCCTCCCAGGACGGCAGGTCGACGATGGTCTGCCAGATCGCCTCGGGCGAGGCCTGGATGCCGATCCGATGCTCCAGGCGCACGCCGGGCGGCGGCTTGGGCGCCGGCGGGCCGCCGCCGGCGGGCTTGGGGCCGCCCACGGGCATGCGTCCGAACATCGAGGCCTTCAGTTGCGGGGTGGGTCCGATCGGCATCTCAGGCTTGTTCCTTGATCCGCCAGGTCGCCCCGGCGGGTCCGTCCATCACCTCAACGTTCAAGGCGGTGAGTTCGGCCCGGATACGATCGGCTTGCGGCCAATCCTTGGCGGCCCGCGCCGCGTCGCGGGCGACGATCAGCGCTTCGATCTGCGTCTTCAGCCCGTCGTCGGCGCCGCCCTGGAACCAGGCGTCGGGATCGGCCTGTAGGAAGCCCATCACCTCGGCCAGCGCCATCAGGTCCTGCTTGATCTCCGAGGCTCCGGACGCGCCCTTGCGCACCGCCCGGTCGAGGTCGTTGGCCAGGCCCTTCAGGACCGTCATCGCCTGCGGCGTGTTCAGGTCGTCGAGCAACGGCGCGATCTGATCCTCGGCCAGCTTGTCGCTGCCGCCCGGCTCGATCTCCCGGGCCCGCTGCAGGACGCCGTAGAGGTGGTCGAGGGAGTTGCGCGCCTGGGTCAGCACGTCCTCGGTCCAGGCCAGCGGCTGGCGGTAGTGGGCCGACAGCAGCGCCCAGCGGATCGCCTCGCCTGGCGCCTGTTTCAGGAGGTCGTGAGCCAGGGTGACGTTGCCCAGGCTCTTGGACATCTTCTCGTCGCCGAAGTTCAGGAAGCCGTTGTGCAGCCAGAAGTTCGAATAGGTGTGGTCGTGGGTGGCGCACACGCCCTGGGCCCGCTCGTTCTCGTGGTGCGGGAAAACCAGGTCGATGCCGCCGCCGTGGATGTCGATGGGCAGGCCGAGCACCTGCTCGATCATCGCCGAGCATTCGATGTGCCAGCCGGGGCGGCCGGAGCCCCAGGGGCTCTCCCACTGCGGCTCGCCGGGCTTGGAGGGTTTCCACAGCACGAAGTCGGCGGGGTGGCGCTTGTAGGGGGCCACGTCCACCCGGGCGCCGGCGATCATGTCGTCCAGCGAGCGGCCGGACAGCTTGCCGTAGTCGCCGTACGCCTGGGTGTCGAACAGCACATGGCCTTCAGCGGCGTAGGCCGCGCCGTTGTCCACCAGTCGCGCGATCATCTTGATGATGGCGTCCATGGTCTCGGTGACCCTGGGCTGCGCGGTGGGCGGCAGGGCGCCGAGCGCGGCGGCGTCGGCGTTGTAGGCCTCGAGATAGCGGTCGGTGACGGCGGCGATCGGCACGCCCTCGGCCTGGGCCTTGGCGTTGATCTTGTCGTCCACGTCGGTGACGTTGGCGGCGTAGAGCACGGCCTGGTCGCCGTAGATGCGCCGCAGCACCCGGAACAGCAGGTCGAAGACCACCACCGGCCGGAAGTTGCCGATGTGCGCGTAGTTGTAGACCGTCGGCCCGCAGACATACATCGTCACCCGCCGGGGATCGCGAGGGACGAACGGCCGCTTGGCGCGGGCCATGGTGTCGTAGAGAGCCAAAGTCATTGTCGAGCTAACGCTGCGTTACGGTTGCCGGGAAAGGCGTCGCGCCCATATACAGATCGCCCGGATCGGAAGCCACGGGAACAATCCCGGCGCGTCGGTCCGACGAGGAAGGGTGGCACGCGTCATCTCCGGGACCGTCGTCCCGGCGCAACTCAGCCCTGGAAAGAACCGCTCGCACACATGGACGCCATCCGCGACCGAACCCTGGTCAGCTCGACTGACCTTGATCTTGAAGCCGTGAAGCGCCCCTCCCGCGAGGAGGCGATGGAGGCCGTTCGCACCCTGATCGCCTGGGCCGGCGACGACCCGCGCCGCGAAGGCGTGATCGACACCCCCAAGCGCGTGGTCGACGCCTACGCCGAATGGTTCGAGGGCTATGGCCTCGACCCGGCCAAGGAGCTCTCCCGCACCTTCGAGGACGTGCAGGGCTACGACGACATCGTCATGCTCCGCGACATCGAGGTCGAGAGCCATTGCGAGCACCACATGGCGCCGTTCCTGGGCAAGGCCTTCGTGGCCTACATGCCGACCAACCGGGTGGTGGGGATCTCCAAGCTCGCCAAGGTGGTCGAGATCTTCGCCCGTCGTCTCCAGACCCAGGAGACCATGACCCAGCAGATCGCCGACGCCATCACCGACAGCCTGCGCCCGGCCGGCGTCGCGGTGATGATCGACGCCACCCACCAGTGCATGACCACCCGCGGCGTGCACCACCGGCACGTCTCCACCCTCACCACCCAGTTCACCGGCGTCTTCAAGACCGACCCGACCCTGCGCCAGCGGTTCCTGGACTTCGCCAAGCGCTAGAACTCAGCCCTCCGGGCCGGCCGAAGGCTAGCGCGGGCATGGCCGCCGGCGCCATATGGCGCCATGACCCAGACGAACTTTCCTGTCGCGCCCTCGAAGGAAGCCCTCGAGCACGGCGCGGCGCTGGCGCCGCGGTTCGACGCCAACGGCCTGATCGCCGCGATCGCCACCCACGCCGACACCGGCGAGGTGCTGATGTTCGCCTGGATGAACGCCGAGGCGCTGGCGAAGACGCTGGAGACCGGCGAGGCCCACTACTTCAGCCGCTCGCGCAACGAGCTCTGGCACAAGGGCGCCACCAGCGGCCAAGTGCAGCAGGTGGCCGAGGCGCGGATCGACTGCGACCAGGACGCCGTCTGGCTGAAGGTCCGGCCGCAGGGCGACGGCGGCGCCTGCCACACCGGCGCGCGCTCCTGCTTCTACCGGGTGATCGAGGACGGCCGGCTGGTCGAACGGCCATGACCGTCGTCTAGGCTCTGGTCGCGTTTTCGTGGCCTGATCGCGGACGCCCTTCAGCGGACGGCGGTGGTCCCCGGGCCGGACCGGGTCACAGGCGGCGTCTTCCTTGCCTTCGGGCTGCGGCTGGCGCTCGAGCGGCGCTGAGCGCCGAGACGCCCTCGGCCCCGCGTGTGGCATGGAAAGTCCGCAGCACCTCGCTGCGGTAGGCCCTGTCGGTGATCGTCGAGACCTTGATCAGCTTCGCCGTGACGTCCCGCTTGGTCAGGATCAGCAGCACGAAGCCCTTGGCCGCCTGGTCGGAGAACACCACTTCGCGATTGTGGCGGGCGAACATCTCGCCCACCGGCACGGTCTTCAGGTGGTCGCCGCCGCCCGGGCTGGTGATCCCCGTCGCGCCGAACTCCACCGCCACGCGCCGGCCGCCCTCGCGGGCGTCGTAGAGCTCGTTGGCCCAGAAGGCGTGGCTGTCGCCGGAGACCACGACGCAGTTGGCCCGCGCCTCCTTGATCAGGCCGTAGAGCCGCTGGCGGTCGGCGGGATAGCCGTCCCACATGTCCAGGCCGTACGGCAGGTCGAGCGCGGCGGCCTGGTCCATGCGCGTCAGCCGGGACGTCACGTCCTCGGGCAGGTCCTTCACCGCCCGCGCATAGGCCGCCTCGCCCAGGGTCTTGCGCACCGGCGGAGTGAACAGCCGCGCCATCACGACCTCGTTGCCGAGCAGCTGCCACGCACGGCCCGATCCCACCGACGCCTTCAGGCCGTCGCCCAACCAGGCCTCCTGGGCGGGCGACATCATCTTGCGCGAGGGGTCGTTCAGCCGGGTGCGGAAGGTCGCCAGATCGGCCGCATTGGGCGTCTTCGGCAGGTCCTTCTCGTAGGTCAGCTGCTGGTCGCGGGCTGTCAGCCGGGTTTCCAGCATGAAGACGCTGACCACGTCGCCGAAGTCGAAGCTGCGGTTGATGGCGAACCCGCCGCCGGCCGGCTCGCGGATCGGCATCCATTCGAAATAGGCGCGGATCGCGGCGGCCTTGCGCGCGTTCCAGTCGCCCTCGGTGTCCGGCTGGTGGTTCTGCGCCCCGCCCTTCCAGGAGTCATTGGCGGTCTCATGGTCGTCCCAGACCACGATCCACGGCGCGCGGGCATGCGCGGCCTGCAACTGCTGGTCGGACTTGTACTGCGCGTGCCGGCGCCGGTAGTCGGCAAGGCTGAGGCACTCGTGCGGCGGGTCGTGCGGCCGCTCGCCGGCGACCTTGGAGTCCATCCCGTAGGACCCGGGTCCGCCGTATTCGTAGATGTAGTCGCCCAGGTGCAGGACCGCATCGACCCGCGGCAGGGCGGCGATCGCCCCGTAGGCGTTGAAATAGCCGTTCGGGTAGAGCGAGCAGGTGGCCACCGCCAGCACCACGTCCTTGGTGGGTCCGACCGGCAGGGTGCGGGTCTTGCCCGTCGGCGAGGTCACGCCGACGGCGTCGAACCGGAAGGTGTAGGCCCGGCCCGGCTGCAGCCCGCCGACGTCGACCTTCACCGTGTAGTCGCGATCGGGTCCGGTGGTCCCCTCGCCGCGCTTGCCGCCGCCGGCGCGCCGGTCGACCGGATCGAGGCTCCAGCGAAAGGCGATCTCGCCGCCGGGCCGCTCGGGCGTGATCCGGGTCCAGAGGATCACCCGGTCCTGCAATGGATCGCCGGAGGCCACGCCGTGGTTGAAGGCGACGCCTCCGCCGACCCCGGCCGCTTCCGCCGCCGCCGGTGCGGCGGCTCCCATGCCAAGCAGAGCCAGCGCCCTGCGCCTGTCGATGTTCATCCTGCCGCCCCCCGCGCTCGCGCAACTGCGTGCGCCCACGTATTAGAACCCCGATACCACAGGAGCATGACGCCCGATGTCCAGTGAAGTCCTGCACGTTCCCCGCGAAAAGCTGCGCCGCGAGACGCTGAACCTGCACTACGCCATCACCTCGCTGATGGAGGAGTTCGAGGCCGTCGACTGGTACCGCCAGCGGGCCGACGACTGCGACGACCCCGAGCTGAAGGCGATCATGCTGCACAACGCCCGCGAGGAGCTGGAGCACGCCGCCATGGTCCTGGAGTGGATCCGGCGCAACGATCCGGAAGCCGACAAGCAGTTCAAGGAATACCTGTTCAGCGAGGGCTCGATCACCGGGCGCGAGGAAGGCGCCAGCGAGAAGCATGGCCTCTGAAGCGGAACTCGAGATCGACGACGAGGCGGCGGTCGACGAGGACGTCGCGCTGGAGCCGTTTGGCGTCCGCATCGTGGCGCTGGCGGCGGAGGACGCCGTCGGCCGGGTCGACAAGGTGCTGGCCACCCGTTTGCCGGAGATGTCCCGCGGCCGCATCCAGGCGCTGATCGCCGAGGGGCGGATCACCCGCGACGGCGCCGCGATCGCCGACGCCTCGGCCCGGGCGCTGCCCGGCGACTATCGCTTCGACATCCCGCCGCCGGTCGCCGCCGAGCCGCAGCCCGAGGCCATCCCGCTGACGGTGCTGTTCGAGGACGCCCACCTGATCGTGGTCGACAAGCCGGCCGGCATGGCGGCTCACCCGGGCCCGGGGACCGAGAGCGGCACCCTGGTCAACGCCCTGCTGCACCATTGCGGCGCCAGCCTCTCCGGCATCGGCGGCGTGGCCCGGCCGGGCATCGTCCACCGGCTCGACAAGGACACCTCGGGGGTGATGGTGGCGGCCAAGACCGACGCCGCCCACCAGGGGCTCTCGGCGCTGTTCGCCACGCACGACATCGAGCGGGTCTACATCGCGCTCACCCGCGGCGCGCCCCACCCGGCGCGCGGGACCATCGAAGGCGCGATCGCCCGCTCCACTCACGACCGCAAGAAGATGGCGCTGGTGAAGACCGGCGGCCGCCACGCAGTCACCCACTATGTGGTCGAGGCCGCCTTCGGGCCCGCGGCCAAGCCGCTCGCCGCCCGGGTCGCCTGCCGCCTGGAAACCGGCCGCACCCACCAGATCCGCGTCCACCTGGCATCGAAGGGGGCGCCCTGCCTGGGCGATCCGACCTACGGCTCCGGTCCGCCCGCCGAGCCGGTCCGCCGGGCGATGGCCGAGGCCGGGCTGGCGCGGCAGGCGCTGCACGCCGCCGTGCTCGGCTTCGTCCATCCGGTGACGGGCGAGGCGTTGAGGTTCGAAAGCGCCCTGCCGCCCGACATGGCGACGCTGCAGGCCCAACTCGAGACGCTGTAAGCCGTTCATCTCCGCCTCGAATTGAGCCGAAATACCGGCGTCATCTACCTGGTGTCATGAAACGCCACGCCTGGAGAGGGCGCTTCGGACGGAGTGGGCGGCGAGTGATTCCTGAAACCCTGAACCCTGCCCGGCGCACGGCGCTTTGCGCGAGCGCCGGCCTGGCCGCGCTGGCCTGGACGAGCTGCGCCTGGGCGGCCGCGCCGGCCGCCAGGCCGGAGGCGGCGGCGAACACCGTCTCCGAACTGGTGATCACTGCCGCCAAGCCGGCCGAGGTCGGCGGCGTGGTGGGCGACATCAAGCCGGAACTGCAGCTCGCGCCCGAGGACATCCAGGCCTACGGGGTCAGCTCGATCTCCGACCTGCTGGACGAGCTCGGCTCGCAGATCCGCAGCGACCAGGGACGCGGCGGCGGGGGACCGGTGATCCTGCTGAACGGCCGGCGGATCTCCGGCTTCGGCGAGATCCGCGACCTGCCGACCGAGGCGATCCTGCGGGTCGACATCCTGCCGGAAGAAGCGGCGCTGAAGTACGGCTACAGCGCCGACCAGCGGGTGGTGAACATCGTCCTGAAGCCGCTGTTCGACGCCGAGACCGCGGAGCTGAACGGCGGCGGCCCGACCGAGGGTGGCCAGGCCAGCGGGGCGGGCGAGCTCGGGGTCGTGCGGATCGCCGGCGACCGGCGGATGAACCTCGACCTCAAGTACAACCGATCCGGCGAGCTCACCGAAGCCTCGCGCGACCTCACCTCGTTGGCCTCCGGCCAGGACTTCGACCTGGTCGGCAATGTCCGCTCACCCGGCGGCGGGCAGATCGACCCGGTGCTGAGCGCGCTGGCGGGTCAGCCGGTGACCGTGGCCGGCGTGCCGGCCGCCGCCGC
The DNA here is from genome assembly GCF_003254505.1 of Phenylobacterium hankyongense. Lineage (NCBI taxonomy): Bacteria > Pseudomonadati > Pseudomonadota > Alphaproteobacteria > Caulobacterales > Caulobacteraceae > Phenylobacterium > Phenylobacterium hankyongense. Next base: position 1,850,291 of record NZ_QFYP01000001.1, on the reverse strand, counting down.
GGGCGGGGCGCCCTCGCTGGCCGACTTCCTGCCCACGGCCAATGCGCCGAACGCCACCGACGTGCGGCGCTATCGCTCGCTGGCGCCCGCCACGCAGAAGTTCACCGCCAACGCCGTCGTGAGCCAGGTGGTCTTCGGCGTGGCCGCCACGCTCAACGCCACCTTCGAGGCGGACACCAGCGACTCCGACCGCGGCCTGCCGGGCGTCAGCCTGCTGGTTCCGGCGGGCGATCCCTATTCGCCGTTCGCGACGCCGGTCCTGGTCGACCGCTATGTTGACGGCTTCGGACCCCTGCGGCAGAGCGCCGACAACTGGACCGGCCACCTCGGCGTCAGCCTCAACCGAGACGTGGCGCGCTGGCGGCTCTCCTTCACCACCGCCTATGACCACGCCGACTCCAAGACCAACAGCGACGTGGGCGTCGACGCCAGCGCCCTGCAGGCGCAGCTCAACGCGCTGACCCCCGGTCTCAACCCCTTCGGGCCGTTGCCGACGAACCTGCTGACGCTGCGCGCGCCGGACCTCGCCCATTCGCAGTCGGACACCGGCAACCTGCAGTTCGTCGCCAGCGGGCCGCTCGTCACCCTGCCCGCCGGCCCGGTGCGGACCAGCGTCAAGCTGGGGGCCAGCGGCAGCCGGTTCAGCTCCGAATCCCAGCGCCTCGGGCTCAGCCAGTCGGTGGACTTTTCCCGTGGCGAGTACAGCGCCCAGGCCAACCTCGACGTGCCGGTGACCAGCCGGCGCAACAACGTGCTGCCGGTGCTGGGCGAGTTGTCGGTCAACGCCAACGCCGCCGCCGACCAGGTGTCGGATTTCGGGACCCTGACGACCCTCGGCTACGGGCTGAACTGGCGGCCGACCGACAAGCTGACCCTGATCGTGTCGCACACCCGCGACCAGGCCGCTCCGACCCAGCAGCAGCTCGGCAATCCCACGGTGCTGACCCCGGCCGTGCGGATCTTCGACTTCGCCACCGGCCAGACGGTGGACGTCACCCAGCTCAGCGGCGGCAACCCGAACCTGGTCGGCGACGACCGCGACGTGCTCAAGTTCGGCCTGACGCTGAAGCCCCTCACGGGGCGGGACCTGACCTTCAGCGCCAACTATATCGAAACCCACACCCGCAATCCGATCGTCACCTTCCCGGCGGCGACGGGCGCGATCGAGGCGGCCTTCCCCGACCGCTTCATCCGCGACGCCAACGGCGACCTCACCGAGGTGGACTACCGGCCGGTGAACTTCGCCAGCCAGGACCGGCGCGAGCTGCGCTGGGGCGTCAACTACTCCAAGCCGATCGGCCCGACGCGACCGCCGCCCAATGCGCCGCGCGGCGGTCAGGGCCGCCAGCCGGGCCGGGTCCTGCAGGTGGGCACGTCCCTCGCCAACCAGCCGGGTCTCAGCGACGCGCCCGACGCCGGCGGCGCGCAGCCGCAGGGCCAGGACGGGGGGGCCGGCGGGCGCGGCGGTGGCGGCGGCCGCGGCGGTGGCGGCGGCGGGCGCGGCGGCGGCGGCGGCGGCGGGCAGGACGGCCGGCTGCAGCTGTCGCTCTATCACACCGTCTTCTTCGAGGATCAGTTCCTGGTCCGGCCGGGCGGTCCGGTGCTGGACCTGCTGGACGGCGCCCCCTCGGGGAACGGCGGCGGGCAGGCGCGCAACGAGATCGAGGCGCGGATCGGCGTCTCCGAGCGGGGCATCGGCGTCCAGATCAACGGCGACTGGAAACAGGGCACGACGGTGAGCGGCGCGGGCTCGCCGAGCGGCGACCTGGCCTTCTCGGGCCTGACGACGGTGAACCTGCGGGTGTTCGCCGACCTGAACCAGCAGCGCGTCCTGCTCGACAAGGCGCCGTGGCTCCGCGGCTCCCGCCTGACCCTGTCGATCACCAACCTGTTCGACCAGCGTCTGCAGGTCCGCGACGCCGCCGGCGCCACGCCGCTCAGCTACCAGCCGGCCTATATCGACCCGGTGGGGCGCGTCGTGCGGGTGGGCTTCCGTAAGCTGTTTTCCTGACTACGCCGCAGCTTTGCTGGGGCGTCTGTGAGATTCCTTGCCTTGAAGGCGCCCATTTCGGGCGCTAGAAAGTCCCACTAGAGCAGTAGGGCATTCGGATCGCCTCCCCAGCGATCTACCGTAGCCGCAACCTCGTACTTATCTAGGTGGTTGGAGGGAACGGAAGGTGCTTGCGCGCCCCTGGCGCGACGGTCCGAACGTCCGGGAAAAGAGGGGATAGATCCATGGCCGCCAACGCGCTTGCCGTGATGTCGCCGGAAGGCGGCCTGAGCCGGTATCTGTCAGAGATCCGGAAATTTCCGATGCTGGCCAAGGACGAGGAGTTCATGCTCGCCAAACGCTGGCAGGAGCATGAAGACCCCGAGGCCGCGCACCGGCTGGTCACCAGCCACCTGCGCCTGGTGGCGAAGATCGCCATGGGCTACCGCGGCTACGGCCTGCCGATCGGCGAGGTGATCTCCGAAGGCAACGTCGGCCTGATGCAGGCGGTGAAGAAGTTCGATCCGGACCGCGGCTTCCGCCTGGCGACCTACGCCATGTGGTGGATCCGCGCCTCGATCCAGGAATACATCCTGCGGTCCTGGAGCCTGGTGAAGATGGGCACCACCGCGGCGCAGAAGAAGCTGTTCTTCAACCTGCGCAAGGCCAAGAGCGAGATCGCCGCCCTGGGCGAGGGCGACATGCACCCCGACCAGGTCAGCCAGATCGCCACCAAGCTGGGCGTGCTCAACGAGGAAGTCATCTCGATGAACCGCCGGCTGTCCGGCGGCGACGCGTCGCTGAACTCACCGCTGCGTTCGGACAGCGAGAGCGAATGGCAGGACTGGCTGGTGGACGACGTCACGCCCAGCCAGGAGACGGTGGTGGCCGAGACGCAGGAGAAGACCCTGCGCATGGGCCTTCTGGAAGAGGCGATGACCGAGCTCACCGACCGCGAGCGTCACATCCTGACCGAGCGGCGGCTGAAGGACGATCCAACCACGCTGGAAGAACTCGCCTCGGAATACGGCGTCAGCCGCGAGCGGGTCCGCCAGATCGAGGTGCGGGCGTTCGAAAAGCTGCAGAAGTCGATGCGCCAGGCCGCCGAAGACCGGAACCTGCTGGTCGACGCCTAAGCCTGATCAGGCGGCCGCGCGGTCGTTCCACTCGCGCGGCATGTAGGCGAGGAGCGGCGCGGCGCGTCGCTCCGTCTCGCCGCGATTGAGCGGCGTCCCGGCGCCGGCGGTCTCCGACAGATAGCGGTGCAGGTCGGTCGTCGCGCTGGCGAGCCGGTTGTCGGAAATGGCGGTCGCGGCGATCTGCAGGTCGGCGGCCTGGGCCAGCATCGCCCGCGTCGCCTGCTTCGGATCGCTCTCCAGGGCGCTCAGCGCCGAGCGCAGGATCTTCAGCGCCTGGGCGATCCGCATGCTCTCCGAGGTTCCGGCCTGATCGGCCTGCCGCTTCAGCGGACCTGTGTAGTCGCCGGAATTGAACCGCCGCCGGTCGGGGCCGACGTAGTCCACCGCCTCGACCCAGTCGCGCGGGCCTAGCGCCTCCAGCCGGCGGGTAAGGTCCTTCATCGTGAACGGCCGGCGCAGGAACTCGTGGGCCCCGGCGTCGCGGGCGGCCAGGATGGCCGGCGCAGGCGCATCCCGGGCCGTCAGGATCACCGGCGCCTGGCGACAGGCCAGGTCGCTGCGCCGGACGCTGCGGGTGAAGGCCAGGCCGTCGAGCTTCTCGGCCGCCAGCTCACAGAAGATCAGGTCGGGATCCACCTTGGCCGCCAGGCTCAGCGCCTTGGCGGCGGTGGGCGCCATCCAGACGTCGGGACGGCAGGCGCTCTGCATCAGCTCGGCCACCATCCGGGCGCTGGCCGGCTGCGGGTCGACGATCAGCACCCGCCGCAGCATGGGCGTCATGCGTTGGCCGCTCTTAGCGTCTTGAGTGAACACTTCTTGCTCCCCGTCTCGGCCAAGCTTTGCGCGTGCTTCGTAAAGAACGCCTTGATGGTCCGAGGGGTCGGCGAGAATTCAGTCCGGACCCGTCCTAATCCTGGAACGGGTCGCGCACGAGGATGGTGTCGTCCCGCTGCGGGCTGGTGGAGAGCAGCGCCACCGGCGCGCCGATCAGCTCCTCGATGCGGCGCACGTACTTCACGGCGTTGGCGGGCAGGTCGCGCCAGGTGCGGGCGCCCTGGGTGGTTTCCGACCAGCCCTCGAGCTCCTCATAGACCGGAACCAGCGCCGCCTGCGCCTTCAGCCCGGCCGGCAGGTAGCCGATCTCCTCGTCGCCGTTGCGGTAGCCGGTGCAGATCTTTAGGGTCGGCAGGCCGTCCAGCACGTCGAGCTTGGTGAGCGCGATGCCGCTGATGCCGTTCAGCGCCACCGACTGGCGCACCAGCGCCGCGTCGAACCAGCCGCACCGGCGCGCGCGCCCGGTGACCACTCCGAATTCCTTGCCGACCGTCCCGAGGTGCTGGCCGACCTCGTCCTCCAGCTCGGTCGGGAACGGACCGCCGCCGACGCGGGTGGTGTAGGCCTTGACGATGCCCAGCACATAGCCGGTGCCCTTGGGCCCCAGGCCCGAGCCGGCCGCGGCCTGGCCGGCGACGGTGTTGGAGGAGGTCACATACGGATAGGTGCCGTGGTCGACGTCGAGCAGCGCGCCCTGGGCGCCCTCGAACAGCACCCGCTTGCCCGACTTCACCACCTTGTCCAGCAGCAGCCACGCCGGCTTGGCGAACGGCAGGATCTTCGGCGCCATGGCCTCCAGCTCGGCCAGCAGGGCCGCGCCGTCGGCTTCCGGCAGGCCGAGCCCGCGCCGCAGCGGGGCGTGGTGGGCCAGCAGGCGGTCGATCTTGGCTTCCAGCGCCTCGCGGTCGGCGAGGTCGGCGACCCGGATGGCGCGCCGGCCGACCTTGTCCTCGTAGGCCGGGCCGATGCCGCGGCCGGTGGTGCCGATCTTGTTCACCGCGGCGGCCTCGCGGGCCTGGTCGAGGTCGCGGTGCAGGGGCAGGATCAGGCAGGCGTTGTCGGCCAGCACCAGCAGCTCCGGGGTGATCTTCACCCCCTGGCCGCCCAGCTTCTCGATCTCCGCCAGCAGGTGCCAGGGGTCGACCACCACGCCGTTGCCGATCACCGAGAGCTTGCCCTGCACGACGCCCGACGGCAGCAGCGACAGCTTGTAGACCTGATCGCCCACCACCAGGGTGTGGCCGGCGTTGTGCCCGCCCTGGAACCGCACGACCACGTCGGCGCGGTTGGACAGCCAGTCCACCAGCTTGCCCTTGCCCTCGTCGCCCCACTGAGCGCCGATCACGGTGACATTGGCCATGGATACGATCTCCCGACCTGCCCGGAGTGACCCAACCGCCCTTCGACAGGTGCTCGGCGGCTGGGCTTGAGATCTGTTCAGGCGCCTGCCCAACGGGCTGGACGCGGGCGCGGTGTAGAGCAAGCCGAAGCTCGCCTCAACCCCCTCGCCATCGCAATGAGGACGAGCTATGGCGCAGCCATGGACATTCCCCGCTTTCACCTCGCCTTCCCTGTCCGTGACCTCGCCGAGGCCCGGGCTTTCTATGGAGAGCTGCTCGGCTGCCCCGAGGGCCGATCGAGCGACGAATGGGTCGACTTCGACTTCTACGGCCACCAGATCGTCGCCCACCTGTCGCCGGCCGAAGTCGGCCACCGCGCCACCAGTCCGGTGGACGGCGAGGACGTGCCGGTCCGCCACTTCGGGGCCATCCTGACCCTGCCGGCGTGGGACGCCCTGGCCGAGCGGCTGAAGGCGGCCGGGACCAGGTTCGTCATCGAGCCGCAGGTGCGCTTCAAGGGCCAGCCCGGCGAGCAGGCGACGATGTTCTTCCTCGATCCGTGCGGCAACGCGCTGGAGTTCAAGGCCTTCGCCGACGACGCCATGGTGTTCGCGAAGTGAGCGTCACCTTCGCCGACATCGAGGCCGCCGCCGGGCGCATCGCCGGCCACGCCGTCGAGACCCCGCTGATCGAAAGCCCGGCGCTGAACGAGCGCCTGGGCGCGCGGGTGCTGATCAAGCCGGAGACCCTGCAGCGGGTCGGCGCCTTCAAGTTCCGCGGCGCCTACAACCGCTTGGTCCAGCTCAGCCCGGACGAGCGCACGCGCGGCGTCGTCGCCTTCTCCTCCGGCAACCACGCCCAGGGCGTGGCGCTGGCGGCGAAGCTGCTCGGCCTGCCGGCGGTGATCGTCATGCCGCTCGACGCGCCCGCCGTGAAGGTGGCGGCGACGCGCAGCTATGGCGCGGACGTGCGCTTCTACGATCGCCTGAAGGAAAGCCGCGAGAAGATCGCCGCCGAGATCGCCGCCGAGCGCGGCGCGGTGGTGGTGCCGGCCTTCGACGACCCGCACATCATCGCCGGCCAGGGCACCGTCGGGCTGGAGCTGGTCCGCCAGGCCCAGGCGCTGGGCGCGAGCCTCGACCTGGCGCTCGCCTCCATCAGCGGCGGCGGCCTGATCGGCGGCATGTCGGTGGCCATCAAGGCGCTGTCGCCCGCCACCGAGGTCTGGGGCGTGGAGCCGGCGCTGTTCGACGACACCCGCCAGTCGCTGGCGGCCGGCGAGCGGGTCACCATCAAGCCGCAGGGCCGCTCGCTCTGCGACGCCCTGGAATCCCCCTTCCCCGGCGAGATCACCTTCCCGCTGATGAAGGCCAACCTGGCGGGCGCGGTCGGCATCACCGACCCGGAGGTCGCCGAGGCCATGCGCTATGCCTTCAGCGTGCTGAAGCTGGTGGTGGAACCCGGCGGCGCGGTCGGCCTCGCCGCCCTGCTGACCGGCAAGGTGGCGGCCGCGGGCAAGACCGTCGGCCTCGTGCTCTCCGGCGGCAACGTCGACCCGGACCAGTTCGCCCAGATCATCCGCGGCGAGCTCTAGAGCCGGTCCTCCGGGACCGGCAGCGGAGCGGCCTCGCGGGGCGTGACCAGCTTGGCGAGCCGCGGCTTCAGCCACTGCTCGAAGTCGTCGACGAACTCGTAGACCACTGGCACCAGCACCAGCGACAACAGCGTCGAGGTGATCAGGCCGCCGATCACCGCCACCGCCATCGGCTGGCGGAACTCCGCGCCCTTCTCCAGGGCGAAGGCGGTGGGCAGCATGCCGGCCGCCATGGCGACCGTGGTCATGACGATCGGCCGGGCCCGCTCGCGGCAGGCTTCCAGCAGGGCCTCGCGCTGCGGCATGCCCTCGCGCTCCCGCTCGATGGCGTACTCGACCAACAGGATCGAGTTCTTCGCCGCCAGGCCCAGCAGCATCAGGAAGCCGATCAGCGAGGGGATCGACAGCGACAGGTGGAAGATCAGCAGGCCCAGGAAGGCGCCGCCCACCGCCAGCGGCAGGGCCGACAGGATCACCCCGGGCTTGAAGAACGACCGGAACAACAGGACCAGCACGCCGAAGATCATCGAGACGCCGGCGAAGATCGCCATGCCGAACGAGCCGAACAGCTCCTTCATGGCCTCGAGCTGGCCGGTGTCGGCCGGGCCGACGCCGGGCGGCAGGCGCCGCATGATCGGCAGCTTGGCCACCGCGGCGCTGGCGTCGCCGAGCTCCACGCCGTTCAGCTCCGCCTGCACCGTCAGCTGGCGCTTGCGGTTCAGCCGGTCGATGCGCGCGGGGCCGGCCTGGAACTGTACGTCGGCCACGGAGTCGAGCGTCGTCACCCCGCCGCCGGCGGTGGGCACGCGCAGCGAGCGGATCCGCTCGATGTCGGCCCGGGCGCTCTGCGGCAGGCGCACGCGGATCGGGATCCGCCGCTCGCCCTCATTGAGCTTGGCGACGTTGGCGTCGATGTCGCCGACCGTGGCGACCCGCGCCACCTGGGCGATGGTGTCCACCGAGACGCCCAGCCGGGCGGCCTCCTCGGCGCGGGGGCGGATCACCAGCTCGGGGCCGGTGGGCGGGGTCGAGGGCCGGGGATCGGCGATCTGCGGCAGGGTGCGCATCTCGCGCTCGAGTTCAGTGGCGGTGGCCTGCAGCGCCGCCGGGTTGTCGCTGGCCAGGATCTGCTGGAAGCCGGCGCCGCCCTGGAAGTCGAGGAAGCCGACCCGCGCGTCGGGGATGGCCCGCAGGTCGTCGCGCAGCCGGGCCTTGAAGGCTTCGTCCGACAACTTGCGTTTCGGATCGAGCAGGACGGTGACCGTGCCGTCGCGCAGGTCGCTGCCTCCGCCGCCGCCGCCGAAGCCCGGACCGCCGCCGCCGGCGGTCGAGCCCACCTGGGCGAAGATACTGGTCACCTCCGACTGGCGCTGGAAGAGCCGCGTGATCTCCTGGACCGTCTGCTCCATGGCCTGGGCGGTGGCGCCCGGCGGGCCCTGGATGTTGACGTAGACGTAGTCGGGGTTGCCGGCCGGCTGGAAGCCCTTGGGCAGCAGGGGCACCAGGAACAGCGAGGACACGAACACCAGGCCGCCGACCACGCTGGCGATGATCCGGTGGTCCAGCGCCCACTCCAGGACGTTGCGATAGAAGCCTTGGAAAGGCTTGCGCGGATGCGGGTTGCGGTGCGGCTTCAGGAGGTAGGCCGCCATCAGCGGCGTCAGCAGTCGCGCCACCACCAGCGAAAAGGCCACGGCGACGGAGACCGTCAGGCCGAACTCGCGGAAGAACTGGCCGGCCATGCCCTTCATGAAGCTGACCGGGGTGAACACCACGATGATGGTCATGGTGGTGGCGACCACCGCCAGGCCGATGGCGTCGGCGCCCTGCATGGCCGCCTCGTAGGGCCGCATGCCGGAGGCGACCCGCTTCTCGATGTTCTCGATCTCGACGATGGCGTCGTCGACCAGGATGCCGATCACCAGGGTCAGCGCCAACAGGGTGACGACGTTCAGCGAGAAGCCGAAGGCGTGCATCACCGCGAAGGTCGGGATCAGCGACACCGGCATGGCCGCCGCGGTGATCGCCGTGGCGCGCCAGTCGCGCAGGAACAGCAGGACCACCAGGGCGGCCAGGATCATGCCCTCGGCCAGCACGTGCTGGGTGGCCTTGAAGCTCGCCCGCGTCTCGTCCACCGAGGAGAAGATCTTGGTGAACTTCACGCCGGGATGGCTCTTCTCGAGCTTGGCGATGGCCACCACCACCGCGTCGTCGACGCCGACGTCGCTGGAATCGCGGGTCTTCATCACCTGGAAGCCCACGACGGGCCTTCCGTCGAGCCGGGCGAACCCGCGCACCTCGCCGGCCCCGTCGCCCACGTCGGCGACGTCGGTCAGCCGCACGAAGCGGTTGGCGCCGACCGGGATGGTCAGCTGGCGCAGCGCCGCCAGCGTCTGCACCGAACCCAGCACCCGCACCGTCTGCTCACGGCTGCCGACGTTCACGCGGCCGCCTGAGGCGTCGATGTCGAAGCTGGCCAGCGCCGAGTTCACCTGGGCGGCGGTCAGGCCGCGGGCCGCCAGCCGGTCGGGGTCGACCAAGACGTTGATCTCGCGGTTGACGCCGCCGACCCGGGAGATCTGCGAGACCCCGGGCGCCGATTGGATGGCGCGCGCCACCGTATCGTCGATGAACCACGAGAGCTCGGTGTCGGACATGCCCGGCGCGGCGACCGCGTAGGTCAGGATCGGCTGGCTATCCAGCTCCACCCGCGTGACCGTCGGCGCGTCGATCTCGCGCGGCAGGTTGGCGCGCACCTGGTCGACCCGCGAGCGGACGTCGTCGGTCTTCTTCTGCAGGTCCTCGCCGAGCTCGAACTCGATGTTGGTGGTGGAGACGCCCTGGGTGACGACCGAGGTGATGTTCTTGACGCTGGAGAGGCCCGCCATGGCGTCCTCGACGGGACGGGTGACCTGGGTCTCCATCTCGCCGGGCGCCGCGCCGTTCTGGGTGACGGTCACCGAGACCATCGGGAACTGCACGTTGGGGAACTGCTTCACCGGCAGGCCGGTGTAGGCGATCATCCCGGCCAGCACCAAGGCCACGAACAGCACCACCACGGGCACCGGATTGCGGATCGCCCAGGCGCTGATCTTCAACGCTGGCGCGGAGGAGTCATGGCTTTCGCTCATCGGCGCGCCACCACGGGGGTGGCGGCAAGCGCGGCGCCCTCGACCGGGCGGACCTTGTCGCCGTCCAGCAGGAAGGCGCCGGCGCTCTGCACCACGCGCGTGCCGGCCGGCGGACCGCTGACCAGCTGGACGAGGCCGGAGCCCCGCTGGCCGGTCTGCACCAAGACCCGCTTCACCCGGTTGTCGGCCTCCACCACCATCACGCTGGCGCCGTCGGCGTCGTAGCGGATCGCGGTCTCAGGCGCCGCCAGCCCGACGCCCGTGGCCTCGGCGAACACCGCCCTGCCGAAGCCGCCGGCCCGGATGCCCGAGCGCACCGGCAGGTTGATGCGCACGTAGCCGAGCTTGCTCTGCGCATCGATCAGCGGGCTGACCAGCCGCACGACGCCCTGCACGGTCTCGCCGCTGGGCAGCGTCACCGTGGCGTGCTGGCCGGGACGGATCTTGGCCAGCTGGTCTTCCGAAAGCTGAGCCTGCAGCTCGATCTGGCCGTCGCGGGCCAGCCGGAACCAGGGCGTGGTCCCGCCGGCCGAGAGGTCGCCGGGGCGGACGGTCTTGTCGAGGACCAGGCCGGACACCGGCGCGGTCACCGCCAGCTTGCTGGCGCGAGTGCGGATGTCGCGCAGCGCCGCGGCCTGGGCGTTGGCGGTGGCGCGCGCGGCGCGGGCCTGGAAGCGGCGCTGGTCGATCTGCTCCTGGCTGAGCACGCCCTGGCCGTCGAGGCCCTTCACCCGCGCCGCCTGGTCCTCGGCGGAGAGGGCCTGGGCCTCGGCCTGGGCGGCCAGCGCCTGCTGCTGGGCAAGTTGGGCCTGGATCAGGGCGGGGTCGAGCTGCACCAGCGTCTGGCCCTTGCGGACGAAAGCGCCGACGTCGGTCAGCACCGCGGCGACCCGATAGCCGTTCACCTCCGGCAGCACCGCAGCCTCTTCGCGGGCCACCAGGTCGCCGGAGGCGGCGAGCGCCCCGGTGATCGCCAGCGGCTGGATCCGCGCCACGTGCACCGCGCGCGGCTGCTGGGCGTCGGCCGTCGGCTTGGCCGGCTTGTGGCAGGCGCTCAGCGCCAGCGCGGCGGCGAGCGGAAGGAGGGCGAGATGGAAGCGTCTCATGCGGTCAAGTCTCAACGGGCCTGCGCAATGGAGGGAAAGGCCTGGGCGGGCCAGCCGCCGCCCAGGGCCTTGTAGGCCTGTACGGCGCGGCGCAGCGCCTGCACCTGGGCCGCGGTGAGCTGCGAGCGGACGGAGCGCCACGACTGTTCGGTCGAGAGCGTGGTCTGCAGGTCGTTGAGGCCGCGGTCGTAGCCGATCCGCGAGGCCTTGGCGGCGCGCGCGGCGCGGGCCTCGCCCTCGGTGAGGATGGCCACCCGCCGGCGGTCGGCGTCGAGGTTCACCAGCGCGCCCTCGGACTCGCTGAACGCAGTCTGGACCGCCTTCTCGTAGGCGATCACCGACTGCTCGGTGCGGGCGTTCTGGATGTGCAGCTGGGCCAGCAGGTTGGGGATGTTCAGCACCGGCTGGGTGACCCCCGCGCCGATCGACCAGTTGGAGGTCTCGGCGAAGAAACCAGGCTGCACGTTCTTCGACCAGCCGACGCCCGGCGTCAGGGTGAAGGTCGGCAGGAAGGCCAGCTTGGCGACGTCCAGCCGTCCGGCGGCGGACGCCACCTGGGCCTGCGCGCGCCGCACGTCGGGGCGCCGCGCCAGCAGCTGGCTGGGCACCGCGGCGGGGACCGGCGGCGGCGCGCCGACGCTGGGCGGCACGTCGATGTTGGCGGTGGGCTCCACCGTGCGGCCGGCGAGGATCAGCAGGGTGCGGCGCTGCGCCTGCAGCTGCGCCTCCAGCGCCGCCACCTGGGCGTCGGCCTGCGAGAGGTCCCCGGCCACGCGGTCGGCGTCGGCGGTCGCGGCCAGGCCGGCCTGCGCCCGCCTGGTGGCGATGTCGTAGAGCGAGCGCTCGATCCGCGCGGTCTCGTGGGCGTCGGCCAGCTGGATCGCCAGGCCGCGGGCCTGGAAATAGGCGTCGGCCACCTGGGCAGCGAGGCTGGCGCGGGTCGCCTCGTAGTCGAAGCGCGCGGCCGCCACGTCGGCGTTGGCGGCCCTGCGGGCGGCGAAGATCCGGCCGAACAGGTCCAGCTCCCAGCTGACGTTGAACGTCCCGGAATAGGCCTCGGAGTCGCCGCTGGTGGAGAAGCCCGGGATGTCGATGGGCGTGCCGGCCAGCTGCGTGCTGTGGGTCTTCTTCGCCGAGCCGGCGAGGTTGCCCTGCGGCAGGAAGCCCACCAGCGCGCTGGTCCGCGTGGCGCGGGCCTCGTCCAGGCGCGCGGCGGCGCTGCGGGCGTCGGGGTTGGCGGCCAGCGCCTGCTCGACCAGGCCGGTGAGCTGCGGATCGTTGAACGCCGTCCACCAGCGGTCCAGCGCCACCGCGTCGGCGGCGGCCCCCGGCGGCGCCTCGAAGGCGGCGGGCAGTCGCACGTCGGCCGTGCGCACCGAGGCGCAGGCGGCAAGGGCGATACAGGCCACGAGGACTGCCGGAAAGGCGGGACGCATTCGACTGTTTTCGTTCTGGAGCCGCGTGCGGCCCGAAGGTTGCGCCGCTCCGGCGCGCCCCCTGGCGACCCGGCCCAGCCTTGTTCATCCATTAGGACGTCGGCGCAATGCCCGCGCCGACACACCGGTCCTGGAAAACGCCGCCCCCGCCGGCGTCTCTGCGTACGCCGTACGATTTGCTCTCGCCCAAACTCCGTATGTTGTAAAGTGTTTTTGCGCGTATAGGGTCGGGCATGGCGACCGAGTTCACAGGCGGCGGCGATCCGCGGCGCAGCATCGAACTGCTGTGGGGGGTTTCCGGACCCGGCCGGCGCGGGCCCAAGCCGAGCCGCTCGGCCGAGGAGGTGATCCACGCCGCCATCGCGCTTGCCGACGCCGAGGGCCTGCCCGCCGTGTCCATGCGGCGGGTGGCGGAGGCCGTCGGGCTCTCGCCGATGTCGCTCTACACCTACGTCCCCTCGAAGGCCGAACTGATCGACCTGATGCTCGACCGGGTCTGGGCGGAAATCGAGGAGCTGGACCCGGCGGTGGGGGGCTGGCGGCCGCGGCTGGAGTTCCTGGCCCGCCAGCGCTGGGCGCTGGGCGAGCGGCATCCGTGGATGCTGCAGGTGGCGACCCACCGCCCGCCGCTCGGCCCCAATGTGCTGGCCAAGATCGACTCCGCCTTCCGCGCCGTCGACGGCGTGGGCCTGACCGAGGTCGAGATGGACCTCATGGTGTCGCTGATCAGCGACTACGTCCGCGGCGCGGTGCGGGCGGCGGTGGAGGCCCGGGAGATCGAGCAACAGACCGGGATCACCGACCAGCAGTGGCGCTCGAACAACAAGGAATACCTGGAGGGCCTGGTCGACCCCGAGCGCTACCCGACGTTGGTCCGGGTGGGCGCGGCCTGCGTGGCCGCCTACGCCGACGGCATCGACCACGCTAAGAAATTCGAATTTGGCCTGCAGCGCGTGCTCGACGGCGTCGAGGCCTTCATCACAGGCGTCGCCGCCAGACGCGCCGCTGAGCATAGCGGTGCGGCCTAGCGGACCGGCGCGAGACCCAATAGGGTTCACGCAATTTCCGACCTTTGATCCGAGTGCATTGATGAAAAAGCTCCTCCTCGGCGTCTCTGCCGTGGCCATTCTCACCGCGCCCGCCTTCGCCGCGGATATCAATCCGTCGCACCTGTCACAGGACATCAAGGTGCTGGCTTCCGACGCCTTCGAAGGCCGCGGGCCGGCCACGCCGGCCGAACAGAAGACCGTCGACTACATCACCCAGCAGTTCAAGGCCGCGGGCCTGCAACCGGGCGGCGATCCCGGCAAGGCCGGCCGGTCCTGGACCCAGAACGTCCCGCTGGCCAAGTTCGAGATCACCGGCCCGATCCGCGTCGGCGTGAAGGCCGGCGGTCAGTCGCAGACCTGGACGCAAGGCGACCAGGTGGCGATCCGCGCCGCCCAGACCGGCGTCGATCATGTCTCCATCAAGGACGCGCCGGTGGTCTTCGTCGGCTACGGCGTCAAGGCCCCGGAGCGCAACTGGGACGACTTCAAGGGCGTCGACCTGAAGGGCAAGATCGCGCTGGTGCTGGTCAACGACCCCGACTTCGAGACCGGCCAGGGCGACTTCGGCGGCAAGGCCATGACCTACTACGGTCGCTGGACCTACAAGTACGAGGAGGCCGCCCGCCAGGGCGCGCTGGGCTTCATCGTGATCCACGAGACCGCGCCGGCCGCCTACGGCTGGGCGACGGTGAAGAACTCCAACACCAACGCGGTGTTCGACATCATCCGCAAGAACCCCACCGAGGCGCACGCGCCGCTGGAGGCCTGGATCCAGCGCGAGCCGACGGTGGAGCTGTTCAAGAAGGCCGGCCTCGACTTCGACGCCCTGAAGAAGCAGGCCCAGACCCGCGACTTCAAGCCGGTGGCCCTGAACGGCGTGACCTTCTCCACCGACTTCGGCGTGAAGGCCGAGAAGGTGGTCTCGCACAACGTGGTCGGCGTGCTGCCCGGGGCCAAGCATCCCAATGAGCGGGTGATCTACACGGCGCACTGGGACCACCTGGGGGTCGGCCTGCCGGACGCGCGCGGCGACCGGATCTACAACGGCGCGCTCGACAACGCCTCCGGGGTCGCGGCGCTGATGGAGCTGGCCAGGGCCTTCGCCCACGCCCCGCGCACCGACCGCTCGATCGTGTTCATGTCGGTGACCGGCGAGGAGAAGGGCCTGCTGGGCTCGGAATACTACGCCGCCAACCCGCTCTATCCGCTGGCGACCACGGTGGCGGACCTCAACATGGACGGCATGAACATCCTCGGCCCGACCAAGGACGTCACCATGTCGGGCGACAGCGCCTTCGACCTGCGCGACGACATGATCGCGGTGGCCAAGGCGCAGGGCCTCTCCTTCAGCCCCGACCCCAACCCGGAAGCCGGCCACTTCTACCGCTCGGACCACTTCCCCTTCGCCAAGCGCGGCGTGCCGGCGCTGTCGTTCGGGAGCGGCCAGGACCTGGTGAAGGGCGGCACGGCCGCGGGCAAGGCCGCCGCCGAAGCCTATGTGAAGGACCGCTACCACCAGCCGGCCGACGAGTACGATCCCAACTGGGATTTCTCCGGCATGGTCCAGGAAGTGGGCCTGTTCTACGACCTCGGCCGCAAGCTGGCGGATTCCCGCGAGTGGCCGCAGTGGAAGGAGGGCTCGGAGTTCAAGGCGGCGCGGGACGAGACCGCGGCGCAGCGGAAGTAGGGCGATGGCGCAGGCGGGCCGGATACGCGCGGGCATCGGCGGCTGGACCTTCGAGCCCTGGCGCGGCGTCTTCTACCCCAAGGGGCTGAAGCAGGCCGACGAGCTCGCCTATGCGTCCCGCCACCTGAGCGCCATCGAGATCAACGGCACCTACTACTCGACCTTCAAGCCGGACAGCTTCGCCAAGTGGGCGGCGGCGACGCCCGACGGCTTCAAGTTCGCGGTGAAGGCGTCGCGGTTCTGCACCAACCGCCGGGTGCTGGCCGACATGGGCCAGTCGATGGAGGTGTTCCTCGGCCAGGGGCTCACCGAGCTGGGCGACCGGCTGGGGCCGGTCCTGTGGCAGTTCATGGGGACCAAGAAGTTCGATCCCGAGGACTTCGAGGGCTTCCTGAAGCTGCTGCCGGACCAGAGGGACGGCCTGCCGCTGCGCCACGTGGTCGAGCCGCGGCACGAGAGCTTCAGGGATCCGGCCTTCATCGAGCTCTGCCGCAAGTACGGCGTCACCGTCTGCCTGGCGGACCACGAGACCTATCCGCTGATCTCCGACGTCACCGGCGACCTGGTCTATGCGCGCCTGCAGACCGGTTCCGACGAGATCGACACCGCCTACTCGCCCGCGGACCTGCGCCTTTGGGCCGAGCGGCTGCAAACCTATGCGCAGGGCGGCCAGCCGGCGGACCTGCCGGCGGTCGACTCCGCCCCGCCGGCGGCCAAGCCGCGCGACGTCTATGCCTTCTTCATCCACGAGGGGAAGGTCCGCGCGCCGGCCGCCGCCGCCGCCCTGTTGTCCATCTGCTATCCGGAAGAGGCCTCA
The DNA here is from genome assembly GCF_003254505.1 of Phenylobacterium hankyongense. NCBI lineage: Bacteria > Pseudomonadati > Pseudomonadota > Alphaproteobacteria > Caulobacterales > Caulobacteraceae > Phenylobacterium > Phenylobacterium hankyongense. The sequence continues at coordinate 1,834,168 of NZ_QFYP01000001.1, read as the reverse complement.
GGCGGAGCCGCGTAGCGGGTCCCAGGCGGCACGTCAGTCGGTCGCGGCGACGATGTTCCGCTTCGGCACCGTCAGCTCGACGACCAGGCCGCCTTCGGTCCAGGCGAAGGACGTCTGCGCCCCCAGGTGGGCGGCGGCGCGGCGGATGACCGTCGAGCCGACGCCTTCGCGTCCCGGCGCCGTGGCGGGGGGCCCGCCTTCCTCACGCCAGCGCAGCACCACCTGCTCGCCGCGGACGTGGCGCCACTCGACCATGACCCGGCCCTGCGCGGTGGACAGGGCCCCGTGCTTGGCGGCGTTGGTGGCCAGCTCGTGCACGATCAGCGCCATCGACTGGGCGGCGGAGGGCTCCATCGGCAGAATCGTGCCGCTCACCCAGACGCGGGCGTCCTCGACGCCGAGGTAGGGGCTGAGCTCTTCGGTGACCAGGTGCTGCAGGTCGGCGCCGATCCAGCGGCTCTTGGCCAGCAGGCTGTGCGCCCGGGCCAGCGCCGCCACCCGCCCGTTGAGCGCCTCGCGGAACTCCTCGACGTCGTCGGCCTTGGTCAGCCGCACCATGCCCTGGACCACGGTCAGCAGGTTGTTGGCGCGGTGGTTGACCTCGTTGGCGAGCAGCCGCTGGCGCTCCTCGGACGACTTCCGCTCGGTGATGTCCACCAGCATGTTCACGGCGCCCACCACGGCGCCGCCGGCGTCCCGCAACAGCGTGGGATAGGGCATGAAGGCGATGCGGCTGCCGTCCGGCCGCTCGGCGATGGCTTCCACGCCCCGCAGCTCCCGCCCCTCTTTCAGGGCCAGCGCCATCGGGCATTGATCGTGCGGCAGAGCCGAGCCGTCCGGCCAGTACAGCTTCCAGGTGACGCACCACTCGTCGACCCCAAGCGCCGGGCGGCGACCAGAGAGGGCCACGGCGGCCTCGTTATAGAAGGTGATCCGGCCCCGGGCGTCGGTCATGTAGATCGCGGCCGGCAGGGCGTTCAGCAGGTCCCGATAGAGGAGCTCGCGCTGTTGGAAGCTGTCCTCAGCCGAGGCCAGCCGGACCACGCGTTCGCCGTCGGCGGCCGGGGACGCGGCGGAGTTCTCGGAGGAGGACGTCATCGGGCTGCCTAGCTTCGAGCCAAATCAGCCCGAACTGCTACCAACGCACAACCGAAAAGATGGTTCATCCGCCGCGCGCAGGCCGATGGCGAACACGTGGGCGCGGCGGGGACGGCTTGACCTCCCCAGCGTTAGCGGATCGCAGTGGCTGCGACAACGCGAGGAGGACGACCCCATGGCCGAGCTTTCCCTGGGCGACCTGATGTTCCGGCCCGGCCTGATGACCGGCGAGCGGGTGCTGATCACCGGCGGCGGGACCGGACTTGGCAAGGTGATGGCCGAGGCCTGCCTGATGTTGGGCGCGGAGGTCTACATCTGCGGCCGGCGCGGCGGCGTGGTGGAGGCCACCGCCAAGGACCTCACCGACGCCCACGGCGGCAAGTGCGTGGGGCTGGCCTGCGATATCCGCGTTCCTGAGGCCATCGCCGAGATGATGGATGCCATCTGGGCGGACGGCGGGGCGCTGACCGGCCTGGTCAACAACGCCGCCGGCAACTTCATCAGCCGCACCGAGGACCTCAGCGCCCGCGGCTTCGACGCCATCGCCAACATCGTCTTCCGCGGCGGCTTCTTTGTCACCCTGGAGGCCGGCAAGCGCTGGCTGGCGGAGAAGAAGCACGCCTCGGTGGTCTCGATCCTGACCACCTGGGTGTGGAACGGCGGCCCCTTCACAGTGCCCTCGGCGATGTCCAAGGCCGGCCTCAACGTCATGACCCAGTCGCTGGCGGTGGAGTGGGGCAACCGCGGCATCCGCTTCAACGCCATCGCGCCGGGCCCCTTTCCCACCGAGGGTATGACCGCCCGGCTCAACCCCAGCGGCCAGGGCCGCGACGAGGGCCCCGCCGATCCGGCCATCCCGCTGGGCCGCAACGGCGAGATGCGCGAGCTCGCCAACCTGGCCGTCTACCTGCTGCATCCGCTGTCGGCCTATGTGAACGGCCAGACCATCGCCATCGACGGCGGCTCCCACCTGCAGGGCGGCGGGTTCTCCCGCCTGGCCTCCTGGGGCGACGAGGAGTGGGAGGCCGCGCGCAACGCCATCCGCGCCACCAACGAGAAGGACCGCGCCCAGCGGACGGTCTGAGCCCGCGGCAGAGTTCCTCCCCTCTGGGGAAGGGGACCGCGGAGCGGTGGAGGGGGTCAGCGCCGACCTCGGAAGACCCCCTCAGTCAGCTTTGCTGACAGCTCCCCCCAGCGGGGGAGCAACTGTGATCGCGACGCCGGATTGGCTTTCCGTCGCGGTCGGCTCTAGAGTGACGCGTGTCACTTTCGAGCCAGCCTCAGAGCTTCATGTCCCAGGTCGCCTATCTTCCGGTCGGCAAGCGCGAGCAGACCAAGGTCCAGAACCGCCAGGCGATCCTGGACGCGGCCCGTGAGGTGTTCGGCGAGCTGGGCTACGAGACCGCCACCGTGCGCGACATCATCCGGCGCACCGGCCTCGCGGCCGGCACCTTCTATAACTACTACCGCTCCAAGGAGGAGGTGTTCGCCGCGCTGGCCGACGACGGCGCGCGACGCTTCGGGCCGATCCTCAAGAGCCTGCGCGCCGAGAGCCCCGGCTTCGAGGCCTTCGTGCGTTCCGCCATCCGCGCCTACTTCGGCTTCCTGGCCGACGAGCACCGCAACTGGGTGGCGCGGCGGCCCGCCGGCGAGCCGCACCTCCACGTGCAGGGCGAGACCCCCGAGATGGCGGCGGTGTTCGCCGAGGTCCGCGACGCCCTCGTCGAGGCCGTGGCCGGCCGCAAGGGTCCGGCGGCGGATCCCGACTTCATGGCCGCGGCCTGCATAGCCGTGGCCAGGGACGTGGGCGACAAGATGCTGGAACGCCGGCCGATCGACACCGAGCGGGCGGCGAACTTCGCGGTGGCCATGATCCTGAACGGCCTCAAGGGCCTGCCCCAGGAAGCGAGCTGACCCTGATGCCCAACGCCTCCACCCAGCGGATCATGCTTCGCAAGCTGCTCTCCCTGCCGCAGCCGCTGCTGCGGCTGATGGCGGGCGGCGGGGTGGTCTACCAGGGCGGCCGCACCCTCGACCCGCGCCTGCAGTTCCTGGCCGCCCAGGGCCGCGGCGCGCCCTCCATGACCACGCTGACGCCGGAGGAGGCCCGGCGCGCCAGCGCCGCCGGCCTGGAGTCGCTGGGCGGCGACCCGGAGCCGGGCGTGCGCACGGAGCAGCTCGCCATCGAGGGGCCGAACGGGCCGATCCCGCTCAGGGCCTACCGCCCGGACGCCCAGTCGGCCGACGCGCCGCTGCTGGTGTTCGCCCACTTCGGCGGCGGGGTGATCGGCGACCTGGAGACCTGCCATAGCTTCTGCGGCATCCTGGCCAGCGTGGCCCGCTGCCCGGTGCTGTCGGTGGACTATCGCCTGGCCCCGGAGCACCGCTTCCCGGCCGGGCTGGAGGACGTGCTCGCCGCCTACCGCTGGGGCCGCGACAACGCCGGCCGGTTCGGCGCGCCTGACGGGGCCGCGGCGATTGGCGGGGATTCCATGGGCGGCAACTTCGCCGCCATCATCTGCCAGGAGCTGAACCGCGCGGGCGAGCCGCAGCCGGCCGTGCAGCTCCTGATCTACCCTTGCGTCGAGGTGGCCTGCGAAAGCGCCTCGATGACCATCTACGCCGACGCCTTCCCGCTCTCGCGCCCGATCATGGACTGGTTCATGGGCCACTACATGGGCCCGGGCGACGACCCGGCCGATCCGCGCTTGTCGCCGCTGCGCGAGAAGGACCTGCAGGGTCTGGCGCCGGCCGTGGTGGTCACCGCCGGCTTCGACCCCTTGCTGGACCAGGGCGAGGCCTATGCGCGCCGGCTGCGCGAGGCCGGCGTGCCGGTGGTCTACCGCTGCTACGACGCCCTGGCCCATGGCTTCACCGCCTTCACCGGCGCAGTGCCCTGCGCCGACGTCGCCTGCCGCGAGATCGCCGGCCTGGTGCGCGAAGGGCTGGAAGGCCGCATCGCCTGATGCGCGCCCTGGTGGTCGAGGCTCTGGCCGCCGACTACGCCGGCTGCGTGCTGAAGGAGGTCCCGACGCCGGCTCCGGGGCCCGGCGAGGTGCGGATCCGCGTCCGCGCCGCGGCGGTCAACTTCCCCGACCTCCTGCAGACCCGCGGCGAGTACCAGCATAAGCCGCCCCTGCCCTTCATCCCCGGCCTGGAGATCGCCGGCGAGGTCGAGGCGTTGGGCGAGGGCGTCGCGGAGTTCGAGCTGGGCGACGCGGTGGTGGGCGGCGCGCGGATCGGCGGCGTGTCCGAGTTCGCCGTCACGCCCGCGGCCGGGCTGCGGCGCAAGCCGGAGCGGCTGTCCTTCGGCCAGGCGGCCGGCTACGGCGCGGCCTATCTCACCGCCTATGTGGCCCTGGTGCGCCGCGCCCGGCTGGAGCCCGGCGAATGGGTGCTGGCGCACGGCGCCGCCGGCGGCGTCGGCCTCGCCGCCGTCGATCTCGCAAAGGTGCTCGGCGCGAAGGTGATCGCCGCCTCCGCCTCCGACGCCAAGCTGGCGGTCGTCCAGGCCGAGTACGCCCCCGACGCCATCGTCAACGTGACCGGCGGCTTCCGCGACCAGGTCAAGGCGATCACCGACGGGCGCGGCGCGGACGTGATCTACGATCCGGTCGGCGGCGACGTGTTCGACGAGAGCGTCCGCTGCATCGCCTTCGACGGGCGCCTGCTCTCCATCGGCTTCACGTCGGGGCGGCTGCCGGTGCTGCCGGTCAACATGGCGCTGATCAAGGGCTTCTCGCTGATGGGCGTGCGCGCCGGCGAGTACGGCCGCCGGTTTCCGGAGAAGGGCCGCGAGAACCAGGCGGCGATCTGGCGGCTGGCCGAAGACGGCAAGGTGAAGCCGCGGGTGGACCGGGAATACCCCCTCGCCGACTGGCGCGCCGCCTACGACTCGCTGGCCGACCGCAAGGTGATCGGCAAGACCGTCATCCGCCCGGACCTGTGATAGTCTGATTGTTCAGGCCGACGCCGGTTGACACCTACGCCTGGGTCCACTATCCACCGCCGCTCGATTTTCGACCCCGGAGCTTTCGTTGTGAAGCGCACATTTCAGCCCTCCCGCCTCGTGCGTGCGCGTCGCCACGGCTTCCGTCTGCGCATGTCGACCAAGAACGGCCAGAAGGTTCTGGCCCGTCGTCGCGCCAAGGGCCGCAAGCGCCTCAGCGCCTAGACCTCGCACTTGAGGTAAAGGGTGTCGGCATGGCCGACGCCGACATCCCGGGTCCCACCCCCATCGAACGCCTGACCAAGCGCGCCGAGTTCCTCGCCTGCGCGCAGGCGCCGTCGTGCGCCCGCGGCGCGGTGGTCGTCCAGGCCCGTCCGCGCGGCGACGACAAGGTCCTGGTCCGCGCCGGCTTCACCGCCACCAAACGCATCGGCGGGGCCGTGCAGCGCAACCGCGCCAAGCGCCGGATGCGCGAGGCCGCCAGGCTGCTGTTGCCCGATTTCGCCCGGCCGGGCGTCGACTATGTGTTCATCGCCCGCGGCGGTGTGACCACCCGTCCCTGGCCGCGTTTGCTTGACGATGTCAAAAGCGCGCTGATAAGGCTCGCGGCCGAACGCGACGGCCGGGCTCGCGATCCTGAGACGCCCGCCCCACCCTCCTTAGAGACCTGAGCGCGCGCCCCGCACATGCAAGAAGATTCAAGCCGCAACACGATCATCTTCCTCGTGTGCGCGCTCGGCCTGTTCATCGTCTATCAGATGTTCGTGCTCGAGCCCGCGCAGAAGCGCCGCCAGGCTGAGCTCGCCGCGGCCAGGCCGGCCGCGACCGCGCAGCAGGCGCAGCGTCCCGGCGCGCCGGTTCTGAACGTGCCGCCGGCGGTCACCCGCGCCGCGGCCCTGGCCGCCAGCCCGCGCGTGCCGATCGTCACCCCGGCGCTGAAGGGCTCGATCTCCCTGAAGGGCGCGCGGATCGACGACCTCTACCTCACCCAGTACCGCGAGACGGTGGACCGCAACTCCCCGCCGGTGGAGCTGCTGCGCCCGGAAGGCGCGCCGCACGCCTGGTTCGCGGAAATGGGCTGGACGGGCGCCAACGTGCCGGGCCTGCCGACCTCCGACACCGTCTGGACCCTGGCCCAGGGCTCGACGCTCTCGCCCGGCCAGCCGGTGGTGCTGACCTATGCCAACGGCCAGGGCCTGACCTTCAGCCGCCGGATCGACGTCGACGACCGCTTCATGTTCACCATCACCGACACGGTGGCCAACAACTCGGCCGCGCCGGTGACGCTCGCCCCCTACGGCTCCATCCAGCGCCAGGGCATGCCGGTGGCGAGCGCCGGCAGCCAGGTGGTGCACGAAGGCGCAGTCGGCGCGCTCGGCGAGGACAAGCCGACGCTGAAGCTGATCAAGTACAAAAAGTGGGCGAAGGACGGCGCCACCGGCCCGATCGCGTCCAAGGGCGGCTGGGTCGGCATCACCGACAAATATTGGCTGGCGGCGCTGATCCCCAACCAGGGCGAGGCGCTCCAGGGCCAGTTCCGCGACACCAAGGCCGGCGGGCTCGACATCTTCGACGCCAACTTCGTGGGCGCGGCCCGCGCGGTGGGTCCCGGCCAGCAGGTCACCGAGACCACCCACTTCTTCGGCGGCGCCAAGACCGTTCCGGTGCTGCAGTCCTACCAGGACAAGCTCGGCATCCCGCGCTTCGACAGCGCGGTCGACTGGGGCATGTTCTGGTTCTTCACGCGGCCGATCTTCACCTTCCTCCAGTACATCTACAGCCACGTCGGCAGCTTCGGCGTCGCCATCCTCGTGCTCACCGTCGCGGTGCGGCTCTTGTTCTTCCCGATCGCGAACAAGCAGTACGAGTCGATGACCAAGATGAAGAAGGTGCAGCCCCAGATGGAGGAGCTGCGCAAGCGCTACAAGGACGACCCGGCCAAGCAGCAGCAGGAGATCATGGCCCTCTACCAGCGGGAGAAGGTCAATCCGGTCGCCGGCTGCCTGCCGCTGCTCCTGCAGATCCCGGTGTTCTTCGCCCTCTACAAGGTGCTGAGCGTCACCATCGAGATGCGGCACGCGCCGTTCCTCGGCTGGATCCGCGACCTCTCGGCGCGCGATCCCACCACCGTCTGGAACCTGTTCGGCGCCATTCCCTGGAATCCGGCCCACGCCCCGCTGATCGGCGGCCTGCTCGACACCAGCCTGCACATCGGCATCCTGCCGCTGATCTACGGCGTCAGCATGTGGCTCTCGACCACCATGAACCCGCCGGCGCCGGACCCGACCCAGCAGCGGATCTTCCAGCTGATGCCGGTGATCTTCACCTTCATCATGGCGCCCTTCGCGGTCGGCCTGCTGATCTACTGGACCTGGACCAACGTCCTCTCGATCCTGCAGCAGTACGTGATCATGCGGCGCTTCAAGGTGGACAACCCCATCGACCGCATCATCGGCAAGCTGACCGGCCGGGCCAAGGCCGCCGGGTGAGCGAGCCCGCCGCGCCCTTCGACGACGAGACGCTGGAGGCGGCCCGCAAGCTCTTCGCGCGCGAGACCAACTTCATGATGGGTGCGGCCGCCATCGACGGCCTGCCGCCCGCCGACCTGCCGGAGGTGGCGTTCGCCGGCCGCTCCAACGTCGGCAAGTCGTCGCTGATCAACGCGGTCACCGGCCGGCTGCACCTGGCGCGGGCCTCCACGGCCCCGGGGCGCACCCGCGAGGTGAACTTCTTCGTGGTCGACGAGAAGCTGCGGCTGGTGGACCTGCCCGGCTACGGCTTCGCCAAGGTCAGCCGCGACACCGCCCGCAAGTTCCAGAACCTCGGCCGCGCCTATCTGCGCGGACGGCCGAACCTGAAGCGCGCCTACCTGCTGATCGACGCCCGCCATGGCCTGAAGGATGTCGACCAGGAGGCCCTGGAAGCCTTCGACACCGCCGCCGTCTCCTACCAGATCATCCTGACCAAGGCCGACAAGCTGAAGGCCTCCGAGGTCGCGGCGATGACCGAGAAGACCCTGGCCGCGGTGATCAAGCGCCCCGCCGCCTTCCCGCGGGTGCTGGCCACCTCGGCCGAGAAGGGCCTCGGCATCCCCGAGCTGCGCGCCGAGATCGCGGCGACCTGCGCGACCTAGACGACGGATTGCTCCCCCTCTGGGGGAGCTGTCAGCGAAGCTGACTGAGGGGGTCCTCCGAGATCGACGCTGACCCCCTCCACCGCTTCGCGGTCCCCCTCCCCCACAAAGGGAGGAACGCGAGACCCGGCTACGGGACCCGCTTCACCACGTCGCCGCCCTTCATCACGAACACCGGATGTTCGAGCACGGTGACGTCGGCCAGGGGATCGCCCTTCACGCCGACCAGGTCGCCATAGCGGCCCACCGCCACCTGGCCGACGTCGTTCGGCTGGCCGAGCGCCTGGGCGGCGTTCAGGGTCGCGGTCTGGATCGCCTGCAGCGGCGTCGCGCCATAGCGCACCATGACCGCGAACTGCTTGGCGTTCATCCCGTGCGGATAGATGCCGGCGTCGGTGGAGAAGATCATCTTCACGCCGGCCTTCAGCGCCTTGCGGAAGTTCTGCCGTTGGATCTCGCCGATATCGCGGTCCTTCTGCAGGTTCTCCTCCAGCACGCCGTTCTTCTTGCCCTCGGCCTGGGTGTAGTCGGTGTTGTAGATGTCCATGCCGAAGTAGGCGCCCTTCTGGGCCGCCAGCTTGATGCCCTCGTCGTCGACCAGGCTGGCGTGCTCGATGGTGTCGACGCCGCCGAGGATCGCGGCCTTGATGCCGGAGGCGCCGTGGGCGTGGGCGGCGACCTTCATCCCGGTCATGTGCGCCTCGTCGACGATGGCCTTGATCTCTTCGAGACTCAGCTGCTGGGCGCCGGGCGTGTCGCCGTGGCTGAAGACCCCGCCGGTGGCGCAGATCTTGATCACCTGGGCGCCGTACTTGTGCAGCTGGCGGACCATCTTGCGGCCCTCGTCGGGGCTGTCGATCACCGCGTCGCCCTTCTGCTTCATCGACGGCGGGAAGAAGGTCGAATCGCAGTGCCCGCCGGTGGAGCCGATGGCGTAGGTGGCGGCGACGATCCGCGGTCCTTCGACGAAGCCGCCGTCGATCGCCTCGCGCAGGCCGACGTCGTCGTAGTTGTCGGAGCCGACGTTGCGGATGGTGGTGAAGCCGGCCTCCAGGGTGTCCTTGGCGTGCTTCGTGGCGATGATCGGCCAGAAGCTGTCGGTGTACTGCAGGTAGGTGTAGCCGCCGTAGAGCGGCGAGGCTGTGATGTGGGTGTGCATGTCGATCAGGCCCGGCAGCAGGGTCACCCCCGGCAGCTCCACCCGCTCGGCGCCGGCCGGGACCGCGTCGCCCTGCTTCTCCACCGCCGAGATGCGGCCGTCGACGATCAGCACCAGCGGATGATCCACATAGCGGCCGCTGGCGACGTCCAGCAGCCGCTCGGCGGCCACCGCCACGGTCTTCGCCTCCGCGCCCGCCGCAGCCGCCCACAGCGCCGCGGCCGCCGCCGCCACAACCGAAATCCGCATCGAAAGCTCCCCACCTATCGCCCAGGCCCAAGGCTTAGCATGACGTGGCGAAGGTGACAGGGGCGCGCCGCTCCGGTATCGGAGCGCTCCAACTTCCGGAGCTCCTGAGCCCAGTGACCGACGAAACCCAAGGCCAGGGATGGGCGACCGCCAAGACGCTGGCCGAGGCCCTGCCCTACATCCAGATCTATGACCGCGAGACCGTGGTCATAAAGTACGGCGGCCACGCCATGGGCGAGGAGCAGGTGGCCAAGCTGTTCGCGGCCGACACCGTGCTCTTGAAGATGCTGGGCGTGCACCCGGTCGTGGTGCACGGCGGCGGCCCGCAGATCTCCGCCATGCTGGAGAAGGCGGGCGTCAAGTCGACGTTCATCGACGGCCTGCGGGTCACCGACGAGGCGACCATGGAGGTGGCCGAGATGGTCCTCTCCGGCGCCATCAACAAGGAGATCGCCAACTGGATCACCCAGGCGGGCTCCGAGGCCGACGTGCGCGGCGTGGGCCTGTCCGGCAAGGACGCCCGGCTGATCACGGTGGAGAAGGTCACCCGCACCAAGAAGGACCCGGACTCCGAGGTCGAGCGAATGGTCGACCTGGGCTTCGTCGGCGAACCCAAGCGCGTCGATCCCAAGCTGATCGAGGCCCTGATCTACGCCGAGGAGGACTACATCCCGGTGATCGCCCCGATCGGCGTCTCCGAGCAGGGCGAGACCTACAACATCAACGCCGACACCGTGGCCGGCGCGCTGGCCGACGCGCTGAACGCCAAGCGCATGCTGCTGCTCACCGACGTCGCCGGAGTGCTGGACAAGAACGGCGACCTGATCCGCCAGCTCACCGTCGCCGAGGCCCGCAAGGCGATCGACGACGGCGTCGCCACCGGGGGCATGATCCCCAAGCTGGAGACCGCCATCGCCGCGGTGCAGGCCGGGGTGGAGGCTGTGGTCATCCTCGACGGCCGCCGGCCGCACGCCATGCTGGTCGAGCTGTTCACCGAGCACGGCGCGGGCACCCTCATCTGCGAATGAGCGCCGACCTCACCCATATCGACACCTGGCTCTTCGACCTGGACAACACCCTCTATCCGGTCGAGTCCGGCTTCATGGGCGAGATCGAGGCGCGGATGACCGCCTTCGTCCAGAAGGTCACCGGCCTGGAGCGCGACGCGGCCTACGCGCTGCAGAAGAGCTACCTCGCCGAGCACGGCCTGACGCTGCGCGGCCTGATGCTGAACCACGGCGTCGATCCGAAGGACTTCCACGCGCTGTTCCACGACCTGTCGCTGGACGCCCTGGCGCACGATCCCGAGCTGGTCGCCGCCCTCGAGCGGCTGCCCGGCCGCCGGCTGATCTTCACCAACGCCGACGCCGTCCACGCCGAGCGGGTGATGGCCAGGCTTGGGCTCACCGAGCTGTTCGACGACGTCTTCCACATCGGCTCGTTCGGCTTCGTGCCCAAGCCGGACCCGGCCGCCTTCGAGCGGATGAACGCCGAGCATTCGATCGACCCTGCGACCACCGCCTTCTTCGAGGACTCCGAGCGCAACCTCGCGCCGGCCGCCGCCCTCGGCATGACCACGGTGCTGGTGGGGCCGCATGCGCCCGCCTCCACCGCCCCCTTTGTCCACCATCGAGTCGAGAAGCTCGCGCCGTTCCTGCGGGACGCCCGGGTCCGAGAGGCCGCCTGAATGACTGACGACCTGAAGCGCGTGATCGAAGCCGCCTGGGAGGATCGCGACGCCGTCAGCGCCGCGACCGGCGGCGCAGTGCGCGAGGCGGTGCTGGAGACCCTCGAGCGGCTGGACGCCGGGACCCTGCGGGTCGCCGAGCGCGGCGCCGACGGGACCTGGATCACCCACCAGTGGGCCAAGCAGGCCATCCTGCTGTTCTTCCGCCTGACCCCCAACGCGCTCTCCGAGGCCGACGCGCCGGGGCCCTACTGGGACAAGGTGCCGCTGAAGTTCACCGGCTGGGACGCCGCCAGGTTCGAGGCCGCCGGCTTCCGGGCGGTGCCGGGCTGCGTGGTCCGCAAGGGCAGCTTCATCGGCCGCGGCGCGGTGCTGACCCCCTCGTTCGTCAATATCGGCGCCTATGTCGACGAGGGGACCATGGTCGACACCTGGGCGACGGTCGGCTCCTGCGCCCAGATCGGCAAGAACGTGCACCTGTCCGGCGGCGCCGGCATCGGCGGCGTGCTGGAGCCCTTGCAGGCCAATCCGACCATCATCGAGGACAACTGCTTCATCGGCGCCCGCTCCGAGGTCGCCGAGGGGGTGATCGTGCGCGAGGGCAGCGTGCTCTCCATGGGCGTCTACCTGACCTCGACCACCCCGATCGTCGACCGCCGCACCGGCGCGGTGACCACCGGCGAGGTGCCGCCCTATTCGGTGGTGATGTCCGGCTCGCGGCCCAACCCGCACGACCCGACCCTGCCGTCGACCTACTGCGCGGTGATCATGAAGACGGTGGACGAACGCACCCGCTCCAAGACCTCGATCAACGAGCTGCTGAGGGACTGACAACGGCCCAGGTTCCTCCCCCTCTGGGGGAGGTGGCCCAACGGCCCGGAGGGGGTCAGCATCGACCTCGGAGGACCCCCTCAGTCGCTCCGCGACAGCTCCCCCGGAGGGGGAGCAACTATCGCGTCCGGCGGGTCTTGACCGGGTAGGGCTCGCCGTCCCGGTGCCGGTAGGTCCTCTCGCCGACCCGGATGATCATGTCGAGGTCGGGGTAGTCGCAGCCGTCGTCGCCGGGCCGCCGCGACCCGACCTCCAGCAGCACCGCCTCGGCCTGGGAGCGGTTCTGGATGTGGTGGCCGTTGGGGACGCCCGCCGGGAAGGCGGCGCAGTCACCGGCCCGCAGCACCTCCTCGCCGTCGTCGGTGACCAGCACCACCTCGCCCTCGACCACCCAGACGAATTCGTCCTCGGCGGTGTGCCAGTGCCGCTGGCTGGTCCAGCCGCCCGGCGCCAGCCGCATGTAGTTGACGCCGAACTGGGTGAGGCCGCCGGCGTCGCCCAGCTTCCAGCGCTTGCGCGCCTTGCACGGCTCGTCGAACGGGGCCGGATAGGCGCTGCCGAAACGGGTGGGCGCCTGGTCGATATCGATCTTGGGCATGGGAAGTCCGTTGCCAGTCCTGGTCCACGACCGTAAAGCGCCAGAATGCCCGCCGCCATAGACGCCGTCGAACTCACCCGCGAGCTGATCCGCCGCCCCTCGGTCACCCCGGCGGACGCCGGGGCCATGGACGTGGTCGAGCGGGTGCTGGCCGGCCTCGGCTTCGCCTGCCGGCGGATGAAGTTCGGCGAGATCGAGAACCTCTACGCCCGCTTCGGGACGGCGCGCCCGAACCTCTGCTTCGCCGGCCATACCGACGTGGTGCCGGTGGGCGACGCGGCCGCCTGGAGCCAGGGCGCCTTCGACGCCGAGGTGGTGGACGGGGTGCTGATCGGTCGCGGCGCGGTCGACATGAAGAGCGCCATCGCCGCCTTCGCCGCCGCCGCGGCGGGCGCCATCGCCGCCGGCCAGGTGAAGGGCTCGCTGTCCTTCCTGATCACCGGCGACGAAGAGGGCGTGGCCACCCACGGCACCAAGATGGTGGTCGAGGCGCTGGCCGCCGAGGGCGAGGTCATCGATCACTGCGTGGTGGGCGAACCGACCTCCTCGGCGACCTTCGGCGACATGGTCAAGGTCGGCCGCCGCGGCTCCATCAACGCCGAGATCACCGTCGAGGGCGTCCAGGGCCACGTCGCCTACCCGCACCGCGCCGCCAACCCGACGCCGGTGCTGATCCGCCTGCTGGCTCGGTTGCAGGACCGCGCGCTGGACGACGGCTATCCCGAGTTCCAGCCGTCGAACCTGGAAGTCACCATGATCGACGTGCCCAACACCGCCACCAACGTCATTCCCGGCGTGGCGCGGGCGCGGCTGAACATCCGCTTCAATCCCAACCACAAGGGCGCGGAGCTGGCCGCCTGGATGGAGGCCGAGGCCCAGGCCGTGGCCGAGGGCTTCCGCGGCAAGGTCACCGTGGTCCCGCAGATCAGCGGCGAGGCCTTCCTCACCGCGCCGGGGCCGTTCACGGATGTGGTCGCCGCAGCCGTGCGCGAGGCCGCCGGCCGCGAGCCGGAACTGTCCACCTCCGGCGGCACCTCCGACGCCCGCTTCATCCGCGCCCTCTGCCCGGTGGTGGAGCTCGGCCTCGTGGGGGCCACCATGCACCAGGTGGACGAGCGCGCGCCGGTCGAGGAGATCCGCCAGCTGCAGGCCGTCTACGCGCGGCTGATCGAGCGCTACTTCCAGGCCTTCGGCTCATAGCTGCAGGTCGCCCGTCCGGGGACCGTGCCGACGAACGTCAGGACGCGTAGCTGACGCCGGTCAGGTAGAGGCCGTCAGCCGGCGCCACCGGGCCGCAGGCGGTGCGGTCGCGGGCCGCCAGCGACGCCCTCAGGTCCTCGGCGCTCCAGCGGCCGACGCCCACCTCCGCGATCGATCCGGTCATCGAGCGGACCTGGCGGTGCAGGAAGGAGCGCGAGGCGAAGTCCAGCAGCACCAGCTCGCCCTCGCGCCGCACGCGCACCACGTCGAGCGTCTTCATCGGCGACTTCGCCTGGCAGGCCAGGTCGCGGAAGGTGGTGAAGTCGTGGTGACCCACCAGCGCCTGGGCGGCGGCGTGCATGGCCTCGGCGTCCAGCGGCTTCTTCACGTGCCAGACCCGGCCCTGGTCCAGGCCCGGCGGGCTCTTGCGGTTGAGGATCCGGTAGAGGTAGCGCCGCTCGGTGGCCGAGAACCGGGCATGCCAGCCCTCCGGCGCGACGCTGGCCTCCAGCACCACGATGGGCTCGGGCACGAGGTGGGCGTTGAGGGCGTCGCGGACCACTTCCGGCTTCCAGTCCTTGGCCAGATCGACATGCACCACCTGGCCGGTGGCGTGCACGCCGGCGTCGGTGCGGCCGGCGGTGTGCACGCGCAGCACCTCGCCGGTGAACCCCTTCACCGCGCGCTCCAGCGAGGCCTGAACAGACGCCAGCGCTCCCTGCGCCTGGAAGCCGTGGTAGGGCCGGCCGTCATACTCGAGGGTGAGCCTGTAGCGGGGCATCAGCCGAGCTGCGTCCCGGCCGCCACCGGCGCGCCGCGCAGGAACGTCTCCGCGTCCTGCGGGCCTTTCCCCTCGCGCTGCACGCGCAGCAGGCGCACGGCGCCCTCGCCGCATGCCACCAGCAGGCGGTCGTCGAGCACCGTCCCCGGCGCCCCGTCGGCGTCCTCGAAGGCGCTGAGCAGGGCCTTCACCCGCACCGGGCCCTTGTCGGTCGGCAGCTGGAACCAGGCGCCGGGAAAGGGCGACAGGCCGCGGATCTTGCGGTCGACCTCGACGCCAGGCTTGGCCCAGTTGAGGCGGGCTTCCTTGGGACGGATCTTCTTGGCGTAGGTGACGCCGTCGTCGGCCTGCGGCGTCTCCGCCGCCGCCCCGCCTTCGATGGCCGGCAGGGTGGCGACGATCAGCTCGGCGGCGGCCCCCGCCAGCCGGTCGTGCAGGGTCCCGGCGGTGTCGAGCGGCCCGATCCGCACCGTCGCCGTCGCCAGCACCGGCCCCTCGTCCAGTCCCTCGGTCATCCGCATGACCTCGACGCCGGTGACCTCGTCCCCGGCCATGATCGCGCGCTGGATGGGGGCGGCGCCGCGCCAGCGCGGCAGCAGGGAGGCGTGCAGGTTGAAGCTGCCGAGCCGCGGCGCCTCCAGCACCTCGCGCGGCAGGATCTGGCCGAACGCCACGACCACCGCGGCGTCCGCGCCCAGCGCCCGGAAGCCCTCGACCTCGGCGGGGTCGCGCATGGAGGCCGGCGTGCGCACCGCGATGCCGTGCTCTTCGGCGAACGCCTGCACTGGCGAGGGCCGAAGCGCCTGGCCCCGGCCTCGGGGCGCGGGCGGCTGGGAATAGGCGCAGGCGATCTCGTGCCCGGCCTCGACCAGGGCCTTGAGGACGGCGACGGAAAAATCGGGGGTGCCGAGGAAGGCGAGACGCATCAGCGGGGTTTAGCGGCGTGAGGGCCGCGGCGCAAAGCGGCGGCGCGGAACCTAGCCATAAGCTTGACCGTTGAGGGGCTGAGATTTGGAGACGAAGATGCAGAAGATCGTGCTCGCCAGCCTGGCCGCGCTGGCCGTCGCCCTCGCGGGCTGTTCCAAGCCCACCCAGGACAAGACCTCCGCCGACCTCAAGGCCGCCGGCTCCGAGATCGGCGCCGCCGCCAAGCAGGTGGCCGCCACCCCCGCCATGAAGGCGGTCGGCGCCGACATCAAGCAGGGCGCCTCGGAAGCCGCGGCGAAGACCAAGGTCGCCGCCGCCAGCGCGGGCGAGGACCTGAAGAAGGCCGGCACGGACCTGAAGCAGGGGGCCCAGAAGGCCGGCTCCGACGTCAAGGCCGGCGCCGAAAAGGCCGACGCCAAGGTCGACCAGGCGGTGAAGAACTAAAATCCGCGGAAATTGCTCCCCCGCCGGGGGAGCTGTCGGTGAAGCCGGCTGAGGGGGCCTCCGAGGTCAGAGCCGACCCCCTCCACCGCTTCGCGGTCCCCCTCCCCAGACGGGGAGGAACAGGTCGGCGCTAGGCCACGACCTTGACCAGCTTCTTGACCTTCTTCACCGCCTGCTCGCGCTTCAGGCGCGACAGGTGGTCGATGAACAGCACGCCGTCGAGGTGGTCCATCTCGTGCTGGATGCAGACGGCGAACAGGCCCTCGGCGTCCTCCTCGACCGGCTCGCCCTGGTAGTTGAGGTAGCGCAGCTTAACCCGGGCCGGACGCTCGACCTCGTCGTAGATCTCCGGCACCGACAGGCAGCCCTCCTCGTAGGGCAGGGTCTCCTCGGAGGCCCAGACGATCTCCGGATTGACGTAATAGCGCGGCTGCTTCGGCTCCTCCGGGCGGGCGATGTCCATGACGATCACCCGCTTGGGCACGCCAATCTGGATCGCCGCCAGGCCGATGCCGGGCGCGTCGTACATGGTCTCCAGCATGTCATCCATCAGCGCGCGCAGGTCGTCGTCGACCTTCGCCACAGGTTCGGACACCTGCTTCAGGATGGGATGCGGAACGACAAGAATTTCTCGGAGAGCCATGGGCGGGAGGTAAGGTTGCCGATCCAGAGCGTCAAGGTCGGGGATTTTACGCCTCGTCGCCGCCGGCCACCAGCCGGACCTGCGGCGCATCGGCCGCGGCGAGCTTGGCGAGCGGCCGCACCGCGGTGTCGATCGGCTCCAGCTGCGGCACCTCGCGCACCTGGTGGTCGACCTTGAGGTCCTCGAAGCGGCGCGCCTGGGTCAGCACCTGGGTCTCCAGCGAGCCCACAAACTGGTTGTAGCGGCCGACCGCGGTCTCCAGCGACTTGCCGACCGCCGCGGCATGGCTGCCCATGACCGCGATGCGCTTATAGAGCTCGCGCCCCAGGTCGGCGATCTTCTGGGCGTTGGCCGCCTGCTCCTCGACCCGCCAGCCATAGACCACCGCCTTGCACAGCGCGAACAGGGTGGTCGGTGTGACGATCACCACCCGCTTGTCCATGGCCTCGGTCATCAGGTCGGGGGCGCGGTCCAGCGCCGCCGCCAGGATGGAATCGCCGGGCACGAACATCGCCACGAAGTCCGGCGAGGCGTCGAACTGGTCCCAGTAGGCCTTGGCCGACAGGCCCTGGATGTGGCCGCGCACGCTCTGCACATGCCGCACGCCGCAGGCTTCCCGGGTCACGTCGTCGGTGGCGTCCTGCAGGTCGAGGAAGGCGTTCAGCGAGCACTTGGCGTCGATGACGAACAGGCCGCCGCCCGGCAGGCGCACGGTGACGTCGGGCCGCCGGCGGCCCTCCTCGGTGTCGGTGGAGGTCTGCTCCTGGAAGTCGTAGCGGTGGGTCAGGCCCGCCGCCTCCAGCACGTTGCGCAGGGTCTGCTCGCCCCAGCGCCCCTGCACGCCCGCCCCGCGGCGCAGCGCCGCCGACAGCTTGCGGGCCTCGTCCTGGGTGGCGGTGGAGGCGACCAGCAGCTGGGCGATCTGCTCCTTCAGGCCGCCGGTCTCCTCGACGCGGATCTTCTCCACGGCGGCGACCTGTTCCTGGAATTTCTGCAGCGTCTCGGCGACCGGCTTCAGCTGCGCCTCGAGCCGGGCCTGGGCGAGCTGGTCGCGGTTGTGCAGCGCCTCCTCGTTCTGCTTGAGGATGGCCTGGGCGACGCTGGTCGCCGATTGCGCGACCTGGGCCTTCACCAGCTCCGCCTGGACGCCGGACTGGTCCTCCAGCATCCGCACCCGGGCCTCGGCGCTGTTGGCGCGCTCCGAGAGATCCCAGGCCTTGGCGTCGGCCGCGGCGGCGCGCCGGCGCTCCAGGAAGCCCCAGGCCAGGGCGACGATGGCCACGAGCGCGGCCGCAAGGGCGGCGAGGATGGGTGCGTTCATGTTGCGTTCTTAGCGCGGCCAGTGAGTCGCGGCCAGAGCGGGGAATCTTCCTTCCCCGTTCACGGGGAAGGGGGACCGCGCCCGCAGAGGCGTGGTGGAAGGGGCGGCGGCAGATGCGGAGCGTGGTCTCGCCCCCTCCACCCCTCGCTCTTCGGCGAGCGGTCCCCCTCCCCCGCTTTGCAGGGGAGGAAATTACGCCGGCCGCCGCGCCCGCATGGCCTGGGCGATGGTGCCGTCGTCGAGCCAGTCGAGCTCGCCGCCCACCGGCACGCCGCGGGCCAGCATGGTCACCGAGACGTCGGCCTGCGCCAGCCGGTCGGCGAGGTAGTGGGCGGTGGTCTGGCCGTCGACGGTGGCCGGCAGCGCCAGGATCACCTCCCGCACGCCGCCTTCGGAGGCCCGCGCCACCAGCGGCCCAATGCGCAGGGCGTCCGGCCCGACGCCGTCGAGCGCCGACAGCAGGCCGCCGAGCACGTGGTAGCGGCCGCGGAAGGCGCTGGCCCGCTCCATGGCCCACAGCGCGCCCACCTCCTCCACGACGCAGATCAGCGCGGCGTCGCGGTGGCCGTCGGCGCAGATGGCGCAGGGATCCTGGGTGTCGAGGGAGCCGCAGACCGAGCAGGTCTTCACCCGCGCCGCGGCCTCGGCCAGGGCGTCGGCCAGCGGGCCCAGCAGCTGGTCGCGCCGCTTCAGTAGCGCCAGCGCCGCCCGCCGCGCCGAGCGGGGACCGAGCCCCGGGAGCTTGGCGAGCAGGCTGATCAGCCGCTCGATCTCGGGTCCCGCGGACGCCGCCAATCTAGAACTTCGGCATGCCGGGCAGGCCCATGCCGGCCAGCGGCCCGGCCGCCTCGCGCATCATCTCGGCCTGGTGCTGGTCGAGCTTGCGCTTGGCGTCGGCGTGGGCGGCGACCACCAGGTCGGCCACCACCTCGCCCTCGCCGGGCTCCATCAGGCTCTCGTCCAGGTCGACGCGGGCCAGTTCGCCCGAGCCCTTCAGCGTCACCTTCACCATGCCGCCGCCGGACGTGCCCTCGACGGACAGCTCGGCGAGCTTCGCCTGGGCGTCGGCCAGCTTCTGCTGCATGGCCTGCGCCTGCTTCATCAGGGAGTTCAGGTCTTTCACCGCTCAATCCTCATCGTTGTCGCCGTCCTCGTCCGGCGGCGGGGCCGCGGCCGCCTCCGGCTGCGGCAGGTTGCGGATGCCGACGATCTCGGCCCCGGGGAAGGCCTCCATCACCGAGCGGATGAACGGGTCCTGCTCGATCTGGGCGCGGGTCTCGCGTTCCTCGCGCTTCTGCCGCTCCCAGAGGCTTTCGGCCCCGCCGCCGCCCTGGGCGGCGATCAGCCAGCGTTCGCCGGTCCACTCCTTCAGCCGCCCAACCAGCCGCTGGGCCAGATTGTTCGGCGCGCCGGGCGCCGGCTCGTACTCGATGGCGCCGGGGCGGAAGCTGATCGGACGGACGTAGCGCTCCACGTCGAGTTTCAGGGCGATGTCGCGCTTGCGGTCGATCAGCGCCAGCACGTCCTCGAAGGTCTTCAGGGAGGCCACCGGCTCCTGGCCCTGCGGCTGCGGCTGCGGCGCGGTCATCCGGGCCACCGCCGTCGCGCCGCCGCCACCTCCCCCGCCGCTGCTGCTTCCGCCGCCGCCCGAGGAGCCGCCGCCGCCGGAAGGACCGGCGCCCAGGGGCTCGCCGGCCTGGATGCGCTTCAGCGCCTCCTCCGGCCCCGGCAGGTCGGCGGCGTAGGCCATGCGGATGATCGCCATGTCGGCGGCCGCGGCGGCGTCGGGGGCGCGGCGCACCTCCTCGTAGGCCTTCAGCAGCAGCTGCCACAGGCGGGAGAGCGTGCCGGCGGACACCGCCGCCCCCACCGCCGCCAGCCGGCCGGCCTGCTCCTTGGGCAGGGTCAGGGCCTGCGGGCCGATCGCCTTGGCGACCGAGGCGCCGTGACAGTGGTCCAGCAGGTCCAGCAGGATCTGGTCGGGATTGGCGCCGTAGCTGTAGAGGGTGCGGAAGGTCTCGATCGCCGGGCCCGCCTCGCCGCGCATCACCTGTTCGAACAGGCCGATGGTCTGGGCGCGGTCGGCCAGGCCGAGCATGTCGCGGATGGTGGCGGCGGTGACCGTCATGCCGGGATCGGCCTGGACGATGGCCTGGTCGAGCATCGACTGGGCGTCGCGCACCGAGCCCTCGGCGGCGCGGGCGATCAGCATCAGCCCCTCGGCCTCGACGCGGGCGCCCTCGTTCTCGGCGATCATCTCCAGGTTCTTGATGATCACCTCCGGCTCGACCCGGCGCAGGTCGAAGCGCTGGGTGCGGGACAGGATGGTCACCGGCACCTTGCGGATCTCGGTGGTGGCGAAGATGAACTTGGCGTGCGGCGGCGGCTCTTCGAGGGTCTTCAGGAGCGCGTTGAACGCCCCGGTCGAGAGCATGTGCACTTCGTCGATGATGTAGACCTTGTAGCGCGCCTCGACGGGCGCATAGCGCACCCCGTCCAGCAGCTCGCGCATGTCGGCCACGCCGGTGCGGCTGGCGGCGTCGAGTTCCAGGACGTCCATGTGCCGGCCGTCGATGATCGCCTGGCAGTGGCGGCCCTCCTCGCGCAGGTCGAGGGTCGGCTCGTGGATGGCGTCGGTCTCGTAGTTCAGGGCCCGGGCGAGCAGGCGCGCGGTGGTGGTCTTGCCGACCCCGCGGACCCCGGTGAGCATGAAGGCGTGGGCGATCCGGCCGCTGGCGAAGGCGTTGCGCAGCGT
This sequence comes from Phenylobacterium hankyongense, assembly GCF_003254505.1. Lineage (NCBI taxonomy): Bacteria > Pseudomonadati > Pseudomonadota > Alphaproteobacteria > Caulobacterales > Caulobacteraceae > Phenylobacterium > Phenylobacterium hankyongense. The sequence goes on along the minus strand of NZ_QFYP01000001.1, from coordinate 1,813,393 downwards.
CCGCACCATGGCTTCCTGGCCATAGAGGTCGTCGAAGGTGCGCGGCCGGTACTTGCGCGCGATGACGGTGTACGCGGCCGATTCCTCCGACACCGTCGGCTTGGGCGCGTCGCCGAACATGTCGCCCGTGTTCGGATCACGCTCTGGCGGCTGGTCTTCGAGCGTGAGGTCTTCGTCGGCCATAGGCTCTTGGAAGGACGGGGGCTTTTAAGGAGTTAGGGTGGAGACCGAACGACGACCCGAAGCGAAACTCGTTACGGCTGCTTCCTTCCGGACCTGACCGGGTTGGCGAGGCGTTCGCCCGTCGCCGATCTCCGCCCCCTATATCGCCGCTGGCGCTCGACTGTGCAAGCTGGCCGCGCAGGTTGCGCGCGCACATGACGCGCCGGCCCTGGCGCCTTAATAACTCTGCCGCATGGCACTCGACGTCTTCCTGAACACCTTCGCCGGCAATCCCCTCGACCGGGCGAGCGACCGGCGCGGCGATGACGAATGGCTGGCCAAACAGCTCGCCTCGTCCGACTCGCTCGGCCTGGCCATGTGGAACGGCCGGCCCCTGGTCGAACCGTCCAAGGACGGCGACCTGCAGATCGCCTATCTGCCCGCCAAGCTGGTCAGCGAGCTGTCCGGCGGCGCCGAGCGGCTGCTGTTCATGGGCCTGTGGAAGGGCACCGCCATCTTCGCGGTCGACCTGGAGGATACCTCCGATCCCGCCGAAAGCGCCCTGGAGGGGCTGGGCAAGTTCGAGGACTTGCGGGCGGTCGCGCTCAGGGTGCCAGCCCCCGAGGCGGCGATCCTGGCCACCGCCAAGTCGATGTTCGAATGGCGCCGCCGGCACAAGCACTGCGCGGTCTGCGGCCAGCCCTCGCGGGCGGTCGACGGCGGCTGGAAGCGCAAGTGCGCCTCCTGCGAGGCCGAGCACTTCCCGCGCACCGACCCGGTGGTGATCATGCTGCCCTACCACGGCGACCGCTGCATGCTGGGCCGCCAGGAGGTCTGGCCGAAGGGCATGTTCTCGGCGCTCGCCGGCTTCCTGGAGCCGGGCGAGTCGATCGAGGAGGCCTGCGCCCGCGAGCTGAACGAGGAAGCCGGCCTGCACGCGGTGCGGGTCCGCTACCACTCGACCCAGCCCTGGCCCTATCCGTCCTCGCTGATGATCGGCCTGATCGCCGAGGTGGAGGACGAGGAGGGCGCGCCCGACCAGACTGAGCTCTCGGAAGTGCGCTGGTTCACCCGCGACGAGGCCCGCGACCTTCTTGCCGGCAAGCTGGACGGCGTCGCCGCCCCCAACCGCCTCGCCATCGCCCACCAGCTGATCAAGGCCTGGGTCGAGGAAGGGTAACACCCCAGATCGTCATGGCCCGGCTTGTCCGGGCCACCCAGCCCAACGCCTTGCCGTGCTCGATGAAGATCGGGTTTGGGATGGATCACCCGGACGAGCCGGGCGATGACGAGGTCTATTTCACCCCCGCGTGCGGAACGGATCGGCGGGATAGACGCCGAGGATCTCGAACCGTTCGGAGAAGAACCGCAGCTCCTCGAACGCCAGGGCCAGGCCGCGGTCCTCCGGCCGGCCGTCGACCTCGGAATAGAAGAAGGTGGCCGACCAGGCGCCGTTCTCCATGTAGCTTTCCAGCTTGGTCATGTTGACGCCGTTGGTGGCGAAGCCGCCCAGCGCCTTGTAGAGCGCCGCCGGCAGGTTGCGGACCCGGAACACGAAGCTGGTGACGCAGGGACTGGTGAACGGCGGCGGGTCCGGATTGCGGTCCGCAGTCATCACCAGGAAGCGGGTGGTGTTGGTGTGCTCGTCCTCGATGTCCCGCAGCAGGATCTCGAGCCCGTAGATCTCCGCCGCCAGCGCCGGGGAAACCGCCGCCTTGGTGGGATCGGGGTGTTCGGACAGCAGCTTGGCGGCGCCGGCGGTGTCGCCGACGCCCTCGCCCTTCAGCTTCAGCCGCCGCATGGTCTTGCGGCACTGGCCGAGCGCGAACGGCATGCTCACCGCGGTCTTCACGTCCTCCAGCTTCACGCCCGGATTGGCCATCAGCTGGAAGTGGATCGGCTTGAACCGCTCGCCGATGATCTTCAGCCCCGAGTTGGGCAACAGGTGGTGCACGTCCGCCACCCGGCCGGCGATGGAGTTCTCCACCGGGATCATGCCCAGCTGGCAGTCGCCGGACTTCACCGCCTCGAACGCCTCCTCGAAGGTGGCGTGCGGAACCGGCTCCATGTCGGGGAAGGCCGCCATGCAGGCCTCGTGGCTGTTGGCGCCCAGTTCGCCCTGGAAGGCGATACGTCCCGTGGTCATGAAGCTGTCCGTTCGTTCGAAGTCTGTGCGTAGGCCCGGGCGCGTTCCAGGTCCGAGGGGCTATCCACCGAGATCGGCGCCTCGTCGGCGACGGCCGCCCAGATCGAGAGGCCCAGCTCCAGCGCCCGCAGTTGCTCGAGCTTCTCCCGCCGCTCGAGCGGCGAGGGCGGCTCGGCGTTGAACCGCTCCAGCGCCGCGCGCCGGTAGCCGTAGATGCCCACGTGCCGCCAGACCGGCTGGTCGCCATAGAGCGTCGAGCGGGTGAAGTAGAGCGCCCGGCCGGTGCGGCCGTCCGCCTGCATCGACAGCACCGCCTTGACCACGTCGGGATTGGTGCGGTCGTCGCGCGAGCCTTCCGGCGCGACCACGGTGGCGATGTCGCAGGCCGGCTGGTCGGCGAGCAGGCCGGCGCACGCCGCCAGCACCGACGGCGCCACGAACGGCATGTCGCCCTGCAGGTTGATCACCGCGTCATAGGCGCCCGCGGGGTCCAGTTCGGCCAGCGCCGCGAGGATGCGGTCGGAGCCGGAGGGCAGGTCCGGATCGGTCAGCACCGCGCGGCCGCCGGCCGCCGCGACAGCGTCGACGATCTCGCGATCGCCGGCCGCCACGGCCACCGGACCGACGTCCGCGGACAGCGCCTGGCGCAGCACGCGGACGATCATTGGTATGCCGGCGATGTCGGCCAGGGGCTTCCCCGGCAGGCGGGTCGCGGCCATGCGCGCGGGGATCAGGACTATGGGGTTCATGCCGGTCAGTGGGCGGTTGCGTGAGCGCCGGTAGCGTGTAAGAGAGCCGGGCGCAACAAGGGGCGGGATTCCCGCGCTTTCAACGGCTCGCGGGGCCGGCTGTGAAGAGGGCCGATTAGGGGACTATGAGCGACCTTACCTTCAACAAGGTCGCCGGCGCAGTGCTGGCGACGGGTCTGGCCATCGTGGGCCTCCGTGAACTCTCCTCCGGCGTGTTCACCCAGGAGCCGGTCGCCAAGCCGGGCTACGCGGTGGAAGTCGCCGCCGACACCGGCGGCGGAGCCGCCGCGCCCGAAGTGCCGCCCGACTGGGGCACGGTCCTGCCGACGGCGGACGTGAAGGCCGGCGAAGCCGTCTTCCAGAAGTGCAAGTCCTGCCACAACGCCGACAACGGCGGCGCGAACGGCACCGGCCCGAACCTGTGGGGCGTGGTCGGCCGCAAGCCGGGCAGCCACCCGGGCTTCGCCTATTCCCCGGGCATGGAGGCGTTCGGCGCCAAGCAGCCGATCTGGGACTACGAGCACATCTATGAGTTCGTGAAGTCGCCCCAGGCCTACATCAACGGCACCAAGATGACCTTCGTCGGGCTGAAGAAGCCGGAAGACCGCATCAACGTCATCGCCTACCTGCACAGCCAAGGTTCGAGCCTGCCGATCCCGACGCCGAACCCTGCCGCGGCAGCCGCCGCGGCTCCGGCCGCAGCCGCTCCGGGCGCCGCGCCCGCCGCCCAGCCGGTCGCCACCGGCTCCACCGCCACCCCGGCCGCCGGCGCGGGCGGTCCTGCAGGCCAGGGCCCGGGCGCTCCGACCCAGCAGGCGGCGAAGCCCGGCAATCCGAACTAGCCAGCCATCCGAACCGGCAGCTCCGGCGGTCAGACCCGCCGGTAGCCTGTCGGCTGGCCGACCCCGGCCGCCGCGATTCGGCTGATCGCCGCGTCCAGCGGCTCGATGGCCACGGCCATGTGATGGCCGTTGGCGTGGATGATCCGCGCGGCGTCCAGGCCGATCGCCACGTGCCCCTTCCAGAACACCAGGTCGCCGCGGGCGAACGCCCCGCGCTCGATGGGCGCGCCCATCGCCGCCTGCTGGTCGGTGTCGCGCGGACAGGCCCGGCCGCAGGCGAACAGCGCCTGCTGCACGAGGCCGGAGCAGTCCAGGCCCAGGCTCTCGCGCCCGCCCCACAGATAGGGCGCGCCGAGGAACCGTTCCGCCACCGCAGCGTGATCGGCCTCGACGGCCCCGATCGGCGCCAGATGCGCGGCGGTCACCCAGCCGGAGCCCGCGACCTTCGCCAGCCGCCCCTCCTCAGCCTCCACGCTCACCAGGGCGTTGATCGAATAGGGGCCGATCGCCCGCGACTTGATCGAGGGTTCGGCGAAGGCGTAGGTGCGGATCGCCGACACCCGGTGAGTGGGCGCGGGGCGCAGGGGCGCGAGGGCCGCCGCCTCGACGAAACCCACATAGCCGTCGCGGCGGGCCTGGCCCCACAGGTAGGCGCCCTCCTCCTCGATCACCTCGAAGACCTCGCCGAACAGCAGCTGGTCCATCTGTTCCGACTCCGCGTCCGGGTGACGGCGGATGCCGGCGGCCGGCGCGACGCAGCTCATCGGCCGAGGGTCGAGGTAGACCTCGGCGGCGATCACCCCCTCCAGGCGGCGGGAGGCGATCCCGTCGCGGATCGGCGTCACCCGGGGGTCGAAGCTCATGCGAACCGCTCGCGGATCATGGCGTAGAGGCCGCGGATCGCCTGCGCCTCGCCGCCCACCGGATGGCCCGGCCGGCCGCGCGGGTTCCACGCGAAGATGTCGAAATGGACCCACGCTCCGGGCGGCGCGAAGCGTTGCAGGAACAGCGCCGCGGTCACCGAGCCGGCCTGCGCCCAGCCGTCGGGGTCGTTCTTGATCTCGGCCACGTCGGAATCGAGGGCGTCGGCGTAGGGCTTCCACAGCGGCATCCGCCAGAGCGGATCCGAGGCCGCCTGCGCGTGGCGGGCGATGGCGGCCGCCAGCGCCTCGTCGTCGGTGTAGTAGGGCGGCAGCTGCGGCCCCAGCGCCACGCGGGCGGCGCCCGTCAGGGTCGCCAGGTCGATGGTCAGCGCCGGCTCCAGCTCGGCGGCGCGGGTGAGCGCGTCGGCCAGGATCAGCCGGCCCTCGGCGTCGGTGTTGCCGATCTCTATGGACAACCCCTTGCGCGAACCGATCACGTCGCCGGGCCGCATGGCGTCGCCGGAGATGGCGTTCTCCACCGCCGGGACCAGCACCGCCAGCCGCACCGGCAGGTCGGCGGCCATGATCATCCGGCCCAGCGCCAGCGCATGCGCGGCCCCGCCCATGTCCTTCTTCATCAGCCGCATGCCGGACGAGGGCTTGATGTCCAGGCCGCCGGTGTCGAACACCACGCCCTTGCCGACCAGGGCGACCAGCGGCCGCCCCGCCTCGCCCCAGGCGATCTCGATCATCCGCGGCGCCCGCTCGGGGCTGGCCGCGCGGCCCACCGCATGGACTGCGGGATAGTTGGCCTCCAGCAGGCCCTCGCCCTCGATGACGGTGATCCGCGCGCCGTACTGCTCGGCGATCTCGCGGGCGATGGTCTCGATCTGGTGCGGCCCGAGGTCGTTGGGCGGGGTGTTGATCATGTCCCGCGCCAGGGCGCAGGCGTGCGCCACGTGGCGGACCTCGGCGACGTCGATCCCTTCGGCGAGCAGCTTCGGCCGTTCGCCGGCGTGGGGCTTGTAGCGGTCGAACTTGTAGCTGCCGAGCGCGAAGGCCAGCGCGATCTGGTCGGCGGCCATGCCCGGGGGCGCCTGGGCGATGCGGTAGGTTCCCGCCGAGAGCTTGGCGGGCAGGCCGCGGAAGGCCATCGGGTCCTCGCTCCCGCCCAGTCCGAACAGCACCCGGTCGACGCCGCCCTCGGCGTCCGGCGCGACCAGCGCCTGGCCGGCCTTGCCCTTGAACTCCAGCCGCTGGGCGAGCGCGGTCAGCACCGGCTGTCCCTCGAGCGCGGCGGCCACGTCGCCTTCACGCAGGGCGAAGATGGGAATGGCGGCGCCCTGCGACGCCTCGAGGATCACTTCGGACATGGTGCAAGCGCCTGCGACGGGTGGGGCCTTCTCATCTGTCCCAACTGCGCGGCGGCCGCAACCGCTCAGAGCGGCAAGGCGAGGCCGGCGGCCAGCGGCGAGGCGGGGAAGGCCGCCAGGGCGCCGACGGCGATGGCGAGGCCGTAGGGGACGTTCTCGCCCGGCTCGGCCAGGCGCGCGAACCAGGCGGGGCCGGCCAGCACAAAGTGCCGCAGCAGGGGCGAGCGCAGGCAAAGGAGGCCCACGGCCAGGGCGCCGCCCGCCAGGCACACCACGATCAGATAGGTGAACGAGGCCGGCCAGCCCAGCCACAGGGCGGCGGCTGCGAACAGCTTGGCGTCGCCGCCGCCGATCCAGCCGAGGGCGAACATGCCGATGCCGGCGACCAGGGCCGCGAGCCCGACCCCGAAGTTCAGTCCGATGACACCCAGCGGCGCGCCGAGCGCCAGGGCCGCGACCGCGAAGGCCGCGACCAGGGCCAGCGAGATCCAGTTGGGAATGACGTAGCTCACCGCGTCCCGCAGCCCGGCGAACACCACCAGGGCGGGGAAGACGAGCACCAGCGCGCTCTGCAGCAGGTGGATCATGGACGGGCCTCCACGCCCAGCTTGCCGCGGGCGGATGAACGGAGGGTTTCGCTGGCCAAAAAGCAGGGCCTAAAAAAAGCAAAGGCCCCCGGCGGTCTCCCGCCGGGGGCCTCGCTCAAACAGGCGTCAGCTCGCCTTAGGCGGCGGCGTTCGCGGTATCCAGCGACGTCTTCACCTTGGTGAAGGTGGCCTGCAGGCTCTGACCCATCAGGGTGAGGGCAGTCACGAGCACGACGGCGACGAGCGCGGCGATCAGGCCATACTCGATGGCGGTGGCGCCGGATTCATCCTTCAGGAAGCGGGTCACGAACTTCGACATGGTCTTGTCTCCTCTCGCGAACAGGAAGGAACGACCGGGATTGGCCAAGCCTGCTCGCCGCAAAAACCACGCTCAAGCTCTCACCTGGCGCTTAATCGGCAGTAAACACGCAGTATTACCGGCCAACTTTGTATGATGAACTTGGGTTTACTATTACCGCCCGTTAACCACAGGATAAATTTCGCCGTTATGCAGAAGCAAGCGCCGCCTCGAGCTCTTTAAATCTTGGTTAGGCGCGTACGCTTATAGAGAGGGCGTCAAATACGGAGACCTCCGTGTTCCATCGCCGTCCCCGCCGCCTGATCGCCGCCCTCGGCCGGTTCGCCCGCGCCGAGCGCGGCGCGACCGCCGTGGAGTTCGGGCTGATCTGCGCGCCCCTCATGCTGATGCTGTTCGGCGTGCTGGAGCTGGCGATGGTCTTCCTGGTCTCCACCACCCTGGAGACCGCCACCCAGAACGCCGCGCGCCAGATCCGCACCGGCCAGTTCCAGCAGAGCGGCGTGTCCACCCCGGCCGCCTTCCGCACCATGGTGTGCAACGGCATGAGCTGGCTCAGCTCCACCTGCGCCAGCGACCTCTATGTGCAGACCCAGACCTTCAAGACCTTCGGCGAGCTGGCCGCGGCCCCGCCCAAGCCCCCGCCACCCCCGCCGCCCGGGCCCCTGGGCGCCAGCCAGCCGATGCCGCTCCCCAGCTGCTGGGCGCCCGGCCAGCCGGGCGACATCGTGCTGGTGCACACCTACTGGCGCTGGAAGCTGTTCACGCCCGGCCTGGACCTGGCCCTCGACAACGCCGGCGGCGGCCTGCGGATGATCTCCACCGCCACGGCATTCCGCAACGAGCCCTACGACCAGATCCCGCCGCTGGGGACCCAATGCCCCTGACCCGCTTCAAGGCCGACAAGCGCGGCGCCGCGGCGGTCGAATTCGCCCTGATCGCGCCGTTCATGATCCTGCTCTACTTCGGGCTGGTGGAGCTGACGCTGGGCATGATGGCCGAGCGGCGGGCCGCCCACGCGGCCTCGGTGGTCGCCGATCTGGTTGCCCAGTCGAGCCAGGTCACGACCGGCGACGTCGGCGACATCTTCCAGGTCGCGACCGCGGTCCTGCAGCCCTTCCCGGCGGCGCCGCTCAAGATGCGCGTGACCAGCGTCACCGCCGACGCCAACGCCGTGCCCAAGGTCGACTGGAGCCAGGTCACCGGCGGCATGACCGCGCTGGGCGCCCAATCCACCGCCACCCAGGTGCCGGCCAACTTCCTCGCCGCGCAGGACAGCGTGATCATGGCCGAGGTGAGCTACACCTACACCTCGCCCCTGCACCAGGTGCTGCCCAAGGCGCTGGGGTTCAGCGAGACCTTCTTCCTGCGCCCGCGGCGATCGCCGAAGGTCACGCTGGTCCCTTAAGCGGACGCGGCCGACCGCCGGCCGCCGCCGCGCACCAGGCTCAGGACCCCGAGCCCCACCCCCAACAGGCCGACGATCATCACGAAGCCCCCCTGCTGGCTCTTCGTCACGCGAGTGCCGATGTTGACCAGGGTGGGCGCGAGCCAGCTGGTGGCCACCCCGGACAGCGCATAGACGCCGAAGAAGGCGCCGGTCTGCTCCGGCGGGGTGATCCGCGTCAGCATGGTGCGGCTTGACGCGTACTGCCCGGAGATGAAGATGGCGTTGGAGAAGCCGATCAGCACGAAGATCACGTCGGGCAGGTAGCGGAACACCGGCCCGTTCCAGAGCGGCGCGTGGGCCGCCGCGTCGTACGGCCAGAAGAACAGGATGCGGTCGGGCGCCATCCCCAGGAACGCGATCAGGCCCAGCATGGCCATGGCGATCTCGATCCTGAGCGCCGTCTTCGGTCCCAGCTTCTCGTCCAGCATCCGGCCGACGAGCCCGCCCAGGGCGGCGAATATGCTGAGCAGGATGCCGTAGGCCAGCATTTCCAGCGCGCCCCATTTCATCACGCCCACCGCGTAGATGCCGATGAAGAACAGGACCGCGTTCATCCCGTCGACGAACAGCATCCGCGAGGCGAGGTAGAGCACGGCGTCCCGGTACCGCCGCACCGTCCGGATCATGCTGAGCAACTCGCCGGCTCCGTCGCGCCAGGCCTTCAGCATCGGGATGCCGGTGCGCGGCGCGTCCGGGGTGAACAGAAAGAGCGGCAGGGCGCCCAGAGCCAGCAGGCCGGCGGCCATCAGCGCCACCACCCGCTCCGGCTCGTGGCTGGCAGGGTCGAGGCCGAACAGCGGCGCGGCCGGCACCCAGCTCCAATGGACCTTGCCCGGCAAGGCGAAGGCCCAGGCGGTGAAGGCCAGCGCGAACACCGACAGGAGGTTGCCCAGCGCCAACGCCAGACCCGACGCCTTGTGCGCGCCCTCCAGGCCCGCCGCGCGGATCAGCAGCGAATTGTGCAGCACCTCCGAGTAGGCGAAGAGCACGTTGACCAACATCGCCAGCAGCATCACCGCCATCACCGGCAGCCCGCTGCCGTCCGGTTTCGCCCACCACAGCGCCGCGATCATCGGGACCATCAGCCCGACCACCAGGGCGAGCCAGCCCTTGCGGCGGCCGAGCTTGTCGACGGAGGCGCCGAGGAACGGGGCGGTGGCCATCACCGTCCAGCCGGCGATCTGCTGCCAGTGGGAGATCGCCTCCTGGCCGCGAACCGGATCGCCGACCATCACCGAGGCCACGTAGGGCATGAAGATGTAGATGGTGATCAGGATGACGTAGGGGTCGCGACCACCCTCGAAAACCGACCAGGCGACGCCGCCGCGATTGAGCTTGGCGTCGCCGCCGATCGTGGCGATGGCCGGCGGATCGATCACCGACGACGGGCCGTGGGTCTCGACAGAGGTGGATTCGGTCACCGGACGTTTCCCCGAGCGCCGCTTCGTTCGGCGGCCGTCGGAGCACGTTAGCGGCTGGCGCGGCGTTGTCGATCCGCCAGCCCGGGCCGCGAGCCTAGGCCGCGAGCCTGCGGTCCGCGGCGGCCAGCGCGGCCTTGGCGTCGGCGTCGAACCCCTGCGCCGCCAGGGCTTCGCAGAGTGCGGTGAGGCACAGGCGCACGTGCCAGGGCGTCGCCGAAGCGCCCATCAGCCCGATCCGCCAGACCTTGCCCTTGAGCGGACCGAGGCCCGCGCCGACCTCCAGGTCCCAGGTCTTCAGCACATGGGCGCGCACCGCCGCCTCGTCGATGCCGTCCGGGACCAGCACCGTATTGAGCTGCGGCAGACGATGGGCTTCGTCCACCAGCATCCTCAGGCCGGTCGCCTCCAGGCCGGCGACCAGGGCCTCGTGGGCGCGGGCGTGGCGGACGACCGCCGCCTGCTGGCCTTCCTCGAACAGCACCACCAGCGCCTCATGCAGGCCGTAAAGGGCGTTGATCGGCGCGGTGTGGTGATAGGTGCGACCGCCCTCGCCGCCCCAGTAGCCCATCAGCAGGTTGAAATCGAAGAGCCAGTTGCGGACCTTCTCCTTGCGCCCGGCGATCGCCGCCTGCGCCCGCGTCGACAGGGCGATCGGCGACAGGCCCGGCGGGGCGGAGAGGCACTTCTGGGTTCCTGAATAGACCACGTCGGCGTCCCAGGCCGCGGCGTCCACCGGGATCCCGCCCAGCGACGTCACACAGTCGACGATGGAGAGCGCGCGGTGCTTGCGGGCGATTCCGCACAGGGTCGCCGCATCGCTGCGAACGCCGGTGGAGGTCTCGGCGTGAACGAAGGCGAGGACCTTGGTCGGCGCTTCGGCCAGCGCCGCCTCGACCCGGGCCGGGTCCACCGGCTGGCCCCAGTCGTGCTCGACGGTGACCACCGTCGCGCCGGCCCTGTCCGCCATGTCGGCCATGCGGCCGCCGAAGGCGCCGTTGACGGCGATCACCGCCCGGTCGCCGGGCTCCAGCAGGTTCATGATCGCCGCTTCCATGCCGGCCGTGCCCGGCGCCGGGAGCGGCACGCAGGCGTGGTCGGGGGCGTTGAACAGCCGCTGCAGCGCGCTCTTGATCTCCTCCATCAGCGCCTGGAACTCCGGGTCCAGGTGGCCGATCGTCGGCCTGGCCATCGCCTGGAGCACGCGCGGACCGACGTCGGACGGACCCGGGCCCATGAGGACCCGCCGGGGCGGCTGGAAGCTTTGCATCATCACTCCGTGAAACACGTGCTGGTGATTAGGCGACCCGCGCCGGGTTGAGCCATCCTCACGGCAGGCTTCCCCTGAGAGGTCTGTCCCTGAGGCGCCCGTCGCGGTGTGCGGAGACCGCGGCGGGCGTATCGGTTCAGCCCAGCACCCGCTCGTGGATGCGCTGGCGCAGGGCCTGGTCCACCCCGAGCACATCCTCCAGATAGGCGTCGACCGAACCGTGCGCTTCCTGGATCACTGTCATCGCCCTGTCCAGATAGGCCGGGTGCACCGAGACCGCCACGCGCAGGGCCTCGTCGGAGGGGGTGCGGCCGATCACCTGCTGGAACCACGGACCTATGAGGTCCAGCTTGCGGGCCATCCGGCTCTCGTCGTTGGTGAGCAGGTAGTCCTGCAGGGTGTCGTCGGGATGGACGCCGGCGATGTGGTGGGTGAGCGCGCAGATCAGGCCCGTGCGGTCCTTGCCGGCCGCGCAGTGCACGACCACGGCGCCGTCGCCGGCGGCCAGGGTCCGGAAGTAGCGTGAGAACAGGTCCACGTGACGCGGCTCGAACGGCAGGCGCGCGTACTGCACCAGTCCGTCTTCATAGAACCAGCGGGGCGTCAGGTCGGCGGCCGGCAGCGCGGCCACCCAGTCTCCGTGCTCGGACAGGATGTTGTTCTCGAGCACCGTGCCCTCGAACCGGTCCCAGCGGCGCGACGGCTCGCGCACGCGCTCCTGCGGATTGCGCAGATCGAGGATCACCTTCACGCCCAGCTCGCGCAGGCGCTGCAGATCGGCGTCGGTGGCGCGGTGGTGGTTGGCGGAGCGGAACAGGCGCCCGGTCTTCACGCCGCGTCCGCAGGCCGTGGCGTAGCCGCCGAAGTCGCGGAAGTTGTCGATGCCTTCGAAATCGATGTGGCGGGTCATCCCGGAGCATTTACCCGGAGCCCGTCGTCAAATCGATCCGCCGCTCACCGGAACGGCGGCTCGTCGAAGCTGCGCAGCTTGCGCGAGTGCAGGCGGGTGCCCTCCTGGCGCAGCAGGTCCATGGTCGCCACCGCGATCTGCAGGTGCTGGCCGATCGCCCGGTCGTAGAAGGCGTTGGCCTGGCCCGGCAGCTTGATCTCGCCGTGCAGCGGCTTGTCGGAGACGCAGAGCAGCGTCCCGTAGGGCACCCGGAACCGGTAGCCCTGGGCCGCGATGGTGGCGCTCTCCATGTCGATGGCGACCGCCCGGCTCTGGTTGAACCGGAGCGCGCTGGAGGAATAGCGAAGCTCCCAGTTGCGGTCGTCGGTGGTGACCACCGTGCCGGTGCGCAGGCGGCGCTTGAGCAGCTCGCCGCTTTCGCCGGTGACCGTCTCCGCGGCCCGGTTGAGGGCCACCTGCACCTCGGCGATCGGCGGGATCGGGATCTCCGGGGGCAGGACGTCGTCGAGCACGTGGTCGTCGCGCAGGTAGGCGTGGGCCAGCACATAGTCGCCGATCGTCTGCGAGCCGCGCAGGCCGCCGCAGTGACCGATCATCAGCCAGGCCTGCGGCCGCAGCACCGCCAGGTGGTCGCAGATGGTCTTGGCGTTGGAGGGGCCGACGCCGATGTTGACCAGGGTCACCCCCGCGCGGCCCTCGGCCATCAGGTGGTAGGCGGGCATCTGGTGCTTGCGCCAGGCGGCGGCGGCGACCTTGGCTTCCGGATCCGGCGTGTCGGCGGTGACGTAGAGGTGGCCGGCCGCGGACAGCGCGGTGTAGGGCGTGTCCTCGTCCTTCAGCCGCTCGCAGGACCACCGGACGAACTCGTCGACGTAGCGGTGGTAGTTGGTGAACAGCACATACTGCTGGACGTGCTCGGCGGGCGTGCCGGTGTAGTGGGCCAGCCTCGCCAGCGAGAAGTCCGTGCGCAGGCCGTCGAACAGCGACAACGGCCGCGGCGCCTCCGGCTTGGCCATCCAGGCGCCGTCGGCGATCTCGTCGCCGATGTGGGCCAGTTCGGTGGTCGGGAAGTAGCGGGCGATCTCCGCCGAGCCGACGTCGGCCAGCGCCACGTCGGCGCCGGCGTCCAGCACGTAGGGGAACGGGATCTCCTGGGCCGAGCGGCCGACCTCGATCTCGACCTCGAAGTCCTGCATCAGCAGGGTGAGCTGCTCGGTCAGGTATTCGCGGTAGAGGTCAGGCCGGGTGACCGTGACCGAGTAGCGCCCCGGCGAGCCGATGCGCGCGAACGCGCGGCCGATCCGCGGATACGGCAGGCCGGGCGGCCAGCTCAGGCGGAGCTCCGGATAGGTGAAGGCGCCGGCCTTGCGGAGCATCGGATCTGGCGGCGCGCCGCCGGCCAGGAACGCCTTGAGGGCGGTGCGCAGCGCCTCGACGCTGGCGCGGTATTCGTGCTCCAGCCGGTCCACGATGCCGGCTGCATTTGTTTGCGATCTCATCGAGCTCTTATAGCCGCGCCTTGCGATGCTTGCGAGCCAGGCGCTGACAAGTGCTGAGGTCCTGCTGAAATACGGCTGCGGTCATGGGATGGACGCGGCAACGGTTTGTGGCCAGAAAGGCCGCTGCATTTCGTCGGGGCTCTGCATGAATCGCCTATTCACGATCTTCATCGTCGCCGCCATGGTGCTCGGCATCGCGGTCGGATGGGCGGTCAACCAGTACGCCGCGCCCGAACAGGCGAAGGTGGTCGCCGAGAACCTGTCGATCATCACCGACGTCTTCCTGCGGCTGATCAAGATGATCATCGCACCGCTGGTGTTCTCCACCCTGGTGGCCGGGATCGCCCACATGGAGGACGCCGCCACCATCGGCCGGGTCGGCGCCAAGACCATGGGCTGGTTCATCAGCGCCTCGATCGTCTCGCTGACCATCGGCCTGATCATGGTCCACCTGCTGCGTCCGGGCTCGGGGCTGTCCCTGACGATGCCGGTCGCCGACCACGCGGCCACGGCCGTCGACATGTCGAAGTTCACGCTGAAAGCCTTCGTCACCCACCTGGTGCCGAGCTCGATCGTCGAGTCGATGGCCAACAACGAGATCCTGCAGATCGTCGTCTTCTCGATCTTCGTCGGCACCGCCGTGGCGGCCATCGACGACCGCGCCCCCGCCGTCCTGGCCCTCGTCGAGCAGATCGCCGCGATCATGCTTAAGGTGACAGGTTATGTAATGAAAACAGCACCTTTGGCCATTTTTGCGGCGCTGGCGGCGACGATTGCGACGCAGGGGCTGGAGGTGCTGGTCACGTACGCGAAGTTCGTGGGCGGGTTCTATCTGTCGCTGGGGCTGCTGTGGGGGCTGCTGATCGCGGTGCTGGTGGCGATCGTCGGGCCGCGGGCGATGAAGCTGGTCGGGGCGATCCGCGGGCCGGCGCTCTTGGCGTTCTCGACGGCGTCGTCGGAGGCGGCCTATCCGCGGACGCTGGAGGAGCTGCAGAAGTGGGGCGTGTCGCGCAAGGTGGCGAGCTTCGTGCTGCCGCTCGGCTACTCGTTCAACCTCGACGGCTCGATGATGTACTGCACCTTCGCGACGCTGTTCATCGCGCAGGTCTACGGCGTCCACATGTCGATCGGCCAGCAGATCACCATGCTGTTCCTCTTGATGGTGACCTCCAAGGGCATGGCCGGCGTGCCGCGCGCCTCGCTGGTGGTGATCGCCGCGACCCTGACCTTCTTCAACCTGCCGGAGGAGGGCCTGCTGCTGATCATCGCCGTCGACCACCTGCTCGACATGGGCCGCTCGGCCACCAACGTGGTCGGCAACTCGGTGGCCGCCGCGGTGGTCGCCAAGTGGGAGAAGCAGATCGAGGTCCCGGCCGACGCGGAGCCGCAACTGGCCTGAGCCTGCCTCCCGGAGGCATTCCGTTAGGCATGTCGCTTAACCGGGTGTTCGCCTCGTCGGCCCAAGGTGCGCCTCCCACTGTTCGAGGCGGCTCGTCCCTCCGTGCCCGGTCCCCACAACATCGAGGCGCTCGCCGCGCGCGTCGCCGAGTTGGAAGCCGAGCGCGCGCTGACGCTCAGGCTGGCGCAGACGGACTCGCTCACCGGCCTGATGAACCGCGGCGCCTTCACCGAGGCGCTCTGCGCGCGGCTGAAGGGCGCGGCGGCCCGCGGCGGGACGGTCGGCCTGTTCGTCATCGACCTCGACCGCTTCAAGCACCTGAACGACACCCTCGGCCACCACGCCGGCGACCTGCTTCTGGCCGAGGTCGGCGCGCGGCTGAAGGCTGACGCCGGCCCCGGCGAGGTCGTGGCGCGGCTGGGCGGCGACGAGTTCGCCCTGATCACCGACAATCCCGAGGTCGCCCGCCGCGCCGAGCGGCTGGTGGCGATCCTCTCCCAGCCGCAGACCATCTACGGCCGCGTGGTGGCGCCCGGCGCCTCGGTGGGGGTGGCGGTCTATCCCACCGACGCCACCGAGGCCGGCGACCTGCAGCGGTTCGCCGACAAGGCGCTTTACCGGGTCAAGCTGAAGGGCGGCCGCCGCTGGTCGGCCTTCGACGCCGAGCTGCGCGACGAGAACGAGCGGCGCCGCACCCTGGAGGCGGAGCTGCGCCGCGCCATCCCGGCCGGCGAGATCGAGCCCTGGTTCCAGCCGGTGGTGGAGGCCTCCGACGGCCGCATCGTCGGCGTCGAGGTGCTGGCCCGCTGGCGCCACCCCGAGCGCGGCCTGCTGGCGCCCGCCGCCTTCGTGCCGATCGCCGAGGAGCTGGGGCTGATCGGGGCCATCGACGAGGCGGTGTTCGAGGCCGCCTGCGCCCGCGCCGCGCCGTGGGTCGCCGAGGGGCTGATCGAGCTGGTGTCCTGCAACGTCTCGCCGCGCGACCTCCTGGACCCGGCGTTCTCGCGCAAGCTGATCGGCCGGCTGGCGAAGACCGAGCTGCCGGCCACCGCGCTGACCGTCGAGATCACCGAGACCTTCCTGCTGCAGGACCTGGCGCTGGCGCGGCGCCACATCGAGCGGCTGGCCGCCAAGGGGGTGAACATCGCCCTCGACGACTTCGGCACCGGGTACTCCAACCTGCGGGCGCTGATGCACCTGCCGATCCAGACCGTGAAGCTGGACCGCAGCCTGATCGACGACGTCGGCCGCGATGCGCGGGTCTCCAAGCTGGTGGGCTCGATGCTGCACGCGGCCCGGGCGCTGGGGGTCTCGATCGTCGCCGAAGGGGTCGAGCACGAGGCCCAGGCGGTGTTCCTGCGCGCCGCCGGCTGCGACCGCATGCAGGGCTACTGGTTCGCGCGGCCGATGCCGGGGGACGACATGGAGGCGAGGCTGCGCGAAGGGGCCCAGGCCGCGCGACCGACGCTGGAGCGGGCCGCGGAACGGCAGCGGCGGGCGCGGGGGTAAGGCCCCGCGGAGGACCCCCTCAGTCGGCTGCGCCGACAGCTCCCCCAGAGGGGGAGCAACTATCCCGCCTCGTTCCTCCCCCTCTGGGGGAGGGGGACCGCGAAGCGGTGGAGGGGGTCAGCGCCGCTTTTTAACTGGTCCACGAACCACACGAACCACACGAACGAAGGTTCGTCTGGCAGAGCCTAGCCGCCGCACGGCCCGTTGGTGTGGTTCGTGTGGTTCGTGGACAGATAGCGCCTGCGGCGCGCAGATGACCGAAGGGGGAATGCGAGCCCGCGCCCCCTCCACCACCCGCTCTTCGGCGGAGCGCGCGCGCCCTCCCCCGCTGGGCAGGGGAGGAGCGAGGGTTCACGCGGCGGTGGGCGATCTCCATATTCCGGACAAGGGCGACGAGTATCCACGAGGACCATGCGCAACCACCTTCGCACCTACATGCTGCTGGCCGGGCTGACGGCGTTGTTCGTGGGCGCGGGGTATCTGATCGGCGGGCCGGGCGGGATGGCGGTGGCGCTGCTGATGGCGGCGGGGATGAACCTGGTCGGGTACTGGAACGCCGACCGGATCGTGCTGTCGATGTACCGCGCCCAGCCGGTCGACGAGACCAGTCCCGAGCCGCTGATCCGCAACTACGTGGCCGACGTCCATGAGCTGGCGGCGCGCGCCGGCCTGCCGCGGCCGCGGGTCTACGTGATCGACCAGGAGCAGCCCAACGCCTTCGCCACCGGCCGCAACCCGGAGCACGCCGCGGTCGCCGCCACCCGCGGCCTGCTGCAGATGCTGGACCGCCGCGAGATCCGCGGGGTGATGGCCCACGAGCTGACGCACGTGAGGAACCACGACACCCTGACCATGACCATCACCGCGACCCTGGCCGGAGCGATCTCGGCGCTGGCCAACTTCGCGATGTTCTTCGGCGGCCGGGACCGGGACCGGCCGGGCGGCCTGATCGGCACGATCGTCCTGGCCTTGCTGGCGCCGATCGCCGCGGCCCTGGTGCAGATGGCGATCAGCCGTGCCCGCGAGTACGAGGCCGACCGCGGCGGGGCGGAGATCTCCGGCGACCCGGAGGCGCTGGCCGCGGCGCTGCAGAAGATCGAGGCCTACGCCCGCGGCGGCCTGCGCAACTACGACGCCGAGCGCAATCCGGCCACCAGCCACCTGTTCATCATCAACCCGCTGGCCGGCGGCATCGGCGACAACCTGTTCTCCACCCACCCGGCGACGCCGAACCGGGTGGCGGCGCTGATGCAGCTGGCGGGCAAGGCCGGACGGGCGCCGGCCGCCACCGCGGTTCCGACCACGGACGAGGGCCGCGGGCCCTGGGGTTCGAGCGAGCGGCGCGGCCCCTGGGGGTGAGGATTCGTGACAGCTGATCCGCCCTAACCGGGCCGGAAGGCGCGGCCGGCGCCGGGCGGGGCGGCGCCGAGCAGGTCGGACCAGCGCCAATAGCCGCCGCCGACCACCAGCCGCGGGGCGCCCGGTCCGTCGGCCAGCGAGATCAGCACCAGGCCGCGCATGGCCTCGGCGCGGCAGGCCTGGGGCGCGAACCCCACCTCCCACATGATCGCCTCGCGCACCGCGGCGAGGCCGTTGCCGTCCTGGCCGGTGTGCCGGACCCAGTCGCCGTTCCAGACCATCAGCGCCTTGCCGGCGTGGGCCTCGGCGACGGCGGCCTGGACGCGCGGGTCCTTGCGCAGCGCCCCCTGCAGCCGCCGCGTCATGTTGCAGGCGCCGCCGCCCGGACCGGAGTCGGCGGTGGCCGCCGAGGCGAGCTGGGCGGCGCTGAGCTCGGGGGCGGAATCGCCCGGCGGCCCTTCGCTGGCCGGCACGGGCTGGACGTCGGTGCGGGCGACGGCCGGGCGCACGGGAATGCGCCGCGGCTTCGGCTTGACGGCGGGGGACTTGGCCGCCGCAGGCGCCGGCGACGGGGGCGCAGGCGAGGGCGGGGGCGGGGCCGGCGCGGGGGGCGCCGGCTCCGGGGGCGGCGGGGTGATGACCGGCGGCGGCGGCAGGGCGACCAGCTCCACCGCCATCGGCTCAGGCTCGGGCGCAGCCGGGGGCGTGGCGCGCACGGTCAGCACCGCCGCCACCATGCCCAGGTGCGCGGCGAGGCTCAGCGCCCCGCCGGCCAGGGTGCGCCGCCTCGCCTTGCGGCGAGGCCTGTCAGGCGAAGGCGAGCGCATTCGCCCGCGCCCGACCGGAACCCGCGACCTCGCCGAGGCCTCAGGCCAGGACGATCAGCACCACGCGGCGGTTGGCCTGGCGCCCGGCCTTGTCGGTGTTCGGCGCGACCGGCGCGTCGGGGCCGTAGGAGATGGTGGCGATCCGGTTCAGCGCCACGCCGTGTTCGTTCAGGTAGCGGCGCACGGCCTCCGCCCGCTGTTCGCCGAGCTTGTAGTTGTAGTCCTTCGGGCCGGTGGCGTCGGTGTGGCCCTGCACCTCCACATAGACGTTGCGGTTGTCGGTCTTCAGCTTGTCGACGAAGGCGTCGAGCCGGGCCGTGGCCTCCGGCGAAAGCTCCGCCTTGGAAATCGGGAACTTCATGCTGTCGTCGGACAGCACCATCGAATAGACGAACTTGCCCTCCGCCAGCTTGCCGGCCGCCGTCGCCCGCTGGAGCGCGTCCTGGGTGGTCTGGTCAAGCTGGGTGAGCTTGGTGTCGTGTTCGGCGACATGGGTGGAGACGACGCCCACCTGCTCGTTGACGTACTTCTTGGTGGCGCACCCGCCGAGGCTGACGACGCCCAAGAGCGCTGCGCCTGCGACGAAGAGGCTGGATGCCCGCTGGATCATTGTAGTTCCTTCCATCCCTGGCTGGGGCCCCGCCCCGTTGCTGAGCTGCAACCTGGGAAAACAGCCCTGCGGAAAAGGTTGCTTGTGGGCGGAGAAAAGGCCGTTTGTGGGCAACCTTGGCCGTGGAGAAGGGGGCGGCGGCGGGCGGTTCTGCGGCGCTCCCCTCCCCCGACCGGAGAGGGCTCAGGCGCTCCCCTCCCCCTTGCGGGGAGGGGTTGGGGGTGGGGGCGCCCGCTGTGAGGTCGCCGCCCTGTCCCCGAAAAGCCGAGCTGGCGACCCCTCTCCCAACCCTCTCCCCGCAAGGGGGAGAGGGCTTCTTGGCCCCGAGCTCTCGCCCCTCTCCCAACCCTCTCGCGGCAAGGGGGAGGCGGCTTCGCGGGCGGGCCTGGAACCTTCGCCTTGGCGACGGCTTTGGAGGTCCTGGCCGCCGTTGGGCGGCGTGGTGGAGAAGGTCAGAAGATGCTCGGAATAATCGCTATCGTGGTGTTCGTCCTGTGGCTGCTCGGGTTCCTGGCGTTCCACGTCACGACCGCGGCGATCCACCTGCTGTTGCTGGTCGCCGTGGTGCTGGTGGTCCTGCACTTCGTCCGCGGGCGACGCTCGATCTAGCGGGCGGGCCAAACGGAGGCGGGCCGGTCAGGTCCGCCACTTCCGTCCCGGCCGGTTCTGCAGCCGGGCGTGGCGGCGGGCGAGCGCGGTCGCCGGGTCGCCCGCCTCGGCGGCGATCAGCATCTGGTCGCCATACCAGTCCTCGCGGTCCTCGCAGGCCTTGATGACCTCCCCGGCGAAGTCGGGGCGGGTGGCGATCCAGCCGTAGAGCGTCGCCTTGCTCGGCATGTCCGGCTCGCGGCTGAGGCTGGCGAGCGAGGCGCCTTCGCGGATCCGCGCGACGATGAGCTCCGTCAGCGCCGGGGTGCAGCCGGCGGCGGCGCGGCCGCGGCGGCGCTGGCCGACCGCGACCGCGGCCCGCAGGCCCTGGTCGAAGTCCGGCTGCTCGCGCCGCCAGCGGATCAGCACGTTGCGGCAGGGCAGCGCGGGGTCGGCGGTCAGCAGCTTCTGCAACGGCGCGCCGCGGGTGACGGCGACCAGGATGCGGTCGGCGAGGCGCGCGTCCCACGGCCGGTGGCGGCTTTGGCCGTGGCGGGCCTTGCGGGCGCGGTCCTGGGCGGCGAGCAGGCGGTGCACCTCGCCCTGGAACTCGCCCTGGGTGGCGCGCCAGTGGCGCACGACGTTGCGGCTGGGCATGGCCGGATCGCGCAGGACGACGGTCAGCGGCTCGCCGGCGGCCAGGCGGGCGAGCAGCGCCTTGGCCGCGGCTTCGTCGAACCTCCAGCGGCGGCGCCAGGCGCCGCGGCGCCGCGCGTCGGCCAGCGCCGCGCCGAAGGCCGGGTCGGCGCGGGCCCAGGCGTAGACGCTGCCATAGCAGGGCATGCCCGGCTCGGCGCAGACGGCGGTCGGCAGCTCGCCGGCGGCGATGCGGGCCAACAGCGCGGCCCGCAGGTGCGGGTGGGTCTGGGCGTAGGGGCGCGGGGCCATGGGCGCAGGATAGCGCGGATGTGACTGGCGCGCCGCTAAATGTTCTGCTTTTGTTCCGGCATGGTGTTCAAGCCGACGATCCACGACCGCGACTTCAGCCTGCACCGGACACAGCGGCCGCTGGCCGAGCTGCGGGCCGACGCCCAGGGGTTCGTGCGCTTCAACTGCTCGAAGTGCCCGCGCACCGGCAAGGTCCGGCTGGCGAAGCTGCGCGAGCGGTTCCCGCCGACCGAGGGCCTGGTGGACATCCTCCTGCGGCTGACGCCGACGGACTGCGAGTTCGCCGAGCGGTCGCCGTGGGGCACCCGGCAGTGCGGGTTTTGCTATCGGGATTTGGATTGCGAAGCGCCACCATAGGCCTGCAAACTGCACCGCATGGAGCCGGAGTGGATCAGCTTCGACGAGGCAAAGGCGCAAACGGAGGCCAAGCGACGGCACTTGCTGCTCGGCAATGGCTTTAGCATCAGCAAGCATCGAAGCTTCGCCTACGATCGATTGTACGATGAGGCTGTTCGGGGAGATGCCGCGCTAGAGCCACTATTTGCCGGCCATGGCACCAACTTCGAGGCTGCTCTTGAGGCAGCGGAGAGCGCTGAAGATCGCATCAGAATCCGAAAGGGCCTTGTGGCCGCTATCGGACGGGTTCACCCCCGACGCGGTTTCCTAAGCCCAGCCGACTGTGAGAGTTGCGGGCAGTTTTTGGAGGCTTTTGCGGGAAGGGTGCGCGAGCCTCGCCGTGGCCGGGTATTCACCACGAACTACGACCTATTCCTCTATTGGGTGCTGATGCAGCGTCAGACCCGCCTGAAGCTCTACGACGGGTTCGACAACGATGGCATTTGGCACGAGGGCCTCTTGGACACGACCTTCGTGTTCTACCTCCACGGCGCGCTGCACCATTTCGAGGAGAACATCGGGCGTCTGAAGCCGATAATGCGGCAGTACAAGCTGCTCTGGCAGGAAGGTCTCGATCTTCCGCGACAGGTGCGCCTTCACATCGCGCGGGGCAATTTTCCGGTGTTTGTGTCTGAAGGGACCTCCGCCGAGAAGCGGCACAGCATCCGCGCAAATCCGTATCTCAGAAAGGTAAACAAGCGCTTCGCCAAACACCTCGACGATCCGGAAGCGGCGCTGTTCACCGTCGGGCATAGCCTCAGCAAGGTGGACGAACATATCACCGACGCAATTGGTGCCGGCACCGCGGCCGTCTACATCGGCGTATACAAGCCTCTCGATGGCGGTGCCCGGGCAAATGAACTAGCGGCGGCGTGGGCCGAGAAGCGGAAGTGCGCCGGCCAGCCGCCCTTATACCTTCGGTTATTCAACACCGCCGAATGCCCGATCTGGGCACCCGACGGCGTTCTGCAGCCACGACGCGGCGGACGGGACGTCTAGCGCAGAACCGAGTTCGAGCTATGGTCAGAGGATGCTTGTTACCGCCGTGGACATGGCGAAATCCGCAGGGATCGATCCGAAGGCCTTCCGCCGCAGGTTGCGCGGAGCGCGGCTCGATTGGCACGTGCATAACACTTGGTGGAGCGTGCCAAAGGACAGTCCGCAGCATGAAGACATGCGGCGGGTGCTTACAGCGCTGATTGCTGGCCGATGAAACCGCCCCGCGACAGGGGATAGGCTTCCGTCCGATCCCGTTCGTCGGGACGGACCTCGGCATGGATCTCATGGCGGCGAGTCTGCCTGCCGGCCTCGGCAACTCAAGGACGCGCACGGCGTGCGCGCCGCGGCGCGGCGGCGGCCGGCGCCGCCGTCCTTGACTTGCCGAGGCCGGCAGGCTCGTGGCTGACCAGGAGATCAATGGCGGGGAGGCATCTGACGATGCTCCCGCGAGGGCGGTGGATGGGCGATGGTGATCCGCACCCTGGGGGCGCGGAATATTACTTCCTCATTCGCTCCAGATAATACCTGGTGAGCGCAAATGGCGTCAGCGCAGATGTGACGGATAGTGGGCCAAGCAACCCTCCGATCATCGACCAGATTGGTCCGCCGCCCGCAAGCGCGACGAGAAAGAACAATATCACGAACATCGGGATGGATACGCTGACCCCCATATCCACAAGTCGGTTATGCGTCTTGTGCCGCCCCCGCCTGCTCCAAAGAATTGCTGCAGATGTGACGACAACAATGCCCTCAAGGACGAGCAGCAGGAAATTTGTCATGACCGCCCGCTTTCCCCACAGCGTCACAATCCTCTGGTGAGGACTGACGCCTCGTCAGATCGCCCAATCCAAACGTCCGTGGCATAGCGCCCATAGGGCCGTGCCAAGATCAAGCAGTCCAGCGCCGGGCGGACAGGCTCGATCGGTTACCCGTCCGGCCTGGCTACGAGCGGATGAAGGCCAGCAGGTCGGCGTTGATGGTCTCCGCGTTGGTGGTCGGCATGCCGTGCGGGAAGCCCGGGTAGGACTTCAGGGCGCCGTTCTTCAGCAGCTTCGCCGACAGCGGCGCGGAGTCGGCGTAGGGCACGATCTGGTCGTCCTCGCCGTGCATCACCAGCGCCGGGACGGTGATCTTCCTGAGGTCGTCGGTGAAGTCGGTCTGCGAGAACGCCACGATGCCGTCGTAGTGCGCCTTGGCGCCGCCCATCATGCCCTGGCGCCACCAGTTGTCGATCACCGCCTGCGACGGCTGCGCGCCGGGCCGGTTGAAGCCGTAGAACGGGCCGGCGGCGACCTCGCGATAGAACTGCGAGCGGTTGGCGGCGAGCTGGGCCTGGAAGCCGTCGAACACCGCCTTGGGCAGGCCGCCGGGATTGGCCGCGGTCTGGACCATCAGCGGCGGCACCGCGCTGATCAGCACCGCCTTCGCCACCCGGCTCTCGCCGTGGCGGCCGAGATAGTGGGCGACCTCCCCGCCGCCGGTGGAATGGCCGACGTGGACGGCGTCCCTGAGGTCGAGATGGGCGGTCAGGGCGGCGAGATCGTCGGCGTAGTGGTCCATGTCGTGGCCGTCGGCGACCTGGCTGGAGCGGCCGTGGCCGCGGCGGTCGTGGGCGATGACGCGGTAGCCCTGCAGGACGAAGAACATCATCTGCGCGTCCCAGTCGTCCGCCGACAGCGGCCAGCCGTGGCTGAACACGATGGGCTGGCCCCGGCCCCAGTCCTTGTAGAAGATCTCGACGCCGTCGGGGGTGGTGAGGGTCGGCATGTCGGGGCCTCCTGTCTGCGTCGTCGGGTGAGCGGCGGGCGGCCGCCAGCCATCATCGCCCGCCGCGCGGGCGGCGCAGTGCGCGCGGACACGCCGCCGCGCTTTCCCGGCGGCCGGCCGTGAAAATTTCGGCGGCTAGACCAGGTCTCCTGCCCGCTGGCCGACGGAGGCGCGGTCATGGACGCGGTCGAGGTGCAGATACTCGCCGTTGAAATGCGCGGCCTGCTTGAGGCGGGCGGGATCGAGGACGGTCAGCACCCCGCCGGAGAGCTCGATCAGGCGGTCGGCCCGCAGCTTCTGCAGCGTCCGGTTGGCGTGCGCCGGCGTCAGGCCGGTGGCGTCGGCGAGGTCGGTCTGGGTGATCGGGAACTCGAAGCTGTCGCCGTCGGTCAGCTCCACCATCCGGTAGCGCACCAGCATCTCGTAGAACAGGTGGGCGATCCGGACATAGGCGTCGCGCCGGCCCTCGTCGACGATCCGCTCGCGCAGGACGCCGAGGTCGGTCATCGTGCCCCACCAGAGCGCCTCGCCGAGGCTGCTGGTCTCCCGCAGCAGCGCCTTCATGTCGTCGGCCGGGATCAGGGCGGTGACGGTCGGGGTGATGGCCGCCACGCCATGATCCATGACCTTGAGGATGAAGATCTCCGCGTCGCAGAGATCGCCGGGGATCAGGAAGGCCATGATCTGGCGGCCGCCGTCGGGGAGAAGCTTGTAGCGGCACGCCAGGCCCGACAGCACCACGTGACAGAGGCCGGAGTGGGCCCCGTCGGCGATGATGTCGTCCTTCGGCGCGTGCTGGTCCTGCCGGGCGCGGATCAGCTCGTCCAGCCGCCGCCTTTCCATGTCCGAAAAGGCGGTGAACTGCTCCATCTTCATCGTCCAGGGATTTCGCATCTTACCTTCCGGTCGCGGGCGCCGCCTGACCCCCTAACGCATGAGCCGGGGATTTCTTCCGTTCGACGCCCGCCGGCGACGCCATCCTGATCCATGTTGGGCCGCCAAGCTTGGGATTAAAATAACGCCAATCCTTTCAATGGGGTCCGGGGCGGAATTTACCGCCCGGGGCTGATCTGGGTGAGCGTGGGATCCGGCGCGGGCGCGCAGCCTTGGCGGATGATGTCCCGGGCGTGCTGCATCGAGAGGGCGGAGACCTGCGAACAGAGCGCGGCCGAGTGCGTCGACACGGCCCTGCAGGCGCACTGGCTGACGATGGCGGCCGAGTGGCGGGCGCTGGCCGAGGACGGATCCGACCAGGCGACGCTCGCGCGCCTGATGCGCACCACGCCCACCGCGGACTGAACCCGAAGCCCCGGCGTCGCGGACTCCGGGGGCCGGCGTTCAGGGCCGGTTCAGGCGCGCGGGGCGATCTACAGGGCTCACAGCGGCGCCGGAGAACGTGGGTCTGCAACCCGACACAGCCGCCCGCGTTATCTAGCTAGGCCATAGAGGTCAGGAAATCATCATGCGCAAGACACTCAGCTCGGCGGCCATGGTCGCCCTCATCGCCCTGCCGCTGATCGCGGGCCCGACCGGGGCGAGCGCCTCGTGCCGGGGCCGTGCGAACACCGGCACGGCGCTGGGCGCGGTCGGCGGGGCCCTGCTGGGCAACTCGATCTCGCGCGGCGGCGGCGGCGCGGTCATCGGCGGCATCGGCGGCGCGGTCGTCGGCCACCAGATCGCCAAGAGCGGCTGCGGCAGCAGCTACACCCGCCACAGCTCCTATCAGCGCAGCCACACGCGGTACGCCAGCTCGCGCGACGGCCGCTCCTCGGGTCACGTCTATTACGACGAGCGCGGCAATCCGATCCGCCGCTGAGGCGGCCTAGCCGGACGCCGGCGGGCTCTCGTCAGTCCGCCGGCGGCGGCGCGGTCTCGGCCTTGCGCAGCCGCATCTTGTCGAACTCCGACCAGACGCCGGCGTCGCCGTCCCATTTCCCGCGGGTGGCGGCCTTGGAGTATTCGGTCGAGCGGGCCTCGAAGAAGTTGGCGTGCTCGACGCCCGACAGCATCGACTGCAGCCAGGGCAGCGGGTTCTCCTTGGCGCCGTAGACTTCCGGCAGGTTCAGCTGGCGCAGGCGCCAGTCGGCGATGAAGCGGATGTACTTCTTGATGTCGTCGGGGGTCATGCCCTGCACCTCGCCGGCCTCGAAGGCCAGGTCGATGAACTTGTCCTCCAGACCCACCACCGTCTTGCAGCAGTCGACGATGTCGTCGGCGACCGACTTGGTGACCGCGCCGGTCTCCTTGTTGAAGGCGTGGTAGAGCTTGATGATGCCCTCGCAGTGCAGGCTCTCGTCGCGCACCGACCAGGAGACGATCTGGCCCATGCCCTTCATCTTGTTGTGGCGCGGGAAGTTCATCAGCATGGCGAAGCTGGCGAACAGCTGCAGGCCCTCGGTGAAGCCGCCGAACATGGCGAGCGTGCGGGCGATGTCGGCGTCGGTGTCGACCCCGAACTTCTGCATGTAGTCGTGCTTGTCGCGCATGGCCTGGTAGTCGAGGAAGGCCGTGAACTCGGCGTCCGGCATGCCGATGGTCTCGAGCAGCAGGGCGTAGGCGGCGATGTGGATGGTCTCCATGTTGGAGAACGCCGCCAGCATCATCTTCACTTCGGTCGGTTTGAAGACGCGGGCGTAGCGCTCCATGTAGTTGTCGTTCACCTCGACGTCCGACTGGGTGAAGAAGCGGAAGATCTGGGTGAGCAGGTTGCGCTCATGGTCGTTGAGGTTGGTCGCCCAGTCCTTGAGGTCCTCGCCGAGCGGGATCTCCTCCGGCATCCAGTGGACCTGCTGCTGCTTCTTCCAGAACTCGTAGGCCCACGGATAGCGGAACGGCTTGTAGGCCATCGAGGGCGTGAGCAGGCCCGGCAGGGCGCGGAGGCTGGAACGGGTCGGAGGCGAGGCGGTCACGGAACTTTCCCTCAAGGGACGGAATCGAGGATGCTGTGGAACGACGATCTAAGGTTACCAGCGAACGGTTCAACATCTAGCGCCAAGTTGGCGCAGGTACCCAAGATGTTGTGAACAGGTTGGGGACAACGATGGGCGGCGGCTATGTGGTCTACGGCGCGGCGGGGTCCGGGTCGGTGGCGGTGGAGGCGGCGCTGACGCTGATCGGCGCGCCCTACGAGGTCGTCGAGCGGCAGACCTGGGCCGATGAGGCCGCCGCCGAGGCGATGGCGCGGGTCAATCCGATGCGGCAGGTGCCGGCCCTGGCGCTGCCGTCGGGCGAGCTGATGACCGAGAGCGCGGCGATCCTCACCTGGCTGGCCGACAGCCATCCGGCCGCGGGCCTGGCGCCGGGCGTGGACAGCCCGCTGCGGCCGCGGTTCCTGCGCTGGATGAGCTATGTGTCGGCGCAGATCTATTCGCTCTACTGGGTGCGCGACGACATCACCCGGCTGGCGGCGGACCAGGCCCACGAGGCGGTGCTGCGCGAGCGGACGGCGGCGCGGATCGAGCACTGCTGGCGGATGATGGAGGCGCAGGCCGAGCCGGCCGGGCGGTTCCTGCTGGGCGAAGAGATCTCGGCGCTCGACCTCTACGTGACCGTGGTGTCGCGCTGGGGGCCGCGGCGCAAGGGCTTCTACGTAGCGGCGCCGCGGCTGGGCGAGGTCGTGCGGCGGGTCGACGCCGAGCCGCGGCTCGGCGACCTGTGGGCGCAGCGGTTCCCGTTCACGGAGGGCTGGGAGGGCTAACGGCCCTTGGTCTTGCTGACCACCACGCCGACGCCGGCGCCCACCGCCGCGCCGACCGGGCCGGCCACCACGGCCCCGGCTATGGCGCCGGTGGCGGCGCGCTGCTCGATGTTGTGGCCGCAGGCGGCGGTCAGCAGGGCCAGGCCGGCCGCCGTGATGAGGGTGAACGCCTTGCGCATATGAAGCCTCCTCTGTCGCAGCCCCGCCAGACCATGCGATTCGGTCGGCAATCGGGCGCTCAGCGCATCGCTGATCAGCGCCGGGGCTTGATCGACAGGGTGAAGGCGACCATCGAGTCCTGTCGGGTGTCCTGGCCGAACACCATGTGCTGGCCCTTCACCTCGCGGTGCATGTAGCCGAGCGAGGTCTGCACGATGCCCTTGCGCCAGCCGACGCCGACCTGGGCGTCGCCGACCAGGGTCGAGGTGGGATCGGTGGTCCAGCCGGCGCGGTCCCAGGCCCCGTCGTTGCGCAGCATGTTCAGGCCGACGGCGCGGCCGCTGGCGGCGGCGAACAGGTACCAGCGGCCCTGGTCGCCGAAGCTGGCGCCGTCGCGCACGCCCATGGACTGCAGCTTGCGCTTGGCGGTGTCGTCGAGGCGGCGGCTGAGCTCCAGCCGGGCGCCGGCCTCGGCGGAGGTCCCGCTGGAGGTCATGCCGACCCCGGCGTGCGGCGACAGGTCGACGCCGAAGCGGTCGGTGGCGAAGGACACCGCGCCCGGCCAGTCGCGGACCACGGTCACCTCGTAGGCGCGGGGCGCGAACTCGGCGCGGTCGGGGCTGAACGGCAGGCCGCCGGGGGTCAGCATGGGGCCGCCGACGCCGACGCGCAGGGAATCCACCGGACCGTCCGGGCGATTGGAGAGCTGCACCTCGCCGGAGTTCCAGCGCGCCAGGCCCTCGCCCGCCACATAGGTCTCGCGGTCCAGCAGCCGGCCGATCTCGTCGTCGCCGACCACCGGGGACCGGGGCGCGAAGGCGGCGTCGGCCAGGGCCGAGGCGGAGGATCTGGGCGTGAGGGTTGGGGGCATGAAGGTTTGGGCGGCGACCGAGGTCCCCGCGCCACATCCCAGGACGATGGCCAGCATAGCCACCCGCCGCATCTACGTCTCTCCCACCCGCATCGTGGACGTGCGGTTCAACAGTTAGACTTCCACGAATAAGCAAAGCCGCAAAACGAAATCGGGTTCCCGATGGTTAGCGGCGATGGGGAAAGAGGCGTTGATTCAGCGTAGTTGCGTGTCTATCGCGCACCGAGACTGGCGAGGTCCTGAATGCACTGTTCCCGTATCAGGCGAGCGCGGCCTAATCTTCAACCGCCTTTAAATCGCCCCGATTGAGCTTGCCCCCGGCCGCCTATTGGCAGGCCAGGCACTCCTCGTAGTCGGTCTTCGCCGCGCCCGACATGTCCACCGCGACCTGGGTTTCGCCGCCGGCGTGGGCCGCCCGCTGCACCGACTTGGAGCGCAGGTAGTAGAGCGACTTGCAGCCGCGCTCCCACGCTTGCCAGTGCAACATGTGCAGATCCCACTTATCAACATCGCCCGGCAGGAAGATGTTCACCGACTGCGACTGGCAGATGTCCGGCGTGCGGTCGGCGGCCAGCTCGACCACCCAGCGCTGGTCGATCTCGAAGGCGGTCTTGTAGACGTCCTTGTCGTCCTGGCTGAGGAAGTCCAGGTGCTGGACCGAGCCCTCGTTCTCCAGGATCGAGTCCCAGACCGCGGCGGTGTTGTGGCCGGTCTGGTCGAGCAGGCGCTCCAGGTAGGGGTTCTTGACGGCGAAGGTGCCGGACAGGGTCTTGTGGCTGTAGATGTTGGCCGGGATCGGCTCGATGCCGGCGCTGGCGCCGCCGCAGATGATCGAGATCGAGGCGGTGGGCGCGATCGCCAGCTTGTGGGTGAAGCGCTCCATCACCCCGCGCTCGGCGGCGTCCGGGCACGGCCCGCGCTCGGCGGCCAGGGTGCGGGAGGCGGCGTCGCACTGGCGGCGCAGGGTCTTGAAGAGCCGCATGTTCCAGGACTTGGCGAGCGCGCTCTCGAACGGCACGTTCTGCGCCTGCAGGAAGGTGTGGAAGCCCATCAGGCCCAGGCCCACCGAACGCTCGCGCTGGGCGGCGTAGACGGCGTTCTTCATCTCCGGCGGCGCGCGGTCGATGAAGTCCTGCAGCACGTTGTCGAGGAAGCGCATGACGTCCTCGATGAAGGTCGGGTGGTCGCGCCACTCCAGGAACTTCTCGGCGTTGACCGAGGACAGGCAGCAGACCGCGGTCCGCTCCTCGCCCAGGTGGTCCTTGCCGGTGTGCAGCATGATCTCGGAGCAGAGGTTCGACTGGCGCACCTTCAGGCCGAGCTCGCGCTGGTGCTGCGGCAGGGCGCGGTTCACGGTGTCGGCGAAGATCAGGTAGGGCTCGCCGGTCTGCAGGCGGATCTCGAGGATCTTCTGCCACAGCGAGCGGGCGTCGACCTCGCGGACCACGTCGCCGGTCTTCGGCGAGCGCAGGCCGAACATCTCGCCGTCGCGCACGGCTTCCATGAAGGCGTCGGTGATCGAGATGCCGTGGTGCAGGTTCAGGGACTTGCGGTTGAAGTCGCCGGAGGGTTTGCGGATCTCCAGGAACTCCTCGATCTCCGGGTGGTGGATGTCGAGGTAGACCGCCGCCGAGCCGCGGCGCAGCGAGCCCTGGCTGATCGCCAGGGTCAGCGAGTCCATCACCCGGATGAAGGGGATGATGCCGCTGGTCTGCCCCGCGCCCTTCACCTTCTCGCCGATCGAGCGCACGCCGCCCCAGTAGGTGCCGATGCCGCCGCCGTTGGAGGCCAGCGCCACGTTCTCGTTCCAGACGCTCTGGATGCCTTCCAGGCTGTCGGGCACGGCGTTCAGGAAGCAGGAGATCGGCAGGCCGCGGCCGGCGCCGCCGTTCGACAGCACGGGCGTGGCGGGCATGAACCACAGGTTCGAGATGTAGTCGTAGATCCGCTGGGCGTGGTCGGCGTCGTCGGCGTAGGCCGTGGCCACCCGGGCGAACATGTCCTGGTAGGACTCGCCCGGCAGCAGGTAGCGGTCCTCGAGCGTGGTCTTGCCGAAGTCGGTCAGCATGGCGTCGCGCGAGCGGTCCACCTCGACCTTCCGAACGAGCTGCAGCTGCGGCCGCTCAGGCCGCGCCTGGGCCCGCTCCGCCGTGCCGGCAACCCCAACCTTCGCCGCTTCGCTGGTGCTCATGTCCCAAAACCCATAACTATCAGGAGCTTCAGGCCCCCCTGGCCCCAGGCTCCACCTGACTACATCTTGTGGGCCAGGCCCGTCGATGACCCACATATGGGGCCACAGGCGCTAAGGAGTCGTCAATGAGGGGCGACCATCCGCCCCCAGGCTTTTTTGCTAACGAGACCTTAACAGCCCTGCCCCGCCCTCGGCGGATCGGGAGGCTGAACGGTCCCCAGCCCTCGGCTGCTCACGCGACTGTGACCATTCCGTTATATGGGAAGGGCTCAGCGCAGGGGCCAGACCGCGGCGATCAGTAGCGGCCCCACAATCAGGACGAGCAGCGACAGCGGGGCGCCCAATCTCGGGTAGTCGGAGAATCGGTAGCCGCCCGGCGCCATCACCAGGGTGTTGCACTGGTGGCCGATGGGGGTGAGGAAGTCGCAGGCCGCGCCGACCGCCACCGCCATCAGGAACGGGTCGGCGTGCAGGCCGAGCCGCTTGGCCACCCCCGCCGCGATCGGCGCGAACACCAGCACGGTGGGGGCATTGTGCATGAACGGCGCGCTGATCATCGCCAGCGCCATCATCACCCCCATCGCCACCAGCGGCGGCGCCACGCCCATGACGTGGGACAGCAGGCCTGCCACCAGGTCCGCGCCGCCGGTGGTGTGGATCGCCTCCCCCACCGGAATCAGCGCCCCGATCAGCACCAGCACCGGCCCGTCGAGGGCGGCGTAGGCCTCGCGCATGCGCAGGCCGCCGAGGGCGACCATGGCCACCGCCGCGGCGAAGAAGGCGATCGCCACCGGCGCCAGGTGGAAGGCGATGGCGAGCATGGCGGCGGCGAGGATGGCGACCGGCGCCAGCGCATGGCGGATGCCGCCCAGGCGCACCTCCCGCTCCGCCAGCGGCAGCAGGCCGAGCGTCTTCAGGGCGCCCGGCAGGGTGCGCTCGCCGCCCTGCACCATGATCACGTCGCCGGCCCGCAGGCGCAGGCTGTTGAGCGTCTGGTTCAGCCGGTAGCCGCTGCGGCTGACCGCCAGCAGGTTGACGCCGTGCTGGCCGTGCAGGTCGGCGCGCTGGGCCGACTGGCCGGTGAGCATGGATTCCGGACTGACGATGACCTCCACCACCCGCACCTCCTCGGTGGGCTCCTCCATGGCCACCGGCCGGTCGGAGCGGGTGAGCTTGAGCTTGGCGCGGGCGATCAGCTGGTCGAGGGCCTGGTGCTCGCCCTCCAGCACCAACTTGTCGCCGGGCCGCACCAGGGTGTTGGCGTGCGGCGCGCTGCGGCGCTTGCCATCGCGCAGCAGGGTCATCACCGAGACGTCGCCCTCGGCCAGCGCGTGCAGGTCGCCGACCCGGCGCTTCTCGGCGCTCCAGTCCGGCGGGACCTCGACCTCGGTGACGTAGGGATTGGCGGCCAGCGCCGCGTCGATGGTCTCAGCCGGCGCGCGCGAGGCCGGCAGGATGCGGTAGGCGAAGCACAGGAAGACCACGCCCAGGCCGGTGAGGCTCAGCCCCACGGGGGCGAAGTCGTACATCCCGAACGGCTTGCCGAAGAGGTCCTGGCGCACCTGGCTGACGATGATGTTCGGCGAGGTGCCGACCAGGGTCACCAGCCCGCCGAGCAGCGAGGCGAACGACATCGGCATCAGGAGCTTCGACGGCGGGGTGCCGGTGCGCCGCGCGACCTGCAGCGCGATCGGCATCAGGATGGCCAGCGCGCCGACGTTCTTGGTGGTCATCGACAGCAGGGCGACGGCGGCGACGAACACCGGGACCTGGGTGGCGGCGGACGTCAGCTTCGGGGTGATCGGCCGCAGGATCGCCTCGATGAGGCCGGAGCGGGCGAAGCCGGCGCTGACCACCAGGGCGCAGGCGATGATCACCACCACGTCGCTGGAGAAGCCGGAGAAGGCGGCCTTGGCCGGCACCAGCCCCAGCAGCACCGCAACCACCAGCGCGGCCAGCGAGATCAGGTCATAGCGGAACCGCCCCCAGATGAAGCAGGCGATGGTCAGCCCGATCAGCCCGAAGGCCAGGGCCTGCTGCAGCGTCATGAAATCCCTCACGCCCGGCCCCGACGGCGGCGGCTGAGACGTTCAACGCACGGTCGCGGTTGGGGTTCAGGGCGGGGAGGCGGGGCGGGGCGCGACGGTTGGAGGGTCCGCTTCGCGAGCGTTGGCCTGGGTCGGCTTACGACCCATTGCGGACGTTGGGAACGTCCCTCAGGTTCTTCCGGTGAAGACGTTCAAACCAAGGATCAGTGCGTGGGTGGTGCTGGCCGCCGCCTGCGCACCCATTGCCGGGATTGGCGCCGTTGATCTCGTGCTGGCCCCGACCGAGTGGCCCTACGGGGTCGGGTGCATCGCGCTCGGGGTGATCGTTGTCGGCTACAACTTCACGGCCCGCTTATCTATCGACGCCGATTTCGTGACCTTCAGCCGCTACGGGCGCGTCGTGTGGCGCGCACCGAGATCGGGCACTCAGATCGAAGATGGCTTAGCTGGAGACATGCCGTTCATCCCCGCACTCATTCTGAGACAAGGTGGCAAGAAGGTTGGGTTCGTCCTCAAGGGATGGTTCGACGATAACGCGCTCTCGGAGCTTCGGAAGGCTGTCTCGCCTTCGACCAACGTCCGCTAACCACCCTCAGCAGCCGTTCTTCAGAAGCTGGACCGCAGGGGCTCGACCCACGGCAATTCGGCCGCCAATCGCTAATGGGGCCGGGCCTCGGTCTGCACGGAGGACGCCTCCCGTCCGCCCATCGTTTCGGGCCGAGCGGAGTAGATCACCTCACCGGCAGTCACCTCGGGCTCGCCCTGATAGAGGTCGGACAGGTTCTGCCTGATCCAGTCGAGGGCGCGGTCTTTGACGCGATCGGCGTCCTCGCGGGTCTCGAACATGGTCACCGACAGGCCCACCCCACCACCGGCGTCGATGATGTGGTAGCCTTTGAATCCGGTGGCCGCGACCAGCATCGGGGCAAGTCCGGCCTCGGCCCGCGCAGCGGCCTCGGCCACGGAGCTCATGGATTGGAAGCGACGTGTAATGACGTACATGGCTCGCTCCTGCGGCGCTCTTCGCCAATCCCTCCCGACGGCCCATTCTGGACCCGCGGCCCCCCATCCGCACGTGAATTCACCCTGCGGGCGGCCGATCTCGGCCCCCTTGCATGAGGCCGATCCGCGCGCTACACACTGAACTAGATGGTTCAGTTTTCGGCGCCTCGCCTCGACGCCTCCTTTGCCGCGCTCTCGGACGCCACGCGACGCGGCGTCCTGGAGCAGCTCGGGCGTGCGGATGCTTCGATCACGGAGCTTGCAGAGACGTTCCACATGACCCTCACGGGCATGAAGAAGCACGTCGGCGTCCTGGAGCGGGCGGGGCTGGTCACGACGGAGAAGGTCGGGCGCGTGCGGACCTGCAGGCTCGGCCTGCGCGGGATCGAGGAAGAGGCGGCCTGGATCGAAGGGCGCCGCCAGATCTGGAACGCACGCTTCGACGCGCTGGACGACGTCGTCGAGGCCCTGAAACGGAAGGAGGAAGCCGATGGGCGACAGAGCGAGTAGCGGCCGCACGGCGGTCGAACGGAGGTCCGAGCGCGAACTCGTCGTGACGCGCACCTTCAACGCCCCGGTTCGCCTCGTGTTCGACGCGTGGACCAAGCCCGAGTTGTTCAAGCTGTGGTGGGCGCCGAAGTCGAGCGGCGTCCCGCTGCTGTCCTGCGAGATGGATGTGCGCACGGGCGGCGGCTATCGCATCGCGTTCGGACACGACGCCTCGGACTCCATGGCCTTCTTCGGCAAGTATCTCGAAGTGTCGCCGCCTTCGCGCCTGGTCTGGACCAATGACGAAAGCGATGACGCCGCCGTCACCACGGTGACCTTCGAGGAAGAGGACGGCAGGACGCTGCTGGTCCTGCAGGAACTCTATCCCTCGAAGGACGCGCTCGACGAGGCTTTCGTCGGCATGGAAGACGCGATGCCCGAGCAGTTCGAGCAGTTGGATGAACTGCTCATCACCCTGGGCGCGAGGGTGTGACGCATCGCCTGATCCGGCCTCGGCCTCAGTTGGTTCTTCGCGCCACGATGTAGCGGAAGGCGTTGGACAGCTCGTAGCCGCCATCGTCGGTCCTGAACGGCCCGATCGCCTCCAGGATGGCGTTCGCGACCGGGGCTTCGCCGGAGGTCTGGACGGCGCGGACGGCGGGGCCTGCGGCGAGAAGCCCGCGTACAGCCGAGCCGTCGTCACCGAAGCGGAACACGCAGGTCGCGACGCCGGAAGACACCGCCTGGAGGTCAGCCTGGCTGGCGAGGTCTTCCAGGGCGCCGGGCGGCGAGAGCGCCCACGGACCGGGCGCGCCTGGAGGGGGCGGCGGCATGAGGGATCCCAGCGCCTTCAGGTAGCCGCTCATCTGGCACTGCTCGGGCTCGCCCCACACCGCCGCCACCAGGCGCCCGCCGGGCTGCATGACGCGGCGCGCCTCGCGAAGGGCGTTGACGCGGTCAGCGGCGTACTGAAACGAGTTGAAGCCGGTCACCACGTCGAACGCACCGTCCGCGAAGGGCAGCTCCTCCAGCTCGCCGACCCGCAGGTCGGCCTCCGGCGTGCGCGACCTGGCGATGCCGATCAGGTCGGCGGCGGCGTCGAGACCGGCGACCTTTGCGCCCATCTCGCGCGCGACGGCGACCGCCAGCCCGGCGCCGCAGCCCACATCCAGCACCGAATTTCCGTCGCGGACCTCGGCGGCTTCCAACGCCTGCCGATAGAGCGGCTCGAATGCGACCTCCTGCAGATCCGCCCACTCGCGAGCGCGCGCGCCCCAAAGCGCGCCCTGTGCTTGCGCCGTTCCCAATGCCCCCTCCCCGGAATGCTGCTTATGGCCGAGCTTGGGCTGTGGCCTAACGCCGGTCAAGGAAGCCAGGGCGGGGCTAAGCCATGGTCAGGCGGACATCGGCGCGGTGCGCTGCGGCTTGCGGTCGAGGTGGCGGCCCGGCTATGTGCGCGCGGGTCTCATCGCAGGCCTCAGGGGAACGTTCGAATGGGTAATCGGGTCATCGCCGGCGTCGCGGGCGCCATGCTCCTCGTGGCCGCGGGTTCAGCCTCGGCCCAGCCGGCCGCCCCGCCGCCGCCCACGGCGCCCTTCGCCATTCCGAACCCGACCTACGCCACCATGGTGCTCGAGGTCGCGGTGGCGCGGCCGGCCGAGGCCGTGTGGCGGCGGGTCGGCAAGTTCTGCGATATCGGCGAATGGATGCGCACCAGCTGCGCCATCACCTCCGGGTCGGACAGCCAGCTCGGCGCCGTCCGGAAGCTGGGGCTCGGCGTCACCGAGATGCTGGTCGGCAAGACCGACCGTTCCTACACCTACGCCCAGCCGGTGCGCGCGGGCGTGCCCTACAACGCCTATCACGGCACGCTGGAGGTCAAGCCGGTGACGGCCTCGACTTCCAAGCTGGTCTATTCCTTCTTCTACGACACCTCGATGCTCGCCGACGACGCGGCCCGCGCGACAGAGAGCGCCAACCGTCGCGCCCGCTTCACCCAGGCGCTGCAGAACATGAAGGTGCTGGCCGAAGGCGGAACCCTGCCGCCGGCGCCCTGACGCCCGTGTTGCAGCCGCTCGGCGGCGCGTCGCCCGCACCGGGCTTCGGCGGATCCTGGGGTGGCCGGCCCGGCGGGCGGTGATGGCGCACGGCGCAGCGGTCGAGACCGACGGCCAGGCGTTCATCGGCCGCGCGTTTCGCTGGCTGCTGGCCTGAGCGCCTTACCGGGCCTTCGACCTGTTCAGGGCCACCGCGGCCCGGACGAGCGCCTTGAACGCGTCGCCATCGAGGTCATCGCCCTCATGGAGATCGATGGCGCGCCGGGTATTGCCCTCCAGGCTGGCGTTGAACAGGCCCGACGGGTCCGCCAGCGAGGCGCCCTTGGCGAAGGTCAGCTTGACGACGCTCTTGTAGCTCTCGCCGGTGCAGATCATCCCGTCGTGGGACCACACCGGAACGCCGCGCCACTTCCACTCCTCGACCACCTCGGGGTCCGCCTGCCGGATGAGGGCGCGGACCTGGGCGAGCGTCGCGCCCCGCCAGTCGGCCAGGTCGGCGATCCTCGCGTCGATCAGCCGGGACGGGGTTTCGCCCTCGCTCGTTGCGCTCGTCTTCATGTCGCCTGCAGCTCCATCGGCCGTTTCTCCCATCCTGCGGCGGACAGGCGGGGTGTGTCGATATCGGCGTTCCACCCCCGCCGGTCGGCGACGACCCGAACCTCGACCGGAACGAACTGAGCGCTCTGCCAATTGAGGGGGCCGGCGAAACGGCCGGTCGCCATGCGGCGCGAGCGCCGGCGGGTCGAGGGAGGCTGCATGCGTCGGACGACGATTGTCGGACTGGATCTCGTCAGGTTCTCGGCCGCCATACTGGTGGTGTTGTACCACATGACCTACTGGATCTCGGCTCCCGACCCGACAAGTCCGCCGCGAAACATCACCGGCGGCGTCTTCGACTTCAGTCGATTTTCGGTGAACTTCGGATGGGTCGGCGTCGAGATATTCTTTGTTCTGTCCGGGTTCGTGATCTCCTACAGCGCCTCGCAGTCCGACGCCTTCGGCTTTCTGAAGGGGCGGGTCCTGCGCCTCGCCCCGGCGGCCTGGATCTGCGCGTCGGTGACGCTGCTGGTGTCGCTGGCCATCGGCT
This sequence comes from Phenylobacterium hankyongense, assembly GCF_003254505.1. NCBI lineage: Bacteria > Pseudomonadati > Pseudomonadota > Alphaproteobacteria > Caulobacterales > Caulobacteraceae > Phenylobacterium > Phenylobacterium hankyongense. The sequence continues at coordinate 1,775,805 of NZ_QFYP01000001.1, read as the reverse complement.
ACGTCGGCGTCGCCGACGGCGTTCTGGAATGGACGCGGAGCGTTCTGTTCTACCCGTCGGGCCCCTGGATCGACGGCGTCTATTGGACGCTCGGCATCGAGGTCAGCTTCTACCTGGTGATGTTCGCCCTGCTCTGGTCGGGGCGCTTTCGGCACGTCGAGGCGGTGGCGGCCACGATCGGCCTGGTCAGCACGGCGTTCTGGCTGCTCTGGCTGCTGGCCCCGAGCGACGCGCTGACGAGCCTGGCCGGCAAGCGGCTGTGGGCGCTTCTGCTGATCCGTTACGGCTGTGATTTCACCGTCGGGGTGATGCTCTGGCTGTCCATGGTGCGCGGCCCGACGAAGGCGCGCCTCGCCGTGCTGCTGGCCTGCTGTCTCGGCGGCGTCCTCGAGATCGCCTACACGGCGCAGGCCGAGCGGATCCCGGTGGGCGGGGCGGCGATCGCCGCCTGGCTGCTGGCGATCGGACTGATGGCGGCCTCGGTGCGCTGGAACGCCCGGCTGGCGGCCTGGCCGGCCGCCGACCGATGGGCGCGACGACTGGGGCTCGCGACCTATCCCCTGTACCTGACCCACCAGGTGGTCGGGTCGGCGCTCATGGCGGCGCTCTGGCGGTTGGGCCTGTCGCAACTGGCCTGCCTGCTGATCACCATAGCGGCGGCCGTCACCTTCTCCGTAGTGGTCGCGGAGGCCTGGGAACCCGCCCTCCGCAAGCCGCTCGCCAGGTTGTTCGGGCTCATCGAGCGGCCCGCGCGCTGGCTGCTGCGCGCGCAATCCGCCTAGCGCCGCGCGAAGTAAAGCTTCGCCGTGATCTTGGCGTAAATTGTTCGTTATCGGGGCTGTGCAGAAATCATGACCCATGCCTTACTGTAATCGGCAGGAACAGTTGCCGATGTCGTCTTCGATTTAACAATAGATAAGCGCCGGAAACGGCGATGTTGTTCGCATGGAAGGATGCGGGGCAATGATGGCGCGCGCACGGTTGTGGACAGCCACACTCATCGTCGCCCTGGCCGGCGGCTACGCCGTCGCGTCGGATCCGACCGACTCCTGGCCGTCGCCGACGAGCCGCACCAGCCCGGAGGCGGCCGCCGAACAGGGGCCGTCGGTCCGGATCGCCCGGCGCGTGGTCGACGCCGCCGGCGCGTTCGAACGGTTCGTGCGCACCGCCAGCGCCGTCGGCCCCGACTTCGACGGCGCCGCCTCGGTCTCCGGCGCCCTGATGGCCAGCGCCGCCTACGACCCCCGCCAGCTCGAGGAGGGCGCGGTGGCCTACGCCTCGCTGGTCGCCCTGCAGGAGCCGGCCTTCGTGGAGGCGCTGCAACGGCTGGCGGCGGATCCGGCCGAACGCGCGGGCTATGTCGATCGCCTGACCGCCACGCCGGACCTTGTGCTCGAGCTGGCGGGCGCGCCGCAGGCCGCGGCCATGGCCTCAGACGCCCTGAACGGCATGGGCGCCACCCTCGTCAGCCGCGGCCGGGTGGTGAAGCAGGCCGCCTACACGGTGCAGCACCAGCCCTGGGCGCTGGAGCCGGTCACGCAGCCGGAGGAACGCCTGGCGCGGGTCGAGGCGGCCGGCGGAACCCGGGCGCGGCTGAGCGAGAGCGAAACCCGCCAGCTGCTGACCGGCGTGGTGGCCCGCCGCCGCGACCGGGACGACGACCTGGCCGCGCCACGGCCCACGGCGACGGTGCTGCGCGGCCTGGCGCTGGCCGCCGCGGCCGTGCTCGGCCAGGCGGGCGAGAGCCGCACCGATGCGCTGTCGCGGCTGCTGAGCGAGCCGGACAACGGCGCCTGCCTGCGGCGCGCCAAGCTCAACCTGCACCAATGCGTCGCCGCCTCCGGCCCGCAGTACGAGGACGTCTTCTGCGTGGGCGAATACGCCATGGGCGCGACCGGCCAGTGCATCGTGAAAGCCGCCGGCGGAAGCGACATGTCGGACGGGATCCGGGTGCCGATCGCACGGGGCTACGGGTCAGGCGGCCCGGACTCGGTGTCGGTGCCCGTCGCGCGCGGCTCCAGCACGCGAGAGACCGGGGCGCCGGATTCCGGAGCGCGGGATTTCGGGACGCGGGACTCCGCAGCGCGGGATTACGGAACCCGGGATTACGGGGCGCGGGACTCCGTCGTGCAGGATCCCCTGGCGCGAGATCCCCACGTGGTCCCGGGATTCAATCCCCCGACCCAGGCGCCGGAGTCCGGCGTTCCGGACCGGGAGCGGCCGCCGTCGTCAGATTGGTGACGGCACGTCTCGCCGCTTCGCTGGCGACGGAGCGACGCCGGCCGGGTGACCCAGCCGGCGTCTCAGTGAAACTCGACCGAGGCTACATCCAGAGGCGGGAGAACCCGGTCCTGGAGGCGGCGATCGCGCGAACCCGCTGCGCCGCGCCCTTGCCGTCCATTTGCCCGACGATGTGACAATCGCAGAGCAGCATGTGGGCTTCGGCGTCGGACAGTTCGAAGAACGACTGGGCGTCGCCGAGGGTGTCCCCATGCAGGCCCGCCTCCCGCAGCACGGGGTCGGCGGCGGCCACCGAGATGGGGGAGTTGTCGCCGCGCAGCAGCGCCCGCTCGCGTTCGGCGTAGAATTCCACGCGCGACAGCGGCTTCAGCTGGCGATGCGGTTCGCGGCCGAGCAGCTCCGCCCAGCGTTGCAGGCGTTCGCGTCTCGACAGGGTCGGGGCCTTGACCTGTTCGATATCGGCCAGGCCGTCGAATTCATGGATGGGCTGATGTTTCATGTCCTGTCCTCCCGACGTCCCCGCTAAGAAACTTCGGAAGGGGCCGGACGTATCCCATGCGGCCAGATCAAGTCTTGTTGGCTGCGGCTCAGCTGGCGGGCCGGGCGACAGCCGACCTCACCGGCCTTCGGCGAAGGCGACCAGCTGCTCGGCGCGGTGACGCCAGAGGCCCGCGCGGACCACCTTGTCATGACCGCGCTGGGCCAGGGCCTTGCCCTTGCCGCTCTCGATGAGGCCGCCCACCACCTGCGCGGCGGTCTCGGGCCGGGCGCGGTTGAAGAAGGCGACGCCCTGGCCGCCGCCGAGCAGGGTGTCGAGCTGCTCGCTGTAGTCCGACGCCACCGCCGCGCCGGCCAGCGCGGCGTAGACGGCCCGCTCGTTGGCGCCGTTGCCGGCGTTCAGATTGAGCACCACCCGGGCGTTGCCGTAGATCGCCTGCAGCTCCCTGAAATCCACCCGGTCGAGGTAGGTGACGTTCTTGCGATCGCCGAACAGCGCCTGCCATCCCGCGCCGCAGATGGTCAGCGGCAGCCCCGCCTCGACCAGGGCGCGGAGGATGTTGATGCGGTCGATGTTGCGGACGTAGGTGAGCGGATCGCACAGGAAGTCGCGCATCATGGCGTCGAATTCCGGATCGTCCCCGAGCCGGGCGCCCAGCTTCAGCCTGGCCGACGTGGCGTTGAAGGCGTCGAGCAGCGAGGCGTTGCGGTCCCCGAGCAGGGCCTCGACCACGCCCATCAGCAGCTGCTTGCCCGGGCTGTCCGGCGCCTGTTCCCACACGCGCTGCGGCACGCCGTTCCAGGTCGCCGCCACGAAGATCGGCCAGTCGCGCGAGCGGTAGTCCTTGACCGGCGCGGTCGGCAGCTCGCCGCCCGGCAGCAGGGTGATTCCGCGCCCCGGCAGCTTCACGGCCTGGGCGTACCGCAGGTGGTTGCGGTTGGCGTAGATCGCGTAGCGTCCCTGAAGCTCGCGCTTCAGGGACGCCGGCGCGTAGATCGGGTGATCGAACTGCCAGCCGACGAACTTGACGCCCAGGGCGTCGAACAGGGAGACGCCGTTGCCGAGCGTCAGCCCGCCGAAGAAGGAGCTGAACGACACCACGGCGTCCGGACGGGCGCCCTGCAGCTCGGCGACCAGGGGGGCGGTCTGCGCCGCGCCGTCGGTCACGTGGGCGGACTGATCGGAGATGGTGGCGTCGTGGCCAAGCTCGGCCAGGGCCTGGCGCAGGGCCGAGGCGAAGTGGCTGTACAGATGGCCGTCCGCCATCGCCTTGATCAACAGAAGCTTCAACGCGCCGCCCCGCAGCCGTCGCAGCGGAGCACCGCGACGCAGCCGAAGCCAGTCGTATCGCGACTCGCGCCGAGGCAAAGCCGGGCGCCCCGGCGCAGGGGCGTCGGCCAAGGCCGGCGACCCAAAGCGGACGTAAGAAGGGAGCGCCGGGCCGGCGCTCACGCTCGGTTAACCGCGGCGCTGGCGGCGAGGGTGGAAGGCCTCACCTGACGCAAGCCGCGCCACCATTTCGGCGATCTTCGCGGCGCGACGTTCCGGCCCCTTCGCCTGGTGGACGCGATAAAGCACCGCGAAGCGGTTCGCGGCGTCGAGACTGTCGAAAAACCGGCGCGCATCCGGCTGCGCATCGAGGGCGGCCAGAAGGTCCGGGTCCGGCGTGGCGCGGCCCTGGGGCGCGTATGCCGCGTCCCAACGTCCATCGGCCTTGGCGCGCGTCACCTCAGCCAAGCCTTCGGGCTTCATTCGACCATTGGCAATCAGACGCTCCACGCGCTCCCGGTTCATCTGGGACCAGGCGCTGCGGGCCTTACGCGGCGTGAACCTGACCTTGTAATAGTCCTCGTCCACGCGCCCGAGCTGCCCGTCGATCCAGCCATAGGCGAGTGCGCTGTCGATCGCGTCCGACTTGCTTAGCGTCGCCTCCGGCGCGCCCGGCTTGCCGAACGTCAGCCAAGCGCCAGCGGCTGTTTCCGGCTGACCTGCGAGCCAAGTCTCGAAGGCTTCGGCGTCTCGGAAGGTAAGGACCGGAAGTTCTGGCGAAGACACGCGAGCTCCAGTTTGCGACGTAGATCGGCCATTGATCCAGAGCGTGGGAGCTTAATGCAATGACGCTCGGAATGACCGCTCCCCCACCCGTTGCGGACCTTCGCCGACGCCGATCGCCAGAGTCCCGGAAGGTCCGCTTCGCGACCAAGCCGGCGTGCGACCCTGAGCGGACCCTCAGTCGCAGCCATCGACGAGAACCAGTTTGCTGTTGGTCGTCCTGTGGCGCACGTCGAAAAGCGCCTGAGCGTCGGGGTCGTCCAGGAAGGCCTTCGCGTTCTCGCGCGATGGAAATTCGAGAATGACCATCAGTTCCGGCGACCAGTCGCCTTCCATGACGGTCGGCTCGACCCCTCGAACGATGTAGCGTCCCCCGTGCTTCTGGATGAACGCCGGGATGGCGGACACGTACGGCCGGAAGCCTGGGAAGTCGTGAACGGCGAAGTCGAGCACGAGAAAGGCCTTCATCTTCTGTCCCGAGTTTGCGCGGAAGGCGCGGTCCACAGAGTCGGTTGGGCGAGGTCGGCTGTCCACCCGTTGCGTACGTTTCGCACGCGCTTCATCTCCGCTTCCGACCCCGTCACGGACCTTGTTGAGGATGGCCTTTAGGTCCACAAAATCAGCGGGCGGCGAGGATCCGGAAGGCCGCGCCGCTGCCGCACAGACCGTGACATTCAAAGCGTTGAGGACATAGGCCACCGACGAGACGCGGGAGCGGATCAGCCATGAAACGCAATCATAGGCTCACCATTGCGATCGCCGCGGGAGCGGTCGCAGTCCTGGGCGGCGCAGCCATTTCCGCGGCGGACAAGTACGCGCTGATATCCCCGGGCGGAATCGCGTTCTCTGACTTCAGGGGGTACGAGGACTGGGCGGTTGTCTCGTCTGCTCGGACCGACGAAGTGCTCAAGGTGATCGTCGCCAATCCGACCATGATCAAGGCGTACAAGGCCGGCGTTCCGGGGAACGGCCAGCCGTTCCCCGACGGCTCCAGGATCGTAAAGCTGCAGTGGAAGCCGAAGAAGAGCACGGAGGCCCCCTTCGTCGTGGATGTGCCGGACGTCTTCACGCAGGCCTTTGTCATTGAGAAGGACGCCAAGAGATTTCCGAAGAGCGGCGGATGGGGATACGCGTTGTTCAACTACGATGCCGCAGCCGACAAGTTCACGTCCGATCCAGCCCTCTCGGACTGCGGACACGCATGCCATTTGGCCGTGAAGGCGAAGGACCACATCTTCCACCCGTACCAGAGGCGCTGAAGCCGGGCGTCCGCTCTCCGGCCGGCGCGCAGCGTCGCACAGCCACGTTGCGCGGCCGGCTGATCTGCCGAACGCGCGAACGGCGCTCAAGTCTGCGCCGTCGAACGCTTACGCCTGGGCCATTTCAACGCCGCTGGCCGCTTGCCGGACCACGTCGGCGACGGCTGCCGGATTGGAGACGTAGATGGCGTGACTGCCGGGGACCTCGACGACGGTCGCGCCGGCCCGCTTGGACATGAATTCCTGGGCGGGGGGCGGGATCATCTTGTCGTCGCGCACCTGGAGGTACCAGCTCGGCTTGGACTTCCAGGCCGGCTCGGTGACCACGCCGGCAAGGGCGTCGACGCCCCACGGGACCTGGGCGTCGGCCATGAAGCCCGCGGTTTCGGGGTCCACATCGGCCGCGAACGCCTTGGCGAACTTCGCCTTGTCGAGCATCAGATGCCCGTCCGCCGGCGGCAATATCGGCGGCGGGTCGTATCCGGGCACGGGATTGGCGATGAGGCTGTTGACGGACTCGCCCTTATCCGGGGCGAAGGCGGTGACGTAGACCAGGCCGGAAACCTTGGGATCGGTCCCCGCTTCGGTGATCACGGCGCCGCCGTACGAGTGGCCGACGAGGATCACCGGCCCGTCCTGCGCGTCGATGACCTCCCGGGTGGTGGCGACGTCCCCCGCCAGGGACTCCGTCGAGTTCTGGACGACGCTGACGTTGAAGCCCGCCTTCTTCAGGATGTCGTAGACGCCCCGCCAGCCGGCGCCGTCCACGAAGCCGCCGTGCACCAGGACGATGTTGTTGATCTTAGGCATAGCGCCACCTCGCGTTGAATCCAGAGGAGAACCAGGAAGTGCCTATGGCCACGCCCGGACGCGCAGGTGAGATCGCAATGCCCGCACGCTGGTTCGATCTCGCGCCCGTCGCGGCCATCGGCGAACTTTAGGCTCCGGATATCACCGGTCAACGAGCAGCCTTCGGTTCCTGGCCTGAAGCCGATGACTAACTTCCACCCAAGCCGGACCTGCCCCGGTTTCGAGCTGCGTCGCCCCTGGCTTGCTAGCTGGGCGCGAGCACCGCCTCGGGCATCTCGATGTCGATCTCCAGCGTGGAGACCTGGTCCCCGCGGTCCAGGCGGACCACGACCTTGTCCCGATCGATGGGGATGTGGCGGGCGATCACCTCGAGGATCTCGCGCTCGAGAATGGCCGCGAGGTCGGTGCGGCCGGAGAGCGTCCGCTCGTGGGCGAGCAGCAGCTGCAGGCGGTTGCGGGCGACCGGGGCCGAGCGGTTGCGGCTGAAGAAGCTGAGGATGCTCACGCCGCCGCCGCCTTCCGCCCGAACAGGCGGTCCATGAGGCTGCGACGCTCGGCGGGCGGGCGGACGGCCACCGTCTCGCCCATCAGCCGGCGGGCGGCGTCGGCATAGGCGCGCGCCACCGACGACAGCGGGTTGTGCAGGGTGACCGGCGCGCCGACGTTGGAGGCCGTGAGCACGTCAGGGCTCTCCGGGACGATCCCCAGGAGCGGGATGGCCAGGATCTCCAGCACGTCCTCGACCTTCATCATTTCGCCGCGCGCGGCCCGTCCCGCGTCATAGCGGGTGAGCAGCAGGTGCTTCTCCACGCGGCCCCCGTCCTCGGCGCGGCGGGTCTTGGAATCCAGCAGGCCGATGATGCGGTCGGAGTCGCGCACCGACGAGACCTCCGGGTTGGCGACCACGACGGCCTGGTCGGCGAAGCGCATGGCGAGGGTCGCGCCCCGCTCGATGCCGGCGGGGCTGTCGCAGACGATCCAGTCGAACCGCTCGCGCAGCTCGTCGATCACGCGCTCGATGCCGGCCTCCGTCAGCGCGTCCTTGTCGCGGGTCTGCGACGCCGGCAGCAGCCACAGGTTGTCGAGCCGCTTGTCGCGGATCAGCGCCTGCTGAAGCTTGGCGTCGCCCTGCACCACGTTCACCAGGTCGAAGATCACCCGGCGCTCGGCGCCCATGACCAGGTCGAGGTTGCGCAGCCCGACGTCGAAGTCCACCACCGCGACGCTCTGGCCGGCCTGGGCCAGCGCGGCGCCGAGCGCCGCCGACGACGTCGTCTTTCCCACGCCGCCCTTGCCCGACGTGACCACCAGGACCTTTGCCATTGGACGCTCCTTTGCTCGCCGGCCGACGAGATCGTTGTTCAATCAAGCGCGCTCAGCCTGAGCGCGCCGCGGTCGCACAGGACCTGCGCAGGTCGGCCGTGCAGGGGCGCGCCCCAGTGCTCGGCCACGCGGAAGAGGCGGTCGATGCCCACCAGTTCGGCTTCCAGCCGGGCGCAGAAGATGCGCGCCTCGGGCCCGGACCGCAGGCCGGCGATGGCGCGGCCGCGCAGCGGTCCGTAGACGTGGATCGAGCCCCCGGCGATCACCTCCGCCCCGGAGGCGACGGCGCCGATGACCGTCACGTCGCCGGCCTCGAAAACGATCGACTGACCCGACCGCACCGGCCGGTCGATCAGCAAGGTTCCGGGGGCGGGACGGACGTCCGGAGCCGGGCCTTCCTGCGGCGGGGCGGCGAGGTCGCGGCCGGGCAGGCCCCGGGCGAGCCGCGCCCACGGAGTGCCCGCCAACAGCGACGCATCGACGCCCTCGACGCCCACCAGCCGCAGATCGCGGGCCTCGAACCCGTCGAGAACGATGGCGGCGACCGCGCCGTCCTTGGCGCCCGCCGCCGACAGATCGACCACCAGAGGGCGTCCGCGGAAGAAGGCCGGCGCGCGCGCGAGCTCGTGGTCCAGGGCGGCGAACCAGTCGGCCATGGGGAAGTCCGGCGCGACGACCAGCGCCATGAAGCTCCGGTTCCAGAAGCGGACCTTGGGCGCGAGGGGGGCGTCCTGGGCGGCGGCGCTCATCGGTCCGACGCCAGCCACTCGGTGATGTAGGCGTGGGTCTTCCGCACCAGGCGGGACGGCCCCGAGAAGTGGAACTCGCTGCCGAACATCCGGCGTTTCTCGACCCAGCTGATCGGGCCGGTGTCCTCGGCGGCCAGCGCGCTGCGCAGCTGCCCGCGCCTCGACCGGGGCACGAAGGAAACATAGGTCACATCGGTCACGGCGGCCTCCCTGCCCAGTGGCGGTCGCGCCGATCAGCCGGTGAGTCTGAGGCGCTGAAGGGGGCGAAAGGCGGCCGTTCCATGGCGCAGAGGTGTGGCGCAGCGCAGCGGCCCGTGGGACAGCATCGCCCAGGTCGCCAGCCGCCCGCGACGTCGGCCGGGTGCGCATTCGGCGAGGTCCGGGCGGCGGATTTCGGCCCCAGGGCGGCGGCTGTTTTTCACCCCGCGCCGCGATTTCCAGCGGATGCTCCCGACCCGCTCGCGGACCTGAGCTGACGACCTGAGCTTAAAGGCCCGGCGGACCCTCACGGGCGTCGTCGCCGCCGCGGTGAGGATGGCGTCTGGTATTGAGCGGCTTCGACGGGCAAAAAGGGCCGATGTCCGACCTGCCGCCGCCGGGCGCCTGGGCGTCGCCCTCCACAGCGCGCAACCGCGAGCCCATCCTGCGCGCCTTGAAACCGCGCCTGCCGAGCCGCGGCCTGGTCCTGGAGATCGCGGCGGGCGCCGGCGAGCATGCGGTCTACAACGCCGCCCTCCTGCCCGACCTGCAGTGGCGGCCCACCGACGGGGACGCCGAAGCCTTGGCCAGCATCGCCGCCTGGCGCGACCACGCCGGCCTGCCGAACCTGCTGGCGCCGCTGCGGCTCGATGCGTCCGATCCCGACGCCTGGCCGGTCGAGCGGGCCGACGCGGTGGTCAACATCAACATGATCCATATCTCGCCGTGGTCGGCGACGCAGGGCCTGATGGCCGGCGCGGGGCGCCTGCTGCCGTCCGGCGGCGTGCTCTTCCTCTACGGCCCCTATCTCGAAGCCGACGTCGAGACCGCCCCCAGCAACCTGGCGTTCGACCAGAGCCTGAGGCGGCGAAACCCGGCCTGGGGGATCCGGCGCCTGGACGAGGTGGCGGCGCTGGCCGCGGCGCACGGCCTGGCGCTGTCCGAGCGCATCGCCATGCCGGCCAACAATCTCTCGCTGATCTTCCGCAAGGCCTGAGCGATCCCCCTCACGCCGGCATCGGGCCGGCGTCAGCCTCGGCCGCGCTCAGAACGACCAGGCGCATTTTACCCCTGCGGCGGCGCCCACCTTGTCCATCGGGTCGGCGTCCCCGGCCGCGGCCGCCTTGCAACCGTCGTGCGGTTGGCGGGCGAGGTAGGGCTCGGCAGGACGTCCGAACGTGCCGCGCAGATCGAGGTTGAGCTTCGGCGCGACGGGCGCCCGCGCCGCCGGCGCAGGCTGATCGAGGCAGCGCCGGCGTTCCTCGGCGGTCAGGCCCAGAAGGGCGGCGTGGTCACAGCCCAGCAGCCCGCGGAGCACCGGCCGCACGGCGTCGGTCGGCGGGCCGCCGGTCGCCTCGTCCATCCCGCGCGCTTCGACCGCCGCGGCGGGGGCTGGACGCGGATGACCAAGAAGAATGGGCCGCCGGAGCGGTGTGCGCGGCGAGGCGGCCCGCGCGGCCGCCTGGCGTGGAAGCCGGTGGGGACTGGAACGCCAGGATGGGGTCAGCTCGACATCGATGACGGGGTTTGCGGCAAGCTCGACCTGCGTCCCCAGGCGCCAGACCAGCAAGGCCAGGAGCAACGCGTGGACAGCCGCCGCCGCGCCGATCGCGACGGCTCGCACCCTCGCCTGCGCCGATCGCGCTTGCACGCCCATCCCCGCCCCGCCCCCACTCTGGTAGAGCTTGAGCAAGCATGACACCCCAGAGTTGATGTCCAAATGAGGGCGGCCGCGCGAGGGCGGCTCGCGCCATCCCGGATTTGCTGGCCGCCGGACGGCAACCCCGGCTATCCCATCAGCAGACGCCGCGACCTGATCCGCACCCGAACGTAGGGTGGAGAGGCCGGCGCGGAGTCGAGACCTCGTGCAGCGCCTGATCCTCGCCGTCGTCCTCCTGGCCCTCCTCGCCCGCGCTCCGTCCGCGCGGGCGGAAGGCGTCGCCCTGACCTTCGACGACTTGCCGACCATGTCGTTGAGCGACGACGCCGGGTACGCGGCGGACACCACCCGGGCGCTGCTGGCGGGACTGCGACGCCACCACCTGCCCGCCACCGGCTTCGTCATCGGCGAGAAGCTGGACGGCGGCCCGGCGCAGGCGCGGCTGGCCGACCAGTGGCTGAGGGCCGGAATGCCGCTGGGCAACCACACCTATTCGCACGCGTCGCTGAACAAGACGCCGGTCGCCGACTACATCGCCGACGTGGCCCGTGCGGACGCGATGCTGCGGCCTCTGGTGGCGGCGCGCCACCGCTCCCTGCGCTGGTTCCGCCACCCGTATCTGGAGACTGGCCTGACGCTGGAGACCCGCCGGACGTTCGAGGACTGGCTGGCCGGCCAAGGCTACGCCGTGGCGCCGGTGACCATGGAGAACTCCGACTGGATGTTCGCCCTGCCCTACGACGAGGCCGTGCTGGCCCACGACACGGCCGGCGCAGCCCGCATCAGGCAGGCCTACCTCGACTACACAGGAAAGGCGGTCGCCTGGTATCGCCAGGCCGGTCGCCAGCTGCTGGGCCGCCGCCCCGACTTCGTGTTCCTGCTTCACGCAAGCCGCCTGAACGCCGACAGCCTGGACGCGCTGAGCACGATCCTGCGCCACGACCACCTGCGCCCGATCACGCTTGACCACGCCATGCGCGACCCGGCCTACCGGATCGCCGACGCCTATGCCGGCCCGGACGGCGACGAGTGGCTGAGCCGCTGGTCCCGCACCCTCGGCAAGGCGCTGGACTGGGACAGTTTCCCCGAACCGCCGGCCGCGATCTCCGCGGCGAACGATCGGCTGGACACCACGCCGTGAGGGCCGAGGGTCCCTAGCCGGCGGCGCGGGCGTCGAAGCCGGCGCGGGCGCGCTCGATCTCCGGCAGGTGCTCTTCCGCCCAGTTTCCCAGCGCGATCACCGGGCCGCACAGCGAGCGGCCGAGCGCGGTGAGCTCGTAGTCGACGCGTGGCGGGTTGGTCGGGAACACGGTGCGGGTCACCATCCCGTCGCGCTCCAGGCCGCGCAGGTTGAGCGTCAGCATGCGCTGCGAGATCCCGTCGATCGACCGCTTGAGCTCGCTGAACCGCCGCGGGCCGCCGGCCAGCAGCATGACGATGAGCACGCTCCACTTGTCGCCGATCCGCGCCAGGATCGAGGCGATCTTGCAGTCCTCGCGCTGGATGGGCTTGCCGTCGACAGGCACGGCGATGTGGTCCGGTATCAAGATTGTGCCTCCTTGCGGCCGAGGGGGCCGCGGTAACATATCCAGCCCTGGTCACAAAACGATACCAGGATATGCCATGACCCGCCTCATCTCCCACGTCGAGACCACCGCCCCGCCCGAACCCGGGTTCATCGGCGAGGGCCACACCGCGGTGGAAGTCCTGCGTCCGACGGCGATCGCCGCCTCCGATCCCTTCGTCCTGCTGATGGACGACCGGCTGGACATCCCGGTCCGCCGGATCATCGGCGGCGCGCACCCGCATGCCGGCCTGGAGACGGTGACGCTGATCCTCGAGGGCAGCCTGTTCGACCGCGACGAAGGCCGGATGGACGCCGGCGACGTGGTCTGGATGACCGCCGGCCGCGGGATCATCCACAACGAAGCCGTCGAGACGCAGGGACGCACGCGCATCCTGCAGCTGTGGATCGCCTTGCCGGCCGCCGACCGGGCCCTGCCGCCGCGCTTCCAGATCATCCCCCGGGACCAGGCGCCGGTGGTGCGGGGCCCCGGGGCCGAGGCGCGGCTGTACAGCGGGACGTCCGGCCGCGCGGCGTCTGCGACCGCCAACCGCGTCCCGGTCACCATGATCGACCTCAAGCTGGAGCCGAACGCGAGCTTCCGGCAGGACCTGCCGGGCTCGTACAACGGCTTCGTCTACGTGCTCGAAGGCGCCGTTCGGGTCGGGGGCGAGACGATCGCGGCCGGGCAGACCGGCTGGTTCGCGCCGTCGGAGGCGACGGACCTGGTGCTGGAGGCGCAGGCGGGCGGCGCGCGGCTGGTGCTCTATGCCGGCGTCCCGATCGGTGAGCCGCTGATCCAGCATGGCCCGTTCGTGGCGGACTCTGCGGCCACCATCAACGACCAGTTCCGGCGCTTCCGGGCCGGCGAGTTCACCCGGATGAGCCAGCTGCGGCCGATGGAGCCGGCGCAGGCCGCACCAGCAGCCAGCCGGTGATGATCATGGCCCCTCCCCAGGCGAGGAAGGCATAGTCCCACACCGACGGGCCAAGGCGTTCCACCACGTGATGGACGCCCAGCAGCTGGTGGTCAATCAGCCCCTCGACGAGGTTGAAGAGGCCCCAGCCGAGCAGCAGGCCGCCGACCAGATGGCGGCGCGCGAAGGCGACGTCGCCTCTTGCGCCCGCGCGCCACAGGAGCACGACGCCCAGCAGGGTGATGCTCCAGACGGCGGCGTGGAACAGGCCGTCCCAGACCATGTTGGTCTTGGCGCTGACCAGGTCGGTGACCGGCAGCCAGCCGGACAGCATGTTGTGGATCTGCAGGATCTGGTGGAACACGATGCCGTCGAAGAAGCCGCCCAGGCCGATGCCGAGGGTGAGCGCGGCGGCCACCGCCGGCCGCGACGTGAGGGTCGGGTTCATCGGCCTGCCGCCCTCCGCCGCCGGGGCTCGCGGGCGGCGAACAGGATCATCGCGAGCAGCAGCGGAACCGGCGCGGCGACGGCGGCGGCGTTGCGGGCCAGGTCATGCTGCAGGAGCTGGTGGCGCACGCCCATCGCGGTGGGCGAATGGCAAAGGGTGCAGGCCGCCGCCGGCGCGGCGACCGACATCATCGCCGAGGCTAGAACAAGCGCTGCCGTTTTCATGACGGGGGTCCAACGTCCCGCCGGCGGGCCTGTTCCCGCCGACAGGCGGCTCATGCGGCCCGGTCGCTGAGGGGATAGGCCGCGTCGCGCCAGGCGGCGAGCCCGCCTTCGAGGGCGGTGGCCCGCAGATAGCCAAGCTCCCGCAAGGTCGCCGCCGCCAGGGTGGAGATCTTGCCGAACTCGCAGCAGGTCAGGATCTTCACCGTGGGATCCGGCAGGTCGGTGTTGACCCGAAGCTCGAGCTGTCCGCGCGGCAGGTGGACCGCGCCCGGCACGTGGCCCGCGTCGAACGCCTCGCGCTCGCGCAGGTCGAGGATGACCATGTCGCAAGTGTTGCTGCCGACCCGGCTCGCGAGTTCGGCAAGCGACATGAAGGGGACCTTGGCCGCGGCCTCGGCGAGCAGCTGCGACACCGGCTTGGCGCCGGTCATGTTGGTGCGCAGGGCCTCGGTGAGGTGGGTCGGCGCCGTGAGGTCCAGGCCCTGCATCATCGCCACGAATTCCGCCCGCGTGCGCTTCTGCAGCCGCGGATTGTCCGCGAGCTCGGCGGCGATCGTCGAGTGCGAGCGCTGCTTGTAGTCATGGGCGGGGAAGACCAGGGTCTCGGGCGGCAGCGTGAGAACCTTCTCGAACAGGCTCTCGTACAGCGCATGGGCGTCGCCGGTCGGCAGGTCGGTGCGACCCGTGCCGCCGATCAGCAGGGTGTCGCCGGTGAACACCCGGTCCTCCAGCAACAGGCACATGGAATCGGCGGTGTGGCCCGGCGTGTGGATCGCCTTCAGCCGCAGGTCGCCGGCCATCAGCAGGTCGCCCTCGTCGAGGCGAAAGGCGGCGTGGGGCGCGGGGCTGAACCGGTGCATCACCACCGGAACATCCAGCGCCCGGCCGATGTCACGGCTGCCGGAGAAATGGTCGGCGTGGGTGTGGGTGTCGACCACGTAGCGAAGGTGCAGGCCCAGCTGGCCGATCAGGCCGCGGTACTCGTCCACCCGCGACAGCTCCGGGTCGATCAACACCGCCGCCCGCGTCGCCGCGCACCCCACCAGATACGACTGGCACCCGCCCGTTGCGATCTGCTCGAACAGCATGGTCGACCCCCTCCGCGGAGAGTCCCCACAGCATCCGCCCGAAACGCCGCGGCGCCAACTCGACTCCGCGTTCTGCGCCCTCTGCGGGGTCCGCCCGACCGTGGATCCAGCGCGCGCTAACCATCGCCAGACACCCACAGGTAAGCCTTTCCGGCGCATGGTCGTCTACAGGTTGCATCTGCTGACGGGGGCCTCAATGGTTCGGAAAGCGATCTGGAGTGCGTTGGCGCTGGCTTTGGCCCTTCATGCGGGCGCGGCGGGCGCCGCCCGTGCGCAGACGACGGAAGCAGCGTTCAAGACGACGACGTTGAACCTGTCCGCCCAGGGAGAGACCCACATTAAGCCGGACATCGTCCGGTTGACGCTGGGCGTCAGCACCGAGGCGGCGACCGCCCAGGCCGCAAGCGCAGAGGGCGCGACCCGGCTCGCCGCAGTCACTCAGGCCCTGCGCCGCGCCGGCGTGGAGCCGCGCGACCTCCAGACCCGCTCATTGCAGCTTTCGCCTCGTTACTCCGACCGCAACAACGCGCCGCGCGAGATCGTCGGCTATCTGAGCATCACGACGGTGGAGGTCTCCGTCCGCGACCTGACTCGGGCCGGCGCGCTGCTGGACCGGGCGGTCACGTCGGGCGCCAATCTGGTGCTGGGCGTGAGCTTCGGACTGCAGGACCCCGCGGCCGCGCAAAGGCAGGCGCGAGACATGGCCTTGCGGACCCTTCAGGAGGATGCGGTCCGGATCGCCGGCGCGCTCGACGAGCGCGTGGTCCGCCTGGTGAGCATCAGCACGAGCGCCTATTCCGCGCCCGCCGTGGAATACCGCATGGCGCAGCCAGTCGTGCTCACTGGAAGCCGCGTCGAACCGGGCGAGCTTACCGTGCGCGGCTCGGCGAACGGTGTGTTCGAGATCGCGCCGCAGTAGCAGGCCCAGGCACGTCCTCAAGGGTTCAGGTTGAGTAGCGCCGGGTCGCCGCCCTGGGCGGCGATGTTGACGCTGACGGCGCGCTCCACCGCGTAGCGCAGCAGGGCGTGGGGGCCGCCGGCCTTGGGGCCGGTGCCGGAGAGGCCCTCGCCGCCGAATGGCTGGACGCCGACCACCGCGCCGATCATCGAGCGGTTGACGTAGGCGTTGCCGGCCGGGACCGCGCGCTGCACGTCCGCGGCGAAGGCCTCGATGCGGCTGTGGACGCCCAGCGTCAGGCCGTAGCCGGCGGCCCGCAGCGGCGCGGCGGCTGCCTCCAGGCGGTTGGGGTCGTAGCGGACCACGTGCAGGATCGGGCCGAACACCTCCTTCTGCAGGAACGCCGCCGACGGGATCTCCGCCAGGGCCGGGCCGAAGAAGCAGCCGCCGTCGGGGGCCGGCAGCTGGCGCCACAGCTTGGCCTCCTGCCGCAGCCGCTCGACGTGGGCCTGCAGGGCGCCGCGGGCGTCCTCGTCGATCACCGGGCCGATATCGGTTGCGGGATCGGCCGGGTCGCCCAGCACCAGGGTGTCCATGGCGCCGGCCAGGCCCTCGATCAGCTGGTCGGCGGTGTCGTGCGGCACGAACAGCATGCGCAGCGCCGAGCAGCGCTGGCCGGCCGAGCCGAAGGCCGAGGTGAGCACGTCGTCGATCACCTGTTCGCGCAGGGCGGTGGTGTCCACGAACATGGCGTTCAGGCCGCCGGTCTCGGCGATGAACGGGACGATCGGGCCGTTGCGGGCGGCGAGTGTGCGGTTGATCGCCCAGGCGGTGTCGGTGCCGCCGGTGAAGGCGACGCCGGCGCAGTCGCGGTGCGCCACCAGCTGCTGGCCGACGCCGGCGCCGTCGCCGGGCAGGAGGTGCAAGAGGTCCGGGTCGAGGCCGGCGGCGTGATAGAGGCGCACCGCCTCGGCGGCGATCAGCGGCGTCTGCTCGGCGGGCTTGGCGACGACCGCGTTGCCGGCCGCCAGCGCCGCGGCGATCTGGCCGGTGAAGATGGCCAGCGGGAAGTTCCACGGGCTGATGCAGGCGAACACGCCGCGGCCGTGCAGCGACAGCCGGTTGGTCTCGCCCACCGGACCGCGCAGGGTCTCCGGCGCCGCGAACTGCCGCTCCGCCAGGCTGGCGTAGTAGCGGCAGAAGTCGGCGGCCTCGCGCACCTCGGCGACGCCGTCGGCCAGGGTCTTGCCGGCCTCGACCGCGCAGATGGCGATCAGCCGCTCGCGGTTGGCCTCCAGCGTATCGGCCATGGCCCGCAGCACCTGGGCCCGGCCCTCGCCGCCGCGGGCGTCCCAGCGCGGCTGGGCGTGGCGGGCGGCGACGTAGGCGGCGTCCACCTGCTCCGGCGTCGACGACCAGGCGCGGCCGACGACCCGGGCGAGGTCGGCGGGAGAGACCCGCTCCTCCGGCCTGGCGGGCGGCGCCATCCGTCCGCTGACGATCGGCCCGGCGTCGAGGAGCTGGCCGTCGAGGGCGGCGACCGCCGTCTCCAGGACCTGGCGGGTGTCGGCGATGGAGAGGTCCATGCCGAGCGAGTTGCGGCGGCTGGGGCCGTAGAGGTCGGCGGGCAGCGGGATGCGCGGGTGCGGCGCGCCGCCGGCCGCCTCGACCGCGGCCAGGGGATCGGACACCACCTTGGCGACCGGGGTCTTCTCGTCCAGCAGGGCGTGGACGAAGGAGGTGTTGGCGCCGTTCTCCAGCAGCCGGCGGACCAGGTAGGGCAACAGGTCCTCGTGGCTGCCGACGGGGGCGTAGACCCTGAGCGGGAAGTCGCCGTAGCGCTCGCGGGCGCCGGCGTAGAGCGCCTCGCCCATGCCGTGCAGGCGCTGGAATTCCGGCGACAGGCCGGCCTGGCGGGCCATCAGGCGGACCGCCGCCAGGGTGTGGGCGTTGTGGGTGGCGAACTGGGCGTAGAGGGCGGGGGCGGCGGCCAGCAGGGCGCGGGCGCAGACCAGGTAGGAGAGGTCAGTGGCCGCCTTGGTGCTGTAGACCGGATAGCCCGGCAGGCCGGCCACCTGGGCGCGCTTGATCTCCGAGTCCCAGTAGGCGCCCTTGACCAGGCGGACCATCAGCCGCCGGCCGCTGGAGCGGGCGACGCCGGCCACCGCCTCGATCACCTGCGGGCCGCGTTTCTGGTACGCCTGAACGGCCAGGCCCAGGCCCTGCCAGGCGCCCAGCTCCGGCTCGCGCGCCAGCCGGTCGAGCAGCTCGAGCGAGAGCACCAGCCGGTCGGCCTCCTCGGCGTCGAGGGTGAGGTTGATGTCGGCTTCGGCGGCCTGGATGGCGAGCCGCCTGATGCGCGGGTAGAGGCCGGCCCAGACCTTGGCGGCCTGGCGGACGTCGTAGCGCGGCGACAGCGCCGAGAGCTTAACCGAGACGCCGTGGCCGGCCTCCGGGCCCTTGCCGCCAGCCTGGCGGGCGACGACGGCCAGCGCCGCGGCGTAGGCGGCCTCGTAGCGGTCGGCGTCGGCCTCGGTGCGGGCGCCCTCCCCCAGCATGTCGAAGGAGCAGACGAAGCCGTCGGCGGCGGCGCGCTTCAGCGCCTGTTCGATGGTGGCGCCCAGCACGAACTGCTCGCCCATGATGCGCACCGCGGCGCCCACGGCGCGGCGGATCACCGGCTCGCCCAGCCGCCCGGCCAGGCGGCGGATGAAGCCGGCCAGGTCGCGGCCGGCCTCCTCGTCGGGATCGATCAGCTTGCCGGTCAGCATCAGGCTCCAGGTGGAGGCGTTGACCAGGATGGAGTCGGAGCGGCCGGCGTGGCTGGCCCAGTCGGCGGAGGCGATCTTCTCGGCGATCAGCCGGTCGCGGGTCTCCTCGTCGGGGGTGCGCAGCAGGGCCTCGGCCAGGCACATCAGCGCCAGGCCCTCGCGGGTGGAGAGGCTGAACTCCTGCAGGAAGCTCTCGACCACGCCCTGGCGGTTGGCGCTGCGCCGCGCGGTGCGCACCAGGCTCTCGGCCTCCTGCTGGACCGCCGCGCGATCCTCGGCGCTGAGCGGGCGGGTGGCGAGCGCGGCGGTCACGGCCGTGCGTTCGTCGAGGAATTTGGTCTGGTCGAGGTGGTCGAAGGCCATGGCCGGCTCCTGAAGCGACATCCTTCGGAGTAGCGCCGAATTCACCGAATGTACTACGGATATGGGAATGGTATGCCGCAGGATCAGCGGCCGGAGAGCGGAATGCCGAACAGTTCACGCCTGGACGAGATCGACCGGCGGCTGCTGCGGGTGCTGCAGGCGGACGGGCGGATCAGCAACGCCGAGCTGGCCGAGCGTTGCAGCCTGTCGCCCTCAGCCTGCTCGGACCGGGTGCGGCGGCTGCGGGAGGGCGGCTACATCACCGGCTTCGCGGCCCTGCTCGACCCGGAGAAGATCGGCCGCGGGGTGCTGATCTTCGTGGAGGTGGTGCTGGACCGCACCACGCCGGAGGTGTTCGAGACCTTCGCGGCGGCGGCGCGGCGGGCGCCGGACGTGCTGGAGTGCCACATGGTGGCCGGCGGCTTCGACTACCTGATCAAGGCGCGGGTCCGCGACCTGGCTGAGTACCGCAAGTTCCTCGGCGAGGTGCTGGTGCGCATCCCCGGCGTGCGCGAGACCCGCACCTACGCGGTGCTGGAAGAGGTCAAGTCGACGACCCAGCTGCCGGTGTAGGACCGAGAGACGATCCCGGGCGGCCATGGCGCGCCAGCGCCGCCTTATCGTCCACGAACCACACGAACCACACCAACGACCGCGCGGCCCGCGAGGTCCCGCCAGATGGACCGCGTTCGTGTGGTTCGTGTGGTTCGTGGACGAACACGGCCTGCGGCGCAGAGGCCGAGGGGGCGTTGCAGGACCAAAACGCAAAGAGCCCGGCCTTTCGGCCGGGCTCCCGCGATAGTCCGACTAATCCGTCGGCGGTCGAGATCAGAAGTTGATGTCGATCGTCGAGCGACGGTTCAGCGGTTCCTTCACACCATCGCCAGTGGCGACGGCCGGTTCGGTTTCACCCTTCCAGTCGACCGACAGGGCGGTCTGCTGGACGCCGGCGCCGACCAGCGCATCGGCGACGGCCTTAGCGCGGCGTTCCGACAGGCGGACGTTGTAGGCGTTGGAGCCGGAGGTGTCGGTGTGGCCGACGACGATGACCTTCGTCGCGTGGCCGCCGTTGGCGTAGTTGGCGGCTTCCGTCACCACCGCCTGGGCTTCCGGCGTCAGGATGTACTGATCGAACGGGAAGTAGACGATGAACTGCTTGGCCTCATAGGCCGGCGCCGGAGGCGGCGGGGGCGGAGGAGGCGGCGGCGGGGGCGGGGGCGGCGGGGGCGGCGGGGGCGGCGGCGGGGGCGGCGGGGCTGCGAAGGAGTAACGCAGGCCGACGGTCACCGACTGGTCGCGGTATTCGCCGCTGAAGGCGCCCGGCTGCAGAGCGCCCGAGCCGGTCGACGCGAAGCTGAGATCCGACCCGCCGAGGTAGCGGTAGGTCAGGTCGACGTTCAGGCGATCGGTGGCCTTCCACGCCACGCCGGCGATCAGCTGCCAGGCGAACGCCGTGTCGCTGTCGTCGATGTGCAGGTTCTGGATGGCCGGGTTGGTCGCCGCGGTGGCGGCGCTCAGGTTCGGCACGTTCGAGAACTGGCCGTTCACCTTCATGTTGAGGTGATTGACGCCGATGCCGGCCCCGATGAACGGGTTGATCGCCGAGTTCGGCATGAAGTCGTAGAGGACGTTGCCCATCACCGTCCACGACTTCGCGTCGCCGGAGGGCGAACCGCAGGTCGCGGCGGCCGCGGTGCGGATCACGCCCGGGGTGCAGAGGCCGAGGACCTGCTGGTTGGAGCCGCCACGGACGGTGTCGATGTTGCCCGAGCGGTAGCCCGCCTCGAGCTCGACACGCCAGTGGTCGCTCAGCTGGTAGCCGAGACGGGCGAAGCCGGCCCAGTCATCCTGCTGGTTGAACCGCCAGTCGTAGGGCGCACCGCTGGGAGCGTTGTTCGCGGAGATGGCTTCGACGCCTTCCGGCCAGTGGTAGCCGAGGTCGACGGCGCCGTACCAGCCGACTTGGGCGGCAGCGCCGGACGCGGTGAACACCGCAGCCAAGGCGGCGCCCGCCAGGAGTTTGAACTTCATTATCAGAGCCCTCTCGTTGCCCTCAGTGCTGCGGCCAATTGACCCAGCACCCTTATATCAAGGCCAGTTGCTTGCGTCGTGTCGCCAAAGCCACACTCAGACCGCAAATTCCCCAGCCAGACGAACTTAAGCCAGACGCTATACGACGACGCCCAAGGTCTTCAACCTCGGGTGGAGGATGTCAGCCCTCCCTGACCAGGACCGGGTGCGCCTGGCGGCGCCCGATCGGTCAAATCTCATTCCGCGAGAACCTACTTCAACTCTCAGCCGGAGCCCATGCTTCCTGCCGAGCGCGCTCGAAGTTCTTGGATTTTCTTGTAAATCGGCCACAACGCCGCGGAAGGCTCCGATCCGGATCCGCAGGCCTACGCCCGCGCAAATCTCCGCAGCTTCCGATTGTCCCGGCGTCAACGCCCACCCTCTCTAAGACCTCGCGACGAACCCGAAACGCCAACGGCCTCGCTTAGTTCCCTGCCGCGCGTGGATCAGTGACTATTTTTTCGCCGCTTTTCCGGCGCCGTTCAGGCGCCTGAGCGGCCGCGGAACCGCCGGGTCCGGCCGCCCAGCGCATCCGGCCGGTTGAGCGCGGCGCGGAACTCGTCGCGGCGCTCGTGGATCGAGGCGATCACCAACCCCATGGGCACGCCGATGTCCACCAGCACGGCCTCGGAGAGCTGCAGGCTGGCCTCGACGGTTTCCGGCACCGCGTCGGTCGCCCCGAGCTCGTAGAGGCGCTGCGCGTGGCGCGCGTCGCGGGCGCGGGCGACGATGATCATGTCCGGCCGCAGCTCGCGGGCGACCGCGACGATCGCCTCGGCGCCTTCGGGACTGTCCATGGTCACCACCAGCGCCGGCGCCTCGGCCAGGCCGCAGCGCATCAGGAATTCCGCGCGCGAGGCGTCGCCGAAGAACACCGCCTCACCGGCGCGGCGGCCGATTTCGACCAGCCGGGGGTCCTGCTCGGCCGCCACCCAGGCGATGTCGTGGCGGCGCAGCATCTCGCCGACCAGCTTGCCGACCCGGCCGTAGCCGACCACCAGCACGCGGCGCGCGGCGGGGGTCCCGGCCTCGGGCGCGCCCGTCTCCGGTTCGAACGGCAGCTCGGCCGGGGCGATGCGCCGGCCGCCGATCCGCGCCCCCAGGGCGGCGAGGAACGGGATGCTGATCATCGACAGCGTCGCCGCCACCAGGATCGACTGGCCCAACGTGCGGTCCACCAGCCCCTGCCCCATGGCCTGGCCGAGGATGACGAAGGCGAATTCGCCGGCGCCCGCCAGCAGCAGCGCCGCCTCGCCGGCGCTGCGCGCGGGCAGGCGGAACAGCCGCGCGAGCCCGAACACCACCGCCCCGTTCAGGCAGATGAAGCCCGCCGCGGCGGCGAGGATCTCCAGGGGCCGCGCGAACAGCAGCGGCAGGTTGAGGCCGATCCCCACCGACAGGAAGAACAGGCCCAGCAGCAGGCCCTTGAACGGCTCGATGGTGACCTCGACCTCGTGGCGGAACTCGGTCTCGGCCAGCAGCAGGCCGGCGATGAAGGCGCCGAGCGCCATCGACAGGCCGGTCAGGGCGCTGACCAGGCCCGAGCCGATCACCACCAGCAGGCAGGCGGCGACGAACAGCTCCTCGCTCTTGGCGCGGGCGACCGAACGCAGCATGGGGCGCAGCAGCAGCCGGCCGAAGCCCAGCAGCGCCACGACGCCGAGCACGGCCGGCGCCAGGGCCAGCAGCAGGTCGCTCAGCGGGGCGGCGCTCGAGCGCCGGCCCATGAGGGTGAGGGCGATCAGGATCGGCGCGACCGCCAGGTCCTGGAACAGCAGCACCGAGAAGGTGGTCCGGCCGGCCTGGGAATGCTGCCGCTTCCGCTCGGCCAGCAGCGGCATGACGATGGCGGTGGAGGACAGCGCCAGGGCCGCGCCGATGGCCAGCGCCGCGCCGGGCGTCTGGCCGAGCGCCAGGGCCGCGGCGGCGGTGGCGCTGGCACACAGGGTCACCTGCAGCGCGCCCAGGCCGAAGACGTAGCGGCGCAGGCTCCGCAGGCGCTCCCACGAGAGCTCCAGCCCGATCATGAACAGGAGGAAGACCACCCCGAACTCGGCGAGCTGGGCGACCTCCCCGGGATTGTCGATGGTCAGCGCGCCGATCCAGGGCGCGGCGTGCGCCAGCCGGCCGAGGCCATAGGGACCAAGGACCACGCCGGCCGCCAGGAAGCCGAGGATCGGGCTCACCTTCCAGCGCCGGAACAGCGGCACCACCACGCCGGCGGTGGCGAGGAACAGCACCACGTCCTTGTAGCTTTCGGGAGAGACGTGGCCTTCCATGACACCTCATCTAGTGCGGCGCGGCCGTCGGCGCAGCCGCAAGCTTGAGATATCCCGGGGAAGGCTTAAGAGACCGCGGCATGAGGCCGGGCGGCAAACAGCACAGCGGGTGGAGCGGGCGTGCGCCGGCGGCCGCCCTGCTGGCGGTGTTCGCCCTGCTGATCCAGGCCCTGCTGCCGGCCGCGGCGATGGCGGCGCAGAGCCGTTCGTCCGGCGAGACCATCGTCATCTGCACCCAGATGGGCGTGCAGACGATCAAGGTCGGCGAAGACGGCAAGACCCAGAAGGGCTTCGCCGGCCTGCCCTGCCAGGACTGCCTGGGGGCCGCCACCGCCGCCCTGCCGGCGCCCGAGCCCATCGCTCTGCCGGTGGCCTACGTCGTCGCCCAGGTCGAGCACACCACTCCGATCCGCGCACGGCCGCAGATCGCCCGCGCCCCGCCGCGTCCGCCCGGCCAGGGCCCACCCACCGCCTGAACGAAGCGCCTTCGCCCGCCGCGCGCCTTTGCGCCCGCGCGGCCGCACTTCCGTTTCAGGACATCCGTCATGCCATCCAGATCCCGGGCGCCTGCGCGCGCCCTGTTCGCCGCCGCCGCCGCCCTGACGCCCGCCCTGGCGCCCGCCCTCGCCCATGCCGACGAGGCGCCGCCCACCACCATTTCGGGCGTGGTCGTCCAGGGCCAGGCGCCCGACGCCGCCCAGCCGCTGTCGACCACCAGCCTCGACGCCGAGCGGATCACCCGCACGATCAACGCCACCACCGTCGAAGACACGCTGAAGTACCTGCCCAGCCTGCTGGTGCGGCGCCGCCACATCGGCGACACCCAGGCGCCGCTCGCCACCCGCACGTCGGGGGTCGGGTCCTCGGCCCGCAGCCTGATCTACGCCGACGGGGTGCTGCTCTCGGCGCTGATCGGCAACAACAATTCCAATGCCTCGCCGCGCTGGAGCATGGTCTCCGCCGACGAGGTGGAGCGGGTGGACGTCCGCTACGGGCCGTTCTCGGCGGCCTATCCCGGCAACTCCATCGGCGCGGTGGTGGAGTTCACCACCCGCAAGCCGGAGCAGCTGGAGGGCGAGGCGCGCGCGGCGGCCGGCTGGCAGACGTTCTCCCACTACGGATCGCGCACCGACGCGCCGACCTATGAGGCCTCGGCGTCGGCGGGCGACCGGCGGGGGCCGTTCTGGTGGCGGGTCAGCCTCAACCACCTGGACAGCGAGAGCCAGCCGCTGACCTACATCACCGCCACGCGGCCGGCGGCGACGAGCACGGCCGGCCAGCCGGTCACCGGCGCGGTCGCGGACCTCAGCCGCACCGGCGCGCCGATCGTCGTGCTCGGCGAAGGCGGGCTGGAGCACCAGGTGCAGGACAACGCCAAGCTGAAGCTGGGCTGGGAGATCACGCCGCACCTGGAGGCCAGCTACCTCGTCGGCTACTTCGGCCAGGACGACGACGCCGGCGTGCGGAGCTACCTGCGCGACGCCAGCGGGGCGAGCGTCTACGCCGGCGCGCTGAACCTCGGCGGCTACGCCTACAACGTCGCGCCAGGCGCCTTCGCGAACGGGCTCTACCGGCTGAAGGAAAGCCACTGGATGCAGGCCCTGTCGCTGACGGGGGCGCCGTCGGCGGCGTTCAGCTGGCAGGCGGTCGCCACCCTCTATGACTATGCGACCGACGAGCAGCGGAGCCCGAGCGCCCTGCCAGGCGGCCTGAGCGGCGGACCGGGGTCGATCCTCGACCTGTCCGGAACCGGCTGGCGGACCTTCGACCTGCAGGCCGGCTGGCGGCCGGGCGGCGCCCAGGCCTTCCGCGCGGGCCTGCACTACGATCTCTACGAGCTGGCCAGCAACCGCTACGACACCGCCGACTGGCAGGGCGGCGCCAAGGGCGCGCTGGCCGCCGCCTCGCTGGGCAAGACCGAGACCCAGGCGCTGTGGCTGGAGGACGCGATCCGGTTCACGCCGGCCGTGGACCTGACGCTGGGCGTACGGTTCGAGCGCTGGCGGGCGTTCGCCGGGCTGAGCTATTCGCGCACCCCGCCCCTGAACGTCAGCCAGCCGACGCTTTCCGCCGACCGGACCTCGCCGAAGGCGGTGCTGGCCTGGACGCCGAACGACGCCTGGCGCGCCACCGCCTCCGTCGGCCTGGCCTACCGCTTCCCGACGGTGAGCGAGCTCTACCAGGCGATCACCACCGGCCCGACCCTGTCGGTCCCCGACCCGAACCTCGCCCCCGAGCGGGCGGTCTCCAGCGAGGTCGCGGTGGAGCGGCGGTTCGCCAGCGGACGCGCGCGGCTGTCGCTGTTCACCGAGGACGTCTCCGACGCCCTGATCGCGCAGACGGCGGCGATCTCCCCGGGCTCCACGACCTTGGTGAGCTTCGTGCAGAACATCGACATCGTGCGCTCGCGCGGCGCCGAGGCGGTGGTGGAATGGCGCGACGCCTTCGTCCGCGGCCTCGACCTGTCGGCCAGCGCCACCTTCGTGGATTCGAAGATCGCCCGCGACCCGGTCCTGCCCGCCGCGCAGGGCAAGCGCACGCCGCAGGTCCCGCGGTTCCGCTGGACGGCGGTGGCGAGCTGGCGGGCCACCGAGCGGCTGACGCTGACCGGCGCGGCCCGCTACAGCGACCGGGTCTACGCCACGATCGACAACTCCGATCCGCTGACCCACACCTACCAGGGCTTCGACGGCTATCTGGTGGCCGACGTGCGGGCGACCTACCGGCTCAACGACCATTGGTCCGCCGCGGTCGGCGTCGATAACCTTGGCGGCCGCGACTACTTCCTCTTCCACCCCTTCCCGCAGCGCTCGGCCCTGGCCGAGATCAAGTACGTCTATTGAGGGCGCCATGAGATTAGTCCGACCCCTCATGCTCGCGACGGCCCTGGCGCTCGCGTTGGCCTCCGGCGCCCATGCCCACGTCAGCGCCGAACCCGCGGAGGCCGAGCCCGGCGCCTATCAGGTGGTGCGGTTCCGCATCGGCCACGGCTGCAGCGAGACCCAGGGCACCACCGCCCTGCGGATCGAGATCCCGCCACGGATCGCCTCGGCGCGCCCGCAGCCGAAGCCCGGCTGGGGGCTGGCGGTCGAGCACGGCGGCGGGGCCGCGGGCGCGGTCAGCGCCGTGGTCTGGACGGGCCGCCTGCCCGCCGACCAGTTCGACGAGTTCGCGATCCTGCTGCGCCTGCCGCAGGCGCCGGGCGTCCTCTACTTCCCCGCCGTCCAGACCTGCGGCGCGGGGCAGGCCCAGTGGACCGAGATCCCCGACCCCGGCGAGACCGGGCGGCTGGACCACCCTGCGCCGGCGCTTCGCCTGACCCCCGCCACGGGCGCGCCCGATGGCGGCCATCATCATTGAGGAAAATGTGTCCGTGAAAATCCTGTTCGCCGCGGCCGCCGCGGCCGTCATCGCCAGCTCCGCCCAGGCCGCCAGCTATCGGCTGGGCGGCCTCGAGGTGATCCAGCCCTGGAGCCGGCCGGCTGCCGCCGGCACCACCGGCGTCGGCTACATGACCCTGGCCAACCGTGGCCGGGCGCTCGACGCCCTGGTGGCGGTGGCCAGCCCGGTGGCCCGCAAGGTGGAGATGCATTCCGCCAGCATGGCCGGCGGGATCATGCGGATGGACCGCCAGGACCGGGTGGCCATCCCGGCCGGCGGCCAGGTGGCGTTCGCGCCGGGCGGCTATCACCTGATGCTGGTCGGCCTGGCGAAGCCGTTGAAGGCCGGCGACAGCGTTCCCGCCACCCTGACCTTCGCCAGCGGCGCCAAGCTGAAGGTCGACTTCGCGGTCGGAACCGGCCTCGGCGCGCCGGCCATGCCGCCGATGGCTGGCATGGGGGGCATGGACCACATGACCCACTAGCGTCCTGGCATGTGCGCTCGAACCTGACGAAAATGTAACGCTGTGACAGGCCGCGGCCGAGTCATGGTCGCGGCAAATCGAAACCTGAGAGTGCATCGACGATGAAGACCCTATGGCTTGGCGCCGCCGCAGCGGCCGCCCTCCTGGCCGCCCTGCCGGCGACCGCGCAACCGGCTGCGCCAAGCGCCACCGCCGTCGGCGGCGCGGGCGACCTTTCCAAGGCTCCGCGGATGGGGACCTGGGGCTTCGACCTCAGCGGCCGCGACCCCTCGGTGGTGCCCGGCCAGGACTTCTTCCAGTACGCCAACGGCGGCTTCATGAAGAGCCTGGACATCCCCGCCGACCGCACCCGCTACGGCGCCTTCGACAAGCTCAACGAGCTGTCCCAGAACCGCATGCGCGCGGTGGTCGACAAGGCCGCCGCCGACAAGGCCGCGGCCGGCGAGCGGGCCCAGGTCGGCGCCCTCTACCGCAGCTTCATGGACGAGGCGAAGGTGCAGGCCCTGGGCGCCAAGCCGATGGGTCCGGAACTGGCGGCCATCAAGGCGGCGAAGACCCGCGCCGACATCGCCCGGCTGATGGGCCGCACGCAGCACGCCTTCGGCGGCTCGTTCTTCTCGACCATGATCAGCGAGGACGCCAAGGACCCGGAGCACTACGCCGTCTACGTCGGCCAGGCGGGCCTGGGCCTGCCGGACCGCGACTACTACCTGGAGGCCGGCTTCGCGCCGCAGAAGGCCAAGTACGAGCAGTACGTGGCCAAGATGCTGACGCTGGCCGGCTGGCCCAACCCGCAGGCCAACGCCAAGGCCATCGTCGCCCTGGAGACCGAGATCGCCCAGGCCTCGTGGACCCGGGCCGAGCGCCGCGACGACGACAAGATGTACAACGCCTACGCCACGGCCAAGGTGGCCGAGCTGGCCCCCGGCTTCGACTGGGCGGCGTTCATGGCCGGCGCCGGCCTGACCAAGGTCGACCACGTGGTGGTGCAGGAAAACACCGCCTTCCCGAAGATCGCGGCGATCTACGCCAAGACCCCGATCGACACCCTGAAGGCGTGGGAGGCCTTCACCCTGGTCGACCAGGCCGCGCCCTACCTGTCGAAGGCGTTCGACGAGGCGCACTGGGACTTCCGCAACAAGACCCTGTCCGGCCAGCAGGCGCAGCAGCCGCGCTGGAAGCGCGGCGTGGTGCTGGTCGACGGCCAGGTCGGCGAGGCGCTGGGCAAGCTCTACGTCGACGCCTACTTCCCGCCGGAGAGCAAGGCCAAGATGCTGTCCCTGGTGGGCGACATCCGCACCGCCATGCAGGCCCGCATCCAGAAGCTGGAGTGGATGAGCCCGGCCACCAAGGCCAAGGCGCAGGAGAAGCTGGCCGCGTTCCGGGTGAAGATCGGCTATCCGGACAAGTGGCGGGACTATTCCGGCCTGAGCCTCAAGGACGGCGACCTCTACGGCAACGTCGAGCGGGCCGTCGCCTTCGACTGGAACTTCCGCGTCGGGCGGCTGGGCGGTCCGGTGGACAAGGGCGAGTGGGGCATGACGCCCCCGACCATCAACGCCTACTACAACCCGACCGGCAACGAGATCGTCTTCCCGGCCGCCATCCTGCAGCCGCCGTTCTTCGATCCGGACGGCGACGCGGCGATCAACTACGGCGGCATCGGCGGGGTGATCGGCCACGAGATGACCCACGGCTTCGACGACCAGGGCCGCCGCTACGACGGCGCCGGCAAGCTGACCGACTGGTGGACGCCGCAGGACGCGGCGCGCTTCCAGGCCGAGGCCGTCAAGCTGGGCAAGGAGTACTCGGCGTTCGAGGTGCTGCCGGGCGCGAAGATCAACGGCGACCTGACCATGGGCGAGAACATCGCCGACCTCGGCGGCCTGCTGCTGGCGCTCGACGCCTACCACACCTCGCTGCACGGCCAGCCGGCGCCGGTGATCGACGGCCTGACCGGCGACCAGCGGGTGTTCCTCGGCTGGGCGCAGGTGTGGCGGGCCAAGACCCGCGACGACCGGCTCCGCCAGCAGCTGGTCTCCGATCCGCACTCGCCGGAGCGGGCCCGGGTGGACGTGCCGATGCGCAACATCGACGCCTTCTACGAGGCCTTCGGGGTGAAGCCCGGCGACGCCATGTACGTGGCGCCCGCCGACCGCGTGCGGATCTGGTGAGGATCTCCCGCCCCTGATGGGGCGACGCCCGAGACGGGCGGGGTGGGGCCGGCAGAGAGTCTCGGCCTCACCCACCCCGCTCGCCTGGCCGCGGGTCGCCCCGCTCAGACAGGGCGATTTTGACTCATTTGTCGAAAATGGCTCGGGGCAAAAATTTGGCCCGCTGCGGGGGATAATCGCAGCGGGCCTTATTTTTGAGCAGTCGCTCTGAAGAGCGGGCGTTTCCTCCCCGAAACGCCGGAGACTTCTGGACTTAGTCGCCGTCTTGTCTCTCGCAAGATGAAGGAACGGCAATTTTCTGCCCGAGTCAACGGGCCGTGCGCCGGTTCTGGGCAACAGTTGGTCAGAATCTCGTCCGCGAGCCCAAATTGTACGCTATTTTTTGACGCGTGAGTCAAAGAACGGCGTCTACGAGCGCCTCGAAGGGCGGGCAGCCGACCTCGTACACGAAATCCGGCCGCGCGGCGGTGACCGGCCCGAGGCCGGCCAGGGTCAGGGCGGCGGCGGCGGCGGCGATCTCGGCCGCCTCCACCAGCAGCCCGTTGGGACGTTTGGAGGCTCCGGCCGCCACCAGCCGGTCCACGGCCTCAGCCTCCGCGGCCCCGCCGTTGGCGGGCCACACCAGCGTGGCGCTCTTCAGCGCGCTGGCGCGGGCCTCGACCGCCCGCAGCAGGCGCTCGGCGGCGGCCAGCTGCGCCTTGCTCCAACCGGCCTTCAGGCTGGCGGCGAGCTGGGCCTGGCTCTTCAGGATCAGGCCGTCGGAGAGCACCTTCAGGCCGTTGGCCTGCAGGGTGGCGCCGGTGGTGGTGATGTCGACCACCAGCTCCGCCGCCCCGGTCGCCGGCGCGCCTTCGGTGGCGCCGCCGGACTCAGTGATCCGGTAGTCGACCACCCCGTGGCGGGCGAAGAAGGCGCGGGTCTGGGCCAGGTACTTGGTGGCCACCCGCATGCGCCGGCCGGTGCGCGCCAGGTAGTCGTGCGCCACCTCCTCCAGGTCGGCCATGGTGTCGACGTCGAGCCAGCTCTTGGGCGCGGCCACCACCAGGTCGGCGCGGCCGAAGCCCAGCGGCCGCAGCAGCAGCACCCGGGCGTCGAGCTCCGGGCCCCGCTCGCGCAGCAGGTCCTCGCCGGTGACGCCGAGGTGGACCTCGCCGGCGTCCAGGGCCTCGGCGATGTCGCCGGCCGAGAGCAGGCGGACCTGGGCGTCGGGCACGCCCTTCAGGCTGGCGATGTAGCCACGCGACCCGCCGCTGACCTGCAGCGGGACGCCGCAGTCGGCCAGCCAGGCCTCGACCTGTTCCTTCAGCCGTCCCTTGGAGGGCACGGCGATGATCAGCGGACCGCTCATGCCTCGCCTCCGGAGAAGGCGCGCCAGGGCCGCACCATGCAGCCCACCGCGCGTGCGCCCGAGGCTCCGCCGAGGCGGGCCAGGAGGCCGTCGTAGCGGCCGCCGACGGCCACCGGGCGGCCGGCGCCCAGGGCCTGGCTGCGCACCTCGAAGGTCAGGCCGTCGTAGTAGTCGAAGGCGTGGCCAAGCGCCGGGGCGAAGCGCAGGCGCTCGGCGGGGACTACGGCCGCGAGCTGCTCCAGCCGGACCCGCCAGTCGGCCAGGGCCGCCTCGAGGGCCTTGCCCTTGGCGCCGGCCAGTTCGCGCACCCGCGCCAGGCCGGCGGCCGGGGCGTCGGAGATGGCCATGAAGTCGGCGATGGCGCGGGCCTGGGCTTCGGTGAGCGCCGCGGCGTCGGCGGCTTCGGCCCGGCGCACCAGGCGCGCGGCGATCTCGCCCGGCCCGCGCCCGCCGACCGGTTCGACGCCGGCCAGGGACCAGACCTCTTCCAGCAGGGTGGCGGCCTTGTCCTCGCCGAGGCTGGAGAGCAGGGCCGCCAGTTGGCCGCCGCTGGCCGGCCGCGCCGGCTCCCCGGCCCTGGCCAGTTCGGCGTTCAGCAGGCGCGGACGCCCGGCGACCCGGGTCAGCCGCGCGGCGAGGGCCGCCGGCAGCGACAGGCTGTCGATGAAGGCGGCGAACAGGCCGACGTCGCCCAGCCAGAGCGTGAGGTCGTCCCGCCCGCCGGCCTGCGCCGAGCGCCAGGCGAGCGCCGCGATCTCGGCGTCGGCGTCGGCAGAGGTCCCCGCGCCGGCGTCGAACAGCTCGACGCCGAGCTGCAGGAATTCCTCGGCGCGGTCGGAGCCCTGGCTGGCGCGGAAGGCGGGGCCTTCGTAGACGTAGCGGCCGGCGGCGGCGCCGCGCTCCAGGTGGCCGCGGGCCACGGCGACGGTGAAGTCGGGGCGCAGGCAGGCTTCGGCGCCGCCCTCGGCCTGGACCACGAACAGCCGGGCGCGCATGGCCTCGCCGGCCAGGTCGAGCAGCAGGTTCAGGGGCTGCAGGATCGGCGCGTCGACCGGCTCGGCGCCGGCCGCCAGCATCGGCGCGCGGATGGCGGCCAGGGCGTCGGCCGGAACGGCGGGCTCGGTCCTCATGGGCGGGCGTCCAGGATCTTGCGGATGGTGGCCACCAGCTCGCCGCGCGGGACATTGACCTGCCCCGGCCGCTGCTCGCGCCAGGCGGCGTTGTCGGTGACGCCGGATGCCAGCTCGCGGCCGAGGTCGAGGTCCTTCACCGTCACCGTGCCGGCGGCGATCTCGTCGTCGCCGATGATCACCGCGGCGGGCGACAGGCGGCGGTCGGCGTACTTCATCTGCGGCCGCATGCCGGATGAGCCGAGGTAGACCTCGGCCGGGATGCCGGCGGCCCGCAGCTCGCCGGCGACGGCGAAGTAGTCGGCCATCCGGGCCTGGTCGAAGGCGATCACCACCACCGGCCCGCGCACCTCGGCGGCGAGGTCGCGGCCGGCGGCCTTCAGGGCGGTGGCGAGGCGCGAGACGCCGAACGAGAAGCCGGTGGCCGGGACTTGCTGGCCGGTGAAGCGCGCCACCAGGTCGTCGTAGCGCCCGCCGCCCCCGATCGAGCCGAACCGCATCGGCTGGCCACGCTCGTCCAGGGTCTGCAGCAGCAGCTCGGCCTCGAACACCGGGCCGGTGTAGTATTCCAGGCCGCGGACCACCGAGGGGTCGATGCTGGCGCGGTCGGGACCGACGCCCAGGCCGGTGAGCGCCGCGTCGATCGCCGCCAGCTCGGCCAGCCCCTCGTCGCCCTCGGCCGAGCCGCCCACCACGTTGGCGAGCGCATCGAGGGTCTCGCGCCGCCCGCCGACGCCGGCGGCGGTGAAGGCCAGCACCCGCTCGGCCGCAGAGGCGTTCAGCCCCGCGCCCTTGGTGAAGGCGCCGGACTCGTCCAGCCGGCCTTCGCCCAACAGCAGGCGCACGCCGTCGGCGCCGAGGCGGTCGAGCTTGTCGACGGCGCGCAGCACCGCCAGCTTCTGGCCGTCGTCGCTGACCCCCGCCGCGGCCATCAGGCCGTTGAGCAGTTTGCGGTTGTTGATCTTCAGGATCGCGGTGCCGGCCGGCAGACCGGCGGCCTCCAGCCCCTCGACGGCCATGGCGATGATCTCGGCGTCGGCCTCGGGTCGCGCGGAGCCGACGGTGTCGGCGTCGCACTGCACGAACTCGCGGTAGCGGCCGGGACCCGGCTTCTCGTTGCGCCACACCGGCCCGTAGGCGTAGCGGCGGAACGGCTTGGGCAGGGTCTCCCAGTTCTGGGCGGCGAAGCGGGCCAAGGGCGCGGTGAGGTCGTAGCGCAGCGCCATCCACTGCCCGCCACCTTCAGAATCTGCGTCGTCCTGGAGCGCGAAGACGCCTTCGTTCGGCCGGTCGGCGTCGGGCAGGAACTTGCCGAGCGCATCGGCGTACTCGAAGGCCCCGGTCTCCAGCGGCTCGAAGCCATAGCGCTCGTAGACCGAGGACACGGCGGCCAGGATCCGGCGCTCGGCCACCAGGTCGCGGGCGCGGCGGTCGACGAAGCCGCGCGGGTTGCGGGCCTCGGGGCGAGGGGCGTCGGTGCTCATGGGGCGCGCTTAGCCCGTGCCGGGCGGGCGCTCAAGGAAGGAAGGCGATCCATGCGTCGGGTCCTTTGCAGGAAGGGGCGACGGAGGGGGCCTAAAGCAGCAAGCCCCGTCCGCATCGGCGGGGCTCGGAGAGGGTTCGCGTCAGGCCAAGCGAACCCAAGCCGATCCCGCGAGGGTCGGATGGTGGGCGTGGCCGTGATGGTGCGCGAAGCGGGTCATCGGGGCGGCCTATAGCGGAGCCGGCGGCGAAAGGCGAGTCGGCGGGCCGGCCCGCTGCGGACGCCGCCGGGCCGGCGCCTTGGCGCGCGCCGGCAGCAGGGCGTCGAGCGCCCGGGCCAGGCGGACCGTCGATCGGATCTTGTCGGCGAAGCTCAGGGCGATGATCGGCCCGACGTCGGTCTTGTTGACGTCGACGATGTAGATGCGGCCGCTGTGGCGGTCGCGCAGTATGTCCAGGCCCGCCCAGTCGATGTGCATGGCGGCCAGGAAACGGGTGATCCGCGCGATCTCCTCGGGACTGAACACCTCGGCCGGGGTCTGCAGGGTCACCGACAGATTGTGGATCGAGAAGCGGTTGTCGGAGGGCTTGCGCTTGATCCAGACGGCGACCGGCGCGCCGCCGACGCAGGCGGTCCGCAGGTCGTAGGCGCAGGCGTCGTCCGTGGTGTCGATCAGCCGCTGGTAGTGCTGACCGGCGCGGCGAGCGGTGGGGCAGGACACGATCCGGCCGTCGTGGGCGCCGTTCAGCTCGCTCTTCTCGACGGCCTCGCCCGACCAGGTCGCCGGATCCACCGCCAGCGGATAGCCGAACACCGCCTCGAACACCGCGGCGACCCGCGACTTGGAGATGTCCGGGCAGCGGAAGTTGAACGCCGGCAGCAGCGGCGGGACCTGGCGTTCCGACCAGGTGGCGTCCTCGAAGGCGAAGGCGGCGTCGGCCTTGTCGGGCGAGGAGGCGATCCGCACTCCGGCCCAGGCCATGGCTGCCCAGACCAGGTACCAGGGCCTGGGGGTGTGCGGCGCGAACCACACCCGCGGCGCGTCCCGGCGCAGCAGCCGCATCGTCCAGGACCGGGCGCGGACCACCAGGTGGTAGCCGAACCAGACCAGCGCCTCGCCGACCAGCGTGCGGTCGAGTACCAGGTCAGCGCCGGTGTCGAACACCTCGACCCGCCCCTTGGCGAACCGGAAGTCGGACAGCCAGGAGCCGCGCCGCCGGGGGACGCGCAAGGGGCCGCCCGCCTCCCGCTCCGGATGGGGGGTGCGCAGCGAGGAGGCGAGGGCGGGCTCGGACAACAGGGCCCTCCAGGACCATCAGGGCGGCGGTCGTCGAGGATGACGAACGCACCTTCGCCATACGTCCCGGGCTGGACGAAGTTCCTTGGGTCAGGCCCGCCGGACCGCGACCGCGCCCACGGCGGCGATGCGCTCGACCCCCCAGTAGGCGGGCTTCAGCAGCAGGCTGGGGAACACGTCGGGGTCGAGCTCGCGGTACGCCAGGTCGCAGCCGGCGGTGTCGCAGGCCCGCGCCAGGCCCTCGCGCAGCGGATCGTTGCCGCGGACGATGGCGCTGCCGGTGTAGAGCAGCAGCGCGCCGCCGGGGGCGAGGCGCTCCATCGCCTGGGCCGCCCAGCGCAGGGAAATCGCCTCGCCGCGACGGCCGCCGCCGTGGCTGTAGATCGGGCCGCGGGCGCCGCCGACGTAGGGCGGATTGGCGACGACGAGATCGAGCGAGCGCGGCTGGTCGGGGGCGCCGTCGCCCTCGTGCAGCACGGCGGCGCGGTCGGCGAAGGCGGCGTTGACGGCCGCCAGCCGCAGCGCCCGCGGGTTGCGGTCGCTGAGCACCAGTTGGCCCTGCGGCGCCAGCGTCGCGGCGACCAGGCCGCCGACGCCGGAGCCGGCGCCGAGGTCGAGGATCGTCGCGCCGGCGGCCAGGGTCGGCATCTCCGCGCGGATGAAATCGGCGAAGCGGTAGCTGTCGGGGCCGAAAAACACCGCGTCGGGCGTCCTCGCCCGCAGGCTGGTGTGCAGGAACAGCAGGCGCCCCACGGCGGCAACCGCCAGGGTGCTCACGAACCCCGGGCCCGAGGGCCGGAGCATCTGCCCCTCGAGCATCAGGTCGAAGAGACGGGCGCCCACCAGGTCCGGCGTGAAGCGCAGGTTCCAGCCGAAGACGTCGGCCAGGTCGCGGGCCGCCCGGCCGCGGCGCCCGAGCAGGATCCGGCGGTAGGTGTTCGGCGCGGGCGTGGTGAAGCCATAGGCTTTCTCGGCCAGGCCGCGGAGGACCGCCAGGCGCGCCTGGTCGACCGGATCGGTGAGGTGGGCGCCGGTCAGGATCGCTTGTCCCGGCCGGCCCGGGCGACGCTCTCGCGCCGCAGCGCCAGCATGGCCTCGGGCATGCCCTTGGCGACCGCCGAGCGCACCATGCTGACGGGGACCGGCCCGTTCACCGCCACGTCGGTGTGGTAGGCGACGTGCGAGCCCTTGCCGCCATCGATCGGCGTCAGCCGCCATTGCCCTTGCGAGGTCTTCCAGTCGCCCGCCACGCGGTGGAAGGACAGCGACCGGGGCGCGTCGAAGTCGGCGCGGAAGACATTGCGCATCTCCGACTTCAACAGGCCGCCCTTCAGGCGGTGCTCGCGGATCTCCCAGCGGTCGCCCGGCCCCTTCTGCAGCACCTTGCAGCTGATCAGCCGGGGCATGAACGAGGTGGCGTGCTCGCAGTCGCGCAGGGTGGCGAACACCACGGCCGGCGGCGCCGCGACGTCCATGCTGGCGCTGACGCTGGCCGCGGAGCCGGAGGTCGCCTCGGCGTGGACGACGGGGGCCGCCTCATAGGCCTGAGCCAGGGCGCCGGAGGCTCCCGAGGCGAGGCCGGCGGCGGCGAGAACGGCGAGGGAGAGTTTCATGGGAGCAGGAAGGCCCGCCGGCGGCGGTTGTTCCCGCCGCCCCCCGCCGCGAAATGCGAGTCGCGCCGCCGCGGCGGCGCGTGCGATAAACACCTGGGGCGTTTCTAGCGAGGTTCCACGTGATGCGGCGGATGATCCTGGGAGGTTTCTGTCTCGGCCTGATGGCCTCCGCCGCGGCGGCCGCGCCGCAGGCGGTGAACGCCGAGCTGATCCGGCTGCACGACGACCTGCACCTGAGCGAGGCGCAGGAAAGCGCCTGGCAGGCCTACACCACGGCCATCGCGCCCGACCCGCAGGCGGAGGCGCGCCATCGTTCCACGAGCGAGTTGCTGCCCCTGGTGCCGACACCCCGACGCATCGCCCTGATCCAGGCGACCATGGCCGCCGACCAGGCGGATTTCGCGCGCCAAGGCGCGGCGGTGACGGCCTTTTACGGCCAGCTCAGCGTCGATCAGCAGCGGACCTTCGACCAGGACACCTTGGCCGGTGCGGGGCCCGGCGCCGGGCCCGGCCGCAGCAATATGGCGGCCGGCGCGCCGGACGGGCGTCCCTAGCCCCGGCTCAGCAGGGAACCCAGTTGTAGGCCTGCCGGGCCGCATCCCAGGACCACGAGCCGCAGGCGGGGGCCGCCTGGGCCGCAGGCGCCGGCGGAGCAGCGTCATAGACCGGCGGCGGCGGCGTGTTGTTCTCCACCGTCACGGTCCGGGAGTAGCCGTAGAACGGGGCGTCGTAATAGTCGTACCAGGGGGAGCCGTAGGACCAGGGGCCGTAGCCGGCGTTCAGCCCCAAGGCGAAGCCCAGGCCGAGACCGCCCGCGTAGTAGGGATAGCCGCCGCGGTAGTGCGAATAGCCGTGGTCGCCGCGATAGCCGCCGGCGTAATGGCCCTCGCCATCGCCGTAATGCGGTCCTGAGCCGTAGGCCGGGCGGACGCCGCCGGGATGATAGCCGCCGATCGCCGCCGGGCCGGGCCCACCGTGGAAACCGCCGCCGTGGAACCCGCCGCCGCCGCCGTGAGAACCGCTCCCGCCGCCATGTGATTGCGCCAGTACCGGCAGCGGCGCCGCCAGGATCGCTGCGCCCGCGAGCGCCGCCAGGATCGTTTTCAAAGCAGACCTCCATCAAGAGGCCGAGGGTCACTAGGGCCGACGGTCGTACCTGTCGCGGCGAGGTGCGCGGCAGACAAAAGATAGGTTGCGGACCGCCCGCCGGAAAGGCCCAGCTCGATAGCGAGGCCGTGAAACGCGGTCAGCGCAACCTGGCGATCAGCGCCGCGGTGGAAGGATCGTGGTCGCCGGCCGGCCCGCCCTCCAGCTCGGCCAGCACCCGCGTCGCCAGCGTCTTGCCGAGCTCGACGCCCCACTGGTCGAAGCTGTTGATCCCCCAGAGCACGCCCTCGACGAAGGTCTTGTGCTCGTAGAGGGCGATCAGGGCGCCGAGCCGCTCGGGATCGAGGCGGTCGATCAGGAGGAAGCTGGTCGGACGGTTTCCGGGGAAGGTCCGCTGCGGGGTCAGCGCGTCGATCTCGGCCGGCGGGAGGCCCCTGGCCTGAAGCTCGGCGCGGACCTCGGCTTCGGAGCGGCCGACCAGGAGGGCTTCGGCCTGGGCGACGGCGTTGGCCAGAAGCTTGGTCTGGGCGGCGGGGTCGCCCTCCGAGGCCTGGCGCACGGCGACGATGTCCACCGGCACGATGTCGCTCCCCTGATGCAGCAGCTGGAAGAAGGCGTGCTGGCCGTTGGTGCCGGCGTCGCCGAACACGCTGGCGGCGGTGGCGTGGGCGACCGGGCGGCCCTCGGCGTCCACCCGCTTGCCGTTGGACTCCATCTCCAGCTGCTGGAGGAAGGGCGCGAACAGGCGCAGCCGCTGGGCGTAGGGCACCACCGCGCGGATCGGGCGCTGCAGGCCGTTGCGGTTGAAGACGTGGGCCAGCGCCAGCAGCACCGGGGCGTTGGCGGCCAGCGGCGCCTCGACGAAGTGCCGGTCCATGGCGTGGGCCCCGGCCAGCAGCCGCTCGAAGGCCTCGAAGCCCAGCGCCACGGCGCAGGACAGGCCCACCGCCGACCACAGCGAATAACGGCCGCCCACCCAGTCCCAGAAGGCGAACACCTGGCCGGCCGGCACGCCGAACGCCTGGGCCCTGTCCGGCGCGGC
Source organism: Phenylobacterium hankyongense (assembly GCF_003254505.1). NCBI lineage: Bacteria > Pseudomonadati > Pseudomonadota > Alphaproteobacteria > Caulobacterales > Caulobacteraceae > Phenylobacterium > Phenylobacterium hankyongense. Next base: position 1,737,333 of record NZ_QFYP01000001.1, on the reverse strand, counting down.
GGAGACCGCCACCAGATGCCGGTCGGCGCCCTGCCCCAGCTTGGCGCGCAGCCAGGCCCGCGCGGTCTCGGCGTTGGTCAGGGTCTCCTGGGTGGTGAAGGTCTTGGAGACCGTCACCACCAGGGTCTCGGCGGGGTCGAGGCCGGTGAGCGCCTGGGCGAGTTCGGCCGGGTCGACGTTGGCGGCGAAGCGCAGCTCGATCTGCGGCTGGAGGGGGCGCAGCGCCTCCCAGATCAACCGGGGGCCGAGATCGGAGCCGCCGATGCCGATGTGGACGATGGCGCGGAACGGCTTGCCGGTGGCGCCGGTCAGCGCGCCGGAGCGCACCTGGTCAGCGAAGGCGCGCATGGCGGCGCGGGTGGCGTCCACCTCCGCGGAGACCGGCGCGCCGGCGGCCTTGAAGTCGGCGCCGGGGGGCGCCCGGAGCGCCGGGTGCAGGGCCGGGCGGCCTTCGGAGCGGTTGACCACCTCGCCGGCGAACAGCCGGTCGCGCGCGGCTTCGACGCCGGCGGCGGCGGCGAGGTCCAGCGCCTCCTCCAGGTCCGGCAGCGACCAGGGCTGTTTGGAGAGGTCGAGCTCGAGGCCCGCGGCGTCGAGCGTCAGGCGCGCCAGCCGGTCGGGCTCGAGGGCGAACAGGTCGGCGATGCGGCGGACACGGGCGCGCTCGGCGGCGGCGTGCAGGGCCGCCCAGGCGGCGTCGAGCTGAGACAAGCGAAAACCCCTCGAGACTGAAAATCAGGCTGGCGCGTACTTAACGCTGCAGCCGTAGGGACGGGTCACGGGCTCGGCCACCGGCCGGCCGGCCTTGAGGTCGGCCAGGGCGGCGGCCACGTAGTTCTTGGCGCCCTTCAGGCTTTCCGGATCCCAGTAGGGCCGGTCGTCGATGCCGCCCATGTAGGCCAGCCGCCCGGCCGGATCGATGACGAACATGTGCGGCGTCGCCTTGGCTTCGTAGGCGCGGGCCATGCGGCTGTCGACGTCGAGCAGGATGTCGCTGGCGGCGGAATGCTGCTTCGCCTTCCAGGCCTGGGCGGCGGGAGCGGTGAAATAGCCCTCCATGCCCGGCCCGGCCGAGGCCACCGTCAGCCAGACCACGCCATCGGCGGTCGCCGCGCGCTGCAGGGCCTGCATGGCGCCCGACCCGTAGTGCTTGGCGCAGTAGGGGCACTCGCTGTTGGTCCACTCCAGCACCACGGTCCTGCCGCGGAACTCGGCCAGCGAACGGACGCGGCCGGCGGCGCCCTTCACCCGAAAGTCCGGCGCGGTCTGGCCGAGGGTCGGGGCCGCAAACGCCGGCGCGGCGACGCCGGCCACACCGGTGGCGGCGAAGGCGGCGATCAGGGTGCGGCGGCGGATCGGCATGCCCTCAGGCTCCCGCGTGGCCCCGGGCGGCGGCGTCGAACGCCTTGACCACCACGCCCTCGGTCAGGATCGAGGGCAGGATAACGCCGTCCCCGCCGCCGGCGCCATAGACCAGGTAGAGCGGCACGCCGGCCCGGCCGTAGCGGGCGAGGTCGGCGGCGATCACCGCGTTGCGGTTGGTCCAGTCGGCCTTCAGGTAGACCACGCCGTTGCGCTTGACGGCCTCGGCGACCCCCTTGGTGGAGAGCGCCACGCGGTCGTTGACCTGGCAGCTGACGCACCAGGCGGCGGTGTAGTTGACGAACACCGGCCGGCCCTCGGCGCGCAGCGCGGCGAGCCGCGCGGGCGTGTAGGGCTCCGACGCCAGCTCCGAGGCGTCCGGCGTGGCGGCGCCGGCGGCGGGCGGCGCGCCGTAGCGGGGCCAGACGGCGCTGGTCAGCGCCAGCACGGCGAGCAGGCCGGCGGCGGCGTTGAGGGCCAGGGGCTTGCGGCCCTCGGCGGCGCGGCGCTGGGCGAAGCCGGCCAGCCAGGCGGCGAGCGCCACGACGATGGCGGCGGCCAGCACCCGGGCCAGCCCGTCGGGCCCGCTCTGCTGGGCCAGCACCCAGACCAGCCAGGCGGCCGCGCCGTACATCGGAAACGCCAGGGCCTTGCGGAACACGTCCATCCACGGGCCGGGCCGCGGCAGGCGCGACAACAGGCCGGGGATGAAGGCCACCAGCACGAAGGGCGCAGCGAAGCCGATCCCCAACGCCAGGAAGACGGTGAGCGCGGCGACCGGCGTCTGGGTCAGGGCCCAGCCGAGCGCCGGACCCATGAACGGCGCCGTGCAGGGGGCGGCGACCACCACCGCCAGGGCGCCGGTGAAGAAGGCGCCGGCCAGACCGTCGCGGCTGGCGAGGCCGGAGCCGACGCCCTGCAGCGACGTCCCGACCTCGAACACCCCGGAGAGGTCGAGGGCCACGGCCAGCATCAGCAGCGCCAGCACGGCCACCACCGGCGGCGACTGCAGCTGGAAGCCCCAGCCGACGGCCGAACCCGCCGCTTTCAGGGCGATCAGCCCGCCCGCCAGCGCCAGGAAGGTGGCGACGGCGCCGACGCCGAACGCCAGGCCCTGGCGTCGGGCCTGGGCCTGCGCCTCGGCGCCCCCATGGCCGGCCAGCGAGGCGGCTTTCATCGCCAGCACAGGGAAGACGCAAGGCATCAGGTTGAGGATCAGCCCGCCCAGGAGCGCGAACAGCGCCGCCGAGGCCAGGCCCAGGCTCGCGCCGCCGCCGGCGGCGACCATCCGGGCCGGCGGCGGCCCGAGGCCGGCGGCGCCGGCGGGCGCCGGGCCGGGCGTCGCGGCGACCTCGTAGGCGCGGTCGCCGAGCACCAGGACGCCGTCGAGCTTGGCGGGGCCGGCGCCCTTCTGGAAATCGTAGCCGGGGGCGAGCGTCAGGGTCAGGCCGTCGGGGCCGCGCTCGATCCCCTGGGGCTTGGCGTGGTCGATGACCGTGCCGGCGTAGGGATAGAAGTAGGCCCCGGCCATGTCGGCGCCCTTCAGCGGCGGGCCGGCGATGGCCAGCGCGACGCCGGCGCCGCGCTTTTCGAAGGCGGCGGTGAGCGGCGCGGGCTTCGGCGTGGCGGCCAGGGCCCGGTCGATGGCCGGACCCCATTTCGGATCGGCGGGCGCAGGGCCGGCGGTGACCGGCAGGGCGATCTGCAGGACGGCGTCTTCCGGCACGCAGATTTCGGCGCAGACCAGGAAGCTGGCGGCGGCCTTCAGCGTCGCCGCCTCGCCCGGCCTGGCGTCGGCCGGGGCGGTGACCGGCACGGGCAGCAGCACCTCGCCGGTGTAGCCGTAGTTGACCAGCGGGCCGGTGGGCTGGCGGTGCGGGGTGGGCCAGACGATCTCGCCGGCGCGCCAGCCGGCCGGCAGGGTCCAGCCGATGCGGGTCGCCTCGCCGGAATCGCCGGGATTGCGCCAGTAGGTGTGCCAGCCCTTCTGGATCTTCTGGCGCAGCGCCACGTAGACCGTCTGGCCGGGCGCGATCCCTTGCGCCTGCGGCACGAGCTCGGCCTCGATATGGCCGGTGTTCACGGGCGCGGCCACGGCCGTTCCAACAAGGCCAGGCGCGAACATCGCCAGCGCCGCGATCAGGCCTGCCAGAAACCGCATCGTCACCTCGTCGAGCCGAACCGCTCCGCGGCTATATGGCCTGTCGGCCGCCTTTGCGCAAAGCGAGGCTCGACTTGGCGGGCGCAGCGCGGCCATGATCGCCGGGACCCCGTTTCGCCACATCCCAGGAGCCGCCCGCCCGTGCCAGCCGCGTTCGACGACATCGAGATCGGCCAGGTCGTATCCCTGGGCCATGCCGCGGTGGACCCGGAGGCCCTGACCGCCTTCATCGTCGCCTTCACCCCGGGCTGGGCCGCCGACCGCGGCGCGCCGGACTCCATGGTCTACGCGATCTGGGCGCGGCTCGACGCGGTGGCGCACACCGCCTGGCCGCAGACCAAGCGGCTGGGGGTCGACGCCCTGCGCTGGATGCGCAACCCGCCCGCGGGCGAACTGCTCCGCGGACGGATGACGGTGATGGCCAAGGACCCGGTGGGCGAGGGCAAGGGGATCGTGATCTGCCAGCACGACCTGCTCGACGAGGCCGGCCGGCTGGTCTTCTCCTGCCTGACCCGAGGCGTCTTCGCCCGTTAGGACTTAGGCGTTGGCCGCCTCGGGGGTGGTCGGGCCGCGGGTCAGGGCGAGCGCGATCAGGCGGTCCCAGCCGACCAGCGACAGCAGGTGGGCGTAGATCTGCGCCAGGGCGCCGTTGTCGCGCAGCTCCACCAGCTTCTCGGTCGGCAGCGCGTTGAGCTTGTCTTCCGAGACGCCGAAGTAGTCGGCGATCTTCTGCGGCTCGGCCGCCGTGCCGTCGGGGTTGGTCGGGGTGAAGGTGGCGACCTTGCCCTCGAACAGGTCGAGGTCCTTCAGCAGCTGGACGAAGCTCATCGTCCGCTGGCGCTCGATCTCGAAGTTGTTGCAGAACTCGATGCAGTTCTGGGTGTACTCGCTGGGCTTGCCGTTCTCGAAGAACGGCATGTCGCCGCCGGCGACGATGAACTCGGCCTTGCGGTCGATGCACAGCACCATCTGCTGGGCTTCGGAGTCCTGGGCGAACACGAACGGATAGCGGCGCACGTAGGCCGGGATGTAGACGCCCGGCTCGAACAGGCCGTTGTCCTGCACGAACATGTTGTCGCCGGCGTTCAGGCCCATCACGGCGATCGGCAGCTTCTCGTCGCCGACGAAGATGATCGGGCCGGTCACCGCGGCCAGCGGGAACTCGCCCACCGTCAGCGGGATGGCGTGGCCGGCCTTGGCGAAGCCGAACGGCCCGTCCATGCGCTTGACGCCCAGCTTGCCGTGCATCTCCGGGGAGAGCGGCTCGGGCTGCGAGTAGAAGAGGACGTTGCCGGAGATCTGGCCGAGGCCGGGCTGGGCGGTCGTGGTCATTGAAAACCTTCGAAGCAAGAGCGCGGCGCCTGAGGCCGGTCCAAGGCCCGCGCGCGCGAAGTCGCCGCTTCTAGCCGATAGCGCGTGAGGCGGCAAATGCGCTGGACGCGCGGCTTGCGCGCCGGCGGCCGAGCCGCTTCAATCCTGGCCATAAACAGAGAGCCGCCGAGGCCGATACTTCCGGAGGAATTTCATGCCCATCTATTACCCCGACATCCTCGACCAGCAGACCGCGCCGCGCACCTTCACCTACGGTGACAAGGACGTGATGCTCTATGCGCTGGGCATCGGCATGGGCCGCGATCCGATCGACGCGCGCGAGCTGCCGTTCGTCTACGAGAAGGACCTGAAGGTGGTGCCGACCGCGGCCACGGTGCTGGCCTCGGGCATGGGCCGCGCCACCCGCGCGCCGAGCGAGCCGAAGCCCGGCCATCGGCAGAGCCAGATCAACTTCCTGATGGTGGTGCACGGCGAGCAGAAGGTGGAACTGCACCGGCCGCTGCCGACCTACGGCACCTTCACCGCCGAGAGCCGGACGATCGGGGCCTACGACAAGGGCAAGGACAAGGGCGCGGTGATCGTCAACGAGACGGTCTGGACCGACGAGGCGGGCGAGAAGGTCGCCACCCTCACCGGCTCGACCTTCGCCCGCGGCGACGGCGGGTTCGGCGGCCCCACCGAGGGCGCGCCCGAGCCGCACCCGGTGCCGGAGCGCAAGCCCGACCTCTCCGTCGACATCGACACCCGGCCCGACCAGGCCCTGCTCTACCGGCTGAACGGCGACCGCAACCCGCTGCACTCCGATCCCGAGATCGCCCGGCAGGCCGGCTTCCCGCGGCCGATCCTGCACGGGCTGTGCACCTACGGGATCACCTGCCGCGCGGTGCTGCAGGCGATCACCGGCTATGACCCCGAGCAGATCCTCAGCCACCAGGCGCGGTTCTCCGCCCCGGTGTTCCCCGGCGACACCGTCACCGTCGACCTGTGGAAGGACGGCGGCGTGATCTCCTTCGAAGCGCGGGTGAACGCGCGCGGCGCCACCGTGATCAAGAACGGCAAGACCGTGCTTCGGTCCTAGGCCCTCCTCGAAGCCCTCTCCCCCTTGCGGGGAGAGGGTTGGGAGAGGGGGTGTGAGCTCGGCTTTCCGGGACCGGGCGGCGCACTCACAGCCTGCGCCCCCACCCCCGGCCCCTCCCCGCAAGGGGGAGGGGAGCGACCCATGGCCTCAAGCTGAACGTGGTCCTGTCCTAAGGCTGCGCCACAAACACCAGGTGCCGGCGCAGGGGGTGGCCGGGGGCGAACAGCGGGTGGTCGAAGTCGCGGTCTGGCGCCCGCACTAAGCCGGCGCGGCGCATGACCGCCTGGGAACGGACATTCCCGACCGTGGTGTAGGCGACGACCTCAGGCAGGCCGAGGCGGCCGAAGGCGTCGGCCAGCACCGCGCGCGCCGCCTCCGGGGCGTAGCCCTGACCCCAGGCCTCGCGGGCCACCGCCCAGCCGATCTCGACGCCCGGCGCCTCCGGCAGGTCCGCGCCCACCGGCATCAGCCCGCAGTAGCCGACCAGCGCGCCGTCGGCCTGCCGCTCCAGGGCGTAGCGGCCGAACCGGTGCTGCTCGAAGGCGGCCTCGCTGCGGTCGAGGCGGGCGTCGGCCTCGGCGCGGGTCAGCACCCCGCCCAGCCAGTCGGCGACCTCGGGATCGGCCATCATGGCGGCGTAGGGCTCGCGGTCGGCCTCGCGCCAGCGGCGCAGGATCAGCCGCTGGGTGCGGATCACGCCGGCCGCGGCTGGGAGAGCGCGCCGTAGAGGTCGGTCCGCCGGTCGCGGAAGAAGCCCCAGGCGGCGCGGTGCGTGGCCAGGAAGTCGAGGTCGAACTCGGCCACCAGCGCGCCCTCGTCCTCGCGCCCGAAGGCGGCGACCAGGTCGCCGCGGTGGTCGGCGATGAAGCTGGAGCCGTAGAAGGACTGGCCGCCGTTCGGATAGTCCGCCCACGGCTCGAAGCCGATGCGGTTGGCGCCCACGACGGGAATCACGTTGGAGACCGCGTGACCCTGCATGGCGCGGCGCCACGGCGCGGCGGTGTCCAGGGCGGCGTCGTGCGGCTCTGAGCCGATGGCGGTGGGATAGAGCAGCACCTCGGCGCCCATCAGGGTCATGGCGCGAGCGGTCTCCGGGTACCACTGGTCCCAGCAGATGCCCGCGCCGATGCGGCCGAAGCGGGTGTCCCAGACCTTGAAGCCGGTGTCGCCGGGCCGGAAGTAGTACTTCTCCATATAGCCCGGCCCGTCGGGGATATGGCTCTTGCGGTAGACGCCCATCGGCGAGCCGTCGGCGTCGACCATCACCAGGCTGTTGAAATAGTGCGGCCCTTCGCGCTCGAAGATCGAGATCGGCAGCACCACGCCCAATTCCTGCGCCAGCGGCGCGAGGGCGGTGACGCAGGGGTGCTCGCGCCAGGGATGGGCCTCCTTGAACCAGCGCTCCTCCTGGGCGACGCAGAAGTACGGGCCCTGGAACAGCTCCGACGGCAGGATCACATTGGCGCCCTTGTCGGCGGCCTGGCGGATGAAGTCGGCGGTCCTGGCGATGTTGGCCTGCAGGTCCTGGCCGTAGGCGGTCTGGATCGCCGCCACCGTCAGCTTGCGGGTCATCAGGCGGGCTCCTGCTGGGTGATGCAGTGGAAGGACCCGCCGCCGGTCAGGATCGCCAGCGACGGCAGGCCGATCACCGTGCGGCCGGGGAACAGGGCTTCCAGCGCCTGCACCGCGAAGCGGCCGGGCTGCGCCTCGTAGATGGGCACGATCACCGCGCTGTTGGCGATCAGGAAGTTCATGTGGCTGGCGGGGATGGGCCCGGGCTCGCCGTCGACCCAGCCCGGCGAGGGGATGCGCACCACCTGCAGCTTGCGGCCGGTGGCGTCGGTGGCCCCGGCCAGCCGCCGGGCGGCGTCGTCATAGGCGTCGGCGTTCGGGTCGCCGCGGCCCCAGGCCACCGGGCAGGCCACCACGCCCGGCGCCACGAAGCGCGCCAGGTTGTCGACATGGCCGTCGGTGTGGTCGTTGCGCAGCCCCTCGCCCAGCCAGATCACCGTCTTCGCGCCCAGGCTGGCGGCCAGCGCCGCCTCCGCCTCGGCCTCCGTCCAGCCGGGATTGCGGTTGGGGTTCAGCAGGCACTGGCCGGTGGTCAGCACCGTGCCCTCGCCGTCGTGGTCGACCGCCCCGCCCTCGAGGATGAAGTCGTGCCGAGCCAGCGGGACGCCGGCCGCCTGGGCGATCTGCTCGGCCACCGTGTCGTCGTGCGGCAGGTCGTACTTGCCGCCCCAGCCGTTGAAGCGGAAGCCCTGCGCCTCCAGCGCGTCGCCGCGGCGGGCGAAGATCGGCCCGGTGTCGCGCAGCCAGATGTCGCCGAAGGCGCCGGGGACGATCTCGATGCCGGCCACGTCGCCCAGCATCCGCCGGGCCGCCGCCTCCCCTTCGGCGGAGCCGGTCATCAGCCGCACGCGCTCGCCGCCGGGCCCGGCCAGGGCGCGGGCCAGGGCCGCCACCTCGGCCTGCGCGGCGTCGAGGTCGTCCTCCCACAGCTCCGCATGGCTGGGGAAACCCAGCCACATGGCCCGGTGGGGCGCCCATTCGGCGGGAACGATGGTGTTCATCCAGACCTCGAAGACCAGAGCCGGGCGCAGATGGGCGCGGGCGCAGTCGCAGTCAAGCAAAAGGGCGGCCCGTCGCCGGACCGCCCTCGCCTTGGTCACGCCCGGAGGCGCGGGATCAGAACTCGTAGCGCAGGCTGATCTGGGCGTACCAGAGGGACAGCGCCGAGTTGGTGGACTTGCTGACCGTGGTCGGCACGTTGGAGTAGCGGTAGCCGACGCAGACCGGGCTGGTGAGGGCCGGAACCGCCGCCCCGCTGGCGTCGGCGCAGCTGACCTTGGCCAACTGCACGGTGTCGGAGTACTCGGCGACGCGGCCCCAGTTGCTGTTGAGCAGGTTGAGGACGTTGCGGACGTCGAACTGCACCCGCAGCTTGTGACCCTGGATAAGAGTCGGCAGCTGCTGGCTCAGCGACAGGTCGAGCCGGCTGATGGCGGGGTTGTCGTTGGAGTACTTGTCGGTCAGCCCTGTCGGGATCTTGAAGTTGGTCACGTAGCGCTGGAAGTTGGCGAGATCGGCCGCGGTGGCGAAGGTCACCATGCCGTACTTCAGGGGATTGGTCGGGCTGGGGCCGGCCGCGAAGTCCGGCACGTACAGCGCCTGCGCCGACTTGGTCACCCCGAACACCGGCCCACGGCCGCCGGTCAGGTCGCCGCTGGTGAAGCCGAAGGGCCGGCCGTCCTGACGCTCGGCGAACAGGCTGAGCCGGGTCTCGTTGTCCCCGAAGAAGTTGTGGTGGAAGCCGAACTCCAGCTTGTAGCGGTTGGGGATCTCGTAGACCGAGCGGCCCAGGTAGTCGTGGTTCGGGTCGTTCCCGGCCGGAACGCTGCCGTAGAGGGAGCCCGCCGTGGTGCCGAAGAACAGGCCGGCGCTGAGGTCCTGCATGGACTGCCTGGCGTAGCCCACCGAGAAGTCGCCGCCCCAGTCCCAGGACTTCGAGAGGGTGACGGCCGCGGTATAGGAGTGGCCCTTGTCGGTGTTGGTGATGAGCAGGTCGTTGTTGCTGCCGCCGTTGACCGAGGTCTTGCCGGGCACCGCCCCGTTGGTCAGGCCATCGTAGCGGATCCGACCGTCGGGCAGGAACTGCTGGACGCCGTTGATCACCAGCGGCTGGGCGCGGATGTCGGTGTAGGTGATGTCGTGCTGCACCTTGGTGGCCACGAGGTCGGCCGACAGGTGCCAGCCGTTCCACACGTCCCATTGGCCGGAGAGGAACAGCTTCCATTGGGCCGGCATCTGGAAGCCCGGGTCCATGGCGATCACCCCGCCCAGGGGCGGGATGGCCGGGGTTCCGGTGAGCGTGCCCTGCTGCAGTTGCTGGACCACGCTGGGGATCTGGTAGCCGAAGGTCGAGTTGGTGTTGAGATTGTCCAGGGCGGCCTGGCCGATGGCGTTGGTGAAGCCCGGGGTGTTGGCGGCGTCCCGGTATCCGATGGTCGCGCCGGCGGCGTTGACCACCCGTTGGATATCCACCGAGGTGGTGGTGTAGCCGGTGTTGTAGAACGGCGCGCCGGTGAGCACGTCGGGCGTGCCGCCGGAGAACAGGCCCAGCCCGCCGGTGAAGGTCAGGGCCGGCGTGGCCCTCCATTCGGCCGAGAGCCGGGGCATCACCACCTGCTGGCCGTCGATGGTCGTCTGGTTGGTGAAGCCGGTGCGGTTCACGAAGTTGGGGTTGAGCACCGGGCGGTCCGGTTCGTCGTAGCGGTCGATCCGCACGCCGGCCGTGACCTTCAGGTCGTCGGTGACCTGCAGGGTGTCCTGGGCGAACACCGAATAGGTCCAGTAGGTGGTGCTGAACTGGGCGTCGGTGGGATTGCCGGTGGTGGAGTTCTGGTACTGCAGCTCGCTGGCCCGGCCCGCCTGGAAGTCCGCCAGGGAGTCGAAATAGTAGATGCCGTGCGAGGCGTTGACGAACAGGTCGAGCGGCTGCGCCCGGCGGGCCTGGACGCCGAATTTGAACAGGTGCGGCGCCATGGAATATTCGCCGGTCAGCTGGAAGCGCAGTTCCTTTTCGCTGAGCGCATTGGCGTGGCGGAAGGTGTCCGGGCCGAAGTTGACCAGATCAAAGCCGTTCTGGCAGCCGCCGATCAGCTGGTTGGCGTCGCCCGTGGGCGCGGAACAGACACGGACGTCCGAGAAGTTCTGGCCGCTGGGCGGCGTCTGCGAGTCCATGAACTCGCGCTGGGTCGCCTTGAAGAAGGTCGAGAAGCGATCGGTCCAGTTGGAATGCAGTTCGAAGGTGAGGGCCTTGTCTGAATCGAACTTGGTGTAGCTCCCCGAGTCCAGCTGGATGGTGGTCGCGCCCAGGGAGGTGGTGTTGACGTTGGAGGATTCGGCGTAGCGGTAGGTCAGGCTGGCCCGTTGCCGGTCGGTGATGTTCCAGTCGATCTTGCCCGAGTACTTCTTGTCCATCACCGGGGTGGTGGCGGCGATCCCCAGGGTGTTGAACTTGCTGGCGTAGCCGTTGAACGCGCCGGTGACGGCGTCGATGGTCGCCTGGGTGCCGTTGTTGCTGAAGATGTTGGGCGCCCCGGAGCCGGGAACGCCGTACTGGGTCACGCCGACCGTCTCGTAGGTCTCATAGGACGCCGCGAAGAACAGGCGGTCCCGCCAGATCGGGCCCGAGATGAAGGCGCCCCAGTTCTTCTGGTGGATGTTGGACGGGACCTTCACGGTCTCGGTCTTGGTGCCTACCAGGCCGTCGTTCAGGTAGTTGTCGAACAGCACGCCGTGGAACTGGTTGCCGCCGGAGCGCAGCACCATGTTCATGGCGCCGCCCACGAAGTCGCCGTTCTCGACATCGGTCGGCACCGCCGCCACGGAGAACTGCTCGATGGCGTCCATGGTGACCGGCCCCCGGGCGGTGGTGAGGCCGCCCTGGTTGAGGCCGAAGTTGTCCTGCGCCGACACCCCGTCCACGGCGATGCGGTTGTAGCGGGGGTTGGAGCCGGCGATGGAGACGCCGCCGGAGTTCACGCCGATACGGGTGCTGCCGTTCAGGTCCTGCATCACCAGCATGTCGCGCCGCGCCAGGTCACGCGGGTCGCGGTTGATGCTGACCACTTCCTGGATCGCCTGACGGTTCAGCACCGTCTTGGGGCCCTGGTCCGAATCCTTCGTGCCGGCGGCGGTGACCACCAGCTCCTCGACTTCATTGGCGCCCGAGAGGTCGACCTCGACGTCGCTGGTCTTGCCCACTTCCAGGAAGACGTTCTGCAACGTCCTGGGCGGCAGGCCCCGGCCGGTGACGGTGACCGTATAGGGACCGCCGACCCGCAGGCCGCGGGCGTCGAACACACCGCCGGCTTCCGTCGAGGTGACGGCGCGGGTGCCCGACGGCGTGTGGACCAGCTGCACCATGGCGCCGGCGACCGGCTTGCCGTTGGCGGTGACCGTGCCGTGCACGGCGGACGTCGTTTCCTGCGCGTGCGCCGCGCTGGACATGACGCAGACAAGCGCCGTCGTCGCGCAAAGCGCGCGGCTGAAATTGAGCTTCATAAAAGATCCCCTTCCCACAGACCCGGGAGGACGGCGCCCCTGACCGAACCCTTTAAGTCATAAACAAGGCATATAACGTGGAATCTGGAGTTGTGGGTGACGGTTTTGTTACCCCGGCGACACGCCGGACAATGTCGCCACAATTCGCCGCAGGTGTGGCTTTGCAGCCCGCATAACGTGCATACGGTCGCGGCGCCCGAAGGAGATGCGATGACGGCCCCGGCCACGAAACGTGCGCCCGACGCGGACCTGCGGGCGGCGTTGATGATGACGCTGGCGCTGACCGTCGTCCGCGTCTTCGTCCTGTTCCGTACGCCGCTCGAGCTTCATCCGGACGAGGCCCAGTACTGGCTTTGGTCGCGGACGCTGGCCTTCGGCTATCATTCCGAGCCGCCGATGGTCGCCTGGACGATCTGGGCCACCACCCATCTGGGGGGCGACGCCGAGCCCTGGGTGCGACTGGCCGCGCCGCTGCTCCAGGGCGGGGCGACGCTGCTGGTGTTCGCCATCGGCCGTCGGCTCTACGGCGGCGCGGCGGCGCTCGCCGCCGCCGCGCTCTACGCGCTGGTGCCGGCGATCCAGCTTTCCGCCAGCGTCATCGCCACCGACGCGCCGCTGCTGTTCTTCCTGGGGCTGAGCATCCTGGCCTATGTGGCGCTGCAGCCGGCCCAGGGCCGGGCGCGGCTGCTGCTCGCCGCCGGCCTGGGCGCGGCGCTGGGCCTGGCCTTCCTCAGCGAGTACGCCGCGGTCTACGCGGTGATCGGCGTCGCGCTGCACCTGGCGCTGTCGCGGGAGGCGCGGCGGGCCTGGACGCCAGCCTCGGCGATCCTCTGCCTGGCCAGCCTCGGCGCGGTCCTGGCGCCGAACCTGGGCTGGAACGCCGCCCACGGCTTCGCCACCCTGCGCCACACGCTCGCCAACGCCAACTGGGCCGCCGACGACCTGATGAACGGCGCCGGTCTCGCCCGCTTCCTCGGGGCCCAGCTCATCGTGTTCGGGCCGATCCCGCTGGGCGCCCTGATGGTCGGCGGCGCGCTGGCGGCGCGGCGGCGGCGGATCGAGCCGGCCGACCTGCTGCTGCTCTGCTTCATCCTGCCGCCGCTGGCGATCGTCAGCGTGCAGTCGTTCGTCAGCCGCGCCCACGCCAACGGGTCGGGCGCGAGCTACCTGCCGGGCGCGGTGCTGGCCGCAGCGTGGCTGATGCGCTGGCGGGCGCGGCGGTGGCTGGCTGCCGCGCTGGTGCTGCAGGGCCTGGCAGCCGCGCTCTTCGTCACCATCATCCTGGCGCCGAGGACCGCCGAGCCGCTCGGGCTGGCAAGCGCCTTCAAACGCGCGAAGGGCTGGAGCCAGACCACGCAACTGATCCTCGACCGCGCGCGCGAAGAGCGCGGCCAGGGGCTCAGCGCCATCGCCGTCAACAACCGCTTCCTCTATTATTCCGTGGCCTACTACGGCCGCGACTTCTTCCGCGACCCTCTCAACCCACCGTTGCGCGCCTGGACGAGCGCCGGCGCGCCGCAGAACCAGGCGAAGGCCAGCGCGCCGCTCACCCCGGCCGACGGCCAGCGGGTGCTGGCCGCGGCCGACGAGGGCTGGTTCCGCGACCAGATGGCGGCCGATTTCACCAAGGTGTCGGGCCCGGAGATCGACAGCGTCACCCTGGACCGCAAGCACAAGCGCCGGGTGGTGATGTTCATAGGCGAGGGATTCCGGCCCCGCCCGCGGCCGCCGGTCAGTGTCCGGACCACACCGCCTTGAGGCGGGCGTCGCGGCCGCAGCCGATGCGATAGGCCATGTAGCTGGCCGGGTTCTTGCGCGCGTAGTCCTGGTGGTAGCCCTCGCCCATCCAGAACGTGCCGGCCGGCAGCACGCGGGTGGCGACCGGCTTGCCGAGCGTCTTGGCGACCCTGGCCTTCACGGCCTCCGCCGCCTGCCGCTCCTGGGGATCGGCGACGAAGACGGCGGTCTGGTAGGACGGCCCCTGGTCGCAGATCTGGCCGCCGGCGTCGGTGGGGTCGATGTGGTGGAAGAAGGCGTCGACCAACTGCGGATAGCTGATCTGGGCCGGGTCGTAGGTGACCTTGACCGATTCCAGGAAGCCTTCGTGGTCCTGGTAGCTGGGGTGCTGGCGCGAGCCGCCGGCGTAGCCCACCACCACCGCCTTCACGCCCGGCGTGTGCTCGATGTCGTGCTGGGCCGACCAGAAGCAGCCACCGGCGAACACCGCGGTCTTCAGGGCGCCGGCGGCGGGCGCGGCGTTGGCGCTCAACAGGGCGGTGGCGGCGAGGGCCGCGAAAAGGCGCGTCTTCATGGGGTCAGCCTGTCACGCGTGAGGCGGGGAGTCACCCGCCATAGGTAGGCGTGGGCGGGCGGTTCGCCAGGGTCAGGCGGCGGCCTGGGCCTTCACTTCGAACGGCGCCTCGGTCTTGGCCTGCACCTCGTCGAGGGCGACGCCGGGGGCCAGCTCCAGCAGGGCCAGCGGGCTCTTGCCGCGATTGACCTCGAAGACGCCGAGCTCGGTGACCACCAGGTCGACCACGCCCTGGCCGGTGAGCGGCAGGGAGCAGGCCTTGACCAGCTTGGGCGCGCCGGACTTCTCGGTGTGCTCCATGACCACCACCACGCGCTTGACGCCGGCCACCAGGTCCATGGCCCCGCCCATGCCCTTCACCATCTTGCCCGGCACCATCCAGTTGGCGAGGTCGCCGTTGGCGGCCACCTGCATGGCCCCCAGGATGGAGAGGTCGATGTGGCCGCCGCGGATCATCGCGAACGAGTCGGCGCTGGAGAAGTAGGACGACGAGTCCAGTTCGGTGATGGTCTGCTTGCCGGCGTTGATCAGGTCCGGGTCGGCCTCGCCCTCGTAGGGGAACGGGCCCATGCCGAGCATGCCGTTCTCGCTCTGCAGGGTCACCGACATGCCGGCGGGGATGTAGTTGGCCACCAGCGTCGGGATGCCGATGCCGAGGTTCACGTAGAAGCCGTCGCGCAGCTCGGTGGCGGCGCGGGCCGCCATCTGGTCACGGGTCCAGGGCATCAGACGGCCGCCTCTTCTTCGCGCTTGCGGGTGGTCAGCTGTTCGATCCGCTTCTCGTAGACCGGCCCCTTGAGGATGCGGTCGACGTAGATGCCCGGGGTGTGGATGTTGTCCTTGTCGAGGGCGCCGGTCTCCACCAGCACCTCGACCTCGGCGACCGTCACCTTGCCGGCGGTGGCCATCATCGGATTGAAGTTCCGCGCCGTGCGCCGATAGACGAGGTTGCCCTCGTGGTCGCCCTTCCAGGCCTTGACGATGGCGAGGTCGGCGGTCAGCCCGCGCTCCATCACGTACATCTCGCCGTCGAACTCGCGGACTTCCTTGCCCTCGGCCACCAGGGTGCCGACGCCGGTCTTGGTGAAGAACGCCGGGATGCCGGCGCCGCCGGCGCGGATGCGCTCGGCCAGCGTGCCCTGCGGGTTGAACTCCAGCTCCAGCTGGCCGGAGAGGTAGAGCTCGGCGAACAGCTTGTTCTCGCCGACATAGGACGAGATCATCTTGCGGATCTGGCCGCCGGCCAGCAGCACGCCGAGCCCGAAGCCGTCGACCCCGCAGTTGTTGGAGACCACCGTCAGGTCCTTGACGCCGGCGTCGCGGATCGCGGCGATCAGGTTCTCGGGGATCCCGCAGAGGCCGAAGCCGCCTGCCATGATCGTCATGCCGTCGAACAGGACCCCTGCCAGGGCGTCCGCGGCGCTTGTCTGTAGCTTGCTGACCATGCTCGGCCTTTACGCTCGAAATCGCGGCTTGAGAACACCGCCGCGCAAGAAATTCACCAAGAGGTGAACTTTCCCCGCGGCGAAGAAATCCGTGCGCGCGGGGCGAAGGGACGCTCCATAGTGCGGCCATGACTCCCGCCCCGCGCCCCGCGCCCCTACCCTAGGCCGATGAACAGCCACTCGCTCCTCATCCAGGCGCTGGTCTACCTCGCCGCCGGCGTGGTCTCGGTGCCGATCGCCAAGCGGCTGGGGCTGGGCTCGGTGCTGGGCTACCTGATCGCCGGGGTGCTGGTCGGACCCTTCCTGCTCAACCTGGTCGGGCCGCAGGGCGACGTGATGCGCTTCGCCGAGTTCGGCGTGGTCATCCTGCTGTTCCTGATCGGCCTGGAGGTGCGCCCGGCGCTGCTGTGGCGCATGCGCACCTCGATCTTCGGCCTGGGCCTGGCCCAGATGCTCGGCACGGCGGCCCTCGTGGCCGCAGCCGCCATGGCCTTTGGGTTGGACTGGCGCACCGCCGTGGCCGCCGGCCTGATCCTGGCCATGTCCTCCACCGCCATCGTGCTGCAGAGCCTGGAGGAGAAGGGCCTGCGCCAGGGGCCCGTCGGCGAGGCCTCGTTCGGGGTGCTGCTGTTCCAGGACCTGGCGGTGATCCCGCTGTTCGCCCTCTTGCCGCTGCTGACGCCGCAGGGGAGCGCGGCCGGCGCGACGGCGCACGACGCCGGCATGCTGGACGCCCTGCCCGGCTGGGCCCGGGCGCTGGCGGTGCTGGCCGCGGTGGCCGCGGTCGTGGTCGGCGGGCGCTACCTGACGCAGCCGCTGTTCCGGTTCATCGCCGCCGCGCGCCTGCGGGAGATCTTCACCGCCTCGGCCCTGCTGCTGGTGGTGGCGGTGGCGGCGCTGATGGAGCTGGTCGGCCTGTCGCCGGCGCTGGGCGCCTTCCTGGCCGGGGTGGTGCTGGCGGAGAGCGAGTTCCGCCGCGAGCTGGAGACCGACATCGAGCCGTTCCGCGGCCTGCTGCTCGGCCTGTTCTTCATCACCGTCGGCGCCGGCCTGGACTTCTCGGTGATCGGCGCGAGGCCGCTGTTGCTGATCGGCCTGGTGCTGGGCCTGATGCTGGTCAAGGCGCTGGCCATGTACGCCGCCGGCCGGCTGTTCCGCCGGTCGTCGCGCGACGCGGCGACCACCGCGGTGGCGCTGGCGCAGGGCGGGGAATTCGCCTTCGTGCTGCTGGGCTTCGCCGGCGGCGCCCTGGTGATGGACGCCGAGATGGTGAAGCTGCTGACCGCCGTGGTGGCGCTCTCCATGGCGCTGACGCCGTTCGCGCTCGCCGCCCACGAACGCTTCGTGCTCGCCCGCCCGCAGCAGCACGCCGAGCCCGAGCGCCTGCCCTTCGACGAAGGCGATCCCGACGTCATCGTGGCCGGCTTCGGCCGCTTCGGGCAGATCGCCACCCGCCTGTTGATGGCCAACAACTTCAAGGTGGTGCTGCTGGATTCCAGCATCGAGCAGATCGACCTGATCCGCCGCTTCGGCTGGCGGGTGCACTACGGCGACGCCACGCGCCTGGACCTGCTGCGCACCGCCGGCATCGAGAAGGCCAAGCTGTTGCTGGTGGCCATCGACGACCGCGACAAGGCCCTGCAGCTGGTGGCGGCGGCCGCGGAGGCCTTCCCGCAGCTGACGATCCTGGCCCGCGCCTTCGACCGGCCGCACGCCTACGAACTGCTGAAGGCCGGCTCGCGGGAAGTCGAGCGCGAGACCTTCGAGGGCGCACTGAACTTCGGCCGCCGGGCGCTGGTGCGGCTCGGCCAGTCGGAGCGGTTCGCCGCGCGGGCGGCCAACCTGTTCCGCGACCAGGACCTGGTGCTGTTCAAGCAGCTGCAGCCGGCCTACGGCGAGCAGGAACGCTACATCTCCGCCACCGTCGCCTCACGCCAGACCATGGAGAAGCTGCTGCGGGCGGAGATGGCGCGCATCGCCGCGGAGGAGGACGGGGCCGAGGCCGCACGGGCCCGCGACGCGCTCGCCCGGGTGGAGGGCGACCGCGAGGACGTGTAGAAACGGCGGATGAGCCAAGCCCACGCCGCCGCGCCCGCCATCGAGCCCGTCTCGTTCAACCAGTTCAGCCGCGACTTCGACGGCTTCGCCCAGCGCCTGGGCGGATCCTTCGCCCGCTACGGCTTTGCGGTGATCTCCGACCACGGAATCCCGCAGGACCGGATCGATGCGGCGGTGGCCGCCGGCAAGGCCTTCTTCGCCCTGCCGGAGGACGAGAAGCGCAAGTACAAGCTGCCGGTCGGCGGCCAGCGCGGCTACACCCCGTTCGGGATCGAGACCGCCAAGGGCGCCGAGCACTACGACCTGAAGGAGTTCTGGCACGTCGGCCGCGACCTGCCGCCCGGTCACCGCTTCCGCAGCCACATGCCCGACAACGTCTGGCCCGACGCCGATGTCCCCGGCTTTCACGAGACCGTCGGCTGGCTCTACGACGCCCTCGACCAGATGGGCCTGAAGGTGCTGGAGGCGATCGCCGCCTACCTCGGCCTGGAGCCCCGCTTCTTCGAGTCCACCGTCGACTTCGGCAACTCGATCCTGCGCCTGCTGCACTATCCGCCGGTGCCGAAGGACGGCCCGCACATCCGCGCCGGTGCGCACGAGGACATCAACGTCATCACCTTGCTGCTCGGCGCCGAGGAGGCCGGGCTGGAGGTGCTGGACCGCGACGGCCGCTGGCTGGCGATCAACCCGCCGCCGGGGGCGCTGGTGTGCAACATCGGCGACATGCTGCAGCGGCTGACCAACCACCGCCTGCCGTCGACGACGCACCGGGTGGTCAATCCGGCGCCGGAGCGCCGCGGCTTCCCGCGCTACTCGACGCCGTTCTTCCTGCACTTCAACTCGGACTACGAGATCCGCACCCTGCCCAACTGCGTGGACGCCGAGCACCCCGACCGCTACCCGCAGCCGATCACCGCCGACGAATACCTCCAGGAGCGCCTGCGCGAGATCAAGCTGGCCTGAGGCCTACTTGCTCAGGCGCAGGTTCTGGATCGAGTCCGCGATCGAGTCGAAGGCGACGCTCATCCCCGCCGACTGCACGTTGAAGAACTTGTCCGGCGACGAGGCGCAGTTCTGCAGCAGGCTGCTGGAGCCGGTCGTGACGTCCACCCGCACCGTGTAGACGGTGATGTTCTTGGCCTTGATGTTGGTGCAGAGCGCGCTCAGCCGGTTGTCCATGGCGGTCGTACGGTCAGCGTCGCTGGAGCTGACGCCGAGTCCGCTGAGCAGCTTCTGGAACGCGTACCCCAGGCCGTCGTAGTAGGAGCCGTAGGAGTTGCTGCGGTTCTGGAAGGTGTTCTGACCGTCAGTCATCAGCACGATGACCTTGCGCAGATCGGCGGTCTGGTACGGTGCGCCCTTGGCGTTCAGCGGCCCGGTCGGGCTGATGCTCAGCCAGCCCCAGAGCAGTCCCATGGGGATGTTGGTCTCGCCCACCGCGGTCATCCCGTTGATGGCGGCCTTCACCGAGGCGCTGGCGGTGGTGAGCGGCACGATGGTCTGCATCGCGCAGCCGACGTTGGGACCCGTGCCGCTCGGCACGCTGGTGACGCCAACGTACTTGCTGACCGCCTTGAGCTTGGTGAGATCGGTGCCCGAAGAAGGGTCGGCGGTGTAGCTGTTGCTATAGCCCGACGACGGGTTGTTCCGGCCGCCCTTCTCGTCCGGGGCGAAGAACGGGATGAACATGCTGTCCGGCGTGGCGCTGTCCGGCGCCGTGTCCTGGATGTCGTAGGGCTCGGCGCGCGTCTCCACGCAGCCGTTCCAGGGCTGGCCGAGGCTCTTCATCAGCGCCAGGCGATCGGTCTGGGCGCTGAAGATGTCGGCGCTGGCGTTCCAGCGCGACGTCGCCATCGGATCGATCCAGCCCGGGATGGCGGTTCCCCGCTGAGTGGGGCTGACGTAGTTGGTCAGCGCCGTCGTGCCCTGGACGCGGACGGTCGAGGAGAACGGCACCAGCGAGATGCGCAGCGGGGTCGGGTCGGCGCTCCGCTGCGAGGCGAGGACCAGCTTGTCGATCAGGCTGTTGGCGGCCGCCTTGAGGTTCGGCAGCTTGTTGTTCTGCGACATCGAGCCGGTGTTATCGAGCACCAGGGCGACTTCGATCTTGCCGGCGCGCTTGACCTCGGACGAGGCGCTGACGACGCCCGAGCCGGAGACCACCGGCGCGAAGCTCGGCATCTGCACCGAGGCCGAGGCCAGCACCGTGCTGCCGGACAGGGTGAAGTTGGAGGACTTCAGCACCACGCCCTGCATCATCGACAGGTTGGCCGCCAGGGCCTTGTCGCCGATGGCGTCGACGTCCGCCGAGGTCTGGGCGGTGGAGCGGGCGGCGTAGAGCGTGGCGGCGTCGAGAGCGTCCTGCAGCTTCCCGCGCTGTTCGGTGGCCGTGTAGACGTCGAACACCCCCAGCGCCATCGGCGCCAGGACGGCGATGCTCAGGGCGAACACCACCGCCGTCGCGCCGCGGTCGTCCCGCGCGCCGCGGAGCAGGCGGTCGCGAAGCTTGCGAGTGACGTTGCCGATAGCCATGGGGCAGCCCCGATTCCTGACGAAGTAGCGGGCAAGGTCACCCGGTCAGCGTAAAGGAATGCGGCGCCAGAGACGGTAAATCCCTGTTCAGCATGAAGATCCGGGCGCGCGGGAGCGTCGCCGCGCAGGGCTAGCCCAGCCGCTCGATCTCCTCGGCGCGGTGGACGCTGACGTTCAGATCGGTCACCAGGCCGTTGGCCAGCGAATAGACCCAGCCGTGGACGCACAGCTCCTGGCCGCGGGCCCAGGCGTCCTGCACGAAGAGGTCGGAGGCGACGTTCTTGACCTGGCGGATGACGTTCAGCTCCACCAGGCGGTCCCAGCGGGCCCGGTCGCCGTCGAGGGCCTCCAGCTCGTGGCGGTGGTCGTGGTGGACCTCGCGGATCGGGTGCAGCCAGTGGTCCACCAGGCCCCGGCGCTCGCCGTCCACCGCCGCGGCCACCCCGCCGCAGCCGTAGTGGCCGACCACCATGATGTGCTTTACCTTGATGACGTCGACGGCGAACTGCAGCACCGACAGGTAGTTGGCGTCCTGCGGCGGCGCGAGGTTGGCGACGTTGCGGTGCACGAACAGCTCGCCGGGATCGAGGTCGACGATCTCGTTGGCCGGGACCCGGCTGTCGGAACAGCCGATCCACAGGTATTCGGGGGCCTGCTGGCCCTCCAGCCGCTTGAAGAAGCCAGGGTCGGCGGAGACCTTGCGGTCGGCCCAGGCCCGGTTGTTCGCCTTCAGATGATCGAGCATGGCCGCGCTCTAGGCCTCCGGAACGGCCAGCGCAAGCTCGTCTCCGGTCAGGCCGGCCTGGCGTCGGGCTGGCGATCCGGGTGGGCGGCCGCGAAGGCGGGATGATCGGCGGCGCGCTCGGCCACCGCGCGGATGGCCGGCCAGGGCGTCAGGTCGACCTCGTAGCGGTTGGCCGAATAGACCTGCGGGATCAGGCAGCAGTCGGCGAGGGTCGGCTGGTCGCCGAACGCGAAGCCGGCGCCATGGCGCGCCAACATCGGCTCCAGGGCGTCGAAGCCGTCGACGATCCAGCCCTGGGTCCAGGCCAGGATGCCGGCCTGGTCGACGCCCATCTTGTGCAGCTTGCGCCCGACGCGGGTGTTGTTCAGCGGATGGATGTCGCAGGCGATGATCCCGGCCATGGCCCGGACGGCGGCGCGGTCGAGGGGCGCCTTGGGCAGGATCGGCGGCTCGGGATAGGCCTCCTCCAGCCACTCCAGGATCGCCAGGCTCTGGGTCAGCACCCGGTCGCCGATGTCGAGGGCCGGCGTCAGCCCCTGCGGGTTCACCGCGCGGTAGGCGGGCTCGCGCTGCTGGCCGGCGATCAGGTCGACCGCGGCGTAGTCGTAGGCCACGCCCTTCAGCGCCAGGCCGATCCGCACCCGATAGGGCGCGGTCGCCCGCCAGGCGCTGTGCAGGACGAAGCTCATCAGCTCACCGTGAACGTCACCCGGCCGACCCCTTCGACCTCGCCGTCCACCTTAGCGCCGCGGGGGATCGGACCAACCCCTTCCGGCGTGCCGGTGAAGATCAGGTCGCCGGGCGCCAGGCGCCACAGCTTGGAGGCCTCGGCGATCACCTCGCCGACGTTCCAGATCATGTCGGCGACGGTGGCGTCCTGGCGGACCTCGCCGTCCACCGAGATCCAGATGCGGCCCTGCGGCGGCGCGCCGGTCCATCGGCGGATCGCCGAGATGGGGGCCGAGGCGTCGAACCCCTTGCCGGAGTCCCACGGCTGGCCCTTTTCCTTGGCGGCGTTCTGCAGGTCGCGGCGGGTCAGGTCGACGCCGACCGCGTAGCCGTAGACCAGCTCCAGCGCCTGCTCCGGCGTCAGGTCGGCGCCCGAGCCGTTCAGCGCCACCACCAGCTCGATCTCGTGGTGCAGGTTGGCGGTGCGCGGCGGATAGGGCACCTCGCCGCCCGGCGTGACGATGGCGTCGGCGGGCTTGGCGAAGAAGAACGGCGGGTCGCGGTCGTCGCCGCCCATCTCGCGGCGGTGCGCGGCGTAGTTGCGGCCGACGCAGAGGATGCGGCGGACCGGGAAGGCGGCGGTTTCGCCCTCCACCGGGACGGCGGGGACGGCGGGCGGGGCGAAGGCGAAGGAGGTCATAAGCCGCGCTTAGACCCGGCACGCCGAGAAGTGAAGCCGAGTCTCCAGGGGAATTCGCCGCCCGGCGGCTCTGCCCGACCGGGGCGCCGGATTGACAACCGGGCCCGCCGGCGGCTCCACCTGGCCCACGCCGCCGTTCCGAGGAGCCTGCATGACCGTCCCCGCCGAAGGACCCCCCGCCGCAACAGGACCTCTGGCCACAGGACCTTTGGCCGACCTGGTGGTGATCGAGATGGGCACCCTGATCGCCGGCCCGTTCTGCGGCCAGATCCTCGGCGACTTCGGGGCCGAGGTGATCAAGATCGAGGACCCGCGCACCGGCGATCCCATGCGCCAGTGGGGGCGCAGCCTGCCCAATGGCCTGTCGCCCTGGTGGCCGGTGATCGGGCGCAACAAGAAGTCGGTCGGCCTCGATCTGCGCACGCCTGAGGGCCAGGAGATCGCCCGCGCCCTGATCGCCCAGGCCGACGTGGTGATCGAGAACTTCCGCCCCGGCGCCATGGAGAAGTGGGGCCTCTCCTACGAGAGCCTGGCGCAGGCCAATCCGCGCCTGGTGATGGCGCGGATCTCCGGCTTCGGCCAGACCGGCCCCTATTCGCAGCGGCCCGGCTACGGCCTGATCGGCGAGGCCATGGGCGGCCTGCGCCACGTCACCGGCGAGCCCGACCGGCCGCCGGCCCGCGCGGGCATCTCCATCGGCGACAGCCTGGCGGCCATGCATGCGGTGATGGGGATCACCATGGCCCTGCACGCCCGCGAGCGCACCGGCCGCGGCCAGGTGGTCGACGCCGCGCTCTACGAGAGCGTGCTGGCGGTGATGGAGAACACCGTCACCGAATACGACCTCACCGGCTATGTGCGCGAGCGCTCCGGCTCGATCCTGCCGGGCATCGCGCCCTCCAACGCCTACCCCTGCGCCGGCGGCGAGATGATCCTGATCGGCGGCAACGGCGACACCGTCTTCGCCCGGCTCGCCGAGGCCATGGGGCGGCCGGACCTGAAG
Source organism: Phenylobacterium hankyongense (assembly GCF_003254505.1). Classification (NCBI taxonomy): domain Bacteria; kingdom Pseudomonadati; phylum Pseudomonadota; class Alphaproteobacteria; order Caulobacterales; family Caulobacteraceae; genus Phenylobacterium; species Phenylobacterium hankyongense. Next base: position 1,713,868 of record NZ_QFYP01000001.1, on the reverse strand, counting down.
ACCGACGCGCGGTTCGTCGACCACGCCGCCCGCGGCCGCCATCAGCGCGAGCTCGACGACATCATCGCCGACTGGACCCGCGACCAGACGCTCGACGACCTGCTGCCGCAGCTGTTGGCCAAGGGGGTGCCGGCGAGCCGCGTCTACCGCGCGCCGGACATGCTGGACGACCCGCAGTTCGTCGCCCGCGAGGCGATCGTGGAGACCGAGCATCCGGTGTTCGGGGCGATCAAGATGCAGAACGCCTTTCCGAAGCTGTCGGCGACGCCGGGCCGGGTCCGCTGGCCGGGGCCGGCGCTGGGCGAACACACCGAGGCGGTGCTGCGCGAGCGGGCGGGGCTGTCGGCCGGGCGGATCGCGGAGCTTCGCAGCCTCGGCGTGATCTGAGGGGGCGTGATCCGACGGCGCGTGATCTGAGGGGGCGCGGATGACGATCGGCCCGCGACCTGTGCCGCGGACCGAAACGAGGAGCTGGGGTCGCATGACGCGGGCGATGTCCCTGGGCCGCCGGTCCGGCCCCTGCGGCCGCGCCGCAGGTCTCCCTGCGAGCTATCTAGAGCTTGGCCGTGCCGGGCGCGAGGCGGCGCCTTGTCTCAGGGGTGCGTCAGGTTGACCTGAGGAGTGCGGCGACCGCCGCGGCCACCTGGGTCACGTCGTAGGGCTTGCGGATCACCGGGGCGTTGAAGCCGCCCGGCGCGCCGCCGGCCTCGCCGTAGCCGGTGGCGAAGACAAAGGGCACGCCGCGCGCCGCCAGCGCCTCGGCCACCGGCATCACCGAGCGGCCGTTGAGGTTGGCGTCGAGCACCGCCGCATCGATCGGCCGGTCGAGCAGGGCCAGCGCCTCTTCCAGTTCATAGGCCGGACCGATCACCTCGGCGCCGGCTTCCGAGAGCCCGATCTCCAGCTCCAGGGCCAGCAGCACGGCGTCCTCGACGATCAGCACGCGGGCGCCCTTCAGGCTGGCCGGGCCGCTGGACGCCACGACCGTCTCCGCCACGCGGGCGACCTGCGGGCCGTCCGGCACCGTCTCCGGCCGCGGCGCGATGGCCTGCGGGCCGGCGCGCAGCCGGGCGTGGACGCCGGCGGAGCGGTATTCGACGCCGGCGTCGCCGTTCAGCTCGCGCCCGGTGACCTGCTCCAGCAGGGTCGAGCCGAAGCCGCGCCGCGCGGGCGGCGAGACGGTCGGGCCGCCGGTCTCGGTCCACTGCAGTTCGAAGCCGCCGCCCGCCAGCCGTTTCCAGCGCAGGTCCACGTGCCCGGTGTCCACCGACAGGGCGCCGAACTTCACCGCATTGGTGGCCAGCTCGTGCAGCGCCAGCGACAGGGCGTTGGCCGCGCGCGGGGTGAGGAACAGCTCCGGACCGTCCCAGCTGGTCTGGCCGGGCGCCAGGGCGCCGAGCTCGGCGGCCGCCAGGTGGTCCACCGCCGCGCCGCGCCAGCGCGCGGCGGTGAGCAGTTCGTTGGCCGAGCCCATGGCCTTCAGCCGGCCGCTGAAGTTCTGCAGGAAGGCGTCGAGGGAGGTGGTGCGCTTGGCGGTCTGGTAGGCCAGCGCCTGGACGGTCGCCAGGACGTTCTTCACCCGGTGGTCCAGCTCGGACATCAGCGTCTGCCGCTGGTCCTCCTCGAGCTTGCGCGCGGTGACGTCGTCGACGATGCAGGTGACGCCGGCGGGGCGCCCGTCGGGCCCCGGGAACTGGACGCCGGCGCAGCGGATCCAGACGGTGCGGCCGTCATCCGGCCGGATCTGCCGGAACTCGGCCTCGAAGGGGCCGCCGGCCTCGACGTTGGCGGCGCGCTTTTCCCGCAGCTCCGCAAGATCGTCGGGATGCACATGGCGGTCCAGGGCGGTCCCGCCCTCGGCCGGCATTTCCCCGGCCGGCAATCCGGTGAGGGTGGCCATCCGCGGGCTGATCGCGAACACGTCGCGGACCATGTCCCAATCGAACTCACCCAGGCCGGCGGCTTTCAGCGCGAGTTCCAGGCGTTCTCGGTTCACTCTGCAGCCCATCTCTGCCGCGTCATAGGGTGACCATAGGGCTACAGCCCGCGCCGCGCGATAGGAACCCGTGCGTTTCCCACAGCGTTTCGGGCGCCGGGGGGACGACCCGCTTTTGCGCCGAAGGCGGAACCGGCCTATGCTGCTCGACGTTCAGGCTGCGCCCCCCGCCGGGGCTCAAATCCCTTTGGAGATCTCCCCATGCCCGCGAACGCCGCCGACTATGCCGCCGACGAGATGAAGGCCGCGTCCGGCAATGCGACCGAGAGCGCCAGCCGCCTGAGCGCCGAGGCTCAACGCACCTTCGCCGAGGCCCGCACTCGCATCGAGCAGGTGGTCCAGGACGGCCTCGAGCAGCTGCGCGCGCAGTCGCGCGCCTATGCCGACAACGCCGGCCAGCAACTTGAACAGGCCGGCCAATACGTCACCGAGCGCGTGAAGGAACGGCCGCTGGCCGCCACCGGCGCGGCGCTGGGCGTCGGCGTGCTCATCGGCCTGCTGCTCTCCTCCGGCCGCCGTTGATCTTCAAGAAGGCGCTAGGCCTTGTCGCCGCCATCGCTGCGATGGCGGCGGCCGCCGCCGTCTGCGTCGTCGCAGCGGCCTTCGCGCTCTATGCGCTCGCCCGTTATTATCTCGGCCCGGCCGGCGCCGCGGCGGTGATCGCCGTGCTGGCGGCCCTGCTGGCGCTGACCCTGGCCCTGGTGGTGCTGCGCAAGGCCAAGCCGAAGCCGATCAAGGCCGACGACCAGAACATGACCACCCGCCTCATCGAGCTGGCGCGGGAGAAGCCGGTGATCGCCACCGGCGCGGCCGTCGCCGCCGCGGTGGTGCTGGTGCGCAATCCGAAGATCCTCTCCGCCGTGGTCAGCGCGGCCATCGCCAGCCGCGCCACGCGAGCGCCGGTCCCCGAGAAGACCCGGCGCCGCTGAGCCATCCCATCACTTCGAAAGGAGCGCTGGGAACAGCCCCGGTTGAATGACGTTGAATTGGCGAGCGGGCGAGCGACCCGCGCAACGTGAGAAGCGCCTTCGGCGCGCATGGAGAACGCCAATGCTCGGCTGGGCCCTGACCTTCCTGGTGGTCGCGTTGATCGCGGCAGTGCTTGGTTTCACGACGATCGCGGGCGCCGCGATGGGTGTCGCCAAGATCCTGTTCTACGTCTTCCTGGTGCTGTTCCTGGTGTCCATCGTCATGCATTTCGTACGCGGACGCGGGGTGCCCTAGACGCGGTTCAGCGCCGGTCCAGAGACCAGGTGCGATACGGCTCGTAATGCGAGCCGGTCCAAACGAGGGCGGCGATGCGAATCGCCGCCCCTTCTATGTCGACCACGTTGAACCCCGGCGGGACGCCGCGCTCGCGCACCGACAGGGTGCCGGCGCCCACCGCATAGGTCTTGCCGTCGTCGAACGGGTAGGGCCAGGCGAAGGGCGCGTGGATGTGGCCCGAGAGCACCAGGTCCACCTTGGCGGCGGCGAAGGCCGCGGCTGCCGCCTCCCCGCCCCAGACCCGCGCCGTCATCGGCCCGCCGATCATCTCCATCAGCGGGTGGTGGCATGTGACGATGCGGAAGCACTCGGCCGGGACCGTCTCGAACCATTGCGCCGCCTCGCGCACCTGGCCGGCGGCGAGCTGGCCCTTCGACCAGTTGAGCCGGGGCTGGGCGCCGCGCGCGGTGTTCACCGCCTTCACCGCGAAGCCGCCGCCCAGGTGGCTCTGGGTCCGGGCCGGGCCGATGCTGTGCTCGAAGCGCCGGAACGGGGTGAAGATCCGCTCCGCCCAGGCGATGTAGGGGGCGTCGTGATTGCCGGGCGTCACCAGCTTGGGGCCGTTGAGGCTGTCCAGCCAGCGGGCCGCGGCGTCGAACTCCGCCTTCTCGCCGTAGCGGGTGAGGTCGCCGGAGACCACGATCAGGTCGAAGTCGCCAGCGTTCAGGTACTCGGCCGCGCCGGCCACCGCGGCGACGTTCTCGCCGCCGAAATGGATGTCGGACAGGTGCGCCAGGCGAATGGCCACGCTCAGAGGTCCTTTGGGATGGCCAGCACCCGCACCAGCTCCGGCTTGTAGGTGACCTCTGCCAGCGACTTCAGCCGCACGGACTCGCCGTCGAGGATGGCGGGGATGCCGTGCGCGGCCCAGATGCGCGCCACCTTGCAGCGCTCGCTGTCCACCGCCGGCGCATCGCGCCAGTCGCCGATCAGGGCGTGCAGGCCCAGGCGGAAGGCGTCGGCCGCGCCCTTCACGTCGAGCACGGCGGCCTCCAGGGTCTGCTCGTCCTCGTTCAGCGCCCGGGAGGTCAGCGGGCACAGGAACACCAGCGCCTCGGCCTTTTCCCGCGGGCCGACGTCGAGCATGTAGCGCAGCCGGCCGGAGAAGGCCCGCCGCAGGGCGCGCCGCGCGCGCATCAGGGCGAGCTTGTTCTGGCCGAAGCGCGCGGCCTCGCGGGCCGGGGCCCACAGCGCCGGCGAGCCGAGGATGGCGGCCACCAGGAACCGGCGGCCTTCGACCTCGCCGCCGCCCAGCATCCGCTCCGAGCCCTGAGCCAGCGCGATGGTGAGCGCGTCCTGCCAGGACCTCGACCCGTAGATGGCGTGCGGCAGCATGTTCATGGTGCCGCCCGGCAGCGGCGCGAGGATTGGCCCGTCAGGACCGCACATCTCCGCGGCCGCCCGGGCCGTGCCGTCGCCGGCGATCACCACCAGCAAATCTGGCGCGGCGTCCACCGCGGCGCGCAGGGCGCGGGACAGGTCCCCGGTGGCCGGCGCGCGGATGTTCGCGTCCAGGCCGACGTCGGCGAATATCTTTGCGGCTTCCTGCGGCGCGTCCTTGCCGACGCTGCCCGAAGCCACATTGGCGATCACTTCCACACGACGAATTGCCGTCACCGCCCCCCCTCCTCGAGGTTCCCTAGCCGGCGGTGTCGGCGGCCTTGGTCTTCACGGATTGTCCGGCGTCACGCAGCGACTGTCCAGCGTTGCTGGCCGCGTCGCGCACCGCCGGCTCCGCGCGGTTGGCGGCGACGTTGAGGTTCTGGTCGACCACGCCGCCGGCGCGGGTGAAGGAGCCGTTGATCGCCGCCAGCACCAGCAGCACCACGCCGATGGCGGCGGCGATGAAGGTGAAGGTCATGGCGACCGGATGCCGCTTGCGGCTGGCCCGCTCGTCGCTGCGACCGCGTTCATAGGCCTCCCGCAGATCGGCCCTCATCTCGTCCCGACCCGCCGTGTCGACGGTGGTCGTGCTATCGTGCAGGCGCGCAGCTGCCATCTCGGAGCTCCCAAACGTCGTTCGTCAGCCTCCAAACGGCGGCGCGGCGGCGTTGTTCCGGCGGAACTGTCACGCTTGATCCGCGTTAGGCCCGCCAGGGGACAAACAAGGAGAGCCCATCAAATGCTCAAACCATGGATCGCGATCGCCGGGGCCAGCGTGTTGCTCACCGCGTGCGCGAACGACCCCCACACCACCAACACCACCCTGGGCGGAGCCGCCTTGGGCGCCGTCGCCGGCGCGGTGATCGGCAACAACACCGGATCCGGCAATGCGGCCACCGGCGCGGCCATCGGCGCTCTGGTGGGCGGCGCGGCCGGCGCGGTGAAGGGCTGCAACGACCAGGGCGGCTGCGGCGCCAGCACGCCCAGCCGGCGCCAGTACTACGACGAGCGTGCGGGTCGGTATTACTACTACGACTCCGGCAGCGGCCGTTACTATTGGGAAGACGGCAGCCCGCGCTCCTAGGCGGCGGACACGCCTGTGGATTGGCGAGGGCGGTCGGAAGCTCCGGCCGCCCTTTGTCATGTTGGCTTTGCAAGGACCCGAGGGGGTACGACGATGAAGACCATGAGCACCGCAGCCGCAGTCGCCGCCGGCGCCGCGCTGGCGCTGGCGTTGGCCGGCTGCACGACCATCGAGAACGCCCGGGGGCGGATCGTGAAGGCGCCGGCGCGCTGTCCCGACCAGACCGTCGACATCTATTTCGAGCCGCAGTCGGCGGAGGTGACGCCGGAGGGCCGCGCGGTGATCGCCGCGGCGGCGAACGGCGCCCAGGGCTGTGCGGTCCGCCGGGTGGAGGTGTTGGGCCTGGCCGACGCGGCCGGCGCGCCCGAGGCCAACCTGGAGCTCTCCAAGCGCCGCGCCCAGTCGGTGACCGCCGCCCTGGCGGGGGCCGGGCTGCCGCCGGCGGAGTTCCGGGTGTCGGCGGGCGGACAGGCGGGCTCGGTCACCGCCGGCGGCCAGGCCGCGCCCTTGCGCCGCCGTGTGGACGTGGTGCTGCACCTGGCGCCGCGCTGAGGCGCGGAGGCTGCCCGTTCGACGCACAAAGCCTGTTCGACGCACAAAGAAAGGGCGGACCCGAAGGTCCGCCTGAGTGTGCATCATCGAGAAAAGGGGTGCGGAGACGGCAGACTGGCATGGTCGCCAGTCTCAAGTCGGGGGGGGCGTCGCCGCCTCCGCAAGTCTTAAACACCCGCCCCCAGGAACCGTTCCGGCCGACGGCGAAGAATCCAGAATTTTTTTCACACGCCGGCGCCGCCCCGCCGCGGAGCGCCGGCGCCGGTCGCGCAGGCCCGGCCACCTCACCCCGAGACCATTGAAAAGGCAACGATATTTCAAAGCTTAACCGTTTTCCGCGGCCCTCGCGGAACGGCGGTCGCGCCGGACGCGTTACCTCCGAAGCGGGCGCTCCAGGCCCGCGCCGCCAGGGAGGGCCCGGTCATGCGTGGCTTCTATGCGCCGCGGGGCGGTTTCACGTTGATGAAGACGCCCAGCCACCGCCAACAGGTCAGCCGCCGGCGGCTGATGGTGGTCTGCACGGTGCTGGCGATGGCCATGGTCAGCGGCCTGATCGGATCCATGACCCATCCGCACGCACCGGTGTCGGCGGCGCCCGCCACCGGCCCGTTCAGCTATTTCCCGTCTGAGTAAGGAGCCTTCGCATGGCGCTTTCCACGCGCACCACCGCCCGGCCGACCCTGGGGGCCACGCGCGCCCGGCAAGGCCGGCTCGGCCGTCCCGTCCTGTGGGTGCTGCTGTTCAGCCTGCTGCTGGTCGTGCTCGGCTTCCTGGCCGCCTACACCTGGAAGTCCGGCGACTTCAGCCGCGCCAATTCCGACAATGGAAGGCCCAGGGCGGGCGCGCCCCAGTTCAATGCTCCTGCGCCCGGCGCCGCCGACCGCCAGAACTACCAGCAAGGCGCGCCGCTGGCGCCGAAGAACGGCGGCAACCCCAGCAATCCCGGCCAATAGACGGCCCGGACCTGCGCAATAGAGAACGGCGGCCCCGCGGGGCCGCCGTCGCTGTGTCGGGGCTCTAGACCACCGACTGTCCGCGGACCGCGCGGACGATGAAGTTCACCACCAGCAGCACCAGGAACACCACGAACAGCACCTTGGCGATGGTCGCCGCCAGGCCCGCCAGGCTGAAGAAGCCCAGGAAGCCGGCGACGATCGCCAGCACCGCAAACACCAGCGCCCAACCGAGCATGCGCACTCTCCTCAAAGACAAAGGGCCCCGCAGCCTGCGGGGCCCTTCGAATTCAACGTACGCGGAGCTCGGCCGTTCCGGCTCAGGCGGCCTGCTTGTTGGCCTTGCGCGGGTGGAAGAACAGCGCCTGGCCGATCGCCGCCTTCACCGTTTCCGGCTGGAAGGGCTTGGTGATCAGGAAGGTGGGCTCCGGCCGTTCGCCGGTCAGCAGCCGCTCGGGGAAGGCGGTGATGAAGATCACCGGCACGTCGAAGCGCGCCAGGATGTCCTTCACCGCGTCTATGCCGGAGGAGCCGTCGGCCAGCTGGATGTCGGCCAGCACCAGGCCGGGGGTCTTGCGGGCGACGGCGTCCACCGCCTCGGTGCGGGTGGCGGCGATGTCGACGACCGTATGGCCGAGTTCCTTGACCAGCGCCTCGATGTCGGCGGCGATCACCGGCTCGTCCTCGATGATCAGCACGTCGGTGGCCAGTTCGGCGTCGATCTCGGACTGGGCTTCGGCGATCAGCTGCTCGACCTCGGAGAAGTCGGTGCCGAGGATCTGCGCCGCCTCGGAGGGGGTGAACCCTTCAAGCGCGGTCAGCAGGAAGGCCTGACGCGACCGCGGCGCGATGCGCATCAGCCGCCGCGTGGTGTCGTCGGTGGCCAGGCTGTCGTCGTCCTGCGGGCTTTCCAGCTGCGCGCCGGAGGTGCACCAGATGGCGTGGAACACGTGGTAGAGCGCCACGCGGGGGGTGAGGTTGGCCTCCAGCACCCGCTCGCCGGCCGCCAGCGCTTCGAGGGCCACCCGGACGTAATGGTCGCCGGTCGTCTGGTCGCCAGTCAGGGCGCGCGCGTAACGACGCACATACGGAAGATGAGGCGCCAGTCGGGCTAGAAGACTCAAGGGTGACCCCTCCCATGGAAACAATACGTGGCAGCCGTCGTCAGGGAGGCGTATCCCCCCGACAAGGCGCCATCATGGTGCCAAAACGTCACCGGAGGGAACTTGTTCCCAAATTGAGAAGTTTTCCGCATCTTGCCGGCAGCTTTTGGGAACCTCATGCGGAGCGGGGCGTTGACCGCTGACGAGAATGCAAAGAGGGGGCGGCCGCCGCGAGAGCGGAGCGCCGGCGACATGATCGAACAAAGACCTTCAGAGGACCGGCGGAAATCTTCCGCCGCGATGGACGAGGCCCGCCTGCGTCAGCAGGCCATCGGCGTGCGCCTGCGCCAGATGTTCGACGAGGTGGTGAACGAGGACGTTCCCGACGAGTTCCTGGATATCCTTCGGCGAGCCGACAGCCGTTCGTCGGAGAAGGGCTGATGGCGCCGCCCGACGCGAAGCCGCCGCGAGACGGCGCGAACGACGAAGCCTTCAAGCGTGAGCTCGTCCAGTTGATCCCGCACCTGCGGGCGTTCGCCCGCACCCTGTGCGGCGATCCGGCCGCGGCCGACGACCTGGCGCAGGACGCGATGATGAAGGCGTGGGACGCCCGCAACAGCTTCCAGATGGGCACCAACATGAAGGCCTGGACCTTCATGATCCTGCGCAATCAGTTCTATTCGGAGAAGCGCCGCTCGTGGCGCCAGAGCCAGCTCGACCAGGAAGCCGCCGAGCGGACCCTGGTGGCGGTGGACGATCCGGAAGCGCCGGTGGCGCTGGACGAACTCCGTCTGGGCCTGGCCATGCTGCCGGCCGAGCAGCGCGAAGCGCTGATCCTGGTGGGCGCCGGCGGGTTCGCCTACGAGGAGGCCGCGGAGATCTGCAACTGCGCCGTCGGCACGGTGAAGAGCCGGGTCAGCCGCGCGCGCCGCGCCCTGCACGCCATCCTCGACGAGGGGAATTACGATCGCGACGGCGCGTCTGCTGGAGACGCCATGCGGGCTATCCTGGCCGACGCGGAGCGCCTAAGCACCGTCCGTTGAGGACGGAATCCGGCCTGTGATGAACGGCCACCTCTGGGGCTCATTGAGCACGATCAGGGTCCGGCTGACCGCGGCCCTGGCGGCGGCGCTGCTGCCGGTGCTGATGCTCGGCGTCGTGCAGTCGGCCATCGCCTTCCACCGCGAAGGGGTGGCGCTGAGCGCGAACCTGGGCTTCAGCGCGCAACGCAGCGCTGCGGCCGCGCGCGCCCGGCTGGAAGGCGCGGAGATCCTGCTGCAGACCCTGGCGCCGGGCTCCATCGGCTTCCAGTGCGCGCAGCGGCTGGCGCAGGTCACCCACCGCGTGCCGGGCTACGCCAACCTGATCCGCTTCGACCGCAGCGGCCGGGTCGCCTGCGCCGCCGCCGACGTGCCCGCCGATCCCGTCCGCCGCCAGCGCGTCTGGTTCCAGCGGCTGGCGGCCGGCGACCCGCTGGTGGTCACCCGCGAGGCCGGATCGACCTACGCCCACGAGCCGGCGGTCCTGGCGGCCGCGCGCGCCGCCGCCCCCGACGGCAACTTCGACGGCGCCTTCTCGGCGGTCATCCCGCTGGCCAGCCTGCAGCCTTCGCTCAACGACCCCTCGCTGCCGAAGCGGGCGGAGGTGGCGCTGGTCGACCGTGCGGGCCACTTCATCAACACCACCAACCCCCAGGCCTTCCCCGCGCTTCCCGCGGGCTGGCGGGCCCGGACCCACGCCCAGGGCTCGCTGGTCTGGTACGGCCGCGACGTGCGCGGCGAGCGCCGGGTCTATTCCGCCGCCCCGGTGATCGGCGACGACGTCTATGTGGTGCTCTCCGCCGCCTCGCCCGGGCTCTTGTCGTGGGCGCGGCTGAACCCGCTGACCGCCATCCTCTTCCCGCTGCTGTCCTTCGTTCTGGCGTTGGCCGCCGTGACCGTGGTCGCCGAGCGGGTGGTGGTCCGCTGGATCGCCTATCTGCAACGCATCGCCGCGCTCTACGCCAAGGGCCGGCTCAGCGTGCGCCCGGTGCAGGCCGAACAGATGCCGCCGGAGATCCGCGAGCTGGCGGAGACCCTGGAGGACATGGCCGACGCCATCGTCGGGCGCGACGCCTCCCTGCGGGACTCGCTGGCCCAGAAGGACGCGCTGATGCGCGAGATCCACCACCGGGTGAAGAACAACCTGCAGGTCATCTCCAGCCTGCTGAACATGCAGCAGCGGGCGCTCTCCGACCCGGCGGCGCGGGCGGCGATGTCGGACACCCGCCAGCGGATCACCGCGCTGGCGCTGATCTACCGCGCCCTCTACCAGGGGCCGGACCTGAAACGCGTCGACTTGCGGCCGTTCCTCGAGGAGCTGACCGCCCAGCTGGTGGCCGGCGAGATGCTGCACGGTCCAGCGGTGCGCACCGAGATCTCGGTGGACGCCCTGGTGATCGACCCCGATCGCCTGGCGCCGCTCGCCCTGTTCGCGGTGGAGGCGATCACCAACGCCCAGAAGCACGCTTTCGCCGACCGCGGCGGGGTGCTGACGGTGACCTTCCACGTCAACGGCGAACAGGCGCGGCTGGAGATCAGCGACGACGGCAAGGCTTCGGAACAGTCGCTGATCGCCTCCGGGGTCGGGCGCACCCTGATGACCGCCTTCGCCCGCCAGCTGCGCGGCCAGGTGGAGATGATCCGCAACGCCAGCGGCGGGATCACCGCGCGGCTGATCTTCCCGACGCCCTCGGCCGACGCCATTCCGCCTGCGGCCGGGAACCAAGCTGCAGCGTGATCGTTATGCAACCGCGAGTTCAAACTCCCGGGAGATATCAATGCGCAAAGTTGTCCTCATGGCGGTCCTTGCCGCCAGCGTCGCCGTGGCCGCCTGCAACACCATGTCCGGTGCGGGCAAGGACGTGACGGCCGCCGGTCATGCGGTCACCAGCACGGCCGAAGACGCCAAGCACTAGTCAACGGCTGGATACAGCAAAGCCCCGTCGCCAGGTTGGCGGCGGGGCTTTTGCATGCCTGGAGCCTTGCGGGAGCAGACGGCTCAGGCCTCGCCGTGTGGCTCCGGCCGGACCTTTTCACGGAAGTCGGCGACCCGCGAGCGCACGCGTTCGATCCCCCGGCGCAGTTCCGCCACCGCACGGTCGCCTTCAGGCTCCGGGTCCTGCCAGGATCGTGGCTCGTCGGGAGGATTGCTCATCAGAGGCGCAAACCGCCAGCCCAAGGGTCGGGTTCCCGACCTTTGGGATTTCGCAGGCTGATCAGGCCGCTGCGCGGACCGCCTGGCTGAACGACCAAGCGCCGGGCAGCCCGTCCACCGGGCGAAGGCCAGCCGGCGCCTCGTCCCAGGACTCGCCTGCGCCCAGCATCAGCACCCCGTCGGGCGCCAGCGCCCCCGCCAGCCCGGCGAGCACGCGGGCCCGCGCCGGCTCCGTCAGCGAGCCCAGCACGTGGCGGCAGAGCACGATGTCGAACCGCCCCAGCCGCGAGAAGTCGTCGATCAGGTTCACGCGGCGCCAGCGCACGTGTTGGCGCACGCGGCGCGACAGCAGGAACATCTCGTCGCGCTTCTCGAAGTGGCGGACCAGCTCGCGCGCCGCCAGCCCCCGCTGCACCTCGAACTGCGAATAGAGGCCGCTCTGCGCCTTCTCCAGCAGCCGCTCGCTGAGGTCGGAGGCGAACAGCTCCGCCTTCAGGGCCCCCGGCCCCGCCTCCTCCAGCAGCATGGCCAGGGAGTAGACCTCCTGGCCGGAGGCGCAGCCGGCGCTCCAGATGCGCACCGGCGCGCCGTTGCGGCGTCGGGCGATCTCCGGCGCGGTCTCCCGCCACAGCTGCTCGAGGCCGGCGCGGTCGCGGAAGAAGGAGGTCTCCGGCAGCACCATGGCCTCGACCACCGCCCAGACCTGGCGTTCGTCGCCGCGGTCGCGCACCACCTGCAGCAGCTCGGCGACCGAGCCGAAGCCCTCGCGCCGCGCCACCGGCCCCAGTCGGCTCTCCACCAGATAGGCCCGGGCCGGGTCGACCCGCAGGCCGGCGCGGGCGGCGCACAGGCTGGCGACGAATTCGCAGTCGCGGGCCGTCACGCCACGCCCGCCTGGGCGAACTTGGCCGCCACGATCTCACCGTCGAAGGGTTTCATGATGTACTCGTCGGCGCCGCTGTCCAGCGCCTCGCGGATGCGCTCCAGGTCGTTCTCGACCGAGCAGAAGATCACCTTCGGCTGGTCGCCGCCGGGCTCGGCCCGCAGGCGGCGCAGGAACTCGGGGCCGCCCATCATCGGCATGTGCCAGTCGAGCAGGATGGCCTGGGGCATCATGGCGCGGCACCAGGCCAGCGCCTCGTTGCCGTCCACCGCCTCGGCCACCTCGAAGCCAAGGTCCTCCACGATGCGGCGGGCCACCTTGCGGATCACACGGCTGTCGTCGACGACCAGGCAGGTCTTCACGTTGGGCGGCTCCCTTCCCGTGGGAGTCTTTGTCGCGCCCTATGGTTAAGGACCCGTAGCGCTCTAGGCGGGAACCGTGGCCGCGAACAGCACCCGCTCCTCGTTGACGTCGGCGAACACGCGCCCGCCCGCGTCGCCCAGGAACAGGTGGACGTAGTAGGCCTGCACCCAGTGGCCGTGCAGGCCCTCGGCCAGGGCTTCGCCGCGCAGGCCCGCCAGCACCTCCGGCCGCAGCCGCGCGCGCGGCCCGGTGGCGTCGATGGCGATGGCGATGGAGGCGCCTTCCTGCACGCAGCGCACGCGGGCCGTGCCGCCGGTCGGCAGCGCCCCGCCGGCCAGCTGCGCCAGGTTCAGGAGGGCGCGGGCGGCGGGCTTGCTGACCCCGGGCGTCTCCACCCCCCATTCGAGCTGGGCGCGCATGTGGCCGAACACGCCTTGAGCGAGCTTCTCCAGCTCGCGGGCGTCGAAGGTCTCGGCCGAGGCCGAGGCGCCGAACGCCACGCGGCTGAACGCCAACAGGTCGGCGAGCTTGCGCGCGGAGGCGCCGATCAGGTTCATGGCATCCTCGCGCATGTCCTGCGCCGAGGGGTCCTCCAGGAGGTCCAGGCCGGAGACGATGGCGCTCGCCGGGCTGATGAAGTCGTGGCACATCCGCGCCGCCAGGTAGGCGGCGAGTTCGGCCGCGCGGACGGCGGGCGCATCGGGGACGGGAAGCTGATCGGTCATGGCGCGCGACCTTGGGCTGATTTGAGCCTTTGGAAAACGGCCCAGGCCCCATAAGAGACCCGCCCATGGGGCCGTTTTCCGATCCGTTCCTGGAGCCGGGCGTCCTGGTCCGGCATCCCACTCAGGAGGACTGGGGCCTGGGCCAGGTGCAATCGGTGGCGGGGCGCAAGGTGACGGTGAATTTCGAGCATGCCGGCAAGCAGGTGATCGACGCCTCGGTCGTGCGGCTGGTGTTCGTGGGCGACGATCCGAGGGCGAGTTGAGCGAAACGACGAACGACATGGGCGAGACGCTCGCCGAGATCTGCGAAGCCGCGGCGCGGCTGATCCTGCCGCTGTGGCGCTCGGGCCTGACGGTGACCACCAAGGCCGACGAGAGCCCGGTGACCGAGGCCGACAAGCGCGGCGAGGCGCTGATCCTGGAGGCGCTGGCCCGGCATTTCCCCGACATCCCGGTGGTCTCCGAGGAGGACGCCAGCGAGTTCGGCGCCCCCGAGGCGATCGGCCCGCGCTTCTTCCTGGTCGACCCGCTGGACGGCACCAAGGCCTTCGTGCGCGGCGACCCGCACTTCACCGTCAACATCGGCCTGATCGAGCACGGCCGCCCGGTGGCCGGCGCCGTCGTCGCCCCGCCGACCGGCGAGGCCTGGTTCACCGCCCCGGGCGGCGCGCTGAAGCGGCGCGACGGCGGCGCGGCGCAGGCGGTGCGGGTGCGCCCCTGGCCGACCGGCGAGGCCCTGGCCCTGGTCAGCCACACCATGAAGGACGAGACCGCCCGGAAGCTCGCCGAGCAGTACGGTTTCGACCGGCGCGAGCCGATGGACTCCTCGATCAAGCTCTGCCGGATCGCCGAGGGCGCGGCGGACATCTATCCGCGGCACGGGCCGACCATGGAATGGGACACCGCCGCGGGCCAGGCGGTGCTGGAGGCGGCCGGCGGCCGGCTGACCACGCCCGAGGGCGAGCCCTTCGTCTACGGCAAGGCCGACCAGGGCTTCCGCAACGGCTGGTTCGTGGCGCGCGGCGGAGCATAGCGTCCGATTACGGCTTGCTCGCCGGGGACGGCCTGATGGCGCGCCAGCGCCGCTCTAGATCGTCCACGAACCACACGAACCACACGAACGAAGGTTGATCTGGCAGGACTTCGCCAGCGCGCGATCCCGTTCGTGTGGTTCGTGTGGTTCGTGGACAAACAGCGCCTGCGGCGCAGAAGCGAGCCGCCGGCGCGGGAAAGGTCTGCTCCCGCAGGGGGAAGGCCCTACGTCAGATGTGCTTGGGGAGGTTCCAGTCGTCGGACGCGGGGCCGGAGACCAGCGCGGCGTGGGCGCGTTCGTGGGCGAGGGCCTGCGACGGCTGGCCGAGCGCCAGGTAGCTGACGAAGCCGACCAGGAAGGCCGCCAGCGCCAGCCAGGCGAAGGGCTTCAGCACATCGAGCGCGCCGGATTGCGTCATCGTCCAGATCCTTCAGGCGTCCGGATTGGGAACACCACAGCCGGCCCTTGGTTGCGCCGCCTAGACCTCGACCCACATCCGCAGCAGGTTGTGGTAGGTCCCGGTCAGGCTGACGACCTCCGGGTCGGCCTGCCCCACCTTGAGGGTGAGCTTCTGGACCGCCTGATCGAGCGCCCAGAGCAGGGTCCGCTGCTCGTCCGACTTCACCATCGACTGGGTCCAGAAGAACGCCGCCCAGCGCGACCCGCGGGTGATTGGGGCGACCCTGTGCAGGCTCGACGCCGGATAGAGGATCAGGTCGCCGGCCGCGAGCTTCACGGCGTGCTCGCCGTAGGTGTCCTCGACGATCAGCTCGCCGCCGTCGTAGTCGCCGGGATCGCTGAGGAACAGGGTGGCCGACAGGTCGGTCCGGTAGCGCACCGGCCCGGCGAAGCGGATGGCGTTGTCGACGTGGGTGTCGAAGCCCATGCCGGCGTCGTAGCGGTTGAACAGCGGCGGGAAGACCCTGAGCGGCAGGGCGGCGGAGACGAACTCCGGATTGCGGCCGAGCGCGCCGAGGATCAGCTCGCCGAGCTCCCGCGACGCATCGGAGCCCTCCGGGACCTGCAGGTTGCGCTTGGCCCGGGCCGACTGCTCGCCGGCGGTGATGCGGCCGTCCACCCAGTCGCTGGCCGCCAGCCGCCGGCGGCACTGGGCGACCTGCTCCGGCGTCAGCACGTTTTCGATGTGCAGCAGCATGGCTAGAAGCTCGCCCCGACGGAGACGATCACCGTGCGCCCGGCCGCCGGGACCGCGCGGTTGGCGAACACCTGGGTGTAGTTGAGCCGATCCGCCAGGTTGTAGACGTTGACCGCGAACCGGCAGCGGCCGGTCCGGTAGCTGGCGTAGGCGTTGAGGGTGACGCTTTCCGGCGTCTCGGCGATCCGCGCGGCGGTCAGGGTCGCGGGGTCGGCATAGCTGAGGCTGCGGGCGACATAGGCCAGGAACAGCTTGCTCTGGTAGGTGACGTCGCCGCCCACCGACAGCCCGTCGACGAACCGGCTGAGGTCGTAGGTGGTGAACAGCGAGGCCGAGTGCTTCGGCACAAAGGTCACCTGCCGGCCGACCGCCACGGTGTTCAGCACCGGAGCGGCGGCGGTCACGCCGGGGACGCAGACGATGTTGGTCGGCGCGCCGCTGGTGGTCGTGGGGACGGCGCAGTTGGAGAACGACTGCTTGATCCTGGCGTCGAGATAGCTGTAGCCGGCGCTCACGCTCCAGGCGTCGGTCACCTTGCCCGTCAGCCCGAGCTCGACGCCCTTCACCTCCTGCCGCTCGCCGGACTGCGCCTGCAGGAAGCCGGTGGCCGGGTCCGCCTGCAGGGCGTTGTCCTTCGCGATGTCGAACACCGAGACGGTGGCCGCCAGGCGGGTGTGCGGAATGGCGAGCTTGGCGCCGGCCTCGAGGATCTCGCTGTCCTCCGGCGCCAGGTCCTTGGCGCTCAGCGTCAGCGCCGTGCCCGCGCCCACCACCGAGGTCCCCTGCGGGGTCTGCGACTTGCCCCAGGAGAGGTACCAGGTCTGGTCGGCGGCGGGCTCGAACACCAGGCTGACGCGCGGGCTGGTCAGGGTCGACCTGGCCTTCACCGTGGAAAAGGCGTTCGCGTAGGTCAGCGTCCCGACCTGCGCCGCGTAGCGGTCCAGCCGCAGGCTGCCGATCACCGACAGCTTGCCGCTCAGCCACAGCCGGTCGGTCAGGAAGACGCCGAGGTCGGTGCTCTCGCCATGACTGTCCAGCGCGCCCGCGCCGGTCACATTGGTGAAGACGGTCGGGCCCAGCAGGTTGGTCGTGCAGTTACCGCTGCCCGCGCAGCTGATGGTCTGGCCGGGGATCGCGCGGAACACCGTGTAGCCGGGCGGGAAGTTCGGGTCCGGGTTGACGATCGGATGCGGCAGGTTCGGCCGCGTCGTGATCCCCGCCGGCAGGGCGTAGGCGTAGAACAGCTTGTCGTTCACCTGTTTCGACAGGTCGACGCCGACGATGGCCTGGTTCCTCAGTGGCCCCAGGTCGTAGTCGATCCGCGCGGTGGAGATGTTCTGTAGCCCCCAGGCGTCCATCGCGTAGGGGCTGGAGCCGCCGATGCCGCCGAAGGCCTCGGTCGCCGGATTGCCGTCGAACAGCGCCGTGGTGCAGGCGGCGGCGCACTGGTCCAGCGTCGTGTACTGGAAGTCGCGGCTGTAGAGGCCGTAGCGGGTGTCCGAGGTGAGCCTCACCTTGTCGTTCAGCTGGTGGGTCAGCCGCACCGTCAGCATGTCGGCGTCCGACCGGTCGACGTCGTTGCGGAAGCCCAGGTAGGTCGAGCGCTCGACGCCGACGTCGTATTCGGTCGCCGGCCGCGCGATCAGCTCGCCGGGCCGCTGCACCACCACGACGCCGTAGTCCGGCCGCTGGTGATTGTGCTGGTGCAGGTAGCTGGCGGTGAGGGTGGTGTCCGCGCCCAGGCCGAACCCGATGGTCGCCGCCGCCCCCCAGCGCTGGGAATGGACAAGGTCGCGGTCGACCACGCCGCTGTCGTTGGCCATCAGGCTCAGCCGCACGGCGGCGCCGGCGCCGAGCTTGCGGTTGATATCGGCCAGCGCCCGGTAGTACTCGCCGCCGCCGGCATAGGCGTCGAGGCTGGCGAAGTCCTCCAGCCTGGGCTGCTTCGAGATGGTGTTGATCGCCCCGCCCGTGGTCCCGCGCCCGAACATCGCGCCGGACGGACCTTTCAGGACCTGCACCTCCTCGTAGTTGAAGCTGTCGCGGGTGTAGGCGCCGAAGTCGCGCAGGCCGTCGACGTAGACGTCGTCCTTGGCGTCGAAGCCGCGGATCTTGAACTGGTCGCCGTTCAGCGTGCCCCCCTCGCCGATGGCGATGGTGATGCCGGGGACGTTGCGCAGCGCCTGTTCGAGGCTGGCGACGCCCTGCGCCTTCAGCTGCGCCTGGTCGATGACGCTGATCGCCTGGGGCGTGTCCCGCACCGTGGTCAGGGCGGTCGCGAGGCCCGGGTCGAGCGGCGGGCGGGCGGCCGTCACCGTGACGCCGGAGATCTCCGTCGCCGCGCCGGCCCCGGCGTCGTCCGCCTGGGCGGCCCCGCCGAACGCCGCGGCTCCGGCGGCCAGCGCCAGGGCCTGCGCCACGCGCGCGCCCTTGCCCGTCCAATAGCCCACCACGCCCGACGCCGCCCCGCCCCGCATCTCTCGCCTCGCTGCAAATGCGAGGCGTTCTTAACTAGAACAGCCAAGGCTGACAATAAGAATGAGTCGCAAGAAGGCGTCGGACCTGGCCGCCGGACGGTGGGCCCTACTGCAGGCGGGCCACGGCCGGGTCGCCGCCGGACGCGCGAACGTCGCCCTTGGACGGCTTTTCGCGGCCCGCGGAGTCGGCGGGGTCGGCGGGAACCAGGAGCTGAAAGACGGCTCCGTGGGGCCGGTTCGGCGTCACCCAGAGCTGCCCGTCATGGGCCTCGACGATCGAGCGGCAGATGGACAGGCCCATGCCCATGCCGTGGGCCTTGGTGGTGAAGAGCGGATTGAAGATCTGATCCCGGTGCGTCGCCTCCACGCCCGGGCCGGTGTCCGAGACCGAAATGACCGCGCCGCCCGCCTCATGAGCCGCCGACTTCACGCGCAGTTCCCGCGGCCCTTCCGTGTTCGCCATCGCGTCGATCGCGTTGGCGATCAGGTTCACCAGCACCTGTTGCAGCTGCACGCGATCGCCGGTGACCCGCGGCGCCCGGGTCGGAAGCTCGGTTCGCACCGATATCCGGTGCTCCCGCAATTCGTCGCTGAGTTGGCCGAGCGCCTCCGAGACGAGTTCGTTCATGTCGACGGACGTTCTCGTCATGGCGTCCTTCCTGAACATGGCCCGGATGCCCTCGATCAGGGCGCCGGCGCGCTCCCCCGCCGTCGAGATGGCTTCGAAGGCGGCCATGGCCTCAGGGAGATCGGGAGTCTCGCGGTTGAGCCAGCGACGGCCCGCCGCGGCGCTTGTGGTCATCGCCGCCAGCGGTTGCCTGATCTCGTGAGCGATCGAAGCCGACACCGCATCCCCGGTCATCAACCGCGCCTCGCGCTCCCGACGCTGCGCCGAGACCGCCCGCAGGAGCCCGGCATAGAGGGTGGTTATCTCGTAGAGCAGGACGAACAGGACGAGACTTGCGGACAGGACCCCGATGACCCGCCCGCTGTACCAGCCGATGCTGTACCTGGCGGGGATTGGGAACCGGATCAGGCCGATCTCGATCACATAGGCGCACATCACCACCATGAGCCACAGGTCGAGCACCGAACGCCGCCGCGTCCACAGCAGGACACCGGCCGTGACGCTCAGCAGGATCGGGCCGGCGGCGGCATAGGCCCACAGCGGTGAAAGCTGAACGGGGTCCAGCATCAGGGGCGGCAACTGCGGGTCGGCGGTGACCAGGTATGTCGCGGCGCACACCACGCCGGCGGTCAGGCCTACCGTCCAAAGAATGGCGGTCCGCACGGAGCCGGCCCACAGCCGCTGGGTCGGATCGACATCCTTCAGCAGGGCATAGGCGATGACCATGATGGGAAAGCCGGCGTGCCAGATCATGTACAGCCACACCGTGCTTTGCAGGCCGGCGCCGAGCAGACCGGTCGGCGCGATCACGCTCGGGAACGTCAGCATCCACGGGATCACCATCAGCGCGGCGAAGAGGTAGCCGCTGGAGATCGCCAGCAGGGCGCGCGAACGCAGGATCGAGAACTGCGCAAACAGCAGCACCGCGGTGATCATGTCCGTGACGAACATCGCGGTGGCGTAGATGGCGATGAACGCGCCGACCTTCGGAAGGTGAACCGCCGCCAGCGGCCCGACGATGGTGAAAAACGCCGCCAGCAGGAACACGACGACCGCCAGGGCGAGCCGCTTTTGCCCGGGGCTCGGCGCCAGGCTCGACAGGATGAAGTCTTGTTCTTTCAGGACGGCGGCTGCGCCAATCATCGAACGGCATTCCTCGCGCGGCTTCGGGCGCCGGCGCGCTGCCTGGACGGTCACGGCCGTCCGAGGGACGCGCGCTATGCCTTTTGAAGTATGCCCCGCGAAGACGGCGGGGGACAGACGCCGGGGGTTGCAAGATTCCCCCGCGCAGAGGCGTCTACACGGGACGCTGATTTCGCGTCATAAGCCACCGCATTGAATTCAGGAGATTTCCCCATGCCTGCCGACACGGGCGCGAGCCACAAGACCTTCCGCTGGGACGACCCGCTGGACCTCGCCTCGCGGCTGTCGGAGGAGGAGCGGATGGTGTGGGACGCGGCCCGCGCCTACGCCCGCGAGAAGCTCTTGCCGCGGGTGGTCTCGGCCTACGCCGAGGAGCGGTTCGACCGCGAGATCATGACCGAGATGGGCGCCCTCGGCTTCCTGGGCCCGACGCTGCCCGAGGACTACGGCTGCGCCGGGGTCAACCACGTGGCCTATGGCCTGATCGCCCGCGAGATCGAGGCGGTGGACAGCGGCTACCGCTCGGCGATGAGCGTGCAGTCCTCGCTGGTGATGTACCCGATCTTCGCCTTCGGCTCGGAGGATCAACGGCGCAAGTACCTGCCCGGCATGGCCAAGGGCGAGATCATCGGCTGCTTCGGCCTGACCGAGGCGGACGGCGGCTCCGACCCGGCCTCGATGCGCACGACAGCCAAGGCGGTCGACGGCGGCTACGTGCTCAACGGCGCCAAGATGTGGATCACCAACTCGCCGATCGCCGACGTGGCCCTGGTCTGGGCCAAGCTGGACGGGGTGATCCGCGGCTTCCTGGTGGACCGCGGCTCGAAGGGGTTCGAGACCCCGCAGATCAAGAACAAGCTCTCCCTGCGGGCCTCGGTGACCGGCGAGATCGCGCTCGCCGACGTCTTCGTGCCGGAAGACATGATGCTGCCCGGCGTCAGCGGCCTGCGGGGGCCGTTCTCCTGCCTCAACAAGGCCCGCTACGGCATCGCCTGGGGGGCGATGGGGGCGGCGGAGTTCTGCCTGCACGCCAGCCGCGACTACACCCTCACCCGCCAGGTGTTCGGCAAGCCGCTCGCCGCGCGGCAGCTGGTGCAGAAGAAGCTGGCCGACATGCAGACCGAGATCGCGCTGGGCTTCGAAGGGGCGCTGGCGCTCGGCCGGCTGATCGACGAGGGGGCCTGGGTCCCGGAGGCCATCAGCCTGATGAAGCGCAACAACTGCGGCAAGGCGTTGGCCATCGCCCGCGAGGCGCGCGACATCCACGGCGGCAACGGCATCTCCGGCGAGTACCATGTGATGCGCCACGCCGCGAACCTGGAGACGGTCAACACCTACGAGGGCGCCCACGACGTCCACGCCCTCATCCTCGGCCGCGCGATCACCGGCGAGAGCGCCTTTTAAGCCTGCTTCAAAACACTCCGTTTACCGCAACTGGGGTAACAGGTTCTCCCACTGCGGGGAAATCCATGCCGGCACGACGCGAGACGGAAGTCGCCGCTGACAGGGCTGAGATGATCCAGTGGCTGTTCGAGAACAGCCGCGATCTCATGCACGTGGCCGATCCCGACGGCCGCCTGCAGCTGGTCAATCCGGCCTGGCCGCGCGTCACCGGCTGGGCCGAGGACGAGCTGATCGGCCGGGCGGTGATCGACTTCTTCCATCCCGACGACCACGCCGACATCCGCGCCCGGCTGGCCGAGGTGATCCCGGGCTCGGTCTCGCAGACCGAGCGTCGCATCCGGCTGAGGGCCGGCGGCTGGCTGTGGGTTTCGGTGCGCAGCCAGCGGATGGCCGACGGGCTGCACATCGTCACCCTGCGCGACGCCACCGAGGACCGCGCCCGGGCGGAGGAGCTGAAGGAGGCCCGCCGCACCCGCAAGATGCTGGGGACCTCGGCGGGCATCGGGACCTGGTCCTACGAGCCGTCGGAAGACGCCATCACCTGGTCCGACGAGCTGCTGACGCTGACCGGCTTCGCCCGCGAGCAGGCGATGACGCCGAAGGAATTCGGCGCCCTGCTGCATCCCAGCGAACGCGCGGCCGTCCTGGCCGGATTCCGCCATGCCGCGACCACCGGCGAGCCCGGGCGCCTGGAGCACCGGATGCTGGCCGGTGACCGCTGGATCACCCTGCGCGCCACCTTCCACACCGAGCCCCGCGCGGGCGGGCTGTTCGCCCTGAAGGGCCTGTCGCAGGACATCACCGAACTGGCCGAGGCCCGCGACGCCGCGCGGCTGGGCGAGCAGCGCATGCGCCAGGCCCGGCGCGAGGCCCTGGCCAATGCCCGGCGCCTGAAGCTGGCGCTGCGGGCGGCCGAGGCCGGGGTCTACGAGATCGACCACGTCAACAAGACCTTCTGGGCTTCCCCGGAATTCAAGAAGCTCACCGGCCAGGGCGCCACCAGCTACGATAAGGCCACCGAGCTGCGCTACCCGGGCTTCCATCCCGACGACCTGGATCACGTCCGCGAGTCCTTCCGCGCCCTGCACGGCGGCGCCAAACAGTCCGGCGAGGCGTTCGAGGCGCGGATCGTCAAGCCGGACGGCGAAGAGCGCTGGGTGCGGGTGCTGCACCACCTGCGGGTGACCCGCAACGGCCGCTGGCTGAAGGCGGTGGGCCTGATCCACGACTTCGACGCCCGCAAGCGCCAGGAGCTGGCCCTGGTCGAGGCCCAGCAGGCGGCCGAGGCGGCCAGCGAGGCCAAGGCCGCCTTCCTCGCCAACATGAGCCACGAGATCCGCACGCCGATGAACGGCGTGATGGGCGTGCTGCACCTGCTGAAGACCGAGGATCTCTCGCAGGACGGCCGCGACATGCTGGAAGAGGCGCTGTCCTGCGGCCACATGCTGGCCGAGCTGCTCAACGACGTCATCGACTTCTCGAAGATCGAGGCCGGCTGCCTGGAGCTCGCCCTGGAGCCGGTGGATCCCAGGGCGCTAGTGGAAGGCGTGGCGCGGCTGCTCCGCCCGCAGGCCGAGGCCAAGGCGCTGAAGCTGATCGTCGAGGCCGATCCCGCGCAGGGCTGGGTGCGGGCCGACCCGGTGCGCGTGCGCCAGGCGCTGTTCAACCTGATCGGCAACGCCGTGAAGTTCACCGAGCGCGGCGGCGTCGTGGTCCGCTGCCGCCCGTCGACGAGGCCGGGCATGCTGCGCTTCGAAGTGCAGGACACCGGCGTCGGCATCCCGATCGAGGCGCAGCCGCGGATCTTCCAGCGCTTCGACCAGGGCGACGCCTCGACCACCCGCAAGTTCGGCGGCTCGGGCCTGGGGCTGGCGATCACCAAGCGGCTGGCCGAGATCATGGGCGGCGACGTCGGCTTCACCTCCGTGCAGGGCGAGGGCTCGACCTTCTGGCTGGAGTTCATGGCCGAGCCGGCCCAGGCCCTGGCCCCGCAGGCCGAGTGCGTCGCGCCGATCCTGGAGGGGCTGCGGGTGCTGGTGGTCGAGGACAACGCCACCAACCGGATGATCGCCACCAAGCTGCTCGAGCAGCTGGGCGCCTCGGTGGAGACCGCCGCCGACGGCTATCTCGGCGTCGAGGCGGCCGCCCGCGGCGGCTTCGACCTGATCCTGATGGACGTGCAGATGCCGGGCATCGACGGCCTGGAAGCGGCCCGCCGCGTCCGCGCGCTCGGCGGCGCGGTGGCGCGCACCCCGATCGTGGCGCTGACCGCCAACGTGCTCTCCCACCAGCGCGGCGCCTACCTCGAAGCCGGCATGGACGGCGTGGTCGGCAAGCCGATCTCGCCCACAGCCCTGATCAGCGAGATCGCCCGGCTGGACGCGGGCGCCGAGGACATCGCCGACGACTCCGGCGACGACTGCGCCGAACACGCCGCCGCCTGAGCGTCGCGCCTTTCAACGCCTTGCGAAGCGGTGTTAGAGCTTGCGCAAATCGGGGAAGGAACAAGCATGGCGGAGATCGCCGCGGAAACCGCCGGCGCGCCGGTCGCAAAGGCCGTCGGCCTGCGCACCGTGGTGGCGGCCTCGGCCGCCGGGACCACCTTCGAGTGGTACGACTTCTTCGTCTTCGGCAGCCTGACCCAGGTCATCTCCAAGACCTTCTTCTCCGGGCTTCCGGAGACCGCCGGCTACATCGCCGCGCTGGCGCTGTTCGGCACCGGCTTCGCCTTCCGCCCGCTGGGCGCGCTGGTGTTCGGCCGGATCGGCGACCGGGTCGGGCGCAAGGGCGCCTTCCTGGTCACCGTGGTGCTGATGGGCGGGGCGACTGTGGCCATCGGCGTGCTGCCCAGCTACGCCCAGGCCGGGATCATCGCGCCGGCGCTGCTGGTGCTGATGCGGATCGTGCAGGGCTTCGCGCTCGGCGGCGAATACGGCGGGGCCGCGATCTACGTCGCCGAGCATGCGCCGCCGGGCGCCCGCGGCCGCTCGACCAGCTGGGTGCAGTCCTCCGCCGCCTTCGGCCTGTTCTCCGCCCTGCTCGTGATCCTGGCGACCCGGGTGGTGGTGGGCCACGCCTTCGGGCCGACGGCCTTCGACGCCTGGGGCTGGCGCGTGCCGTTCCTGTTCTCGGCCGGCCTCCTGGCGGTGTCGATCTTCATGCGCCTGAAGCTCTCCGAGAGCCCGGCCTTCGCCAAGATGAAGGCTGAGGGCGAGGGCTCCAAGGCGCCGTTCGCCGAGGCCTTCGGCCAGTGGGCGAACCTCAAGGTGGTGCTGCTGGCGCTGGTGGCGATCATGTTCGCCCAGGGCGCGGTCTGGTACACCACCTTCTTCTACATCCAGACCTTCATGGAGAAATTCCTGAAGGTCGACCCCGCCATCATCAACTGGCTGATGGTCGCCGCCACCGCCGTCAGCGCGGTGGGCTATGTGGCGTTCGGCGCGCTCTCCGACCGGGTCGGCCGCAAGCCGGTGATGCTGTTCGGCATGACGTTGATGCTGATCGCCTACTTCCCCGGCTTCCACATGCTGACCAAGACGCTGAACCCGGCGCTGTCGGAGGCCGAGGCGCGCACCCCCATCGTGGTGGTCGCCGATCCCGCCGACTGCAGCCTGCAGTTCGATCCCGTCGGCAAGGCCAGCTTCACCTCCTCCTGCGACATCGCCAAGAGCACGCTGGCCAACGCCGGGGTCTCCTACCGCAACGAGGCCGGACCGGCCGGCGCGCCCGCCGTGGTGCGGATCGGCGCCAACGCCATCGCCACGCCCAGCGCCTCGGGCCTGCCCAAGGACGTCGCCAAGGCGGTGAAGACCGCGGGCGAAGGCCGCATCAAGGCCGGTCTGTCCGGCGCCGGCTATCCGGCCAAGGCCGATCCGGCGCGGATCAACTATCTGGGCGCGTTCGGCGTGCTGGTGCTGTTCGTGGTCGCCGCCGCCGCCCTCTACGGGCCGATGGCCGCCTGCCTGGTGGAGCTGTTCCCGACCCGGATCCGCTACACGGCCATGTCGCTGCCCTACAACATCGGCACCGGCTGGGTGGGCGGCTTCGTGCCCTTCACCGCCTTCGCCATCGTCACCGCGGTGGGCAACATCTATTCGGGCCTCTGGTACCCGTTCGGCTTCACCCTGATCGCGGTGGTGGTCTGCCTGCTGTTCCTGCCGGAGACCAAGGACCGGCCGCTGGACCGCTGACGTACTGGGGTCGTCATCCTCCGGTCGCCGAAGGCGGTCCGGGGGACCCAACCCAGGGTCGATCTTCAGCTGCAGCCGAGCGGCTGCGGGCTGGGTCGCCCGGACGAGCCGGGCGATGACGAGAGCTGGGACAGGCGTTCCGACGCCCGCTGGAAGGCCTCCGTGGCCATCCCGGCGCGGGCGGCGTCCAGCCGGCTTTCAGCGTAGGTCAGCCGGTTCGCCGGGCGCGCGAGGTCGAACTCGCCGACGCCAAGCGCCTGGTGCAGGTCGGCCAGCGCCGGCGACGTGGCCTCCGTCTCCGCTTGGGCCGGCGCGACGGTGCTCAGGAACGACAGGGCGTAGAACAGGTGGTTGACCTGCCGCATCACCAGGAGCCGCGCCCGACCGATCTCGTCCGGGGGCCGGCCGAAGTAGACCCGCAGCAGGGCCTCCTCCTCTTCCGGCGAGGTGGTCAGGAAGTTCGCCAGGCAGGCGAGGTCGACGAACCGGTCCGCCCGGAACGCCGACTCCCAATCCACCAGCCATAGCCGCGCGCCGTCGTAGAGGATGTTGCGCGGATTGAGGTCGTTGTGGCTGGAGACCAGGTCCGCGGGGTCGCTGCGATAGGCGTCGGCCAGCCGCGCGTGCAGCTCGGCGGCGGCCTTGCCGGGCCCGGCCAGACTCCACGCGCCCAGATGCCCGACCATGGCGGCGACGCCGTCCATGTAGTCCACCAGCGGCGGAAAGCCGGGCGTCTCGTGCAGCGCCCGAAGCGTCTGCGCCGCCTCGGTGACCAGGGCGATGCGCGGGCCCGGGTAGTCCAGCGTCAGCGAGCGTTCGGCGATGAACTCCATGATCGCCACGCCATCGTCCGCGTCGGCGTAGCGGACGCGCGGCGCCACGAAGGCGGAGGCTGCGGCGCGCATGCAGGCGTAGCCGCGCACCGGATCGCGGAAGGCGTCGCGGGCGCCCTCGATCCGCAGCAGATAGGGCACGGCGCCGACCCGGATCCGGTAGATCGCCGCGCCGGATAAGCCGCCGGACAGCGGTGCGACGGAGTCGAGGACGTTCGTACCGAACGCCGCCATCAGGGCGCGGTCGACGGCGTCGACCTTGGCTTCGGGAAAGGGACCGGACATGCGCGCCTCCAGCTGCGCGCCTTTTTACCCCGGTAGAATTCCGAGTCAATAATACCCGGATAATATATTAGCCAGCGATCGGCAGGACTTCCGTGTCGACGCCAGCGGCGTCGAGGGCGGCGTGCTCGGCGCGCCAGTGGGTGCCGACGATCAGGCGCGCCACCCGTCGGCCTTGGGCGGCCAGGTCGGCGAGCCGCTCCGAACTCTGCGGGGCCAGGCGCTCGGCGTCGCGGCGGGCCAGGCCCAGCACCTCCTCGTCCGCGTCCGGATCGCAGACCAGCACGTCGGCGGCCGCCAGCGCCCGGGCGGCGCGCAGGGTCAAGAGGTCGGCGGGGCCGCGGGCGTCGATGAACTGCACGAGGCCTGGCGCTGGCGCATCGCTGGCCAGCGCCGCGCGCAGCAGCGACTCGGCGCGCTCCATGTCGCCGGCCATGGCCGCCTCCGCCGCCCGGCCGGTCAGCGCCGCGCGCAGGAAGGCGCGCCGGCGGTGCGGCTCGGGCAGGGCCTGGCGCACCTCGTCCTGCAGGCTGCGGAACAGCGCCGCCACCCGGCCGGCGCCTTGCGGCACGCGGGCCTCGATGTCGTGGCGCAGCAGGGTGGCCAGCATCGGCGAGGCGCCGCCGGTGCCGATCGCCGCCACCACCTCGCCGCGGTCGATCACGGCGGGGGTGGTGAAGTCGCAGAGCGCCGGGCGGTCGACGACGTTGACCGGCACGTGCGCCGCCCGCGCCGCCGCCGCCGCGCCCTCAGCGAACACGTCGTCGGCCGAGGCGACGAAGGCCAGGGCCGCGCCGGCGTAGGCGCTGGCGTCCAGGGCTGCGTCGCCCTCGAGCCGGACAATGCGCGCCGGCGAGCCCTCGAACAGCCGCGCCTTGACCGCCGCCGCCTCGCCCGCGCCGGCGATCACCACCGTTCGGCCGGCGAGCGGGAAGAAGGCGGGAAAGGCGTCCATGCCGCCAGGCGCTACTTCAGGGTCTTCAGGTAGTCGATGATCGCCGCGCGGTTTTCGTCGGAGGGCACCGAGATCGGCATCTTCGTGCCGGGCGCGAACGCCGCGGGCGATTTCAGGAAGGCGTCGAGGTTGGCCGCGGTCCAGGTCCCCGCCTTGCCCTTCAGGGCCGGGGAGTAGGTGAAGTCGGCGGCCGAGGCGATCTTGCGCCCGACGACGCCGGTCAGCGACGGCGCCATGGCGGTGCTGGCGGCCTGGTGGCACATCTTGCACTGCATGGCGAAAAGCTGGCCGCCGTCGGCGGCGAAGGCCGGGCCGGCGAGGCTGAGGGCCAGGACGGCGGCTGCGGCGGCGTAGCGGACCATGCGGATCTCCTGAAATTCGTCGACGAAGGCTTAGCGGGACTTCAGCTGCGCCGCCACAGGCCGCGCATTTACCGGGCGGTCTGAACGGCGTTAGGATGGTCTATTGATGGTTCGAAGGATCGGGCGATGGCGACCACTCTGGATGTGAACGGCAAGGCCTATCAGGTGAAGGCCACGCCGGAGACGCCCCTGTTGTGGGTGCTGCGCGATGAACTGGGGCTGACCGGCTCCAAGTACGGCTGCGGCGTCGGCCAGTGCGGCGCCTGCACGGTGCAGATGGACGGCCAGCCGATCCGCTCCTGCTCGACCCCGATCTCGGTGGTCGGCGCGGCCAAGATCACCACCGTCGAAAGCTTCGGGGGAAACCACCCCCTGCAGGTGGCCTGGGTGAAGCACGACGTGCCGCAGTGCGGCTACTGCCAGTCCGGCCAGCTGATGAGCGCCGCGGCCCTGCTGGCCCAGAACCCCAAGCCCTCGGACGACGAGATCGCCGCGGCCATGGACGGCAACATCTGCCGCTGCGGCACCTACCAGCGCATCCGCGCCGCCATCAAGGAGGCCGCCGGCCTGCCGCCGGTGACGGTCACCGCGCCCACCCTGCCCCTGCCGCAAGCCTGAGGAGCGCGACCATGAACAAGCCCCTGAAGGCCATCGACGTCTCGAAATCCCGCGGCAAGACCCGCCGCGAAGCCCTGGCTGTCGGCGCGACCGTGGCCGGCGGCGCCCTGCTGGTCGGCTGTTCGCCGCACCTGATGGGCGACGTGCTGAGCCTCGGCGCGAAGACCGACTTCGGCCCGTTCGGGCCGTTCCTGAAGTTCTCGCCCGACGGCTGGGTGACGGTGATGTCCAAGCACATCGAGTTCGGCCAGGGCAACCACGCCGGCCTCGCCGCCCTCGCCGCCGAGGAGCTCGACGCCGACTGGGCCAAGGTCCGCGTCGCCTTCGCGCCGGCTATCGCCAAGGTCTACGCCAACGGGCTGATGGGCGTGCAGGGCACCGGCGGCTCCTCGGCCATCTCCAACTCCTGGACGCAGCTGCGCACCGCCGGCGCCGCCGCGCGCGCGATGTTCGTGCAGGCCGCGGCCAAGACCTGGAACGTGCCGGCCGCCGAGATCACCGTGCAGAACGGCGTCCTGACCCACGCCAAGAGCGGCAAGACCTCCGGCTTCGCCCCGCTGATCGCCGAGGCCGGCAAGATCACCCCGCCGCAGAAGCCGGTGCTGAAGGACCCCAAGACCTTCACCCTGATCGGCACCGACCGGGTGCGGCGCAAGGACAGCCAGTCGAAGAGCGACGGCACCGCGCGCTACACCCAGGACGTCCACCTGCCGAACATGCTGACCGCCATGGTGGCGCACCCGACGCGGTTCGGCGCCAAGGTCGCCTCCTTCGACGACAAGGCGGCCCGCGCGACGCCCGGCGTGGTCGACGTCTTCCAGATCCCCACCGGCGTGGCGGTGGTGGCCGAGACCACCTACGCCGCCCGCCAGGGCCGCGACGCGCTGAAGGTGAACTGGGACGAGTCCAAGGCCGAGAAGCGCGGCTCCGACCAGATCCAGAGCTGGTACGCCGACCTCGCCGCCGGCAAGGGCCAGGCCGGCGACCTCAAGTGGCAGGCGTTCCAGAGCGCCGGCGATGCGGCCAAGGCGGCCGGCGGGACCGCGGCGCTGGAGACCACCTACGACTTCCCCTACCTCGCCCACGCCACGATGGAGCCGCTGAACTGCGTGGCCATCGTCGACGGCAACTCCGCGAAGCTGATCCACGGCTCGCAGATCCCGACCATGGACCAGCTCAACACCGCCAAGATCGTCGGCACGTTGCCGGGCGCGGTCCAGGTGGAGACGCTGTACGCCGGCGGCAGCTTCGGCCGTCGCGCCAACTTCCAGTCGGACTATGTCGCCGAGTGCGTCCACGTCGCCAAGCACGTGGGCAAGGGCCGGCCGGTGAAGCTGATCTGGACCCGCGAGGACGACATGGCCGGCGGCTACTACCGGCCGCTGATCCACCACGCGGTGCGGGTCACCGTCGACCAGGACGGCTACCCGGCCACCTGGCGCCACCGGATCGTCAGCCAGTCGATCATGAAGGGCTCGCCGATGGGCGGCGGCAAGCTGGACGAGACCGCCGTCGAGGGCGCCAAGGGCTCGCCCTACCTGAAGGCGACTCCGGTGGTCGACGCCCAGCTGATGCTGCCCGACGTCGGGGTGCCGGTGCTCTGGTGGCGCTCGGTGGGGGCGACCCACACCGCCTTCGTCATGGAGCACACCATCGACCAGCTGGCGAAGAAGGCCGGCAAGGACCCGGTGGACTACCGCCGTGCGCTCTACACCAAGGCCGGGGCCAACCGGCACCTGGCGGTGCTGAACCTGGCCGCCGAGAAGGCCGGCTGGACGACCCCCGCGCCGGCGGGCTGGACCCGCGGCGTGGCGGTGCACGAAAGCTTCGGCTCGGTGGTCGCCCAGGTCGCCGAGGTGAAGCTGGTGAATGGCCAGCCCAAGGTCGGCCGCGTGGTCACCGCCATCGACTGCGGCACGGCGATCTCGCCCGACCAGATCGCCGCCCAGATGGAAGGCGGCACCTGCTACGGCCTGTCCGGGGCGATGTTCGGCAAGATCACGCTGAAGGACGGCCAGGTGGAGCAGCACAACTTCGACAGCTACCGGGTGCTGCGCCACTCCGAGGCGCCGAGCGTGGAGACCTACATCGTCCCCTCCGCCAACCCGCCCAGCGGCGTCGGCGAGCCCGGCACCCCGGTGATCGGCCCGGCGGTCGCCAACGCCCTCCTCGCCATGGGCCAGGCCCCGACCACCAGCCTGCCGCTGGTGAAGACGTAGAGCGGGCCGTGAAGGGGGACGCCACCCCTCCTCCGCTCATCCCCGCGGAAGCGGGGACCCAGGTTTTTTAGGTTGGGCTTCCACGTCTACATCCTGGCCAGCCAGCGCAACGGCACCCTCTACATCGGGCAGACGGACAGTCTTGGCCGCAGGGTCTTCGAGCACAGGGAGGGCGCCGTCCAGGGCTTCACCGCAACGTACGGCGTGAAGCTGCTGGTCTATTACGAGTACTTTGAAACGCGAGAGGCCGCCTTTGCTCGGGAGCGGGCGATGAAGAAGTGGAATCGCGCCTGGAGATCGAGCTGATCGAACGGTTCAATCCAGGTTGGCGCGATTTGGCGGAGGGTCTTCCGCCGGAATGACAAGCCGGAATGACAAAAAAGCCTGGGTCCCCGCTTTCGCGGGGATGACCGGAGGTGTTGCCTTCAGGCCTTCAGATCGGCCCGCTCGTCGACGTCGAAGAGGACGCCGTCGTCGGGGGCGGGGATGAGGGCGAGGCGGTCGCCGAGGGCTTCCAGCACCGCGCGGGCGCCGGCGTCGCCGGTCAGGGCCAGCAGTTGCGGGAACAGCTCGCGGCCGAGCAGGACGGGGTTGCCGCGGCGGCCCTGGAACACCGGGGCGGCGGCGGGCGCGCCTTCGAGCACGGCCCTGGTCATCGGCGCCAGCACCGCGTGCGGCACCCTCGGCATGTCGCCGAGGAAGACGAAGGCGCCGCCGGCGTCCTGCGGCAGGCTGGCGATCCCGGCCCGCAGCGAGGCGCCCATGCCCTCGGCGTGGTCGGCGGCGTGGACGATGCGCACGCGCGGGTCGAAGTCGCGGGCGACCCCGGCGACCTTCTCGGCCTCAGCGCCGGTCACCACCGTCACCGACCGCACCGGCGCGGCGAAGGCGCTGGCGAGCGCCGCCTCCAGCAGCAGCAGCCCGCCGTTCCACGACGCCATCAGCTTGCCGCCGCCGAACCGCGAGCCCGATCCCGCCGCCAGAACCACCGCTTCCAACGGCCCTACCCCTGTCGCCAAGCCGGCATCCCCTCTATGTTTAGCACCGCATGACACCCTATGACGCCGCATCGCCGCAAGGCCCGGTGGGACTGACGGACGGTTTTGGCCGCACCGTGACCTACCTGCGCGTCTCGGTCACCGACCGCTGCGACCTGCGCTGCGTCTACTGCATGGCCGAGCACATGACCTTCCTGCCGAAGGCGGAGGTGCTGACCCTGGAGGAGCTGGACCGGTTGGCCAGCGCCTTCGTGTCGCTGGGCGTGCGCAAGCTGCGGATCACCGGCGGCGAGCCCTTGGTGCGCAAGGGCGTGATGGGGCTGATCGCCGGCCTCGGCCGGCACCTGAAGACCGGCGCGCTGGACGAACTGACGCTGACCACCAACGGCACCCAGCTCGCGCAGTTCGCGGACCAGCTGGCCGAGGCCGGGGTCAGGCGGATCAACGTCTCGCTCGACACCCTGAAGCCGGAGCTGTTCCGCGCGCTGACCCGCGGCGGCGACCTCGCCAAGGTAGTGGCCGGCATCGAGGCCGCCCAGGCCGCCGGCCTGCGGGTCAAGATCAACGCCGTCGCCCTGAAGGACGACAACGCCGCCGAGCTGCCGGAGCTGATCCGCTGGGCGCATGGGCGCGACCTCGACATGACGCTGATCGAGACCATGCCGATGGGCGAGGTCGAGGCCGACCGCACCGACCAGTACCTGTCGCTGACGGCGTTGCGGGCCGAGCTGGAGAGCTTCTGGACGCTGACCGACCTGCCGCTCTCCACCGGCGGGCCGGCGCGCTATGTGAAGGTGGAGGAGACCGGCGGGCGGCTGGGCTTCATCACCCCGCTCAGCCACAATTTCTGCGAGGCCTGCAACCGCGTGCGGCTGACCTGCACCGGCACCCTGCACACCTGCCTCGGCCAAGAGGACGCCTCCGACCTGCGCGCGGTGATCCGCGGCGGCGCCGACGAGGCCGGCCTGATCGAGGCCATCCGCCACGCCGTCGACGCCAAGCCTAAGGGCCACGACTTCAGGATCGCCCGCGCGGCCGGCCCCTCGGTGGGCCGCCACATGTCGACGACCGGAGGCTAGGGCCGTGGCCCGGGTGCTGCTGTTCGGACCGCTTCGCGACCTCGCCGGCTGGCGCGAGCGCGAGGTGGCGGCGACCTCCCTGGCCGAGCTGCGCAACCGGCTGGCGGGCGAGGACGCGGCGCTCGGCGCGGCGCTGTCCGGCCGCGGCGTCCAGGTCGCGCTCGACCAGGCCATCGTCCGCGGCGACGCGGCGCTGGGCCCGCTGGCCGAGGTGGCCTTCCTGCCGCCGATGAGCGGCGGATGATCCGGCTCACCCAGGACCCGTTCGATCCCGGCGCCCTGCTCTCCGGCTTCTGCCGGGGCCGCGCCGAGGTGGGCGCGGTCGCCACCTTCACCGGCCTGGCTCGCGCCGAGGCCGGCGCCGCCACCGCTCTGGAGCTGGAGGCCTATCCCGGCTTCACCGAGTCCGAGATCGGCCGCATGGCCGAGACGGCGCGCGCCCGGTTCGGGATCGAGGACCTGCTGGTCGTGCACCGCGTGGGGAAGATCGCGCCGGGCGAGCCGATCGTCTTCGTGGCCACCGCCGCGCGCCACCGCCGCGCAGCCTTCGAGGCCTGCGACTACCTGATGGACTATCTGAAGAGCCGCGCCCCCTTCTGGAAGAAGGAGCACGGTCCCGACGGCGCCCGCTGGATCGAGCCCCGCGACCAGGACCACGCCGACATCGCGCGCTGGGAAAAGGAGACCCCTGCATGAACGCCCCTGTGGACGCCCCCGTGCTCAGCCCCGGCGGCCGGATCGACGCCTCGCAGCCGATCAAGCCGGTCCGCATCGCCGTGCTGACGATCTCCGACACCCGCGACGAGGAGAGCGACACCTCCGGCCACGTGCTGGCCGAGCGGGTCAAGGCGGCCGGCCACGAGCTGGTCGACAAGGCCATCGTGCGCGACCACATCCCGGAGATCCGCGACAAGGTCCTGGCCTGGGCGGCCTCCGGCGAGGTCGAGGCGATCATCACCACTGGCGGCACCGGCATCACCGGCCGCGACGTGACCCCGGAGGCGGTCGAGCCGCTGTTCGACAAGAAGATCGACGGCTTCTCGGTGATCTTCCACCTGGTCAGCTACCAGTCGGTGGGCCTGTCGACCCTGCAATCGCGGGCCACGGCCGGGATCGTCATGGGCGTGTTCGTGTTCTGCCTGCCGGGCTCCAACGGCGCGGTGAAGGACGGCTGGGACAAGGTGATCTCCGCCCAGCTCGACAGCCGC
Source organism: Phenylobacterium hankyongense (assembly GCF_003254505.1). Taxonomy (NCBI): domain Bacteria; kingdom Pseudomonadati; phylum Pseudomonadota; class Alphaproteobacteria; order Caulobacterales; family Caulobacteraceae; genus Phenylobacterium; species Phenylobacterium hankyongense. The sequence goes on along the minus strand of NZ_QFYP01000001.1, from coordinate 1,679,780 downwards.
CATGGCCCCTGCAACATGGTCGAGCTGATGCCCCGGCTGCTTGAGAGTTGAGCAAGCTCACCCACATCGACGAGACCGGCCGCGCGCGCATGGTCGACGTCTCCGACAAGGCCGACACCGCCCGCGAGGCCGTGGCCGCGGGCTTCGTGCGCATGACGCCGGAGACCCTGGCGCTCGCCCTCTCCGGCGAGGGCAAGAAGGGCGACGTCCGCGCCGTGGCCGAGATCGCCGGCGTCATGGCCGCCAAGAAGACCGCCGACCTGATCCCCATGTGCCACCCGCTGGCGCTCTCCAAGGTCGAGGTGCGGGTCGAGCCGGCCGAGGGGGGGCTGTCGGTCACCGCCCGGGTGAAGACCACCGGCCCCACCGGCGTCGAGATGGAGGCGCTGACCGCGGTCTCCGTGGCCTGCCTGACGCTCTACGACATGCTCAAGGCGGCCGAGAAGGGCATGGTCATCGAGGACATCCGCCTGCTGAGCAAGGTCGGCGGCAAGTCGGGCGACTGGCGCGCGGCCTAGGGTCAGCGATCGGCCTACTTGTAGGCCACCGCCGCGCTCGCCGGGCCGGCCAGCGGAATGATCTCGCAACGGCTGAAGCCGGCCTCCTGGCACCACTCGGAGAACTGGGCGCCGGTGAAGTCGAAGGCCTCGCCGAATTCGATCAGCATGTTGAGCGACATCATCAGGCCGAAGGCGTTCTGCCGGCGCTCGTCGTCGATGATGTTCTCGATCGCCACCAGCGCGCCGCCCGGCGGCAGCGCCCGGTAGGCCTTGGCGATCAGCATCTTCTTGTTCTCGAGATTCCAGTCGTGGAGGATCATCCCCATGGTGATGACGTCGGCCGGGGGAAACTCGTCGGTGAAGAAGTCGAGGCTCTCGGCGACGACGCGGCCGTCCAGACCGCGTTCCTTCAGCCGCCGCTCGGCGATCGGCTGCACGACGGGGAGGTCGCAGGTCCGGCATTGCAGGTGCGGATGCCGCGCCGCGACGATGGACGAGAGCTGGCCGGTGGCGCCGCCGATGTCGGTCAGGGTCCGGTAGCTGGAGAAGTCGAACGTCTCCGCCAAGGCCGTGAAATTCCCCAGCGAGATGCCGCTCATGGCGTCCATGAACTGCTCCAGGCGCGCCGGGTCGGCGTAGAGCTCGCCGAACATCGAGGCGCCGTTCGCCTTGATCTCGTTCTGGGGCTTCCCGGTCTTCAAGGCCGGCGTCAGATCCGCCCAGAACCGGAAGAGGCGGGCGTTCGCCATCTCCAGGATGCCGCCGATGTACTGCGGGCTCCGCTTGTCCAGGAAGCGCGCGGTCGAGGGCGTATTTTCGTACCGGGCGCTTTCGCCGGCGCCGTCCCGCTGCAGCAGCCCGAGCGCGACGAGGGTGTCGAGAAAATCATAGGTGGCGCGCGGGTGCAGGCCCATGGCGCTCTGCAACCCAAGGCCCGTCCTGGGGCCGTCCGCGAGGTGGGAGAAGACCTCCAGCTCGACGGCGCTCAACAGGGCCTTGGACGCCCAGAAGCCGAACCCGACCTGCAAGATGTGGTCTGGCGAAACATCGTCCGTCATCTGAGCCTCCCGCCGCTGCGCCTGCGCCGGGCATTCTGGCGCAGACGCCGCCTGCGCGAAGCCTCATTGGATAGGCTGGCGGCCCACGAGACGGGTGCGCCGGAGCGGCGGCCGTCTACTCGGCGCAGGCCTCGACCATGTGGCGCATGTGCTGGCCGACGCCGTGGTCGGGTCCCTCGAGCTGGTCGTGGGCGACCACGCGGGTGTCGACGTCGGCGCCGCGGTCGAGCAGCTGGTGGACCGGGCAGCGGTTGGCGATCTCCAGCAGCCGCGCGCGCTGGGTCTCGTCGAGGTCGCCCTCCAGGGTGATCTCGCGCTCGAAGCGGTCGCGGGCGTTGAGCGCGCCGCGAACATGCGCGACGCGCACCCGCACCCGTCCCAGCGGCCAGGCCTTGCGCTCGGCGTAGAGGCGCATGGTCATCGCCGTGCAGGAGCCCAGGGCGGCGCTGATCAGGTCGTAGGGGTTGGGCCCGGAACCCAGGCCGCCGACCGCCGCCGGCTCGTCCACCAGGAAGGTGGCGCCGCGCGCGTGCGCCTCCACCTGGAAGCGGCCCACGCCGGTCTCCTCGACCAGCACGGCTTCAGGCCGGACGCCTGCGGGAGGCGTGGCGGTGGTGGTGGTTTCGGACATCGGACCTCCTTTGGGGCGGGGGAACGGCGGCGCTAGCGCTTGCGGAACCGGGCGGCCTCGGCGGCCAGCGAGGTCACCCAGGCTTCCGGCTTGTCGTCCTCGGGTTGGAAGGGCAGCTCGCCGGCCACGCCGCGAACGGCCAGCCAGAGCTGCTGGTTGAAGTGGCCGAGGTTGCGCAAGGGGCGGCGCTTGTCGTCGGTGACGTCCCAGCCCTCGGCCTCGAAGGCGGCGACCTGGCGGGGGATCGGCAGGCGCTCGACGCCGTCCCAGCCGGCGGGCCGGGGCGTCTCCTCGGCCTCGTCGGCGGTCAGGCCGAACAGCTTGCGGGAGAGCTCGTCGAGCTCGGGGTTCTCGGCGCGGGATTCCGGCTCGGCGTATTCGCGCTTCATCAGCGCCTTCAGCTCGAGGTCGGCGACGCCCGGCAGGTCGATGAGGCGCCGCAGCGCCGGCTGGCTGGTCATCCGCGTGGCGTAGCGCCGATGCCGCGGTTTGGCGAGGCGGAAGCTCTGGTCAAGCCGGCGTCCCAGCGCTACCGAGCCCCATGCTCCTTCTTCTGCTGCTCGTGGCGGTCTGGGCCGGCATCCAGAACGCCCTGGCCGGCGGCGGGTCGTTCGTGACCCTGCCGGCGCTGATCGTCTCGGGCCTCGACGCGCGCACCGCCAACATCGCCTCCACCCTGGCGCTGTTCCCCGGCCAGGTGACCACCGGCCTGGTGGGCCGAAAGCAGGTCAGCGGCGCGGCGGGCCTGAGCTTCAAGACGCTGACCATCATCAGCCTGGCGGGCGGGGCGCTGGGGGCGGCGCTGCTGCTGCTGACGCCCTCGACCTTCTTCGCCAGGCTGGTGCCGTGGCTGGTGCTGTTCGCCACCGGCCTGTTCGCCTACGGCAGCTTCGTGCGCAAGCCGGGCGCCGAGGCGGGACCGCGGGTCGGGCCGCGCGCGGCCGCGGTGATGCAGTTCCTGATCGCCACCTACGGCGGCTATTTCGGCGGCGGCATCGGCTTCCTGATGCTGGCGGCGCTGACCGCGGCGGGGCTGGCGGTGCGGGCGGCGGGGGCCACCAAGAACGTGCTGGCCTCGGTGATGAACGCCGCGGCGGTGGCGATCTTCCTGTTCACGCCCGGCATCCCCTGGCTGCGGGTCGGGGTGATCGCGGCCGGGGCCATGGCCGGCGGCTACCTCGGCGCCCTGCTGCTGAAGCGGGTGGACGAGCGGCTCATCCGCGGCTTCGTGGTGCTGCTGGGCCTGGCGCTGACCGTGGGCCTGTTCCTGCGCCAGCGCTGAGGCGTCGTCAGGCGGCGGCCTCGGCGGCGCGACGCGCCTTGCGGCGCCGGCGCCACCAGCGCAGCACGGCCAGCGCCACGACCCCGACGATCAGACCGCCGGCGACCGCCAGGGTCATCCGCCCCGCATGGTGGCCGTGGAACAGCCGGTGCAGGGCGTCAGCCGCGCCGTAGCCGACGGCGGTGAAGACGCCGGCCCACAGCACCGCAGCGAGCAGGTTGAGCACGGCGAAGCGCCAGGTCGGCACCTGCGACACGCCGATGGCGATCGGGCTCACCAGCCGCAGGCCGAAGAGGAAGCGGAAGGCCAGGATGTAGCTGATCGGGTAGCGCTCGATGAAGCTCAGCGCCTTGGCGAAGGCCGCCTGCTCGGTGGCCCGCACCACCAGCCGGTGGTCGCGGAACCGCCGGCCGGCGACAAACAGCAGCTGGTCGATCAGGCCCGAGCCCGCGGTGGCGCTCAGCACCACCGACCACCGGGCCAGCAGGTGCTGCTTGGCCAGCAGGCCGCCGACGATCACCGCCGTCTGGCCCTCGACCGCCGAGCCGATGAAGACCCCGATCACGCCGTAGTTGGCCAGGAAGTGTTCCATCGATCCTTGGTAGGCGGCGCGGGGGAGGGGCGCGGGAGAAGGCGGCGCGGGGCGGGCCGGTTCCTTACCCCTTTGCCGGTCGGCCCGGAAGGCTCAGCCGGCGGGGAACTTCAGCGGCGCCCGCTGCGGGGCCCAGATGCGGTCCGCCTGCAAGGGGGAAACCTCGATCAGCCGGCCGCCGAGGCTGCTGCGGCGAATGCCCGCAACCTCGTAAAGGGCCTCGAAAGCGTCGGCGCCGCCGCCCCTGGCGGCCAGCGCCTTCAGGGTCGCCGGCGTGGTGAGCGCCTCGGAGATCTGGGTCAGGGCCACGTCGCGGGCCCCGGCGATCACCAGGATGCGGTTGCCGGTCGGGCCGCGGAAACTGGAGACGTAGCCATAGTCGCGCTGGCTCGCCTGGGCGTCACCCGGCCCGCCCTCCTGGCTCGCGTAGCGGCGCGCCGTGCGGGTGTCGACCAGCTCGTCGTAGGTGTCGCCCACCCGGTAGCGGGAGCCGGCGAACACCGGGTCGCGCAGCACGCCCAGGCCCGAGAGGTAGCCCAGGTAGACGATGTCGTCGTGCTTCAGCATCTCGGGCGTCAGGTCCGAGGCCATCACCACCCGCACCGCGTCGCGATGCGCCGCCTTCGGCGCCAGCACCGGCATCACGTCCCGCAGGGCCGCGGCGGCGGAGGTCGGCAGGTAGAACAGGTCGAGGTCGCGGTAGCGTTCCGCCAGGCCGGGATGCGCCATCAGGAAGCCGTCCAGGTCGTTCTTGCCGTTGACCGTGTATTCGCGGACCAGCCGGCCGGAGCCGGTCGCCTCGTCGATGTCGCCGAAGATGTAGTAGTCGCCGACCGCCAGGATCAGCGGCCGCTCACGGGTCAGGAGCTGGGCCCAGGGCGGGCTGCGGCGCACTCCGGCCAGGCCGTCCCCGGGCGCCGCCAGGCGGAAGGCCGCCCAGGCCAGGGCGTTCAGCGCCAGCACCAGGACGAGGGCCGCGATCCAGAAGCCGCGGCCGGGGCGCCGCTGCGGCTGCGGCTGCGGCTGCGGCTGCGGCTGCGGCTGCGGCGCGGGCGCCGGCGCGGCGGCGGGCTGCACGTCGATGCGGTATTCGCCCTTGGGGATGGAGAGCCGCACCGGCTGGTCGCGGCCCGGACCGGCGTAGAACTCGTCCAGCTTCTTGCGCAGGCGGTGCATGTAGACCCGCACGGTGGCGTCCTGACCGCCGTCGAAGGCGGTGGCCTTGCCGAACACCGCGAGCGCGATCTCGACCTCCTTGGGCCGGGCGTCGGCGCGGCCGGCTTGCGCCAGGTAGTCGAACAGCCGCTGGAGAACGCCCGAGCGGCCGAGCACGCCATGGGCGCGCAGCAGCGCCGCCTGCCGCGTCAGCTCCTCCTGCGCCTCCGCCGGGGCCATTCTGTAACCTTCTGTAACCCGCGCCGCGGGAGCCGAACCGTAAATAACCGGACCCGGCCGGGAATGGCAAAGTATCCTCGGGCGACAAGTAGGACGTGGGGGGACAACGCCTTGAAGCGCTTGATGATGCTGGCCGCCTGCGCGGGGTTGCTGTCCGGCTGTGCGCCGCCGAAGCCCGCGCCGCCGCCGGCCGGGGCTGCGAAGTTCGCAACCGGCCTGCCGATGGCCGAGCTGATGGGCCACGTGGTCGATCCGGCCGCCTTCGCCTACTGGCAGGGCTCGGGCACGGAGATCACCGACAAGGGCGAGCGGGACCTGTCGCCGACCACCCAGGAGGGCTGGGAGAGGCTGGAGAACGGCGCCGCCACCCTGATCGAGGCCGGCAACCTCCTGCAGCTGCCCGGCCGCATCCGGGCGCCGGAGGCAGACTGGAACCGCTACGCCCAGGCGCTCACCGCGCGGGCGACCGAGGCCAAGGCGGCGGCCGAGAATCACGACAAGCAGGCGGTGTTCGACGCCGGCGGCCGCGTCTACGAGGTCTGCACCGCCTGCCACAAGCAGTACGTCATCGACCCGCAGCTGAAGGCTGAGGGCGGCGAGCCGCCCGGCAAGCTGCCCGACTGGAACGCACCGACCTCGGCGCCGGCCCCGACCGCCAAGCCGTGACATGCGGCCCCTCGCCGCCCTGACCGCCAGCGCCGCCGCCTGCGCGCTGGCAGCGCCGCTGCACGCCCAGGCGCCGCCGCAGAAGACCCTGTCCGAGGTGGTGGTCACCGCCTCCACCCTCGACCTGCTGGGCGTGGCCTCGACGGCCTCGCAGGGCGCGGTCACCAAGCAGGAGCTGGAGCTGCGGCCGGTCTATCGCGTCGGCCAGCTGCTGGAGACCGTGCCCGGGCTGGTGGTCACCGTGCATTCCGGCGAGGGCAAGGCCAACCAGTACCTGCTGCGCGGCTTCAACCTCGACCACGGCACCGACCTCGCCACCTTCGTCGACGGCATGCCGGTGAACGAGCGGACCCACGCCCACGGCCAGGGCTACACCGACCTCAACTTCCTGATCCCGGAGCTGGCCTCCGGCATCCGCTTCACCAAGGGACCCTACGACGCCGCCGAGGGCGATTTCTCCTCGGTGGGCGCGGTGCGCATGGGCCTGGTGGACACGCTGCCGGTGCAGGCCGCGGCCAGCGTCGGCACGGTGGGCGACCAGCGGCTGTTCGCCGGCGGCACGGTCCCGCTGGCGAGCGACGCGCGGCTGACGATGGCCGGCGAGGCGGTCCACCTGGACGGGCCCTGGGACCATCCGGACGACCTGCGCAAGGTCAACGCCGCGCTGCGGCTGAGCCAGGGCGACGCCGCGGACGGCGCGGCCCTGACGGCGCTCTATTACCGCGGCCTCTGGAACGCCACCACCGACCAGCCGGAACGGGCGGTGGCGGAGGGGCGGCTGATCTCGCGCTTCGGCACGCTGGATCCGTCGGACGGCGGCCAGGCAGAGAGGTTCAGCTTGTCGGGGACGCTCGATCGCCAGCTGGGCGCGGCGCGGCTCGGCGTCTCGGCCTATGCGATCCGCAGCCAGCTCACCCTGTGGAACGACTTCACCCATTTCCTCGACGACCCGGTGAACGGCGACCAGCACGCCCAGAACGACCGGCGCACCACCCTGGGCGGCCAGGCGCAGGCCGGGTTCACTCACGCCGTGCTGGGCGTCGCGGCGGAGACCACGCTCGGCGTCCAGGGCCGCTGGGACGACATCTATGTGGACGCCCGCCACACCCTGCGCCGCGTCGACCTGGAGACCCTGCTGGCCGATCGGGTGCGGGAGGGGAACCTGTCGGCGTTCGCCGAGACCACCCTGCGCTGGAGCGACTGGGCGCGCACCGTGACGGGCTTGCGGCTCGACCACTTCGCGGCGCAGGACGAGAACCTGGTCGGCGGGCTTTCCGGGGCCCGGCAGGCCAGCGTCCTACAGCCCAAGGCCAGCCTGATCCTCGGACCCTGGAACAGGACCGAGCTCTATGTCAGCGCCGGGGGCGGCTTCCACTCCAACGACGTGCGGGCGGGGACCCTGTCCGACGTCGGGGTGGTCGCCCGGCCGCCGTTCCTGGTGAAGTCCACGGGCTACGAGGTGGGCCTGCGGACCAGCGCCATCCCGCACGTGCAGGCCGCGGTCACCGCCTTCGAGATGAGCTTCGCCAGCGAGCTGACCTACAACGCCGACGCCGGCCAGACGGAGGCCGGACGGCCCGGCCGGCGGCGCGGCGTCGAGGTCACCGCCCAGTACCGGCCGTTCCGCTGGATCGAGCTGAACGCCAACCTGGCGCTCAGCCGCGCCCGCTACACCGACGGCGACCCGGCCGGCCCCTACATCGAGGACGCCCCCAGCCTGGTGGCCTCGGCCGGGATGCTGGTGGACAACCTCGGCCCCTGGTTCGGGGCGCTGGAGTTCCGCGACCTCGGCGAGCACGCCCTGACGCCGGACAACCGTGTGCGCTCGGCCGGCTACCGCGAGCTGAACCTCAACCTCGGCTACCGGATCACGCCGAAGCTGAAGGTGCAGCTCGACGTGTTCAACGTCACCAATTCCAAGGACGACGCCGCGGCCTATTTCTACACCGACCGGCTGCCCGGCGAGCCGGCCGGCGGGGTCGAGGACGTGCACCGCCATCCCCTGGAGCCGATCTCCGCGCGGCTGGCGGTGAGCGCGGTGTTCTGAAGCGCTTGCGGCCAAGCTGATCCGGAGCGAAGGTCCCGCCGCCTTCAGACCTGGAGCCCGCCCTTGCGCCGTCTTGTTCTCGCCGCCGCCGTGTCGGCCATCGCCGCCACCGCCCACGCCCAGCCGCTTGGCGGCGAACAGCCGCTGCTGCGGCAACTGTCCGGCGAGGTGTCGAGCGCGCGGCAGCAGGCGATCATCCAGCGGCTGGTCGGGTTCGGCACCCGCCACACCCTTTCCGACACCAAGTCCGACAAGCGCGGCATCGGCGCGGCCCGGCGCTGGGTCGCCGCCGAGTTCGCCCAGATGTCGAAGGACTGCGGCGGCTGCCTGACGGTGGAGACGCCCAGCGAGGTGTTCACCGCCGCCCGCATCCCCAAGCCCACCGAGGTGATGGACGTGCTGGCCATCCAGAAGGGGACGACCGACCCCGAGCGGGTGATCGTCATCTCCGGCCATATGGACAGCCGCGTCTCCGACCCGCTGAACGCCACGGCCGACGCCCCCGGGGCCAACGACGACGCCTCGGGCGTGGCGGCGGTGATGGAGGCCGCACGGGTGCTGTCGAAGCACAAGTTCCCCGCCACCCTGGTGTTCGCGGTGCTCTCCGGCGAGGAGCAGGGGCTCTACGGCGGCAAGGTGCTGGCGGACTACGCCACCGCCCACGGCTGGCAGGTGGAGGCCGACCTCAACAACGACATCGTCGGCAACTCGCACGGGCAGAACGGGGTCGCGGACAACACCCACGTGCGGGTCTTCTCCGAGGGCACGCGCACGGTGGAGACGGCGGCCGAGGCCGACCGGCGGCGCTACAACGGCGGCGAGGTGGACAGCCCGTCGCGCAACCTCGCCCGGGTGATGGACGCGCTCGCCGACCGCTACCTGACCAACTTCGACGTGATCATGGTCTACCGCACCGACCGCTACGGCCGCAGCGGCGACCAGGTGCCGATGCTGAAGGCCGGCTTCCCCGCGGTGCGGGTCACCGAGGCGGCGGAAAACTACACCCGCCAGCACCAGGACCTGCGCACCGAGAACGGCGTCAAGTACGGCGACGTGATCGAGGGCGTGGACTTCGACTACCTGGCCCAGGTGACGCGGCTGAACTTGCTGGCGATGGCCAGCCTGGCCTCGGCGCCGACGCCGCCCGAGGGCGTCGACATCGCCGGTGCGGTGACCTCCGACACCACCCTGAAGTGGACGCCCAGCCGCGACGCCGTGGCCTACCGGGCCTGGTGGCGCTCCACCACCGACCCGCAGTGGCGCTACTCGCGGCTGGCCGGGACCTCCGGCCAGGTGGTGCTGAAGGATGTCAACATCGACGACTGGTTCTTCGGCCTCAGCGCCATCGGCCCCGACGGCTTCGAGAGCCCGGTGGTGTTCCCGGGCGCCGCGGGCCGGTTCAAGGCGACGCCGCCGGCGGCGGCGAAGTAAGCCTTACGCTCCTCCCCTGTCCCGAAGAGGACGGGGGAGGTGGCGCGCCCCGAAGAGGGCGTGACGGAGGGGGCGAGCCGACGCACCGCGCCAAGCCCGCGCCCCCTCCACCATCGGCTCTTCGGCCGATGGTCCCCCTCCCCCGCTGCGCAGGGGAGGAGCGGGATGCCTACCCCTTCCACGCCCCGTACGGGTCCGCGAACGCCTTGCCGAGCGCCTGCGCCACCGCCGGGTGGGTCAGCTGGCCCTTCAGCACGTTGAGGCCCTTGGCGAGGTGGCGGTTGGTCGTCAGGGCGTCGAGGCCGTGGTCGGCGAGCTGAAGGCCGAACGGCAGGGTGGCGTGGCCGAGCGCCTCGGACGAGGTGCGGGGCGCGGCGCCCGGCATGTTGGCCACGCAGTAGTGGACCACGCCGTCGACGGTGTAGGTCGGATCGTTGTGGGTCGTCGGCCGCGAGGTCTCGAAACAGCCGCCCTGGTCGATGGAGACGTCCACCAGCACCGAGCCGGGCTTCATCTTCTTCAGGTGCTCGCGGCGCACCAGCTTGGGCGCGGCGGCGCCGGCGGTCAGCACCGCGCCGATCACCACGTCGGCCTTCAGCACCTCCTCGTCAACCGCGTCGGCGGTGGAATAGCGGGTGAGGATGCGGCCCTGGAACATGTTGTCGAGCTCGCGCATGCGCGGGATCGAGCGCTCGACGATCACCACCTCGGCGCCCAGGCCGGCGGCCATCCGCGCGGCGTTCATGCCGACCACGCCGCCGCCCAGCACCACGATCCGCGCCGGCGGCACGCCGGGCACGCCGGAGAGCAAGAGGCCCATGCCGCCGTTGTGCTTCAGCAGGGTCTCGCCGGCCGAGAACACCGCGATGCGGCCGGCCACCTCCGACATCGGCGCCAGCAGCGGCAGGCCGCCGGCGTCGTCGGTCACCGTCTCATAGGCGATCGCCGCGCAGCCCGACGTCAGCAGGCCCTCAGCCTGGGCCGGGTCGGGCGCCAGGTGCAGGTAGGTGAAGAGGATGTGCCGCTCGCCCAGCCGGGCCCACTCGGCGGGCTGCGGCTCCTTGACCTTGATGATCAGCTCGGCCTCGGCGAACACCGCCTCGGCGGTGGCCAGGACCTTGGCCCCGGCCCGCCGGTAAGCCTCGTCGGCATAGCCCGCGCCCTGGCCGGCGGCCGTCTCGACCACCACCTCGTGCCCGTGGGTGACGTATTCGCGGACGGCGGTGGGCGTCAGCCCCACCCGGTACTCGTCCGGCTTGATTTCGCGGGGCACACCTACGCGCATCGACAGCTCCTATGGGGGAGATTGTTGCGGTTGGCAGGCGGTTTGAGGGGCTGGGGTTGCGGAGTCAAGGATGACCCCGCCGCCCCTCAGCTCTTGCGGTGGCGCCGGGTCGCCGGCTTGTGGGTGGTGTGCGTCGCGGCGTGGCGGCTGGCGCTGTGGCGCGCCGTGGCGTGATGGCCGGTGGTGCGGGAGGTCTTGCCGACGTGGTGGCGGCTGGACGCGGACCTGTGGGCGCTGGTCGCGTGGCGCTTGCCGTGGCGCGAGGCCTTGCCGCTGGAGACATGGCTGCTGGCCGCGCGGGTCCTGGAGGCGCGGCTGGAGGTCGCCGCCGCCCCCGGATGCGGCTGGTAGCGGCCGGCGGCGGCGTCGCTCGCCACCCGCTCGACCCGGGCGTGCTGCAGGAAGGGATCGAGGCTGGCGGCCAGCGCCGGGTCGCCGCGCATGGCGTCGCCCATCTCGTTGTACTGCTCGACGCTGAGGCCGTTGGCCTGGATCGACCGGGTCATGGCGTCGGGATCCTGCGAGCCCAGGGCCTGAATATCGACGGTCGCCCGGGCGAATGCGTCCAACTGCTGCTGGCCGTAGGCCGGGTGCGAGGGGGCCGGGGCCGCGGGCGCGGGCATCTGGGCCTGGGTCTGGGCGGCCGGGCCGAACGCCAGCGCCGCCGCGAGCGCGGCGAAGACGAAGCTAGAGCGAAGCATTCCCGAATTTCCTCCGTAAGGCCGCCGCCCTCGATGCGGCGCGGCCCGTCCTTGCCCGTCCCAGAGACTCGCGGCCAAGCCTAGTGGCCCAAGCGCCGCCGCGCCACTACCCCTCGCCCGATCGGCTCGCGACGCCACGCCGCAGCTTGGATCGTCACCACACACACTCGGCCAGCCCCTGCCGCCGCACGGTCCCGGCGCGGGCCACGATCCTGCCGCTGCGGCGCTGGATGTAGGGGCCCGGGCGGGCGGCCTTCCATTCCAGCGGCTTCGGCACGATGGCGGCGAGGCGGGCGGCCTGGGCGGGGGTCAGGTTGGCGGCGCTGACATGGAAGTTGCGCTGGGCGGCGGCTTCGGCGCCGTAGACGCCGGGACCCCATTCGATGGAGTTCAGGTAGACCTCCATGATCCGCGGCTTGCCCCAGATCGCCTCGATCAGGACGGTGAACCAGGCCTCCAGGCCCTTGCGGACATAGTCGCGGTGCGGCCACAGGAAGACGTTCTTGGCGGTCTGCTGGCTGATGGTGGAGCCGCCGCGGATCTTGCCGCCGCGCTCGTTGGCGACCATCGCCTTCTGCATGGCGGCGAACTCGAAGCCGTGGTGCTGGCAGAAGCCGGAGTCCTCGGCGGCGATGACCGCGCCCACCAGGCGCGGCGAGATGCGCTGCAGCGGGACCCAGCGGCGGTCGAAGCCGCGGCCCTGGAACATGCGCTCGACCATCAGGAAGGTCATCGGCGGCGGCACGAAGCGGTAGACGGCGACCACCGCCGCCGGCCCGACTAGGCCGAAGACCAGCACCACCACCATGAGGATGCGGAAAAGGCGGCCGAACACGCCGCGCCGCCGCGGCGCCGCCTTGGCCCGCCGGGGCCTGGGTCTCTTGCTCAAGCGCCTGTCCTTGCGTTGACCTGGGGCGACGATGCTAGCTGATTTGCCCGCAGCCGAGAGCGTGGGCCGGCAGGGGTTTTGAGTTCATGAACGGGGCGAGCTGGTGAACGTGTCCGAGGCCGTGGCCGCTCGGGTCTCCGTCCGCGCCTTCCGTCCCGATCCGGTGCCGGGCGCGGTGGTGCGCGGGATCCTCGAGGCGGCGGCCAAGGCGCCGTCGGGCGGCAACCTGCAGCCGTGGCGGGTCTACGCCCTCGCCGGCGAGCCGCTGGCCGCCTTCAAGGCTGTCGTTGCGACGAACCCCTTCGGCGAAACGCCGGAGTACGACGTCTATCCGCCGAACCTGTGGGAGCCGTTCCGCACCCGCCGCTTCCAGAACGGCGAGGACCTCTACGCGACCCTCGGCATCCCCCGCGAGGACAAGCCGGCCCGCCTGCGGCAGCTGGCGAAGAACGGCGCCTTCTTCGGCGCGCCGGTTGGGATGTTCTTCTGCCTCGACCGCAAGCTCGAGCCGCCGCAGTGGGCGGACCTCGGCATGTACATGCAGAACGTCATGCTGCTGGCGGTGGAGCGCGGGCTCGACACCTGCCCGCAGGAATACTGGGCCCGCTATCCGCAGACGGTGGCGACGTTCCTGGGCCTGCCCGACGATCACATGCTGTTCGCCGGCATGGCCATGGGCTACCGCGACCCCGACGCGCCGATCAACGCCCTGAAGGCGTCCCGCGACCCGTTCGAGCTCTGGGGCGAGTTGCGGGGGTTCGACTAGCCCAGCAGCACCAGCGCCGCCGGGACCGCCACGCCGAGCAGCAGGAGCACCAGCAGCCGGCCCTTCTGGGCGCTGTAGGCCAGCGCCATCCACAGGCCGAGCGCGGTGGAGGTGGCCAGCAGCACGCCGAGCCCGATGGCGAACCACTGCAGCGCCAGGTGGGCGGGCTTGGGCGCGGGCTCAGCGTGCTCGGCCGGCTTGGCGGCCGGCTTCGGCGCCCCGGCCGGCGGCGCGGGCTTGGCCGGCTTCGGCGGCAGCGGGGCGAACACCTGGTCCTTGTGCAGCCGGCCGAGCTTTTCGATCAGCGCCGGCGGCGTGTAGCCGCCGCTGGGCTCGTGCAGGCGGAACACCTGCAGAGAGCCGGTCAGGGCGAAGACGATGACGCTGGGGGCGATGAAGACGCCCAGATAGCTGTGCCAGCGCCGGATGGCGGCCAGCTTCAGCGCCGGGTTGCCGCCGCGGCGGGTGGGGTTGCGCGTCGGTCTCGCCAAGGCTCGATCTCCAGTCGAATCGCCAGGCGGCCAAGCTGCCGCGACTCGCCCGCGCCCGCCACGACTTCGCGGCCGCAACGGGCTAAAAGAAGGCCATGGAAGAGCCTGCCCCCACACCCGCCACATCCGCGACGTCACCCCCAGCGCGCTCGGCTGCGAGGAGTGCCTGAAGATCGGCTCGGCCTGGCTGCACCTGCGGCTGTGCCGGACCTGCGGGCACGTGGGCTGCTGCGACCAGTCGCCGAACCGCCACGCCACCCGACACTTCCACGCCACCGCGCATCCGATCATCGAGGGCTACGACCCGGCCGAGGGCTGGGGCTGGTGCTACGTCGACGAGGTGTTCTTCGACCTCGAGGAGCGCCGCACGCCGCAACGCGGGCCGATTCCGCGGTATTATTAGTCCACGAACCCCACGAGCGCCCGGCTCGCGCCTAGATCTCCGCCACCCCGGCGGCGCCGTCCTCGTCGCCCCAGGCCACGCGCTTGCCGTCCGGGGTCATGGCCAGCGCGGTGATCGGGGCGCCCTTCTCGGCCTTGAGGTTGACGATCTGCTGGCCGGCGAGATTGCAGGCGCGGACGCGGCCGTCGTCGAGGCCCCAGGCGACCCACTGGCCGGCCGGCATGGCGGCGACGCGGGTGGCGGTGGCGCTCTCCTCATAGCCGACCTCGGCCGCCTGCTTGCCCATCGGCCCGGTGGAGCCGGCGAACGGCCAGACCACCACGCCGTTGGCGCCGGAGGTGGCCATCAGGCTTCCCTTGGCCAGGAAGGCCAGGCTCTTCACCTTGGCCGGGTAGCCGCCCATCCGCATGTTCTTCTCGTCGGCGACGCGCCAGCCGTGCAGCTGGTTCTCCTGCATGGCGCTGATCAGGAACTTGCCGTCCGGGCTCCAGGCGATGGCCACGTGGCTGCCGGCCCACTTGAGCATGGCCGGCTTCTGGTCGGCGATGCGGGCGTACCAGAGGGCCACGCCGTTGTAGGTGGCCGCCGCGATCCGCCGGCCCTTGGGGTCGAAGGCCAGGTCCGCCACCGACTTCTCGTGCGCGAACACCCGGGCGAAGGCCGGATCGGCGACGTCGCGGACGTGCAGCTCACGGGCGGCGGCGAAGGCGATGAGGCCCGACTCCGCGGAGGCCGCGACGCTCTCGATCCAGCGGCCGGTGACCTTCCCCAGTTCCTGGGCGCCGCCGGCCCTGGCCCAGACCAGCCGGCCGTCGTCGCCGCCGGTCAGCAGGCCCTCGCCGGACGGGTGCAGGCAGGCGGCGAGCGCCGCGCCCTTGTGCGCCTCGACGCTCGCCCCGTCCTCGAAGCGCACCGTGCCGTCGCCGAGCGCGAAGGCGGCGCGGCCGGCGCGGTCGAACAGGGCGGCGGTGACATAGGCGTCGAAGGACTGGATCATGCCTCTCCCCTAGATCGACGGGGCCGCAAACGAAAAGTCCTTTCGCCCATTCCGCCTATCGAACGCGGTTCTTGCGCCGCCCCTGAATCCGCCGCGGCGGGCGCCCTCGCGTCAGGCATCACAAAAATCCCCATGCGCAGGCCCTGCTTGGGCCCTTTACAATCCAGTAACGGCTTGCCAATGGTCGGCGGAACTTGAGACGGGTGCGGAAACGCGCGCCCCAGGGAAGGAATTAGCGCATGGCGGCAAAGCTGGGCGGCGGGGGCGGCGGACGCTTCAACCTCGGCCAGAACAGCGACATCAACGTCACGCCCTTCGTGGACGTGATGCTGGTGCTCCTTATCATCTTCATGGTGTCGATCCCCGCAGCGACAGTGTCGATCAAGCTCGACCTGCCGCCGGCGATCCCACCGCCGCCCGGGACCAAGGTGAAGGAGCCGATCCTGATCAACATCCAGGGCACCGGCGGCCTTTACATCGGCGACCAGGCGACCAGCCTGGGCACCCTGCCGGCGGACCTGTCGGGCGTGCTCACCCGTGACGACCCGACCCTGCCGCCGACCCAACAGCGCGTCTACATCCGCGCCGACCGGACGGTGCGCTACGGCGACTTCATGGCGGTGATGAACACCCTGCAGGGCAACGGCTTCTACCAGGTCGCCCTGATCAACGAAGAAATCTCCTAAGGCTCTCCAGCCTGTCGAATACGAAGAGCCCGCCGGGGAAACCCGGCGGGCTTTTTTCGTATGGGGGCGCCGGACAATTGTCGTTCACACGTGTAATTTTTCAGCTTTACAATAACCCTGGCCGAGCGCTCCCTAATGGTGCGCGGTCAACGCGCCGCGCGTCAGGGAGGTAAGCGCATGGGCGCAATGCTCGCCGCGAGACACGGTCGGTTCGACCTTCAGCACAACAGCACGATCAACGTGACGCCGTTCGTGGACGTCATGCTGGTGCTGCTCATCATCTTCATGGTGGCGATCCCGGCCGCGACGGTGTCGCTGAAGCTGGACCTGCCGCCGGCCAAGACGAACGGCCAGGTCGTCGAGCCGACGGTGATCAACCTGCAACGCGATGGGGCGTTGTTCATCGGTCAAGCGCCGACCAGCCTCGACGCGCTATCGGCGGACCTGCGGCAGGTGGCCGGGGCCCCGGCGATCGCGGGCCAGATCTACGTGCGTGCGGAGCGCGGCGTCCGTTACGGCAGCTTCATGGCCGTGGTCAGCCATCTGCATGCCGGCGGCTATCAGAAGGTCGGCCTGGTCAACGAAGACATCTCCTGAGCTTCTCCAACTAGAAGAACGAAGAGCCCGCCGGGGAAACCCGGCGGGCATGGGCGGTCGCTCACGCCTGCCCGGTCATCCCCGCGAAGGCGGGGACCCAGGTGTTTTGTGTTCGTGCTGGAGCGTGGGCAGGCCGCCGCCGTCACGGTCACGGAAAAAGCCTGGGTCCCCGCTTTCGCGGGGATGACCGGAAGGGCGGCGCGACCCCTCATCCGTCGGGCTCTCGCCCGACACCTTCTCCCACAGGGGGAGAAGGGCGCCGCGTTCAGGCCACCGTGCTCTCGAAGCCGGCGCGCAGGGCGGATTCGTCGAGGTTGCGGCCGATGAACACCAGGCGGGAGTAGCGCTTGTCGCCGTCGCGCCAGGGGCCCTGGAAGTCGCCCTCCAGGATCATGTGGACGGCCTGGAACACCAGGCGGCGGTCCTCGCCTTTGACGTCGATGATGCCCTTGGCGCGCAGGATGTCGGGGCCCTGCATCTGCAGCACGTTGTTGAGCCAGGCGGTCACCCGGTTGGCGTCCAGCGGCTTGTCCGACGTCAGCGAGATCCCGCGGATGCCGCTCTCGGCCACGTGGTCGTGGATGGCTCCGTGGTCGTGGCCGTGCCCGTGGTGATCGTGGTCGTGGTGGTCGTGCCCGCAGTGCTCGTCGTGCACGTGGCCGGCCTCGCCGTGGGCGGGGTTGAGGAAGTCCGGTTCCAGTTCCTCGATGCGCGCCAGGTCGAAGGAGCCGCGGCCGAGGATGGTGTCGAGCGGCACGTTGGAGCGCTGGGCGCGATGGATCGGGGCCAGCGGGTTCAGCCGGCGGATGGCGGATTCCACCTCAGCCAACTCGGCCTCGGAGACCAGGTCGGTCTTGTTGAGGATGATCTGGTCGGCGAAGGCGATCTGCTCGGCGGCCTCCCTGGAATCGGCCAGCCGCAGCGGCAGGTGCTTGGCGTCGACCACGGTGGTGACGCTGTCGAGCTGGGTCTTGGCGCGGACGTCCTCGTCGACGAAGAAGGTCTGGGCCACCGGCCCCGGATCGGCGAGGCCGGTGGTCTCGACGATGATCGCGTCGAACCCCCCCTTGCGCTTCATCAGCCCCTGGACGACGCGGATCAGGTCGCCGCGGACGGTGCAGCAGACGCAGCCGTTGTTCATCTCGAAGACCTCTTCGTCGGCGCCGACGATCAGGTCGTTGTCGATGCCGACCTCGCCGAACTCGTTGACAATGACGGCGTAGCGCTTGCCGTGGTCTTCGGAGAGGATGCGGTTGAGGAGGGTGGTCTTGCCGGCGCCCAGGTAGCCGGTGAGCACGGTGACGGGTGTCTTGTCGGTCATGCGGCACCATGTAGGGGGCGGATCGCCACTTATGAAGCCTTGTTATCGCCGAGCGGTGTTATAGAGTAACACCTGATGACCAGCGCCGCCGATCCCGCCCGAACCGCCGAGCCGCTGGACGCCTTCCGCGAGGACCGGACCTACCTGGGGGCCGACCACGCGCGCAACGAGCGCCGGACCTGGATCGTCACCGGCATCTGCGCGGTGACCCTGGTCGCCCAGGTCATCGGCGGGATGATGTTCCACTCCATGGCGCTGACCGCCAGCGGCCTGCACATGGCCGCCCACGTCGCCGCCCTGCTGGTCGCGTCCGGCGCCTACGCCCTCGCGCGCCGCCACGCCGAGGACCCGCGGTTCGCCTTCGGCACCGGCAAGATCGGCTACCTGGCCGGGTTCGGCAACGCCGTGGTGCTGGGGATCACCGCCATCCTGATCGCCGTCGAGAGCCTGCAGCGGCTGATCGCGCCGGAGGGGGTGGACTACGCCGCCGCCCTGCCGCTGGCGGTGGCGGGGCTGGCGGTGAACCTGGTCTGCGTCTGGCTCTTGAAGCCCACCCACGCCGCCGCCGGACGCCATGATCACGACGGCGACCTCAATCTTTCGGCCGCCCACCTGCACCTGTCCGCGGACGCCGTCGTCTCGGTGCTGGCGATCGCCGGGCTGCTGGCCGGCGCGCGGCTGGGCTGGCGCTTCGCCGACCCGCTGGCCGGGCTGGTCGGCGCGGCGCTGGTGGCGCAGTTCGCCCTCACCCTGGTCCGCCGCGCCTCGGCGGCCCTGCTGGACATGAACCCGTCGGCCGAGCTCACCGCCGACATCCGCAGCCGTCTGGAGGCGGAGGGCGAGCGGGTGATCGACCTGCACCTCTGGCGCCTGGGACCCGGACACCATGCGGCGGTGGCGGTGGTCGCCTCCGACGCCCCCGGCTCGCCGGAGGCCTACCGCGCCCGGCTGAAAAGCGTCGCCGGCCTGTCGCACGTCACCGTCGAGGTGCGCGGCCCCGACGCCCATCACGATCACCACCATGGCCGCGGCTCCGTTTGAGCGCCTCGCGCGTTAGCTCGGCTATGCGATCGCTGGCCATCGGCATCTGGGCGCAGGCGAAGGCGCGGCCGCGGGCGGTCGCCGCAGCGGGCCTGCTGCTGGCGGCGGCGGTCGGCGCCGGCGGCTGGGCCGTCGCCGGCCATCACAGCCAGGCGCCGGAGGTCGCGCTCACCTCCCTGCAGACCGCCCTCCACATCCGCCAGCCGCCGCCCCCGCCAGCCCCTGCGGAGCTGCAGGCGCGGCTCGACGCCCTGGCGGCCGCCTACCACGAGCCGGTGGGGATCGCCGTGGTCGACGTGAAGGACGGCTGGACCGCGGCGGTGGACGGCGACAGCGCCTATCCCCAGCAGAGCGTCTCCAAGCTGTGGGTGGCGATGTCGGTGCTCGACGCCGTGGACCACGGCGGCCTGGCGCTGGACCAGGCGGTGGTGGTGACCCGCGACGACCGCTCGGTGTTCTATCAGCCGCTGGGCGAGCGGGTGGGCGAGAAGGGCTTCGCCACCACCCTGCATGACCTGCTGCGGCGCGCGCTGACCGAAAGCGACAACGCCGCCAACGACAAGCTGATGCGCGAGGTCGGCGGGGCCGGCGCGGTCACCGACGCCCTGGCCGAGAAGGGCCTGAGCCACATCGCCGTGGGCGCCTACGAGCGCGAGCTGCAGGCCCGGACCGCGGGACTGGAATGGCGCCCCGAATACGCCGGCTGGCGGTTCAAGGAGGCGCGCTCGAAGCTGCCGGATTCCGTGCGCGACCAGGCGCTGGCCGCCTATCTCGCCGATCCGCCGGACGGCGCGAGCCCCAGCGCGGTGGCCCATGCGCTGGCGGCCCTGGAACGCGGCGACCTGCTGTCGAAGGCCTCCAGCGAGACCATGCTGACCCTGATGGGCGAGGCGCGGACCGGGCGCATGCGGCTGCGCGGCGGCCTGCCGCCGGGCTGGAAGATCGCCCACAAGACCGGCACCGGCCCCGACTGGCGCGGGGCCTCGGTGGGGATCAACGACGTCGGCCTGCTGACCGCCCCGGACGGCCGCGTCTACGCCGTGGCGGTGATGATGCGCCAGACCCGGAAGCCCGTGCCGCAGCGGCTGGCGCTGATGCAGGCGGTGACGCGGGCGGTGGCCGACAGCTGGCGGGCCCGCAATGCCGCGCCCGGCCCCGGCGACGGTCGACAGCTGGCGACCGGCCCGCAGGTCCCGGCGGACGGCGGCCTCTAGGTCGTCAGTTCGACGACACCGGGTTCTGCACGATGCCCTTCTCGAGGGTCAGGTGGATCGGGGTCCCGGCCATGTCCTTGCTGGTCCACTGCACGCCGATCGCCGGGTGCTGCGGGAACGGCGAGCAGAAGCTGACCGGCAGGGTCGGCGGCGTGCTCTGGCGGAAGCACACCTTGTCGCCCTTGAGGTTCCAGTGGCCGGCCAACGCGATGCCGCGGCGGCTCAGCCCGTCCCAGCTGCCGTCGGGGTGCAGCCAGACCTTCTGCGAGCGGCCGTCGGGATAGGTGGACACCACGGTGTTGCCGAACGCGGGTTTCAGGTCCTGGGTGTCGGCCGCCTGGGCGTTGAGGGCGGAGAAGGCGACATAGCCGCCGAGCAGGAACCGCACCGCGACTTTGGAGAGAGCCCGGTCGGCATTGACGAGAAAGTCTTGCATGACGGCTTTCAACGCGTGAACCCCATGAGAGTGCCCGCGGGCCTGCGGGCGCGTCTGGACTCTTTGCCGACTTTGGATGAACTGCGGCTGACTGGCGGCTTACAGGAGAGACAGCGACATGGATGAGCCGATCTCGCCGGACGCCGAGCGCGCCGGGATGCTGGCGGCGCTGCACGCGGTGATCGTCGGCACCCTGTCGACGCTGAAGCGCAAGGGCGTGCTGACCCCGGCGGAGATCGACCAGATCTTCGAGGCCGGCCTCGTCACCTTCGAGCGCGGCGAGCAGGACGAGACCCGCCAGGCCGCGCAGCTGACGCTGGAGATCCTGGCCCGGAGCCTGAAGGGCTGAGCCGCCGGCCGCCTGACGTCGGCTACCGCTTGTGGTCGTGGCCGCCGCCGTGATCGCCGCCGCCCCCGCCGCCACCGCCGCCATGGCCTTTGTCGCCGCCGCCATGACCGTGGCCCTGGTCGCCGCCGCCGTGGCCGCCGCCCCCCTGCGGTTGCTGGGGAGCGCCACCGCCGTTCCGGCCGTGCCCGCCCCCGCCATGATCGCCGCCACCGTGCCCCCGGGGCGGCTGGGCCTGCGCGATCTGTTGCGGAGCCGGGCCGCCGCCGTCGCCGCCGCCATGACCGCGGCCGTGGCCGCCGCCGTTCCACTGGGGCTGGCCCTGGGCCATCGACTGCGGAGCCGGACCTTCGCCGCCGTGATGGCCGCCGTGGCCGCGCGGGCCGTAGGCCGCGGCGAACTGCGGCGCCGGGCGGTCCCGCTCGCCGCCGCCCTGGTCGCGCCAGCCTGGCTGGGCCTGGGCCGCGCCGATCCAGGCGGCCTGGGCGCGGGCGAACTGCGGCCGGCGCTCGCGCCAGCGGCCCTCGTCCACCGCAATCCGCGGCGCGCGCAGGGACGTGCGCCGCAGGTCGTAGCCGCGCGCCCAGTAGCGGCCGGCCAGGGGCGCGGCCTGGCCGTAGCGGTCGCCCGACAGCAGCACGCCGGCCGCGTCGTAGAGGGCGATCAGGGCGCCATCCTGGCCGTAGCCGTAGCCGTAGGACCCGTCGCGGACGAAGTAGGGATAGTCCTGGCCGGGCTCGTAATAGTAGGACCGGTAGCCGTTATCGATCGGCTCGGCGTACAGCAGGCTGTCGTCGGCGGTCTGCCAGGCCCAGGGCTGCTCGTCGCCATAGGCGAAGCCGTAGGCCGGCGGCGCGTCGTAGACAGCGCGGTCCACGCCATAGGCGCGCCGGGCGTAGGCGTAACGGTCGGCCGGCGGGGCGTAGGCGGCGACCGGCGCCGGCGGCGCATAGGCGAGGTCCATCGGCCCCGGCGCGGGAAGGCCGCCATAGGCGGGCCCCGCCGCCGCGTCGCGGGCCAGCAGCGGCCGGTTGTCGATCTTGCAGGCCGACAGCGTCAGCGCCAGCGCGCTGGAGGCCATCAACACCGTGGCGGAGCGGAACGTTCGGGTCATAAGCTTGGTCCGCGTGGCGCGCCCTGGGCGCAGAGACAGCCGGCCAGCCTGCCCGCCTCCGGCTGAACGACCGGAGGGGGAACGTCGGCTGCCGTTCAGGGTTGCGGCGCAAAGGCGGCGAAGCGCGGCCGTCGGTCCGTGAACCGCACCGCGCTCCGGTCATTGAAGAGCCAGATGCCAGGGGTCGTCGCATGATCGTCCGCAGGACCGCGGGGCCGAACCGCCGGGTCGTGCTCTCGCAACTCGTGGCGCTGGGGGCCGGCGCCGCGGGCTTCCTCGCCGTACGCCACCAGCAGCATTGGCCGATCCCCGAGGTGGCGTTCGCCGGCGGCGGGCCGTCCACCGGCTGGCTGGCCCTGCCGGCGACGGGCGGGCTGATCGACCTGCCGGCGATGGTCAACGGCGCGCACCTGCGGGCGATCGTGGACTCAGGCGCGCAGTACTCGGCCATCGACGCCGACCTCGCCCGACGGCTGCGCCTGCCGTCCGCCACGCCGCTGCCGATGCTGGCCTTCGGGGTCAGCGGCCAGCCCAGCGTCACCCGGGCGGTGCGGGCCGACGTCGACCTTGGCGCGCTGCGGCTGCGCGGCCTGCGCGCGGCGACCCTGAACCTGAAGCCGTTGTCGGGGCTGACGCGGCAGCCGTTCTCGTTGCTGCTCGGCCGCGACTTCCTGCGCGCGGTGGTGGTCGACGCCGACTTCCCGCGCGGCCGCGCGGCCTTCCTGCGCCCGGACGCCTGGCGCCCGTCGCCGGACGCGGTCCCCGCGGCGGTGCGCAGTGTGGACGGCGCGCTCATGGTCCGGGTCGGCGTCGAGGACGCGGCCCCGGTGGAGGTGTTGCTCGACACCGGCGCGACGGGCGCCCTGGCGCTCTCCGAGGCCGCCGCCGCCGCTGCGGGCCTGCTGGACGGCCGTCCGCTGCGGCCGGCGCAGTCGGTGACCCTGGGCGGCGTCGGCGACGACCGGGTGGCGCTGGCCCGCCGCATCGTCTTCGCCGGCGCGGACCTGCGCAATGTGGAGGTTCAGATCTTCACGCCGGCCCCGCACGCCCCGATCCCCAGCGGGCTGATCGGCCTGGGCGTGCTGCGGCGGTTCCGGGTGGTGCTGGACCACGCCGGGGGACGGCTGTTCCTGACCGGGCCGTCTAGCCCACGCCGGCGACCAGCAGGCTGACCTGGTCGGCCAGTTCGCGCGGGTCGAAGGGCTTGGGGAACATCAGGGCGTCGTCGACGCCGAAGCGGGACAGATGGGCCGCCTGGCCGGTGATATAGACCACCTTCAAGTCGCCGTTCAGCTGCCGGGCGCGCCGGGCGACGTCGAAGCCGGTGGTGCCGGATCCCAGGTTGATGTCGGCGACCAGGACCGCGAAGGCCCGGGCCTCGGCGGCCAGGCGCTGGTAGGCTTCGGCGTCGTTGTAGGCGACCGTGACCTCGAAGCCGGCGTCGGCGAGGGCGTCGTGCACCAGGTCTGCGACCTCGCGTTCGTCTTCGACGAGCAGCACGTTCGTCATTCGGGATCTCCCTCAGGGGCGTGTCGCCTACCTGACATTCAGCAGCGCGCGCAAGGCGAAGCCGGCAGTTTCCGCAAGAGCCAAACCACACAGCTGCGTGATGGCGAACGTGTGGCGCGGCTAGTCTCCGGGTGGCGCCGTCTGCGAAGCGGGCCCCCGCCGGGGCCCGCAAAGCATTGACGCCGCCGGACGGGCGCGCCCCACGCTACGGCTCGCACGCGGGCGCGAACTGCGGCACACCTTGGGTCTTCGAGTTGGAAATCCCGAGATTCGCGCGCCATGGCCTACCTGCGACTTCGCCGCCTGATCGAGCTCTCGGTGCTCGACCGGCCGGCGCTGGCCGCCATCTTCCCGCCGCGGGGCGAGGGCGCGTCGGCGGCGCCGGCGGCGCGGTGGGACAGCCTGTACGACCAGGGCGCCTACGACGGCCTGCTGAAGAGCGAGCAACGCCACCACCACCGGCTGCTGGCCGGGCTGGTGGCCGAGCGCGCGCCGGGCGGGCGGGTGCTGGAGGTCGGCTGCGGCGAGGGCGCCTTCTACCAGTCGCTGCGGCTGCTGAAGCCGGGCCGCTATCTGGGCACGGACATCTCCACCCGGGCGATCGCGGCGGCGAACGACCGCTTCGCCGGCGACGTGGCCGCCGGCGCGGCGGAGTTCCGGGTGGCCGACGGCGGGCCGCAGTTCACCGCCGACGAGCGGTTCGACGCGGTGATCTTCGCCGACTGCATCGAATACCTCGGCCCGGTGCTGGAGACCGTCCGCCGCTACGGCGCGCTGCTGGCGCCCGGCGGGGTGATCGGGGTCGCGCAGTGGCTGGCGCTGCATCCGCTTGGCCTGTGGCGCGAGATGAAGACCGCCGTCGAGGTGCTGGACGAGGCGGTGGTCAGCGCGCCCTGGGGCGGCGCCTGGCAGGTGTGGACCTGCCGGCCGAAGGCGTCGGGCCATGGCTGAGCCCGGCCGCCCGCCGCACGACGGCGCAGACGACCCGCTGCTGCGGGCCTATTTCGAGAAGCGCGCCAACCTGGTGCGGTACTTCGCGGCCAAGGCCGGCTCGGCGGCGGCGGCGGAGGACCTGGCGCAGGACCTCTACCTGAAGCTGGCGGGGCGCAGACCGGAGCCGGACGTGCAGAGCCCCACGGCCCTGCTCTACCGGATGGCCACCAACCTGATGCTCGACAAGGCGCGCGGCGAGCGGCGCTCGGCGGCCCGTGACACGGCGTGGCGGACGGCCATGCGCACCAGCATCTCCGGCGAGGACGTCGCCCAGGAGCCGCCGGCCGACGAGGCCGCGGCCTCCCGCCAGCGGCTGCGGCAGCTGGTGGCCGCCGCCGAGGAGCTTCCGCCCCAGATGCGGCGGGCGTTCCGCCTGCACAAGCTGGAGGGGCTCAGCCACGCCCAGACGGCCCAGGCGATGGGGATTTCGGTGAAGGCGGTCGAGAAGCACATCAGCGCGGCGCTGAAGGCGCTCACCCGTAGGTTGGCCTCGTGATCAACTCTCACGCGAAATGTGGCGACGGGGGGCAGGCCCGGGCCGTGTCGTCTTTGCAAGTGACGGGCGCCCCACGAAGGGCGGGCCAGGTGAGCCGATGAGCGCTGGACGGGATCAGGACGACGAGGCGCGGCTGGCGGACGCCAGCGCCTGGATCGTGCGCCTGCAGGATCCGCAGGCGAGCGACGCCGAGGCCTTCGACGCCTGGCTGAGCGCTTCGGAGGCCAACGGCCTGGCCTATGACCGCGCCTTGGCGGTCTGGGACGAATTCGGCGCCGCGGGGCCCGAGGTGCTGGCCGGCCTGGCCGCCGCCGCCGACCGGATCCGGGAGCGGGGCTTCGGCTGGCGTCGCGGCCTGATCGCGGCCGGGGGGCTGGCGGCCGCGGCCGCGGTGGCGCTGGCGGTGCTGCCGCAGGTGGCGGCGCCGCCGACCGAACAGGTCTTTGCGACAGCGCACGGCGAGCGGCGAACGGTGAAGCTCGCCGACGGCTCGACGATCGACATGAACGCCGGCTCCAGGCTGACGGTGGCGCTGGGACGCGGCGAGCGGCGCGTGGCGATGAGCGACGGCGAAGCGGTGTTCGACGTCGCGGCCGATGCGCGGCGGCCGTTCCTGATCGCGGCCGGCGACCGCACGGTCCGGGTGGTGGGGACGCAGTTCGACGTCCGCCGGCGCGGCGACGAGCTGTCGGTGACCGTGGCCCGCGGCGTGGTCGAGGTCCGGCCCGCCGAAGGCGCTTCGGGCGCCGCCTTCCGCCTGCACCCCGGCCAGCGGCTGGACCACCTCCAGGGCGCCCCGGACGGCCGCGTCAGCGCCGCCGAGCCGCAGGAGGTGTTCGGCTGGCGCGCCGGGCGCCTGGTCTACCGTGACCAGCCGCTCAGCCAGGTGGTCGAAGACCTCAACCTGCAGTTCGACCGGCCGATCCGGCTGGAGGACCGCGTTCTCGGCCAGACCCGGATCTCCGGGGTGCTGGTGCTCGACAACGAGGCCGCGATTATTCGTCGCCTGGCGCTGATGGTGCCAATAACAGCGGTACCCACCGACAGCGGCGTGCTGCTAAAACGCGACGGGGCGTCAAAGCGGTGACGGGGGCGATCAATCATCTTTGGACGGCGGACATCGTTGACCGCATGGGCTTGCGGCGTCGGCGCGCTTTGCGCCGCGTGGCCGGCTGAGGCCGCGTCGACCCGTCAGTTCCGAATTCCGCCGAAGCCCTATTCCGAAGCGCTGATCGACCTGGCGTTGCAGGCCGACGTCTCGCTGCTGGACGCCTCCGCGTGCCGCGGAACCAGCCGCGCAGGCCTGAACGGGACCTACACCCTGGACGGCGCGCTGCAGCGGCTGCTCGCCGGCGCGCCGTGCAGCTACCGGATCGTCGATCCGCGCACCGTGCGCATCCTGCCGCCGGCCCCATCCGCGGCGCGGGAGGGCCCCGCCCCGGCCCCGGTCCCGCTGATCACCGAACTGCTGGTCACCGCCACCAAGCGCCGGCAGGCGGCCGACCGGCTGGCGGCGGCGATCAGCGTCCTGCCGCACGACCAGCTGGAAGCCACCCGGGCCACCGACCCGGGCGAGACCACCGGCCAGACCGCCGGGGTGACCATGACCAACCTGGGGCCCGGACGGGACAAGCTGCTGATGCGGGGGCTGTCGGACGGGGCGTTCACCGGCCGCGCGCGCTCGACCGTGGGCACCTACCTCGACGAGACGCCGATCAACTACAACGCGCCCGATCCGGACCTGCGGCTGGTGGACGTCGACCGGGTGGAGGTGGTGCGCGGACCGCAGGGCGCGCTCTACGGGGCGGGCTCGCTGAGCGGCGTCTACCGGATCGTCACCCGCAAGCCGGACCTGGAGACGATGTCCGCCGGCCTCGGCGCCGCCTACGCCTGGACGCAGGGCGGCTCGCCCAGCCAGTCCGTCGACGGCTACGGCAACCTTCCCCTGATCCCCGGCCGCCTCGCGATCCGGATTTCCGGCTACCGGG
Source organism: Phenylobacterium hankyongense (assembly GCF_003254505.1). Taxonomy (NCBI): domain Bacteria; kingdom Pseudomonadati; phylum Pseudomonadota; class Alphaproteobacteria; order Caulobacterales; family Caulobacteraceae; genus Phenylobacterium; species Phenylobacterium hankyongense. The sequence continues at coordinate 1,652,905 of NZ_QFYP01000001.1, read as the reverse complement.
AGACCCTCGGCGGCTATCTGGACGACGTGAACCTGCGCCGTTCCAACGTCGACCAGACCGTGAGGGAGGGCGGCCGGGTGACGCTCAGGGCCCAGCTGGGCGACAACTGGATGGCGGACCTTTCCGGCACCACCCAGCACCTGAAGTCCAACGACACCCAGTACACCACGTCCGCCATGCGCGGGCACCAGCGCGCCAACCGGGTGGCGGAGGCGCACGACAACGACTTCTCCGAGGCCGCCCTGACGGTCCACGGGGCCCTGGGCTGGGCCGACCTGACGTCGTCCACCGCCTATGTCCGGCACAGCTATTCCAGCCAGTACGACGCCTCCGCCGCGCTCGACCTCTACAGCCCCAACGGATCGGACCTTGGGGTCTATTCGGAAGCGACGCGGGTGGAAATGCTGGTGCAGGACCTCGTCCTGACCTCCTCGCGCGAAGGCCGCTTCGGATGGCTGGCCGGGCTCTACGGCGCCGGCACCGTGGAGGAGACGCCGTCCGTCCTGCAGGTGCGCACGGCCAACGGCCCGCTCACCACCGCCTACCAGGAGTCCCGACGCGACCGGGTGCGCGAATTGGCGGTCTATGGCGAGACCTCGTACGAGTGGACGCCCGGCTGGACGGTGGCCGCGGGGGCCCGGCTGTTCGACACCCGTCTGCACGCCACCTCCAACGTGATGTTGCCGGCGCCGTACCAGTCCCGGACCCTGGAACGCAGCGCAGGCTTCGCGGGCGTCTCCCCGAAGCTGTCGCTGCAATGGGACCTGGGCTCGGGCGAGTTGCTTTATGCCCTGGTGTCGGAAGGCTACCGGGCCGGCGGGATCAATTCCTCGGGTCTGGCGGCGCCTGGACCCAAGCAGGCGGAGTTCCAGCCCGACCGGCTGCGCAATTTCGAGCTGGGCGCCAAGCTGCGGGCGTTCGACGGCCACCTGGCCGCGCGCGGGGCGGTGTTCTACGACCTGTGGCGCAATATCCAGACCGACCAGTACCGGTCGCCCTCGGGCCTGGCCTACACCGCCAACGTCGGCGACGCGCAGATCGGCGGCGTGGAAGCCGAGCTCGCCTACGCCTTCGACCTCGGGCTTTCGGTGCAGGCCAACGCGCTGGTGTCCGCCCCCCGGTTCACCCGCGTGAACCCCGATTTCGCCTCGCGGCTGGCGCCGGGCCTGCCGGGCACGCCGAAGGTCTCCGGCGGGATGCTGGCGATCTATCGCCGCCCGCTGACGGCGCGGATGGCGCTGCGCCTCACCGCCGAGGCGAGCTACGTCGGCCGCTCGCGCCTGACCTTCGACATGGCTTCGCCAACCATGGGCGACTACATCAAGGCCAAGCTGTCCGCAGGGGTGACCGGTCCCGGATGGACCGCGGACCTGTTCGTCTCCAACCCGGCCAACGACTCCGGCGACACCTTCGCCTACGGCAACCCGTTCAGCTTCGGCCAGGTGCGGCAGGTGACCCCCCAGCGGCCCCGGACCGCCGGCCTGGCGGTGACTGCGACGTTCTGACCGCCGATCGATCTGGCCGCCGACTCGGGGGGGTGGCCGCCCGCCGCGCCGTCCTTGCACCAAGAGTTCGAACCGCGATGGCGGTTGGGGGGTGTTAAGGTGAAACTCTCGGGTCTGGTTTGCGCGCACAATGAAGAGGCCCGTCTGGCGGAATGCCTGCGCGGCCTGGCGTTCTGCGACGAGGTCGTGGTGGTGGCGGACCGCTGCACCGACCGCACGCAGGAGATCGCCCGGCAGTTCGGAGCCATCGTCATCGACGGCATCTTCCCGCTGGAAAGCCAGCGCAAGGACGCCGGGATCGCCGCCTGTTCCGGCGAATGGATCTTCGAGGTCGACGCCGACGAACTGGTCGACCCGATGCTGGCCGCCGAAGTCCGCGCCACCATCGAGGCGCCGGCCCAGGGCGACTGGTTCCAGGTGCCGGTCGACAACTATGTGGGCAAGACGCTGGTGCGGAACGGCTGGGGCGGCTCGTTCGGCACCTCCAGCGTGGCGCGCCTCTATCGCCGTGGCGTGAAGCACTGGAAGCCGCATCGGGTGCACCCGGGCGTCACCTTCGAGGGCCGGTTCGCCGGCGGCCTCAACACGCCCCTGCGCCACAAGGTCGATGACGACATCGGCGACATGATCGACCGGCTGAACCGCTACACCGCGCTGCGCGCCGCCGACCTGGCCGACAAGGGCGAGCCGGGGACGCTCGGGGACAATGTGTTCCGCGGCTTCCGCCGGTTCTGGAAGTGCTACGTCGGCCGCAAGGGCCGGCGGGAGGGCGACCTCGGCTTCCTGATCGCGTTAATGGCCGGGCTCTACCCGGTGATCTCGCACCTGCGGGCCAAGGAGATCCTGGAGGCCCGCCGCAGCGCGCCGCAGGAGGCGCTGGGCACGGTGGTCCGCCACGAGGCGGTCGGCTAGCGCCCCGCGGCCGCCGGCGTCTTGAACCTGCAACGAACGCTGCTGGACATCGAGCTCCAGCACTGGCGCCGGGCCGGACGCCCGGCGCGCCTATGGTGGCGCGACGACGACGCGCGGGGGCCGACGCCCGCGCTCGAGCGCCTGCTGGCGCTCAGCCTCTGGCACGGCGTTCCCCTGACGCTGGCGGTGATCCCCGACGAGGACCCGGCGAGCCTGACCTGGTCGCTGGCCACCTGCCCGCTGGCCACGGTCGCCCAGCACGGCGTCGATCATACCAACCGCCGCGACGGCCAGGCCGCCGGCGAGTTCCCCCACGAGTGGCGGCGCCTACGCGTGGCCACCCAGCTTCGCGCCGGCTGGGCGCGACTGCAGGCCCTGCCCGGCGCGCAGCCGGTCTTCGTGCCCCCGTGGAACGACATCCATCCGGAGCTTCCCGGCGCGCTCGAGGATTGCGGCTATCTCGGCTGGTCCGCGTGGGCCGACGCCGGCGACCGGGGGCCGCTGCCGAGGATCGACGCCCACCTGGACCTGCTGCGCTGGAAGAGCGGCGTGCGGTTCCGGGGCGAGGGCCGGTTCCTGGAGGCCTTCCGCGCGGCGTTGCGGGCGCGCCGGCGCGCCGGCCGCTGGGAGGCGCCCATCGGCCTGCTCACCCACCACCTGGACCATGACGAGGCCGCGTGGGTCTTCCTGGCCGAGTTCCTGGACTGGACCCGCGCTCGCCCCGAGCTCGCCTGGCGAAGCCTGGGCGAACTGCTGGCCGAACAGGCCGGCGCCCGCCACCAGGCGGCCTGAACCCCGCCCACGGTCAAGCCGGGCCTTGCCCCGGCGGCGCAACCACGGCATCACTCCGCCCGTGAAGGCGGTCCCCGCAAGGGGCCAAGAGGGAACGGGGTGATGCGGCGAACGCCGTCATTCCCCGGCTGTGCCCGCAACTGTGAGCGGCGAGGGCCGCGTCCGTTCCGCTCCTATCTGAAGGGCGGCGCCACTGGGAAACCGGGAAGGCGAGGATGAGGCCCGACGACCCGCAAGCCAGGAGACCTGCCGTCTTCCGTCGCTCGTCCGTGGCCCGGGACCAGGCCGTCGGCGCGGGGAGGCTCACGTCCTTCCGTCGCAGCGACTGCGCCAGGTCTCGCCGCCGGGCCGCACATTCGCTGCAGCGCCTGCCGGCGGCTTCAGGCAGGCCCGAACGACGGAGCCTTTTGACCATGCGGTCTCTGCTCATATCCACCGTGGCCCTCGCCGCGGCTCTTCCCGCCTGCGCCTTCGCCGAGGACGCGTCGCCCCCGACCGCCCTGGACGAACTGATCGTCACCGCCACCCGCCTGCCGAGCCGGCTGGACCTGGTGACCGGCGCCCACGTCATCGACCAGGCCGAGCTGGAGGCGCGCCAGACGGTGTTCGTCACCGACGCGCTCGCCACCGTCCCCGGCGTCGGGATCACCCGCAACGGCGCCTTCGGCGGCGTCGCCGCCATCCGCATCCGCGGCGCCGGACCGGACAAGACCCTGGTGCTGATCGACGGCGTGCCGGCCGGCGATCCCGCCGACCCCAACGGCACCTTCGACCCCTCGGCCGTGCAGGCGGCCGACCTGGAGCGGGTGGAGGTGCTCTCCGGCCCGCAAGGGTCGCTGTGGGGCTCGGAAGCCATCGGCGGCGTGGTGGCCTTCACCACCCGCGAACTGTCCGGCTGGGCGCTGGAGGCCGAGGGCGGCTCGTTCGGCACGGCCCGCGGCTTCGCCGGCGCCGGGGTCAGCACCGAGGCCTACGCCCTGAACGGCTCGGTGGCGGCCTTCCACACCGACGGCATCTCCAAGGCCGCCTCGGGCACGGAGAAGGACGGCTTCGACACCGTCACCGCCAACCTCGGCGGCCGCCTCCGGGTCAGCGACGCCGTGCGGCTGGACGGGCGGCTGCGCTACACCAACAGCGACATCGCCATCGACGGCTACGCGCCGCCGACCTACCTGCTGGGCGACACCTCGGACCGCAACAAGAGCCGGGCGTGGTCGGGCTTCGGCCGGGCAACCGTCGACGGCGCATGGGGGCTGACCCACGAGCTGAGCTTCAGCGACTACGACCTGACGCGCGACAACCTGTCGGCCTTCCCCTCCCGCTACACGGCGCAGCGGCAGGTGTGGCGCTGGACCGCGGCGCACGGAGGTCCGGGCGACGCCGCCGCCTTCGTGGTCGGGGCGGAGCGCAACGACACCCACGCCGACCTCGCCGGCCGCACCAGCGCCGACCTCTCGACGACCTCGGCGTTCGGGGTGCTGCGCACGCAGGTGCTGGAGCGGCTAACGCTGACCGGCAGCGCCCGCTACGACGACCCGGACGCCTTCAAGGCGCGCGGCACGGGGCGGCTGTCGGCGGCGCTGGCGCTGGGCGGCGGCTTCACCGCCACCGCTTCGGCGGGGCAGGGCTTCAAGACCCCGACCATCAGCCAGGTGGTCTGCGACTTCTGCTTCGCCCCGCCCGTGCCCCTGCGGCCGGAGGTGGCGGACGGCTATGACCTGCGGCTCGGCTGGCGCTCGCCGGACGGGCGGCTGTCGGGCGCCGTGACCGGCTACCGGCTGAACGTCCGCGACCAGATCAGCTACGTGGCCTCGCGCTACGTGAACATCGCCCGCACCCGCTCGACGGGAGTGGAGGCGGAGGCCGACGCCCAACTCTCCGACGCCTGGCGCGTGCGGGTGGCCTACAGCTGGACCGACGCCATCGACGTCACCACCGGCAAGAGCCTGCTGCGGGTTCCGGACCGCTCGGGCGCGGCCAGCCTGTTCTGGACGAACGATCCGTGGGCCGCGACGCTGACCGTGCGCGGCGAGTCCAGCCAGTCGGACACCGACGTCGACGGCTTCTCGCCGATCGTGCGCAAGGGCTTCGTCACCGCCGACCTGGCCGGCTCCTACCGGCTGAACGCCCGGGTGACGCTCACCGCCCGCGTCGAGAACCTCACCGACCAGCGCTACCAGGAGACCTACGGCTACGCCGAGCCCGGCCGGGCCATCTATCTGGGGGTGAAGCTCAGGGACTAAGACAGCTCAACCGGCCCTTCTCCCCTTGTGGGAGAAGGTGTCGGGCGAGAGCCGTCCGTGGCGCCGCAGGCGCTGTCCTTATTGGTCCACGAACCACACGAACCACACGAACTGGCCTCGCCGCCGGCCCGGCCTAGCCACACGAAGCGCGTTGGTGTGGTTCGTGTGGTTCGTGGACATTCAAACCGGCGCTGTCGCGCCAGGGCGGAACAACAATCGTTACGCCGCCGCCCAGGCGCGGGGGTCGAGGGCGATGGGGTCGTCGATGGCCATCTCGTCCCAGTCGAGGTCCGGCGGCGGGGTGGAGGCGGCGGCGATCACCGCCGACATCTCCGCGGCCGAGGCCACGCCCACCAGGACGGTGGAGGCTTCCGGCCGCGACAGGGCGAAGCCCAGGGCGGCCTGCAGGGGGTCGGAGCGGCCTTCGGCGATCAGCCGGCGGGCGCGGGAGATGCGGCCGGCCGCGGCCTTCAGGTGGTTGGGCGCGCGGTCGGGCGGCAAGAACAACAGGCCGTTCAGGAAGATCGAGCGCAGCTGCACTTCGACGCCCATGTCGGCGAGCTCGGCCAGCGTGCCGTCGATCAGCAGGCGCTGGTCGAGCAGCGAGGCGGGGGCCTGCACCACGTCGGGCTTCATGCGGCGGGCGAGATGCACCGGATCGTCGGAGGCGTAGACTGAGACGCCGATCTTGCGGCACAGGCCGGCGTCCTTCAGGGCGCGCATGCGGTCCCAGAGCGCCGGGCCGTTGGGGCTGAGCAGGTCGGTGACCGACGGCGCCAGGATGGTGTCCACCGTCTCGACGCCCAGCCGGCGCAGCTGGGCGCGCAGCTCGGCCTCGGCGAGGTCCGGACCACGGTCCGGACGCACGGTGGTGACGGTCGTGCGGAAGGGATTGGGGCGCGGCAGCACCTGGCCGAGGGTGATCTCGGCGGAATGCGGATGGCGGCCGATCTCCAGCACCGGCAGACCCGAACGGGCGGCGATGGCGAGGATCTCGCGGGCCTCGGCGTCGCGCGGACGGCCCCGGGAGGTCGCCTGCTGGTCGAGACCGAATTGCCCGGACCCGAGCCCAAGCTTGTTAAGCGGTGACATCATGTGCGGTGAGGCTTGGAGCGGTCCCTATGAGCCGCCATCTTGGAGTAGGAAGCCTAAGAAGCCGTATCCAGGACCTTTCCGGGGAGTTAAGTCCGCATGGCCGTCGACCCGCTGCCCGAGTGGCCCCTGTTCGGCATGACCGACGACGTGCGCCCTGCCCTGCGTCAGGCGCGGGAGGGCGGGCTGACCGCGGCGCTGGCCACCCTGGTCGCCGTCGACGGCGGCGGCCCCAGGCCCCAGGGGACCCAGATGGTCTTCGCGCCCGGCATCGTGGCCGGCTACTTCTCCGGCGGCTGCGTGGAGTCCGACGTCGCCGACCACGCCGCGGCCTGCCTCGAGGACGGTGAGCCGCGCACACTGGTCTATGGCGAGGGCAGCCCCTGGCCGGACATCCGCCTGCTCTGCGGCGCGCGCATCGAGATCTTCGTCGAGCGGGTGGCGCCGGACGATCCCGCACTGCGCGAACTGCTGGCCGCAGAGGCCGACCGCCGCCCGGTGACCTGGGTCAGCGACGGCTTCGCGCGCGCTTGCGCCGAGGACCTGGAGCCCTGGCCGGAAGCCGCCGTCGAGCGCCTCTACGAGCCCCGGCCGCGGCTGATCGTGGTGGGTGGCGACCCCACCGCGCTGGCCATCGCCCAGCTGGGCGCCCAGGCGGAGTTCGAGACCACCCTGGTGCGGCCCAAGGGGCCCTCAACCCCGCCGCCGATCCCGGGCCTCGCCTATCGTCGCGACGAGCCCGAGCAGGCGTTCGAGGTCATCGGCGTCGATCCCTGGACCGCCGTCGCCATCGCCACCCACGACCTTGAGACCGATCGGGCGGCGCTGCGGGCGGTCCTGCCGTCGCCCGCCGGCTACGTGGGCTTGCTGGGGGCCCGCCGCAGGCTCGCCGAGCGGCTGGCGCAGCTGCGGGCCGACGGCATGTCGGAAAGCGCCCTGGCGCGGCTGCACGCCCCCATCGGCCTCGACATCGGCGGCAAGGCCCCTTGGGAAGTGGCGGTCTCGGTGATCGGCGAGATCACCGCGCTGCGCTATGCGCGCGCCAGCGGCAGCACCTCGACCACGTCGCCGGCCGCCGCCGCCGCCGCCCCGGACCGGCGTCGCAGCAGGGCGTCGGAGGCGGCGAACACGCTGACCAGCGACGAGTCCTGATCGCGATAGGGCCGCACGCTGACCCCGCCATCGACGTGGTCGAGCTTCGCCCGCATCCAGTGCTCGCGCGGGCCGTTGGCGGGCAGGTCCTGCGCCAGTCGCGCGGTGATCGTCGCCGGCTCCGGCGAGGCGCCCAGATAGCGGGCGACGAGGGGCTTCAGGAACATCTCGGCGCAGACGAAGGCCGAGGCCGGGTTGCCGGGCAGGCCTAGCAGCCGCCGGCCGTCTTCCAGCACCCCGAAGAAGGTCGGCTTGCCGGGCCGGACGTTGACGCTCTCCACCTTCAGGGCGAGGCCCAGCGCCTGGGCGGCGGCGCGCACCAGGTCGTGGTCGCCCACCGAGGCGCCGCCAACGGTGACGATCAGCTCGGCCTCGGCGGCCTCCAGCGCGGCGACCACCGCCTCCAGCTCGTCGCGGACCGGCTTGGCGCGGGTGACGGTCGCCCCCCAGGCCTCGACCATGGCGGCCAGCGCCGGGGCGCCGGAATCGTAGATCTGGAAGCGGCCGGGCACGCCTGGTGGCTCGACGATCTCCTCGCCGGTGGAGAGCAGCGCCACCCGCGGCCGGGCGTGGACCTGGACCTCGGCCCGGCCGGCCGAAGCGGCCAGCGACAGCCGCCAGGGGTCGATCCGCTGGCCGCGCTTTAGCAGCACGCTCCCGGCCCGGAAATCGCCGCCGGCCGGGCGGATGTAGTGGCCCGACGCCACCTGCGGCACGCGCACCGCGTCGCCGGCGCGCTCGGCGTCCTCCTGGATGACCATGGCGTCGCAGCCGTCCGGTAAGGCCGCGCCGGTGAAGATCCGCACCGCCTCGCCCGCGCCCACCGTGGCCTCGTAGCCGTGGCCCGCCGCGCTCTCGCCGACGATCTTCAGCGCGCCCGGCGTGTCGGCGGCGCGGACCGCCCAGCCGTCCATGGCCGAGGCGGCGAACGGCGGCTGGTCGCGGACGGCGGCGACATCCTCGGCCAGCACCCGGCCGATGGCGGCGGCGAGCGTCACGGTCTCGGCGGGACGCGGCTCGACCTCGGCCAGCATCCGGGCGCGCGCATCATCGACGGATAGAAGTTTCATGCCGCTATCAAACCGAACGCCACCGCGCCTTCAATCCGCCTTCTCCCCTGCGGGAGCGTTCTTATGATGGGGAGCGGCGTCGGCCGTCTGCCCGCGCCGGCCAGGCTGCGGTCACGGCGCGCAGGACTCCGGCGGCGCATGCGCCGGAGGGCGGGGGATCAGACCGCCGCGGTGCGGTGCGGCGAGTCGACCGACCAGATCTTCTCGATGTTATAGAAGCTGCGGACCTCGGGCCGGAACAGGTGGATGATCACGTCGCCGGTGTCGATCAGCACCCAGTCGCAGTGGGGCATGCCCTCGACGCGGCAACGGCCGTAGCCCTCTTCCTTCAGCGCCCGCAGCAGGTGGTCGGCCATGGCGCCCACATGGCGGTGCGACCGCCCGGACGCCACGATCAGGCCGTCGGCGACGGCGCTCTTGCCTTTGAGGTCGATGAAGATGACGTCCTGCGCCTTGTCGTCGTCCAGGCGGGCCAGGATCAGCTCTTCCAGGGCGGCGATGCGGTCCTGGACGTCTTGGGAAGCTCCGGCGGCCTGCGGGGAGGTCGGGGCCGGGACTTCCTGCGCACGCGGCGCGGGTTCTTGGTTCAGCGGGGTGCTCCTTTGATATCCTCGCCTTCAGACCCTATCACAGGCGCGGGCGCGGGTCAGCGGCCCTCACAAACTCTTCAAGACCGGGTCCGCCGCATCCGTTCCCGCAATGCGGTGGACGACTGGAAGTTGAACCGGCCGAGCAGGAAGACCCAGGCCGGGGGCTTGGCGTTGGGCAGGCCCATGGCCTCGGTCGCGCCGAGGCGAAAGCGGGCGAACCGCAGGGCGGCGGGCGAAAACCGGCTCTTCAGGGAGATCCACGGCCGCGAGACCACGGCCACCGGAACCTCGCGCATGATCTGGGTCCAGCCGCGCCAGCGATGGAAGGTGGCCAGGCTGTCGGCGCCCATGATCCACACGAACTTCACGCCCGGGAACCGCGCCTTGAGGGCGCGCACCGTGTCGATGGTGTACTGGGAGCCGAGCCGCGTCTCGGCGTCGGAGACGATCATGCAGGGGTCGTCGGCATAGCGGCGCGCGCCGGCCATGCGGGCCGTCAGGCCGGCGGTCTCGTGCGTCGGCTTCAGGGGGTTCTGCGGCGACACCAGCCAGATCACCCGGTCGAGCCGGAGCCGGCGCTTGGCGGTCTCGGCGACGTGCGCATGGCCCTCGTGCGCCGGATTGAACGAGCCGCCGAACAGGCCGACCCGCATGCCGGGCCTGAGCGTGAAGCCCAGCCGCAGGCCCTGCGGGCGTCCGGCCGCCGGGTGGCGGCGCGCCGGGCCTGCGAACCACATGCGCCCCTTGCTCAAGCGCTCCGCCCGGGGGTCGGCGCGCCGCCGCGGTCGAGCGCCGGATCGGCCTGCCGCACCCGCGCCCGCACCGTGAACACCCCGTCGCCGGCCAGCACCCCGCCGCGGGCGAAGAGGCGTCCCTGCTCCCAGTTCGACAGGCCGAGCTCCGGCCGGTCCAGGGCGTACTGGCCGTCAACCCAGCGGGTGAAGCCGTCGCCCACGAAGGGCGCGTCGATGGTGTCGTAGAACCGCGCCTGGGCCGCGGCGTCCTGCGCGATCAGGCTGGCGGTGAAGCGCGGGCTGTAGCGGTTGAAGAGCGCCACCGCCTCGTCGAGGTCGGCGACGATCTTCAGGCTGACCTCCGGGGTCTCCTCCCACTCCCACTCGCGACCGAGGTCCGCGTCGGCCAGCGGCTCGACCCGCGGCTCCTCGCGGGCCCCCTCGGCGCGGACCACGGTGGCGCGGGCGTCGCGCCAGGCCGGCGGCAGGCGGGCGAGGTCGGCGTGGGCGACGTGCAGCTTGCAGTCCTTGCGCCGCTCGCCGGCCTTGGCCAGGGCGTCGAGGAAGACCGGGACCAGCTCGTCGGCGCGGGAGGCGGCGATGCAGCAGGTGTTGAGCGTGTTGCAGACCTTGCGGTCCAGCGAATGGTAGACGGCGGCGAAGAACCGCTCGGCGTCGGCGCTGTCGTCGGCCACCAGCCAGGCGCCGCCGGTGCCGTGCAGGCTGACCGGGGCGCCGGCCGCCCGGGCGATCGCGCCCAGCTGCGACACCGCCGGGCCCGAGCCCCGCGCCACCGCCAGCGACAGGCGGGGGTCGGCGAACATCGCCCAGCCGGCGGCATGCGCCGCGGAGTCCACCAGCACCGCCGCGCCTTCCGGCAGGCCGGCGGCGGCCAGGGCGGGATCGAGGGCGGCGCGGACGATGGCTCGCGCGGTGCCGAGCGCATCCGAGCCGATGCGGAACACCACGGTGTTGCCGGCCCGCAGCACGCCGGTGGCGTCGGCGAAGACGTTGGGCCGGCCCTCGAACACGAAGCCGACCACGCCCAGCGGCGCCATCACCTGCTCGACGCGCCAGCCCTCGTGCTCGACGGTCTCCAGCACCCGGCCGCGGGAGGGCTCGGCGTCGCGCCAGGCGCGCAGGCCGGCGATCATGTCGCGCCGCATGGCCTCGCCGGCCTGCAGGCGGGTGGTGGAGCGGCCGCGCGCCCGGGCCGCGGCGATGTCGGCGGCGTTGGCGCGGGCGATCTCGCCCCAGCAGGCGTCGTCCTCGAGCCGGGCGGCGAAGGCCTCGAAGAAGCCGGTGATCGAGGCGTCGGAGACCTGGCCCATGCGGGCGAAGGCGGCCTGGGCGCGGCCGACGGCGGCGGCGGCCACCTCGTGCTCGCGGGCGGGGACGTGCAGCAGGGCGCCGGAATTGGGGTCCACCAGCAGCCGGTCGCCGGCCCGGAAGGCGGCGGCCAACTCGGGGCTCACATGGGCGACGCGGTCGCCGCCGAAGACGATGGCCTGGCCGGGGACGAGCGCTTCCAGCCGACCCTCGCGGGTCGGGCCGGGTTCATGCCGTGCGCCGCCGTCGTCCACACCTGCCCCCATTTGCTCAGGATGAGCCTTACCTAAGCGCCTTCAGCACCCGGAGCAAACTCAGGCCGCGACATGGGCGGCCAGCGCCAGGTCGTCGGCGTGCACCAGCGGTCCGGAGGTGTAGCCCAGCACCGCCTCGATGGCCTCGCTCTTCAGGCCACAGATCCGGGTGGCGTCCTCGGCTTCGTAGCGCACGATGCCGCGGGCGATCTCGCGGCCCGCCTCGTCGTGGATGACCACCGCGTCGCCCTTGTCGAAGACGCCGTCGACGCGCCGCAGGCCGGCGGCCAGCAGGCTCTTGCCGCGGCGCACGGCGGCGGCCGCGCCGTCGTCGACCACCAGGGCGCCGGACGGGGCGAGGCTGCCGGCGATCCAGGCCTTGTAGGCGGCGGCCGGGGTGGTCGAGGGCTCGATGACGGTGGCCCGCTCGCCGTGCTCCAGCGCCGACAGCGGCGAGGGGCGGTGGCCAAGGGTGATGACGGTGGCGCAGCCGGCCGACTGGGCGATGCGGGCGGCGGCGAGCTTGGTGGCCATGCCGCCGGTGCCGACCCCGGCCGCGGCGTTGGCCCCGCCGGCCATGGCCTCGATCTCCGGCGTCAGGCGGCTGATCCGCGGCATGTGCTCGGCGGCCGGATTGCGGCGCGGATCGGCGGTGTAGAGGCCGTCGACGTCGGACAGCAGCACCAGGACGTCGGCGCCGATCATCTGGGCGACGCGGGCGGCCAACCGGTCATTGTCGCCGTATCGAATCTCCTCGGTGACGACGGTGTCGTTCTCGTTGACGACGGGGACGACGCCGAGGGCCAGCAGGGTCTCGACGGTGGCGCGGGCGTTCAGCCAGCGGCGGCGGACCTCGGTGTCGTCGCGGGTCAGCAGGATCTGGGCGGCGGCCAGGGCGTGGGGCTCCAGGGCCTCCTCCCAGGCGCGCATCAGGGCCGACTGGCCGGCGGCGGCGGCGGCCTGTTTCTCCGGCAGGGTCAGGGCGCGCTTCGGCAGGGCCAGGCGGCGGCGGCCGAGGCCGACGGCGCCGGAGGAGACCACCAGCACCTGCTGGCCGCGGGCGCGCAGGCGGGCGACGTCGGCGGCGAAGGCGGCGAGCCAGGCGCGGTCGGCGCCGTCGGCCCCCACCAGCAGGGCCGAGCCGACCTTGACGACGATCCGCTTGGCGGCGGCGAGCGAGCTCAAGGCGCCCAGCCCTCGTCTTCGGCGGGCGCAGCGCTGGCGGCGGCGGCCGCGGCCTTGCCGGCGCGGACCAGGGCGTAGGCCTCGCGCAGGATCTCGACGACGCCGGTTCCGGCGACGCCGGAGATGCGGCGGACCTTGACGCCGGCCGCGGCCTCCAGCTCGGCGGCCTTGGCCGCGATGGTCTCGGGATCGAGGGCGTCGATCTTGTTCAGCGCCAGGATCTCGATCTTGTCGCCCAGCTCCTCGCCGTAGCTTTCCAGCTCGTGGCGCACGGTGCGCCAGGCGCCGCCGACGTCGTCCTGCGTGCCGTCCACCAGGTGGACGAGGACGGCGGTGCGCTCCACGTGGCCGAGGAAGCGGGTCCCAAGGCCCGCGCCCTCCGAGGCGCCCTCGATCAGGCCGGGGATGTCGGCCAGGATGAACCGCTCGCTGGTGGACAGGTCGACCATGCCGAGGTTGGGGGCGATGGTGGTGAACGGGTAGTCGGCGATCTTCGGCTTGGCGGCGCTGGCGGCCGCCAGGAAGGTCGACTTGCCGGCGTTCGGCAGGCCGACCAGGCCGACGTCGGCGATCAGCTTCAGCCGCAGCCAGATGGCCTTCTCCTCGCCGTCCTGGCCGGGGTTGGCGCGGCGCGGCGCCTGGTTGATGGGCCCCTTGAAGCGGGTGTTGCCCCAGCCGCCGTTGCCGCCCTTGGCCAGCAGGACGCGCATCCCCGGCTGGTCGAGGTCGGCGATCACCGTCTCCTTGTCCTCCTCCAGCACCTGGGTGCCGACCGGCACGCGCAGGACGGAGTCGGCGCCGTTCGCCCCATGGCGGTTCTGGCCCATGCCGTGGCCGCCGGTCTCGGCGCGGAAGTGCTGCTGGTAGCGGTAGTCGATCAGGGTGTTGAGGCCGTCCATCGACTCGATCCAGACGTCGCCGCCCTTGCCGCCGTCGCCGCCGTCGGGGCCGCCGTACTCGATGTACTTCTCACGCCGGAACGAGACGACGCCGCCGCCCCCGTTGCCGGAGCGGATGTAGACTTTGCACTGGTCGAGGAACTTCATCGGGAGATCGGGAGCCTTGTTGGTCGCCGCTTAGCACAAAACCGGCGGTGCGTTCTCGGGTGATCCTTCTCCCCCTGCGGGAGAAGGTGGGCCGCGCCGGCGGCTCGGATGAGGGGTCGCGCTCGCCTCGCAGGCTTTGCGCCGCAGGCGCTGTTTGTCCACGAACCACACGAACCACACGAACGGGGGTTCATCTGGGGGAGCCTCGCGCGCCGCACGGCCCGTTGGTGTGGTTCGTGTGGTTCGTGGACCGACAAGGCGGCGCTGGCGCGCCATGGCAGCTGGCAAGTCAACGCGCGCCCTCATCCGTCGGGCGCCCGCCCGACACCTTCTCCCGCAAGGGGAGAAGGGGCCGGGAGGCGTTTACGCCAGCCACACCATCAGCCGGGTGGGCACCGTCTGGCCGCGGGCGCGGCTGTCGCGCAGCTCGACGTCGCCGGTGTAGAGGAAGCCGGACTTGCAGAGCACCTGGCCGGAGGCCGGGTTGTCGGCGAAGTGGCCGGCGACCACCAGCTTCTTGCGCCAGTCCCGCTGCGCCCACCGCAGCGCCGCGCGGGCGGCCTCGGTGGCGTAGCCGCGGTTCCAGAACGGCCGGCCGATCCAGTAGCCGAGCTCGGTGCGGCCGCGGGCCGCGGGCTTGAAGCCGAGGCCGCCGACCAGGCCGAACTGGCGGTGCTCGATGGCGAAGGCCGCCTGGGTGCGCCAGTCCTGGCGGATGGCGCGGTCGATGAAGGCCTCGGCGTCGGCGGCGACGTAGGGGTGCGGCATGGCCGCGGTCATCCCCGCCACCTTGATGTCGTTGGCCAGCTGGCAGAGCCGCTCGGCGTCCGACGGCACGTGGCCGCGCAGCAGGAGCCGTTCCGTCGCCAGGCTCGGTGTGACTTCGATCGCGCACATCTTCTTGCCTCCCGGCCCCTCTGACGGGGGCCCAAAACGAAAAGCGGGGAGCCCGGCGTCCCGGACTCCCCGCTTGAAGTCTTGTCCGGTCCGCCTCTGATTGGGGCGGAACCGGATGGAGAGGTTCCGCCTATTCGGCTGCAATCACCTGCGCCGGCACCACAGTGACGTAGGTGCGGTCATCACGCTTGGTGATGAATTTCACCGCGCCGTGCGCCTTGGCGAAGAGGGTGTGGTCCTTGCCCATGCCCACGTTGGCGCCGGCCCAGAACTTGGTGCCGCGCTGACGCACGAGGATGTTGCCGGCGAGCACCGCTTCGCCGCCGAACTTCTTCACGCCGAGGCGCTGACCGGCCGAATCGCGACCGTTGCGCGAGGAGCCGCCTGATTTCTTGTGAGCCATTGCGCTCTCCTGATCCTAAGCAGTCGGCCCTACTCGGCCGACTTGTCCTTCTTCGGGGCGGCGGCCTTCTTGGGGGCGGCAGCCTTGGTCTCGTCGTCGCCTTCAGCCTTGGGCGCCGCGGCCTTCTTCGGCGCGGCCTTCTTGGCTTCCGCAACGGGGGCCTCGGCGACGGGGGCGTTGGTCTCCGCGGAGTCCATCGCCGCGATCACGGCCGGATCGGCGAGGACTTCCTCGGCGGTGTCGGCCTTGGCCTTGGGCGCAGCCTTGGCCTTGGCCGGCGCCTTGGGGGCGGCGGTCTTGGCGGCCTTGGGGGCGGCAGCGGCTTCGGCTTCCGCGCCGGGGGCCAGGAACTTCAGGTTCCGCGAGCGGGCGTTCAGCTCGGCCTTGGTGGTCATGTCCACCGTGCCGTCCCACTTGGTTTCCTTGCCGTCGGCGCCGGCGATGGAAGTCACCCGCAGGACGCTTTCGATCTGCCGGTGGCCCTTGGTGCGGCGATAGCCCTGGCGGCGGATCTTCTTGAAGATCTTCACCTTCTCGCCCTTGCGGGTCTCGATCAGGGTCGCCGAGACAGTCGCGCCGGCCACGGTGGGGGCGCCGAGCGTGATGGCCTCGCCCTCGCCCAGCATCAGCACTTCGCCGAACGCCACGTTGGCGCCGGGTTCGCCGTCGAGCTTTTCGACCACCAGCAGATCGCCCGGTTGGACCCGGTACTGCTTGCCGCCGGTCTTGATCACCGCGTACATCTTCGCGCCTTCGTACTTTGTCGTGTGTGCAAAACGGAATGCGCCCGCCAGTGGCCCGGCGGGCGAGAGGGCGGGACTTATACGCACGGCGAGCGTGGAGTCAACGAGAGAGGGGGGACGGCGCGTCGGTCGCGAAGGTCGGCCTTATCCTAGGAGCGGGCATGTGGGCGGACGCGCGCCCGTCCGCTTTGCGCCAAGTGCGGACGTTGACCTCCAGCCGCAATCCTGACGTCGCCTGACGCCCGCACCTGCTCGGCTGGCCGAACTATCGACTGGCCGCAGTCGAACGATCCTACGGCACGGCCACCGATCCTCGCCCAGTCATCAATGGGGGCGCTCACGTAGCCTGCCGAAGCAACCGCGCCTCCAGCCGCGCCTTTACCACCCCGGAGGCCATGGGATGTCGAGATCGGCCAGGACGCGCGCCGCCACGGCGGCAGGGTTTGTGCGGGTGCGCGGCGCACGCGAGCACAATCTGAAGAACGTGGACGTCGACATCCCCCGTGACGCCCTCGTGGTGTTCACCGGGGTCTCCGGCTCGGGCAAGTCGTCCCTGGCTTTCTCGACGCTCTACGCCGAGGCCCAGCGCCGCTACCTGGAAAGCGTGTCACCTTACGCGCGGCGACTGTTCCACCAGATGGGCGTGCCCCAGGTCGACGAGATCGAGGGCCTGCCGCCGGCGGTGGCGCTGCAGCAACAGCGCGGCTCGCCAACGGCGCGGTCGTCCGTGGGCAGCGTCACCACCCTCTCGAACCTCCTGAGGATGCTCTTTTCGCGTGCCGGTGAGTATCCGGCGGGCCAGCCGCACCTGGACGCCGAGTCGTTCTCCCCCAACACACCGGAGGGGGCGTGCCCGCGCTGCCATGGCCTTGGGCGCCTACATGAGGTCACCGAGGCCTCGATGGTGCCCGACCCCTCGCTGACCATCCGCGAGCGGGCGGTGGCGGCCTGGCCCATGGCCTGGGGTGGCCAGAACCTGCGCGACATCCTGATCACCCTGGGCGCCGACGTGGACCGGCCGTGGCGCGAGCTGCCGAAGAAGACCCGCGACTGGATCCTGTTCACCGACGAGCAGCCGGTGGTCCCGGTCTATCCCGGCTTCGATCATGAGGAGATCAAGCGCGCCATCCGGCGGAAGATGGAGCCCAGCTACATGGGCACCTTCTCCAGCGCCCGGCGGCACGTGACCCACAGCTTCGCCACCACCAACAGCGCCATGATGAAGAGACGGGCGGCTCGCTACATGGTCGCCAGCCCCTGCCCGCTCTGCAACGGCAAGCGGCTGCGGAAGGAGTCCCTGTCGGTCAGCTTCGAAGGCTTCGACATCGCCGAGATGAGCCGGCTGCCGATGAAGCGCTTCTCGGAGATCTTCGCGCCCTACGCCGACGGTCAGTCGACGAAGCTCCCGCGGCTGGCCAAGACCCATCCCGAGAAGGCCATGGTCGTCGAGCGGATCGCCGCCGACCTCTGCAGGCGGCTCTCGGTGTTGCTGGACCTCGGCCTCGGCTACCTGACGCTGGAGCGGAGCACGCCGACCCTCTCGCCCGGCGAACTGCAGCGCCTGCGGCTGGCGACCCAAGTCGTCTCCAATCTGTTCGGCGTGGTCTATGTCCTCGACGAGCCCTCGGCGGGCCTGCACCCGGCCGACACGGAGGCGCTCTTGCGGGCGCTCGATGGGCTGAAGGCTGTCGGTAATTCGCTGTTCGTGGTCGAGCACGAGCTGGACGTGGTCCGTCACGCCGACTGGGTGGTCGACGTCGGCCCGGCCGCCGGCGAGCGCGGCGGCGAGGTGCTCTACAGCGGTCCGCTCGAAGGGCTCAAGGGCGTGCGCGGGTCCGAGACCGCCCGCCACCTATTCGCCGGGGAGACCCCGGCGCGCCGGCGCCGCCGCAAGCCGTCCGGGTGGCTCAAACTGCGTGGCGTGACCCGCAACAACCTGCACGGCCTGGACTGCGACCTTCCCCTGGGGGTGCGCGCGGCGGTGACCGGCATCTCCGGATCGGGGAAGTCCAGCCTGGTCAGCCAGGCCCTCGTCGAACTGGTCGCGGATGCGCTGGGCGCGCCGGCTCCCGTGGCGGAGGATCTGGACATCGAGGCCGCCCTGGAACGCGAGCCGGACAGGGCCACCGACGGCCGGATCGAGGGCGGGCTGGCCGGCGTCAAACGGCTGATCGAGGTGGACCAGAAGCCGATCGGCCGGACGCCCCGCTCGAACCTCGCCACCTACACGGGCCTGTTCGACCATGTCCGGGCGATCTTCGCGGCCACGCCGGACGCCAAGCGGCGGCGATACAACGCCGGAAGGTTCTCCTTCAACGTCGCCAAGGGTCGCTGCCCGCGCTGCGAGGGCGAAGGCTTCGTCATGGTCGAGCTGCTGTTCCTGCCCAGCGTCTACGCGCCCTGTCCCACCTGCCACGGCACCCGCTACAATCCGAAGACCCTGGAAATCCACTATCGCGACCGCAACATCGCCGAGGTGCTGGGCATGACGGTGGACGGCGCCTGGGAGTTCTTCGCCGATGCGCCGAATGTCTGCCGCTCGCTGAAGGTGCTGCGTGAGGTCGGCCTGGGCTACCTGCGCCTTGGCCAGCCGGCCACCGAGCTTTCGGGCGGCGAGGCCCAGCGCGTCAAGCTGGCCACCGAGCTGCAGCGCTCGCAGCGCGGCGGCGCCCTCTATGTCCTGGACGAGCCCACCACCGGACTGCACCCCACCGACGTGGAGAGGCTGCTCGTCCAGCTCGACGCCCTGGTAGACGCCGGCAACACGGTGATCGTCGTCGACCACGACATGAGCCTGGCGGCCAGCAGCGATTGGGTGGTCGACATCGGGCCTGGCGCGGGCGACGAGGGCGGCGAGGTCGTCGCCAGCGGTCCGCCCCCCGAGGTCGCCAAGGCCAGGCGCAGCCGCACTGCTCCCTACCTGAAACGCGCCCTCTAGAGCGCAGCCCGCCGCTTACTGGCTCAGAACGCTCCGGACTGGGGCGGCAAGCAGACGTACCGAATGTCGCCTGAGAGTCAGCAGCGGACTGAGTGCGGCCAAGCTGAGAAAGCGTCCGAAAGCTGACTCTCCCAACGTCAGCAAATGGGATGAAGCGGCCATTCATCACTGAAGCTCAGCGATCGTCCCTGAAGCGGACCTTCCCAAGGTCGCCTTCGTGCCAGAAGCCGCCCCTCCCTTTTTGCCCACCCAATGTCTGCTCCTGCGGCCGGGGCGGCCCGTGAGGCGGTTGAGCCCTTTAGGTCCATGGCGGCGAGCATGCTCCGGCTTGCAACCGGGTCAATGACGGCCCGCAGGGCCGCCGGGGAGCGGGCGCCGGAGGCGCGCTCCTTGAGCGCAACCGAAACCCGGAGCGGACATCTGACCATGGGCTTAAGGACCTTCAGCATTCCTGAGGAATGCCGGTTTTCAGAGGCGTTTGACCGCTGGATTGAAAAAGCCTGGGTCCCCGCTTTCGCGGGGATGAGCGGAGCGGGCGGGGGTTAGGGCGCGCCCTTTGCCGCCGCCGCTTTGATGTCATCCAGCACTTCGCGCCAGATCTCGCCGAGCGCCATGTGGAGGGCTTGGTTGATCTTCTCCGGCGGGTTGAGGCTCGCCGCGTAGGCGCCGGTGGTGATGTCGGTGCGGGTGTAGGACTTGTGCAGCAGGGGCTTGCCGCCCGGCGCCGCCACGTCGGCGGTGACGCCCACCGAGACCTTTGGGGTGATCGCGAACCCGAGGTTGCTCAGTTGGTCGTACTTGAAGCTGAAGGAGTCCGACCGCAGCGCGACGGCGTAGGCGTCCGGCTGCGGCTGGTCGGCCACCTGGGCTCCGCCGGAGAACCCCGCCCCGAACACCTTCTGGCCGGTGGCCGCGATGATCGGGCCCATGGGCTCGGTGATCGAGGTCGCCGCGCCGGTGAGCGAGGTCGGGTGGGCGGTGACGGTCCCGTTCCGGGCGGCGGCGTCCATGACGATCACCGCCTTGCCCTGCACGACCGGCGCGGACAGGCCGGCCGAGACGTATTCCGGGTGGACCTGGCTGGTGGTGGTGCAGGCGGTGGCGCCCAGGCCCGCGAGCGCCAGGGCGACGAGGGCGGCGGTGCTACGGGGCGCCATTGGCCTTGCCCTCCGTCTCGAGCTTCACCGACAGCGGATTGGGCACGAGGTCGTACATCGCCCCGGTGGCGACATCGACGCCGGCGCCGATGATGCCGCCAAGGATCACGTTGCCGGCCATGCCCGCGCCGCCGGCCCCGGCGACGTGGTGGGTCACGTGGCCCTGCCAGGTCTTGTAGCCGGGCTTGGTGATGGTGACGTCGAACTCCGCCTTGCGCTGCATCTTGAAGGTGCAGGGCGTGGAGTCGCAGGCGAACTGGTTGGTGGTGCGGACGGCGGCGCCCGACGGTTCGGTCTGCACGGTCCAGGTGTCGTTGGAGCCACGGGTGACGGTGGCGCAGGCGGCGGTGGACGCGAGCACAGCGCCGCAGAGGACCGCACGCGCGATCCGGTTGACGGTGTTCAAGATTTCCCTCCCCAGGGTAGTTTGTTTTTTGATCAGCCCGCGGACAGAGGAACTGCGCAACGGCAGGTTGTCAATGGACAGGCGACGCTTCTGGGCTGTGATGCTCCGGTCGGGGCCGGCCCCGGAGGACCCCCTCCGTCAGCTTCGCTGACACCTCCCCCACATCGCGCTACGCGCTGGGGGAGGAATTGGAGCGGCGTTCAGGGTCTGGCGGGGGATGGCGCCGTACTTCTTCGCGGGGAAGGCCATGCGGCGCAGCCTAGCGCGGACCGGCCGGTGCCGAACAAAAGAGAACAAATCTCCCCCAGCCCGCGCTTCGCGCCGGGGGAGGCTCTGTCACCTGCGTCGGGCTAGCGGACCTCGGCGCCGGCCAGCGCCAGCACGGTGGCGAGGCCGATGGCCATGTGCTGCAGGTCGCTGGGCTTGTCCAAGGTCAGGTACTCGTCGGGGGCGTGGGCCCGTTCGGCCTCGAAGCCGGCGCCGAGGGTGACGGCCTGGACGCCGAGGCTCATGGGGATGTTGGAGTCGGTGGAGCTGGCGCCGAAGCTGGGCTTGCCGCCGCCGGCCGCCACCGCCGCGGCCGCGACCTGCACGATCTCGGCGTCCATGGGCGTCGCGCCGACCGGGCGGTCGCCGATCAGCTTGTTGTCGACGGTGATCTTGCCGTTGGCGGTGGAGCGCGTGGCGTTCTCGGCGTCGGCGGCCTTGGGCAGGATGGCCAGGAACTGGTCCTCCTCGGTCTTCAGCTCGGCCTTGCCCTCCGAGCGCATGTCGACGGTCATCGACATGGCGAACGGGATCGAGTTCACCGAGGTGCCGCCGTCGACCAGACCGACGGTGTAGGTGGTCTTCGGCTTGGCGGGGACCTGGATCTTGCCGAACTGGGCCATGGCGTCGCCCATGGCGTAGGCCGGGCTGACCAGGCCGAAGGCGCCGTAGCTGTGGCCGCCGGGGCCCTTGAAGGTCACGTGGTAGCGCTTGGAGCCGACGCCGGCGTTGGTGATCCGCTCGCGGCCCGGCTCGAAGGAGATGAAGTACTTGATGCGGTCCTTGTACTTGCCCTTGGAGAACAGGTAGCGGACGCCGCGCAGGTCGCCCGGGCCCTCCTCGCCGACATTGCCCATGAACAGGATGTCGCCCTTGGTCTTGATCTTGGCGGCGTCCATCGCCCGGATCAGGCCGAGGTCGACGGCCAGGCTGGCGGTGTCGTCGCCGATGCCCGGGGCGCTCAGCTTGGCGCCCTCGCGGCGGACCTTCACGTCGGTGCCTTCCGGAAACACGGTGTCGAGGTGGGCGGTGACTACCAGCAGCGGGCCGCCGGCCGGACCCGTGCCGCGTCGCAGGCCCATCACATTGCCCTCGGCGTCCATTTCCACGTCGGAAAGCCCGTGGGCCTTCAGCATCTCCATGTAGGCCTTGGCGCGGGTCTGCTCCTTGAACGGCGGCGCGGGGATCTCGGTGAGGGTGACCAGGTCGGCGACGATCCGGTCGTAGTCGGAGGTGAGCTTGGCCACGGCGGTCTTGTACTGGCCGCTGGCGACCAGCTTCTTCATGGCCGCCAGGTGAGCCGCCGACGGCGCGTCGGCCGCGCTGGCGGCGGAGGTCGACGCCAAGGCGGCGACAAGCGCCAAGGCCGAAATCTGAAGCTTCATATCGATCCTTTGAGAACAGTCCCGCCGCGCCCCGACGGCGGCTAAGGTGAAGCTTACTTCGACTCAGCGACAAGGCGTCAAGCGCGATGAGGTCCGCCGGGTCGTATGCCTACGATCACGGCAAGAAACCTCGCCGCGAGGCTCGAACTTCCAGCCGCGCCCTGCTAGAGGCGTTTGATGTCCGAAGGTCCCGCCCCCTCCTCGACGCCGTCCCGCGCGGACGCCGGGCAGGCGTCCTTTGACCAGGCGCTGGAGGCGCACCGCGCGCAGCGGCTCGACGAGGCCGAGCGGCTCTACGGCGAGGCGCTGGCGGCCGATCCCGGCCACGTGCGGGCGCGGCACAACCTCGGCGCCCTGTGCCTGCAGCGCAAGCGGGTAGCCGAGGCGCTGTCGCACCTGGCGATCGCCGCCGGCCGCGGCGCCGGGACGGAGAACTGGGTCACCTATGGGCTGGCGCTGGTGGAGGCCGGCCAGTTCAAGCAGGCCGAGGACCTGCTCACCGACCGCCAAACGCGGGATGGGCAGTCCCAGGACGGGAGCGGGGGCAGCCCGAGGGTCGCGGCGCTGGCGCTGCGGCTGAACCACGCCTGGGGGCTGAGCCTGATCGCCGAGGGCCATTACGCGGCGGCCGAGGCCCGGCTGCGGCGGGCGCTGGAGACGGCGCCGGCCGAGGCCCGGCTGCACGCCGACCTGGGCGCCGCCCTGATGCTGCAGAAGGGCCGCGCGGCCGACGCCGAAATCGTGCTGCGCCAGGCGCTGGTGCTCGACCCCCGCCAGGTGGAGGCGCTAACCAACCTCGGCGTCGCAGTGCGCAAGCTGGAACGCGATGCGGAGGCCGAGGCGGCGTTCCGCCAGGCGCTGGCGCTCGATCCGGAAAATCCCGGCGCCCTGCGCAACCTCGGCAACCTGCTGAAGAGCCACGACCGGATCGCCGAGGCCAAGGCCTGCTACCTGGCGGCGGCGCGGATCGACGGCACGCTGTCGGCGGCCATGCAGGCGCACCTGATGGTGAGCACCTTCCCGATGTCGTGGGAGCAGATCCTACAGGAGCGATCGGCCTACCAGGCGGATCTGACGCGGTTCGGCTCCAGCCCGGCGACCTACGCCTTCGACACCGAGCCGAACAATCTTCCTTGGTTTCCGCTGTCGTACCACGGGCTCGACGACCGGGCGCTGCTGGAGCAGACCAGCGCGGTCCTGCGCCGGAAGAACCCCGGGCTCGACTACCAGTCGCCACGTCTGCGCGGCTGGAGCCCGCCGACCGGCCGGATCAAGGTCGCCTTCATCTCGGAATTCTTCCACGACCACGTGGTCGGCAAGTTGAACCGGGGTTTCATCGAGAACCTCGACCGCAGCCGGTTCGAGGTCGCGCTGGTCCACCTGTTCCACAGCAAGCAGGACGGCTTCCGCGCGCTGCTCGACCGCGCCGCCGACGTCTCGATCACGCTGGGCGAATCGCTGGAGGAGCAGCGCCGGCAGCTGGAAGCGCTGGCGCCGGACGTGGCGTTCTTCGCGGACATCGGCATGTCCGGCGAGGCCTACTATCTCGCCCACTCGCGGCTGGCGCCGGTGCAGGCCACCAGCTGGGGCCACCCGAACACCACCGGCGTCGACACCATGGACTATTTCGTCTCGGCCGCCTCGCTGGAGCCGGACGACGGCCCTGCCGCCTATGTCGAACGCCTCGCGCTGCTTGGCCGGCTGCCGACCTGCTACCCGGCGCCGAGCCTCGGCGATGCGTCGCTGTCGCGGGCGGACCTGGGCCTGCCGGCGAGCGGCGTCCTCTATGGCTGCCCGCAGTCGTTCTTCAAGATCCACCCGGCGTTCGACCAGGTGCTGGCGGACATCGCGCAGGGCGATCCCGACGGGCACATCGTGCTGCTCGATCCGGCCAAGCCGCACTGGACCGAGCTGCTCAAGACCCGCTGGCGCGCGCATCATCCGGCGCTGCTGGAGCGGGTCCGGTTCCTGCCGCGCATGCCGACCGGGCGCTTCGTCGCCCACCTCGGGCTGATCGACGTGCTGCTGGATCCGATCCACTTCGGGAGCGGCAACACCCTGTTCGAGCCGATGCTGCATGGCACGCCGATCGTCACCTGGCCGGGCCGCTTCGCCCGCGGCCGCATCGTCGCCGGGGCCTACCGGCAGATGGGGATCGCGGACGCGCCGGTCGCCGAGCGGCTGGAGGACTATGCGCCGCTGGCCCTGGCGCTGGGCCGGGACCCGGCGCGGCGGGCGCGACTGCGGACGGCGCTGCGCAGCGCGGCCCAGGCGGAGCTGTTCAACGACCTGAAGGCGGTGCGGGACTTCGAGACCTTCCTCTCAGCGGCGGTGGCCGCGGCCGGCCGCGGCGAGCGGCTGGCCAGCGGCTGGCGCGCCGACCCGGCGGCGGCATGAGCCAGGCCGGCTTCGTCGAGGCGACCTGCCCGGTCTGCGCCCATACGGTCGCCGCGCCCTTCTTCGACGGCGGGGCCCAGCCGCTGGCGACGCTGGGCTGGCCGGCGTCGGCGACCGAAGCCCAAGGCATGGCGCGGCATCCGCACGACTTCGTCCAGTGCCCGCGCTGCACCCACGTCTGGAACCACAGCTTCCGCTACGACGCCGTGCCCTACCGCGACGCGCCGAACCGGATGTTCAACAACGGGACGATCTGGAAGGGCCACCTGGCGGAGAGCTGCGAGCTGCTGGTCCGCCGGATGCCGGCCAATCCGGTGCTGGTGGAGATCGGCTGCGGCGAGGGGCATTTCCTGCGCGCCCTGGCGGGGGCCTGCGGCGGCGAGGGCCGCATCCTCGGCTTCGATCCCAGCACCCACCCGGAGACCGGCCAGGGCTTCGAGTTCCATGCCCGGCTGTTCGATCCGCTGGCCGACACCCCGCGCTTCGCGCCCGACGCGGTGGTGATCCGCCACGTGCTGGAGCACCTCACCGACCCGGCCGCCCTGCTCGAGAAGCTGGCCTGGGGCGCGTCGCAGGTGGACAAGCCGGTGTGGCTGTTCGCGGAAAGCCCCTGCATCGACCGGGTGTTCGCCACCGACCGGCTGGCGGACTTCTTCTACGAACACGTCTCCCACTTCACCACCGACAGCTTCCGCACCCTGATGGAGCGGTCCGGCGACGTCTTCGAGCTGGCCCACGGCTACGACGGCGAGGTGGTCTATGCCCTGGTCCGGCTGGGCGTGCCGGCCGCCGCCCAGGCCCGCGCCGCCGAGGCGCAGGCGTTCCGGCGGCGGAGCGACGCGAGCCGTCGCGAGATCGCCCGCCAACTCGACGCCCTGGCCGCCAGCGGCGAGCTGACCGCGATCTGGGGCGGCACCGGCAAGGGCGCGGCCTTCATGCATCAGTTCGGGGTCGACGCCGCGCGCTTCCCGCTGGTGGTGGATTCCGACCCCGGCAAGGTCGGCACCCACGTGCCCGGCGCCGGCCAGCAGATCCAGTTCCGCGACGTCCTGAAGACCCGGCCGGTGAAGGTGCTGATCATCCCCACCCAGTGGCGGGCCGCCGACATCGTCAGGGAGATGCGGGCGGCCGGGATCGCGGCGGAACGGATCCTCATCGAGCATGAGGGGCGGCTGATCGACTTCGAACGAGACCCGCACCCCTACCGCTAGGCATGAAGATCACCCTGCTCGCCATCGGCAAGCTCGGCCGCTCGCCAGAGACCGAGCTGGTGAAGCTCTATGCCGAGCGGGCGACGGCGGCCGGGCGCGCGCTGGGGCTCGGGCCGGTGGAGGTGGTGGAGGTCGAGAGCCGCAAGCCCGGCAAGGCCGCCGAGGCCGAGGCCTTGCGGCCGCACCTGGAGGGCGCCCACGTCATCGCCTGCGACGAGCACGGGACGGCGCGGCCCTCGCGGGCGTTCGCCGAGGAGATCGCCCTGATCCGCGACCGCGGGGCGCGGCGTCTCGCATTTGTGATCGGCGGGGCGGACGGGCTCGATCCCGCCCTGCTGGCGGCGGCGAACGGCAAGCTGGCCTTCGGGCCGCAGACCTGGCCGCATGCGCTGGCCCGCGCCATGCTGGCCGAACAGGTCTATCGGGCGGTCTCAATTCTGGCCGGTTCGCCCTACCATAGGGACTGATGCGCACAGCGGTTCTCTTCAGCGCGGCGATGGCGGCGACCGCCCTGGGCGCCGTCGCGATCGCCGCCACCGGCGAGCGGCTGGCGCGGCTGAACCTGGAGGAGACCGAGCTCTCCGCCGGCCAGGCCCGCAACATGAGCCAGCTGGCGCGGCTGCTGTCGGTGCTGGAACAGCTGCGGCGCGATCCGCCGCCCGCCCTGCTGGTCTCGCCGCGCGACGCCAAGGACGCGGTGCGCGCCGCCATCCTGGTCAAGGCGATGACGCCGGAACTGCAGCGCCGCGCCCAGGTCTACGCCCGCGAGGCCGGCGAGATGATGCGCCAGCGCCGCCTGGCGGCGGTGGAGAGCGAGGCGCTGTTCACCGCCGAGAGCGAGCAGGCCGACGCCGCCCCCGAGCCGGGGGCCGCCTCGCCGCTGCTGCGGGGGCCGACGCCGGCCCCGGCCCTATCCGATGCGAAGCTGGCCGCCCCGGCCGGCCTCATCGCCCCCGTATCCGGTCCGTTGACCCGCCGCTTCGGCGATGCGCTCGGCGGCGGCGGACGGTCCAACGGCTTGACATGGACCCCGGCCCGCGCCTCTCGCGTGGCCAGCCCCGGCGCCGGTCTCGTCCAGTATGTGGGCCCCGTGAAGGGCTGGGGGGTCATCTTGATATTAAGGCTGGCAGGCGGCTACCATCTCGTGCTTGCTGGCCTCGAACGCCCCACCGTGACGGTCGGACAATCCGTCGCGCCGGGACAGCCTGTCGGATGGATGCCGGATGGTCGACAATCGCCATCTGAACTCTATCTAGAGATCCGTGAGCAGGGCTCGCCAGTCGATCCTGCGCGTTGGATAAGAAACCAAACGGGCTGAGCGCCACGAAGGCGCCCCGGGGGCCTGTTTCATAAGCGGCCGGATGGTCGCAAGGGAGCCTACGGCAGGCGATGATGAAGAAGTACCTTCTGATCGGCGTTTCGGCCTTCGTGCTCGGCGCAGGGTCCATGGCCTACGTGAGCCAGCACGCCATGGCCGCGGCCGAGCCGCGGGCCAAGACCTATCGGATGCTCGGCCTGTTCGGCGACGTGCTCGACACCGTCGAGCGCCAGTACGTCACGCCGGTCGACGACACCAAGCTGATCCACGCCGCGCTCGACGGCATGCTCACCTCGCTCGATCCGCACTCCGGCTACCTCGACCCCGAAAGCTTCGACGACATGCGCGACCAGACGCGCGGCGAGTACGGCGGCCTCGGCCTGGAGGTCACCAGCGAGGATGGCGTGGTCAAGGTGATCTCGCCGATGGACGGCACCCCGGCCGCCAACGCCGGCGTGAAGGCCGGCGACTTCATCACCGCGGTCAACGGCGACAGCGTGCTCGGCCTGTCGGTCAACGACGCGGTCAAGCAGATGCGCGGCAAGCCCGGCGAGACGGTGACGCTGACCATCGCGCGCGAGAAGTCCGACCCGTTCGACGTCAAGCTGGTCCGCGAGGTGATCAAGCCCAAGTCCGCCACCGCCAAGATGGAAGGCGACTACGGCGTGCTGCGGCTCTCCGGCTTCAACGAGAAGACCACCGACGAGGCCGAGGAGGCCTTTGCCTCGCTGAAGGCCAAGAACCCGAAGATGAAGGGCCTGGTCCTCGACCTGCGCAACAATCCGGGCGGCCTGCTCGACCAGGCGGTCGGGGTCTCCGACCTGTTCCTCAACAACGGCGAGATCGTCTCCCAGCGCGGCCGCGATCCGCGCGACGTCGAGCGCTACAACGCCCGCCCGGGCGACATCACCAACGGCATGCCGATGGTGGTGCTGATCAATTCCGGCACCGCCTCGGCCGCCGAGATCGTCGCCGGCGCCCTGCAGGACCGCAAGCGCGCCGAGATCGTCGGCCTGACCAGCTTCGGCAAGGGCTCGGTGCAGACCGTGATCCCGCTGCGCGGCGGCATGGACGGGGCGCTGAAGCTGACCACGGCGCGCTACTACACGCCGTCCGGCCGCTCGATCCAGAAGACCGGCATCGAGCCGGACCTGGAAGTGGCCTCCACCAAGGACGAGGCGCAGTCGATCGCCAACCGCGCCTTCCAGTTCTCGGAAGCCTCGTTCAAGAACGCCCTGAACGCCGACGAGGGCAAGGTCCGCAAGGGGGCCCACCAGCCGGCGGAAGCCCCGCCGGAGGCCTTCGACGCCAAGAAGGACTTCCAGTTGGCCCGCGCCGAGGACGTGCTGCACTACGGCTCCGTCGCGGCCACGCCGAAGCTGCCGAAGCCCACGGCGCGGCTCGCCGAGGTGATCGGCTCCAAGGCCAAGGTGGCCGAGGTCAAGCCGCCGCAGATCACCAAGTAGGCCTGCGGCCGGAACATGCGATCGGGGCGGCTCGCAGGAGCCGCCCTTTTCGTTTGCGCGCCCTGCGGCGGGAGCGCGCGGCGCGGCGGTCAGGCGGCGGAAGGAAGCCCTTCATTAACCATATCGGCGGACCTTCCTGACGAAGGAGCCTTCCTACCTTGGCCATGATTGCGATTCCTCGATTGAGCGCGCCGCGGCTGAACCTCGCGGGCCTGAAGGGGCTGCTCGCCAGCCGTTACCTGCGACCCGGCGCTGCGGCCGTGCTGTTCGTCGTCGCCCTGGCGGTGGTGGCGCAGCTGGTCGGGCCGGGCGGCAAGCCGCGGCCGGTGCGCATCGGCCTCGCGCCGGTGTTCGCCCACGCGCCGCAGGGCTGGCGCGAGGCGCTGAGCGCGGCGCACGGGGTGTCGGTCACCGAGGACATCGTGCGGCTTTCCGAGCGGCCGCTGGCGCCGATGGCGGCGGGCGCCTGGAACGCCGGCCAGCAGGCCGCGCCCGTGGTCATCGGCGGCCCCCTGGCGGCGGCGCCGATCGCCGGCTTCTTCGCCCCGGGCCCCGGCGGGCCGTTGCCGATCATCGCCCAGAACGGCCGCACGCCGTTCGAGGCCTACGCCCGCCCCTTCGCCGGCAACGGCCGGCCGAAGATCGCCCTGGTGATCGGCGGCCTGGGCCTCAACGCCCGCGCCACCCAGGCCGCCATCGAGACCCTGCCCGGCCAGATCACCCTGTCCTTCGTGCCCTACGCCGAGGGCCTGCAGGGGTGGATCGACATGGCCCGCGCGCACGGCCACGAGGTGCTGCTGGAGACCCCGATGGAGCCGGTCGACTATCCGGACAACGATCCCGGCCCCTATACGCTGATGGCCGACGCCCAGGCCCCGGACACCACCAACAAGCTGGAGTGGATCCTGTCGCGGGCCACCGGCTATTTCGGGCTGACCAACTACCTCGGGTCGCGGTTCCTGGCCGACGACCACGCCTACGCCACCTTCATCGGCTCGGTGCGCGGCCGCGGCCTGGGCTTCATCGACGACGGCTCGGCCAGCCGGCGGATCGGCGGCGGCATCCCACGGGCCTCCGCCGAGCGGGTGATCGACGACCAGCTGAGCCAGCAGGCCATCGACCAGCAGCTGCTCGCCCTGGAGGCCGGGGCCCTGCAGCGCGGCCAGGCGCTGGGCGCCGGCTTCGCCTATCCGGTAACCCTGGAGAAGGTCGCGCGTTGGGCAGGTAGCGTGGAACAACGGGGTTACCAGCTGGCGCCGGCCTCGGCGCTGGCGCAGAAGCGATGAAAGATCTCTCCAAGTACCGGCCCAACGTCGGCGTCGTGCTGTTGCATCCGGACGGCCGCGTGTGGCTCGGGCGGCGGGCGGCGACGCCCGGCCCCTACAACTGGCAGTTCCCGCAAGGCGGCGTCGACGCCGGCGAGGACCTGCAGGACGCCGCGCGCCGCGAGCTCGCCGAGGAGACCGGCGCCCGGTCCGTCAGCTACCTCGGCCGCACAGACGACTGGGTCGCCTACGACTTCCCGAAGAACCACGGCGGACCCAAGGCCGCGCGCGGCTGGCGCGGGCAGAAGCAGGTGTGGTTCGCCTTCCGCTTCGACGGCCAGGAAGCCGAGTTCGACCTGCTGGCGCACGGCGAGCCGGAGTTCGACGCCTGGCGCTGGGCCTATCTGGACGAGGCGCCGGAGCTGATCGTGCCCTTCAAGCGGGCAGCCTACGAGATCGTGGTCCAGGCCTTCGCGCAATTTGCTGCGCTGCGAAGTCGCGGCGCAACAGCGGCGTGAAACCTGGCGGCCGCTCGCGGGTTTTGGGGTAGGATGACGCTGACGGGCCCGCAATCCAGAAGGCCCGCGCCGCACATCGGAAGCGAGGGGATATGACCAGCATCGTCATGGTGCACGGCGCCTTTTGCGGCGGCTGGGCTTTCGAGCGCCTGCGCACGCCGTTCGAAGCCGCGGGCTTCGCCGTCCATACGCCGGACCTGCGCGGCCACGCCGCCGCCGACGGCCCGGACCGGGTGATCGGGGTCTCGATGGCCGACTACGCCGCCGACGTCGCGGCGCTGTGCGAAAGCCTGCCCGGGGCGCCGATCCTGGTCGGCCACTCCATGGGCGGGCTGGTGGCCCAGATGGCCGCGCGGCGGGCCAAGCTGCAGGCCCTGGTGCTGCTGGCGCCCACGCCGCCCTGGGGCGTCGCCGGCTCCAGCCTGGAGGAGGGCATCACCGCCCTGGGGATCCAGATGATGAGCCCCTTCTCGTCGGGCGCCGTGGAGCCCGACGCCGGGCTGATGCGGAGCTACAGCCTGGACCGCATGCCGGCGGCCGAGCGCGAGGCGGTGATCCGCCGCCTGAAGCCGGAGAGCGGGCGCGCCGTGCGTGAGGCGCTGAACTGGTGGCTCGACCCGTTCATGACCACCAGCGTCGGGCCCGGCCGGCTGGCCGCGCCCGCCCTGGCCATCGCCGGCGAACTGGACGTGGTGCATCCGCCGGCCACGGTGCGCCAGACCGCCGAGCGGATCGGGGCGACGTTCGAGGTGATGCCGCAGATGAGCCACTGGCTGCCGGGGGAGCCGGGCTGGGAAGACATCGCCGACAGCGTCCTGCGCTGGCTGAGCGATGAGGCGCGCGCCGCGGCCTAGCGGCCGCGCAGCCGGCTCCAGCCGATGCGCAGCAGGCCGGCCAGCGAGACCAGCGCCCACGAGCCTTCCATGGCCACCGCCGAGAGATTGAAGTCGTGCGCCAGCGACAGCAGGATCAGGCCGGCGCCCGCGAAATTGGCGAACAGCGACAGCGGCCGCTTGGGGTCCAGCCGCCCGAGCGTGGCGGCGGCGTAGGCGAGGAGGATGGCGAGGACGCCGACGAGGCCGGCGGCGTCCGTCAGCCTCATCAGAACTTGCGTTCCTGGTAGAACAGCGTGCCGGTGTCGAAGCGGCCGTTCAGCGAGCTGCCGTCAGGCTTGCTCAGCGTCGAGAAGTTCACCGCGATCGAAGCGTTCGATTCCAGGTGCTCCCAGGACTTGCGCACGCGCTTGATGCCGTCCGGGTCGACGTTGACGTAGTTGGCCTGCAGGATCAGCTCCGGCTGGTGCAGGAAGGCCCAGGTGTTGATGGCGCCGACGATCGGCTTGTCCTGGCCGACGGCGAAGTGGACCTCACCCTGGCAGACGTCCTTGTTGGAGCCCTGCGGGAAGATGCTGACCGTGTAGTTCTTGTCGCCGCCGAGACCCATGGTCCAGCTGCCGTCGCGGCGGTTCAGCTTCATGCCGTTGGCCTTGGCGACGTCTTCGAGCTTCTGGCCGCGCACGATCGGCACGCAGACCTTCTCCAGCACCGAGAGCACCACCGCGCCGTCGCCCGAGGTGGGCAGGACCGGCGGCGGCGCGGCGGCAGCCGCCGGCGCGCCTTGCGGGGCGGCGCCGGCCGGCGAGGCGGGGGCCGCCTGCGGGACCGGCGAGAGCGGCGGCAGCGGCTGCGAGGAGGTGGTCGGCGCGGGGCCGGACGGCGGCGCAGCGGCCGGGGTCGGCGTCGACGGCGCCGGCGTGGTGGTCGCGGGCGCCTGGGCCTGCGCGGCGCCGGCGAGGCCCGCGGCGAGGATCAAACTGGCGAAGGCGGTGCGCATGGACGGTTCCCCTGACTTTTCAGCCCAGTATCAAACTTGACCACCGCGCCGGAA
This sequence comes from Phenylobacterium hankyongense, assembly GCF_003254505.1. NCBI lineage: Bacteria > Pseudomonadati > Pseudomonadota > Alphaproteobacteria > Caulobacterales > Caulobacteraceae > Phenylobacterium > Phenylobacterium hankyongense. The sequence continues at coordinate 1,620,743 of NZ_QFYP01000001.1, read as the reverse complement.
GCAAGGCCTCTCGGCGCCGTGCTAATGGCGAGGCCTAGGCGGCCTCGACGGCATGCTCGGCGAGCACCGTCAGTCCCTCCGGCGTCACGTCGGCGAACCCGCCGCGGACGTCGAAGACGATGACCCGGCCCTCGTCGTACACCCGCACCTGACCTTCTTTCAGGGCCGTCATGAACGGCGCGTGACCGGCCAGGACCCCGAAGTCGCCTTCGGAGCCCGGCGCGTCGACCTGATCGACCGGCCCGGCGAACAGTTCGCGCTCGGGCGAGACCAGGGAGAAGTGGAGCTTCTCGGCCATGGTCCCTTAGGCTTCCGACGCCAGTTGTTCGGCCTTGCGGACCGCGTCCTCGATGGTGCCGACGTTGAAGAAGGCCGGCTCCGGCAGGTGGTCGTACTCGCCGTCCACCAGCGCCTTGAAGGAGCGGATGGTGTCTTCGAGGCTGACCAGCACGCCGGGCGTGTTGGTGAACTGCTCGGCCACGTGGAACGGCTGCGACAGGAAGCGGCTGATCTTGCGGGCGCGGGCGACCGTCAGCTTGTCCTCTTCCGAGAGCTCGTCCATCCCGAGGATGGCGATGATGTCCTTCAGCGCCTTGTAGGCCTGCAGGGTCTCCTGCACGCGGCGGGCGACCTGGTAGTGCTCCTCGCCGATCACCAGCGGGTCCATGATCCGCGAGGTGGAGTCGAGCGGGTCGACGGCCGGGAAGATGCCCTGCGAGGCGATGTCGCGCGACAGCACCGTGGTGGCGTCCAGGTGGGCGAAGGAGGCGGCCGGGGCCGGGTCGGTGAGGTCGTCGGCGGGGACGTAGATCGCCTGCACCGAGGTGATCGAGCCCTTGGAGGTGGAGGTGATCCGCTCCTGCAGGTTGCCCATCTCGGTGGCCAGCGTCGGCTGATAGCCCACCGCCGAGGGGATGCGGCCCAGGAGCGCCGACACTTCGGAGCCCGCCTGGGTGAAGCGGAAGATGTTGTCGATGAAGAGCAGCACGTCCTTGCCCTCTTCGTCGCGGAAGTACTCGGCCTGGGCCAGGCCGGTCAGGGCGACGCGGGCGCGGGCGCCCGGAGGCTCGTTCATCTGGCCGTAGACCAGGGCGCACTTGGAGCCCTCGCCGCCGCCGGCCACGTTGACGTTGGACTCGATCATCTCGTGGTAGAGATCGTTGCCCTCACGCGTGCGCTCGCCGACGCCGGCCAGCACGGAGTAGCCGCCGTAGGCCTTGGCGATGTTGTTGATCAGCTCCTGCATGGTCACGGTCTTGCCGACGCCGGCGCCGCCGAACAGGCCGATCTTGCCGCCCTTGGTGTAGGGGCAGAGCAGGTCGATCACCTTGATGCCGGTGACCAGCACTTCGGCCGAGGTCGACTGCTCGGCGAACGACGGGGCCTCGCGGTGGATCGACGCGCTGAACGGCGAGTTGATCGGGCCGGCTTCGTCGATCGGGTCGCCGATGACGTTCATGATCCGGCCGAGCGTGGCCGGGCCGACCGGCACGGTGATCGAGCGGCCGGTGTCGACCACCGGCTGGCCGCGGGTCAGGCCCTCGGTGGTGTCCATGGCGATGGCGCGCACGGTGTTCTCGCCCAGGTGCTGGGCGACTTCCAGCACCAGGCGGAAGGGCTCGCCGGTGCGCTGGTCGGTGTTGGTGGTTTCCAGGGCGCTGAGGATCGCCGGCAGGTGGCCGTCGAACTCGACGTCGACGACGGCGCCGATGATCTGCACCAGGCGGCCGGTGGCGACGGCCTTCACGGTCGCCGGAGCCGCGGCCGAGGTCTTCTTCGGGGCGGCTGGCTTCTTCGCGGCGGGCTTCTTGGTGTCGGCTTCGGACATGTTCGGCTCTTTCGGTAAGGTCTAGATCGCTTCGGCGCCGGAGATGATTTCGATCAGCTCCTTGGTGATCTGCGCCTGGCGTGCACGGTTCATCTGCAGGGTGAGGCTGGCGATCATGTCGCCGGCGTTGCGGGTGGCGTTGTCCATCGCCGTCATCTGGGCGGCGAAGAAGCCGGCCTGGTTCTCCAGCATGGCGGAGAACACCTGGGTGGTGAGGTTGCGCGGCAGCAGCGCCTCGAGGATCGTCTCCTCGTCGGGCTCGTACTCGTAGGAGGCGCCCTTCAGGTCGATGGTCGCGCCGCCGGTGGAGACCTCGACCGGGATCAGCTGGCGGCCGGTCGGGATCTGGGTGACCACCGACTTGAACTGGCTGAAGAACAGGGTGACGACGTCGACTTCGCCGGCGTCGAACAGTTCGCGGATCTTGGCGGCGACTTCTTCGGCCACGGCCAGCGACGGGCTGCCGCCCGCCTCGATCGCGCCCACCGCATGGCTGCCGTAGAAGCGGCGGATCTGGTCGCGGGCCTTGCGGCCGACGGTCAGGATCTTGACCTCCTTGCCCTCGTTGAGGAGCTGGGAGATCCGCTCGCGCGCGGCGCGCACGATGGAGGAGTTGAAGCCGCCGGCCAGGCCGCGGTCGGAGGTGGCGACCACCACCAGGTGACGGCGGTCGGAGCCGGTTCCGACCAGCAGCCGCGGCGCGCCGTCGCCGGAGACGCCGGCCGCCAGGTTGGCGATCACCGCCGCCATGCGCTCGGCGTACGGCCGCGCGTTCTGGGCGGCGCTCTGGGCGCGGCGCAGCTTGGCCGCCGCCACCATCTGCATCGCCTTCGTGATCTTCTGCGTGGCTTTCACGCTGGAGATCCGATTGCGCATTTCCTTGACGCTGGCCATCGCCGGCTACTCGCTCCCTGCGACGATCTTAAGCGAAGGTTTCGGCGAAGGCGGCGAGCACGGACTTCAGGTCGGTCTCGACGTTCTTGAGATCCTTCTCGACGCGGATCTTGTCGAGCAGGGCCTGGTGCTTGCTGTGCAGGTGGGCGAGCAGGTCGCGCTCGAAGCGGCCGACCTGGGCGGTCGGCACGCGGTCGAGGTAGCCGCGGGTGCCGGCGTAGATCACCGCCACCTGCTCCTCGACCGACAGCGGCGAGTATTGCGGTTGCTTCAGCAGCTCGGTCAGGCGCTCGCCGCGCGCCAGCATGCGCTGGGTGGCGGCGTCGAGGTCGGAGCCGAACTTCGCGAAGGCGGCCATTTCCCGGTACTGGGCGAGCTCGCCCTTGATCGGCCCGGAGGCGGTCTTCATGGCCTTGATCTGGGCCGAGGAGCCCACGCGGCTGACGCTGATGCCGACGTTCACGGCCGGACGGATGCCCTGGAAGAACAGGTCCGTCTCCAGGAAGATCTGGCCGTCGGTGATCGAGATCACGTTGGTCGGGATGTAGGCCGACACGTCGTTGGCCTGGGTCTCGATGAGCGGCAGGGCGGTCAGCGAACCGGAGCCGTTGTCCTCGTTCAGCTTGGCCGCGCGCTCCAGCAGGCGGGAGTGCAGGTAGAAGACGTCGCCCGGATAGGCTTCGCGGCCCGGCGGGCGGCGCAGCAGCAGCGACATCTGGCGGTAGGCCACGGCCTGCTTGGACAGGTCGTCATAGATGATGACGGCGTGCATGCCGTTGTCGCGGAAGAACTCGCCCATGGCGCAGCCGGCGAACGGCGCCAGGAACTGCAGCGGGGCCGGCTCCGACGCGGTCGCGGAGACCACGATGGTGTAGTCCAGCGCGCCGCGCTCCTCGAGCGTCTTGACGATCTGGGCGACGGTGGAGCGCTTCTGGCCGATGGCGACGTAGATGCAATAGAGCTTGGCGCTCTCGTCGGTCCCGGCGTTGATCTGCTTCTGGTTCAGGATGGTGTCGATCGCCACGGCGGTCTTGCCGGTCTGGCGGTCGCCGATGATCAGCTCGCGCTGGCCGCGGCCGATCGGGATCAGGGTGTCGATGGCCTTGAGGCCGGTCTGCACCGGCTCGTGCACCGACTTGCGCGGGATGATGCCCGGCGCCTTGACGTCCACGCGGCGGCGCTCGGTGATGCCGACCAGCGGGCCCTTGCCGTCGATCGGCTCGCCCAGCGGGTTGACGACGCGGCCCAGGAGGCCCTTGCCGACCGGCACGTCGACGATCTCGCCCAGGCGGCGGACTTCGTCGCCTTCCGAGATGGTCTGGTCCTGGCCGAAGATCACGACGCCGACGTTGTCGCGCTCGAGGTTCAGGGCCATGCCCTTCACCCCGGCCTTGGGGAACTCGACCATTTCGCCGGCCTGGACGTTGTCGAGGCCGAACACGCGGGCGATGCCGTCGCCGACGGAGAGGACCTGACCGACGTCGGAGACGTCGGCTTCCTCGCCGAAGTTGGCGATCTGCGACTTGAGGATGGCCGAAATCTCGGCGGCGCGGATATCCATGGTCTTACGCTCTCTTCAGGGCGAACTTCAGGGAATCGAGCTTCGAACGGAGCGAAGCGTCGAACAGACGGGAGCCGACCCGCACCTTGATCCCGCCGAGGATGGCGGGGTCGACGCGGGTCTCGATTTCAGGGTCCTTGCCGAGCGCCTGGCGCAGGGCCTGGGCGACGCCCTTGGACTGGGCGGCGGTCAAGGGCAGCGCCGTGGTGACCTGGGCGGACACCGCGCCGCGGGCGTCGGCGGACAGGCGCTCGTAGGCGGTGATCACCGCCGGCAGGGCCGCCACGCGGCCGTTGGCCGCAAGCAGGCCGAGGAACTTCTTGGTGGTCGGATTGAACTTCGCCTTGTCGGCGATCGCCGCCAGGCCCCTGCCCTTGTCTTCGGCCGCGAAGGCCGGCGAGGCGATCAGGACGCGCAGGTCGCGGCTGTCGGCCAGGGCGGCCTTCAGCGACTTCAGGTCGGCCTCGACGGCCGCCGTCTGCTTCTGGTCTGTCGCGAGATCGAACAGGGCCTGGGCATACCTGCCGCCCACATTCGAAGCCTGGGAATCGTCCGCCACTTGATTGTCCGCCCGGTGCGTGTCGAAAGCCGCTGCGGAGGGACTCCGCGGCAGCCTTAAAGGCTTGAAAGCGCTTGGAAAAAGCACATCGGTCCGAAAGGCCTGGAAGACCCCTGGCCCAAAGCCGCGCGCCTGATAGCACGCGATCTTTGGCGCCGCAACCAAAGGGGCCGGACGGGCGCCCGCTTCTGCGGCGCCGGCGGCGACGCGAGGCGGTCCGGCGCCGCGCAACAACACGGAACGATTGTTTTTGACCGCCGCGGGAACATGACCCCGCATCGGTAGGTTGTCCCCGCGGGACACTGCGCGCGGCGAGCCGCGCGCTTTTTGCGCGGGGCTTCATGTCACTTTCGATTACGCAGATCCTGGACGATGCGCCGGATGGCGCGAGCGGCGTCGCCAACGGCCAGACCATCGGCGACAGCACGCCGGGCGTCGTCGTCCAGCTGACCGGCAGCGACGCCGCGGCGGGCACGAACCTCACTCTCTATAGTGTGGGCCAAAACGGCGCGCGCCAGGCGCTGCAGACCCTGACGGTCGGCTCCAACACGAGCTCGGTGATTTTCCGGCCCCCGGCCCTGGCGGAGGCGAGCTACACCTTCGAGGCGGACTCCGCGACCGCCGCCTCGAACCCGTTCGCGGTGACCATCGACCTGACGCCGGACGCCGCGCCGCTGCTCGTCAAGGTGATCGACGACGTGCAGCCCGACGGGCCGTTCTCCGGCCCCGACGCCGCCACCCCGCGGATGATCAACGATTCCACGCCGGTGCTGGAGGTCTCCCTGACCGGGACCAACGCCGCCGCCGGCGACCAGCTGAAGCTGTTCAGCAACCAGCCGACGCAGGTGCAGCTCACCCACACGGTGACCGCGGCGGAGGTGCAGAACGGCTACGTCGACCTGACGCCGACGCTTTCGGACGGCTGGTACCAGTTCCAGTCGCAGCTGACCCACGCCGACGGCGCCTTCGTGGGCGCGTCGAATGTCCGGGGCGTGCGCGTCGACACGGTCGCGCCGGTCGCGCCGCAGATCACCGCCGTGCACGACGACGCCGGCGCCGCGACCGGCGACGTGGCGAGCGGCGGCTCGACCGACGACACCACGCCGACGGTCACCGTGACCTTCGACCTCGAGCAGCCGCCGGCCGGCCCCGGCTCGCCGGGCCACAACCCCTACCCGCCGTCCAGCACCATCCAGGGCACGGTGCAGCTGTTCGCCAACGGGACGCTGGTGGGCTCGGCCTACGCCCAGGCCGGCCCGGCGACCATCACCACCTCGGCCCTGGCGCCGGGGACGTACGCACTGACCGCCCGCAACATCGACACCTCGGGCAACGTCGGCGCGACCTCGGCGGCCTTCAGCCTGACGGTGACCAGCGGCGATCCGGCCCCCACCGGCGGCGGACAGCTGCTGACCTCCCACCAGTACGCCGACAGCCTGGTGGGCGGCGCCGGGGACGACACCCTGGTGGCCGGCCAGGGGCCCGACGCGCTGACCGGCCACGGCGGCGCCGACGTCTTCACCTTCAAGGACCTGCCGTGGAACGCCGGCCACAGCACCGACTTCACGCTGGGCGCCGACCGCCTGGACCTCACGGCGCTGTTCCAGGCCAGCGGCTACACGGGATCGAACCCGATGGCCGACGGCTATGTCAGCCTGCAGTCCGACGGCGCCGACGGGACGGAGGTCTACTACGACACCGACGGCCCGGCGCCCGGCAACACCATCCAGTTCAGGATCACCGACCTCGACCACGTCTCGCCGACCGGCCTGACCTGGGCGCAGTTGGCAGGCGGCGCTCCGGCCGCCGGCGCCCCGCCGCCCGCCGGCGGCGGCGGGTCCCCGGGCCAGACCCTGACGTCATCGAAGTATGCGGACACGCTGACCGGCGGCGCGGGCGCCGACACCCTGAACGCCGGCCAGGGCCCGGACCGGCTGACCGGCGGCGGCGGGGCCGACAGCTTCGTGTTCGGCCAGCTGCCGTGGAACGCCGGCCACGTGACCGACTTCACGCCGGGCGTCGACAAGCTCGACCTCCGGGCGCTGTTCCAGGCGGCGGGCTATGCCGGGACCGACCCGGTCGGCGACCACGTGCTGGAGTTCCGCAGCGACGGGGCCGGCGACACCCAGGTCTACGTCGACGTCGACGGGCCCTCCGGAAGCCAATGGCCGTTCCTGATCACCACCCTGGATCATGTGGCGCCGAGCCAGGTCGGCGCGGGCGACTGGCTGTTCCACTAGGCGCAAAAAGAAGGGGCGCCGGCTTCGCGCCGGCGCCCCGCAGTTTCAGTGCTCGACAACAGAGCCCTGGGAGAGACGTCCTACTGCTTGGCGAGCTGGCTGCCGGGGCGCGCCGCCGCGACGCTGTTGCAGTCGCCGAGGCGGTCGGCCTCGAGTTGCTTGCGATCGCCGCCGAACGAGGCGAGCGGGCCGACCTTGCCGGCGATGGTCTTGCAGGCGGCGGTGGAGAAGGTCTGGGAGGTCGGCGCCTGGGCCAGGCACGCATCGGCTTCGCAGACGAACATCGCGCCGCCGGCGATGAACTTGGTCTTCTCGGCGACCGGCTGCTGCAGCTTGGCGGTGACGGTGTCGCCCGCAAAGGCGGCGGAGCCGGCCGAGAGGGTGACGATGGCCGCGCAGGCGGCCGCAAGGGTTTGGAGCTTCATGTGAGCCCTCCAGCGTTTCGGGGAGTGAACGGAACTTGACTACTCAGGGACCGGCCCGGCCCGCCTCGTGGGATCGCCGCCGGTATCCCCACCGTCGACGCGAAGCGAACTAAGCAACGCTAAGATAACAGTGTTAAGATCGGGCGCAACCGCAATTTTCGCACGACCGCTATGCGCGGATGCAGAGCCTCGTTGCCGCACCCCATTCACGGCCCGTCAATGTTGTTGGGCGTACCGCGCCAGTGGTAAGGGTCCGCCGGGCGGGGCTATCACGTAGGACGACCATATGGCCAACGCGCAGTCCTCAGGACCGGGCGGTCGCGATCCACGCACGCCCCGCGCCGCGCGCTCGCCGCTGCAGGCGATCCTGTACTGGGGCATGGTGCTCGGCGTCTGGGCGCTGATCTTCGTGGTGGCCTTCTTCGCGGTGTTCGCGGTGGACCTGCCCGACACCTCCAAGCTCTATGACGTCAAGCGGCAGCCGTCGGTCTCCTACCTGGACCGCTCCGGCGGGCTGGTGGCGGTGCGCGGCAGCCAGTACGCCCCGCCGGTCGACCTCGACAAGCTGCCGCCCTACGTGCCCAAGGCCTTCATCGCCATCGAGGACCGCTGGTACTACTGGCACTTCGGGTTCAACCCGTGGGGCATCATCCGCAGCCAGCTCTACAACCTGACCCACCACGGCCAGGGGCCGCTGCGCGGCGGCTCGACGATCACCCAGCAGCTGGCCCGCAACCTGTTCCTGACCCCGAACCAGACCTATCGCCGCAAGGCGCAGGAGCTGATCCTGGCGGTCTGGCTGGAGGCGCGGTTCTCCAAGAAGCAGATCCTCGAGCTCTACCTCAACCGGGTCTACTTCGGGGCCGGCGCCTACGGCATCGAGGCCGCCTCGCAGCGCTATTTCAACAAGCCCGCCTCGCAACTGACGCTCGGCGAGGCGGCGATCCTGGCCGGGATGATGAAGGGCCCCTCGCGCTATTCGCCGGTGGCGGCCAGCGACCGCGCCAGCCGGCGCGCCACCATGGTGCTGGACGAGATGGTCCGCATCCATGCGATCACCCCCGAGCAGCGCGCCGAGGCCTTCGTGACCCCGGTGCGGGTCAACCCCGTGCTGGCCAACCAGCGGGCGCAGTACTTCACCGACTGGGTGGACGATCAGGTCCGCCAGCTGGTCGGCGAGCCCACCGAGGACCTGGTGGTGGAGACCACCCTCGACCTGCCGCTGCAGGCCTCGGCCGAGCAGGCGGTGCAGGGCGGCGTCGCCGCGGCCAAGGCCCAGGGCGTGCAGCAGGGGGCGCTGGTCTCCCTCGACGGCGAGGGCCGGGTGCGCGCCTACGTCGGCGGCACCAACTACCTGCAGACCCAGTTCGACCGCGCCACCATGGCCAGGCGCCAGGCCGGCTCGGCCTTCAAGCCCTTCGTCTACCTGACCGCCATGGAGGCCGGCCGGACGCCGGAAACGCCGGTGGTCGACGAGCCGGTGACCATCGGCACGTGGCAGCCGCGCAACTACACCGGCAAGTACCTGGGGCCGATCACCCTGCAGGTGGCGCTGAAGGAATCCATCAACACCGTCGCCGCGCGGCTGGCCAACGAGGTCGGCACCGCCAACGTCGCCGCCACCGCGCGGCGCCTCGGCATCACCTCGCCGATCCAGCTCGACCCCTCGATGGCGCTCGGCGCGGTGGAGGTCAGCCCGATGGAGATGGCCCAGGCCTATGCGCCGTTCTCCAACGGCGGTTTCTTCGCCAAGGCCTATGCGATCGAGCGGATCCGCACCGCCAGCGGCCGGGTGCTCTACGACCACGGGGTCAGCCAGGCGGAGCGGCGGCCGGTGATCGGCCAGCCGGCGCTGTCCTACATGATCCAGATGATGCGCCAGGTGATCCAGTCGGGGACCGGCATGCGGGCCAAGGTCGGGACCTACGATCTGGCGGGCAAGACCGGCACCACCAGCGACTACCGCGACGCCTGGTTCATCGGCTACACCGGCGGCTTCGTCACCGCGGTGTGGACCGGCCGGGACGACAACACCTCGATGCGCAAGGTCACCGGCGGCGCGGCGCCGGCCGGCATCTGGCACGACTACATGACCGCCGCCCTGCCCCGCCTGAAGGTGCAGCCGATCCCCGGCGGCGACGTCGCCCCGCCGCCCCCAACCAGCCCCGACCTGATCGGCGACCTGCTGAACGGCGCGCCGGCCGGCCTTGTGCGGCCGCCGGAGCAGGGCCCGCCCGAGCCGCAGCCGGACCGCGTCCCGGCCGAGACGCCGCCGTACTGAGGTAATGCTCCTCCCCTGCGCAGCGGGGGAGGGGGACCATCGGCCGGAGAGCCGATGGTGGAGGGGGCGCGGGTTCGCACCTGCGTCGGCGCGCCCCCTCCGTCTCGCCGCTGCGCGGCGATCCACCTCCCCCGCTGCGCAGGGGAGGAGCTAGCGCTATCCCCGCCCGAAGGCGTGCAGGCGGGCGCCTTCGGCGCGCAGCCAGGCGCGGTGGGGGCGCTCGTCGCCGACCAGGGCGTTCACGTGCGCCCAGAACCGGGGCCCGTGGTTGAGCTCCAGCAGGTGGGCGCACTCGTGGGCGGCGACGTAGTCGGCGACCTCGAAGGGGGCCAGCGCCAGGCGCCAGGAATAGCGGATCGAGCCGGGCGCGCCGCGCGGCCCGGCGCGGCAGGAGCCCCAGCGGGCCTTGGCGTCCATGATCGTCACCTTGGGCATCTGCGCGCCGAGCATGGCGGCGTAGACCTCCGTGCGCTCGCCCAGCACCGCCAGGGCGCGGCGCCTGATCATCAGGATCACCGCGCGGGCGTAGCCCTCGCCCTCGCCCATGGCCGAGATCACCGCCGGCTGGCCGTCGGCGGCGGCGAGCCACTTGGCCCGGCCGGTCCCCTGCTCGAGCCGCACCGGCTCGCCGAACACCTGCAGCGTCATGCCGGGATGGATTGGCGAGCTATCGGGCAGTTCGGCCAGCCGCTCGGCGATCCAGGCGGCGCGTTCGCGGGCGAAGGCCGCGGCCTCGGCCAGGCGGCGCGGCGTCGGGGCGGTGGCGACGATCTCGCGGCGGGTGCGGTCCAGGCGCAGCGAGACCCGGCGCGCGCGGCGGTGGACTCTCAGGGTCACGACCGCGCCGGCCACCTCCAGCCGGTCGCCGTCGGCGAAGGCGCGGCCGAAGGGACTCATGGGGTGAATCTAGGCAGCGACTCGCTGCTTGTCGAAGCCCGCTTCTGTGCGGCGGATGAACGCCCTCACCCGCGGATAGATCTCGTCGCGGAAGCGGCGGCCGTTGAACACCCCGTAGTGGCCGACGTGCGGCTGCACGTAGTCCTCCTTCAGCTCCGGCGGCAGGCCGGAACAGAGGGTGTGGGCGGCCTGGGTCTGGCCGATGCCGGAGATGTCGTCGTTCTCGCCCTCGACGGTGAGCAGGCCGATGTCCTGGATCAGCGACGGGCGCACCAGCCGGCCGTGATGCTCCAGCTCGCCCTTGGGCAGCAGGTAGCGCTGGAAGACCACGTCGACGGTCTGCAGGTAGAACTCCTCGGTAAGGTCGAGGGCGGCGAGGTACTCGTCGTAGAATTCGTTGTGCTTTTCGGCGCTGTCGCCGTCGCCGTCCATCAGCTGCTGCAGGTAGCGCTGGTGGGCCTCCTGGTGCTTCTCCAGGTTCATGGACATGAAGCTGGCGAGCTGCACGAAGCCGGGATAGACGCGCCGGCCCATGCCCGGATAGGGCCCGGGCACGGTGTAGATCATGTTCGACTGGAACCAGGCGAAGGGCTTCTGCTCGGCCAGCCGGTTGGTGACGGTGGGCGACAGGCGCGCGTCGATCGGCGAGCCCATGAAGGTCATCGAGCCCGGGCGGCTCTCGTCGCCGTCCTCGGCCATCAGGGCGGCGGCGGCCAGCACCGGCGGCCCCGGCTGGCAGACGGCGACCACGTGCGGCCTGGGTCCCATCTGCTGCAGCATCTTGCGGACGTGGTCGATGTAGTCGTGGAAGTCGAAGCGGCCTTCCATCACCGGCACGTCGCGGGCGTTGGACCACTCGGTGATGTAGACCTCGTGGTCCTGCAGGAAGGCCTGCACGGTGCCGCGCAGCAGGGTGGCGTAGTGGCCCGACAGCGGCGCCACGATCAGCACCGCCGGCTCCAGCTCGCGGCGGCCGGCCTTGCGCATGTCGGCCATGTCGCGGGCGAAGTGGGTGAGCTTGCCCCAGGGGCTCGACCAGACCTCGGTGGGCCGCACGCGCACCGGGTGGCCGTCGACCTCGATGGTGTCGAAGCCCCAGGCCGGACGGCCGTAGCGGCGGGTCAGGTTGGCGAACAGGTCGGCGTTGGCGTAGAGGCGGCGCCCGAAGTCGGTCTCGCTCATCGGATTGAGCGGCGAGGACCAGAAGTCCCGCGTCAGCCGCGCTGCGAACCGCAGCGGCGTGGTCGCGTAGTATCCGGTCTCGTAGAGGGAATAGAGCATGCGGCCCTCAGTCCTTTGTGCGCCGCAACATAACACCCGAAGCGTTAATCGGGTCCACAAGCTTCACAGGAACGGCGTTCGGCCGCCGGGGATCGACGAACCCGTTCTCGATCCCTAGCAGGACTGGGCGCGGGAGCCCTGCTGCATGGCGGCCTGGATCTTCTGGGCCATCTGCTGCGGGGTGAGGCCGTAGGTGATCAGGCAGGCCAGGTCGCCCTTCGGGTTCATCAGATAGGTGATGGTCGAGTGGTTGACCGTGTAGTCGGCCCCCTCGCCGGCCTTCTGGTAGTAGACGTGGTAGGCCTTGGCGACCTGGTCCACCTGGGCCGGCGTGCCGGTCAGTCCCAGGGTGCGCCGCGGGAAGGCCTCGTTGGTCAGATAGGTCTTCATCTGCGTCGGCGTGTCGCGGGCCGGGTCGACCGAGATGAACACCGTCTGGAAGTCGCCGGCCCGGCGGCCGAGCAGCTTTTCGGTCTGGCCGAGCGCGAACAGCGTCGTCGGGCAGGCGTCGGGGCAATAGGTGAAGCCGAAGAACACCGCGCTCCACTTGCCCTTCAGCGCGCGCTCGTCGACGGTGCGGCCTGATTGGTCCGTCAGCTGGAACGGCCCGCCCACGGCGGCGGTTTGATGCTGGGGGGCCAGGATCCCGGAACGGATGGCCAGACCGGTGAGAATGGCGAAAGCCACGGCCAGGAGCGCGAAGATGGCGAGCAGGCGGCGGCTCATGTCCGATTTCCTCCGGGGCGCAGGCGTCCGGGCGACCGGAGCGCTGAGCTGAGCATGGCGAGCGTGCGGACCACCGGCGGCGCGGCGCTGAAGCCCGTGAGCCTCGATAAGACCGGCCACGGGCTGACGCAAGGCGAGGGCCACCACGAGGAGACCGATTGGGATCCCGGCGAGGTCCGCCGCAGCCACCTGCGGGTCCGCACCCTGGTCTCCCTGCGCTGGATGGTGATCGCCGGCGAGGTGCTGCTGCTGCTGGTGGTGGGCATGGGCCTGCATTTCCACGCGCCCTACCCGCTCTGCTACGCGGTGATCGGCGCCGGGGCATGGATCAACCTGCTGACCGGGGTGGCGTCACCGGGCCAGCGGGTGTTCGGCGACCTGGAGGCCACCGGCCAGCTGGCCCTGGACACCGTGCAGATCGCCGCCCTGGTGTTCCTCACCGGCGGCACCGCCAATCCCTTCGTGCTGCTGCTGATCGCGCCGGTGACGCTGGCCGCCGCGACCCTGCCCGCCCGCTCCGTGCTCGGCCTGGGCTTCCTGGCCGGCGGGGCGGCGGTGGCGTTGGCCTTCTTCTCGATGCCGCTGCCCGACGCGCCGGGCATGGAGAGCATCATGCCGCCCAGCTACCGGGTGGGCGCGGCGATGGCGGTGATGGCCGGCATCGCGCTGATCGCCGGCTATGTGCGCCAGGCGGCCGAGGAGTCGGCGCGGATGGCGCTGGCGCTGGACGTCACCCAGGCGGTGCTGGCGCGCGAACAGCGGCTCTCGGCCCTGGGCGCCCTGGCCGCGGCGGCGGCGCACGAACTGGGCACGCCGCTGGCCACCATCTCCATCGTCGCCAAGGAGATGGTCCGCGAGGCGCCGACGCCGACCGTGAAGGAGGACGCCGAGCTGCTGGTGGGCCAGGCCGAGCGCTGCCGCGACATCCTGCGCCGGCTCACCGACCAGCCGGCCGCCGCCTCCGACGAGGTCCACGAGCGGCTGTCGCTGCGTCAGCTGGTGCAGGAGGTGATCGAGCCGCACGGCGACGCCAAGGACGTGCGGGTGGAGGCCATCGTCACGGGCGCGCCGGGCGTAAAGGCCCCCGACATCCGCCGCATGCCCGAGATCACCCATGCCATGACCTCGTTCGTCGAGAACGCCGTGGACTTCGCCGCATCCGAGGTGCTGGTGAGCGCGCGGTTCGACGCCGACACCGTCTCGGTGGAGGTGCGCGACGACGGCCCGGGCTTCGCGCCGGAGATCCTGGCCAAGCTCGGGGAGCCCTATGTGACCACCCGGCCGGGGGCCGAGGGCTCGCGCACCGGACACATCGGGATGGGGCTCGGCTTCTTCATCTCCAAGACGCTGCTGGAACGAACCGGGGCCCTTGTGACGTTTCAGAACGGGCGGCCGCGTGGTGCGATCGTCGCCGCACGATGGCCACGGTCGAGAATCGAAGTGGGGTCGGACTGAGTTGCGGGCTTGCCGAACTACGAATTCCTGCGACAGAATGCCGCAGGCGTCCTAGTTAAGTTCTCTACCGGAGGTAGCTGAATGACTGACCTTTCCGCCGACGTGGCCGGCCTGCCCGACAAATCGCTGCTCGTCCTCGACGACGATGCGCCCCTGCGCACCCGGCTTGGGCGGGCGTTGGAGCAGCGCGGGTTCGAGCCGACCCTGGTCGGCAGCGTCGCCGAGGCGCTGAGCGCCGTAAAGGCCAGTCCGCCGGCTTTCGCCGTGCTCGACATGCGCCTGGACGACGGCAGCGGCCTGAAGGTGGTGGAGGCGGTCCGCGAGGCCCGGCCCGAGGCGCGGATCATCATGCTCACCGGCTACGGCAACATCGCCACCGCCGTGCAGGCGGTGAAGGCCGGGGCGGTGGACTACCTCTCCAAGCCCGCCGACGCCGACGACGTGGCCCGGGCGCTGCTGGCCCGCGGCGACACCGCCCCGGCGCCGCCGGACAACCCGATGAGCGCCGACCGCGTCCGCTGGGAGCACATCCAGCGCGTGTACGAGCTCTGCAACCACAACGTCTCGGAGACGGCGCGGCGGCTGAACATGCACCGGCGCACCCTGCAGCGGATCCTCGCCAAGCGAGCCCCGCGCTAACCCCTACTCCAGGACCTGGGCCTGGACCCCGGCGGCGCGGAGAGCCGCGAGCCGGGCGAAGGCCAGGGTCAGAGCCTTGCGCCGCGCCCCGGCCAGGGCGTTGACCGGCGCCTCGCGCAGGACCGCGCCGCCGAAGCCGTCGGCGACGATCATCCCCGGCTCCGGCGGCAGGATCTCGCGCGGGAATTCCGGCGCCACGGCGAAGGCGAAGGCGTCGCAGTAGGGCTGGTACTCGTGCCACTTCTGGTCGGTGCGGAAGTCCTCCACCCCCGACTTCACCTCGACGATGAAGATCTGCCCCTTGGGCCCCAGCGCCATCAGGTCCGCGCGCCGGCCGTTGGGCAGCGTCACCTCGGTCAGCGGCGCATAGCCGAGCGCGGCCAGCAGCCGCCCCGCGCCGCGGGTGACGCTGGCGGTGGTCTCCGGCCGGGAGACGGACACGACGGTGACGGAGACGTCCATCGCCTCAGACATTGTTCCGGCTTCGTTCCGGATGCAAGAGCTTGGCGTTTATACACTTTGCAAATCGCTAGGTACGATTGCGCAGGCTGATCACGGTAGCAATCACCAGCCATGCGACGGGATACCCTGTAATAATCGCGCTCTTCAGCCACTCAGGCGCGTTCAGCCCAGCGGCCAGAAACAGGGTGACGACAAACAAGCCAAAGATGATCCACATAGCGCGTCGCAAACGGCGCCGCGTTTCTGTTGGCGGCCAAAAGAAGGACAGCCACCTCACGGTTTCGGCTTGTCCGACGCTTCGGTCTTTGGAGCCTTAGGCGCCAGCTTCCTCAGCCGCTCGTCAAACGCCTCTTCAACCTCGTCGCACTCTAGCTCGCGGGCTAGGTCGCGGAACTTGTCTATCTGCGGTTGCTCAGGTTTGTTCTCAGGCATGTATCGCCTTTACGTTGACGAGGTGGGGACGGACGATCTGACCCACATCGAAAAGGACAGCCAAAGATACCTCAGCCTGACCGGGGTCGCGATGAGGATCGATCACGCGCGCGATCAGCTCATGCCGAACATGAATTGGATTAAGGCGAACGTGCTCAAGCACGATCCCGATTCGCCGATCATTCTCCACCGAAAGGATATCGTAGCGCGAGCTGGCGGCTTCCAGTGTCTAAACGATGAGAAAGTATGCGACCCATTTGACAGGTCTATACTTCGCCTAATGAAGCGGGCGGAATACAGTGTTATTACCGCCCTAATAGACAAACAATGGATGTTGAAGCAACAACACTGGCAAAAGACGCACCCGTATCACTACCTAATGGAAATTATGATCGAGAAGTACGTCCAGTTTTTGGAGCGGATGGATGTTATTGGCGATATCATGCCAGAAAGCAGGATGGGAAAATCAAATGAGCGACTTCAACGTGCTTGCGATGATGTCCGATTAACTGGAACTCGCTTTGTGAGTGCTGAACGGATTGCCTCCGCCGTCCGTGGGCCGAAGCTGAAATTTAGGCGGAAACCTGAAAACGTCGCAGGACTCCAGCTCTGCGACCTACTTGCCCACCCAAGCCATATGCTCGTGAGAGACAAGATGGGGCACGACGTGAGCCTCGGTCCCTTCGCAGAGAAGGTGGCCGCGATACTTGAGCTTCAGAAATACGACAGGTCCGCCCGGGGCGGCCGTGAACGGGTACGGCATCAAGCACCTACCCTAAAACACAAAGGCGAGGCACGCGGCCCCGCCCGATGGATTGTGTACCATCTGCTACCGACCGCCGTAGCATCGGATTGACCGGAATCTAGCGTTGACCCGCCAGAAAGTCAAGCGAATCAACGATTTGCCTAACTTATTGATATAAGTCGCTTTTATTAGTTCTTCGTTTGTTCTTGTTTCTCCATCGGAAGCGGCGGCGGCCGGCGATTATGTACTTTGCGAATTGCGCTTGGGCCGGCCCTCTACGAGCCAGCGAGTCAACGTGCCGGCTGCGAGAAGCCCGAGCCCGCCGAGGGCCAGCGTACGCGATAGCAACAGGTCGGAGTCGCTGACATAGATCGTGCCATGATTGACATAGCGATGCGGATGCAACGCGTCCGGTTTAAGCGGCCGATGGCCGCCCCAGCTAGTCACGACCAGGGCGAAGGCGAACCAGCCCACTAGCCCGACATTCTGGGCTGCGCGCGCCAGTAACGCCATTGTTATGGGCAACGCTATCGCTCCAGGTTCCGCGCGATTCGCCTCACCTGATCTTCGGAGCGCTTCTCGCCTTTGTCGACGTCTAGCACCTGGCGATGTCCTGGACCCGTTAGCCTAGCGCTTGGGCGCGCCGAGAGCAGTACTGGGCCACAGCCTTTTTCAGGGTTCGCATACGACCGCCAACAGCCGCCGTCAGCCGTGGGCCGGCAGGGGGAACTCCAGGCGGGTGGGGTCAAAGCCGAGCTGGCGGATGCGGGCCACGGCCTGGGCTTTCACCGCCGCCGGCAGGGTCGGCTTCTGCGACATCAGCCACAGGTACTTGCCGTCGTGGGTGGCGAGGATCAGCCACCCTTCGTCGGGGCGGTGCGCCAGCACCCAGTACTCCTGGGAGATCAGGCCGCCGAAGAAGCTCATCCTGAACTTGGCGTTGGTGGCCGGGTCGGCGACGCGGGCCTTGGCCTTCCACTCCGCGAGCGGGCCGTCCGGGGCGCCCTTGTGGCAGGCCTGGACCACCGAGAAGCCGTCGTCGGTGCGGGCCCAGTCGGAGGTGCCGGCCTGGCAGCCGCGCTGGGTCTGGTTGGGCAGGCGGGCGACCTCGTACCAGCGGCCCATCATCTTGGAGAGCTCGATCCGCTCCGACGGCTGCGGAATGGCGGCCTGCGCCGACGCGGCGGCGAGGCAGACGGCCAGGGCCGCGGCGGGGACGATCAGGCGCTTCAGCATGCCCACACCGATATCCGTGTGATGTGACAAAGGAAACGCCCGCGGGAACGTCCGCGGGCGCCGCATAAGGACGCAACAGAACTTAGGCGTTTCCGCGGCGCCTCATTCGGCGGCGATGGAAACCGCCTTCGCCCGGTCCTTGAAGTTGATGGCCTGCAGGTAGCGGATGCCGTCTTCGGCGATGTCGTCGCCCACCATCCGCTCGCCCTCGGCGGCCAGCTCGTCCATGTCGACGTACATGGCGTAGAAGCCGCGGGTCCGCGCGGTGATCAGGCCGGCGTTCAGCAGGGTCTTGATCAACACCCGGAAGACGTTGGTCTCGCCCTTGAACTTGCGGGTCGGGTCGCGCTCCTTGCGGCGCTGGACGATGTCGGCGACCACCCGCTCCGGATCGAGGCCGAACTCGCCGTAGATCTCCGCCTGCTGGCGCGGATCGCCGCGGTCGAACAGCAGCGACTGGGCGCAGTGGGCGGTCCAGTCCTCCACCATCTCGCGCTCGGCCTGGGTGAGCTTGGGAATGGTGCGGTCGGCCCAGATCTTCCCGAACTTGTGGTGGAAGGCCTCGTCGGTCATCACCAGCTGGAAGAGCTTGCGGGCCACCGGGTCGCGGTTGTGCCGGTAGCCGTTGGCGAAGGCGCCCATCGCCAGGCCCTCGACCAGCATCTGCATGCCGACGATCTTCTTGTAGACCTCCGGCGCCTCGATGATCTCCACCAGCAGGCTCTTCAGCGCCGCGCCGCACTCGGTCGGGCGGCCCCAGCGGGACCTGATGTATTTCGCGAAGGCGGTGACGTGGCGGGCCTCCTCGCGGGTCTGGTTGGCGGCGTACTCCTGGGCGCCCTGGTCGTAGAGCACGTGGCAGAGGCTGGCCGAGAGGTTCAGCGCGCCCTGTTCGCCATGCAGGATCGAGGAGAAGTTCCTAAGCTGCATGTAGTTGATGAAGCGGATCTTTTCCTTCTCGTCGGTGAGCGTGGCGGCGACGTAGGGCAGCTTCAGGATCGGATTGTGCTCCTCCGGCGTCATGGCGACGTTTTCGAGGTCGAAGGGCTCGTCGAAATCGATGTAGCGCTTGTCGAGCGGATCCCAGAAATGGTCGTGGGTGGCGCTGATGATCTTGTCGAAGGCCGTGGTCCGCTCGCCGTAGCGGTCGAGGGTCAGCATCGACTCGAAATCGTCCGGTGCCACCGCACCGTACATGGCGTCCTTGGTGATGTTGCCGTCGGCCATGGCCTGGCTTCCTTCCCGAAATTGATCCGTCTGACGCGGACCCGAGCACATGAGAATGCCGGAAGCTTCGCGCCGACGGGCCGGCGCGTCAAAGAAAATGACGGAGGCGTCAATTCGCTCCTCCCCTGTCCCGAAGAGGACGGGGGAGGTGGCGCGCCCCGCAGAGGGCGTGACGGAGGGGGCGAGCCGACGCACCGCGCGAACCCGCGCCCCCTCCACCACCCGCTTTGCAGCGGGCGGTCTCCCTCCCCCGCTGCGCAGGGGAGGAGCGAAGACGAAAACGCCCGCCGATCACTCAGCGGGCGCCTCGCGGCTCGACTGGAGAGAGAGCCTATTCGGCGGCGATCAGGATCTGCTTGGCGCGGTCCTTGAAGTTGATCTCCTGGAGGTACTTGATGCCCTCCTCGGCGATGTCGTCGCCGACCATCTTGTCGCCCTCGGACTTGAGCTCGTCGATGTCGACGTAGGTGGCGTAGAAGGCCTTGGTGCGGTCGGTGATGATGCCGGCGTTGACCAGGGTCTTCACCAGCACGCGGAAGATGTTGGTCTGCTCCTTCATCTCCTCGCGGCGGGTCTCGTCGTTCACGATCTGCGCCATCTCGGCGATCACCCGTTCGGGGTCGAGGCCGAACTCCTCGTAGAGGCCGACGTTCTGGGTCGGGGCCACCAGGTTGAACAGCAGCGTCTGGAAGCAGTGCGCCGCCCACATCTCGATGACTTCGTGCTCGGCCGCGGTCAGGTGCGGGATGGTGCGGTCGGCCCAGATCTTCCCGAACTTGTGGTGGAAGGCCTCGTCGGTCATCACCAGCTGGGTCAGCTTGCGGGCCAGCGGATCGTTGGTCTGGTTGAACACCGTGGCGAAGGCGCCCATCGCCAGGCCCTCGACCAGCATCTGCATGCCGATGATCTTCTTGTAGACCTCCGGCGCGGCGATGATCTCCACCAGCAGGTCCTTCAGGATCGGCCCGCATTCCACCGGCCGGCCCCAGCGGACCTTGATGTACTTGGCGAAGGCGGTGACGTGGCGGGCCTCTTCGCGGGTCTGGTTGGCGGCGTACTCCTGCGCGCCCTGGTCCTTCAGCACGTGGCAGAGCGAGGCCGACAGGTTCAGCGCCCCCTGCTCGCCGTGCAGGATCGAGGAGAAGGTGCGCAGCGTCTGGGCGTTGGCGAACCGGACGCGGTCCTTCTGGTCGGTGAGGATGCCGTTGACGTAGTCGAGCCGCAGGGCGCCGATCATGGTCTCCGGCAGGATCATCTCGTTCTCCATGTCGAACGGCTCGGAGAAGTCGATGTATTTGGGGTCCAGCGGGTCCCAGAAGTGGTCGTGGGTGGCGCTGATGATCTTGTCGAAGGCGGGCGAGCGGGCGCCGTAGCGGTCCAGCTCCAGCATGGACTCGAAATCGTCCGGCGCCACGGCGTCGTAGATGATGTCCTTGGTGATGTTGCCGTCGGCCGCCATGGGGGATCCTCGCTCCTTGGGCGCCGGGCTTCCGTCGCCCGGTCGCGCCTTCAGGCCACCCTCTCACCCGAACAATGATCGGTCAAGGAAAGTGACGGGGCCGTCAACTTCGATCCTCGGCGTATGTTCGCGCGCCGCCCGCAGGACGGGGCTCGGAGGAGACCACCATGGCGAAACCGCACAAGGCCGGTTCGGCCCGCGAGATCGGACGGATGGAGGCGTTCTCCGACGGGGTGTTCGCCATCGCCATCACCCTGCCGATCGTCGAGCTCAGGACGCCGGACCTGTCCGCCGGCCAGTCTCTCGCCGCCGCGCTCGGCGAGCAGTGGCCGACCTACCTGGCCTACGGCCTGAGCTTCCTGGTGATCGGCATCTACTGGGTGCACCACCATTTCACCGGCAAGATCTACGCCCGGGCGGATCACGGCTTCGTGCTGGCCAACCTGGCGTTCCTGGCGACGGTGGGATTCGTGCCCTTCCCGACCCGGCTGTTCACCGAATACCTGAACGACCCCGCCCGCCTGCCGACGGCGGCGGTCTTCTACACCCTGTCGTTGGCGGCGCCGACCTGGACCTGGGTCTTCAAATGGCTTTACGCCCAGCGCACGCGGGCGGTCGACCCGCGGCTGGACCACGACTACCTCCATCGGCTGACGCGGATCTACGTCGCAACCGCGGCGCTGCAGGCGGTCGCCGCGGCCCTGAGCCTCGTCGACTGGCGGCTGGGGGTGGGGCTGGCGGCGGCGGTGACGCTGTTCCACCTGCGCGCCCCGCCGTGGCCGGTGTACGAGGACGCCGCGGAGCCCCATCCGCACCCCGACGCGGAGCAGACCTAGGCGGCCGCCTCGATGGCGTCGATGTCGGCGTCGGACAGGCCGAAGTGGTGGCCGATCTCGTGCACCAGGACGTGGGCGACCAGTTCCTCCAGCGTCACCTCGCCGTGGTCGGCCCACTCGTCGAGCAGCGGCCGGCGGTAGAGGAAAATCATCGAGGGTTGCGGCGCCGGGTCGAACAGCGAGCGGTGGGTCAGGTCGACGCCCTGGTAGAGGCCGGTGAGGTCGAACGGGTCCTCGATGCCGAGCTCGGCCAGCACCTCGTCGGAGGGAAAGTCGTCGACCCGGAAGATCACCTCGCCGGTCATCCGGCGGAATTCCTCCGGCAGCGCGGCGAAGGCGGCCTCGGCCAGGCCGGCGAGGTCGTCGAGCGAAGGAGCCCGGCCGATCGGCTCGTCACCGGTCGGGCCCTTACTCATCGGGCGCCTATTCATCGGGTACGACGATGTGCGGCGCCTCGGGCAGGCGGGTTTCGAACAGGCCGATGTCCAGCGGCTGCTGCGGCTCGACGGGGCGGAGCGGCTGGCGGGCGATGGCGCGCAGGGTCTCCGGATCGACCCCCTGGCGGGTGCGACGGGCCTGGCGGGCCTGCGGCGTCTCGATCGGCCGCTCCGCGGAGGCGATCCGCCAGTATGACACCATCAGCCGCCATGCCGTGCGCGGCGGCGCTCCGGTCGGCGCCGGCCAGCGGCGGCCGTCCTGGTTGGTGGGCTGAACCGGCGCGACCGGAGCGGGGCGGCCGGGCTCGCGGACGATCTGCGCGCTGAGTTGGCAATAGCGGTCCTCGATCGGCGGACTGATCCCGGTGCGCTCGTCCTCGACGCGGCCGCCGTAGGCGGCCAGCGCCGCCTCGCGGGTGGCGAAGGCCGGGCCGAGCGCGTCGGTGGTGAACACCACGGCTTCGCCGGCGGCGGCGCGGGCCTCGCGTTCGCGGGCGGCGCGCCCCCGCGGCTGGCTCAAGGCCTGCTCGGCGTTGGCGGCCACCGGATAGAGGATGGCGGTCATGTCCCTGATCATGCGCGAAAATCCTTGCACACGAAACGCGGCGCCAAAGTGGTCGGGCGAAAAGTGGGGGGCGTGCGGCCGAGCCCGCAGCCGCTTACTCTGGCCGCTGGGTGATTCGCCGGTTGGGACGGCGGCGCCGACGGAGCCGGGATGAGCGCGCACGATCTGATCCTCGCGGCGGCGGCGGGCGCGATCTCGCTGGCGATCTGCGCGGTGCTGTGGGCGCTGGCCCAGCGGCGTCAGAGCCAGGGCCGCGTCGACGAGCTGGCCGGCCGGATGGCGGGCCTGGAAGCCCGCGCCGAAGCCGCCCAGGCCTCGGCCGAGGCCTTCGATTCCGCCCTGCTGGCGGTCGAGGACGGCCACGCCATGCTGGCGTCCGGCGAGGAGAGCCTGGCCACCTGCGCCGAGGCCCTGGGCCTGGAGGCCCGCGACCCGCAGACCCTGGTCAACGCGCTGATGCGCGCCGACCCCGACCATGCGCGCCGGCTGCGCGCCCTGTTCGAGCGCGGCGAGGCCTGCGCCTTCGAGGTGCAGGGAACGGCCGGCGTGGTCACCGTCGAGGGCCGCGCGGCCGGGGCCCTGGCCTGGCTGCGGCTGTCGGCGGTGATGGGCGAGGAGGCCGGCCTGCCGACCGCGCCGCGGCTGGCCGCCTTCCTCGACGCCCGCGCCTGCCCGGCCTGGATCGCCGCGGCGGACGGCTCGCCGGTCTGGGTCAACGCCGCGTGGCTGAAGGCGGCGGACGCCGCCAGCCTGGACGAGGCCGCGGCGCGCGGCGTGGCCTTCGACCGCGGCGCCGACGCGCTGGCCAGCGAGGCGGCCAACCTCGGCCAGCGGCGCGACGCGGTGCGCTGGGCCACCGTCGGCGGCCGCCGGCGCGCCTTCCACATCGTCGCCCAGCCGCTGGAAGGCGGCGGCGTCGGGGTGTGGACCGAGGACGTCACCGAGCTGGAGGAGATGCGCGAGATCCTCAAGCGCAACGTCGAGGCGCACGACGAGACCCTGAACCACATCGCCGAGGCCGTGGCGGTGTTCAGCCAGGGCAAGAAGCTGATCTTCCACAACACCGCCTTCGCCCAGCTGTGGGCCCTCGAGCCGGCCTGGCTGGCGGAACAGCCGAGCCATTCGGAGATCCTCGACCGCCTGCGCCAGCGCCGCCGCCTGCCGGAGACCGCCGACTACGCCAAGTGGAAGGCGGCCGAGCTCGACCGCTACGAGCAGCTGGCGGCCGGCCCCGACGACCTCTGGAGCCTGCCGCACGGCCAGACGCTGAAGGTGGTGCGCCAGCCGCACCCGATGGGCGGCCTGCTGCTGCTGTTCTCCGACATCACCGGCGAGCTCAAGCTCAAGGCCCAGTACAACGCCCTGATCCAGGTGCAGCAGGCCACCCTCGACAAGCTGAACGACGCCGTCGCCGTGTTCGGCTCCGACGGCCGGCTGCGGCTGCACAACGAGGCGTTCGCGCGGTTCTGGCACATCACTCCGGCCCAGCTGGACGCCGCCGGCGACTTCGAGGGCGTGGTGGAGCTCTGCATCCCCAAGCTGCACGACATGGGCTTCTGGCGCGAGGTGAAGGGCCGCGTCGCCGACCCCGACCCCAGCGCCCGCGCGCCGATGAGCGGCGAGGTGAAGACCTCCGACTCCCGCATCGTCGCCTACCAGTCGCGGCCGCTGCCGGACGGGGCGACGCTGATCGCCTTCACCGACGTCACCGACGCCCGCAAGCTGGAGAGCGCGCTGGCCGCCCGCGAGGCGGCGCTGACCGAGGCCGAGCGGCTGAAGCGCGATTTCGTCGGCAACGTCTCCTATGAGCTGCGCACCCCGCTCACCACCATCATCGGCTACTCGGAACTGCTGGAGCGCTCCGGCGAGGCGCTGTCGGAGCGCGGCCGGGCCCACGCCGCGGCGGTGAAGGCCGCCGCCACCCAGCTCGCCCGCTCCATCGACGACGTGCTCGACATGGCCCAGATCGACGCCGACGAGATGGCGCTGGACCTGGAGGACGTGCGGGTCTCCGACCTGCTGATCTCGGTGGCCGGCCGCTGGATGAAGGAGGCCGAGGCCATGCGGGTCTCGATCGTGGTGGAGCGGCCCGACGACGTCGGCGTGATCCGCGGCGACGCCCGCCGGCTCGGCCAGATCCTCGACCACCTGGTGGAAAACGCGCTCGGCCAGACCCCGCCGACCGGCGTGGTCACCGTCACCGCCCGCAAGGCCCTGGGCGAGGTCCAGCTGCAGGTCTCCGACACCGGCCGCGGCATCCCCTTCCACGTCCAGGCCCACATCTTCGACCGCTTCGTCGGCCGCGAGCGGGGCGGCCCGGGCCTGGGCCTGGCGCTGGTCAAGGCGCTGACCGAGCTGCACGGCGGCTGGGTAGCCCTGGAGAGCGAGCCCGGCGCCGGCGCCACCTTCACCTGCCACCTGCCCGAAGAGGCCCACGCCGCGGCGGCGCAGCCGGAGCTGGGCCTGAACGGGTAGCGGGAGGATTCCTTCTCCCCTTGTGGGAGAAGGTGGCAGCCGAAGGCTGACGGATGAGGGGTCGCGCTGGACTCCAAGCGTCCATGGCGCGCCAGCGCCCCTTTGACGGGTCCACGAACCACACGAACCACACGAACGGAACGTGCCGCTCGCGAGCCCTGCAAATGGGCCTGCGTTCGTGTGGTTCGTGTGGTTCGTGGACAAATAGCGCCTGCGGCGCAAAAGGCGGATAGGGAAGCGAACCCCTGATCCGTCCGCTGGCGCGGGGATGGCCTTCTCCCCCAGCGGGGGAGGAATTTCTTAGTGCTGGCTTTCCGGCATGCGGACGATGAGGCCGTCGAGGGCGTCGCTGACCTTGATCTGGCAGGAGAGGCGGCTGTTGGCCTCGACGTTCTCGGCGAAGTCGAGCATCGACTCCTCCATGGCCGAGGAGGAGCCGGTCTTCTCGCGCCAGGCTTCATCCACATAGACGTGGCAGGTGGCGCAGGCGCAGGCGCCGCCGCAATCGGCGTCGATGCCGGGGATGTTGTTCTTCACAGCCCCTTCCATCACCGAAAGTCCCGGCTTCACGTCCACCACGTGCTCGGTCCCGTCGTGCTCGATGTAGGTGATCTTGGCCATTATACCCTCGCCGCCGACCTTAGGCGGCGACCTCTTTCATGGAAATTGACGGGTCCGCAAGTCTGGCCTTGTCGACCGGCCTGCGGCTGAGGATGAGCTGCTTGCCCATCATAAACTCCGGCGGCGAGTTGATCGCCTCCACGGATTGCACCTGGTCGCCCTTCAGGTGGAAGACCGCGAACTTGGCCGCCGCGGGATCGCCGCGCACCAGGATCTGGTCGACGTCGAAGGCGTAGCCGGCGATCTGCAGCTTCAGGTCATACTGGTCGGACCACTGCCAGGGGCATTCCCCGGCCGGGGCCGGACGGCCGGTGATGGCGCTGGCCACCTGCTTGGCCTGTTCGAGGGCGTTGGGCACGCTCTCCATGCGGAACATGCGGTCGTAGATCGGCATCGGCCGGTGGGCGACGTCGCCGATGGCGAAGATGTTCAGGTCCGAGGTCCGGGCCTCGAGGTCGACGACCACGCCGCGCGCCGTCTCCAGCCCCGCCTCGGCGGCGATCTCGTCGTTGGGGGCCGCGCCGACGCCGACCACCACCGCGTCGCAGGGCTCGATGCGGCCGTCCGCCAGCCTCACCCCGGTCACGCGCCCGTCCTGGCCCTCGAACCCGGCGACGTCGGCCCCCAGGTCGAAGGTGACGCCGTGCTGTTCGTGATAGTCGCGGAAGAAGGTCGACAGCGTCTCGCAGGCCACCCGCGCCAGCAGCCGCGGCTCGCGCTCCAGCACCACCACCTCGGCGCCCAGGGCGCGGCCGGACGCCGCCACCTCCAGGCCGATATAGCCGCCGCCCACCACCGCCAGGCGCTTGCCCGGCCCGATGGTCGCCTTCAGGAGCTCGGCGTCAGCGGCGGTGCGCAGGAACATCACGCCGGCCAGGTCCGCGCCCGCGATCGGCAGGGCGATGGCCCGCGCCCCGGTGGCGAGGATCAGCTTGTCGTAGGTCAGCGCCGCGCCGTCGGAGAGCCGCACGGTCCGCTCGCCGCGGTTGATCTCCACGGCCCGGGTGCTGGGCCGGAAGTCGATGTCGTGCTCGGCGTAGAACTCCAGCGGCTTCAACGCCAGGGAGTCGGCGTCGGCCTCGCCCTTCAGCCAGGCCTTCGACAGCGGCGGCCGCTGATAGGGCGGCAGCGGTTCGGCCCCGACCAGGGTGATCGGGCCGGTATGGCCATACTGGCGCAGCAGGGCCGCCGCCGTACCGCCGGCGTGGCCCGCGCCCAGGATCACCACATGTGCGGCGAGGTCGCTCATTCTCCCCCGTTGCCCAAAAATGACTCTGGCGTCAACTTGGGAGAGATACCCTAGCCGTCAGACGACCCGGTCCACCAGCATCTTCTTCACTTCGGCGATCGCCTTGGCGGGGTTGAGGCCCTTCGGACAGACCTGAGCGCAGTTCATGATGGTGTGGCAGCGATAGAGCTTGAAGGGATCTTCCAGCTCGTCGAGCCGGTCGCCGGTGGCCTCGTCGCGGCTGTCGATCAGCCAGCGGTAGGCGTGCAACAGAGCGGCGGGACCGAGGTACTTCTCCTGGTTCCACCAGTAGCTGGGGCAGGAGGTGGAGCAGCAGGCGCACAGGATGCACTCGTAGAGGCCGTCCAGCTTCTCGCGGTCCTCCGGCGACTGGATCCACTCCTTCTGCGGCTGCGGCGTCTCGGTCTTCAGCCACGGCTCGATGGAGGCGTACTGGGCGTAGAACAGGGTCAGGTCGGGGACCAGGTCCTTGAGCACCGGCATGTGCGGCAGGGGGCTGATCGAGACCTCGCGGCCCGGGGCCTCCTCCCAGCCGTGGGTGCAGGCCAGCGTGTTGCGGCCGCCGATATTCATGGCGCAGGAGCCGCAGACGCCCTCGCGGCAGGAGCGTCGGAACGCCAGCGTCGCGTCCATGGTGTTCTTGATGTGGATCAGCACGTCGAGGACCATCGGCCCGCAGGCGTCGACGTCGACCTCATAGGTGTCCCAGGACGGATTGCCCTCGCCTTCCGGGTCGTAGCGATAGACGCGGAAGGTCTTGGTGCGCGTCGCCCCCTCAGGCGCCGGGTGGTGGCGACCCTTGGTGACGCGGGAGTTCTTCGGAAGCCGGAGCTGGACCATGGGGTGGCGTCCTCAAGCGCTCAGTACACCCGCGCCTTGGGCGGGATGTAGGCGATGTCGTTGGTCATGGTGAAGTCGTGCACCGGGCGGAAGTCGATCTTCACCTTGCCGGTCGCGTCGTCGAACCAGGCGAGGGTGTGCTTCATCCAGCGCTTGTCGTCGCGGTCGGGGAAGTCCTCGCGGGCATGGGCCCCGCGGCTCTCGGCGCGGTTGGCTGCGCCGACCACCGTCACCGCCGCCTGGCCGACCAGGTTGTCGAGCTCGAGGGTCTCCATCAGGTCGGTGTTCCAGATCATCCCGCGGTCGGTGACCCGCAGGTCGCCGCGCTTGGCCTGCACCACGTTCAGCCGGTCGACCCCGGAGCGCAGGCTCTCGCCGGTGCGGAAGACGGCGGCGTCCTCCTGCATGGCCATCTGCATCTCCAGCCGCAGGGCCGCGGTGGTGGTGGCGCCGCTGGCGTTGCGCAGCCGGTCGAAGCGGGCGAGGTGCTTCTCGGTGTGGTGCGGCTTCAGCTCCGGCTGCGTGGCGCCGGGCTTGATGGTGTCGGCGGCGCGCAGGGCGGCCGAGCGGCCGAACACGACGAGGTCGATCAGGCTGTTGGAGCCCAGGCGGTTGGCGCCGTGCACCGAGACGCAGGCCGCCTCGCCCACCGCCATCAGGCCGGGCACCACCTGGTCGGGGTTCTTGCCCGCCTTGGTGACCACCTCGGAGTAGAAGTTCGTCGGGATGCCGCCCATGTTGTAGTGCACGGTCGGCAGCACCGGGATCGGCTCCTTGGTGACGTCGACGCCGGCGAAGATCTTGGCGCTCTCCGAGATGCCCGGCAGCCGCTCGGCCAGGATCTTCGGGTCCAGGTGGTCGAGGTGCAGGTTGATGTGGTCCTTCTTCGGACCCACCCCGCGGCCTTCGCGGATCTCGATGGTCATGGCGCGGCTGACCATGTCGCGCGGCGCCAGGTCCTTCACGGAGGGCGCATAGCGCTCCATGAACCGCTCGCCCTCGGAATTGGTCAGGTAGCCGCCTTCGCCCCGCGCGCCCTCGGTGATCAGGCAGCCGGCGCCGTAGATGCCGGTGGGGTGGAACTGCACGAACTCCATGTCCTGCAGCGGCAGGCCCGCCCGCAGCGCCATGCCGCCGCCGTCGCCGGTGCAGGTGTGGGCGCTGGTGCAGGAGAAGTAGGCGCGGCCGTAGCCGCCGGTGGCGAGGATCACCAGCTGCGCCTGGAAGCGGTGCAGGGTGCCGTCGTCGAGCTTCCAGGCGGTGACGCCGCGGCAGACGCCCTCGTCCATGATCAGGTCCAGGGCGAAGAACTCGATGAAGAACTCGGTCTCCTGCGCCAGGGCCTGGCCGTACATGGTGTGCAGCATGGCGTGGCCGGTGCGGTCGGCCGCCGCGCAGGTGCGCTGGATCGGCGCCTCGCCGAAGTTGCGGGTCATGCCGCCGAACGCCCGCTGGTAGATCTTGCCTTCCTGGGTGCGCGAGAACGGCACGCCCCAGTGCTCCAGCTCGTAGACCGCCGCCGGCGCGTTGCGGACCAGGTACTCGATGGCGTCCTGGTCGCCCAGCCAGTCC
The DNA here is from genome assembly GCF_003254505.1 of Phenylobacterium hankyongense. Lineage (NCBI taxonomy): Bacteria > Pseudomonadati > Pseudomonadota > Alphaproteobacteria > Caulobacterales > Caulobacteraceae > Phenylobacterium > Phenylobacterium hankyongense. The sequence goes on along the minus strand of NZ_QFYP01000001.1, from coordinate 1,591,801 downwards.
GACCCCTTGACGGTGTCGTACATGTGCCAGCGCCAGTCATCCTCGCCCATGTTGCCGAGGCTGGCGGAGATGCCGCCCTGGGCCGCCACGGTGTGCGAGCGGGTCGGGAACACCTTGGAGACGCAGGCGGTCTTCAGGCCGGCCGCCGCGCAGCCGAGCGCCGCGCGAAGGCCGGAGCCCCCGGCGCCCACCACCACGACGTCGTACTTGTGGTCGATGAAGTCGTAGGTCGCCATCGCTCAGTACGCTCCGCCGCCAAGGGCGACTTTCAGGATCGAGAACACCGCCAGCGCGCCCGACAGGCCGCAGACGAAGAGGTTGATCAGCAACAGGCCGGTCTTGTTGAGGGTGACGTGGATGTAGTCCTCGATCACCACCCGCATGCCGGCGTGCATGTGCCAGAAGCTGAGCGCGACCAGCAGGACCATCAGCACCGCGTTCAGCGGGTGGGAGATCCAGGCGACCGCGAAGTTGTAGTCGCCGGCGGCCAGCCGCAGGACGCCGAACACGCCCCACAGGGTCAGCGGGACCAGGGCGATGGCGCTCACCCGCTCGCCGATCCAGACGCCCACGCCATGCTTGGCGGAGCCGAGGCCGCGGGCCCGCGACAGCGGTGTGCGATAGCTGGCCATCAGAGCGCTCCGGTCATGGCGGCGATCACCCAGATCGCCACGGTGGCGGCGGCGGTGAAGGCGAACACCACCACCGAACTGGCGTTGGCGCTCTTCACGTTCAGCCCGTGGCCGGCGTCCCAGACCAGGTGCCGCACGCCGTTGGCCAGGTGATAAAAGAAGGACAGGGTCAGGCCGAACATCACCAGCTTGCCGAGCGGCGAGCCGAGCAGGTGCTTGAACCCCGCGTAGGCGTCCGGCCCCTGCGCCAGGGCGACCGCCCAGGCCGCGGCGATCAGCGCCCCGACATAGAGCGCGACGCCGGTCGCCCGGTGCGCGATCGAGGTCGCCATGGTGATGTGCCAGCGCCAGACCGACAGGTGCGGCGACATCGGCGGTTCGCGGGGAGGCCTTGAGGCGTCGGTCATGTCTCTCGCCGCTCGCTCGTCTGGTTGGGAGGCGGCTCCGCTTTTAAGCCGCCGCCCGGGGGTGTCAACGGAGGCGGCCGTGGAGGGCGCACCCGCCCGGCCGTGCTTCGCCGAACCCGAAAAGTCTTTCCTTTTCCGCTCACGGCGCAATGCGTCTTTCCTGTAGTCTTCCTTCGCGGGAGACGAAGGATGCGGTTCGATCTGGTTGACCTGAAGCTGTTCTGCGAGGTGGTGGACGCGGGCTCCATCACCGGCGGGGCGGAGCGCAGCGCCCTGGCGCTGGCGGCGGCCTCGACCCGCATCCGCGGCATGGAGGAGGTGCTGGGCGCGCCGCTGCTGACCCGTTCGCGCCAGGGGGTGACGCCCACCGAGGCCGGCCGCACCCTCGTCAAGCACGCCCGCACCATCCTGGCCCAGAGCGCGCGGCTGCGCGAAGACCTGGGCGCCTACGCCGGCGGGCTCTCCGGCGAGGTGCGGCTGTTGGCCAACACCAACGCCCTGACCGAATTCCTGCCCGAGGCGCTGAGCTCCTTCCTGGCCGCCCATCCCCACGTCAGCGTCGACCTGGAGGAGCGGTTGTCCGACGAGATCGTCGGCCTGATCGCCGAGGGCGTCGGCGACGTGGGCATCGTCGCCGGCACGGTCGACGTCGGCGCCCTGCAGACCTTCGCCTTCCGCTCCGACCGCTTCGTGGTGGTGACCAGCGCCGAGCATGCGCTGGCGGCCCGGCCCTCCGTGGCCTTCTCCGAGGTGCTGGCCTGCGACTTCGTCGGGCTGGAGCGGTCGAGCTCCCTGCAGCGGTTCCTGGCCGCCAAGGCGGCGCGCGAAGGCCGGCCGCTGCGGCTGCGGGTCCAGCTGCGCAGCTTCGACGCGGTCTGCCGGCTGGTGGAGTGCGGGGTGGGCGTCGGCGTGGTGCCGCAGACCACCGCCCACCGCGCCGCCAAGACCATGAAGCTGGGGCTGGTCGAGCTCACCGACGACTGGGCGCTGCGCGACCTGAAGATCGTCGTCCGCGCCCTGGACGACCTGCGCCCCTATGCCCGCGAGCTGGTGGAGAGCCTGCGGGCCTGATCGCGCCTCCCCTGCAAAGCGCGGGAGGTGCGTTAGCCCACCTCCTCCAGCCAGTCGGTGGAGCGCATCTCCTGCAGGCGCGAGGCGGTGCGCTCGAACTCGAAGGCCCCGTCGCCGGCCGGATAGAGCTGGGCGGGCTCGGCCTCGGCCAGCACGACGAGGCGGGTCTTCGCCTCGTAGAGGGTGTCGATCAGGATGACGAAGCGGCGGGCCTCCTCGCGGCGGTTCGCGGTGAGCTTCGGCACGTCCTCCAGGAACACCGTGTGGAAGCGCCCGGCCAGGGCGAGGTAGTCGTTGGGACCCAGCGCCACCGAGCACAGGCTGGCGAAGCCCGCCCGCACCAGGCCGCCCGAGGCACGCGGCAGGGTGACCTGGCGGCCCAGCACCTCCAGCGTCGCGCCGCTCTCCTCCTCGGCCCCCAGCATGTCGCGCCACAGCCGGTCGAAGCACCGCTGGTTGTCCGGGTCGTCCGGCGAGAACCAGGCGCCGGCGGCGCGCAGCCGGTCGAGCCGGTAGTCGTGGCCGCCGGCCACGGTCACCACCTCCAGCCGCGCCTTCAGGAGGTCGATGAACGGCAGGAAGAGCTGGCGGTTGATGCCGTCCTTGTAGAGGTCGTCGGGCGCGCGGTTGGAGGTCGCCACCAGGGTCACGCCGCGGGCGAACAGCGCCTCGAACAGCCGCCCCAGGATCATGGCGTCGGCGATGTCGGTGACCTGGAACTCGTCGAAGCAGAGCAGCCGCGCCGCGTCGGCCACCAGGTCGGCGACCGGCGGGATCGGATCGTCGCCCCTGTGCTGGCCGAACCGCGCCTTGCGGGCCGCCGCGTCGCCGCCGCGCCATTCGCCGATCAGCCGGTGGACTTCGCCCATGAAGACGTGGAAGTGGGTGCGGCGCTTGGACTCGGTGGGCGCGGTCTCGAAGAACAGGTCCATCAGCATGGACTTGCCGCGGCCGACCGGGCCCACGAGGTAGACGCCGCGCAGCGCCTGCGGCTTGCGGAACAGGGCCGCCAGCCGGCCGGGCGGCGTCGCCTCCGCCAGCTCCTGCTCGAGCCGCAGCAGCGCCCGCAGGCCCTCGGCCTGCGCCGGATCGGGGCGGAGCTCGCCGCGCTCCAGGCGGGCGTCGTAGGCGGCTTGGAGCGCGGAGGCCATTGCTTCCCGCCTAGCGACCGCGGCCGCTCAGCGCAAGGAACGGCGGCGCCGCCGAGCGGTTGATGCGGCACGCAGAAGGAGCCTTCCCATGGCCGAAGACCCGCGCATGCCCACCCCCCCGCAAGTGAACCGCGCCCGCACCCAGGGGCTCGGAGTCGGCCAGAAGGAGCTGAACCTGCAGAAGGACCCGGCCCGCAGCGAAGACGCCACCGATCCGGAGCGCCTCGAACCCTTCGAGCCGGATACCCGGGACGACGCAGAGGCCTCCGGCGAGGACCGCAGCTTCGCCGCCGACGACGGCGACGCGGCCGAACCCGAAGACGACCCCATGCTCGGCGCCGGCGCGCCGGCGAACGTGAACCCCCACGACCTCGGTCAGCGCGACAATCCCCAGGAGGACTGGGGCGAGCCGGCCGGCGAAGGCGTGACGCACTCGCAGACCCACACCCGCCGGCCGCTGCGCACCGAGGCCGAGCGCGGCCAGGGCGCCAAGACCCGCAAGCTGAACAAGGACATCATCAGCCGGCGCACCTGAGCCGCCCATACCGCCAATAACGTCGTCATCCCCGGATCACCCGGCGGGCGACCGGAGGATGACGAGCGCCCTAAGCCCCCAGTTCGCGCCGGACGAAGCGGTAGGTTTCCCGCCTTTCGCAGGCGCAGCCGCGCATCTCGCCCTTGTCGTTCCACCAGATCAGGGTCGGGTAGGCGAAGTTGATCCCGTTGTCCTTGAGCAGTGGCTGCAGCCGGTCGACCAGGTTGCGGCCGCTCTCCACCACCGCCGTGCGGGCCATGTCGCCGTCGGCGCGCGGGATGCCGGGCGCGGTCCAGGCGTCGGCGGGCACGGCCTCCCAGGCCTGCATCAGCTTCCAGCTCCGGGTGATCCACAGCTGCGCGACCGTGGCGCGCTCGGCCGCCGTCGAATTCGTCAGGCCGTTGACGTCGCGCCGGGCGATCTCGATCACCCGGCTGTCGACGTTCTTCGCCGAGAGCTTCGGAACCTCCTCCAGCTTGAAGCGGATGCACTCCGGGCAATTGCGGTAGGACACCATGTAGAGCTTCTTCCCCGGCAGGCCGGGCGACACCCAGCCGGCGGACTGCAGCAGGTTGGTGATCTCCGCCTGGTGGCGGGTGATGGTCTTCGGCCGCCAGCGCAGCTCGAAGTTCCACACCGCCCAGCTGCCGGCGACGATCACCGCCAGCACCAGGACCGCCGAAGCCCACAGCTTGAACCGTCTCATCCCATCGATCTCCAGCCCCACTGTGAACAGACATAGGCCGCGGGAAGGTTCCGCGACAGCACCGCTGTCGTTCCACGCCCTTGCCCTGGGAACAGGCGCTGGCGCATCCTGCGCCCATGACGGTCGCTTCGCCCGCCCACGCCCTGCCGCGCACCGCGCGATCGCCGCACATCGTCGACGTGCTGATCGCCGAGCGGGCGCCGAAGCTGTCGGCGAGCCCCGCCTGGCCGCTGGTCAGGCCGCTGCTCTACGCGATGCTGGACTACGGCCGGGCCCGGCGGATGGCCGACGCCATCGATCCGCTCCCCGGCCGCGCGGCGCTGGAGCACGTCTCGGCCCTGCTGTCGGTGCAGGTCACCGCCCGGGGGCTTGAGCACGTGCCCGCCAAGGGGCGGCTGATCGTAGTCTGCAACCACCCGACCGGGATCGCCGACGGGATCGCGGTCTACGACGTGCTGAAGGCGCTGCGGCCCGACCTCTGCTTCTACGCCAACTCCGACGCCCACCGGGTCGCCCACCGGCTCGGCGAGGTGCTGATCCCGGTGGAGTGGGTGGAGGCCAAGCGGACCCGCGAGCGCACCCGCCAGACCCTGCTCGCCACCCGCGACGCCCTGGAGGCGGAGCGTTGCCTGATCATCTTCCCGTCGGGCCGGCTGGCGCGGCGGCAGGCCGACGGCCGGCTCTGCGACCCGCCGTGGGCGCCCAGCGCCGTTTCCCTGGCGCGGAAGTACGAGGCGCCGATCCTGCCGGTGCACGTGGCCGGGCCCTGGTCGACCCTGTTCCACTTCTTCAACCGCTTCTCCGGCGAGCTGCGGGACATCACCCTGTTCCACGAGCTGCTGAACAAGCAGGGGCGGCGGTTCTCGCTGACCATCGGCGCGCCGATCCGGCCGGACGCCCTGGTCGGCGAGCCCGCGGACGCCATCCGCAGCGTGAAGGCCTACGTCGAGCGCCAGCTGCCGGCCGACCCGGCGCGGGCCTTCGCATGATCCTGGAAGCCGAGGGCGAATTCCGCCTGCCCGACGAAGCCGCCACCGCGCGGCTGGGCGCGGCGGTGGCCGAGGCGCTGCGGGCCGGCGACGTCGTCTGCCTCTCCGGCCCCCTGGGCGCGGGGAAATCGACGCTGGCCCGCGCCCTGGTCCGCGCGCTGACCGCGCCGGACGAGGAGGTGCCCTCGCCGACCTTCACCCTGGTGCAGTTCTACGAAGGGCCGCGCCTCAAGGTGGCCCATTTCGATCTCTATCGGCTATCCAGTCCGGACGAGGCCTATGAGATCGGCCTCGACGAGGCGCTGGAGGACGGCGCGGCGGTGGTCGAATGGCCCGAGCGGCTGGAGGGCCGTCTGCCCGCCGACCGACTCGATATAGAGATCGGGCTTCCGGACGACAGTGAGAGCGACGGGCGCTACGTGCGGCTGATCCCGCATGGGGCCTGGGAAGGACGAGGGCTTGAGTTCCGAACGTGAGGCGGAGAAGGCCGGCTTCCTGCAGGCCCACGGTTTCGGCGGCGCGCGCCGGGAGCCGCTGAGCGGCGACGCCTCGACGCGCCGCTACGAGCGCCTGTACCTGGCCGACGGGACCACATTGATCTTCATGGACCAGCCGCCGGCGCTGGAAAGCCCCCGCTGCCCGCCCGAGGCCACCCGGGCCGAACGGCTGGCGCTCGGCTACAACGCCCTGGCGCGGCTGGCGGCGGGGCGGGTCGACGCCTTCATCGCCACCGCCGGCTGGCTGCGCGCCCAGGGGCTGTCGGCGCCCGCCATCCTCGCCGCCGACGCGCCGCGCGGCCTGGCGGTGCTGGAAGACCTCGGCGACGACCTGTTCGCGCGGCTGATCGAGGCCGGCCAGGACGAGGCGCCGCTCTATGAGGACGCCGTCGTGGCCCTGGTGCGCATCCACGAGATCGCACCGCCCTCGGTGCTGGCCTACGACGGCGTCAGCTGGCCCCTGCTGACCTATGACGAGGTGGCGCTGGAGATCGCCAGCGGCGTGTTCACCGAATGGCTGCCGCAGCTGAAGCCCGAACTCGCGTTCGACGCCGCCGCGGTCACGGCGTGGGAGGCGATCTGGGCGCCGATCCGGGCCCACGGCGCTGCGGGCGCGACCGTCTTCTGTCACCGCGACTACCACGCCGAGAACCTGATCTGGCTGCCGCTGCGGGCGGGCGCGGCTCGGGTCGGGCTGCTGGACTTCCAGGACGCGCTGAAGGCGCACCCGGCGTGGGACATGTCGATGCTGCTGCACGACGCACGCCGCGACGTCTCCGCCAGCCTGGAGGCGGCGGCCCTGGCCCGCTATTTCGAGCTGAAGCCGGACATCGACCGGGCGCGGTTCCTGGCCGACTACCATGCGCTGGGCGCGCTCAACATCGTGCGCATCCTGGGCGTCTTCGCGCGCCTGGTGACCCGCGACGGCAAGCCCCGCTACGCCGCCTTCATGCCCAGGCTCTGGGGCTATCTCGACCGCTGCCTGGCCGACCCGCAGCTGGCGGAGCTGAAGGCCTGGATGGACCGCTACGTGCCCCGCGAGGCGCGCACGTGACGCCCGGGCCGACGACCGCGATGGTGCTGGCGGCGGGGCTGGGCACCCGCATGCGGCCGCTGACCGATCGCCTGCCCAAGGCCCTGGCGCCGGTGGCGGGCCGGGCCCTCATCGACCGGGTGCTGGATGAGCTGAAGGACGCCGGCGTCGAGCGGGCGGTGGTCAACGTCCACCACCTCGCCGACCAGCTGGAAGCCCACCTGGCCCAGCGCCGGGACCTGGAGATCCTGATCTCCGACGAGCGGGCCGGCCTGCTCGACTCCGGCGGCGGCATCCGGCACGCCCGGCCGCTGCTGGGCGACGAGCCGATCATCGTCGCCAACATCGACTCCCTGTGGCTGGAGGAAGGGACGCCGCCGCTGGAGAGCCTGAAGGCGGCCTGGGACCCGGCGGCCATGGACCTGCTGCTGCTGCTGGTGCGCCGCGGCCACGGGATCGGCTTCGAGGGCCCGAACGGCTTCTTCATGGACGCGGCCGGACGGCTGACCCACTCGACCGCAGCCGAGCCGCCCACCCCCTACGCCAACGTCGGCTTCGGCATCCTGAAGCCGCAGATCCTCGACGGCGCGCCCGAGGGCGCGTTCTCCATCCTGCCGACCTGGCATCGATTGCAGGCGCAGGGCCGGCTCTACGGCGTGGCCATGGACGCCTTCTGGATGCACGTGGGGGACCCCGCAGCCCGGGAGGCGGCGGAGGCAAGGCTCACGTGAGCGCCTTCTTTGAACGCCCGGGTCCCCGCTGGTTCAACATCCCGGCGCACCGGCCGTTCGCCCAGGACCTGGCGCTTGGCCTGCACGAGGCTCTGAGCCCGCTTGGGCCCGAGGCGCTGTCGCAGGCCACCGTGCTGACCCCCACCCGCCGCGGGGCGCGCGCCCTGGCCGACGCCTTCGTCAGCGCCGCCGGCGGCCGCGCCGTGCTGCCGCCGCAGATGCGGCCGCTGGGCGACCTGGAGGAGGGCGAGCCGCCGTTCGAGCCGGGCGACCTGGCGCTGGACCTGCCCGCCGCCATCGACCCCCTGCGCCGGCGTTTCGAGCTGACCCGGCTGGTCGCCGGCCACGCCGACCTGCTGCCCGGCCGCGAGCTCACCGCCTCCTCGGCCCTGGAGCTGGCCGACGCCCTGGGCGGCTTCCTCGACAGCCTGCAGATCGAGGAGGTCGAGGCCGGCGAGCGGCTGGCCGGCCTCGTCGAGGCCGACCTCGCCGAGCACTGGCGGGTGTCGCGCGACTTCCTGGAGACTGCGCTGCGCGAATGGCCCGTGCGCCTGGCGGAGCTCGGCGTGGTCGACGTCAGCGAGCGCCGCGTGCGCCTGCTGCGCCGCCTGGCCGAGGCCTGGACCGCCCATCCGCCGCAGGGGGTGCTGGTGGCCGCCGGCTCCACCGGCACGGCGCCGGCCACCGCCGACCTGCTGCGGGTGATCGCCGAGGCGCCGCAGGGCTGCGTGGTCCTGCCCGGGCTGGATGACAGCCTGGCGCAGACCGCCTGGCTGCAGGTCGGCGAACAGCATCCGCAGGGGGCCATGCGCCGCCTGCTGCAGCGGGCCGGCGTCGAACGCGGCGAGGTCGAGACCTGGCCGGCCAGCCACGGCTTCCAGGCCCAGGGCCGCTGGCGGCGGCGGGTGATCAACGAGGCCCTGCGCCCCGCCGAAGCCACCGCCGACTGGCTGCACGCCATCGAACAGCTGCGGCTGGAGGCCGACGCCGAGCAGGTCGATCCGATCGCCGAGGGGCTGAAGGGCCTGTCGCTGGTCAGCGCCCGCTCCGAGGAAGAGGCCGCCACCGTCGCCGCCCTGTTGCTGCGCGAGGCGCTGGAGACGCCGGACCGCACCGCCGCCCTGGTGGCCCCCGACCAGACCCTGGCCCGGCGGGTGGCGGCCAAGCTCGCCCGCTGGGGGGTGATCCCGGACTCATCGGCCGGCGAGGCGCTGGCCGGCTGCCGCTGCGGGGCGCTGGCCGGCCTGGTCGCCCGCGCCGTCGTCGATCCGCTGGACCCGGTGACCCTGCTCGGGCTGCTGAAGCACCCCTACGCGCGCCTGGGCCTGGACCCCCTCGACCTGGCCCGCGCCCGCGACGACCTGGAGCGCCACGGCCTGCGCGGCCCCCGGCCGGGGAGCTGGGACAAGCTGCGGGCGAAGCTGGCGGAGCACGCCGACGCGCTGTCCCTGGCCGACCGATTGCGCACGGTGCTGGACGGGCTCGATCGCGCCGACGCGATTTCCCCTGCGGAGGCGGCGCGGACCGCCGCCGCGGCCATGGAGGCGCTGGCCGCTGACGCCGACGGCCGCCTGGGCGAGCTCTGGAGCGGCCCCGGCGGCGAGTCCATGAGCCGTCTGTTGGCCGCGCTGATCCAGGACGGCGCCGACCTGCCGCCCGCGACGCCACGCGGCTTCGCCGACCTGCTCGGCCGGCTTATGGAGGGCGAGAGCGTGCGCGCCGGCGGCGCGACGCATCCCCGCCTGCGGATCCTGGGCGCCATCGAGGCGCGGCTGGTGCGCGCCGACCGGCTGGTGGTGGCGGGCCTGGAGGAGGGCGTCTGGCCCCGGGGCGCGCCGCTCGACCCCTTCCTGTCGCGGCCGATGCGCAGCCGGCTGGGCCTGCCGCCGCCGGAGCGCCGGGTAGGCCTGGCCGCCCACGACTTCGCCCAGGCCGCCTGCGCGCCCGAGGTGATCCTGCTGCATGCCGAACGGCGCGAGGGCGGGCCGTCGGTGAAATCCCGCTGGCTGTGGCGGCTGGAGACCCTGGCCCGCGGCGCCGGCGTCGAGATCCCCGGCCGGCCGGAGGCGCTGGACTGGGCCCGGCGGCTGGACGCGCCGTCGGAGTACGCCCCGGCCAGGCGCCCCGCCCCGGCCCCGCCGGTCGAGGACCGCCCCGTCGAACTGGCGGTCACCCGCGTCGAGGCCCTGACCCGCGACCCCTACGGCGTCTGGGCCCGCGACATCCTGCGGTTCCGCCCCCTGGACCGGCCGGACGAGCCGGTGGAGGCCCGCGCCCGCGGCACCGCCATCCACGCCGCCTTCGAACGTTTCGCCCTCGACCATCCCCGCGAGCTGCCGGCCGATGCCGCGGCGATCTTCGAGCGCTTCTACCTGCAGGAGCTGGAGACCGCCGGCATGCCGCGCGAGAGCCTGGCGCGCGAGGCGGCGCTGGCGCGTGAAGCCGCCGCCTGGGTGGCCGAGCTGGAGGCCCGCCGCCGCGCCGACGGCCGCGCCGTCCACGTGGAGCTGACCGGCCGCCTGCCGCTGGAGATCGCCGGCCGCACCTTCACCGTCACCGCCAAGGCCGACCGCATAGAGGCGACCCCCGACGGCTTCGGCCACATCCTCGACTACAAGACCGGCAAGGCGCCGTCGCAGAAGGTGGTGGACGCCGGCTTCTCGCCGCAGCTGACGCTGACCGCCGCCATCCTGGCGCACGGCGGGTTCGCCGACATCGGCCGGCTGCAGCCCGGCGAGCTCACCTATCTCGAGGTCACCGGCCGCAAGCCGGCCGGCAAGGAGGAGGTCCGCGCCAGCGCCGGCGAGGAGAGCCATGACGCCGCCGAACGCGCTTTGGAGGGCCTGAGGGCCCTGGTGGCCCGCTTCTACGAGCCGGACCGGCCCTACGTCTCGCGCACCGCGCCGCAGTTCGTCCGCGACCGGCACGGCGACTACGACCATCTGGCCCGGGTGTTCGAATGGTCGACCAGCGGCGAGGAGGAGGACGGATGAACGCCACCCTGCTCCACGACCCGCAGCGCACCGCCGCCGACCCGGCGATCTCCGCCTTCGTCACCGCCAACGCCGGCTCCGGCAAGACCAAGACCCTGATCGACCGGGTGGCGCGCCTGCTGCTGGCCGGCGCCGAATCCGAGGCCATCCTCTGCGTCACCTACACCAAGGCGGCGGCCGCGGAGATGCAGCGCCGGCTGTTCGGCCGGCTGGGCGGCTGGTCGGTGATGGGCGACGTCGAACTGCGCGACGAGCTCGCCAGGCTGGAGGGCCGCGAGGCCGGCGGCTACGAGCCCCGCGACCTCTCAACCGCCCGCGCCCTCTTCGCCCGCGCCCTGGAGACCCCCGGCGGGCTGAAGATCCAGACCATCCACGCCTTCTGCGAGAAGCTGCTGCGCCGCTTCCCGCTGGAGGCGGGCGTGTCGCCAGGCTTCCGGGTGATGGACGACGCCGCCTCCGCCGCCATCGCCGACGCCGCCCGCAAGGGGGTGGCGCGGGTGGCGCTGAAGGGCGAAGGGCGGATCGCCGAGGCCTACGCCCGCTTCTCGGTGGCGCTGGACTTCGCCTCCTTCCAGCAGATGTTCCTGGGCTTCGAAGCCCGCCGCGCCCCGCTCGGCGCGTTCCTGGCGCGGGAAGGCGGCCTCGACGGGGCCATCGACTGGGTGTGGCGGACCTGCGGCTTCCGCCAGTGGATGGACCCCGACGCCCTGGAGGCCGCCGCCGTCCGGGCGCTCGACCGGCGCATGTGGCGCGAGGCCGCCGAGGTGCTGATGGCCGGCGGCGTCGCCGACCAGAAGTGCGCCCGGCAACTGGCGGCGGTGGCGGGGCACGCCGACCTCACCTTCGCCGACGCCCTGGCCGCCCTGTTCACCGAGCGGGGCGAGGGCACCCCCGCCACCTGGGTCGCCAAGACCGCCGGGCTGAAGGCGCGCGAGGATCTGCGCGAACGGCTGCTGGCCGAGCAGGACCGGCTGGCGGCCGCCCGCGACGAGCTGCACGCCGCCAAGGTCGCCTGGGACACCGCCTATGCGCTGACGCTGGCCGACGCATACCTGACCGCCTACCGCCTGGAGAAGGCCTCGGCCGGCGCGCTCGACTTCGCCGACCTGATCGAGAAGACCAAGGCCCTGCTGGCCGGCCGGCCGGCCGCGGCCTGGGTGCTCTACAAGCTGGACGGCGGCATCGACCACATCCTGGTGGACGAGGCGCAGGACACCGCCCCCGACCAGTGGGAGATCGTCCGCGCCCTGACCGGTGATTTCTTCTCCGGCGAGGGCCTGCCGCGGGCCGACGGCGACATCGAGCGCAGCCTGTTCGTGGTCGGCGACGAGAAGCAGTCGATCTACTCGTTCCAGGGCGCCGACCCCGCCCGGCTGATCGCCGAGACCAGCCGCTACGTGGCGGAGATCACCGCCGTGGGCCGGCGCGGGGAAAGCGTGCCGCTGTCCGCCTCCTGGCGCTCGACCGAACAGGTGCTGGCCTTCGTCGACGCGGTGTTCACCGAGGGCGTGCCGCCCGGCGTTCATGCCCTGCGCCACGAGCCGATGCGGGCCGGCCACCAGGGCTGCGTCGACATCTGGCCGCTGGAGCGCGAGATCAGGGGCGAGGAGCGCGACGCCTGGGACGCGCCGCTGGACGCCGAGGCCGAGGCGTCGGCCACCAAGCGGCTGGCCGAGAACATTGCCTGCGAGATCAAGGAGCTGGTCGAGCGCGGCGACGCGGTGTTCGACAAGGAAGACCGGGTGTGGCGGCCGGCGACGTTCGGCGACGTGCTGATCCTGGTGCGCAAGCGCGGCGGCCTGTTCGAGGAGATCCTACGGGCGCTGAAGCACGCCAAGGTCCCGGTGGCCGGCGCCGACCGGCTGGCGCTGTCGCAGCACATCATCTTCGACGACCTCCTGGCGCTGGCCCGCTTCGCCCTGTTCCCCAACGACGACCTGACGCTGGCCAGCCTGCTGCGCAGCCCGTTCTGCGACGTCGAGGACGAGAGCCTCTACCGGCTGGCCAAGGGGCGCGGGAAGACGCCGCTGTGGCAGGTGCTGCGCGACCGCGCCGACGCGGCGCCGGAGTGGCGCGCCGCCGCCGATTTCCTGGGCTTCCTGCGCGACGAGGCGCAGGTGCGCCGGCCCTTCGAGCTCTACAGCCGGGTGCTGGGCGCGCGCGACGGCCGGGGCCGCTCCATGCGGGCGCGGCTGCTGCGCCGGCTGGGCGGCGAGGCGGAGGATGCGCTGGACGAGTTCCTGGCCCAGGTGCTGGCCGCCGAAGCCCGGGGCGTCCACGACCTGGAGCGGCTGGCCGCCGACTTCGCCGGCCTCGACATCACCGTGAAGCGCGAGCTGGAGGCGGCCCGCGACGAGGTGCGGGTGATGACCGCCCACGGGGCCAAGGGCCTGGAGGCGCCGATCGTCTTCCTGCCGGAGACCGCCAGCCAGACCGGCGCGCGGGGCTCGCCGCTGCTGGAGACCGAGGACGGCGGCTTCCTGTGGTGCGCCGCCCAGAAGGGCGACTGCGAGGCCTCCCGCCTGGCGCGCGAGCTGCGCGCCCGCAAGGAGACCGAGGAGTCCCTGCGCCTCCTCTACGTGGCCCTGACCCGCGCCCGCGAGCGGCTGGTGATCTGCGGGCGCATCGCCGCCAACCGCAAGGAGGAGTCGCTCAAGGGCTGGTGGGCGGCGGTGAAGGCCGGCTTCGCGCACGAGGGCGTCAAGCCGCACCTGCGCCCGGCCGCCTGCGGCAAGGTCACGGCCGAGCGGTTCGGGCCCGATCCCGAGCGCCGCGGCGGCGTCCGCGCGCAGGTCCGCGTCCCGAGCGCCCTGCCCGGCTGGACCGCCGACGCGCCGCGGGTCGAGGTCTTCGCCCGCTACGCCTCGCCCTCGGACCTCGGCGAAGGCGCGGCCGTCCCGGCGCCGTCGCCGTTGACCGCGGTGGGCGGGCTCGGCCGCTTCCGCCGCGGCGACCTGATCCACCGGCTGCTGCAGATCCTGCCGGACCTGGCGGCGGCCGAACGCCGCCAGGGCGCCCGCGCCCTGCTGGCCCGCGAGCGCGACCTCACCGACGCCCAGCGGGCGGAGATGACCGACGCCGCCCTGGCGGTGCTGGAGGACGCCCGCTTCGCCGAGGTGTTCGGCCCCGGCTCCCGCGCCGAGGTGGGGATCGCCGGCTCCGCCGCGGCCCTGCCGGCCGGCCTGAAGATCTCCGGCCGCATCGACCGGCTGGTGGTGCTGCCCGACCGGGTGCTGGTGGCGGACTTCAAGACCAACCGCCCTTCGCCGGACCGGATCGAGGACGCCGATCCCGCCTACCTGCGGCAGATGGCGGTCTACGCCGCGGTGCTCGGCGAGGTGTTCCCCGGCCGGCGCATCGCGGCGGCGCTGGTCTGGACCGACGGGCCGAAGCTGATGCCGATCCCAGAAAAGCTGATCGACCAAACCCTTGCTGACCTCGGCCGTGCCGGTTGATACCAGGGCGTGGGCCGCCTACATCGGCGAGTCGAAGAAGCACGCGGCCCGTTCCCATGGCCGCGCGCGTAAGGAGCTTTCCATGAGCACCGTGAAGGTCACCGACGAATCCTTCGAGAAGGACGTCCTGCAGGCCGAAGGTCCCGTGCTGGTCGACTTCTGGGCCGAGTGGTGCGGTCCCTGCAAGCAGATCGCCCCCGCGCTGGAGCAGATCTCCGAAGAGCTGGGCGCCCAGGTGACGGTGGCCAAGCTGAATATCGAAGAGAGCCCGACCACGCCGTCCCGCTACGGCGTGCGCGGCATCCCCACCATGATGCTGTTCAAGGGCGGGCAGATGGCCTCGATGAAGGTCGGCGCCATGCCCAAGCAGAAGATCCTGGAGTGGCTGAACGAAGCCGGCGTCGCCGCCACGGCCTGAGCCGCCGGCCGACGGATTTCAGTCCTGCGAATTTCGGGGGGAGCCATCGGCTTCCCCCGTTTTCGTTTGCGCTCCGGGGTTCGTTTGCGCCGCCAGGCGGCGACGCCTGCGGCGGTAGACCGTGTCGACCAGGCGGCTGAGCACCAGCCAGCCGATCAGCCAGCCGATCAGCACCTTGTCGGTGCGCCCGAACCGCCAGAGCAGCAGGGCCAGCACCGCCACGCCCAGCACCAGCATGACCAGGTAGTGCCAGGGCACGACGACCTTGGGTTTCATGTGGGCCAGGTCTCCGGGCTCATCGCCAGCACCTCGCCGGCGAAATGCAGGCCGCCGCAGATCAGCACGTGCGGCGCGGGGCCTTCCACCGCCAGCGCGCGCCGCACGCCGTCGGACACGTCGGCCACCGTCTCGGCCTTGAGGCCGGCCTGGGTGGCGGCCGCGGCCAGTTCCTCGGGGCTGGCGGCGTTGCCGGACTCGAAGGTGGTGGCGAACACCTTGGGGTGCATCTCGGCGAACGGGCGGAAGAAGCCGACGGCGTCCTTGCGGGCGAACATGCCGGTGACCAGCACCAGCGGCCGCGGATCGCGGTCCACCAGGCGCGAGGCGGCCTCGGCCAGCGCCCGCCCGGCGTGGGGATTGTGGCCGCCGTCGAGCCAGAGGTCGGAACCGCGGGCCCGGGCGAGCTCGGCCAGCGGGCCCTTGGTCAGCCGCTGGAAGCGGGCCGGCCAGACGGCGCCGGAGACGCCCTGCCCCACCGCCTCCTCGCTGAGCTGCGGATCCAGAGTCAGCGCCGCGGCCACCGCCAGGCCGGCGTTGTCGAACTGGTAGCCCCCGAACAGGCTCGGGGGCGGCAGGTCCAGCAACCGGTCCTGCATCTGCACCATCAGCCGGCCGCGCTCCTCCCAGGCGTCGAAGTCGCGGCCCATCAGGAACAGCGGCGCCATGCGGTCGTCGGCCTCGCGCTCGATGGCCTCCAGCGCCTCCTCGGGCTGGCGGGCGACCACCGCCGGACGGCCGCGTTTGATGATCCCGGCCTTCTCCCAGGCGATCTTGCCGAGCTCGGGCCCCAGCATCTCCAGGTGGTCGTAGTCCACCGGGGTGATCACGCTGAGCGCCGGGGCGTCGAAGATGTTGGTGGCGTCGAACCGGCCGCCCAGGCCCACCTCGACGATGCATAGGTCGGCCGGCGTCTCGGCGAAGGCCTGCAGGGCCAGCACCGTGGTGATCTCGAAGAAGCTGATCGGCTGGCCTTCGTTGGCCGCCTCCACCCGGTCGATCAGCTCCGACAGCCGCTGGTCGGTGATCAGCTGGCCGGCGATGCGGATGCGCTCGGCGAAGCGGACCAGGTGCGGCGAGGTGATGGCGTGGACCTTCAGGCCGGCCGCCTCGCCGATCGCCCGCAGGTAGGCGACGGTGGAGCCCTTGCCGTTGGTGCCGGCCACGTGGATCACCGGCGGCAGGCGCCGCTCGGGATGGCCGAGCGCGGCCAGCAGCCGCTCGACGCGGCCGGTGGTCAGGTCGATCAGGCTCGGGTGGTTGGCGCGCAGGCGCTGGATCGCGTGATCGGACGCGCGGATCGGGTCGTAATCGTGGACCGCGGTCACATCAGGCGGCGGAGGAAAGGCGGTCACGCCCCATCATCAAGGTCTTGAGGATCGAGCCCAGCACCGCGGGCAGCTCGGCGCGCTCGACCACGCGGTCGACCATGCCCCGCTCGACCAGGAACTCCGACTTCTGGAAGCCCGGCGGCAGGGTCTCGCGGATGGTCTGCTCGATCACCCGGCGGCCCGAGAAGCCGATGGTGGCGTTGGGCTCGGCCAGGTGGACGTCGCCGAGCATGGCGTAGGAGGCGAGCACGCCGCCGGTGGTCGGGTCGGTCAGCACCACGACGTAGGGCAGGCCGGCCGCCTTGACCTCGTTCACCGCCAGCGTGGTGCGGGCCATCTGCATCAGGGACAGCGTGCCCTCCTGCATGCGCGCGCCGCCCGAGGCAGTGAAGATCACGAACGGGACCTGCCGCTTCACGGCTTCCTGCGCGGCCTTGATGAAGGTCTCGCCGGCGCCCATGCCGAGCGAGCCGCCCATGAAGGTGAAGTCCTGCACGACCACCATGGTCGGCTGGCCGTGGATGTGCCCGTAGCCGATGGCCATGGAATCCTGCTCGCCGGTGGCCTTGCGGGCCGCCTTCAGGCGCTCGGGATAGGGCTTCTCGTCGGGGAACTTGAGGGGGTCGTCGCCCACCACCGGCGAGGCGATCCGCTCGAACTTGCCGTCGTCGAAGGTGAAGCGCAGGCGCGCCGCGGCCCCGATCCGCATGTGGTGGCCGGACGGCGTCACCCACAGCGCCGCCTCCAGGTCGGGGCGATAGATCATCTCCCCGGTATCGGGGCATTTGACCCAGAGGTTCTCCGGCGTCTCGCGCTTGGCGAACGCGTTGCGCACGCCCGGCGCGATACGGGACAGCCAGCCGGAGCGTTCCCGCGGCGCCGCGGGAGGACGGCCGGGCTTGTCGTTTCGTTGATCAGCCATAGCCATGGATTTCAGACCGCCGTTTGGCCGACTCGCGCGAGGCGCACAGACTTAGCCAAGGATACGACTTTGGAAAGAACTCGCGAGGTCACGTCTTCGTTCATCTCCACCGCCCTGGCGACTTCGTCCACGAGGGCGGAGCCCACCACGGCCGCGTCGGCGACCCGCGCTATGGCCGCGGCTCTTTCCGGAGTCTTGATGCCGAAGCCGACGGCGACCGGCAGGCCCGAGGCCTCGCGCACCCGCTCGACCATCGGCGCGACCGCCACTTCGTCGGCTTCCTTGACCCCGGTGACGCCGGCCACCGAGACGTAATAGACGAAACCGGAGGTGCGCCGGACGATGGTCTTCAGCCGCGCGTCGTCGCTGGTGGGGGTCGCCAGCCGGATCAGCGAGACGCCGGCCGCGTCGAGGGCGTCGGCCAGGGGATCGGCTTCCTCCGGCGGGCAGTCGACGACGATCAGGCCGTCGACGCCGGCGTCGGCGGCGGCGCGCGCGAAGGCCTCGAAGCCCCAGGTCACCAGCGGGTTCATGTAGCCCATCAGGATCAGCGGCGTGGCGGCGTCGCCGGCGCGGAACTGGCGGGCCAGCTCCAGCGTGCCCTTCAGCGTCATGCCGTTGGCCAGCGCCCGCTGGGCGGCGCGCTGGATCGGCGGCCCTTCGGCCATGGGATCGGAGAACGGGAAGCCGAGCTCGATCAGGTCGGCGCCGGCCGCCGGCAGCCCCTGCAGGATCTTCAGCGCCGTGGCGGCGTCGGGGTCGCCGGCCATCACATAGGCGACGAAGGCGGCGCGGCCTTCACGCTTCAGCTCCGCAAAGCGGGCGTCGATCCGGGCCTTGGTCAAATCTCGAGCCCCATGTGGGCGGCGACGGTGGCGACGTCCTTGTCGCCGCGGCCGGACAGGTTGAGCACCACGATCCCGCCCTTGCCGACCTCGGCGGCGATCTCCGGCAGGCGGGCCAGCGCATGGGCGCTTTCCAGCGCCGGGATGATGCCTTCGAGCTTGGAGCAGAGCTGGAAGGCGTCCAGCGCCTCCTCGTCCGTCGCCGTCAGGTAGGTCGCGCGCCCGACGTCGTGCAGCCACGAGTGCTCCGGGCCGATGCCGGGATAGTCGAGGCCCGCGGAGATCGAATGGGCCTCGGTGATCTGGCCCTCGGCGTCCTGGATCAGGTAGGTCTTGTTGCCGTGCAGCACGCCCGGGCGGCCGCCGTTGATGGCCGCGGCGTGCTTGTCGGTCTCCATGCCGTGGCCCGAGGCCTCGACGCCGATGATCTTCACCGCCTCGTCGTTGAGGAAGGGGTGGAACAGGCCGATGGCGTTGGAGCCGCCGCCGACGCAGGCCACCACGGCGTCGGGAAGGCGGCCTTCCATCTCCAGCACCTGCTGGCGGGATTCCTTGCCGATCACCGCCTGGAAGTCGCGGACCATCTCCGGATAGGGGTGCGGGCCGGCCGCCGAGCCGATCAGGTAGTAGGTGTCCTCGATATTGGTCACCCAGTCCCGCAGCGCCTCGTTCATGGCGTCCTTGAGGGTCGAGGAGCCGGAGGTCACCGGCCGCACTTCCGCGCCGAGCAGGTTCATCCGGAAGACGTTGGGCTTCTGCCGCTCCACGTCCACCGCGCCCATGTAGACGATGCAGGGCAGGCCGAAGCGGGCGCAGACGGTGGCGGTGGCCACGCCGTGCTGGCCGGCGCCGGTCTCGGCGATGATCCGTGTCTTGCCCATCCGCATGGCCAGCAGGATCTGGCCCATGCAGTTGTTGATCTTGTGCGCGCCGGTGTGATTCAGCTCCTCGCGCTTCAGATAGATCTTCGCGCCGCCGAAGTGGGCGGTGAGCCGCTCGGCGAAATAGAGCGGGCTGGGCCGCCCGACGTAGTGCTTCAGGTAGCCGTTGAGCTCGGCCTGGAAGGCCTCGTCCGCCTTGGCGGCGCGGTAGGCCGCGTCCAGCTCGTGGACCAGCGGCATCAGCGTCTCGGGCACGTAGCGGCCGCCGTAGTCCCCGAACCGTCCGTGGGCGTCGGGATAGGCGGCGTAGTCGTTGGGTCTGGCGGAGGCGTTCACGGTTCGCTTCTTAGACGCGCCAATCAGGCTCTTTTGACGGCGTCGAGAAACGCCGTGATCAAGGCGGGGTCCTTTAAGCCGGGCCCACGCTCCACGCCAGAGGAAACGTCCACCAGGCGCGCGCCGGATTGCTGCACCGCCTCGGCGAGGTTCCACGGGTCGAGGCCGCCGGCCAGGAACCAGGGGCGCTCGAACCGACGTCCGGCGAGCAGCGTCCAGTCGAAGCGGCCGCCCATGCCCCCCGGCCGGGAGGCGTCCTTGGGCGGACGGGCGTCGAACATCAGGTGCTCGACGACGGTCTCGTAGGCACGGGCCCGGTCGAGGTCGGAGGCCTCGGACACCGCCACGGCCTTGATGACGCCGGCCTGCGCGCGGAGCCCGATCTCGCGCACCCGCGAGGGGGTTTCCTTGCCGTGCAGCTGGATGAGGTCGGGCCGCAGCGCCCGGGCGATGTCGTCGACCAGGGAATCGGCCGGATCCACCGCCAGGGCCACCACCTTGGCGCGGCCGCGCACCGGCTCGGCCAGCCGGGCCGCGGCCTCGAGGCTGAGGTTGCGCGGGCTCTTCGGGAAGAAGACGAAACCCAGCCAGGCCGCGCCGCCGTCCAGGGCGGCGCGCACCGCCTCGGGCGTGGAGACGCCGCAGATCTTGGCCTGGATCGACATGGCGGGAATTAGGGGCCTCCGCGGCTTCGCCGCAAGGGCGAAGATCGTCCGGAACAGCGGTCAGCCCCGGCAGGTTCTCAAACCGACTGCAGGAGAACGACCATGCCACACTCGACCTCCGACCATTCGTTCGGCCGCCTGGCCACAGGCGCCGCCTTCGGCCTGCTGGCCGGCCTCGCCATTCCGCACGCCCGCAAGGCGGTGATGCAGGGACCCGCGCTCGCCGCGGGCGACTGGGTCGCCGGCCTCACCGCCGAGCACCGCATGGTGGAGAAGATGTTCGACACCCTGCTCGCCACCTCCGACGAGGAGATGCTCAAGCGCGAGATGCTGCTGACCAAGATCGCCTATGCGCTGACCAAGCACGCGATCGAGGAGGAGAACGTCATCTATCCGGCGCTGTCGGAGAACGCCCACGCCGAGCAGGCGCACCACCTCGTCGACGACCACGCCAAGGCGAAGACCTTCATCTACGACCTGCGCCGGATCTCCTCGCGGGACCCGCAGTGGCTGCTCCGGGCCCGGGAGTTCTGGACAGACCTGCAGGAGCACATGCGCCAGGAAGAGGACGAGATCTTCCCCACCTTCCGCGACGCCCTGCCGGCCGAGGAGAACGCCCGGCTCACCAAGATGATGAACTGGGAAGGCTTCAAGGTGGCGTAGGCGGCCGGGGAGCACCGACGCTTCCTCCGGATCGTCATGGCCCGGCTTGTCCGGGCCACCCAGCCCAACACGTTTCCGCAGCTGATGGAGAGCGGCTTCGGGTTGGATCACCCGGACAAGCCGGGTGATGACGAGTGGACGAGGCCCTACTTTTCCGCCTGCGCCTTCAGAAGGTCGCGGATTTCGATCAGCAGCGCTTCCTGCGGCGGCGGCGCGGGCTTTGCCTCCGGCGGCCGCTCGGCGTCGCGGCGGCGGATGACGTTCACCGCCTTGACCAGCAGGAACACCACCCAGGCGACGATCACGAACTTGATCAGGGTGTTGAGGAACAGGCCGTACTGGATGGCCACCAGCTCGTTGGCCTTGGTGGCCGGATTGTCCGGCTTCAGCACCCATTCCAGGTGCGAGAAGTCGATGCCGGACAGCAGCAGGCCGACCGGCGGCATGACGATCTGGTCGACCAGGCTTTTGACGATGTCGTTGAAGGCCGCGCCGATGATCACGCCGACGGCGAGGTCGATGACGTTGCCGCGGGCGATGAACTCGCGGAATTCCGAGAGGATGGAGACCCGGCGCTTCGGCGCCGCGGGCGCGTCAGTCAGGGTCATGGCGGGCCTATTCGTCGGTGACGTTGAGACGTTCGCGCAGTTCCTTGCCGCTCTTGAAGAACGGCACGTGCTTGGCGCGGACGTTCACCGGCTCGCCGGTGCGCGGGTTGCGGCCGGCGCGGGCGTCGCGGGAGCGGACGGACAGGGCGCCGAAGCCGCGGAGCTCGACGCGTCCACCCTCCTCCAGGGCCTGGATCATGCGCTCGAGGACGACGCCGACCACGCGCTCGATGTCGCGCTGGGTCAGGTGCGGGTTCTCTTCGGCAAGTTTAGCGATCAGTTCGGACTTGATCATGGGGGCCCTTCAGGTCCTCAAGCGGCGCGACCATGAGCGAGTGCGCCTTTGTATTCAAGGCGTAAAGAGGGTTTACGGCGTTCACCGTCAAGCTTTACCGGGTCGATCCCGGGACAACCCTGAGCGGCGCCTGCAATCTGCTCTCGCGATGGCTTCGCGGCGTGCAAACCGCGCCGCCAAAAAGAAAACGGCGGACCGGTTTCCCGATCCGCCGCTTCGTCACGTCCTCAGCTGAGGGTGACTATTCCTTCTGGGCCTTCTCGCGCAGAGCCGCGCCCAGGATGTCGCCCAGCGAAGCGCCGCTGTCCGACGAGCCGAACTTCTCGATGGCCTGCTTCTCTTCGACCATTTCGAGCGACTTGATCGACAGCGAGACGCGGCGCGCGGCCTTGTCCACGTTGGTGATCTGGGCGTCGACCCGGTCGCCGACGGCGAACCGTTCCGGCCGTTGGTCGGCGCGGTCGCGCGACAGGTCCGACTTGCGGATGAAGGCGCTCATCGGGGCATCGTCCTCGCCGAAGCGGACTTCGATGCCGCCCGAGGTGACCTCGGTCACCACCACGGTGACGGTCTGGCCCTTGCGGAAGCTGTCGCCCTGCATCGGGTCGCCGGCCAGCTGCTTGATGCCGAGGGAGATGCGCTCCTTCTCGACGTCGACGTCCAGCACGCGGGCCTTGACCATGTCGCCCTTGTTGTAGCGGGCGATGGCTTCTTCACCCGGCGCGGCCCAGTCCAGGTCGGACAGGTGCACCATGCCGTCGATGTCGTTGTCCAGGCCGATGAACAGGCCGAACTCGGTGGCGTTCTTGACCTCGCCTTCGACCGTCGAGCCGACCGGATGGGTGGCCACGAAGGCGTCCCACGGGTTGGCCATGGCCTGCTTGAGGCCCAGCGACACGCGGCGCTTGGACGGATCGACGTCCAGGACCACGACTTCCACTTCCTGCGAGGTGGAGACGATCTTGCCCGGGTGGACGTTCTTCTTGGTCCAGGACATTTCCGAGACGTGCACCAGACCCTCGACGCCGGCTTCCAGCTCCACGAAGGCGCCGTAGTCGGTGATGTTGGTGATCCGGCCGGTGAACTTCGCGCCCACCGGGTACTTGGCTTCCACGCCGTCCCAGGGATCGGACTGCAGCTGCTTCATGCCGAGCGAGATGCGCTGGGTGTCGGGGTTGATCTTGACGATCTGCACCTTGACCGTGTCGCCCACCGCCAGCACCTGGCTCGGGTGGTTGACGCGCTTCCAGCTCATGTCGGTGACGTGCAGCAGGCCGTCGATGCCGCCCAGGTCCACGAACGCGCCGTAGTCGGTGATGTTCTTGACCACGCCTTCGCGGACTTCGCCTTCCTGCAGCTGGGAGACCAGCTCGGTGCGCTGTTCGGCGCGGGCTTCTTCCAGGATGGCGCGGCGCGAGACGACGATGTTGCCGCGCGGGCGGTCCATCTTGAGGATCGCGAACGGCTGCTCGCGGCCCATCAGCGGGCCAACGTCGCGCACCGGGCGGATGTCGACCTGCGAGCCCGGCAGGAAGGCCGAGGCGCCGCCGAGGTCGACGGTGAAGCCGCCCTTCACGCGGCCGACGATGGAGCCCATCACCGGCTCGTTGCGCTCGTAGACGGCTTCCAGGCGCGTCCAGGCTTCCTCGCGGCGGGCCTTGTCGCGGCTCAGCACCGCTTCGCCCATGGCGTTCTCGACGCGCTCGAGGAAGACCTCGACGGTGTCGCCGACCTTGAGGTTGGCGGGCTTGCCGTCTTCGCCGCCGAATTCCTTCAGGGGCACGCGGCCTTCGGTCTTCAGGCCGACATCGATGATCGCGATGTCCTTCTCGATCGCCACGACCTTGCCGTGGACAACCTGGCCTTCCATGAAGTCACGGCCGCCGAGGGACTCGTCGAGCAGGGCGGAGAAATCGTCGCGGGTGGGATTGAGGCTCATATCGTCAGCCATGGGAATCTTTCGTCTTCAAATGACGGGGGGCCCGTGCGCCAAGGGCGTCGGACGGAGTCCCTACGTCGGGTTAGGGGTTGAACCGAAGGCGCGGGGAATACCTCGCGCTTAAATGAAGTCTGCCCGCAGCCGTGCGAGGGAAAGGCGCGGGTGGATTAGCTCTGCCGGGATTTCTCCCAGCGGGCGCGCGCCGCCTCGACGATGCGGCGGGCCGCATCGGCGGCTTGGTCTATAGTCATTTCAGAGGTGTCCAGCAAGACGGCGTCGGCGGCGGGCCGCATGGGGGCGGCGTCGCGGCCGCCGTCGCGGGCGTCGCGTCTATGGATGTCTTCCAGCACGTCGGCAAGCTCGACGCGCTCACCCTGGGCGGTCAGCTGCTTCCAGCGACGCTCGGCGCGGACCTCCGGCGAGGCGGTGACGTAGAGCTTGGCCGGGGCGTCGGGGGCGATCACCGTGCCGATGTCGCGGCCGTCGAGCACCGCGCCGCCCTCCTGGCTGGCGAAGGTGCGCTGGAAGTCCATCAGCGCCCCGCGGACCCGCGGATGGATGGCCACCCGGCTGGCCGCCTCGCCCGCCGCACGGGTGCGGCAGGCGGGGTCGTCCAGGAGGTCGGAGGTCAGGATCGCGGCCGCCGCGGCGGCGGCCTCGTGGTCGTCCAGGTCCTCGCTGGCCCGCTGCATCAGCACGCCCACGGCGCGGTAGAGCAGGCCGGTGTCCAGCACCGGCAGGCCGTAGGCGGCGCCCAGGCGGGTGGCGATCGTCCCCTTGCCGGAGGCGGCCGGGCCGTCGACCGCGATCACGAAGTTCGGGTTGGGCGCCTGTTCCTTCATGCGGCCGGGCGCTCGTCGTCGATCTCGCCGCCCAGGCCGCGCATCAGCGCCACGAAGCCGGGGAAGCTGGTGGCGATCATGCCGGGCTCGTCCACCGCGATCGGCTGCTCGGCGGCGAGGCCCATGATCAGGTGGGACATGGCGATGCGGTGGTCCCCGTGGGTGGTGACCCGCGCCCCGCCGGTCACCGCGTGGTTGCCGCGCACGCAGCCGATCACCGTCATGCCCTCCGGCTCCTCCTCGACGCCGACCCCGCAGGCGGCGAGGCCCGCGGCCATCAGGGCGATGCGGTCGCTCTCCTTGACCCGCATCTCGCCGATGCCGCGCATCACCGTGCGGCCTTCGGCGAAGGCGGCGGCCACCGCCAGGATCGGATATTCGTCGATCATCGAGGGCGCGCGCTCGGCCGGCACCTCGACGCCGGTCAGCTGCGAATAGCGGGCGGTGAGGTCGGCGACCGTCTCCCCGCCCTCGTCGCGGACGTTGGTCACCGAGATGTCGGCGCCCATCTCGCCCAGGGTGTCGAGCAGGCCGATGCGCAGCGCGTTGAGCAGCATGCCTTCCACGGTCACCTCGGAGCCGGGGGTGATCAGCGCCGCCACCAGCGGGAAGGCGGCGGAGGACGGATCGCCCGGCACCCGCACCGTGGTCCCGGTCAGCCGCTGGCCGCCGGCCAGCAGGATGCGCCGGCCGCCGTTCTCTTCGAACACCTCAACCTCGGCGCCGAAGGCCCGCAGCATGCGCTCGGTGTGGTCGCGGGTGGGCTCGGGCTCGAACACCTCGGCCCCCCCGTCGGCGTGCAGCCCGGCCAGCAGGACCGCCGACTTCACCTGGGCCGAGGGCTCGGGCAGGCGGTAGGCGATGCGTTTCAGCCCGCCGCCCTTCAGGGTCAGCGGCAGGCGGCCGCCGGACCGCGAGATCCAGGTGGCGCCCATCTCGCCGAGCGGCTTCAGCACCCGGTTCATCGGCCGGCCGCGCAGGGAGGCGTCGCCGGTGAAGGTGGCGGAGAGCTCGAAGCCGGCGGCCGCGCCCATCACCAGCCGCACGCCGGTGCCGGCGTTGCCGCAGTCGACCACGTCCGTCGGCTCGGCGAAGCCGCCCTGGCCGTCCACCCGCCAGCGGCCTTCGCCCAGCCGCTCCACGCGCGCGCCGAAGCTCGCCATCGCCGCGGCGGTGCGCTTGACGTCATCGCCTTCCAGGAGGCCTTCGATGTCGGTTGCGCCGTTCGCCAGCGCGCCCAGGATCAGCGCCCGGTGCGAGATCGACTTGTCCCCGGGCGCCCGCACACGGCCTCTGAGAGGTCCGGTGCGCCTGGCGGTCAGTCCAGCCGCGGTCATATTGAAAATCGAGCCTCCGCAGGCCGCCGGTTCACGAGGGGGATTGCTTTTGACAGTCGCTCCCGCGCGTGGCAAGGGAGCCCGCTTTCGCAAAACCGCCGTTTTAGAGGGTCGTCGCCTTTGGCCAATCCCGAGCTGGGCTCCAAACAGATTTGCCCCCACTGCCAAGCGAAGTTCTACGACCTCAGCAAGCGTCCGGCGCACTGCCCGAAGTGCGGCACCGAATTCGATCCTGACGAGGCCGTTCGCAATCGCCGGGTCCGCGCCCGCGCCGTGGTTCCCGAGCCTGAGGTCGAAGAAGATCAGGTGAAGGGCAAGGCGGACGACGCCGAGGACGAAGAAGAAGAAGATATCGGCGCGCCGGAACTGGACGAGGTGGCGGACGAACCGCCGCTCGCCACCGACGACGACGAGGACACCGCCGAACCGGGCGTGGCGCCCGTCGCCGACGACCTGGGCGAGTTCACGGACGACGAAGAAGTCGAAGACGACGCCGACGTGCCCTTCCTGGAGGAAGAGGACGACGACGACTTCGACGACGAGATCGAAGGCCTCCCAGAGGAGGGCGACGAGGACCGCTGATCGGCTTCGATCGGCGGTGTGGCGAAAAAGCCCAAACCCGGGCTTGATCGCGCCACGTGCTTTGAATAGGTTCCGCGCCTTCCCGGGGGGCGACAAACGTCCTGGGAACCCGAGACCTCGGGGCTATAGCTCAGCTGGTAGAGCGCTTGAATGGCATTCAAGAGGTCAGCGGTTCGACTCCGCTTAGCTCCACCATGAAGGCCCGACGGTAACCCGTCGGGCCTTCGCCTTTTCCGGCCTACTGCAGCTTCATCCGCACGAAGGCCATGGCCCCGGCCGGATCGGCGCCGTAGGCGGCCGTCAGCCCTGAGGGGATGAAGTTCACCGCATAGAGGCCGCCCAGGCCGAAGGTGACGTGCTCGGAGATCCGCCAGTCGCGGATCGCGCCCAGGGACGCCTTGGCCACCGTGTAGACCGGGCCGTGGTGGCCGCCGACGGTGGTCAGCTCGTCGTTGTCGGTCCGCTAGGCGCGGGCGATGCTGACCGGCGACAACCGGGCCACGGCCCTGGCGGTCGCCCGCAAGCTCGGCATCGAGGATGTCGAGGCGGAGGTGCTGCCGCAGGACAAGGCCGCGGTCGTCCAGCGGCTGCGCGCCGAGGGCCGCCGCGTCGCCATGGCCGGCGACGGGGTCAACGACGCCCCGAGCCTCGGCCTGACGCTCTCGCCGGAAGTGGCGGCCCTGGCCATGGCGCTGTCGTCGGTGAGCGTCATCGGCAACGCCCTGCGCCTGCGCGGCGCGCGCCTGGAC
This sequence comes from Phenylobacterium hankyongense, assembly GCF_003254505.1. NCBI lineage: Bacteria > Pseudomonadati > Pseudomonadota > Alphaproteobacteria > Caulobacterales > Caulobacteraceae > Phenylobacterium > Phenylobacterium hankyongense. The sequence continues at coordinate 1,564,912 of NZ_QFYP01000001.1, read as the reverse complement.
GGCTAGGGCGGACCCGCGTTTCGGGTCTGCAAAGGCCGCGCTTCGATGCTACGGGTCGAACGGGGCGTTGTGGGCCCGGGCGAGCAAGAGCATCGATGCCGGTCGAATTTGCGAGGCCAGACACCGTTCTGGAACTGGAAAGCGAGGTCGAGGGTCGGATCCTGATCCATGGCCGGGGCAACACGCTGAGGATCGGTAAAAACGTCGTACTGACGGCGAGCATCTGGTTGCAGGGCGACGGCGGCCTGGTCGAAATCGGCGACGGCTGCAACATCAATGGCATGATCCGCACCCTGCGGGGGGACGGCGGCGTGCTGCGCATCGGTCGCGGCACCACCATCAACGCGGCCGGCATCTCGATGCACGAGACCGGCGAGATCAACATCGGCGAAGACTGCATGTTCTCCACCGACATCCATATGGACGTCAGCGACATGCATCCGATTTACGACCGCGCGACCGGGCGGCGGATTAATCCGGCCCGGTCGATTACGATTGGCGACCACGTCTGGCTCGGGACCCGGGTCCTCGTCACCAAGGGCGCCGTCATCGGGGCCGGCGCCGTCATCGGGGCGGGTTCGATGGTGGTGGGCGAAATCCCCCCCAACGTCATTGCGGCCGGCACGCCCGCCCGGGTGATGCGGACCGGAGTGGAATGGCGGCGCGAGTTCGTGGAGCATATAGATCCGGTCGCGGATCCACGGCCGTCAGGCTTCAGGGCGTGGCTTAACCGTGTCATACCCCTGCGACCGAAGGCCAGCACCAACCCAAGGATCTTCCGCGCGTGAAAGCGACCTTGCTCATCCTCTCAAGCGCCGCCGTCGCGCTCGCGGTCGCGGGGTGCGAGAAGCCAAAGCCACGACCTGGGCAGCCCGGGCAGGCGACGCCGGCGGCGACGGCCCCCGCAGGCCCCGCCAGCGAACGGCCGGGCCCGGCCCGCTGGAACGCCCAGACCGGCGCCTTCGAGCTGAACGGCAAGCCGGTGAAGACCATCAAGCAGTGGACCTTCGACAACGCCACCGACGGCTTCACCATGGGCGGCGGCGTCCTGGGCCTGGAGCCCGGCGGCGGCCTGCACGTCACCGACCAGCGGTTCGACCCGATGGTGCTCTCGCCCAAGGGGCTGCAGGTGAACGGCGCGCGCAATCCGATCGTCCTGGTGCGCCTGACCCGCAGGAAGGCCGGCGGCCTGTGGTCGGGGGTGCTCTACTACGCCACCACCCAGCACGGCACGGCCGAACAGTTCATCGGGCTGCCGCTGGATCGCAAGGACCCGGCGGTGAACGAGACGGTGACGCTGGTCTACAACATGGCCAAGCCGGCGGCCGGCGGGGACGACTGGACCAACTCGACGATCGACCAGCTCCGGTTCGACCCCGACGACCAGCTGGGCGGCGAGTTCGTGATCCACCAGGTGGCGATCGGCGAAAATCCCGATCCCGCCGCGCCGCTCGGCCCGCCCGCGCCCGCGCCCGCGCCCACCCCTGCGCATTGAAAGTTCGCCCGCGGGCTCCCAAATAGTCCTTGTCCGGTCGAGCCGCGCCGCTGCCGGGCGGCCCAGCCGGAGAGTCGCTTCCTTGAGGACTCTGAAGGATGAACCGGTCGATACTCTTCGACAGCCCGTTCCTGCTGGGCTTCGAGCACACCCGTAGCCTGATCGAGCGCGCCGCCAAGGCGGCCGCCGAGAGCTATCCCCCCTACAACGTAGAGGATACGGGCGAGGGGAGCCTGCGCATCACGCTCGCTGTCGCCGGCTTCACGCCGGACCAGCTCACCGTCACCGTGGAGGACCGCCAGCTCGTGGTGGCCGGCAAGCGGGACGGCGACACGGCCCGGCCCGAGGAGGCCTATCTCCACCGCGGCATCGCCGCGCGGGGCTTCATCCGAAGCTTCGTCCTTGCCGATGGCATGGTGGTGGACGCCGCGACCCTGGAGCACGGCCTGCTCCACATCGACCTCGCGCGGCCGCAGCCGGAGAGGCGGATCACCACCATCCCGATCCGCTCCGCAGGTTGAAGGGCGTGGCCGGTCAAATCATGGCGTGCGGATTGTCCGGCGTCATTCCCCCGAACGGTCGGCTGAACCGGCGTCCGTTCGACGCGTTGAGTTTTTGGAGGTGGTCATGATGACACCCGTATTGACGACTGAAGCGTTCGCCGCCCTGGGCGCCCCGAACCTTGTTTATGTCCGCCCCGTAAAGGCGGCCGAGATCCTGGCGAGCGTGCCGTCGTCCCAGGTGCAGGGGTTCGAGCTCGATCCCGAGCAGACGCTCTATGCGGTGCATCGGGCCGATGGCGAACGCCTGGCGGTGCTGACCGATCGCGAGTCCGCGGTCGCCGCAGCCCTCGCCCATGAGCTGGCGCCGGTGTCGGTGCACTAGCTCTGCAACCAGTCCGCCCCTCCCCGGGCCGGGGAGGGCGTGAGCCGGCGCAAGCCGGCTTTTTTGTTGTCGGTCGGTGTTGGCGGCGCCGGGTCTAGGCGGCCGAGGAGCGGGCGGTGGCCCCGCCGTCCTGGACCAGGAGCGCATGGATGGCGTCGACCGTACGGGCCTGGCGCAGGTGCTCGCGCAGCTTCGGCTGACGCAGCAGCCGCGACACCCGGGCGAGCGCCCGCAAGTGCTCGGTGCCGGCGTCCTTGGGGGCGAACAGGGCGAAGATCAGGTCGACCGGCTGGTCGTCCACCGAATCGAATTCCACCGGCTGTTCCAGGCGCACGAACACGCCGCGCATGCGGTCCAGGCCCGTTAGGCGGGCATGCGGCGCGGCGACGCCGTGGCCGACGCCCGTGGACCCCGCCTGCTCGCGCTCGGTCAGGGCGTCGAGGGTGACCCCGGCGTCGAGGCCGAACGTACGGGCGGCGATCTCGGCGATCACCGCCAGGGTCTGGCGCTTGTTGGCCGCGCTGACGCGCAACACGATGCCGTTGCGATCAAGAAGTTCGCCGATGTTCATGGTTCTCTAAAAGCCCGCAACTTTACGGCCCGTGATCTAGCTGACCGTTGTGACGGATGTTCGAATTGCAATCAGGCGCTGTCGGTTCCGTCGGCCCTATCCCCGTTCGCCGATTTCGTCCGCTCCGGGTCAACCCAACCGATGTTGCCGTCCGGGCGGCGATATACCACGGCCAAGCCGCCGTGCGCGGCGTTGCGAAACACGATTGTTTGAGATTCGGTCAGGTCGAGCTCCATGACCGCCATCGAAACGGTCATCGTGCGGATCGGCTTCTCGGTCTCGGCGATGACCATCGGCTCCGGGAAGAGCTCGATCGATTCGTCGTCGTCCTCGTCCTCCGACAGGTCGGCGGACTGCAGGACGAAATAGGCGGCGGTCTCGGCCTGCTTGGCCTGCGCCTGCACGTGATGGTCCTTCAGGCGGCGCTTATAGCGTCGGATGCGCTTGTCCATCTTGGCGATGGCCGCGTCGAAGGCCACGTGGGCGTCGCCGCCGAGGCCGTGGGTGGTCAGCTGCTGGCCCGAGGCCAGGGTGACGGCGCAGTCGACCTTGAAGGAATGGCCTTCACGCAGGACGACGACGTCGGCGCCGCCGCCGCGGTCGAAGTATTTCCCTATGCTGGTGGAAAGTTCGTCGGCGATCCGCGTACGCAGGGCCTCGCCGAGTTCGACGTGTTTGCCGGTGATCTGAACTTGCATGACCGAATGAACGCGCGCGGCGCTGGAAGGTGTCAAGCCGCCGTGAATAGCGAAATCAGCTGGTGGGCGCCGCGGTTGATGATGCCCGCCGCCAGCACCAGGACGCCGACGCTGGCGCCCACCAGGGCGTAGCCGACCAGCGCCAGCAGGCCGTCGCGCTGGACCAGGGCCAGCGACAGCACGCTCACCGCCGCGGCCGGCAGGATGTTGCCGAGTGGGATCGGCAGGATCAGCACCAAGGCCAGCACGGTGCAGACGACGCCGATCAGCCGCTGGCCCACCGCACCGAACAGGAAGGCCAGCCGGGGCTTGGAGACCGCCTCCACCCGTTCCAGCCAGGGTAGGACGCGCGGCAGGCCCAGGCGCAGGTCGGCGGTGGCGATGCCGCGCCGGCGCACGTTCGCCGGCAGCCAGGCCACCCGGCCGCCGACGATCAACTGCGGCGCCAGCAGCACCAGCGGGGCGCCGAACAGGGTGGTGCTGCCCGGCGGCAGCGGCAGGGTGCAGATCAGGCCGAAGACCAGCAGCACGGCGCCGATGGCCCGGCCGCCGAACCGCTCCATGAGCTGTTCGACCGAGACGGTCGGCGCCTCCTGCCCGGCGAGGTCGCGCAGGATGGCGGAGAGCGGCTGACGGATTTCGGAGGCGGCGGACATGTCGCCGTTGATCTGGGCCTTGCGGGCCCCTGCGCCAAGGGTTTTCGCGGCCCGCGGACCTAGATCGCTTCCTTGAGCATCCGCCGGCGTTCCACCGAGGAGGGGATGCGCATGGCCTCGCGGTACTTGGCGACGGTGCGCCGGGCGATGTCGACGCCGGCTTCCTTGAGGATCTCCACGATCCGGTCGTCGGAATGCACGTCGGTGTCCCTAGCCTCGGCGTCGATCAGCTGGCGGATCTTGTGGCGCACGCTCTCGGCGGAGTGGGCCTCGCCGCCCTCGGTGGCCTGGATGGCCGAGGTGAAGAAGAACTTCATCTCGAACACGCCCCGCGGCGTGGCGATGTACTTGTTGGAGGTCACCCGGCTGACGGTGGATTCGTGCATGCCGATGGCGTCGGCGACGGTCTTCAGGTTCAGCGGCCGCAGGTGCTCGACGCCGTAGGCCAGGAAGCCGTCCTGCTGGCGCACGATCTCCGAGGAGACCTTGAGGATGGTCTTGGCCCGCTGGTCGAGGCTCTTCACCAGCCAGTTGGCCTGGGCCATGCACTCGGAGACGAAGGTCTTGTCCTGGTCGGAGCGGGCGACCGCGCTGACCCGGGCGTGGTAGCGCTGGTCGACCAGCAGCCGGGGCAGGGTCTCGGAATTGAGCTCCACGTGCCAGAGGCCGCCGGCGCTCTCGCGCACGAAGACGTCGGGGGCCACGGCCTGCACCGGCTCGCCGCCGAACGCCGCGCCGGGGCGCGGCGTCAGCGCCCGGAGCTCGGCGACCATGTCCTTGAGGTCCTCGTCGTCGACGCCGCAGGCCCGCTTCAGCGCGGTCATGTCGCGCCGCGCCAGCAGCGCCAGGTTGTCGAGCAGGGCGTCCATGGCCGGATCGAAGCGGTTGCGGTCCTTCAGCTGCAGCATCAGGCACTCGCGCACGTCGCGCGCCGCCACGCCGGTGGGCTCGAAGCCCTGGACCACCGCCAGCACCTTCTCGATCAGCGCCATGTCGCAGCCCAGCCGCTCGGCGATCTCGTCGAGGTCGGCGCGCAGGTAGCCGCCCTCGTCGACGGCGTCGATCAGCACGCGCGCCACCGCCGCCTCGGGGCCGGTGAGGCCGGCGACCGCCAGTTGGTCCTGCAGGTGCTCGGCGAGGGTCTTCTCGCGGGTCAGCGAGCCCTCCATGCCCTCGGCGTCACCGTCGAAGCCGCCGCCGCGGCCGGCCTTCGACCAGTCGATGGCGCCGCCCGCCTCGGCGGCCGGGGCTTCCGGGGTGTCGCCGGTGGCCCGTTCGCCGGGCGAGGAGTCGTCGTAGCTGGCGTCGAGGTCGGCGCGGGCCTCCGAATCCTCCACCCGATCGGTGGAAAGGTCGCTGGGCGCGACCGCCTCCGCCGTCGGCTCGGGCTCGGCCTCCTCGCGCTGCAACAGGGGGTTACGCTCGAGCTCCGTCTCGACGAACGCTTCGAGCTCCATGTTGGACAGCTGCAGCAGCTTGATGGCCTGCTGCAGCTGCGGCGTGATGACCAGACCCTGGCCCTGCCGAAGCTCCAAACGTGCGCCTAGCGCCAAGATAGCCCCCTCTGGCCTGTTTCTTGCTGGAGGCTAAGCTGTCGTTCCCCACCGATTGGTTAACCGCCGGCGTTTTGATCAGGCGAGCGCCGCTTCCGGCTGCTTTGTCGCGGCCCGCCAGGGGAACTCCGGATAGAACTGGGCCATCAGCCGGTCCCCATAGGCGACCAGGTTGGCGAAGCCCTCGGCCCGGGTCCGCAGCTCGGAGTCGAAATAGGGCGTCAGGATGAAGGCCAGGATGGCGAACACCGTGGCGTCGGCGCCGCAGGGCCGCGACCCCATCAGGTAGGGCCGGTCGTCCAGCAGCACCGACAGCGCCGCCAGGGAGCGCACGCCCAGCGCCACGATCTCCGCCTCCGAGTGCCGACCGACGCCGACGGCGCGCAGGTTGGCCCCGACCGCGGCCAGCACCTCGTCGCGCACCGCCGGCGGCGCGCCGGCGAAGAACTGCGCCGGGCCCTTGGCGAAGTTCTCCGGGATCAGCCAGCGGGCATGGACGCCGGTCCAGGCGAGGTGATTCTCGCACATCCGCTCGACGGCCCAGGCCTCCGCGCGCTGGCGGCTGTCGAGCCCTTCGTCGAAGTCGATCCCGTAGGTCCGCTCCAGGAAGCCGCGGATGAAGGTGGAATCGGCGATGCGCTCGCCGCCCGCGTCGATGAACGGCAGCTGGCCCTTGGGCGACTGCTCCCGCTGGCCGTGTTCCTTGCGATAGGCGAGGCCCGCCATCTTCAGCTGCACCTCGGTCTTGGTGACGTAGGGGCTGATCTCGGGAAGGCCGAAGCCGGCGCCGACGCCGTAGAGGATGATCATGGGGAAGCTCCGTCCGTGAGTTGACACAGGCGAAGGAGTAGCCCCCCCTCTGCCGCCAGCGTTCTGTCAGCAGAGTGGCGGGAGAGACATGCGGCGCGCCGACCGGCTGTTCCAGATCATCCAGGTGCTGCGGCGCGGCCGCGGGCCGGTGACCGCCGACGCCATCGCCGCGGAACTGGAGACCTCAAAGCGCACCGTCTACCGCGACATCGCCGACCTGATCGGCCAGCAGGTGCCGATCCGCGGCGAGGCGGGCGTCGGCTATGTGCTGGAGGGCGGCTACGACCTGCCGCCGCTGATGCTGACCGCCGAGGAGATCGAGGCGGCGGTGCTGGGAGCGCAATGGGTGGCCAGCCGCGGCGACCCGGCGCTGGCGCGGGCCGCGCAGGACCTGATCGCCAAGATCGGCGTCGCGGTGCCGGAGCGCCTGCGACCGCTGATCCTGGAGCCGGCCAGCGGCGCCGCGCCGAACTGGAACGCCCTGCCCGACCGGCTGGACATGGCCGCGGTGCGCCGCGCCATCCACGGCGCGCGCAAGATCAGCCTGACCTATCGCGACGAGCAGGAGCGCGAGAGCGAGCGGATCATCTGGCCGATCGCGGTCGGCTACCACGAGACCGTGCGGCTGCTGGTCGCCTGGTGCGAGCTACGCCGGGATTTCCGCACTTTCCGCACCGATCGGGTGGCCGGCGCGCAGTTCCTGGAGGAGCGCTATCCCGAGCGGCCGGCGACGCTGCGCGCTCGCTGGCGGAAGGCGAAGCTGGCGCAGGCCGAGGCCATGCGCGCCCAGTCGGTGACCGCGAAGGCTAGCTGAAGGTGTCGCCGAGGTAGACGCGGCGGACTTCCGGATCGTCGACGATCTCGTCCGGCCGGCCCTCGAACAGCACCTCGCCGGCGTGGATGATCGAGGCGCGGTCGATGATGTCCAGCGTCTCGCGCACGTTGTGGTCGGTGATCAGGATGCCGATGCCGCGCTTCTTCAGATAGGCGATCACCTCGCGGATGTCGGCGATGGCCAGCGGGTCGATCCCGGCGAAGGGCTCGTCCAGCAGCATGAACGACGGCTCGGAGGCCAGGGCGCGGGCGATCTCGACGCGGCGACGCTCGCCGCCGGACAGCGAGATGGCGGGGGCGTTGCGCAGGTGCTCGATATGCAGCTCCTCGAGGAGCTGGGTGACGATCTCGCGGGCCTTCTTGCGGTCTCGCTCGCGCAGCTCGACCACGGCCATGACGTTTTCGCCGACGGTCATGCCGCGGAAGATCGAGGTCTCCTGCGGCAGGTAGCCGACGCCCATGCGGGCGCGCTGGTACATCGGCTGGGCGGTGATGTCCTCGCCGTCGAGATAGATGGCGCCGTAGTCGGCCGGGATCAGGCCGGTGATCATGTAGAAACAGGTGGTCTTGCCGGCGCCGTTGGGGCCCAGCAGGCCCGCGACCTCGCCGCGCGCCAGGCGCAGCGACACGCCCTTGACCACCGGCCGGCCGCGGAACGACTTGCCGATATTGTCCACGACCAGGCCTTCGCCGACCAGTCCCGGGAGAACGGCGAAGCGTTCCTGCTTCAAGAGATCACCTGTTCCAGACCTACCGGCGCGCCGGTGATGGTTTCGTGTTCGACGAGTTGGCGTTGGCCTGGCTGGGATAGAAGACCCCGCGCGGCCGCTCGCCCTTGCGGCCCTTGGCGCCGCCCTGCATCTGACCTTGCCCGGTCTGGGTGTTGAACACCATCCGGCTGCCGCGCAGCACGTTCTGGCCCTGCACCGCCACCACGTCGCCGGTGATGGTGATGGTGGTGCTGCCGGCCTCGTAGACCGCGGCGTCGCCGTGCACGCGCTGTTGCGGGGTCACGTAGTAGACCGAGCCCTGGGCCTCCATCCGCTCCATATCGCCGCAGGCCGGCCCCTGTGCGCCGGGCTTGGCCCCGCCGATGTGGTTGTAGATCGTCAGCACGTCGGCGCGCAGCCGGGCAGTGTCCTGCAGGGCCTCGGCGTTGCCGCGCCAGATCGCCTGGCACTTGTTGTTCACCACCTCCAGCTCATCGGCGGTGATGTCGACCGGGGACTTGGAGTTGGTGGCCAGTTGCTGCGCAGCCACGGGGCCGCCCAGCAGCGCGAGCGCTGCGGCCACCATCGTCGGGAAAAGGCTCTTCAATCGCATCAGCCGCCTGCTTCTATTTCGAGTCGAGGCGGGTGTGGACGCCGCCTTTGAAGATCATCCGCTCGCCTTTGCCGTACACGCCATAGGACTTTGCGGTGATTTCTCCAAGCGACCCAGAACCTTGAATAGGACCTGAACCGACCAGTTCCCCGGTCTTGGTGTCGAACAGCGAGGCTGCGGTGTCGAACGCCGCCTTGGCCCCGGAGAGCCGTACGCCGCCGTGCACCTCGAGCTTGCCGTCGCCTTCATTGTAGACGCCTTCGTGCGCCGTGACGCGCAGTGGATCGGTCCCCTCCTCGTCGAGCACGAGGGCCGGGTGGTCGAGGAGCACCCGCTGGTACTCCTGGGGATCGCGGGTGGCGGTGACCGCGGTCAACAGGAAGGCCCGGCCCTTGTCGTCGCGGCCGACAAAGCGCGGATTCACCAGCCGAATCGGCGCGTTGGTGTCCTTGGGCGGCGGCGGCTCGGCGCCGAAGGTGTTGTAGGCCACCGCCCCGGCCATGCCGGCGAAGATCAGGAAGATGCTCACCGGCAGGGCGATGCGCAGCAGGCGGATGAGGCGCGAGCGGCGGCGCCAGCGCGCGAATCCCGCCCGGCGGTCCGGGGCGGCGATCATGGAAAGGTCTTGGGCCGTCACAGGGCGGCCTCAGGTATGGGCGAAGATGTCGACGTCTTCCCACCCGGCGACGTCGAGCAGGGACCGGTGCGGCAGGAACTCGAAGCAGGCGCGGGCGAGGCCGTCGCGCCCCTCGCGCGCCAGCATGTCGTCGAGCCGGGACCGCAGCGCATGCAGGTGCAGGACGTCGGAGGCGGCGTAGGCGACCTGTTCCTCGGACAGCTTGGCCGCGCCCCAGTCGGAGCTCTGCTGGGCCTTGGAGAGGTCGATGCCGACCAGTTCCCGCGTCACGTCCTTCAGCCCATGGCGGTCGGTGTAGGTCCGCGCCAGCTTGGAGGCGATCTTGGTGCAGTAGACCGGCGTCGTCACCACCCCGAGATGAAGCCAGAACATGGCGATATCGAAGCGGCCGTAGTGGAAGATCTTGGTCACCGCCGGATCGGTGAGCAGCCGCTTCAGGTTGGGGGCGTCATAGGTGGTGCGGTCCAGTTGCACCACGTGGGCGTCGCCGCCGCCGTCGGAGAGCTGCACCACGCACAGCGGGTCGCGCCCGAGCCGCAGGCCCATGGTCTCCGAATCGATCGCGACGGCGGTGGCGTTGGCCAAGGCGTCGGCCGGCAGATCGCCCTGATGCAGATAGGTCGTCACGTCTCTGTACGCTCGCTCCGGCCCATCCCGGCTCTCCACTATAGAGAGAGGGATGGCGCCCAGGAAAGGACTGCCGAAGCGCGTCGTCTACAATCGATGGTGCCCAGGAAAGGACTCGAACCTTCACGGCCGTTAAGCCACTGGCACCTGAAGCCAGCGCGTCTACCAATTCCGCCACCTGGGCCCGATCCACCGGATCGCGCGAGGGCGCTTCCTTAAAGCGCCGCCCCGGCCCGGTCAACGGCGCTCCGCGAGGTTTAGCCAAGTCTCATTGCGGCTCGGGGCCGCATCGTCTATCCGCACCCTCCTGGACCTCTCGAACGGCAGCCGGCGCTCACCTATGCAGAACCTAGTCACCGTCTTCGGCGGATCGGGCTTCATCGGGGCCCAGACTGTGCGCCAGCTCGCCAAGGCCGGCTGGCGGATCCGGGTGGCGATCCGCAATCCCAACCTCGGCTACGCCATGCGGCTGCACGGCGACGTGGGCCAGATCGACGTGGTGCAGGCCAACGTCCGCAACGAAGCCTCCGTGCGCCGGGCGCTGGAGGGGGCCACCGCGGCGGTGAACCTGGTCGGCGTGCTCTACGAGGCCGGCCGCCAGGGCTTCCAGGCCGTGCACGTCATGGGCGCCAAGACCGTCGCCGAGGCCGTGCGCGCCGAGGGGATCCCCCGGCTGGTGCAGATGTCGGCCCTGGGCGCCGACCCGGCCGCCGCCTCCAAGTACGCCCGCACCAAGGCCGAGGGGGAGCTGGCGGCGCGCGACGCGGTCCCCGGCGCCGTGGTGGTCCGCCCGTCGATCGTCTTCGGATCCGAGGACCACTTCTTCAACCGCTTCGCGGCCCTGGCGGCGGTGAGCCCGGCGCTGCCGCTGATCGGCGGCGGGAAAACCCGCTTCCAGCCGGTGTTCGTGGGCGACGTCGGCAAGGCGATCGCCCGCCTGGCCAGCGACCCGGCCGCGGCCGGCCAGACCTATGAGCTGGGCGGGCCGGCGACGTTCACCTTCCGCGAGCTGATGGAGATGATGCTGAGGGAGACCGGCCGCCGCCGCCTGCTGGCGCCGGTGCCCTTCCCGGTCGCCCGCCTGCTGGGCGCCGTGGGCGATCTCGCCGCGGGCGTCGTCGCGCCGCCGATCACCGCCGACCAGGTGGAGCTGCTGAAGACCGACAACGTGGTCAGCGGCGCCTATCCGGGCCTCCCCGACCTCGGAATCACGCCGACCACCGTGGAATCGGTGCTGCCGACCTACCTCTACCGCTACCGCCGCGGCGGCCAGTACGCCGACCAGGAAGACCGCGAGATGGCCGCCGAACGGGCCTGAGGCCTCTCATTTCCACTTAGCTGTCATCCCGAAAGCCGTGGGGCGGCTGTCCGGGATAAACCTTATTCGCCATCACCCGGCTTGTCCGGGTGACCCATCCCCACGCCGTTCTTCACCAGCTGAGGCGCTCGCCTTGGGCTGGGTGGCCCGGACGAGCCGGGCCATGACGAGGAGCGGGGGACCGCAGCGCCGATCAGCCCCGCAGCGCCAGCAGGCCCAGGCCGACGGCCCCGACCAGGATCCGGAACCAGCCGAACGGCGCGAGGCCGCGGCGCGAGATGATCGCCAGCATCGCCTTGATCACCGCCAGCGCGACCACGAACGACACCACGAAACCGACCGCGATCAGCTCGATGTTGGTGGTGGCCAACTGACCGCGGCTCTTCCAGGCGTCGACGGCGAAGGCCCCGGCCATGGTCGGGATCGCCAGGAAGAACGAGAATTCCGCGGCCGCGCGCTTGTCGACGCCCATCAGCATCGAGCCGACGATGGTGGCCCCGGACCGCGAGGTGCCGGGAATAACCGCCAGGCATTGGAAGAGGCCGATCACGAAAGCGGTGGCGAGCGGCAGCTTCATCGGATCGTTGCGCGTGGGCGCCGGGACGACGCGGTCGATCACCAGCAGGACCAGGCCGCCGAGGATCAGCGAGACGCACTGCACTCGCGGGCTGTCGAACAACACGCTCTTGATGAAGTCGTGCAGCAGCAGGCCGACCACGGCGGCCGGCAGGAAGGCGACCAGCACGCTGAGCACGAAGCGGCGGGCCTGCTTGTCGTGCGGCAGCCGCAGCAGCACGCCCCAGAGCCGCCCGAAGTAGAGCACCACCACCGCCAGGATCGCGCCCAGCTGGATCAGCACGCAGAAGGTGTCCCAGAAGCCGTCCGGCAAGCCCATCGCCGTCTTGGCCAGCAACAGCATCCCCGTCGACGAGACCGGAATGAACTCCGTCAGCCCTTCGATGACGCCTAGGACGACGGCGTAGATCCAGTCCGACACAGCACTCTCCAAGGCGGCGGCAAGCGGTCAGAAGATAGCAATTATGGTGAAAAATATGTTCATCCTGAAATTGGACTAATATCGGAGCGGGTCCTGCTTAAGCTCTGGGCGTCCGCCGCTGGCGGCGAAGTTGTAGTCTTGGAATTGGACCATCTGCTTTCCTGCTCGTCGCCACGCCTCTAAATGGCGGCTGCGGAAGGAGCCTCGTCCATGGCCGAGCGGATGCTGAAGTTCACGACCACACCCCGGACGACGCCGTCGAAGCGCGCGGCGGACGCGCGCACCGGCGACTTCCACGAGATCTATGCGGACTTCATCGACGCCAAGGCCTCCGAGCAGGCCTCGCGCTGCTCGCAGTGCGGCGTGCCGTTCTGTCAGACCCATTGTCCGCTGCACAACAACATCCCCGACTGGCTGCGGATGACCGCTCAGGGCCGGCTGCAGGAAGCCTACGCCCTCTCCCAGGCGACCAATTCCATGCCGGAGATCTGCGGCCGCATCTGCCCGCAGGACCGGCTGTGCGAGGGCAACTGCGTCATCGAACAGTCCGGCCACGGCACCGTGACCATCGGCGCGGTGGAGAAGTACCTGAGCGACAAGGCCTGGGAGGAAGGCTGGGTCCAGCCCCTGCTCGCCGGCGCCGACCGCGGCCAGTCGGTGGGGATCGTCGGCGCGGGCCCGGCCGGCCTCGCCGCCGCCGAGCGGCTGCGCGAGCTGGGCTACGCGGTCACCGTCTACGACCGCCACGACCGCGCCGGCGGCCTGCTGATCTACGGCATCCCCGGCTTCAAGCTGGAGAAGGAGGTCGTCGAGCGCCGCACCCGCCGGCTGGCCGACGGCGGCATCGAATTCCGGCTGAACTTCGAGGTCGGCCGCGACGCCACCCTCGCCGAGCTGCGCGCGCGCCACGACAGCGTCCTGGTCGCCACCGGGGTCTACAAGCCCCGCGACCTCGCCGTGCCGGGCGCGGGCTCGGAAGGCGTCGTGCCGGCGCTGGACTATTTGATCGCCTCCAACCGCCAGGGCCTGGGCGACCGGGTGCCGGACTACGAAAGCGGCCGGCTGAACGCCGCGGGCCGGCACGTGGTGGTGGTGGGCGGCGGCGACACCGCCATGGACTGCGTGCGCACCGCCGTGCGCCAGGGCGCCGCCTCGGTCACCTGCCTCTACCGCCGCGACAAGGCCAACATGCCGGGCTCGGCCCGCGAGGTGGCCCACGCCGAGGAAGAGGGCGTGGTGTTCGAATGGCTGGCCGCGCCGCGGGCGGTGAGCGGCGAGGCGCTGAAGGCTGCGGGCGTCCGCGCCGTGCGCATGCGCCTGGGCCCGCCCGACGCGTCCGGGCGCCAGGCGCCGGAGGAGGTCGAGGGCGCGGACTTCGACCTCAAGGCCGACCTGGTCATCAAGGCCCTGGGCTTCGACCCCGAGGACCTGCCCACGGCCTTTGCCGCGGACGAGCTCAAGGTCACCCGCTGGGGCACGCTGAAGGCCGACTTCCGCAGCATGATGACCTCGCTGCCCGGCGTGTTCGCCGCCGGCGACATCGTGCGTGGGGCGAGCCTGGTGGTCTGGGCGATCCGCGACGGCCGCGATGCGGCCGAGGCCATGCACCGATACCTCGAAGCCCAGACCGGCGCCGACGCGCTGATGGCGGCGGAGTGAGCCCGATGGACGAAACCCAGCTCTACCTTTCCAACCGCCAGAAGCTGATCGACGGCGGCGCCTACGATCCCTCCAGCGAGCGCGACGCCTGCGGCGTCGGCCTGGTCTGCGCCATCGACGGCAAGCCGCGCCGCGAGGTGGTGGAGCTGGCGATCCGCGCGCTGAAGGCGGTCTGGCACCGCGGCGCCGTGGACGCCGACGGCAAGACCGGCGACGGCGCCGGCGTGCTGGTCTCCGTGCCGCAGGACTTCTTCGCCGACCAGGTGGCGCGCATCGGCCACAAGGTGCGGCCGGGCCCGATCGCCGTGGGCCAGGTCTTCCTGCCGCGCACCGACCTGGCCGCCCAGGAGACCGCCCGGACCATCGTCGAGGCGGAGGCCCTGCGCTTCGGCTTCTACATCTACGGCTGGCGCCAGGTGCCCACCGACAACCGGGTGATCGGCGAGAAGGCCAACGCCACCCGTCCCGAGATCGAGCAGATCATGCTCTCGCCGCCCGCCGGCATGGAGGGCGAGGCGCTGGAGCGCGCGCTGTTCCTGTGCCGCAAGCGCATCGAGAAGCGCGTCGCCCAGGCCAACATCCAGCACTTCTACATCTGCTCCCTGTCGGCCCGGTCGCTGATCTACAAGGGGATGTTCCTCGCCGAGCACATCGACGAGTTCTACCCAGACCTGACCGACCCGCGGTTCACCGCCGCCGTCGCCGTGTTCCACCAGCGCTATTCCACCAACACCTTTCCGGAGTGGCGGCTGGCGCAGCCGTTCCGGATGCTGGCCCACAACGGCGAGATCAACACCTTGAAGGGCAACGTGGGCTGGATGAAGTCCCACGAGATCCGCATGGCGGCCCAGGCCTTCGGCGAGCTCGGCGACGACGTGAAGCCGGTGATCCAGCCGGGCGGCTCCGACTCGGCGGCGCTCGACAACACCTTCGAGGTGCTGGTCCGCGCCGGCCGCGACGCGCCGATGGCCAAGACCCTGCTGATCCCGGAGGCCTGGAACGGGCGCACCGAAGCTCAGATCAAGCGCTCGCACCGGGCGCTGTTCTCCTACTGCAACTCGGTGATGGAGCCCTGGGACGGGCCGGCCGCGGTCTGCGCCACCGACGGCCGCTGGGTCATCGCCGGCAAGGACCGCAGCGGGCTGCGGCCGCTGCGCGTCGCCCACACCTCCGACGGCCTGCTGATCGTCGGCTCGGAGGCCGGCATGTGCCGCGTCGAGGAGGCGCGCATCGTTCGCAAGGCGCACATCGCCCCCGGCCGGATGCTGGCCGTCGACCTGGTGGAAGGCCGGCTCTACGGCGAAGAGGAGATCATCGACCGCCTCGCCGCCCAGCACCCCTATGAGAAGTGGCTCGGCAACATCGTCGAGCTGGAAGAGCGCATCGGCCCCGGGCCGGAGCAGCGCCTGTGGGGCCGCGAGGAGCTGGTCCGCCGCCAGGCCGCCGCCGGCCTCAGCCTGGAAGACCTCGAGCTGATCCTCGCCCCGATGGTCGAGGACGCCAAGGAAGCGATCGGCTCGATGGGCGACGACACCCCGCTGGCGGTGCTGTCGAAGGACTATCGGCCGCTCAGCCACTTCTTCCGGCAGAACTTCAGCCAGGTGACCAACCCGCCGATCGACTCGCTGCGCGAGACCGGCGTCATGAGCCTGAAGACCCGGTTCAAGAACCTCGGCAACATCCTGGCCGAGGACGAGACCCAGACCGATGTCTTCGTGCTGAACTCGCCGGTGCTGACCACCGGCATGTACGAGCGCGTGGCCGGGGTGATCGGCGAGAAGAACGTCGCCGTCGTCGACTGCACCATGCCGATCCCGGCGGAGGAATCGCGGCCCGGCGACGCCCTGCGCGCCAACCTCGACCGCATCCGTTCGGAGGCCGAGGACGCCGCCCTGCGCGGCTGCTCGACCATCGTGCTGTCCGACCTGGCCACCGGGCCCGACCGGGTGGCCCTGCCGCTGATCCTGGCCACCGGCGGCGTCCACGCCTGGCTGGTGGGCAAGGGGCTGCGGTCCTACGTCTCGATCATCGTCCGCTCGGCCGAGTGCCTGGACACCCACTATTTCGCCGTCCTGGTCGGCGCTGGCGCCACGGCGATCAACGCCTACCTGGCGCAGGAGAGCTTCGTCGACCGGATGGAGCGCGGCCTCACCGGAGAGCTGTCGCTCCGCGAGCTGTGCGTGAACTACAAGACCGCCATCGAGACCGGCCTGCTGAAGATCATCGCCAAGATGGGCATCTCGGTGATCTCGTCCTACCGCGGCGGCCTGAACTTCGAGGCGGTCGGCCTGTCGCGCGCCCTGGTGGCCGAGTTCTTCCCCGGCATGCCGTCGCGCATCTCCGGCATCGGCCTGGCCGGCATCGAGTCCAAGGCCGTCGAGCTGCACCGCCGCGCCTGGGATCCGGCGGCGCTCAGCCTGCCGGTGGGCGGCTTCTACAAGGCGCGCCGGGCGGGCGAGGCCCACGCCTTCGAGGCGCGGATGATCCACACCCTGCAGGCCGCCTGCGACCGCGGCGACTACCAGGCCTACAAGCGCTTCTCCGAGGGCATGCGCACCCTGCCGACCATCCAGCTGCGCGACCTGCTGGACTGGCGGGCCGACGGCAAGGCCGTGCCGCTGGAGGAGGTCGAGAGCGTCAACGAGATCAGGAAGCGCTTCCTGACGCCGGGCATGAGCATGGGGGCGCTGAGCCCCGAGGCGCACGGCGTGCTCAACATCGCCATGAACCGGATCGGCGCCAAGTCGGTCTCTGGCGAGGGCGGCGAGGACTCCGCCCGCTACAAGCCGCTGCCGAACGGCGACAACCCCAACTCGGCCGTCAAGCAGATCGCCTCGGGGCGGTTCGGCGTCACCGCCGAGTACCTGAACCAGTGCCGCGAGATCGAGATCAAGGTCAGCCAGGGGGCGAAGCCGGGAGAAGGCGGCCAGCTGCCCGGCTTCAAGGTCACCGAGCTGATCGCCAAGCTGCGCCACGCCACCCCCGGCGTGATGCTGATCAGCCCGCCGCCGCACCATGACATCTATTCGATCGAGGACCTGGCCCAGCTCATCTACGACCTGAAGCAGATCAACCCGGACGCCCGGGTGACCGTGAAGCTGGTGGCGATGACCGGCATCGGGGCGATCGCCGCGGGCGTCGCCAAGGCCAAAGCAGACGTGATCCTGATCTCCGGCAACGTCGGCGGCACCGGCGCCTCGCCCCAGACCTCGATCAAGTACGCCGGCGGGCCGTGGGAGATGGGCCTGTCGGAGGCCAACCAGGTGCTGACCCTGAACAACCTGCGCCACTCGGTGCGGCTGCGCACCGACGGCGGCATCCGCACCGGCCGCGACGTGGTGATCGCCGCCATGCTGGGCGCGGAGGAGTTCGGCATCGGCACGGCCAGCCTGATCGCCATGGGCTGCATCATGGTCCGCCAGTGCCATTCCAACACCTGCCCGGTGGGGGTCTGCACCCAGGACGAGGCGCTGCGCGCGAAGTTCTCCGGCTCGCCGGAGAAGGTGATCAACCTCTTCACCTTCATCGCCGAGGAGGTCCGCGAGATCCTCGGCCAGCTGGGCGTGCGCTCGCTGCAGGACATCGTCGGGCGCACCGACCTCTTGATGCAGGTGTCGCGCGGCGGCGAGCACCTGGACGACCTCGACCTCAACCCGCTGCTGGTGAAGGCCGACCCGGGCCTCAACAAGTCCTACTGCACGGTGGCCGGCCGCAACGAGGTGCCCGACACCCTCGACGCCCAGATCGTCCGCGACGCCGCGCCCATGCTGGAGCGCGGCGAGAAGATGCAGCTCACCTACACGGTGCAGAACACCCAGCGGGCGATCGGCACGCGGACCTCCTCGCACATCGTGCGCAAGTTCGGCATGACCGGCCTCGCACCGGGCCACCTCACGGTGCAGCTGCGCGGCTCCGGCGGCCAGAGCCTGGGCGCCTTCGCCGTGCAGGGCCTGCGCATCGAGCTGACCGGCGAGGCCAACGACTACGTCGGCAAGGGCCTGTCCGGCGCGACCATCGTCATCCGCCCCTCCGGCCACCTGGCGCGGCCGGAGGCCAACGCCATCCTCGGCAACACCGTGCTCTACGGCGCGACCTCCGGGCGGCTGTTCGCCGCCGGCCTGGCGGGCGAGCGGTTCGCGGTGCGAAACTCCGGCGCCACCGCCGTGGTCGAGGGCTGCGGCGCCAACGGCCTCGAATACATGACCGGCGGCCAGGCGGTGATCCTCGGACCCGTCGGCTTCAACTTCGCCGCCGGGATGACCGGCGGGATGGCCTTCGTCTACGACGCCGACGGCAGCTTCCGCACCGCGCTCAATCCCGAGAGCGTGGTGGTCGGCCGCCTGGCCTCCAGCCACTGGGCCGGGGTCCTGCGCGACCTGGTCGAGGAGCACGCCCGCGAGACCGGGTCGGGCCTGGCCGACGAGCTGCTCCGCGACTGGGACCGGGCGCTGGAGCGGTTCTGGCAGGTGACCCCGAAGGAGATGGTCGGGCGCCTGACGCATGGGCTGGAGGCGGAGGAGTCGGCGCCCCTGCGCGCCTGAGCGCCACTGGCCGGCCCGCAGGAGGGGGTAACGGCGTTCGGCGACGTCCCTGAGGGGTGAGCTCCGCCACAACGCTACATGAACGGCTCAGCGCGCGCGCCCACGACGCGCTGCGCCGCGGCGACCTCGTCGGGGCGCTTTCGCTGATCGCCGAGGCGGAGGCGGGCGGCGCTACCGGCGTCGACCTGAAGGTGCAGAAGGCCGTCGTCCGCCGCGCGGCCGGCGATCTGGCCGGCGCCGTGGAGGCGCTGGACGAGGCGCTGGCGATCGATCCCTACGACTATTTCGCCCTGCTTTCGAAGGGTGCTCTGGTCGAGAAGCTGTCGGGGGAGCGGGCGGCTGCGCAGATCTACCGGAACGCCCTGAAGATCGCGCCGGCGCCACCGGCGATGCCGCCGCAGCTTGGCCCGCCCACCGCCCGGGCCCGGGCGGTGGTGGCGCGCACCGCCGACGCCCTTGAGGCTTACCTCCGCGAGCGCCTGGCGGGGGTGGCCGTCGAGGTTTCCCTGCCCGGACGGCGCCGATTCGAGGAGTCGCTGTCGATCTTCTCCGGCAGGACACAGGCCTACACCCAGGAGCCGCTGCTGCTGCACTATCCGGGCTTGCCGGCGATCCCGTTCCACGACCGCGCCGAGTTTCCGTGGCTGCCGGTGCTGGAAGCGGCGACCGCGACCATCCAGGCTGAGCTTCAGACAGCCCTGGCCGAGGCCGCCGACGGCTTCGTGCCCTACATCGCCTATCCGCCGGGCGCGCCGGTCAACCAGTGGGGCGAGCTCAACCATTCGCGCCGATGGAGCTCGCTTTTCCTCTGGAAGGACGGGGTGAAGCAGGACGCCGCCTGCGCCGTCTGCCCGGACACGGCGGCCCTGCTGGAGAGCCTGCCCATGGCGGCCCAGCCGGGGTTCGCGCCCACGGCGGTTTTCTCGGCGCTGGACGCGCGCACCCACATTCCGCCGCACACCGGCTCCACCAACGCTCGCCTGCTGGTCCATCTGCCGCTGATCCTGCCGGGACCGGCGCGGTTTCGGGTCGGCAACGAGACGCGCACCTGGAAGATGGGCGAGGCCTGGGTGTTCGACGACACCATCGAGCACGAGGCCTGGAACGACGCCGACGCGCTTCGGGTGATCCTGATCTTCGACATCTGGAACCCCTGTCTCGATGCTGGGGAGCGGCAGCTGATCACCGCCATGATGCACGCCAGGAACGAGTTCTTCTCGGACTGAGCTAGCCGAACTCCGGCTCCGGTCCGACGTAGCGGGCGCGGGGCCGGATCAGGGTGTCGGCCTGGCCCTGCTCCAGGGCGTGGGCGATCCAGCCGGCGCAGCGGGCCACCGCGAACAGGGCGAACGGCGCATCCTGCGGCAGCCGCAACGCCTCGCAGATCGCCATCAGCGCGAAGTCGACGTTGGGCGCCAGGCCCGCCGCGGCCTCCACAGCCTGGCGCAGGGCGGCCAATTCCGGCGGCGCGTCGAACCGCTCCAGCAGGGCGGCGGCCCGCGGGTCGGCGTCGGGATAGAGGGCGTGGCCGAAGCCCGGCAGGGCGCGGTCCTCCACCAGCCGGTTGGCGATGGCGGCGCGCGGGCCGAGTTGGGCCGCCTCGCGGGCGAAGGTGCGCACCGCCGCCGTCGCCCCGCCGTGCCGCGGCCCGGACAGCGTCGCCAGCCCGGCCAGCGCCGCCGCCGACAGCGAGGCTCCGGTGGACGCCGCCACCCGCGCCGAAAAGGCCGAGGCGTTCAGCTCGTGGTCCGCCACCAGCACCAGGGCGCGGCGGATCAGGTCCGCGCCGGGGCCGCCGGGACCCAGGCCCCAGGCCAGCGCCAGCCGGTTGTGGATCGCCCCGCCGCCGACCTCGCCGGCCACGGCGTCGGTCAGCACGTCCAGCAGGGTCGCGGCCTCCACCGCCAGCGCCAGGGCGTTGCGGCCGCGGGCCGGCGGGTCGGTCCCGGCCCGCGCCGCCAGCGCCAGAAAGGCGCGGGTGCGCATGTCCTCCGCCCTCGGCGGGACCGGACGTTCGGTGCGCTTCAGCGCCGCGCCATGGCCGCCGCGCAGCAGGCGCGCCACCGCCTCCAGGGTCTCGGTCTCGGCCAGCTTGATGGCGTCGCGGCCGCGGTAGAACAGCCGCCCGCCGCTCACCGTGGTGATCTGCGATTCCAGCACCGGCTCGCCCCAGGCGATCGCGCCGGCGGCGACCTCCGACACCTTGCGGCTGCGGGCCTTGCGCTGGGTGAGCGCGGCGATGTCGGCCGCCCGATAGAGGCTGCGCCGCGGATCGTGCGGATCGGGCCGCACCTGCACCCGCCCGCGGCTCACATAGGCGTAGAGGGTCTGCGGCCGCACGCCGAGACGGTCACGGGCTTCCTCGGCGGCGATCCAGTCAGGCGAAGGCATACGTTGATTACATTGATCAAGATTGACTGAGGAAGGTTGCCGACAAATCTAGGCGGCGGCAAGCCAGTTTGGAGGACGCCATGTCGGATGGCCTGGAAGACGTCGTTGCGGCCGAGACCGTGCTCTCGGAGGTCGACGGGCAGGCGGGGCGGCTGATCATCCGCGGCCGCTCATTGGACGAGCTCGCCGGGCGCACCCGCTTCGAGGAGGTGGCGCGGCTGTTGTTCGACGGCTTCTTCGACGACCTGCCGGCCGACTTCGGGCCAGCCCTGGGCGCGGCCCGGCTGGCGGTGTTCGCCGAGGTGGCGGCCCTCGACACCGGCCTGCTGGACCGCACGCCGATCGAGGCCATGCGGGCGCTCACCGCCCGGCTGGCCGACGGCGACGACCTCGAGGTGGCGTTCCGGCTGCTGGCCGCGCCGGCGGTGTTCACCGCCGCGGTGGTGCGCGCCCAGGCCGGCGAGGCGCCGGTGCGGCCCGATCCCGCGCTCAGCCACGCCGCCGACATCCTGCGCATGACCCGGGGCCGCCCGGCGACCCGCGCCGAAGCCGAGGCGCTGGACGCCTACCTGGTGACGGTCAGCGACCACGGCCTCAACGCCTCGACCTTCGCGGCCCGGGTGATCGCCTCCACCCGCGCCGGCCTGACCTCGGCGGTGCTCGGCGGGATCAGCGCCCTGAAGGGGCCGCTGCACGGCGGCGCGCCGGGCCCGGTGATCGACATGCTGGACGCCATCGGCGAGCCCGCCAATGCGCGGGCCTGGCTTGAGGCGGCGCTGGCCCGCGGCGACCGGCTGATGGGCTTCGGCCATCGGGTCTACCGGGTGCGCGATCCCCGCGCCGACGCCCTGAAGCGCGCCGTCGGGCGGCTCAGCGACGGCTCCAACGTCCGGCCCGGCCGCCTGGCCTTCGCCGAGGCGGTGGAGAGCGCCGCCCTGGCCATCCTGCGCGAGAAGAAGCCCAACCGCCCGCTCGACACCAACGTCGAGTTCTACACCGCCCTGCTACTGGAAGCGCTCGGCCTGCCGCCGTCGACCTTCACCTGCGTCTTCGCCATGGGCCGGGTGGCGGGCTGGATCGCCCACGCCCGCGAACAGCTGGCCGGCGGCCGGCTGATTCGCCCGCAGTCGCGCTACGTCGGGCCGCTGCCGCAGGTGGCGGCCTAAGCTGAGAGTCGTTCGCGCTGGCCTGGGGCTTCGGCGGCGCTAACTTCCGGCCCGATGAGCACGATACATGGCATGGCCGCGGCGGAGACCGCGGCGCTGACCCGGCGGGTGACCCTGCTGTCGGTGGCCACCGCCACCATCCTGGTGACCATCAAGGTCGCCGCCTGGCTGGCGTCCGGCTCCGTGGCCCTGCTGGCCTCGATGGCGGATTCCGGCCTCGACCTGGTCGCCTCGCTCGCCACTTTCTTCGCGGTCCGCTACGCGGTGGCGCCGCCGGACGCCGAGCACCGCTTCGGCCACGGCAAGGCCGAGGCCTTCGCCAGCCTGGTGCAGGGGGGTCTGGTGTTCGCCTCCGCCGCCCTGATCGCCCGCGAAGCCGTCGGCCACCTGCTCGAACCGCAGCCGCTGAAGTCGGAGGGCTGGGCGATCGTGGTGATGCTGGTCTCCACCGCCCTCACCGGCCTCCTGATCGTCGCCCAGACCCGGGTGCTGCGGCAGACCTCCTCGGTGGCGGTCTCCGGCGACCGCGCCCACTACGCCTCGGACCTGGCCTCCAACGTAATCGCCCTCGCCGGCATCGGCGCCTCGGCCTGGCTGGGGCTGAACGGGCTCGACGCCATCTCCGCCCTGATCGTCGCCGCCCTGCTGCTGTGGGGCGCGGTCGGCGTGTTCCGCGAGGCCTCGGGCCAGCTGATGGACCACGAGCTTTCGGACGAGGCCCGCGCCACCATCGTCCAGCTGATGACCCAGGACCGCCGGCTCACCGACGTCCACCAGCTGCGCACCCGCGCCTCCGGCCCGTTCATCCACATGCAGATGCACGTCGACCTCGACCCCGAGCTGACGCTGGAATCGGCGCACGAGGTGATCGTGGCGGCGGAGAAGCGGCTGCTGGAGGTGTTCCCTTCGGCGGACATCATCATCCACGCCGACCCCCGCGGTCGGGCCGAGCCGCACGGCGGCGCCTTCGCCGAAGCCGCCCGCGCGCAGGCGCAGTAAACGCGCCCTTAAGGGCTCAGGCGTCTGTTGGGGCCCAGCCGATTCGCCCCGGCGAATCCCCCACGCAACTCGCGCGTTAGCCCGGACATGAGCGTCGAACGCACCCTTCACCACTTCCCGCTCGATCCCGCCTCGCGCCAGGTGCGCCTGGTGCTGGGCGAGAAGCGGCTGCCGTTCACCGACGTGCAGGTGCGCTACTGGGAACGGCCGAAGGAGCTGACCGCGCTCAATCCGTCGGGCCTGACGCCGGTGCTGGTGGAGACCCGCGGCGAGGCGCAGCTGGTGCTCTGCGAGAGCCGCGCCATCCTCGACCACCTGGAGGAGAGCGCCCCCGAGCCCGCCCTGCTCGGCCGCGAGCCGGCCGAACGAGCGGAGGCGCGCCGCCTGCTGCAGTGGTTCGACCGCAAGTTCGAGTTCGAGGCCGGCGGCTACATCCTGCACGAGAAGATGGAGAAGCGGCTGCTAGGCCTGGGCGCCCCGGAGCTGGCCAACCTGCGCCAGGGCCGCGAGGGCCTGAAGAACCACCTGTTCTACATCGACAAGCTGCTGCAGGACCGCGAGTGGCTGGCCGGCAAGCGGCTCTCCCTGGCGGATTTCGCCGCCGCCGCCCATCTGTCGGTGATCGACTATTTCGGCGACGTGCCCTGGGCCGACTTCCCTGCCGTGAAGACCTGGTACATGAAGCTGAAATCCCGGCCGTGTTTCCGGCCGCTGCTGCTGGACCGCTGGCCGGGCCTGACGCCCGCCAAGCAATATGACGATCTCGACTTCTGAACGACCTGAAGACCTGATCCGCGCCGAGGCCAAGGCCCTCGGCTTCGACCTTTGCCGCTTCACCGATCTCGACGCCGCCTGGCCAGCCGCCGGCCGGCTCGCCGAATTCATCGACGCCGGTCGCCACGGCGAGATGGGCTGGATGGCCGAGACCGCCGAACGCCGGGCGCACCCGCGGGCCATGTGGACCGAGGCCCGCTCGGCCGTCGTGCTGGGCATGAACTACGGCCCCGACGCCGATCCGCTGGCGATCCTCGAGCAGCCGACGCGGGCGGCGATCAGCGTCTACGCCCAGGGCGACGACTACCACGAGCTGATCAAGGGCCGGCTGAAGCAGCTGGGCGGCTGGCTGCAGGCCCGGTTCGGGGGGCAGCTGAAGGTGTTCGTCGACACCGCGCCGCTGCTGGAAAAGCCCCTGGCCGAGCGCGCGGGCCTCGGCTGGCAGGGCCGCCACACCAACCTGGTCAGCCGCGAGTTCGGCTCCTGGCTGTTCCTCGGCTCGATCCTGACCACGCTCGACCTGACGCCGGACCCGGTCGAGGCCGTCCATTGCGGCAGCTGCACCGCCTGTCTGGAGGTCTGCCCAACCCAGGCCTTTCCCGCGCCCTTCCAGCTCGATGCCCGGCGCTGCATCTCCTACCTGACCATCGAGCTGAAGGGCCCGATCCCGCCCGAATTCCGCGCCGCGCTCGGCAATCGGATCTACGGCTGCGACGACTGCCTGGCGGTCTGCCCGTGGAACAAGTTCGCCCAACAGTCGGCCGAGCAGAAGCTGCACGCCCGCGAGGCGTTGCGGGCGCCCTCGCTGGCCGAGCTCTCGCGGTTGGACGATCCGGCGTTCCGCGCCCTGTTCTCCAAGAGCCCGATCAAGCGCATCGGCCGCGACCGCTTCCTGCGCAACGTGCTCTACGCCATCGGCAACTCCGCCGAGCCGGCCCTGGCGGCCGAGGCGCGCCGGCTCTTGGACGATCCCGCGCCCCTGGTCCGCGGCGCGGCGGTGTGGGCGCTGTCGCGGCTGCTGGACGCGGAGCCGTTCGAGGCGTTGCGGGCGGAGCGGGCGCCGTCAGAGACGGACGAGCAGGTTCGCGCGGAATGGTCCGACGTCCCCGTGGGAGAAGGCCATCCCGCGTAAGCGTGGGATGAGGCGTTGCTGAGGGTATCCGCCCCCAAATCCGCTCATCCCCGCGAAAGCGGGGACCCAGGCTTTTGCGTCACCGTCGACGGACCGCACCTGGATCACCGGTCGAGAACATAAACACCTGGGTCCCCGCTTTCGCGGGGATGACTGGGAGCGGGTTAGCGCGACCTGTCATGCGTCGGGCTCGCGCCCGACACCCATCAGAATTTCGCCTGCGGCATGTCCTTGAGGGTCGGCAGCGCCTGGTCCTTGTCGGACAGCACCGGCTCGCCGGCCAGCGGCCAGTCGATGGCGAGGTCGGGGTCGTTCCACGCCACGCCGCCCTCGGTCTGCGGGGCGTAGAGGCCGTCGACCTTGTAGAACAGCTCGCAGTCATCGGTGAGGGTGCAGTAGCCGTGGGCGAATCCGCGCGGCACGAACAGCTGCTCGCCGCCCGCCGCGGTGAGCTCGGCCCCCACCCAGCGGCCGAAGGTCGGCGAGCCGGGGCGCACGTCCACCGCCACGTCGTAGATCGCGCCGCGCACCACCCGCACCAGCTTGGCCTGCGGATGCGGCGCCTGCTGGAAGTGCAGGCCGCGCACGGTGCCCTTGCGGGCGTTGTAGGCCTGGTTGTCCTGCACGAAGTCGGCGTCGACGCCGGCCTCCGCCAGGCTCCGGCGGCTCCAGGTCTCGGCGAACCAGCCGCGGGCATCGCCATGGCGGCGGGGCGTGATAAGCAGGACCTCGGGAAGCGCCAGTGGCGTGATCGTCGTCATGTCGGCCCAGGATGAGGAGCAGCCCTTCGGATGGCGCGGGTCGGCGCGAATGACAAGCCTCCTCCGCGCGTCAGCGTGGTCGTGGTCGCCTATGAGAGCGGTCCGCTGCTGGCGCAGTGCCTGGCGGCCCTGAAGGCCCAGACGCTCCGCGGGACCGAGGTCATCCTGGTCGACAACGCTTCCAGCGACGGCGCCGCCCAGGCCGCGGCGCAGGCCGACCCGACGCTGACCTTCATCGCCAACACTGAGAACCTGGGCTTCGCGGCGGCGGTGAACCAGGGCGCGCGGCGCGGGCGCGGCCAATGGCTGGCGCTGATCAACCCCGACGCCTTCGCCGAGCCCGACTGGCTGGCGCGCCTGCTGGCGGCGGCCGAGGCCAACCCCGGCGTCCACACCTTCGGCTCGCGGCAACTGCTGGCCGAGGACCCCGGCCGGCTCGACGGCCTCGGCGACGTGATGGCGGCGGCGGGCTTTCCGTTCCGCGGCGGCTACCTGCAGAAGGACCCCGGGCCGATGGCGCCCGGCGAGGCGTTCTCGGCCTGCGGCGGGGCCATGCTGATCGACCGGGCGCTGTTCCTGGAGATGGGCGGCTTCGACGAGCGGCTGTTCTGCTACTGCGAGGACGTCGACCTCGGCTACCGCCTGCAGCTGCGCGGCGAGCCGACGCTGATCGTCCCCGACGCCGTGGTGCGGCACGTGGGCTCGGCCTCGTCGGGCGGCCCGCGCTCCGACTTCGCGGTCTTCCACGGCACGCGCAATCGCCTGTGGGTGTTCGTCAAGAACACCCCGCCGGTGCTGTTCTGGCTGACCCTGCCGCTGCACGTGGCCGCCACCGCCCTGCTGTTCGCCCGCCACGCCACGCGCGGCGAGCTGGCGGCGCCCTGGCGGGGGCTGAAGGCCGGGGTAAGCGGCCTGCGGATCGCGCTGGAGGCCCGCCGCGAAGCCCAGGCGCAACGCACGGTGGGCTCGTGGGCGATCGCCCGGACCATGACCTGGAACCCGCTCGACCTGTTCCAGCGCCGGGTGGTCATTCGCCGGCGGCGGCCCACTCGATCAGTCGACCCATGAAGGCCGCGCCGCGCTGCATCTGAGAGAGCTCGACGAACTCGTCGGCCTGGTGCGCCTGCTCGATGGAGCCGGGCCCGCAGATCACCGTGGAGAAGCCGGCCTCCTGGAACTGCCCGGCCTCGGCGGCGAAGGCCACCGCGCGGGCGGGTCCGTTGTCGCCGGCCAGGCGGCGGGCGAAGGCCTCCGCGACGCCATTCGGCTCCGGCGACAGCGGCGGGGTGCTGGAGCGCCGCTGAACCGTGACGCCCGCGTCCGGCGAGCGCGCCTTCAGCGCCTGGTTCAGCGTCTGCGCCTGGGCGAGGAAGGGCGCCAGGATCGCGTCCGGATCCAGTCCCGGCGGACAGCGCAGGTCGAACAGGAACTGGCACTCGCGGGCCAGGATGTTGCCGGCGGTGCCGCCGTGCACCACCCCGATGGTCAGGGTCGCGCCCTTGGGCGTGAACGGCGAGGCCGGGTCGGCGTCGTGCTCCAGCCGCTCGGCCAGCGCCCGCAGCGAGGCCATCAGCGGCACGGCCTCCATGATCGCCGAGACGCCGAGCTGGGTCTGGCTGGAGTGGGCCTCGTGGCCGTTGACGGTCACCGTGAAGGTGGCGATCCCCTTGTGGCCGTTCACCGCCACCATGTCGGTGGGTTCGCCGACCACCACCAGCGCGGGCCTCGGGAATTCGCGGGCGATCACCTCGATCATCGAGGGCGCGCCCAGGCAGCCGATCTCCTCGTCGTAGGAGAGGGCCAGGTGCACCGGCCGCTTCGGATCGGCGGCCTTCAGACCCGGCACGGCGGCCAGCGCTAGGGCCAGGAAGCCCTTCATGTCGCAGGTCCCGCGGCCATAGAGCCGCCCGTCGCGCTCGGTGACGGTGAACGGGTCCGAGGTCCACGGCTGGCCGTCCACCGGCACCACGTCGGTGTGGCCGGACAGCACCACGCCGCCTTCGACCGCCGGCCCGACGGTGGCGATCAGGTTGGATTTGCGGCCGTCGGCGTTCGGCACCCGGCGGTGCGGGACCCCGTGGCCGTCGAGGTAGGCCTCGACCCACGCGATCAGTTCGAGGTTCGACAGCCGCGACGTGGTGTCGAAGGCCACCAGGGTCTGCAGGATGTCGAGGGCGGCGGGCGTCAGGTCTTCGGCCATGGCGCATGGCATAGACCCGCGTCGTCCAGGCCTCAAAGGAAAGCGCCATGTGCTAGGTCGGTGGGGAAGATCGCCGCCGGGAGGCTCCAGATGCCGAGCATCGCACCGATCACCTTGCGCGAGGCGCGGCGCGACGACGTGGCCGCCATCGTCGCCCTGCTGGCCGACGACCATCTGGGCGCCAGCCGCGAACGGGCGAGCGACCCGCCGCTGCCGGCCTACCTCGCGGCGTTCGCGAAGATCGACGCCGATCCCCGCAACCTGCTGGCGGTCGCCGAGGACGCCTCGGGCGCGGTGGTGGGGACGCTGCAGATGACCTTCATCCCCGGGCTCTCCAACCGGGGGGCGGAGCTGGCGCTGATCGAGGCGGTGCGGGTGAACTCCGGCCGGCGCGGCCAGGGCCTGGGCGCCACGATGATCGAATGGGCGATGGACGAGGCCCGCCGTCGCGGCTGCCGCTTCGTCGAGCTGTTCACCCACGCGAGCCGCACCGACGCCCAGCGCTTCTACGAGCGCCTCGGTTTCGAGCGGAGCCATGCCGGGATGCGCCGCGCGCTGTAGGCGGGGCGGGGCGACCGCGTTCCCGAAGTCGTTTGGGTCTGCCGGACGACATTTGGCCCCCCGGGCGGAACGCACGGCGCCGCCGCGGGTTGGCAGGACGTCACACCGGACGAGGAGCTGCTCCATGAGCGTCACCGGTCTGCCTGTCTTCGACACCACGGTTCAGGAGACCAACCTCTGGCTGAAGAAGGTCGAGGCCGAACTGGCCTCGCTGGACCGCCAACGCTCCTACGAGGCGACGCGGGCGGTGCTGCACGCCCTGCGCGACCGCCTCGAGCCCGACCAGGCGATGAACTTCGCAGCCCAGCTGCCGATGCTGATGCGCGGCTTCATGACCGAGGGCTGGAAGGTCTCGGCAAGTCCCAGCGGCGAGCGGCTGGCCTCGGAATTCCTGCTGCATGTCGAGGAGAAGCTGCCCGCCAGCTACCCGCTGGACGTGGCGGAGACGACTCGCGGCGTGCTGACGGCGCTGTCGCACCAGATGGGCAAGGACTCGATCCGCAAGCTGATGATGCAGTTGCCCAAGGACATCCGCCACCTGTTCCCGGCCGCCCTGCAAACCCAATAGCGGCGGATCAGCCCTGCTGCCAATCAGCCCTGCTGGATGTGGCCGACGCCGGGCAATACGTCGATCAGCTCGATGCGGAAGATCAGCGCCGCGCCGGGCGGGATCTCGCCGCCCGCGCCCTGGTCGCCATAGCCCAGCGCCGGCGGGACATAGAGGACCCATTCGTCACCCGGCCGCATCAGTTGCAGCGCCTCCTGCCAGCCGGGGATCAGGCCCTTCAGCGGCATGGAGGCCGGCTGGCCGCGCTCGTAGGACGAGTCGAACACCTTGCCGTTGATCAGCTTGCCTTCGTAGTGGACCTTGACCTCGTCCATCCGCTGCGGCCGCAGGCCGTCGGCGGGCCCGGACCGGACCACCTTGTACTGCAGGCCGTCCGGCAGCACGTGGACGCCCGGTTGGGTGGCGTTCTGCGCCAGGAAGGTCTTCGCCGCCGCGCTCTGGTCGGGAAGGGTCTTGTGGCAGGCGCCCAGCGCCAGGGCGCAGGCCAATATCGTCAGGGTACGGAACATGGGTCAGACAGCCCTCGGCGGATAGCCGCGCTCGCGCAGCGCGTCCATGATCTCTTGGGTGTGCTGGGCGTCGCGGGTCTCGATCATCAGGTCGAATTCCGCGCCCTTGGCCGGCACGTCCAGGGCGAGGCGGTTGTGCGCCACCTCGATGATGTTGGCGCCCAGCTGGCCGATGATGGTGGAGACGTTGGCCAGCAGGCCCGGCCGGTCGTCGCCGATGATCCGCAGGCTGACGATCCGCTGCTCGCGGACCAGCTCGCGGGTGAGCACCGAGGCCAACAGGCGGGTGTCGATGTTGCCGCCGGTGATCACCAGGCCGCACTTCTTGCCCCGGAACCGCTCCGGATAGGCGAGCAGGGCGGCCAGCGAGGCCGCGCCGGCGCCTTCGGTGACGGTCTTCTCGACGTTGCAGTAGAGGGCCACCGCGCGCTCGAAGAACGGCTCCTCGATCAGCAGCACCTCGTCGATCATCGGCCGAGCGACGGCGTAGCTGAGCTCGCCCACCTGCTTGACGGCGATGCCCTCGGCGATGGTCGCCCCGCCGGTGGCCGCGCCGGCGTTGACGCCGCGCATCTTGGCGGTGAACGACGGATACATGGCCGGCTCCAGGCCGACGATCCGGATGTCCGGCTTCACGTGCCTGGCGGCCGTGGCCATGCCGGCGATCAGCCCGCCGCCGCCGATCGGGATCGGCAGCACCTCGAGGTCCGGCGCGTCCTCCAGCATCTCCAGCGCCACCGTGCCCTGGCCGGCCATGACGTCGAGGTCGTTGAAGGGGTGGACGAACACCATGTCGCGGTCGTCGCGCAGCTTCATGGCGAAGGCCGAGGCCTCGTCGTAGCCCTCGCCGTCGATGACCACGTCGGCGCCGTGGGCGCGGGTCTGCTGCACCTTCACGAACGGCGTGCCGCGCGGCATGACGATGGTCACCGGGATGCCCAGGCGCGCGGCGTGGTAGGCCAGCCCCTGGCTGTGGTTGCCGGCCGAGGCCGCGATCACGCCGCGCTTCTTCTCGGCCTCGGTGAGCTGCAGGAGCTTGTTGAGCGCGCCGCGCTCCTTGTAGGCGGCGGTGAACTGCAGGTTCTCGAACTTCACCCACACCTGGGCGCCGGTAATCTCCGACAGCGTCCTCGACGGGCGGCAAGGGGTGCGCTCGATATGACCCTTCAACCGCTCTTGAGCGGCGAGGATATCGTCGAAGGAAAGTGTCATGTGCGGGAAGCCGGGGCGAGAAAGGCCGGCAACCTAACGACGTGACGCCGCTGCTGCAATGCAGCGTCTAGAGGAGGTCGCCGCGGCCGGCCGCCTTCATCGCCTCGACGGCGGCCTTCAGCGGCTCGGAGGCGTCGCGGCGGGTGACCAGCACCACGCCGTCCTGGACGATCACCGCCAGCCCCTCGACCCCGGCCACCACCACCGGCGGGCCGTCGCTGCGCACCAGGCAGCCGGCGGTCTGCACCGCCGTCACGTCGCCTTGGAAAACGTCGCCCGACGCGGTCTTGTCGGCCAGCTCCCAGATCGCCTGCCAGGCGCCCACGTCGCTCCAGCCGAGGTCGCAGGGCGCCACCACCGCGAGGCTGGTCTTCTCCATCACCGCATAGTCGATGGAGATCGAGGGCGCGGTCTCGAAGCTTGGGCCCAGCGGCATGATCCCGTCGACCACCCGGGCTTCGCGCACGGCGGCCTCGGCGGCTTCAGCCACCTCGGGGGCCAGGCGCCGGGCCTCCTCCAGGAAGGCGCGGGCGGAGAACAGGAACATGCCGGCGTTCCAGCTGTAGGCCGGGTCGGCCAGGAAGCGCGCGGCGGTGGCGGCGTCGGGCTTCTCCACGAAGGCCTCGACCGGCCGCACCGGGCCGTCGCCGGCGCCGGCGCGGATATAGCCGTAGCCGGTCTCGGGCCGGCTGGGCTTGAGGCCGAACACCACCAGGGCGCCGTCGATGGCCGCCTGCCGGCCCGCCGCCATCACCGCCTGGTAGGCGGGCACGTCGGTGATGTCGTGGTCGGCGGGCAAGAGCAGCAGCAGGGCGTCGGGATCGCGCGCCGCCAGGGCGGCGGCCGCCGCCACCGCGCAGGGGGCGGTGTTGCGGGCCATCGGCTCCAGCATGATCAGCTGCGGGGCGACCCCGGCCGCGGTGAGCTGGGTCCGCGCGATCTCCGCGTGCGCCGCATTGCAGACCACCACCGGGGCGTCGAACAGCGGCCCCTGTGAGCGCAGCGCCGTCTCCTGGATCAGGGTGTGGGCCCCGCCCAGCGCGTGGAACTGCTTGGGCGACGCGCGCCGCGACACCGGCCACAGGCGCGTGCCGGAGCCGCCGGACATGATGACTGGGGTGATCTTGGCCATGGCGAAGCTTCCTAAGCCACTTCCGCCGGTGGGTCGAATTCCGCCACCCAGTGGCCGGGCGCCACCTCGCGCAGCGCCGGCGCGAGGATCGGCGCATTGGGATCGACCGGCAGCCGCGACGGGGCGAACCGGAAGGCCGAGCGCGGGTCCATCGGGCTGGGCGGCTCGCCCGCCAGCTTCAGCCGCTTGCGGTTGCGCTCCAGCTTCGGATCGGGGATCGGCGCGGCGGACAACAGGGCTTTTGTGTAGGGGTGTTGCGCCGCGCTGTAGAGCCGGGCGCCGTCCGCCTGCTCCACCACCCGGCCGAGATAGAGCACCAGCACCCGGTGGCTGATCTCGCGCACCACCGCCAGATCATGGCTGATGAACACCATGGCCAGGCCCATCTCCTTCTGCAGGTCGATCAGCAGGTCGATGATCTGGGCGCGGATCGAGACGTCCAGCGCCGACACCGCCTCGTCGCAGATCACCAGCTTCGGCTTCAGGACCATCGCCCGGGCGATGCCCACCCGCTGGTTCTGGCCGCCGGAGAGCTCGTGCGGGTAGCGGTTGATCAGGCCGGGATCGAGCTCGGTGCGGGCCATCATCGCCGCCACCTCCCGGTCGCGGCCGGCGCGGTCCAGGTCGGGCCGGAAGACCTGCAGCGGCTCGGCGATGGAATCGCCGATGGTCATCCGCGGATCGAGGCTGGCGAGCGGGTCCTGGAAGACGATCTGCAGGTCCTTCCGCGCCGCCCGCATCGCCGCGCGCTCGGCGTGGGTGATGTCGCGGCCCATCAGGGTCACCGCGCCGGCGGTGGGCGGGATCAGGTTCAGCACCGCCCGCGCCAGCGTCGACTTGCCCGAGCCGCTCTCGCCGACCACGCCGAGGGTCTCGCCCTGACGAACCTGGAAGGAGACGCCGTCGACGGCGCGCAGTTGTTGTCGAGGTCCGAACAGGCCGCCCGCGACCGGAAACCAGACCTTCACGTCGCGGCCCTCGACCACCACCGGCGCGTCCGCGGCGACCGGCGCCAGCATCGGCCGGCCGCCGCGGCCTTCGCGGTCGAGCCGCGGAATCGCGGCCAGCAGGGCGCGGGTGTAGTCGGTCTGCGGACGGGCGAAGATCGCCTCGGCGGAGCCCGCCTCGACGTAGGCGCCGTCCTTCATCACGCAGACCCGGTCGGCGAGCCGGGCGATCACGCCCATGTCGTGGGTGATCAGCACCATGGCCGCGCCGGTCTCGCGCTGCAGGTCGCTCATCAGGTCGAGGATCTCGGCCTGCACGGTGACGTCGAGCGCCGTGGTCGGCTCGTCGGCGATCAAGAGCTCCGGGCCGCCGGCCATCGCCGCGGCGATCATCACCCGCTGGCGCATGCCGCCGGAGAGCTCGTGCGGATACTGGCGAAGCCGCTGCGCGGCGTCGGGGATGCGCACCTTCTCCAGCCACAGCTTCGCCTGCGCCCGGGCGTCGCGGTCGCTGAGCCCCAGATGCAGCCGCAGCGGCTCGGCGATCTGCTCGCCGATCCGCACGTGGGGGGTCAGGGCGGTCAGCGGGTCCTGGAAGATCATGGTCATCTTCGAGCCGCGGATGCGGTTCAGCGCCCGGGGCTTCAGCCCCAGCAGCTCCTGGCCGCGAAATCTCGCCGAGCCGGTGGCGCGGCCGTTCTGCGCCAGCAGGCCCATCACGGCCATGAAGGTCTGGCTCTTGCCCGACCCGCTCTCGCCGACCACGCCCAGGGTCTCGCCGCGGGCGATCGACAGCGAGACGCCGCGCACCGCCTGCACCACGGCGTCATGGGTGGCGAAGTCGACGGCCAGGTTTTCGAGGGCGAGTACGTTTTCGGGGGCGACCACCGGGTCGAGCATGGGCGGCGCGGTGGCGGACAAGCTCAACCCTTCGGCAGGACGGCGAGATCGACGACCTTAGCCGCCCCTTCCGGCTTTTTGAAATCGCACGTTTGGCGGCTTTGGCTATAGTCCGGCGCGTGTCCGACAGTCCCTCCGCCCTCCCGCCGCGTCCCGCGCTGTTCCTCGACCGCGACGGGGTGCTGAACGAGGACCAGGGCTACGTCCACCGCTGGGAGGACTTCCGCTGGATCCCGGGGGCCCGGGAGGCGGTAGTCGCCTTCAACCGCGCCGGTTGGCTGGTGATCGTGGTGACCAACCAGTCCGGGGTCGGCCGCGGCTACTACACCGAGGACGACATGCACGCCCTGCATGCGCGGATGTCCGAGGAGCTCGCCCAGGCCGGCGGGCGGATCGACGCCTTCTACTTCGCCCCGCAGCACCCCAAGGCCGAGCTCGACCAGTACCGCCACCCCGACCCGCCGGACCGCAAGCCGAACCCGGGCATGATCCTGCGCGCCCTGGCCGACTGGCCGATCGACCGCGAGCGCTCGATCCTGGTCGGCGACAAGGTCTCCGACATCGACGCCGCCACCCGCGCCGGCATCCGCGGCGTGCTGTTCCCGGGCGGCGACCTGAAGACCTTCCTCGAGAACGAGCTGCCGGAAGTCCAGTTCGGCTGAGGCTCAGCGCGCCTCCATCTGCTCCAGCATCCGCTCTAGCGTGGGCAGCTCGTCGGCCTCGCCGGGCGGCTTGTCCCAGCGGATGCGGCTGATGCGCGGGAAGCGCATGGCGACGCCGGACTTGTGGCGGCCGGAGCGTTGCAGGCCCTCGAAGGCCACCTCGAACACCAGGCCGGCGTGCGGCTCGGCGCGCACCGAGCGGACCGGCCCGAACCGCTCGATGGTGTTGTCGCGGACGAACTTGTCGATCTGCTTCAGCTCCTCGTCGGTGAAACCGAAATAGGCCTTGCCCACCGGGGTCAGCGCCCGCTGGCCGTCCGTCCCGTCGGTCCACACCCCGAAGGTGTAGTCGGAATAGAAGCTCGAGCGCTTGCCGTGCCCGCGCTGGGCGTACATCAGCACCGCGTCGATCAGGAACGGGTCGCGCTTCCACTTGAACCACGGCCCCTTCGGCCGTCCGGCCTCGTAGATCGAGTCCCAGCGCTTGAGCATCAGGCCCTCGGCCACCTGCGGGTCGCCGGGCGGCGGCTCGGCGCGCAGGGCCGCGAGCTCCGCCCAGCTGGCGAACGGCTGCATCGGCGAGAGGTCGAGGCGCGGGCTGGCCTGGCGCGCCACGAAGGCCTCCAGCCGCTGGCGGCGCTCGGCGAAGCTCAGGGTGCGGGTCTCCTCCGGCCCCTCGGCCAGCAGGTCGTAGGCGCGCACGCCGGCCGGGTAGGCGGCCATCAGCCTGGCGTCCACCGACTTGCGGTTCAGCCGCTGCTGCAGGTCTGCGAAGCTCGCCACCCGCCCCTCGCGCATCACCAGCAGCTCGCCGTCGATCACGCCTTCGTCGGTCAGCGCGTCGAGGACGTCGGGGAAGGTCTTGGAGATGTCGTCGCCGGTGCGGGTGTAGAGCCGGCGGACGCCGCCCTCGTGCACCGCCTGCACCCGGATGCCGTCCCACTTCCACTCCGCGGCGTAGTCGGCCGGGTCCAGCTTGGCGAAGTCCGCCGCCTCGTCGATGGCCTGGGCCAGCATGGCCGGGCGGAAGCGGCCGGGGTTCTCCGACGAGGGCTTCTCCGACCGCCCCTCCAGCCAGGCGAACAGGTCCTCGTAGGGCGGATGCAGGGCGTGCCAGAGCTCCTCCACCTCGGCCACCGGGACGCCGGCCAGGTCGGCGGCCGCCTGCTTGGCCAGCCGGGCGGAGAGGCCGACCCGCAGCTCCCGGGTCATCAGCTTGAGCAGGGCCCAGCGCTCGCGCGGCTCGCGCATGGCGTCGAGCCAGCCTTCGATCAGCCGCTGCACCTCGGCGCGGGTGGCGCCGCGCAGCGCGTCCACCACCTCCGACAGCTCCGGCTCGCGGTTGGCGCCCGGCCGCGCGGGCCAGACCAGGGCCACGGTCTCGGCCAGGTCGCCCACATAGTCGTAGGACCACCAGAACAGCTGCGGGTCCATCCGCTCCTCCACCGCCTTGCGGATGAAGGTCGGCTTGGCGGCGGTGAAGGTCAGGTCGCCGGTCAGCGCCGCCAGCGCCCACCCGCGGTCGGGGTCCGGCGTATCGCGCAGATAGTCGCGCACCAGCGTCAGCTTGGCGTTCCGCGACCCGGTCAGCGACAGCCGGTCCAGCAGCTCGGCGAAGGCGCGCATCGGCTACCGCGGCCCTCCCGGGGATGATGTTCGGAAGGGGGCGCCGCGGCAGAGGCTAGTCATCGCCCTCCTCCTCGTAGCCGACCAGGGCCAGCGCCCGGGCCGGGACGCCGTGCAGCTCGGCCCAGCGGGCCAGGGCTTCCTCCCGGCCGTGGGTGATCCACAGCTCGCCGGGCCGCAGCTCGTCCACGGTGGCGGTCAGCTCGTCCCAGTCGGCGTGGTCGGAGATCACCAGCGGCAGCTCGACGCCGCGTTGGCGGGCGCGGGCGCGGACCTGCATCCACCCCGAGGCGAAGGCCGCCACCGGATCGGGGAACCGCCGGCTCCAGCGGTCCTGCAGGGTGGAGGGCGGCGCGACGATGATCTCGCCGGCGAACGCTCGCTTCTCGGTGGTGGTGGCGGGCGCCAGCGGCCCGAGGTCGACGCCGTGCTTCTCGTAGAGGGCGTTCAGCCGCTCCAGCGCCCCGTGGACATAGATCGTCCGCTCCCAGCCGGCCTCGCGCAGCAGGCGGATGATCCGCTGGGCCTTGCCGAGCGCGTAGGCGCCCACCAGGTGCGAGCGCTCCGGGAACTGCGCCACCGAGCGCAGCAGGCGGGCGATCTCGTCCCTGTCGTCGGGGTGGCGGAACACCGGCAGGCCGAAGGTGGCCTCGGAGATGAAGACGTCGCAGGGGACCGGCTCGAACGGCGGGCAGGTCGGGTCGCGGCGGCGCTTGTAGTCCCCCGACACCACCATGGTCAGGCCCTTCCAGCGCACCACCACCTGGGCGGAGCCGAGCACGTGGCCGGCCGGCACCAGGGTGACTTCGACCTCGTCGCGGGGCACCGCCTCGCCATAGGCCGCCGCCTGCATGGTCTCGGCGAATGCGAGCCCATAGCGCTCGCCCATGATGTCCAGGGTCTCGACGGTGGCCAGCACCGCGCCGTGTCCCGACCGCGCATGGTCGGCGTGGCCATGGGTGATCACCGCGCGCGGCACCGGCCGCACCGGGTCGATGTAGAAGTCGCCGGGCGCACAGTAGAGCCCCTCGGGCTTCGGGCAGAGCAGGTCCTGTGGACGGATCATGATCTCGCATCTAGGCCGCTGTGGCCGCGGCGCAACCTTACCAAGTATTCACCTTATGAATTCGACGTCATGACGCCGACTTAACGAGTATTCAAGCACGTCGTCACATATACCCCGCCTCACCGGACGCGACACCGCGCCCACACCCTGAACAACATGAGGCATACCATGTCGAATACCTTCTCTCCCCTGCTTGGCGTCGCCAACTTCGCCATGGCCGCGACGCCTGTGCTGGCCATCGTCGTCGCCTACATCGCAACGCTCGCCCACTAGGTTCCGTCCCGGCCGCCCTCTGCCGCGCCATCGTTGACGGCGAGGCGGGGCGGCCGTAACCCCGCGGGGCATGAGCTTCGACCCCGACCAGCTGCGGCAAGCCTTCGTGACCATGGCCACCGGCGGGCCACAGGCCGCGGCGCTGGGCTTCCGGCTGCGCTCCGCCGAGGGGCCCCGGGGCTCCATCGAGGTTCCCTGGCGCGAGGACCTGGTCGGCGATCCCGACACCGGCGTCATCGCCGGCGGGGTGGTCACCAGCCTTCTCGACCACACCTGCGGCCTGGCCATCACTTCGGCCGCCGGCGCCGCGCTCGCCTCCACGGCCACCCTCGACCTGCGGATCGACTACATGCGCGCCGCCGCGCCGCGCGCCGGCGTGATCTGCGAGGCGCACTGCTACAAGCTCACCCGCTCCATCGCCTTCGTCCGCGCCCAGGCGTGGGACGCCGACCCGGCCGATCCCATCGCCACGGCCCAGGCCGCCTTCGTGATCAACCGGCCAGCTGCGGGATGAGCGAAGACTCCGCCCGCCAGCTCGAAGCCTTCCTGCAGCGGGTGCCCTACATCCGCTTCCTGGGCATGCGCGCCGAGTTGGCCGGCGACGAGATGACCGCCGTCCTGCCGTTCGCGCCGCACCTGGTGGGCAATCCGATACTGCCGGCCCTGCACGGCGGGGTGCTGGGGGCCTTCCTGGAGATGACCGCGCTGGCGCAGCTGTCGGTCACCCAGCCCACGGCGCGCATCCACAAGACCATCGACGTCACCATCGAATACCTGCGCCCCGGCCGGGCGCTGACCACCTACGCCCGCGCCGACCTGCGCAAGGTCGGCCGGCGCATCGCCAACGTCCACGTCGAGGCCTGGCAGGAGGCGCGCGACCATCCGGTGGCGGCGCTGCGCGGCCACTTCCTGCTCAGCGCCGAGGGCTAGGAGGCGGCGTCCAGCCGGCTGACGCTGAGCTTCTTCGCCCAGTGCGAGCCCATGCGGTTGGTGAAGATCGACGGGCGGTCGGCGAGCAGGTCGGTCTCCAGCCACAGGCGCTTGAGGTGCCGCACCCGGCCGGCGGCGCGGTCGTCCCGATAGGGCGTGCGGCCGTGCAGCACGTGGTAATTGTTGATGAACTGCATGTCGCCGGGCCGGAAGTCCATGGTCACGGCGTAGCGGCCGCTCTCCGCCGTCTCCTGCATCCAGGTCAGCGCCTCAAGGGCCTTGTCGGTGAGCCGCGGCGCCTCGGCGTGGCGCTGCGAGGCCAGGATGTAGGGCCGGATCAGGCGCACGAACAGCCGGTCGCCGTGGCGGGTGAACACCGGCATCGAGTACCACGCGGGCTTTCCGGCCGGCTGTTCGCCCCGGTAGTCGTAGGGCTGCGGCTGGTAGAGCTCGGCGGCCAGCTCCGGCCGCTCGCGGACCAGCCGGTTGTGCAGGGCGACGGAATTGCACACCGCCGACAACCCGCCCTCGACCCCGGTCTGCAGGCAGAGCAGGCCCACCAGATCCGAGCCGTCGCAGTGGTAGTCGAGGCCGATCTGGCCCAGCTCGTTGCCCCGCGCGGTCGGGTCGCCCGGCTGCTTGCCCTGGTCGGTGACGTCGCCCAGCACATGGCCCTTGGCGTTCTGCGGCCACGGCTTGCCCAGGTGCGCGCCGATCCCCCAGTAGGCGAGGCACATGTCGTCGTTGGTCCAGCGCTCGCGCGGCAGGCCGCGGATCAGCACGAAGCCGCGGCCGTCCATCAGCTCGGTCTCGATCGCCCGCAGCCGGGGCCCGAGGGTCGGCAGCGGGAAGTCGGCCTTGCCGAGGTCGAGGAGGTCGGAGGACCTGTCGCGGGCGCGGGCGATCGCCGCCTCCAGCTCGGCGATTTCCGCGGCGGAGAGCTGCTCGGTCCACCGCGCCGGGTCGCGGACGTCCTCGGCGCTCCATTCGCAGGCGGTCTCCAGGACGTCGACGTGCACGGCAGGCCCTCCTATTCCGCGGCCAGGGCGGCGGGTGCTCCCTGCGCGCCGCGCAGCAGGCGTCCGGGCAGGGCGTCGGTGGGCTCGCCGCCGCGGTAGGTGACCTGGCCGGCGACGATGGTCGCCACATAGCCTTCCGCCCGCTGGATCAGCCGCCGCCCGCCGGCCGGCAGGTCGTGCGCGACCTGCGGGCTCAACAGCTTCAGCCGGCCGTAGTCGATGACGTTGAGGTCGGCGCGGTAGCCCGGCGCGACCAGGCCGCGGTCGTAGAGGCCGACGGCTTCGGCGGTGTCGCGGGTTTGGGCCCGGACCATCCGCTCCAGCGGCAGCTTGGGCCCCCGCGTGCGGTCGCGGGTCCAGTGGGTGAGGTTCGAAGTCGGGAAGCTGCCGTCGCAGATCATGCCCACGTGCGCGCCGCCGTCCGACAGGCCGGGCACCGCGTCGGGATGGGTCAGCATCTCGTAGGCCGGGTCGAGCGAGCCGTCGGCGTAGTTGAGGAACGGCAGGTAGAGCATGCCGCGGCCGCCCTGGCGCAGCATGTGATCCAGCGCCACCTCGGCGGGATCGACCCCGCGGCGCTCGGCCAGCGCCGCCACCGTCTGGTCCGGCGTCTGCTCGTAGTCGGGCTCGTCGCCCATCAGGAACATCTTGTCCCAGTTGCGCGGCTGGGCGCCGGCGAAGCCGCGGTCCGCCTCGCTCTGCTCGGCCAGCAGCCGCGCGCGGAAGGCGGGATCGCGCAGCCGCGCCACGCGGCCCTCCAGCGGCAGGTCCTTGATCCCCCGATAGGCGGGATGGTGGCTGAAGGGGTTCAGGGTCAGCTCGAAGCCGAACAGGATGCCCACCGGCCGCCCCGCCACCTGGGCGCGCATGGGCAGGCCCGCGGCGCTGGCCTGCGACAGCCTCTCCAGCAGGAACCGATAGCCCTCCGGCTGGCGCGGGCTCTGCACCAGGCTGAAGGACAGCGGCCGGCCCGATTTCTCCACCAGCCGCCGCAGCATGGCGAACTCCGCCTCGGCGTCGGCGAAGTCGGAGACGAACTGCAGCGTCCCCTTGCCGGCCGCCGCAAGGCCCATGGCGATGCCGGTCAGCTCGTCCTCGCCCGCCGTCAGGGTCGGGGTCGGCTGGCCGTCGGAGGTGCGATGGTTGAGCGTGCGCGAGGTGGAGAAGCCGAGCGCGCCGGCGTCCACCGCCCGCCGGGCGATCGCCGCCATGGCGTGGATGTCGGCCGGAGTGGCCGGCTCGCGGTTGGCCCCGCGCTCGCCCATAACGAACACCCGCAGCGCGGCGTGCGGCAGCTGGCTGCCGATGTCGACGTCGAAGCGGCGCTGCGACAGGGCGTCGAGATAGTCGGGATAGCTCTCCCAGGTCCACGGCAGGCCCTGGCTCAGCACCGGGAATGGAATGTCCTCGACGCCTTCCATCAGCCGGATCAGCCGGTCGTGGTCTTCGGCCTTGCAGGGGGCGAAGCCGACGCCGCAGTTGCCCATCACCACGGTGGTGACCCCGTGCCAGGAGGACGGCTGCATCCGGCTGTCCCAGGTGGCCTGGCCGTCATAGTGGGTGTGGATGTCGACGAAGCCCGGGGTGACCAGCAGGCCGGCGGCATCGATCTCCTCGGCGCCGGCCCCGGCGATCCGGCCCACCGCGGCGATCCGCCCGTCCCTGACGCCGACGTCGGCGTCGACCGGCGCGCCGCCGGAACCGTCGACGAGCGTCCCGCCCCGGATCACCAGGTCGTAGGCCTTGTCCATGCGCCGCGCCTCCCCAGGCGTTTTGTCGTCGGGCGTTTTGTTATCGCCGGTAATTAGCCGCCCGCGCGCAGGGATCGGTCAAGCCCGCAGATGGCTTGGCCGTAGGAACTCACTGTTTATTCAGCCTGTTAATTCCCCGACCATTAACCGCAGCAAGCTACACCGTAGTCCTTCGCGTAAGGACGGTTCGAGGGACCCGGACATGGCGCTGAAAGCGTTTCTCGCCGCGGCCGCCGCCGCGGCTATCGCCGTGGGGCTTGCGCTCCCGGTGCGGCACCACAGCCAGGCGGCGACGGCCCGCCAGTCGCAGGTCGCCTCCTTCGAGCCGGGCCGTGGCCAGGCTGGGGACTAGCGGGCGGCGACGCCCTTCGGCGCGCTCGCGGGCCTGGCGGCGCATCCGCTCAGCTGCGTGAGCTGCGTGAGTTCCACCTGGGCCGCCAGCGGATAGGTCCGGTCGCCCATCCCATCCGTACAATCGCTGACGTAGACCGTCGCCTTGATCGTCTGGCCGTCGGCGGACTGGCCGGACCAGGCGGCTTGCGCGTCGCCCAGCACCGGGGCGGCGACGGTGGCGACCAGGTCCGGCGCGCCGGCCCGCGACAGGGTCATCTGCGTCCCCCGGATCTTCAGGCTCCAGAACGGCTCGGTCCCACGCGCGTCGATGTCGCCGCCGATCTGGGCCGCGGTCATCGGCGGCGGGGCGGCCTTGAGCGGGTCGTCCGGCGACGCCGCCGGCTTGCCCCCCGGGCCGTGGGGCTGGCAGGCGCAGAGGACCAGGGCGGATAGGGCGATCAATCGGCGCATGTCTGCGGCCTTTCGGTGGGCGCGACGCACGCTAGACTCGCTGTCCATGAGTCGGGCGCCCGCCACCTTCTACGAGTTTTTCGCCGGCGGGGGCATGGCCCGTCTGGGGCTCGGGGACGATTGGCGCTGCGCTTTCGCCAACGACTTCGATCCGGTGAAGGCCGCCACCTACCGGGCCAACTTCGCCGACGCCGCGGACCACCTGCACGTGGGCGACGTCTGGAAGCTGTCGGCCGCCGACCTCGCGGGCCGCGCCGACCTCGCCTGGGCCTCCTCGCCCTGCCAGGACTTCAGCCTGGCCGGCGCGCGGGCCGGGCTGGCGGGCGGGCGCTCCTCGGCCTTCTTCGGCTTCTGGCGGCTGATGCAGGCGCTGGGCGCCGAGCATCGGGCGCCGCGGATCATCGTCATCGAGAACGTCGGCGGCCTTTTGACCTCCCACGGCGGGGCCGACTTCGCCGCCCTGGGCGAGGCGCTGGCCAGCCAGGGCTACAGCTTCGGCGCGCTGGAGATCGACGCGGCGGCCTTCCTGCCGCAATCGCGGCCGCGGGTGTTCGTGATCGCCACCCGCGAGCCGGCGCCCGCCCACCTGGTCGGCGACAGCCCCTTCCGGACCCGGGCGGTGCACGCCGCCGCCGCCCACCTGCCGCCGGCGCTGGCGACCCGCTGGATCGACTGGCGGCTGCCCGCCCCGCCGCCGCGCAACACCGACCTGGCCGCCCTGCTCGAAGACCCTGCGGACGTCGCCTGGCACAGCGCCGAGCGCACCGCCGCGTGGCTTTCGATGATGTCGCCGCTGCACCTGACCCGGCTGGAGACGCTCAAGGACCGTGGCGTCGCCGTGGTCGGCGCGGTCTTCCGGCGCATGCGGATCGAGGACGGCCAGCGGGTGCAGCGCGCCGAAGTCCGATTTGACGGCGTCGCCGGCTGCCTGCGCACGCCGCGCGGCGGCTCCTCGCGCCAGGTCATCGTCAGCGTCGAGGGCCAGCGGGTGCGCACCCGCCTGCTCACCCCCCGCGAAGCCGCCCGCCTGATGGGCCTGCCGGACAGCTACGCCCTGCCGAAGGCGGCGACCAACGCCCTGCACGTGGCCGGCGACGGCGTCGCCGTGCCGGTGGTCCGCTGGCTGGCCCGCGAGCTGCTGGAGCCGCTGCTGGACGGGCCTGCCGCCATGGCGGCGGAGTAACGATCACCCCGCGCTCGTCATCACCCGGCTTGTCCGGGTGACCCATCCCAAAGCCGATCTTCAGCACATGAGGCCCCCGCATCGGGCTGGGTGGCCCGGACAAGCCGGGCCATGACGAAGGGCGATCGACGCGAGGGTGCTTCCAAAAGCCGCTGGAAGTCTTAGGTTCGCGCTCCGAAGGGCAGCCCGCGACGAAAGGTCCATCCATGGACGCCACTCCCGACAAGGTCTACGACGCCGCCCGCTATGAGCGGGCCGGCCGCGGCAGGATCTACGACTCCATCATCGACACCATCGGCGACACGCCGCTGGTGCGCCTGCCCAACCTCACCGCGGCGCTGAAGCCGAAGGGCGAGGTGGTCGCCAAGCTGGAGTTCTTCAACCCGATCGGCTCGGTGAAGGACCGCATCGGCGTGGCGATGATCGAGTACCTGGAAGCCAAGGGCGTGCTGAAGCCCGGCGGGGCGATCATCGAGCCCACCAGCGGCAACACCGGCATCGCGCTGGCCTTCGTGGCGGCCTCCAAGGGCTACAAGCTGACCCTGGTGATGCCGGAGAGCATGTCCATCGAGCGGCGCAAGATGCTGCTGCTGCTGGGCGCCAAGCTCGAGCTCACGCCG
Organism: Phenylobacterium hankyongense; assembly: GCF_003254505.1. Taxonomy (NCBI): domain Bacteria; kingdom Pseudomonadati; phylum Pseudomonadota; class Alphaproteobacteria; order Caulobacterales; family Caulobacteraceae; genus Phenylobacterium; species Phenylobacterium hankyongense. The sequence continues at coordinate 1,521,122 of NZ_QFYP01000001.1, read as the reverse complement.
GCCGAGCGCGGCATGGCCGGCGCGGTGGCGCGGGCCAAGGAGCTGGTCGAGGCCACCCCCGGCGCGGTGATGCCGCAGCAGTTCGACAACGTCGCCAATCCGCTGATCCACCGGGTCTCCACGGCGCAGGAGATCTGGAACGACACCCAGGGCCGCGTCGACGCGGTGGTCTCCGGCGTCGGCACCGGCGGCACCATCACCGGCGTCGGCCAGGTGCTGAAGGCCCGCAAGCCCTCGGTGCGGATGATCGCGGTGGAGCCCGAGGCCTCGCCGGTGCTGTCCGGCGGCCAGCCCGGGCCGCACAAGATCCAGGGCATCGGCGCGGGCTTCGTGCCCTCCATCCTCGACCGCGGGATCATCGACGAGGTGGTCCAGGTGTCCAACGACGACAGCTTCGCGATGGCCAGGCGCGTCGCCCACGAGGAGGGCATCCCGGTGGGCATCTCCTCCGGCGCGGCGCTGGTGGCGGCCTTCGACGTAGCCAGCCGCGACGACATGGCCGGCAAGCTGGTGGTGGCGATCATCCCGAGCTTCGCCGAGCGCTACCTGTCGACGGCGCTGTTCGACGGGCTGTGACGGAACGCACCGACGTCTACGACGCGGCCAAGCGCTCCGCCGTCATGCGGCGGGTCAAGGGTCGCGACACGACGCCGGAGATGACGGTGCGCCGGGCGCTGACCGGGCTCGGCGCCCGCTATCGCCTCCATCGCAAGGACCTGCCCGGCCGGCCGGACATCGTCATGCCGGGCCGCCGCCTGGCGCTGTTCGTCCACGGCTGCTTCTGGCACGGCCACGACTGCGCCCGCGGGTCGCGCGTGCCGAAGGCCAACCGCGAGTACTGGACCGCCAAGGTCGCCCGCAACCGCGCCCGCGACCTCGCCGCCCGCGAGGCGCTGGCGGCGGCCGGCTGGCGGGTCGAGACGCTGTGGGAATGCGACCTGAAGGACGCGGTCGCGCTGCGGGCGCGGCTGGCGGAGCTCCTCGCGCCTTCTCCCCGTGTGGGCGATGACGGATGACGGGTCGCTCGGCCATCCCACACCAGTCATCCCCGCGAAAGCGGGGACCCAGGCTTTTTCTGTAGCTGACCCTGTCTGGCCACCGCGTGCGCGCGATACGCCCAAACGCCAAAACACATGGGTCCCCGCTTTCGCGGGGATGACCGGAGCCCCCTACTCGACGGCTTGGCGTTCCTGCACCACCACCTCGGTCTTGATCGAATTGGCGATGAAGCAGACCTCGTGGGCGAGGTGGTGCAGGTGGTCGCGCTCGGCCGGCGTGGGCTGGCGGCCTTCGTAGGCGATCGCCGGGCGCAGGGTGATGCGGGTGACGGCCAGCCGCCCCTCGGGGTTCTTCTCCATCACCCCCTCGGCCTCGTCGCGGTAGCCGGTGACGATGAACCCAGCCTCCCGCGCCACGTGCAGGAAGCTCAGCATGTGGCAGGTGGCGAGCGAGGCCACCAGCATCTGCTCCGGATCGACCGCGCCGGGCGCCGCCCACCTGGTCCCCACCACGTGGTGGGAGGCGGTGCCGGGGATCTGCGGCCCGTCCTCGAAGCTCACCGCATGGCCGCGACCGTAGCGGCCCTTCAGGAAGTCCTCCCCCGGCGCGGTGAGCGACCAGTCGGCGGTGGCGCGATAGACGGCCATCAGAACGCCTCGGCCGGCAGCGCCATCATGGCCTCCGACCCGGTCTTCAGCTTGGCCAGGTGCGAGGCGGTCTCCGGCAGGACGCGCTCGACGTAGTAGCGGCCGACCGCCAGCTTCTCGGCGTACAGCGGGTCGGTGTCGCCGGCGGCGATCCGCGCCTGCGCGGCCTTGGCCATCAGCGCCCACATGAAGCCCAGCCCGGTCAGGCCGAACAGGTGCAGGTAATCGGTGGAGGCCGCGCCGGCGTTCTCGGGGTTGGCGAGGCCGTTCTGCATCAGCCACATGGTGGCCTCCTGCAGCTGGCCCTTGGCCTGGGCCAGCGGCGCGGTGAACGGCGTCAGCGCCGGATCGGCCTCGTTGGCCTCCACGAAGGCGTCGAGCTCGGCGAAGAAGCTCATCACCGCGCGGCCGCCGTCGGCGGCGAGCTTGCGGCCCACCAGGTCCAGGGCCTGTACGCCGTTGGTTCCCTCGTAGATCAGCGCGATGCGCACGTCGCGCAGGTACTGGCTGACCGGGAAGTGCTCGGTGAAGCCGGCGCCGCCGTGCACCTGCATGGCGTCCGAACAGACCCGGAAGCCGCGGTCGGTCAGGAAGGCCTTCAGCACCGGGGTCAGGAGCGCCATGTAGTCGTGGCCCTTCTGGCGCACGGCCTCGTCGGGACTGGCGTGCGCCAGGTCGCCCTGCAGCGCGGTCCACAGCAGGAAGGCGCGGCCGCCCTCCACCACGGCGCGGGAGTCCATCAGCATCCGCCGCACGTCGGGATGGACGATGATCGGGTCGGCCGGGCCGTCGGGGTTCTTCGGCCCGGTCAGCGAACGGCCCTGCAGCCGCTCCTTCGCGAACGCCGCCGCCGCCTGGTAGGCGGCTTCCGCCTGGGCGACGCCCTGCAGGCCGACGCCGATGCGGGCCTCGTTCATCATCACGAACATCAGCGACAGGCCGCGGTTCTCCTCGCCCACCAGCCAGCCGGTGGCCTCCTCGTGGCCGATCACGCAGGTGGCGTTGCCGTGGATGCCCATCTTCTCTTCCAGGCCCAGGCACTTCACCGCGTTGCGCGCGCCGGGATTGCCCTGGGCGTCCGGGATGAACTTCGGCACGATGAACAGGCTGATGCCGCGCGTCCCCTGCGGCGCGCCTTCGATCCTGGCCAGCACCAGGTGGATGATGTTCTCGGTCAGGTCGTGCTCGCCGCCGGAAATCCAGATTTTCTGGCCCGAAATTCGGTAGCTGCCGTCGGCCTGCGGGACCGCCTTGGTGCGCAGCAGGCCAAGGTCCGTGCCGCAGTGCGGCTCGGTGAGGTTCATGGTCCCGCCCCACTGGCCCGAGGCCAGCTTCGGCAGGTAGAGGTCCTTCTGCGCCGGGGAGCCGCCGTTGAGGATCGCCGAATAGGCCCCGTGGGTCAGGCCCGGATACATGGAAAACGCCATGTTGGCGCCCGACGACATCTCCGAGAACGCCAGGTTGACCACCGCCGGCAGGCCCTGGCCGCCGTAGTTGGGATCGGCCCCCAGCGCCGGCCAGCCGCCCTCGACCAGCTGGCGGTAGGCGGCCTGGAAGCCGGTCGGCGTCTTGACCGTGAAGTCGGGGCTCCAGCGGCAGCCTTCCTTGTCCCCGACGCGGTTCAGCGGCGCCAGCACCTCGGCGGTGAAGCGGCCGGCCTCCTCGAGGATCTGGTCGACGGTGTCGATGCTGGCGTCGGCGAAGGCCGGCAGGTTGGCGTAGCGCTCCAGCTCGAGCACGTCGCGCAACAGGAAGGCGTAGTCCCGAACGGGAGGCTGGTAGGTCATGGACGCTCCGGATCTCGCCTCCGGGCGCGGGGCCCGCGGCTACTTGGCTTCGCTATGTTCCACGCCGTCGAGGCGATGGCGCAACATCTGATCGTAATCGGCGGCGCGGGGAAGCAGGTCCGGCCGGGTTTCGGTCAGCCGCTTCTCCATGGCCTCGACGCCGAGCTTCAGTTCCTTGATGGCCTTGTCGATGTCGAGCTTCTGGTTCTCCAGCGCCAGGATCCGCTCGCGGAACTTGCGCAGCGACTTGGCCGCCTGCTGGGCGCCGCCATCGTCGACCTCATAGAGGTCGAGGATCTCGCCGATCTCGGCCAGGGCCAGGCCGACGCGCTTGCCGCGCAGGATCAGCTGCAGCCGGGCGCGGTCCTTGTAAGAATAGACCCGGTTCATGCCGTCGCGCGCCGGAGCCAGCAGCCCCTTGTCCTCGTAGAAGCGCAGGGCGCGCGGCGTGCATTTGAATTCCAGGCAGAGCTGGCGGATGGTGAAGGTGCGGCTGGGCCGCCGCAGGTCGTTCGGCATGGCGTCCTCCCTGGACGCTGTTGATTATGCCTGACAGCGTAAAGCCGTCTTTCCGTTTACGTCAAGGTCAGCCGGTATCGCCGATGCCTGAACCTCGTTCGCCCTAGGCGGCGGCGAGCTCGCCGGCCAGCGCCCGCTCGATCAGGGCGATGGTGCGCTCGATCCCGAAGATCGCCACGAAGGAGCCGAAGCGGGGGCCCTGGCTCTGGCCCAGCAGCACCTCGTAGAGGGCCCCGAACCAGGCGCGCAGCGGCTCGAAGCCGGCCGCCTTGCCGACCTCGAACACCTCGTTCTGGATCGCCTCGGCGTCGGCGCCCGGCGGCAGGGCCCGCAACCGCGCCACCAGGTCCTCCATCGCCGTCCGCTCCCGCGCGTCCGGGGCGCGGAAGGTCTTCGCCGGCTTCACGAAGTCCTCGTAGTAGTTGATCGCGTAGCCGGCGAGCTGGTCGAGCAGCGGCTCGGTGGCCGGCGTCGCGCCGGGGATGTAGCGCTCCAGGAAGCCCCACAGGATGTCCTTGGTCGAGGCGTCGGCCGCCGACACCAGGTTCAGCAGCAGCGAGAAGCTCACCGGCGAGCCACGCTCCGGCGGCGCGCCGCGGTGCACGTGCCAGGCGGGGTTGTCGATGGCCGGCGCGCCGCTCTCGGCGCGGGCGCGGTTGTAGGCGTCGAGCTGCTGCAGGTACTCGTCGGTGGCCTTGGGGATGACGTCGAAATAGAGCCGCTTGGCCGACTTCGGCGACTGGTACATGTAGTAGGCCAGGCTCTCCGGCGTGCCGTAGCGCAGCCACTCCTCCATGGTCAGGCCGTTGCCCTTGGACTTGGAGATCTTCTGGTTGTTCTCGTCCATGAACAGCTCGAAGTGGAAGGCCTCCGGCGGCTCGCCGCCCAGCGCCTTGGCGATGCGGTTGGAGATCCGCACCGAGTCCACCAGGTCCTTGCCGGACATCTCGTAGTCGACCGACAGCGCCACCCAGCGCGCCGCCCAGTCGGGCCGCCATTGCAGCTTCACGTGGCCGCCGGTCACCGGGACCTCGGTCAGCGTGCCGTCCTCGTCGGGGAAGGTGATGGTGCCCTTCTCGACGTTGCGCGCGATCGTCGGGGCCTGCAGCACCCGGCCGCTGGTCGGGCTGATCGGCAGGAACGGCGAATAGGTGGCCCGGCGCTCTTCGCCCAGCGTCGGCAGCATGATCGCCTGCACGGCGTCGAACCGCTCCAGGATGCGCAGCAGCACCGCGTCGAAGCGGCCGGACTTGTAGGTCTCGGTGGACGACATGAAGGTGTAGTCGAAGCCGAAGCCGTCGAGGAAGGCGCGCAGCCGGGCGTTGTTGTGCGCCCCGAAGCTCTCGTGCTCGCCGAACGGATCGCGGACGCTGGTCACCGGCTTGTCGCGGTCCAGCTCCAGCAGTTCGCGGTTGGGCACGTTGTCGGGGATCTTCCGGAACCCGTCCATGTCGTCGGAGAAGACGATCAGCTGCGTCGGAATGGCGTCCTCGGTCAGCGCCCGGAAGGCCGTGCGCACCATGGTCGGCCGCGCGGCCTCCCCGAACGTGCCCATGTGCGGCAGGCCCGACGCCCCGTAACCGCACTGGAACACCACCGGCTCAAGCAGGGCCGGCAGGGTGCGGACCGCCTCGGCGAACTTGCCCTGGGCGAACAGCGTCGCGGCCAGGTCGCGCTCGGCGTCGCTGAGCCGCAGGCGCAGCACCCGCTCCAGCAGCCCGCGGGCCTGTTCGAAGGGCCAGCTCTTCGCCTCGCGGGCCGGATGGGAAAGACCTTGCAACATGGGGGCGCCACTACGCTGCGGCGGCGGGCGGCTCAAGCGGAGTTTTGCCGTGCGGTCGTGAACCTGCCTATGCTCGCGCCAGGGGGAACCGCAGATGATCACACGTCGCCTCGCCTTGGCCGTCGCGCTCGCGGCCCTCGCCGGCTGCTCGAAGCCCGCGCCGAAGACCGCCGCGCCGCAGACGCTGACCTTCTCCATCGTCTCCACCGAGGGCGCCCAGACCCAGCTGCAGGAGTGGGGCCCGTTCCTGAAGGACATGGAGGCCGCCACCGGCATGAAGGTGAAGCCGTTCTTCGGCAGCAACTATTCGGCGCTGATCGAGGCGCTGCGCTTCAAGCAGGCGGACCTCGGCTGGTTCACCAACCAGTCGGGCCTGGAGGCGGTGCGCCGGGCCGGGGGCGAGGTGTTCGCCCGCACCACCCATCCCACCGGGCCGGACGGCTACCAGGGGGTGATCATCGTCCGGAAGGGCTCCGGGATCACCCTCGACCGCATCCTGAAGTGCGACCGCACCCTCGACTTCGGCATGGGCGACGCCAAGTCCACGTCCGGCACCCTGGCGCCGATGACCTACCTGTTCGGGCCGCGCGGCCTCGACCCCGCCACCTGCTTCAAGACCGTGCGCTCCGCCAACGCCGAGGCGAACCTCTATGCGGTGGGCTCCGGCGTGCTGCCGGCGGCGACCAACAACACCCGCTCCATTGACCGGCTGGGCGCGATCGACACGCCCCTGGCCCGCAAGACGCTGGCCAGCCTCGAGGTGATCTGGCGCTCGCCGACCATTCCGGAGGACCCGATGATCTGGCGCGCCGACCTCGACCCGGCCACCAAGGCCAAGGTGGCGAAGTTCATCTTCAGCTACGGCGTCGGCGACACCCCGGAAGCCAAACGCCAGCGGGCGATCCTGGAGCGCATCCAGACCGGCCCCTTCAAGCACGCGGACAACTCCCACCTGCTGCCGGTGCGCGAGATGGAGGCCACCGGCCAGCTGGTGGCGGCGAAGGGCAAGCACGACGCCGCGGCGATCGCCAAAGCGCAGGCCGCCCTGACCCAGATCAAGACCGAGGCCGCCGCCGCGCATCCGTGATCCTCCTCCCCTTGCGGAAGAAGGATTGCCTTTGCGACGCATGGCGTTCGGGCTGAGTCGGCCCCATAACCGGCGCGATGCCCGTCGCCCTCGCCGAACCTGACCTGACCCCGCTCGACCAGGCGCGGGAGATCCTGCGACGCACCTTCGGCCACGCGGATTTCCGCGGCATGCAGGCCGACGTCATCGCCGAGGTGCTGGCGGGCCGCAGCGCGCTGGCGGTGCTGCCCACCGGCGGCGGCAAGAGCCTCTGCTACCAGATCCCCAGTATGATCCGCCCGGGCCTGGGGCTGGTGGTCTCGCCGCTGATCGCGCTGATGACCGACCAGGTGGCGGCCATGCAGCAGTCCGGCGTGGCGGCGGCGCGGCTGGATTCCAACATCGACCCCTCCGAGAAGGCCGAGACCTGGCGGCGGATCGACGCCGGCGAGCTCGACCTCCTCTACCTGTCGCCGGAAGGGCTGATGCAGCCCTGGATGATGGACCGGCTGGCGCGCACGCCGCTGGCGCTGATCGCCATCGACGAAGCCCACTGCGTCAGCCAGTGGGGCCACGACTTCCGCCCCGAGTACCGGATGCTAGGGCGGCTGGCGGAGATCTTCCCCGACGTGCCGCGGCTGGCGGTCACCGCCACCGCCGACGCCCGCACCCGCGACGACATCCGCGGCGAGCTGAAGCTCACCGGCTCCAGGGAGTTCGTGGCCAGCTTCGCGCGGCCGGAGCTGATCCTGTCGGCGGAGCGCAAGCGCGGCGCGGCGCAGAAGCGGGTGGTGGAGCTGGTCACCGCCCGGCCCAACCGCTCCGGCGTGGTCTACGCCGGCTCCCGCGACGGCACGGAGAAGATCGCCGAGGCCCTGCGCGCCGCCGGCGTGCCGGCGCTGGCCTACCACGCCGGCCTGGAACGGACCCTGCGCACCCAGCGGCTGGAGGAATTCCTAGAGGCCGACGCGGCGGTGATGGTGGCGACCATCGCCTTCGGCATGGGGGTCGACAAGCCGGACGTGCGCTTCGTCATCCACGCCGATCCGCCCGCCTCCATCGAGGCCTACTGGCAGGAGATCGGCCGCGCCGGCCGCGACGGCGACCCGGCCGAGGGGATCACCCTCTACGGCGCCTCCGACCTCGCCTGGGCCCTGCGCCGGATCGGCGAGCGCGACGTGGACGAGCAGGTCAAGCAGGTGCAGGTCCGCAAGGTCCGCCAGCTCTACACCCTGCTGGACGGCACCGGCTGCCGGGCCGGCGCGGTGCGCCGCTACTTCGGCGAGGAGGGCGTCGAGGCCTGCGGCCAGTGCGACCTGTGCACCGGCGCCGTGGAGACCACCGACGCCACCGAGGCGGCGCAGAAGGCCCTGTCCGCCGCCCACCGGCTGGCCGGCCGCTTCGGCCGCGGGCGCCTGGTCGATCACCTGCTGGGCAAGACCAAGGACGTCAGCGCCCAGGAATCCTCGCTCTCCACCTGGGGCATCGGGACCGAGTTCAACGCCACCCAGTGGCGCGACCTGACCGAACAGCTGCTGTTCGAGGGGCTGTTGCGCGAGGACCCCAACGACGGCCGTCCTCTGGTGGGACTGGGCGACGCCGAGGCCGTGCGGGCGGTGTTCCGCGGCGAGCGGCGCGTGGCCATGCGCAAGCATCCGGAGGGGCCGGAGGACTCAGGCCGCGCCGGCGGCCGCACCCGCAAGCGGGGCCGCGAGGCCATGGCCGCCCTGCCCCCCGCCGACCAGCCGCTGTTCGAGGCGCTGCGGGCCTGGCGCTCCAGCGAGGCCAAGTCGCAGCACGTGCCGCCCTATGTGATCTTCCACGACCGCACCCTGGCCGAGATCGCCCGCGTGCGCCCCGGCAGCCGCGCCGCCCTGGAGCGCCTCAACGGCGTCGGCGAAGGCAAGCTCGCCCGCTACGGCGAGGCGGTGCTCGAAGTCGTCAGCGGCTTCGAGGGCTAGGCGCGATCGTCAGAACGTCGTCTTCACCTCGACGCCGATGGTGCGGGGGTCGTTGATGAAGCCGGTCAGGTTGTTGAAGTCGATGCCGCCTTCCAGCGAGCGGTCGTCGGTGATGTTGCGCCCGAAGAGCGCGGCTTCCCACTTGCCGCCCGCCGCCCGGTAGCCGAGCCGCAGGCCGCCTTCCAGCAGGTGGTCGTCGGTGAACTCCACCGAGTTGTAGAGGAAGAAGTTGATCTTCGAGCGGTAGGCCCAGTCGGTGAACACGAAGAACTCGCCCTCGCCGTACGGAATGGCGTAGCGCGCCGTCAGGTTGGCGATCCAGCGCGGCGCATTGGGCAGGCTGTTGCCGTCGATATTGACCGTCCCGGGCACGGCGCCGGCCGGATCCAGCACGGTGCAGCCGCCGCCGCAGGGCTGGGTGACCAGGTTCGGGTCGTCGATCTCGGTGTGGTTGTAGGACAGGCCCGCGGTCAGCAGCAGGTGCTCGACCGGCTGCGCCTCGCCGTTGAACTCGAAGCCGTAGCCGGTGGCGTGCCTGGCGTTGATCAGCCGGTTGAAGTTGGCCCCGCCGCCCACCGCGGTGAGCTGCAGGTCGTTCACGCGGTAGTAGAAGACGTCGGCGTCCAGGCGCACGCGGCGGTCGAACAGGTCGGCCTTGTAGCCGGCCTCGTAGGACATCAGCGTCTCCTTGGTGGCGACGGAGATGGTGTCGCCGAACAGCAGCCGGCCCTGGATCGAGGGCGCGCGGTAGCCCTTGGCGATCCGGGCGTAGAGGTTGGCGGTGTCGCTCAGCGCATAGGTGGTGTTGAGGTTGAAGCTGACGTCGTCGCTGTTGGGGTTGGCGCGCAGCACCGGCGTCGGCGGCGCGCCGAACGGCGAGACCAGCCGCTGGGCCAGGAAGTCCTTCTTGTCGTTGGAATAGCGAAGGCCGCCGCCCACCGTCCATTGCGGGGTGAGCTTGTAGTCTGCGTTGCCGAACAGCGCCCAGGAGGTGGTCTTCTGGTGCTGGTAGGCGTAGCCGTCCTGCGCCCCGCCGGCGAGGGTGTTGTAGTCGAAGCTGTCGATCTTGACGTCTTCGAAGAAGTAGAAGGCGCCCACGGTGTAGCTCAGGGCGTCGCGCTGGCCGGCCAGCCGCAGCTCCTCGCTCCATTGCGCATGATAGGGCATGCCGTCGGCGCTTTCCGACGGGAAGGGGATGAGGCCGGGGCCGGAGGGCGGGGCGAAGACCGCGCCGAAGCCGCCGTCGATGTCGCCGTGCGACAGGGCGGTGACCGCCTCGTAGCCGGTGATCGAGGTCAGCACCGGGCCGCCCAGGTCATAGGTCAGCTTCAGGTTGGCGCCCTTGGCCTCGACCTTCTGGAACGACCGCGTCTGGGCGTCCTGGGCGATCTTCTCCGGGTCGAAGCCGGGGACGAAGTCGTTGGTCCCCTTCTGGATGATGTTGGCGCGGAAGATCTGCGGCGTGCCGTCCAGGTGCATGTAGTGGACGTTGGCCAGCGCGCTGAACTGGCTGTTCGGGGTGTAGAGCAGCTGGCCGCGCAGGGCGTACTCGTCGTAGCCGCCGGTGGCGTTGTCCTGATGGGTGAAGGTGTTGTCGATCCAGTCGTCGCGGTGCTGGTAGAGCGCCGAGATGCGGCCGGCCAGGACGTCCGGGACGATCGGGCCGGAGACCGCGCCCTCGAGGTTGGTGGTCCCGTAGGTCGCGTAGGAGGCCTGGGCGTAGCCGCCGAAGGTCTGGCCGGGCTTGGCGGAGTCGAACTTCAGCACCCCGGCCGGGGTGTTGCGGCCGAACAGGGTGCCTTGCGGCCCGCGCAGCACTTCCACCTGGTCGATGTCGAAGAGCGGGAAGCCCTTCAGGATCGGACTCTCCAGCACCACGTCGTCATAGACGAAGGACACCGGCTGCGAGGCGTTGAGGTCGAAGTCGGTGTTGCCGAGCCCGCGGATATAGGGCCGCGGGAAGGTGCGGCCGAAGCTGGATTCCAGCGTCAGGCTGGGCGCCCGCGAGGACAGCACCCGGATGTCGCCGCCCGAGGAGCGGATGACGTCCAGCTTCTCGCCGCCCATCGCGGTCACCGAGACCGGGACGTCGTTGATGTTCTCCAGCCTCTTCTGGGCGGTCACCACCACCTCGCCGAGGACGGTCGGCCCCGCCTCCTGGGCCATCGCCTGGCCGGCGAAACCGGCGCCCAGCGCCATTGCGGCCGCCGCCGCGCCCATCGTCAGCGCCGACCGCCGCGAGCTCATCCGGATCATCGCCACATCCCCTGTCGCGCCGAACCGGCGCTACCCTGGAGGAGCGTTTAGCGAAACCGACACACTGACGTCACTCTAGTGTCACGCAGGCGGGCCGATCGGAAGCCTTCGGGGCTCATTTTCGGACGCCGGTGGGACATTTCTGCACCGGTGGCGCTTGGCCTAGACGTCGACCTCGGCGTCGAGGGCGTTCTCCTGGATGAACTCGCGGCGCGGCTCGACCAGGTCGCCCATCAGCCGGCTGAACATGTCGCTGGCGTCGTCGCTGTGGGTGACCTTGACCTGCAGCAGGGTGCGGGCGTTGGCGTCCAGCGTGGTCTCCCAGAGCTGGTCGGCGTTCATCTCGCCGAGGCCCTTGTAGCGCTGCACGGAGAGGCCGCGGCGGCCGTTGTCCATCACCGCATTGACCAGGTCGATGGGGCCGCGGACCTGGGTGGTGCGGTCCTTGCGGGTGTAGGTCGCGCGGCCGGAGAAGATCTCCGCCAGCTCCTTCGAGCGTTCCGCCAGGCGGCGCGCGTCGGCGGCGTGCAGCAGCAACTCGTCAAGCACGATGCGCTCGGAGACGCCGCGCTTCACGCGCGAGAACACGTAGCTGTTCTGCGCCCCGGGCTCGCCGGTCCAGGCCCCGTCGCCCTCCTCGGCGTAGAGGTCCAGCCGCTTCGCCGCCGCGGCGGGGTCGCCGCCCTCGGCCAGCAGGCCGGCCAGCGCCGCCTGCTCGATGGCGAAGGCCGGGGCCCGGGCGGCCAGCCGCTCGACGTTGGCCTTGGCCCCGCGGGCGGTCTGCACCATGGCCAGCAGGTCGCGGCCGGTCAGCCGCTCGCCGCTGGAGAGCTCCAGGGTGGCCCCCTCGACGCCCTCGTCGATCAGGTAGATCTCGAGCTCGGGATCGTCCTTCAGGTAGCGCACCGACTTGCCCTTGGAGGCCTTATAGAGCGGCGGCTGGGCGATATAGAGGTAGCCGCGCTCGATCACCTCCGGCATCTGCCGGTAGAAGAAGGTCAAGAGCAGGGTGCGGATGTGGGCGCCGTCGACGTCGGCGTCGGTCATCAGCACGATCTTGTGGTAGCGCAGCTTCTCGATATTGAAGTCTTCGCTGCCGATGCCGGCGCCCAGGGCGGTGATCAGGGTGCCGATCTGCTCGGAGCCCAGCATCTTGTCGAAGCGGGCGCGCTCGACGTTGAGGATCTTGCCCCGCAGCGGCAGGATCGCCTGGTTGTCGCGGTTGCGGGCCTGCTTGGCCGAGCCGCCGGCCGAATCCCCCTCGACGATGAAGATCTCGGACTTGGCCGGGTCCTTCTCGGCGCAGTCGGCGAGCTTGCCGGGCAGGGACGAGATATCCAGCGCCGACTTGCGCCGCGTCAGCTCACGCGCCTTGCGGGCCGCCTCGCGGGCGGCGGCCGCCTCGGCGATCTTCTGGACGATCAGCCGCGCCTCGGTGGGATGCTCCTCGAACCAGCTGGCGAGCCCCTCCTGCACCAGGCCCTCGACGGCCGGACGCACCTCGGAGGAGACCAGCTTGTCCTTGGTCTGGGAGGAGAACTTCGGGTCCGGCACCTTCACCGACAGCACGCAGGTCAGGCCCTCGCGGGCGTCCTCGCCGGACACCGAGACCTTCTCGCGCTTCGCCGCGCCGGAACTCTCCGCATAGTTGGAGATGATCCGCGTCAGGGCCGAGCGGAACGCCGCCAGGTGGGTGCCGCCGTCGCGCTGCGGGATGTTGTTCGTGAAGCACAGGACGTTCTCGTGGTAGCCGTCGTTCCACCACAGCGACAGGTCCAGCTCGACGTTCTCGCGCTTGCCGCGGATGACGATCGGGGTCTTCAGGAGCGGCGTCTTGGCCTTGTCCAGGTGGCGCACGAAGGCCTCGATGCCGCCCTCGTAGTGCATCACCTCGACGAACGGCTCGGCCTCGCGGTTGTCCTTCAGCCAGATGGTCACGCCGGAGTTCAGGAAGGCGAGCTCGCGCAGCCGGTGCTCCAGGGTCTTCCGGTCGAAGTCGATGAAGGCGAAGGTCTGCAGCGACGGCAAGAAGGTGACTTCGGTGCCCGACAGGAACTCGCCGTTCTCGCGCAGCGGCGCCTTGCCGGTCACCGCCAGCGGCGAGACCGCGTCGCCGTTCCGGAATTCCATCTCGTGGGCGATGCCGCCGCGATAGACCTTCAGCTTCAGCCACTCGGACAGCGCGTTGACCACCGAGACGCCGACCCCGTGCAGGCCGCCGGAGACCTTGTAGGAGTTCTGGTCGAATTTCCCGCCGGCGTGCAGCTGGGTCATGATCACCTCGGCCGCCGAGATGCCCTCGCCCTCGTGGATGTCGGTGGGGATCCCGCGGCCGTCGTCGGTGACGGTGACCGAGCCGTCGGCGTTGAGGATCACCTCCACCCGCGTCGCCCAGCCGGCCAGGGTCTCGTCGATGGCGTTGTCCACCACCTCGTAGACCATGTGGTGCAGGCCCGAGCCGTCGTCGGTGTCGCCGATGTACATGCCCGGCCGCTTGCGCACCGCATCCAGGCCCTTCAGGACCTTGATCGATTCAGCGCCGTACTCGGCCTGGCCGTTGTTCTCGGGCGTGTTGTCGGGGATCTGCGTCTCGTCGGTCATTGCGTGTCCAGGATGGCGAGGCCGGAGGCGTCCACACGGACCCCCTGGGCCCGGCCTTGCAGGTCTTCAAACAGGTGCTCGTCGGTTCCGGTCAGGAAGGCCTGGAGCCCGAGCGCCTCGATCTCGTCGAACAGCGCGGCCCGCCGGCGGCGGTCCAGGTGCGCTGCGACTTCGTCCAGCAACAATATAGGGTTTGGCGCTGATTCTGCACGCGCAAGACGCGCCGCCTGGGCCAGAACGAGGTTCAAAATCAGCGCTTTCTGCTCGCCGGTCGAGCATTCGGCGGCGGGGCGGTCCTTTTCGGCGTGGATCACCGCCAGGTCGCCGCGGTGCGGGCCCGTCAGGGCGCGGCCGGCGGCGGCGTCGCGGTCGCGGGCCGCGGCCAGGGCGCGGGCCAGCTTCGCCTCGATGTCGGCGATCTCGGCGCCTTCGGCCGCCATCTGCTCCCACTCGCCGGTGAGGCTGAGCTGCGCTTGCGGAAAGGGCCGCTCGCCGCGGGTGTCGATCTCGTCCTGCAGGGCCGCCAGCGTCCGGGCGCGGGCCTCGGCCATCAGGGCGCCGGCCTCCGCCAGCCGGGCCTCCAGGGCGTCGAGCCAGACCGGATCGGCCGGGCCGTCGGTAAGCAGGCGCATGCGCTCGCGGTTGGCCTTGTCGTAGACCTGGGCGTGGGCGGCGTGGCGGGGCTCGGCGGCGAACACCAGCCGGTCGAAGAACCTGCGCCGCTCGCCGGCCCCCTCCAGGAACAGCCGGTCCTGGGCCGGGGTCAGCCAGACCTGCCGCAGGTGCTCGGCCAACCGGCCGGGCGGCACGGTCTCGGCCTCCAGGCGCACGGTGCGCCGCGCGGCGCCGGCCTGCTCGACGCCGGTGCCGAGCCGGGTCTCCTCGCCGTCGGCGGAGATCACCGCCGCCACCGCCCAGGCGCGGCCCTGGGCCTCGCCCGGCAGCCGGCGGCCGACCTCGGCCAGGCTCGCCCCGCGCAGGCCGCGGCCCGGGGTGAAGAAGCTCACCGCCTCCAGGAGGTTGGTCTTCCCCGCCCCGTTCGGCCCCACCAGGAACACCGGCGCCCCGCTCAGGACGAGCTCGGCCGTCGCGTAGGAGCGGAAGTCCGAGAGGGTCAGGCGGGTGAGGGCCGTGGAGGTCACGCCGCGGTCATACAGGGTTTCTCGGGCGCGGGCAGGGTTTCGCGCGCGCGTGCGACGCTGCGTCGAGGTCCGTTTTCCGCGAGCGGCGCATCGCAATCCTCCCCATATTGGGGCAACGAGCTTGAGCGGAGGAGATCCGGATGGACCAGACCAGCAAGGCCGAGCAGTTCAAGACCCTGCACCATGGCGCCGAGATCCTGGTGCTGCCGAACGCCTGGGATGCGGCGAGCGCGGCGATCATGGAGGACGCCGGCGCCAAGGCGGTGGCGACTTCCTCGGCGGCGGTGGCCTGGGCGCACGGCTATCCGGACGGCGACGCCGTGCCGACCGACAAGGTGCTGACCACCGTCGCCGAGGTGGCGCGGGTGGTCTCGGTCCCGGTGACCGCCGACGTGGAGGGCGGCTACACCGACGACCTCGGCCAACTGGGCGAGTTCATCGCGCGGCTGATCCAGGCCGGCGCGGTGGGGATCAACTTCGAGGACGGAACGCGCGACCCCGAGCTGCATGCCCGCAAGGTCGAGGCGGTGCGCCAGGCCGCCGACCGGGCCGGGGTCCCGCTGTTCATCAACGCCCGCATCGACGTCTATCTGAAGGGGCTGGCCGAGGGCTCCGCCGCCTATGCCGAGACCGTGCAGCGGGCGGAGCGCTACCGGACCGCGGGCGCGGACGGCATCTTCGTGCCCGGGCCGAAGGACGACGACCTGATCGGCCGACTGGCGGACGCCATCCACCTGCCGCTGAACATCATGCTGCTGCCGGGCCTGTCGCCGGCCGCGCGGCTGCAGGCGCTGGGCGTGCGGCGGCTGAGCTCGGCGACCTCGCCGTTCCGCGCCGCCTACGCCACCCTCGGCAAGGCGGTCGCCGGCTACCTGGAAAGCGGCGAGGCGGCCGCCTTCTCCGCGGGGGCCGAGGGCCTGCCCAACCTCAACACGCGGTTCTCCGTCTGAACTCGTCATCACCCGGCTCGTCCGGGTGATCCATCCCAAGGCCGAACGTCGTCAACCGCGGAACGGCTTTGGGCTGGGTGGCCCGGACGAGCCGGGCCATGACGAACGAGGATGGGCTCGCCGCTTCGTCGCAGATGACCTTCGCGCCCGGCCGCCCTATCTTGCCCTCATGACCGACACGCTCGACGCCGCCCCGCAGACCCTGGACGAGATCCCGCGCGAACCGACGCAGGACGGACCCAAGGTCCGGCTCTACCTGGTGGACGGGTCGGGGTTCATCTTCCGCGCCTTCCACGCCCTGCCGCCGCTGACCCGCAAGTCGGACGGCCTGCCGGTGGGCGCGGTGCAGGGCTTCTGCAACATGCTGTGGAAGCTGCTGGTCGACATGAAGGCCTCGGACGACGCGCCGACCCACCTGGCGGTGGTGTTCGACCATTCCGAGCAGACCTTCCGCAACAAGCTCTACGACAAGTACAAGGCCCACCGCCCGCCGCCGCCGGAGGATCTGCGGCCGCAGTTCCCGCTGGTGCGCGACGCCACCCGGGCGTTCGGTGTGCCCTGCCTGGAGCTGCCCGGCTACGAGGCCGACGACCTGATCGCCGCCTACGCCTGCAAGGTCCGCGACTTCGGCGGCGAGGTGGTCATCGTCTCCTCCGACAAGGACCTGATGCAGCTGGTGGGCCCGCAGGTCACCATGCTGGACACCATGAAGAACGTCCGCATCGGGCCCGAGCAGGTCGTCGAGAAGTTCGGCGTTCCGCCGGACAAGGTCGTCGATGTGCAGGCCCTGTGCGGCGACTCGGTGGACAACGTCCCCGGCGCCCCGGGCATCGGCATCAAGACCGCCTCGGCCCTGATCCTCGAATACGGCGATCTCGATACGCTGTTGTCGCGCGCCCACGAGATCAAGCAGGACAAGCGCCGCCAGACGCTGATCGACTTCGCCGACCAGGTGCGGCTGTCGCGGGAACTGGTGCGGCTGGACTGCGACACCCCGCTGCCGAGCCCGATCGACGAGCTGGCGGTGGAGGACCCCGACCCGCAGGTGCTCGCCGACTTCCTGGAGCTGATGGAGTTCCGCACCCTGGCGCGGCGGGTGGTGGAGGCGCGCGGCGGCGCGGCCCCGACGGCGACCCCGGCTCCCGCCGAGACCAAGGGACCGCAGGTCCCGCAGCACGCCGCCATCGACGTCACCACCTACCAGTGCGTCCGCGACGTCGAGACCCTGGACGCCTGGATCGCCCGGGCGCGGGCGGCGGGGATCGTCGCCTTCGACACCGAGACCGACGCGCTGTCCTCGGCCAGCGCCGAGCTGTGCGGCGTGTCCCTGGCCGTGGCGCCGGGCGAGGCCTGCTACATCCCGGTCGGCCACCAGGACGAGGCCGCCGGCGGCCTCGACTTCGAGGAGCCCGCCGACCTGGCGCAGATCCCTTGCGAAGAGGTGATCGCCCGGCTCAAGCCGCTGCTGGAGGACCCCGCGGTCCTGAAGGTGGCGCAGAACGCCAAGTACGACATGGCCGTCCTCTCCCGCTACGGGATCGAGGTCGGGCCGATCGACGACACCATGCTGATCAGCTTCGTGCTGGAAGCGGGGCTGCACAAGAGCCACGGCATGGACGAGCTCGCCAAGCGCTGGCTGGACCACGAGCCGATCAGCTTCAAGACCGTGGCCGGGGCCGGCAAGGCGCAGAAGAGCTTCAAGCACGTGCCGCTGAGCGAGGCGACCTGCTACGCGGCCGAGGACTCCGACGTCACCCTGCGGCTCTACGAGCACCTGCGGCCGCGGCTGGCGCACGAGCACCTGCTGACCGTCTACGAGACCCTGGAGCGGCCGCTGCCGAAGGTGCTGGTCGAGATGGAGCTGGCCGGCGTCAAGGTCGACCCCGAGCGGCTGCGCCAGTTGTCCAACGACTTCGCGGTGCGGATGGGCGAGCTGGAGATCGAGGCCCACCGGCTGGCCGGCCGGCCGTTCAACCTCGGCTCGCCGAAGCAGATCGGCGAGGTGCTGTACCAGGAGATGGGCTTGGCCACCGGCAAGACCACCGGCACCGGCGCGACCTCCACCGACGCCTCGGTGCTGGAGGATCTGGCCGCCCAGGGCCACGAGCTGCCGCGCACCCTCCTGGACTGGCGCCAGCTGTCGAAGCTGAAGGGCACCTACACCGACAACCTGGTGGCGGCGATCTCGCCCCGCACCGGCCGGGTGCACACCTCCTTCAGCCTGGCGGCCGCCACCACCGGGCGCCTCGCCTCGTCCGACCCCAACCTGCAGAACATCCCGGTCCGCACCGAGGAGGGCCGCAAGATCCGCAAGGCCTTCATCGCCGAGCCCGGCCACGTGCTGATCAGCGCCGACTACAGCCAGATCGAGCTGCGCCTGTTGGCCCACATCGGCGACATCCCGCAGCTGAAGCAGGCGTTCAAGGACGGCCTCGACATCCACGCCATGACCGCCTCGGAGATGTTCGGGGTGCCGGTGGAAGGCATGCCGGCCGAGACCCGCCGGCGCGCCAAGGCGATCAACTTCGGCATCGTCTACGGCATCTCGGCCTTCGGCCTGGCCAACCAGCTGTCGATCCCCCGCGAGGAGGCCGGCGCCTACATCAAGACCTACTTCGACCGCTTCCCGGGGATCCGCACCTACATGGACCGCATGATCCAGCAGGTCCGCAGCCAAGCCTTCGTGACCACCATCTTCGGCCGCAAGGTCCACATCCCGGCGGCGCGCGGCAAGAGCCAGGCGGAGCGGTCCTTCGCCGACCGCGCGGCGATCAACGCCCCGATCCAGGGCGCCGCCGCCGACGTGATCCGCCGGGCCATGGTGCGCATGCCCGACGCCCTCAGAGCCGAGGGCCTGACGGCGCGCATGCTGCTGCAGGTGCACGACGAACTGGTGTTCGAGGCCCCGGAAGCCGAGGCCGAGGCGGTGATCGCGGTGGCCAAGCGGGTGATGGAATCGGCGCCGGAGCCGGCGGTGGCCCTGTCCGTGCCGCTGGTGGTCGAGGCCCGCGCCGCCGCCAACTGGGACGACGCCCACTAGCCGCGGGCCGCTACCCCCGCCGCGCGCGGGCCTGGATCAGGGTCTGGCCTTCGTCGCGCAGGCGCACGGCGGTGAGCAGGCCGGTGGCGTAGGCGCCGGTGTCGACGCCCAGCCGGTGCTTCATCAGTTGCGGCTCCTCGGCCGGGGTGTGGCCGTGGACGATCACCTTCCCGAACGGGCCACGGTCCTGCAGGAACTCATGACGGATCCACAGGAGGTCGCGCTCGGCCTGTTGCTCCAGCGGCACCCCGGGCCGCACGCCGGCGTGGACGAAGGCGTAGTCGCCCACCGTCTCCATCAGCCGCAGGTTTCCGAAGAAGCTCCGGTGGTCGGCCGGCAGGGCCTTGTCGAAGGCGTCGCGCACCCGCTGCCAGGCTTCCGCGTCGGTGCGGGTCGCGGGGGGCTGCACGCCGTAGGAGACCAGGGTCGGGCCGCCGCCGTGCTCCATCCAGGTCGCCCCGAAGCTCGGATCGTCGAGGAACTGCAGCAGGGCCTCCTCGTGGTTGCCCTTCAGCGCCACGGTCTCGAAGGCCTCGTCCGCCTGCATCCGCAGGATCAGGTCGACGACCTGCCGGCTCTCGGGCCCGCGGTCCACATAGTCGCCGAGGAAGATCAGCATCGGCCGCTCGGCCGGCGGGGCGGTCAGCACGTCCTGGCCGATGTCGCGCAACAGCGGCTCCAGCGCGTCCAGCCGCCCATGCACGTCACCGACGGCATAGACCAGCCGGCCGCCGGTGGTGGGCGGAACGTCGGGCGTACGATTGCGGCCGAACAGGCGAGCGAACAAGGAAGGCGTCCAGACTGACGGACCGCGAACATAGGTCCGCGATCCTTACCCCACAACGAACGGCGACGCTTTCCGGCGCCGCTGGCGGCTCAGCCGGCGTACCAGCCCGCGCGGTGGCCCTGGCGGATGCTGGCGGGCGCCGCGGCCGCCGGCAGCTCCCTGGCCGCCTCGATGCCCGCCAGGACGAGCCAGGCCTGCTCGGCCTGTTCGGAGGCGGTCCGCTCCTCGGCCTCGGTGGCCGCCGCCCCACGCTTGGCGCAGGTCAGGGCGTTGGCGAGATATTGCTGCTGTCGCGACATGGTTCGGCCTCGCTGGAGGCGGGAGCGCAAAGGCTCTCTCAGCTGCCGACGGCCCCAAAGCACGTGCCGGCAATGGCCCAGCCTAGCACGTCGCGGGACGCTCCGGGGCGCGATGTGGATCCTGCGCGCTGGCGGATCGTCGCGGGACCCCCATATAGGGGACGTGCGCCGTCGGGCGGGCCGCCGCCACCGAAGCGGTCAATCCTCCCGATGCGGCGCCCTTCGAGATCTCCATGTCCCTGCTTTTCGCCGCCTCTGCGCTCTGCGTGCTGGCCGCTATCGTCTTTCCCCTGGTCTACACCCTGGTCGGCGCGCGCGAAGGCCGGTCGCGGTGACCGCGCCCGAGGACCTGCAGCGCGAGAACCTCTACCTGCGCCAGCGGGTGGCCCAACTGCAGTCCGACGTCACCGACATCTCGGCCGAGGCCGGCCGGTTGCGCGAGGAACTCGAGCGCCTGCACGGCCGCAGGGCGATGCGCCCGCCCAATCCGCTGGGTAGCGGGCAGTAAATCCCGAAGCCGGGTCGAAACGGCGCGACGATTTATTCGTCGCCTCCCGAATAATTCCGAAGTTCAGCGCCGCATTGTTCGCGCGATACTGGAACTGTTCGCAAGCTTGAGCGTTATGGTTGCAAGCGGAAAGATATGCATCTTTTCCAGGAGCTCCATTCCATGCGAAAACATCTGCTCGTCGCCGGCATCGCCGCGGCGGCCCTCCTTCCTTCGTTCGCGTTCGCTCAGACGAGCTGCGAACAGCAACACAACAACCGCGTCGCCGGCACCGTCGTCGGCGCCGGCCTCGGCGCCCTGTTGGGCAGTGCGGTCGCGGGCCATGGCGACAAGACCACCGGCGCGGTGATCGGCGGAGTCGGCGGCGCGGTGATCGGCAACCAGGTCAGCAAGTCCCGCGCCGACTGCGCCCACGCCTATGGCTACTACGACACCAACGGCGCCTGGCACGCCAACGCGGTCGAGCAGGCGAACGCCGCCGGCTATTATGATCGCAACGGCCAGTGGGTCGACGGCGCGCCGAACGGCTACTACGACGGCCAGGGCCGCTGGGTCACCGCCAGCACGACCGCCTCGACCAGCGGCTACTACGACTCCCACGGCCACTGGATCCCGGCCTCGGCCGAGGGCTATTACGAGGCCGACGGCCAGTGGGTTGCGGCCACCGCCAGCGGCTACTACGACGGCCAGGGCCGTTGGGTCGCGGGCCCCACCACCGGCCACTACGACTCCAACGGTCGCTGGATGTCCGGCCAGGCCGCCGGCCACCAGGGCGCCAACGGCGCCTGGATCGCCGATGCGGAGCCGGGCTACTACGACGCCAACGGCCGCTGGAGAGCCGGCCAGACCTCGGGCTATTATGACACCCGCGGTCGCTGGATCCCCACGGCCGCAGCGGCCGCCGGCTATACGTCGAACGCCTCCTACGACACCCGCGGAAGCTGGGCCAACACCCGCCCCGACATCGCCTCGCGCGAAGCGTGGCTGGACCAGAGCATCCGCCGCGGCATGGACGACGGCTCGCTGAGCCGCGGCGACGCCAACCGCGCCCTGCGGTCGCTGGACGCCATCCGTCGCGAAGAATCGGGGATGCGCCACTACCGCGGCCAGCTCGCCCAACGCGACGAGGCGCGCATCCAGGCCAAGCTGGAAACCCTGCGGAGCAGCATCCGCTGGACCAAGCGGGACAACCGCCGCAACTACTGATCATCTGTCCGCCGCTTAAGCCAGCGCCCGCCGGAGCAATCCGGCGGGCGTTTGGCGTTTGGCCGCCGTCGCCGAATTCCTGCAGCGCCGCAACCTCGTGTGGTAGGCTGCCCCCAGACGAACTGCGGTCAGTCGCTGCGGCGCCTGACCCGAGCAAGGCTTTCGCGGCTCCGGCCGCGTTCGTCGGGGAATTCGCCGACAATGGTGACCATCGAATCCCGCGGCGAGCTCGGGCTGAGCCTCGCCCGCGCGCTGATCAACACCTCGCACCTGCCGCTGCTGCTGTTCGACCGCGACCTGCGCGTGGTCTGCGCCAGCCGCTCCTTCTCCAGCGCGTTCGACATCGCCCCCCACCTGACGGACGGACGGACCCTGGACGACCTGGGCGCCGGAGAGTGGGCCTTCCCCCAGCTGCGCGAACTGCTCGAGAGCGCGCTGGCCGGCAGTCTCGACATCTCACCCTATGAGACCGACCTCTCCGCGGGGTCGGCGGCGCCGCGCCGCCTGATGCTGAACGTCCAGCGGCTGGACGACGACCGCGACCGCGGGCCCCTGGTCATGCTGTCGATCGAGGACGTCACCGATAGCCGGCGGGCCGACGGCCAGATCGCCTCCCTGCTGCTGGAGAAGGACGACCTGCTGCGCGAGCGCGCCGTCCTGCTGCAGGAGATGCAGCACCGGGTCGCCAACAGCCTGCAGATCATCGCCAGCGTCCTGTTGCTCAAGGCCAGGACCGTGAAGTCGGAGGAAAGCCGGCTCCACCTGCGTGACGCCCACGACCGGGTGATGTCGGTGGCCGCGGTCCAGCAACACCTGCAAGCCAGCCTGGGCGAGGTCGACGTGGGGCCGTACCTGACCAAGCTGTGCGGCAGCCTCGGCTCATCGATGATTCGCGACTCCCGGCCGATCCGGCTGGACGTCCGCGCCGAAGCCGCCACCGTGACTTCGCGCGAGGCGGTCAGCCTCGGCCTCATCGTCACCGAACTGGTGATCAACGCCCTGAAGCACGCCTTTCCGGAAACCCGCGACGGCCACATCGTCGTCGCCTACGAACTGCACCCGCCGGGCTGGACGCTTTCGGTGACCGACGATGGCGTGGGCCGGCCGCCGGCGTCGGCCACCGCCCGGGTGGGCCTCGGCACCAGCGTCGTGGAGGCGCTGGCCCGCCAGCTGGGCGCAGAGGTCGCGGTGCTCGACGCCGGTCCGGGCGCCCGGATCACCATCACCTGCCTGGAGCCGCCGCCTCACCATCATTAGGCGGGCAGGGCGACGCGGGGCTTGGAAGGTTCCTGGTGGAGCCGAGCGGAATCGAACCGCTGACCTCCTCATTGCGAACGAGGCGCTCTACCAACTGAGCTACGGCCCCAGGAAGGCGCGGAATAACCCTTTTGCGCCCGCCTCTGTCAAGCGTGCAGAGCGCGTGGCGACGCCGCATACGCTACGGGGGCGTCTTTGCCCGGGCCGCAAACCCCGCTAGAAGCGCAGGCATGGGCAGCTTCCTCTACTTCATCGTCCGCTCGCTTCTCGAGCTTCTGGTGTGGGCGATCATCATCAGCGCCATCCTGTCGTGGCTGGTGGCCTTCGACGTGATCAACCTGCGCAACCGCTTCGTCTACAACGTGTCGCGGTTCCTCGACGCGGTGACCCGGCCGGTGCTGGCGCCTTTCCAGCGGATGATCCCGTCCCTGGGCGGCGTCGACATCAGCCCGATCATCGTCATCCTGATCATCCAGGGCACGATCACCTACCTCCTGCCGCTGATCTTCACGCCGCTCATCGGCCTGATGGGCTGAGGCCGGTGCGGCTGGCCGTGCGGGTCACGCCGCGCGGCGGGCGCGACGCCGTCGACGGCTGGAGCCGCGACGAGGCCGGCCGTCCGGTGCTGAAGGTCCGGGTTTCCGCCGCCGCCGCCGAAGGCGCGGCCAACGCCGCGGTCGTCGCCCTGCTCGCCAAGGCGCTCGGCCGCCCGAAGTCGCAGGTGCGGATCGTCCGCGGCGACACGGCGCGGGTGAAGCAGGTTGAAATCGACGGCCTCGACGAGGCCGAGGCGGCCCGCGCCTTCGGCCACCCGCCCGCCGCCTGACACCGTCCACGGACGCCCGGCCACCGACGCCCGCCCGCGACTTTTTTCCGCCCCTCGCGGAACTTGCTTTTTGATGGAGTGTTTCAGGAGCGACTGCTCTGCGACACCTGTCAGTCCAGAGCGGTTACAGATCGGCCCGGCCCACACCCCTGGCATCCCCCCCGACCGCGGCCGGGCCGATCTCCCCCTTCCCATCCGGCTGAAGCCTTTTCGCCGCCTGCCGACTGGCGCGCGGCGCCGCCTGGGGCCAGACTGGGCGCATGTCGCGCTCCGACCTCGCCCGGCTGATCGACGACGCCCGCCGGGTGGCGGTGTTCACCGGCGCGGGGATCTCCACCGAGTCCGGCGTGCCCGACTTCCGCAGCCCCGGCGGCGTCTGGAGCCGGATGAAGCCGATCTACTTCCAGGACTTCGTCAGCGACCCGGCCAAGCGCCGCGAGGCCTGGAGCCGCGCCTTCTCCGGCGCCGCCGGCTGGACCGGCCGGGCGCCCAACGCCGGCCACTTCGCGGTGGCGCGGCTGGTGGCGGAGGGCAAGGCCAGCTCAGTCATCACCCAGAACGTCGACAACCTGCACCAGGATTCCGGCGTGCCGGAGGACAGGATCATCGAGCTGCACGGCAACGCCAGCTACGCCAAGTGCCTGGACTGCGGCGAGCGCCACGAGCTGGCGGAGCTGAAGGACAGCTTCCTGAAGGCCGGCGAGATCCCCTACTGCCGGCGCTGCGGCGGCCTGGTGAAGACCGCCACCATCTCCTTCGGCCAGTCGATGCCGGCCGGGCCGATGGCGCGGGCCCAGGCCGAGGCGCTGGCCTGCGACCTGTTCCTGGTGCTGGGCTCGTCGCTGGTGGTCTACCCGGCGGCCGGCTTCCCGCTGCTCGCCAAGCGCAACGGCGCGGCGCTGGCGATCGTCAACCGCGAGCCCACCGACCTGGACGGCTACGCCGACCTGGTGCTGCACGACGAGATCGGCCCGGTGATGCAGGCCGCGGTCGCCGCGCTCTGACGCAGCCTTCCGGCGGCCCAGCCCGTTAACACGGCAGGATCGGCGGCGACTCGCCGCGGGCGGCGTTCGTCATGCGGGCGCCTTGATCGGCGGGTTAAGGCAGCCGTCGCCTTGAACGGAGTCCGGAACCTTGCGCCGCTACGCCCTTGTCCTGCTGTCCGCCCTCTCACTCGCCGCCTGCGGCCAGTCGCCCGGCGCCGGCGGCGCGAAGCCCGGCGAGGATCCCCGGTTCGCCGGCCTCGACGACCAGATCCTGAAGTGGCGCGGCGACCTGGAGCAGACCAACACCGCCTGCCACAACAAGGCCCCCGGCAAGACCGGCTGCCAGGACTTCGAGGTCGCCTGCAAGGCCGAGCGGACGATCACCCCGGCCGACCAGGCCAAGGGGGTCACCGCCAAGCTGGTGACGGCGATCACCTTCAACGGCTGGGATCCGAAGACCGCCGACTACAAGCCGGCCTCGGCGTTCGCCGGCTTCCAGAAGGCCAACGGCGCCTGGACGCGCTCCGACGCCAAGCCGGTGAACCTGGCGACCTGCGCCGACTTCTGAGACGCGCCTTGCGGGGATTTCGCCGACGCGAAACCGCGCAACAATGCCGTCGGGATCGGGCCTCAACCAGGCCCGCTTCGCCGGCCAGGGTCTCCCCACGGTGAGGAGCAAGGCCATGGGTGTCTACCGGGTCTATTTCGTTGACGACGGGGGTCAGCTGGAGGCCGGCGAGGCCTTCTACTGCGCAGCCGACGAGGAGGCGCTGCGGCGCCTGCCGCCGCCGCGAGGGCCGGCCGTGCGCGCCGAACTCTGGCAGGGCGGCCGCTTCGTGGCCGTGACCGGCCGCCAGGAGGATCGTCCCGCGCAGGACGCCTTCGGCGCGGTCCGGTAAGGCGCCGGCCCGGAGCCTCCCGCTCAGGACCTGGCGCGGGTCGCCGCCAGGATCTTCTCCACCAGCGGGGTCGTATCCTGTTCGGGGGCGCCGGCGGACCTCAGGTCCTCGCCGACCCGCGTCGCGAACAGGTCCTGCGCGGCCGTCGAGGCCGACATCAGCGCCATCGCCGCGTCCGCCTCGTCGGCGGGCCACGCCGCCAGGTCAGCGCCCAGCGCGGCGAGCCGTCGCCGGAATTGCGGAAGATCCATCGGCACAGAGGTTCTTCTGTCGTTGCAGCCTGGTCCGGAGCGTCTGCCGCCCGCGCTTGAGGAGCGAACGGACGGATTGCTCGGAGGTTACCATGGCCGTCGCGATCTTCGCCACGTCGAGATCTTCGAAATAGAACAGACGCAGGGCGGTCGCCTGGCTGGCCGGCAGGGTGTCCAGCGCCGCATGCAGGCTCTTGGCCACCTCGGTGCGCTCCAGGGCCTGGTGCTGCTGCGGCGCCTCGACGGCGCACACCGCGGCGTCGGCGATCCGGGTGATCACCTCCTGGCTTTCCGGGACGGCGCGCCGCATCCTATAGCGGTCGATCGCCTTGTTCACCGCGATCCGGTAGAGCCAGGTGGTGAACTTGGCCTCCGGCTTCCAGTCGAGCCGCTTGCGCCACGCCGAGACGAAGACCTCCTGGGCCACGTCCTCGGCCTCCTGCTCATCCCGCACGATGTTCAACGCCAGGCGCTGGACCAGCGTCGCATGCCGCTCGACCAGCGTGCGGAACGCCAGCTCGTCGCCGTCGCGGCTGGCGGTGAACAGCACTTCGTCGCTGGCGGCCCGGAGCTCATCCAGATCGCGTGGCCCAAGGATGAATTCTTCGCGAATTGGCAACATGGCGATTTGTCCCAAGTGGTCTTGGACAAAGTCGGAGCAATGTGCGTGCCATGTAACGCACGATGCAAATGCGATTAGTATGGTTAACGGATCGATACGTAACCGCCACGATACTTCGACAATTGAAGATCGCTCATGGCTGAATCTGCGCTATTTGGTCCGAACTATTTCTTCGTGAAATGCTGTCGACATCAACCGGAGCTGAATAAGGCTTTCCTGCAGCGTTTCTGTTGCAGACTGGTCCACCAGCAGCCCATTCACCGCGCTTTGGATGCGTCCGTAGAAGGCGTGCAGCATCGCCACCCCTGCGCCGGCGGCTTCGAAGGCGGCGGACAGGCCGCTCAGGATCTGCGTCGCGCGGGCGTTGTGCCGGCACATTTCGTCCAGCGCCCGCCGCTCGTAGGCAGACATTGCCGACGCCAGGGCGCGGTAGAGCTCGGCATGCACCGCGGCCAGCACCGCCGCCGGCCGCTGGTCGAGGAACTGGGAGGCGCGGTAGGCGGCCAGGCCTTCCACCCGGCGCGACAGGGACTCAGCCACCGGTGGAGCCCCCGAGCAGGGCGTTGATCTGGGTTTGCAGCATCTTGGCGGCCGAGACCTCCTGCTCCATGGCCGCGTACTTGTTGACGAGCGTGGTCTGGTAGGCGGCGGCGTCGGAGCGGATCTTCTGCGAACTGGTGGTCCAGGCGGCGTCCTGGGTCCCGAGGCTGGTGATCTGCTGCTGGACGAGGCCGGTGTTCACGTCGCCGTACTGGCTGGCGAAGGCGGTGATCTGGTTGGCGAAGCCGGGGGCGATGGCCACGTTGATCGAGGTGTCGCCCGTCGCCACCAGGGCAAAGCTCAGGCCCGCGTAGGCGCCGCCCGGCGCGCCGACGATCAGGTTCCCCGACACCGTGAACAGGCTGGAGTCGCCGTTGACGCTGGCGCTGGTGAGCGCGCCACTGGCGTCCGTGGTCACGTCGAGGGTGAAGTTGAAGCCGCTGGTGCTGGTGTTCTGCAACAGCTTCAGGGAGCTGTCGGACGCGGTGAAGCTGGTCTGGAAGAGGCTGGAGACCTGCGACAGGTTTCCGAGCAGCGCATTGTCCAGCGTCGTCTGGTTGGACAGCGACATCTGGTTGGCGCTGTCCAGGGTGATCCCGAGGTCGGCGAGGTTGCCGAAAGCGCCGGTCGCGGCGGCGCTGTTTCCGGCGATGATGGCGTTCAACGACTGCGAGGCGTCACGCAGCAGCGGATCGGCGAACAGCACCGCGCCGCTGGCCGGCGTCCCGTCCGCGCCCACCGCCTGGTTCGAGGTCACGAAGGTCCGCAGCGCATTATAGGCGGTGATGAAATCGGTGATCGCCGTCTTCACGGAGCTGTAGTCCGGCGAGACGGTCATGGTGTTCGACTGGCCGGCGGCCGTGGTCTTCAGCAGCGAGAAGCTGAGCCCCGACACCGCGTCGGTGAGGTTGTTGCTGTCCCCGGCGATCTGGGTCCCGTCGATGGTGACCAGAGCGGGCTGCGCCGCCTGCAACGTGTTGACGAAGCCGCCGCTGGCGTCGGTCACCCCGAGGCTGGCCAACACGTCGGCGCCCGACGCCGCGCTGGTGGCGATCGCCTGGTTGGTGTCGTTGCCGGAGAGCACGAGGTTGTAGCTGCCGGTTCCCACCTGGATCAGGGAGGCGCTGACCCCCGACTGGGCGGAGACCGCGTTGATGGCCGAGGCGACATCGCTCAGCGTCATGTCCGCCGTGACGTTGACGGTCTGGGCCGAGCCCAGGGCGTCGTTGAGGGTGAAGGCGCCGGCCAGTCCCAGCGCCGTGGTCGAGGCCATCGCCGAGGAGGCCACCTTCTGCGCGGCGGCGAGCTGGTCGACGGTGACCGTATAGGTGGAGGCCGCAGCCGTGCTGTCGGCGCTCACCGCGATGTCGGGACCGGCGGCGCTGTTGGAGGCCGTCACGCTGACCGCCTTGGCCTGGAAGGCGTTCGTGGTCGTCGAAACGCTGCTGTAGGTGGTCGAGGCGAGCTGCGACATCGAGGTCGACAGGCCGGTGATCAGCGACTGCAGCGACTGGTAGGCGGTGATCTTGGTGGTGTTGGCGGTGACCTTGGCGTCCAGGGTGTCGGCCGGCGCCGTCTTCTGCGCCACCGCGGCCGAGATCAGCGAAGCCGTGTCCAGGCCCGACGCGGTGCCGGTCAGGTAGGTGGTCGAGCCGGAGGTGTTGACGGTCGCGGGCGGGATTGTCGTTGTCGTGGTCATCTGGACCGCCAGGACGTTGCGACGGGATGCCCGTCTGGGGAGGGACGGCCGGCGCCGGGGGGCGCCGGCCTTGCGGGCCTACTGGATCAGCTTGAGGAGCGACTGGTTCATCTGGTTGGCGTCGTAGAGCGCCGAGACCGCCGCCGTCGTCATCGTCTGAGCGGTGCTGTAGGCGCTCTGGGTGGCGGCGATGTCGGTGTCGGTGATCGCCGATTTCGCGGCCGTGAGGTTCTGCAGCGAGGTGTTGATCACCGCGCCGCGGAAGGAGAACCGCGACAGGGTGGCGCCGACGTTGGCGCGCGCCGAGGAGATGGTGCTGATCGCCGTGTCCAGCGCGCTCATCGCCGAGCCCGCCGAGGCGGCGCTGGTGATGCTGGTGGTGTTGATGCCCAGCGCCGTCGAGTCGGCCCCGCTCAGCTGCACGTTGATGGTGTCGGTGCTGGAGGTGCCGACCATGAAGTCGACGCCGGTCGAGTAGGAGCTGGCGCCGTCAAGCAGCGAGGTGCCGTTGAAGGTGGTCTTGGTGGCGATGTCGTCGATTTCGCTCTGCAGCTGCGTGTACTCGGCGTTGATGTAGCTGAGGTCGTTGGCGCTGCTGGAGCCTGACTGCGCCTGGGCGGTCAGGGTCTTCATCCGCGTGAGGATGTCGCTGATGTTCGACAGGGCGCCGTCGGCGGTGTTGAGCACGGCGGTGCCGTTCTGCACGTTGGTGGCGGCCTGCTGCAGCACCGCCATGTCCGACTTCATGCCGGTGGCGATGGCCAGGCCGGACGCGTCGTCCTTGGCGCTGGTGATGCGCGAACCGCTCGACAGCTGGGCCAGGGCGGTGCTCTCGGCGGCCGAGTTCTTGTTCAGGTAGAGCAGGGCCGTGTTGGCCGTCGTGTTGGTCGAGATAACCGTCATCTTCTAACTCCGCTTTCTCCAGATGCTGGGCCGCGGGGACGGGCCCGGCGGGAGGCCCGGCCGCCGTTTTGCGCAGTCCGGGCATCGACCCTTGAACGGGGGCTCGGGGCGGAATGGGGCGGTGTTTATTTGGGGGGCGGCGGAAAAAACTCCGCCCCATCGCGAGGCCGCCTGCCGTTGAACCCTGTGACCAGCCCGACGACGGGCGGACCACCAGGGATCGGAGCCTCCGATGACAGTCACCGCCACCTCTGGCGCCACGGCGCCGGCTACGACCCCCGCCACAAGTTCCAGCGCCAGCGCCAGCCTGACCAGCAACCAGTTCCTCTCGCTGCTGACCACGCAGCTGCAGAACCAGGACCCGCTGAACCCCACGGACCCGAACCAGTTCACCGCCGAGATGGTGCAGTACGGCTCGCTGTCGCAGCAGATCGACACCAACACCAAGCTCGACGCGCTCTCGACCACGATGTCGTCGATCCTCACCCAGGTCTCGCAGCTGGCTTCGGCCAGCGCCGCGACCCCGGCCGCCTAGGGGACCGCGCGCATGACCCTCTCCTCAGCCCTGTCCACGGCCGTCTCCGGGCTCACCGCCCAGAGCCTGGCGCTCTCCACCATCTCCAAGAACATCGCGAACGCCTCGACCACGGCCTACAAGACCTCGGTCACCGACTTCCAGACCCTGCTCACCGACTCCACCGGCGGCGCGTCGGGCGGCGGGGTCACCGCCAGCTCGATCCAGAGCATGGGCCAGCAGGGCCAGATCGCCACCAGCGCCACCGACACCAACGTGGCGATCGACGGGTCCGGCTTCTTCGTGGTGGCCGGCAGCGCGACCGCCTCGGCCTCCGACTTCGTCTACACACGCGACGGCAGCTTCGCGAAGGACAGCAACGGCAACCTCGTCAACGACGCGGGCTACTACCTGGAAGGGTTCCCCACCGACCCCAGCGGGGCGATCATCACCTCCAACAGCAGTGACCTCAGCAACCTGACGCCGATCAACCTCAGCAACATCGGCGGCACGGCCAAGGCCACCACCCAGATCAACATGAGCGCCAACCTGCCGGCCAACGCCGCGATCGGCGACACCTTCACCACCAGCACGACGATCATCGATTCCCTGGGGGTCAGCCACACCATCGGCCAGAGCTGGAACAAGACCGCGGCCAACGCCTGGACGCTGACCCTGGCCGACCCCACCCTGACCTCGAACCCGGCGGTCACCAGCGGCACGCTGAGCCCGAACACCGTGTCGGTGACCTTCGACACCAGCGGCGTGCTCGCCTCCACCAACCCGACGCCGGTCGCCCTGGCGATCACCGGCCTGAGCACCGGGGCGGCGGCCAGCGCCATCACCCTGAACCTGGGCAGCGCCGGCAAGACCGACGGCATCACCCAGTTCTCCTCGACCTCCAGCGCCACGGGGATCGAGAACCCGACCTTCACCCAGGACGGCGCCCTCTACGGCCAGCTCACCGGCGTCACCATCGACACCAAGGGCCTGGTGACCGCCTCGTTCGACAACGGGGTGAAGCTGCCGGTCTACCAGATCCCGCTCGCCACCTTCGCCAACCCCAACGGCCTGACCGCGGTCACCGGTTCGGTCTACAGCCAGAACCAGGCGGCCGGGAACGTCAGCCTGCGGCTGCCGGGCGACAGCAGCGCCGGGACCCTGCAGGCCTCGGCCCTGGAAGGCTCGACCACCGACATCGCCGGCGAATTCAACCGGATGATCGTGGCGCAGCAGGCCTATTCCGCGGCCTCGCAGGTGGTCACCACCGTCAAGAGCATGTTCGACACCCTCACCCAAGCGGTCCGGTGACAGCGATGGATGCGCTCCAGCACCTGCGCCTGCGCGCCGAACGGGCCCGCCGGTCGAACTACACCACGCCGGTGGTCGCCAGCGTGGAAGAGGCCCACGAACTCGCCCGCATGGTCGCCGACCAGCTCGCGGCCCTGGCGCCGCCCCAGCGCGTGCTGTTCCTGGCCGACCTGGAGGATGTCTGCACGGTGGTGCAGTCGCGCCTCGGCGCCCTGGAGAGCGAGATCGCCGAGACCCGCCGCACCTTCGCGGCGGCCAGGGCCGGCAGCAACGCCTGCGTCCAGTACGCGGCGGCCGGTCGGCGGCGCGGATAGGTCCGCGTCATGTCGCTCAGCTCGATCCTGACGACCACGGCGGCGGGACTCGCCAACACGGATTATCAGATCGCCCTGGCCAACGCGAACGTGGCCAACGCGAGCGACACCAGCTACTCGCGCAAGACCGCGGACTTCGGCGCCATCACCTCGACGGTGTCGCTGTCCACCGCCGCCACCACCCGGGTGGCGGACGACTACCTGACGCTGGCCACGGCCACGGCGGCCTCCAGCGCCGGGCGCGACGCGGCAATCTCCTCGGCGCTGCAATCCTACGACGCCCAGCTGGGCACGGTGGCGACCGGCGACGACGTCAGCAGCCTGCTCACCGCCTTCCAGACCGCGGTGACCGGCCTGGCCTCGACCGGGGCGACGTCGGCCGCCCAGGCCGGCGTGGTGTCGGCCGCCGGCCAGCTCGCCACGGCCATCCGCGGCCTGTCCGGGACCATCCAGACCCTGCGCGGCCAGGCCAGCACCGACATCGCCTCGACCGTCGCCACGGTGAACACGGCCGCCGACACCATCGCCTCGCTGAACGACCAGATCGTCTCGACCGGCGCCAGCGGCGGCGACGTCACCAACCTGGAGGACCAGCGCGACGCGGCCCTGCAGACGCTGTCGGGCGCCCTGGGGATCTCCTACTACACGACGCCCGACAACCGGGTTCAGGTCTACACCGCCGGCGGCGCCGCCCTGGTCGGCGACCAGGCGAACCACCTCTCCTACACCGCCTCCAGCACGCTCTCGGCCGGAGTGACCTACCCCGGCCAGATCTCCGGCATCATGCTGGGCGGCCAGGACATCACCTCCAGCATCACCACCGGCACGATCGGCGGGCTGATCACCCTGCGCGACACCACCCTGGTCGGCGAGCAGGCCAAGCTCGACCAGCTGGCCACAACGCTGATCGCCACCACCAACGCCGTGAGCAACGCCGGCAGCGCCTACCCCGCGCCGGCGACGCTGACCGGCTCGGTCACCGTGACGGCCGCCGACAGCCTGGGCGCCAGCGGGACCTTGCGGGTGGCGGTGACCACCGCCAGCGGGACGGTGGCGGCCACCCAGGACTTCAACCGCGCCGCCTACCCGACGGTCGGCAGCCTGGTCACCGCCCTGAACGGCCTGGGCGGCGTCTCCGCCTCGATCTCGCCGAGCGGCAAGCTGGTGCTGGCCGCCACCGACCCGACCCAGGGCGTGGCGCTGGCGGACATCGGCGCCTCGGTCGGCCCGGCCGGCGTCGGCGTGTCGGCCTATTTCGGACTGAACGACGTGTTCTCGGGCCAGAACGCCACCGACATCGCGGTCAGCGCCGGGCTGCAGGCCAACCCGGCCAGCCTGCCCACCGCGGCGCTCCCCTCCACCGCGACCCTGAGTGTCGGCGCCGTGGCGCTGACGTCGGGCGATTCGGCGGTCGCCGACCGGCTCAACGCGGCGATCTCCGCGGCCACCACCTTTCCGACGGCGGGCGGCTTCCCGGCCCAGTCGACCAGCCTGCAGAGCTATGCGTCGAGCTTCGTCTCCAGCGCGGCAGGCCTGGTGTCCGGCGCCTCGGCCGCAGCCGACCAGTCCCAGGCCACCTTCACGGCGGCGCAGAGCCGGCTGGACAACCTGACCAACGTCAACACCGACGAGGAACTGGCCCTGCTCACCACCTACGAACAGCAGTACCAGGCCAATGCCCAGATGGTGTCCATGGTCCGCACGATGTTCACCGCCCTCATGACGATGATGGCCTGATGATCAGTCGCATCGGCACCTTCGCCAACGCCACCGCGCTGATCGCCGCCAGCCTGAAGGTCCAGGCCAAGGTGGCGGACCAGCAGGCGCAGCAGGCCTCGGGCTACAAGTCCACCACCTTCAGCGGCCTGTCCGGCGACGCGGCCAAGCTCCTGGACCTCACCGGCCAGAGCGCCCGGCTGACAGCCGACAACGCCTCCGCCAACGCCGCCGCCTCCATGGTGCAGGCGGCCTATTCGGCGGTCACCAACATCACCGACCTGGCCACCACCATCCGCAGCCAGCTGGCCGCCGCCATCAGCGGCGCCAACAACGGCACGGGCGCCAGCGCCATCACCGGCCAGAGCGCCGCCAACTGGCTGAGCACCCTGCAAAGCGAGCTGAACACCGAGGTCGGCGGGGTCTATGTGTTCGGCGGCCAGGCGTCCAACGCCGCGCCGGTGGACTTCACCACGCCCGCCTACAATCCGGCCGGGGCGCCGGCCAGTCCCGACACCAGCTACTACCTCGGGTCGGACACCACCCGCACCCTGACCACCTCGCAGGGGGTCTCCGTGAGCCTCTCCGCGCCGGCCAGCGCGTCGGGGTTCGAGCAACTGGCGCGGGCGCTGTCGCTGATCGCCGCCAACCCGAGCGACCCCGCCACCCTGCAGGCCGCCTACGACTCGGTGGGAACCGCCACCTCGGGGCTGGCCTCGACGCAGGCGATGATCTCCAACCAGGCCTCGTCGCTCGACATGCTGGTGACCAACAACCAGGCCAAGATCACCACCCTGGACAACCTCGCCTCGACGGTGGACGGGGCGGACCTGGCGACCGCCACGGTGCTGGTCACCCAGTACCAGACCCAGCTGGACGCGCTCTATTCGGCGATCGGCAAGCTGTCGGCCGACAACATCCTCAAATATATCTGAGGTCCCCCGACCCCGGTAAATAGCGTCAGGGGAATGGCGTCAGTGGATCGCGCCCTGGGGGCCGCGCAACACCACCGACTCCTCCCCGGCCAGCAGGGCGGCCGCCGAACGCAGCATGGCCGGATCGATCGCCTCCGGCTCGCAGCCGGCGAGCCGGATCGCGAGGTCCGGCTGCTCGGCGCAGGTCATCAGGTCATTGGCCACGCGGCAGACGAGGCTGGCCTGCGCCCGGTCCGGCGCGTTCCCCACCAGGTTGACCACCAGCGACAGGGTGGCGGCGACCTGTTCGGCCATCTGCCGGGCGGCGCGCAGCTCGGTCAGCAGCAGCTGCGAATTGGTCTCGACGATCCGCACGGTCGCCATCAGCTGGTCGATGAATTCCGGGTCGAGCTGCTCGCTCACGACGCCGTCCGCCAGGCCGGGGAGCGATTCAACAGCAGGCCGGCGGCCGCGTGCAGCAGGTCGGGGTTGAGCTGCGTCGGATCGCAGCCGAGCAGCGGCGCGGCCAGCTCGGGGATGTCGGCGCACAGGCGCAGCTGGCGCGAAAGGCGGATCAGCACCGCACTGTCGCGGAGCTCCGGATCCTCGGTCAGCAGGGAGATCAGCAGGCTCAGCTCCGCCCACCGGGCTCCGAAGTCGGGGTCGGCCGCCGCCCTCGCCCTCAGGCCGGACGCCGGCCGCCTGCGTGCTCGATCCTGCCGTCCCGGTGCCATCGCAAATCCCTTCTGCCGATAGTCATTCAACGGGCGGGCGACGCAGACGGGGCGGTCGCTGCGGGATTCTACGGGCGCCTAAGCGCCACAACGGCGTGCTAAGCCTGCAATCGCGCACGCGGGAAGGGGTTGCGACATGCCGGTTGAATCGACGATCGCCAACGCCCGGCTCGCCATGCGGGTGGCCAACGCCTTCGCGCTCGATTTCGCGCGGCTGAGCGCCGCCGCGCCGGACGCCGACCTGCTCGACAGCATCATCGGCGTGGCGGTGATCCAGGCCAACCTCCCGCCGGTGACCTGGAGCGACGGCGAGGACGCCTATGCGGCGTTCGAAAACCCGCCGCCCGACGAGCTGCGCCGGCCGGTCAGCGTCCACGCGGTGGCCAGCTCCCTGCGCCTGCCCTACGAGACCGTGCGCCGCCGGGTGGCGAAACTGGCCGCCGCGGGGCTGTTCGAGATCACCTCCCAGGGGGTCTATGCGCCCCGTGCGGTGCTGACGACGCCGCAATACGAGGCCGCGCTGCGGGCCAACTACGACCTGGTCAGGTCCCTCTATTTCACCCTGCGCGACCTCGGCCCGGCCCACGATCCCCTGCAGAGCGTGGAACCCCGGCCCGGCCCGCTGAGCGGATGCGACCCTGTCGCCGTGCGCACGGTGGCCCGCGCGTCGGCCGAGTATTTCCTCAGGCTCGTCGACCCGATGACCGAGCACTTCGGCGACCTCAGCGTCGGGCTGTTGATGATGGGGATCGTGCGCGCCAACACCGACAGCATTTCCGTCCACGAGGAGGCGACGGGGCCGCTCGGCTCGAGCCCCCTGCTGCCGGACGAGGTCCGCGTGCCCGCGCGGCTGTCCGACCTCGCCGCGGCGCTGAACATGCCCTACGAGTCGGTGCGCAGGCGGGTGAGCGCGCTTGTGGACGAAGGCCGCTGCGAGCGGAAAGGCGCGGGCGTGATTGTCCCGGCCCGCACCCTGGCCCAACCGGAGCTCGCGACGGTGGTCCGGCAGAACAGGGGCCACATGCGCCACATGTTCGGCAGCCTGGCCCAACTGGGGGTGCTCGCCGATCTCGAGGTCGAACGCCCCGCCCGACGGTGCGCGCCGGGCGCCGCCTGAACGGCGCTAGGGGTCCGGCGTGGCGAGGGTGGCCAGCCGCGCGCCCTGCGAGAGGCTCGCGCTGACCGAGCCGCACCAGTCGAAGGACGGCTGCGACGGCATCGCCATGCCCTGGGCGATCAGCGTCTGGGCGAGATCCACGCCGTCCACGGCGACGCGGCCAAGCACCCGGTCGTACTGGTCGCGACCGCCGGTGACCGTCACCGAGACGTGACGGGCGGTGGCGGTCAGCTGCTGGGTGGCGCGGCGCGCCTGCCGCGCCGCCAGCGCTTCGGCCCAGCAGCGGGCCTCGGGGACCGGCTGCGGCGCCGCGGCGTCCGACAGCCGGACGTGCTGGCCGTTCACCACCAGGGCGTCGGCGTTCACCACCTCCACCTGGTCGACCGGCGGCGGCGGCGCTTCCGCATAGAGCGGCGGGCGCGGGGCGCAGGCCATCAGCGTCAGCGTAATCAGCGCGGCGGCGATCGGGCCTGGATTGGCGGTGAGATGCATGATGATGCGGGGCTCGAGGAGTCCCGACGCCTCGTCTTGGGGGCACGAGGCGTCGGGCGACCTCTAGGGGGGGGTCTAGAGGCCGAACTTGTAGCGGAGGCCCACGGTGGCGGCCTGGTCGGTGTAGTCGCCGTGAATCCCGCCCGGCGCAGCGCCGAGCCGGACGCCGGTGACGCCGAGGTAGCGGTAGGCGACCTCGGCGGTCAGGCGGTCGTTGATCGGATGGGCGAGGCCGACCTTGAACTGGTAGGCGAAGCCGGTGTCGTCGCCGCTGTTCGGGCCGCCGTCGATCTTCACCTGGCCGACGCCGAGGCCGGCGCCGACGAACGGGCGCCACGCGCCCTGGCGGTTGAAATCGTAATAGGCGTTCACCAGGCCGGCGGTGGTCTCCAGCTTGCCCGACGAGCCGTTCTTGCCGTCGCTCTGGAGGTAGGTGATCTCCTCCTCGACGCGGACGCCGTCCATGACTTCGCGTCCGACGGCGCCGCTCAGCGCCCAGCCGTTGTCGCCCTTCACGGACGGCGAGCCGTCGATCCTGCTGTTGAAATTGCCGCCGATGTCGCCGCGCACGTACCAGTTGGCGTCCTGAGCGGCGGCGGCGGAAGCGGAAAGCGCCGTGGCGGCGACGGCCGCGGCGGCAAGGGTTACGAACTTCATCTCTGATCTCCTGGCCCGGTCAAATCGGGTCTTGTGCAGGGTCAGATGCGGGGCCCGCCGCGGTGGCGCTTCCATCGAACGGGCCGCACTTGCAGGAAAGTGCGGGAATGCGACGCGCCGGATGACGGGGCCGGATAAAGCGTCACCGCATTGCGATCCGCCGCGGACTCCCTAAGTGATCGCCACGCATCCAGGGGTTCGCCAGTGTCCAGGTCCATGTCAGCCGCGACGGCGCGATCGACCCGGGACGGCCAGCCGGCGGCGCCGGCCCTGATATCGGAAGCCCCCGCGGTGGCGCTGCAGGCCGGCTCGGTCCGGGTGCGCCACCAGGAGGCCGGCCCCTTCCATCTCTCCTATCGCGGCGAACAGCCCGTACTCCTGTTCCTGTTCGGGCCCGCGCGCGGCGACACCATCGAGCGGAGTGCGGTCTGCCGGAGCGGGTCCTTCGCGGTCCTCAGCCCGGGCGCAAGCCTGGAGCTCCACATCCCCGACGCCCTGGAGGTCCTGGCCGTGGCCTACGACGGACCCGGCTTCGGCGCGCCGCGGACGCTCGGCGCCGAGTCGCGGCGCGACCTGGTCGACCCCGGCGTCCGGACCCTGGCCCACGAGATGCGCCGTGTGCTGCTGCGCGAGCGCCGGCCCAGCCTGGAGTACGTCGAGGGCCTGGCCCGCAGCATGCTGGTGCGGGCGCTGCAGGTGATCGGCTCAACGCCTGCGCGCCGGCGTCCCGCCGCGATGACGCCGCTGAAGCTGCGCCGGGTCGCCGAGCACGTGGCGGCGCGCCTGGACGTGTCGGTCAGCGTCGCCGAGCTGGCCGAGCTGAGCGGCATGAGCCGCACCCATTTCACCCGCTCCTTCCAGAGCGCCACCGGCCAGACGCCGCATCGCTTCATCCTCACCCAGCGGCTGGAGGCGGTGCTGCGGCTGCTGGACGAGGGCGCGCAGGATCTCTCTGTGGTCGCGGCCCGCACCGGCTTCTCCAGCCACGCGCACATGACCACCGCCTTCAAGCAGGCGTTCGGCCGGACGCCGGCCGACTACCGCAGGATCAGGGACTTCCGCCTGGCCGCCGCCCAGGGCTGAGCGGCGACGCCACAGCCCTGGCCTCGCGCGACCAGCGCCCGCGGCCGGATCGGCGAAAATTCCCCCGCGGGCGGAACGGTCGCGCTGCAACCCAGGTTTGCCGCACCTTCGACGGAGCTGCGCTTCAGCGGCCGCCTCGTCGCCACCGGAGCGCAGGAGGGGCTGCATCGTGACGCAGAAGATGGCCGCCGGCGGACTTGGGTTCGTCGACCCGCATCGGTTGGACGGTCGCGCGGACGAGGGCCAGGGCCGGGATCGCGGGCGCATAGCGGCGCCGGGCCGGGAGACGGTGGCCATCTTCCCATGGCGCGACGTCATCGAGGACTTCCTCGATCCGCTGGGGGTGAGCCTGGAGGACTATGCGCGCCACCTGATGGGCGGGTGGCTGTCCGGCTACGTCGCCGCCCTCCAGCGGCAGGGGCTGCGGGTCGTGATCGTCCACGCCTCGGAGAATGTCAGCGAGCCGACCCGCCTGGTCCACGAGGCGAGCGGCGCGCCGATCTGGCTCGTGCCCGGCCGCGGCGCCGGCGGCGGGGTGACCCGAGGGCGTCCATCGCTGCGCGCCGGCGTCCAGTGGAGCCGCACGCCGTTTGCCGCCTTTGGCCGGGTGCTGCGCCAGGAGGGCTGCGCCGCCATGCTGGTCCAGGATTATGAGCACGCCCGCGCCGATGCGCTGGTGCTGCTCGCCAAGACGATGGGGCTGCGGGTGTTCGCAACCTACCAGGGCGGGGACGCCACGCGCTCGCCGCTCGAACGGACGGTGCGGCGGCTTTCGATCGGGGCCTGTGACGCCCTGGTCGTGCCCTCCGGCCATGAGCGCGCCCGGCTCGCCACCCGCTACCGCCTGTCGCCCGAACGGCTGCGCGACATCCCCAACCCGGTGGACGGGGACGCCTGGCGCGCGGAGCCCCAGGCCGAGGCGCGACAGGCGCTGGGCCTGTCGCCGGCGGACTTCCTGGTGATCAACCACGGCCGGGTGGACATCCACCGCAAGGGCCTGGACGTCCTGCTCGCCGCCTGGGCGAAGATCGCGGGCGCCCAGGCGGCCGCGCGGCTGGTGATCCTCGGCTCCGACGAGGAGCAGGACGCGGCGTTCGGCGCCCTGGTCTCGCAGGTCCCGCAGGTCACCTGGGCGGGCCGCTACGTCAGCGACCCCGCGACGATCCGGCGCTGGCTGTCGGCCGCCGACGCCTATGTGACGCTGCCGCGGGCCGAGGGAGCGCCGGTCGCGCCGCTGGAAGCCATGGCCTGCGGTCTGCCGGTGGTGGCCAGCGACGCCCCCGGCCTGACCGACCTCTTCGGCGACGGCGAGCGCTCCGGCGGGATCGTCGTGCCGCGCGACGACGCCGAGGCCGCCGCCGGGGCCCTGCTCAGCCTGGCGGCCGATCTGGAGCGGCGCCGGCGCATCGGGGCCGCCGGGCGCTCGACGATTGAACGGCGCCACTCGGTGGACGCCGCAGGCGAGGCGCTCGCCATCGCCTTGTCCGCCGCGAGGTCCTGAGCGCCGGCGGCGGCCGACGCCGACCTTCAGGACTGGGCCAGAGCATCTTCCAGCTGCCGGATAGCCTCTGCGACCTGATCGTCTTCGTCGCTGAAGACGGCGTCCCACGCCATCTGCAGGAACGGCCCGGGCTGGCGCGCGCGGTCCTGATCGTGCTGGGCCTTCCACGCCCTGAGCCGCTCCAGCAGCTCACGCCGGGCCTCGCGGTCCGTAGGGAGCGAGCCCCGGTCGGCGCGCCACCGCTCCAGGTCGCCGGACAGATCGCCTGCCTTCACCGCTACGCCTCCGTTTCGTGAACACCGCGTCGTCGCCGCAGGGGACTATCGCCCCCGGAAGCCGCAAACAACAGCGGTCCGTCGCGAGCCGCCGGGTTCGAGCCGGAGCATTGTCCGGCGGCGGCGTCTCGGCGGGTGGTCGGCGGGGGCGGGGCGCGATAGGATGGGCGCACCTCCTGGCGAAGGGCGTCCCCATGACGCAACAGCTTCCTCAGCCCGGTCCGTCGGCCGCCTGCGGCGACGCTCCGTTCCGGCTCCTGGCCGACCACCTGCCCGCCCTGTGCTTCATCGCCGACCCCGCCGGCCGGGTGCTGTGGTGCAATCGGCGCTGGTACGACTACACGGGCGCGGCTTCCGATGCGGCGCTGGACGACGTGTGGCCGACCTTGCACCACCCCAACAGGCGCAAGGAAGTCGCGCGCCGCTGGCAAGGCGCACTGGAGACCGGCCGGCCGGCGGAGATGGCGCTGCCGCTGCTGGGCGGGGACGGCCACTACCGGCCGTTCCTCGCGCGCGTGGAGCCGGTGCGCGACGACGAGGATCGCCTGAGCTGCTGGCTCGGCACCATGACGGAGATCCCCAACCGGCGGGAGACGGAGCACAACCAGCGTTTCCTGCTGGAGCTGGGGGACGCCCTGCGCGACGAGGTGGACCCCGCGGCCATCCTGTACGCCATCGGTGAGCGCCTGGCCGCCCACCTGAACGTCGCCCGGGTCGGCTACGGCGAGGTCTCGCCCGACGGCCAGGAGGTGAGCGTCGCCTCACGCGGCTGGGTCGCCGGAGACATGCCCGGCGGGCCGGGCGTCTACCGCCTCGACGACTTCGGGCGGGAGGCCGCCGCCATGGTCCGCCGCGGCGAGATCTTCGTCGTCGCCGACGTGCTGGCCGACCCCGCGGTCGGCCCGAACTCCGACGCCCACCTGGGGGTCGGCATCCGCGCCGGAGTCACGGTCCCGTTGGTGAAGCGGGGCGGGCTGGCCGCCATCTTCTATGTGCACAGCCCCGTGGTGCGCCGCTGGCGCGATGTCGAGGTGCAGCTCATCCGCGACGTGGCGGAGCGCACCTGGGCGACGCTGGAGCGGGCGCGGGCCGAGGCCGGCCGGCGCGACAGCGAGGAGCGGCTGCGGCTGGCGCTGGAAGGCGGCATGCTGGGAACAGTGCAATGGGACCTGACGACCATGCGCGGCAGCTGGTCGAAGCAGGCCGGCGCCATCTTCGGCGTGGAAGCCGGCGACGAGGTCCCGCTCGAGCAGTTGACCGGCGCGGTGCACCCCGAGGACCGCGAGCGCGTGCTGCGCGAGGTGCGCAAGGCGCTGAAGGGCGGCGCCCGCTACGCCGACGAATACCGGGTCGTCCACCCCGACGGCAGCGTCCATTGGGTGGTGTCGCGCGCCCGCGTCGAGCGGGAGGCGGACGGAAAGGCGGTGCGCGCCGCCGGTGTCGTCGCCGACATCACCGATCGCAAGCTCGCCGAGGAGCGGCTGCGCGAGAGCGAGGCGCGCTTCCGCGGCCTGTTCGAGACCGCCCACGAGGGCGTGTGGCTGGTGGACCGCAGGGGGCGGACCCTGTTCATCAACCACCGCATGGCGGGCCTGCTGGGCTATGCCCCGGAGGAGATCAGCGGCCGCCCGGTGCCCGAGTTCTGCTTCCCCGAGGATTTCGCCGCCGCCCGCGAGCGGATCGCCAACAACCTGGCCGGCCGGCCGGAGCAGTTCGAGTTCCGCTTCCGGCGCTCGGACGGCTCCGCCTTGCCGGTGCTGGCCGCCTCCAGCCCGCTGTGGGACGGCGCGGGCCACGTGGTCGGCGCCGTCGGCATGTTCAGCGACCTGACCGAGCGCAAGCAGGCCGAAGCCGAGCTGCAGCGCTCGCGCGAGGCGCTCTATCAGTCGGAGAAGCTGAACGCCCTGGGGTCCCTGCTCGCCGGGGTCAGCCACGAGCTCAATAACCCGCTGTCGGTGGTGCTCAGCCTGTCGCAGCTGCTGGAGATCAAGGCCGCCGGCACGGCCTACGGCGAGCGCGCGGCGAAGATCCGGCTGGCGGCCGAGCGCTGCGCCAAGATCGTGCAGACCTTCCTGGCCATGGCGCGACAGAAGGCGCCCGTGCGCACCCGGGTGGACGCCAACGAGGTGCTGGGTTCCGCCCTGGAGCTGACCGGCTACGCCCTGCGCACGGCGGGGATCGAGGTGGTGACGGACCTCGCCCCGGACCTGCCGCCCCTCAACGCCGACGCCGACCAGCTCAACCAGGTTCTGGTCAACCTGATCGTCAACGCCCAGCACGCGCTGGAGGACAGGCCGAAGCCGCGGATCCTGGAGCTGCGGACCTCCACCGACGAGCGGCGTCGGAGCGTGCGGCTGGAGGTCGCCGACAATGGCCCGGGCGTCCCGCCCGAGCACCGGCGGCGCATCTTCGAGCCGTTCTTCACCAGCAAGCCGCAGGGCGTCGGCACCGGAATCGGCCTGACCTTCAGCCTGGCCATGGTGCAGGCGCACGGCGGGGCCTTGACCCTGGCCGACCGGGCGGACGGCGGCGCGTGCTTCACGGTCGAGCTGCCCACGGTGGTCGATTTCGAGGCGCCCCGCGAGCCCGCCGGCGAGGCCGTCGGCCGGCCGCCGCAAGACCGCACGGCCCTGGTGATCGACGACGAGGCCGACCTCGCGGAGGCGCTGGCGGAGATGCTGCAGCTGGAGCACTACCGGGCGGACCTGGCGCGCTCCGGGCGGGAGGGCCGCCGCCTGATCGAGGCGCGGTCCTACGACGTCATCCTCAGCGACCTGCGGATGCCCGACGCCGACGGCCAGACCCTGTTCGAGTGGATCGAGCGGGAGCGGCCGGCGCTGGCGCCGCGGGTGGCCTTCGTCACCGGCGATACGCTGGGGCCCGCCGCC
Organism: Phenylobacterium hankyongense; assembly: GCF_003254505.1. NCBI lineage: Bacteria > Pseudomonadati > Pseudomonadota > Alphaproteobacteria > Caulobacterales > Caulobacteraceae > Phenylobacterium > Phenylobacterium hankyongense. The sequence continues at coordinate 1,478,072 of NZ_QFYP01000001.1, read as the reverse complement.
CGCCGCTTCCTCGCCTGCGCCGGCCGGCCGGTGCTGGAGAAGCCGTTCGACCAGGCCGGCCTGCGCAGCGTGCTGGCCGAGCTCGGCCGGTCCCCCAGGTTCGTCGATGTCTAGCGCCAGCGCGCCGCACATCGTCGTCGTCGACGACGAGGCGGACCTCTGCGAGGCGGTGCGGGAATACCTGGTCGACCATGGCTATGCCGTGAGCGTCGCCAACGGCGGCGCGGCCCTGCGCGCGACCATGGCCGAGCGGCCGGTCGACCTGGTGCTGCTCGACGTCAACATGCCGGGCGAGGACGGCCTGGCCATCGCCCGGCAGCTGCGCAGCCTCGGCGGGCTCGGCATCATCATGCTCACCGCCCGGCGCGAGGCGGTGGACCGGGTGGTGGGCCTGGAGGTCGGGGCCGACGACTATGTCGCCAAGCCGTTCGACCTGCGGGAGTTGCTGGCCCGCGTGCGCGCGGTGCTGCGGCGCGCGGCGCGGGCCGAGAGGCCGCCGGCCACCATGGGGCGCGAGGTCCGCTTCGGCCGCTGCGTGCTCAATCTCGATCGCCGCCGGCTCTACGACCTGCGGGGGCGGGAGGTGCCGATCACGGCCATGGAGTTCGATCTGCTGCGGGTGTTCGCCGAAAACCCGGATCGCGTGCTGACCCGCGACCGGCTGCTCGACCTCGCGCACAACATGGAGATGACGCCGTTCGACCGGTCCATCGACATGCGCATCGGCCGGCTGCGGCGGAAGATCGAAACCGATCCCAAGCTGCCGCAGACCCTCAAGACGGTGCGCGGCGCGGGGTATGTGTTCGTGCCCGCCGGCTTGCACGGCTGACCGCGCCGCCGTTGACAATCGATACCAATCTCCCGCCCCCGCGACGGCGGCCTGTGACGTCGCCGGCGTAAACCAGTGTCCGTCAAATCGAAGTCGGAGGCTGAGATGAACCACCCGGAGCAAGACAATCCCCGCGCCGCCGCCGAGCGGCCGGTCATCGCCCACCGCAGCGTCTCGCAGCGCGCCATCGCCGCGGCCGAGATGGCCATCCTGCTGCTGCTGGCGGCCCTGCCGCCCGTCGCGCTCTGGTCGCCGTTGCTGCTGGGCGGCGGGGTCCCGGGCGCCGCCTGACCGGCGGTCGGGCCCGGAGTCCCGATCAGCCGAACCCGCCGTCGGCCCGGCCCCGGCCGCGCAGGCGGCGGGGGTCGACGCGATCGCGCGAGTGGAGTCTGCGGATCCGCCCACAGCGCCAGGCCAACGACTGCGGGTTCAATTGCGATCCGCCTATGTCGGTCACCAGACTATCCCATGTGAATGTCGCCGGCGCCGATCGGGGCCCAATGTCCGGCGGAAGCACACCTCCGCCGGAGCGGCCTCTGTCCACCGATCGTCACGATGCGAGCCGCCCGGCCATGGCTGGGCGGGAGATCGCTTGGCCCTGGGCGACCGGGGAGATGGCCCAGCGCGTGCGGACGCTGGCCTGGGAACGGACGCCGCTGGGCCCGATCGCCGACTGGTCCGACAGGTTGAAAGCCGTCGTCGACCTCGTGCTGGCGGCGCCGCTGCCGATGACGTTGCATTGGGGCGATCGGCGGGTGCAGATCTACAACGACGCGGCGCGCGAGGTGTTCGACCGGCGCCATCCCCAGGCGCTGGGCCAGACGTTTGAGGAATGCTGGCCGGAACTGGTGGAGGTCGTCGGGCCGATCCACCGTCGGGTGATGGCCGGGAAGGCGGTGGTTCTCACCGACCAATGCCGGACCTACGTGCGCCACGCGGGAGCGCCGGAGGATTTCACCTTCACCAACTACTTCATCCCGCTGACGGACGGGGTCGAGGGCGTCGCGGGCTTCCTGGTCACCGCCGTGAAGACCACCCCGGGGGTTCGCGGAGGGGCGGATCGGCGCGCGAGCGAGGCCGCCCTTCGGGAGAGCCAGGCCGGCCTGCAGGCGGCCGGCGATCTGGTCGGCCTGATGTCCTATCGCTGGGATCCGACGACGGGCAGGCTGCACTGGCCGCCGCGGCTGAAGGCCCTGTGGGGGCTTCCACCAGACGCCGAGGTGGACGAGCGGATGTGGCTCGAAGGCATCCATCCGGAGGATCGCGGCCGGGTACAGCGGGCCGCCGAACGCGCGCTCGATCCGGACGGCGACGGGCTCTATGCGATCGAGTATCGGGTGACAGGTCATTCCGGCGGCTCCGAACGGTGGATCTCGACCTATGGCCGCATGGTGTTCGAGGACCGCCAGCCGGTGTCGTTCACCGGCGCGGTGCTGGAGGTGACGCAGCAGAAGCGCGTCGAGGCGCAGCTGCGTCGGAGCGAGAGCTATCTGGCGGCGATCCTGCGCCAGGCGCCGGTGGGCGTGGCCGTGTTCGGCGCGGACAGCCGGCTGATGATGGGCAACGCCGCCCTCGACCGGTTCGAGATCGGCGAGACGTCTTCGGCGGACCCGCAGGGGGCGCGATGGCGGGCGTTCCGCACCGACGGCTCGCCGTTGGCGCCCGATCAGTACCCCGCGGCCCGGGCCCTGCGCGGAGAGGTCACCATGCCGGGCGTCGATTTCCTGCATCGCCGCGAGAACGGCGCCGAGGTCTGGACCCGGGTCGGCGCGGCGCCGCTGCGGGACGCGGCCGGCGGCGTCTACGGCGTCGTCGCCATCTACGAGGACATCGATCAGCAACGCCGGTACGAGGACCGGTTGCGCTACAGCGAGGAGCGGTTCCGCCGCTTCGCCGAAAACTCCGCCGACGTGATGTGGATTTACGACATGGCCGGCGAGCGGCTCGAATACGTCAGCCCCGGCTTTCAGCGGGCGTGGGGGATCCCGCCGGAGCAGGTGATCGCCGACCGGGGCGTCTGGATCGCCGCGCTGCACCCGGAGGATCGCGATGGCGTCCTCGCCGCCCTGCAGCGGGTGCTGTCCGAGGGCGAAACGGTGAGCCACGAATATCGCATCGTACGCCCCGACGGCGCCGTGCGGCGGATCCGCGACACCGGCTTTCCGATCCGCGATACGGCGGGTCACATCGTCCAGGCCGGCGGCATCGCCCAGGACATCACCCGCGACACGCCGCCGACCGTCTATCTGGTCGACCCCGATCCCGAGAGGCGCGCGGCGAAGGCCGACCTGCTGCGGGGCGCCGGCCAGCGCGTCACGCCCTTCGCCTCCGAGCAGGCTTTCCTGGAGGTGGCGGGCGCCCTGACGCCGGGCTGTGTGGTGGCGCGGACGCAGGACCTGGGCGCGGCGAGGTTCGAACTCGTCGGCGCGCTGAAGGCGCGGCGCATCTCCCTGCCGGTCATCCTGGAGACCTCGCTCGGCGGCGACGTGGCGCTGGCCATCAGCGCAATGAAGGCCGGCGCCACGGACCTGCTGGAATGGCCGTGCCGGCCGGAAGCCTTGCTTGACGCCGTGGGCTCGGCGCTCGCCGGCCTCAGCGAGGTGCTGGAGGACGAGGAGGCCACCCGGCTGGCGCAGACCCAGGTCGCCCTGATGTCGTCCAGGGAACGCGAGGTGCTGGAAGGCCTGCTCTCGGGCGGCACCAACAAGACCATCGCCCGCAACCTGGGGATCAGCCCGCGCACGGTGGAAAACCACCGGGCGCGGGTGATGGAACGGTTGGGAGCCCACACCCTTCCCGAGGCGGTGCTGGCCGCCGCATCCGCCGGAGTGAAGCCGACGCGGCGCGGGTCGTCCAAGGCCGATCCGGGCTGAGGCCGCCCGCGCGGGTCGAAGCGCCTCAGGGCGCGTACTTGAATTCCGGCAGGCGCAGCAGCGCGGCTTTGGTGGCGCCGGGCAGGATGATGCGCTGCGGCGACACCCTCAGGCTGTTGTAAGGCGCGACCACCAGGTGGGCGCCGAGTCCCAGGAAACCGCCGACGCTGAGAACTGCGAACAGCACCTTGTCCCGGCCCACGACCAGGTCGTCGATCTTGCCGATGTCCTCGTTGCGATCGTTGGTCACCGTGCGACCGATCATCTGCGACGCCCGGAAGCCCAGGGCGACAGCCTGGACATTCACCACCACCAGGGCCACCGGCGGCGGCCCGCCGGCGGCCGAAGCCGTGCCGGGCGCCAGTCCGAGGGTCAGCGTCGAGGCGGCCGCCAGGGCCAGGATCCCGCGGGGGACGCGGGCGAGGGGCGAGGTCATGGTGAAATCCTTCTTCTGAACGTCACGGATGGGCTGGGTCGTCGCCGATCGGGAACCGCCGCGAGGTGAGGACGGCGGCGCGGCGGGCCAGTTCGATCGACTGCGCCAGCTCGTCGTAGGCGTAGCTGCGGTCATGGCGGACGCCGTTGACGAAGAAGCTGGGCGTCCCGTTCACGCCGCTTCGCACGCCGCCCAGGAAGTCGGAGCGGATCTTTGCGGCGTGCAGCCCGTGCGACAGGCATTCGCGCAGGCCGTCCGGCGACAGGCCGAGCCGGCCCGCCAGGGCGTAGTAGAGGTGATACCCAAGCCTCGCCTGGTTGGCGTAGAGCGCGTCGTGCATCTCCCAGAACCGGCCGTGGTCGCCCGCGAACTCGGCCGTCTCGGCCGCGGTGGCGGCGTTGGGATGGACCTCGGTCAGCGGGAAATGGCGGAACACCAGCCGCAGGTCCCTGCCGAACCCCTGCAGCAACTGCCGCACAATGGGCTGGGCCATGCCGCAATAGGGGCACTCATAGTCGCCGTACTCCACCAGGGTGACGGGGGCGTCGGCGGGGCCCAGGATATGGTCATCCGGCGATACGGGAACTCTCAGGGTCGACATTCGGGGTCTCCGATGCGTTGAGCCGGTCGAGGGCGTCGAGGATTCCGTCGGCGCCCGGATTGACGGCGATCGGCGAACAGTGGCTCCAGGCGATGGTCCCGTTCTCGTCGATCACGAACAGCGCGCGCTCGGCGACGCCGTCGCCGTCTCGATAGGCGCCGTAGCTGCGCGCCACCGCGCCCTTCGGCTCGAAGTCGGCGAGCAGCGGAAAATGCAGGTTGCGATCCTTGGCGAAGGCCTGATGGCACCAGGCGCCGTCCACGGAGATTCCCAGCAGCGAGGCGCCTCGGTCGCGGAACTCCGCCAAGACCTGGTTGTAGAGCGCCATCTGGTCGCCGCAGACCGGGCTCCAGTCGGCCGGGTAGAAGGCCAGCACCACCCGCCGGCCGCTCAGCTCGGAAAGCGACAACATCTGGTCCGGCGTCACGCGCAGCCGAAAGTCGGGGGCCGGGCGTCCGGGCGGGAGGATTTCGGCCATGGGACGCTCCTGGGAATGATCGCCGGGAAATGATCGCCGGCACGCTAGCAACCGGTGGCGAGCGGCGAACTGACGCCCATCAGTTGGAGCCGCCGCCGGCGCTCCGGTCGGCCGCGGCGGCGGTGGTAGAAGCGCGCAGCGATAGCGCCACGCGCCTCCCACGGAGCCGGCTCAGGCCGCGACCAGGGCGTCGACGATGATCTGGTTGTCCACCCGCCGCACGCCGGGCGCGCGCCAGGCGGCCCGCTCCGCCTCTGTGCGTTCGGCCCACGAGCGGACGCGGCCCTTCAGGATCACCTCGCCGCCATTGGCTTCGACGGTGATGTTCCTGGCGTCCACCTCGGCGTTGCGCTTGAGGGCTTCCTCGATCTGCCGGCGCACCTCGCCGGGTTCGACCTTGGGCTTCACCGTGACCAGGTTGCTGACCCCTTTCACGCCCCTGACGCGCCGCACCGCCTGCTCGGCCCGCTGGCCCTGGAAGTTCCACTCCACCTGACCCTCCAGGGTCACCCAGCCGCTGCGGACGGTGGCCTTGATGTCGTCGGCCGCGAGCGGCAGGAACAGCTTGATCTCCCGGGCCACGTCGCGGGCGATCTCGGGATCGGCCCTGACGTCGACGGCCGGCAGCCGCACCTCGATGTCATTGGCGACGGCGCGCACGCCGATCACCTTTTTCGCCTCGCGCTCGGCCTCCCACTTGTCTCCATAACTGTGGACGAAGCCGGCGAGCGTCACCACGCCGTCCTTCACGGCCACCCCGATGTCGGTGGCGTCGATGTCAGGATCGTAGCGAAGCTCGCGCTCCACATCCTGTTTGATGTCCTGATCGCTTCTCATGATCCCTCCGATGGATTCGGCGTCCGGCGCGGGGGCTCCGACGCGCGCTCGGAGCCTGAGGCCGGGGGCCGCCGACGCACTGACGGGCGTCAGTCGCCGCGTGCGGTAGCTTCCTGAGGGACTGTCCGGAGTGCCAAGCCTGCCCGCCCGGGGGAAGGTGTCCGCCCCTTCAGGCAGGCCGATGTCATTTGAACCGCAACCCGCCCTGGCCCAGGCTCCGATCCGGCCGTCGCACCTTGTCCTGGCCCCGCCACGCGGGACGCCGTTCGTCGTCGAAGGCTGTGTAATCCAGACCGCCTGCGACGGCGTGATCTACGCCCAGGAGGATCCCGCCCAATCGGTCTACCAGGTGGTGGTCGGCGCGGTGCGGACCCTGAGCCACACCAGCGACGGCCGGCGCATCATCCACGGTTTCCACCTGCCGGGGGAAATCTTCGGGCTGGAGCGGGAGAAGCTGCACCTTTGCAGCGCCGAGGCCGTCTGTGACGCCCGCCTGGTGCGCTGCGGCCGTGCGCAGCTGCAGGCGCTGGCCGACGAGGACATGCGCGCGGCCGACGCCATGTGGTGGTGGCTGCTGCTCAGCCGCGACCGCACCGCCGATCGCCTGCACTTCCTGACGCGCGCCAACGCCGTCGACAAGGTCGCCGACTTCCTCATCGACATCGCCCAGCGCACGGGCTCGGCCGGCCGTATCGAGCTGCCGATGTCACGCTACGACATCGCCGACTACCTGGGCCTGTCGCCGGAGACGGTCAGCCGGGCGTTCAGCGCCCTGCGCGAGAAGGGCCTGATCGCCTGCCGCGGCCGCTCGGTGCTGATCCTGGAGGCCGGCTTCCGGCGGATTCCCACCCGCGACGACGGCGAGCCGCGGATGCGGACGGCTGAAGCCGAGCGCTCATTCCAGCCGCCCCGGGCGCGCGGGCCCACGGTTCCGCCCACCCGACCTCAGTAACCAGCAGAAGGACATCCGTCATGGCCGAGCTATGCGACATCTGCGGGGTTCGACCTGCCAGCGTGCGCGTGCGGGTGACCCGCAACGGCGAAAGCGAAGTCCTGAATGTCTGCGAGGTGGATTATCGCACCCTGGCCGCGCGCCAGCGCGCGTCCTCGCCGATGGAATCCCTGTTCGGTCGGCGCGGCAGCCTCTTCGACGAGATGTTCGGCAGCGACCCGTTTTTCGGCGGCGGCGGCAGCATCGGCCGAGGCGGCGGCCCTGGCCGCGACGCCTCGGACCCGGACGGCGCCGGCGGCCAGGTTCCGGTCGGCGGTTCCGGGCGGCGGGGGACGGCTCCGCGGGCAGGCGAGTTCGAGGACCGCCTGAGCGAACACGCCAAGGACCTGCTGCAGACCGCCGCGCGCCGCGCCTCGGAGTACGGGCGCCGGGAGGTCGACACCGAGCACCTGATGATGGCGCTGCTGGACTCCGACGTGGTCCGCACGGTGCTTCAGCAGTTCGGCGTGCAGCCGGACGAGCTTCGCCAGCACCTGGAGCGCGAGGCGCCCCGCGGCGACGCCGGCGATCAGCAGTCCCAGGAGATCGGCGTCACCCCGCGCGTGAAGAGCGCGCTGGGCCGCGCCTTCGCCGTTTCCCGGGAGCTTGACCATTCCTATGTGGGCCCGGAGCATTTCCTGATCGGCCTTGCCGAGGAGGGCGAGGGCATAGCCGGCAACGTCCTGCGCCAGCTCGGCCTCACCGGCCAGGCGCTTCGCCAGCAGGTGATCAAGGTGGTGGGACGCGGGGCCGAGGAAGGCGCCGTCGACCGGCCGACCAACACGCCCAACCTGGACAAGTACTCCCGCGACCTCACCGCCCTCGCCCGCGAGGGCAAGCTCGACCCGGTGATCGGCCGCAACGGCGAGATCGAGACCACCATCGAGGTCCTGGCCCGGCGCCGGAAGAACAATCCGGTGCTGATCGGCGAGCCGGGGGTCGGCAAGACCGCCATCGTCGAAGGCCTGGCGCAGCGCGTCCTGGCCGGCGACGTGCCCGAGGCCCTGCGCGACAAGCGCCTGGTGGAGCTGTCGGTGAACTCGATGGTCGCCGGCGCGAAATACCGCGGCGAGTTCGAGGAACGTGCGCAGGCGGTGCTCAAGGAAGTGGCCGACCACAAGGACGAGCTGATCCTGTTCATCGACGAGCTGCACACCATCGTGGGCGCCGGATCCGGCGGCGGCGAGGGCGGGCTGGACATCGCCAACGTGTTCAAGCCGGCGCTGTCGCGCGGCGAGCTCAACCTGATTGGCGCGACCACCCTCAATGAGTACCAGAAGCACATCGAGAAGGACGCCGCGCTCGAACGGCGCTTCCAGCCGGTGCTGGTGGCCGAGCCGACCACGGCGCAGGCGATCATGATCCTGCGCGGGCTGCGCGATACGCTTGAGGCCCACCACAAGGCGGTGATCACCGACGAGGCCATCGTCGCCGCGGTCGAGCTTTCCGAGCGCTACATCACCGGCCGCTTTCTGCCGGACAAGGCGATCGACCTGATCGACCAGGCCGCCGCCCGGGTGAAGATATCCTCCAGCGCCCGGCCGGTGGAGGTGCAGGACCTTGAATCCGAGGCCCGCACGCTGAAGCGCGAGCTCGACTACGCCACGTCGCGCAAGCAGACCGACAAGGCCAACGATCTGCGCGCACAGCACGAGGCCAAGACCAAGGAGCTGCAGGAGGCCCAGGACAAATGGCGCCGAAGCCTCGGCACCGGCGCCGCCGAGGTGCGGGTCGAGCACGTGGCGCAGATCGTCTCGAAGCTGACCGGCGTGCCGGTCTCCGAGCTCACCACCGAGGAACGCCAGCGCCTGACCCAGCTCGAACAGGCCTTGCACCGGCGGGTGGTCGGCCAGGACGAGGCGGTGAAGTCGGTCGCCGACGCCGTTCGGCTGGCCCGCGCCGGCCTTCGCGAAGGCCGCGGCCCGATCGCCAACTTCCTGTTCCTGGGACCCACGGGCGTCGGCAAGACCGAGCTCGCCAAGGCGCTGGCCGAACAGGTCTTCGGCTCGGAAGACGCCATGATCCGCATCGACATGAGCGAGTACATGGAGCGCCACACCGTGTCCCGGCTGATCGGCGCCCCTCCGGGCTACGTCGGCTACGAGGAGGGCGGCCAGCTCACCGAGCGGGTCCGCCGCCGACCGTTCAGCGTGATCCTGCTGGATGAGATCGAGAAGGCCCATCCCGACGTGCACAACATCCTGCTGCAGGTCTTCGACGACGGCCGCCTGACCGACGGCAAGGGCCGGGTGGTCGACTTCACCAACGCGATCATCATCGCCACCAGCAATGTCGGCGCCGACGTGATTTCCCGCCGCCTGCGGCAGGAAACCGGCGACGCCGCCGATCCGACCAAGAACCGTGAGGAGCTGATGGAGACGCTCCGGATGCATTTCCGACCGGAGTTCCTCAACCGTATCGACGAGATCATCGTCTTCCACTCGCTGACCCGCGAGCAGATCCACGAGATCGTCGAGCTGCATCTCGACCGGGTGCGCCGCACCGCTCGCGCCCAGGGCGTCGAGCTGGAGATCGACCCCGGGCTCGTCGAGTACATCGCCCGCGAGGGCTACCGGCCGGAGTTCGGGGCGCGCGAGCTTCGCCGCCTGATCCGCTCGACGCTGGAGACCGAGCTGGCCCGCGAGATGCTCGCCGACGTCGTCCACGACGGCGACCGGGTGATCGCCCGCTGGGACCAGGCGCAGCATCGGGTCGTGCTGGAGCCGCAGCGGCGGGAGGCGGCCTCCGGCGACGGGCGCGCGCGGAAGGGTTCACGGACGGCGGCCAAGGCGACGGCCCCCGCCGCGGAGGACGGGCGGCCGTCCCGTCCCGCGACCTCCGAGGACCGGCCGCAGCCGGGCGCCTGAGCGATGGCCAGGCGTCCTCTCGACGACGTTTCCGGCCAGCCTGATTTCGACCCTGTGGACGAAGCGCTCCAGGAGTCCTTTCCGGCCAGCGACCCGCCGGCCTGGGCGGCCCAACGGAGCGACCGCGATCGACCCGACCCGCCCGCCCCTTCAAACCTATGGAGACCTGACATGGCGAGAAACCTGCCCACGCCCTTCCGCTTCACCGAAGATCCCGGCTGGGCCGCCGGCCCGTTCATGATGATGCAGCGGGAGATGAGCCGCCTGCTGGACGACGTCGCCCGGGGCGCGCCGCAGGGCGCCGCCGGCCAGGGCGCCCTGATGGCGCCCCGCCTCGACGTTCGCGAAACCGACAACGCGTTCCGCGTCTCGGTGGAGCTGCCCGGCGTCTCCGAGGACGACGTCGAGGTCAATGTGGATGACGACCTACTGACCATCCGCGCGGAGAAGAAGGAGGAACGCGACGTCGAGAGGGCCGACCAGCACATCACCGAGCGGCTGTTCGGCGTCTTCCAGCGCACGCTGCGCCTGCCGGCGGCGGCCGACCCGCAGAGCATCCAGGCCAACCTCGAAAACGGGGTGCTGGAGATCATCATCCCGAAGGCCCAAGGCCAGGGCCGCAGCCGCCGCGTGCAGGTCGGCCGGCGCGAGCAGAGCGCCGCCGGTGAGGGCGGCGCCCAGGCGCACTGACGCAACCCCGTGCGGGGCGCGAGGACACGAGTGCGCGCCTCGCACTCAATTCCTCCGAGGGACGGCCATGACCAATACGCAAGACATCTCCCGCATCGATCCGCGCTCCGACGCCCTGAGCGGACTGCTGGCCCGCAACTGGTGGGCAGTCGGGCTGCGCGGCGTCTGCGCGGTGCTGTTCGGCATCATCGCTCTGCTCACGCCCACCGTAGCCCTGCTCTCGCTGGTCCTGGTGTTCGCCGCCTACATGCTGATCGACGGGATCTTCGCCATCGTCTCAGCGGTCCGCGCGGCGCGCACCCGCGAGCGGTGGGGCCTGCTGTTGCTGCAAGGCGTGGCGAGCCTGCTGGCCGCCGCGGCCGCCGTGCTGATGCCGGGCATCGCCGCGCTCACCTTCGTCTATCTGATCGCAGCCTGGGCGATCGTCTCCGGCGCGCTGGCGGTGGCCGCGACCGTGAGGCTGCGCCACGACCACGGCCGCTGGTGGATGGGATTTTCCGGGATCCTGTCGGTGGCGGTCGGCATACTGCTGGCGATCGCGCCCCTGGCCGGCGCCCTGGTGCTGACCTGGTGGATCGCCGCCTACGCCCTGGTCTACGGGGTCACCCTGCTGATGCTGGCCTTCCGGCTGCGCCCCCACCGCGCCGAGGCGCATCAGGAGCTGACGGCGCATCCTGCCTAGCCGTCGGCTCGAGCCACGGCCTACGCAGCCCGCTGTCGGCGGCGGGGTAGCATCACAATTCCCGCCAAGTCATTGAAACGATGGTGCCGCCTAGGTGACTCGAACACCTGACCCCCGCATTACGAACTCGAGTCACGCGAGCGGAGAAAAGCGATAGCTTACTGCGGCTTAGCGCGCATCCGGAGACCGACAACCGCCACTACCCAGGCTCTTCCCAGAACGACAGAAGCGCATTTTCCAACCGTGTCCTACCGGAGGCGCTTTCGCTGGGATCGAGCCGAAATTCCAACCTGCGCTATACCTGCGACCGCCGGCGTCACCGGGATCAATTCCGCCCGGCTAGGCACGGACATCGGCTCGGTCGCAAGCCGAGCTCTGTCGTCGAGTCCGCTTCCGGCAAGGAAGCTGAAAGGCGGGATCGCTGAGCTCGGCGAAACCCCCAGCGAAGCCGAGCTGAAGGCCATGCGCGCAAGAACTCCAAATCTAAGGCGCGCGCCGCGTCTCATCGAGAACCCGATCACAGGGCATGAGCAAGCCGAGGCCGACGCTATGGAGGCTGCTATCCAGGCGCGAGAACCCGAAGCACACACCAGTTGGTGTCCCGATCACGAGGTAGGCCGCGCGCCCTAAGGAGCATGCATTCTGCCCAGGATAGATGTTGCGCTCGCGCTTATGGCGGCAGCAATGCGCTTGAGTTCAGCCACGTGGCGAAGGACGCGCGGATCGGCGTCGCACCTCATCCCCAACAGGGAAAGTGCGGCCGCATCGCTCTTGAATTTCAAGAGCGCGCTTCTCGTGCCGAAGGCCACATCATGACTGACGCCAGGTTCTGCCTCAGGGTGCTTCAAGTCGCTCCCCACGCGGAGGGCAGCCTGAAGCTGTTCAAACTCAGCTCTCATAAGTTCGACGCGAGCGTAAAGAGACAAAAGACATGGAGACTCGCCCCGTTGAGTCTCTGATTCGGCAAGTCTTAGCTTCGAGATGTCGAACGCTGATTGAGCCAGGGGCAGCTCGTGCTCGCTCAGTGACTCCCAGTCTGCCTGGCTCACCAATGGCGCTGCCACGCCCCTCGTCGCGACGGACACGGCGAGGGCCATGATTAACCCTGTCGCGCGCTTCTGTTTGTTCATCGGGTGCCCCACCTCGCGACTACCGTACGTCCTCAGCGTCAAAGGTGCAGCTTACGTTACAGCGGCCCTTCTTGCGCTTGCCTAGTCACTCTCAGCCCCCCCGGCGATGATCGGGTGGTTGGGACCAGCTTCTGGAAGTACGAGTATGACTTCGCGGTCGGAGGATGGTCCTACGGCCTTTACGACGGGTCGCGAGAGGCCGTTCGTCAGGAGGGCCTCGCCTGATGTGCTCGGTCCACGTCATACGCCGGGGCGCGCTTCCCATTCGGCCCACCAAGTTTCCTGAGTTTGAGAGCGCGTTCTGGGACTTCTCACCTGATGACGCTCAAGCGATGGTTGGAAGCACGCTCTTCCGTCGCAACACCGGGAACGAACCCCCACCAACACGACAGCCTCACGCTGCCACAAGCTGGGCGTCCAACCTGGATCAGGACGCCTATTTTGCCGCGCCGGCCTTTGCGGTGCGAGCAAAGTAGGATTCGCCAGGTGCGAGCACCTCTGGGTTGGCTAGGGCCGCAAATGCCCGCCTCCGATCCATGGCCGGTGCTGGGGATGTATGGGGCCAACAAGAATCGCTATTGACTATCTGTCTCACTATTCTCACTATGCGGAGAGGAATTGGATAGGGAGATGAGGGCGTGGCTTCGATAGAGATCGACTTCGATGTGTTCAAAGCGCTGACGACGCGGCGCAAGGACGAGAGCACCACTTACAATGACGTGCTGCGCGAACTCCTTGGGCTCCCGTCGGAGCGGGAACCGCTGCGCCTCGTGCCTCGCAGCCCCGACCGCGGGAGCGTTTACATGCAAGGCCTAGAGTTCCCCGAAGGCACAAAATTCCGCGTAACCTACAAGGGCCGCGCCTACCACGCCGAGATCAAAAACGGCCAGTGGGTAGGGGAAGACGGCATTGTTCGTAAAAGTCCCTCGGACGCGGCGAGCGCCATCACTCATACGAACGTCAATGGGTGGCGGTTCTGGGACTTCCAGCGGCCAGGGGAAACCTCCTGGAGCAAGATGCGGGTGCTCCAGGTGGCTAAGTGATGCTGACGTCCGGTCGGATGAAGCGTGGACGTCCGGGGAGTATTGGCACGTGCCTCCCGCAAGCGCGTGAAGGTCGGTACGCTTAGAGCCCGAGCGTCGCCACCTGCTCGCTGAGGTCGCTAAGAGTGGAGAGCCTACAGCCGCGATGCCGCAACGGCGAGGTCGGCCGTCGCGTCGCGGACGCCCTTGTCGCCCCAGACCCTGTCATCGAGGAGGAATGTCCAGCTGTTCGTATGGTCGCTACGGCGCGCGCGAGCCGCCACGATGTCGTGCGGTATGACGACCGCGCGAAGAACCTTAAACCGAGCGTCGAAAAGCACCGCGGCCAGATAATCGAAGGTGTGGTCGTGCAACCGGCGAATGGCCCCGAGCTGACGGGAAGCGGTCAGGCTGCTTAGACGACGGCCCTTAATCTGGTAGCGGAGTCCACCAGCGTCAGTCGCATCATGGCCGGAGGCCGAATTGGCTTCCAATGACCACCCGAAAGCTTCCGCGAAGAGCAGCTCGGCATAGTCGCCGACCGGCGAGTTGCCGGTCCGAACGACGCTCCGCGCGCGCAGCTCGTCCATGATCTCGCCGTATAGACCGAGCAGCTCGCCGACCGAGGCCTGCCGCACCGACTCCCGCCGCGGCGCTTCGACTTCGAGCGCCGGGGCCTTCCGATCCGGCGCGGTCACCTGCTGCGCGTCCGGCGCGCTCTCGCCGATTTGGGCTTGCCGCGGCTCCGCGGAAGGCGCCGCTGCCGCGGGTGAATGGCCGTCGTACTCGGACTTGGGCACGAGTCGTCGGAGGATGTTCCCCAGGCTCATCCGTTGTTGGCCGGGGTTCAGGTTCCGGTATTCCTGCCGCCGGTCCACCCCGTATTCGGCCGCGAGGTCGTGCAGCCGGTCCAGATCGAGTTGGCCTTGCGCGTCCCGCACCCGGTCGGCAAGCCAGCTGTTGAACGGGCTAGAGGCGGTTCCCGCCGACCAGCTCTCCCGCTGCTCCCGGGTGATCGTCATGGGTCCGCGTGCGGCGGGAGGGGCGCTTGGCGCAGCCTGATAGGATGTGCCGAGTTCGGCATACGCCCTGAGCGCCGAGCGGCAGTTGTTGACGCTCTTGTCGGGGATGCCGGAGCCACGCAGCCGACTGACAAGCGCCGCGATCCCGGCGTCGCTCAGGTCGGCGTTATCCAGATTGATCGCGAGCTCCCGTTCCACACGTCTGCAGTTCGCGACATAACTATTGACGCTATCCGCCCCGAGGCGGTCGGCCAGCAGCCGGCGGTACTCTCGCTCACGCAAATCGAAATCCTCGAATGCCGCTCAACCCGAGCCCCCAAAATCCTGGCGACATGCGCTCGTCGCCCGTTGTTGTGGAGATTTACCGGTGTTGCGTTCGACGCAAAAGATCGTCGCTACGGGTGATTACCCACAACCGGCGCTTAGAGGCGGGTCGGCTCTTTTGCTGCGAACCGGAGCTCCGTGAGCGCTGGACCCAACCACATTCGCAATATCCCGCGATGGGACCACAGCGGCCTCGCGTTGTGCTTCCCCCAGTTCGGCCAAGCCGCCTAGCAAGCTGCGAACCTTGGCCGTAGGATGAGAGGCTCTGCATGTTGCCGACCGAGCATGGCGCAATGCCATCCAGTCACGTCGAGGTCAATCCCGGAACCGGACCGGCGGGAGCAGTTAAAAAGTGGGGAGGATGCTTTTGAGATGAAGATACTATGGGTAGGTTTGTTTGCCGCATTGTGCGGATGCAGCACGGTAACCTCTGGCGGCGTGACAATCCAAAAGGCAGACGAAGCAGAATACTTAGTGGAATTTCACCCGGAAGTGGCAAACCAGCTCATAATTCAGAAATCTGCGCAAGATCACTGCAGAAAGTTCGGTAAAAAAGCGCTAGTTTTGGAGGGGTCGATAGGATCTCTTTGGGCCAATAAGATAAAGTACAATTGCCTGACCGAAGCACAAGTAAAAGAGTTAGGCCTCAACTAATCACAGACGCTAAGCGCCCTCACCTCCGACTTTGTGATGCAGGCGGTGAGGGGCCAAGCTTAGACATACGTATTCTGCTCAGCCCGCTTTCACCGCGGTGATGATGCTGCTGCCGGCCAGCCGGTGCCCGTCAAAATCTCACGGCTGAAAGTTGACGCCGATCGGCGTACCCCGCGGGATGTCGGAGCCCTTCTGGTTGATCAGCCACTTCCGCACGAACTCGCGGACGGTGTCCCGCGCACCACCATTCTGCGCGAGCTGAACATACTGGGGACTCCACGCATCCTTCTCTAACTGGGCGCTGACGAGACGAAGAACATCGTCCTGCGTGCCACGCGGAATAAATGGACACTCGTTCAAGGTGGTCATCATCTTTGACGTGTCGAACGCCACCGGCAACGCGGGCTCAAGCCGGGGAGCCCAGATCTCAAGGCGCTGATCGTGGTAGAACGCGCCCCAGTATCGGGCCAGCCTCACGCGATAGGTGATGCGTGTATCGACCGTGTAGGACGCGGTCGCTTTGCAGAACGGGACCGAGATGCCAGCAACGGTCAGCACGTTGGTCAGGTTGAAGGTTCGGCGGTGTTTGACGTTTGCAACCTCAAGCATTCCGCCGTCGGTCCGGATTACAATGGGGATGTCATTGCTGGCCGGGCCGTTCGTGCCGGAGCGGGACTTGGACCAGAGATGGAGACCCGACGCAGGCCAGAAGTGGTGCACCGCGACGGCTCCGACCAACATCGCTAGTGCAGCGATGATCCCCGGACTGAGCTTCGGCGACCACCGCGCTGCTGAGGCGAGCACCAACCCGTCCTCGTCCGCGCGAGAGAGCCGTCGCTGGCTGACCACGCCGTCGGCCCTGTAGACCAGTTCCAGCTCATCGGAGCCGCGCATCTCCGCCGCGACGACTTTTACGAGCTTGCCGGGGACGACGCCGGCGACGACCTTCCCCTTCTGGATATCCTCAAGCTTCATGATGCACCCCCGTTGAGGTCGACCTTAAGGCGCTGCGGGGAGATAGGGCTAAGCTTGTTTGCACCCGCCTAGGCCGAGGCGGCGGTCTCTTTCGAACGGCCGCTGATGGGTGTTGGTGGATGGGCATGGGTTACCTCCGTTTCTGACAGAAAAAAGCCCCCGCGACGGCGGTCGCGGAGGCTCGGTCGCGTTGGTGGTTTTCGTCCTTGGTCAGGCTACTTTCTGTTTGGCTGCGCCCGCCTCGACAGCCGCCAGCAGGGTGTCGTTCGCGAGGTGGGAGTAGCGCTGGGTCGACTGGTAGCTGGCGTGGCCCAGCACCTTTCCGACCGCGAACAGGTCTACGCCGCTGTTGACCATGAACGACGCCGCCGAGTGCCGCAGATCGTGGATCCGCAAGCCCCGCAGCCTGGCCGCCTTTATCGCCCCCTGCCAGCCGTGTTTGACGGACACGAAGGGCTTGAGGGTGTCCGGGTTGGGCACCAGCCAGGGGCAGTCCTTAAAGCGCGGCAAGGCGTCCACGACCTCCAAGGCGTCGGTTGAAAGCGGGACGTGCCGTGACTTGCCCGTCTTGCTCGTCGGTATGAGCCAGATGCGCCGTTCGACGTCGACGTGTTCCCACTTGGCGTCCAGCAGCTCCCGCACCCGAGCGCCGGTCAGCAGCAACAGGCCGACGATGTGCTTGAGCTGCTTGTTCTTGGACGCCGCCACGGCCTCGCGCAGCCGGCCCGCCTCCTCCGCCGACAGGAAGCGTTCACGCGCGTTGTTCAGGGGTTTGCGGGGAACGCCGCGCGTCGGGTTCTTGTCGGAGCCTGGTACGCCCCAACGCGAGCCCAGCTCGAACGACCGGCCGAAGATGACCCTGATCTTCTCCACGGTGGCCGGCGCTAGCCCCTCGGCCCGCTTGTCACTGAGCCACTGAGCCACGGCACGGGTGTCGACCTCGGTCAGCCGGGTCCTGCCCCACTTCGGCAGGATGTGGCGGCGCACATACATCTCCGTGGTGGTGTAGGAGCGCTGGTGGAGTTTGGCGTCGGCGAGGTGCATCTCCGCCAGTTCCCGATACAGGGGAATGGACCTCGCGAGAGCCTTCTTTGCTCCCGGATCGCCGCCGAGGACGACTTCCGAGCGCAGCCTTTGGGCCGCCTTCTGTGCGGCTGAGAAGGTGATGTCGTCATAGCGGCCGATCTTGTGCTGCTTCTGCCTTCCAGCAGCGTCCTCATAGCGGAGGTAGTAGGTGCGGCCGCCACTGCAGCGGCACTCCAGCACGAAACCGGTGACGGTCGTATCGTACCAATCAGTCTTCTTTTTGCCGGGCTCGCATTGAGCCGCGAACACAAACGCATGGTCGAGTTTTGCCTTAGGCATCTTGTGCCTCCTTTCGGTTTTGAGGGTTCGGCGCGCGAGCGCCGGCGGAGCCGCGACGGGCGCGGCCGTGATGGGGGTCTTGAAGAGGGCCCCAGGGGGGGCGGAGGGGTCGCTCAGGACGCGGGGGCATGGGGCCCGGTTAGGGCGGTGTGAGCGCCCCCAGGCGGGCGGCTCTGGGGCGGGACGGGCCAGCCCGGGATAACGCCCCGTAATGCCAGTTTCGCGCCGGCGCCCGATCCGCCCGCGAGCGGCGCCGCCAAACTGCAAAGCTGAAAACCTGCGCCCCTTGGGGGACTCAGGGGCTTGGCTTGGCTTGGTCGATCAGCCGGTAGGTTCGACGGCCGTGAGCGCCTGTCTCAAAGGTCCAGAGGTGCTCACGGGGCACGGTCCCGGTGTACCTGTTCAGCACGTCGAGCCCGACCCGTTGGGAAACAGCGCACTCCTTTGCAACTGCTCTCGCCAACTCCATCTTGCCGACGGCACCATCGGACCTGATGAGCCGCATGAGGGCCGCCATGATCTCACCCTCACCTACCTGGCCGTTGTAGGTGGCATAGGCGGCATAGTCGTCCGGATCGACCGCCTGGACTGAGGCGACCTTCTCGTCATAGCCGATGCCGCGGGTGGTGGCGTAGGCGTAGGCGACGTCTTCCGGACTGTCGGCGCGACACTTGATTCTCGTGAACTTCACGACCCTTTCGTCAGCGCCTGCCTTCGGAATTATCGGCCGGCCCACGTAGACGGCATCGAAGTCCTCAAGAACGTCTGTCCCGCCTTGGTAACGAGGCGTGCCGTCTGCATTCGGGTTCTTCGCGGTGTGGCCGAGAGCGACGACCGTGCCGCCCGCCATGACGTACTGACGACAGACCTGGTTGAGGACGCTGGTCCGCCGCTTGTCCATCAGGTCGGTGAACTTCTTGTAGGTGTCGATGATAACGAGCGTTCCAAGCGCCGTTCTCTGGGCGACCGCTTGGTCCAGCATCTCGGCCAAATGGTGCGTCTTGAACGGTCCGTAGCCGGGGACCAGCACGTGCGCTCCCGCGTCCTGCATGAGCCGCAACTTGGTTGCGACCCCTTGGCTGCTGTCGTCCGCATTGATGTAGTAGACGTTGTCAGGGTCGATGACGCGACGGGCGATGGCGTCCAGACAAAGATTCAGAACGATCAACGTCTTACCGGCATTCGGCTCGGCGTAGATCATGGTCGCCTGACCCCGCACGACGAACCGGCCCAACAAAGGCTTCGTGTCCGCCGCGGCCGCTTCCATCTCGTCTGCCCTACCCCGCAGACTGAACCGTCGAAGTGGATTCTTCGGTGCGTCTTCGGCTGCGCGTCCCTCCGGAGACACCGCGACCAGTTGCGGATCGGTTCCGTCGGGTACCGGGAGCTTCAGGTGTTTCAGCAGACTCGTGATGTCGCGCCGTTCGGCGTGTGCGTGAACACAGCGAAACTGGCCTAACGGATATGCGGCGCCCGGTTCACGATAGACCGCGCGGATTAGAGGCCCTTCAGGGTGCTCCTCTGCCCACGGGCAGCTTACTCTGTGCTCTCCCTTACCAAGGGCGTGCCAGTAGAGCTCCGCCGCGTGCAAAGCCTGCAGCACCGGGTCCTGCTCGGGAGAGGCCGGGGAGACCTCGCTGGCTCCGTCACCGGGCGGCGGAGGGGATGGCGTGTCCGGCGCTGCGAAGGGCGGAGAAGGGGGCGCAGAGGCGGAAAGACCCGTTTTGTCCCCTTCGCTCGGGTGTCCAGAAACGGGCCCGGCGTGCGGTTCCGCTGCAGACGCAGGTTCGCAGTTTTTCAGATCCTCAGCCTTCGGAGTCGCCGCACTTGGAGCGTTGCGACTAGGAGGCGGCCTCAATTTACGGGCAAGATTCTCCGGGTTGCACGGGTGGTCCATTGTCTTCCTCGCAAGGGTTAGGGGAACGGCCCGCACTTGCGGTAGGACAGGAGCCCTCCTCGGTCCGAGGAGTCAGTGTCGACGACAGAATGGCTCTATCAACTGAAGACTCTCGATTGCTCGGAGCCTGAGGAACGTACTGCATGGCCAAACCATCGGCGTCAACACTTCAGATCTACTATGGACATATCGGCGCAGTTGCAGCTCGATCTATTCGACACCGTTCCTTGTTTGCGCGTCGCTCGTAAGTCTTAGCCACGGATACTGGTTAGAGTGGCTTTAGCTGCGGCGCGCACTGTTCCCTACCGGACGCGCTTCCGCTGGGATCGGAGAGCGAGTGGCGGCGGAGAGCCCTTGCGTAGGAAGCTGTCGAGCGGCCACCTTGAAGAGCTCTACAAAGGGAGCCGGGGAGCCATCAGCGGGAACGTCTTCCGCCGACGGCTCCAGGCCTTTTCGTTGCGCCGGACGATCCTCGTGGCCAGGCTAACTTCGCCGTTTGGCCAGGGTGCTAGCCACCACCACCACCGCTCCCACGAGCCCAACGGTGATGATGAACACGGTGGGTTGCGCGCTCGCGACGCTGAAAACCAACAGAACCCCCACGAACTGGAGGGTCTCGCGTGGTCGGATAGCGAAGGAGAAGACCAACGCAAGCAGCAGCGCGAGCGCGAGCACCGTGAGCACGGCTTTGAGCAGGGCTAGGATGACGGCCCCCAGAAGCAGAAGAAGAACCTGCTTCATTGGCGGCTCCCCTCGCCGTCCGACCAGACGCGCGAGAGGCACAGGTAGTGGATCCCCATCTCCGTAGCGGGGGTGTTCGAGACGAAGACGAAAGTGCGCACACCGTCCCGGGGTGGGTAAGAGATCTCGAACCAAAGTCCGTGGTCCTCGATCGCGTCGTAGCAGGGCTCCTCGGCGTGCTGTCCGGTGATGGCAAAGCCGAGCGCGTCGTTGATCACCTCCGGGGTGTCGCCGCCTTCGATGACGACGAAATTGATGGCCTCGGCCAGCTCCGCGTTCTGTTCGGCGCAGAGCTGCCAGACCCGGCGGGCGATGAGGTCGCGCAGGTCCGGGTCTAGGTCGGGATCGTTCAGGGCCTTCGCCACGGCGGCGGGGCTGGCTAGTGCAAGCATCGGCAGTCCTTTCGGGCATGAAAAAAGCCCCCGCGACGTCGTCACGAGAGCGGCTGGTGAGGTGGGTCATGCGTGAGCAGGGCCGGCTCAGAGCCCTCTCCCGCTCGTCAGCTGGTGTCAGCAGCTAGAGCATAGTTCATGATTTGTTCTCCTTAGCTGCCGGCCGCTCGGCCAGCATGAGACAGTTGAAGCGGAGGGTAGAGTTGGTGCCGGGATCGTCGGCCACGAAGACTAGCATCCCGAAGTCGTCGGTGAGGACGTAGGCGAGCTCGAACCACGTGCCGTGGTCCTCCATCCACTCGAACCCCGGCTGCTCGGCCTGGTCCCAGGTGATGGGGAAGCCGAGGGCCTCGTGGATGACCTCAGAGGTGTCGCCGGGCTGGACGACGACGAACTGAACGATGTCGCCGAGCGGGCGCTTGCGATCGTCGTCCAACTGCCAGGCACGCAGACCAATGAGAGCGCGTAGGTGTGGATCTAAGCCGGGATCCGTCAGCGCGGCCGTGACCGCATCGCGGTCGGTGAGCGAGAGCATGGGGCTCCTTTCAGGGCAAAGAAAAGCCCCCGCGACGGTGGTCACGAGGGCTGGTTGAGTTGGTGTTGAGGGCCGCGACGGGGCGGCAGTGAACGGGTTAGACGGTGTTGATTTTACTCGGCTCTACCCTGCTGAGAGGGCGGCCTCGCCAGAACCACCAATATGCGGATGCGACAATGAAAAACTGCACCGCGAGGTCCAAGAGAAGGCCTGTCCCCGGCGGCTCACTGAGGAAGTACCAGCCCATCACGAACACGCCGATGCAAAGGAAGAGAACGAACGGTCGGCGTCCGGAGTAGACTCCGAACACTCGGTCGCAGCAGAAGCGTGCCAAAGCCATGCAGCCAAGGCCGAAGACCAGGTGGGCAGCAGTCCACACCGGGAGGGAGTACCACCGAGGCCAAGAGCTAACTGGGCCAGGACATTGGCAATGGCATAGCTCGGCCAGAACCCCGCCTGAGCGAGGAGGATCGGACCCAGGGCCATTACAGGGTCATTTCGCTGACTACCTTCACTTATCATGACAGCCCCCCAAAGAAATCAAATCGAATGCTCACAACAATATCTCCTTGGAACACGACGTGATGAGACATCCTCATCATATAAGATGCCGAGTTTTCCGATCTTCGTGGCGTCTATTAGTTATGGAGCGCGCGAGTATATTCTTAGAATTCGGTCTTTCGCGAAGGCTCTTGGCCACGACTAGTCGCTGCGGGTCTCGGCTAAGCCCGAGGACTACAACGATGGCTCTAGCGACCTTGCCAGCTCAACGTGAAGCCCAAGGCAGGTTTAACGCCCTGCGTCCCGACGGTAGGAGTCGGCACCCTTGCTGAGTTAGCACTATGCCACTCGTGCTGGGGTGGGGGCGTTCAATGCGACGGATATTCTCCAACGGGCCGGAAGGCGACTATGTGCGCAATCCGCTGGATCGGCTGATTGCCGGCGGGGCGCAGTTTCAGTTTGCCTCGCCCTACTTCAATGCGACGGCTCCCGTGGAAAGTGTCTCGGCCGCTGGGAGGCCGCTCCACCTCCTCATCGGGCTCAATGAGGCGACCCGACCTGATGCGGTGGCCAAGGCGCGGCGCGCACCGGGTGTGACCGTCAGATATCTAACCAGTCGCTTCCACGCCAAGATCTACCTCTCTGATCGGGCCGCCCTTGTCGGCTCCTCCAACCTCACCAGCGCGGGACTTGAGGGCAATCGCGAGGGGGTGCTCTTGCTGGATCGGCCTGAGGATTTCGAGGCTATCGAACAGCTACGCGCCGTCTTCCAGAACCTCTGGGACTCGGCGCCATCTCTTACAGATGCGGTCTTTGAGCGCTTCGAGCGAACCTGGCTCGGGACACGACAACCCGGCCCGACCCGGGACGAACTCATTGCGGAAGCAGTTGGAAAGGCTGAACCCGCGACGATCCTTGTTGGGAGCGCCCAAAAGAGCCGCCAACGCCTCTTTCTCGATACGCTGCACCGGCAGATCTATGAGCAGTATCAGCCAGCCTTCGACGACATCACCGGCATCCTGGTAGAGCGGAACCTCCGCCGCCCCGAACTCGAAGGCGTGGGTCTCGCAAACGAGACCAACAGGTTCCTCAATTGGGTTAGGCTCACCCATGCCCCAGGGGAGGCGGCGTGGGTGCAGGCGACTGTGAGAGCGCCGGAGGTACGGCGCGCTGAGGTTGCGCGCCTGGGCGCGGAGTGGGCTGCTACCACGGATAACAAGGTGCCCGCGGTCTACATTCCGTGGCTGGACAACGTGCGCCGGGTGTTCGGTGATCGCGAAGAACTGAGCCGCGCATCGCGCGAGGCGCTAACCGAAGGACTGATGAGCCTACACGCCTTCACCGAGCAGCAGCGCCACGTGCTGCGCGGGGAGAAGGCGCTTCCCGCTGAGTTCTGGAGCGTCAACGGCAGCGACGTGGCGAAAGTGCGCAGTTCGATCTTGGAGCTGGTTCATGGGGCCGGTGACTTCTCCGAGCGACTTCATGACTTCCTCTACGACCCGAAGAAGAAGGTGCAGCACATCGGCCGGTTCACCGCGCTGGAGCTCTACGGCACGGTGCGGCCTGACGACTGCCCTCCCGTCAACGGCCGTATGGCTAAAGCCCTTCGATACCTCGGCTACGACGTCCTTGCGGCTTGACGGTTGACAATCCCCGGACGTCAGCATACTTACGTGACGGGTAAAGAAACTATTCTGATTGGAGTGCGTGATGCTGATGGAAAAAGGAGGGCTGCGTTGGGGCGTGGAGCAGCGCCTCGCTTTCATCGAATCGCGACTCTTTTGGGAGGGTGGCGTGAACCGCGCCGACCTGGTCGGTGCGTTTGACGTCTCGGTGCCCCAGGCGTCGAAGGATCTCTCCCTCTATCAGGAGCAGGCCCCGAATAACCTCCGGTATGACTCGGCCAGGAAGCGCTACGTCGCCACGGGTGCGTTCGCCCCCCTGTTTATCAAGCTCGACGCCGATGCATACCTGCGCGATCGCGCGCGGATGGAAGGAGAGCCTACAGCAGAGGAACTCGTATCAGCCGAGCGGCTGCCCATTCCGACGCGACGCATCGACCCGCAGGCGCTTCGTCTAGTCGTCGCCGCTGTTCGAGAGCGGCAATCGGTCGAGATCAACTACCAATCCATGAGCCCAAGCCGGCCAGAGCCGTTCTGGCGGCGTGTGTCGCCGCACGGGTTTGCGCATGATGGACTGCGCTGGCACGTCAGGGCCTATTGTCATCGCGATGAGCGGTTCTTGGACTTCATCGTATCGCGCTGCCTCGGCGCCCGGGATCTCGGTCTCCAAGCGATGTCGCAGGCAGATGACGCGATGTGGAACGGCCGCTTCGACGTGGTGCTCTGCCCGAACCCTATGCTGTCCGACAGTCAACAGCGGGTTGTGGCTGACGACTACGGAATGACCGATGGACAGGTCGCCATCCCGGTCCGACGCGCTCTGCTCTACTACTTCAACAAGCGCCTGCGTCTGGATGTTGGCGGCAGTGTGGACCGTCCAAGCGAAGCGCCCGTCGTGGTCAAGAACCGCGCGGACTTCGACCTCGCCCTCGCGGAGGCGGTCCAGTGAAGTCGCAGAACTTCGAAATGCTGCGGCCGAACTGGCCGGAACTCGCGGAGCTGGGCGGCTTCGCGGAAGCGTACGCGTATGCCGATCCCGCGAGCGCGCTCATGAAGTTGCGCCTGTTCGCAGAAAACCTCACCAAAGATGTCTATCGGGACCTCCGCTTGCCGAAGCCGGAGCAGGCCTCGTTCGTCGATCTCCTGAAATGTGATTCCTTCGCCGCGATCACGCCGAAGGTGGTGCTCGACAAGCTCCATGCGCTTCGAATTCACGGCAATAAGGCGGCTCACGGGGAGCCCGCGACAACGCGGAACGCTCTGTGGCTGCTCAAGGAGGCTTTTGACCTCGCTCGCTGGATGTTCGTCCGTTTCGCCACGGGCGACGCAGCGGCGTTGCCTCAGTTTGCGCCGCCTGCCTCCGACCGGACCGCCGACGACACCAAGGAACTTCAGCGCGAGAAGCGCCAGATCCTGGAAAGGCTCGCGGCTCAAGAAGCGCAGATGGACGCGCTTCTGGGCGAACTGGAGGAAGCCCGACAGCAAGCTGCGACTGCGACCAAGCAGAAGGATGAAATTGAAGCGCTGGCTGCGGCTGGCGCCGCTACCGCCAACTTGCTCGAGTTCAGCGAGGCGACTACCCGAACCCAGATCATCGACAGCCTGTTGGCCGCGGCAGGCTGGGTCGAAGGCGTGGGAAGAGAGGTCGAAGTTCAAAACCAACCGACGCCCTCGGGCCTTGGCTATGCAGACTACGTTTTGTGGGACGATGACGGCAGGCCACTGGCTGTCATCGAAGCAAAGAAGACCTCCGTCGATTCGGAGATCGGCCGCCACCAGGCCAAGCTATATGCCGATGACCTAGAAAGAACTCACGGCCGAAGGCCTGTGATTTTCTACACTAACGGGTTCGACATATGGATGTGGGACGATGTTCTCGGCTACCCGCCGAGGAAGGTGTTTGGGTACTACTCCAAGGACAGCCTTCAATATCTCGTCACCTTCCAGCGCGCGGGCCGCAAGCCGCTCGACACGCTCAGCCCCCGCGCCGACATCGTCAATCGGCTCTACCAAGTCGAGGCTATCAAACGCGTCAACGAACGTTTCTCGGCCGGCCACCGCAACGCCTTGGTTGTTCAGGCGACGGGTACGGGGAAGACCCGCGTTGCCATCGCATTGGCGGAACTTCTGATCCGCGCAGGCTGGGTAAAGCGCGTCCTTTTTCTCTGCGACCGGCGGGAACTCCGGAAGCAAGCCAAGAACGCGTTCAACGACTTCCTATCGGAGCCAATCCGAGTTGTGACGTCGAGGGTAAATCCCTCCGCAACCGAACGAATCTTCCTGGCGACCTACCCGGCCATGCAGAAGGCTTATCAGTCTTTTGACGTTGGATTTTTCGACCTCATCATCGCGGATGAGTCCCATCGAAGCATCTACAATGTCTATGGGGACCTGTTCCACTATTTCGACTGCTTGCAGCTTGGGCTTACAGCGACGCCCGTCGACTTTGTTACCCGCAACACCTTCAGCCTGTTCGGCTGCGAGGGTCAGATCCCGACATCGAATTATGATTTGGAGCAGGCCGTCGCTGAGGGGTTTCTTACTCCGTTCGAAGTCTTCGAGCACACGACGCAGTTTCTGCGGGAGGGCATCCGGCTCGACACACTGACCGCCGACCAAATCGAACAGCTGGAGGAGCAAGGCGAGGACCCGTCTCAGTATGACTTCACCTCCGAGCAGATCGATAAGGTCATCTACAATAAGGATACCAATCGGGCGATCTTGCGGAACTTAATGGAGAACGGGCTCCGCGACGCTACGGGCCAATTGCCCGGCAAGAGCATCATCTTTGCGCGAAACCATCAGCACGCAGTTCTGATGCGTCAGATGTTTGACGAGATGTATCCCCAGTATGGCGGTCGATTCTGTCAGGTGATCGACAACTACGATCCGCGTGCCGAGCAACTCATCGACGACTTCAAGGGTGACGGGACCAACAACGATCTCACGATCGCGATTTCCGTCGACATGCTCGACACCGGCATCGACATCCCAGAGATCCTGAACCTGGTGTTCGCCAAGCCGATCAGGTCGCCCGTCAAATTCTGGCAAATGATCGGCCGCGGCACGCGACTGTGTGAAGACTTGTTTGGTCCTGGACTGGACAAGAAGGTTTTCCGCATCTTCGACCACTGGGGCAATTTTGAGCGGTTCGAGACGGGGTACCGTCCGGCCGAGCCCACCCAGTCGAAGCCGTTGCTCCAGCTTGTTTTCGAGGAGCGAGTGGCGCTGGCAGAAGCAGCTCTGCGCCTCAGCGAAATCTCAACCTTTGATGCCGTGATCGAGCTTGTAAGGGGAGATATCGAAGCCCTTCCCGAGGAGTCGGTAGCGGTTCGTGAAAGGTGGCGCGAGAAGCGTGCCGTCTCGGTGCCTGCAGTCCTTCACGCATTTGCGCCGCCCACCGTCGCAATGCTCCGTCAGGTCGTGGCCCCGCTGATGCAGTGGCGGAACATCCGAGGCCTCGGCGACGCATATGCTCTGGACCTACTGATCGCGCGAATTCAGATCGCCGTGCTTCGGCGATCTTCAGCGGTTGGCGACCTCAAGATCGAGCTGCTAGACCGCCTCGCCGGCCTGCAGATGCACTTGAACCCCGTTCGCGAGAAGGCGGAGGTCATCAAGCGCGTCAAATCCGATGAGTTCTGGGAGCGCCCGACCGTTGGCGACCTTGAAGCTATTCGAATTCCGCTTCGCGAGATCATGCACCATCGTGAGAAAGGCGGCGCGACTCCCCTTCCCGCCAAGGTAGTCGATGTCACCGAGGATGCGACTGCGTTCCAATCGAGCCGGCGGTCCACGACCATCAGATCCGTAGACATGAAGGCCTATCGGCAGGTCGTGGAAGCGGAACTCCAACGGCATTTTGAAACCAACCCCACGCTGCAGAAAATCCGAAGCGGCGAGCCGGTGTCTGGGGACGACCTCCAGGCCCTGGTGTCGCTGATCTTGATCCAGAGCCCCAATGCAAGCCGGGACGTCCTGGAGGAATTCTTCGCGGACACTGCCGAGCCGCTGGACTTCGCCATTCGGAAAATTGTCGGCATGGACCCGCAAGCGGTCGCCGCGCACTTCGCGGAATTCGCTCGCCGACATCCGAAACTCACGGCTAAGCAGACACGCTTTCTCGGCCTGCTTCAGAACCATATTGCCCGCATCGGCTGGGTCACGCTCGACCGGCTCTATGAACAGCCCTTTACGGTCGTCGACGCCGATGGCCTCGATGGCGTGTTCGCCGATCCCAAGGAGATCGACGACCTGCTCGACATCGTCAGCGTATTCGAACCCCCCGCCGCGGACGGCCAAAAGCCAAACCCATCAGCTCGAACGAGTGAACAATGATTACCGGTGACCTCAAGCGCCGCGTCGATGCGCTATGGACTGAATTCTGGACGGGCGGCATCACCAATCCGCTGACTGTGATCGAGCAGATCACCTTCCTCATGTTTGCGCGACTTCTCGATATCAACGAGACGCGGGATGAGAACCGCCTGCGACGCACGGGACGGCAGTTCGAGCGCCGGTTCTCTGCCGACGAGCAGGACCTTCGATGGTCGCAATTCAGGCATCTCGGTGCGGACAGCATGCTTCCGTTGCTGCGCGACAAGGTGTTTCCGCATTTCAGGAAATCCTCGACGAGCGGCACCGCCTTCGCGGAATTCATGAAGGACGCCCAGCTGATGATCCAGAAGCCGAGCCTTCTGGTGAAGGCGGTCAACATGATCGACCAGCTTCCCCTGACCGAGGGCGACGCTAAAGGCGATCTCTACGAGTACCTGCTGAGCAAGCTGACGACGGCAGGCATCAACGGCCAATTCCGCACGCCGCGCCACGTCATCCGACTAATGGTCGACATGCTGGAACCCAAGCCCACTGACGTGATCTGCGATCCCGCATGTGGCACTGGCGGCTTCCTTGTCCAGACGATGCAGCATCTGCTGGAAGCCCACACGTCGCCAGACGGGGTACTTGAGGAGACCGACCCCGACACCGGAAAAACGGAGAAAACCTACACAGGCGATTTGCTGGAAGCGCATCGAGAACACATCCGCAGTGGGATGTTCCACGGGTTCGATTTTGACGCGACAATGCTCCGCATCGCCGCCATGAACCTAATGCTGCACGGGGTAGATGATCCCGACATCCACTATCAGGACACGCTGAGCGCGGGCTTCACCGACAAGTTTCCGAAAGCGGCGGCCGAAGGCTTCAACATCATCCTGGCCAACCCGCCCTTCAAAGGCAGCCTCGATTTCGAGGATGTCCACGCCTCGCTGCTGCGTCAGGTGAAAACCAAGAAGACGGAACTTCTCTTCCTGGTGCTGATCCTGCGCATGCTAAAGGCCGGCGGCCGGTCAGCAACGATCGTGCCTGATGGTGTGCTGTTCGGATCTTCGACCGCCCACGTTGCGCTGCGCAAATTGTTGCTCGACCACAACCAGCTTGAAGCCGTGATCTCGTTGCCGAGCGGCGTGTTCAAGCCCTATGCGGGCGTTTCAACCGGCGTTCTAGTATTCACGAAGGGTGGCCGGACAGACGACGTATTCTTCTACGATGTGGAGGCCGATGGGTACTCGCTGGACGACAAGCGCGATCCGATTGCGACCAACGATCTGCCCGGCTGCCTTGCAGCGTGGCGAAACCGGGATGCGAAGCGCGACACTGACCGGACTCAGAAGGTCTTTTTTGTGCCCGCCCAGGAGATTCGTGATGCCAACTACGATCTATCGTTGAACAAGTACCAAGTTCGGCAGAATGTTGTTCAAGAATACGACGCACCAGAGATCATCTTGGACCGGATGAAGAAACTAAATGACGAAGTCGCGAGTGAAATCGCCGAGCTTGAGGAATTGCTCGGATGACCGTCTCAACCATCCAATTGGGAAAGGTGGTTGATGTTTCCGCCGGACAGCCCGCGCCCAAGCCCAAAGATTTCTCCGAAGACGGCCTTCCATTCATCCGCGCAGGAAGCCTTGAAGGTTTGCTTTCAGGGCAGACCGAGGATGACTGCGAAAAAATAACCTCTGAGACTGCGCGGCGCTACCGGATGAGGCTGTATCCAAAGGATACGATCCTTTTCGCCAAGAGTGGGATGTCTGCGAAAATTGGCCGTGTCTATCGGATGAGGAAGCCGGCATACGTGGTCAGCCATCTCGCTGCGCTGGCGCCCGTTGGAAGGTATGAGCCATCGTATCTGGCGCATTGGCTCCGGGCACATCCGCCGTCAACACTAATCAAGGACGATGCGTACCCTTCGATCCGAACATCGGAAGTTTCATCGCTAGAGGTTCCCGACCTTCCCATCGACGAACAATGTCGGATCGCGGCGATTCTGGATAAAGCCGACGCCATCCGCCGCAAGCGCGAAGGGGCGCTTAGTCTAGCGGATGACTTTCTGAAATCTGCGTTCTTGAAGATGTTCGGTAGGCCGAACGATCCAAATCCGGGTTTGAAGGTACTCCCGCTTGGAAAGCTTTGCGACTTGTTCGCGGGCAATTCCCTACCGACAGGTGTGGCGTACCTTGGCCAAGACGATGGACTTCTCCTTCTAAAGGTCGGGGACCTCAATTTACCTGGCAATGATCAGGTCGTGATGACCGCTCGCGAGTGGGTAGCAGGGAAGGGCAGAACCGGAGCAGCGATTGTGGCCCCGAAGGACGCTATCGTCTTCCCCAAGAGGGGTGGGGCGATCGCCACCAACAAAAAGCGGGTCCTGGGCCGATCCTCCATTCTTGACCCAAACTTGATGGCAGTCGCCCCAAAGCAGGGCGCGCCAATTTCATACCCCTACCTAAGAATTTGGTTCGAGCTTCTTGACCTAGCAAGTATCGCAAACGGGAGCACGGTGCCACAATTGAACAAGGGAGATCTCTATCCACTGGAAATGGCCATACCGGAAGATCTAGATTTAACAAGATTTGACAGGTTGTTTCACGGATCGAAAAAACTTCGCGAGAAGCAGTTCGATGAACTGATTTACTCAGAGACGTTGTTCTCAGCCCTTTCCCAGCGCGCCTTTCGCGGCGAATTATAGGTCCAGCGATGCGCTTAAGTCGGATCGAGATCGAAAACTTCAAAGGCGTTGGCGGCACGCAAGTGATCGATCTGAAACCGATCACGCTGCTGTTCGGGCCGAACAGCGCTGGCAAGAGCACAATTCTACAGTCGCTTCACTACCTGCGCGAAATCCTTGAGCGCCGGAATGCTGACCCGGACCAGACAATCGCTGGCGGCCTGATCGATCTCGGTGGTTTCGCGACCCTGGTTCACGGCCACGATCTAAGCCGCACCATCTCGATAAAGGTCATAATCGACGATGTAGGTGGCCAGGGCTCCGAGCGTCTACCTTTGAATTCAGGGGCCTCCCTAGCTGCAGTGGAGTTCGAACGCCTGCCGATCCGCTACCTCGTGGGAGAGAATACCGACCTGAAAGACTACGCCGTGGCGCAATCCATCGGGGTCGGCCTGTCAGTCAAATGGAGCGACCTGCTCGGCGGTCCCTACGTTTCGGCGATCACCGTGATGTTGGACGCCTTGGATGTCGCCACGATCACGTCGCCAGCCCAAGCAGGCCAGGCGATATTGACGAAGTTCAATTTCGATCACCCCCTTTTCCGACGCTTTCGGGACGCGGACGAGAGGCCGGATCCGGAGGATGAGCAGTCCCCCTATCCCCTTGCCGATGAAATCCTCGATCTGTCGCGGCAAATGTCCAGAGGCGGTGACTTGCCGCTGAGCGACTACCGCGTTGGCGTGGAGACAGTTCTGGGCGCTCTCCCTGATTTGAACAGGCCGATGGTGAGCGACCTTCGTGACCCCGATGTTTCGAAGTTCGAGTTGGAGCAAAAGGCTCCAAGAGTTCGCGGCCTGATGGCGCTTTTGGATGAACTGATTTGCGGCCCGTTGCGGCTGGCCCGCGACTATCTGAATACCATGACCTACATCGGCCCTCTGCGGGAAATCCCCCGCCGTAGCTATCGACCGCGGTTGTCGCCCGACGATTCGCGCTGGGCGCAGGGACTGGCAGCTTGGGACCTTCTCTACACGGATACCTCAGGGGGATTGCTCGAAGAGGTCAATTCATGGCTCTCGGGCGAAGAGCGGCTTCGAACCGGCTATCGTTTAGAGAAGGTTGAATTCAAAGAGGTCCCCGTACCCAGTCGGTTCCATCAGCTGTTCGAGCGCGGCTTGACGGAGGATGACCTCGGCGACCTGCAGGAACTCTACCTAGCCTTGGCCTCGCGTTCTGAGATTGCCCTCCGGGATTTCGAGAAGGGAATTGTCGTTGCTCCTAGCGACGTCGGGGTGGGCATTTCGCAAATGGTGCCCGTCATCGTGGGCTGTCTGCGCGACAACCCCGGTGTCCTGGCGATCGAGCAGCCGGAGCTGCATGTGCATCCCGCGATCCAGGTGGGTTTGGGGGACCTCTTCATTCGGGCGACTCAAGCCGGGGAGGACCACTCAACGCCGGACAAGACTCTGCTCGTGGAGACGCACAGTGAGCACATCATGCTGCGCCTGCTCCGACGCGTCCGCGAGACTTCCGCAAATGAACTCCCGCCGGGAATGATGCCCCTGACGGCCGAAGACATGGCTGTCACCTATGTGGAGACATCCGATGACGGCGTTCGGTTCCGCCCGCTGAAGGTCAGCGCGGAAGGCGACTTCCTCGATCAGTGGCCGAAAGGATTCTTCGAAGAGCGAGCTGAGGAACTGTTCTGATGCTCTTCGAGTATGCGGTGGAGCCCAGGGCCATCGGCTCCAGCTGGGAGACATTTCGATACATAATCGAGTTGTTCGGCTTCGATCGAGGGCGACTCATTTCGCAGTTTCCCAAGGCGTGGCTTCGGGAGGTCTATGACGCCACCGCAGGTTTTTCGCCGGTTCAAAAGAAGAAGGTGGAGGTGGCCCTCGATCAGGCTCGCCGGGCCAAACTGGTGCGCTCCGGACGGACATATGACGCCGCAGCAGCCAATTGGCTGGAGGCGGCGCTTACTTCCAATAGCGAAACCCCTTTCCGCGCCATCATAGCCTTGGAGAACCCCGCTAAGGCTCCGGAGGTTCTCGTCCCCGACGACCTGGACGAAGGCCATGCACTCATGTTGGCGCCGCGCGACGCCGCCGTGCCACGCGATGTGGCGTCCATAGTCGGGGCGCTCAGAGAATTCCTGCGCTTCGGTTCTCGGATTCTGTTCGTGGACGCCTTCTATGATCCCTACAACGCTCGCTACAGGAGCGTCATTCGGGAATGCTTGAAGGTTGTTAAAGAATTCAACCCAGCCGCTGTTTGCGAATTTCACTACAGATACCACGCGAACAAACCCGCTCAGGCCGATCTCGAACGCGAGGCGAAGCAACTATTTGCCGGAGACATCCCTGAGGGCATGAGCATCCGGATCTTTTGCTGGAAACAAAGGAACGGCGGTGAAGATTTTCACGCGCGATACTTGCTGACGGATAGGGGAGGAATGCAGGTAGACGGCGGATTTTCCGCTGAAGGTGCCGAGCAAACCACCAACATGAATCTGTTGAGTTTGGAATTGGCGCAGCTGAGGCTTAACGCACTCAGCGTAGACGCGACGGACTACGAACTCATGGTGCCGGTACTGAAGATTACAGCTGACTGCAGTGTTGAGCACGCAGAATGAAGCGACGCTGGGGCGCAGACCGTTGGTGCCCACACCAGAAGCGGACCTAGCGACGGTCAGAAGAGCGTAGACACCGGCCGGCCCTGCCCCCCTCCCGCTGTCCCCCCTCAACGAACGCCTGCGTCCGGTGCCCGTCCCTTCTGAAAGCCACACCCAGCTTGGACCCAAACGGCGACCGAGTTATCGCGCTTTCGCGCGTATCCGGGGGAATTCCCTGGTTAGAAGGATGGTGCCGCCTAGGTGACTCGAACACCTGACCCCCGCATTACGAATGCGGTGCTCTACCGGCTGAGCTAAGGCGGCCCACAGGGCCTTCCGGCTGCGAACCGGGAGGCCCGGCCGCGAAGGAGCGCCTATTTAGCGGCTCTCGGCCCGCTCGCCAAGCGCCGCCTCGCGTTGGCGCGGCGACGCGGCGCAGGGCCGCTGGGCGCGGCCTGCGGCTCCTCTTCGCCGTAGTGGCCCTCGTCGACCGGGAAGGGCGCGGCGTCGGCCCCGTCGGCGGTCAGGAAGGGGGCGGAATCCGCATAGGAGATCGGCAGCTCCGGCAGCTCGCTCATGCCGCGCTCGCGCCGCTCGTGGCGCGGGTGGATCAGCTCGCCGGTCTCCGCGAAGGTCGCCACCAGCCGCGCCCAGTCGGAGGCGTGGTAGGCGAAGGCGCGGCCTTCCGGGTCGAGGTCGGACCAGTCCGGCTCGTGCGGCGCGCTCATCCCCTTGGCCATCCACACCCGCGCCTCGTCCGGCGCGCCGGAGGCGTAGGCGACGCGGGCCATCAGGCCGGCGATGCGGGCGGTCACCGGCTCGGCCTCCAGCGCCAGCGCCGCCTGGCGCGCCGCTGGGCCGTCGCCGGTCACCAGGGCGCTTTCCACATGCAGGATGCGGCTCTCGCGATGGGTGGGTTTCTGGCCGGCCAGCTCCAGCAGGCGCTGGGCGCGCTCGCGCGGGGTCTCGCTGGTGCGCAGGTCGCGGTAGGCGAGGAACAGGGCCGGGTGCGGCGCAGCCTTCCACGCCGCCTCGATGGTCGACCCGGCGCGGGCCAGCTTGCCGTCCTGGGCCAGCAGGCGGGCGGCCATCACGACGCCGGGCGCGAAGCCAGGCTGCAGCTTGGCGGCTTCCACCGCCTGGTCGAGGGCCTGGGCGCGCGCCTTCGGCTCCGGGAAATTCTCCAGCTGGGCGGCCGAGGCGGCCAGCAGGGCGGCGCGGGTGCGGTCGGCGACGACCGGCGGCACGATCTTGCGGTCCAAGGCGCCCTTCACCAGCTCCAGCCCCGCCGTCCAGTCGCCGACCTCCAGAGTGTTCTCCAGCAGGGCGCGCCAGGCCCAGCGGGCGGTGCGGGTCTGGCCATAGGCCTCCTGGGCGTGGCGCAGGGCGGTCGCCCGGTCGCCGCGCTGGGCGGCGAGCTGCATCAGCCCCTTGTGGCCGGCCAGCCGCATGTCGGGGAAGCTCAGCATGGCGGTGTAGGCGGCCTGGGCCGCGGCGGTGTCGCCGGCCGCCTCCGCCGCCTGGGCGGCCAGCACCCGCACCAGGCCCGGCGCCTCGTCGGCGAGATCGGCCGCCTTCAGCGCCAGCCGGCGCGCTTCCGCCCCGTCGCCGGCGGCGGCGGCCAGGAAGCCGCGGGTGAGGGTCTCGTTGGCCTGGCGGCGACGGCTTTCGGCGCGGGCCCGCTCGGTCCGGCGCGGCGCGTCCAGCACCCACAGGAGGGTGCGCCACAGCACGGTCGCCAGCAGCGAGGCGAACAGGGTGATCAGCACGGCGGCGGCGGCGGTCATGTCCGCCCGCCAGCCCAGCCACACGACGCTGGCGCGGCCGGGGTCGCCGGTGAGCGCCAGGATGCTCACCGCCACGGCCGCCACCAGGACCAGGACGAGGCCGGCTCGGATCATGCGCCGCCCCTCATGCGCCGCTCCGGGAGGCCTGGGTGAGGTCCTGCAGGGCGCGGGCCCGCAGCGCCGCCGCCTGCCGGTCGATCTCGGCCCGCCGCTCGGCGCGGATCCGCCAGGGGGACATGGCCTCGCGGGCGCTCGGCGGCAGCTGGTCGAGCGCCCGCAGCGCGGGATCCAGCTCGCCGTCCTCGACCAGCCGCTCGGCCTTGGCGAGGCGGGCGTCGACGCCGTCGCCGGTGGCCTCGGCCACGCGCCGCACGCTGACGATGCGCGACAGCAGGTAGACGACGCGGTCGCCGAGCCCGGCCCCCTCGCCGGGGGCGCGGCTGGCGCTGGCGGCGCGGGCCGCATAGTCGGGGAAGCTGGCCGCCAGGGACGCGCGGGTCGGGGCGCCGACCTCGGCGATCCGGCTCAGCGCCGCCAGCTCCGGGGTCCCGGGCGCGGCGGCCTTCAGGGCGGTGAGCTCCTCGGGAAACGGCCCCGAGGCCTGCGTCGCCTCCACCAGGGCGGCGGCGGCCAGGGCCGCGGCGGCCGCCTGGGAGGTGCGGGTCTCATGGGTTTCCAGTGCCGCGAGCCGGGCGTTCAGCCGCTCGAACTCTACGGTCGGCGCCGGCGGCGACTCGGTCGAAGCCGGCGAGACCGCCGCGACGAACGGGGTCGGGGCGCCGGCGGCCGGCTCGGCGAACGGCTGGGCCTCGGCGGCCGGCTTCGGCGTCGGCCGTCCCGCCAGTAGCCGCGGCGCCAGCAGGGCGATCGCCGCGCCGGCCAGCACGCAGATGAAGCCGAAGGCCAGCAACAGCCAGAAGCTCGGCCCCATGATCCGCCGCGGCCGGTAGTCGGCCGGGTCCTTGGGCGCGGTGATCTCGGGGTCGGGCGCGGGGCTCATGGGGTCCGGTCTATCAGGTTCAGCAACGCCGCTTCGAGCGGGAACGGCGGATAGACCTTGCCGGCCATGGCCGTGCGCGACAGCGGCTTGATCACCGCCTTCGACAGGCCCAGCGCCCGCAGGCCCGGCGCGGGGTGCGCCTTCAGCAGCTTGGCGAGCACCTGGGCGGCGCGCGGCGAATGCAGCAGGGCCGCGTCGCAGCGGATCAGCGCCTCGGTCTCGGCGTCCGACAGCACCGCCGGTCCGGTCTCGTAGAGGATCAGCCGCCGCGCCTCGATGCCGTGCTTCTCCAGCGCGCCGGCGAGGTCGCCGGCCGGCTCAGCGGCGCCGGGGTGCAACACCGCGCCCTTCAGCTCGCTGCGCCGCATGCCGATGCCGTCGGCCAGGGCCTCGACGTCGCCGTCGGCCGAGAGCACCGAGCGGAAGCCCGCCTGCCGCGCGGCCTGGGCGGTGGCCGAGCCGACGGCGAACACCTTCAGCGACCGGTCGCCGGACTTCTCCGCGAACGCCCGCACGCCGTTGGCGCTGGTGAAGGCCAGGGCCACGACGCCGGTCAGGTCGACCTCGACGTTCTCCAGGGCGCGGACCGCCAGCAGCGGCGCGACCACGGCCTCATGGCCCAGCGCGCGCACGCGCTCGGCGGTGTCCGTCGCGCCGGGTTGGGCGCGGGTGATCCAGATTTTTTGACGACGCCCCGGCATCTCGGCCTTTGTAATCCAATCCAGCTTAACCGTTGACGACTTTCGCGAGGATTGTGTTCTCAGTCTGCTCGCGCCTCTCCCGTCCCGAAGAGGGCGGAGGGGCGATCCGACGCTCGTGCGAACCCGCGCCCCCTCCACCATACCCTCTTCGGGGCATGGTCCCCCTCCCCCGCTTCGCAGGGGAGAAGCGAAACTCAGACCGCGATCGCGTCGCCGGCTTCGTCGCGGATCGCCTGGCCGAGCGAAATCCCGAGGTCGCGGGCCGAGGCTTCCGGATCGGCCAGTTGCGACACCTCGGTCTCGCCGGCGTGGCGGAAGCGCAGCGCGCCGTCCGGCGACAGCGCCTCGGCGATCAGCTTCAACGTGCCGAGCTCGAACCAGGCGTGCGCCCCGATGGCGGTCTTGCACGAGCCTTCCAGCGCGGTCAGGGCGCCGCGCTCGGCGGCCACGGCGATGGTGGTCGGCGCGTGGCGGAGCGTCAGCACCCAGGGCAGGTCGCGGTCGGCGGTGCGGGTCTCGATGGCCAGCGCGCCCTGGCCCGGCGCCGGCGGGCATTCGATCGGGTCGATCAGGCTCTGCGGCGTGTCGCCGAGCCCCAGCCGCTTGAGGCCCGACATCGCCAGCAGGATGGCGTCGGCCCCGCCGGCTTCCAGCTTGGCGATGCGGGTGTCGACGTTGCCGCGCAGCATCTGGACGTCGAGGTCGGGGCGGCGGTGCAGGGCCTGGGCCTGGCGGCGCAGGCTGGCGGTGCCCAGCCGCGCGCCTTGCGGAAGATCCTCCAGCCGCTCGGCGACGCGGCTCAGGAAGGCGTCGCGCGGATCCTCGCGCTCGGGGATGGCGGCGATGCACAGGCCCTCCGGCAGCAGGGCCGGCATGTCCTTCATCGAATGGACGGCGCAGTCGATGCGGCCGTCCAGCAGCGCCTCCTCGATCTCCTTGGTGAACAGGCCCTTGCCGCCGATCTCCAGCAGCCGGCGGTCCTGCACCCGGTCGCCGGTGGTGGTGATGACGATCAGCGGCGCGGCGCGCGCCACCGCGGCGGCGTCCTCCGGGTCCGCGCCCAGGGCCGCGGCGATCCGGCGCTGCATCATGCCGGCCTGGGCCAGCGACAGCTTGGAGCCGCGGGCGCCGATCCGGACGGGCGGTTGCGTGGGCACGGCGGGCGGTCTACCTCGAAGCGGGTGAGAGATGCGCCTGCTACAGGAGCGGGCGTCCCCCGGCAACCGGATGACCCTGACCGCCACCGCCTCCCAGATCGTGCTTGGCCTCGAGACCAGCTGCGACGAGACCGCCGCGGCGGTGGTGCGCCTGGGCGCTGACGGCCACGTGGAGGTGCTGTCCTCGACGGTCGCCAGCCAGATCGCCGCGCACGCGCCCTATGGCGGCGTGGTGCCGGAGATCGCCGCCCGCGCCCACGTGGAGAGCATCGACGCCATCGCCGGCGAGGCGCTGAAGACCGCCGGCCTCGGCTACGGCGACCTCACCGGCGTCGCGGCCACGGCCGGGCCGGGTCTGGTCGGCGGGGTGATGGTCGGCCTGTCCTTCGGCAAGGCGGTGGCGCTGGCCCGCGGCCTGCCGCTGATCGCCGTCAACCACCTGGAGGGCCACGCGGTCTCGGCGCGGCTGGGCGCGGACATCCCCTATCCCTTCCTGCTGCTGCTGGTCTCCGGCGGGCACTGCCAGCTGCTGTCGGTGGATGGCGTCGGCGCCTGCCGCCGGCTTGGGACCACCATCGACGACGCGGCCGGCGAGGCCTTCGACAAGATCGCCAAGACCCTCGGCCTGCCCTACCCCGGCGGCCCGGCCCTGGAGGCCCTGGCGGAGGGCGGCCAGCCGGAGCGGTTCCCGCTGCCGCGCATGCTGCTGGGCCGCAAGGACTGCGACTTCTCCTTCTCCGGCCTGAAGACCGCCGCCGCCCGGCTGGCGGAGGGGTTGACCTCCGACGTCGACCGCCGCGACCTGGCCGCCAGCGTGCAGACCGCGATCGCGGGCCAGCTCTGCGAACGCAGCGACCGCGCCATGGCCGCCTACGCCATCGAGCACGAGGGCCGTGGCCTGCGCTTCGTGGTGGCCGGCGGGGTGGCCGCCAACCGCACGGTCCGCGCCCGGCTGGAAGCCACCGCAAAGGGCCGCGGCTTTTCCTTCACCGCCCCGCCGCTGGCCTACTGCACCGACAACGCCGCGATGATCGCGCTGGCCGGCGCCGAGCGGCTGGCGCTGGGCCAGGCCGACCCGCTGGACGCCCCGGCCCGCCCGCGCTGGCCGCTGGACGAAGCCGCCGCGCTCGCCAATCCCACCCACCAGACCGGCCGCAAGGGCGCAAAAGCATGAAGACAGCCGGTGTGATCGGCGGCGGCGCCTGGGGCACCGCCCTGGCCCAGGTCTGCGCCCGCGCGGGGCTGGAGACCGTGCTCTGGGCCCGCGAGCCGGAGGTGGTGGAGGCGGTGAACGCCCGCCACGAGAACAGCCTGTTCCTGCCCGGGGTCGCGCTGGAGCCCGAAATCCGCGCCACCGCCGACTTCGCCAATCTCGCCGACCGCGACCTGGTGCTCGCCGTCGCGCCCGCCCAGCACCTGCGCGGCGCGCTGACCGCCTTCGCCCCGCACGTCCGCGACGGCCTGCCGATCCTGCTCTGCGCCAAGGGGATCGAGCAGGGCTCGCTGAAGCTGATGACCGAGGTGCTGGCGGAGACCGTTCCGCAGGCCGCGCCGGCCGTGCTGTCGGGCCCGAGCTTCGCCGGCGAGGTGGCCCGCGGCCTGCCCACCGCCGTCACCCTGGCCTGCCCGGACGAGGACTGCGCCCGCAACCTCTCCGAAGCCCTGGCCACCCCGACCTTCCGCCCCTACTTCGCCACCGACATGATCGGCGCGGAGGCCGGCGGCGCGATCAAGAACGTGCTGGCCATCGCCTGCGGCATCGTCGAGGGCCGCGGCATGGGCCGCAGCGCCCACGCCGCGCTGATCACCCGCGGCTTCGCCGAGCTCACCCGCATGGCCGTGGCGCTGGGCGGCGAGGCCGAGACGGTGGCCGGCCTCTGCGGCCTCGGCGACCTGGTGCTCACCTGCTCCAGCCACCAGTCGCGCAACATGAGCGTCGGCCTGGCGCTGGGCCGCGGCGAGACGCTCGAGGCGGCGTTGGCCGGCAAGCTGTCGGTGGCCGAGGGCGTGGCCTCCGCGCCGGCCGTGCGCCAGCTGGCCGCCCGGCTCGGCGTCGACACCCCCATCTGCGAGGCGGTGGCCGCCATCCTGGCCGGCGAGGCCGGGGTGGACGAGGCCATCGCCCGACTGCTTTCACGACCCCTGCGCGAGGAACGCTGACCCATGCCGCTGTTCACCCTGGTCTGCATCGACAAGCCCAACGCGCTCGCCACGCGCATGGCCGCCCGTGAGGACCACCTGGTCTGGGCCCGCGAACGCCTCGACCAGATCAAGATGGCCGGGCCGTTCCTCGACGAGGGGGGCGGCATGGTCGGCTCGTTGCTGATCATCGAGGCCGAGGATCTGGCGGCCGCCAGGGCGTTCGCCGCCGCCGACCCGTACGGCAAGGCCGGGCTGTTCGAGCGGGTGGACATCAATGGCTTCCGCACCACCCTTGGCCACCAGCTCTAGCCCCAACCCCGCGCAGCCGGAGGCCGGCGTCCGGCTCTGCGACCTTGCCGAGATCGCCGATCCCGGCGCCAAGAGCTTCCGCTTCCGCGTCGACAGCCGCCTGTTCGCCGGTTTCGTGGTGCGGGCCGGCGACACGGTAGCGGGCTATGTGGACTCCTGTCCGCACGCCGGCTGGCCGCTGGGCGCCATGGACGACCGCTACCTGACGCGCTCGGGCGAGCACATCCTGTGCGCCGGCCACGGCGCCCTGTTCCGGCTCGACGGGACCTGCGTGGCGGGGCCCTGCGTGGGCGAACGGCTGTACGACTGGCCGGTGGCGCTGCGGGGCGGCACCCTGTTCACCGCCTGACCGCCGTCGTTAACACTCTGAATAGACAGCGTTAACCCGCCCGAAAGGTTAACCTTGTGTTAAAGAAAAGGGTGGCCTTAGCGCCACCTTGGCCTTAAGGGGTCGCGCCTCCGACAACTTCGTTTGGTGAGTGCGTGCGCCTTCGCTTCCGTCATCTGTTCGCCCGCGACCACGCCGTCCACCTGACGGGCGTGCAGCTGGGGCTTGTGGCGGCGATGAGCGCGGCGGTGGTCCTGGGCGCGCTGCCGGCCGAGCCAGCGTTCGCGCACCTGGGCGGCGCCGCGGGCCTGCCGCTGCGGGCCTCGGTGGCGCTGGCCAACGCCGAAACCGGCGCGGTCGCGACGACGGCCGACGGCGCCGAGCCCGACGCGGGCGTCATCCGCCTGCGCGACCTGGCGCCCGACGCCGCCCGGCTGTGGAACGCCTCCAACCCGGTCTCGCCGCTGCCCAATCCGGCCGCCAAGCCGTTCCACCTGAACGCCGCCGGCGTGCTGGACGAGGCCCGGGCGGTCGATTGCATGACCGCGGCCCTCTATTACGAGGCGGCCAACGAGAGCACCGACGGCCAGCGGGCGGTGGCCCAGGTGGTGCTCAACCGCATGCGCCATCCAGCCTTCCCGAAGACGGTCTGCGGCGTGGTCTTCCAGGGCTCCGACCGCTCGACCGGCTGCCAGTTCAGCTTCACCTGCGACGGCGCCCTGGCCCGCGCCCCGGCGCCCGAGAAGTGGGACCGGGCCCGCAAGGTCGCCGAGGCGGCCCTGCACGGCTACGTCATGAAGAAGGTCGGCGAAGCCACCCACTACCACGCCGACTACGTGGCCCCGTACTGGAGCCCGACGCTGGTCAAGGTCGGCGTCATCGGCGCGCACATCTTCTATCGCTGGACGGGCGGCGCGGGCCTGCCGCCGGCGTTCGGCGGCCGCTAC
This sequence comes from Phenylobacterium hankyongense, assembly GCF_003254505.1. Classification (NCBI taxonomy): domain Bacteria; kingdom Pseudomonadati; phylum Pseudomonadota; class Alphaproteobacteria; order Caulobacterales; family Caulobacteraceae; genus Phenylobacterium; species Phenylobacterium hankyongense. The sequence goes on along the minus strand of NZ_QFYP01000001.1, from coordinate 1,436,614 downwards.
GCCGGCGGCGAGTCGCACGGCATCCAGATCGCCACCCTCGACAACCTCTCGCGCAGCCCGGCCAGGCTCGCCCTGACCGCGGCCAGCGAAATGACCGCCCCGGCCGCCGCGCCGGCGGAGGAAGCTGTTTCCAGCCCCAGGCAGATCGCCGCCGCCGCCGAGCCCGAACTGGTCACCGCCGCCGCCGCCGCCCAGGACGCCCAGGCGCTGACCAAGGCCGAAGACCTCGACTGGCAGGGCCGTCCCAAGGTCCAGGCGCACCGCCTGGCCATGCCCTCGGCCGGCGCGGCCTTTTAGGCCCAAACATAGTTTGAGCCGTCATGGCCGGCCCCGTGCCGGCCACCGCTAGGCCGGCGTCTCTTCCGCCCCGAACGCCGCCACTTCCTCGATCAGCCCGGCCACCGCCGCGGCCACCAGCTCGCCGCCCTTTTCCGGCGTCGCCTGCCCGGGGTCGGAGCCCATGCGGCCGTCGGCGTAACGGGCGCGGAAGTCGAGCGCCTCGCGGATCGGTCCGGTCGGCGCGATCTGCGGCGCGTAGTTGGCCGACTTGATGGCGTCGGGATAGGCCCACTGGGTTACCGCGATCTCCGACGGCGTGGCGTGGCTGCCGTGGCCGGTGGGGAACTGCCGGTTGGCGAGGCTCAAGACGCCCTTCAGCTCCCACCAGTTCTTCAGCTTGCAGGCGAAGCCGCGGCGGCGGCCGGCGTAGGTGGCCTCGGCGTAGAGCTCGGAGAACGCCGCCTCGATGGTGGCCACGTTGCCGCCGTGGCCGTTGAGGAAATAGATCTTCTCGAACCCGTAGAGGCCGAGGCTCCGGCACCAGTCGCCGATCGCCGCCATGAAGGTCGAGGGCCGCAGCGCGATGGTCCCGGGGAAACCCAGGTGGTGCTGCGCCATGCCGATGTTGAAGGTCGGCGCCACCAGGATGTCGGCGCTCTTCTGGGCCTCGTGGGCGATGATCTCCGGGCACAGCCAGTCGGTGCCCAGGAGACCCGTCGGGCCGTGCTGCTCGTTGGAGCCGATGGGCACGACCACCGTCTTCGAGCGCTTCAGATAGTCCTCGATCTCGATCCAGGTGGAGAGGTGCAGCAGCATGAAATCCCTTCGCCCCCGTGCAATCAGCACCCCGGCATATTACCTTCGAGGCGGGCCGATAAGATCAAATCCGTGAAGGAGAACGTGATGAGCCTGCGACTGGGGGACACTGCTCCCGACTTCACCCAGGACTCCACCGAAGGGCCCCTGCGCTTCTACGATTGGGCGGGCGACAGCTGGGTCGTGCTGTTCTCGCACCCGAGGGACTACACCCCGGTCTGCACCACCGAGCTCGGCGTGGTCGCCAAGCTGAAGCCGGAGTTCGAGCGGCGCGGCGCCAAGGTGATCGGCCTCTCCGTCGACCCGGCCGACAGCCACCTGGGCTGGGCCAGGGACATCGAGGAGACGCAAGGCGCCAAGCTCAATTTCCCGCTGATCGCCGACCACGACCGCAAGGTCTCCGACCTCTACGGCATGATCCATCCGGCCGCCTCGGACACCACCACCGTGCGCTCGGTGTTCATCATCGACCCCAACAAGAAGGTCCGCCTGACGCTGACCTACCCCGCCTCCACCGGGCGCAACTTCGACGAGCTGCTGCGGGTGATCGACAGCCTGCAGCTCACCGACAACCACAAGGTCGCCACCCCGGCCAACTGGAAGCAGGGCGAGGACGTGATCATCGTGCCGTCGGTCAGCGACGAACAGGCGAAGACGCTGTTCCCCGGCGGCTGGACCGAGCACAAGCCCTACCTGCGGACCGTCAAGCAGCCCGCCTAGTCGTCGAACTATTTCTTCGCCGGAGGCTCCGCCCCGACCTCGATCCGCAGGTCGGTGGCGGGCATCCGCACCAGCCGCCAGCCGGCCGTGCGCGCCTGGGCGGCGGGATCCTTGCCGCCGGCCTTCTGCCTTTCGAACGTCAATACGCAGGGCTGTTGCGGCAGCGGGCCGTGCAGGCAGACGTGGGAGCCGTCCACCGGCTTCAGCAGCGGCCTCACCTGCTCCAGCGTCGGCGGCGCGGCCAGCGGCGCGCCGCTCTCGGCCTGCACCAGATGGAAGTTGTCGGGACCGATCATCCGGTCGAGGGTGAACTCGGAGGGGCCGCCGTCCACCTCGAGGCCCGCCGCCCGGCCCAGCTCGACGATCTGGCTGCGCAGGTCGCGGCGCAGGGCCGCACGGTCGATGTCGGCCTCGAAGGCCGCGCGGTCGTTGGCGTGCACGGCCGCCAAGAATCCCTGCACGGCGCCGGCCGCATCCTGGCCGGGCTTGCCGCTACACGCCGTCAACGAAAGCGCCGCCAGCGCCGCGACCCAAGCCATACGATACATGCGCGGACCATGGCGACGTCCGGCCGGCCCGGCAAGCGCGGCGGAAGCGGCATATTGCGCCCAGGGCCCCTCTCCGCATACTCCATCCACAGGTTCTTCCATGGAGTGCGCTCAGGTGTCCGACAGTGAGGTGTTTCCGGTTCCCGAGGCCTGGGCCAAGCGGGCCCTGATGGACGCGGCGGGCTTCGAGGCGGCCACCCGCCGCGTGGACCAGGACCCCGAGGGCTATTGGACCGAGGTGGCGCAGCGGCTCGACTGGATGCAGCCGTTCACCCAGGCGAAGGACGTCTCCTTCCACCGCGAGGACTTCCATATCCGCTGGTTCGCCGACGGCGTCCTGAACGTCTCGGTCAACTGCATCGACCGTCACCTGCCCGAGCGCCGCGACCAGGTGGCGATCATCTGGGAGAGCGACGACCCCGAGGTCTACGACACCGTCACCTACGGCCAGCTGCACGCCGAGGTCTGCCGGATGGCCAACGTGCTGAAGGCCCGCGGCGTCCGGAAGGGCGACCGGGTGACCATCTACCTGCCGATGATCCCGGCCGCGGCGGTCGCCATGCTGGCCTGCGCGCGGATCGGCGCGGTGCACTCGGTGGTGTTCGGCGGCTTCTCCCCCGACAGCCTGGCCGGGCGCATCCAGGACTGCGACTCTCGCATCGTGATCACCGCCGACGAGGGCGTGCGCGGCGGCAAGACCGTGCCGCTGAAGCTCAACGTCGACGAGGCGCTGAAGGACTGCCCGGGCGTCGAGGACGTGATCGTCGTGCGCCGCACCCAGGCCGACGTGCCGATGACGCCGGGCCGCGACGCCTACTATTCGGAGCTGAAGAAGACCGTCTCGGACACCTGCGACCCCGAGCCGATGAACGCCGAGGACCCGCTGTTCATCCTCTACACCTCCGGTTCGACCGGGAAGCCGAAGGGCGTGCTGCACACCACCGGCGGCTACCTGACCTGGGCGGCGCACACCCACGAGCTGGTGTTCGACTACCGGCCGGGCGAGGTCTTCTGGTGCACCGCCGACATCGGCTGGGTGACCGGCCACAGCTACGTGGTCTACGGCCCGCTGGCCAACGCGGCGACCACGGTGATGTTCGAGGGCGTGCCCAACTACCCGACCGCCTCGCGGTTCTGGGAGGTCTGCGACAAGCACAAGGTGGAGATCTTCTACACCGCGCCGACCGCCATCCGCGCCCTGATGCGCGACGGCGACGGGCCGGTCGCCCGCACCTCGCGCAAGTCCCTGCGCCTGCTGGGCACGGTCGGCGAGCCGATCAATCCGGAAGCCTGGCTCTGGTATCACCGGGTGGTCGGCGAGGAACGCTGCCCGATCGTCGACACCTGGTGGCAGACCGAGACCGGGGCCTGCCTGATGAGCCCGCTGCCGGGCGCGACGCCGCTGAAGCCCGGCTCCTGCGCCAAGCCGCTGCCGGGGATCATGCCGCAGCTGGTGGACGCCGACGGCAAGGAGCTGTTCGGCGCGATCAGCGGCAACCTCTGCCTGACCGACTCCTGGCCCGGCCAGATGCGCACGGTCTATGGCGACCACGAGCGGTTCATCACCACCTATTTCACCACCTACCCGGGCAAGTACTTCACCGGCGACGGCGCCCGCCGCGACGCGGACGGCTACTACTGGATCACCGGCCGCGTGGACGACGTGATCAACGTCTCCGGCCACCGGCTGGGCACCGCCGAGATCGAGAGCGCGCTGGTCGCCAACGAGCACGTCGCCGAGGCCGCCGTGGTCGGCTATCCGCATCCGGTGAAGGGCCAGGGCATCTACTGCTTCGTGACGCTGAAGGCCGACGTCGCGCCCACCGACATCCTGCAGGCCGAGCTGAAGGGCTGGGTCCGGCGCGAGATCGGCCCGTTCGCCGCGCCCGACGTGGTGCAGTTCGCGCCCGGCCTGCCGAAGACCCGCTCCGGCAAGATCATGCGCCGCATCCTGCGCAAGATCGCCGAGGACGACCTGACCAATCTCGGCGACACCTCCACCCTCGCCGACCCCTCGGTGGTCGACGACCTGGTGAACAACCGGGTGACGGCGTAGCGGGCGATCGCCCGCCGGGAAGAGCGGATTTGCGCATGGCGGGCCTGTCGATCACCCTTTGGGCCTGTGCGGCGGCGCTCTTCCTCGCCGCCCCCGCCGCGGCCTTCGACCTGCCGCCCCGCGCCATGGCGGCGCTGGCGCAGGGGCGGCCGTACGTCGACGTGCAACCGGACCCGGACGGCTCCTCCGGCCTGATCCGCGCGGCCATCGACGTGCCGGCCCCCGTCACCGTCATCTGGACGGTGATGACCGACTGCGACCTTGCGCCGAAACTGGTCGCCGACCTGAAGAGCTGCCGGGTGCTGGAGGCCGATCCCGCCGGCGCCTGGGACGTGCGCGAGTACATCAGCCGGATGACCTTCCTGCCGCCGGTGCGCAACGTGTTCCGGTCCGACTACGAGCCGGAGCGCCGCATCCGCTTCCGCCGCACGGCCGGCGACCTGGCGGTGTTCGACGGCGAGTGGCGGCTGGAGCCGCAGGCCGCCGGCGCGGTGCGGGTGTTCTACGAGAGCCGGGTGACGGCGCCCTTCCACGTCCCGGGGCCGCTGGCGCGGATCGCCCTGCGGCGCGAAGTGCCGACCGCCCTGCTGGCGCTGCGCCGGGCGTCGGTGGCGCGCGCCCCATGACCCCCGACCTGCCGGGCGCGCTGCGGGCCGCCATCGATCGCGAGCTGGAAGGCGTCTCGCGCAAGGACCTCGCCGAGCGCACCGCCCGCACCTCGGCCGCCTACCGGGCCGGCGGGACCTCCGCCGCGGTGATCCGCGGGCCGCAGGACGCGCTCGCCTATGCGCTGGCGCGGATGCCCGCCACCTACGCCGCCTGCGCCAGCGTCTTCGCCGAGGCCGCGCGGATGGCCCCCGGCTTCGCGCCGAGGCGGCTGCTGGACGCCGGCGCGGGTCCGGGCGCCGCCGGCTGGGCGGCGTCGGAGGCCTGGCCAAGCCTCGCCACGGCCACCTGGCTCGACGCCAGCCCGCCGTTCCTGGGGCTGGCCGCCCGCCTCGCCCAGGCCGGGCCGCCGGCGTTGCAGGGCGCCGAGCGCCGCCGCGCCGACCTCACGGCCGCCAACCCATCCTGGCCCAGGGCGGACCTGGTGGTCGTCAGCTATGCCCTGGCGGAGATCGCGGCCGAGCGGCAGGCGCAGGTGGTGGCCGCGCTCTGGGCGGCCTGCGAGGGCGTGCTGGCCCTGGTGGAGCCCGGCACGCCGGCCGGCTTCGCGCGCATCCTCGCCGCCCGGCAGGCGCTGGTCACGGCCGGCGCGGCCCTGCTGGCGCCTTGTTCCCACGCCGCGGCCTGCCCGCTGACCGGCTCCGACTGGTGCCACTTCTCCGTCCGCCTGCCCCGCAGCCGCGACCACCGCATGGCCAAGGGCGCGGACGTTCCCTTCGAGGACGAGCGCTTCGCCTATCTGGTCGCTGCGCGCCCGGGCGTGGCGGCGCTCGCGCGGAGCCCGCGGGTGCTCGCTCCCCCGCGCGCGGGCAAGCCGGGAATCGAGCTCAAGCTCTGCGGCCCCGAGGGGCTGGAGCAGCGCTTCGTCGGGCGGCGTGACAAGGCCGCCCACGCCATCGCCCGGCGGCTCGACTGGGGCGACGCCTGGTCGGACGGCTGAGCCCGCTCAGGCGGGTGAGCTGAGCGCCGGCGGCGCCTCGTCGTTGTCGGCGACGCGCTGGCGTAGCGCCCGGTTCTGGGCCTCGCGGATCCGAGAGTCCTGCAGCACATAGGGGACCAGGAAGTCGATGAAGGCGCGGACGCGTGGGATGTCCTTCAGCTCCCGGCGGGTGACGATCCAGGACGAGGCCTGGGCCGTCTCGATGGCGGGGGAGCAGCGGATCAGGACCGGGTCGGCGTCGGCGAGGATGCAGCCCAGCGGCGCGACGCCCAGGCCCGCGCGGACCGCGTGCATCAGGTTGGTCATGGTGTTGGAGCGCGTGGCCGGCGACTTGCCGCCCGCATGCCCGAACATCCACTCCATGCCCGGCAGCGGGCCCAGCGTCACCTCGCCGCCGATCAGGTCGTGGTCCTGCAGGTTGGCCAGCGTCGGCACGCCTTTGCGGGTGGCGTAGTCGCGGCTGCAGTAGAGGGCGAAGTCGTAGTCGGCGAGCTTGCGGGCCACCAGGTCGGAGATCGGCAGGGCGCGGCCGGAGCGGATCGCCAGGTCCGCCTCGCCGGCCTCGATGTCCAGCGCCCGATCGGTGATCAGCAGGTCGACATGCACTTCCGGATAGAGCTTGCGGAACTCGCCGATCGCCGGGGTGATCATCGCGTTGGCGAGGATCTCGGTGCAGGTGATCTTGATGGCGCCGGCCAGGCCGCGCTGATGGGCCTGGGCGTGGTTGCCGAGCGCGACCGCGGCGTTCTCCACCTTCTCGGCGTCCGCCAGCAGGTCGCGGCCGGCCTCGGTGAGCCGGCTGCCGGTCTGCCCGCGCTCGAACAGCTTCACGCCGAGCGCCTCTTCCAGGTTCTCGGTGCGGCGCGCGACCGTGGTCTGGTTGACGCCCAGCGTCCTCGACGCCGACAGGGTGGAGCCGCCCCGCGCCACGGCGAGGAACGCCTTGAGGTCGTTCCAGTCGAACGCGCCGGGATCGGAGCTCGGGGTCATGCGGGCGCCTCCTCCTGGCGCGCGGCGGCGATGGCGCCCGCCACGGCGGCCTGGGTCTGCAGGCCCCGCTCGATCAGCGCCCGCCGGTCGGTGGCGAAGTGCGGCATCAGGAAATCGATGAAGGCGCGGACCCGCGGCACGTCGCGCATGTCGGCGCGGGTCAGCACCCAGACCGGTGACGGGAGGTCGTCGATCGGCAGGCAGCAGAACAGGTCGGGATCGATGTCGGCCACCAGCCGGGGCAGGGGCGCCAGCCCCAGGCCCGCCTTGGCCGCGACCATCAGGTTGGTGAGGCTGTTGGAGCGGCAATGCACCTCGGCCGCCGGGGCCTTGGCCATCATCCACTGCATGGCCGGCAGGGGCACGAGTCCGCCTTCGCCGCCGATCAGCACATGGTCGTTGAGCTCGGCCAGGACGCGCGGCCAGCCGCGGCGCACCGCATAGTCGCGGCTGCAGTAGATCCCCCACTCGAAGTCGGCCAGCTTGCGCGAGACCAGGTCGGAATCGGGCAGCACCGAGGCGCCGCGGATGGCCACGTCCGCCTCGCCCTTTTGGATGTCCAGGAAGGCGTCGCCGATCAACAGGTCCACGGTCACGCCGGGATAGAGCCGCCGGAACTCGCTCAGCGCCGGCACCAGGGCGATGTTGGCCAGCACCTCGTTGACCGTGACCCGCACCACGCCGGCCATCCCGCGCGCCAGCGCCTGCGCCTGATGGGTGAAGCCCTGGCTCGCGCGCTCCACGGCTTCGGCCTCGGCGATCAGGGCCAGCCCTGTTTCGGTCAGCCGGCTTCCGCCCTGGCCGCGCTCGAACAGCTTCAGCCCGAGGTCCGCCTCGAGGCTTTCGATGCGCCGGGCGACCGTGGTCTGGTTGACCCGCAGCGTCTTGGCCGCCGCGAGGGTCGATCCTCCGCGGGCCACGGCCAGAAGCGCTTTCAGGTCGTTCCAGTCGAACATGTTTCCATTCTGCAATTGCGCAGAACCAGCCTGCAAGAGCGCTGATTGCGGCGCACCGGCCCCACCTTTATGCCCCGGCCTTCGAAATTCGAACATGGGTCGCCGAACGTGGCCCGCGAAAAATCGAGGACCCGCACCGTGAAGCTCTACTACGACCCCATCTCCACCGTCTCCCGGCCCGTCATGATGTTCGCCGCCGAGCACGGGATCGCGCTCGAGTTCGAGCACGTCGATCTGCTGACCCACCAGAACCGCGAAGCCGCCTACGCGGCGATCAACCCGAACCTGGTGGTGCCCTTCCTCGTCGACGGCGACCTGTCGCTCGGCGAGAGCTCGTCGATCCTGAAGTACCTGGCCGACAAGGTCGGCTCGCCCGCCTATCCGACCGAGCTGAAGGCGCGCGCCAAGGTCAACGAGGCGCTCGACTGGTTCGCCACCAACTTCCACGAATACTACTGTGTGATGGCGGTCTATCCGCACCTGGGCATCCCGCACGGCGTCACCCCGCAGCTGGCCGAGCACATGATCGCCTTCGGCGAGGAGCACGCGCCCCGCTGGCTCAACGTCCTGGACCGCCACATGATCGGCGACCGCGCCTTCGTCTGCGGCGACCAGATCAGCCTGGCCGACTATCTCGGCGCGTCCTTCGTGGTGCTCGGCGAGGCGGTGGCCTTCGACCTCAGCCCCTATCCGAACATCGAGCGCTGGATCGCGCGCATGAAGGCCCGTCCCACCTGGGACGCGACCTACGCGGCCTTCTACGGCTTCCTGTCCGCCGTCCAGGCCCAGGCCCGCATCCCGGCCTGATCCGCCACCGCTTCACCCTTCATCCCTGAACCCGACAGAAAGCCGCCGGCGATCCGCGCCGGCGGAGGAGCCCCCTATGTCCTTCATCCAAGCCAAGCCCACCGCGACGTTCGATTTCTACGGCCCGATCCACAAAGGGCTGCGGCTGGCCCACGCCCAGCTGCTGGTCCGCCTCGGCTGCGCCGACGTCGACAGCGGCCAGGCGGTGGCCGAGCTGGTCGCCGACGTCCGCACCCAGTGCCACCTGGCCGAACACCACCTCGCCAACGAGGACCTCTGGGTGCACACCGCGCTGGAGGCCCGCGCGCCGGGCGCCAGCGCCCGCCTCGCCCAGTCCCATGACCACCACCGCCACGCCATCGAGGAGCTCGAGGAGCTGTGCGCGCGGGCGGAGGGCGCGGACGCCCTGGAGCGGCCGGCGCTGATGCGGCGGCTCTACCTGCGCTACTCGGTGTTCGTGGCCGAGGACTTCGCCCATATGGCCGAGGAGGAGCAGCTGATCCTGCCCGTCCTGCAAAGCCTGTTCACCGACGAGGAGCTGGCCTCCATCGAGGACTGCATCCTGAGCGGCCTGACGCCGGAGGAGCTGATCACCTTCGGCCGGCTGATGATCCCCGCCGCCACGCCGCGCGACCGGGTGGTCTTCCTGGGCGCGATCCGCGCCAACGCCCCGGCCGAGGCCTTCGGCGCGATCATGGAAATGGCCGCGAAGGCCAGCCTCGCCCCCACCGACTACGCGCGTCTCTGCGACGGCCTGGGCGTCGCCGCCCAGGGCTGATGACAAGGCCGTAAGCTTCCCCGGCGGCCGGGCGGTGCTAAGGATTTCCCGTAAGCCTCATCGGGACGTCCTCATGCTCCGCACCGCCCGCGCCGCCGGTCTCGCGCTGTTCCTCGCCACCACCGCCCTCGCGCCCGCGGCGCTCGCGCAGAGCCCGCCCACCGCCACCGTCCCGCCGATCGTCTACAAGCAGCGCACCCTGCCCAACGGGCTGCAGGTGTTCACCTCGCTGGACCGCACGACGCCCAACGTCACGGTGCAGGTCTGGTACGGCGTCGGCTCCAAGGACGACCCCCGCGGCCGCTCCGGCTTCGCCCACCTCTTCGAACACATGATGTTCAAGGCCACCAAGGACCTGCCGGCCGAGAGCTTCGACCGGCTGACCGAGGACGTGGGCGGCATGAACAACGCCTCCACCTGGGACGACTTCACCAACTACTACGAGGTGGTCCCGGCCAATCACCTGGAGCGGCTGGTCTGGGCCGAGGCCGAGCGGATGGGCTCGCTGGTCATCGACGAGCCGAACTTCAAGTCCGAGCGCGACGTGGTGAAGGAGGAGCTGCGCCAGCGGGTGCTGGCCTCGCCGTACGGGCGGCTGTTCTCGCTCTACGTGCCGGAAGCCACCTACACGACCCACCCCTACCACCGGCCGGGCATCGGCTCGATCGAGGAGCTGGACGCCGCCACCATCGACGACGTGCGGGCCTTCCACCAAGCCTACTACCGGCCGGACAACGCCGCCCTGATCGTGGTCGGCAACTTCGATGAGGCCAAGCTCGACGTCTGGATCGACCGCTACCTCGGCCCGCTGAAGAAGCCGGCCCAGCCGATCCGGCGGGTCACGGCCGTGGAGCCGCCGCGCACCAGTCCCGGCGTGTTCGAGGGCTACGGCCCCAACGTGCCGCTGCCGGCGCTGGCGATCACCTGGCTGACCGTGAAGGCGTCGGACCCCGACGCCCCGGCGCTGAAGGTGCTGGACGCCATCCTGTCGGCCGGCAAGTCGTCGCGGCTCTACAACAGCCTGGTCTACGACCAGCAGGTGGCCACCGAGATCTTCTCCAACGCCGACCTGCCGCAGCAGCCCGGCAACTTCATGGTCGGCGCGGTGATGGCGTCCGGCCACAACCTGGCGCAGGGCGAGAGCGCCCTGCTGGCGCAGGTGAAGCGCCTGCGCGACGCCCCGCCCAGCGCCGCCGAGCTGGACGAGGCCAAGAACGAGCTGGTCGCCGGCAAGCTGCGCGAACGCGAGACCATCGACGGCCGCGGCTTCGCGCTCGGCTATGCGCTGCGGATCAACGGCGACGCGGCCAAGGCCAACACCGAGCTCGCCGACCTGCAGGCGGTGACCGCCGCCGACGTGCAGCGGGTGGCGCGCAAGTACCTCGCCGACGACCGGCGCATGACCATCCGCTACCGCCCGGAGAGCGAGCGGCCGAAGGGCGAGGTCGCGGCCGCGCCGCCGGCGCCGCCGAAGATGGTCGCCAAGTACGCGGGCCCGGTGTTCGCGCTCGCGCCCGCCGGCAAGCGCCAGGCCCCGCCGCCGATCGCCGCGCCGGTGCAGCCGGTGCTGCCGCAGCCGGCGGAGCGGACGCTGGCCAATGGCCTGCGGGTCATCGTCGCCCACTCCACGGAGCTGCCGCTGGTCACCGCCGACCTCACCGTCAAGACCGGCGCCTGGGCGGACCCGCAGGGCCTCTCCGGCGCCACCGGCATGACCGCGGGCATGCTGACCGAGGGCACCACGACCCGCTCGGCGCAGGAGATCGCCCGCCAGGTCGAGGCCCTGGGCGCGACGCTGGACTCCGCCGCCGGCCTGGAGTCCTCCTCCGTCACCCTCAACGTCATGCCCGACATGCTGAACGCCGCCATGGCGATCATGGCCGACGTGGCCCGGAACCCGGCCTTCAAGGCCGAGGAGCTGGACCGCCAGCGGCAGCTCGCCCTCGACGGCCTGCAGGTGGCCTACCAGGAGCCCGGCCAGGTGACCGGCTTCGCCGCCGCGCCGGTGGTGTTCGGGGGCACGCCGTTCGGCCATGTGACCACCGGCACGCCGGCCTCGATCCCGCGCATCAAGCCCGCCGACCTGACGGCCATCCACCAGGCGTGGTTCCGGCCCGACAACGCCATCCTGGTGCTGACCGGCGACATCACCGCCGACCAGGGCTTCGCGCTGGCGCAGCAGGCGTTCGGCGACTGGGCCCGGCCGGCCTCGCCGCTGCCGCCCGCGCCGGCGATCACCCCGCAGCCGCACGCCCGCGCCGTGGCCATCGACCTGCCCGGCGCCGGGCAGGCCGCCGTCACCGTGGTCAAGCCGGCCATCCCGCGCAGCGATCCCGACTACTACCCGGGCATCGTCGCCAACACCGTGCTGGGCGGCGGCTACTCGGCTCGGCTGAACCAGGAGATCCGCATCAAGCGCGGCCTGAGCTACGGCGCCTCCTCGCGGCTGTCGGCCAACCGCACCACCGGCTCCTTCCGGGCCGCGGCCCAGACCAAGAACGAGTCCGCGCCGCAGGTGCTGGAGCTGATCACCCAGGAGATGACCAAGCTCGCGGCCGCGCCGGCCGGGGCCGAGGAGCTGAAGGCCCGCAAGTCGGTGCTGGTGGGCGGCTACGGCCGTGAGCTCGCCACCACCGATGGCCTGGCCAACATCCTCGGCAATCTCGCCCTCTACGGCGTGCCGCTGGACGAGATCACCCGCTACACCGCCAAGGTGGAGGCGGTGTCGTCGGCCCAGGTGCAGGACTTCGCCGGCCGCCGGCTGGACCCGGGCTCGGCCAGCGTCATCGTCGCCGGCGACGCCAAGGCCTTCGCCGCGCCCCTGAAGGCCAGGCTGCCGAACCTGGAGACCATCCCGCTCGACCAGCTCGACCTCGACAGCCCCAGCCTGCGCAAAGCCGGCAGCTAGGCCGGCCAGGGTCCAGAGACGGGGTCCAGGCCGGATGCAGGACAGGTTCGATGTGGTGGTGGTGGGCGCGGGCGCGGCGGGGATCGCGGCGCTGCGGCGGCTCACGGCGGCCGGCGTCTCCGCGGTGGCGCTGGAGGCCCGGGACCGGGTCGGCGGCCGTGCGCACACGGTGATCGCCGCCGGCCTGCCGCTCGACTGCGGCTGCGGCTGGCTGCACTCGGCCGACGTCAATCCGCTGGTCGGGCTGTTCGAGCGCGCCGGCTTCACCATCGACCGCACGCCGCCGCACTGGACGCGGCAGTCCGGCAATCAGGACTTCCCCGCCGAGGACCAGCGGGCCTTCGGCGAGGCCTACGGCGCCTTCGAGCAGACCCTGGAGGCGGCCGCGAAGGCCGGCGTCGACCGGCCGGCCGCCGAGCTGCTGCCGCCGGGCGGGCGCTGGAACCACCTGATGGACGCGGTCTCCAGCTACTACAACGGGGCGGAGTACGATCAGGTCTCAGTGGTCGACTACGCGGCTTACGAGGACTCCGGCGTCAACTATCGGGTGGCGGAGGGCTATGGGACCGCCATCGCCGCCTTCGCCGAGCCGGACCGGGTCGTCACCGACTGCGTCGTGCGGGTGATCCGCCACGACGGCCCGCAACTGTGGCTCGACACCTCCCGCGGGACGATCTTCGCCCGCGCGGTGATCGTCACCGCGCCGACGCCGGCGCTCGCCGAGGGCCGCCTGGCCTTCTCACCGGGGCTGCCGGACAAGGCCGAGGCCGCCGCCGGCCTGCCGCTCGGCCTCGCCGACAAGGTCTTTCTCGGCGTCGACGAACCCGAGGCCCTGCCGGCGGAGGGCCACCTGTTCGGCCGCACCGACCGCACCGAGACCGGCAGCTATCACCTGCGGCCGTTCGGGCGGCCCTACGTCGAGACCTTCCTGGGCGGCCGCTCGGCGCGCGCGCTGGAAGCCGAGGGCCGGGGCGCGATGACCGCCTTCGCGATCGAGGAACTGGCGGCGCTGCTGGGGTCCGACTGGCGGCGCAAGCTGACGCCGCTCGGCGAGACCGCCTGGGCCGCCGACGCCTGGTCGCTGGGCAGCTACTCCCATGCCCTGCCGGGCCACGCCGGGGCGCGGGCGGCGCTGGCGCAGCCGGTCGACAACCGCATCTTCTTCGCCGGCGAGGCCACCAGCCCGCACTACTACTCCACCGCCCACGGGGCCTGGGAGACCGGCGTCCGCGCCGCCGAGGAGGCGCTGGCGGCGCTTACCTAGCCGTCACGCCGGGGCGCTGGCCGTCCACCGGCTCAGGTCGCGCTCGCGGCCCATCAGCGCCAGGCCCGAGGCGATGGATTCCAGCTCCGCCCCGGTCTCGATCTTCGAGGCCTCGAAGCGGCGGTGGAAGATCGACCGCACCGCCGGCACCAGCGACGAGCCGCCGGTGAGGAACACCCGGTCAATCCCCTCGGGCCCCAGGTTGGCGTTGGCGAGCGCCGCGTCCACCGCCGCCTCGATCAGCCCCAGCTCCGGGGCGATCCAGCCCTCGAACTCCGTTCGGGCGACGTCGCGGACGATGCCGATGGAGCCGGCCTCGAAGCGGAATTCCGCCTGCGCCTCGCGCGACAGCGCCTCCTTCAGCCGCGAGACCGAGCGGTAGAGGCGGTAGCCGTAGTTCTCGTCCAGGGTCTCCACCAGCCGGGCGAGCTTCTCCGGCTCGACGGCCTCGCGCACCAGCTTGCGGATCTCGCGCATGTCGCGGCTGGCGCGCATCAGGGCCAGCTGGTCCCAGCGGGCGAAGGCCGAATAGTAGCGGTTGGGGATCGGCAGCACCTTGCCGAAGCTCTCGTAGCTGGAGCCCTTGCCGAGCGCCGGGGAGACCAGGTTGTCGATGATCCGGTAGTCGAAGGCGTCGCCGGCCACGCCCACCCCCGACCGCCCGAGCGGGATCGAGCGGATCTCGCCGGCTTCACGCTCGAAGCGGATGATCGAGAAGTCCGAGGTGCCGCCGCCGAAGTCGCCGACCAGCACGGTGGCGTCATGGTCGAGTTCGCGGGCGAAGAAGAACGCAGCCCCCACCGGCTCGTAGGCGTAGAGGATCTCCTCGAACCCCATGCGGCGGAAGGCGATCTCGTAGCGCTCCAGCGCCAGCTCCGGCTTCGGCGCGCCGCCGGCGAAGGTCACCGGCCGGCCGACGATCACCCGCCGCGGCAGCTCGGCCATGCCGTTCCCGGCGTAGTCGCGGACCTTCAGCAGGAAGGTGGAGAGCAGGTCCTCGAACCGGTAGCGGCGCCCCAGCACCTGGGTCTCGGTGAAGCTCTCCGAGGCCGCGAAGCTCTTGAACGACTGGATGAACCGGGTCTCGGCCGGATCCTCCACATAGGCCTCGATGGCCCAGGGGCCGGCGGCGATGGCGCGGTCCTGGGGATGCTCCGGCGGGGCGTGGAACGACAGGGCGGAGCGGAAGGCGAACAGCTCGCCCTCCGGCGCCGGGAACCTCACCAGCTGCGCCGGCCCCGAGGCGTCGGCCAGCGCGACCACGGTGTTGGTCGTGCCGAAGTCGATGCCCAGAGAGAGGGTGCTCATGACGCGCCGCCGTTGCGAGGGGCGCGCCACATAGCAAACAACCGGGTCATCCCGGAAGCCCGTCAGCGGCCGTCGGGGATCACGCCGGGAGGATCAGCCCTCGATCTCCACCAGCGGCCGGTCGTAGGCCGCCACGGTGGCCATCTGCAGGATCCGCGACACCGAGGCCGACAGCGGGGTGATCTGCACCGCCTTCGACAGGCCCAGCAGGATCGGGCCGATCACCGTCGCCCCGCCCAGGACCTCGATCAGCTGGGTGGAGATCGCGGCGGAGTGGATGGCCGGCATGATCAGCACGTTGGCCGGCCCCGACAGGCGCATGAACGGATAGTTGACCCGCTTGCTGGGATCGAGCGCCAGCTCCGGCGGCATCTCGCCCTCGTACTCGAAGTCGACGTCCATCTCGTCGAGCATGGCCACGGCCTCGCGCACCTTCTCCGAGCGGACGCCCATCGGGTTGCCGAAGGTGGAATAGCTCATGAAGGCGACCCGCGGCTTGTAGCCCAGGGTGAGCACGGCGCGCGCCGCCTCGACGGCGATCTCCACCAGGTCCTCGGCTTCGGGCATCTCGGTGACGTTGGTGTCGGCGATGAACAGGGTCCGGCCCTTGGCCAGCACCACGCTCATGCCGATGATCCGGCCGTCGTCGGCCGGATCGATCACCCGCAGCACCTCCTCCAGCACCTGGTCGAAGGAACGGGTGACGCCGGTGACCATGCCGTCGGCGTGCCCCAGCGCCACCATCGCCGCGCCGAACGCGTTGCGGTCCTGGTTGATCAGCCGCTGCACGTCGCGGCGCAGGTAGCCTTCCCGCTGCAGGCGCTCGTAGAGGTAGTCGACGAACTCGGGGTTCCGGTCCGACAGCCGGGCGTTGATGATCTCCAGCTTGGCCTCGACGGGATCGAGGCCGACCGCCCGCATGTTGGCGTGCACCAGGTCCTCGCGGCCGACCAGCACGGCGTCGCCGAGGCCGGCGCTCTGGAAGGCGTAGGCGGCGCGGATCACGCTCGGCTCCTCGCCTTCGGCGAAGACGATGCGCTTGCGCGGGCCCGACAGCACCACGCCCTGCAGCTTCTGGAGGAAGGCCGCGGTGGGATCGAGGCGCTGGGCGAGGCTGGCGCGATAGGCGTCCATGTCCTCGATCGGCTTGCGGGCGACGCCGGTGTCCATCGCCGCCTGGGCGACGAAGGGCGGGATGTACCAGAGCAGGCGCGGGTCGAAGGGCGTCGGGATGATGTACTCGGGCCCGAACTTCAGCTGCAGGCCGTGGTAGGCGGCGGCGACCTCGTCGGGCACGTCCTCGCGGGCCAGCTGCGCCAGGGCGTTGGCGCATGCGATCTTCATCTCCATGTTCACCCGCCGGGCGCGCACGTCGAGCGCGCCGCGGAAGATGTAGGGGAAGCCCAGGACGTTGTTGACCTGGTTCGGATAGTCGCTGCGGCCGGTGGCGACGATGGCGTCGGGGCGGACCGAATAGACCTCTTCCGGAGTGATCTCCGGGTCCGGGTTGGCCATGGCGAAGATGATCGGCTTCGGCGCCATGGTCTGCACCAGCTCGGCGGTCAGCGCGCCCTTCACCGACAGGCCGATGAAGACGTCGGCGCCTTCCAGCGCCTCGGCCAGCGTGCGTTTGTCGGTTTCGATGGCGTGGGCCGACTTCCACTGGTTCATGTCTTCCGGACGGCCGCGCCAGAGCACGCCCTTGCGGTCGACGGCGATGACGTTCTGCGGCGACACGCCCATCGCCTTGATCAGCTCCAGCGTGGCGATGCCCGCCGCGCCCGGGCCGTTCAGCACCACCTTGACGTCCTTCAGGTCGCGGCCGGTGATGGCGCAGGCGTTGATCAGCCCGGCGGCCGAGATGATCGCGGTGCCGTGCTGGTCGTCGTGGAAGACCGGGATGTCGAGCAGTTCCTGCAGCTCGGTCTCGATGCGGAAGCACTCGGGGCTCTTGATGTCCTCGAGGTTGATGCCCCCGAAGGTCACGCCGATGTTCTTGACCACGGTGATGATCTCGTCGGGATCGGTGGCCGAGACCTCGATGTCGATGGCGTCCACGTCGGCGAAGCGCTTGAAGAGCACGCCCTTGCCTTCCATCACCGGCTTGGAGGCCAGCGCGCCGAGATTGCCGAGGCCGAGGATGGCGGTGCCGTTGGAGATCACCGCCACCAGGTTGCCCTTCGACGTGTAGTCGTAGGCCGCCTCCGGATCCTCGGCGATCTTCAGCACCGGCACCGCGACGCCGGGCGAATAGGCGAGGCTGAGGTCCCGCTGCGTCGCCATCGGCTTGGTCGCGGTGATCGCGATCTTCCCGGGTGTCGGGTACCTGTGGAAGCTGAGCGCCTCCTCGTCGGTGAAGGTGCGCTTCTCGGCGTCGTTCATACGGCGGCGGGTCCTTCAGACGAGGGTGGCGATGAGAAGGCGGCAACCTACAGAGGCGCGACGGGCGAAACAACCTCTGCCGGAGAACGGGTCCGCCGGCTTGCATGCAATATTTCAGGTTTGGAACTGAACGAACGATCGGCCGGTTCTTCGTGCGGGTGGAGGGGCGTAACGGGAGCACCCCTATGTCGAAAGTTCTTCCCTACGCCGCGCTCGTCGCGGCCCTGGCGGTCGCCGCGCCATCCCTGGCGCAACAGTACCCTTCGTCATCGTCCGCCACCCGGCCGCCCGCATCGACCGGCGCAAGCGGCACGACCGGCTCGACCACCTCCACCTCGCCCGGAGCGAGTTCATCGACGGGCGCCGCCGGCGGGATGAGTTCATCGACCGGCGCGGCAGGCGGAATGAGCTCGTCGGCAGGCGGCGCGGCCGGCGCCGACGTCTCGGGCTCCAACGCCAGCGTCACCACCGGCATGACCGTTAAAGACAAGACCGGCGCCCCGATCGGCCAGGTGACCGAGGTGAAGGCCGACGCCTCCGGCCAGCAGGTGGCCACCATCAAGATGGGCTCCGACACCTTTGCCGTCGACACCACGCGCCTTGGCGTGCAGGGCGGATCGGCGACCATCAACGCCACGCAGGCCGAACTGAAGTCGATGATCAAGAAGTAGGGGCTTCGCCAGCCGGTTCGCCGGCGCGGAGCGAGGGACAGGGGGCGGCCCAGGCCGCCCCCCTTTTTGTCAGCGGTTCTGCATGTCGTGCTTCTGCATCCGCACCTCGGCGCTCAACCGGTCGAACCGGCGGTCGAGGTCGGCCCGCTCGCGGGCGTCCAGCCGCCCGCCGGAGCGCCGGTACTGCGCCTCCAGCCGGTTCAGCGCGCGGAATTCCTGGCGCAACCGCACCGCCTCGGGCCGGGTGAGCGATCCGCTGCGAACGCCCTGGTCGATGCGACTCTCCAGGTTGGCCTGCCGTTGATTGATCGACTGCCAGGGCGCGGCCTGGGCCGCGATCGGCGCGCAAGCCAGCACCGCGGAAACTGCGGCCAGGGAGATCACCATACGCTTCATGCTTCACCTCTTCAGAAAGCCGCCCCAGGGACAACGCGCACGATGCCACCGTGCAGCTGAACGCCTGCCGACCGATTTTGTTGTCGCCTGTTCAGCAATCCAATGTCGCGCCGAGGCCATTGACTCGTCTGTAAGTTACGGCTTACGGTAAGTCATGGCTAACACGAATGCCTTTGCCGCGCTTGCCGATCCCACGCGCCGGGCGGTGTTCGAGCGCCTCGCCCAGGGGCCGCGCGCGGTGGGGGACCTGGCGCAGGACCTGCCGGTCAGCCGCCCGGCGGTGTCGCAACACCTCAAGGTGCTGAAGGAGGCCGGGCTGGTGAGCGACCGCGCCGAGGGCGCCCGCCGCGTCTACCAGATCGATCCCCAGGGCCTGGGTCAGCTGCGGGCCTGGCTCGACCGGTTCTGGGACCAGGCGCTGGCGGCCTTCCAGGCCGAAGTGGAACGCAACGAAGACGAGGAGCCGAAGACGTGAACCAGGTCATCCAACCCGCCGCCATCCGCAAGACGCTGACGGTCCGCGCCACGCCCGAGAAGGCGTTCGCGGTGTTCACCGACGGGTTCGACCGCTGGTGGCCGAAGAGCCACACCATCGGCAAGTCGCCGCTGAAGACGGCGGTGATCGAGCCGCGGGTCGGCGGCCGCTGGTACGGGCTGTCGGAAGCGGGGACCGAGGACCTCTGGGGCGACGTCCTGGCCTGGGAGCCGCCGTCCCGGCTGGTGCTGGCCTGGCGGATCAACGGCGAGTGGACCTACGACCCGGCCCTGCTGACGGAGGTCGAGGTG
This sequence comes from Phenylobacterium hankyongense, assembly GCF_003254505.1. NCBI lineage: Bacteria > Pseudomonadati > Pseudomonadota > Alphaproteobacteria > Caulobacterales > Caulobacteraceae > Phenylobacterium > Phenylobacterium hankyongense. The sequence continues at coordinate 1,417,343 of NZ_QFYP01000001.1, read as the reverse complement.
CGCTTCACCGCGGTCGGCGACGGCGAAACCCGCGTCGATTTCGAACACCGCGACCTCGAGCGCTTCGGCGGCAGCACGCAGGCGGACGAGACCCGCGTCTCCATGGACGGCGGCTGGGGCAAAATCCTCGAAAGCTTCCAGGCCGCGGCCGAAGCCTGATCACAACCGGACGGAGATCATCCCATGTCGACCCTCACCATCCACGGCATCCCCGGAAGCCCCTATGTGCGCATGCCGCTGATGGCCTGCGAGGAGAAGGGCGCGCCCTGGCGCCTCGCGGCGATGCAAATGGGGAGCGGGCGAACGCCTGAACACCTGGCCCGCCATCCGTTCGCCCGCATGCCCGCCATGGAGCACGGCGACTTCCAGCTCTACGAGAGCCAGGCGATCATCCGCTACGTCGACCAGGTGTTCGATGGGCCCGCCCTGACCCCGACCGCCCCCCGCGCCGCGGCGCGGATGAACCAGGTGATGGGGATCGTCGACTGCTACGTCTCCAAGTCGATCAGCGGCGGGATCAGCTGGAACCGGCTGGTGGCGCCGATCTTCGGCATGCCCGTGGACGAGGAGGCGATCACCGCGGCCATCCCGATGTCGCGGACCTGCGTGGCGGCGCTGGAGGAGATCCTCGGCGACAACGCCTATTTCGCCGGCGACGCGGTCTCGCTGGCCGACATCATGGCCTTCCCCCACCTGGAGATGCTGCCGCTGTCGCCCGAGGGCGCGGAGATCGCCGCCGGCTCGCCGCTGCTGGACTGGCTGGCGCGCATGGCCCAGCGGCCGAGCGTCGCCGCCACCGCCTGGGAGCGGCTCAGCGCCATGACCCAGGCCGAACCGGCCTGACCGCCGGCCGTCCTCCGGTCCGCAGAAGGATCGGAGGACCCCCATTGACCCGGCGGCCCCGCTCGGGAGACTAGCGCTCCGCTCGTTCGCCCGGAGATCGCGCCCTGTCCTCCCCTATCAAGATCGCCGTCGCCGGCGCCCTCGGACGCATGGGCCAGGCGGTGACCGCCGCCGTCCAGGCGCAGGACGGGCTGCAGCTCGTCGCGCGCTTCGGCCGGTCGGAGGCGGAGGGACTGACCTCCCAGGCGCAGGCCCTGGCCGCCGCCGACGTGGTCATCGACTTCACCGCCCCGGCCGCCTCGGCCGCCCTGGCCGCCGCCTGCGCGCAGGCCGGCGGGCCCGCCCTGGTGATCGGCGCCACCGGCTTCGACGCCGCCCAGCTGGCGGCGATCGCCAAGGCCGGCCAGACGATCGCCATCGTCCGGGCCGGCAACTTCTCCCTGGGCGTCAACATGCTGATGGGCCTCGTGCAGCAGGCGGCCCGCGCCCTGCCGGCCGAGGCCTACGACATCGAGGTCTTCGAGGCCCACCACCGCCGCAAGGTCGACGCGCCCTCCGGCACCGCCCTGATGCTGGGCGAGGCCGCGGCCCGCGGCCGTGAGGTGGAGCTGGCCGCCGTCGCCCAGCGGGTGCGCGACGGGATCACCGGCCCGCGGCCGGCCGGCGAGATCGGCTTCTCGGTCCTGCGCGGCGGCGGGATCATCGGCGAGCACAGCGTCACCTTCGCCGCCGACGACGAGATCCTGACCCTCTCGCACTCCGCCCGCGACCGCGGCCTGTTCGCCCGCGGCGCGGTGGCCGCCGCGCGCTGGGTGGCCGGACGCCCGGCCGGGGAATACGACATGCAGGACGTCCTGGGCTTCAAGGGATAGCCATAGCCATGGCCGAGGTGCTCAAGCTCGATGCGACCGGCCAGCTGGCGGCGCTGGCGGGCAACCGCGTCTCCGCCGTCGAGCTGCTGAAGGCGGCGCTGGCGCGGCACGAGCAGACCCACGGCCAGCTCAACGCGGTGGTCGCCATCGACCTGGAGCGGGCGCTGGAGCGGGCCCGGGCCATCGACGACGCGCGCGCCAAGGACATGCCGCTGGGCCCGCTCGCCGGCCTGCCGATGACCGTCAAGGACACCTTCGACGTGATCGGGATGCCCGCCACCTCGGGCCTCGAGACCTACCGCCGGCGCAAGGCGGAGGACGCCGTGGTGGTGGCCCATACGCGCGCGGCCGGCGCGGTGATCTGGGGCAAGACCAACGTGCCGGTGCTGGCCGGCGACTGGCAGAGCTTCAACAGCCTTTACGGGACCACCAACAACCCCTGGGACCTGGAACGCACGCCCGGCGGCTCCTCCGGCGGGGCGGCCGCGGCGCTGGCCGCCGGCGTCACCGCGCTGGAGATCGGCTCCGACATCGGCGGCTCCCTGCGGGTCCCGGCCAACTTCTGCGGGGTCTTCTCGCACAAGCCCACCTGGGGCCTGGTGACCCAGCACGGCCACGTGCCGCCGCGGCCCGGCTCCTGGGTGGAGCGGGACCTGAACGTGGTCGGGCCGCTCGCCCGCTCGGCCCGCGACCTGCGGCTGTTGCTGGCGGTGATGCAGAACGGGCCGCTGGCGCCCAAGGCGCCGCCCGCCGATCTGAAGGGCGCGCGCATCGCGCTCTGGCTCGACGAGCCCTCCTTCGCGCTCGACGCCGAGGTGCGCGCCGTCCTCGAGGCCTTCGCCGCCGACCTCGCCCACGCCGGCGCGGAGGTGACCCCGATCCCCAGCCCGCTCGACATGCCGGTCCTGGTCGGCGCCTACCACACCCTGCTCGGCGGCATCCTGGGCGAGGACCTGCCGCCGAGGGTGGTGCGCGGCATGGAGCTGATGCGCGGGCCGGCCCGCTGGGCCATGAAGCGCGGCGCGGACCCGCTGTCGCGCTCGGCGATGATCCTTGCCTACACCGCCACCCACCGCGAGTGGATGGCCGCCGACGCCGTCCGCGCCCGCTTGCGCCACCAGATCGGCGAGCTGTTCGGCCGCTTCGACGTCATCCTCGCGCCGATCTCCCCGGTGGTGGCCTTCCCGCACAACCACCGGCCGTTCGAGAAGCGCAAGCTCCTCTGCTCCAACGGCCAGACCATCCCCTACAATTCGATGCTGAACTGGATCGCGCTGGCCACCGCGCTCGGCCTGCCCGCCACCGTGGTTCCCGCCGGGATCTCGCAGACCGGGATGCCGGTCGGCGCCCAGCTGATCGGCCCCCTGGCCGGCGACGCGCGCACCCTGGCGCTCGCCCAGGCCATCGACGAGAACGTCCGCGGCTTCACGCCGCCGGAGATGATGCGTTAGCCCCAAGCTCAACCGTCGCCGGTTTCGCGCGTTGGGTAGGCATGACCCTAGCTTTTGACGCCTTTCCGCGCCCGTTCAACGTCCGGCGCCGCCTCCTCATGCTGTCCGCCGTGGCGCCGGCGGTGCTGGGCGCCCTGGTCCTCTCCGGCTGCCAGAAGCCCGGCGGTCCGACCGCGCTGAGCCGCGGCGAGGTCAAGGACGCCCTGGCAGTGCTCGACCGCGCCCCGGAGCAGGGCTTCGCGCCCGGCGCGTTCGGCGAGCGCGGGATCGGCGAGCTGATCAACTCCCCCAAGGCCGCGGAACAGGCGGAAGGCTCGCGGCGGCTGCAGGCCGCCCTGATCGCTTACGCCGGCGCCGAGCATGGCCTGCGCATCCCGCACAGCGCCCTGCCGGCCGACTGGGGCCTGAAGCCCGAGCCCTACGACGCCGAGGCCGCGCTGTTCCAGGCGCTGAAGGCCGGGACGTTCAAAGCCTGGCTGGCCGACCTGCCGCCGCCCTCGCCTGACTACCAGGCGCTGCAGCAGGCCTATGTCGCCTATCTGAAGCTCAGCACGGCCGGCGGGTGGCCGGCGGTTCCCGCAGGCGGCGCGCTGAAACTCGGCGCGCACGGCCCGCGCGTCCTGGCGCTCCGCCAGCGGCTGGGGGCGGAGGACCCCGGCGCGGCCGGCCCCGCAGACGCCCCGTACGACGCCGCCCTGGCCGGCGCGGTGGGCCGCTTCCAGACCGCCCATGGCCTCGCGCCCACCGGCGTCGTCGACGCGGCCACGACGCAGGAACTGAACGTCCCCGCCCAGGCCCGCGCCGCCCAGATCCGCGCGAACCTGGAGCGCCTGCGCTGGCTGCCGCGGGTCCAGCCGGCCACCCGCATCGACGTCAACACCGCCGCCGCGACCATGGACTATTTCGTCGACAACCGGCTGACCACCCACATGCTGGCCGCCTCCGGCAAGCCCGGCGACGAGACCCCGATGCTGCGCTCGGCGGTCGACGGCATCGTGCTGAACCCGCCGTGGAACGTGCCCGAGACCATCGCGACCAAGGAGCTGCTGCCCAAGGAGGCCGCCGATCCCGGCTACCTGGAGCGCAAGGGCTTCACCACCAAGGAGGGTGCGGGCGGCCCGCGCCTGGTGCAGGAGCCCAGCGCCGACAGCGCGCTCGGCCTGGTGAAGTTCGAGTTCGACAATCCCTACGCCGTCTACCTGCACGACACCCCGTCGAAGGCCGCCTTCGCCAAGACCCAGCGGGCGGTGAGCCATGGCTGCGTGCGGCTGGAGCGGGCGGTGGATTTCGCCAAGCTGCTGCTGTCGACGCAGCCCGGCTGGTCGGCCGGCCGCGTGGACGAGGTGCTGGCCTCGGGCGAGACCGTGCACGTCAAGCTGAGCCATCCGGTGGCGGTGCGGCTGATGTATCGCACCGCCTTCCCGGAGGGCGGCCGCATCGCCTTCAGGCCGGACATCTACGGCTGGGACACCCAGCTCTTGCAGCTGCTCGACCATCCGCCGGCGCCGAAGCCCAGCGACCGCCGGACCAAGTCCGCCAAGCGCGCCTGACCATCAGCCGGCCGGCGCCGACTTCGTCCACAGTCCGTCGACCTCGGCCTGGACGTCGCCGGACACCCCGCGGCGGGCGAGCGACAGGCCGTCGAGCTCGACCCGGGCGCCGCGCAGGAAGCGGTCGTGCAGGCTGTAGCCCAGGAGGTAGACCGAGCGGTCGGTCCGGGTCTGACCGTCCTCGATGTAGGTGGTGACCAGGCCGACCGGCAGCCGGCCCTGGTCCCCGGCCTTGCCGTCGTGCTTGCGGTCGCGCTCGGCCTTCTTCAGTCCGCCCTCGAACCAGCCCCGCTCGATGCGCGGATTGCCGGTGGTCTGCACCGGATCGCCGCGCATCGCGGAGGGGAAGACCACCGCCTGGGTCTGGATCACCTGCTCGGGATGGGCCGGGGCGAGGCGGATGCGCTCGCCCGCGCCGTCGGGCGTTCCGGTCATCAGGAAGGTCCGCTTCAGCGCGCCCTGCTGCGCCTCGGCGCGGCGCTCGCGTTCGGAGACCGCGCGGTCGTGCGCCTCCTGCGCCCGCTCGCGGTGGGTGTCCCAGTAGCCGAGGCCGGCGATCACCACCGCCACCACGCCCACCAGCTCGGCCAGCGTCAGCCAGCGCAGCGGCAGGCGGCGCTTGGGCGTGTCGGTCATCCTAGCGCCCCGTGGACCCGAAGCCGCCGGCGCCGCGGGCGGTGTCGTCGAGGCTCTCGACCTCCTGCCAGACGCCCTGGACCACCGGGGCGATCACCAGTTGGCCGATTCGCTCGCCGCGGCGGATCACGAAGTCCTCCTCGCCGTGGTTGACGAGGATCACCTTCACCTCGCCGCGGTAGTCGGCGTCGATGGTGCCGGGCGAATTCAGGCAGGTGACGCCATGCTTGGCCGCCAGCCCCGAACGCGGCCGCACCTGGCCCTCGAAGCCTTCCGGCAGGGCGAAGGCCAGGCCGGTCGGCACCGGGTGCCGCGACCCGGGCCGCAGGGTCAGCGGCTCGCCCTCCGGCACCGCGGCGCGCAGGTCCATGCCGGCGGCGTGGGCGGTCTCGTAGGCCGGCAGCGGCAGGCCCTCGGCGTGCGGCAGGCGGATGATGGGGATGGTCGGGCTCACGGCAGTTCCTCGGCGATACGGGCGGCGAGCCGGCGGGCGACCTCGCCCTTGCTCATCCGCTCCCATCGCTCGATTCCGGCGTGGGTGACGATAGCCACCGCATTGTCGTCGCCGCCCATCGTGCCCGCGACGCTGACGTCGTTGGCGACGATCCAGTCGCAGCCCTTGGTCTGCAGCTTGGCCCGGGCGTGGACCTCCACGTCGTGGGTCTCGGCGGCGAAGCCCACCACCAGCCGCGGCCGGCGCTGGTCCTTGGAGAGCGTCGCCAGGATGTCGGGGTTCTCCACCAGGGTCAGCGTCGGCGGACCGCCGGCCCCCTTCTTGAGCTTGGTCTCGCCGACGCTGGCCGGCCGCCAGTCGGCGACCGCGGCCACGCAGACGGCGACGTCGGCCGGCAGCGCGGCCTCGCAGGCCATCAGCATCTCGTGGGCGGTCTCCACCGACACCCGCCGCACGCCGGCCGGAGCGGTGAGCGCGGTGGGCCCGCTGACCAGCACCACGTCGGCGCCCAGGGCCTCCAGGGCCGCGGCGATGGCGTAGCCCTGCTTGCCCGAGGAGCGGTTGGCGATCACCCGCACCGGGTCGATCGGCTCGACGGTGGGTCCCGCCGTGACGATGGCCCGCTTGCCGGCCAGCGGCTTCGAGGCCGGCCCGGCCAGCGCCGCCTGGATCGCCTCGAAGATCGCCGCCGGCTCGGCCATGCGCCCGGGCCCGAACTCGCCGCAGGCCATGGCGCCCTCGTCGGGCCCCACGAACATCACGCCGTCGGCCTTGAGCGTGGCGAGGTTCCGCTGCGTCGCCGGGTGCTCCCACATCCGCACGTTCATCGCCGGGGCCATCAGCACCGGGGTGTCGGTGGCGAGCAGGGTGGTGGAGGCCAGGTCGTTGGCGAGGCCGCCCGCCGCCTTGGCCATCAGGTCCGCGGTCGCCGGCGCGACGACGATCAGGTCGGCCGAGCGGGAGAGCTCGATATGGCCCATCTCCGCCTCGTCGGTCAGCGAGAACAGCTCGGCGTAGACCTTGTCCTCCGCCAGCGCCGACACCGACAGGGCGGTGACGAATTCCGCCCCCGCCTGGGTGAGGATCGGTCGCACGGCGATGGCGGCCTTGCGCAGCAGGCGGGTGAGCTCGAGCGCCTTGTAGGCTGCGATCCCGCCGCCGACGATCAGGAGAATCCGCTTTTCGGCCAAGGCGTTCAGCCTCCGGGAACAGGAGGCTCCGATTTAGGGCAAGAGCGGCCTCTGGACAAACGGCGACGGTTGTTCTTTGTTTGTTCGGCGCGGACGGGTATCGGCGTCCCCGAAAAAGGGACTCGACAGCCCCAGAAATCTTTGTTCTTTATTTGTTCCGGCTAAGCCTGTTCAGAGGGAGATGAAGATGGCTGGGTTGAGGACGGCGCTTTCGATGGCGTTGGGGATTTCCGCGGCGGCGCTGCTGGTCAGCGGCTGCGACAACGGCCCTTCGGCGGTGGCCGGCAAGCAGGCGGCCGGCACGCAGATGGCGACCAACGACGCGCCCCGCGACGTGGCGGGCGGCGCGTCCGCGGATGCGCCGCGGGTCGATCACCGCAAGGACCCCGTGCAGATGCTGGACGGCAAGCCGGTGTGGGCGGCGAGCCGCCGCTACTCGGCCGACGAGAGCGCCCAGCACGCCTTCGAGCGCAACGGCGAGACCTTCGGCGCGCGCTCGCTGGACCAGTACGTGAAGAAGGCCCACGCCTTCGTGGAGCACCCGCCGGCCGGCACCCAGACGCTGACCCGGGCCAACGGCGACATGCTGTTCTACGACCCCAAGGGCAACGTCTTCGCCGTGGCCAACAAGGACGGCGCGCCGCGCACCATGTTCAAGCCGGACGACGGCGCCAGCTACTGGCAGGTGCAGAAGGACCGCGAGGCCAAGCGCCAGACCGCCAGCGCCGGCCGCCGCACGTCCAAGCCCGACGACGAGGCGTAGGCGGCCGCGGCTAGCGCAGCAGCAGGGCCGCCAGGAAGGCCAGGCCGGAGGCCAGGGCGCCGATGGCGAACCACAAGAGCGCGGTCTGCTCGCGCCTCGGGTCGGTGATCTGCACGGTGGCCGAGGTCGGCGGGTGCTCGACCAGCCGGGCGATGTTGCGGATGGCGAGCTCCGCCTCGCCGGCCAGGCGCCGGATGCGGGTGGCGGGGGACAACTCGCGGGCCATGAACCGACGCACCACCGGATCGGCGGCCGACCAGATGTCGTGGTCGGGATAGATCCGCCGCGCCACGCCCTCGACGGTCATCATGGTCTTCTGCAGCAGGACGAGCTCCGGCCGCAGCCGCATCTCGAACAGGGCGGTGATCTCGAACAGCTGGGTCAGCACCCGGCTCATCGGCACCTGGCTGGCCGCGCGGCCGAACACCGGCTCGCCCACCGCCCTGAGCGCCTGGGCGAAGGCCGAGACGCTGTGGTGGCGCGGCACGTAGCCGGCCTCGAAGTGCACCCGCGCCACCCGCTCGTAGTCGCGCTCCAGGAAGCCCCAGAGGATCTCCGCCAGGTAGCGGCGCTCCGGCGGGCCCAGACGGCCGATGATCCCGAAGTCCACGGCGGTGAGCTGGGCCGGCGCAGCGGCGAACAGGTTGCCCTCGTGCAGGTCGGCGTGGAACACGCCGTGGTCCAGGGCCTGGGCCAGGAATGCGCGGATCAGGTTGTCGGCCAGCTGCTTGCGGTCGAGGTTGGGCTGGGTCAGGGCGGCGGCCTCCGACAGCGGCCAGCCCTGCGCCCACTCCATGGTCAGCACCCGCTTGCCGACCCCTTCCCAGACCACGACCGGCGCGCGCATGTAGCCGTCCTTGGCCATCACCTCGCCGAGCTCGTCGGCGCCGGCGGCCTCGAGCCGCAGGTCGAGCTCCAGCTCGGTGGCGCGGATCACCGTGGCGGCGAAGCCCCGCGGCTCCAGCCGCCGGGCGGCCGGCGCCCAGCGCTCCACCAGCCGCGCGGCCAGCGCCAGCACCTCGGAATCGTCCATCACCCGCCGCGCGATGGCCGGGCGCAGCACCTTCACCGCCACCCTGCGGCCGTCCAGCAGCACCGCCTCGTGCGCCTGGGCCAGCGACGCCGCCGCCACCGGGTCGCCGAAGCTGGCGAACAGGCTGCCGATCGGCCGGTTGAGGGCGTATTCCACCTCGGCCTTGGCCACTGAGGTCGGGAAGGGCTCCAGCCGGTCCTTCAGCCGCGACAGGTCCTCGGCGAACTCGCGGCCGAAGATGTCGGCGCGGGTCGACAGCAGCTGGCCGAGCTTGATCGCCACCGGCCCGAGGCTCTCCAGCGATCGCGCCAGCCGCTCGCCCGGACGGCCCATCCGCGCCTGGCGGCCGGCGAACAGCCGCAGGGCCTTCGACAGGGTCCGCACCCCGGACGAATAGAGCGGGTCGAGCTCGCGCGGCATCAGGGCGTCGTTGCGGACCAGGGTCCAGCCCGCCCCGACTAGCCGGCCGAACGCCCCCACGCCCGTCATCGGCCGCCGCTCATGGCCTAGACCACGCGCGCGGTGTGCAGGGCCGCCACGCCGCCGGTGAAGTTGGTGTAGTCGACGCGCGCGAAACCGGCCTCGCCGATCATCGCCGCGAACCGGCGCTGGTCGGGGAAGCGGCGGATGCTCTCCACCAGGTACTGGTAGGCCTCGCGGTCGCCGGCGAAGCGGGCGCCGATCTCCGGGATCACCTTGAAGGAATAGGCGTCGTAGGCCTTCTGCAGCGGCTCGGTGACCGGGCGCGAGAATTCCAGGCAGAGGAACCGGCCGCCCGGCTTCAGCACCCGGCGGGCCTCGCGCAGCGCCGCGGAGATGTCGGTGACGTTGCGGATGCCGAACGCGATCACATAGGCGTCCGCGCAGGCGTCCGGCAGCGGCAGCCGCTGGGCGTCGCCGACCGCCCAGGCGATCTCCGGCTCCGAGCCCTTGGCGCGGCCGGCGCCGATCATCTCGGCGTTGTAGTCGACCACGAAGATCCTGGCGTCCGACCCGCCCCGCCGCAGCTGGGCGCGCCGCGCCATCTTGGCGAAGCGCCGGGCCATGTCGCCGGTGCCGCCGGCGCAGTCGACGATGGTCTCGCCGGGCTGCGGGTTCAGGCGCGCGGCGACGGCGTCCTTCCAGAGCCGGTGCACGCCCCCGCTCATCAGGTCGTTCATCAGGTCGTAGCGGCGGGCCACGCGATCGAAGACGCCGCGCACGAGGCCGGGCTTCGCCTCGGGGTCCACGTCGCGGAAGCCGAAGGTGGCGGCAGGTCCGGTCATGCGCACGCTCTTAGCCTCCCCGCGCATGGCGTCCAAGGCCTTGGCGCGCCGCGCGGAGCATGCGACTGCACCTTCATGCCCGAATTGCCTGAGGTGGAGACGGTGCGCGGCGGCCTGGCGCCGGTCCTGGAGGGCCACAGGCTGGCCCGCGTGGAGGCCCGCCGGCCCGACCTGCGCTTCCCGCTGCCGCAGAACTTCGTCCAGCAGCTGACCGGGGCCACTATCGTCTCCCTGACCCGGCGCGCCAAATACCTGCTGGCCCGCCTCGACCGGGAGGACACCCTGGTGATGCACCTGGGCATGAGCGGCCGCTTCGAGATCGCCCGGCCCGAAGGCGCCGTGCGGCCGGGCGAGTTCCACTACGCGCCCGATCCGGACCCTAAGCACGCCCATGTGGTGTTCGAGACCGAGGCCGGGGCGCGGGTGACCTATTACGACCCGCGGCGGTTCGGCTACATGGCGCTGGTCAACACCGCGACCCTGCAGCTGCACCCCTGGTTCGCGGGCCTCGGGCCCGAGCCGCTGTCGGACGCCTTCGACGCCGCCCACCTGAAGGCGGCCTTCGCGGGGCGCAAACAGGGGCCCAAGACCCTGCTGCTCGACCAGAAGGTCGTCGCCGGCCTCGGCAACATCTACGTCTGCGAGGCCCTGCACCGGGCGCGGATCTCGCCGTTCAAGCCGGCCGGCAAGATCGCCGCCACCCGCCTGCCGCCGCTGCTGGCCGCCATCCGCGAGGTGCTGGGCGAGGCCATCGCCGCCGGCGGCTCGACCCTTCGCGACTACGCCCAGGCCGACGGCGCCCTGGGTTATTTCCAGCACCGCTTCCGGGTCTACGACCGCGAGGGCCGGCCCTGCCCGAACGACGGCTGCGACGGCGTCATCCACCGCAAGCTGCAGGCGGGCCGGTCAACCTTCTACTGCCCGGTGTGCCAGCGATGAACGCGCGGACGCTGTTCAGAGCCGGTCTGGCGGCGCTGTTCGCCGCCCTGGCCGCCGCCAGCGCCGCCCAGGCCGAACCGCCGGTCTGGGTGGTGAAGGACAAGGATTCCGAGCTCGTGCTGTTCGGCTCGGTGCATGTCCTGCCACCCGGCCTCGCCTGGCGCCCGCCGGCGCTGACCCGGGCGCTGAAGGGCGCCGACGACCTCTGGTTCGAGCTGCCGATCGACCCGGCGACCGAGGCCGAGACCGGTCGGCTGGCCGGCGAGGTCGGCATGCTGCCGCCGGACCAGTCGCTGTTCAAGCTGCTCGACGCCAAGACCTCGGCCCAGCTGCTGCGGGTGGCGCAGACCTACCACGCCTCGCCCGAGGTGCTCGACCACCTGCGGCCCTGGCTGGCGGAGATCGCCCTGGCCGGCGCGGCCTATCGCAAGTACGGCGCGCAGGGCGCCGACGGGGTCGAGAAGTCGGTAGCCGCCGCCGCCCCGCCGTCCGCCCAGCTGCGGGCCTTCGAGACCCCGGCCGAGCAGCTCTCCTTCTTCGCCGATGCGCCGTTCTCCGACCAGGTCGCCTCCCTGCGCCAGACCCTGCAGGAGATGGAGGACAAGCCCGACGAGTTCGCCGTCCTGGTGCGCGCCTGGATGGCCGGCGACGTCCGCGCCCTCGACCGCGAGGCGCTGGCGCCCCTGCGGAAAGCCTCGCCGGAGCTGTTCCGGCGGGTGGTCACCGACCGCAACGCCCGCTGGGCCGCGGTGCTGGACCAACGGCTGAAGGGCAAGGGCCGCACGGTTGTGATCGTCGGCGTCGGCCACCTGGTGGGCAAGGACGGCCTGCCCGCCCGCCTGCGCGCGCTTGGCTATTCCGTCCAGGGGCCGTAAGGCGCCGAGAACCTCGCAAGGACCCGGTCATGAGCTATGAGACCCTGATCGTCGAGACCCCGGCCGACGCCGCCGGCGTCACCCTCATCCGCCTGAACCGGCCCGACGCGCTCAACGCGCTGAACAGCCGACTGCTGGAGGAGCTGTCGCAGGCCCTCGACGCGGCGGAAGCCGACGACGCCGTGCGCTGCCTGGTGCTCACCGGCTCCGAGCGCGCCTTCGCCGCCGGCGCCGACATCAAGGAGATGTCCGACAAGACCTACGCCGAGATGTTCGCGGCCGACTTCTTCACGAAGGGCGCGCGGCGGATCGAGCAGTTCCGCAAGCCGATCATCGCCGCGGTCGCCGGCTACGCCCTGGGCGGCGGCTGCGAGCTGGCGATGCTCTGCGACTTCATCATCGCCGCCGACACCGCCAAGTTCGGCCAGCCGGAGATCAACCTCGGCGTCATGCCCGGCATCGGCGGCACCCAGCGGCTGACCCGCTTCGTCGGCAAGTCCAAGGCCATGGAGATGATCCTCACCGGCCGGATGATGGACGCCGCCGAGGCCGAGCGGGCCGGCCTGGTCTCCCGCGTGGTGGCCGCCGACAAGCTGATCGAGGAGGCGCTCGCGGCGGCGAGGAAGATCGCCGGCCAGTCGCCGCTGGCGGTGATGATGAACAAGGAGCTGGTGGAGGCGGCCTACGAGACCACGCTGTCGACCGGCGTGGCCATGGAGCGCCGGCTGTTCCACTCGCTGTTCGCCTTCGAGGACCAGAAGGAGGGCATGGCCGCCTTCGTCGAAAAGCGGAAGCCGCACTTCAAGGGGCGGTAGGAAAGCCTGCGTTCGTCCCTCGAACCGGCCCCGACTTAAAGTGGTGGGGTGAAAACACCCCACGGCATTGACCCGCCGGCCCCGCTCCCGTATATCCGCGCCTCCAATTTTGCCCGCCCGGTTCGCCGGGCGCGAACCGTTTTGAGAGTTCTAGAATGGCCAACACGCCCGGCGCCAAGAAGGCGGTCCGCAAGATCGCCCGCCGCACCGAAGTCAACACCGCCCGCCGCTCGCGCGTGCGGACCTTCCTGCGCAAGTTCGAGGAAGCGGTCACTTCGGGCGACGCCACCGCCGCCAAGGCCGCCTTCGTGAAGGCGCAGTCGGAACTGATGCGCGCCGTCACCAAGGGCGTGGTCCACAAGAACACCGGCTCGCGGAAGGTCTCGCGCCTTGCCGCCCAGCTGAAGAAGCTCTCGGCCGCCTGAGGCCGATCGGCCGGGGTTGCGGGCCGCCCGCTTCCCCTGCCTCCCTACCGGAATTTCCAGCGCAGCAGCGTCCTTTCGGGCGCTGCTTTTGCATGCCCGAAACCCAGCCTTCCCGCGACCTGTGCGGCGAATCTACTCAGCGGACTGACCGAGTATTGGGCGTTTCCCTTGGCGGTAGAGGGGGTCAGCGCAAGTCAACGAAAATATCCGCCGAGGTCGCTAAGAATCCCCGTTGACCCTCGGGGGCCCCCGACTAGTCTCAGCGATCTTACAGGCGTCTTCCATCTGATCCCGGACAAACGGGACGCCGGCGGAGCTCATGCATTCGCCGGGTAAGATCTTGTGTTCATTGAGTAAAGGCCGGTCGTGGCGCGGGGCCGTGGCTGAGAGGGCGGGGTAGAACGAGGAATGATGAGCGGGGGGGCTGCGGAAGCTATGCCTGAGGCGCCGGCGGGGGCGGTCTGGACGAAGACGTGCCAGGTTCTGAAACGTGAATTGGGCGAGGCGACGTTCGGCTCCTGGCTGGGTCAGGCGTCCCTGCGCGAGACCGGCGACGACGTGTGCCTGGTGGCCGCCACAGGGGTGGCGTGCGACTGGATTCGTCGGCATGCGTGGCGTCGTATCGGCGAGCTTTGGGCGCAGAACGATCCGCTGGGCCGCCGGCTCGACCTGAAGTCGCGCATGGAGTTCGACTCCGGCGTGGTCGTCCCCGCGGCCGCCACGGCGATGCCGGTGGCCGCCAAGACCGCCAGCGCCGCCATTGCGCCCGCCATCTTCGAGATCGAGGCCACCGACGTCGTGCCGCCGGTCGCCGCCCGCCAGGGCCGCCTCCAGGGCCTCCAGGAACGGTTCTCGTTCGAGAGCTTCGTCGCCGGCCCGGCCAACGAGTTCGCCTTCGCCGTGGCCCGTCGCGTGGCCACCTGGGCCGACGGCCATTTCAACCCGGTGCTGTTCCACGGCCCCTACGGCTTCGGAAAGACCCACCTGCTGAACGCGCTGGCCTGGGAGGCCATGCGCAACGAGCCCTCCAAGCGGGTGGTCTACCTCTCCGCCGAGCGGTTCACCTCGACCTTCGTCAAGGCCATCCAGGACAAGCAGACCGCCGCCTTCAAGGACGAGTTGCGCAACGCCGACCTGCTGTTGATCGACGACGTCCACTTCGTGGCCGGCAAGCCGTCGACCCAGGAGGAGCTGTTCCACACCCTGATCGCCCTGGTCGAGGACGGCCGCCGGGTGGTGATGACCGCCGACCGCTCGCCCACCGAACTGTCGGAGATGGAGCCGCGCCTGCGCTCGCACCTGCAGGCCGGCCTGGTCTGCGGCATCGAGCCGGCCGACCGCGCCCTGCGGCTGGGCATCCTGGAGCGCAAGCTGGCCACCCTGGCCCAGCAGGGCCGCTTCGTGCCCTCCGCCCGCCCCGAGGTGCTGCAGTTCCTCGCCGACCGCTTCACCGACAGCGTGCGCGAGCTGGAAGGGGCCCTGAACACCCTGGTGGCCCGCGTCGGGGCGGACCTCGCCCGCCTGACCCTGGACGAGGCCCAGGCGATCCTGCGGCCCCACCTGTCCTGCAACGAGCGGAAGGTGACGGTGGACATGATCCAGAAGACCGTCGCCGAGCACTATGCGCTGAAGCAGGCCGACCTGATCTCCGAACGCCGCGCCCGCGCGGTGGCGCGTCCGCGGCAGGTGGCCATGTGGCTGGCCAAGCAGATCACCACCCGCTCGCTGCCCGACATCGGCCGCCGCTTCGGCGGACGCGACCACACCACGGTGCTGCACGCCGTGCGCCGCATCGAGTCCCTGAAGGCCGAGGACCCGGCCCTGGCCCGCGACGTGGACGTCCTGCTCCGCAAGCTGCGCGGCTAGATCGACACATCACCGACAACGCTTAAGGCCCGCCGCAAGGCGGGCCTTTTGCTGTGCGGGCCGGCCCAAGCCCGGCTTTCATCGCCGAAGCCGCTCAGCAGCCCTCTGGGGCCCGCCAACACGGTCCGCCGTCCCGGCCGATACCTGCCTCAGTCGGCGGCCAACGAAAAAGGCGGCCGCATCGCTGCGGCCGCCTCGTTTCGTTCAGACGATGGGGAGGACGCGCTTAGGCGTCCGCCGTCTCCGCCTGGTCCTGCTTGGCCGACAGGTCTTCGCCGGTTTCCTGGTCGACGACCTTCATGGACAGGCGGGTCTTGCCGCGGTCGTCGAAGCCCAGGAGCTTGACCTTCACGGCTTGGCCTTCCTGCAGCACGTCGGAGACCTTGTTCACGCGATCGGCGGAGATCTGGCTGACGTGGACCAGGCCGTCCTTGGCGCCGAAGAAGTTCACGAACGCGCCGAAGTCGACGATCTTCACCACCTTGCCGGTGTAGATCTGGCCGACTTCCGGCTCCGAGGCGATCGACTTGATCCAGTCCTTGGCCGCGTCGATCTTGGACTGCTCGGCGGCCGCGATCTTGATCGTGCCGTCCTCGCCGATATCGATCTTGGCGCCGGTCTCGGCGGTGATCTCGCGGATCACCTTGCCGCCCGAGCCGATCACTTCGCGGATCTTGTCGACCGGGATCTTGATGGTCTCGATCTTCGGCGCGTGCTCGCCCAGTTCGGCGCGCGGCGCCTCCATGGCCTTGTTCATCTCGCCGAGGATGTGGTCGCGGCCGCCCTTAGCCTGAGCCAGGGCCTGCTTCATGATCGCCTCGGTGATGCCGGGAATCTTGATGTCCATCTGCAGCGAGGTGATGCCGTCGGCGGTGCCGGCGACCTTGAAGTCCATGTCGCCCAGGTGGTCTTCGTCGCCCAGGATGTCGGAGAGCACGGCGAAGCCGTCCTTCTCCAGGATCAGGCCCATGGCGATGCCGGAGACCGGCTTCTTCAGGGGCACGCCCGCATCCATCAGGGCCAGCGAGGAGCCGCAGACCGAGGCCATCGAGGACGAGCCGTTGGACTCGAAGATCTCGGAGACCAGGCGGATCGTGTAGGGGAACTCTTCGACCGACGGCAGCATCGGACGGATCGCCCGCCACGCCAGCTTGCCGTGGCCGACTTCGCGGCGGCCCGGCGCGCCCATGCGGCCCGTCTCCCCGACCGAGAACGGCGGGAAGTTATAGTGCAGCATGAACTTCTCGTAGTACTTGCCCTCGAGGGCGTCGATCAGCTGCTCGTCGTCGCCGGTGCCCAGCGTGGCCACGACCAGCGCCTGGGTTTCGCCGCGGGTGAACAGCGCCGAGCCGTGGGCCCGGGGCAGCACGCCCACTTCGCCGAGGATCGGACGCACCTGGTCGACCTTGCGGCCGTCGATGCGCGTGCCGGTGTCGAGGATCGAGCGGCGGACGATGTCGGCCTCAAGCTCCTTGAACACGCTGATCAGCTTCAGCGGGTCGATGCCGGCCGGGTTGGCGTCCGACTTGGCGAACTTGCCCACGGCCTTGTCCTTGGCCGCCGACAGCGCGGCGTGGCGTTCGGACTTGCCCATGATCTGGTAGGCGGCGGTCAGGTCCTTGCCGATGGCCTTCTTCACTTCGGCCTTCAGGGCGTCGGTGTCTTCCGGCTGGAAGTCGAAGGGCTCCTTGGCGGAGTGTTCGGCCAGCTCGATGATCGCGTTGATCACCGGCTGCATGCCGGCGTGGGCGAACATCACCCCCTTCAGCACTTCGTCTTCCGACAGCTCCTGGATCTCGGACTCGACCATCATCACGGCGTCGTCGGTGCCGGCGACCACCAGGTCCATCCGGCTGTCCTTCATCTCGTCGAGCGTCGGGTTGAGGATGTACTCCCCGTTCACGAAGCCGACGCGGGCGCCGGCGATCGGGCCCATGAAGGGAGCGCCGGAGATCACCAGGGCGGCCGAGGCGGCCACCAGGGCGACGATGTCGGGATCGTTCTCGAGGTCGTGGGCCAGCACGGTGCAGACGACCTGCACTTCGTTCTTGAAGCCCTTGACGAACAGCGGCCGGATCGGACGGTCGATCAGGCGCGAGGTCAGCGTCTCTTTTTGCGAAGGCGCGCCTTCGCGGCGGGGGAAGGAGCCGGGGATCTTGCCCGCGGCGTAGAACTTCTCCTGGTAGTTGACGGTGAGCGGGAAGAAGTCCTGGCCGGGCTTCGCGCTCTTGGCGAAGACGGCCGTGGCCAGCACCATGGTCTCGCCGTAGGTGGCCAGCACCGCGCCGTCAGCTTGACGGGCCATGCGGCCGGTTTCGAGCGTGAGCGTCTTGCCGCCCCACTCGATGGTCTTGCGTTTGATATCGAACATTTTTGAGCTTCTTTCTGTCCCGCGGGCGTATTCCCGGCGGGGGCGGACAGGGGATCGGCTTTCCGAAATCCTCTCCAAATGAACAGGCGGGGTGAGGATTTCTGTGAACCCTCGGCGTGTGGATGGGGAGCTTCCGAAAGCCTCCCGGCGCCGCATGAAACCCCCGGCCTGTTTGCGGAGGAGCGACGTAGAAATCTAAGACCCGCTCGCCCGGTCAGTTCAACCGGGGAGCGGCCTTGTGATCGGACCTAGCGGCGCAGGCCGAGGGTCTCGATCAGCTTCTGATAGCGGTCGGTGTCCGACTTCTTCAGGTGGTCCAGGAGCGACCGGCGCGCAGACACGAGCTTGAGCAGCCCGCGACGCGAGTGGTTGTCCTTCTTGTGGGTCTTGAAGTGCTCGGTCAGGTTGGCGATCCGTTCGGACATGATCGCCACCTGGACTTCAGCGCTGCCCGTGTCCGCTTCGCCGCGGGCATGGGACTTGATCACTTCAGCCTTGCGTTCGGCCGTAATCGACATCGGGTTTGTCTCCGCTCTTATCAAGATGGAAGACACGTGAGGGTTCGAGCCGGCCCGCGCGCATCTCGCAAAGAGCGACCACGGTCCCGCCCGACGTGGCGGAAACGGTGCGCGAGCCGGGTTTGAGCCTGGCTTTCACTGCTTCCACCTGTCGGGGAACGAGAACGATCGACCGTCCCTGCTTCAGTCTGAAGGCGTCTTCGTCGGTCACGGCCAGCGCCGGGATGTCGTCCAGCGCGGTCTCGACCGGAAGCAATGCCTCCGACTGGCGGGCCTTATGCCCTAAATCCTCAAGCAATTCCAGCGTCACCGCAGAATCCTCGGTGAAGCCCCCGACGCGGGTGCGGCGCAGCTCGCTCACGTGGCCGCAGGCGCCCAGCGTCTCGGCCAGGTCGCGGACGATGGCGCGGACATAGGTGCCCTTGCCGCATTCGATCTCGATGACCACGTGATCGTCGTCCGGCGCCCCGGCCACCCGGGCCGAATGGATGGTCACGGTGCGGGCCTTCAGCTCGACGACCTCGCCGGCGCGGGCTAGGTCATAGGCCCGCTCGCCGTCCACCTTGATGGCCGAATAGGCCGGCGGCACCTGGCTGATCTCGCCGACGAACCGCGGCAGCGCCGCCTCCACCTCCGCCACCGTCGGGCGCACGTCGGAGGCGGCGATGGTCTCGCCCTCGCGGTCGTAGGTGGCGGTCGTGCGGCCCCAGGCGATGGTGAAGCGGTAGGCCTTGTCGGCGTCCATCAGGAACGGGACGGTCTTGGTCGCCTCGCCCAGCGCGATCGGCAGGATGCCGGTGGCCAGCGGGTCCAGGGTGCCGGCGTGGCCGGCCTTCTGGGCGTTGAACGCCCGCCGCACCCGGCTCACCGCGTAGGTCGAGGTCAGGTCGTAGGGCTTGTCGAGGCAGATCCAGCCGGAGACGGCGTCGCCCTTCCTGCGGCGGGCCATCAGTCCTCGTCCTTCCAGCCGTCCGAGGGCGGGTGCGGCTCGAGGTCCTGGCGCACGCGCGGATCGTCGAACAGCCGGCTCATCCGCTGAGCCTCGTCGAAGGTCTCGTCGTGCAGGAACTTCAGCTGCGGCGTGAACTTCATCTCGATATTGCGGCCGAGCCGCCCGCGCAGGAACTTGGCGTGGCGGTTCAGCCCGTCGACCACCTCCGGCGCGTGGCCGCCGCCCAGCGGCTCCACGAAAACCGTGGCGTGGCGCAGGTCGGGGCTCATCCGCACCTCGGTGATGGTCACCGAGACGCCGACCAGGGCCGGGTCGGTGACGTCCTCCTCGCGCAGGATCTCCACCAGGGCGTGGCGCATCAGTTCGCCGGCGCGCAACTGGCGTTGCGTGGGGCCTTTGGGCTGGCCGCGGCCATGTGGGGTGGGACGTTTCATCGTACTGCTCGCGTGGCCTGGGACGCGGATCGGACGCGCCGCCTCAGGGAAGGGCGGGCTTCTAGGCGTCCGGCCTGGGGAAGTCCACCCCGGTCGGCCGGGCCTGCTCAGATGGCGCCGGTGCGCTCGCGGAAGAACCGGATCACCCGCTGCTCGGCGGCCTTGGTCGGCCCGTCCGGGGCCAGGTTGAGGGTCAGCACCGAGTGGGGGTGCTTGAGCGGTCCGGGCGCAGCGTCCTTGGGGTCGAGCTCGATAGCCTCGAACCGGTCGCCGAACTCGCGTTTGTAGGTGTCGAAGCGCGCCTGCGGCACGAACGGGTCTCCGTGGAAGCGCAGGCCGATCATCGACAGGTCCTCCTGCGCGAACCGCCGCCGCGCGCAGGCCACCTCGGCCGGGGAGACCCCGAGGCCGGCGGCGCGGCTGGCGCCCAGCGGCAGGGACGGCTGCGACACCACCGGGGCGACCACCGCCGGCTCGGTCATCATGGCCAGCGCGAAATTGCCCGTGAAGCACATGCCGACCGCGCCGACGCCGCGGCCGCCGCACTCGGCGTGGGCCTTGCGGGCCAGCGCGCGCAGCCACTCTACGATCGGGCTCGACTGGTCGGTGGCCCAGACGTTGAACTCCCGGCGGATGCAGATGCCGCCGATCATGGTGAGCGCGCCCAGGGGATGGTCCGCCGGGCGGCCCGGCTTTCCGAACAGGCTGGGACAGAAGACCGTCATGCCCGCCGCCGCCAGCCGGTCCGCGAAGCGCACGACCTTCGGATGCAGCCCCGGCATCTCGTGGATGACGATCACCGCCGGCCCCGAGCCGCGCCGATAGACCGGCCGCGTATAGGGCCCGTCCGTGAACTCGAACCTCTCGTAGTCCGACAGCGCGTCTTCGTAGGCCATCGGCGCCTCCCCTGCCGGGATCAGCCTCGGCCGATCAGAGCTTGATGCGCAGCATCGAGGTGTCGCCCTCGAAGCCGGTCAGCTTCCAGACGCCCTCTTCCTTGGTGAACATCAGGAGGCAGGGGCCGTCCTTCTTCTTGGTGGCGCAGACCCGGCCGTCCGGCATCACCTTCAGCGCGCTGGCGATCACCACCGGTCCGGGGATCCGGGTGGCCGGCGTGTAGCCGTACTGCTCGGCCACCACCTTGAAGACCCGGGGCTGCACCAGGGCGTCGCCGGCGAAGTCGACCACCTGCGGTCCGAGCAGCGCCGCCAGGCCCTTCAGCCGGTCGTCCTTGGCGAGCCGCTCGTCGAGCTTGGCCTGCAGCTCCTTCTTCAGGGCGGCGCGGTCGACGTGGGCGTCGAAGGTCGCCTGGTCGTCGTCGCGGATGGAAAGCAGCAGCGCATGCACGTCATTGGCCGCGTCCAGCCGATGGACGGAGGCGCAGGCGACGAGGGCGGACGCCAGCATGATGATCAAAAGGCCGCGGACCATGTCCACCTCCGCTCGTCCCGGCGAAGGCCGGGATCCAGATTCAGCCGCAGAACCCGGTGGGTTTCACCTGGGTCCCGGCCTTCGCCGGGAAGAGCGGGTAAAACATTGACCGGAGGATGGCTCAAACGAAAAAGCCCCGGAGGTGCGCTCCGGGGCTCTGCCGTTGTTCAGCTGAAGCGTCCGCCTAGAGCGTGCGCTTGACCTCTTCGAGGGTGAAGCACTCGATGGTGTCGCCGACCTTGATGTCCTGGAAGCCGGCGAAGGCCATGCCGCACTCCTGGCCGGACTGGACCTCGTTGACCTCGTCCTTGAAGCGCTTGAGCGTCTGCAGGGTGCCGAGTTCCAGCACCACCACGTCCTGGCGGATGATCCGGACCCGGGCGCCCTTGCGGACCACGCCGTCGGTGACGCGGCAACCGGCCACGCGGCCCACCTTGGTGATGTCGAAGGCCTGGAGGACCTCGGCGTTGCCCAGGAAGGTTTCGCGCTGGATCGGCGCCAGCATGCCCGAGAGCACGCCTTTGATGTCGTCGATCAGGTCGTAGATGATCGCGTAATAGCGGATCTCGACGCCCTCGCGTTCCGCGAGGTCGCGGGCCTGTTTCGAGGCGCGGACGTTGAAGCCGAGGATCGGCGAACCGGCCCCCTTGGCCAGCATCACGTCGCTCTCGCTGATCGCGCCGGCGCCCGACAGGATGATCCGCGCGCGGACCTCGTCGGTGCCGATCTTGTCCAGCGAGCCGACGATGGCTTCGGCGGAGCCCTGCACGTCGGCCTTGATGATCACCGGCAGCTCGGAGACCTTCTTGTCGGTGATCTTGGCCATCATCTCGGCCAGGCTGGCGCCCTGCGTCGGCGCGCCGGCCTTCTCGCGCTTCACGCGGACGCGGTACTCGGTGAGTTCGCGGGCGCGGGCTTCGTTCTCGACCACGGCGAACGGCTCGCCCGGCGCGGGCGTGCCGTCGAGGCCGAGGACTTCCACCGGCACCGACGGCCCGGCTTCGTTGACCTGTTCCTCGCGCTCGTTGAGCAGGGCGCGAACCCGGCCCCAGTGATCGCCGGCGACGACGATTTCGCCGCGCTTCAGGGTGCCGCGCTTGACCAGCAGGGTGGAGACCGCGCCGCGGCCGCGATCCAGCTTCGCCTCGATCACCACGCCGTCGGCGGTGCGGTCGGGGTTGGCCTTCAGGTCGAGCACTTCGGACTGCAGCAGGATGGCTTCGATCAGGTCCTCGAGGCCGGTCTTCTTGGTCGCGGAGACCTCGATGGCCTGGGTGTCGCCGCCGAGGCTCTCGACCACGATCTCATGCTGCAGCAGCTCGTTGATCACCCGGGTCGGATCGGCGCCGGGCTTGTCCATCTTGTTGATCGCCACGATCATCGGGGCGCCGGCGGCCTTGGCGTGATTGATGGCCTCGATCGTCTGCGGCATGACGCCGTCGTCGGCCGCCACCACCAGGATCACGATGTCGGTGACCGTCGCGCCGCGCATCCGCATGGCCGAGAAGGCCGCGTGGCCGGGCGTGTCGAGGAAGGTGACGCGCTGGCCGTCCGGAAGGCGGACCTGATAGGCCCCGATGTGCTGGGTGATGCCGCCGTGCTCGCCCGACACCACGTCGGTGGAGCGCAGGGCGTCGAGCAGGCTGGTCTTGCCGTGGTCGACGTGGCCCATGACGGTGACCACCGGCGGACGCGGCAGCAGATGGTCGTCCACGTCCTCGGCGCCGATGAAGCCGCTTTCGACATCGGCTTCCGACACGCGGCGCACGGTGTGGCCGAATTCGGTGGCCACCAGCTCGGCGGTGTCGTTGTCGATGACGTCGTTGATCTTCAGCATCACGCCCTGACGCATCAGGAACTTGATGATCTCCACGCCGCGGATCGCCATCCGGTTGGCGAGCTCGCTCACCGTGATGACGTCGGGGATGACCACTTCGCGGGCCGCGCGGACCTGCTCCTGGCCGCCGCCCTTGCGCTTCTCGCGTTCACGTTCGCGCGCCCGGCGGACCGAGGCGAGCGAGCGCATCCGATCGACGGCGCCCTCGTCGTCGCCGGCCACCGCCTGGATGGTCAGGCGGCCTTCGCGGCGCTGCGGAGCGCCCTTGGCGCGGGAGATGGCCTTGGAGGGCGCGGCGTCGCGGCGACGATCGTCCTCGTCCGGACGCCGGTCGGCGGCGGCGCCGCCGCCGCCGGGACGCGGCGCCTGGCGGGCGGCGCGCTGGACCTCGGGCGTCGCCGGCGGAGCGGCGGGGCCGATGCGGGGCGCGCCCCGCGGGCCGCCGGGACCGCGTGCGCCGTCGCGCGGCGGAGCCGGACGCGGCGCGAGCGCCGAATAGCGCACGGTGTCGGCGCCGGGGCGCGGGCCACGGTCGTTGTCGCGGGGCGGACGCGAATCCGCGGTCGGACGCGGGCCGCGGTCGTCGCGCGGCGGACGCGCGTCGGGGCGCGGCGCGCGCTGGTTGAAGGTCGCGCTTTCGAAACGCGCGGCCGGCGGCGCGGGCCGATAGGTGGTGGTGCTGGCCCGGTCGTCGCGGCGCTCCGGCGACGGCTGATAGGTGCGGGTCTGGCTGCCGCCCTGCGCCGGCGGGCGCGGAGCGGGCGCGGCGGCCTGGGGCGCGGGAGCGTGGGGCGCGGGAGCGTGGGGCGCCGAAGCCTGGGCGGCGGGCGCCGCAGGCGCTGCGGCCGGAGCCGGGGCGGCGGCGGCAGCGGGTTGGGCGGCGGCCGGCGGGGCTGCAGCGACGGTCGGTTCCGGAGCCGCCGGAGCAGGCGCGGCCGGCGGAGCGGCGGCGGCGGGCGCGGCGGCGGCCGGCGGGGCCGGGGCGCGAGCCGCAGCGGCTTCAGCCGCCGCGGCGGCGGCGGCGGCGCGGGTGCGCTCTTCCTGGGCGCTGCGCTCGGCGGCCTGGCGTTCCTGTTGCTGGCGGGCCAGTTCGATGGCGCGCTGACGCGAGGCGCGCTCCTCGGCGCTGAGGCCGTCCTGCGGCGCGCCCTGCGGACCGCGCGGAGCGGCGGCCGGAGCGGCCGGCCGGGGCTCGAACACTCGCTTCTCGGCCGAGGAGGGAGCCGCAAGGTTGCCGCCGCCACCGCCATGGGTGCGGGCCCGCTTGGTCTCGACCACCACGGTCTTCGAACGGCCATGGCTGAAGCTCTGCTTCACCGTGCCGGCGCTGACCGATCCGGCCCCACGGGGCTTCAGGGTCAGGGGCTGGCGTCCGCCCGGGGCGGAGTTGCGGCCGTTGTTGTTCTCGTCGCTCATGCGCTCGCTTTACTCACCGGCCGGGCGGTCCCGACCAAAGATCGATAGTCAAATGAGTGACGGGCGGAAACCTTACGGCTCCGCTTCGCCTCTCAAGGCTCCTCGCGCCAACTCTCAGGAAGGAGCGGGCAAAAGCCCGACAACCGCTGGACGTCCAGGGCCCAATGATCGGCGGCTCGCCCCGCAAGGAAGGCGGTGTGTATCACATTCTCCAGTCCCAAGGCCAAACCCAATTCAGACGCCGTAAAGACGCCGACGAGGCCGGGCGGGCGGGGCTGCTTGCGGGCTTGCGCCCAGATCTTCCGACGGCCGTCCGCGGCGCCGTCCGACGCCTCGATCAGCCAGGCCGCCTTGCCGGACACGATCGCGGCGGAGACCTTCTCGAAGCCTGAGGTAAGGTCGCCGCCCCGCCGTGCAAGCCCCACGGCCGCCAAAAGCCGGCGTTTGAGCAGCATTTCGACCTGGCCGGCCAGGTCCGGCGGCGCGGAGAGCTTGGCCTTGGCGGCGCGCGAGAACAGGCCCTTCTTCGCCGCGGCGGCCACCGACTCGCGGTCGGCCGCCACCCACAGGCCGCGGCCCGGCAGCTTGCGCGCCAGGTCGGGGACGACCACCCCGTCGGGGCCGGCCACGAAGCGGATCAGCCGCGGCTCCTCCATCACCTCGCCGGAGACGATGTCGCGCCGCTCACGCTCGGCCTGCGCCAAGGTGGCCGGCCGCGAGGTGTCCGCCGGCCGTTCGGGCGCCGGTTCGGACAATGGTTCGGGCGGGTCTGGGGCTTCGGTCGTCACGGAGTCCACCTGCGCTTCATCCGCGGCTGGGACCAACTAGGCGTCCCGCGCCTCGCCTTCCATCTCGGCCTCGGCGAAGGCCTCTGTGTTCTCGATGGCCTCGGGCTCGGCCTCGACCTCCGCTTCAGGCTCCGGCTCCGGTTCCGGCGGCGCCTCGACCCAGCCCATGGCGATCCGGGCGCGCATGATCAGCAGCTCGGCGTCCTGGGGCTCGAGGTTGAAGCTTTCGAGGATGCCCGGCTCGCGCACGCGCTCGCCGTTCTTGCTCTCGAACCAGCCGCGCAGGTCGTCGGGCACCAGGCCGGCGAGGTCCTCGACGGACTTCACGTCGCCTTCGCCGAGGGCCACGGCCATCGGCAGGGTGACGCCTTCGATCTCCAGCAGGCCGTCCTCGACGCCCAGCTCGCGGCGCTTGCCGTCGTACTCGGCGGCTTCCTTGTCCAGGTAGTCGCGGGCGCGGGCCTGGATCTCCTCGCCGGTGTCCTCGTCGAAGCCCTCGATTGCGGCGATCTCGGAGGGGTCGACGTAGGCCACGTCCTCGACGGTGGCGAAGCCTTCGGTGACCAGCAGCTGGGCGATGACCTCGTCGACGTCCAGGGCTTCCTGGAACAGCGCCGTGCGCTCGGTGAACTCGCGCTGGCGGCGCTCGCTCTCCTGGCTCTCGGTCATGATGTCGATCTGCCAGCCGGTCAGCTGGCTGGCGAGGCGGACGTTCTGGCCGCGGCGGCCGATGGCCAGCGACAGCTGCTCGTCGGGCACCACGACTTCGACGCGCTCGTCTTCCTCGTCCATGACGACCTTGGAGACTTCCGCCGGCGCCAGGCCGTTGACGATGAAGGTCGCCTCGTCCGGGCTCCACTGGATGATGTCGATCTTCTCGCCCTGCAGTTCGGCCACCACCGCCTGCACGCGGCTGCCGCGCATGCCGACGCAGGCGCCGACCGGGTCGATGGAGCTGTCGTTGGAGACCACCGCCATCTTGGCGCGGCTGCCCGGGTCGCGGGCCACGGCGCGGATCTCGATGACCCCGTCGTAGACTTCCGGCACTTCCTGCGCGAACAGCTTGGCCATGAAGCCGCCGTGGGCGCGGGACAGCAGGATCTGCGGGCCCTTGGTCTCGCGGCGGACGTCGTAGATGTAGCAGCGGATCCGGTCGCCGAGGTTGAAGTTCTCGCGCGGGATCGACTGGTCGCGGCGCATGATGCCTTCGCCGCGCCCGAGGTCGACGACCACGTTGCCGTATTCGACCCGCTTAACGGTGCCGTTGACGATCTCGCCGACCCGGTCCTTGAACTCCTCGAACTGGCGCTCGCGCTCGGCTTCGCGGACCTTGCCGGTCACCACCTGGCGGGCCATCTGGGTCTGCACCCGGCCGAATTCGAAGGGCGGCAGGATCTCCTCGTAGGTCTTGCCCACGAAGGCGTCCTTGTCGGTGCGCTTGGCGTCGGACAGGCGCAGCACGCCGGCCGGCTCCTCCGCCGGGACCTCTTCGCCGTCCTCGCCCACCGTGGTGCCGAAGGCCGCGTCGTCCTCGACGACGGTCACGAAGCGTTTGACGGTGGTCTCGCCGGTCTTCGGATCGATGTGCACGCGGATGTCGTGCTCAGCGCCATAGCGGGCGCGGGCGCCCTTCTGGATCGCTTCCTCGATCGCCTCGATGACGATCTCCTTGTCGATCGACTTTTCACGGGCGACCGCCTCGGCGATCTGGAGAAGTTCAAGCCGGTTGGCCGAAATGCCGGTCAGGCTCATGGGATGATCCCTCTACTCGGAAGTCTGCTGTTGGTCGGATTGCAGCCGCGCGGCGCGGACATCCGCGCCCCGCTTCATAAGTTGGTCGGTGAGGACGAGCTTGGCCTCGACGATCCAGGCGAACGGCACCAGGGCGGTGTGCTCCTCGCCCTCCAGGTCGATGGCGATCGACTGGTCGTCGATCCCGGCCAGCACGCCCTTGAAGCGCTTGCGCCCCTCGGCCATGCGGTCGAGCTCGATGCGCGCCTCGTAGCCCTCGTAGGTCTCGAAGTCCTTCAGCCGGGTGAGCGGCCGGTCGACGCCGGGCGAGGACACTTCGAGGGTGTATTCGCCGGCGATCGGGTCGGCGGCGTCCATGATCTCGGAGATGGCGCGCGACAGGCGGGCGCAGTCCTCGACGTTCATGTCGCCGTCGGAGGGCCGCTCGGCCATGATCTGCAGCCGCCGCGCGTGCTCGCCGCCCATCAGGCGCAGGCGCACGATCTCATAGCCGGCGGCCTCGGCCACGGGGTCGAGCAGCTCAAGCAGGTTCAGGTCCTCGGCGGTCTTCCCGCGCATAGCTCAGGCCGTCCTCCGGCAAATAAAAAAGCGGCCGGGCCGAAGCCCGCCGCTCGTAGGCGCCATACAGCGCTAACGGACGATGTTGCGAGCGAATATAGCCTCTCGAAGTCCGGTTGTCAGCCCCGTCCCGACTCGCGGCCTTTGCGGGCGGGGCCGGCGGCGACGCCAGCGAAGCCGGGCTTCCGTATTCGCGACGAATAGTCCACAGAGCGCGCCTCCGCTTTGTGTGTCTCTCTGAAGGCTCTCCTCCCCATGGACCTCTCCAAGATCGCCATCGGCGTGAACCCGCCCTACGACGTCAACGCCATCATCGAGATCCCGCAGGGCGGCGAACCGGTGAAGTACGAGCTCGACAAGGACTCGGGCGCGCTGATGGTCGACCGCTTCCTGCACACCGCCATGTTCTATCCGGGCAACTACGGCTTCATCCCGCACACCCTGGCCGACGACGGCGACCCGATGGACATCATGGTGGTGGGGCCGACGCCGGTGGTGCCCGGCGCGATCATCCGCTGCCGCCCGGTGGGCGCGCTGATCATGCGCGACGAGGCCGGCGGCGACGAGAAGATCCTGGCGGTGCCGGTCGACAAGCTCCACCCCTTCTACATGGGCGTGGATTCCTGGCGCTCGCTGCCGACCATCCTGACCGAGCAGATCGCCCACTTCTTCCAGCACTACAAGGACCTGGAAAAGGGCAAGTCGGTGGAGATCGTCGGCTGGGCCGATCCCGAGGAAGCCGGCGAACTGATCCGCGCCTCCATCGAGCGCGCAAAGGCCGGCGTCTAGGTGGGGCGCTAGGTCCGGACGAAGTCGAGGAACACCGGGGCGCAGTCGCCCAGGCGCTTCTCCTCATAGCGGGTGGTGAGGTGGTCGGCCGGCGGGGTGCGCCAGTCGTCCGCCCGCTCCGCCGTCCAGCGGAAGGCCGGATTGGCGCTCACCCGCTCCAGCGTCCAGTCCACATAGTCCGCCCAGTCGCTGGCGAACCTCAGCCGGCCTGCGGGCTTCAGCACCCGCGCCAGCTCGGCGGCGGTGTCGGCCTGCAAGAGGCGGCGCTTGTGGTGCCGCGCCTTCGGCCAGGGGTCGGGAAACAGCACGAACACCCGGTCCAGGCTGGCATCCGGCAGCCGCGCCAACAGGTCGCGGGCGTCGCCGTCGTGCACCCGCACATTGGTCAGGCCTTGCTCGTCGAGGTGGCGCAGCGCGCTGGCGACGCCGTTCTGGAACGGCTCGGCGCCGATCAGCAGCACGTCCGGCCGCCGCGCCGCCTGCCCCGCCAGGTGCTCGCCGCCGCCGAAGCCGATCTCCAGCCAGACCTCGGCCGCGCCGGGCGCCAGCGCCGCCGGATCGATCGGGCCCTCCGGCACGCGGAGCTGCGGCAGCAGGGTCTCCATCAGCGCCGCCTGCCGCGGCTTGATGGTGCGCGACTTGATGCGGCCGTAGGAGCGCAGCAGCGGATGGTCGTCGGACATGGACCTGCCCACCGTCGCGGCGGCTAGGCCAGCGCCTTCAGCTCCGCCGCCAGGTCGGTGCGCTCCCAGGAGAAGCCGCCCTCGTTGTCCGGCTGGCGGCCGAAGTGGCCATAGGAGGCGGTGCGGGCGTAGATCGGCCGGTTGAGGCCCAGGTGCTCGCGGATCGCCCGCGGCGTCGCCCCGCCGATCATCTCCGGCAGCGCCAGCTCCAGCTTGGCGGGATCGATCTCGCCGGTGCCGTGCAGGTCGACGTAGAAGCTCAGCGGCTCGGCGACGCCGATCGCATAGCTGATCTGGATGGTGCACTTGCGCGCCAGGCCGGCGGCGACCACGTTCTTGGCCAGGTAGCGGCAGGCGTAGGCGGCGGAGCGGTCGACCTTGGTCGGATCCTTGCCGGAGAAGGCGCCGCCGCCGTGCGGCGCCGCGCCGCCGTAGGTGTCGACGATGATCTTGCGGCCGGTGAGGCCGGCGTCGCCGTCCGGGCCGCCGATCTCGAAGCGGCCGGTGGGGTTCACGTGCCACTTGGTCTTCCTGGTGATCAGGCCGTCGGGGAAGACGCCTTCCACGTAGGGGCGGATCAGCGCCTCGATCCGCTTCGGCGTCGCCGAGTGCAGGCCGATCCGCTTCTTGTGCTGGGTGGAGACCACGATCTGCAGCACTTCCACCGGACGGCCGTCCTCGTAGCGCAGGGTGACCTGGCTCTTGGCGTCGGGCTCCAGCGGCGCGCACTCGCCGGAGTGGCGGACCTCGGCCAGCCGGCGCAGGATCTCGTGGGCGTATTGCAGAGTGGCCGGCATCAGCGCCGGGGTCTCGTCCACCGCGTAGCCGAACATGATGCCCTGGTCGCCCGCGCCCTCGTCCTTCTTGTCGGAGGCGTCGACGCCGCGGGCGATGTGCTCCGACTGCGGGTGCAGGTGGCAGGCGAACCGGGCCTTGGCCCAGTGGAAGCCCTTCTGCTCGTAGCCGATGTCCTTCACCGCCTGGCGCACCTTCGGCTCCAGCTCGCGGACGATGTCCTTGGTCAGCGCCTTGTTCTCGGCCTTGGAGCCGCCGGGGCGGCCGGCGCGGACTTCGCCCGCCAGCACGATCCGGTTGGTGGTCACCAGGGTCTCGCAGGCGACGCGCGCCTCCGGCTCGACGCTCAGGAAGGCGTCCACCACGGTGTCGGAGATCCGGTCGGCGACCTTGTCGGGGTGGCCCTCGGACACGCTTTCACTGGTGAAGATGTAGCTGGAACGGCTCACGCGCTGGCTCCGGGACAGAGGCGTCGCCCAGGGGCGAGCGCCGATACGAGGTCGGCAAGCCTATAAAGAAATCTTTATGTCCCGCCAAGCGCGCGTACGCGATGCGCGGCCGCCGCGAGCGCGGACGCCAGCAGCATGACCAGGAACGCCAGGTCGCCGTGCCGGGAATAGGGCGTCGCCGGCAGCGCCGGCGGCAGGCGCCGGTCGATGACGCCCAGCGCCCCCAGGCCCAGGCGCGCGCCGGGCTCGACGCGGCCGTAGGCGTCGATCACCGCCGAGACGCCGGTGGGCGTGGCGCGGATGATCGGCAGCCCCTCCTCGATCGCCCGGTAGCTGGCGATGTTCAGGTGCTGCAGCGGGCCGCTGGTCACCCCGAACCAGGCGTCGTTGGAGACATTGAGGATCCAGGCGGGGCGGACGCCCTGGTTGGCGGCGCCCTCGCGGGTCAGCCCCGGGAACAGCGCCTCGTAGCAGATCAGCGGCTGCAGCGGCGGCAGGCCGGCCGGGCTCAGCGGCCGGGACGGCGGCCCGGCGGTGAAGTCGTCGGGCATGTGCACCAGGCTGCGGAAGCCGACCTCGGTGGCGAGGCTGGCCAGCGGCATGAACTCGCCGAACGGCACCAGCCGGTGCTTGTCGTAGACGCCCGTGACCCGCAGGCTCCCGGCCTCGCGGCGCAGCGCCAGCAGGCTGTTGAAATAGCGCGGCTGGCCGTTGGGACCGAGCTCGGCGCGGTTGGCGCCCATCAGCAGGGTCTGGCCCGGCGACAGCGCCGCCACCAGCCGCGGGCCGTAGGGCGAGCCGGGCGCCAGCAGGTCGTCGACCACCGCCGGCAGCGCGCCCTCCGGCCAGACCACGATGTCCGGCGTCGGCCCCGGCCGCCGGGTCAGGCCGACATAGGTCTCGAAGATCAGGTCGAGGTTCTCCGGCCGCCACTTCTCCTTCTGGTCGATGTTGGCCTGCACCAAGCGGACCAGCGGCGCGGAGGCCGGCGTCTGCGCCGCCTGCGCCAGCCGGGCGACGCCGAAGCCATAGAGGCCGGCGAACGCCGCCAGCATGATCGCGGCCGCCACGGCGCGGGCGCGCCGGCTCACCGGGCCGAACAACACCGCCGGCGCGGCGGCCAGCGCCACGGTGATCCAGCTCAGGCCATAGGCGCCGACCACGCTGGCCGCCTGCGAGGGCGCCGAGCCGGCCGGCCATGCCTCGCCCGGCAGGTCCCAGGGAAAGCCGGTGAGCACGTGGCCGCGCAGCCACTCGACGCCGGCGAGGCAGCCGGCGAACACCAGCACCCGGGCCAGCCCGCGCGGCTTCAGCGCCTTGTAGGCCAGGGCCGCGAAGCCCCAGAACAGCGCCAGGCCCGCCGCCATCAGCAGCAGCGCGAACGGGGCCATCCAGCCCTGGGTCTTGGCGTCGACCATGAACGGCTCGACCACCCACCAGACGCTGATGGAAAAGTAGCCCACGCCCGCCAGCCAGCCGCGCAGGAAGGCCGAACGCAGCGGCTGCGGGCTGTCGCGGTCGATCAGGGCCAGGATCAGGGCGTAGCCGAGCAGGCCCGGCAGGATCCCGAAGGGCGGATGGGCGAGGCCGGCGGCCAGGCCCGCGCACAGCGCCCAGGCCCGCGCCGTCCAGGGCGACGATCGCAGCACCCGGCTCAGGCCTGCGGAACGGCGGGCGGGGTGGCGGCGCGGCGCACCCGCACGCGCTTCACGCGGCGCGGATCGGCGGAGAGCACTTCGATCAGGAAGCCGCCGGGGTGCTCGATCTTCTCGCCCCGCTGCGGCACCCGGCCAGCCAGCGCGTTCACCAGCCCGGCCACGGTGTCGATCTCCTCGTCGAGGTCGGGGGGCGCGAGGTCGACGCCGTCGCCGATCACCGACTCCAGCTCCTCCAGCGGCGCGCGGCCGTCGACGATCCAGCCCAGCTCGTCCTCGGCGATCGGCGAGAAGGCCTGATCGCCCTCCTCGTCGTGCTCGTCGGCGATCTCGCCCACCAGCTTCTCCAGCAGGTCCTCGAGCGTCACCAGGCCGTCGGTGCCGCCGAACTCGTCGATCACCAGGGCCATGTGGCTGCGCCGGCTGCGCATCAGCGCCAGCAGGGTCGCGGCCGGCATCGACGGCGGCACGTAGAGCAGCTTGCGCACCAGGTGGCGGCCGCCCTGCAGGATCTGGTCCTCGGGCTTCGGCTTGCGGGTCTTGCGGGCCAGGAGCTTGAAGACGTCCTTGACGTGGACCACGCCCACCGGCTCGTCGAGGGTCTCCTTGTAGACCGGCATCCGCGAGTGCTCGGACTCCACGAACCGGGCGACCACCTCGGCGAAGGTGGAGGTCTTCTCCACCGCCACGATGTCGGCCCGCGGCTTCATCACGTCCTCGACGCGCAGGTCCTGGAAGGCGCGGGCCTGGCTCACCAGCTCGCCGGTGGCCGCGGTTTCCGGCTCCGGCGCATTGGGATCGGGCTCGGCGTGCGATCTGCGGAAGCGGTTGATCAGCCCCATCACCCCGCGGCCCTTGGGGGCGGGGTCGGAGCTACTCGAAGGGTCGGGGTCGGTCATGGTCTCCCTCACCGGCCGCATAGGGATCGGGGACGCCCAATCCGGCCAGGACGATGCGTTCGAGGCCTTCCATCGCTTCGGCCTCCCCATCGGTCATGTGATCGTATCCTAGAAGGTGGAGCACCCCATGCGCCACCAGATGCTGCAGATGATGTTCCAGCGACTTGCCTTGCTCGCGAGCCTCGCGCGCACAGACCCCATAGGCCAGGGCCACGTCGCCCAGATGACGCTCGGGATTATGCGGCGCCGGAAACGACAGCACGTTGGTCGGCGAATCCTTCTGGCGGAAGCGGGCGTTGAGCTCGCGCACGCTCTCGTCGTCGGTGAGCAGCAGGGTCACGCCCTCGCCGTCGGCGCCCTCGCAGGCCAGGGTCGCCTCGGCGGCGGCGCGCACGAGGCCCTCGGCGTCGGCCAACGCCTCGCTCCACGCCGCATCCTCGATCTCGATATCGATCAAACCGTCCGCCCGCGCTTGGCCGCGTCGGCGTCGTAGGCGCGCACGATCCGCTCGACGAGCGGGTGGCGGACCACGTCCTCGGCGGTGAACCGGGTGACGCCGATGCCCTTGACCCCTTCCAGCAGGCCCACGGCGTGGGCGAGGCCGGAATCGTTGGGATTGGTCAGGTCGATCTGGGTGGGGTCGCCGGTCACCGCCATCCGCGCGCCCTCGCCCAGCCGGGTCAGCACCATCTTCATCTGGGCGCGCGAGGCGTTCTGCGCCTCGTCGACGATGACGAAGGCGTGGGACAGCGTGCGGCCGCGCAGGAAGGCGATCGGGGCGACCTCGATCTCGCCCTTCTCGCGGCGGCGGCGCAGCTGCTCGGCGCCGAGGATGTCGGTCAGCGCCTCCCACACCGGCGCCATGTAGGGATCGACCTTCTCGGTGAGGTCGCCGGGCAGGAAGCCCAGCCGCTCGCCGGCCTCGACCGCCGGGCGCGAGACGATCAGCCGGTCGACCTCGCCGCGCAGCAGCAGGCCCGCGCCGTGCGCCACCGCCAGGAAGGTCTTGCCGGTGCCGGCCGGGCCGAGGCCGAACACCAGCTCGCAGCGGCCGAGCGCCTGCAGGTACTCCGCCTGGGTGGCGGTCTTCGGCGCCACCTGGCCGCGGCGGCCGATCGGCAGCTGGCCGGGTCCGGTCTGGCCGCTGCGGGCGTTGCCGATCGCCACGCGCACGTCGGCCTCGCCGATCTCCAGGCCCTGGTCGGCGCGCTCGGCGATGGCCTGCACGGCCTTCTTGGCCTGGGCGCGGGACTTGGTGTCGCCGTTCAGGGACACCCCGCCGCCGGGGGTCTCCACCAGCACGCCGAAGGCGTCCTCGATCAGCGCGGCATGGCGGCTGTTGGCGCCCGCCACCGCGCGCACGGCGGCGTCGGACAGGGTGATGAATTCCGGTGCGCGGCTCAAACTGGCTCCAGCTCCGCAGTCTCCGCGAGCACGCCCGCCAGGCTCATCCGGGCGGCGTCCTCGATCCGCACCGGAACGATCTGGCCGATCAGACGATCCGGCGCGCTGACGTGCACCGACTGCAGATAGGGGCTGCGGCCGATCAGCTGGCCGGGATGGCGGCCGCGCCGTTCGAACAGCACCGGCAGGGTGCGGCCGACCTGGCTGGCGTTGAACGCCCGCTGCTGGTCTTCCAGGAGGGCGTTGAGGCGCGCGAGCCGCTCGTCCTTGACCGCTTCGGCCACCTGCCCGGGCATGGCCGCCGCCGGCGTGCCCGGCCGGCGCGAATACTTGAACGTGAAGGCCGCGGCGTAGCCGACCTCGCGCACCAGCTGCAGGGTGGCCTCGAAATCGGCGTCGCGCTCGCCGGGGAAGCCGACGATGAAGTCGCCCGACATGGCGATATCCGGCCGGGCGGCGCGGATCTTCTCCACCAGCCGCAGGTAGCTGTCGGCGGTGTGCGCCCGGTTCATGGCCTTCAGCACCTTGTCCGAGCCCGACTGCACCGGCAGGTGCAGGTACGGCATCAGCGCCTCGACCTCGGCGTGGGCGGCGATCAGGCTGTCGTCCATGTCGCGCGGATGGCTGGTGGTGTAGCGGATGCGGTCGAGGCCGGGGATCTCCGCCAGCCGCCGCACCAGCGCCGCCAGCCCGCCCTCACCCGCGTAGGCGTTGACGTTCTGGCCCAGCAGGGTGACCTCGCGGACCCCTTGAGCGGCCAGGCCGCGGGCCTCGGCCTCGATGGTCTGCGGGCTGCGCGACCACTCGCCGCCGCGGGTGTAGGGCACCACGCAGAAGGTGCAGAACTTGTCGCAGCCCTCCTGCACGGTGAGGAAGGCGGTGACGCCGGTGGGCCGGCGCTCGACCGGCAGGGCGTCGAACTTCTCCTCGGCCGCGAAGTCGGCGGCCAACCGCTCGCCGCGGGCGCGGTGGGTGCGGGCGATCAGCTCGGGCAGCTGGTGATAGGCCTGCGGCCCGACCACCAGGTCCACCGCCGGCTGGCGGCGCATGATCTCCTCGCCCTCCGCCTGGGCGACGCAGCCGGCGACGACGATGTTCATCACCGCGCCGTCCTCGGCCGCGCGGGCGTCCTTCATCTCGCGCAGCTTGCCGAGCTCGGAATAGACCTTCTCGGTGGCTTTCTCGCGGATGTGGCAGGTGTTCAGCACCACCAGGTCCGCGCCTTCCGGGCTGTCGGTCGCCACATAGCCCAGCGGCGACAGCACGTCGGCCATCCGCTCGCTGTCGTAGACATTCATCTGACAGCCGTAGGTCTTGATGTAGAGGCGCTTGGTGGGCGCGGTCCCGGACATCAGGCGGTTATGGTGTCCACGAGAGGCGGGCGCAAGTTTCGCCACATCCTGCCGGCCGGGCTATTCCTCGATCGGCATGCCGTAGAGCTCGAGGCGGTGGTCCACCAGCCGGTAGCCGAGCTTGCGGGCGATGGCCTCCTGCAGGGCCTCGATCTCCTTGTCGACGAACTCCACCACCTGGCCGGTCTTCATGTCGATCAGGTGGTCGTGGTGCTCCTCCGGCTGCTCCTCGTAGCGCGAGCGGCCGTCGCGGAACTCGTGGCGGGTGATGATCCCGGCCTCCTCGAACAGCCGCACGGTCCGGTAGACGGTGGCGATGGAGATGTGCGGGTCCACGGCGTGGGCGCGGCGATGCAGCTCTTCCACGTCGGGATGGTCGTGGGCGTCCGAGAGCACGTGGGCGATCACCCGGCGCTGCTCGGTCATGCGCATGCCCTTATCGATGCAGAGCTTTTCGATTCGGTCCGACACGGCGCACTCCAGTCTCCTCGACGCAAGGATAGGTCTAAGGGGCCGCAGGCCCAAGGTCGAGACGCATCACCAGGGCGTCGGCGAGGCCGGCCTCGCCGCGATCATAGTACTCGCGCCGCAGGCCGGCGCGGCGGAAGCCGAGCGCCTCGTACAGCGCCGCCGCGACCTCGTTGTCCACCGCCACCTCGAGGAAGGCCGCCGTCGCGCCGGCCTGCCGCGCGGCGCCGAGGGCGGCGACCATCAGCGCGCGGGCGACGCCGCGGCGGCGGGCCGCGGTCGGGACGCCCACCGTCAGCACCTCCATCTCGTCGGCGGCGACCCGGCAGAGGATGACGCCGAGCGGCTGGGCGGGCTCCCCGTCGGTGGCCAGGAAGCCGAAGATGCCCTGGCCCTCCAGCAGGTCCTCGAACTCGTCCTCCCGCCAGGGCGCGTCGAAGGCGCCGGCGTGGGCGGCGGCCATGGCCGGGGCCTCGGCGGCGGTCGCCCAGACGAGCTTCACCGATCCCCCGCTCACGCCGGCAGCCGGGCGTCGGGGGCGCGGAGGTAGAGCGGGCGGGGCGGGGCGGCGTCGCGGCCGGCGGCGAGCCGGGCGACGATCCGCGCATCGGCGCCCTCCGAGGCGACCAACCGCGCGCCGGGGGCGACGCCGGCCAGCAGCGGTCCGCCGGAGCCGACGAAGGTGGGCGAGCGGCCCATGGCCAGCTCCGCGACCCGCGCGCAGGCGGTCTCCACCGGCAGCACGTCGGGGGCCATCAGCGCACGCCCGGCCTCGAAGGCCTGCAGGTAGACCTGGTCGCGCCGGGCGTCGACGGCGGCGAACACCAGCCCCTCGGCCTCCGCGCCCAGCGCCTCCAGCGTGCCGACCCCGATCACCGGGACGCCCAGCGCCGCGCCCAGCCCCTTGCCGAACGCCAGGCCGACGCGCAGGCCGGTGAAGGAGCCGGGGCCGACCGTCACGCCGATCCGTTCCAGCCGGTCGAAGCCGAGGCCGGCCGCCTGCATGGCGCGCTGGGCCATCGGGGCCAGCCGCTCCTGGTGGCCGCGGGCCATCACCTCGGACTCATGGGCCAGCGCGCGCCCGTCCTGCAGGACGGCGACGGAGCAGGCGTTGAGGCAGGTGTCGAGCCCGAGCACGATCATCGGGCGGCGCTACACGATCCGGACGGAAGCAGGAAGGCCTTAGCCCAGGGTCTGTTCGACCCGGGTCACTTCGGGGACGTAGTGCTTGAGCATGTTCTCGACCCCGGCCTTCAGGGTCGCGGTGGACGAGGGGCAGCCGGAGCAGGCGCCGCGCATGTTGAGCCAGACCACGCCGGTCTTCTCGTCGAACTTGGAGAACAGGATGTCGCCGCCGTCCTGCGCCACCGCCGGGCGGATGCGGGTGTCCAGGAGGTCCTTGATCTCGGCGACGATCTGGGCGGTCTCGCCCTCGTAGACGCCTTCGTCATGCCCGCCGGACTGGTCGCCTTCCTCCGCGAACAGCGGCCGGCCGGAGGTGAAGTGGTCCATGATCGAGGCCAGGATCGGCGCCTTCAGGTGCGACCAGTCGTGGTCCTCGTCCTTGCCGACGGTGACGAAGTCGGGGCCGAAGAACACCCGCGTCACGCCATCGATGTCGAACAGGTCGGCGGCCAGCGCCGAGGCCTGCGCCTCGTCCGCCCCGCGGAAGTCGCGCGTGCCCTCGCCCATGACCTCGCGGCCGGGCAGGAACTTCAGGACCTCGGGGTTGGGCGTGACTTCGGTCTGGATGAACATGGCCCAGATGTGGCCCCGCCGCGCCACGGACGCAAGTCACGCGCCCCCGCTCAGGCGAGGTCGGCGATCTCGTCATCGCTGAGGTCGCCGGGCACCAGGGTCACCGGCAGCTTGCGGGCGCCCCACTTGACGCCCTCCTTGGCGAGCGAGGCGATCAGCGGCCCCGGCCCCCGCCCCTCGACGGCGGCGGCGAGCACCAGGATCTTGATGTCCGGGTCCTCGCTGATCGCCGCGCGCAGGCCGGCGCGCATGTTGTCGGCGTGCTTGATCAGGAATTCCGGCGGGAAGCCGGTCTCGGCCTGGACGTACTCCGCCGAGGCCTGCAGCACGGCCTCCGCCTCGTCGCGCGCCTGGCGCTCGATCTCCTCGCGCACGCCGCTCCAGTGCTCGAACACCGCCGGCTCGATGACCCGCAGGATCGCCACATGGCCGCCGGTGGAGCGGGCGCGACGGCAGGCGAAGCGCAGCGCGGTCCGGAACTCCGGGCTGTCGTCGGCGACCACGAGGAACTTGCGCGGGCTCATGCGGCGCGACGGTGCCGCGCCGCCGGGGCCGAGGCAAGGCTTGGCGCGATCACCCCGCCCAGAAGCCGACCAGCTTCTTGACCTCGGCCAGGTTCGGGGCGGCGACCTCGCGGGCCCGTTCGGCCCCGGCGCCCAGGATGCGGTCGATTTCCGCCGGGTCGGACAGCAGCCGCCGCATCTCCCCGCCGATCGGCCCCATCACCGAGACCGCCAGGTCCGCCAGCTTCGGCTTGAACGCCCCGAAGCCCTGGCCGGCGAACTCGCTCAGCACCTCCTGGGCGGTACGGCCGGCCAGCGCCGCATAGACGCCCACCAGGTTCTGCGCCTCGGCGCGGCCTTCCAGTTCCTCGAGCTTTTCCGGCAGGACGTCGGCGTCGGTGCGGGCCTTGCGGATCTTCTGGCTGATGGTGTCGGCGTCGTCGGTGAGGTTGATCCGCGAATTGTCCGAGGGGTCGGACTTGGACATCTTCACCGACCCGTCGCGCAGCGACATGATCC
The DNA here is from genome assembly GCF_003254505.1 of Phenylobacterium hankyongense. Classification (NCBI taxonomy): domain Bacteria; kingdom Pseudomonadati; phylum Pseudomonadota; class Alphaproteobacteria; order Caulobacterales; family Caulobacteraceae; genus Phenylobacterium; species Phenylobacterium hankyongense. Next base: position 1,379,035 of record NZ_QFYP01000001.1, on the reverse strand, counting down.
GCGCCCCCGGGCCCTGGGTCAGGGCGTCCGGCAGGGGGAAGAAGCCCGGGGCGTCGAAGTCGTGGTTGAACTTGGCGGCGATGTCGCGGGTCAGCTCCAGGTGCTGGCGCTGGTCCTCGCCCACCGGCACGTGGGTGGCCTTGTAGACCAGGATGTCGGCGGCCTGCAGCACCGGGTAGGTGTAGAGCCCGACGCTCTCGCGCTCCTTGTGCTTGCCGGCCTTGTCCTTGAACTGGGTCATCCGGTCGAGCCAGCCGAGCCGCGCGACGCAGTTGAACACCCAGGCGAGCTCGGCGTGCGCCGGCACCGCGGACTGGGCGAAGATGGTCGCCACCTTGGGGTCGAGGCCGGTGGCCAGGTAGGCGGCGGCGATCTCGCGCACCTGCTGCTTCAGCTTCGACGGCTCCTGCCAGGCGGTGATGGCGTGCAGGTCGGCGACGAAGATGAAGGTCTCGATCTCGTGCTGCAGGCGGGCGAACTTCACCAGCGCGCCGAGGTAGTTGCCCAGGTGCAGGTCGCCGGACGGCTGCACGCCGGAGAGCACGCGTTTCGGGCCCGCGTAAGGGGCTGGGGCTTGGTCGGTCATGGGTTCAGGCTTCTGAGGCTGTGGACGCGAGGGCGCAAGGCCGCGCGGTCAGCGCGGCGGGGTGAGGCGGCTCAGCGCCATCGCCAGCTATTGCGTCCGGGGAAAGCCATGCCGTGCGAATAGGCGCTCAGCCGGCTCAGGGCAAGTCCGCCGGGCCCTCGGGCGGGTCGCCGCGGCGGCGGCGCAGCGCATAGCGGGCCTCGGCCAGGGTCAGGCCGCCGGAGGCGAACAGCAGCGCCGGATAGAGCGCCGCGCCCAGCACCACGACGACGGCGATGGCGATCTCCTTGCCGTGCAGCGGCCCGACGCTGAGCGGCGCGAGCAGGCCGGAGATCACGTCGCGGAAGTGCGAGGCCGCGCCCAGCAGCAGGCCGAGCGCCACGCTGGCGGCCAGGATGCGGATCAGCTTGGACACCGCCCGCGGGCTCGGCCGATAGTGGCCGCGCCGGGCCAGCGCCGCGCCCATCATCACCACGTTCAGCCACCAGGCGAAGGCGGTCGCCGCGGCGATCCCCGGCACGCCGATGAAGTGGAACAGGCTGACGCCCAGCACCACGTTCACCGCCACCGCCACCAGGGCGTAGCGCATCGGGGTGCGGGTGTCCTGGCGGGCGAAGAAGGCGCGGGAGAACAGCTGCGCCAGCACGAAGGCCGGCACGCCCCAGCCGTAGTGCAGCAGGGCCGCGGCGGTCTGGTGGGCGTCGGCGGTGGTGAAGGCGCCGCGGGTGTAGAGGGCGTCGATGATGAAGAACGGGATCGAGACCAGGGCCGCCGCGGCCGGCAGGGTCAGGGCCATGGAGAAGACGATGGCCTCGTCCATGGCCGAGCTCGCCGCATGCCGGTCGTCGGCCTGCACGGCGCGCGACAGCCGCGGCAGCAGCGCCACGCCGATCGCCACCCCCACCAGGCCCTGCGGCAGCTGGTAGAGGCGGTCGCAATAGGCCAGCCACGAGCGGGCGCCGTTCACCTGGCTGACCAGGATGCCGGAGACGAAGATGTTGATCTGGCTGGCGCTGGCGCCGATCGCGCCGGGGATGGCGAGCGCGATCAGGTGCTTGATCTCCGGCGTCAGCCGCGGCCAGCGCAAATGGACCTTGGCGCCGGCCTTGTTGACCCCCCACCACAACAGCCCGGCCTGGGAGACGCCGGCGATCACCACGCCGATCGAGGCCCACTTGGCCGCGTCCACCGGGGTGTGGGTCGGCAGCACGGTGACCAGGGTCCAGATGTTCAGGAGGATCGGCGCGGCCGCCGACAGCACGAACCGGTTGCGGGCGTTCAGCACGCCGGACAGGTGGGCGTAGATCGCCATGCACGGCAGGTAGGGCATGGTGATCTGGGTGAGCAGCACCGCCAGCTTGAACTTCTCGGGGTTGGCCGCGAAGCCCGGCGCGATGGCGTACATCAGCCACGGCATGGTCAGCTCGGCGACCACGGTGATGAGCAGCGTCGCCGCCGCCAGCGTCGCCATGGCGTCGGCCGCCAGCACGTCGGCGATCTCCTCGCCGTCCTTCTCCAGCGAGCGCGAATAGGCCGGCACGAAGGCGGCCGCGAAGGCGCCCTCGGCGAAGATCCGGCGGAACAGGTTCGGGAAGGCGAAGGCGGTGTTGAAGGCGTCGGCGGCGAAGGTCGCGCTCGCGCCCATGGAATAGCTGACCGCCAGGTCGCGGGCGAAGCCCGCCAGCCGGCTCACCAGGGTGAAGGCCGAATAGATCATCGACGAACGGATCAGGCCGCCAGACTTCATGCTGTCAGACTTCATGCTGTCGGACTTCATGCTGTTGGTCGGGGGCGCGGTATCGTCGGTCGCGGCGAGCGGCGTCTCGGTCACGGCAGGATCCTGTGGAACTCGCCGCAACCTAGCGGGCCACGCTGGCGCGCGCGCGTTGCAAATTGGCGCGGGGGCGGGCCGGCGCGCCGTCGTCGTCGGCGACCAGGGCGGCTTCCAGCGCCGCCTTCAGGGCGTGGCGCTTGCGGCCGTCGGTGAGCTTCCCGCCGTCGGGGCCGACCACGTAGAAGGCGTCCACCGCCCGCTCGCCGTAGCCGTCGATGTGGGCCGACAGGATCGACAGGCCGGCATCGGAGATGGCCCGCGCCAGGGCCGCCAGCAGCCCCGGCCGGTCGCGGCCGGAGGCCTCCACCACCGTCGAGGTCTCCGAGGCGTCGTTGTCCAGCATCACCGTCGGCGTGATCGAGAAGGCCGCGGTGCGCGCCTGGTCGGCGCCGCGGCGCGGCTCGCGGGGCGCCGCTTCGCCGCGGGCGGCGGCCTCCAGGGCCTGCGTCAGGCGGACCAGCGCGCGCGGGTCGGCCGCGCCATAGGGCTGGCCGGTGACGTCCTGCACGTTGAACACGTCCAGCGCCTGGCCCGAGCGGGAGGTGAACACCCGCGCGCCCACCACATTGGCGCCGGCGCCGGTGATCGCGGCGGCCAGGTCGACGAACAGCCGCGGCCGGTCGGTGGCGGCGACCACCACCTCGGCGGCGTTGCGGTCGGCGCGCACCTTGCCCTCGGCGGCCGCGCCGCCGGCCTGCGCCGCACGGCGCGAGAGGCCGGCGTGCGCCAGCACCTCGGCCTCGGTGAAGGCGCTGAAATAGGCGTCTTCCATGGCGTCGGCCCAGGCCTCGGAGGCGGGATCGGCCCGGGCGACCCGCACGCGGGCGTCGTAGGCGGCGTTCTCGTGGTAGCGCTTCAGGGCGGCGGCGGTGTCGGAGCCGCGGCCGCCGCGGAACACCGCTTCCGTCGCCCCGTAAAGCTCGCGCATCAGCTGGCCCTTCCAGCCGTTCCAGACGCCGGGGCCCACGGCGCGGATGTCGGCCACCGTCAGCACCAGCAGCAGCCGCAGGCGCTCGGGCGTCTGCACGATGGCGGCGAAGTCGCTGACCGTGCGCGGATCGGAGATGTCGCGTTTCTGGGCGTAGTCGCTCATCACCAGGTGGTGCTCGACCAGCCAGGCGACCAGCTCGATCTTCGAGCGCTCCAGGCCCAGCCGCTCGCAGGCCTGCCGCGCCGCCCGCGCGCCGGCCTTCTCCTGCCCGCCGACGCCGCCCTTGCCGGTGTCGTGCAGCAGCATGGCCAGGAACAGCGCCTCGCGGTCGTCGATCAGCGGCATGACCAGGGTCGACAGCGGGTGGTCCTCGGCGAACCGGCCGGCGGCGATCTCGGCGATCACCCCCACCGCCCGCAGGGTGTGCTCGTCCACGGTGTAGGAGTGGTACATGTTGAACTGCATCTGGGCGACGATCCGCCCGAACTCCGGCATGTAGCGGCCCAGCACGCCGGCCTCGGTCATCAGCGCCAGGGTCCGCTGCGGGTCGCGGCCCTGGGTCAGGGTCGCCAGGAACACCTTGGCCGCGGCGGGGTCGCGGCGCACCGCCGAGGTGATCAGGCCGGCCGCGCGGGTCGCCAGGGTGAAGGCGTCCGGATGCAAGTCGAGGTTGCGCTCGTCGGCCAGCTTGAACAGCCGTAGCAGGTTCACCGGGTCGCGCTCGAAGGTCTCCGCCCCGTCGACGTCCAGGCGGCCGCTGACCTCGTGGAAGCCCGGTTCGGCCAGCGGCTTGCGCTTCGGCCGCCGGCTCGGCAGCAGGCGGGAGATGCCGCGCGGGGCGCTCTTCACCCGGTCGGCCTCGAGCTTGGCGGCGAACACCCGGGTCAGCGAGCCCACCTCCTTGGCGAACAGGAAGTAGCGGCGCATGAACCGCTCGACGGCCGGGGCGTCGCCGCGATCGCCATAGCCCATCCGCCGGGCGATCTCCGGCTGCAGGTCGAAGGTCAGCCGCTCCTCGGGCCGGCCGGTGGTGAAGTGCAGGTGGCTGCGCACCGCCCACAGGAAATCGAAGGCGCGGATGAAGATGCGCACCTCGCGCTGGCCGAACATCTCCAGCTGCATCACCTTCTCGATGGGCTCGCCGGGATGCAGGTACTGGGCGATCCAGAACAGGGTGTTGAGGTCGCGCAGGCCGCCCTTGCCCTCCTTGACGTTTGGCTCGACCATGTAGCGGCTGGCGCCGGCGCGGGCGTGCCGGTCGTCGCGCTCCTTGAGCTTGGCGGCGACGAATTCCGCGCCCGTGCCCTTCACCACCTCGGCCTGGTAGCGGCGCACCAGCTCGGCGGCGAGGGTCTCGTCCCCGGCCAGCCGGCGGGCCTCCAGGATCGAGGTGCGGATGGTGAAGTCCTCGCGCGCCAGCTTCACGCATTCGTCGATGGTCCGCGAGGCGTGGCCGACTTTGAAGCCCAGGTCCCACAGGGCGTAGAGCATGTACTCGATGACGCTCTCGGCGTGGGCGGTCTGCTTGTAGGGGCGCACGAACAGCAGATCGATGTCGGAGTAGGGCGCCAGCGTGCCGCGGCCGTAGCCGCCGACCGCCATCAGCGCCAGCCGCTCGCCCTCGGTGGGATTGCGGGCGCGGAAGATGTGGACGGTGGTGAAGTCCCACAGCGCGGTGATCACCTCGTCGGTGACGCCGGACAACAGGCGGGCGGTCTCGATGCCGCCGGCGCCGTTCTCCAGCCGCTCCTTGGCGATCATCCGCCCACGGAACAGCGCCGCCTTGAGGATGTCCAGCGCCGCCTTGCGCTGGGCGACGTCGCCGGAGGCCTCCAGCGCCGCGGCCGACAGCTGGGCGCGCAGCCGCACGCCGTCGACGACATACTCAAGGCGTGTGGGGCGAAGGCGAGGCGGCATGGGCGGGCAGATATAGGTCAGTTCGCGCCGGCTTGCTCGCCCCTTGTGGCCCTGCGGCGAGGAGTTTCAGGCGAGACGCAGAAGGCGGAGCATGAGGAAGGCCAGCGCCCCCAGCATCAGCAGCGACAGGGTCACGGTCGCCGCCGCCCGCGGCCCGACCTTGGCCATGGCCGGCAGGTCCACCGCCAGCCCCAGCGCCGCCATGGCGATCACCGTCAGCCAGCTCGCCGTCTCCGACGCCGGCCCGACCAGCAGGGGCGGGATCAGGCCGGCCGAGCGCACGCCGACCAACAGCAGAAAGGCGACGATGAACCACGGCACGACCAGGTGCAGCGGCGTCTTGCGCAGCGCCTCGCCGGAGCGGCGCGGATTGAGCCACGAGATCGCCACCACCACCGGGCCCAGCATCAGCACCCGCACCAGCTTCACCACCGCCCCCACCTGGGCCGACAGCGAGCTGATCGGCGCGGTGGCGGCCAGCACCTGCGGCACCGCGTAGACCGTCAGGCCCGCCAGCACCCCGAAGCCGTGCGGCGACAGGCGCAGCGCCACGGCCAGCACCGGCAGGATCAGCACCACGACGACGCCGAGCACGGCGGTGAAGGCGATCGAGGCCGCCACGTCGTCGCCGTCGGCGTCGATCACCGGGGCGATGGCGGCGATGGCCGAGTTGCCGCAGATGGCGTTCCCGCAGGCGATCAGCACGGCCATCTTGTGCGGCATGCGCAGCAACCGCCCGAGTCCGTAGCTGCCGACGATCGCCAGGGCGACCAGGACCGGTACGTCCAGCAGCAGCTCCGGTCCGAGGCCGAGGATGGCCGCGCCGCTGATGCTCGCGCCCAGCAGCACGACGGCGATCTCCAGCACGGTCCTGGCGCTGAACGCCACTCCCGCCGCCCAGCGCGGCCCCGGCGTCCACACCGCTCGCACGCCTGCGCCGATCAGGATCGCCAGCACCAGCGCCTCGAGCCAGGCGCGCCCGAAGAGCCGCACCTCCAGCGCCTGGGCCACATGCGCCGCCACGGCGATCGCCACGCAGAGCAAGAGGCCCGGGCCGAAGCGCAGGACGGATCGCGAATCCGGGACGTTGGGGCTGAGGGCGATAGCGGCCATGGGTCGAGTGTCCGCCCGCCATTTCGACAACTCCAACTTATTTGTTGCATGCGATCAATCGATATAAATGATGGGTTGTGACCCTCGAACAGCTCCGCATCTTTGTCGAAGTCGCCCAGCGCGGGCACATGACCCGCGCCGCCGAGGCCTTGCACCTCACCCAGTCGGCGGTCAGCGCGGCGGTGGCGGCGCTGGAAGGGCGCTACGGCGCACGGCTGTTTGACCGGGTCGGCCGCGGCATCGCCCTGTCGGCCGCCGGCCAGGCCTTCCTGCCGGAGGCCAAGGCGGTGCTCAGCCAGGCCGAGGCGGCGGTGGCCGCCCTGGAGGACGTCACCGCGCTGCGCCGCGGCCACCTCACCCTGGCCGCCAGCCAGACGGTGGCCAGCTACTGGCTGCCCGGCCGCATGGCGCGCTTCGCCCAGGCCCATCCGGGCGTCAGCCTGCGGATGATCGCCGGCAACACCGCCCAGGCCGCCGAGGCGGTGCTCACTGGGGCCGCCGACCTGGGCTTCGTGGAGGGCCTGGTGGAGGTCGCGGCCCTGTCCCGCGCCGCCATCGCCCTCGACCGGGTGAGCCTCTACGCCGCGCCCGACCATCCGCTGGCCGCCGCGCCGTTGCGGCCGCAGGACCTGCGCGCCGCCGTCTGGGTGCTGCGCGAGGTGGGATCGGGCACCCGCTCGCACTTCGAGCAGGTGATGGCCGGCGTCGGCGTCACGGTGCGCGAGCTGTCCGTTCGCCTGGAGCTGCCGTCCAACGAAGCGGCTTTGGCGGCGGCCGAGGCCGGCGGGCTGGTGGCCGCGGTGTCCGACCTGGCGGCCGCGCCCCTGGTCGCCGCCGGCCGCCTCGTGCGCCTGGCTTTCGACGCCCCCGAGCGCGCCTTCGCCCTGCTGACCCACCGCCAGCGCCATCGCAGCCGCGCGGCGATGGCGTTCATTGCAGAGCTGTGAGGCCGGGTCAGGCCGCCGCGACTTGCGCCTTCCCGAACGCGGCGCGGTCACTATGTTGCGCGCCCCATGAGTCGCCGGGCCGTCAGATGAGCAAGGGATCGTACCGCGGCGGCTCCACCCTCACCGGCTGGAACGCCAACGGCTATGTGTCGGGCTCGGCCGGCCGCAAGCTGCGCGGCAAGGCGGCGACCGCGCGCACCGCCCAGACCAGCTCGGAGAGCGCGACCGAGGACGAGATCGTCCGCCGGCGCCACGGCCTGACCCCGCGCAAGCCCAAGCCGAAGCCGGAAACCCAGGCCGAGAAGAACGCCCGCCAGCGCCGGATCACCCGGGTCAGCGCCCCCGTCGTGGTCAAGGTGAAGCGCCGTCGGCAGCTGAAGAAACCCGCGCCCCGTCCGCTGGTCAGCGCCCCGCGCAGCAAGACGCCCTAGGTCAGCAGGCCCTTCAGCCGATAGAGCGCCTCCATCGCCTCGCGCGGGCTCATGCCGTCGAGGTCGAGGACCTTCAGCGCCTCTTCGGCCGCGCTGGGACCCGAGCGCTCCGCCGCCGGCGCGGCGGCGGCGAACAGCGGCAGGTCGTCGAGGTGGGCGGGCGCCCCGGCCTCGCGCTCCAGCCGTTCCAGCACCTCGCGGGCGCGGATCACCACCGGCTGCGGCACGCCGGCCAGCTTCGCCACCTGCACGCCGTAGGAGCGGTCGGCCGGGCCGGGGCCCGCCTCGTGCAGGAAGATAAGGTCGCCGTTCCACTCCTTGGCCTTCAGGGAGAGGTTGGCGACATAGGCCAGCCGCCCGTCCAGCACCGCCAGCTCGTGGTAGTGGGTGGCGAACAGGGCGCGGCAGCGGTTGGTCTCGTGCAGGGCCTCGGCGCAGGCCCAGGCGATGGCCAGGCCGTCGTAGGTGGCGGTGCCGCGGCCGATCTCGTCGAGGATCACCAGGGAGCGCGGCGTCGCCTGGGTGAGGATGGCGGCGGTCTCCACCATCTCGGCCATGAAGGTCGAGCGGCCCCGCGCCAGGTCGTCGCCTGCGCCGACCCGGCTGAACAGCCGGTCGACGACGCCCAGCCGCAGGCGCCGGGCCGGCACGAAGCAGCCGGCCTGGGCGAGCACCGCCAGCAGCGCGTTCTGGCGCAGGAAGGTCGACTTGCCGGCCATGTTCGGGCCGGTGACCAGCGCCAGCCGCGGCCCGCCGGCCCCCGCGCCGTCCAACCGGCAGTCGTTGGGCGTGAAGGCCTCGCCGGCCCGGCGCACCGCGGCCTCCACCACCGGGTGGCGCGCGCCCTCGGCCTCGAAGGCGGTGGAGCGGTCCACCGTCGGCCGCGCCGCGCCCACGTCCTCGCCCCATTCGGCCACGCCCGCGGCGACGTCGAGGCGGGCGGCGGCCTCGGCGGCGGCGTGGATGTCGGCGGCCACCGCGCAGGCGGCGTCGCGCCAGGCCTCGAAGGTGTCGACCTCAATGGCCAGCGCCCGCTCGGCGGCCTGGGCGATCTTCGCATCCAGCTCCGCCAGCTCGACGGTGGTGAAGCGGACCTGGTTGGCGAGCGTCTGGCGGTGGATGAAGACCGCGTTCAGCGGCGCGCCCATCAGCGGCTCGGCGGCCTTGGCGGTGGTCTCCACGAAGTAGCCGAGCACGGCGTTGTGGCGGACCTTCAGGGCGACGCCGCTCTCCTGGGCCAGCCGCGCCTCCAGCTGGGCGATGACCCGGCGGCTGTCGTCGCGCAGCGCCCGGGCATGGTCGAGCTCCGGCCGCACGCCCTCGGCCACGAAGCCGCCGTCGCGGGCCAGCGCCGGCAGCTCGCTCCCGAGGCCCGCGCCCAGGAGGTCGCGGAACGCCAGCAGGTCAGCGTGCAGGTCGGGATTGAGGGCTGCGAGCGCGCTGGCGATCTCCGCCGGCGGCGTCACCAGCGGGTCGCGGGTGGAGGCGAACAGCGCCACCACCGCCTCGGCCATGGTCAGGCCGTCGCGCAGGCAGCCGAGGTCGCGCGGCCCGCCGCGCCCGAGCGCCAGCCGCGACAGGGCGCGGGCCATGTCGCCCAGCCCCTTCAGCTGCTCGCGCAGCCGCTGCCGCTGGCCGCGATGCTCGCAGAACCAGGCCACCGCATCCAGCCGCGCGTCGATCGCCGCCGGGTCGAGCAGCGGCCGGGCCAGCCGCGCCGCCAGCAGCCGCGCGCCGGGGGCGGTCACGGTGCGGTCGATGGCCGCCAGCAGCGAGCCCTCGCGGCTGCCGGAGGTGGCCTTCTCGATCTCCAGGCTGGCGCGGGTGGCCGGGTCGATGGCCATGACGTCGGCCTCGCCGGCCCGGCGCGGGGCCGACAGCGCCGGCAGCTTGCCGGCCTGGGTGGTCTCCAGGTGGGCGGCGATCAGGCCGAGCGCCGAGATCTCCGCGCCCGACAGCGCACCGAAGCCGTCGAGGGTCTCGACCCCGTAGAGCCGCTTGAGCCGGGCTTCCGAGGCCGAGGGCTCGGCCAGCGCCTGCGGCAGCGGCTGCACGAAGCCGCCGGCCGCCTTCAGGGCGGCGCTGACCTGCTCGTCGGCGAACAGCCGGTCGGGGACCAGGATCTCCGAAGGGCCGAGCGCGGCCAGCGCCGAGGCCAGGCCCGAGACGCTGGTCGCCAGGCACTCGACCTCGCCGGTGGAGAGCTCGACGCTGGCCACCGCAGCGGCGCCGGCCCGCACGGCGATCGCCGCCAGCCGGTTGGCGCCGCGGGCGTCCAGCAGGCCGTCCTCGGTCAGCGTCCCGGGGGTGACCACGCGGACCACGTCGCGGTGGACGATCGACTTGCCGCCGCGCTTCTTGGCCTCGGCGGGGTTCTCCATCTGCTCGCAGACGGCGACCTTGAAGCCGGCGCGGATCAGCTTGGCGAGATAGGCCTCGGCGGCGTGCACCGGCACCCCGCACATGGGGATCGGCGCGCCGGCGTGCTGGCCCCGGGCGGTCAGGGTGATGCCGAGCGCCGCGGCGGCCTTCTGGGCGTCCTCGAAGAACAGCTCGTAGAAGTCGCCCATCCGGAAGAACACCAGCGCGTCCGGCTGACGGGTCTTGGCCTCGAAGAACTGCGCCATGACCGGCGAGGCGCCGGCGGCGGGATCGGGCAAGGTGGTGGGCGACGGCGCATTCATGGAGGCCTGGGACGCTATAGGTTCGCCTGAGTCCCGTCAGCCCCTTGAACCTTGGCGCGCGGGCGCCAAGCTGTGGAGAGATGCCGCAGTCCCGTGGAGCGACTTCCAGCGTGGTGATCTTTCCGCCCGGCCCCTCCGACGCCGAGGCGCTGGCGCATGTGCATGTGACCTCCTGGCGCGAGACCTACCGCGGTCTGCTGCCGGACGCCTTCCTGGCGCGGATGTCGGAGGTCGGCTACGCCCGCCGCTTCCGCCGCACCCTCACCCATCCGCAGCCCAACGAGGTGACCCTGGCCGCCGCCGACCGATTCGGCCTGGTGGGCTACGCCACCGGCGGCCCCTCCCGCCGCGGAACGGCCGGCGAGGGCGAGATCTCGGTGCTCTACCTTCTGCGCTCAGCCCAGGGCCACGGCCTCGGCCAGCAGCTGATGGCGCAGACCGCCCGCGCCCTGCAGGCCAACGGCGCCCGCTCGCTGATGCTCTCGGTGCTGCGCGACAACATCCGCGCCCGCGGCTTCTACGAGCACCTGGGCGGCGAGCCGGAGACGCCCCGCCAGGAGCTCGGCCCCGGCGGCCGCCTGCTCTACGAGGTCGCCTACCACTGGCCGGACATCTCGACGCTGACGCGGTGAGGCCCGAGTTGCTCCCCCGCTGGGGGAGCTGTCAGCGAAGCTGACTGAGGGGGTCCTCCGAGGTCAGCGCTGACCCCCTCCACCGCTTCGCGGTCCCCCTCCCCCAACAGGGGAGGAATTGAAGCGGCTCAGATCTCCGCCGCCTCCGGCGCCGCGTAGGTCAGCGAGACGAACACGTCCTCCAGGTCCGGATCCTCGGTGGAGATGTCCTTGATGTGCACGCCGGTCTTGCGGATCGCGGCCAGCACCTGTTCGACGCTCGACTGGCCGGTGCGGTAGGTCACCGAGAAGCCGCCCGAGGGCAGCAGGTGGGTCTCGAAGCCGGCCAGCGCCGGCGCGGCGGTCATCGGCTGCTCCGGCGTCACCAGCACCTTGCGGGTGTCCATCCGCCGCAGCAGGGTCGTGGTCGGCTCGCAGGCCACCACCTGGCCGCGGTTGATGATGGCGATCTGGTCGCAGAGCTCCTGGGCCTCTTCCAGGTAGTGGGTGGTGAGCACGATGGTCACCCCCTTGCGGTTCAGCTCCAGCACATAGTTCCAGAGCTGGCGGCGCAGCTCCACGTCGACCCCGGCGGTGGGCTCGTCGAGGATCAGCACCGGCGGGTTGTGCACCATGGCCTTGGCGACCATCAGCCGCCGCTTCATGCCGCCCGACAACTGGCGGACGTAGGCGTTGGCCTTGTCGCCGAGCCCGAGCGCGGTCAGCAGCTCCATGGTCCGGCGCTCCGACGGCGGCACGGCGTACATGCCGGCCGCCACCTCCAGGGATTCGCGCGGCGTGAAGAACGGGTCGGCGGCGATCTCCTGCGGCACCACGCCGATGGCGGCGCGGGCGTCGCGCGGCCGCTCGTCGATGTCGCGGCCCCAGATGCTGACCGTGCCGGAGGTCTTCTTGCAGAGCCCGGCCAGGATGTTGATGAAGGTCGACTTGCCCGCCCCGTTCGGCCCCAAGAGGCCGAAGATCGAGCCGCGCGGGATCGCCAGGTCGACGCCGCGCAGCGCGCGCATCTCCGGCGTGGTCTTGGTGGCGGCGTAGGTCTTGACGAGGCCCTTGGCCTCGATGGCGTAGTCGGGAAGGTCCATGGGGCTCCAATCGATTGACGGGCGAAGCCGCCGTCGCATACGTAGTGCGCGGCCAGCAAAAGTGGGACCCGGTTTTGCGTCCGGCCGCGAACAAATTGCAAAGTTGCTGCGCGCCCCTGGGCGCGAGGCGCGCGCCGCCTCCGCGCCAAGCGGGCGTCGCCGCGGCATCAGAGGTTTGAAGTTCATGGCTCGCAGAGCACGAAACGAGGGCGCCAGCGCCCAGAAGCGCCCCGAGCCCATGCCGGCCGAGCCGGCGCTGACGCCCGACCTGCCCGCGCCCGAGACCATCACCGTGCGCTCCGGCCGGATCGCCTGCGACGGCGTCGGCGGCGCGCTCGGCCACCCGCGGGTCTGGCTGGAGATGGGCGAGGCGAGCTTCGTCGAATGCCCCTACTGCGACCGCCGCTTCGTGCTGGCCGCCGGCTCCGAGGGCCCTGAGGACGAGCGCCTGGCCCCCGGCGTCTGGGAAGGCGCGCACGGCCACTGAGCCATCGGCTCCGCCCCCGTGACCCGGGGGCGGAAGACGTCGGGCGTCAGACCCTGAGCGGCATCAGGATGTAGCGGACGTCGGCGTCGCCGGGGTCCAGCACCAGCGCCGGGTCGTTCGGGCCGCCGAACCGCAGCTCGGCCATCTCGCCGGAGATCTGGTCGGTGATGTCCAAGAGGTAGCGGGCGTTGAAGGAGAGCTCGAAGGGCTCGCCGTCGTAGTCGATCTCCAGCTCCTCGACCGCCTGGCCGGCTTCCATGTTGCGCACCGTCAGCACCACGCGGCCGGACTCGATCGCCATCCTGACCGAGCGGCTCTTCTCCGCCGAGATGGTCGCCACCCGGTCCACGGCCTGCGCGAACAGCTTGGAATCCACCATGACGATGCGGTTGTTGTCCTTGGGGATCACCCGCGTGTAGTCGGGGAAGTTGCCGTCGATGACCTTGGAGGTCAGCGCCGCCCCGTTCAGCTCGAAGCGGACCTTCTGGGGGCTGATCTGCAGCTCGACGCTCTCGCCGGCGTCGTCCAGGAGGCGCCTCGCCTCGGCCACGGTCTTGCGCGGCACGATCACGCCCGGCGCGCCGGCCGAGCCCTCGGGCGCCGGCATCTCGGCCAGCGCCAGGCGGCTGCCGTCGGTGGCCACCGCGCGCAGCTTCTGCACCCCGTCCTCGACCACCGTGTGGAGGTAGAGGCCGTTCAGGTAGTAGCGGGTCTCCTCCGCCGAGATCGCGAAGCGGGTCTTGTCGATCAGCCGGATCAGGTCGTTGACGTCGACGGTCAGCCGGCCGGCCAGGCCGTCGGCGGACATCACCGGGAAGTCGCCGGCCGGCAGCACCGGCAGGTTGAAGCGCGAGCGCCCGGCCGACACCGTCAGCCGCGGGTCCTCGCCGGTGAAGCTGAGTGAGACGTCGGCGCCTTCCGGCAGCTTGCGGACGATCTCGTAGAGGGTGTGGGCGGGCGCGGTGATCTGGCCGGGCTGGTCGACCTGGGCCAGGGCCTGGTCGATGATCTCCATGTCGAGATCGGTGGCCGAGAAGCTCAGCCGGTCGCGTTCCGCCGACAGCAGCACGTTCGACAGGATCGGAATGGTGTTGCGCCGCTCCACGGCGCTCTGCACATGCCCAAGCGCCTTCAACAGCGCCGCCCGCTCGATCGTCAGCTTCATGTCGTGTCCCGGACTATGCGCGAGCGAGCCGATTCGGCCCCGCCCGCCCCCGACTGGAAGGGACCTGCGACATTAGCCATTTTCCCGGCCCGGGGAAGAGCCGAAGCCTCACCGCGCAAGGGGAAGCGGTCAGGCCCGCGTATCCACCGAACCGCCGCCGTCCTCGGCCTCGTCGTTGGCCGCGTAGGGGTTCTGGGCCCCGTCGCCGCCGCCGCCGGGCGCCTGGGCGCCGGCGACCTTGGCGGCGACCACCACCATGGCCGGGCGCACCAGCCGGCCGAGCAGCTCGTAGCCCGGCTGCAGCACCTGGATGACCCCGCCCGGCGCCACGTCGGAGCCCGGCTGTTCCATCATCGCCTGATGCTTGTGCGGGTCGAACTTCTCGCCCTTGGCCGGGGCGATGCGCTTCAGGCCATTGCGTTCGAAGGCGCCCTGCAGCTCCTTCTCGGTCATCTCGACCCCGACCACGAAGTTCTTCACCACCGGATCGGCGACGTCGGGATGGGACTGCAGCGCACGCGCCAGGTTGTCGGCGACGCCCAGCAGGTCGCGGGCGAACTTCTGGATGGCGTAGGCGCGGGCGTCGTTGGCTTCGCGCTCGGCCCGGCGGCGGGTGTTCTCGGCCTCGGCCGCATAGCGCAGCACCTGCTCGCGCAGGCCCGTGGCCTCGGCCTTCAGCGCTTCGAATTCACCCGGCGCGGCGTCGGCCTGCGCCACGGTCTCTTCGAACGGCGTCTTGTCTTCGGACATATCTTCTCTCGGCGCCTCTTTAAGCGTTCATCACCCGGCCAAGCACGCGGGCGGTGTAGTCCACCAACGGAATGATCCGGGCATAGTTCAGACGGGCAGGGCCGATCACGCCGATCGCGCCCACCACGCGTTGCGAGCCCGTCATATAGGGGGCTGCGATGACAGCGGAACCCGAAAGCGAGAACAGCCGGGTTTCGGCGCCGATGAAGATGCGGACGCCCGCCCCCTCGCGCACGCCGTCCAGCAGCTGGATCAGCTGCTCCTTCTGCTCCAGGTCGTCGAACAGCGAGCGCACCCGCTCCAGGTCCTCGCGGGCCTGCGGCTCCTCCAGCAGGTTGGCGCGGCCGCGCACGATCAGCGCCCGGTCCTCCGCCTCGCCGCCGCCCCAGGCGGCCAGCCCGTCCTCCACCAGCCGCGCGGCGGTCTCGTTGAGCTCGCGCTTGGCGCGGTCGAGCTCGGCGCGCAGGTCAACCTTGGCCTCCGCCAGGGTGCGGCCGCGCAGGCGGGCGTTGAGGAAGTTGGAGGCCTCGGTCAGCGCCGAGGGCGTCACCCCGGCCGGCAGCCGGATCAGCCGGTTCTCCACCGTGCCGTCGGCGAACACCATGATCGCCAGGGTCCGCTCGACGCCCAGCGAGACGAACTCCACGTGCTTGACCCCGGCGTCGCGGATCGGCGTCACCACCACCCCTGCCCCGCCGGCCAGGCCGGAGAGGATGGAGCTGGCCTCGTTCAGCGCGTCCTCGAAATTGCGGCCGTGGGCGTGCAGCCGCGCCTCGATGGAGCGCCGCTCGTCCTCGCCCACGTCGCCCACCTCCAGCAGGCCGTCGACGAACAGCCGCAGGCCGGCGTGGGTCGGCAGCCGCCCGGCGCTGACGTGCGGCGCGCCCAGCAGCCCCAGGTGGGTGAGGTCCTGCATGGTGTTGCGGATCGAGGCCGGCGACAGCGACAGCCCGGTCTTGGAGAGCGTCCGCGACCCCACCGGCTCGCCGGTTTCGAGGTAGCTCTCCACGATGCGCCGGAAGATGTCCCGGGCGCGTTCGTCGAGCTCGGCCAGCGACGGCCCGGGTACGAACAGGGGGGTGCTCACGTCAGCGTGCGGCGGGCTTCTCAGGGCGCCCATGGACTGGGCCTCAACGATCTAGGATAAGCGCCGCCTCTTTCCGCGCAAGACGCTGACACTTCAGGAGCCCACCGCATGCGCCCGTCCGAACGACTCGCCGACGCGCTGAGGCCCATTACCCTGGAGACCGGCGTCAACCGCTATGCGGAGGGCTCCTGCCTGATCAGCTGCGGCCACACCAAGGTGCTGGTGACCGCCAGCCTCGAGGAAGGCGTGCCGCCGTTCCTGCGCGGCCGCGGCCAGGGCTGGGTCACCGCCGAGTACGGCATGCTGCCCCGCGCCACCCACACCCGCGGCCGCCGCGAGGCCGCCCAGGGCAAGCAGTCGGGCCGCACCCAGGAGATCCAGCGGCTGATCGGCCGCTCCCTGCGCGCCGTCGTCGACCTCAAGGCGCTGGGCGAGCGGCAGATCTCGGTGGACTGCGACGTCATCCAGGCGGACGGCGGCACCCGCACCGCCTCGATCACCGGCGCCTGGGTCGCCCTGCGCCTGGCCACCCGCTACATGCTGGAGGAAGGCCTGATCACCACCGACCCGATCCTCGACCAGGTGGCGGCGATCAGCTGCGGGGTGTTCAAGGGGACCCCGGTGCTCGACCTCGACTACGAAGAGGATTCCAACGCCGAGGCGGATTCCAACTTCGTGCTGACCGGCAAGGGCGACATCGTCGAGATCCAGGCCACCGGCGAGAAGCGCGGCTTCAGCGAGGCCGAGTTCGAATCGCTGTTCTCGCTGGCCCGCAAGGGCATCGGCGAGCTGTGCGTGATCCAGCGGCAGGCGACGGGCGGCTAAGGTCGCCGGCTCTTTCCGCCGCTACGCCTCCTCATCCTCGTCGGGCGGCTCGTCGGCGGGGCCGGGCTCGTAGAGCAGCAGGTCGCCCGGCTGGCAGTCGAGCTCGCGGCAGAGGGCGGCCAGGGTCGAGAACCGCACCGCCCGGGCCTTGCCGGTCTTCAGGATCGACAGGTTGGCGATGGTCACACCGACCCGGTCGGCCAGTTCGGTGAGCGACATGCGCCGCTCCAGCAGCACGCGGTCGAGGTGGACGCGGATCGGCATCTGTTGCGGCGTTCCTAGATGGTCAGTTCGGCTTCGCGGCGCAGGCGCGCGCCTTCGCGGAACACCTCCGCGAGCACGAAGACCACCAGCACCGAGAACCAGGCGGTGAGGCTGAAGTTGGAGTCCACCCGCTTGACCCAGGGCATCCAGTTGCCGATCCCCCAGACCACGTAGCGGCCAAGCTCGAGGGCGGCCAGCATGACGCCGATCAGCCGCAGGCGGGCGACGTTGTCCGGATGGAAGGGGTCGCCGGCGGTCAGGGTCACGAAGATCCGGCGCAGCGCGCCGATGATGATCAGCACCCCGCCCATGTAGAGCGCCGCCGCCAGCAGGCCGCCGGCCAGCACCGGGCCGCGGTTGGCGAGGTCGACGCCGTCGGGCCTGAACGAGACCTTGGCCATCAGGTCGGGATTGAAGCTGAACAGCAGCGCCAGCAGCGTCATCAGCCCCGCCGCCGCCACCCCGATCACCAGCGCGGCGTAGACCACGTCGAGGATGACCTTA
This sequence comes from Phenylobacterium hankyongense, assembly GCF_003254505.1. NCBI lineage: Bacteria > Pseudomonadati > Pseudomonadota > Alphaproteobacteria > Caulobacterales > Caulobacteraceae > Phenylobacterium > Phenylobacterium hankyongense. Next base: position 1,361,796 of record NZ_QFYP01000001.1, on the reverse strand, counting down.
AGGAAGCTGGAAACCGAACCCGGACCCAAGGCGCGCATCTTGACCCCTCCATGCCGAAACCCGCCTCGGCCTCGTCGGCCGGGGCGGGTCTGGACAGACCCCACGGGCCGCAGCCTAGTGGATCGTGCCGGCGGCGGCGACTGCCAGGATCGGGGTGGCGGCCAGGACCAGGAAGAAGGTCAGGGCCAGGCGGTCGAAAGCGGTCATCATCGAAGCGAACATCTTTGGTCTCCTGTCCGGCAGCGCTATGTTGCGCTGCGGCATGTGGGTGGAACGACGTGGCGTCCCGATGCCGATGATCAATATGGCCACATCGTTTCTCGATCAAATTAATATCGAGTAACGATATTAAACTTTTGCAATGCAACAGGGCGCGCGGGCGTTATGGTCACCCGCCCCAGTCGGAGTGATAGGCATGGCCCTCAAGCTCGAGCCCGGCGCCAAGCTGGTCGTCGCCACCCACAATCCGGGCAAGGCCCGCGAGCTGGCGGAGATCCTCGAGAACCGTTTCCAGCTGGTCACCGCCGGCGACCTCGCCCTGCCCGAGCCCGACGAAACCGAGATGACCTTCGTCGGCAACGCCCTGCTCAAGGCCCGCGCCGCCGCCGACGCCAGCGGCCTGGTGGCGCTGGCCGACGACTCCGGCCTGTCGGTGGCCGCCCTCGACGGCGCGCCGGGGATCTACTCCGCCCGCTGGGCGGGGCCGGGCCGCGACTTCGCCGACGCCATGAAGAAGGTCGAGCAGCGGCTGGAGGAGGCGGAGACCGAAGACCTCGCCGCCTGGTTCACCTGCGCCCTCGCCGTCGCCTGGCCGGACGGCCCGGCCGTGGTGGTGGAAGGCCGCGTCGACGGCGCCCTCGCCTTCCCACCGCGCGGCGACCGCGGCTTCGGCTACGACCCGATCTTCGTGCCCGACGGCCGCACGGAGACCTTCGGCGAGATGGACCCGCAGGCGAAGGACGCCATGAGCCACCGCGCCCGGGCCTTCGCCAAGCTGAAGGCCGCGCTTCTGTGACCACGCCCCCGCCGCTGGGGGTCTATGTCCACTGGCCCTACTGCGCGCGCATCTGCCCCTACTGCGATTTCAACGTCTTCAAGGACCGCGGCCGGACCGAGGAACAGGCCGCGCTGGCGCGCGCCATCGTCGCCGACCTGGAGGCGCAGGCGGCGCTGACCGGGCCGCGCGCCCTGACCTCGATCTTCCTGGGCGGCGGCACGCCCTCGCTGATGGACCCGGCCTGGGCGGCGGAGATCGTCGCCACCACCCGGCGGCTGTGGACGCCTGCGCACGACCTCGAGGTCACCCTGGAGGCCAATCCCACCGACGCCGAGGCCGACCGCTTCGCCGCCTTCGCCGCGGCCGGCGTGAACCGCCTGTCGCTCGGCCTGCAGTCGCTGCATGACGAGGCCCTGGCCTTCCTCGGCCGCAATCATGACGCCGCGAGCGCGGTGCGCGCCGCCCGCACGGCCGCGCGGACCTTCCCGCGCCTGTCCGTCGACCTGATCTACGCCCGCCCGGACCAGACGCCCGCCGCCTGGGCCGAGGAGCTGGCCCACGCCATCGACCTCGGCGCCGAGCACGTCTCGCCCTACCAGCTGACCATCGAGGCCGGCACCGCCTTCGACCGCGCCGTGCGCCGCGGCCGCATCGCCCCGCCGGCCCCGGACCTGGGCGCGGAGCTGTTCGAGGTGACGCAGGCGGTGCTCGGCGCCGCCGGCTTCGCCGCCTACGAGGTCTCCAACCACGCCCGCGGCGAGGCGGCCCGCTCGCGGCACAACCTCGTCTACTGGCGCGGCCACGACTACGTCGGCGCCGGCCCCGGCGCGCACGGCCGGATCACCCTCGACGGCGCGCGGCACGCCACCCAGGCCGCGGACCGGCCTGCGGACTACATCGCCCGGGTGGCGGCGACCGGCTTCGGCTTCGAGAACCGCGAGCGCCTGACCCCGCACGAGGCCGCGGAGGAGCGGCTGCTGAGCGGCCTGCGGATCGCCGAGGGCGTGCCGCGCGCCGAGCTGGCGGCGCTGGGCATCCCCGCCGCCCAGGTCGCCGACCTGACCGCGCTCGGCCTGCTCGCCGACGACCCGGAGCGCCTGCGCGCCACCGCGGCCGGCCGGCTGGTGCTGGACCGGCTCACGGCGGAGCTGATCCTCCAGGCCTTGCCTTTGGACGCCTGACCGGCGAACCCTCCGCCATGGCCCGCGCCCTCCCGACTCCCGCCCTCGACGACGCCCCGCTGGCGCCCGGCCTCTATGTGGTCGCCACGCCGATCGGCAACCTGCGCGACATCACCCTGCGGGCCCTCGACGTGTTGGCCGCCGCCGACCTGGTGCTGGCCGAGGACACCCGGGTGACCGGCAAGCTGCTGGCCGCCTACGGCCTCTCGGCCAAGCTCGCCCGCTACGACGAGCATGGGGCCGAACAGACCCGGCCGCGCGCCATGGCCGCGCTTGCCGAGGGCAAGCGCGTGGCGCTGGTCTCCGACGCCGGCACGCCGCTGGTCTCCGATCCCGGCTACCGGCTGGTCCGCGAGGCGGCCGCGGAGGGCTTCCCCGTGTTCCCGATCCCGGGCGCCTCGGCCCTGCTGGCCGGGCTTTCCGCGGCGGGCCTGCCCACCGACCGCTTCCTGTTCGCCGGCTTCCCGCCGCCGAAGAGCGCCGCGCGGCGGACCTTCCTGGAGGAGCTCGCCGGCCTGCGCGCCACCCTGGTGTTCTTCGAGGGCGGCTCGCGGCTGGCCGCCAGCCTGGCCGACATGGCCGCGGTGCTCGGCGACCGCGAGGCGGTGGTCTGCCGCGAGCTCACCAAGCTCTACGAGACCATCTACCGCGGCCCGCTGGCGACGCTGGCGGCCGACCCGAAGCTCGACGCCCCGAAGGGCGAGATCGTCATCCTGGTCGCCCCCGGCCGCGAGACCGAGGCCACCGCCGCCGACGTCGACACCGCGCTCGCCGACGCGCTGACCCGCCTGCGCCCCGCCGAGGCCGCCGCCGAGGTCGCCAAGGCGCTGGGCCTGCCGCGCCGCGACCTCTATCGGCGCGCCATGAGCCTGAAGAGCCCGGGGTGAGCGGGGCGAAGGCAGCCGCCCGTGCGGCCCGCGGCGCAGCGGCGCGCCTGGCCGGGCGGCGCAGCGAGGTGGTGGCGGCGGTCTGGCTGATGGCCAAGGGCTACCGGATCCTCGGCTTCCGCCTGAAGACCCCGCAGGCGGAGATCGACCTGTTGGCCCTGCGCGGGCAGGTGCTGGCGGTGGTCGAGGTCAAGCGCCGGGCCAACCTCGCCTCGGCGCTGGAGGCGGTGACCTTCGACCAGCGCGATCGCCTGCGGCGCGCCGGCGCCATGCTGGCGTCGCGGCGCCCGCGGCTGGTGGGTGCGGCGGTTCGCCTCGACCTGATGGCTCTCGCGCCCGGCCGGCTTCCTAGGCATATTCCCGACGCGTGGAAGGGCGGCTGAGCGCGCCCATGGGCTCATCCACGATGGATCGGGAATGAATCGCGAGGACGCCGAGGAACTGCTGCTGGACGCCGGGGCCGCCACCGACGGGGATTTCCCGCTGCTGGAGGCCGCCATCGCCTGCGCCATCCACGAGGACCCCAGCCGGGACCCGCAGGCCGCCCGCGACCTGGGCGCGTCCGGCGTCCAGCACCTGTCGCAGCGCCTGAAGCGCGAGAGCGCCGAGGAGGCGCTGGCCGAGGTGATGGCCGGCGACCTCGGGCTGGGCGGGGACCTGTTCACCTACGAGTCGCCGGAGAACGCCGACATCATCTCCGTGACCGAGCGGCGCAAGGGCCTGGCGGTGGCGCTGGGGGTCTTCTACCTGCACGCGGCGCGCAAATGCGGCCTGACCCTGCAGGGCGTCGACTTTCCTGGTCACTTCCTGCTGCGCATCGAGACCGAGGAAGGCCCGCTGGCGCTCGATCCGTTCAGCGAGGGCCGCGTCGTGCTGCCATCGGAGCTCACCCGCCGGGCGCTGCACGCCGGCCTGACGCCCAACGTCGCCGACCGGCTCGACCGGCTGATGGCCCCGGTCAGCGACCGCGCGGTGCTGGTGCGCCTGCAGAACACCATCTTCGCCCGCGCCAGCGCCGTGCGCGACTACGCCCGCGCCGAGCGCGCCGCCCTGCGCCGCGCCCTGCTCGACCCCAACGACCACCGCCCGTGGCTGGACGTCGCCGCCGCCCGCGAGGGTCAGGGCGCCCTGGCCGGCGCGCTGGAGGCCCTGGCGCGCGCCACCACCCTGGACGGCGGCGCGGCGCTCGCCGCCCGCGCGACGCGCGAGCGGGTCAGGCTTCGGCTGAACTAAAGGCGACTTGTCCCGGCGCCCCGAAGCCTTCCATGGTGCCGCCTCTCAATCGCGCCGCGGGGGGGCGCGGAGCGACCGTGCCGGGCGATGCTGTTCAGCTCCATCATCTTCATCTTCTATTTCCTGCCCGTCTTCCTGCTCGGCTACTACCTGAGCGGCTGGCGGACCGGCGCGCTGCTGGCCGGCAGCGCCGCCTTCTACGTCTGGGGCGAGGGCGCCTACGTCCTGCTGCTGGGGGCGCTGATCGTCGCCAACTACACCGGCGCCCGCTGGATCGACCGCCAGACCGCAGCCGACCGACGCCGCGCGGGGCTGATCGCCCTGGTCGTCCTCGACCTGTCGGTGCTGGGCTTCTTCAAATACGCCGGCTTCCTGGCCCATAACCTCAACGCGGTCCTGCCGGGCGCGCCGCTCCCGGAGGTCCGCCTGGCACTGCCGCTGGGCATCTCCTTCTTCACCTTCCAGCTGATCAGCTACGTGGCCGACGTCCACACCGGCGCGGTGCGGGCCGAGCGCGGCCTCACCCGCTTCGCCGCCTACATCCTGATGTTCCCGCACCTGATCGCCGGCCCCATCGTCCGCTACGCCGCGATCCGCGACGAGTTGCACGCCGACCGCCGCCGCTCGGGCCAGACAGGGCTGGGGATCCAGTATTTCATCGTCGGCCTGGCCCAGAAGGTGCTGATCGCCAACACCGTCGCGCCGCTGGCCGACCACGCCTTCGGCCTCGCGTCCGGGGCGCTCGGCGCCCCCACCGCCTGGCTGGGCGCCTTCGCCTACATGCTGCAGATCTATTTCGACTTCTGCGGCTACTCCAACATGGCCATCGGCCTGGCCTTCATGCTGGGCTTCACCTACCCGAAGAACTTCGACTACCCCTATGCGTCGCGCTCGCTCACCGAGTTCTGGCGGCGCTGGCACATCTCGCTGTCGTCCTGGTTCCGCGACTACGTCTACATCCCCTTGGGCGGCAACCGCGGCGGCAACCTGAAGACCGTCCGCAACCTGCTCATCGTCTTCCTGCTCACCGGCTTCTGGCACGGCGCGGCGTGGAACTTCATCGTCTGGGGCCTCTATCACGGCGCCTTCCTGCTCGCGGAGCGGTTCGGCCTCGGCAAGGCCCTGGACCGCGCGCCCAGACCCGTCGGCCACGCCTACGCCCTGCTCGCCGTCCTGCTGGGCTGGGTGCTGTTCCGGGCCAGCGACCTGACCCACGCCGTCGCCTACTGGCAGGCGATGGCCGACTTCGGCGGCCGGCATCTGCCCGACGTGGCCCTCGCCCGCCTGCTGGACAACGAGGCGGCGGCGGCCCTGGTGCTGGGCGCCCTGTTCGCCTTTCCGCTGTTCCCGTGGCTCTGCGAGCGGCTGCGGGTGGTGCGGCTGCAGCCCTCCGCCCACCTGCCGGCGCGGCTGGACACCCACGGGGTGCACGTGCTCTCCACCGCCCTGATGATCGGCGGGCTGGTGCTGAGCGTGGCGCGGCTGGCGGGCTCCAGCCTCAACCCCTTCCTGTATTTCCGCTTCTGATGTCCTTCGATCCCCGCCCGCACTGGCGTCGGCTGATCGGGGCGAGCCTCGCGGTCCTGGCCGCCGCCTTCCTGGCGCCGCACTGGGTGAGGCCGCCCGATCTCGACGAGAACCGCCCGCTGGCCGACCGCCCCGCGGCGCCCCACACGCTCAAGGCGCTGCGGGCGTTCCCGAAGGCCGCCGACGCCTGGGTGGCCGACCACTTCCCCGCCCGCCCGCACCTGATCGGCGCCCTCAACTACCTGCGCCTGAAGGCCGGGGTCAGCGGCTCGCCGCGGGTGATCGTCGGACGCGACGGCTGGCTGTTCTCCGACAACGGCAGCCACCTCGGCGCCGCGCGCGCCGACCCGCCCTTCACCGACGCCCAGGCCCGCGACTGGCTGTTGGCGCTGGCCGGCCGCACCGAGGCCCTGCAGCGCCGGGGCGTCCGCTACCTGGTGGTCGCCGCGCCGGACAAGGAGACCATCTACCCGCAGTACGGCCCCGCCTGGTACGCCGGTCCCGACCGCAATGGCGCCGCCCCGCTGCTGGCGCGGCTGAACGCCCAGGCCCAGGCCGGCGAACTGCTGGACCTGCACGAGGCGATGACCCGGCAGGCGCGCTGGGGCCTGAAGACCTACAGCCGCAACGACACCCACTGGACCGGCCTCGGCGCCTACGTCGCCTACGCCGCCATCCTCCAGCGGCTGCACGCGCTGGGCCTGACCGAAGGCCCCCGGCCGCTCGACGCCTTCGCCGAGGTGTCCGCGCCGGACTTCGGCAAGCCGCGCAACCTGGCGCTGATGCTGGGCGTCGCCAGCTTCGTGGACGTCGATTACCCGGAGTTCCGCGACCCCGCCGTCGAGGGGCGGCTCGCCACCACCTATCTGAGCGCCGGCCTCGACTGGACCAGCCCCCGCGTCGTCGACACCGGCCAGGTCGGCAAGCCGGTGCTGCTGATGACCATGGACTCCTTCTCCAACGCCCTGCTGCCGTTCCTCTATGGCGACTTCAGCCGCATCGTCATCGCCCACAACCAGGATGGGCGCTGGCGCGAGGACCTGATCGACCGCTTCAAGCCGGACGTAGTGCTGCTGGAGGTGGTCGAGAACGGCCTGCCGTCGGTCATGTCGCCCGCACCGGCCGCCTCCGACGCCGCCCGCCGGCGCATCGACCTGGCGCTGGCCCAGCCGCACCGCCTCTCCGGCGTCCTCCCAGGCCCCCGAAAGCTCCGGCGGATCGAGGGCGGCGCCGGCGACGACCGGCTGGACGGCACGGACGGAGACGACCTGATCTTCGGGCGGCCCGGAAACGACACCATCAACGGCGGCCCCGGGAACGACCACCTGCGCGGCGGCCAGGGCAATGACCTGATCGCCGGCGGCCCCGGCGACGACTGGATCTCCGGCGACCGCGGCGACGACACCTTGAGCGGCGGCCCGGGGGCGGACACCTTCCACAGCTTCGCCGGCGCCGGCCTCGACCGGGTGACCGATTTCAACGCCGCCGAGGGCGACCGCGTGCAGCTCGATCCCGGGACCGCCTACACGGTGCGGCAGGAGGGGGCCGACACGGTGGTCGAGATGACCCAGGCCCGCCTCGTCCTGGTGGGCGTCGTCGCCGCCACCCTGCCGCCCGGCTGGATCTCCGCCGGCCAATAGACGCCCGGCGCTGGCGCTCCGTGCCATCGCAGCCTATCTCCCTCACACCTGAGCTGTCGGGAAGGAAAGCGCATGTCTCTGAAGGTCGCCGTGCAGATGGACCCCATCGAGGGGATCAACATCGAGGGCGATACGACCTTCCTGATGATGGAGCAGGCGCAGGCGCGCGGCCACGGCCTGTTCGTCTACACCACCGACACCCTGGCCATGGAGGACGGCGAGGTCTTCGTCCGCGGCCGGGACGTGACCGTGCAGCGGGTGGTCGGCGAGCACGCGGCGCTGGGCGCCTGGCGCCGCGTCCCCCTGGCCGGGTTCGACGTGGTCCTGCTGCGCCAGGACCCGCCGTTCGACATGAACTACATCGACTCCACCTTCTTCCTGGAGGCCGTGCATCCGAAGACCCTGGTGGTGAACAATCCGGTCGAGGTCCGCAACGCCCCGGAGAAGCTGTTCGTCACCAAGTTCCCGGGCCTGCAGCCGCCGACCCTGATCACCTCCGACCGGGCGGCGATCGCCGACTTCCGCGCCCGCCACGGCGACGTGGTGCTGAAGCCGCTGAACGGCCGCGGCGGCTCCGGCGTCACCCGCCACCTGAGCGACGACCCCAACCTCGACGCCCTGCTGGAGCTGCACGAGCAGATCACCCGCGAGCCGGTGATCCTGCAGAAGTTCCTGCCCAGCGTGACCAAGGGCGACAAGCGCATCCTGCTGGTGGACGGCGAGGTGGTCGGCGCCATCAACCGCGTGCCGGAGAAGGGCCAGATCCGCTCCAACCTGGCGGTGGGCGGCAAGGCCGAGCCGATCGAGCTCACCGCCCGCGACCGCGAGATCTGCGCCGCCATCGGCCCGGAGCTGAAGGGCCGCGGCCTGCTGTTCGTCGGCATCGACGTGATCGGCGACTACCTGACCGAGATCAACGTCACCTCGCCCACCGGCGCCGTGGCGCTGAAGCGGTTCACCGGCGTCGACGCCGCCGAGGTGCTGTGGGAGCGGATTGAAGCGCTTCGCGCCATGGCTTAGCTTGTTCGACGAACAAGTTACGGCAAGTGACGGAATCGTCTCACTTTCCTGATTAGTTCTATTTTTGTTCTTGATCCGAGCTTCGCCTTGTGCTCGCATCTTGTGGATAACTCGGGTCTGCACACAAGGGATAGACGATGGCCGCGCGGGTGGTGACGGTGGCGTTCCAGGGCGTCGAAGCGCGCCGGGTGGAGGTCGAAGTCCAGTTCACCAGCGGCGAGCCGAAGTTCATCCTGGTGGGCCTGGGCGACAAGGCGGTCACTGAAAGCCGCGAGCGGGTGCGGGCGGCCTTCGCGGGCCTGGGCCTGGCGCTGCCGTCCCGCCGGATCATCGCCAACCTCGCCCCCGCCGACCTGCCGAAGGAAGGCAGCCACTACGACCTGCCGATCGCGCTGGCGGTGATGGCCGGCATGGGGGTGATCCCGCCCGACGCGCTCGCGGACTGGGCGGCGATGGGCGAGCTGTCGCTGGACGGCCGCATCGTCCAGGTGGCCGGCGCCCTGCCCGCCGCCGTGGCGGCCGGCGCCTTGGGCCTGGGCCTGATCTGCCCCGAAGCCTCGGGCGCCGAGGCGGCCTGGGCCGGCGACACCCGCATCCTCGCCGCCCCGTCGCTGATCGCCCTGGTCAACCACTTCCGCGGGACCCAGCTTTTGTCGCCGCCGACGCCCGGTCCGATGCTGGAGGGCGAGCGGGTCCCGGATCTGCGCGAGGTCAAGGGCCAGGAGAACGCCAAGCGCGCCCTGGAGATCGCCGCCGCCGGCGGCCACAACCTGCTGTTCGTGGGTCCGCCCGGCTCCGGCAAGTCGATGATGGCCGCCCGCCTGCCCGGCCTCTTGCCGCCGCTCACCGCCGAGGAGCTGCTGGAGACCTCGATGATCCACTCGGTGGCCGGGCTGATCGCCAGGGGCCAGCTGACCCGCGCCCGGCCGTTCCGCAGCCCCCACCACTCCGCCAGCATGGCCGCGCTCACCGGCGGCGGGCTGAAGGCCAAGCCCGGCGAGGTCAGCCTGGCGCACAACGGGGTGCTGTTCCTGGACGAGCTGCCGGAGTTCGGCACCCAGGCGCTGGATTCCCTGCGCCAGCCGCTGGAGACCGGCGAGGTGGTGGTCGCCCGCGCCAACGCCCACGTCCGCTATCCGGCCCGCGTGCAGCTGGTGGCGGCGATGAACCCCTGCCGGTGCGGCCACGGCGGCGCCGGCCGCGGGGCCTGCGGACGCGCGCCGCGCTGCCAGATGGACTACCAGGGCCGCATCTCCGGCCCGCTGATGGACCGCATCGACCTGCAGGTGGAGGTGCCGCCGGTGACCCCCGCCGACCTCGCCCTGCCCGCCCCGCCGGAGGGCACCGCGGAGGCCGCCGCCCGCGTCGGTCGGGCCCGGGCGCTGCAGGTGGCCCGCGCCGCCTCGGACGCCAGCGGCGCGGCGGCGCTGAACGCCCAGGCGGATGGCGATTTCCTGGACAAGATCGCCGACCTCGATGCGCCGGCCCGGGCCCTGCTCGCCCGCGCCGCGGAGACCGGCGGCCTCACCGCCCGCGGCTGGACGCGGACGCTGCGGCTGGCGCGCACCATCGCCGACCTGGAAGGCTCCGACAGCGTGCGCCGCGTGCACGTCGCCGAGGCGCTGATCTACCGGCGGGTTGCGCCGGCGGCGTCGCTTTCCGGCTCTCTGCTGGCGGCCCGATAGGTCCAGGCGCCGTAACCGATGGCTGCGGCCAGCAGGTAGCCCCAGATGATCTCGGCGGTGATATAGGCCCAGCCGCTCACCTTCGCGTCGACGATCCGCGCCAAGTGGGTGAGCACCGCCAGCAGATGAAAACCGGCCGCGAAGATCGGCCAGTAGCGGTCGCTGCGCAGCGTGATCCAGATCAGCAGGCCCAACAGCGCCACGTCGATGACCAGGATGCCCCACTCGGTGCCCTGGCCATGGCGGTAGGCCACCATCGACAACGCCCAGCCGGCCAGCAGCCCGCCGGCGGCCAGCCGCTCATGGTTGCCGCCTCGCCAGGCGGCGACCATGCAGACGACCATGACCGTCGCTGGCCAGACAAATGGCGGTAGTTGTGCGGACAAGCAAAGGGCCCCCGACCTGGGTCGAGGGCCCACAATGCCAAACCGCGGCTGTAAGCGCTATCAGGCGGCGGTGCGGACGGCGCGCAGACGGCGGCCGGCCGGCAGCTCGGCGCTCACCGGCGGCTTGTCGCCCGGCTCGCCGACCATCACCGCGCCGAGGCCGATCTGGTGTTGGGCGACGCTCAGTTCCTTGTGGGTCTCGACGATGGCCCGGCGGGCTTCGGCGAGCGCCATGATGGCCTGGCTGGCGCGTTCGACCGCGTCCTGGCCGATCAGGGCCGAGGCGCCGGCTTCGCGCCGGAGCTGCGGCATCACCCCGGTGAGGGCCGCGGTCTTGGCCAGCGCGGCGTCGATCGCCGCCTCGGCCTCGAACAGGGCGCCGGCGATCTGTTCCGCCACCATACGACGTTGCTTGAGCATGAGTTCTCTCCTGCACGCGCCTTCTGAGGACGCGCGCTCTGATGTTTAGAGGGTTAGGGTTTCGGGCCCGTTCAGGCCCGGATAAGATTCGTCGCCAGATCCTGGAGCGCGTGCAGACCGGCCAGCATCGCCCCGAACGCCAGGGCGGTGATGATCGCGACCCCCACGATCGCGCCCAATCGGGCGGCGGGGCTCAGATCATTTCGGCCGATCCCGTATCGGGCTCGGGCTTGAAGTTCTCGTCCAAGAGAACCCACGTCATGCAGAGGATTTCCCTCAGCACCATTTCCGAAGGCTTGAAAGGCGCCAGCTTCCGGGTCGCGGAAACCAGGTGCCGGGCCATCGAAGCCTGGATTGGCGTAGCCGCCAAATCCACGAGCTGCCGCTCTAGCTGCTCCCAACTGAACATTGGGATCATCTCTTCCCGGTCGGCCGAGGTCGGCCAGCGGGTCTCGAAGTCGTCGATCTCCCGGCGGAGCCGCAAGGCCTTTCCGATCACCGCCCGGTTGTCGAAGTTCTGCCAGTCGCCCATCGGCGGCCTCCCTGAATGCCGGATCATCCAGCCAGGGGTCTGAAGGGTTGTCTGTCCTGATCGCGTCCTGTCCTGATTCAATCGGGACAAGGTTAACGTCGGCGGTGCGGGCCCGTCGGGCGGCCTCGTAGCGGTCGCCGACGCCCAGCTTGCGCCGCGCGCGGTCGCAGTAGGTGTCGACCGAGGTCTTCGACATGCCCAGTTGCCGGGCGATCTGTTTGGAACTGAGGTGCTGGTCGACCAGGCGCAGGCATTCGCGCTCGCGAGGCGTGAGCAGCCCGACGGGATCTTCGGTGATGTCCGCTCGGGTGCGCATCGTGCGCACAGTAAACGACGGCTGCGCGCGCGCGTCTACTTTCACGCGAAAGCCCGCCGTCGCTGGGCTAAACTGCCGCCCGATCAGGAGGCTCGCCATGCAGGTCAGAGAGGTTGGACGCTCCGCCGGGGTGGAGCTGGCCATCGGCGCCCGGCTGCGCGCCCGCCGCCGGCAGCTCGGCCTGAGCCAGAGCGACCTGGCCGTGCGGCTGGGCGTGTCCTTCCAGCAGGTGCAGAAGTACGAGCGCGGCTCCAACCGCGTCGCGGCCTCCACGCTGGTAGCCGCCGCCGCGGCGCTCGACGTCACCGTCTCCTGGCTGGTGGGGGAGGATTCCGCCCCGCTGGAGGACGATCAGGACGTCTTCCGCGCCCTGGCCCGGCCGGGCGCTCTGGAGATCCTGCAGGCCTTCTCCGCGATCCCCGACCCCCGCGGGCGCGCCGCGCTGTTGGCGCTGGCGCAGGAAATGGCCGTCAAGCCGTCCTGACCCCGGCGATTTGACCGGACGTTAAGGCCGTCGCGCGTAAGGCTCGGCCATGCGCAGACCTCCCCGCCCTCTCGCCGCGCGGCGTCCCGAACGGACCCACATCAGCGCCGAGCAGCTGGCTTCGCTCAGCCACGAGTTCCGCACCCCGCTCAACGGGGTGCTGGGCATGGCCCGCCTTTTGGAGGGCACCACCCTCACCGCCGAGCAGCGCGCCTACGCCACCGCCCTGCGGGAAAGCGGCCAGCACCTGCTCACCCTGGTCAACGACGTGCTCGACTTCGCCAAGCTGGGCGCCGGCGCCGTGGACCTGCATGCGGCCCCGGTCGACGTCGAGGCGCTGTTGCGCGGCGTCTGCGAGCTGTTGTCGCCGCGGGCGCGAGAAAAGCGCCTGGAGATCGGCTGGTCGGCGCCGCGCGGCCTGCCCCGGATCCAGGCCGACGAGGGCCGGCTGAAGCAGATCCTGCTGAACTTCGCCGGCAACGCCGTGAAGTTCACGCTCGAAGGCGGCGTCCTGCTGGGCGTCGCCGAAACCGCCGACGGCGCGCTGCGCTTCACGGTCGAGGACACCGGCCCGGGCGTCGCGCCGGCCCAACGCGAACACATCTTCGACGCCTTCGCCCAGGCGCGGGCCGCCGACGCCCAGCTGGGCGGCGCGGGGCTGGGCCTGGCCATCGCGCGCCGCCTCGCCCGGGGCATGGGCGGCGAGGTCGGGTTCGCCGCGGCGCGCGGCGGCGGCGCGGTGTTCTGGTTCGAGGCCGGCTTCCGGCGCCTGCCGGGCGCCCAGGCGCCGGCGCTGCTGGCCGGCCGCACGGTGGGCGTCGCCTCGCCCAGCGCCATCGTCCGCGAGGCCGCGCGGCGCCAGATCCAGGCCTGCGGCGGCCGCGCCGTCACCACCGCCGGCGTCGACGCCCTGGTGGCGCGCACCGGTCCCAAGGACGTCCTGCTGATCGACCACGGCCTGGCGACCGCAGCCTCGACCCTGCGCGCGCCGGCCGACCGCCGCAGCATCGTCCTGCTGGCCCCCGAGGACCGCGACCGCATGGCGCGCTACAAGCGCGCGGGCTTCGCCGGCTACCTGATCAAGCCGCTGCGCCGCGCCTCGCTGGCCGAGCGGGTGCTGATCGCCGCCGGCGCCGCGTCGGAAGCCGAGGCCGCGCCGCAGGACGAGCGGATGGCCGCCGCGGTCGCGCCCGGCGTGCGCGTGCTGCTGGTGGAAGACAATCCGATCAACGCCCTCCTGGCCCGCGCCCTGCTCACCCGCGAAGGCTGCGACGTCGACCACGCCCTGGGCGGCGAGGAGGCGATCGCCGCGGTCAAGGTCGGCGTCTACGACGTCATCCTGATGGACATGCGCATGCCCGGCCTCTCCGGCGAGGAGACCGCGCGGCGGCTGCGGGCCGACGGCGTCGTCACCCCGATCGTGGCGCTGACCGCCAACGCCTTCGACGACGACCGCCAGGCCTGCCTGGCCGCCGGCATGGACGATTACATGGTCAAGCCGCTGTCGCCGGACGTGCTCCGCGCCGCATTGACCCGGTGGACCGGCCGCGTCTGGACGGAAACCACGGCGCGCGCCAAGGTCGGCTGAGCGGAGCGCTGGGGGCGCTCCCCAAGCGAAGGCGCCGCATGACCGCAACCTCGAGCGCTCCGCCGCGCCGCAAGCGCACGGCTATGGAAGTCCTGGCCTCCATCCGCCAGCCCAAGGTGGCGGTGATGCTGGCGCTGGGGTTCTCCTCCGGCCTGCCGTTCCTCCTGACCGGCAACACGCTGGCCTACTGGCTCCGCGACGAAGGCACGAGCCTGAAGGCGATCGGCTTCATCTCCTGGGTCGGCCTCGCCTATTCCCTCAAGGTGTTCTGGGCGCCGGTAGTGGACCGGGTGGACGTGCCGCTGCTGGGCCGGCTCGGGCGGCGACGCGGCTGGATGGCGCTGGCCCAGATCCTGGTGGCCGCCGGCCTCCTGGCGATGGCCATCGTCGGCCCCGCCGGACCCGGAGGCCTGACCGTCATCGGCGCCTTCGCCCTGGTGGCCGCCTTCGCGTCCGCCACCCAGGACATCGTCATCGACGCCTGGCGCATCGAGGCGGCCGCCGACAGCGACGAGCAGGGCCTGCTGTCCTCCGCCGCCGCCCTCGGCTACCGCGCCGCCCTGATCGCCACCGACGCCCTGATCCTGGCGGTCGCCGCGCGCATCGGCTGGGCCGGCTCCTACGTGGTCTTCGCGCTCGCCATGGGCATCGGCCTGGTCGCCACCTGGTTCGCGCTGGAGCCGGCGCGGGCCGACGCGGTGATGCATTCCAAGGCGCCGCTGTGGACGCCGCGCGGCTTCTTCGACGCGGTGGTCGGGCCGTTCATCGACTTCTTCGCCCAGCACAAGACGCTCGGCCTCCTGATGCTGGCGGCCATCGCCATCTACCGGCTGCCCGACTTCGTCATGGGGCCGATGTACAACCCCTATTACCACGACCTCGGGCTGACCAAGGACACGGTGGCCGCCGTCCGCGGCTCGGTGGGTCTGGCGGGCGCCCTGGTCGGCGTGGCGGTCGGCGGCCTGAGCGCGGTGCGCCTCGGGCTCTTCCCGACCCTGATCGTCGGCGCGGTGCTGCAGGGGCTGGGGACCGCCTCCTTCGCCCTCCTCGGCCTCGTCCCCGGCAATGTGGAGGTGTTCGGCGCGGTGATGGCCGGCGACAACTTCGTGCAGGGCTACGCCGGCGTCGCCCTGATCGCCTACATGTCCAGCCTGACCAGCCTCGGCTACACGGCCACGCAATATGCGCTGCTGTCGTCGGCCTACGCCATTCTCGGCAAGTTCCTGAAGGGCTTCTCCGGCGTGGTGGTGGAAGCCCTCGCCGCCCACGGCGGCCTGATGCGCGCCTACGAGACCGCCTTCGTCGGGGCCGGGCTGATCGCCGTCCCGGCGCTGGTGCTGTTCGTCGTCCTCGCCCGCCTGCAGGGCCGGCTCGATGCGCGTACAGCGGCGGCGGCCGCGGCCACCGCCTAGGTCTTCAGGCAGACCACCTGGGCGACGCGCAGGTCGCGGCGCAGGCCGTCGGCCACCCGGCCGTAGTTGTCGGGGGTGATCGCCCCGCCCGGCGCCGCCGCCGGCAGCCGCCGCCCGCCGACCGCCAGCAGTCCGCTCAGGGTGTCGGGCACGGTGGTGTAGATCCGCCCGCGCCGCGGGGCCTCGGCGATGGTGACGCCGACCACCCGGCCGCGCGCGTCCAGCGCCGGCGCGCCGGACAGTCCGCCGAGCGTGCCCTTCAGCCCGTCGGTGCGGCCGGTCTCCGCCCAGACCAGCACCGGCTCGGTGCGCGCGCCGCGGCCGCGCACCACCAGGTTCTCCCGTCCGATCAGCCGCGAGGTGGCCTCGCCCGGCTTGCCTTGCGGGAAGCCCGGATGGAAGGCCCGCTGGCCGCGCCGCAGGCCGGTGGCGAGGTCGAGCGGGAGGGCCGGGCCGCCGCCCTCGGTGGTCAGGATCGCCGCCTCGCCGCGCGGGTCGATCTGCACCCGGGCCTCGACGCCACGGCCGTCGCCGACCACGATGGCCGCCTGCTTGCAGCCGTCGACCACGTGCCGCGCGGTGACCCACACCCCGGAGGAGGCGACGGAGAAGGCGGTGCCCTCGGCCGGTCCGGTCTTGTCGGGCACGTCGACCACCACCGCCGGATCGAACGGCGAGGCCGGCCCCAGCGCCGCGCCCTCGGCCTCGGTGGCGGGCGGCGGCGCCGGCGGCGCGTCGGAGCGTTCGCGCCGACCTATGGCGACGATCAGCAGCGCCACGACCACGGCGGCGTAGATCAGCCAGTCAGGCAGTCGCGGAAAGTGCATGCGCCCGGCGTCAGGCCGCGACGGAGGCGGCGATGATCAGGGCGGTGGAGAGCTTGGCCCCCACCAGCATGGCGGCGGCGGCCATCTCGCCCTCCTGGATACGCCGCGGCAGGCCGTGCAGCACCAGGTCCACGAGGCGGAAGATCAGCAGCTGCACTACCACCGTCGAGGCCCCCCACAGGGCCAGCTCGATCAGGGTGGTGGACGCCTTCAGCGAATAGGCCAGCGGGATCGCCAGGCCGACCATCACCCCGGCCAGCGACACCGCGGCCGCGGCGTTGCCCTGGCGGATAAGGGTGATCTCCCGGTGCGGGGTGAGCAGGACATAGATCGCGGTGGCGGCGAACAGCATCGCCACGCTGACCGAGGCATGCATCAGGGTGACGGGAAACCCGCTGGCGAAGGCCTGGATCTCGGGCGACGGTGTCGGCATGCATTCCCCCGGGCAGCTGCGCCGTCACCGTTAGCACGGCCGGGCGCGGTTGCGGCAGGGGGCGCTACTCGGCGGCGAGCTTGCGCCGGGCGCTGGCGCGCAGCTTCTCGCTCTCGCTCTTCAGCTGGCCGCAGGCGGCGAGGATGTCGCGGCCGCGCGGCGTGCGGATCGGCGAGGCGTAGCCGCCCCGGTTGAGCACCGCGGCGAACCGCTCGATGGTCGCCCAGTCGGAGCACTCGTACTGGCTGCCGGGCCAGGGGTTGAACGGGATCAGGTTGATCTTCGCCGGGATGCCCTTCAGCAGCTGCACCAGGGCCTTGGCCTCGGCGGTGCTGTCGTTGACGCCCTTCAGCATCACGTACTCGAAGGTCACCCGCTTGGCGTTCGACAGTCCCGGATAGGCGCGGATGCCGGCCATCAGCTCGGCCAGCGGGTACTTCCGGTTCAACGGCACCAGCTGTTCGCGCAGCTCGTCGTTGGTGGCGTGCAGGGAGATCGCCAGCATCGCCTGGGTGCGCTCGCCGAGCGGGCCGAGCTCGGGGACCACGCCCGAGGTCGAGACGGTGATCCGCCGCCGCGAGATGGCGATGCCCTCGTTGTCGGCGATGATGTCGATGGCCGCGGCGACGTTGTCCAGATTGTAGAGCGGCTCGCCCATGCCCATGAAGACGATGTTGGAGAGCCGGCGGTCCTCCTTGGGCGAGGGCCATTCGCCAAGGTCGTCGCGGGCGATCTGCACCTGGGCGACGATCTCCGCGGCGCTGAGGTTGCGCACCAGCGCCTGAGTGCCGGTGTGGCAGAAGGTGCAGTTCAGCGTGCAGCCGACCTGGCTTGAGACGCACAGCGCGCCCGCGCGCCCGACGTCGGGGATGTAGACGGTCTCCACCTCGATCCCGGGCGCCATGCGGATCAGCCACTTGCGGGTGCCGTCCTTCGACACCTGCCGCTCGACGACCTCGGGACGGGCCAGCGAGAAGGCCGCGTCCAGCGCCGCGCGGGTCTCCTTGGCGACGTCGGTCATCGCCGCGAACTCGGTGACGCCGTAGTGGTGGATCCAGCGCCACAGCTGCGAGGCCCGCATGCGCGCCTTGTCCGGGCGCACGACCTCGGCCGCCACCAGCGCCTGCGCGAGCTCGGCCCGCGTCAGTCCGGAGAGGTTCGGCTTCACCGGCGTCGCCGGAACGGCCGGCGCGCGCGAAAGGTCAAGGGTCACGCCCAAGGGGAGAAGTCCTTTTGGAGAACGGCCAATATAGGCGAAGGCGGGCGGCTTACCAACTCGCCCCTCCCGGACGCCATCCCCGCCATGACCTCACGCGCGGAAAGGTCGCTTCAAACATCCGTTCGGCTGGGCTAGCGTCCGCGCGGACCAGAACCCGGGAGATGCGGACATGAAGGCGCTGTTGAGCAAGGAAGTCGGCGGCCCCGACACCCTGGTGCTGGAGGACATGCCCGCGCCGCAGGCCAAGCCGGGCTTCGCCGTCGTCTCGGTGAAGGCGGTGGGGGTCAACTTCCCCGACGTGCTGATCATCGAGGACAAGTACCAGTTCAAGCCGCAGCGCCCCTTCGCGCCCGGCGGCGAGGTGGCCGGGATCGTCAAGTCGGTCGGCGAGGGCGTCACCCACGTGAAGCCCGGCGACCGGGTGCTCGGCAACACCGGCTGGGGCGGCATGGCCGAGGAGATCGCGCTGGAGGCCGCGCGGCTGGTGAAGATCCCCGACGCCATGCCGTTCGACGACGCGGCGGCCTTCATCATGACCTACGGCACCAGCTACCACGCGCTGAAGGACCGGGCGGACCTGCAGCCCGGCCAGACCCTGCTGGTGCTGGGCGCGGCCGGCGGCGTCGGCCTGGCCGCCGTCGAGCTCGGCAAGGTGATGGGCGCGCGGGTGGTCGCGGCCGCCTCCTCCGAGGAGAAGGTCGAGCTCTGCAAGCGCCATGGCGCCGACGGCGGCGTGGTCTACGGCCGCGGGCCCTTCGACCGCGACGGCCAGAAGCAGCTCTCCGAACAGTTCAAGGCCGCCACCGGCCCGAACGGCGCCGATGTCATCTACGACCCCATCGGCGACGACTACGCCGAGCCGGCGCTGCGCGCCATCGCCTGGGAGGGCAAGTACCTGGTGGTCGGCTTCGCCGCCGGCGCCATCCCCAAGATCCCACTGAACCTCGCCCTGCTGAAGGGCTGCGACATCGTCGGCGTGTTCTGGGGCGGCTGGGTCGCCAAGAACCCCGAGCGCCACCGCCAGAGCGTCGCCGAGCTGCTGGCGCTCTACGAACAGGGCAAGATCAAGCCCTTCGTCTCCGAACGCTTCCCCCTGGCGCGCGCCGCCGACGCCATCCGCCACCTCGCCAGCCGCAAGGCCATGGGCAAGGTGGTGGTGACCATCGACTGAAGCGCCGCCTCGTCATCACCCGGCTCGTCCGGGTGATCCATCCCGGAGCCGGCCCTCATCAGCCGAGGGCGGCGCGTTGGGCTGGATGGCCCGGACGCGCCGGGCCATGACGACAGTAATGTTGTTGGCCGGCGTCGGCGGCGTTACTGATCTGCGATAACCAACAACGGGGAGGCCGCCATGGCCGGTCGTCTGCAAGGCAAGGTCGCGGTGATCACCGGAGGGGTCTCCGGCATCGGCCTGGGCACGGTGGAGCTGTTCGCGGCCGAGGGCTGCCAGGTCGTCGCCGCCGACATCCAGGACGAGAAGGGCCGCATGCTCGAGCAGCGGTTCCCCGGCCAGGTCCGCTACGCCCACTGCGACGTCACCAGCGAGGCGGAGATCGCCGCGGCGCTCGGCCTGGCGAAGTCGGAGTTCGGCGGCCTCGACATCCTGTTCAACAACGCCGGCATCTCCGACAGCATGCGGCTGATCCCGGAGATCGAAGCCGACCGCTGGAGCTGGATCTTCGACCTTTTGGTGCGTGGCCCGGCGCTGGGCATGAAGCACGCCATGCCGCTGATGCTGGAGCGCGGCGGCGGCTCGATCATCAACACCGCCTCGATCGCCGGCCTGCAGGCGGGCTGGGGCCCGATCGCCTACTCCTCGGCCAAGGCCGCGGTGATCCACCTGAGCCGCTGCGCCGCGGCGCAGCTGTCGCCGCAGAAGATCCGCGTCAACGCCATCTGCCCGGGCCTGATCGCCACCTCGATCTTCGGCGCCTCCTTCGGCCTGCCGCGCGAGGTCGCCGACCAGATGGCCGCGCGGATCGTCGAGCATGCGCCGACGGTCCAGCCGGTGCCGAAGGCCGGCATGCCCGAGGACATCGCCCAGGCGGCGCTCTACCTGGCCTCGGACGCCTCGGCCTTCGTGTCGGGGACCCACATCGTGGTCGACGGCGGCATCACCGTCGGCGCCCGCCACGCCTGGGACGCCGAGGCCGGCTCGCCGTTCATGGCCCTGTTCGGCGACCTGGCGCCGGCCAGCGCCGGCTAGGCCGCTACTCGCCCTCGGCCAGCTCGCGGGCCTCTTCCGGCAGCATGATCGGCACGCCGTCGCGGATCGGATAGGCGAGCTTGGCGCCGCGGCTGATCAGCTCGCCCTTGGCGCGGTCGAACTCCAGCGGCCCGTGGGTCACCGGACAGACCAGCACCTCCAGCAGGCGCGGGTCGACGTCGACCTCGGGGAAGGGTGTCTCGGGGGTCTGGGGGACGCTGGCGCCGGTGTCACTCATGGCGCCCACCTCTACTGCAGGGAGTGGCCTTCGTCATCGCCGTCTTCCATGGAGTCGATCTCCAGTAGGGTGGTCAGGGCGTCGAACCGGCCGGTGAGGTCCGGGGCCTCCAGCAGCGCCTGCTTCTCCGCCGGCTCGAACGGCAGGCCCATGGCCAGGCTGTTGACGAGGGCCTCGAGCGGGGCGGTGTTGGCGGTCTCCCAGTCGATGTCCAGCTCGCGGCGGTTCAGGTAGCGCTTCAGCGCCTTGGCGAAGCGGCCGCGCGTCGATTCCGCCGCCTTGGCCTCCTCGTCGCGGTCGAGGTCACCCTCGAAGCGGTCGTAGCGGGCCTTCAGCTGGCGGTAGGGCGTCTGGATCGCCAGCTCCTCGCCGGCCTCGAACCGGCAGACGCCGGTCAGGGTGATCAGGTAGCGGCCGTCGGAGGTCTCCGCATAGCTGGTGATGCGGCCGGCGCAGCCCACGTGGGCCAGCGGCGGGCGCACCCGCTCGCCGCCCGCCCGGGTCTGGATCATGCCGATCACCCGGTCCCCGGCCATCACGTCGTCGACCATGTTGAGGTAGCGCGGCTCGAAGATCTGCAGCGGCAGCTCGCCGCCGGGAAGCAGCAGGGCCCCGTCGAGCGGGAAGACCGGGATCACCTGCGGCAGGTCCGCCGCGCGCCGATAGCCCGGCATGCGCGCCTCCCTAGCTGAACAGGACGGTGGAGAGTCGGCGGCGACCCTGCTTGGCCACGTCGGACATCGGGCCGGCGGCCTCGAAGACGGTCAGCAGCTGCTTGCGCGCCGCGTCGTCGTTCCAGGCGCGGTCCCGCTCGATGATGGTCAGCAGGTTGTCGGCGGCCTCCTCAAAGCGGCCCTGGCCGGCCAGCGCCTTGGCGAGCTCGAAGCGCGCCTCATGGTCGTCGGGGTTGGCGCCCAGCCGGGCCTCGAACTCGGCGGTGTCGGAGGGCGCCGCGTCGGCCAGCGCCAGGGCGGCGCGCACGCTGTCGAGGTCGGGGTCCTTGGCGTCGGCCGGAGCCATCTCCAGGATCTCCCGGGCCCGCTCGGCGTCGCCGCCGGCCAGGTAGACCCGGGCCAGCCCGCCCAGCGCCTTCACGTTGGCAGGGTCTTCCTGCAGCACCTGGGCGTAGGCCTGGGCCGCGCCGCCGAGGTCGCCGAGCTCCAGGGACTCCCGGGCCAGCGTCAGGAGGTCGTCCAGCCCGTCCCCCGGCGCGCCGGCGCCCTGTTTGGCCAGGCGGTCGACGAACTGCTTCACCTGGCTGTCCGGCAGCGCGCCCATGAAGCCGTCCACCGGCCGGCCGTCAACGAAGGCGAACACCGCCGGGATCGACTGCACGCGCAGCTGGCCGGCGAAGGCCGGGTTCTTGTCGATGTCCACCTTGACCAGCTTCACCGCCCCCTTGGCGGCGGTGACGGCCTTTTCCAGCGCCGGGCCCAGCTGGCGGCACGGGCCGCACCAGGTGGCCCAGAAGTCGACGATCACCGGCTGGACCTTGGAGGCCTCCACCACGTCGGCGACGAAGCTCGCGTCGGTGCCCTCCTTGATGATGTCGCCGCCCGGCTTGCCGGTGGTTTCTCCGATCAGGCTCATGCTCTCGCCCTCAATCCATCCTGCTCAAAACGCCCGCCCCCACAGATGGTCGCAAGCGCCGGCCGCTTCAACGGACCGCTTCGCCCGCGGCCACCTGCATCTGCGTGAAATCCACCACCAGCGGCGTCACGCCGACCGCCGCCAGGAAGCTCCGCAGGCCCTGCGCCGTCACCGTGGTGGTGGCGGTGTTGGTGAGCGGATGGAAGTTCACGCTGGCCGCGTCGGCCAGCACCTTATCCAGCACGAAGCGCACGCGGTGGTCACTGTCGTTGATCAGCCCGAAGGCGGTCACCGAGCCCGGCGTCACGCCCAGCGCCTCCAGCATCAGCGCCTCGTTGCCGAACGACAGCCGCGCCGAGCCGATCACCGGGTGCAGGCGCTTGAGGTCGATGACCGTGCGGTCGGCGGCGGAGATCAGCCACAGCTGACCCTTGGCGTCCTTCAGGAACAGGTTCTTGGTGTGCGCGCCGGGAATCGCCGCCTTGACGTCCTCGCCCTCGCCGACCCGGAACACCGCCGGGTGGTCGTGCGTGGTGTGGGCCACCCCGATCGTGTCGAGGAAGGCCATGAGGTCGGCGCGGCTCTTCATGTCCGCCCACATAGCCGAACTGGACGGGAAGGCCACCGCCTCCTAGAGGTCGGCGATCAGACCCGAAGGTTCGAGAGCGTCATGGAACTGGAGTGCTACCCCACCTCGGAACGGCCGCCGGAGATCGTCGCCGGCCGCCCGCAGCGCGCCTGGATGGACCGCTTCGCCGAGCGCCATCCCTACCGCTGCCTGCCGCTGACCATGGCCAACACCTCCGGCTGGGAGCTGCTCTGCCCGATCGCCTTCACCGCGGAGTGGAACGGCGGCACGCACCAGCAGGACATCACGCTGCGCCCCGACAACCCGCACCCGGACTTCCACAAGCTGGCCCAGAGCCACTTCAGCCACGGGGTGCTCACCTTCCACTCCGGCTACCTGTTCCGCACGCCGCCGGAGTGGTCGATGTGGGTGATGGGCCCGCCCAACCACATCAAGGACGGCATCCAGCCGCTGGAGGGCGTGGTGGAGACCGACTGGCTGCCCTTCCCCTTCACCATGAACTGGCACTTCACCCGGCCGGGCAAGGTGCGCTTCGAGAAGGGCGAGCCGTTCTGCTTCATCACCCTGTTGCAGGACAAGCCGCTGCACGAGATCCAGCCGGTGATCCGGCGGATGGATTCCAACCCCGAGCTGCGCCACCAGTACGACGTCTGGGAGAAGCACCGCAGCGAGTTCAACCAGAAGATCTTCCGCCAGGACCCCGAGGCCACCAAGGAGGCCTGGCAGCGCTACTACTTCAAGGGCGAGTTCCCCGAGGAGGTCGCGCCGGCCCCGCAGGGCCACGTCAACAAGCGCCGGCTGAAGACCCCCAGATTCGGCGGGTAGCCGGCTTGCCAAGGGTTTGACCCTCTGCCATAAGCCGCCTCTCGAATTTTCGGGGTCGCCCGGTGGGCAAACTCCGAGGAGCGCGGGCGTAGCTCAGTGGTAGAGCACAACCTTGCCAAGGTTGGGGTCGAGAGTTCGAATCTCTTCGCCCGCTCCATAATTCGAGAGCGGAAAGACCAAGGAAAATTAGGGCCTTAGGGCCCTTCGGGGCCAGCCTTAGACTGGCCCTTCCGGTGCGCCGAGGCGACCCGGTTGCAGCTCGGTTGCAACTCAGCCGAAGACCTAGCCGTCGGGATATTCGACCCCCATCCAGTCTTCATAAACTTTGCCGAAGCTCTCGGTCAGCGCGGCGATCCGTTGGTGCGCGTCGATGAGGGGAGCGGGATCCTGTCCGATATATCGGTAACCAACTCCCAGTCGCAGCTGTAGGCAGGTATGCACGTCTGAGATTAAGCGCACGCCGTGCGCGAGCAAGATTGCGTCCCGACGCGCTTCATCGCGACGGTCGCGGTCCAATGGCACTGCCGTCCCTACGATGTCTGCGTGTAGAATGTGGCTGGCCATGGCGTATCCGTCAGCTAGCCCCGTGAAGCCGCTGAATAGCGGATCCTCCGACCTGCTGAGCTCGCCGATGAGCCCTGTAAATCCCCACTTCGTCTCCAGGGCGCGTCGCATCGCTTTGGGGTAGCGACTCGATATCTCTGCGCGCTCCTCCTCCGAGAGCAGGCGATCACGGTAGGGCCGCCAGCTTTTGTGATCATTTTCCGGCATGATGCCGATCAAATCAGCGACCTTGGTGTGACCCTTCAAGAGCGCGATTTGGAATAGGTCGTGACGGTATTGCTGGTGGCGCTCCTCAAACGTCGCGGGGCTTTGCAGCAAGTACGCGCTCTTCAGCGACCCCTCAAAGGCCGAGCGGACCAAAACTTCAGCGTCCCACAGCTGTCCGTAGGCGACGAGTAAGAGAGCGCTCTCGCTTGCTCGGGCACATGCCGACAGTAGAAATCCGAGCGTCTCGCGTTCTTCGGCTTTCCAACCTGGGTGGCGGGCCACGGGTGACATCAGCGGCAGAAGGTTGCGCGTCAGAAGTAAACCCGCCTCCGACCAGCCGCGCAATTTCCCGTACACGTCCTCCGAATACACGGTGGCTCTCCGTCTTGCCTACCTGTCGCTACTCTGCGTCGACTTCTTGTATCGAGGAGGCATCGACGATCTTCGGAAGGTTTTCGGCGACGGCCAACACGGTTGACGCGGCTCCACGAGCTGCCATTCGCCGAAAGTCGTCGAGAAACTCTCCGAGACCCTCGCCGCCGCCAGCCTGATCCCGGAGGCTACGAAGCGAGTGCTCGTATCCAAGCAGCATGATGCGCATGCCCAGAATATATTTTTCGGTGACTACCTCCCTTGCGACGGCACCGCGTTGAGAGAGCCGATATCGGAGGTGGTAGGCGTTGTCGTAATTGATCTTGTAGATCACCTCGCCGTCGCCGAGATCGACGATTTCACCGCCGTCATGTTCGCTGAAGCCCTCAGGCCAACGCTCCACCGCATGCCCATCGACGCTGCGTCCGTCCTTCGTCAACAGGACGCATCGCGGGAGACCGCGAGTTGGTCCCGCTTCTGTAGCGCCGCCGGCCCGCGGCCGAGGTTGTCCATCGGTCGTTGAGGGCTTCTTCGGCGTGTCATCAGCCGCCTCAGCGACAATCCGGATTTCAGTTGGTGAACTGAAGACCGGCTCGGGGAGGCCTTCGTCGACCAACCCAATGCGCCCCTGCACCACGTCGCCAATCTGCACCCTATCTCCCGACGGCGTCAGATGGATGCTTAGGCGACCGTCTCGAAGGTGTTCTCTTACGGAGAATCGCTCTCGGAGAGCGTCGTCCAAGACCACTCTTCCGGGATTGTCCGGCCTTTGGAGGTAACCGTTTTCCACGTCGGTCGTGGCGTTCAAGATCCTCGTTCGGTTGAGAGGCACTTCCAGTCCACGGCCGGAACGATCGTCCAGAGTAAGAAAGGTGGGGCTGTATTCACCTGAATAAGACGCTCTCTCACCATTTCCGCCGCCGTCGCCACCGCCACCGCTCGGCACTCGGATGCTTGGGTCGCGGCTCGATAGAAGCCCCGCTAATGTCGGGTCTTTATCGACAAGTTTCTGGAATAGAGCATTGCTCTCGGCCTGCGCCGCCCTTTCGAGTTCCTCGTAGGCGATCCGGACCTGAAGGTCGCGCAGGGCATCTGATTCCCGGATGGTTCGGGTCACCAGGTCGAGGTAGTGCTCACCATCTTGGGTATTCGAGATGTGCTCGCGGTCGCCCTTCCAAACTTCATTGTGGGCGGCGAATGATAAGCCGCTGGCGTCTACGAGGATGACGACACGATCCTTGAGCGCAGGAAAGCCGCAGGTCTGAGAGATGTAGCCGCGGCTCTGCTTGTATTGAACCTGACCGTTGACGGCATGGAAAACGCGGCTGTTAGAATTTTGCGGCCGGAGCCACCCGGGAAGATCTCTCTTCAGGCTAACTGCGCTGATTGTAACCTCTCCGAGGTTCGGCTCTGTAAATCTGCCGACGAAGAGCTTTCCGGTTCCCGCGGCGTCATCCTCGCCCTCAAGGTCCTCTTCGCGATGGGAATTGAGAAGGAGAAACTCCATTCCGTAGAACGGCCGGGCGTCTACGCCGAGCGCTCGATCGCCCCCGCGCTTTGGTTCGGGCTTCTGCCGAAGGTCCAAAATCCGAAACGGTAGAATGGTCTCGGCCAGATTCTCGTTTAGGGCGTCACGCGCGCCCTTAAAGCTCAGAAAGCGGCTGCCGACCTGGTAGTCAAACAGCTTGATGATCGTGCCTGTCGTCAGGTGCACACCGTCGTACCGCTTCCGCTCGACGGTGTGGAACGGATAGAGCGTGGGCGCCTCGAAGCGGGGAATCTCACCGCCGGGCATCACGAAGTATTCTGCGACGGGCATCCTGTCTCGGTCGCCCGGCCGGCGGCGCATGAGGGTCCAGCCCCAGCCGCCTTCACCGTCAAAGCGACGGGACACGATGAGCTTGTACCAACGCCGTCCGCAGTAGCGGAGCACGCCGGAAGAGCCCATGTTGAACTTGCCCTGGACGAACGGGATGCTCTTCTTGTTACCTGCGCTGAGAGAAAGGAAAGTATTCTCGAAGTTGTCCGGGTGCTGCCCTTCGCCGTTATCGACAAATGTGTAGCAAGGAAGCCCTTCGCTTTTGGACTTCGCACCGGTGATGCCGATAGCTAGATTCTTTTGGGCAAAGTCGCGAAGCCAAGGGTCGCGATGATCCAGATTGATCAATTTGCCGCCCCTCAGATTCTTTATGAGGAGATCGACCGCTTCGTACATGGTCTGCGGCGCTGACGGACTCTTGGGGTCCATACCCCGAGCCAGTGCATGCTTGAGAAGCACGGCGTCCACCATGTTGGTCATCAGCTCGGTCAGCGCTTTGCCGCCGTCTGACGCCTGATTGCTCGTTACGTTGAAGTTGGTTTCTCGTCCGTCGAGAGGCCGCCAGTTGGCGGGATCGCTCATCGCGGGCCAGCTCGCCACAATGATGGCGGCATCGGCTTCGCTTTCAGCAGCAAGAAGACGAAGGCAGATTTCCTTCTGTATCACTCCGACTATCTTCCATTCTGAGGTCGTATCGGTTGGCGTTCCGGGCACCGGGGGGTCGCGGACTGCGACTTGCGCCAAACCCGCCGGTCAGTGGACGCAAATTTCGGCAGTCCGTCCTTGCGTGGCACGAGCCGCGGCTTCCGCAAATGGGCGCCAGCGCGCGTGCCGACTCCCACCCCTAGCTTCACCGTAAAATGCACCCCCTAGCCACGCAATACCTTGCCCGAATCACTCTTCTCAGCAAAATTCTCAGGTTGAGTTGCTGCGCGCTGTTGGCGACGCCGTGATCCGTCGGAGAACATTACGTGTCACGCAAGGCCCGCAGAATCACGAGAAGCGCCCGAGCCGCCGGCATCCCAACATCAAAGATCCGACGCTGGAAGCGCAACGCCACCCGCGAGCCGTTGCTCAGCAGCGCGAGCGCCCGCGTTAAACTACGCGCTCGCGGGGGCGTGAGCGAGGCGCCTGACCATGCTGGTAGCCCAGACGCCGCGGCGGTCGGCAAAGCCCCACGGTTCTTTGCGGTGGATTTCTTTTGCGGTGCGGGAGGGACAACTCGCGGCCTGATCGACGCCGACGGCTATGTGATTGCGGGCATCGACAAGGAAGCCCGTTGCGCAAAAACATATGTCGACAACAATCCGAACAAGACCCTGGATGAAGCTGAGCCGCTGTATCTTCAATACGACATCTTTCCGAAGAGCGATGTTTATCCCGAAGGTCAGCAAGAAGATCTTGGTGCAAAGCTTGCGGAGCTAATTCCCCAACATAGAGCGAAAGCAAAAAGTGCTCCCCTGCTTTTCGCTATTTGCGCTCCGTGCCAACCGTTTACTACATTGGCGCGGAAGGAACTCAGCGATGATCGTAAAGCAAAACGCGACCGCGACAGTAATTTGTTGTCGGAAGCAGCGACCTTCGTTGAGCGATTCAAGCCTGAGCTTGTGCTTTCGGAGAACGTTGCAGGAATTAAAGACCCACGCTACGGCGGCATCTGGCAAGAATTTCGGGATCGGCTGGAGGCGCTCGGGTATGTGACCGGCAGCAGGCTAGTCTGCACCTCTAAGTTCGGCGTTCCACAGTATCGGAAGCGGTCGATCCTGATCGCCGTCCGAAGAGATCTGGTCAGCCCGGAACGACTTTCTGACCTGATCGGGACCGAACTAATCGTGCCGGAAGCGGATCCCGACGCGACGATAATGACTGTACAGGAGGCAATCGGACATCTGCCACCGCTTACAGCTGGCGCCATGCATGAAACTCTCCCGAATCACAAAACACGTTCCCTAAGCGAACTGAACCAAAAGCGGCTAGGCGCTGCGTTACCCGGTGAGAGCAATCTCTACTTGGAAAGCACAGAGCATGGCGATCTAAGTTTGGATTGTCATAAGCGTGTAAATACGCGCCTCTCAGATCGCTGCTTTACGGACGTATACACGCGGATGCGCCCCAATCGCCCTTCACCAACGATCACAACACGCTGTCACAGCATTTCTAACGGGCGCTTCGGACACTACGATGTGAAGCAGGTGCGAGGCATCTCGTTGCGGGAAGCGGCGGCGCTCCAGTCCTTTCCCGATGACTATGTGTTTTATCCGAAAGAGATGATCGAGCCCGTCGCGAGAATGATTGGGAACGCGGTGCCCCCTAAGCTTGCGAAGTATTTTGCAGGCTACCTTATTGATTGTGTTAAGGCGGACGCCGACGCTGCTCTCTAAGGGCGCTAAGCCGAACGATCAAACCGGCGGTTCCATCAGCTAGGCAGCACGTCCAGACCGTATGTACCTCCCAACCCAGTGCCTCTAGCTGAATTTTCGCGGCCGCGTCGCGAGCGATGTTCCGGTCAATCTTCTGGTCCCAGAATGCCGTATTGGTTTGCGGCCGGCGGCCCCGCGTACACTCGTGGCCGTGCCAAAAGCACCCATGGACAAATACCGCCGCACGATAAGCAGGGAGGGCGATATCCGGCCGCCCCGGAAGATCACGCCTGTGAAGGCTGAAACGGAAGCCCGACGCGTGTAGACGCCTACGAACTGCCATCTCCGGTCCAGTGTTTTTGTTTGCGACACGGGCCATGTTGGCAGAACGTTGAGCTGTCGTGACCCTATCGACCATGGCCCGGAGATACCTTGGAATGAGCGGTCGCAACTGGAGCCGCGAAGAGTTGATTTTGGCTCTTGCTCTGTACTTCGTCATCGCGCCGCGCGCACCGTCTCCAACGGAAGAGGCAGTTCTGCGGCTAAGCGAGGGACTGAGGTACCTCAACCCGACTGAAGCGCAGCTGAGGCCGAATTACCGGTCTCCCGACTCGGTTGTTATGAAGCTCATGAACTTCAGAAGCTTGGACCCCGAATATGGAGGCAAAGGGCTATCTTCGGCGTCTACGGCGGATCGCGCAGTTTGGGCTGAGTTCTCGACGGATCGACCCGGCTTGGCGCGCTTGGAGGCGAAGATAAGGCGAGAGCGGCTTTCCAGGGTTGAGGTTTAGCTTAGCGCTGCGTTGGGCCCGCGGCCTCGATTCCGCGCAAACGCACACTCTCACTCGCAGGAGTTGCGATTCGCGGCCAAGCTGGCGCAAGCTGGCTTCGGAACGGGGTTCCACGGGGCATCTTCATAGTGTTCGGAACAATGAAGACGATAGGCGCCTTCAAGGCGCCGCCGGACAGTGCGGGCAGCGCTCGGGCCTTTTCCCGCATTGGGTATGACCTGGCTGAAGCCCTTGCCGACCTGATCGACAATTCAATCGATGCAGAAGCTTCGCTTGTCGAGATCACGTTCTTCCGAAACACCGAACGCCTAACGGCCGTAACCATCGCTGACGATGGTCGCGGCATGTCAGCTTCGGCCCTCAAGACTGCCATGCAGTTTGCCACGTCGGTTCGCCACAAGCCGACAGACCTTGGGACTTTCGGCCTAGGCATGAAGTCCGCATCGTTTAGCCAATGCCATAGCCTGACCGTTGTAAGCCGCCAGGCTGGCAAGGTCGCTGCTTGCCGCTGGACGGACGAGGCCATCAAAGCCGACTGGCGTTGCGAGCTGTTGGACCCAAAAGAGGCCGAGAAAGCCTTCGCGGGCGCCTTCTCATCGAAAGGCGAAACGCGAAAACACGGCACCGTCGTGGTTTGGGATCGGCTGGATAGGTTGGGCGCGGCCGAGGGCGAGCTTGACGAATTCCTCGCGAAAACAATGAGCCAACTCGAAATAAAACTGGGGCTAGTTTTTCATCGATTCATAGCGAGGAGTGGGTTGAAGATCCTGTTGCGAGCCAAAAGCGAACAGAGCGATTTTGCGCTTCCGCACGTCGTGAAGCCGCTCGACCCTTTCGCCTACCCCGCGCCGGGGAAAGCGGGATACCCAAAAACCTTCACCACGAACCTACCTGGCGCGGGCCAAATCAAGCTTGAGGGCCACATTTGGCCTCCGGGTGCCGCATCGCCGGAGTTTCTGCTAGGGCGCCGCAGGGCGACCCCGCACCAGGGCTTCTACTTCTATCGCAACAACCGGCTAATCCAGGCTGGCGGATGGAACGACTTCCTCAAGGATACGAACGATCCGGAGCTCGCCTTGGCTCGGATCGCGGTTGACCTCCCCTCGGAGGGGACTGCCACAAACGTTCAAAAGTCGGCGATCCAAGTCAGCACGGCGTTGACGCAAGCGCTAAGCCGAGCGCGCGCGGGAGGAAGTAGTCTCGCCGACTATCTCGAAGACGCTCGGGCGATGCTCCGGAGCCAAAAAAGACGGCCGAGGGCCAATGCTGCCGCGCCTGCTGTCCCGGGCGTTGGCGTACCCGTCCAGGTCAGACGAAATGTACGCAAGCTCGTGGCTAAAAAAGGTGTTGCGCGCGAAATCGACTTTGCTTGGGAGTCGCTTCCGAAAGGGAAGGTCTTTGACCTTGATCGGGTCGATGACCGCATCGTCCTCAACAAGAAATATCGTCACCTGATTTTAGGCCACGCCCGCGCTTCAGGTGCCGACGCCCCCGTTGTCAAAACGCTTCTCTTCCTTCTGTTGCAGGACGACTTTTCGCGGGCCCGTTTCTCAGCCCAACGGCGAGAGTGGATAAGGCGGTGCAACGCCGTCCTTTTGGAGGCGGTGAAGACCCTATGAGCGGCGCTCCTGATACACTCGCTGAACTCCTACCTGGATGGGAGGGGCTGCGAAGGGACTACATCGAAAGTGGCGTTCCGGGCTTGCTGGTGATCCGCGCCGATCCCGCCGTCTCCATTTTTGTCGATGCCGCCGCGGCCAGGATTGGAGCGCGGTTCGCGATAACGGGTGACGACCCTATTCCAGCCAGTCCCATGGACAGCGTCGCTGTCGCCGAGGTCAAAATCCTAGGCGTGCGCCATCTAGAGGTCGCCACCACCAGCCGCGCGCTCTTCCGCAATTTCTATCTACTCCTGACCGACGTGGCGTTCGACGTCGTCGGACGAGCCGTTGACGTGAGGCCTGCGTTGGCGGCGAGCCTGGTCCGATGGGCCGCCCTGCTCCGCGAGACTGTTGTTCTCACAGAAGAGCACCAAGCCGGCCTTTTTGGTGAGCTGTGGGTGTTGCGCCGGCTGGTCAGCGCGGCAGGCAGCTCTGCGGTGGAATCGTGGACTGGACATGCGCGGCAATCGCACGATTTTCGATTTCCGGAAGTCGAGCTTGAGGTGAAAACGACCGGATCATCCCGTCGAATTCACACCATAAACGGGTTGTCCCAGTTGCTTCCGAGCCCAGGCTGCCGCCTCTTTGTGGTATCGCTTCGCCTCGTCGACGCCGGTTCGGGGGGCGAAACGCTCCCTGAGTTAATCTCAAACCTAAGATCACTAATTGACGGTGATGCGGCAGCGCTCAAGGCCTTAAATGCGGGTCTGTCCGCCGTTGCGTATCGAGACATTGATGCGCCCCACTATCCCCGCCGGCGGAAGCTGGCCGAGCCAGCATCGCTCGTTCCCGTCGCTGACGGTTGTCCCAGGATAACGCGCGATGTCTTGGCGGCAGCGCCCGCCATCTATGCGACCGATCTTGTCGTGGCTGCGACCTACGACGTGGACCTCACGGGCCTTGGATTTGCGGATGGGACCCCTGAGTTTGACGGGATCATTCCACCGTCCCGACAAGCCGGCAGCGGAGACTAATGGCAATGCTCTTCGACATACTCGGCGGTGCTTTAGGGTCGATGCAATCAGGTCCGAAGCCGCTATTCCGCGCCCTCAAACTGAGCGCAAGTTTGAACTTCGAACAGGACGATTTCGACCCGGAGACAGTGCGCGACCATCTGGCCGGGGCCTCAGCCGGCGACGATACGGCCGGGATCTTTCGGCGCGCCCTCGCGGGCTGGGACGCTGAGGGGGACGAGGCGTGGACAGAGGGAACGGCTCGAAACAGCGATGAGCGGAGGGCGCTGATCTACCGGCAGCTGAAGCTGGCGGACGACTTCGTCGAAATCTGTGAGCGACTTTTTCCGCCCCATAGGCTCGCGCCGCCAGTGGTTATCGCGGGCGCGCACAAGCGCTGGTATACCAACGAGATCCGGCAGGCGCGAAACTTCTACTGGTCAGCATACAAGCGCCAACTTGAGGCTGAAGGTTGGGCCGATGAGTCGATTGCACAGTTGGACGAGAGCACCACAAGCGTCGTTGAGCGCTTGGCCGACCCCACCTCTCCCGAGGCCTTCCAGTCAAAAGGCCTGGTAGTCGGATACGTGCAAAGCGGTAAGACCGCCAACTTCACCGGCGTCATCGCGAAGGCCGCGGATGCCGGCTACAAGCTGATCATCGTTCTCGCCGGGACTCTGGACGTCTTGCGGTCTCAGACCCAAAGGCGTGTAGACAAAGATATGATCGGGCAGGAGCTGCTCGATCGCGACTATGTCTCGGATGCTGATTGGGACAAATTCCTGGCGCACGGCGCGAAGCCGAGTGAACTCGGCAGCTTTGACCTCTACCGGCTCACAGGCCCGGAGTCCGACTACCGGCAACTGAGTCGCGGTGTCGATGCGTTGAAGTTTGAGGGTGTCGATCCGACCAAGCCGCTGTGGGACCGAGACAACCTCTTCACCGCGGGGACCCGCATCGCCATCGTCAAAAAACACAGCAAGATCCTAGAGCGCCTTCTCGCGGATCTACTGCTGCTCAGCCGGAACAATATCGGAGCGCCGCTGGATCAAGTTCCGGCGCTGATCATTGACGATGAATCGGACCAAGCTTCTATAAACGCGAACAAGCCCGCGAAGGACGGCGAAAAACAGAAGCAGGCGCCAACCAATTTGGGAATTGTAAACTTACTAAAAATTCTCCCGAGGGCCCAGTATGTCGGATATACGGCCACTCCGTTCGCCAACGTCTTCGTCGATCCTAGCAACGAAGAAGATATATTTCCAAAAGACTTCCTCATATCGCTCCCGCGCCCGGAAAAATATATGGGCGTGTCGGATTTCTACGATCTGGAAGGAAGTCCTCTCGATGAGGCGACCCGTCCCAACGAGCGGGATTATGTCCGAGCGGTGAAGGGCGACGACGGAGATCCGCTGAATCTGCAGAAGGCTATTGATAGCTTCGTGCTCAGCGGCGCGATCAAACTCTTCAGGCGGGATGCCGACCTTAAATTCCGCCATCACACGATGCTTATTCACTCATCTGCACGCGTTGCAGATCACAAGGAACTGGCAAAGGCTGTTCGAGAGACATTCCTCCGCGCGGGCTATGAGGGCGGCGCGGGCCTGAAGCGCCTTGAAAGCCTCCTCGAGGCTGATTTCCGGCCGGTCAGCGCTCGCCGAGAGCCGGAGATGGCGTTCCCAGCCGATTTTGCAGCGCTTCTGCCGTTTGTTGCCGAATGTCTGTCGCTGATCGGCGACCCTTCTGACTCGGTGCTGATCCTAAATAACGAGAACAAGGAACAGACGCCCGATTTCGATCGGCAAGCAGTCTGGAAATTCCTCGTGGGCGGTACGAAGCTTTCGCGCGGCTACACGGTCGAAGGGTTAACCGTCAGCTATTATCGGCGCCGCGCGCAGACTGCGGACACCTTGATGCAGATGGGCCGCTGGTTCGGTTTTCGTAATGGCTACCGAGACCTCGTGCGCCTCTTCATCGGAACGGAGGAGAAAATAGACAAACGTGGGCTGCGGAAGATCAACCTCTACGAGGCCTTTGGTGCAGTTTGCCGCGATGAGGAAATGTTCCGGGAGGAGCTAAAGCGTTACGCCTCGATCGAAGATCCGCGAGTGCTCCCACGCCAAATACCGCCTCTGGTCCCTAGCCACATGCTGAAGCCGACGGCGGCAAACAAAATGTATAACGCGCGCATTACCTTCAGGAATTTCGGGGGGCAGCTGTCTGAATCGACGTTCGCCCCAACGGAGCCGGACGTGATCGCCGAGAACCGGGCGGCCATCGGAAGACTTCTCGCTGGGGCCGCGTTTTCGACCGCGAAGTTGACTGCCAAGCTAGCCGGCGGTCGCAACGGCTCCCTGACTGCGAAGTTCGCAACGATTTCACCCGCGGCCGTCGTAGCTCTCCTTACCGACTACCGCTATTTCAACCCACGGGACCCGTCGGGGAAGGCCGGTAGCCCGATGTTGGCGCAGCTTGATTTCCTGAAACGCACGGGAAAATCTGATCCGGAAATCGACGATTGGCTGTTCTTTGCCCCGCAAGTTTCTGAGCCGCGGGCGAAGGATGAATTCGCCGGCGAGGAATTCGGTGTCGTGTTCAGGTCGCGGCCGGATAGCGGAAATCGATTGAGCACGTACAACGACCCAATCCACCGGCAATTTGCTGAACATATCACGATGAAGGTCGCGCTAGAGGAGCCAAACCCGGAGCTTTCGGCGCTCCGTCGCCCCCGGCGCGGCGTTGTGATTTTCTATCCCATCACAGACACCGATAAGCCGGCGAAGCCGAAGCCACCATTCACTCCTGGCTTTACCCTGCTGTTCCCTGCCAACGGGATCGAAACGCCCATCACCTTCGGCGTAGTGAAGCAGGACGAGCCCGAGGCGCTGATTGTCGCCGCTGAGTAACTAGCTTCATCACCTACGGAGAGCTTTCATGGATAGGCGTGTGGTCCGGGTGACCGTCCCAACGGTCAAGGAATACGACGTCGTCTTTGAGGATGGGCAACCTGTGTTCATCGGCGCGGTAATTCCGCGCGAGGCTTCGCGGGATGGACCTAACGCCGGAAAGATCGTGGACACCCACCGGACGACCTGGGACGGCCGCAACGGCGGTCGGATGGACCACCATTTCTATCAGGGAAGGCCTCTGGGCCACACAGGACAACTTGTAGAAGCTGCTTTGCGTACCCTTGGCCGCGACCCCGAGGCCGGTAAGGATCGGCCCGCTCCAGCGCAACTGTCGCGCCCGTGGAAGTATGTGACTGTGGGGCGACCGCTGCGGTATCCTCAAGCGTCCAGGTAGCCGTTTTCGCCGTGCCACCGGGCATGTGCTGTGGCCCCGTTGCGATGCATCCGGATGTGTTGTGCCTGTTGGGACGAGTGGGTTCCTTGCACAGTATGCACACTCCTTCAGCGCCAGAGAGACAGCCCCTGACGGGGCTATAGGGAAAACGGATCCCCTGCTGGTCCGGCACGACGGGCTGGCGCGGGATGCGGGCGTGGGCGCGACGGCTGAAGGCCTCGGACATCAGAAGCTGTGGAGGGCCATCACCGGGCTTCGATCGCATAGCGAACCGAAATCAGCTGATCCTCCAGAATGCCCACAAGCCAGAGGGCGAAGCCGCTGCTCCCCAGACCTCCCCCCACGATCAGGCCAGCCGCGCCCACGCCAGCTGCGGCGGCGAAGAGGCCAATAGCCAAGCCTAGAGTAGAAAGGACAACGCCGACGCGCCGCACTTTCGAGCGGTCAACTTTCCGTGCGACTTTGCTGGACCTAGGCGGAGCGGCGACCAGCTGGGCCTCCGCAAGCTGGCGATCATCAGACAGCCTAACCCGATGAGCTTCGTAATACGCTTGATGGAGGCGCGACGCTTCCTCCGCGTCTCCCGCGTCGCGGTGGTGCCGATAAAGCCCGCCCGCCTCGCTGGCGGACAGCTTGATGAAGTCTTCGATGTCCATGATGGTCCTCGATTATCGATGATGGTCACGCGGCGGCGACGCTGGGGCCGCTGTAGGCCTCTTGCAGGCGCTCCACGGCCTCGCCACCGCCCCGGACGGCCTGGGTGTAGTGGCCCAGGGTCACGGCCGGGTTGGCATGGCCGGCGAGCTTGGCGACAAGGCCCACTTCCACGCCCTGCGCCTGGAGCGTCGAGATGAAGCTATGGCGGGCGGTGTGGAGGCCGACGTAGGGCAGGCCCAGCTCGGCGAAGATCGGCCCCCAGAAGCGGCTCCTGAAGTTCTGGTAGCTCAGAGGCCGGCCGCCCATGATGCGCGGCCTGGGCCAGGGCTGGGGGCGGCCCTGGGACGGGAAGACGCGGTCGGGATACTCAGGGTCCCTCGGGCATCGCCCATGCCAGTCCGCCAGCAGCTTGCGCAGCAGCGGCATCATCGGGATTTCCCGGCTGCCGGCCTCCGTCTTGGTCATGTTGCACAGGGAGCCGTCGCGCTCTTGGACGCGGCGGATGCGGATTACGCCAGCGTCAAAGTCCACGTCCTCCCACAGCAGGCCCAGCTGCTCGCTGGCCCGGGTGCCGGTCAGGAAGGGAAAGGCATAGTAGACGCCCCGTTCCGGGTCCGTCTGGGCGGCCTCCAGCACCGTCGCGATTTGGTCCGGCGTCAGGATGGTCTTCCGCGGGCGCGACGCCCTGCGGCCGGTCAGCGTGGGCATGGAGGGCGGCCGGACGCCGAAGTCCTCCTCGCCCAGCGCCAGGACGCTCTTCAGCACCGACTTGGCGCGGTTGGCGGTGTAGTAGCCCACCTGATCCTTCAGGAGCGTGTGCCACATGCGGATCTCGGAGGTTGTCAGGTCGGTCGCCAGGATGTCTCCCAGCATCGGCTCGAACACCGCGTCCTTGGGCGCCTCGCCGTAGCGGCTGTAGGCGTAGCGCTGCCTGGGCGTGCCCAGAAGCAGCGGGCCGCTGATGACGTCGCCGACGATCTCGTAGCCCTTCAGCGTGCTGGGCTTGACCCGGCCGTTGCAGAACTTGAGCCAGTGATCGACCAGGGCGCGGACGGTAGGCGCGCCGCGCCGGTCATTGTAGGTGCCGCCGTGGACGGCCGCGACGACCTTGTTCCGCGCGGCCTCGGCGTCCCCGCGCCGCTCGAACGAGGGCTGCATGCGCCGGCCGGTTTTGGGGTCGTTATAATTCAGGAACCACCGAACCTGTTTGACCGTGCCTCCGTCCGCCGTTGGCCGGCGCCGCTCGCGCTTGGTGATGGTGATCTTGAAGTCGTTCATGAGCGCACCGCCTACCGGCTACCCACGGGCGGGTATGGCGGAGCCCAGGTGACCAGCAGGCGGGCCACAGCTTCCGCATGAAGATCAGCGGCGTGCTCGATCTCGCAGTCGAGCATGGCCGCGTGCAGCTGTTCCAGCCACCAGGCGTCCATGGACGCCAGCACGACAGCGGCGCGGCTGAGCCGCCGGGCCACCATGACGTCCTCAGCGGTGGAGGTGCGGTCCCAGGCCGCGCGGGCCGCCTCGTGGGCCTCCACGGCCGCCTGGCGGGCCTGCTGGAGGTCGCCGCTGGTGGCGATGGCGGGGTCGGTGATGACCGTCATTTCCAAACTCCGGTTCCGGGGACCAGCCGCGCCTCGCTGGCCGCTATCCCATTGAAATTAAAACACAACGAAAACCGCCGCATAATTCCCCCGATGTTTCGAGCGGCCCCGATCTGCAACCAAGGTTGCAACCGAGACCTGTCTGGTAGGGGTCGGCGAGGCGGCTTCCCTTCGAGAAGCGGTCGTCGCGGCCGGGGTGATTCCAACCTCGTAGGGGGTGAAATCCGGGGCGGGGACGGGACGGCCCGGCTAGCGCCCGGGCACCCACCAGGGGTGGAGGCTGGGCAGGTCCATGACGACCTACCTCCCCCTCCACCCTGTATGTCCGTCCTGTCCCGTGCCCTCAGAACTCCTCGTTCAAGAGGCGTCCGTCCATGGGCGGTGGGATCACCTCCAGAGGCAGGCCCACGGCCCTCCATTTGAGGCTGGAGTTAGGGAACCGGATAGGGTCGCGAAGCGTGAACGCGCCGGGCAGTTGTCCGAGCGCGCGCCGCCATGCGCCATTGGCCCATTTGCTCCCCTGGAAGATGCGATCGATCGCCGGAGAACCGTTTCGGATCATCAGCCCAGGCTGATCACCAGTCAGGTTCAACCGCATATCGTGGATGGCCACGATCCGCCCGGCCTCCCCGAGGTCATTGGGGATCTTGCGGCCGTCCTGAAGCTCCAATTCTCGCGCGATCCAGTGGCCGAGCGGGTACGTCATGCCGGTCCCGTCCGTCACAAGATGACCAAGCAGGTGCGCGAGCGCTTCGGCAGAGTCATTTCGCTCATGTGACCGGCTATGCCGGCTGATGGCGTCTCCATACTCGGCGACCCACGACGTTGCCTCAGCTTCAGTCGGAGGGCGTCCATGCAGGGCAGCAAAAGCACCGGCCAGGATCGTCGCGACGTTGGTGCGGTGCCGGCTGTTGAGCGCCGGCATCGCCACCTCGAAGACGTCTACGCCCTTCACGAGGTTGGTCACATTGGCGACCATCCAGGCGCACCATTGCGGCCCCATCTCAGAGAAGAATTGACGCTCCGAAGTGATGAAGCGGCCAACCTCGGGGTCATCAGCGTGCGAAACCAGCTCCAAGACGAAAATGCGGGTTTCATCAGCCGGGCTCATGCTGGTCACGTTCACGGCCGAAAAGAAGAAGGAAGTGCGGAGGCTGTATTGGATCGCCTGCCCGCCCTGCGTGCCCCGGAGCACCGGCGCGTCGGCCGAATAGGAACTCCGCGCGAGCCTCATGATGCCCGCCAATCGGTCTTGCCGATTGTCGGTCTCGTACTCGTCGATGAAGATGGGTCGGCTATCCGGGCCGAGCACCTGCCGGATGCCGGCCTCCGTGCTTTGCCCATCCGCGGACAAGCCGAGCGGGCGGGCGAGATCGGTGGCGAGGCTCTGAAGGGTGGTCTTTCCAGAGTTGGGAGGTCCGTGGACGAAGCAGTGTGGTCTCTGCTTCAGGGCACCACAGATCGGCGCGATGGCCAGCCAGCCCAGCAAGAACATCGCATCAGCGCGATAGCGCCAAGGCAGCGCTTCCAGAACCTTGAAAAGCCGCGCCGTGGGAAAGCCCGTGGCCTCGGGCACTTTGAGAGGTTCGAAGCAAAGAAAGACACCCTTCACGTCGTCGGGGATTTTTCCCCCGAGGTTCGCGATCACCCGATCCCCTTCGAGCCAGATGCCACGGCCTTTCACGGTCGCCAGGTTGAACGGCCCTTGCTCTCTGCAGCCGCCGATGATGGCTTCACCAGCCGCCTGCGTATCGTATCCGCCCTTCGGGCTAGGGAAATTACGCTGCCAGAAGGAACGCTCCGCCAACCCAAGTTGCGTGCGGCCATCCAGCAACTGGTTGGCCGAAAGCAGCAGCATCAACTGCCGTTGCTGATCCAGAAGTGCATAATCCCCATGATTGGTGAAGCCGAAGGGTTTGGGTCCGATGGCCCCGGCGTCATAGGCTCGGCCGAGTTCCAGGGGCGAGGTGATCTGGCCCCATTTGGGGCAGCGCCCGCAAAACTGTTCGTTGCCGGCATCGCGAATGGCGGTGCACGTCCTAGGTCCCGCCTCACTCACGCCGCGTGATAGCTTCTTGGATGCTTCGCGCTCGTCGTAGCGGGGATCCGCTTGGCTGAACGCATGGAACTCGCGTCCACCCTCGAGGGTCCGGCCGGTAATCGACGCCAATGCGTGCCAATCGTTTTCCGGACAAGCGGCGGCGCCAGGGCCGGTGTAGTGGGCGTACCATGCACACCGCCGCTTGATCCGGTCATGATGCGCCGGCGGCCCATCACTCCGGTTCGCGGCACGCGTTCCGCGCGCAGTGGGCGGGTCGAACATCGTCGGATCGATGCGCGAAGACGGGTCGAAACGGATCGCTTCGACAGGCTTGGGCGGCCTGGACTTGTGATTGAAGGTGCCCACGATCCGGCAAACGCGCGCCATGTCATGAACCGGATCAATTTGATAACCCGCCTCCTGAAAGTGCTCGCTCACCCGCCTCGCAAACTCTCTCCGCTGAGCTTCATTCTCCCGACGGCCCTTCGGCGCATCGAAGATCGCCAGCTCTTCAAATAGCCAGTGGCCGTGAAGGCCACTGCCAGTTCGAAGGAGGATTCCTGGCTGATGAGGGAAGCGCGCCAGGATTTCGAGCGTGCGCTCCTCGTCTTCCGGGTAGGCTCTGCTGCTGTCTTTGCTCGTCGCGAAGTCGAAATCGATCAGGAAGCTTCCGCTCGCCACGGTTGTGCTCGCCTTGCCGCGGCTACGTGCGCCGAGATCATGTTCCTGGGTGGCGATGCCGATATAAAGATCGTTGGTCGGCGCGAGCCTCGTGACCTCATGCTCCAGCTGATCCAGCTGGGTCGAGGAATAGAACCGCGTCGTCTTTCCCTGGCGCTCCCACAAGGGGAGATATCCAGGAAAGCTTCGGCCATAGATGGTTTCGACCATCAAGCGCGGCGCAATGATGAGGGGCTGAGTCATGCGCGCCCCCCGCGGCCCGCGACCGCGATGGCTGCTTCGATGTCGGGCAGGCGCACTCGCCGCCGAGCATTGCCGAACTGATAGCTCGGCACGTCGCCGTTGTTCACGGCCTTAAGCAGGAGCCAGTAGTGGATTCCCGTCACGTCGGCGGCTTGCCGGATCGAATAGAGCCGGTTGAAGTCAGGGGCAGGCGGGTCGCCGTCTGTCGACGGGCCGGGTTGATAGGGGGGTTCTGTGTGCCGCAGGGTCGCGGGCACCTTCGCAATCGTCTTGGACATGTTTGCCTCGTGGTTAGTGAGGCCGACACATCAAAGGTGATTCGCTTTGCCTGGGAGGTCCCCCCTCTCCTGGGGGCTCCCCGCGGACGCCGAATCGGCATCTATATGTCCGGTTTTAACTGAGACTGGGAGGGGTGCTGCCGGGGGCCCCATGCTCTCGGGGCGAACACCAATCCTCATAGCTCTTTCCAGCCGGGATTCGAGTCAGATGGCAACTGACCACACTTCTACGCCTTCGCGTTCGTAGCGCGGAATTCGCACCGTCTCGGCGAAGCCTGGCGCGCTAAAGAAGACGTAGCGGTGCTTCTCCGGCCGTGCCGCAAGCTTGGCCAAATCCTTGTTCAGCTTGTTGTTACTGCCTGGCTTCGTCACGGCGAAGGTCTCGGCACCGACGATCCCTGGTGCAATGCTCATGATGTCGAGGGGGATCGACATATGCGCGCCGGGTGCGACGTTGAAGCCGCCAGCGTCTGGGTGAAGCTCAAGCAACTTTCGGGCGGCCTCCAGCGCGACGGCGTAGGTCCAGGTCTGGTTCAGCTGCTCCACGAGATTCAGCGGCCGATCCTCGATTGGGTGGAAGCCAACGGGGTGGAATTTCATCTGTCGCAGTAGGTCGAGCGGGTCTCCCCGGTGGGAGATCACCCATGCCTGGGCGCGCGCCGCAGACGCCCGGATCAGATCGAGGTGGCGTTCAACGTCAGCCTGACTCCTGACAACCAGGTATCTCTCGGGTTCAGGGGTAGGGAGTGGTGTGAGGGACAAGTGAGCAGGCGCTACCTATAGTCATCAACGAGACGCTACGTATCGTCTGTAGATGTAAAGTCATCATTTCTCGACCGTCCGGGGCGTGGACGGGCCAGCAATCAGTCTCAGGAAGGTGTTTGCTGCGAATGTCAGACGACTTCGCAAAGCCGCCGGCTTGAGCCAGGAGGCTTTCGCTGACGCCTGCGGCCTGCACCGGACCTACATCGGCTCTATCGAGCGCGCTGAGCGAAACGTGTCGATTGACAACATTGAGCGCATCGCAGCGGCGTTAGAAGTGTCTAGCTGGCTGCTCCTCAAGCCGGCCTGATATGCGTCTCCCTTGAAGCTCCGGGAGGCGCGCTGAATGCTTCATGTCGTTCTGCAGCTCGCGTCAAGACAAAGAGCGCCTGACGAACGAGTGCGGTGTCTCGTTGGAAGTCGCCTTCACCAATAAATTTCTCACCGTGAGCATAGTTGTGTCGGACCTGGCAGACGCCGCGCACGAGCAGACCGACTACGTCAGTGATTGGTGCGGGGACGGGAGGTTCAAAGGTGAGGCTGTCACGCATGAGGATGCGCGGCGGTTCAGCAATCAAGGTCCCCACCTCACCAGAAGCGGCCATTTCGTGGAAGAATTCATCGCCTAGCTGCCGGGCGAACGCCTCCCAATCGACGCTCGCGCGCTTTCGACTTGGATCGATAAGCCCGGCTCGTTTCAGGACGTGTTCACACTCCCGATAAAGGTCGAACAGCTCATCCGCTTCAGGGGGTGGTGCCGGCATTGGGAACGGCTCTCGTTGGGTCGTGAGCGCGTGCGCTCGGTTGCAACCTTGTTGCAGTTTGGCTGCTGATCGAAAATCAACGTTGGTTGCAGGTTCCGCCAACAGTTCGAAACCTGCAACTCCGAGGTGTTCCGCGAGCCCGCCCCAGCACCTTCTTGCAATTCCTGGTAATCCCCAGCACCCATCTCAAATGCCGAGACGCCCCGCCCTCTCGATTGCCAAGGTTGGGGTCGAGAGTTCGAATCTCTTCGCCCGCTCCAAATTCTCTCTGTAAATGCAGAGACCTAACGCCGCCCTCGGGGCGGCGTTTTGCTGTCCGGCGTCAGTCGAGCAGGCATGAAAAGGTCCGCGGCCCAACGCACCTCGACCTCCGCCGTCAGACGATGCTGGCGGTCACCTGGCGCAGGCCGGCGAGCACCGCTTCGCGGTGGGCGCGGGGGTGGTCGGTGGGGTAGCGCAGCAGCCGCAGCCCATCGATGTGCACGGCGATCATCGCCCAGCTGAACCGGCCGGTGGCTTCGAAGCGGCTGGCGAGCTCGCAGAGGCTCCAGGCCGCCTGCCCCAGCTCCTCCAGGCCGAAGACGCCGGCCGTCGCCACGATCAGGTTGGCGGCGTCGTACATGCGCCGCAGC
This sequence comes from Phenylobacterium hankyongense, assembly GCF_003254505.1. NCBI lineage: Bacteria > Pseudomonadati > Pseudomonadota > Alphaproteobacteria > Caulobacterales > Caulobacteraceae > Phenylobacterium > Phenylobacterium hankyongense. Next base: position 1,318,872 of record NZ_QFYP01000001.1, on the reverse strand, counting down.
CCGGCGCGGTCGTGCTCGGCCTTCAGCGGTTCGGACAGGCCGTAGATCTCGCCCAGCGCCGCGTCGATCTCGGCCAGCGTCGGCTCGCGGACCAGCTCGACGCGGGCCTGGGCGGCGGGGATCGCCTCCTGGGCGGTCATGCCGGTGCGGGAGCCGACCGCCTTGGCCAGGCGGTTCTGGTATTTGAAGATGTTGGCAGGTCTCACGCGACGGCTCTCTTTGGATTGAACAGGGCGTCGATGTCCGACTGCGACAGGTCGGGGCCGACCGGGCGGCCGACCTCGGCGGAGAGGTCGTCGCAGCGGCGGCCCTTCTGGCCCGGCGGCGGGCCGAAGGACTTGTGGCGGCGGTCGGGGCCGGCGTAGCCCTCGCTGTCCACGAACTGCCGCGTCTCGCGCGCCAGCCACATCACCCGGTCGAACATGACCTTCGGGGTGATCGGCTTGGCGACCACGAAGTTGGCGCCGGAGTCGCGGGCCCGGGTCACCGCGCCGGGGGCGGTGTGGCCGGAGATCAGCAATATCGGGGCCAGCCGGTTCGGGTTGTCCTCCATGCGGCGGATCGCGCTGACGAAGGTGAAGCCCTGGCCGGCCGGCAGGTCGCAGTCGACGATGATCAGGTCGAACGGCGTGCGGCGCACCGCCTCCCCGGCCTCGTCGATGGCCTGGCACTTGCGGATCGACTTGACCCCGAAGCCGATGAACACCTGGCCGAGGATGTCGAGCTCGGTGAGGCTGTGCTGCACCAGCAGCACCGAGGCCTTGGTGAGGTTGAGGCGCAGCTCGCTCATCACCCGGCCTCGAACAGGTCGAGCTCGCCGCTGTCCGCCGCCGCCGCCGCGGCGAGGCCCTGCAGGCGTGCGGCGAGGTCGGCCAGCGGCAAGCCGGCCGCGGCCGCGGCCGCATCCGCCGTCCAGGCGGCGGGCAGGCCGCGCCCGAGGGCGCCCATGTAGGCCGACAGGGCTTCCAGGGTCTGGGTGACGAGGTCGAGCGCCTGGCCGTCCTCCAGGTCCGCCGTGCGCGCCAGCGCGGGCGAGAGCGTCGTCTGCAATCGCCCGCAGCGGGCTGCGAGATCGGCGAGTTCGCCGGCGCAGGTGGCCAGCACCTGGCTCAGCGGGACCTCGGGAGAGGAAAGCGGGGGCATGGGCGTGATCTCAGAACAGTTCGAGGGCGCCGGCGTGGACGGTGGCGGGCGGCGGGCGGACCTCGCGCGCCAGCATCTCGGGCGTCTCCTTGGCCAGCAGCACCTGGCGGGCGCGGCCGGCCACCGGCCAGAACTGCAGCCGGCGGCCGCGCTCGCCGCGCAGCGAGCCGCCGACGTGGCGCAAGCCCTCGCGACGCAGGAAGTCCTCGGCGAAGTCGGCGTTCTGGGCGCCGACGTCGGTCAGCCCCTTCACCAGGCGCGCGCCGCCGAACAGCTTGCCCTCCAGCCGGTCCCGGCGCGCGCCGCGCACCAGCAGGGCGTTGACCAGCAGCTCCATGGCGTGGACGCCATAGCGCACGCAGTCGGTCCCGGCGTCGCGCGGATCGCCGCCCGGCAGCAGGAAGTGGTTCATCCCGCCGACCCCGGCCAGCGGGTCGCGCAGGCAGGCGGCGACGCAGCTGCCGAGGATGGTGGTCAGCACCGCCTGCGGGTCGTCGGTGACGTGATGCTCGCCCTGCACGATGTGGATCGGACGCGGGGGATCGCCGTCGGACAGTGCGCCGGACCAGCTCATGTCAGCGGGCCGAAGACCGCCTCGATCTTCTCCTTGAGGGTGGCCACGGTGAACGGCTTCACCAGGTAGTTGTTGACCCCGAACTGCACCGCCCGGGCGACCAGGTCCTTGTCGGCCCGGCCGGTGAGCATGATGAAGGCGGTGGTGCGGATCGGCTCGTGGCTGCGGATCGCCCGCAGCAGGCCCAGGCCGTCCAGCTTGGGCATGTTGTAGTCGGAGATCACCAGGTCGGTGCGGCCGACGAGCATGGCGCGGAGCCCCTCCTCGCCGTCGGGACACTCCTTGAATTCCTTGAAGCCCAGCTGCTGCAGGCCCGTGCGCACGAGCGAACGCATGGTTTGCTGATCATCGACGATGAGGACGTTCAACGCGGCCGCGGAAGGCATCAGGCTCTCTCGAGTTTGGTGGGACCGGAAGTTTTCAGCAGCTCGCCGGCGAGCCGGTCGAGAGGCGCCTGGCGCTCGACCGCGCCGATTTCGAAGGCCGCCTTGGGCATGCCGTAGACGACGCAGCTGGCTTCATCCTGGCCGAGGGTGTGGGCGCCGGCCTGGCGCATCTCCAAGAGGCCCTGGGCCCCGTCGCGGCCCATGCCGGTGAGGATGAGGCCGACGCCGCGGCGGCCGACCGTCCTGGCCACCGACCGGAACAGCACGTCCACCGACGGCCGGTGGCCGTTCACCGGCTCGCCGGGCTGCACCCGGCAGCGCAGCTGCGCGGCGCCGACGACTTCCAGGTGGCAGGCGCCGCCGGCCGCCACATAGACCCGGCCGGCGGCCAGCGGCGCGCCGTCATAGGCCTCCTCGACCTTCGGCGCGCAGAGGCGGTCCAGCCGATCGGCGAAGCTCTTGGTGAAGGCGGCCGGCATGTGCTGGGTGATCACCGTCGCCGGGCAGTTGGCCGGAAAGCGGCCGAGGACGGCGATCAAGGCCTCGACGCCGCCGGTGGAGGAGCCGATGGCCACCACCCGCCCGTCGGCGGTGTGCTGCAGCGGCTGCGGCGGCGCCGCGCCGCGCGGGGGCAGCGGCCGCACCTTGGCGCGGGCCGCGGTCTTCACCTTCTCCGGCAGTTCCTGGAAGCCCTCCAGGCCGCCGGTCGAAGGCTTGGCGACGCAGTCGACGGCGCCCAGCTCCAGCGCCTCCAGGGTCACCTCGGCGCCGCGCACGGTGAGGGTCGAGACCATCACCACCGGCATCGGCCGCAGCCGCATGATCCGTTCGAGGAAGTCGATGCCGTTCATGTTCGGCATCTCGACGTCCAGGGTGATGACGTCGGGATTGAGCGCCTTGATGGCGTCGCGGGCCTCCAGCGGGTCGCCCGCCTGGCCGACCACCTCGATCTCCGGATCGCGCGACAGCACCGCGGCGATCAGGCTGCGCATGGTGGCGGAGTCGTCGACGACCAGCACGCGGATCATCGGGCGGCGCCCCGCAGGCGATAGGTGGTGACGCCATCGGTCTCGAGGCGCTGGGCGGCCTCGCCGCAGAGTCGCTCGGAGTGGCCGATATAGAGCCGCGCGTCCGGCCCCATCAGCGGCAGGAAGCGGCCGAACACCTTGGCCTGGGTGGCCTCTTCGAAATAGATCACCACGTTGCGGCAGAAGATCGCCTGGAACTGCCGGCGCATGGGCCAGTCGGTCATCAGGTTGAGCTCGTTGAACACCACCAGCTTCTTCAGCGGATCGGAGGCCCGCCAGTCGTCGCCCTCGCGTTCGAACCAGCGGGCGCGCAGCTCGCCCGGCACCGGGGCCATGGCGCCGGCGCCGTAGAGGCCGGCGCGGCCCTCGGCGATCATCTGGCTGTCGATGTCGGTGGCCAGCACGCGGATGTCGTGCTCCGGCGCCTCGGGCATCATCGACAGGATGGTCAGCGCGATCGAGTAGGGCTCCTGGCCATTCGAGCAGCCGGCGGACCAGATCCGCACCGGCGCCCCGCGACGGGCGGCGGCGAGCAGGGGCGGCAGCACCTGTGTCTTCAGGTGCTCGAAGTGGTGCGGCTCGCGGAAGAAGCGGGTGACGTTGGTGGTCAGCGCCACGATCATCTGCTGGCGTTCGTCGAGGCCGCCGGCGCCGGCGACCAGGGCGCAGTAGTCGCGGAAGCTTTCCAGTCCCAGCGTCCGCAGGCGCTTGGCGAGGCGGGAATAGACCAGGGTCGCCTTGGATTCCGGCAGCGCGATCCCGGAGGCTGCGTGCAGGGTCGCGGCGATCCGGCGAAAGTCCTCGGCGGTGAACAGGAACTCCCCATCCACCAGCTGCTGCCGGTCGTCGCGAACAGTCATCTGCGCGGCGAGGCTCATGCCGCGATGTCGAGGTCGCCGTCCGGCAGCACCCGGTCGAGCGAGATGAAGGAGACCATCCGGCCGTCGATGGCCAGCAGGCCGCGGACGAACATCCGGACCATCTCCGAGGCCACGTCGGGCGTCGCCTGCACCATGTCGTCGGTGACGGTGAGGATGTCGGAGACGGCGTCGACCAACAGGCCCACCACCTGGTTCTCCACCTGGGCGACGATGATCACGTGGCGGGCGGTCGGGTCGGCGGCGCCGAGGCCCAGGCGGGCCCCGAGGTCGACGATCGGCAGCACCGCGCCGCGCAGGTTGATCACCCCGCGCACGAAGGCCGGGGCCCGCGGCAGGGCGGTGGCCGGCGTCCAGCCGCGGATCTCGCGCACCGACATGATGTCGACGCAGAACTCCTGCGAGCCGATCCGGAACGAGATCAGTTCGCGGCCGAGGCCGGCGGGCGTGGGGGAGTCGCTCATGGAGATCATCCTGCTTGGAGGAGCCGGGGGGCCTCGACCGCGCGGGAGGCGGCGACGAGGGCGTCGATGTCGAGGATCAGGGCGACGCGGCCGTCGCCCAGGATGGTGGCCGCGGCGATGCCGGGCACGCGCTGGTAGTTGGCTTCCAGGCTCTTGATCACCACCTGGCGCTGGCCCTGGATCGCATCGACCAGCAGCACGGCGCGGGCCCCGCCCTCGCCTTCGATCAGCAGCGCCACGCCCTGTTCGGCGTCGAGCGCGTCGGGCCGGTAGCCAAGCGCCATCCCGACGTCGACCAGCGGCACATAGGCGCCGCGGATGGAGATCACGCGCGCGCCGCCGCCGACGCTGTGCACCTCGGCGCGCTTGGGCTGCAGGGTTTCGACGATGGCGGTCATCGGCGCCACCAGGGTCTGCTGGCCGGCCGACAGCACCATGCCGTCCAGCACCGCCAGGGTCAGCGGCAGGCTCATGGTGAAGGTCGAGCCGAGACCGGGCCGCGAGGCGATCGAGATCCGGCCGCCGAGCTCCTGGATGGAGCGCTTGACCACGTCCATGCCGACCCCGCGCCCGGAGATGTCGGACACCGCGTCGGCGGTGGAGAACCCCGGCGCAAAGATCAGGTTGTCGATCTCCTCGTCGGACAGGGCGGCGTCGAGGGCGATCAGGCCTTTCTCGACGGCGATCGCCTTGACCCGCTCGCGGTTGATGCCGGCCCCGTCGTCGGCCACCTCGATGACGATCCGCCCGGAGCGGTGCAGGGCCGAGAGCCGCACCACGCCCTCGGGGTTCTTGCCGGCTTCGCGCCGGCGCTCGGGCGTCTCCAGCCCGTGGTCGATGGCGTTGCGGATCATGTGGGTGAGCGGGTCGGAGATCCGCTCGATAACGGTCTTGTCGACCTCGGTGCCCTCGCCCTCGGTGACCAGGCGGACCTGCTTGCCGGTGGCGCTGGCGACCTCGCGGGCCAGCCGCGGCATCCGCTGGAACACCGACTTCACCGGCTGGGCGCGGATCGCCATGACGCTGTCCTGGATCTCGCGGGTGAGCTGCTCCAGCTCGTCGAGGCCCACGGCGACGCTCGAGGCCCGCGCCATGCCTGCCTCGGTCACCCGCTGCGCCAGCATGGCCTGGTTGATGACCAGCTCGCCGACCAGGTCGATCAGCCGGTCCACCCGTTCCAGGTCGACGCGGATGGTGGCGCCCGGGGCGTTGGCGGCCCCCGGGGTGTTGGCCTTGGCCGGCTCGGGACGTCCGGCGGCCGCGGCCTGCGCGGCCGGCGCCGGCGCGGCCGGATCGGCGTCGAGCACGGGCGGCCCCGCGTCGTCGACGGCGGCCTGCGCCTGGCTGATCAGGGCGGCGATATCGAGGTCCGGCGCGGGCGCGGCGGCGGCTTCCCCGGCGCGGCGCACGTCCAGCTCGCAGTCGCTGTCGACGAATTCGAACACCTCGCGGACCGCCGCCTCGCCGGCGTCGCCGCGCAGTCGCACGGTCCAGGCCAGGTAGGCGCCTTCCGGGTCGAGGTGCGGCAGCAGCGGCAGGTCGCTGGCGTCCAGCTCGACCTCCACCTCGCCCAGCCGCGCCAGCTCGCGCAGCAGCAGCACGGTCTCGTTGGCCTTCTTGTAGAGCTCGACCCGCGGCTTGAAGCGCACGGTCCAGCCCTCGGCGGAGGCGGCCGGCGCGGCGGGCGCAAGCGCCACCTGCATGGGCTGGAACACCAGGCCGTCCATGCCGTCGTCGTCCGTCTCCTCGGCGCCGGCGTCGCCGGTGAAGGCGGCGATCTCGGCGGCGACGGCGTCGCTGCGCACCGAATCGACCTCGCCGCCGTCACGCGCCGCGCGCACCAGGTCGGCGAGCACGTCGGCGGCCCGCAGCATCGGCTTGAGCAGTTCGGGCGAGGGCGCCAGCCGGCCGGCGCGCATCTCGTCGAGCGCGGTTTCGAACACGTGGGCGAAGCGCACCAGGTCGTCGAGGCCGAAGGCGCCGGCGCCGCCCTTCACCGAGTGCACGGCCCGGAACACGGCGTTGACGGTCTCCGAGCTGTCGTCGCCTTCCTCCATGGCGAGCAGCCCGGTCTCCAGTTCGGCGAGCTGCTCCTCACACTCCTGGAAAAAGGTCGCCTTGATCTCCGCCATCGGATCCATCGCCCGGCCCCCACTCACGCTCAGGCCGCGACCCGGCGGATCGCGTCCACCAGCTTCTCGGGGTTGAAGGGCTTGACGATCCAGCCGGTGGCGCCCGCGTCGCGGGCCCGGGTCTTCTTCTCCAGCGACGACTCGGTGGTCAGCACCAGGATCGGGATGGCGCGGTGGCGCGGGTCGGCGCGCACGCCCTCGATGAAGCCGTAGCCGTCCATGCGCGGCATGTTGATGTCGGTGACGATGACGTCGGGCGCTTCGCCGGCCAGCACCTCGAGGCCGTGGACCCCGTCCTCGGCCTGGATCACCTGGAAGCCCGCGTCCACCAGCGCCATGCGCAGCATGTCCCGCATGGTCCGGGAATCATCGACGGTCAGGATGGTCTTGCTCACGCGCAATGCTCCCGGTGTTGGAAGAGCTCGATGGGGGCGCCCAGCAGGGCCAGCACGGCGCTGAACTCCGGCGACGGGCCGACCACGGCGAAGCCGGCGCCGTCGGCGTCCCAGGTGTCGCGCGCCGAGAGCAGGACCTGCAGGCACTGGGCCCCAAGGCGCTGGACGGCGGAGGCGTCGACCTCCAGGTCGCGCCCGCGCAGGGCCAGCAGTTCGGTCGCCAGCGGTGTCGCCGCGTTGAGGTCGAGGACCTCACCGAGGCGAACCATGGCCGCCGGCGTGGCGGGAAGCGGGTTCGGCGTCGCCATGGCTAGAATTCTTCCCAGCTGTCGGCGTCGCCGGTCGGTTCAGGCTTGCGGGCCGCGCCGCCACCGCGCCCGGAGGTGGAGACGGTCTTCAGGGCGGTGCGCGTGGGCGCGGCGGCCGGGCGGGCGGCCGCGCGGTGCGGCGGCGAGATCACCGCCGGGGCGCCGACCTGGAAGCGGCCGATCAGCCGCCCCAGCTCTTCGGCTTCCTGGGCCAGGCTGTGGCTGGCGGCGGTCGACTGCTCGACCATCGCGGCGTTCTGCTGGGTGACCTGGTCCATCTGGTTCACCGCGGTGTTCACTTGGTGCAGGCCGGTGGCCTGTTCCTGGGCCGAGGCGGCGATCTCCGAGACCACGCTGTTGATGTCGGCCACCTGGGCGACGATGCGCGTCAGCGCATTGCCGGTCTCGCCGACCAGCTCGACGCCCTGCTCGACCTGGGAGGTGGAGGCGGAGATCAGGGTCTTGATCTCCTTGGCGGCGCTGGCCGAGCGCTGGGCGAGCGCCCGGACCTCGGAGGCGACCACCGCGAAGCCCCGGCCGGCGTCGCCGGCGCGGGCGGCCTCGACCCCGGCGTTCAGCGCCAATAGGTTGGTCTGGAAGGCGATCTCGTCGATCACGCCGATGATCTGGCTGATCTGCTGGGCCGAATTCTCGATCTCGGTCATCGCGGCGACGGCGTCGCGCACCACCTGGCCGGAGTGTTCGGCGTCAGCCTTGGCGGCGGAGACCACGTCGCGGGCGTGGTTGGCGCCCTCGGCGGTCTTGCGGACGGTGGCGGTGATCTGGTCGAGCGCGGCGGCGGTCTCTTCCAGGCTGGCGGCCTGCTGTTCGGTGCGCTTCGAGAGGTCGTCGGCCGCCTGGCTGATCTCGTCGGTGCCGGAGCGGATGCCCTGGGTGGAGCCGGAGATCACCTTCATGGTCTCCTGCAGTTGCTCCATGGCGCCGTTGAAGTCCTCGCGCAGCTTTTCGTACTCGGCCGCGAAGGCCTCGCTCAGCCGATAGGTGAGCTCGCCGGCCGAGAGCTTCTCCAGGCCGGTGGCCACCGAGCTGACCACCTGGGCCTGCTGGCGGGCGGCTTCGGCCTGCAGGGCCTCGTTGCGGGCGCGCTCTTCCTCGGCCTGGCGGCGCTGGTCGGCGGCCTCCTTTTCGAGGCGCTGCATCTCCATGCCGTTGGTCTTGAAGACCTGCACCGAGCGGGCCATCTGGCCGACCTCGTCGCGCCGATCCTGACCGTCGACCTCCACCGAGAAGTCGCTGCGGGCCAACCGCTCCATGTCGCCCGAAAGGTGGACGAGCGGCTTGGAGATCTTGCTGGTGGCCATCCAGAGGCTGAACACCACGCCGCCGACCAGGCTGACGAGCCCCAGGCCGATCAGCAGCACCGAGGCCAGGTGGGACGCCGCCGCTGCGGCGACCGAGGCCTTGTTGTTGTCGGCGATCCAGGCGGTGTTGAACTTCGTGAGGTCGCTGGCGAACGCCTTGAGCTTCTCGTCGTTCGTCTTCATCGTCTTGGTGGCGTAGACGTTGTCGTTCGCGACGCCGTGCGCGGCCGCGTCGAGCACCCCGGCTGACATCTGGGCCGCGCGGTCGCTGAAGGCCTGCAGTTCGGCGGCGCGCTCCGGCGCCAGCGCCTTGGCCTCCGCGAAGAGGCGCATCATCTCCTGGGCCTCGACCCGGGCCGCCGCGGCGGCCTGTCGGCAGTCTTCGCTCGCGCCGTCAAAGACGACCGTCCGGTAGCCGTTGGCGCCAAGCGATTCCGCGGCGCGGTTGGCGCGCACCGTATCGACGATCGCGGGGCTCTGCCGCTCGACGATCCCGTTATAGGTTGCGGTGATCGCGTTCAGCTGGAACACCGAAAACACAATCATCAATCCGCTGAGCAGGGATGTGATCCCCGTCACCATCATGATCTTGGTGGAGATCTTCAGATTATTCAGGAACATTGGTGACGACCTCGCCGAAACGATGAGGCCGAATGCCTCGTTGTCGCCACGTTTGGACGAACCGTGTTTAAAATTCATTACTAACAGCGGCCGCTATACCTGCGCGTTACTTACGCATATAATAATTATCACGATAAGCATTTCACGCCGAAATATAGCATGGCGGTCAGCTTGCGCGGTAAACGCGGGTGCACTTGGCATAACGTGATACCTGAGGCTTTCGCGAGGTCGTCCGCCCACCAATCAAGTCACATTGTCGCAGGTTGCTGGAATTCGTGAGGTAATCACCACTCTAAGTCGTCTTATGGTGGTATCGGACGTTTGCGCGTGGGGCGTTAGCGGCGTTCAGGGACGGAAAACGTGCAGACTTGTGAAGCGGAGCGGGATGACGAGGACGTCTGTGGTGTCCTTACCCAGGGCCTGATCCTGGTCGGCCGGCGCTGGCGGACGCGCCTGAACGAGCGGCTGAAGGCTATCGGCCAGACGGACGCCCGCTGCGCCGCCCTGGCCGAGATCGCCCGGGCCCCCCAGGGCATGCCGCAGCGCGAACTCTCCGAGCGCCTCGGCGTGGAGGAGCCGACCGTCGTGCGGCTGGTGGATGCGCTGGAAGCCCAGGGCTGGGTGGAGCGCCGCGCGCGCGCCGACGACCGCCGGGTCAAGGTCCTCGTGATCAAGCCGTCGGCCATGCCGGTGCTGCGCCAGGCCAAGGAGATCGTCACCGGCCTCGAGCAGGAGATGTTCGCCGAGATGAGCGCCGACGATCTGGCGAGCTGCGTCATGATCCTGAGGCGGCTCTCCGGGCGCCTGGCGCGCGTCTGACCCCGCCGCCCCGGCGGGCTAGGCCTCGAAGATCCAGCCGGCCGGCAAGCTCGCCAGGGCGACCCCGGCCAGCACCATCTGGTTCCCGCCGCCCATGTCGATGACCGTGTCGGCCCCGACCTGGGCCAGGGCGTAAGCCGTGCCGGGATCCAGCTGCACGCGGTCGCCTTCCGCCAGGCTGAAGTCGAGCACCCGGTCGAGGCCGGCGGCGGCGAAGCTGTGGAAGATGTCCGCGCCGGGGCCGCCGGTGAGGGTGTCGTTGCCGCGGTCGCCGGACAGCCAGTCATTGCCCGCGCCGCCGTAGATGACGTCGTCGTTCTGGCCGCCGCGGAGGATCTCGTTCCCTGAGCCGCCGTTCAGCGTGTCGGCGCCGATGTTGCCGTAGAGGATGTTGCCGCCGGCGTGGGCGGTGATCAGGTCATTGCCCTGGCCGCCGACCAGCCAGTCGTCGCCGCCGGCGCCGCCGTCGAGGGTGTCGTCGCCCTTGTTGCCGTTGATGTCGTCGAACCCCGAGCCGCCCAGGATCGAATCGGCGCCGTCGCCGCCGCGCAGGTAGTTGGCGCCGGCTTCCGCGGCGATGGTGTCGTTCGCGGCCCCGCCCTGCACCGTGACGTCCGAGCCCCGCAGCCGGCCGGACGTGAGCAGGTTCGATCCGCTCGGCTCACCCGCCTGCAGGCGATAGGTTCCGCCGGTCACCCCGACCCCCAGCACCTGGATCGTATAGTCGCCGCTCGTCGGGGCCACGAACTGCAGGTGCGGGTCGAGCCCCAGGCCGCTGTCGTCGTCCCCGGCCACCACCGCCCCGGAAGCGTCGAGGACGCGCACCAGCGGGTCGGCGAGCGACCCGGCGCCGCTGCTCACCCCCAGCAGGTCGACCACATAGGTCGCGCCCGCCGCGAGCGAGGCGGTGAAGCTGTCTGCGCCGCCCACCGGGATGGCCCCGGCGGCCTGCGAGCCGATCGCCGGCGGCGCGGACCAGCTGGGCGGCGCCCCCTGCAGGGCGTCGAGGATCTCCCCGGCGATCTGCGCGTGCGCCTGCGCCGAAGGGTGAAAGGCGTCGAAGAACAGGAAGCCGTGCCCGACCGGGTCCAGGGCGCCCGCCTGCACCGAGGTGCGGGCCTGCGTCACGTTGGTGAACCCATAGGCCGCCGGATCGGCGATCACGGCGTGGGTGTAGCCGAGGAAGTTGTAGTCGGTGAGCGTCGCGCCGGCCGGCAGCGTCAGGCCGCCGAGATCCGCCTTGAGCAGGGCGTCGGCCCGTTCGGCGTATGTGCTGACGAGGCTTCGCCGGGCGGCCTCGTTCTCCGCGCCCCTGTAGTCCGGGATCAGGCCGACGTCGGGGATCCCCGCCACCAGCACGTGCTGCACGCCGCGCGCATAGAGTTGCGCGACCTCCTTGGTGATCTCCGAGGCGATGGCCGACAGGCGGGCGTCGGCGGCGGCGCCGGTGACGGGATCGCCGCTCTTGGGGACCAGGTCGATGACGTCGTTGGAGCCGATGGCGACCACGTAGAGCGCGTTCGGGTCCGGGGTGAAGTGGTGGTAGATCCCGGTCTGGGCGTCCAGGCCCGGGGCCAGGTCGAAGGGGCCCTGGAGGGCCAGCGCGCCGCCGTAGGCGAAGCTCAGGTTGGCGCCGTCCGGCCGGTTCAGGAACGGGATCGAGAGGCCGAGCAGCGGATCCTTGAATCCGTACGGAAAGGTCGCCTGCGTGGGCGCCTGCAGCAGCTTGTTGCTGATCAGGTCGGCGGCGTTGTAGCCGTCGGTGAACCGGCCCTGGAAATAGCCCTGGTCGGCGGTGGGCGCGCCGCTCGGTATGTCGACGAACGGCAGCCGGCCGAGCAGCACGCCCGCCTTCAGGTCGTTGCCCGGATCGACCAGGCTGTCGCCGAACACGAAGACCCCGGAAAACGCCGGCAGGGCTGCGCCGGGACTTTGCACGTCATCGGGCATCGGAGGTCCCTACCCCCATCGACGGATCGTCTCTTCGGCCAGTGAAGCGCCCACCGCCGCCGGGGCGGGAGTCTTTTGAGCGGCCACGGTTCTTGAATTTGTTTTGATGGAACGGTTTCGGCGGCGGGATCGCATCGCGCCTTGCGGCGTTGCCGCGGAATGCGGTTGCGTCACCAGCCTCGCCCCGCCCCCTCGTGGGCCCGACCTGGGCTCAGGGCGTCGGCGCTCGGCCTGGCGAGCCTGGCCTGCATGGGCTCCACCGCCGCCGCAGCCGCCGAGGCGCGCGCGCCGCCCCAGCGCCCCGAGGTCGCCGCCAAGCCGCAGACCGGCAAGGCCTCCTACTATGGAACCCACGACGCCGGCGAAAAGACCGCCAGCGGCGCCAGGTTCGCACCGGACAAGATGACTGCCGCCAGCCCCACGCTGCCGCTGGGAACGAAGGCCAAGGTGACCAATGCGGAGACCGGCAAGTCGGTCCACGTCACCGTCACCGACCGCGGCCCGTACGCGAAGAACCGGATCCTCGACGTCACGCCCAAGGCGGCGAAGCAGCTTGGAATGAAAGAAAGCGGCGTCTCGACCGTGAAGGTCCAGCCGCTGCACGTGCCCAGGTCCTCGCACTGACGGCGGGACGGGATAGCGCAGAAGCCGATCGAGCGGCTCCCCGCGGCCATGCAGGCGCGCGGAGAACCGCTCGGAGCTCAGGGTTGGGACGGGCGCGAGCCCGGCCCTTCTAGTCGGCGGTCTTGGCCGGCTTGGGGGCCGCCGCCAGGGTCTGCTTGCCCTGGACCGCCGGCCCGTACATCAGCCCGTTGAAGATGAACTTGAACGAGCCGTAGGGCTGGCCGCGCATGGCGACCTCGGGACCCATCAGGAACAGCTTGCCCTTGCCGTAGCTGGCGTCGACCACGCCGGAGGCGCCGTCGAGGGCCTTCTGGCCCCAGGCCCAGCCGCTGAGCAGCGGATCGTCGCCCTGGAACCAGGAGACCGATTTCACCTGGTCGCCGCCAGCCTTCAGCTTGAACACCGGGCTGGAGTCGAAGAACAGGTCCACGGTGTCGCCAAAGCCGTAGCCGAGCGGGTCCTTGTTATCGACCTTGGCCAGGACCACGGAGCCGGGGATGTAGAACTTCGACGACGGCAGCGGCTCGACCTTGCCGTCCTTCCCGGTCTGCGTCAGCGGGTTCTCGACCAGGTTCAGGTACTCGCCGAGCCGGCTGGAGCCGCCGATGGTGATCGCGGTGCCGCCGTTCTTGATGAAGGTCTGCACCTGCGGAAGCGTCGTCTCCTCCGTGATCCGGCCGAGCATCTTGCGGTACTTTTCGGGCACCTCGTCCGGCTTCGGCAGCGGGTTCCGGCTGCTCTGGTAGCGGGTGCCGGCGCCGGGGATGGCCCCGTCGACGAACACCAGGGCGTCGTACTTGGCGTTCAGCTTGCCGGCGTTCAGCTCCGGCGCATAGACGATCGTGTACGGGTACTCGAACTGCTCGAGGACCCACTGCATCCAGCCCGAGGTGATCAGCCCGCCGTAGGTGTCGACGATGCCGATGCGCGGGGCCTTGACCGCCATCTTCTCGCCCTGCGGCGCGGCGGCGACGCTATAGGCGTTCACGCCCAGGTCGGCGACGCTCTTCTCGATCACGGCGCGGGCCGCGCCCGAGGCCGGAACCCAGACCGCGCCCGGCCCGAACGACACGCCGTCGGCCGAGACCTCCGACTTCATCCAGTAGACCGGCGCCTTGGCCTTCAGCAGCCGGTTGGTCAGGGTGAAGCTGTTGTTGGTGCGGTGGTCGAGCAGGTAGCCCGCCCCGCCGGAGCCGATCACCTTGCCGGGCGGCGGCGCCATCACCTCGGTGACGGGTTGGAAGGGCCCGTTGAAGCCGTCGAGGATGCGGTCGAACTTCACGCCCATCTGGTAGGCCAGGGTGTAGCCGGTGATGTCATAGGGCTTCACCGGCGGGCCGCCCGGGAACTGGAAGTCCTGCGGGTGGTCCTGCGGCTCGAACATGTCGAGGACGTGCGGGCGGTAGGCCTGGTTGGACATCACCACGTAGGTGCCGGCCGGATAGGTCTTGCCCTGGACGGTGAACGGCGCGCTGGCCTTGTCGACGACCACGCCGGACTTGATCAAGGCGTTGAGGAACTTGACCGTGGTCGGCATGTCCGGCTGGTCGAGCGGCAGGATGTAGCCGCGCGGATCGCGCTGCGCCGGATCGTGCAGCACGGTGTCGTAGAGCTTCGGATCGACGATCTCGCGCGACTCGGCCCTGGAGCCCTCGGCCACCGCCATCGGATGGGCCTTGGCCGCCGCCTCCACCGCCGCCACCCGCTTCGGGGTGATGGTCCAGGAGTCCTGGTTGCCGCGCTTGATGGAATTTCGGCCCATCTGGTAGCGGTTGTACTGCAGGTCCTCGCTGTGCTTGGAGGCGTAGTCCATGACCGCGCGGTCCATCGACTTGATGTATTCGATGGTCGACTTGAAGTGCCAGGTCTGCGGCGCGATGGGGTAGAGCTCATCCTGGTTGGCGAGCTGCTTGCTCGGCACCAGCGGCAGCTGCATCGGCGTCGGGCTGCCGATGATCTCGGTCAGGATGCCCACCACGTTGTGGAAATAGCCGGTGGTGCGCAGGCCGCCGTTGAACCAGGTGGAGTAGGGCGCGGCGCTGCGCATGGCCGACCCCGGCTTGTCCTCGGCGATCAGGCGGCCGTGCATGGCGGCGCTGACGCCGTCGAGCTGGGTCAGCGCCAGCGGGTCGAAGTGGTAGTTCGACGGGTTGCGGAAGGGCGGGATGAACACCACCGCGCCGACCGGCCCCGTCTGGTGTTCGTTGTAGACGATCTGCGGGAACCAGTCCTTGAACATGGCCTTGTTGATGGCCGTGGTCTCGGGCATGTTCGACATATAGTATTCGCGGTTGTTGTCGTGCCCGACGTAGCGCTGGTAGATCACCGGCAGGTCGTCCAGCGACCGCTTCAGCGGATCCGCCTTGCGCATGTACCAGTCGGCGACCAGCTGGTGGCCGTCCGGATTGGGCAGCACGAACATGGTGATGTTGTCGTTCAGCAGCCGCAGGGTCTCGGGATCGTTCTTCGAGGTCATCTCGTAGACGATCTGGATCTGGGTCTGGGCGTTCGACACTTCGCTGGCGTGCAGGCCGCCGTCGATCCACACCATCGCCTTGCCCTCACGCGCCAGGGCGTGGGCCTGCTCGTCGGTGAGGTCGTTGGCGAGCGCCAGCCGCCGCGCGATGTCGCGGTAGTGCTCGAGGTTCTTGAGGTTCTGGGGCGAGGAGATGATCGCCATCCAGATGTCCCGGCCCTCGACGCTCTTGCCGAGGCTGACGAGCTTCATCCGGTCCGATTCCGCGGCCAGCTTCTTCCAGTAGGCCGTCGCCTGGTCGTAGTCCGCCAGGAAGTAGTCGTCGCCCGGCTCGGAGCCGCCGAAGGCTTCCTTGGGGGTGGTGATGTGCGGCGCAGTCTGGGCGATGCCGACGCCCTGCCAGGCCAGCGCCAGCGCAACGCCGGCCAAAAGAGCTGATTTCATGGGTTTCCTCGTGATCCGAACTGGGTCCGCGGGCTGCGAATTCTCGTGTTGGCGGGCGGTGGCTGTCGCCCCCGCCCGCTGCATGGGTTCAGGAAGCGGGAGCGATCGCTCGCCCCCGCCCGTGGTCAGAAGCTCTTCGTCAGGTTCACGCCGACCGTCCGCGGCGCGATGCTCACGTCGTAGTCCGGGGCGCTGGTGGAGGCGCTGATCCGGGTGATGCCGACGGTGTCGAACACGTTGTTGGCGTACAGGTAGGCCGCCCAACCGGTCCCCTGGATCCCGGTGCGCAGGTTGACCTGATTGTACCGGCCCACCCGGCGGTAGTTGACGTTGGTGGGGCGGAACTCCGTCGTCATCCGGCCGGTGTAGGTGTAGTCGGCGCGCACCAGGGCGTTGAGCTCGCCGAACACCGGCCACGTGTACTCGGCCGAAGCCGACATCGTGCGATCGGGGATGTAGGTCAGCCGGTCGCCCGACTTGCCGGCGGCGGAGGCGATCTCGCTGACCTGGTCGGCGGTCAGGCGAGCGTCGATGGTGCTCAGGGTGCCGGTCAGGGACAGGCCGGGGATGGGATAGGCGGCGACTTCCAGTTCGAAGCCGTTGATCTGCGCCTTGCCCACGTTGCTGATGAACGAGAACGAGCCGTTGGTCGTCTGCACCGAGGTCTGCAGGTTGTTCCAGTCGACCTGATAGACGTCGGCGTTGATCGTCAGGCGGCGGCTGAACCAGGCCGTCTTGACCCCGGCTTCGTAGTTCCACAGCGAGTCCGGCGCATAGGTGTGCAGCGACGCCGGCAGGTCGGGGATGTTGTTGGCCCCGCCCGGGCGGAAGCCCTGGGTGGCCTGCACGTAGGTCATGATGTCGTGGGTGACCTTGTACTGGGCGTTGTACTTCTGCACCCAGCCCGAGGCGTCGGCTTCGGTCTCGAAATAGCCGCTCGGGGTCTGGCCGTTGTAGTAGCTGTAGCCGAGGTACTGGCCGCCCACCGTCTTCTTGTAGGAGTAGTGCCGCGCGCCGACCGTCAGGGTCAGCGGATCGATCGGGGTGTAGCTGAGCTCGCCGAAGTACGCCGTCTGCTTGACGAAATCGACGATGTAGCGGGACCCGAGATCGACCGCGGGGACCTTGATCAGCCCCGTCGTCGGATCGGCCGGGCTGACCATGGTGTCGACCCGGTCGTTGCGGTCCTCGTGGAAGGCCCCGATCGTATAGCTCAGCGGGCCCGAGCCGTTGGAGCTGAGCCGAAGCTCCAGGGTCTTGTTCTCCACGAAGCGCGGCTGGTAGGCCGCGATCGGCATGTTGGACAGGGCCCAGGTCTTGTAGCTCGCAAGCTGGCCCGCCGTGCAGCTGCCGGCCTGGTGGAAGTAGAGCGAACAGTAGGTGCCCTTGTTGACGGTCGCGGTGTAGGTCGCCGTGTTGTCGTTGGTGCTCTCGACATTCCATTTGTAGTAGGACGCGACGCCGGTCAGCGTCGCGAAGTGCAGGTCGTAGCGGCCCGTCACATTGTACAGCTGCAGGTTATCGTGGAACGGCTGGCGGATCGGGATGTCGGTCTTGTAGGGGCCGAGCGAGGCGCGCCACTGGGAGGTGTCGCCGATGTCCTGCTTCTGCAGCAGCGCCATGGCGGTGAGGCTGAAATCCTCGGTCGGCGTGAAGTTCAGCATCAGCCGCCCGCCCTGCAGCTGGGCCTTGTTGATGTCGGTGTTGTGCAGGACGACGTTGTCGACGTAGCCGGCGCGCTGCTCTTGGTACAGGTCCAGGCGCGCGCCCAGCTTGTCCTGGATCAGGGGCACGTTGACCATGCCCTTGGCGCCGTAGCCGATGCCGCCGCCGTTCACCGAGGTGGCGGAGAAGTCGGTGGCGCCTTCGTACTGGGTGGTGCTGGCCGGCTTGAAGATCACCCGCAGCGTGCCGCCCATCGAGCCCGAACCGTAGAGCGTGCCCTGGGGACCCCGCAGGACCTCGACCCGCTCGACGTCGAACAGGTTCAGGTTCGGGGTGGCGCCGCTGGGGTCCGAGGTGGTGCCGGCCGGGCCGGTCAGCGGCGTTTCGCCGTAGTAGAGGCCGACCGTGCTTTCGCCGGCGGTCTGGACGCCGCGGATGGAGATCCGCGTCCGGCCGGAATCGCTTTCGGTGAGGTTCAGGCCCGGCACGGTGCGCACGAAGTCGGCGACGGTGGAGGCGCCCATCTTGCTGAGCGACTGGTCGGTCAGGGCGGTGATCGCCAGCGGCGTGTTCTGGACGGTCGTGGCGCGCTTGAGCGCGGTCACCACCACCTCTTCCACCTGCGACACCGGCGCGTCGGCGCCGCCGCTGCTGGAGCTTTCCGCGTGCGCGACGCCAAAGGCGAGCAGAGCCAGGATCGGCGCACTGGCGCAGCAGGTCATAAGCTTAGAAACAGACATCTATCCCTCTTTTCTTGATGGCGACCCATGACGACGGGTGAGCTCCAGGACCCCCCCGGAAAGCTCGGGATGCGTTTTCGCATTCTCTTTGGTGACGTAGCTCCGCGAGCTCGCGCGGACCTTCCAGGTCCGCCCGCGCCGGGATCGTGTCAGTGCATGTCTACGAGATCACTCCGGCTGACTTCCGTAGCGGCATGCGCAGCAACGGATCGTCTGCCCGGAGTCTTGTTACGGCTGTTTAGCCGCCGGCTTGTTCATTACGCCCACCTCACCCCACGTCGGTATTGACTGGAGAAGTCTATGGGAACCGCAGCGGAAATCTCGCCTTCCGATCACGGATGGCCCATCAAAGATGTTGGTCAGCAATAACCATAGGTTAAACCCCTCTAGGCGTAATCGCCGAGGATCTCATCAATGTGCGGTCACTAATATGGCAGGTGATCGAAGTCCAGTTCCGCTCCGCTTTCAGGCCCTGACGGAGTATAAAAACTGTGCCAGCGCACACGCCCGCGGGGCCGGGCGGCGCCCCGCTTTCGCGGGGCGCCGGGATCAGGCCGCGCTCAGCACGTCCTGGTACGCATAGAGGGCCGGCGAGCCGCCGGTGTGCAGGAACAGCACCTTCTCGCCCTTGGCGAACTCACCGCGCCGCACCAGCCCGATCAGGCCGGCCATGGCCTTGCCGGTGTAGACCGGATCCAGCAGCACGCCCTCGAGCTGGGCCAGCAGGCGCACGGCCTCGACCATCTCCGGCGTCGGCAGCGAGTAGCCCGGCCCCACCCACTCGTCGAGGCAGCGGACGGTCTCGCGCGCGATCGGTTCGGCGAGGCCCACGAAGGCCGCGGTCCTGACCGCCAGGTCGTGCACGTTGCCCTCCTGCTCGGGACGCGGGCGGCGGACGTTGATGCCGGTCAGCGGCAGGCCGGCGTTATTGCCGGCCAGGCCCACCAGCAGGCCGGAATGGGTTCCGGCGCTGCCGCTGGCGCAGACCATGTGGTCGAGCGCCAGGCCCATGTCGAAAGTCTGCGCCAGGATCTCCTCGGCGCAGGCGACGTAGCCCAGGGCGCCGAGCGGGTTCGAGCCGCCGCCGGGGATGACGTAGCCCTTGCGCCCCTGGCCCGCGAGGTCGTCGGCCACCGCCTGCATCGCCGCCGCCAGGTCGTCGCCGCTGTTGACCACGGTGATGGCTTCGACGCCGAGCAGGTCGAACAGGAAGTTGTTGCCGCTGGCCTGCGGCTTGTAGCTGCCGGGCACCCGCTGCTCGATCACCAGCCGGCACTTCAGCCCCTCGTGCACCGCGGCCGACAGGGTCAGGCGGCAGTGGTTGGACTGCACCGCGCCGACGGTGATCAGGGTGTCGGCGCCCTGGGCCAGGGCCTCGGCCACCAGGAACTCCAGCTTGCGGGTCTTGTTGCCGCCGCCGCTGAGGCCCAGCAGGTCGTCGCGCTTGATGTAGATCTCCGGCCCGCCGAGGTGCGCGCTGAGATGCTTCAGGTGCTGGATCGGCGTGGCGTGGGGCGTGTAGCGGCGGCGGCTGAAGCGGGCAAGATTCATGGTGACCTCGAACTGGGGTGTTTGGGCTGCGTGATTTTGGCTGCGAGCCTGAGGCCCGCAGCGCCGGGTGGACGGCGGTCCGAGGCGGGGACCTCGGCGCGGTCGCCTACTGGCCGGTGGAGCCGCCGGCCTTGCGGTAGTCGAGGGCGGGTTTGCGATCGCCGACCATCGCCTTGTAGACGAAGTCCGGACCCCGCCGCTCGTTGAACTCCGCCTTGGCCTGCTTGATGATCGCCGGGTTGGAGAACAGGTCCGCGCCGGTGAGCGCGATGCTCTTGGCGGCGACGACGCCGCCCTTGATGCCGATGCCCATGCCGGAGGCGGCCGCCGCCTGCCAGCTGTGGGCCGGGGTGCCCGGCACCCAGGTGGCGGCGGTCATGCCGACGGTCGGCACCGCCCAGCTGACGTCGGAGGAATCGGTGGAGGCGCCGGCCGACTCGCCGACCAGGTCGAGCTTGTAGGGCGAGACCTCGGCCTGGGAGCCGATCTTGAACCTGCCCCCGGCCGGCAGGGCGGGCGCCAGCTGGTTGGCGAAGGCGGTCTCCTCGGCGGTCCAGTGCTCGCCGCCCACCCGCCGCAGGTTGGCGTCCATGACCTTGCCCAGGGTGTCGTTGGGCAGCAGGCTGTAGACCCCGCCCACCTGCTCGTATTCCATGGTGGTGTCGGTGGCGAGCGCCGCGCCCTGGGCGGCGCGCTTCAGCCGCTCCATGGTGTCGATGACCACCTTCGGGTCGACGCTGCGGGTGTAGTAGAACACCTCGGCGAAGTCGGGGACCACGTTGGGCGCCCCGCCGCCGCTGGTGATCACATAGTGGATGCGCGTGCGGTCGGGCACGTGCTCGCGCATGAAGTTGGCCGACACGTCCATGATCTCGACCGCGTCGAGCGCCGAGCGGCCCCGCCAGGGCGCCGCCGCCGCATGCGCCGAGGTGCCGTGGAAGCGGAACTTCGCCGACATGTTCGACAGGGTCACGCCCTGCGCGGCGCTGTTGTTGTCGCCCGGGTGCCAGTGCAGCGCCACGTCCACGTCCTTGAACAGGCCGTCGCGCACCATGTAGACCTTGCCGGAGCCGCCCTCCTCGGCCGGCGTGCCGTAGACGCGCAGCTCCCCCGGCACGTTGTGCTTGATCATCCAGGCTTTCAGCGCGATCGCCGCGCCCACCGAGGCGGCGCCGAAGATGTTGTGGCCGCAGCCGTGGCCCGCCGCCTGGCCGGGGATCGGCTTGTGGCCGGGAACCGCCTCCTGGGCCATGCCCGGCAGGGCGTCGAACTCCGCCAGGATCGCCACCACCGGGCCCGCGCCGTTGCGGAACCGCCCGATGAAGGCCGTCGGCTCGCCGGCGACGCCGCTGGTCATCTCGAACCCGGCGGCCTTCAGCTGCCCCTGCAGCAGGGCCGAGCTCTTCGTCTCCTGATAGCCGACCTCGGCGAAGCCCCAGATCTTCAGCGCCGCGTCGCCGATCTGAGGCGCGCCGGCGTCGACCGCGTGGATGATCTCGGCGCGCTGCGCATCGGCGAGCGGCGCCGCGGCGGCGGAACTCGAAACCGCCACGCTGAGAAGGCCGGCCATAGTCGTAAGCAGCCTGCGCCGCATCATCTGTCCCCCGCGTCCGAACGCCCAAGGCATAGTTCCGCCCAGCCGGCGGCTTTGCCAAGGCGGTCAGCCCGTCTAAGGCGTGGGCGACCCATAACCGGGAGTAGGGGCCCCGCCGCGCCTAGCCGCGCGCGCCGGCCAGGGTCTGCTGGATGATGCTCATGAAGCCGAGCTGCGTCCCGGAGGGCGGCCGCTCGCGCAGGTGCATGCAGTGCACGCTGAACGGCACCGGCGGGCTGAGCGGCCGGAAATCCAGCCCCGGCGCGAGGCTTGCGCGGGCCGTGAACTCGTCGACGATGGCCATGCCGGCGCCGTAGCGGACCAGGGCGGCGGCCAGGAAATAGGTGCGCACCGAGATCCCGCCGGTGATGTCCAGAAGCCGGCTGGCGACCTCGTGGCTGACCATGTGCGTGAGCGGGCCGGCCCCCGCCAGCACGATGAAGTCGCGGTCCTGAAGCAGGCTGAGGTCGAGCCGCGGCGGCGCGTCGGGCAGGTCCTCGGTCCGGTAGAGGATCACCAGCTCGCCCGAGCCGATCTCCACGTCGGCGAGCTTGGGGTCGTCCGGCGGCTTGTAACCGAGCGCCAGGTCGGTGTCGCGCTCGTGGAGGGAGCGCACGATGTCGTCGTGGTGGACGGTCTTCAGGTCGAAGGTGACGCCCGGCATCTCGGCCCGGCAGCGGGCCACCGCGGCGGGCCCGATGCCCATCCCCAGCGAGGGCAGCACCGCCAGGCGGATGTGGCCCTCCTCCGCCCGGCCCAGGTTGAGCGCCGTCAGCTGCAGCGAGCCGATGCGCTCGTAGACCTCGGCCACCTGGCGAAACAGGACGTGGGCTTCCTCCGTGGCGATCAGCCGCCCGCTGACCAGCCGGAACAGCGAGAAGCCCAGCTTGTCCTGGGCGTGCTTCAGGACCTTGCTGACCGCCGGCTGCGACACGTTCAGGGCCAGCGACGCCCGGCTGATCGAGCCGTTCACGTAGACGGAGTGGAAGACCTCGATGTGGCGGAGATTCAGCACGATGCGAACTGCGGGTCTCGGGCTAAGCGACTGGACGGTGACCACCGACAGAGGATCCTGAACGGCGATCAGGTCATACGCACGCACCACCGTTCACCGAACCGCCAGCTTGGCCCGGATTGAGCGTCACAGCAACGTCATGGACCCCCCAAATGCTCAAAATTCGTACAGCTTCCCCGTTAGCCCACACATATATATATAGACATCGAACTATTTGAACTCTATGTATCCGGCATGCGAGCACCGTCAGAAACCCCGTTGGGACTGCTCCTCAGCCAGACGGCGAAACGGCTCAGTCGGGCGTTCGACGACGCACTTGCGGCGGCCGGCGGGTCGCTGCCGACGTGGCTGATCCTGATGTCGCTGATGCGGGAGGGCAAACTCAGCCACGGCGAGCTCGCCCAGCGCGTGGGGATCCAGGGCCCGACGCTCACGCACCACCTCGACGCCATGGCTCACCAGGGATTGGTCCTGCGCGAGCGGTTGCCGGACAATCGCCGCGTCCAGGTTGCGACCCTCACGCCGGCCGGCGTGGCGATGTTCCATCAGCTCCGGAACGCCGCGGCGGCGCACGACAGGCGGATCCGCAACGCCCTCGGCGATGCGGAATTGGGCCAGATGCGAACGTTCCTCACGCGCCTCGCAGACGACTTCGCCGAGCCGCCGTCGCCAGGGGATCTTCAGGAGGCCGAACAATGAGCGAAGCGCCCAACGACGGCCGGCCCGGCCTGCTGGACGGGAAGGTCGCGCTGGTGGTCGGCGCCAGCCGCGGGATCGGGGCGGTGACCGCCAGGGCGCTGGCCCGGGCCGGCGCGAAGGTGATGCTTGCGGCGCGCGACGGGACCGCCCTGGAGGCGGTCGCCGACGGGATCCGACGCGAGGGGCACGAGGCGCGCGCCGCCACGGTCGACGTCGGCGACGAGGCCTCCGTCGGGCACCTGATCGGCCGCCTGCTCGACGTTTTCGGACGGCTTGACGTGGCGTTCAACAACGCCACCGACGGTTCGACGCCACGGCCGCTCGCCGACATGGACGTCGACGCCTTCGACCGGGCCATCCGGACCAATATCCGCGGGACCTTCCTCGGCATGAAGCACCAGATCCCCGCCATGCTGGCGACCGGCGGCGGCTCGATCATCAACATGGCCTCGTTGGCCGGAGTCCAGGGGGTGGCCAACCTCGCGGGATATGTGACCGGCAAGGCGGGCGTCATCGCGCTCACCAAGGTCGCCGCGCTCGACTATGCCGACCGGGGCGTGCGCGTGAACGTCCTCGCGCCAGGGCCCATCCTGACGCACCACCTGGAGGCGGCGGGCGAAGCGGCGCAGCGCGCCGCCGCGCTGGCGACGCCGATGCGGCGGGTCGGCGCCTCGGCGGAAATCGCCGACGCCGTGCTTTGGCTGGCGTCGGACAAGAGCAGCTTCGTCACCGGCGTCACCCTGCCGATCGACGGCGGCCAGTCGGCCGGCGCGAAGCCCGAGCGGATATTCCGCCAACCCCAGGACCAGGCGCAGGCCGGATGAGCGTCGAACTGAACCACACCATCGTCCACTCGGTCGACCGGGAGGCCGCCGCCCGCTTCCTGGCGGAGACGCTCGACCTGCCTGCGCCGCAGCCCTTCGGGCCCTTCCTCGTCGTGCGCACCGCGAACGGCGTCAGTCTCGACTTCATGACCAGTCCGCGACCGATCGCGGAGCAGCACTACGCCTTCCTCGTCTCCGACGGCGAATTCGACGCCATATTCGGCCGCCTCAAACAACGCGGCGTGGATTTCTGGGCGGATCCGATGCGGCGGCGGCCGAATGAGATCAATACCGGCAACGGCGGCCGCGGCGTCTATTTCCTGGACCCCTCCGGCCATGCTCTGGAGATCCTGACCCGCGCCTAATCGGCCCACTTCGAATTGAGGATCATGTCGGTGAAGCTGACGCGCCGGTAGCTGGGGTCACGCAACGCCAGGACGTCGGCCTTCACATTGCCGAAGGTGGTCGCGGGCTTCTTGATCGTGCCGCAGGCGAAGGCGTCGATGATGCCGTTCTTGAAGCCGTGGCCGCGCGGGTGGCAGGCGCAGATCTCGTCGCGCTGCTGGGGCGTGAACGCGTCGTACTCGATGCCGAGGACGTCCATCTCCACCCCGGCGGTGACCAGCGCCACCACCGGCCGCTTGTGTTTCGGTATGCCCGGGGTGGTGTGCAGGGCGATGGCGTCCCAGACGTCCTCGACGTCGCGCTCGTCGATGTTGTGGGACCGCATGAAGGCAGCCGCAGCGTTGGCGCCGTCGACCTCGAACCGCTCCTCGGCGCTGGCGTAGGGCGGCTGCAGTCCCATGTCGTGGAACATGGCGCCGATATAGAGCAGCTCGAGATCGACCTTGAGGGTCTTGCGCTGGCCGGCCAGCGCGCCGAACAGGAAGACGCGGTTGGAGTGGTGGTAGAGCAGCTCGGACTCGGTATCCCGCACCAGCTGTTCGACTTCATGGGCGAGCGCGCTGTCCGGCGCCCGGACGCCAGCGATGATCTTCGACATGTCACGTTCCTTGCGATGGTCTGCCGCCTGAGGGCCGGCGTAGGAGCCATGTTCGCCGGCTGCGGGTCCGCCGCAACGCGCTCGACCCCGCAGAAACCGCCAACCGGCCAGCGTTTTCCGCCGACCGAACGGCGTGGGGCGCGCCTGGCCAAAAAGCATGCGGGCCTGGCAGGATTCCGGCGATAACCTCCCCGAGCGTCACCGGCCTGCGCGCCCAGACCCCATGGCTCTGCGTTGAAAACCGTCGCCCTTGCGATCTTCCCTTGCGTGCAGTCGCTCGACGTGGCGGGGCCGTTGGACGTCTTCGCCGAAGCCAACACCTTTGTCGGCCCAGAAGATGGCTACGAGATCACCCTGGTGGGCGCCGATCGGGCGCCGGTCCGCGCCTCCAACGGCCTGCGCCTGTCGGCGGATGTGGCCTTCGCCGAGGCCGCGGACGCCTACGACCTGCTGCTGGTGGCCGGCGGGCCAGCCTTGCCGACGCAGGGGTGCGACCCGCGCCTGACCGCCTGGCTGCGGGCGACCGCGCCGCGCTGTCCGCGCTACGGCTCGATCTGCACCGGCGCGTTCGCGCTGGGCCACGCCGGCTTGCTCGACGACAGGGCGGTGACGACGCACTGGAGCGACGCCCAGCGGCTGGCCGAGCAGTTCCCGCGCGCCCGGGTGGAATACGATCGGATCCATATCCGTGACGGCGCCCTGGTCACCTCGGCCGGCGTGACCGCCGGCATCGACCTGGGCCTGGCTCTGGTGCACGAGGACCACGGCCCTGAAGTCGCCCTGGCGGTGGCCAAGCGCCTGGTCGTGGTCGCCCAGCGGCAGGGCGGCCAGTCGCAGTTCAGCCCCCTGCTGACGGCGCCGTCGAAGCCGCACTCGCCGATCGACGGCGTGCATGCCCACGTCATCGCCAACCTGCGCGGCGCCCACCGTGTGGAGGACCTGGCCGCGGTGGCGGGCATGAGCGCGCGCACGTTCGCACGGGCTTTCAAGCTGGAGACCCGGCGCACCCCGGCCGAGTTCGTCGAAGGCGCCCGGATCGACGCCGCGCGCAACCGCCTGGAGGCCGCGGATCTGCCGCTGAAGGTCGTGGCCTACGACTGCGGCTTCCGCAACGCCGAGCATATGCGGCTGGTCTTCGTCCGGCGGCTGGGCCTGACGCCCAGCGACTATCGCGCCCGATTCCGCGCCCCGTCCTGAGGTCGGCGGTCTCCAGATGGCGAAACGGCGGCGGACCTGGCGAAGGTCGCGCCGCCGCCCGTGGTCTTGGTCAGTGCGCGGCGGTCGCGAACAGCCGGGTCATCGGCCGCACGCCCTTGTCGGTGTCCGCGGCGTGGCCGAGGTGCTTGGGCAGCCGGAAGGCGTCCTCCAGCGTGCGCAGCAGCGAGTAGTGGTTGTAGGCCGTGTCGTCGCTCAGCCCGCGCGCGCCGTGGTTGGTGATCACCAGGGTCGGGATGTGGCCGCCGCCGAAGTTGGACGGCGCGTCCGGCGTCACCGCGCAGCAGCCCTCGCGGGTCTTGCCGGCGCCCTCGTCGAAGGTGACGATGATGGCGACGTTGCCCTTGGCCGCCCACAGCGGGCTCGCCTGGATGCGGCGCACCAGGTCGCCGACCACCTTGTCGCCCCGGCCGATCAGCCCGGTCTTGTTGGCGCTCTCGCAGTCGGCCGGAATGTGCGGCCCGTGCAGGCCGTGCATCTCGTTGCACTGGTTGGGCACGATCAGCGCGAAGTTGGGCAGGGCGCCCGTCGCCAGGTCGCGCTCGAAGGCGTCGAAGCCGAGGATCCGCTCGGCGCGGCGCGGATCGTTCTGCACGCTGGCGAAGTTCATGAAGCCGGAGTGCTTGGAGGCGTAGAGGGCGGCCGGGCGGTCGCCGTCGTCGTAGCTGGGATCGCCGGCGATCACTGCCAGCGAGCCGGGCTCGGGCAGGCTCTCGTAATAGCCCTTCCAGCTCAGGCCGGCGGCCAGCAGCTGGTCACCCAGGTGCGGCGAGCGGACCGTGTGGTCCGCATAGCCGGGCGCCGCGGCCCCGCCGCAGGACGGCCGGGTGGAGCCGGCGCTGCAGTAGTAGGCGTCGTCGTCGTGGATGCCGAAGGTGTCGCCGCCGAGCAGGGCCACATAGTTGGCCTCGCTGGGATGGACCTCGCCGAAGAACTGGGTGGCGTTGCCATAGCGGGCGGCGAGGGCGGCGATGTTGGGCGCGACGGCCGGGTCGAGGATCTGGCTGTAGTCCTTGTTCTCCTCGACGATGACGAAGACGTGGTCGTAGCGGGGAACGCCCTCGAAGTCGGCCGCGGCGGCCGTGGAGCCGAGGCCCCCGGCCAGCACGGCGGCGGCGGCGGTGAGGGCGCAGGCGAGGCGATGCCGGGTCATGCTCAGGGCTCCAGAACCAGAAGGACGACGCTGCCCGGCTTCACCTGCGGCTTGCCGTTGGGCGTCGAGGCCGGGGTGTATTCGGCGGCGGGCAGGTAGACCCGGCCGGTCTTCTCGTCGAGCGCGCCGGTGCGGGCGCCGGCCTGGGTCGCGACCTTGCCGAGCGGGCGCACGCCCGCGGCGTCATCGGCGAACAGGTCGAGTTCCTCGCCGGTGGGGATGAAGGCGACCTTCCGCTTGGCGTCGTACAGCACCGAGTCGGGGCGCGGGCCGATGGGCAGGGTGCGCTCGACCTTGCCGGTGGCGGGATTGGCGACCGTCGCCACGCCGTTGACGCAGGAGGAGACCACCCGGCGCGACACCGGCAGGTAGGCGATGCCGGTGGGGCCCTCGCAGCCGGTCAGCGGGATGCGGGCGACCACCTTGCGGGCCTTCAGGTCGACCACCGCCACCTGGTTGAGGTCCTCGACGTTGACGAACAGCCGGCCCTGACCGTCGCCGGCGCCGAGCTCCAGCGCCCCGCCGATGTCGATCTTGCCGACCGCCTTGCGGGTGTTCGGGTCGATCAGCGTCAGGTCGCCGCTCTTGCCGTTCATCGCCACCGCCAGGCCGCTGGCCGCGTCGAACGCCGCGGCGTCGGGCTTCAGGCCGGCGGGGACGGAGGCCAGCGCGGCGCCGGTCCGGGCGTCGAAGAACTCCGCGGTGTTCGGCCCGCTGTCGGTCACCATGATCTCGGCGCCGCCCTTCAGCGGGACGACGGTGTGGCCGTGCTTGATCGCCGCGAGCGCCCCCGTCACCCGGCCGGTGTCCACGTCGACCGCCGTCACCGCCTCATTGCGGGCCAGGTACAGCCGGCGCAGGACCGGATCGAAGGTCGCCAGGTCCCAGCCGCCGTCCGGCAGCGCGATCTTGTCGACCAGGTGATAGGCCGGGGGCTGGGCGGCGGCGTGGCCGGCGGTGGCGGCCATGACGGCGGCGGTAAGGGCGAGGGACAGGCGAAGGCGCAAGGTCGGGCGCTCCTGAGGCTGGGGACGGGG
The DNA here is from genome assembly GCF_003254505.1 of Phenylobacterium hankyongense. Lineage (NCBI taxonomy): Bacteria > Pseudomonadati > Pseudomonadota > Alphaproteobacteria > Caulobacterales > Caulobacteraceae > Phenylobacterium > Phenylobacterium hankyongense. The sequence goes on along the minus strand of NZ_QFYP01000001.1, from coordinate 1,290,812 downwards.
AAGGGGCGGGCGTCGATCAGAAGCGGGCGCGGACGCCGGCCTCGAAGGTCTGGTCGTAGTATTCCCGCTGGATCGGGTAGCTCGCGCTGCCGATGTAGAACCGCAGCGGCGCGTTGGTCAGGTTCTTGGCGTTGAAGTAGACCGTCCAGGCCGGGGTCAGGCGGTAGCTGGAGGTGAAGTCCAGCGTCACGCGGTTGTCCTGGATGGTGTCGGTGGCCTTCGAACCGCCCAGCGAGAACAGCTCCTTGCTGACGTATTCGCTCGCCAGGCGCAGCTCCAGCCCGTGCGCCTCGTAGAAGCCGGCGAGGTTGGCGGTGACCCGCGAGGTGCCCGGCAGCAGGCCGGATTCCGCCCGGCCGCTGGACGAGGTGGCTGCGTCGTACTCCTGGATGTGGGAGTCCACGAGGGTGACGTTGGCGTCGAGCCCCAGGCCGTTCCACAGCCCGGGCAGCCACGAGAACTGCTGGTGGTAGGCGGCTTCCACGCCGCGGGCGTAGGCGCCCGAGCGGTTGGCGTAGGTGCTGTAGCCGACGAGCATGCCGGCGAAGGTCGGATCGGTCCCGTCGTACAGGCGCCGCTGGAACTGCCTGACGATGTAGTTGTCGAACTCCTTGTCGAACACGCCGACCTGCACGACGCCGCCGCCGCTCATGTAGTACTCGAGCGACAGGTCGAAGTTGTTGCCGGTGGTCGGCTTCAGGTTCGGATTGCCCTGGCTGATCTGCGGGTCCGTGACGTCGTGGTTCGACGAGGTGGTCGCGGAGTTCTGCAGGAAGCCCGGCCGGCCGATGCCGGTGGAATAGGTCGCCCGGACCAGGAAGTTCGGGGCCGCCTCATAGCGGATCTGCAGCGTCGGGAAGGCGTTGGTGTAGCTCTCCGAGCGGGTGGTGAAGGCCAGGGTCTGGGTCGGGTTGTCGTCGCTGTAGGCGCCGTACCGGGCGTCGGTCTGCTCGACGCGGACGCCGGCCAGCACGCCCCATTTGCCGATCGTGGTCTGGTACTGGCCGTAGGCGGCGTAGATGTCTTCCTTGGCGGTGAAGACGCTGCCCAGGTCGACGCCGCCGGTCATCACGCCCGCCGCCGCCGCGGCGCGCAGGGCGATCGTGTTGATGCCCGGGCCGTTGGTGTACCGGCCGTAGAAGTCGGTCACCGCCGGGGAAGAGGCGTTGACCAGGCTGAGCGGCGAGATGGCGTAGCTGAAGGCCGACGACGTCGCGCTCTTGTCGCGCAGCCGCACCTCGGCCCCGACCTTGACCCGGTCGCTGTCGTTCACCAGGTGCGCCGGGAACAGCAGGTTCGCGGCGTAGGCGTATTCCTGGTCGACGTCGTTGGCGGTGCTGTTGGTGATCTTGGTGATCCGCGAATACTGCGCCGGATCGTTGACCAGCGCGGTGTTCACATTGATCGCCGGCTTGTCGCCGTTGTTGGCGGAGTTGTCGTAGGCGAAGGCCAGCCCGGTCGGGCCGTTGAACTTGGCGCCGTAGTTCTGGCCCATGACGTAGGTGGCGCGGCTGTAGGAGGCGCGGTAGTCGAGCACGGTTTCGCCGAACCGGTCCTGGCCGCCCACCACGAACACCTCGTTGCGGTGGGTCTCCGCCTCGTCCGTGCTCGCCAGCGAGACGTTGGTGGTGGTGGCGAAGCCGCTCGGATTGGCCGGATCGACGGTGTCGCCGAGGCCGGCGTAGGTCAGGCGGTTCTTCTGAACCGCCTCCTTGTAGCCCGTGACGTTGGCCCGCACGTACCAGTTGTGGTCGTCGTTCGGCTTGAAGTCGAACTCCCCGCCAAAGCCGAACCGCCGACGGTGGTAGTCGTAGCGGCGCATCTGGATGTCGGCGAGCGACCGGTCCACGGTCGGGTCGTTGAAGTCCTCCTCCATGTCGTCGAAGCCGCGGCGATCGTCGCGCCGCGAGCCCGTCAGCACGAACGAGAAGGGGGTCGGGTTGGACATCCAGCCGGCGCGGTCGGCCGCGGGCTCGCCCTGGCCTTCGACGATCAGGTGCGAACCGTCGAAGCCGAAGCGGGCGCCCACGGCGCCTTCCGCGTTCAGCGGTCCGGTGTGGTCGTGCATCGGCTCGTAGCCCCAGCCGAGCGTGCCCTCGACGAACGGGCGGGTCACGTTGGCGGCGGTCCGCGGCGTCAGGTCGACGGAGCCGCCGAGGCCTTCCGCCTCGTGGTCGGGCAGGGTGGTCTTGTAGACGACCAGGCCGTCGATGGCCCCAGTGGGGATGGTGTCGTACTCCACCGCCCGGCCGCCGCCGCCGAAGTAGGTGCCGCCGGGATTGGTGTTCAGCATCGGCACGCCGCCGAACGTCGCGCCGGTCAGGTTGCCGTCGATGCCGCGGATGTTGACGAAGCGGCCCTCGCCGGTGTCGGTCGAGATCGACACGCCCGGCATGCGGCCGAGCGCTTCTGCGGCGTTGAAGTCGGGATATTTGAGGATGGTCTCTGCGGCCTGGACGCTGACCAGATTTGGCGCCTCGAACTGGCGGTTGCGCGCCACCGCCTCTTCGCGAGGCGCGGTCACCACCACGGTGCTGACCTCGTTGGCCGCGGCGGCCGTAGCGTCGGCGAGAAGGGGCTGGGCCTGAGCCCCAGCCGCGAAGAACAGCGCGCCCGAGCCCATCAGGGCAGCGCGAAAACGACCTTGCATGATGAAACGGCCTCCCTGGCCCGTCCGCCTGGACGAGCAACTCGAACGCGACGCGGCGACAGGGCCGTCGGTCAGTTCACGAGGGGGCTTGTGGTGACGCTACGTAAAGGCTGCGTGACAGTACGCGCAAGAATTGACGACGCTCCGGAAAGGGGGTCGCCTACAGGTCGGGGCGGATGAAGCCGTCAGGCAGGAAGCCGTGCAGCAGGGCCTCCACCGCCACCGTCACCGGGCCGGAGATCGGCCGGCGGCCGGATTCCATCTCCAGCACGCGCTTCTCGCCCTGGTCGTCGCCGCCGGCGAGCCGCAGCGCCCGCGCCAGTTCGGCCGGCGACCAGCCGAGGGCTTCGCGGGCCTGTTTCAGGTGGGGGCCGGTTTTGATCATGCGGATGGATGGAGACGCCGGGCGCGCGGAGTCAAGTCCGCGGTCCGGATCGCGGGCGGTTCTTTCGGCGACGCCTACTGCGTGGGCGACCCCTTCCGGCATCGTTGGCGGCGACAACGGTTAGCCGCGTCATGGTTAACCCACCGGGGGTTTCCGTTAACCAAACCACAATCCTAGGCGGTCCATCTGGGGGCGGCGTCATCGGACGCTGCGCGAGTCGCCGCACCATGAGTTCCAACGTGAGTCTCGATCCGGCGGACTGGTCGGCGGTGCGCGGCCAGGGCCACCGCATGCTCGACGACCTGTTCGACCACCTGCAGGGCCTGCGCGCCCAGCCGGTGTGGCGCGAGCCGCCGGCCGCGGCCCGGCAGGGGTTCCGCGAGGCGCTGCCGCTGGCCCCCAGCGCCCTCGAACAGGTCCACGAGACCTTCCTCGAAAACGTGCTCCCCTATTCGAGCGGCAACGCCCACCCCGGCTTCATGGGCTGGGTGCAGGGCGGCGGCACGGTCGTCGGCATGCTGGCCGAGATGCTGGCCGGCGGCATGAATTCCAACCTCGGCGGCCGCGATCACATGCCCCTGGAGGTCGAGCAGCAGGTGCTGGCCTGGACCCGGCAGATGTTCGGCTTCCCCGACACCGCCAGCGGCCTGTTCCTGACCGGCGCCTCGCAAGCGAACTTCCTGGCGACCCTGGTGGCCCGCATGCGAGTGCTGGGCGGCGGTGGCCGCACGGCGGGGCTGGGCGAGGCCCGGCTGACCGCCTACGCCTCGCGCGCGGTGCACGGCTGCGTCGGCCGCGCCTTGGACATGAGCGGAATCGGCAGCCTGCAGCTGCGCGCCGTGCCGGTCGACGACCACCACCGCATCGACCTGGCGACCCTGCGCGCCGCCATCGCCGCCGACCGGCAGGCGGGCTGCACGCCGTTCCTGATCGTCGGCACCGCCGGCACCGTCGACATCGGCGGCATCGACGACCTCGCCGGCCTGGCCGACATCGCCGCCGACGAGGACGTGCATTTCCATGTCGACGGGGCGCTGGCCGCGCTCGGCGTCCTCGCCCCGTCGCTGGCCCCGCGGCTGGCCGGGATCGAGCGCGCCGACTCCATCGCCTTCGACTGGCACAAGTGGGGCCAGACGCCCTACGACGCCGGTTTCCTGCTGGTGCGCGACGGCGAGCTGCACCGGCGGACGTTCGCCTCCGACGCCGCCTACCTGCAACGCGCCGCCCGCGGCCTAGCCGGCGGCGACTGGTGGCCCTGCGACTACGGGCCGGACCTGTCGCGCAGCTTCCGGGCGCTGAAGACCTGGTTCACGCTGAAGACCTACGGGACGGCGGCCCTGGGAGCGGTGATCGAACACACCTGCGCCCTGGCCCGGGAGCTCGCCGACCGGATCGCCGCCGAGCCGGAGCTCGAGCTCGCCGCGCCGGTCCAGCTCAACATCGTCTGCTTCCGCTACCGCGGGCCCGACGCCCCCGCCGCCGACGCCGACGCGCTGAACGCCGAGATCGTCGCCGAGCTGCAAGCGGGCGGCGACGTCGCGCCCTCGCTGACCCGCATCGACGGCCGGACCGTCATCCGCGCCGCCATCGTCAACCACCGGACCGACCGCCGCGATATCGAGGCCCTCGTCGCGTCCACCCTTTCCGCAGGACGCCAATGCACCCGGAGACGCGCGGCATGAACGACGAGGCCCTTGCGCCGCTTACCGCCCCGGCCGCCACGCTCGGCCTGGCCTGGCTGGCGCGGCTGGTCACTGAAGGCCAGCAGCTGACCGCGGTCTGGGACGGGCTGATCGAGCGGATCACCGCCGATCCGGGCGACGCCGGGGCCCTGCTGGACCTGTCCACCCTGCTGCAGCTCACCGGCAATCGCGACAAGGGCCTGGAGCTGCAGGCCACCGCGCTCGAGCTGCAGCGATGCTACCGCCGCACCCATGGAGCCGGCGGCGGCCTGCGCATCCTGGCCTTCATGATCGCCGGCGACTTCATGGCCAACACGCCGCTCGACTTCCTGCTGGAAGGCTCCGACGCCGAGCTGACCCTCTGCTACCTGGACGGCGAGCCGCCGGCGCCCGCCGACCTGCCCGAGCACGACGTCGCCTTCCTGGCCATCGGCCAGTCCGAGGACAGCACGCCCCTGCTGGCCGGCCTCGAGGGCGCCTTCCAGGCCTGGCCCCGGCCGGTGGTGAACAGCCGCGCCGAGCTCATCGCCGCCCTGACCCGCGACGGGGTGGCCGACCGCTTCGCCGATCATCCGCTGGTGTTCTGCCCGCCCACCGGCCGCGCCGCGCGCGTGGCGCTGGAGGCGGTGGCCGCCGGCCAGGCGCTGGACGCCTTCTTCGAGGGGCTGGCGTTCCCGATCATCGCCCGGCCGATCGGCTCGCACGCCGGCAGCGGCCTGGAGAAGCTCGACGACGCCGCGGCGCTCGCCGCCTACCTGGCGATCCATCCGCAATCGGAGTTCTACGTCGCCGCCTTCGTCGACTACGCCGGGCCCGACGGCCTGTTCCGCAAGCTGCGGATCGTCTTCGTGATGGGCCAGCCGTTCATCAGCCACATGGCGGTCTCCGAGCGCTGGATGGTCCACTACCTCAACGCCGACATGGACCAGAGCGCCGCCAAGCGGGACGAGGAGGCGCAGATGATGGCCACCTTCGACGAGGGCTTCGCGCTTCGCCACCGGGCGGCGTTCAAGGCGCTCACCGAGGGTTTCCGGCTCGACTACTTCGGCATCGACTGCGCCGAGAGCGCCGACGGCCGCCTGCTGGTGTTCGAGGCCGACGTGGCGATGATCGTCCACGCCATGGATTCGCCGGAGCTCTATCCCTACAAGCCGCCGGCCATGGCCAAGCTGTTCACGGCCTTCGTCGCGGCGCTGCAAGGCGCCGCCGACGCGGTGCGCCGGGCGGCCTGAGCCGGCCAGCCTGGACTCCCCGGCGACGTGGCCGCCGGGGGTCTCAGGGTCGTCGGCGCTGTGTCGCTAGCCCTTCGGCGGCGGCGGGCGCTGGATCCGCGGGCCGAGGTTGTCGAGCACCGCGTGGGCGTCGAAAGCCCGTGGATCGCTGGCCGGCTTGGCGCCGTGGTACATGACCACCTCGGCGCTGGCCTCGAACCGCTCGACGGTGCGCACGTCCATCCGGTCGGCCCAGAACGGGTCGCCCCAGAACGGATCCCAGGACCGCCAGCCGAAGCCGCCGCCCATGTAGCGCCAGGACGGCCGCCAGTAGGAATAGCCGGGGCCATACCAGGGTCGGTACAGCGGGTCGGGTTCGACATAGGTGCGGGCGTCGCGCGCGGTGTTGCGGTCGACGATCATGAACCAGTCGGCGCCCTGCTGCAGCGTCAGCTCGGCGGCCCGGTAGAGCAGGTAGCCCTCGACGGTCTCCCGCGAGGTCAGGCTGTTGCCGGAGAAGCTGACGCGCCAGCGGTTCGCCTCGATCCGCGTCTCCGAGTACCCGCCGGAACTCGCCTGGCCGGGAACCTTCGGCTGGTACGGCGTGGGCGTGGCGCAGGCCGCCAAGCCGGCGGCCAAGGCTAGGACGGCGGCGAAAGCGGCTGATCTCTTTGACATTGTCGGTCTCGAAACTCCGAAGACGTCCCTCGATTTCTACATCTAAGCGCAGAACACTTGGCCGTCATTGTGGTTGCTAAATGTCTGCTCGACACGAAGCGTTACCATTATGCGCCCTCGACGCGGCCGGCGTCCCGGGGAAAACGGCGCCCTCCCGCCGCAAACTCCGGCCGCGGCGGTGGCGCTCAGGCGACGGCCACCACCAGCATGTAGGCCATCCGGCCGAGCACGCCGAACAGCAGCACGCCGCAGGCCAGGGCCTGGATCAGGAAGCCCAGCTCGCGCTTGGACGGATCGGCCACATAGCCGCGGGCGTAGAGGAACCGTCCGACGATCCAGACCAGGCCGAGGCCCGCCGCCGCCAGGTCGTTCCAGTAGAGGGCGAACAGCCACAGCGGCACGAGGAAGATCGGCAGCCATTCCAGCGTGTTGTAGTGGACCCGGATGGTCCGCTCGAGGATCGGGTCGCCGGTCATCGTCGGCGCCGAGATCCCGCATCTGGACCGCGCGCGACCGACCTGGATGCCCATCCACAGATAGAGCATCAGCGCGAGCAAGGTGACGATCGCCACCGGAATGTGCGGTTGCATGGTGTTTCCCCCGAAATCTTGGCGAACAAGCTTCGCCTTTGGCCGGAGAGTGCACGTGAACGGGCCGCAGGGGAACCGCCCGCGCCCGGCCGCGCGTTCTAGCTTGCGCTGGGGCCGTTCGGAGAATGGGCTGATGGACGTGGAGTCAACGGCGATCCAGGCGATCGACTACGACGCCGAGCGCGCAAAGCTGCGGGTGCGGTTCGTCAGCGGCGAGCAGTACGTCTACGTGGGGGTGCCGGGCGAGGTGCACCGCTCGTTCCTGGAGGCGGACTCCAAGGGCCGCTTCTTCCAGGCGGAGATCCGCGACCGCTACCCGTTCAACAGGCTCGACAGCTAGCCGGCGAGCCGCTTGTCGCGGTTGGCCTTCACCCGCAGGCGCAGCGCGTTGAGCTTGATGAAGCCCGCCGCGTCGCGGTGGTCGTAGGCCACCGCGCCCTCTTCGAAGGTGACCAGCTCCTGGTCGTAGAGCGAATAGGGGCTGGTGCGGCCGATGATGCTGACGTTGCCCTTGTAGAGCTTCACCCGCACCTGGCCGCTCACCATCGCCTGCGAGTGGTCGATCGCCGCCTGCAGCATCTCCCGCTCCGGCGCGAACCAGAAGCCGTTGTAGACCAGGGAGGCGTACTTCGGCATCAGCTCGTCCTTCAGGTGCATGGACCCGCGGTCGAGGGTGATGGACTCCATGCCCCGGTGGGCCGCCAGCAGGATCGTGCCGCCGGGCGTCTCGTAGACGCCGCGCGACTTCATGCCGACGAAGCGGTTCTCCACCAGGTCCAGGCGGCCGACGCCGTTGTCATGGCCGAGCTCGTTCAGCCGCGCCAGCAGGGCGGCCGGCGACAGCGTCTGGCCGTCGATGGCGACCGGGTCGCCGCGCTCGAAGTCGAGGGTGAAGACGGTGGGGGTGTCTGGCGCGTCTTCCGGGGCGATGGTGCGCATGTGGACGAACTCCGGCGCCTCGACGGCCGGGTCCTCCAGCACCTTACCCTCGGAGGAGGAGTGCAGCAGGTTGGCGTCGACGCTGAACGGCGCCTCGCCGCGCTTGTCCTTGGAGATCGGGATCTGGTGCTTCTCGGCGAAGTCGAGCAGCGCCTCGCGGCTCTTGAAGTTCCACTCGCGCCACGGCGCGATCACCCGGATGTCGGGCTCCAGGGCGTAGTAGCCGAGCTCGAAGCGGACCTGGTCGTTCCCCTTGCCGGTCGCCCCGTGGCAGACCGCGTCGGCGCCGACCGCACGGGCGATCTCGATCTGCTTCTTGGCGATCAGCGGCCGGGCGATCGAGGTGCCCAGCAGGTACTGGCCCTCGTAGACGGTGTTGGCCCGGAACATCGGGAAGACGTAGTCGCGGACGAACTCCTCGCGCAGGTCCTCGATGAAGATGTTCTCCGGCTTCACGCCCAGCAGCAGCGCCTTGTCGCGCGCCGGGCCCAGCTCCTCGCCCTGGCCGAGGTCGGCGGTGAAGGTCACCACCTCCGCGCCGTACTCGGTCTCCAGCCACTTCAGGATGATCGAGGTGTCGAGGCCGCCGGAATAGGCGAGCACGACCTTCTTGACGGGCTTGTCGGCCATGGGGCGGGGCGTCCTGCGGGTGGGGAAGTACGAAGGGTCGCGCGCCTTTAAGGGCGAACGCGCCGCGGGTTCAAGGCTTAAGCGCGCCTTCGCGCTCCAGCACCGCCATCGAGGCCTTCAGCCAGCGCAGGTGGGCGAGCGCGAACAGCGCCGCGGCGGTGGCCCGCACGCCGAACAGGATCAGCGGCGCGTCGGGGCCGCTGGCGGCGGCCTTGCGGTTGAACGCCAGCAGCGCGATGCCGACCATCAGCGCCAGCACCGGGTTGAAGGCCAGCGCCAGGTTGCGCTTGGCCCGCACGGTCGGCGCGCCGTCGCGGCCGAACTGCATGGGCATCCGGGTGTCGGGCTCCATCCGCTTGCCGGCCTCGCGCGAGGCGCCGGCCATGACGGACAGGGCGATGATCCAAAGGGCGTCGCCGATCAGGCGCAGGGCTTCCATGACTCAGACCGTCACCTGGGTGCCGAGCTCCACAACCCGGCCCGGCGGAATCTTGTAGAAATCGGTCGGGTTCGCCGCATTTTTCATCAGGAAGATGAACACCTTGTCCTGCCACAGAGGCATGCCCGACTGGGCGGAGGGGACCACCGAGCGCCGCCCGAGGAAGAAGCTGGTGGCCATGATGTCGAACTTCAGCCCCTGCTTGCGGCACAGGCCGAGCGCCTTGGGCACGTTCGGGCTCTCCATGAAGCCGTAGGAGATGATCACCTTCTTGAAGTCCTCGTTGACCGGCTCGATGCGGATGCGGTCGTCGTCCTTCACCCGCGGGGTCTCGGTGGTCTGCAAGGTCAGGATGATGTTCTTCTCGTGCAAGACCTTGTTGTGCTTGAGGTTGTGCATCAGCGCGACCGGGGCCATCGACGGGTCGGAGGTCAGGAAGATGGCGGTGCCGGGGGCCCGGTAGGGGGCGCGGGCCTTGAGGATCTCGGACAGCTCGATCAGCGGCACGCTGTCGCGCCGGGTCTTGTCGGTGAGGATCTGCGCGCCGCGGGTCCAGGTCCACATGACGATCACCAGGGCCGCGCCCAGCACCAGCGGCAGCCAGGCGCCCTGCGGGATCTTCAGGAGGTTCGAGGAGATGAACACCACGTCGAGGATCCCGAACCCGGAGGAGGCGGCCAGCGCCACCCACAGCGGCCGCTTCCACATGAACCGGACGATGACGAAGAACAGCAGGGTGTCGACGAACATCGCCCCGGTCACCGCGATGCCGTAGGCGGCGGCCAGGTTCGAGGAGGTGCGGAACATCACCAGCAGCACCAGCACGCCGATCATCAGGATGGTGTTCACCTGCGGCACGAAGATCTGCCCGGCCTGGGTCTCGGAGGTGCGGCGGATGTCGATGCGCGGGAACAGTCCCAGCTGCACCGCCTGCTGGGTCATCGAGAAGGCGCCGGTGATCACCGCCTGGCTGGCGATGATCGCCGCGGCGGTGGCCAGCAGCAGCACCGGCCAGTAGACGATCTCCGGAATCATGTCGAAGAACGGATTGGCCCGCGTCGCCGGGTGGTGGATGACCATGGCGCCCTGGCCCAGGTAGTTGAGCAGCAGGGACGGCAGCACCAGCACCAGCCAGGCCGCGCGGATCGGCGCCTTCCCGAAGTGGCCCATGTCGGCGTAGAGCGCCTCGGCGCCGGTGACCGCCAGGAACACACTGCCCAGGATGATGAAGCCCAGGAAGCCGTTGTCGAGCAGGAAGATGATCCCGTAGTGCGGCGACAGCGCCCGGAAGATCGTCGGGTCCTCGGAGATGTGGAGGATCCCCAGCCCGGCCAGCACGAAGAACCAGACGGCGGTGATCGGGCCGAAGAACTTCGCCACGTTGGCGGTGCCGCGGGCCTGGACCATGAACAGGGCGATGAGGATGCCGGCCGAGATCGGCAGCACCAGCTTCGCCACCTCGTGCGGCGCGCCCGGCGCGTCGCGCACCCCTTCCACCGCCGCCAGCACCGACACCGCCGGGGTGATGATGCCGTCGCCGTAGAACAGCGCCGCGCCGACCATGCCCAGGAGGAAGATCCAGCCCGAGCGGCGCGGCACGACCCGCTGCGCCAGCGCCATCAGCGCCAGGGTGCCGCCTTCGCCCTTGTTGTCCGCCCGCATCAGGAAGACGACGTACTTGACGGTGACGATGAGGATCAGCGCCCAGGTGATCAGCGAGACCACGCCCAGCACCGCCAGCTCCGGCGACACGGTCGCGCGGGTGTGGTGCAGCGCTTCGCGCATGGCGTAGAGCGGGCTGGTGCCGATGTCGCCGAACACCACCCCGACGGAGCCCAAGGCCAGCGCCCAGAGGCTCTCCGAATGCGGGGAGTGATGCGACTCCTCCGCGGCCTCAGAGGCGCCGCCGGCCGGATCAGCCATCCAATATCTCCGGGAACGAGACCGACAGTTCCCTTGGGCGGCCCGATGCCGTCACGCGGCCGGCGCGATACACCCAATCCAGGGACGGTACAATGGCGGCGCTGGGCGGTGGGTTCCGGCCAGGGCTCCGGACATCGGCCCAAACACGGTGCTTGAATACCGGCGCGGGCCCGCCGATCCTGCGGCCGAGAGTTGAGGGCTTGCCACATGGATCGCAGACTGGCGCTGGTCACCGGCGCCTCGGCCGGTATCGGCGCGGCCTTCGCGCGCATCCTGGCGCGGCACGGCTACGACCTGGCGCTCACCGCCCGCCGCGGCGACCGGCTGGAGGCCCTGGCCGAGGAGATCCGGCTGCGGTCCGGGGTCGAGACCCTGACGATCGCCGCCGACCTCGCCGATCCCGACGCCACCGACCAGCTCCTCGAGCACCTGGCCGCCCACGGCCGCACGGTCGACGCCCTGGTCAACAACGCCGGCTACGGCCTGCCCGGCGCCTACGCCGACACCCGCTGGGAGGACCAGCAGGCGTTTTTGCAGGTGATGCTGCACGCGCCCTGCGAGCTGGCCCACAAGCTGCTGCCCGGGATGGTCGAGCGCAGGTTCGGCCGCATCGTCAACGTCGCCTCGCTGGCCGGCCTGGTGCCCGGCTCGGCCGGCCATACCCTCTACGGCGCGACCAAGAGCTTCCTGGTGAAGTTCTCCCAGAGCCTGCACCTGGAGGCCGAGGCGCACGGCGTCCACGTCACCGCGCTGTGCCCCGGCTTCACCTATTCGGAATTCCACGACGTCAACGCCACGCGGGCGCAGATCAGCGCCGCCACCCCGCCCTGGCTGTGGCTGGGCGCCGACGAGGTGGCCGCGGCGGGCTACGAGGCGGTGGAGGCCAATCGCACGGTCTGCGTCCCGGGCGCGCCGAACAAGGCGATCGCCGCCGTCGCCAAGCTGATCCCCGACGACTGGGCCCTGGCCCTGATGGCCTCGCAGGGACCGCGCTTCCGGAAGGTGTAGGGCGTTACAGCCCGTGCTTCTTCCAGAGGTCGTCGGCCTTCAGGACGTCACGGATGAAGCTGGCGTGGATCTCGCGCTCGGCGTCGGTGGAGCGCGGCGCGAGCGGGCGCGGCCGGGTCCCGTAGGCGTTGCGGCTGGCCGCCTCCGCCGCGGCGACGGCGGTGATCATCGCCGCCGAGGTCAGTTCCAGGCGCCGCTCGCGGCCGCCCTTCAGCTCCAGGTAGACGGCGGCCAGCAGCTTGGCGTCGATCAGGGCGCCGTGCTTGTCGCGCTCGGAGAGCGAGATCTTGAAGCGCTTGCAGAGCGCGTCGAGGGAGTTGTGCATCCCCGGGAAGCGGTGCTTGGCCAAGGCCAGGGTGTCGACCCAGCGGCGCTCGTGCAGCGGCTCGCGGTTGATGACGCCCAGCTCGTGGTTGACGAAGGCGCGGTCGAAGCCGGCGTTGTGGGCGACGATCGGCGCGTCGCCGACGAAGTCGATGAAGGCGTCCACCACCTCGGGGTGCTCGAAGCGCGGCTTGCCCTTCAGGAAGGCGGCCGACAGGCCGTGCACCCGCTCGGCTTCCGGCGGCATGTCGCGGCAGGGGTCCACATAGGTGTGGAAGCTGCGCCCGGTGGGCACGAAGTCCTCGATCTCCAGGCAGGCGATTTCCACCAGGCGGTGGCCCATGTGGGGTTCGAAGCCGGTGGTTTCAGTGTCGAGGACGATCTCGCGGGCCATGTCCTGTCTTGGCCTGTTTCGGGCCCGGCTTTCAACCTGCCGTGCGGTCGCGGCCAGATGTGGAGGCCGGCGTCAAGACCGGCGTCCGGGCCGGATCGCGCAGCACCGCGACGATCTCGGCCACCTGCTCGCGGGCGGCCTCCAGGCCGCGGCCGGTGTCGACCACGAAGTGGGCGCGCGCGCGTTTCTCGGCGTCAGCCATCTGCTCGGCGAGGATGGCGTCCAGCCGCGCCGGCGTCATCCCCGGCCGCGCCAGCACCCGCTCGCGCTGCAGCTCGGCCGGCGCGGTCACCACCACCACGGCGTCCATGTTGGCGTGGCCGCCGGTCTCGAACAGCAGGGGGATGTCCAGCACCACCAGGTCGGCGCCCTGCGCCTGCGCCCGCTCGAAGAAGCCGACCCGGTCGCGGCCGACCAGGGGATGGACGATGGCGTTCAGCCGCTTCAGCGCCTCGGGATCGCCCAGCACCTGCCGCCGCAGCGCCTCGCGGTCGACGGCGCCGTCCCTGACCACGCCGGGAAAGGCTTCGCCCACCGGCGCCACCGCCGCGCCGCCCTTCGCGTAGAGGTCGTGCACCGCCGCGTCGGCGTCGTAGACCGGCACGCCGGCCTCGCGGAACATGGCCGCCGTCGTCGACTTGCCCATGCCGATCGAGCCGGTGAGGCCGACGACGATCACCAGACGGGCTCCGGGGTCGCGGGCGGCGCCAGCACCTGCTCGCACATGGCGCGCACGTCCACCTCCGGCGGCGGCGTGCGGCCGAAGAACGACTCGAACGACGGCCCGGCCTGCAGGATCAGCATCGCCAGCCCGTCCACCGTGCGCCGCCGGAGCCCGCGGCCGCGGGCCAGGTAAGGGGTGACCAGCGGCCGGTAGGTCATGTCCATCAGCACCGCGTGCTCCGGCGTCGCCTCCAGCGGCAGGTCGAGGGCGTCCTCGCTGGCGACGCCGGCGGAGGTGGCGTTGACCACCGCCACCGCGCCGTGGAAGGCCGCGGCGGCCTGGTCGAGGGGGTAGGCGCTCACCGGCTTGCCCAGGGCGCCGGCGATCATCTCGGCCCGCGCCAGGGTGCGGTTGACGATGCGGATCTCGGGCGACCCGGCCTGCACGAAGGCCGCCGCCGCGCCGCGCGCCGCGCCGCCGGCCCCGATCACCACCACCGGCCCGCTGGCCGCATCAAACCCCGGCGCCTGCTGCGCGAAGGCGGCCATCAGCCCCAGGCCGTCGACGTTGTCGGCGGTGATGGTGCCGTCGTCATTGAAGATCAGCAGGTTCGCGGCCCCGGCCAGGTCGGCGCGCTCGCTCACCTCCTCGGCGACGGCGAGCGCGGCCTCCTTGAACGGCAGGGTGACGTTGAGCCCGCGCACCGAGCCGCCGCGCAGGCCCTCGGCGAACCGCTGGAAGGCGTCCGGCAGCGGCGAGAACGGCACGTAGACCGCATCGATCCCGGCTGCGGCGATCCAGGCGTTATGGATCAGCGGGCTCAGCGAGTGGGCGATCGGATGGCCCGCGACGCCCGCGACGGCGGTCTTCCCGGTGAGCTTGGGGGTCATCTGGTCAGCACCTGGTGATTGCGCAGCAGCTCGAGCAGGCCCAGCAGGGGCAGGCCGAGGATGGCGAAATAGTCGCCTTCGATCCGCGAGAACAGCTGCGCGCCGAGGTCCTCCAGCCGGTAGCAGCCGACCGAGCCCAGGGCCGCCTCGCCCTCGCGCGCCAGGTAGTCCTCAAGGAAGTCGTCGGAGAAGTCGCGCATGGTCAGGGTCGCGGTGACCACCTCGCGCCAGATCGGCGTGCCCTCCTTGGCCACCACCACGGCGGAATGCAGCCTGTGCGGCTTGCCGCGCAGCAGCTTCAGCCGCGCGCGGGCGTCGTCGAGGGTCTCGGCCTTGTCGTAGAGCCGGCCGTCGAGCTCCAGGGTCTGGTCCGCGCCGATGACGAAGTCGGCGCGCGAGCGCGAGACCCGGATGGCCTTCAGCTCGGCCAGCGCGTCGGCGATCTCCCGCGGGGTCGCGCCGTCGGCCAGCAGGGAGGCCTTCACCGCCTCCTCGTCGACCCCGGCCACGGCGACCTCGAACGGCACGCCGGCGCCCGCCAGCACCGCCCTACGCGCGGCGCTCTTCGACGCCAGGACGACGCCGGCGCTCACCCCAGCACCTCGACCTGGCCGTGGCCGCCGTGCAGCAGGTTCATCACCGCCGCGGCGGTCTCCTCGACGGAGCGGCGCGTCACGTCGATCACCGGCCAGCCCTCGCGTTCATAGAGACGCCGCGCCTGGACGATCTCGTCGCGCACCGCGTCGGTGTCGATATAGGTGCTCGCCCGGTTCTCCTTCAGGGACAAAAGCCGGTTGCGGCGGATCTGGATCAGCCGGTCCGGGGCGATGCTGAGGCCGACGATCAGCCGGTTCTTCAGCTGGAACAGCCGCTCGGGCGGCGTGCGGCCCGGCACCAGCGGCACGTTGGCGGCGCGCACCCCGCGGTGCGCCAGGTAGATGCAGGTCGGGGTCTTGGAGGTCCGCGAGACGCCGACCAGCACCACGTCGGCCTGGTCGAGGTCCTGGCCGCCCTGGCCGTCGTCGTGGCCGATGGCGTAGTTCAGGGCGTCCATGCGGTTGAAGTAGTCGGTGTCGAGCCGCAGGTGCGCGCCCACCCGGCTGGTGGTCGAAGCCCCCAGGTAGCGCTGCATGGCCGAGACCAGCGGGTCGAGCGCCGGGATGCAGGGCATGTCGAGCTTGCGGCAGCCTTCCTCCAGCGCATGGCGCAGCTTGTCGTCGACGATGGTGTGAATGACGACGCCCGGCGCTTCCTCGATGTCGCCCAGCGCCCGGTCGAGCTGCCGCTGCGAGCGGACCAGGGCGTAGATGTGCTCGATCGGCAGGACGTTGTCGAAACGGGCGCAGACGGCGCGGGCCATGGCGTTCAGCGTCTCGCCGGTGGAGTCCGAGACCAGGTGGACATGGAAGTAGGTGGCGAGCCGGGGCGGGGCGGTGGCGGTCACGGGCGCGAAACACCTGGGGATGATTTCTGTGGACCACCTCTTAGCAAGCCCGGCGGGCGTGGGGATAGACGGCGCGGTTTGCGGCCGCGCTCCGGCGCCCGGTGGACGCCCGGTATGGATCGGGCCGTTTACGCCTCGTTAATACATGCCGGCCGCGGCGGCCGGTTTTGACCGGCCCGGATGTCGACAGGCCGGGTATGGCCGCCGGCCGGACCCGGTCCGTCCCCCAGGAAGTTAATGAAACCTTAAGCCCCTGAGGCGGTTGGCGGCCGTCCCCGCAATCCACAGGGGCGGGACGGGGCCTGATGCCAGTCCTTGATAAGCTGGGGAGAAGGTCCGTGGTGTCGCAGGGGCCGGAAAGTTGTCCACGGAGTCGACAGGCCCTACGACTTCCTACTCCAACCCATTTTCTAATTCTTAAGGATAGAAGGAAGGCAGGACAGGCCGGCGAAACGCGAGCAGGCTTGAGCCCAAGGCGGCAACGCGATTTAACCCGCCCCATGACCGGTGAGCCCGAGACCCCCCGACTGCTGCGCGCCCTGGCCGGGGAGACCCTGGACCGGCCGCCGGTGTGGTTCATGCGCCAGGCCGGCCGCTCGCTGCCGGAGTACCGCGAGCTCCGGACCCGCGCCTCCGACTTCATCGCCTTCTGCCACAATCCGGAGATGGCCGCCGAGGCCACCCTGCAGCCGATGCGCCGGTTTCCGCTGGATGCGGCCATCGTGTTCGCCGACATCCTGCTGATCCCCCGCGCCCTAGGCCAGGAGGTCTGGTTCGAGGCCGGCGAAGGTCCCCGTCTCGGCGCCCTGCCGGAGATCGCCGCCCTGGCCGACCAGATCGACGCCTCCACCGGCCGGCTGGCCGACATCGGCGAGACCCTGTCGCGCGTGCGGGCCGAGCTGGAGCCGGACCGGGCGCTGATCGGCTTTGCGGGCGGCCCGTGGACGGTCGCCACCTACATGATCGAGGGTCGCGGGTCCGACCGCACCGCCGCCCGGACCTACGCCTACCAGCATCCGGAAAAGCTCGACGCCCTGCTGGACGTGCTGGTCGAGGCCACCGCGCGCTACCTGGTCATGCAGGCCCGCGCCGGCGCCCAGGCGCTGAAGATCTTCGAGAGCTGGGCCGAGGGCCTGGCGGAGGACGTCTTCGAGCGGATCGTGGTCGGGCCGCACGCCCGCATCGTCGACAAGGTCCGCGCCGCCGGCGTCACCGTCCCGTTCATTGGCTTCCCGCGCGGGGCCGGGGCCCTGGTCGACAGCTACGCGGAGGGCGTGCCGGTGGAGGCCGTGGCGCTCGACACCCAGGCCAGCGCCGCCCTCGGCCGCCGGCTGCAGGCCCAGGGCAAAACCATCCAGGGCGCGCTCGACAACCTCTTGCTGCGCGCCGGCGGCCCGGCGCTGGACGCCCGCGTCGACCAGCTGATCGAGCAGTGGGGCGCCGGCCCCTACATCTTCAACCTCGGCCACGGCATCCTGCCGGACACCCCCATCGAGCACATCGCCCGGGTGGTCGAGCGGGTGACGGGCAAGCGCGCCAAGGCGTTCGCGGCGTGACATCGCCGGTTCTCTGCGCATCGTTCCTCCCCCAGCGCGCAGCGCGATCAGGGGGAGGTGGCGGCGAAGCCGACGGAGGGGATTCCAGCCCCGGCGCTGCGAATGAAGCCCCCTCAGTCGCTCCGCGACAGCTCCCCCAGAAGGGGAGCAACAGATGACCCGGCTCGCGGTCGTCCTCTTCAACCTCGGCGGGCCGGACGGGCCGCAGGCCGTGCGGCCGTTCCTGTTCAACCTGTTCCGCGACCCGGCGATCATCGGGCTGCCGGCGGTGGCGCGCTATCCGCTGGCGAGCTTCATCTCCCGCACCCGCGAGAAGCTCGCCCGCGCCAACTACGACATCATGGGCGGCGCCTCGCCCCTGCTGCCGGAGACCGAGGCCCAGGCCCGCCGGCTGACCGCGGCCCTGAAGACCGCCGCGCCGGAGCTGGAGTCGCGGGTGTTCATCGCCATGCGCTACTGGAAGCCGTTCGCCGGCGAGACCGCGCGCCAGGTGGCCGCCTTCGCGCCGGACGAGATCGTCCTGTTGCCGCTCTATCCGCAGCACTCGACCACCACCACCGCCTCCTCGGTGAAGGACTGGCGGCGCGCCTACCGCGGCCCCGGCCGCAGCCGGACGGTCTGCTGCTATCCCACCGCCGACGGCCTCATCGAGGCCCACGTCCAGGCCATCCGCAACCTCTGGGAGGCGGAGGAAAAGCCCAGCAATATCAGGCTATTGTTCTCCGCTCACGGGCTGCCGCAGAAGATCGTCGACGCCGGCGACCCCTATCGGGCGCAGATCGAGGCCAGCGCGGCGGCCATCGCCGCCCGGCTGCCGGAGCTTGCCGACTGGAAGGTCTGCTACCAGAGCCGGGTCGGCCGCCTGAAGTGGCTGGAGCCCTCCACCGACGACGAGGTCCGCCGTGCGGGCGCCGAGGGCAAGGGGGTGCTGATCGCCCCGATCGCCTTCGTCTCCGAGCACGTGGAGACCCTGGTGGAGCTCGACCACGAATACGCGAAGCTGGCGGAAGAGGTCGGCTGCTCGCCCTACCTGCGCAGCCCGACGCCCGGCGTGCGCGAGGCGTTCGTCGACAGCCTGGCCGCCGCGGCCCTGGCCGCGCTCGGCCGCCCGGGCGGGCCGGCGCCGTTCGGACCCTGGCTGTGCCCGGCGGGCCTCAGCCAATGCGCCTGTCGCAAGGAGAAGGCCGCGTGACCGACTGGATGCTCGCCCATTACGACCTGTGGCGCGGCCTGCATATCCTGGCGGTGATCGCCTGGATGGCCGGCCTGCTCTACCTGCCCCGGCTGTTCGCCTACCATGCCAAGGCCACCGCCGGCTCGGAGATGGACCTGACCTTCCAGACCATGGAGGCCAAGCTCCTGGGGATCATCATGAACCCGGCGATGATCGCGGCCTGGATCTTCGGCCTGACGCTGATCTGGGTCGACGGCCACATCCGCGGCTGGGGCTTCCTCGGCCAGCCGTGGATGGTCACCAAGCTGGCGGGGGTGCTTTTCCTGACCGGCTGGCATCACTATCTTGGTCGGGCGCGCAAGGCCTTCGCCGCCGGCCGCAACACCCGCTCCAACAGGTTCTGGCGGATGACCAACGAGCTGCCGTTCCTGGCGGCCATCGTCATGGTCCTGGCCGTCACCACGGAGTTCGGCAGCCGGTGATGTGACGGCGGCTCCGCTTGACCGCGGGGCGGGCATGTGGTTCCGATCAACCACGCGTCGGCGAACCCGGCGCGCCCCGCATCTTTCCGGTCGCCGCGCGGCACCCGCGCAGCCCCACCGGCCCCCACGAGAACGACCACATCGGCGCTGACGAAGCGCCCGCATCCCTTACCAAGGCCGCGCCCGGAGTCTGTCCGGGTCCGCGGGCCTCAACGAGCACCCGACATGCAAGACGACAATCCCACCCCGACCGCCGACGACACCGTCCTCGAGCCGCTGGTCGCCGACACCTCCGCCGAGGACACCGAAGCCGCCGCCGAGGCGGCCGAAGGCTCCGACGAACCCTCCGAGCTGGGCGCGGCCATCGCGGCCATGGGCCTGACGCGGATGAGCCTGCAGGAGCTGAAGGACAAGTCCCCGGCCGACCTGTTGTCCTTCGCCGAGACGATGGAGGTCGAAAACGCGAACTCCATGCGCAAGCAGGACATGATGTTCGCGATCCTCAAGACCCTGGCCGAGGAGGGGATCGAGATCTCCGGCTCGGGCACGCTCGAGGTCGTCCAGGACGGCTTCGGCTTCCTGCGCAGCCCCGAGGCCAACTACCTGCCGGGTCCCGACGACATCTATGTCAGTCCCTCGCAGATCCGGAAGTTCGGCCTGCGCACCGGCGACTCGGTCGACGGCGCCATCCGCGCGCCGCGCGAGGGCGAGCGCTACTTCGCCCTGGTCAAGGTCGACCTGATCAACTTCGAGAACCCCGAGAACGTCCGCCACAAGGTCCTGTTCGACAACCTGACGCCGCTCTATCCGGACGAGCGGCTGCACATGGAGATCCAGGACCCGACCCTGAAGGACCGCTCCGGCCGGCTGATCGACATCGTCGCCCCGCTCGGCAAGGGTCAGCGCTGCCTGATCGTCGCCCCGCCGCGGGTCGGCAAGACGGTGATGCTGCAGAACATCGCCAAGTCGATCGAGACCAACCACCCCGAGGCCTATCTGATCGTCCTGCTGATCGACGAGCGGCCGGAGGAAGTCACCGACATGCAGCGCACGGTGAAGGGCGAGGTGATCGCCTCGACCTTCGACGAGCCGGCCACCCGCCACGTGCAAGTCGCGGAAATGGTTATCGAAAAAGCCAAGCGCCTGGTCGAGCACAAGCGCGACGTGGTGATCCTGCTGGACTCCGTGACCCGCCTCGGCCGCGCCTACAACACCGTGGTGCCGTCGTCCGGCAAGGTGCTGACCGGCGGCGTCGACGCCAACGCCCTGCAGCGTCCCAAGCGCTTCTTCGGCGCGGCGCGGAACATCGAGGAAGGCGGCTCGCTGACCATCATCGCCACCGCCCTGATCGACACCGGCAGCCGGATGGACGAAGTCATCTTCGAAGAGTTCAAGGGCACCGGTAACTCGGAAATCATCCTGGACCGCAAGGTCGCCGACAAGCGCATCTTCCCGGCCATCGACGTGCTGAAGTCCGGCACCCGCAAGGAAGAGCTGATCACCCCGAAGGACCAGCTGCAGAAGACCTACATCCTGCGCCGGATCCTCAACCCGATGGGGGCCCAGGACGCTATCGAGTTCCTGCTCGACAAGCTCCGCGCCTCGAAGAACAACGACGAGTTCTTCCAGTCGATGAACACCTAAGTCCGCCAGAGCCGTTGCTCCCCCTCCGGGGGAGCTGTCGCGGAGCGACTGAAGGGGTCCCCCGAGGTCGGGGCTGACCCCCTCCGGCCCTTCGGGCCACCTCCCCCAGAAGGGGGAGGAACTACCAAAAAGAGCGCCAGCCTCGCGGTTGGCGCTCTTTTTTTATGGGCTGTCCGGTAGGGCGCCTGTTTCACGTGAAACATGGCCGCCGTTACGGGATCAGCAGGCTGGCTCCGATGGTGTGGCGGCTCTCCAGCGCTTCGTGCGCGCGGCGGGCTTCGGCGAGCGGGAAGGTCTGACCGACCTCGATCTTCACCTGGCCGGACAGGATCATCTCGAACAGGGCGCCGGCGCTGGCGTCGAGCTCCTCGGTGGTGGCGATGTAGTCGAACAGGGTGGGGCGGGTGAAGAACAGCGAGCCGCCCCGCATCAGCCGCGGCGGCTCGACCGGCGGGGCCGGCCCGGAGGCGTTGCCGAAGCTGACGAAGGTTCCGCGCCGGGCGAGGCTGGCCAGGGTGCCTTCGAAGGTCGCCTTGCCGACCGAGTCATAGGCCACCGGCACGCCCTGGCCGCCGGTGATCCGCCTCACCTCCGCGGCCACGTCCTGGTCGCGGTAGAGGATGATGTGGTCGGCGCCGTGCTCACGCGCCCGCTCCGCCTTCTCCAGCGTGCCGACGGTGGCGATCACGTCGCAACCCAGCGCCTTGGCCCATTGCACCAGGATCTGGCCGACCCCGCCGGCGGCGGCGTGGACCAGGATGGTCTGGCCGTCGCGCACCGGATAGCAGCGGCGCAGCAGGAACTCCGCGGTCATGCCCTTGAGCAGGGCGGCGGCGGCGGTCTGGGCGTCGACGCCCGGCGGCAGCTTCACCGCCCGCTCGGCCGGCACGACCGCGTAGTCGGCGTAGGCCCCGAGCGTTCCGCCGGCGTAGGCGGCGAGGTCGCCGACCTGGAACCGGGTCACCCCGTCGCCCACCGCCTCGACCACGCCGGCGGCTTCCGAGCCGAGGCCGGACGGCAGCTTCAGCGGATAGAGGCCGGTGCGGTGGTAGGTGTCGATGAAGTTGATGCCGACGGCCTGGTGGCGGATCAGCACCTGGCCGGGCCCCGGCGTCGGGGTCTCGACCTCCACCAGCTCGAGGACCTCGGGGCCGCCGGTCTGGGAAAAGCGGATGGCGCGCATGGCCGTCTAGCCCAGGTGCTTCTGGAAGAAGGCCAGGCTGCGGCCGCCGGCCAGCTGGGCGTCGGCGGCGTCGTAGTGCTCGCCGCCAGCCCGCGCGAAGGCGTGGTCGCGGCCTGGGTAGGTGTGGACCTCGATCTGCGGATGGTTCTTCAGCGCCTGCAGGATGATCTCCTGCGCGGCCTTGGGCACGAACTGGTCTTCCTCGGCGATGTGCAGCATCAGCGGCTCGGCCAGCTTGTCGGCCTCCGCGACCCGGGCGTCGATGCCGACCCCGTAGTAGGCGACGGCGGCGTCGGTGTCGGTGCGGGTGGCGGCGAGGAAGGCCAGGAGGCCGCCCAGGCAGAAGCCGACCACGCCGACCTTGCCGTTGCAGCCGGGGTCCTTGCGGACCGCGTCGATGGTGGCGGCGATGTCCTTCACCCCGGCGTCGACGTCGAAGGCGTTGAACAGCTCGAAGGCGCGCTTCCACTCGGCCTCGGACTTGTCGGTGATGTCGATGCCGGGCTCGATCCGCCAGAACAGGTCCGGGCAGACGGCGAGGAAGCCCTGGCCCGCAAGCCCGTCAGTGACGTCCCGCATCACCTGGTTGACGCCGAAGATCTCCTGGATGACCACCACGGCCGGGGCCGGCGAGCGGTCGGGTCGCGCCACATAGGCCGAGAAGGCGCCGTCTTCGGTGGTGATGGTGATGCGTTCGCCCATGGAGGGTCTCCGTTTTCGCAATGCCCTAGGCTACGGCTACTAGCGCGAGGGGGCCGGTCGCGGCCATAACGATTGCGTAAGAGCGCAAAGGCGACCGCCATGAAGATGACCATCGAAGTGGACTGCACTCCGGAGGAGGCCCGGCGGTTCATGGGCCTGCCGGACGTGAGCACGCTCAACGAGCATCTGGTGGGCGAGATGCAGAAGCGGATCGACGCCAACATGGCCGCCCTGTCGCCCGATGAGCTGCTGAAGAACTGGATGGCCTTCGGGGCCGGCGCCCAGGAGCACTTCCGCAAGCTGATGGAAGTCGGCATGAGCGGCGCCTCGCCGCGGAAATGAGCGACACCATCTTCGCGCCGGCCACCGCCGCCGGCCGCGCGGCGGTGGCGGTGGTGCGGGTGTCGGGGCCCGAGGCGGAGACCGCCGTGCGCCGCCTGGCCGCCGGCCTGCCGGAGCCGCGGCGCGCGACCTTGCAACGGCTCTACGACGCCGAGGGCGTGGAGATCGACCGCGCCCTGGTGCTGTGGTTCCCCGGACCGGCCAGCTACACCGGCGAGGATTGCGCCGAGTTCCACCTGCATGGCGGCGCCGCGGTGGTCGGCGCGCTGATCGCGGCGCTGTCGGTCATGGGGCTGCGGCTGGCCGAGCCCGGGGA
Source organism: Phenylobacterium hankyongense (assembly GCF_003254505.1). NCBI lineage: Bacteria > Pseudomonadati > Pseudomonadota > Alphaproteobacteria > Caulobacterales > Caulobacteraceae > Phenylobacterium > Phenylobacterium hankyongense. The sequence continues at coordinate 1,267,562 of NZ_QFYP01000001.1, read as the reverse complement.
GTTCACCCGCCGGGCCTTCGAGCACGGCAAGCTCGACCTCGCCCAGGCGGAGGGCGTCGCCGACCTTGTGGACGCCGAGACCGAGGCCCAGCGGCGCCAGGCCCTGGAGCAGCTCGGCGGCCGGTTGTCGCAGGTCCAGGCCCGCTGGCGCGAGGCGCTCACCGAGGCTCTGGCGATGTTCGAGGCGGCGGTCGACTTCCCCGACGAGGAGGTCCCGGCCGACGTCGCGGGTCGCGCCCGGCCGGTGCTGGAGCAGCTGATCGGCGAGCTTGAGGCCGCGGCGGCCGACGCTGAGCGCGGCGAGCGGGTGCGGGAGGGCTACCGCATCGCCCTGGTCGGCGCGCCGAACGCCGGCAAGAGCACGCTGCTGAACGCGCTCGCCGACCGCGAGGCGGCGATCGTCACCGCCACGCCCGGCACCACCCGCGACATCATCGAGGTGCCGATGGTGCTGGGCGGCTACAAGGTGCTGCTGGCCGACACCGCCGGCCTGCGCGACACCGACAACGAGATCGAGGCCGAGGGCGTGCGCCGGGCGCGGGCCTGGGCGACCTCCGCCGACCTGCGGCTCTGGCTGGTGGACGGCTCTGCCGAGGGCAGGGCCGAGGTCCCTCGCGAGCTGCAGCCGGGCGACCTCTGCATCCTCACCAAGCGCGACCTGCCGGAGAACGAGGCCGGCTGGAAGGCGGTGGAGGAGGCGGCCGAGCGACGGCTTCCGGTGATGGCGGTCACCGCTCGCGGACCCAACGACGTCGCCTGGCTGAAGACCACCCTGACCGAGCGGGTGATCGACGCCCTGGCCGGCGCCGCGCCGCCGGCCGCCACCCGCCTGCGCCACCGCGACCTCTTGCTGGAAGCCGCCGAGCGGTTGCGCAACGCGCTGGCCCAGGACGAGGCGCTGGAGCTGGCGGCGGAGGACGTCCGCCTCGCCGCCCGCGCGCTCGACCGCATCACCGGCCGCATCGACCCGGAGGCGGTGCTGGGCAAGATCTTCGCGACCTTCTGCATCGGCAAGTGACGCCCTCAGTTCCTCCCCCTTTGGGGGAGGGGAACCGCGTAGCGGTGGAGGGGGTCCGCACGGACCTAGGAGGACCCCCTCAGTCGGCTGCGCCGACAGCTCCCCCAGCGGGGGAGCAATTTGGCCCGTGGTGGGGGGGTAGCTGTTTCACGTGAAACACGGCGGCCGACGTTTCACGTGAAACACCGCCGCCGATCGACTATATGGCGGGCTCCATGAGCTTTGACGTGATCATCATCGGCGGCGGACACGCCGGATGCGAGGCGGCCGCCGCGGCCGCCCGAACGGGCGCGCGCACCCTGCTGCTCACCCACAAGCTCGAGACCATCGGCGAGATGAGCTGCAACCCGGCCATCGGCGGGTTGGGCAAGGGCCACCTGGTCCGCGAGATCGACGCCCTCGACGGGCTGATGGGGCGGCTGGCCGACAAGGCCGGCATCCAGTTCCGGATGCTCAACCGCTCCAAGGGCGCGGCGGTGCGCGGGCCGCGGGCGCAGATCGACCGGCGGCTCTACCGCGAGGCCATGCAGGCGGAGCTGTTCGCCACCCCCAACCTGACGGTGACGGCGGAGGCGGTCGAGGACCTGATCATCGCCGACGGCCGGGTGGCCGGGGTGGTCGGGGCCAGCGGCGAGACCTACCGGGCCGGCCGGGTGGTGCTGACCACCGGCACCTTCCTGAAGGGCGTCATCCATCGCGGCGAGCAGCGGATCCCCGCTGGCCGGGTGGGGGACGCGCCGGCCATCGGCCTGTCGGACCGGCTCTATTCGCTGGGCCTGCGCATGGGCCGGCTGAAGACTGGCACGCCGGCGCGGCTGGACGGCTCGACCATCGCCTGGGACCGGCTGGAGATGCAGGCCGCCGACGAGACGCCCGTGCCGTTCTCCTTCCTGACCGAGGCGATCAGCGTCCGCCAGATCGCCTGCGGGATCACCTACACCACCGCCGACACCCACCGGATCATCGCCGGGCGGCTGACCGAGTCGGCGGTCTACGGCGGCCGCGCCACCGGCCGCGGCCCGCGCTACTGCCCGTCGATCGAGGACAAGGTGGTGCGGTTCGCCGACAAGACCAGCCACCAGATCTTCCTGGAGCCGGAGGGGCTGGACGACGACACCGTCTACCCGAACGGCATCTCCACCTCGGTTTCGGAAGAGACCCAGGACCTCTTCCTGCGCACCATCCCCGGCCTCGAGCAGGTGGTGGTCCGGCGCTACGGCTACGCCATCGAGTACGACTACGTGGACCCGCGCGAGCTCTACCCGACCCTGGAGGTCAAGGCGCTGCCGGGCCTCTACCTGGCCGGCCAGATCAACGGCACGACCGGTTACGAAGAGGCGGGCGCGCAAGGGCTGGTCGCCGGGCTGAACGCCGCGCGCGCCGCGGCCGGCGACGAGCCCGCCGCCTTCGCCCGCGACGAGGCCTATATCGGCGTGCTGATCGACGACCTGGTCACCCGCGGGGTGACCGAGCCCTACCGGATGTTCACCAGCCGCGCCGAGTTCCGCCTGACCCTGCGCGCCGACAACGCCGACCAGCGGCTCACCGCCAAGGGCATCGCCCTGGGCGTGGTCGGGGCAGCGCGGGCGGAGGCCTACGCGGCCAAGGCCGCGGCCCTGGCCTCGGCGCGCGCCGAGGCCGAGGCCCTGACGCTGACCCCGGCCGAGGCGGCCAAGGCCGGGCTGCCGGTGAAGGCCGACGGCCAGCGCCGCAACCTGATGCAGTTGCTGGCCTATCCCTCGATCGGCTTCGACGACCTCGCCGGCATCTGGCCGCAGGTCGCCGCCTGGGGGCCGGCCGTGCGCGAGCAGGTGGAGATCGACGCCTCCTACGCCGGCTACCTCGACCGCCAGGCGGCCGACGTCGCCGCCTTCCGCCGCGACGAGGACCTGCGGCTGCCGGCCGAGCTGGACTACGCCGCGGTCGGCGGGCTCTCCAACGAGATCCGCGAGAAGCTGGCGGCGGTGCGACCGCTGACCCTGGGCCAGGCCGCCCGCATCGAAGGCGTCACCCCCGGCGCGCTCACAGCCCTCCTGGCCCATGTCCGACGCCGCGCAGCCTGAGGCCGCCGTGGAGGTTGTCGACGCCGAGAGCTTCGCCCGCGCCAGCGGCGCGACGCCGGCCCAGGTCGCCGACCTGGAGCGCTTCCGCGTCCTGCTCGCCGAGTGGAACGCCAACATGAACCTGGTGGGCCCGGCGACCCTCGACGTCTTCTGGTCGCGCCACGCCTGGGATTCCGCCCAGCTCCTGCAGATCGCGCCGCCGGAGTCGCTGACCTGGGCCGACCTCGGGGCCGGCGCCGGGCTGCCGGGCGTGGTGCTGGCGATCCTCGGCAAGGGCCGCGAGGGCTTCCACGTCCACCTGGTGGAGAGCATGGCCAAGCGCTGCCGCTTCCTGGCCGAGGTGGTGACGGAACTGGCCCTGCCGGCCACCGTGCATCACCAGCGTGCGGAAAACCTCACTCTAGCTGTGGACATCGTCACCGCGCGGGCTTGCGCGCCGCTGCACCGCCTGTTCGGGTACGCCCGGCCCTACCTGAAGGCCGGCGCGCTCGGCCTCTTCCTGAAAGGCCAAGATGTTGCGGCCGATCTGGAAGAAGCTACAAGATATTGGGAATTCGAGGCGGACAGCGTGCCTTCTTTGAGTGATCCCCGCGGTCGGGTGGTGCGTGTGAGGAGGCTCGGTCGTGCCCGTAAAGTCTGACCGGCCCCTGCGCGTCCTCGTCATCGCCAACCAGAAGGGCGGCGTCGGCAAGACCACCACGGCGATCAACCTGGGCACCGCCCTGGCGGCGGTCGGCGAGCGGGTGCTGCTGATCGACTCCGACCCGCAGGGCAACGCCTCCACCGGCCTGGGCGTCGGCCGCGCCCAGCGCAAGACCACCCTCTACGACGTGCTGATGGGCGAGAAGACCGTCCTCGACGCGGTGGTGAAGACCTCGGTGCCCGGCCTCGACCTGGCGCCCTCGGACCCCGACCTGTCGGGGATCGAGCTGGAGCTCGGCCAGCAGGCGCGGCGCTCGTTCAAGCTGCGCGACGCCCTGGAGCCGGTGCGCCACGCGGGCGCCTACACCTATGTGCTGATCGACTGCCCGCCGTCGCTGAACCTGCTCACCGTCAACGCCATGGCGGCGGCGGACGCGGTGCTGGTGCCCCTGCAGTGCGAGTTCTTCGCGCTGGAAGGCCTGACCCAGCTGATGCGGACCATCGACCTGGTGCGCGGCAGCCTCAATCCGCGGCTGGAGATCCAGGGGGTGGTGCTGACCATGTACGACCGCCGCAACAGCCTGTCGGAACAGGTGGCCGGCGACGTCCGCGGCCACTTCGGCGACACGGTCTACCAGACGATGATCCCGCGCAACGTGCGGGTCTCCGAGGCGCCGTCGTTCGGCAAGCCGGTGCTGGTCTACGATCTGAAGTGCGCGGGGAGCCAGGCCTACCTGAAGCTCGCCCGCGAGGTGGTGCTGCGCGAGCGCGCGCGCCACCAGAAGCTGGCCGCCGGCGCGGCCTGAGGGGGAGATGATGGCTGAAGGCCGCAGGGGATTGGGCCGGGGGCTTTCGGCCCTGCTGGGCGAGGCGGAGGAGGGCGCCGAGGGCGCGACCGCCACGGGCGGCGTCGCCGGCGAGGGCGTCCGCGAGATCCCGATCGAGCTGATCTACCGCAACCTCGAACAGCCGCGGCAGTACTTCTCGGAAGCCGACCTCGCCGAGCTGGAGACCTCGATCCGCGACAAGGGCGTGCTGCAGCCGATCCTGGTGCGGCCGTCGCGCGCCCAGCCCGGCCAGTTCGAGATCGTCGCCGGCGAGCGCCGCTGGCGCGCGGCCCAGCGGGTGGGGCTGAAGACCATTCCCGCCCTGGTGCGCGAACTCGGCGACAATCAGGCCTTCGAGATCGCCATCGTCGAGAACGTCCAGCGCTCGGACCTGAACGCCATGGAAGAGGCGCGCGCCTACATGGCCCTGATGGGGCGCATGGGCTACACCCAGGACCAGGCGGCCAACTCGGTGGGCAAGAGCCGCAGCCACGTGGCCAACACCGTGCGCCTGCTGCAGCTGCCGCATCCGGTGCAGGAGCACGTGCTGAACGGCCGGCTCACCGCCGGCCACGCCCGCGCCATCCTCGCCTCCGACGACCAGGAGCGGATCGCCGAGCAGGTGGTCGCGCGCGGGCTTTCGGTGCGCGACACCGAGGCCCTGGTGCGCGCCAAGGCGGCCGGGCCGAAGAAGGCCTCGGGGCCGCGCCGCGCCGCCAAGGACGCCGACACCGCCGCCCTGGAGACCGACCTGGAGGACGCGCTCGGCATGAGCGTCGACATCCTCGACCGCGGCGGCGCCGGCGAGCTGAAGATCAAGTACGCCACCCTGGAGCAGCTGGACGAGATCTGCCGGCGCCTGACGCGGACATGATCCTCGGGGAGGGCGAGCGGGTCCGGGTGCGCCGCCTCGCGCTGGCCGACCTCGAGCAGGCTGCGCCCTTCCAATACACCCTGTTCATCACGGAGCCGGGGACGGCGCTGCCGCGGCTGGTGGAGGCGTTCCACCAGACCGGCTTCTGGACGCAGGTGGCCGGCGCCGCGGCGATCGCCGACAAGGCCACCAACCGGCTGCTGGGGACGCTGCAGTTCTACCGCGCCGGGCCCGGCGTCCACGGCTTCGAGATCGGCTACATCCTCCACCACGAGGCCGACCGCGGGCGGGGCTCTGCCTCTGAAGCGCTTCGGCTTTTCGGAGATCATCTGTTCACGGAACATCCCGGCTGCCACCGGCTGCAGCTGGTGATCGAGACCTGGAACGCCGCCTCGGCCCGCCTGGCCGAGGCCTGCGGCTACGCCCGCGAAGGGATCCTGCGCAAGGCCGGCTACAGCTCGGCGGAGCCGGAGGACTGCTTCCTCTATTCGCGGGTGCGGTAGCGCTCCCCCTCAGCGGCAACCGCCCTCAACCCACCTCGTCATCACCCGGCTCGTCCGGGTGACCCATCCCAAAGCCGGACGTCATCAGCTGCGGCGGGCGCCTCGGGCTGGGTGGCCCGGACGAGCCGGGCCATGACGAATGGGAGGCGTCAGTGTTCATGGGTCCCGGACAAGCGCTTTGCGCTTTCCGGGATGACAGGGGGAGGTGTGGCGGTCCTCACTTCGTCGCGTAGGGCGTCGCGGCGTCCGTGCGGATCAGGCCGCTGGTGGAATCGGCGATGCCGCCGAGGATGAACTGCACGGCCATGGCGCAGAGGATCAGGCCCAGCACGCGGACGATGATGGTCAGGCCGATGCGGCCGAGGATGCGGGTGATCAGCGGGGTGGCGAGGAAGGCCAGCAGGGTGCTGAGGGAGACGGCGACGATCACCCCGACGCCGATGGCCGCGCCGCCGAGCCCGAACTGCCGCGCCTGGCTGGCGTAGATGACCACGGTGGAGATCGCGCCGGGGCCGATCAGCAGCGGCATGGCGAAGGGCACGATCATCCGCTCGAAGCGGCGCCGCGCGTAACCGCGCCGGTCGCCGGCCGCGGCCGGCGCGTCGGCGGCGTCGGCGTAGCTGGCGGTGAAGTCGTCGCGCGCCATCTCCAGCCCGAGCAGGAACAGGATCACCCCGCCGGCGATGCGGAAGGCCGGCAGCGAGATGCCGAAGAAGGTCAGCAGCGACAGGCCGGAGAAGTAGAAGAAGGTCAGGAAGCCGACCACGAACAGCGAGATGTAGAGGGCGATCTGGGCCCGGTCCTTGCCCCTCGCGCCGGCGGTGGCGGCGGCGAACACCGGCACGTTGCCCACCGGATCCAGGAGGGCGAACAGGGCGACGAAGAAGTTGACCGCGAAGTCCGCGTGGCTCATGCACAGCTCTTAGCCCAAATCGATGCGCGCCGACCACCCAAGGTGGAGGCGCGACCCCCAACGGAGCCCGCCATGGCCGCCGCCGACCCGCGCCTGATCGTTCCCCTCGACGTGCCCACCGCCGAGGAGGCGCGCGCCCTGGTGGCGGCGCTGGGCGAGACGGTGAGCTTCTACAAGGTCGGGCTGGAGCTGTTCGCCACCGGCGACGGCATGGGGCTGGCCCGCGACCTGAAGGGGCTGGGCAAGCAGGTGTTCCTCGACTGGAAGCTGCACGACATCGGCACCACCGTGCAGCGCTCGGCCGCGGTGCTGGCGCAGTCCGGCTGCGACTTCCTGACGGTGCACGGCGAGCCGCAGGTGATGGCCGCGGCGGTGCGCGGCCGGGCCGGCTCGGGGCTGAAGATCCTGGCGGTGACGGTGCTGACCAGCCTGGCCGACCAGGACCTGGCCGAGATGGGCTACGCCGAGGGCGCGCGGGCGCTGGTGGAGCGGCGCATCCACCAGGCCATCGCCGCCGGCTGCGACGGGGTGATCGCCAGCCCGCACGAGGCGGCGCTGGCCCGGGCGCGGGGCGGCAAGGACTTCCTGGTGGTGACGCCGGGCGTGCGGCCCGACTGGTCGGCGAAGAACGACCAGGCCCGCGCCGCGACGCCGCTGGAGGCGCTGCAGGCCGGCGCCTCGCACATCGTCTGCGGCCGGCCGATCACCGCGGCGAACGATCCGCAGGCGGCGGCGCTGCGGGTGGCGGCGGAAATGGCCCAGGCGGGCGGCTAGAAGTCGACGGCGATGCCCTTGCGCTCCCAGTCGCCGAAGCGGGTGGGCTCGGGGCCTCTGGGGCCGCCCTGCTCGGGGGGTAGCTGGGCGGCGGCCTCGGCCTGGCGGCGGGCCTCGGCCTCTTCCAGGGCGCGGCGGGCCTCGGGGGTCAGCGGCTTGCCGGGGGCGGCGTTGGGGGGCGTGTCGTCCATGGCGCTCATTTAGGTCCGCGCGGCCGCCAAGACCAGCCTCGCGGGCTGAAGTTGCAACGGTCACCAAACGCTGGTTTTCTTCCGGCATCTGTTTTCGGGGGGAAACTCATGTCTCGGATTTCGATCGCCTTCTTCGGAACGGCGGTGCTCTACGCCCTGGCCGGCATGGTGCTGGGCATGGTGATGGCCGCGTCCAACGACCACCTGCTGACGCCGGTCCACGCGCACATGAACCTGCTGGGCTGGGCGAGCCTGGCGGTGATGGGGGCCTTCTACGGCATCGCCGGCGACCGTGCGCCGGCCAGGCTGGCCTGGGCCAACTTCACCATCTCCAACCTCGGCAACCTGGTGACCCTGCCGCTGCTGGCGATGCTGCTGAAGGGCGACGCCGCCGTGATCCCGGTGATGGTGGTGGGCGAGGTGCTGATCGTCGCCGGCATGCTGACCTTCGGCGCGGCGGTGCTGACCGTCGGCCGCACGCCGGCCGCCGCCGCCTGATCGCCTCTTGCGCCGGCGCGCCTAAGCGGGCACGCCGCGCGGGTGAGCAATCCTGAACCGAACGACGTCCAGGGCCTGCCGGCGCGCGCCGCGGCCCTCGACCTGCTGTCCGCCGCCCTGTCCCGTCGGGCGGGCCTCGACGAGGGGCTGAACCATCCGGCGCTGAAGGCGCTGGAGCCGCGCGACCGCGCCTTCGCCCGCGCCCTGGTGATGGCCACCCTGCGCCGGCTGGGCCCCATCGACGCGGCCCTGCAGTCGCGGCTGTCGAAGCCGCCGTCCGACCGGGTGGTGCAGATCCTGCGGCTGGGCGTCGCCCAGGCCTTCGTGCTGAACACCCCGGCCCACGCCGCGGTGACCACCTCGGTGGACCTCGCCGCCGCCGACAAGGGCAGCCGGCCGCTGAAGGGGCTGGTCAACGCGGTGCTGCGCGGCCTGGTCCGCGAACCGCCGGACCTCGACCAGCCGGACCTCTTGGCGCCGATGTGGCTCTACGCCCGCTGGCGCGCGGCGTTCGGCGAGGCCGAGGCCCGGGCCATCGTCGGCCTGATCCCGCAGGAACCGGCCACCGACCTGTCGCTGCGGGTCAAGGCCGACGCCGCGGCGCTGGCCGGGCCGCTGGAGGCCGAGATCCTGGCCGGCGGCACGCTGCGCACCGCCCTGCGCGGCGAGGTCTCGGCCTGGCCGGGGTTCGCCGAGGGCCGTTGGTGGGTGCAGGACGCCGCCGCCGCCGTGCCGGCCCGCCTGCTGAAGGTGGAGGAGGGCGAGACCGCGCTCGACATGTGCGCTGCGCCGGGCGGCAAGACCCTGCAGCTGGCCGCCGCCGGGGCCAAGGTCACCGCCGTCGACAAGTCCGCCGGCCGGCTGATGCGGGTGGCCGAGAACCTCGAGCGCGTCGGCCTCACCGCCGAGGTGGTCACCGCCGACGCCGCGCAGTGGGGCGGGACCCGGCAGTTCGACGCCGTGCTGCTGGACGCGCCGTGCTCGGCCACCGGCACCTTCCGCCGCCACCCGGACGTGCTGTGGGCCGCCAAGGCCAGCGACATCGCCGGGCTCGCCGCCGTGCAGAGCCGGCTGCTCGACGCCGCCGGCCGCCGCACCAGGCCGGGCGGCCGGCTGGTCTACTGCGTCTGCTCGCTGGAGCCGGAGGAGGGCGAGGCCCAGGCCCAGGCCTTCCTGTCGCGCACCCCGCAGTTCGGCCCCGACCCGATCGAGCCGGGCGAGGGCGGCGCGCCCGCCGCCAGCCTGCGCGCCGACGGCACGCTGCGCATCCTGCCCCACCACCGCGAAGGCGGCACGGACGGCTTCTACATCGCCCGGTTCCGGCGGGCGGAGTAGGGCGTCCCCCCGGTCATCCCCGCGAAAGCGGGGACCCAGGTGTTTTGTGTTTCTGCCGAGCGAGTTCGCCGCCCTTCGCCGGTGTCAGCGACAAAGGAAAAAAGCCTGGGTCCCCGCTTTCGCGGGGATGACTGGAAGGGGGTAGCACGACCCGAGCCTCTAGCCGCGTCGCGCGCATCAGATTAAGTCGGGGCCATGCCGTCTTCGCCGATCATTGCGCCCTCGATCCTCGCCGCCGATTTCGCCCGGCTGGGCGAGGAGGCGCGGGCCGTCGAGGCGGCCGGGGCGGACTGGCTGCACGTGGACGTCATGGACGGCCATTTCGTGCCCAACATCACGCTCGGCCCCGACATCGTGAAGGCGCTCCGGCCGCACGTGAAGATCCCCTTCGACGTCCACCTGATGATCGCCCCGGCCGATCCCTACCTGGAGGCGTTCCGCGCCGCGGGGGCGGACCTGATCAGCGTGCACCCCGAGGCCGGACCGCACCTGAACCGGACGCTGAAGCGGATCCGCGAACTCGGCGCCAAGGCCGGGGTGGTGTTCAACCCGTCCACGGATCCGTCGGTGATCGAGTGGATGATGGACGACGTCGACCTGATCCTGGTGATGTCGATCAACCCGGGCTTCGGCGGCCAGAGCTTCATGCGCTCGCAGCTCGCCAAGATCGAACGCCTGCGCAAGATGATCGACGCCACCGGCCGCGACATCCCGCTGGAGGTCGACGGCGGCGTGACCCCGGAGACCGCGCCCCTTTGCATCTCGGCCGGGGCGACGGCGCTGGTGGCGGGCACGGCGGTGTTCCGCGGCGGGCCCGACCGCTACGCCGACAACATCCGCGCCCTGCGCGGCGGCTAGGGGAAGCGCGGCGCGGCATGGCAGGAGCCTCCCCGCCGTCCCTTCCGCCCGGCCGCCATGTGGTCCCGGCGCTGGCGCTCGCCCTCCGGGTGGGGCTGGCGCAGGCGTGGGCGACGAGCCCGCCGCGCCGCTGGGCGCTCGTCCATCCCGCGCCGGAAGGCCTCGCCGCCACCCCCGCCGACCTGCGGCCCGCCGACCCCGAGACCGGCCGCCGTATCCTCGCCGGGGCCTTCCTGCTGGCCGGCGAGACCCTGGCGGTGGGGCCGCGGGGCGATCCCTGGGACCGGCCGAGCCCCAGCCGCCGCTTCGCCGTCGCCCTGCACCGCTTCGGCTGGATGGGCGGGCTGCTCGCCGCCGGGCCCGAGGGCGCGGTGGAGGGCCTGCGGCTGACGCTGGAGTGGCGCCGGCTGTTCGGCCGCTGGAACGCCTTCGCCTGGAGCGCCGAGGTGCTGGAGCGGCGGGTGTTCAACCTCGCCTGCGCCGCCCGCGCCCTGTGCGTCCGCGCCTCGGAGGCGGAGACCGCGCAGATCGCCTTGGACCTCGCCCGCCAGGCCCGTTTCCTGCTGAGCATGCCGGAAGGCCCCGCCCGGGCCGCCGAGCGCGCGGTGGCGGCGGCGGTGGCCGGGGCGGCGCTGGGCGGCGCGGCCGGCGAGCGGCTGCTGACCCGGGCGCTGCGCCGGCTGGAGGCCTGCCTGCCGGTGAGCGTGCCGGCCGACGGCGGCCACGCCTCGCGCAGCCCGCAGGCGGCGCTGGAGCTGCTGTTCGACCTGATGACCCTGGACGAGGCCCTGGTGCAGCGGGGCATGGCCGCGCCGGACGAGGTTCTGCGGGCCATCGACCGGCTGGCGGCGGCGGTGCGGTTCTTCACCCTGGCGGACGGCCGGCTGGCGGCCTTCCACGGCGGCGACGAGCTGGAGGCCGGCTACGTGGCGGCGGCGCGGGCGCAGGACGAGCTCGGCGCGCGCACGGTCCCCGCCGCGCGCAACGGCTATCAGCGCCTGGAGGCGCGCTCGCTGCAGATCGTCGCCGACGCCGCGGCGGCGCCTGCGGGCCCGTGGAGCGTCACCGCCTGCGGCCAGCCGCTGGCGATCGAGGTGCTGGCCGGCGCCCGGCGGCTGATCGTCGGGGCGGGCTGGTCGCCGGACGCCCAGGGGCCGCAGGCCATGCGGCTGGTGGACGCCGCCTCCACCGCCTCGCTCGGCGACGCGCCCTGCGGCGAGCCGCTGCGCGGCTTCCCGGCCCAGGTGCTGGGGCCGCGACTGGTCGACGGCTACGGGGCGGTGGAGACGCGCCGCCACGAGGCGCCCGGGGCGCTGTGGCTGGAGCTCGCCCACGACGGCTGGGCCAAGCGCTTCGGCCTGCGTCATGAGCGCCGGCTCTACATCGACATCGAGGCCGACGAGCTGCGCGGCGAGGATCGGTTCACCCCGGTGGGGCCCGGCGGCCGGCCGGGCGGGCGGCGGTTCGCGCCGTTCATGGTCCGCTTTCACCTGCACCCCGAGGTCAGCGCCCTGATCTCGCGCGACAAGAAGAGCGTGCTCCTGAAGCCCGAGGGCCAGGAGAGCGGCTGGTGGCTGCGCAACGACGCCATCGAGGTCGCGATCGAACCCTCGCTGCACTACCACCAGGGCCAGCCGCGGCGCTCGCAGCAGATCGTGCTGCGCGGCCAGGCCCGGCTCGACGCCGGGGCGCGGGTGCGCTGGAAGCTGTCGGCCGCGGCGCGCGGGCGCGTTGACGGAGAGGCCGACGAGGCCTAATCCCCCGCCATCCCGTGTGACTGGCGAATTTAGGTGGGCGACCACCGGGGAGCGCGGGAGCAACGACCGCCGCTCGCCTGGGCATTTCTCGAACTCTTCCAGAGGAGAATGCCATGCCTGCCGCCCCCGATTTCCCCGCCGCTCCCGACCGCGCGCCCGTCCGCCGCGCCCTGATCTCCGTCTCCGACAAGACCGGCCTCGTGGAGGCCGCCCGCGCGCTGGCCGAGATGGGCGTGGAGCTGGTCTCCACCGGCGGCACCCGCAAGGCGATCGCCGACGCCGGCCTGGCGGTGAAGGACATCAGCGAGCTGACCGGCTTCCCGGAGATGATGGACGGGCGGGTGAAGACCCTGCACCCGGTGGTCCACGGCGGCCTCTTGGGCGTGCGCGACGCGCCGGAGCACAAGGCGGCGATGGACGCGCACGGGATCGGCGGCATCGACCTCGTCTACGTCAACCTCTACCCTTTCGAGCAAACCGTGGCGGCCGGCGCGGACTATGCGACGGCGGTGGAGAACATCGACATCGGCGGCCCGGCGATGATCCGCTCGGCAGCCAAGAACCACGGTTATGTGGCGGTCTGCACCGAGCCGGCGGACCTCGCCGAGGTGATCGCCGAGTTGCAGGCCCACGGCTCGACGCCGCTGTCGCTGCGCAAGCAGCTGGCGGCCCGCGCCTATGCCCGCACGGCGGCCTATGACGCGGCGATCTCCAGCTGGTTCGCCGACGCCCTGGGCGAGGCCGCCCCGCGCCGCCGCGCCTTCGCCGGCGAGCGGGTGCAGGCCCTGCGCTACGGCGAGAACCCGCACCAGAGCGCGGCCTTCTACCGCTTCGCCAACCCCCGCGTCGGGGTGGCGACGGCCCGCCAGCTGCAGGGCAAGGAGCTCAGCTACAACAACATCAACGACACCGACGCGGCCTTCGAGCTGATCGCCGAGTTCGATCCGGCCGCCGCGCCGGCCTGCGCGATCATCAAGCACGCCAACCCCTGCGGCGTCGCCACCGGCGCGAGCGTGCTCGAGGCCTACGAGCGGGCCCTGGCCTGCGACCCGGTCAGCGCATTCGGCGGCATCATCGCCCTGAACCGCCCGCTGGACGCGGCCACCGCCGAGGAGATCCTCAAGCTGCTCACCGAGGTGGTGATCGCCCCGGAGATCGACGCCGACGCCGCGGCGCTGTTCGCCAGGAAGAAGAACGTCCGCCTGCTGACCACCGGCGGCCTGCCGGATCCGCGGGCGCCGGGCCTGACCTTCAAGTCGGTGGCCGGGGGCTTCCTGGTGCAAGGCCGCGACGACGCCCATGTCACCGCCGCCGACCTGAAGGTGGTGACCAAACGCGCGCCCACCGAGGCGGAGGTGCGCGACATGCTGTTCGCCTTCACCATCGCCAAGCACGTGAAGTCCAACGCCATCGTCTACGCCCGGGACGGCCAGACCCTGGGGGTCGGCGCCGGCCAGATGAACCGCAAGGACTCCGCCCGCATCGCCGCCCTGCGCGCCGCCGACTTCGGGCTGGACCTGACCGGCTCGGCCTGCGCCTCGGAAGCCTTCTTCCCGTTCCCCGACGGGCTGATCCAGGCCGCGGACGCCGGCTGCACGGCGGTGATCCAGCCGGGCGGCTCGATCGGCGACCAGAAGGTCATCGACGCCGCCGACGAACGCGGCCTGGCCATGGTGTTCACCGGCGTGCGGGTGTTCCGGCACTAGGAACGGCAGCAGGTCCTCCCCCTCTGGGGGAGGGGGACCGCGCAGCGGTGGAGGGGGTCCGCACCGACCTCGGAGGACCCCCTCAGTCAGCTTCGCTGACAGCTCCCCCGGAGGGGGAGCAACTTTCTTCCGGATCGCCCGATCAGGCGCGCCGACGCTTGGGGCTGGCCGCCTCGGTGGCCAGTTCGCGCAGCGCGGCGTTGGCGATGGTGAGCTTGGCGAAGGTCCAGGCGCCGCCGGCGGCCTCGATCTCGTCGAGGGTCCGGCAGGCGACCCGCGCCGTCTCGCGCCGCAGGGCGGCCCAGGAAGCGACCGCCTCCTCGGCGTGGCGGGCGTCGTCGCCGGCCTGCGGGCCGCCGGCGAACTCCATCACCGCGCGGGCCAGCTGCGCCTGCTCGGCCAAGAGGTCCTCGATCAGCCGCCGCAGCGCCGTGCGCTCGAAAGCGTCGCCCACCGCATAGGCGGCCGCCGCCGCACGCAGCCGGTCGAAGCCGAAGGCGGCCCCCGTCGCGTGGTAGAGGCGCGCGACGTTGGGCAGCGGCCAGCTGGAGGCCTCCGCCAGGTCGATGAGGTCCGCCGCCCCGGTCAGCGCCTGCAGCACCGCGGCGGTGCGGGCCTGGGGCTCGGGCGCGCCGGCCTCGACCAGCTGCTGGGTGCGGGCCTCGATGGCCGCCTTCTCCACGGCGGAGACCACGTCAGGCATCAGCCGGCGCAGGCTCTTGAATCCGGCGCCGTAGCGGCCGACCAGGGCCTCGACGTCGAGCTTCTCGCGCGACGCCCGCCGGGCGAGCCAGAAGGTCGCGCCGCGCAGGGCCGCGGCGAACCGGCGGAACAGGGCCATCTGCCCGGCGGCCGGGACCTTGCCGTCGAGGGCGGCGACCTCGTCCCACAGGGCCGGGATCTCCAGCACCGTCTTGGCGGCCTCGTAGCCAGCCACGAAGGCGACGACGTCGCAGTTGGCCGCCGCCATCAACCGCGGGGGGAAGCTCGGGCCGCAGCGGTTGACGGCGTCGCTGGCGACCACGGTGGTGATGATCTCGCGCCGCAGCCGGTGGCGGTGCATCGGCTCGGCATACTTGCGCAGGGGCTTGGGGAAATAGCCCTCGAGCTTGGCCTGGAAGCTGGGATCGTCCGGCGCCTGGCTGGCGATCATCTCCCGCTTCAGCTCCAGCTTGCCGTAGGCCAACAGCACCGCCAGCTCCGGCCGGGTGAGGCCGCGGCCGGCCTGCGCCCGCTCGGCGATCGCCGCGGCGTCCGGAAGGCCCTCGACCGTGCGGTCGAGCCGGCCCTTGGCTTCCAGCTCGCTCATGAAGCGGGCGTGCGGCTCCAGCTCGCCGGCCGCGTCCATCTCCATCAGCGAGAGCGCCAGGGTCTGGTCGTAGTTGTGGGCCAGCACGTGGGCGGCGACGTCGTCGGTCATCGAGCGCAGCAGGGTGTCGCGCCTGGCGCGGGTCAGCTCGCCGGTGCGCTCCAGCACGCCGGTGAGGATCTTGATGTTCACCTCGTGGTCGGAGGTGTCCACGCCGGCGGAGTTGTCGATGGCGTCGGTGTCGATCCGCCCGCCGGCCAGGGCGTACTCGATGCGCCCGGCCTGGGTGAGGCCGAGGTTGGCGCCTTCGCCCACCACCTTCACCTGCAGGTCGGAGCCGTTGACCCGCACCGGGTCGTTGGCCTTGTCGCCGACGTCGGTGTTGGATTCGGCCTTGGCCTTCACATAGGTGCCGATGCCGCCCAGGTAGAGCAGCTCGGCCGGGGCCTTGAGGATGGCGGTGATCAGCTCGGCCGGCGACAGGGCGTCGGCCGTGATCCCCAGCGTCGCCTTGACCTCGGGGGTCAGGGCGATCGACTTCAGGGTCCGCGGGAACACGCCGCCGCCCTTGGAGATCTTCTTGCGGTCGTAGTCGTCCCAGGAGGAGCGCGGCAGGTCGAACATCCGCTTGCGCTCGGCCCAGGACTTCGCCGGGTCGGGATCGGGGTCGAGGAAGACGTGGCGGTGGTCGAAGGCGGCCAGCAGCCGGGTCTGTTCCGACAGCAGCATGCCGTTGCCGAACACGTCGCCCGACATGTCGCCGCAGCCGACCACGGTGAACGGCTCGGCCTGGATGTCCTTGCCGAGCTCGCGGAAGTGGCGCTTCACCGCCTCCCAGGCGCCGCGGGCGGTGATGCCCATGGCCTTGTGGTCGTAGCCGGCCGAGCCGCCGGAGGCGAAGGCGTCGCCCAGCCAGAAGCCGTAGGATTCGGCGATGCCGTTGGCGATGTCGGAGAAGGTCGCCGTGCCCTTGTCGGCCGCCACCACCAGGTAGGGATCGTCGCCGTCGTGGACCACGACGCCCTCGGGATGGATCACCCGGCCGTCGGCCGTGAGGTTGTCGGTGATGTCCAGCAGGCCCTGCAGGAAGGTGGTGTAGGCGCGCACGCCCTCGGCGCGGACCTCGTCGGGGGAGCCGGCCTTGGGCAGCAGCTTGGGATAGAAGCCGCCCTTGGAGCCGACCGGCACGATCACCGCGTTCTTCACCTGCTGGGCCTTCACCAGGCCGAGCACCTCGGTGCGGAAGTCGTCGCGGCGGTCGGACCAGCGCAGGCCGCCGCGGGCCACCGGGCCGAAGCGCAGGTGGACGCCCTCGACGTTGACGCCCCAGACGAAGATCTCGCGGAACGGCTTGGGGTTCGGCAGGTCGGTCAACTCGCCGCTGGCGACCTTGAAGGAGATGTAGGGCTTGGGCGCCCCGTCGGGGCCGACCTGGTAGAAGTTGGTGCGCTGGGTGGCGCCGACCAACAGCGCCATGCGGCGCAGCACCCGGTCGTCGTCCAGGCTGGCGACCAGCTGCAGGGCCTCGACGATCTTGGCCATCACCGCGCCGGCCTGCTCCAGCCGGCGGGGCAGGTCGGCCTTGATCGCCGGGTCGAAGCGGGTGCGGAACAGGTCGAGGATCAGCCGCGCCACGCCGGGATTGCTGGCCAGCGCCTCCTCCTGCACGCGCTGGCTGGGGTCGAGCCCCGACTGCTGGCGGTGGCGGGCCAGCGCCCGGACCAGGGCCGCGTCGCGCCAGGGCAGGGCGAGCTCCAGCACCAGGCGGTTGAAGCCATCGTTCTCGGTGCGGCCGGTCCAGACCGCGACCACGGCGTCCTCGAACGCCTGCTTGATCTCCGCGAACACCAGGTGGCCGCCGCGCGGGTCCTCGAGCTCGAAGTCGTGGACCCAGACCGGCGGCCGGCCCGCGCGGGCCACCGGGAAGCCGGCCTCGGCCAGCGCCTTCAGGCCCATGTTGTCGAGGATCGGCAGGACCTCGGCCAGCGGCGCGGGATCGGCGGGGCGGTAGAGCTTGAAGCGGAACTGCAGCGGGCCGTCGGTGGGCAGGCGGTAGGCGCGCACCTGCACCGGCTCGTCCTCGTCCATGGCGTCGATCACCGCCAGGTCGGCCAGCGCCTCGGCGACCTCGAAGCGGTCGCGGTAGCCGGCCGGGAAGGCGCCGCGGTAGCGGGCAAGGATCTCGGCCACCTCTTCCGGCGGTCGGCCGGAGGCGCGCACGGCGGCGTCGAAGCGGTCTTCCCAGGTCCGCGCCGCCTCGCCGATGGCGGCTTCCAGCTGCCGGAGGTCGGGCCAGCTGTGCTGGGCGGGCGTGAAGCCGATGATGTAGTGCACCCGCGCCAGGGGGGCGTCGGAGAAGCTGGGGTAGGAGGCCGAGACCCGGCCGCCGTAGGCCTGCGCCAGGATCTGGCCGGCCCGCTGGGCGAGGTCGGAGTCGTACTGGTCGCGGGGCAGGAACAGCAGCACCGAGGCGAAGCGGTCGAACGGGTCGCGGCGCTCGAACAGCCGCACGCGCGGCCGGTCGTAGAGGTGCAGGATGCCGAGCGCCTCCTCGAGCAGCTCGTCCTCGGTCATCTGGAAGAGCTCGTCGCGGGGGTGGTTCTCGACGATGTTCTTCAGCCGCTTCTCGTTGTGGCTGCCCGGGACCATGGCGGCGCGCTCAAGCACATGCGCGGCCTTGGAGCGGATCAGCGGCACGGCGGAGACCGGCTGGTCGTAGGCCTCGGCGGTGAACAGGCCGACGAAGCGGATCTCGCCAAACGGGCGGCCGTCGTCGGCGTAGCGCTTGACGCCGACGTAATCCATGTAGCCGCGGCGGTGCACCCGGCTGCGGACATTGGACTTGGCGACGGTGACCGCCGGGTCGGTGAGCAGCCGGTCCTTGACCTGGGCCAGCAGCAGGGCGGGCTCGTTGGCGCGGCGGAGCACGGTGCGCTCGGGATCGCGCAGCACGCCCAGGCCGTCCTTGGGCTGGTAGAGCGGCTCCTCCGGCGCGTAGTCGCCGTTCGGCAGCTTCGGGTACTCGTAGCTGCGGGCGCCGAGGAACACGAAGTGCTCGGCGTGCAGCCAGCTGAGGAAGGCGAGCTCCTCCTCCCAGGTGGCGTTCGGCCGGCCGCGCACCTGCAGCTCGCCCAGGGTGCGGCCCATCAGGGCCAGCATGTCGTCGAAGTCGTCGACGGCGGCGCGCACGTCCTTCAGCGTCTCTCCGACCCCGCGGATCAGGGCCGCCTCGCGGTCGGCGCCGATGGGATCGAGGATCACCTGGATCATCGACTCGCGCCGCGCCGAGCCGGTCGGCCCGCGGACGCCGGCGCGGTCGCGCTGCACCTCCACCACCGGGTGGAACATGGCGCGCACGGAGAGGCCCTGCTCGGCGATCTCGCCCATGATGCTGTCGACCAGGAACGGCGCGTCGTCCTGCACGATCTCCAGCCGGTCGAGGCCGCGATGGCGGGCGCCGATCACCGGGGCGATGCGGATCGAGGGCCCGCGGCCGCGGCGGCGCTCCGCGAACCGCCAGAAGTCGGCGAGGTTCTGCGCCAGCTCGGCGGCGGTCAGCTCGGGGAGCTCGTCCGGCGCGGCGTCGAGGGCGGCCTGTTTGGCGAAGGCGCGGGCGGCGTCGAGGTCGGCTTCGCCGCCGATGGCGGACAGCGCGGCCTTGACCAGGGCGGCGCCGGCCTTGGGAGCCCGGCTCATGCGCAGGCTCCTTCGCGGCGAAGGTCGGAGAGGGCGACGAAGCGGGGTCCGGACGCGAGGACGCCGCCGGAGGAGAGGGTCCGGCGGCGCGCGGTCCCGCCGTGGGGGGGCGGCGGTTCGCTCAGTGCTCGCTGCGCCCGTGGGCTAGGGGAACGGACGCACCTGCCGGCGTCCTCGGGACGGCGGCGAGCCTTAGATAGGAAGCACGAGGTCAAAGGGAAGCCCTCAACTCATTAGGTTTTTCTGTGCCGCCGTCCAGCGGGGGCGGGGTCCGGCTCGTCCGGCGCCTGGTCGAGGCGTTTGGTCTTCAGCTGCTGCGGATCGCCGTCGGCCGACAGCAGGACGGCGATCCATCGGGTGCCGTCGAACTGGGCCAGGATGACCATCATCATCACCGTGAGCGGGGTCGAAAGGAAGGCCCCCGCGAGGCCCCAGATCGCGCCCCAGAAGGCCAGCGCCAGCAGCACCACCACCGGATCGATGTTCAGGCTGCGGCCCTGCATGCGCGGATAGATGATGTTGCCGACCACGCCGGTGATCACGTTCAGCACCGCGAACAGCACGATCGCCTGCCCGTAGCTGTCGAACTGCACGAGCGCGAACAGCGGCGGGGCGGCGACGGCGACCACGCCGCCGACCACCGGGATGTAGGAGGCGATGAAGATCAGGAAGGCCCAGAAGGCGGCGTCGTTGAGGCCCACGGCGACCATGGCCAGCCAGGAGGCCACGGCGATCATCGCGCCGGTCACGGTCTGCACCCAGAGGTACTGCTCCACCCCGTCGCGGATGCGCAGGAAGGCGGCGAGCGCTTCCTGCCGCTCCTCCCGCGTCGCGAACAGGCCGACGATCTTGCGCTCGAAGCCGTGCCGCGAGGCGATGATGAAGGCGGCGTAGACCAGGACGAAGGCGGCGGTGGAGGCGAAGTTCTGCAGCCCCCTGGCCACCTGGCCCAGGTATTTGGTCGGGTCGAGCTGGTGGAAAAGCTGGCTGATGTTCGGCGGCGCCTCCACCCCCACCAGGGCGGCGATGCGGGCGATCAGGCCGTTGAGCTTGGGGGTGTAGGTGACCAGCTGCGTGGCGAAGCTGGTGGCGTTCTCGGCGACGAAGAAGGCGCTGCCGCCGAAGATCGCCAGCGACAGGACGATGGCCAGCGGCAGGGCGGCGCGGCGGGAGATCCCCGGCAGCCGGTGCTGCAGCACCCGGGCGAAGCCGTCGATCATCACCGCCAGGAACATGGCCAGCGCCAGCGGCGTCAGGATGCCCGACATCCAGTAGAGGGTCGCGCCGGACGCGATCACCGCCAGGATCACCAGGGCGTTACGCGACACGGACGACTCGGCGACGGGCATGAAGGGCTTTCGCGAACGCAGGCTCGACTGTCCCCGGCGGAAGGTCCGCCGTCAATTCGGGCGACCTCTACTGGGGTTCGCGCGCCATGGGGAGGGATTTTGCCCCGCCGGAGGCATTTTCGTGCACGATCCCGTCGGCCAGGCGTTGCACCGGTTGAACGACCGCCGGCGTGGCGGCGAGAGCCTTGCGGATGGAGCCCCGCCCATGCCCGACGACGGCGTCCTGATCGGCTATGCCGACCACCAGCCCCAGCAACTGCGGCTCGACCGCGCCAACCGCCACGGCCTGGTGGCGGGCGCCACCGGGACCGGCAAGACCGTCACCCTGCAGGTGCTGGCGCAGGGGCTCTCCGACGCCGGCGTGCCGGTGTTCGCCGCCGACGTGAAGGGCGACCTCTCCGGCATCGCCGCGGCGGGCCAGCCCAGCGAGAAGATGACGGCGCGGGCCCAGGGCATGGGGCTGACGCTCCGCCCCGCCGCCGCGCCGGTGGTGTTCTGGGACCTGTTCGGCCAGGCCGGCCATCCGATCCGCGCCACGGTCTCGGAGATGGGGCCGCTGCTGATCGCCCGCATGCTGGAGCTGAACGACGTGCAGGAGGGCGTGCTCAACGTGGTGTTCCGCGCCGCCGACGAGGAAGGCCTGCTGCTGCTGGACCTCAAGGACCTGCAGGCGGCGCTGACCTACGCCAGCGACAACGCCCAGGCGCTGGGCGCGAAGTACGGCAACGTCTCGGCCGCGACGGTGGCGACCATCCAGCGCAAGCTGCTGGTGCTGGAGACGCAAGGGGGCGCCAACCTGTTCGGCGAGCCGGCGCTGGCGCTCGCCGACCTGATGCGCACCGACGGAGCCGGCCGCGGCTACGTCAGCGTGCTGGCCGCCGACAAGCTGATCGCCAGCCCCCGGCTCTACGCCACCTTCCTGTTGTGGCTGATGAGCGAGCTGTTCGAGGAGCTGCCGGAGGTCGGCGACCCGGAAAAGCCGCGGCTCGCCTTCTTCTTCGACGAGGCCCACCTGCTGTTCCGCGACGCGCCCAAGCCGCTGCTGGAGAAGGTCGAGCAGGTGGTGCGGCTGATCCGCTCCAAGGGCGTCGGCGTCTACTTCGTCACCCAGAACCCGGCCGACATCCCCGAGACCGTGCTGGGCCAGCTCGGCAACCGCGTCGAGCACGCGCTGCGCGCCTACACGCCGGTGGAGCAGCGCGGCCTGCGCGCGGCGTCCGACAGCTTCCGGCCCAACCCGGCGTTCGACACCGCCGAGGCGATCCAGAACCTCGGGGTCGGCGAGGCCCTGGTCTCGGTGCTCGACGAGAAGGGCGCGCCGACGATGGTGCAGAAGACCATGGTGCGGCCGCCGGACTCGCGGATCGGCCCGATGACGCCGGCCGAGCGCGCCGCGGTGATGGCCCAGAGCCCGGTGCGCGGGCTCTATGACCAGCCGCAGGACCGCGAGTCGGCGTTCGAGATGCTGAAGGCCCGCGCCGCCCAGAAGGCCGCCGCCGCGGCGCCCGCCCCGGAGCCGAAGGCCGCCCCGGCGCCCCGGCCGTCGAACCGCCAGTCGATGGCCGAGGCGTTCGGCAAGTCCATGCTCCGCACCCTCGGCAGCCAGGTCGGCCGCGAACTGATCCGCGGCGTCCTGGGCGGCCTCACCGCCAGCGGCGGGCGGCGGCGGTACTAGCGCCCTTCTCCCCCTGTGGGAGAAGGTGACCCGCGCGAGCGGGTCGGATGAGGGGTCGCGCCGGTCTATCAGCCGCGGTGGCGCGACAGCGCCGATTTGACCCATAAGGACAGCGCCTGCGGCGCGCAGCGGACAGGGGAACGTGACCCCTCATCCGACCCGCTGGCGCGGTCCCTTCGCCTTACCGCGGCGGCATGCGGATGGCGCCGTCGAGGCGGACGTGTTCGCCGTTGAAGTAGCCGTTGCGGATCATCTCCAGCGCCAGGGAGGCGTATTCCGGCGCATTGCCGAGCCGCTTGGGGAAGGGGACGGAGGCGGCCAGCGCCTGCTTCACGTTCTCCGGCGCGGCGTTCATCAGCGGCGTGTTGAAGATCCCCGGCAGGATGGTGTTCACCCGGATGCCGTCGCCCATCAGGTCACGGGCGATCGGCAGGGTCATGCCGACCACGCCGCCCTTGGAGGCGGAGTAGGCCGCCTGGCCCATCTGGCCGTCGACGGCAGCCACCGAGGCGGTGTTGACGATCGCGCCGCGCTCGCCGTCGGCCATCGGCTCCAGGTCCAGCATGCCCTTCGCCGACTTGGCGATGCAGCGGAAGGTGCCGACGAGGTTGATCTGGATGATGAAGTTGAAGGCCTCGAGCGGGAAGTGCTTGGCCTCGCCGGTCTGCTTGTCGCGGCTGGCGGTCTTCATCGCGTTGCCGGTGCCGGCGCAGTTGACCAGGATCCGCTCCTGGCCGTGAGCGGCGCGGGCCTTGGCGAAGCCGGCGTCGACCTCCTCCTCGGAGGTGACGTTGACCTTGCAGAACACGCCGCCGACCTCCTTGGCGACCTGTTCGCCCTTCTCGGCGTTCATGTCGAAGATCGCGACCTTGACGCCGTGTTCGGCGAGCGCGCGGACGGTGGCCTCGCCGAGCCCGGAGGCGCCGCCGGTGACGACCGCCGCGACAGATGAATTGAGTTCCATGGACGCCAGGCTCCCGTTGCCGTTAGATGTGCCGAGGCAGGCTTAGCCCGATGAGCGCCACCGAAAAAGCGTCACCCCACGTCAACGCGGACTTCGACCCGCACGGGCCGCTCGACCCGGGCCGCGCGCTGATCCCCTCGGTGGTGCGGCTGAACGAGCAGCGGGTGGCCCGCGGCTTCTGGCCGAAGATCCGCAAGGTGGCGGCCAAGATCCCCTTCGCCTCCGACGCCCTGGCGGTCTGGTACTGCGCGCGCGACGACGAGACGCCGACCTCGGCCAAGGGGATGATGCTGGCGGCGCTGGCCTATTTCGTGGTGCCCACCGACGCCATTCCCGACTTCATCGCCGGCCTCGGCTACACCGATGACGCCGCGGTGTTCGCGGCCATGCTGGCGCTGGTCGGCCGCCACCTGAAGCCCCGCCACCGCGAGGCCGCGCGCGCGGCGATCGAGCGGATCCGGGCCGAGCACTGAGGGGCTAGAGCGCCTCGCCCTTCAGCAGCCGGGGCAGGTCGCCGACTGCGCCGCCGGCTTCCTGCATGAAGAACCGCCGCGCCGGGCCTATGCGGTTCACCGCCGCCATTCCCGCGCCCCGGGCCAGGCGAAGCAGCGGGTGGTCGTTGGAGAACAGCCGCACGAAGGCGTCCATGCCCGCCGACAGCGTCACCGTGTCGAACCGCCGCCAGGCCGCATAGCGCTCCAGCACCGCCTCGGAGCCGAAGTCCTCGCCCAGGCGGCAAGCCTCGACGATGGTCTGCGCCAGCGCCGCGGCCCCCTTGAGGCCGAGGTTCAGGCCCTGGCCGGCGATCGGGTGCACCCCGTGGGCGGCGTCGCCCAGCAGGGCCACGCGCGGGGCGACCAGGCGCTCGGCCAGTTGCAGGCTCAAGGGGTAGGTGAAGACCTGGCCCTCGACCGTCGCCTCGCCCAGGAAATCGCCGAACCGGCGCTGGAGGTGGGCGTGGAACACCTCGGGCCGGGCGGTCTTCAGCGCCTCGCCGCGCCGCGTGCTCTCGGTCCACACCAGGCTGGCGCGGTCGTCGGTGAGGGGCAGGATGGCGAACGGCCCGCCCGGCAGGAAGAACTCGTGCGCCACGCCGCCGTGGCCCCTGGCGAGCTTCACTGTCGCGACGACGCCGGTCTGGCCGTAGTCCCAGCCCAGCGCGCCGATCGCCGCCTCGCGGCGGATCACCGAGCCGCGGCCCTCGGCCCCCACCACCAGTGGCGCGCGCAGTGTGCGGCCGTCGGCCAGGGTGACGGCCGCCGCACGGGGACCGAACTCGGCGCTGGCCACGCGGGCCGGGGCCAGCACCTCGATGCCGGCCGCCCCGATGGCCTGGGCCAGGCCGGCGCGGATATGGCGGTTCTCCAGCATGTAGCCGAGCGGCTCGCCCTCGGAGCGGTCGGCGATCTCCTCGGCGTCGAAGCGCAGGAAGAACGGCGGCGGCGCGTCGGCCGCGGCGCCGGGCGCGCGGCCGTCGGTGACCAGGATCTGGGCGATCCGTTGCACGTGCGGCTCCAGCGCCGGGGCCACGTCCAGCGCCCGCCACTGGCGGAAGGCGGCGTAGGCGATGGCCGAGGCGCGGCCGTCGAAGGTCGGCGCGGTCTGGGCGCTGAACACCACCGGGTCGATGAGGACCGGCTTCAGGCCGGACTTGGCCAGCGCCAGGGCCAGGGTGGCTCCGGCGATGCCGGCCCCGGCGATGATCACATCGGCGTCGAAGGTCTCGCTCATCGGCGCGATACGCCCACGATCTTGCGGCTGCGTCCAGACGGCTTTGGCGCCGGCACGGGGGCGCTAGCCCTCTGCGCCGTCGTCCTCGGTGAAGCCCATGATGTGGAAGCCGGCGTCGACGTGGATCAGCTCGCCGGTGGTGGACTTGCCGAGGTCGGAGAGCAGCCACAGCGCGCAGCCGGCGACGCCCTCCATGGAGGTGTCCGCCTTCATGGCCGAGAGCGAGCGCCCCTTGGCCAGCATGCCGCGGCCGCCGGAGATGCCGGCCAGCGACAGGGTGCGCATGGCCCCCGGCGAGACGGCGTTCACCCGGATGCCCTTCGGCCCCAGGTCGCGGGCCGCGTAGCGGGTCGCCGCCTCCAGCGCCGCCTTGGCGACGCCCATGGTGTTGTAGTTCGGGATCGCCCGCTCCGAGCCCATGTAGGTGAGCGTGATGATCGAGCCGCCGGCCTCCGGCATCATCTCCGCCGCGCGCCGCGCGCAGTCGACGAAGCTGAACGCCGAGATGTTCAGGGCCCGCAGGAAGCCCTCGCGGGTGGTGTTCTCAACGAACGAGCCCTTCAGCTCGTCCTTGTTGGCGAAGGCGATGGCGTGGACAAAGAAGTCGATCTGGCCGAACGCCTGCTTCACGGTCGCGAACGCGGCGTCCATGGAGGCGTCGTCGGTGACGTCCACCGGCGCCAGCACCTTGACCCCGATGCTGTCGGCCAGCGGCTGCACGCGCCGCTCCATCCCAGGCAGGTGCAGCAGCGCGATCTCCGCGCCCTGGGCGGCCAGCTGGCTGGCGATGCCCCAGGCGATGGACTGGTGGTTCGCCACGCCGGTGACGATCCCCCGCTTGCCCTTCATCAGCTCGCCCTTGGGCATCTGATAGTCGTCGGCCACGCGCGTCTCCCTCGCGTTGTCGTTGCAGTGCGCGGGTTGTCGCCGGGTCGGGCCGGTTAGGCAAGTGCGGCTACGGCGCCTTCAAATCCCCGCCCAGCCGGGCGATGGTGGGCGGACCCGCAAATGATCGACATTCCCCTCCCCGCCCGCCGCAAGCCGGCCCGCCTGCTCGCCGCGCTCCGGCAGCGCCTGCGGACCAGCGAGCTGTGGCTGATCGCCCTGTCGGTGGCGGTGGGCGCCGCGGCGGGCCTGCTGGCGGTGTTCCAGAGCCGCATCGCGCACGGCCTGCAGTCGCTGCTCTACGGCATCGGGCCCAACGACCACCTGAGCGCCAGCGCCCACATCCGGCCGCTGGACGCCCTGTGGCTGCCGGTGGGCGGGCTGGGGCTGGGGCTGTTCACCTGGCTGGTCCGCCGCCGCCGGACCGCGCCGCTGGTCGACGTGGTCGAGGCCAACGCCCTCTACGGCGGGGTGATGAGCCCGATCGACAGCGCGGTGGTCTGCGCCCAGACGGTGCTCTCCAACGGTCTCGGCGCCTCGGTGGGCCTGGAGGCGGCCTACGCCCAGGCCGGCGGCGCGGCGGCGTCGTGGACCGGCGGGCGGCTGAAGCTGCGCCGCCACGACATGCGCATCCTGGTGGGCGCCGGCGCGGGCGCAGCGATCGGGGCGGCGTTCGGCGCGCCGCTCACCGGCGCCTTCTACGCCTTCGAGATCGTCATCGGCTCCTACACGCCCTCGGCCATCGCCCCGGTGGCCGCCGCCTGCCTGGCCAGCGTGCTGGCGGCCCGCGGCGTCGGCGGCGTCCCCTACTCCATCGAGATCAAGGCCCAGAGCTCCCCCGACGCCATCGGCTACCTGCTCTATGCGGGGCTCGGCCTGATCTGCGCCCTGGTCGGCGTGGCGATCATGCGGCTGGTGCCGGCGGTGGAGCGGGCGGTGCGGGCCTCCAAGCTGCCCCTGGTGCTGCGCCCGGCGGTGGGCGGCCTGTTGCTGGCCGGCCTCGCCCTTTTGTCGCCGCAGACCCTGTCGGCCGGCCACGGCGCCCTGCACCTGGACCTGGCGGTGGGCGTGCCGCTGGTGATCCTGGCGGCGGTGTTCCTGTTGAAAACCACCGCCTCGGTGGTGTCGCTGGGGTTCGGCTTCCGCGGCGGGCTGTTCTTCGCCTCGCTGTTCCTCGGCACCCTGCTGGGCCAGCTCTACGCCGGGGCCACCGACTTCATCGACGTCGGCTCGCGGCTGTCGGCGGAGAACGCCGCCCTGGTCGGCATGGGCGCCCTGGCGGTGGCGATCGTCGGCGGGCCGCTGACCATGTCCTTCCTGGTGCTGGAGACCACCCGCGACTTCGGGGTCACCGCCGCCACCCTGGCCGCCGCCCTGATCGCCAGCGCCGTGGTGCGCGAGCGGTTCGGCTATTCGTTCTCCACCTGGCGGCTGCACCTGCGCGGCGAGACCATCCGCAGCGCCCGTGACATCGGCTGGATGCGCACCCTCACCGCCGGGCGGATGATGCGCCGCGACCCGCAGACCCTGCCGGTGAATGCCACGGTCGCCGAGTTCCGCCGGCGGTTTCCCCTGGGCTCAGGGTCGCGGGTGATCCTGCTGGACGACACCGAGCGCTATGCCGGCCTGGTGCTGACCGCCAGCGCCTATGCCGAGGGGGTGACGCCGGAGAGCGCGGTGGAGGCCCTGGCGATCAGCCGCGAGGTCGCCCTGACGCCGGAGATGAACATCGAGGCGGTGATGCGCGCCTTCGAAGCCAGCGAGACCGAGGAGCTGGCGGTGGTCGACGAGGAGCGCCGGGTGCTGGGGCTGCTGGCCGAGGCCTATGTCACCCGCCGCTACGCCAGCGAACTGGAGCGCCAGCACCTGGACCTCTACGGCGAGGTGCGCGCCTAGAGGCGGCTCATCACCAGGCAGCCGTTGGTGCCGCCGAAGCCGAAGGAGTTGGACATCACCGTCTCCAGCTCGCGGTCGGCCCGCTGACGCAGGATCGGCAGGTCGGCGAAGGCCGGGTCGAGGGTCTCGATGTGCGCGCTCTCGGCCGCGAAGCCGTTGTTGAGCATCAGGAGGCAGTAGATCGCCTCCTGCGCGCCCGCCGCGCCCAGGCTGTGGCCGGTCAGCGACTTGGTCGACGAGATCAGCGGCGGCTTGTCGCCGAACACCGCGCGGACCGCCTCCATCTCCTTGAGGTCGCCCACCGGCGTCGAGGTGCCGTGCGGGTTGAGGTAGTCGACCGCCCGGCCGCTGTCGCCGAGCGCCAGCTTCATGCAGCGCGTCGCCCCCTCGCCGGAGGGCGCCACCATGTCGTAGCCGTCGGAGTTGGCGGCATAGCCGACGATCTCGCCGTAGATCTTCGCGCCGCGGGCCTTGGCGTGCTCGAGCTCTTCCAGCACCACCATGCCGGCGCCGCCGGCGATCACGAAGCCGTCGCGGTCCTTGTCGTAGGCGCGGCTGGCCACCGCGGGCCGGTCGTTGAAGTTGGAGCTCATGGCGCCCATGGCGTCGAACAGCACGCTGAGCGTCCAGTCGAGCTCTTCCACGCCGCCGGCGAAGACCACGTCCTGCTTGCCCATCAGGATCTGCTCGTAGCCGGTGCCGATGCAGTGGGCGGAGGTGGCGCAGGCCGAGGAGATGGAGAAGTTCAGGCCGCGGATCTTGAACCAGGTGGCGAGCGTCGCCGAGGGGCCGGAGCTCATGGCCTTGGGGACCGCGAAGGGCCCGACGCGCTTGGGACCGCGGGTGCGGGCGGTCTCGACCGCCTCGACGATGGTGCGGGTGGAGGGGCCGCCGGAGCCGACCACCAGGCCGGTGCGCTCGTGCGACACCTCGGTGGGCTCCAGCCCGGAGTCGGCGATCGCCTGCTCCATGGCGATGTGGCCGAAGGCGGTGCCCTGCGCCAGGAAGCGCGCGGCGCGGCGGTCGACCATGGATTCCCAGTCGATCTGCGGCGGCGCATGGACCTGGGAGCGGAAGCCGAGCTCCGCATATTCCGGCGCCGCCACGACGCCCGACCTGGCCTCGCGCAGGGACGCGAGGACCTCGTTGGCGTTATTGCCGATGGGCGAGACGACGCCCATCCCGGTGACGACGACGCGGCGCATGCTTCCTTCCTGACTCTGCAGCCTCAGGGCCGCTGGTAGAGGCCGACGCGGAGGTCTTCCGCCCAATAGATGGGAACCCCGTCGGCTTCCAAAACCCCGTCGCCGATGCCCATCACCAGGCGGCGGTTGATGACCCGCTTCATCTCGACCTTGTAGGTGACCTTCTTGATGCTGGGGGTCACCTCGCCGCCGAACTTGACCTCGTTGCAGCCCAGCGCGCGGCCGCGGCCCTTGCCGCCGATCCACCCCAGGTAGAAGCCGACCAGTTGCCAGAGCGCGTCGAGGCCCAGGCTGCCGGGCATAACCGGGTCGCCGATGAAGTGGCAGCCGAAGAACCAGAGGTCGGGATTGATGTCGAATTCCGCCTCGATGTAGCCCTTGCCGTGGGCGCCGCCCTCGTCGGTGATCTTGGTGATGCGGTCGAACAGCAGCATCGGCGGGGCCGGCAGCTGGGCGTTGCCGGGCCCGTACATCTCGCCCCGTGCGCAGGCCATGAGCTCATCGAAGCTGTAATGGTCCTGGGCCTTCGCCGGTGTCATTTGTGGTTTCCGTCCCCAATTGAGCGTCAGGCCCTACCATGACCCGGAGGCGGCGCTCAACGGCCATGTCCGCTCGGCCAGGCGCTCAGCGACACTGCGGCGCTTCCGCCGAGCCCCAGAGTTCGCCCTCCTGCGCCCAACCTGATTCGCCGTCGGCCCGCACCCGGCACCAACCCTTTTCGCAGCGGACCAACGCGGCCAGGGCGCGGGGGTTCAAATAGGCGCCGACCGCGGCCGTGGGCTTGGGACGCCGGCGGAGCGCCACCGGGCGGGGCGACATGTTGAGCACCATGCGCCGGCCGTCGGTGGTCCGCTTGTGGACCCAGGCCAGCCCGCCATCGGGATCGCAGATCCGCCGCCACTCCGAGGTCTCCGCCACCACCTGCACGGGCAGGCTGCGCACCCGATAGACCCACAGCAGGCGGTGGTCGTCGCCCGGCCCGGCGCGGGCGTTCACCTTGTCGAACTTCAGCGAGACATAGCGCGGCACCGGCAGGCCGGACGGCGTCGGGCGCTCGCTCGCGGCCATCGCCGGACCGGCGCAGGCGAGCAGCCAGGCGAGCGCCGCGCATTTCAGCATCACGTCCGGCAGCCCCCGCATTCGTGTCGCCTCGCCTTGGCCGCTCATGGACCCTTTGCTAGAGGTCTGTGTAATGAATCCGCGCCGACGCAGCGGCGCTCCCCAGGAAACGTCCCTTTTCAGTTCGCCCATGGCCGCCCGCAAGCCGAAAGTCATCGTCACGCGCAAACTTCCGGATCCGGTGGAAACCCGGATGCGGGAGCTGTTCGACACCGAACTGAACCTGACGGACGCCCCGATGACCCGGCAACAGCTGGCCGACGCGGTGGCCCGCGCCGACGTGCTCGCCCCCACCATCACCGACAAGATCGACGCCGCGGTGCTGGAAAAGGCCGGCGAGCGCCTGAAGCTGATCGCCAACTTCGGGGCCGGCGTGGACCACATCGACGTCGACGCCGCCAATGCGCGGGGCATCACCGTCACCAATACGCCCGGGGTGCTCACCGAGGACACCGCCGACCTGACCCTGGCGCTGATCATGGCGGTGGCCCGGCGGATCGTGGAGGGCGCGGACGTGGCGCGGGCCGGCGGCTTCACCGGCTGGGCGCCCACCTGGATGATGGGCCGGCGAATCACCGGCAAGCGGCTGGGGATCATCGGCATGGGCCGGATCGGCCAGGCGGTGGCCCGCCGCGCCAAGGCCTTCGGCCTGCAGATCCACTACCATAACCGCAAGCCGGTCAGCCCGCGGATCGCCGAGGAGCTGGAGGCCACCTACTGGGAGAGCCTCGACCAGATGCTGGCCCGGATGGACATCATCTCGGTGCACAGCCCGCACACCCCGGCCACCTACCACCTGCTCTCGGCGCGCCGGCTGAAGCTGCTGCAGCCGCACGCCATCGTCATCAACACCGCCCGCGGCGAGATCATCGACGAGAACGCGCTCGCCGACATGCTGGCCGCCGGCGCCCTGGCCGGCGTCGGGCTGGACGTGTTCGAGTTCGAGCCGGTGATCAATCCCAAGCTGGTCAAGCTGCCCAACGCCGTCCTGCTGCCCCACCTGGGCTCGGCGACCATCGAGGCCCGCATCGACATGGGCGAGAAGGTGATCATCAACATCAAGACCTGGATGGACGGCCACAAGCCGCCTGACCGGGTGATCCCTTCGATGCTCTAAGCGTAGATGCTCCCCCGCTGGGGGAGCTGTCAGCGAAGCTGACTGAGGGGGGCCTCCGAGGTCGGCGCTGACCCCCTCCACCGCTTCGCGGTCCCCCTCCCCCGGCGGGGGAGGAACTAGGGGCGCCCTTCCCCGCAGACCGGGCACTCGGGGTCGGCGCCCACCCGCACGGTCCGGGTCTCGCCGGCCAGGCCGTCGTAGATCAGCAGCCGGCCGGTCAGCGGCTCGCCCGCCCCGACGATCAGCTTCACCGCTTCCAGCGCCATCATCGAGCCCACCACCCCGGCCAGGGCGCCGACCACGCCGACGGCGACGCAGGTCTCGGCGTCGGGCGGGATCTCCGGCACCAGGCAGCGGTAGCAGGGCCGGCCGGCGAACACTCCGATCTGGCCGGTCCAGCGGCCGATGGCGCCGGAGACCAGGGGCTTGCCGTGCCGCACGCAGGCGGCGTTGACCTCGAAGCGGGTGGCGAAGTCGTCGGTGCCGTCGAGCACCAGGTCGACGCCGGAGACCAGCTCGTCGGCCGTGCCGGCATCGAACCAGCCCTCGTAGCCGGCCACGAAGATGTGCGGGTTCAGCGCCGCCAGCCGGTCGGCGGCGGCGTCGGCCTTGGGCTGGCCGAGGTCGGCCTCGGTGTAGATCACCTGCCGCTGCAGGTTGGAGCGGTCGACGGTGTCGGGATCGGCCAGCATCACCGTGCCGACCCCCGCCGCCGCCAGGTAGAGCGCCGCCGGCGCGCCCAGGCCGCCGGCCCCGACCAGCAGGACGCTGGCCTGCTTGAGCTTCTGCTGGCCCGGCCCCCCCACCTCGCGCAGCACCAGGTGGCGGGCGTAGCGCTCGACCTCTTCGTCCGTAAAGCTCATCCGCCTTGACCTCGCGCGCCATGCTGGCCACATCGCGGCCATGGCAAACGCCGCTCCGTTCCCAGACTGGCATGGGACCACCATCTTAGCCGTTCGCAAGGGCGGCTCCACCGTCATCGCCGGCGACGGCCAGGTGTCGATGGGCCAAACCGTCGTCAAGGGCAACGCCCGCAAGGTCCGCCGGCTGGCCGGCGGCCGGGTGGTGGCGGGCTTCGCCGGGGCCACCGCCGACGCCTTCACCCTGATCGAGCGGCTGGAAGCCAAGCTCGAGCAGTATCCCGAACAGCTGGCGCGGGCCTGCGTGGACCTCGCCAAGGACTGGCGCACCGACCGCTACCTGCGGCGGCTGGAGGCCATGCTGATCGTCGCCGACAAGACCGCCATCTTCACCGTCACCGGGGTCGGCGACGTGCTGGAGCCGGACGGCGGCGTCGCCGCCATCGGCTCCGGCGGCAACTATGCGCTGGCCGCCGCCAAGGCGCTGATCGAGACCGACCTCGCCGCCGAGGCCATCGCCCGCAAGGCCATGAAGATCGCCGCCGAGATCTGCGTCTACACCAACGATGAGCTGACGGTTGAGACGCTCTGACCTGGCGCTGGCCGGCCTAGTCGTGGCGGGCCTCTTCGCCGCAGTCGCGGCCGCCCCGGCGCGGGCGGCGGTCGACCCGGCTCCGGTGGTCGCCGCCGAGCGGGCCTTCGCCGCGGACGGCCTGGCGCTGGGGATCCGCGACAGCTTCCTGAAGCACTCCGCGCCGGAGGCCATCGTCCTGCAGCCGGAGCCGATGCTGGCCAAGGCGGCGTTCGCGGCGGCGCAGCCCAAGGGCCCGCCGCTGGTCTGGTGGCCGCTGTGGGCCGGGATCGCCCGCTCCGGCGACCTGGGCTTCACCACCGGCCCCTATTCGTACGACGGCAAGCTGACCGCCTACTATTTCACCGTCTGGGCCAGGCAGCCGGACGGCGGCTGGAAA
The DNA here is from genome assembly GCF_003254505.1 of Phenylobacterium hankyongense. NCBI lineage: Bacteria > Pseudomonadati > Pseudomonadota > Alphaproteobacteria > Caulobacterales > Caulobacteraceae > Phenylobacterium > Phenylobacterium hankyongense. Next base: position 1,234,826 of record NZ_QFYP01000001.1, on the reverse strand, counting down.
TGGCTGTTCGACGGCGGTCCGCCCAGCGATCCCACCGGAGCCGCGCCGCAGGGGTCGCCGGTGGCCTACGCCCGCCTTTCCGCCCGCAAGGCCGGCTCGCCGGCCAAGGCGATGGCCGAGGTCTCCCGCGCCGAAGCCGCCCTGGCCGCCGCGGCGAAGACCGACGCCAAGGCCGCCTACCTGGCGGTGGCGGCGGACGACGGCCGCATCGTCGGCTCCAAGGCCCCGCCGCCCGGCGATCGGGCGGCGCTGGAGGCGGAGCTGGCCACCCGGCCCGCCGCCATCGCCTTCTCGCCGCTTGGCGGCAGCGCCTCGTCGGCCGGCGACCTCGCCTGGACCTACGGCTCGGCCCGGTGGACCCGCGACGGCCAGGATCGCCGCGGCCACTATGTGCGGGTCTGGCGCAACGACGTCGGCGGCTGGCGGCTGTTGTTCGACGAACTGCTGCCCACGCCCGTGAAGTCGTAGATCGGCCTTCTCCTCCCTATCTAAGCCAGCCCCCACCTAAGCCAGCCCATGACCGAATTTTCCCCCCGCGAGATCGTTTCCGAGCTCGACCGCTTCATCGTCGGCCACCAGGAGGCCAAGCGCGCCGTGGCCGTGGCGCTGCGCAACCGCTGGCGCCGCCGCCGCGTGCCGGAGGACCTGCGCGACGAGGTGACGCCGAAGAACATCCTGATGATCGGGCCCACCGGGGTCGGCAAGACCGAGATCGCCCGGCGGCTGGCGCGGCTGGCCCAGGCGCCCTTCCTGAAGGTCGAGGCCACCAAGTTCACCGAGGTCGGCTACGTCGGCCGCGACGTCGACCAGATCGTCCGCGACCTGGTGGAGGGCGCCATCGCCATGGTGCGCGACAAGCGCCGGGCCGGCGTCCGCGCCCGCGCCGAGGCCGCCGCCGAGGAGCGCATCCTCGACGCCATGACCGGCCCCGGCTCCGTCGCCGCCCGCGATTCCTTCCGCAAGAAGCTGCGGGCCGGCGAACTGGACGACAAGGAGCTCGAGCTGACCCTGGCCGACACCGGCCCGGCCTTCCCGACCATGGACATCCCCGGCCAGCCCGGCGCGTCGATGGGGGTGCTCAACCTCGGCGACATGTTCGGCAAGGCGTTCGGCGGCCGCACCAAGGCCCACAAGACCACCGTCGCCGCGGCCTGGACCCCGCTGATCGCCGAGGAGAGCGACAAGCTGGTGGACCAGGACGCGCTCACCCAGGAGGCCGTGGAACTGGCCGAACAGCAGGGCATCGTGTTCATCGACGAGATCGACAAGGTCGCCAGCCGCCAGGACCGGGTCGGCGCCGACGTCTCGCGCGAGGGCGTGCAGCGCGACCTGCTGCCGCTGATCGAGGGGACCACGGTCTCCACCAAGTACGGGCCGGTGAAGACCGACCACATCCTGTTCATCGCCTCGGGCGCCTTCCACGTGGCCAAGCCCTCCGACCTGCTGCCCGAGCTGCAGGGCCGGCTGCCGATCCGCGTCGAGCTGAAGGCCCTGACCCGCGACGACCTGCGCCGCATCCTCACCGAGCCGGAAGCCAACCTGATCCGCCAGCACCAGGCGCTGCTGGCCACCGAGGGCGTCACCCTGGTGTTCACCGAGGACGCCATCGACGCCCTGGCCGACGCGGCGGTGACCGTCAACGGCGCGGTGGAGAACATCGGCGCGCGCCGGCTGCAGACCATCCTGGAGAAGGTGCTGGAGGAGGTCAGCTTCTCGGCCGCCGACCGCCATGGCGAGACGCTGACGGTGGATGCGACCTACGTCCGCGACCGGGTCGAGGCGCTGTCGCACAACGCCGACCTCAGCCGCTTCATTCTCTGAGCCTGGTTCCTCCCGCGCTGGGGGAGGTGGCGCGAAGCGGTGGTAGGGGGTCAGCGCGACCTCGGAGGACCCCCTCAGTCGGCTGCGCCGACAGCTCCCCCGGAGGGGAGCAACTCTCCAACTGGCGCCTCAAATCCTTTCGCTGCGGGCCTCGCGGATCGCGTCCTGCAGGGCCCGGGCGAAGACCGCCCGTTCGCCGGGGCTCAGCGCCGCGGCCACCGAGACCTCGCGGCCGGACAAGGACAGCTTCAGCTCCACGGTGCGTTCCTCGTCGGTCTCCACCGCCACCTTGGTGAAGGCGGTGGGGGATTCCCAGACCAGCCGGCTCCACCGCGGCGTCTCGTGGGTGACGCGGATGTCGCGCGAGGTGACCTGCACCCGCTCGATCCGCTTGGCGGCCTGGAAGCTGACCATGAAGGCCACGAACACCGCCAACAGGTCGACGCCGAGGAAGATCGGCACGAAGGTCGCGCCCATGGCGATGAACACCGCCGCCGAGGCGCAGTTGGCCAGGGTGACGATGGCGATCAGCACGATGAACCCCCGCTCCGACAGCGAGCGGTGGGGCGTGATCACGGCGTCCATGTACAGCGGCCGGGCCATGCCGGCGACGATAGAGCCGGAAAGCGCCTTGGCGAAGGGGGAGGCTCACGCCATTTTCCCCAGCCCATGGCCAAGCCCGTCACACCCGCCGCCAAAAAGCCCCTGCCGCCGGCCGAGCAGGCCCGCATCGCCGAGCTGTTCGCCCGCTTCGAGGCGGCCGAGAGCGATCCGCGCACCGAGCTGGACTATGACAGCCCCTTCACCCTGGTGGTCGCCGTGGCGCTGTCGGCGCAGGCCACCGACGTCTCGGTGAACAAGGCGACGGCGAAGCTGTTCGCGGTCGCCGACACGCCGCAGAAGATGCTGGCGCTGGGCGAGGCGGGGCTGAAGCCGTTCATCTCCTCGATCGGCCTCTACAACACCAAGGCCAAGAACGTCATCGCGCTCAGCCGCATCCTGCTGGAGCAGTACGGCGGCGAGGTCCCGCTGACCCGCGCGGCGCTGCAGGCCTTGCCCGGCGTCGGCCGCAAGACCGCCTCGGTGGTGCTGAACGAGCTGCGGATCGAGCCGGCCATCGCCGTCGACACCCACGTCTTCCGGGTCGCCCACCGCCTGGGGCTCGCCACCGGCAAGACCCCGGACCAGGTGGAGGCCGAGCTGATGGCCATCGTGCCGCCGCCCTACCTGACCCGCGCCCACCACTGGCTGATCCTGCACGGCCGCTACATCTGCGTGGCGCGGCGGCCCAAGTGCGAGGACTGCCCGGTCGCCGACCTCTGCCCCTCGCGCCACCTGTTCGTCCGCGACTAGCCGCGGCGACGGTTTGCCTGTAAGTCGCGCCCGTCTTCCGCCCGAAAGCTGAGCAATGCCAGACCTCTACGACGTCGCCGCCATCGGCAACGCCATCGTCGACGTGATCGCCCCGGCGGACGACGCCTTCCTGGCGGCCCAGGGCCTGACCAAGGGCGCGATGATGCTGGTCGACCCGGCCCAGAGCGCGGCCCTCTACAGCAAGATGTCGGCCGCGGTGGAAGCCTCCGGCGGGTCGGCGGCCAACACCATCGCCGGCCTCGCCAGCCTCGGCGGCCGCGGGGCCTTCATGGGCAAGGTGGCGGACGACCAGCTGGGCCAGGTGTTCGCCCACGACATGCGCGCCATCGGCGCCCACTTCGACAACGCGCCGCTGACCGGCGGCCCGGCGACCGCGGTCTCGATGATCAACGTCACCCCCGACGGCCAGCGCACCATGTGCACCTTCCTGGGCGCCTCGGTGGAGTTCACCGACCACGACGTCGACGCCGCGGTGATCGAGGCCTCGAAGATCGTCTACCTGGAAGGCTACCTGTTCGACGCCGAGGCCGCCCGCCGCGCCTTCGCCAAGGCCGCCGCCCTGGCCCACGGCGCCGGCCGGATGATCGCCCTGACGCTGTCCGACAGCTTCGTGGTGGAGCGCCACCGCGCCGGCCTGATGGGCTTCATCGAGAACCAGGTGGACCTCCTGTTCGCCAACGAGAGCGAGCTCACCGCCCTCTTCCAGACCGACGACTTCGACGTGGCGGCGTCGGCCCTGCGCGAGCGGGTGAAGCTGGCGGCGGTGACCCGCAGCGAGCAGGGCTCGGTGATCCTCAGCCAGGGCGAGCGGCTGACCGTCGCCGCCGAGCCGGTGGAAAAAGTCGTGGACACGACCGGCGCTGGCGACCAATACGCGGCCGGGTTCATGTTCGGCCTGTCCCAGGGCCGGCCGCTGCAGGAGTGCGGGCGGCTGGCGTCGATGGCGGCGGCGGAGGTGATCTCGCACTACGGCCCGCGGCCGCAGGTCCCGCTGAAGGACCTGGCCGCCGCCAGGGGATACTGAGAGATGAGCCGCACCGCGGAGGTCGTCCGCAACACCAAGGAAACCCAGATCCGGGTCCGCGTGGACCTGGACGGGACCGGCGTGTCGAAAGTCTCGACCGGCGTGGGCTTCTTCGACCACATGCTCGACAGCTTCGCGCGCCACGGCGGCATCGACCTGGAGGTCGAGACCAAGGGCGACCTGCACATCGACATGCACCACACGGTGGAGGACACCGGCATCGTGCTCGGCCAGGCGGTCAAGCAGGCGCTGGACGGCTTCAAGGGCGTGCGCCGGTTCGGCCACGCCTACATCCCGATGGACGAGACCCTGAGCCGTTGCGCCCTGGACCTCTCCAACCGGCCCTACCTGATCTGGAAGGTGGCGTTCAAGACGCCGAAGGTCGGGGACATGGACACCGAGCTGTTCAAGGAATTCCACCACGCCTTCGCCATGAACGCCGGCGCCTGCGTGCACCTGGAGACCCTCTACGGGGACAACTCCCACCACATCGCCGAGAGCGGCTTCAAGGCCCTGGCGCGCGCCCTGCGCCACGCCGTCGAGCTCGACCCCAAGACCCAGGGTCATGCCCCGTCCACCAAGGGCGTGCTGTAAGGATTTCCCTCTGATGCAGCGTGTCGCCCTGATCGATTACGGGTCGGGCAACCTACGCTCGGCCGAGAAGGCCCTGGTGAAGGCCGCCGCCGGCCGCGCCGAGATCGTGGTCACCTGCGATCCCGACACCGTGGCCAACGCCGAGCGGCTGGTGCTGCCGGGCGTCGGCGCCTTCGCGGCCTGCATGTCGGCGCTGGAGGCGCGGCCGGGCCTGATCGAGGCCATGAGCGAGGCCGTGCACGGCAAGGGCGCCCCCTTTCTGGGCGTTTGCGTCGGCATGCAACTCCTGGCGTCGCGGGGGCTGGAGTTCGGCGAGACGCCGGGCTTGGACTGGATCGCCGGCGAGGTGCGCCGGCTGGAGCCGGCCGATCCCGCCGCCAAGGTGCCGCACATGGGCTGGAACGCGCTGACCGACGTCTCCGACCAGCCGATCGTCGCGCCCCTGAAGGCCGGCGAGCCGGTCTATTTCACCCATTCCTTCGCCTTCTTCCCGAAGGACGAGGAAAACGTCACGGCCTGGGTCGATCACGGCGGGCGCTTCCCCGCCGCGGTGGCCCGGGGCAATGTGGCGGGCGTCCAGTTCCACCCGGAGAAATCGCAAGCCTCCGGCCTTTCCCTTCTCTCGCGCTTCCTGGAGTGGCGACCGTGATCCTCTACCCGGCCATCGACCTCAAGGACGGCCAGTGCGTGCGCGTGGTGCATGGCGACCTGGACACCGCCACCGTCTTCAACGCCTCCCCGGCCGACCAGGCCCGCGCCTGGGCCGACGGCGGCTTCCACTGGATCCACGTGGTGGACCTGAACGGCGCGGTCTCCGGCCGGGCGGTCAACGAGGCCGCGGTCGAGGCCATCCTGCAGGCGGTGTCCGTCCCCGTGCAGCTCGGCGGCGGCATCCGCTCGCTGCAGGACGTGGAGCGCTGGATCGAGGCCGGGGTCTCCCGCGTCATCCTCGGCACCCTGGCGGTGCGCGAGCCGGAGATCGTGCGCGAGGCGGCCCGCGCCTGGCCCGAGCAGATCGCCGTCAGCGTCGACGTCCGCAAGGGCAAGGTCGCGGTGCAGGGCTGGACCGAGGACTCCGACCTCGACGCGATCACCGTCGCCAAGCGGTTCGAGGACGCCGGCGTCGGCGCCCTGATCGTCACCGACATCGACCGCGACGGCACGGTGATGGGCTTCAACGTCGACGCCTTCGGGGCCATCGCCGACGCGGTGACCATCCCGGTGATCGCCGCCGGCGGCCTCGCCACCATCGACGACATCGTGCGGCTGAAGGCGCGGCCGGGCGCCCGGATCGCCGGCGCGGTGCTGGGCCGGGCGCTCTACAACGGCGCGATCATCCCGGCCGAAGCCCTGAAGGTCGCGGCCTGATGCGGGCGCCCCGATGCTGAAGGTGCGCGTCATCCCCTGCCTCGACGTCAAGGACGGCCGGGTGGTGAAGGGCGTGCAGTTCGTCTCCCTGCGCGACGCCGGCGATCCGGTGGAGCAGGCCCGCGCCTATGACGCCGCTGGCGCCGATGAGCTGATGTTTCTCGACATCACCGCCAGCCACGAGAACCGCGGGACCATCCTCGACGTCGTCGCCCGCACCGCCGACGTCTGCTTCATGCCGCTGTCGGTGGGCGGCGGCATCCGCCAGGTGGAGGACGCCCGGCGCCTGCTGCTGGCCGGGGCCGACAAGATCTCCATCAACACCGCCGCGGTGCAGAACCGCGACCTGATCTCCGGCTGCGCCGACGCCTTCGGCAGCCAGGCCACGGTGGTGGCGATCGACGCCAAGCGCGTGGGCGACCAGTGGCGGGTGTTCATTTACGGCGGGCGCGAGGACACCGGCCTCGACGTGGTCGGCTACGCCGCCGAGGCGGTGGCCAAGGGCGCAGGCGAGATCCTGCTGACCTCCATGGACCGCGACGGCGCCAAGATCGGCTACGACCTCGAACTCCTGAAGGCGGTGACCTCGGCGGTCTCCGTGCCGGTGATCGCCTCGGGCGGGGCCGGCAACGCCCAGCACATGGTCGACGCGGTGCGGCAGGGCGGCGCCGACGCGGTGCTCGCCGCCTCGATCTTCCACTTCGGCGAGGTCAGCGTCGGCGAGGTGAAGCAGGCCATGGCCGCCGCCGGCATCCCGGTGCGCCTGACCGAGGCCGCCGCATGAGCCGCTTCGCCGAGGTCCTGGGCCGGCTGGCCGCGACCATCGAGGCCCGCAAGGGCGCGGACGCCGCCTCGTCCTACACCGCCCAGCTGCTGGCCGATCCCGCCCGCGCCGCCAAGAAGCTCGGCGAGGAGGCGGTGGAGGCCGTCATCGCCGCCGCCCAGGGCGACCGCGAGGCGCTGGCCGCCGAAAGCGCCGACCTGATCTACCACTGGCTGGTGGCCCTTGCCGCCGCCGGCGTCAGCCTCGACGAGGTCGCCGCCAAGCTGGAGGCCCGCGAGGGAACATCCGGGTTGGCCGAGAAGGCCTCGCGGCCGAAGCCCTAGCGGCTCCCTATCCGCTATCCGCGGCGCGCCGCAGGCGCTGCCCTATTGGTCCACGAACCACACGAACCACACCAACGGGCTCCGCTGGCGGCTCGGCTTCAACTACAGGAAACGCGTTCGTGTGGTTCGTGTGGTTCGTGGACATTCAAACTGGCGCTGTCGCGCCACCGCAGCTGAAGGCCTCTAGCCCCGCGGCTTGCGCTTCAGGGCCACGTAGAGCGCGCCTTCGCCGCCGTGCTTGCGGTGGGCTTCGGAGATGCCGGCGACGATGGCGGACAGCTGCGGGGCGGCCAGCCACTCCGGCGCGCGGCGGCGCAGGATGCCGTCGCCCTGCACGCCCTTGCCGGTGATCACCAGCACCGCGCGGTAGCCCTCGTCCCAGGCGCGGCGCAGGAAGCCCTCGAGCACCGCCTTGGCGCGGTCCTGGTCGAGGCCGTGCAGGTCGAGCCGCGCGCCGATCGGATCGCGCTCGCGGGCGATGCGGTGCTTGCGGCGCGGCTCGATGTCCTCGACTGCCTCGCGGGCCCGCAGCTTCGGCGCCACGGGCCTCGGCGGGGCGATGCGGGCGGCGACCTCGTTGCGGGCCTCCTCGGTGGCGGGCTTCGGCGCGCTGCGGCCCGGCAGGGGATGCACGGTGGCCGCCACGACCCCCCAGACCTTCAGTTCCTCCGGCTTCAGCGGCCGCTTCATGGCTTAGGGACGAGGCGGTAGAGGCGAAGGGCGTGGCGCACCCGCCCGGCCTCCGCGCCCGCGGCCGGACCGAGGCCCAGGTAGAGGTCGGCGCGGACATCGCCCTTGATCGCCCCGCCGGTGTCCAGCGCCGCCACCAGCCGCCGGTAGGTCGGGAAGGCGCCGGCCAGGAGCGGCGCCTCGGCGTCCACCCAGAACACATCGCCCAGGGCGTGGTAGGCGGGATCGACGGCGATGGCGCGGCCGGCCGGCAGCGGGGTGTTGGCCGCGCCCACCGGCTGGCGGCCGTCGTCGGGGGCCAGGCTGAAGAAGGCGTAGCGCGGGTTGGCCCGCATGATCTCGTCGGCCTCGGGGCCGCGATGCGCCGCGAGCCAGGCGCGGATCGCCTCGCCGGAGGTGTTGTCGCGGGCCAGCAGGCCGCGATCGCGCATCAGGTTGGCGACGCCGACGAAGGGCCGGCCGTTGTTGGCGGCGTAGAGCGCCTTCATCCGCCGGCCGTCCTCGAAGGTCAGCACGCCGGAGCCCTGGATCTGCAGGAAGAACAGCTCCTCGGGCCGCATCCAGGCCAGCGCGCGGTCGGGCGTGGTCGCCTCGATGGCGGCGCGGTCGGGATAGGGCAGCAGCGGGCCGGAGCCGGGGTCGAAGGCCGCGCCCGGCCGCCCGGCCTGGCCGGGATCGAACAGGCCGGCGTCCACCACTTTCAGGTCGGCGGGCTTGGGGCGCACCGGGGCGCTGAACTCGGCGTCGGGCCGGCGGCGGGCCTCGTAGACCGGCGCGAAGTAGGCGGTGAGCACCCCGGCCGGCGGCGAGGGCTCGGCGCGGAAGCTGGCCTCGAAGAATTCGCGGGCGTGCGTGCGGTCCAGCGGGCCGATGGCCCGCGCGCTGCGGCAGATGGCGGCCAGCCTCAGGTCACGGGACACGCCGCAGGTCTGGCGGAAGGCGTCGAGCGCGGCGACGTGGTCCTCGCTCGCCCAGCCCGGCAGGTCGGCGAGCGGCAGGGTGCGCTCCGGCGGCGGAACCGGCGGGCGGGGTTCGGCGGGAAATGGCGAGGGCGGGCCGCCCCGGTGCGGGCCGGGGTGCGGCCCATGGCGGGGCTCAGGCGCGGCGGTGGCGCAGGCGGCGAGGATCAGGGCGGCGAGCGCCGCCCCGGCCGGACGCAGATTCACGGGTGTCTCTAAGCCTCCGCGGCGTCGACGTGGACCAGCATCCAGTTGGGGTCGCGGCTCTTAAGATTGCGTTCGAAGGTCCACAGCTCGGCGGTGCGGCGGTCGTCGACCGCCTCCCCTTCCGGCCCCTTCGAGCGGCTGCGGAATTCGGCGAGGAAGCGCACGGTCAGCCGCGCCAGGTCGGAGGCGGCGACGTCGGCCTTCTCCAGGTCGGCGCGCGGCGGGTGCAGGAATTCGACGTTCTCGGTGCGGCCCTCGGACTCGCGCTGGGCGATGGCGGTGTCGAACGAGGCCATGACGCCCGGCGCCAGCAGGTTGCGCAGCGTCGGCCGGTCGCCGGCGGCGAACGCCTTGACGATCATCTCGTAGGCGCCCTTGGCCCCGGCCAGGAAGCGGCTGACGTCGAAGCTCGGGTCCCTGGCCTTCACCGCGGCCAGTCCGGTCAGCGCCACGCCCTCGTCCGCCGGCTCGGCCAGACGGTCGGGCGCCGCCGGGCGGGCGGCCGCGCCTTCGGCGGCGGGGGTATCCTCCGGCTGTCGTCCAACGCGCCGGCCCAGCACCGAATAGAGCTGGTAGAGCACGATGGCGGCGAGGCCTGCGAAGATGATCAGCTCGAGGACTTGCACGGCGGCCTTCGGGTTCGGGGACGATGTCTCGTAACGCAATATAGGACGACGGAACGCCCCCGTCAGGGGCGACGTTGCATCAGTACTGGGGCCATGATAGCCCGGCCGCCCGATTAGGCGCGACCAGAACCGCCTTTCAGCACGGATTTTAAGCCGAACTATGACCGATATCGACGTCGGCGCCGACGCGCCCGAGACCGCTCAAGCCGCCGAAGGCCCCGGCATCCGCATCCTTGCGCAGTTCGTCCGCGACCTGTCGTTCGAGAATCCCCGCGCGCCGGAAGCCCTGCGCGGGGCCGCGGCCCAGCCGCAGATCGACCTCGGCGTGGAGATGAACGCCCGCGGCCGCGACGACGGCTTCTTCGAGGTCGACCTGAAGCTCTCCGCCCGCGCCAGCCGCGAGGACGGGGCGCTGTTCATGGTCGAGCTGCTCTACGGCGGGGTCTTCCAGATCACCGGCGTCGGCCCGGAGGACATGGAGCCGGTGCTGCTGATCGAGTGCCCGCGCTACCTGTTCCCGTTCGCGCGCCGGATCATCGCCGACGTGACCTCGGACGGCGGCTACCCGCCCTTCCTGCTCGATCCGATCGACTTCGCCGGCGTCTACGCCGCGCGCAAGGCCGAGACCGAAGGCCAGCAGGTCGGTCACGCCTGATCCGACAGGCGCCGCGGAAGCCTAAAGGCCCAGCCGCCGCGCCCGACCGGCGACGGTCAGCGCCAGCCGCTCGGCGATGAGGTGATCCGGCGAGCCGGCGGTCTTGCAGGCCTTGTCGGCCGCCAGCACCTCCGGCTGCAGGCGATCCAGGTCCTCCAGCGTCCAGGCGCGCGCCTGACGCAGGAACTCGCGCTCCTGTTTCCAGAACACGCCTGAGGCCTTGGCGGCCTCGGGCAGGCCGGCCCCGCTCTTGTGCAGGGTCAGGGTGCGGCGCAGCCGGCCCAGGTGCTGGCCGATGGCGCGGACCGCGGCCGGCCCCGCCTCGCCTTCCTGGCGGGCGCGGCGCATGCCGGCCTGGGCGTCGGCCAGCCGGCCGCCGAAGGCGTCGGCGGCGGCGTCCGCCAGCGAGGCGTCCGGCTCGACGCCGAGGAACGGCTCCAGGTCGGCGGGCCCGGCCACCGCGCCGCTGCCCGGGCCGAGGAACAGGGCCAGCCGCTCGATCTCCTGGCGCGCGACCCCGCGCTCCTTCGGCATGCGGGCGACGAACAGCGCCAGGGCGTCGGCGTTCAGCGCGACATTGTCCTTGGCCAGCGTGTCGCGGACCAGGCGGGCGATGTCGCCGGGCTCGTCCTCGTAGCAGGGGATGACGGCCGCGCCGTTGGCCTTCTCCGCAGCCTTGCGCAGCGCGGAGTCGCGGCCCAGCGCGCCGGCCTCGATCAGCAGGAAGGCGTCGGGATTGAGCTCGCCGGCGGCGTGGCGGGTCAGGGCCTCGGCGGCGAGCTTGTCGGAGCTGGCCTTCTCCGCCCCCAGGCGAAGGCGCACCAGACGGCGCCCGCCCATCAGCGACTGGGCGGCGAGTTCGCCCTCCAGCCGGCCGGCGTCCTCGCCGAGGTCGCCGTCGGTGAGCTGGGCCACGTCGAAGGGATCGTCAGGCCGCGCCGTGAGCTTGCCGGCCAGCTCGGCCGCCCGGTCGCGCACCACGCCCATGTCGCGGCCGTAGATCAACGCGGCGCGGACCAGCGGGTCGGGGCTGCGCAGGAACCGCTCGATGTCGGGGCGCTTGCTGAGGATCATGCCTCAGCCCTTTTGCGGCTTGGCCCCGTTGGCGAGCCAGACGGCCAGTTCCAGCTGGATGCGCCGGGCGGCCTCCTGGGCGGCGCGGTCCTGGGCGTCCTGCTGGGCGGCGATGGAGGCGTAGGGCTGGTCGGCGCTGTCGTAGGTCAGCTCGACGCGGACCCGGCCGCGCTTGGCCAGCGAGCCGGACGGCAGGCGGGTCAGCGAATAGTCGGCGGTCAGCACGTACTCGTAGCGGGTGGCGACGTTGTCGATGCGTACGCCGCGCGGATAGCGGGCTTCGCCCAGCGCCAGGTGCATCTGGTACTCGGGCGCGATGGTGCGGTTCTTGGCGAAGGCGTCGTCCAGGTGCTGGCGGATCAGGAAGCCGGTGCGGCCCTGCGGGGCGACCACGTCGATCGCAGCCAGGTTCGAGGTGACGCCGGGCTGCGCGTAGAGCGGCGTGAAACCGCAACCGGCGAGGCCGGACGCCCCGAGGGCCAGGACCAGGGCGAGGGTGGGGGCGAGGGCGAGGCGCGCGCGCATCAGGCGGCCACGATGTTGACGATGCGATCCTTCACCACGATCACCTTGCGAATGGTCAGGCCCTCAAGGCGCCGCGCGATCTCCGGGTCGTCAAGCACGATCTTCTCCACGTCCGCGGGCTCGGCTCCCGCCGGCGCGGAAATCTCGCCCCGCCGCTTGCCGTTCACCTGCACCGGCAGGATGCGGACGGCGTCTTCCGTCAGCGCCGGATCGAAGGTCGGCCACGGGGCCTCGGCCACCATGCCCTGGCCGCCGATCCGCGCCCAGCATTCTTCCGCCAGGTGTGGGGTGAAGGGCGCGATCAGGCGGGCGAACGCCGACAGCGCCTCGTGGCGCGCCGCGGCCACCGCCGGGCCCGCCGAGGCCGGATGGGCCTTCAGGAGGTTGAGGAACTCGTAGAGCCGGGCGACCGCGGAGTTGAAGCGGAAGCCCTCGATGGCCTCGGTCACCGCCTTGATCAGCCGGTGGCTGGCGCGGCGCAGCTCGTGCGGCGCGGTCTCGCCGCCCTGGCTCGCGGCGTCGAGTTGCGGCGGCTGGCTGTCGAACTCCTCCCAGACCCGGTTCACGAACCGCCAGGAGCCCTGCACGCCGGAGGTCGACCACTGGGTGTCGCGTTCCGGCGGCGAGTCGGACAGCACGAACAGCCGCGCGGCGTCGACGCCGTAGACGTCGAAGATCTCCTCCGGCGCCACCACGTTGCGCTTGGACTTGGCCATCTTCTCGATGTCGCCGATCACCACCGGCTCGCCGGACTCGATCAGCCGGGCGCCGCGGGTGGGGCCCTCGGCGACCAGCTCCACCTCGCGCGGCTCGACCCAGTCGCCGTTCTGCCGGCGGTAGGTCTCGTGGGTGACCATGCCCTGGGTGAACAGGCCGGCGAACGGCTCGCGCACCGAGACCATGCCCTCGTCGGCCAGCGCCTTGGTGACGAAGCGGGCGTAGAGCAGGTGCAGGACGGCGTGCTCGATGCCGCCGATGTACTGGTCGACCGGCAGCCAGTAGTCGGCGGCGGCCTTGTCGACCGGATCCGGGCTGTCCGGATTGGCGAAGCGGGCGAAGTACCAGGACGAGTCCACGAAGGTGTCGAGGGTGTCGGTCTCGCGCGTCGCCGGTCCGCCGCACTGCGGGCAGGTGGTGTGCTTCCAGGTCGGGTGGCGGTCCAGCGCGTTGCCCGGCTTGCCGAACTCCAGGTCGTCGGGCAGCGCCACCGGCAGGGCGCTACGGGGCAGCGGGACGACGCCGTCGTCGGGGCAATGGACCACCGGGATCGGGCAGCCCCAGCCGCGCTGGCGGGCCACGCCCCAGTCGCGCAGGCGGTAGACGGTGGCGCCCACGCCGTCGCGGTCCGCCTCGATGCGGTCGATGGCGGCGGCCTTGGCGGTCTCGACGTCGAGACCGTCGAGGAACTGCGAATTGATGATCACGCCGGGGCCGACGTAGGCCTCCTGCGGCCGCGTCGCCATGTGGGCGGTGAAGGCCTGCGGGTCCTCGCCGGGCGGCAGCACGACGGCGCGGACCGGCAGCTCGTACTTGCGGGCGAAGTCCAGATCGCGCTGGTCGTGGGCCGGGCAGCCGAAGATCGCGCCGGCGCCGTAGTCCATCAGGATGAAGTTGGCGATCCAGACCGGCAGCTCCAGGCTGGGATCGAACGGGTGCTTGACCCGCAGGCCGGTGTCGAAGCCGAGCTTCTCGGCGGTGTCGATCTCCGCCTGCGAGGCGCCGCCCTTGCGGCATTCCTCGATGAAGGCGGCGGCCTTCGGGTCGGCGGCGGCGATCTCCTCGGCCAGCGGGTGGTCGGGGGCGACGCCGACGAAGCTGGCGCCGAACAGCGTGTCGGGGCGGGTGGTGTAGACCTCCAGGCCCTCGGAGAAGCCCACCGGCGGCGCGCCCGCGAAGTGGAACCGGAAGCGCAGGCCCTTCGACCGGCCGATCCAGTTCTCCTGCATGGTGCGGACCTTGTCCGGCCAGCGGTCCAGGGTCTTCAGGTCGTCGACCAGCTGGTCGGCGTAGTCGGTGATGCGCAGGAACCACTGGTTCAGCTTGCGCTTCTCCACCACCGCGCCGGACCGCCAGCCGCGGCCGTCGACCACCTGTTCGTTGGCCAGCACCGTCTGGTCGACGGGGTCCCAGTTGACCACGCCCTCCTTGCGGTAGACCAGGCCGCGACGGAACAGCTCCAGGAACCAGGCCTGCTGCTGGCCATAGTAGGCCACGTCGCAGGTGGCGAACTCGCGGCTCCAGTCGATGGACAGGCCCAGCTGCTTCAGCTCGGCCCGCATCCGGGCGATGTTGTCGTAGGTCCAGGCCTTGGGATCGACGCCGCGCTCCATGGCGGCGTTCTCGGCCGGCAGGCCGAAGGCGTCCCAGCCCATCGGGTGCAGCACCGAGAAGCCGCGGGCGCGCTTGAAGCGGGCGATGACGTCGCCGAGTGAATAGTTGCGCACGTGGCCCATGTGCAGGCGTCCCGACGGGTACGGGAACATCTCCAGCACGTAGTACTTGGGCTTGGCCGGATCGATCGTCGCGCGGAAGGCGTCGGCGTCGTCCCAGGCCTTACGCCACTTGGGTTCGGTTTCTTTCGGGTTGTAGCGGGCCATGAGGCGGCCTTTGGACTGGAGTTGGACGTCCGGTCAACAGGCCCCTGAAGGAACCCGAGCGCCTGTGTCGTGGACGCTCGGGATGTCGGCCGCGCCGGCTTTGCGAAGAACGAGGGCGATCAGCCCTTGATGTTCGAAAGTCGAAGCTGGCGGGCCCGCGTCAGGATGGCGTTCTCGATGTCCGTCTCGGTCTGGCTGGCGGTCGGCGATTCGACCCAGGCGCCGGAGGCGTCGCGGGCCTGCTTGAAGACGGTGACGTTCAGGCCGTCGGCGCGCAGGCGCGAATCCAGGATGTAGACGGTGCACTTGAAGCGCTCGTCCGGCTTTTCCGGGTTCACGTACCAGTCGGTGATCACCGTGCCGCCGTAGGGGTCGGCCGAGGCGAGCGGCATGAAGGCCAGGGTGTCGAGGGTGGCGCGCCACAGATAGCCGTTCACGCCGATGCTGCCGGAGCTGGCGGCCGGGGCGGTGGCGTTCTTCGAGCCGCCGAACAGCCGCGGGCCGTGTGAGCAACCCGCCAGCCCCACGAGGGCCACGGCCAGGGCTCCGGCCGAGACGCGCCGCATCAAAGTTCCGCGCACAAACGGCATGTGTGTCCGTCTCCAAGTGAAATCCGTCGCGCCATACGGACGCGCTACGGCGCCGCCCCAGCGTGGCGCCCTCTATAACAATGGTGCATGCCACGCCAAACAGGAATCGCGTGGCCTTGCCGCCACAGGGGGAGACGATTGTGGCGGCCATTGGACCCCTGCGGCCAGAGAGGAGGTTGACCTGACGGCACAGCCTTCTCTAATCGGCCCTGACCTTGCGGACCCCCAGGCCAACTGAGGGCTGCGAACGCGGGGCATAGGGGCTATATGTTGGGTATGTCGTCTCGTCGGATCACCTCGCTGATCGTCGCGACCGCGCTGCTGGGCGCGGTCGCCGGCGCGGCGCAGGCTGCCGACAAGGCCAATCCCCTGGACTTCACCGTGCGCACCGAACCTTCGGCGACCGCGCCTGCGGGCCTGAAGTCGCTGAAGTGGGACGCGCGCAAGGGCCGCTGGGGCCTGACGCTGAACATGGACCAGCCGGACGCCCGGCCGTCCACCTGGAACGACGTGGCCGCCGGCGCCTATTACCGGATCACGCCGTCGCTGCAGGTCGGCGGCGCGGTGGCGCTGGGCGACCAGCAGCTGATGCAGGGGCCGAAGAAGCTCACCCCCGACGAAGGCCAGCCCCGCGTGCGGCTGGAATCCTCCTTCAAGTTCTAAACGCCTCCACAGCCGCCAGACCGACCAGGCCCGCGTCCGCCAGACGGCGGGCCGTTTTTTCGTCGACGCCGCCGAGGGCGTAGACCGGCAGCCCGGCGCGCCGGACCAGGGCCGCCAGCCGCAGGGGCCCGATCGGCGGGCCGGCCGAGGGGCTGCGGCTCGCAAACACCGCGGAGACCACCGCCGCGTCCGCGCCGGCGGCGTGGGCGGCTCGCGCCGCGCGCAGGGAGTGGGCGGCGGCGGTGACGATCCAGCCGGGATGGGCGGTCTTCAGGGCGCGGGCGCGGGGCGCCAGCCGCTCGGGCAGGTGGACGCCGTCCGCGCCGATACGCCCGGCGAGCGCAGCGTCGGCGCCGATCAGGAGCTTCAGCCGCCGGGTCCGGGCGATGGCCAGCAGCCGCCGGGCGCGCGCGTCGGCGTCGGCCGCCCCGAAGCTCCGGAAGACGATCGCCGCGCCGGCCGGCAGGGTCAGGGCGATGGCCTCCGGGTCGGGCGTCCGCGCCGGGTCGGTGAAGAACAGCAGGGCCGGCAGCCGCCTGCCCCCCCTCAGCCCCTTCCGCCGGGCCGCACGCCGCTTTAAGAGCGCAGCCGTCCGCCGCAAGGTCCAGAACCCTGGCCAGATCCCTGAAATGACCGCCTCCCCTTCCGATCCCGCCGCCGCCTACGCCGATGTCGTGGCCCGGATCGCCCGCGCCGCGCAAGCCTGCGGCCGCGATCCCGCCGCGGTGACGCTGGTGGCGGTCTCCAAGCAGCAGCCCTGGGAGGCCGTGGCGCCGGTGCTCGCCGCCGGCCAGCGGGTGTTCGGCGAGAACCGCGTGCAGGAGGCCAGGGCCCGCTGGGACGGCCGCGCCGAGGGGCTGGAGCTGCGGCTGATCGGCCCCCTGCAGAGCAACAAGGCCAAGGAGGCGGTGGCCTTCTTCGAGGTCATCGAGACGCTGGACCGGGAGAAGCTCGCCCGGGCGCTGGCCGACGAGGCGCAGCGGCAGGGCCGCCGTCCGCGGCTCTACGTGCAGGTGAACACCGGCGAGGAGCCGCAGAAGGCCGGGGTCATCCCGCCGGACGCCGACGCCTTCCTGGCGGCCTGCCGCACGACCTATGGCCTGGAGCCGGAAGGCCTGATGTGCATCCCGCCGGCCGACGAGCCGCCGGGGCCGCATTTCGCCCTGCTGGCGAAGATCGCCGCCCGCAACGGGCTTTCGAAGCTCTCAATGGGCATGAGCGGCGATTTCGAGACCGCGATCCGCTTCGGCGCCACCAGCGTGCGCGTCGGCTCGGCGGTGTTCGGGGCGCGCAGCTAGGCGCGGATCTCCAGGGTGTCGCCCGGGCGCGCCCGGGCGAGCAGGTGCTCGAGGGCCTCGCGGGCGACCGCCACGCAGCCCTGGGTCGGCGCGAACTCGGGCCGCGCCAGGTGCAGGAAGATGCACGAGCCCATCGGCGCCGCCGGCGGGTCGTCGTTGTGGCCCAGCACCACCACCAGGTCGTAGATGCCGTCCTCGCGCCACATGGCCTCGGCGCTGGCCGGGTAGGGCAGCTTGACCGGGCGGTTGTAGGCCGGGTCGCCGGGCGCGTCGCACCAGCCATCGTCGCGGCTCAAGGCCGCGACCGGCAGCGCGGTCTGCGGCGCCGGGCCGCGGTCGGGACGGTAGAGCACGCGGCGGATCGGCCAGACCCCGGCCGGCGAGGCGCCGTCGCCCTCGCGCTTGTCGGCGGCCGGGACGACCCCGCTCGGGCCCAGGGCGCAGCGCACCTTGCGGTCGCCCAGGTCGAGCAGCCCGTCGGCGGTTGCGGTGAAGTTCACGGCGGCTCCTGAATGTTTTTGCCCCACACCCTAGATACGGTGCATGTTCCGCAGCATGGCTCAACGCAAGACCCTCCTCATCGTCGACGATGACGCGGACCTTCGTGGCGCGGTCGCAGAACAGCTCCAGGCGGAAGACTTCACGGCGCTCGAGGCGGCGACGGCGAAGGACGGCATCCGCATGGCGCAGGACGAGCGGCCCGACCTCGTGCTGCTCGACGTGGACCTGCCGGACATGGACGGCCGCGAGGCCTGTCGCGAGATGCGCCGGCTGGGTGTCGCCGCGCCGGTGATCATGCTGACGGCGGCGGCGGCCGACGACGACACCATCCAGGGGCTGGACGCCGGCGCCAACGACTACGTGGTCAAGCCCTACAAGTTCGCCGTGCTGCTGGCCCGCATTCGCGCCCAGCTGCGCAGCCACGAGCATTCCGAGGGCGCGGTGTTCCGCCTGGGGACCTACGAGTTCCGCCCGGCGGCCAAGATGCTGGTGGACGACCACCAGCGGAAGATCCGGCTGACGGAGAAGGAGACCAACATCCTGAAGTACCTCTACCGCGCCGGCGAGAAGCCGGTGTCGCGTGAGGAGCTGCTGGCCGAGGTCTGGGGCTACAACGCCGGCGTCACCACCCACACGCTGGAAACCCACGTCTACCGGCTGCGCCAGAAGATCGAGAGCGACCCGGCCAACGCCCGGCTGCTGCTCACCGAAGCCGGCGGGTACCGGCTGGCGCCCTAGCGCCCCCAAATTGCTCCCCCTCTGGGGGAGCTGTCGGCGAAGCTGACTGAGGGGGTCCTCCGAGGTTTGTGCTGACCCCCTCCACCGCTTCGCGGTCCCCCTCCCCCAGCGGGGGAGGAACTTTGGCCGCACAGTTGCTCCCGGGAGCTGTCAGCGAAGCTGACTGAGGGGGTCCTCCGAGGTCGGCGCTGACCCCCTCCGGCCCTGTGGGCCACCTCCCCCGGCGGGGGAGGAATTTTTGTTTAAAGCAGCAGGTCGGCGCTGACCGGGGCGTGGTCGGAGGGGCGCTCCCATTCGCGGACGTCGTCGTGGATGCGCGAGGCGGCGGAGCCGAGGCGGAAGGCGGCGTCCTTCAGGCCCGGCGTCACCAGGATGTGGTCCAGCCGCAGGCCGCGGTTGGAGGCGCGGAAGTCGGCGGCGCGATAACTCCACCAGGAGGCCAGCTTCTCCGGCTCCGGCGCCTGGGCGCGCGGCAGGTCGATGAAGCCGAGCGAGGCCTTCAGCGCCGCCATCGCCGCCACCTCGACCGGCGTGTGGCTGACGACCTTCGACATGTACTTGTGGTTCCAGACGTCGAACTCGCCGGGCGCGACGTTGAGGTCGCCGACCACCGCCAGCGGCGCCTTGGGGTCGCGCCGGGAGAACTCGGCGGTGAGCTTCTCGTAGAAGTCGAGCTTGTGGTCGAACTTCGGGTTGGCCTCGCGGTCCGCCACGTCGCCGCCGGCCGGGATGTAGAAGTTGTGGATCTCGACGCCGGCGACCACCGCGCCGACGCAGCGGGCGTGGCCCTCGCGGCAGACGTCCAGCGGCGGGGCGTCGGCCAGCGGCAGGCGCGAGGCGATCGCCACTCCGTGCCAGCCCTTCTGGCCGGCGATCTTCAGGTGCGGCAGGCCCATCTCCACGAAGGCCTCGCGCGGGAACTCGCCCTCGCGGCACTTGATCTCCTGCAGGCACACGACGTCGGGCGCCTGGTCGGCGACGAAGCGGGCCACCTGCTCGTGACGCAGGCGGACGGAGTTGACGTTCCAGGTGCAGATCCGAAGGCGCATGCGGTGCTCATATGGCGCCGCCGCGGGCAAAGCCAACGCGGCAAAAGAAACGCCCGGGCACTGGAGAAGCCCGGGCGTCCAGTTGTCTCTCATGCCGCCGCCGGGAGGGGATAGATTCCGGCACGGCACGCCGGAGCACAGGGCGCCGACGTGGTAGTGATATTAACGCCACAACTATGAAGAAAAGTCAACAGATCAAAAGTTAATGCTTGCCCGTGACTTGCGCATCACACCTTTCCGCGACCGACGTTCTTCGGGCGAGGGTCCTTGAGGACGAACAGCGAAGGATCGAGGCCCGAGGCCCGCTCCAGGCCCAGCAGGCGCACCCGTGTGGCGCGGCCTTGGGCGTCGGTGACCGTCCACCCGGCCAGGCCGAGCGGATCGTCGGTGAAGGTGAGCGCGATCTGGCCGGCGGTCTGCTTCTTGCCGTCGCGCGCGGTGATGGTGAAGCCGTCGGCGAGACGGCTCACCGCCGTCACCTGCACGCCGCGGTCGAAGCGGATGTTCTTGGCCAGGAACAGCGACAGCGGGGTGGCGAACAGCGGGTACTTGTCGAAGGTCTTCAGCCGGGTGTCCTGCACCGACACCGCCGCGCCGTCGGAGACCACCAGCAGGCCGGACGGCGGCGCATAGGCGAACCGCGCCTTGCCCGGACGTTGCAGGTAGACCTCGCCCTCCGTGGTCAGGCCCCGCGCATCGGTCTGGGTGAAGCGGCCGCGGGCCTCGGTCAGGCCCTGGAGGTAGGCGGTGGCGCGCTGCACCAGCGCCTGGTCCGCGGCGGAAAGCCCGGCGGACTGCGCGACGGCGGCAGTCGCGAAGGGGGCGGCGGCGAGGGCCAGCGTCAGGCTGCGGCGGGTGAGACTCATCGGGGACTCCATGCGCAGGATGCTAGCGCCCCCGCGGGGCGGCAATAGGGCTCAATCGGGGCGGGTCGTGCAACGCCCAAGCTTGGAGGCTCGTTCCGACGCCATGGACCCGATCGAGACCCTGAAGGCACGGCTGGCCAAGGCGGTGGCCGAAGAAGACTACGAGACCGCCGCGGCGCTGCGCGACGCCATCGGCCGGCTGGAACGCGGCGAAAGCAACCTGCGCGAACAGGTCCCCGGGCGCATGGGCCTGGGCTCCAGCCAGGAGGACTACGTCCGCGATCCCGCCCGGCCGCTGCCGAAGAAGCCGGACCCGATGACCAAGGGCCACAAGCCGGGCGGCCGGCGCAGCCGCTAGGGGGCGGCGCTGACCAGGATCTCGCGCTTGCCGGCGTGGTTGGCGGGGCCGACGACCCCCTCCTGCTCCATGCGCTCGATCAGCGAGGCGGCGCGGTTGTAGCCGATCTGCAGGCGGCGCTGGATGTAGCTGGTGGACGCCTTGCCGTCGCGGGTGACCACGGCGACGGCGCGGTCGTAGAGGTCGTTGCTCTCGCCGCCCTCGCCGCCGAACCCCAGGTCGCCGGCCTCGCCCTCTTCCTCGCCGCCGGCGGTGACCTCCTCGAGGTACTGCGGCTGGCCCTGGTCGCGCAGGAACTTGGCCACGGTCTCGACTTCGCCGTCGGAGACGAAGGGGCCGTGCAGGCGGGTGATGCGGCCGCCGCCGGCCATGTAGAGCTGGTCGCCCTGGCCCAGCAGCTGCTCGGCGCCCTGCTCGCCCAGGATGGTGCGGCTGTCGATCTTCGAGGTGACCTGGAAGGAGATCCGGGTCGGGAAGTTGGCCTTGATGGTGCCGGTGATGACGTCCACCGACGGGCGCTGGGTGGCCATGATCAGGTGGATGCCGGCGGCGCGGGCCATCTGCGCCAGCCGCTGGACGGCGCCTTCGATGTCCTTGCCGGCCACCATCATCAGGTCGGCGACCTCGTCGATGATCACCACCAGGTAGGGCATCGGCTCCGGATCCAGCCGCTCGCTCTCGTAGATCGGCCGGCCGGCGTCGTCGAAGCCGGTCTGCACCGTCCGCTCGAAGTGCTCGCCCTTGGCGGCGGCCTCCTTGGCGCGCTCGTTGTAGGAGGCGACGTTGCGGACGCCGATCTTCGACATCCGGCGGTAGCGGTCCTCCATCTCGCGCACGGTCCACTTCAGCGCGACGATGGCCTTCTTCGGGTCGGTGACCACGGGGGCCAGGAGGTGGGGGATGCCGTCGTAGACCGACAGCTCCAGCATCTTCGGGTCGATCATGATCATCCGGCACTGCTCAGGCGGCAGGCGGTAGAGGATCGACAGGATCATGGCGTTGACCCCCACCGACTTGCCGGAGCCGGTGGTGCCGGCGATCAGCAGGTGGGGCATCTTGGCGAGGTCGGCGATGTAGGGCTCGCCGCCGATCGTCTCGCCCAGCGCCATGGGCAGGCTCTGGCCGCCGCGCTCGTACTCGGTCGAGGCCAGCAGGTCGCGCAGGTAGACGGTCTCGCGCCGGGCGTTGGGCAGCTCGATGCCGATGGCGTTGCGGCCCGGGACCACGGAGACCCGGCAGGCGGCGACGCTCATCGAGCGGGCGATGTCGTCGGACAGCGCCACCACCCGGGCCGACTTCACGCCGGCCGCGGGCACCAGCTCATAGAGGGTGACCACCGGGCCGGGGCGGATCTGGTCCACCTGGCCGCGGACCCCGAATTCGGCCAGCACGCTCTCCAGCAGCTGGGCGTTCTGGCGCAGGGCGCCCTCGTCGAACTGGGCGGCGCGGGGCTTGGGCTTGGCCAGCATGCCGAGCTCGGGCAGGGCGAAGCCGCCGGGCTTGACGAAGTCGAAGGTGGATTGCGCCTCGCGCTGCTCGCGGAAGCTCTCCTTCGGCGGCGCCTTGGGCGCCTTGACCTTCAGCTGCGGGCCGGCGGACTCCCCCTCGCCGGGGGCGTCGGGGGCCGGATCGAGGGCGGCGGCCATCCCCTGCGCCGCGGCCTCGCGGCGGGCGACGCGGGCGGCGCGCTCCGGCTTGACCGGCGGCTTGGGCTTGGGCTGCAGGCGGGCGGTGAGCCAGGCGCCGGCGCCTTCCAGGTCCATGCGGGACAGGCCGATGCCGTAGCCCAGGGCGAACACCGCGCCGGCGACGAGCGCCAGGGCGGCGACCGGCTGCGCCAGCGGCACGTGGGCGTAGGCGATGAGGCCGGCCAGGCCGTGCAGGACGGCGTCGCCCCAGAAGCCGCCCAGGCCCTTGGCGAGCGGCCAGGCGGCGGGCGGCGCGGGCCAGGCCAGGGCGCCGGCGAGCGCCAGCAGGCCGAGCGTTCCGACGGCGGCGCGCAGGCGCAGGTGGCCCCGGCTCAGCTCCGGCTGGGCGGCGGCGACCCGCGACAGGCCCAGCACCACCATCAACAGGGCGGCGACGCCGGCGGCGAGGCCCAGGGACTGCACGCCGATGTCGGCCAGGGCCGCGCCGGGCCGGCCCAGGGCGTTCAGCGGCGCAGCGGCGCCGGCGGCGTTGAGGCTGGGATCGGCGGCGTTGTAGGTGGCGAAGGCGACAGCCAGGCCGACCCCGGCCGCCGCGGTCAGGCCGCCCCGCAGCCGGGCGGTGTTCGGGTGCCCCCAGGCCAGCCCCGCGATGTGCAGGACGAGCTCCGTGCCCGTTTTCCGCGCCGCCCGCGCCATGCATCCGCTCCGTCCGAAATCCAGCTCCTGTTTGCGGGCGAGACGGTTAAGAGCCCATTTACTTTGAGCGTTCGCACGCGGTTGCGGCCGGATGCCGCTTCCGCTCGACGCCTCGCCGCATTAGGGTCCCGCGCCATGCAATGGACCATGCCCCGCCGCGTTCTGCAGGTCGTCGCCGGACTGATCGGCCTGGCCGCCGTCGGCTCCTTTTCCATGGGTGTGATCAACGCCCCGTCGCGCGGCCGGCTGCCCGGCGAGAAGGCGCCGGGTGAGGCGCCGTCGACCATGATCCAGGCCACCGAAGCCACCCCGCTCAGCCAGGAACGCATCGAAGGCCCGCCGCCGCCGCCCGAGCTGACGCCGGAAGAGAAGGCCAAGCAGGACGCCGACAAGAAGGCCCGGGACGCCGCCGCCGCCGAGCGGCTGGCCGCCGCCGACAGCGCCGCGGCCAACGGCGCCGCGCCGGGCGCCCCGACCCTGATCACGCCGCCGGCGGCGGGCGACCGCGTGGGCGACCTGCTCGACAGCGTCACCCCGCCGCCGTCCGAAGATCCGCCGCACTAGGCATTCGGGCCGGCCCAGGCAGGCGCCACGGCGCAGTTATCCGGGAACCGATCGGCTCTCTGGGACGTCACGTTGGAGCGGCGCGTGCGTCTTCGCGTCCAGGGGGACTGATTGTGGCCGACGACAACATCGCCCAGGGCAGGGCGACGATACGCTTCCTCAGCGGCGACGGCGAGATGGCCGCGCGCATCCGGGCCTACGACTGGTCGGCGTCCCTCGGGCCGATCGCCGCCTGGCCCGGCAGCCTGAAGACCACCGTCGGCCTGCTCGTCCATTCGCCGGTGCCGATCGTGCTGCTGTGGGGCGAGGACGGCGTCATGATCTACAACGACGCCTATTCGGTCTTCGCCGGGGGCCGCCACCCGCAACTGCTCGGCAGCAAGGTGCGGGAGGGTTGGCCCGAGGCGGCGGACTTCAACGACAACGTCATGAAGGTCGGCCTCGCCGGCGGGGTGCTGGCCTACCGCGACCAGGAGATGACGCTCTACCGTTCGGGCAAGCCCGAGCAGGTGTGGATGAACCTGGACTACTCCCCGGTCATCGACGAGAGCGGCCGCCCGGGCGGGGTGATCGCCATCGTGGTCGAGACCAGCGAGCGGGTGCTCGCCGACCGCCGGATCCAGGCGGAGCAGGAGCGCCAGCGCCAGCTGCTGCGCCAGATGCCGGGGTTCGTGGGCGTGCTGTCGGGGCCGGAGCACGTCTACGAGTACGTCAACGAAGCCTATGTGACGATCTCGGAACGCAGCGAATTCCTCGGCCGCACCTTCGCCGAGGTGTTCCCGGACCTGACGGGGCAGGCCTTCCTGCCGCTGCTGGACCAGGTCTATGCGACCGGCGAACGGCACGTGGCGCGGGGCATGGAGCTGCGCCTGCACGGCAGCGACCAGACCCAGTACATCGACTTCCTGTTCGAGCCGACCCGCGACGCCAAGGGCGAGGTCAACGGGATCTTCATCGGCGGCTATGAGGTCACCGACGCCTACCGCGCCGCCGCAGCGCTGCGGGAAAGCGAGGCGCGCCTTCGCGAGCTGAACGCGGCGCTGGAACGCAAGGTCATCGAGCGCACCCAGGCCCGCGGCCGCACCTGGCAGGTCAGTCCCGACCTGATGGGCGCGCTCAACTCGCAGGGCTATTTCGAGACCTCCAACCCGGCCTGGAAGAGCGTGCTCGGCTGGTCGGAGGAGGAGGTCGCCAGCATGTCGATCTTCGAGCTGCTCCATCCCGACGACGTCGAGCGCACCCGCAGCGGTTTCGACCTGACCCAGCAAGGCCAGCCGGCGATCCGCTTCCCCAACCGCTACCGCTGCAAGGACGGCAGTCACCGGTGGATCTCGTGGGTCGGCGTGCCCGAGGACGGCATGGTCTATTGCAGCGGCCGCGACATCACCGAGGAGAAGGCCGCCGAAGCCGAGCTGGCCCAGGCCCAGGAGGCCCTGCGGCAGGCGCAGAAGATGGAGGCGGTCGGCCAGCTCACCGGCGGCATCGCCCACGACTTCAACAACCTCCTGGCCGGGATCAGCGGCAACCTGGAGCTGCTGGAGAAGCGGCTCGGCGACGGTCGGCTGTCCGGCATCGAACGCTACATCGCCGCGGCCCAGGGCGCCTCGCGGCGGGCGGCGGCCCTGACCCAGCGGCTGCTGGCCTTCTCGCGCCGCCAGACGCTGGACCCCAAGCCGGTGGACGCGAACCGGCTGATCGCCGGCATGGAGGACCTGATCCGGCGCAGCGTCGGCCCCGACGTCGAGGTGGAGGTGGTGGGCGCCGGGGGCCTGTGGCGGACCCGGGTCGATCCCTCGCAGCTGGAGAACTCGCTCCTCAACCTGTGCATCAACGCCCGCGACGCCATGGCCCCGGCCGGCGGCCGGTTGACCGTCGAGACGGCCAACAAGTGGCTGGACGACCGCGCCGCGCGGGAGCGCGACCTGACGCCGGGCCAGTACGTCGCCCTCCACGTCACCGACACCGGCTCCGGAATGACGCCGGAGGTGATCGCCCGGGCGTTCGACCCCTTCTTCACCACCAAGCCGTTGGGCGAGGGCACCGGGCTCGGCCTGTCGATGATCTATGGCTTCGTGCGGCAGTCCGGCGGCCAGGTGCGGATCTACTCCGAGCTCGGGAAGGGCACGACCATGTGCCTGTACCTTCCCCGCTACACGGGCCCCGACGAGGTGGCCGAGGACGTGGCGGCGGCGGCGGCGATCGATCCCGGCGAGGGCGAGACCGTGCTGGTCATCGACGACGAGCCGACCGTGCGCAGCCTCGTGGTCGAGGTGCTGGAGGACAACGGCTACACGGCGGTGGAGGCGGCCGACGGGCCCGGCGGCCTGCGCATCCTGCAGTCCGACGCCCGCATCGACCTCCTGATCACCGACGTCGGCCTGCCCGGCGGGATCAACGGCCGGCAGGTCGCCGACGCCGCCCGCACGGTCCGGCCGGACCTGAAGGTGCTGTTCATCACCGGCTACGCTGAGAACGCCGCCATCGGCAATGGCCACCTGGAGGCCGGCATGGAGATCATCACCAAGCCGTTCGCCATGGCCGCCCTGGGCGCCAAGATCCGCGAGCTGATCGACCGCTGAGGCGGTCGCCGTCAGGCCTTCGCTTTTGCCTTGGCCTTGGTCGGGGCTTTGGTGGGGGCCTTCGACGGGGCGGTCGGGGCGACGCCGTGCGCGGCCAGGAAGGCCAGCATCTTCTTCCAGCCGTCCTGGCCGGCGGCGGCGTCGTAGCTCGGCCGGTAGTCGGCGAGGAAGCCGTGCTGGGCCTCGGGATAGACGATCAGCTCGCTGCCGGTCTTGCCGGCCGCCTTCAGCGCCGCGCGCATGGCCTCGACGTCGGCCTGCGAGATGCCCTGGTCCTTGCCGCCGTAGAGGCCGAGCACCGGGGCGTGCAGGTCCTTGACCAGCTGCAGCGGCGCCTGGGCGCCGGGGTCGAGCGGGTTCGGGGTCTTGGCGGGCGCCAGCGGGCCGTACCAGGCGACGCCGGCCTTGAAGTCGGGGTACCGCTCCGCCGCCAGCCAGGTCTTGGCGCCGCCCCAGCAGAAGCCGACGACCGCCATTCGCGCGGGGTCCACATAGGGCTGGGCCTTCAGGAACCTCAGCGCCGCGGTGGTGTCGCCGGCCACCTCCTTGTCGGTGGCCTGGGCGACGATCTTGCGGATCTCGTTGAAGTCGGTGAGCTTCGAGGGGTCGCCGTGGCGCACGAAGAAGTCGGGGGCGATCGCCACGTAGCCGGCCTTGGCCAGCCGGCGGCAGACGTCGCGGACCCATTCGTGGACGCCGAACACCTCGGAGTACACCAGGATGGCCGGGTGGCGCCCGGCGGCCGCCGGGCGGGCGACGTAGGCGGGGATCTTGCGGTCGGTCGCCTGCAGCTCGACCGTTGCGGTGACCAGGCCCTGCTCGTCGGTGTGGATCGGCTCGGCGTCGGCCGAGAAGGCCGCCACGGCATAGCCGCCGGCGAGCGCCAGGGCGATGCTGCGCCGCGACAGGTTGAGATCGCCGGCCCAGTTGCCGTCGGAACGGGTGAGAGTGACCAAGGGACGCCTCCGCGAAGGTCTCGGATCGAGGTCGCGATCCTGCGCCGGGCGGGTGGGCGGAGTCAAAGCCCCGCCGCTCGGAACCGGATGCCGCGGGCGGGCGTCATGAGGTGGAGATGCAGACCTTGGCCGCCGCCCGGATGAAACCGCTCGCGTTCCGCCGCCTCACCGCCGGCGAACGCGCGCTGGCGGCCGAGATGTTCGGCGCCGGCCTCGACGCCGCCAAGGTGCGGCTGCTGGCCCTGCCGGTCTGGAACCGCGCCTTTGTCACCGGTTCGCGGCTGCTGGTCTGGCCGGCCGCCCAGGCGCCGGAGGACTTCGCGACGGCGCCGCTGGGACTGCAGGCGGTGTTCGTGCACGAGCTCACCCACGTCTGGCAGGCGCAGAACGGGGTGGGACTGCTGTGGGCCAAGATCCGGGCCGGCGATTCCGCCGCCGCCTACGCCTACGACCTGACCGGCGGGGCCGACTTCGCCCGGCTCAATATCGAGCAGCAGGCGATGGTGGTGCAGCACGCCTTCCTGGCCGGGCGCGGCGCGCGCGCGCCGCATCCCGCCGAGCTTTATGCAAATGCCAGCCCCGCGTGGCGGCGAACCTGAGCCATGTCCTTGCCGCCATTAGGGACATTCGCTCTTGCAGGGCCCCCAACTTTCCCCATATCGGCTTGCGACGCTGGTTTCCCCGCGAGGAAGATTTCCCATAAGGAGGTCTCGTGGGCGGAAGCAGCGGAGACCTGATCGAACCGGGGACGTGGCAACCAAGGCGCTTCATCTGAAGGCTTCCCCGCAACGTCCGCCAACAAGGAGCGAGCAAGACTCTCTATGAGCAAGATTATCGGCATCGACCTCGGCACCACGAACTCGTGCGTCGCCATCATGGATGGCAAGGCGCCGAAGGTGATCGAGAACGCCGAAGGCGCGCGGACCACGCCCTCCGTCGTCGCCTTCCTGGAGGACGGCGAGCGCCTGGTGGGCCAGCCCGCCAAGCGGCAGGCGGTCACCAACCCGTCCAACACCCTCTTCGCGATCAAGCGGCTGATCGGCCGCAACTCCTCCGACCCGATGGTCGAGAAGGACAAGGGCATGGTGCCCTACGAGATCGTCAAGGGCCCGACCGGCGACGCCTGGGTGCGCGCCCAGGGCAAGGACTATTCCCCGCAGCAGGTCTCGGCCTTCATCCTGCAGAAGATGAAGGAAGCCGCCGAGCAGCACCTCGGCGAGAAGGTCGAGAAGGCGGTCATCACCGTCCCGGCCTACTTCAACGACGCCCAGCGCCAGGCCACCAAGGACGCCGGCAAAATCGCCGGCCTGGAAGTCCTGCGGATCATCAACGAGCCGACCGCCGCGGCGCTCGCCTACGGGCTCGAGAAGAACGACGGCAAGAAGATCGCGGTCTACGACCTGGGCGGCGGCACCTTCGACGTGTCGATCCTGGAGATCGGCGACGGCGTCTTCGAGGTGAAGTCCACCAACGGCGACACCTTCCTGGGCGGTGAGGACTTCGACCTGCGGATCGTCGACTACCTGGCCGACGAGTTCAAGAAGGAGACCTCGGTCGACCTTCGCAAGGACAAGCTGGCCCTGCAGCGCCTGAAGGAAGAGGCCGAAAAGGCCAAGAAGGAGCTCTCCTTCACCACCCAGTACGAGGTGAACCTGCCGTTCATCTCGATGAACGCCTCGGGCCCGCTGCACCTCAACATCAAGGTCTCCCGCGCCAAGCTGGAAGCCCTGGTCGAGGACCTGGTGGCCAAGACCGTCGGCCCCTGCGAGCAGGCGCTGAAGGACGCGGGCCTCAAGAAGTCCGACATCGACGAAGTGATCCTGGTCGGCGGCATGACCCGCATGCCCAAGGTCGTGGAGACGGTGAAGGCCTTCTTCGGCCGTGAGCCGCACACCGGCGTGAACCCGGACGAAGTCGTGGCGCTGGGCGCGGCCGTGCAGGCCGGCGTGCTGCAAGGCGACGTCAAGGACGTGCTGCTGCTCGACGTGACCCCGCTGACCCTGGGCATCGAGACGCTGGGCGGCGTGTTCACCCCGCTGATCGAGCGAAACACCACCATCCCGACCAAGCGCAGCCAGACCTTCTCGACCGCGGACGACAACCAGTCGGCCGTGACCATCCGGGTCTTCCAGGGCGAACGCCCGATGGCGCAGGACAACAAGATGCTCGGCCAGTTCGACCTGGTGGGCATCCCGCCGGCGCCGCGCGGCGTGCCGCAGGTCGAGGTCACCTTCGACATCGACGCCAACGGCATCGTCAACGTCTCGGCCCGCGACAAAGCCACCTCCAAGGAACAGTCGATCCGCATCCAGGCCAACGGCGGCCTCTCGGATTCGGACATCGACGCCATGGTCAAGGAAGCCGAGTCCAACAAGGCGGACGACGAGAAGCGCAAGGCCGGGGTCGAGGCCAAGAACCAGGCCGACTCGGTGCTGCACTCCTCGGAGAAGGCGCTGGCGGAGCATGGCGACAAGGTCGGCGAAGCCGAGCGGACCGCCATCCAGACGGCGATCGACGAGCTGAAGGGCGTGATCGAAAGCGGCGACGCCGAGGTCATCTCCAGCAAGACCCAGGCGCTGATCCAGGCCTCGATGAAGCTGGGCGAGGCGATGTACAACGCCCAGAACACCGCCGGTCAGGAGGGCGCCCAGCCGGCCTCCGAAGCCGGCTCGGACGACGTGGTCGACGCGGAGTTCGAGGAAGTGAACGGCGACGAGAAGAAGTCGGCGTGACAACGCGCCCCATGGCGGCCTTGAGCGTGTTCTGCGACAAGGCCGTCACTGGGGACGTCGCCGCCGCTTCTGCGCGATACGGGGCCCCCGCCCGCTCGGTCACAAGCCTTGCAGCCGGGCGGGGGTCTTCCCACCTCATTCACCAGCAACGTTATTTTGAGCGCCTGACAGTTTGATGCGGGACTATTACGAGATCCTGGGCGTCACGCGCGGCTGCGACGAAGCGGCGCTGAAGTCCGCTTTCCGCAAGCTCGCGATGGAGCACCACCCCGACCGCAACGGCGGGTGCGAGGATGCGAGCGGCCGCTTCAAGGAAATCAACGAGGCCTATTCGATCCTCTCCGACCCGCAGAAGCGCGCCGCCTACGACCGCTTCGGCCATGCCGGCGTCAACGGCAACGGCGGCGGCGGATCGGGCAACGGCCAGTTCCACGACGTCAACGACATCTTCAACGAGGTGTTCGGCGACGTCTTCGGCGACATGTTCGGCGGCGGCCGCCAGCGGGGCCACGGCGGTCCGGCCCGCGGCCAGGATCTGCGCTACGACATGGAGATCACCCTGGAGCAGGCCTACGCCGGCTCCGAGGTGGAGATCACCGTCCCCGCGGCGATGACCTGCCAGACCTGCGAGGGCTCGGGCGCCAAGCCCGGCACGAGCCCCACCACCTGCAACGCCTGCGGCGGCGCGGGCCGGGTGCGGGCGACGCAGGGCTTCTTCTCCATCGAACGGGCCTGCCCGCGCTGCGGCGGCTCCGGCCGGCTGATCCTCGACCCCTGCGGCAATTGCCATGGGGCCGGCCAGGTGCGGGTCGAGCGCACCCTGTCGGTCCGCATCCCGGCCGGCGTCGACGACGGCGCCCGCATCCGGCTGGCCGGCGAGGGCGACTCCGGGGCCCGCGGCGGTCCGCGCGGCGACCTCTACATCTTCCTGTCGGTGAGGCCGCACGAGCTGTTCGAGCGCGACGGCCTGGACCTGCTCTGCACCGTGCCGGTGCCCATGGGCGTCGCCGCGCTTGGCGGCGAGATCGAGGCTCCCTGCCTGATGGGCGGCGACAACTGCGACGGCGAGCGCAAGCAGACCGTCCGCGTGCCGGAAGGCGCCCAGACCGGCAAGACCGTGCGCCTGAAGGGCCGCGGCATGCCCTCGCTGCGCTCGCGCGAGCGCGGCGACCTGGTCGTCGAGCTGTTCGTGGAAACGCCCACCAAGCTCACCGCCCGCCAGAAGGAGCTGCTGCGCGAGTTCTGCGGCTCCTGCGGCGAGCAACAGCACCCGAAGTCCGCCAACTTCATCGGCAAGGCCAAGCGCTTCTGGGAAGACGTGACCGGCGTCTAGGCGCCGGCCGTCACCGCTTCGGCCGGAACGCCACCAGCACGTTGCCGGCCTGCTGGTTGAACTGGCCGTAGCCGGAATTCACGAACACCATGCCGTCGCCGGCGAACACCCCGGTGGCGTCGATCGAACCGCCCGCGCCCGGCAGGCCGTTGACCGGCTTGAACGGCTGGGCGGTGTCGTGGACGCCGAGCACCTTTCCGGTGGCGGCGTCGAAGATCCACAGCTTGCCGTCCAGCGAGCCGGCCAGCACCGCCCCGTCGATCACCAGCGGCGCGGCCGACAGCCCGTAGTGGAAGGCGCAGCCGGCGACCCGGGCGTCGCGGCCGCCGCCGCAGTCGGCCCCGGCCTTCCACTCCCAGGCGATCCTGCCGCTGGCCACGTCGATGGCGTGCAGGCCCGCGCCCGAGACCGCGTCCGGCACGCCCGGATCGCTGACCGGGGCGAAGACGCGCACCCCGTCGGTGGCGATGCCCCAGTGGACGCCGCCCAGCGCCGTGCCCGGCCCGAAGGTGCGCCGCCACAGGACCTTGCCGCTGCCGGCGTCCAGCGCCCAGACGTCGCCCGACTTCTGGCCGGCCAGCACCACGTCGCGGCCGCCCTGGCGGAACACCACCGGTCCGGCGCCGAAGTCGTGGTCGCGCAGCACGCTGGCGGAGTCATAGAAGAAGCAGTTCACGCCCGGCTTGCGGCCGCTGTCGCGCCCCGAGGGGCAGGACATGTTCCAGACGTCGTCCCTCAGCGCCTGGTGCGTCCAGCGCACCTTGCCGGTGGCGAGGTCCAGCGCCACCACCGAGTCGCTGGTCCCGGTGGCCGGCGGCGAGGTGTTCTCGCCGGTGCCGGTCAGCACCAGTCCGCGCCGGACGTCCACCGCCGGCGAGGACCAGATCGGCGCGCCGGAGGGCCCATAGACGTCGGTCCCGGCCGCGTTCTTGCGGCCCAGCGGCTGGGCGGCCGCCATGGTGTGGAAGGTCCACAGCACCTTGCCGGTGGCGGCGTCGAGGGCGGCCAGCGCCCCGTGCGCCTTGCAGCATTC
This sequence comes from Phenylobacterium hankyongense, assembly GCF_003254505.1. Taxonomy (NCBI): domain Bacteria; kingdom Pseudomonadati; phylum Pseudomonadota; class Alphaproteobacteria; order Caulobacterales; family Caulobacteraceae; genus Phenylobacterium; species Phenylobacterium hankyongense. Next base: position 1,202,600 of record NZ_QFYP01000001.1, on the reverse strand, counting down.
GAAGGTCGGCCGCCCCGCTGCGGCCACGTCGGAGGCGGAGATCGGGACCAGGATGCGGCCGCCGACCAGCAGCGGCGAGCCGGTGAGCGGGGCGGTCTTGTCGTGGCGCGGATCGACCCGCCAGATCAGCTTGCCGTCCCGGGGGTCGATGGCCTGCAGCTGGCCGGCGTTGTCGCCGCCGATCAGCGCCAGCGGCCCCCTCGGCCCCAGCGGCCCGAACGCCAGGCTGGTGCGGATGCCGGCCGGGGTTTCAACCGCCCACTTCACGCAGCCGGTGCGGGTGTCGAGCGCCAGCAGGGTGTTGGCCTGGGTGGCGGCGTAGAACATCGTCGAGCCGACGATCACCGGCTGCGAGCGCAGGGCGGTGGTGCGCGGCAGGGCGAAGCTCCAGGCCACCTCCAGCCGGCCGAGGTCGGCGGTCTTCAGCCCGGCCTTGGCGGCGCTCAGCCGCCGGGTGTTCTCCGGGCCCGCGCCCCAGCCGGCCAGCGTCGCGGCGGGCTTCAGGTCCACCGTCCGCCGGCTGGCCGGGCACCGGTGGGACTCGATCCAGGCCGTGCCGGCCGGCGCGTCCGGCGCGGCCAGCCAGGCGACCACGTCGCGCAGGTCGCGCGGCGACAGGGCGGCGCCCTGGGCGCGCATGACGCCGCTGGTCAGGGCGGTGGTGAGGGTCGAGGCGCTCATCGTCTGCAGCGCGCGGAGCGCCGGGGCCCGGCTCTGCGGATCGGCGCCGGCGTGGCAGGCGGCGCAGTTGCGGTCGAAGACGTCCTTGCCGGGCGAGGGGAATTGCTCGGCCTCGCCGTGACCCTGCGCCAGGGCCGCTCCGCCGCCGAGCGCCGCGGCCAGCACCAGCGCGCCGGCCCCCGCGGCGGCCAGCGCCGCCGTGATCCTGCCCAATTCCATCTGCTTCCCCCAGACCTCGTCGGCCGCTTCGAGGCGGCTTCTGGGTCAAGCTTAACGATATGGGCCGAGGGCACAATTTGTTCGTGGAAATGCGCCGCGACGGGCCCGGCGGACGGATGGTTTGCGGCCGGCCGTCCTTTCGGCTAGACACGCCTTCCGCTGAAGACGCACCCGTAGCTCAGCTGGATAGAGCGTTGCCCTCCGAAGGCAAAGGTCACACGTTCGAATCGTGTCGGGTGCGCCAGCGAAATCAATGACTTAAGCGCGAAGCGGCAGCTCCCGCGGACGCGGGGCGTGGCAAGGCGGGTCTTACGACGCCTGCTCGGTGGGCGCCTCGCGGAGGGCGGCGACGGTCTTGTAGTAGCGCACGGCGAGAGTCTCGAGCTGGTCGCGGACGGGGGCCAGCTGCCTGTAGGCCTCCGCGGTGAAGTAGAGCTTGCCGTCCCTGCGCGCGAACCAGCCCATCTCGATCAGCTCGGCGACCTTGCGCCGGACCGTCTCCTTCGGGATCCCCAGCGACTCGGCGATCGAGCGTCCATTGGTGCCCAGGCCGGGGAAGACCGGCATCTCGCCGCTGAGCAACTGCTCGGGCGTTCTGGCCGCGAAGCCGCCGTGGCGGGTCGTCTGGATGGCGACGACCAGGACGACGAGGAAGGTGTCCACGTCGCCGCAGTACTGACGCGAGACGCTGAGGAGCTTCAGCAGCGGAGACAGGAGGTCGGTCGCGATGGCCGGATAGCGGCGCGCCACCAGATGCTTGAGCTCATGTTCCACGCCGGCGACGTAGCAGTTTTTGGCGCAGCCGCCGAATTTTAGCCGTCGGATGCGACAAGACGACACGACCGCCTCGCGCCGGAGGGCCTTCCTCCGGCGACGCCTAGCGCAACTGTGGAACAGCTGTCGCGCAACCGTCCGTCAAAGATCGGCCGCCGTCGATGGGGCCTCGCCGTCTCGCAGGGCGAGCCGGGCGACGCGCCGGCTGAACATCGACCAGGACAGCAGCGCCACGCCGACGCCCAGGCTGTCGGCCACCAGGTCGCGCCAGTCGCCGTCCCGGCCGAAGCCCATGGTGGCCTGCAGGATCTCCACGCCGGCGCCCAGGCCGATGGCGAACAGGGCGATGCGCAGCGGCCGCTTCGGCGACAGCGCCAGGCCGAGGGCCGTCAGCACCAGCCAGGCGATGGCGTGCTCGGCCTTGTCCCACAGGTGCTCCTTGGGCAGATCGCTGGTGGGGGCGAGGCAGAGGAACAGCAGCACCGCCACCGCCAGGGCGAACAGCGCCAGGCGGATCGGACGCGGCAGGGCGGCGGGATCGGGCCTCACGGCGCGGGGGCCACGGGCGCGGCGGTCGGGGAGCGGGCGGCCATCGCCCACTGATAGCAGATCGGCCGGCGTGCTTGCACGCGCTCGCCGCCCTAACTAGCGTCCGCCGCAGTCGGGAAGCGTGCGGAGCGGACGATGGCGGTCGAGGCGGTGATCTGGGACTTCGGCGGGGTGTTCACCTCCTCGCCCTTCGAGGCCTTCAACCGCTACGAGGCCGACAACGGCCTGCCGAAGGACCTGATCCGGCGGATCAACTCGGCCAACCCTCACGACAACGCCTGGGCGCTGTTCGAGCGCAACGAGATCGACGCCGCGCGCTTCGACCAGCTGTTCCTCGAGGAATCCACCGCGCTCGGCCACCCGCTGCCGGGCCGCGAGGTGCTGCCGCTGCTGTCGGGGGCCCTGCGGCCGCGGATGGTGGCGGCGCTGAAGGCCTGCAAGGCGCACTTCAAGGTCGGCTGCATCACCAACAACGTGGTCTCGATGCACAGCCCCGGCCAGGACGAGGGTCAGCGGGCGGCCGGCGCGATGGCCCAGGTGATGCCGCTGTTCGACGCCATCATCGAGAGCTCCAAGGCCGGCGTCCGCAAGCCCGACCCGCGGATCTACCTGATGATGTGCGAGCTGCTGGCGGTGAAGCCGCAGGCCTGCGTCTACCTCGACGACCTGGGGATCAACTGCAAGCCGGCCGCGCAGCTGGGCATGAGGGCGATCAAGGTCGCGGACGTCGACCAGACCCTGGCCGAGCTTTCGGCCGCCACCGGCCTGATCTTCGATGCGGAGGCCGCGGCGTGACCCGGCCGGCGAAGATCGGCGCCGCCGAGGCGCTGAAGGCCCTGCCCGGCTGGGGGGCCGTCGAGGGCGGGCGCGACGCCATCCACCGCAGCTACCGGTTCGCCGACTTCAACGCGGCCTTCGGCTTCATGACGCGGGTGGCGCTGATGGCCGACAAGCTCGACCACCATCCGGAGTGGTTCAACGTCTACAACCGCGTGGAGGTGACGCTGGCCACCCACGACGCCGACGGGGTGACCGAGCTGGACGTCAGGCTGGCGAAGTTCATGGACGAGGCGGCCAAAAGCCTCGCGGCGAAGGATTGAGGGAGAACGAGATGGCAGGGCGGGTCGCGGGCAAGAAGGCCTTCATCACCGGCGGGGCGCAGGGGCTGGGCGCGGCGATGGCGCGCAAGCTGGCGGCCGAGGGCGCCAAGGTCAGCGTCGCCGACGTCAACTTGGAGGGCGCCCAGGCGGTGGCCGCGGAGATCAACGCCGCCCACGGCGCGGGGACCGCCTTCGCCTTCCCCCTGGACGTCACCAAGGAGGACCAGTGGATCTTCGCGCTGGAGGAGGCCGACGAGGCCATGGGCGGGATCTCGGTGCTGGTGAACAACGCCGGCATCAGCCGCGGCGGCGACATCGAGAGCCTCAGCCTCGACGACTGGAAGCTGGTGATGAGCGTCAACGTGGACTCGGTCTTCCTCGGAACCAAGCACGCGCTCAAGTACATGCGCCAGCATCAGCCCGGCTCGATCGTCAACATCTCCTCGATCGCCGGCCTGATCGCCGCCCACAACTCGCCGTCCTACAACGCCTCCAAGGCCGCGGTCTGGCTGCTGTCCAAGGGCATCGCCCTGCACTGCGCCAAGCAGGGGCTGGATATCCGCTCCAACTCCATCCACCCGACCTTCATCGACACCCCGATCCTCGATCCCCTGCGCCAGCGGTTCGGCAAGGCCGAGGCGGAGGCCAAGCTCGGGCGGCAGGTGCCGCTCGGCCACATCGGCGAGCCCGAGGACATCGCCAACGCCTGCCTCTACCTGGCCTCGGACGAGAGCAAGTTCATGACCGGCGCCGAGCTGAAGCTCGACGGCGGCATCTCGGCGATGTGACGGCTAGTTGACCAGGATCGCGCCGACCAGGAAGCGGGCCCCGGGCCGGCCGAGGAGGGTGTCGGTCTGGTGCTGCATGGTGCGGGCCAGGAAGTCGGCGTTGGGCGGCGAGCCGGACGGCAGGCCGCCGGCGTAGATCTGCACCGTCTGGACGTAGGCCGCCCGCAGGCGCGGCAGCGAGGCCTCGGCCCGCGCCCGGAGGTTGCCGTCGGGCACGTCCAGGCCGCACTCCACGGTCATCACCCCGCGCCGGCCGCCGGCCTTGCTGGTGGTCCCGGTGAGGGTATCGAGGGGGATGAAGCTGGCCCCGCCGGCCTTCTTCTTCTTGCCGGGCTCCTCGGCGGCGCGGGCGACCGCCGGCAGGGCGGCGGAGAGGGCCAGAAGGGCCAGGAGGGAGCGGCGGCGCATGGCCAAGATGTGCCGTGGTTATGGTTAGCGCTCCCTTTACGCGCCGTCGGGGTAGAGTGCGCAGGCACGATTCGCTGACCCGGAGCGCCCCTTGGGCCGATTTGAGCCGACCCGCCTGGACCTCGACGGCAAGGTCATCTTCGTCACCGGCGGCACCGGCTCGTTCGGGCGCCGCTTCGTCGAAACGGTGCTGGAGCGTGCGACGCCCCGCAAGCTGATCGTCTTCTCGCGCGACGAGCTCAAGCAGAGCGAGATGCAGTTCGACCTGATGGAGCGCTTCGGGCCGGAGAAGCTCGCGCGCATGCGCTTCTTCCTCGGCGACGTGCGCGACCGTGAGCGGCTGACCCTGGCCATGCGCGGCGTCGACGTGGTGATCCACGCCGCGGCGCTGAAACAGGTGCCGGCCGCCGAGTACAACCCCTCGGAATGCATCCACACCAACGTGCTGGGCGCGGAGAACGTGGTCTGGGGCTGCCTGACCAACCGGGTGAAGCAGGTGGTGGCGCTGTCCACCGACAAGGCGTGCAACCCGATCAACCTCTACGGGGCGACCAAGCTCGCCTCCGACAAGACCTTCGTGGCGGCCAACAACCTGTCCGGCGACATCGGCACCCGCTTCGCCGTGGTCCGCTACGGCAATGTGGTCGGCTCCCGAGGGTCCGTGGCGCCGCTGTTCCAGCGGCTGATCGCCAACGGCGCGACCGAGCTGCCGATCACCGACCCGCGGATGACCCGCTTCTGGATCACCCTGAACCAGGGCGTGGACTTCGTGCTGTCGTCGCTCGGCGTGATGCGCGGCGGGGAGATCTTCGTCCCCAAGATCCCCTCGATGAAGATGACCGACCTGGCCGCCGCCATGGCTCCCAAGGCGGCGATCAAGGTGGTCGGCATCCGCCCCGGCGAGAAGCTGCACGAGATCATGATCTCCGCCGACGACGCCCGCAGCACCGTCGACCTCGGCGACCGCTACGCCATCGAGCCGGCGTTCGTGGAATACACCCGCGCGCCGCTGCCCGGCTCGCGCCTGGCGGAGGACTTCTCCTACGCCTCGAACACCAACGACGAGTGGCTGTCGACGGAGGGCCTGCTGGCGTTGCTGGGCGACGGCGCGCCGAACCGCCGGCGGCGGGCCGGCGACTGAGCATGGCCGAGCCGGTCCTTCCCTACGGCCGCCAGACCATCGAGGACGACGACATCGCCGCCGTCGTCGAGGCGCTGAAGGCGGACTTCCTGACCACCGGGCCCCGGGTCGAGGCCTTCGAGTTAGCCTTCGCGGAGAGGGTGGGGGCGCGCCACGCGGTGGCCTGCGCCAACGGCACGGCGGCCCTGCACCTGGCGATGCTGGCCCTCGACGTGCAGCCGGGCGAGGTGGTGATCGCGCCCTCGATCACCTTCCTGGCCACCGCCAACTGCGCCCGCTACGTCGGCGCCGAGGTGGTGTTCGCCGACGTCGATCCCGACAGCGGGTTGATGACGCCGCAGACGCTGGGCGAGGCGCTGGGCCGGGTCGGCGACCGCCGCTTGCGCGCCGTGCTGCCGGTGCACCTGCGCGGCGACGCGGCCGACCTGCCGGGGCTGGCGGCGCTGGCCGGCGAGGCGGGGGCGGTGCTGGTGGAAGACGCGCCGCACGCCCTCGGAACGACGATGCGTTTCGGCAATGTGGCGGAACGGGTCGGCGATGTGCGCCATTCGGCCATGGCCACCTTCTCCTTCCACCCGGTGAAGACCATCGCCACCGGCGAGGGCGGGATGGTGACCACCAACGACCCGGCCCTGGCCGAGCGCCTGCGGGCCCTGCGCAGCCACGGCATGGTGCGGCCGCAAGGGGCGGAGCCCTGGTGGTACGAGATGCCGGAGATCGGCTTCAACTACCGGCTGCCGGACGTGCTCTGCGCGCTCGGCCTGTCGCAGCTGGCCAAGCTCGACCGGTTCGCCGCGCGCCGCCGGGAGCTGGCGCGGGCCTATGGCCAGGCGCTGGCCCCGCTGGCGCCGGTGGTGCGGCCGGCGGCCTCGCCCGCCTGGAGCGAGCCCGTCCTGCACCTGATGTGCGTGCTGATCGACTTCCCGGCCGCCGGGCGCACGCGACGCGAGGTGGTGGAGCACCTGAGGGCGCGGGGCGTCGGCAGCCAGGTCCACTACATCCCCGTCCATCGCCAGCCCTACTACCGGGAGCGCTACGGCTCGCTCGACCTGCCGGGCGCCCAGGCCTGGTACGACCGCTGCCTGTCGCTGCCGCTCTATCCGGGGATGGCCGACGCGGACGTGACCAAGGTGGTGGCCGCGCTGGGCGAGGCGCTGGGTCTTTAGGCGGCGAGGCCCGCCTGCTGGATCAGTTCGCGCACGGCGCTCATCTGCTCGGGCGCCTTGGAGAGCTCGGCGCGGGTGTCGTCCTGGCGCACCAGCCGCAGCGCCTCGGCGCGGGCGCGGTCGGCGGCGGGGCCCAGCGGCGCGGCCTCGCCGCTCGCCAGCCGCAGCAACAGGGTCAGCCGGTGGATGGCCGGGGCGCTGGCCTTGGCCAGCTGGGCGGTGAGGCGGGCGTCCGCCTCGATCTGGCCGCCGAGCTCGCCGAGCTTGGTCTGGATCGGGATGAAGTCCTCCGGCACCAGGCCGCAGCGGGCGGCCGAGCGCTGCAGGCCGGCCAGCACGCTCAGCCGCATGGCCGCGGTGTCCTCGCCGTTGCGGAACTCCTTCTCGAACCGCAGGGCGCAGATCACCGCGTTCAGCCAGCGGCCGGCCTGGCGCTTGTTGGCGGCGCCGATGACGTTCTCGGTCATCCACACCAGGGCCTGGGCCTCTTCGATCGCCGACTTGTCGCGGCCGAGGTAGGCCTCCACGAAATCGCCGGTGACCAGCATCTTGGAGCGGGCGGAGAAGGCCGCCTGGACGTCCTCCAGGGGCAGCAGCTTGCCGGCCGCCGCGGTCAGCGACATGGCGAGGCCCCGCAGGATGTCGATCTCGCCGGCGGCGTCGCCGGGCCGCAGCCGCCGCGGGCCGTTCAGCTCGCGCAGGATGCGTTTGCCGAAGGCGGTGCGGACCTCGATGAAGTCCTCGGCCCCCAGCCACTTGGCCAGCCGCTGGGCGCTGGGCGACAGCTCCGGCATCACCTTGGCCACGGACGGCTCGATGCGGATCAGCATGGCCACCGCGTCGCAGGCGCAGAGCCGCGTCATGGCGGCGAGGTTGCCGCCCAGGTCCATGCCCTTGCCGAGGATGTCGTCGAGGCCGGGCTTGACGCCGAGGATCTCGGCCAGGGGCTGTTCCAGGGTGGAGATCGCCAGGCTGCGGGCCGGGCCTGAGGCCGGCGCGGCGTCGGCGAGGTCCAGCAGCCGCGAGACCTTCTCCGACCACTGCCTGGCCGGGGCGATCGACGCCGCGACCCCGGCCCCGAGCAGGTAGCCGCGGTCGGGGTCCTTCGCGAGCCGCTCGGCGGCGGCGGCGAAGCCTTCCTTGTCGATGTCCGGGAGCACGCCGCGCTTGGCGTCGCGCATCAGCCGGTCGACGGAGCGCTCCACCAGGCCGTTGAAGACGCGGATCAGCTCATGGACGGTGGAGCCGCGCGCCTGGGCCTCGGGCACGGCGATCTTCTGGATGGCGTGCTGAAGGTCGGTGCCCGAGGCCTCCAGCTGTTCGACCAGGTCGGGCCGGTGCAGCAGCTCGAACGGGGTGGCGTGCTGTCGCTCGAGCCAGGCTTCCAGCAACCGGCCGATCCGCTCGCGCGCATGAATGGTGTAGAGGTCCTGCGGCGTGACGCAGAGCGGCTCGGAATTCTCCTGGACCTTGGGTTTCTTGGCGGTGTCCGGCGCGCCGAGGCTGAGGATGGTGACGGTCTGGAATTCGCGGGTCTCTTCGTCCAGCGTTTCCTTTGTGACCTTGGCGGCGACCGCGCGGCCTTCCTTCATCAGGTCTTCGGCGGTAGTGACCGCAAGGGCGCGATCTTCGCTGGCCATCTCCAGCGTCCAGCCGGAACCTGGCTTTCTGCGGATGAAGACCTCGAAATGCACGCGCGCACTAACCATCTAAGCCCCCCGGGACGGGCAGACGTTTGCGCCAACAAGCTTAAGGGCGGGTTGACTGCACGGTTAATGCAACCGCGCCCCATTGAGGCCACTGTGCGGCCCGACTAGCTTCCCATGCGCTTCTAGGAGAGTTCGAACCCACGATGGCCAAGATCACCCTGGTGGACGACGACGAGAACATCGTCACGTCGGTCAGCCTCGCACTGGAAAGCCACGGCCACGCCGTGAAGGCCTACTATGACGGGGCGGCCGGCCTGGCCGCGCTGGAGAACGATCCGCCCGACATGGCGATCCTCGACGTGAAGATGCCGCGGATGGACGGCATGGAGGTGCTGCGCCGGCTGCGGCGGACTTCCGACCTGCCGGTGATCATCCTCACGTCGAAGGACGAGGAGATCGACGAGATCCTGGGCTTCAACCTGGGCGCCGACGACTACATCCACAAACCCTTCAGCCAGCGCCTGCTGATCGAGCGGGTGAAGGCGGTGCTGCGCCGCGCCGGCATCGACGGCGAGGAGCCGGCGCCGGGCCCGGCCGCCGCCGAGGGCGGGTCGCGCGCCATCAAGCGCGGCAAGCTGACCCTCGACCCGGCGCGCCACGACTGCCTGTGGGACGGCCGGCCGGTGAAGCTGACGGTGACGGAGTTCCTGCTCCTGCAGTCGCTGGCCCAGCGCCCGGGCTTCGTGAAGAGCCGCGATAACCTGATGGATGCGGCTTACGACGATCAGGTGTATGTCGACGACCGCACCATCGACAGCCACATCAAGCGCATGCGCAAGAAGTTCCGCGATGTGGACCCTGAGTTCGACGCGATCGAAACCCTGTATGGCGTCGGCTACCGATACCGCGAAACCTGAACGGGCCCGAAAGCCTGCGCGATTCAAATGGCTGCCGGGGACCCGCCTCGGCCGCCTGATCATCGCGCTCAACGTCCTGGGCCTGGCGATCCTGATCGGCGGGGCCTTGGTGCTGAACGAACTGCGGCGCGGGCTGGTGATGGCCCGCATCGACAGCCTGACCACCCAGGGCGAGTTGATGGCGACCATCATCGACCGGGCCGCCACCGTGGGCGAGCCGCAGCCGGCGATGGACCCCACCTACGCCAGTGAGGTGCTGCAGATCCTCTCCAACCCCAAGCGGCAGCGGGCCCGGCTGTTCGACGCCCACGGCCGGCTGATCGCCGACAGCGACTGGGTCGCCGACCGGGTGGAGTGGAAGGTGCTGCCCCCGGCCAAGCCGCGGGAGTCGCGTCGCGGCCTGGCGCTCGACCTGCAGCTGCCGAAGATGCCGCATCCGGGCGAGCGGGAGGCCCAGGCGGCGCTGAGCCGCGAGGTGGCCCAGGCGCTGCGCGGCGGCCACATCGCCGGCCTGCGGCGCGGCGACGAGGGCCAGCGGGTGGTGTCGGTGTCGATCCCGATCCAGCACGTCAAGGCGGTGCTGGGCGTGCTGACCCTGGAGGCCAGCGACGTGGACGAGATCATCGCCCGCGAGCGGGCGGCGCTGATCCCCTTCATCCTGATCGCCATCACCGTGAACCTGATCTCCAGCTTCATGCTCAACGGCCTGATCGCCCAGCCGGTGCTGCGCCTGGCGCGGGCCGCCGACCGGGTGCGGCTGGCGGGCGCGCGGGCGATCTCGCTGCCGGACCTCGCCGGCCGCGAGGACGAGCTCGGCGACCTGACCCGCAGCCTGGAGAACATGACCAAGTCGCTGTCGGAGCGGATGGACGCCATCGAGAGCTTCGCCGCCGACGTCGCCCACGAGATCCGCAACCCGCTGACCTCCCTGCGCTCGGCGGTGGAGACCCTGGACCTGGTCACCGAGCCTGCGGCCCGCGAGCGCCTGCTGGGCATCCTCAAGAACGACGTCCAGCGGCTGGACCGGCTGGTCACCGACATCTCCAACGCCTCGCGCCTGGACGCCGAGCTGTCGCGCGACCTGCCGAAGACCGTCGACCTGGAGCGGCTGATCACCGACATCGTCACCCTCTACCAGGCCACCGCCAAGCCGGGCGACGTGACGGTCCGTTTCGAGGCGCCGGGCGGGCTGGTGCCGGTCACCGTCCAGGGCCGCGAAGGCCCGCTCGGGCAGATCTTCCGCAACCTGATCGACAACGCCCGCTCGTTCAGCCCGCCGGCCGGCGAGGTGGTGATCCATCTGGTGCGGGCGCGCGGCCAGGCGATCGCCACCGTCGCCGACTCCGGGCCCGGCATTCCGCCGGAGAACCTGGAGACCGTCTTCCAGCGGTTCTACACCTCGCGACCGAAAGGCGCGGCGTTCGGCGGCAACTCCGGCCTGGGCCTCTCCATCGCCCGGCAGATCGCCGAGGCGCACCGCGGGAGCCTGCGCGCCGCCAACCGGATCACGGCCGACGGCGCAGTGGTGGGGGCGATGTTCATCCTGGCCCTGCCCGAGATCCAGCCTTGATCCTCCACGCCGGCCTGATCGCCGCCCGCCGCGACGGCGCTTGGCGCGGGGTGTTGATCGAGGGCCCGTCCGGGTCCGGCAAGAGCGACCTGGCGCTGCGGGCGTTCGAGGCGGGGTTCAGCCCGGTGGCAGACGACCGCACCCTGCTGTGGGTCTGCGACGGCCGTCTGTTCGGGCGTGCGCCGGACAGCCTGCGCGACCTGATCGAGGCCCGCGGCGTCGACATTCTGCGGCTCAACGCCTTGCCGCTGTCGGAAGTGGTGCTGGTGGCGCGGGCCGGGACGCCGGAACGGCTGCCGGAGCCGCAATTCGTCGAGCGGCTGGGGGTCCGCCTGCCGGTCCTGCAGCTTGACCTTAAGGAAGCCTCCGCGCCTGCGAAACTGGGTCGCGCGCTCGCCATCTTTGACGCCGGCTCCAACAGGCGTATTTAGCACGGCCGCGGACCGCTCTCTCGCCGCGTCGGGTGGGGATACCCCTTGGAAGAGTTGGCATGATCGGGCTCGTGATCGTCACGCACGGGCGACTGGCGGAGGAGTTCGTCTTCGCCATGGAGCACGTGGTCGGGCCGCAGACTGCGGTCGAGGCCATCTGCATCGGGCCCGAAGACGACATGGAACGGCGCCGCCAGGACATCCTGGAGGCGTGCGAGCGGGTGAACAGCGGCGCGGGCGTCATCCTGCTGACCGACATGTTCGGCGGCACGCCCTCGAACCTCGCCATCTCGGTGATGGAGCAGACCAAGGCCGAGGTGATCGCCGGGCTGAACCTGCCGATGCTGATCAAGCTGGCCAGCGTCCGCAATCGCCAGAGCCTGGACGAGGCGGTCGCCCACGCCCAGGAAGCCGGGCGCAAGTACATCTCCGTCGCCTCCTACGTGCTGGCCGGCGAGAAGTGAGCGGCAGCGCGGCCCGCACGGTCGAGATCGTCAACAAGCGCGGCCTGCACGCCCGCGCCTCGGCGAAGTTCGTCAAGATGGCCTCCGGCTTCGACGCCGAGGTGAAGGTCTCCAAGGACGGCCAGACGGTGGACGCCCGCTCGATCATGGGCCTGATGATGCTGGCCGCCGGCCCCGGCTGCTGCATCGACATCGAGGCCGAGGGCGACCAGGCCTACGAAGCCGTCGAGGCCCTCGCCCTGCTGGTCGCCGACCGCTTCGACGAAGAGGAATAGACCCGTTCCTCCCCTTCTGGGGGAGGTGGCCCGATGGGCCGGAGGGGGGTTGGCACGGACCCTCGGAGGACCCCCTCAGTCGGCTTCGCCGACAACTCCCCCGGAGGGGGAGCACTTGTTTTCCCTACGTCTTCAGCCGCCAGCCGGTGCGGAAAATCACCCAGATCGCCGTCAGGCAGGCGAGCATGAACAGCAGGGTCATGGCCAGGCTCACGCCGACGTCGACGTCGGAGATGCCGTAAAAGCTCCAGCGGAAGCCGCTGACCAGGTAGACCACCGGGTTGAACAGCGCGATCTTCGCCCAGATCCCCGGCAGCATCGAGATCGAGTAGAAGCTGCCGCCCAGGAAGGTCAGCGGCGTGACCACCATCAAGGGCACGATCTGCAGCTTCTCGAAGCCGTCGGCCCAGATACCGAGGATGAAGCCGAACAGGCTGAAGGTGATCGAGGTCAGCACCAGGAAGGCCGCCGCCCACAGCGGATGGACGATCTCGAACGGCACGAACAGCCGCGCGGTGGCGAGGATGATCAGCCCCAGCATCACCGACTTCGAGGCCGCCGCGCCGACGTAGCCGATCACCACCTCCAGCGCCGACACCGGCGCGGACAGCATCTCGTAGATCGTCCCCGACCACTTGGGCATGTAGATGCCGAACGAGCCGTTGGAGATGCTCTCGGTGAGGATCGACAGCATGATCAGGCCGGGCACGATGAAGGCGCCGTAGCTGACCCCGTCGATGGTCGCCATCCGCTTGCCGATCGCCGCGCCGAACACGATGAAATACAGCGAGGTGGTGATCACCGGGGCGGCGATCGACTGCACGACGGTGCGGAAGGTGCGCGCCATCTCGAAGCGGTAGATGGCGCGGATCGCGTGGAAGTTCATGCCGGAACCTTCGAGGTCTGGCCTCTCACAAGGCTCACGAATATCTCCTCCAGCGAGCTCTGCTGGGTCTGGAGGTCCTTGAAGTCGACGCCGCGCTTGGAAAGCTCGCGCAGCAGCTCGGCGATGCCGGTGTTCTCGGCCTGGGCGTCGAAGCTGTAGACCAGGTCGGCGCCCTCGTTCTCGAGGTCGAGCTGGTATTGCGACAGGCCGCTCGGCACCGCCGTCAACGGCTCCTGCAGGTGCAGGGTCAGCTGCTTCTTGCCGAGCTTGCGCATCAGCGCGGTCTTCTCCTCCACCAGGATCAGCTCGCCCCTGGAGATCACCCCGATCCGGTCGGCCATCTCCTCGGCCTCCTCGATGTAGTGGGTGGTCAGGATGATGGTCACGCCGCGCTCGCGCAGGCCGCGGACCATCTCCCACATGTCGCGGCGCAGCTCGACGTCGACGCCGGCGGTGGGCTCGTCGAGGAACAGGATCTGCGGCTCGTGCGACAGCGCCTTGGCGATCATCACCCGGCGCTTCATGCCGCCGGACAGGGCCATGATCTTGCTGTCCTTCTTGTCCCACAGGGACAGGTCGCGCAGCACCTTCTCGATGTAGGCGGGGTTGGCCGGCTTGCCGAACAGGCCGCGGCTGAAGTTCACCGTCGCCCAGACCGTCTCGAAGGCGTCGGTGGACAGCTCCTGTGGGACCAGGCCGATCTTGGCGCGCGCCGCGCGGTAGTCGCGCACGATGTCGTGGCCGTCGGCCAGCACCTGGCCGGAACTGGCGTTGACGATGCCGCAGACGATGCCGATCAGGGTGGTCTTGCCGGCCCCGTTGGGGCCGAGCAGGGCGAAGATCTCGCCCTTGCGGATCTCCAGGTCGACGTTCTTCAGGGCCTGGAAGCCCCCGGCGTAGGTCTTGGATAGACCCTTTACGGAAATGATCGGCTGCACGGGGCCCCCTTGGCGCTCGATGCGGAACGTAGGCGCCCGGAGGCGGCTAAGCTAGGGCGCGCCTGCAATCACCGCCTCGAGCAGGGCCGTCGGCCAACCCGCCTGCGTGTCCCGCCCTGCGCCAAGGACGCGCGTGGCGCCCGCGAACCGACAGACCATCTGCACGGTCTCCTTGAAATCCGGCGCGTCGGGCGACCCGTCTTCGCTGACCACCAAGGCGGCGACGGCGAGGCCGCGGCTGCGCAGCACCTCCAGGGCGGTCAGGGTGTGGCTGATCCCGCCGAGGTAGGAGCCGCCCACCAGCACCGTGGGAAGCTGCAGGGCGGCCATCAGGTCGAGCCCGGTGGCGTCCTCGGCGATCGGCGACATCAGCCCGCCGACCCCTTCCACCAGCCGCAGCTCCGCCGTCGCGGCCGCCAGCCAGGCGCGGCACAGCGCGGTGAGCGGCGCGAGCTCCAGGCGCCGGCCTTCCAGCCGCGCGGCCATCGGCGGGGCCAGCGGGGCCGCGAACCGGAACGGGGAGATGGCTTCGAGGGCTTCGGGGGTCGCTGGTCGACCGAGGGCCTCCAGCAGGCGGCCGGGGTCGCTGGGCGCCCAGTCGTCGGGATCGAAGCCGCTGACCACCGGCTTCAGGGCGTCTGCGGTCAGGCCGCGGGCGCGGGCCGCGCGGAGCAGGGCGGCCGCCACATGGGTCTTGCCGATGTCGGTGTGGGCGCCGGCGACGAACAGCGCGGGCCTCATTGCGACAGCCAGGGCCGGACGGCCTGCGCCAGCCGGTCCACCGCCTCGTCGGGGTGCCCGGCGCTGAAGGCCAGGCGCAGCCGCGCGGTGCCGGCCGGCACGGTCGGCGGGCGGATGGCGACGGCCAGCAGGCCCTGGGCCTCCAGGTCGGCGGCGGCGGCCAGCGCCGTCTCCGCCTCGCCCAGCAGGATCGGGACGACGGCGCTCTCGGCCGGCGGCAATCCGAGCGCGGCGGTGAAGCGGCGGGCCTTGGCGAGCGGCGCGGCGACCCGCTCCGGCTCGGCGGCGATGATGTCGAGCGCGGCCAGCGCCGCAGCAGCGTTCGCGGGGGGCAGGCCGGTGGTGTAGATCACCGTCCGCGTCCGGGTCTTGATGAAGTCGATGACCGCGGCGCTGGCGCAGACATAGGCCCCGTAGCCGCCGAGCGCCTTGGAGAAGGTCCCCATCTGCAGGTCGACGTGCGCCTCGGGGAACAGCCGCGCCGTGCCCGCGCCGCCGCCCAGCACGCCCAGGCCGTGGGCGTCGTCCACCAGCAGCCAGGCGTCGTGGGCGCGGCACAGCCGGCTGATCTGGTCGAGCGGGGCGATGTCGCCGTCCATGGAGAACACCCCGTCGGTGGCCACCAGGGCGCGCCGGGCGCCGGGGCGCAGCGCCGCCAGCTTCGCCGCCAAATCTTCCATGTCGTTGTGCCGGAAGGCGATCGTCTCCGCGCCGGCCAGCTTCGCGCCCGCCCAGATGCAGGCGTGCGCCAGCTCGTCCGCGAGGATCAGGTCGCCGCGGCCGACGAAGGTCGGGATGATGCCGGCGTTGGCCAGGTAGCCGGAGCCGAACACGCAGGCCGCCTCGGCGCCCTTCAGGGCGGCCAGCCGCGCCTCCAGGCGCTCGAACAGCGGGTGGTCGCCGGTCACCAGCCGCGAGGCGCCCGCGCCCGCGCCATAGGCCTCCACCGCGGCGATGGCGGCGGCCTTCACCTGCGGGTGCTGCGACAGGCCGAGGTAGTCGTTGCAGGAGAAGGAGACGTAGCGGCGGCCCCCGCGCTCCACCCACACGCCGTCGATCCGACGGGTGGGCTTGAGCGTGCGGCGCAGGCTCTGCGCCTCAAGCTCGGCCATTTTCGCTTGCGCAAAGGCGGTGAGGGTGTCGTTCACAGGCCGCCGTATGCCCGAGCCCTCGGTCCGGCGAAAGCTCCGTTGCGTCACCCTGAGGTTCCGATGCCCGCATCGCCCGCCTGGCTCTCCGAAGGCGCCCCGCACGTCTGGCGGCCTTATTGCCAGATGAAGACCGCGCCCGCGCCGCTGACCGTGGCCCGCACCGAGGGCTGCCGGATCGTCCTGGAGGACGGCCGCGAGCTGGTGGACGGCATCGCCTCGTGGTGGACCGCCTGCCACGGCTACAACCATCCGCACATCCGCCAGGCGGTGGAGGCCCAGCTGGCGCGGGCGCCGCACGTGATGTTCGGCGGGCTGGCGCACGAGCCCGCCTATCGGCTGGCGAGCCGGCTCGCGGCCCTGCTGCCGGGCGAACTGGACCACGTGTTCTTCGCGGAGTCCGGTTCGGTCTCGGTGGAGATCGCCATGAAGATGGCGCTGCAATACTGGATCAACCGCGGCGTGGCCGGCCGGACAAAGTTCCTGGCCTTCCTTGGCGGCTATCACGGCGACACCCTGGCGACGATGACGGTCTGCGACCCCGAGGAGGGGATGCACAGCCTGTTCGCCGGGGTCATGCCGGCCCAGCCGGTGGTGGCGCTGCCGGTGAATGCGGCGTCGGAAGCGGCGCTCGACGCGCTGCTGGCCGAGCGCGGCCAGGAGATCGCGGCGATGATCGTCGAGCCGCGGGTGCAGGGCGCCGGCGGTATGCTGTTCCACGACGACGAGGTGCTGCGGCGGCTGCGCCGGCTGGCCGACCGGCATGACGTGCTGCTGATCTTCGACGAGA
Organism: Phenylobacterium hankyongense; assembly: GCF_003254505.1. NCBI lineage: Bacteria > Pseudomonadati > Pseudomonadota > Alphaproteobacteria > Caulobacterales > Caulobacteraceae > Phenylobacterium > Phenylobacterium hankyongense. The sequence goes on along the minus strand of NZ_QFYP01000001.1, from coordinate 1,185,965 downwards.
TCTTCGTGGGCTTCGGCCGCACCGGCGACCTGTTCGCCTGCACCGGCTCGGGCGTGACCCCGGACATCGTCACCCTGTCGAAGGCGCTCACCGGCGGCACGCTGCCGCTGTCGGCCGCCATCGCCAGCCGGCGGATCTTCGAGGCCTTCTGGTCCGACGACCCCGGCGCGGCGCTGATGCACGGGCCCACCTATATGGCCAATCCGCTGGCCTGCGCGGCGGCCAACGCCTCGCTGGACATCTTCGAGACCGGCCAGTGGCGGGCGGACGTGGCGCGGATCGCCGAGGGCCTGGAGGCGGGGCTCGCCCCCTGCCGCGCGGCGCCGGGCGTGGTCGACGTGCGGGTGCGCGGCGCGATCGGCGTCGTGGAGTTCGACCGGCCGGTGGCGGTGGGCGCGCTCTGCGCCGGCTTCGCGCAGGAGGGCGTCTGGATCCGGCCGATGGGCAAGGTGGTCTACCTGACGCCGCCCTACCCGATCTCGGAAGGCGAGCTCGCCCAGCTCACCGGGGCGGTGTGCAAGGTGGTCGGCGCGAACGGCTGATCGACGTCCGATCGCACGGCGGAAAGTGATCCCGCGCATTGCCGCCGGTTGCGCCGGGGCGTTTCCTGTCGCCGCGAGGCAGGTGCGAAATGGATACGAGGATCAACGAGATCGCCCCGGGCGTGTACCGGCTGTCCACCTGGGTCGAGGCGGTGGCGCCGCCCGCCGGCTTCACCTTCAACCAGTTCCTGATCGACGGCGACGAGCCGATGTTGTTCCACTGCGGTCACCGGCAGACCTTTGCCGACCTGGCGCAGGCGGTGGAGCGGATCATGCCGCTGGAGCGGCTGCGCTGGATCAGCTTCGGCCATGTGGAGGCCGACGAATGCGGCGCCATGAACCTCTGGCTGGAGGCCGCGCCCCGCGCCCAGGTGGCGCATGGCGTCCTGGGCTGCGACGTCTCGATCAACGACCTGGCCGACCGCCCGCCGCGGGCGCTGGCCGATGGCGAGGTGATCGACCTCGGGGGCAAGCGGATGCGGTGGCTCGGCACGCCGCACGTCCCCCACGGCTGGGAGGCGGGGATCTATTACGAGGAGACCGCGGGGACGCTGTTCTGCGGCGACCTGCTCACCCACGTCGGCGACGGCGCCGCGCTCACCCGGGACGACATCCTGCCGGCCGCGCTGGAGGCCGAAGGGATGTTCCACGCCATGTGCATGACGCCGGCCACCGGCCAGGTGCTGCGCGGGTTGGCGGCGCTCGCGCCGACGACGCTGGCGCTGATGCACGGATCGTCGTTCGAGGGCGACGGCGCGGCGCCCCTGCGCGGGCTGGCCGATTTCTGCGAGCGGGAGGCGGCGCGCTTCAACGACGCGCCGACGCCGGCCTAGCGGCTCGTTGACTGTCGAGCGCCCAGAGCCATTCCTGAGCTATGGACCGCATCGCCGCCCGTCTGATCATCCGCGGTCGCGTCCAGGGGGTGGGCTACCGTTTCTGGGCCTGCGCCGAAGCGCGCCGGCTGCAGCTCGGCGGCTGGGTCAGGAACCGCCGCGACGGGTCGGTGGAGGTGCTGGCGGCAGGTCCTGGCGCGGCCGTGGAGCAGTTCGCGCAGGCCTGTCGGCGCGGCCCCAGCCACGCGGAAGTCACCTCGGTGGAGCGCTTCGAGGCGGCGGATGAGGCGCCCCAGGATTTCGAGGAGCGGCCGACGGCTTAGGCCAGTTCCGCCGCCTTGCGGGTCATCGGGCGCATCTTCAGTTCCGCCAGCAGGGCGTCGTCGGCGGACTTCTCGGGGTTGTCGGTGGTCAGGAGGCGGCCGCCGACGAAGATCGAGTTGGCGCCGGCCAGGAAGCAGAGCGCCTGCAGCTCCTGGGACATGTGCTCGCGGCCCGCGGCGATGCGGACCACCGACTTCGGGCAGACCAGGCGGGCGACGGCGATCATGCGCACGAACTCGAAGCCGTCCACCGGCGCGGAGCCGCCCAGCGGGGTGCCGGGGATCGGCATCAGGTCGTTGACCGGCAGGCTCTCCGGGTGGCTGGGCAGGGTGGCCAGCTGGTGCAACAGGCCGGCGCGGTCGCGGCGGGTCTCGCCCATGCCGACGATGCCGCCGCAGCAGGTGCTCATGCCGGCGTCGCGCACGGCCGCCAGGGTGTCGAGCCGGTCCTGGTAGGTGCGGGTGGTGACCACCTGGTCGTAGTAGTCCGGCCCGGTGTCGAGGTTGTGGTTGTAGAAGTCGAGGCCGGCGGCCTTCAGCGCCTTGGCCTGGTCCGGCGTCAGCATGCCCAGCGTGGCGCAGGTCTCCAGGCCGAGCGCCTTCACCCCGCCGATCATGGCGGCGACCTTCGGCAGGTCGCGGTCCTTCAGGTCGCGCCAGGCGGCGCCCATGCAGAAGCGCTGCGCGCCGCCGGCCTTGGCTTCGGCGGCGGCGGCGATCACGGCGTCGGCCTCCATCAGCTTGGAGGCGGTGGTGGCGGTCTTGAAGTGCTGCGACTGGCTGCAGTAGCCGCAGTTCTCGGGGCAGCCGCCGGTCTTCACCGACAGCAGCTGGGAGATCTGCAGCTCGGTGGGATCGAACCAGCGCCGGTGCACGGCGGCGGCCCGGAACACCAGCTCGGTGAACGGCAGCTCGAACAGCGCCTCCACCTCCTCCAGGGTCCAGTCGTGGCGCGGCTGGGCGGGGTCGGCGGCCAGGCTGGCGGAAGCGATGGGTGCGTTCATGCCGGCTCCTTGGGAAGGCTCGGCGGCTTTAGAGCGCGGCGGTTGCGCCGGCGCAAGGCGCCCTGCGGCCGCCCTGACCGCGTTAACCAATGTTGATCCGGCGACTCCCGCCCCTCCCGTGGCCGTTGTATGATCGCGGCCAGGACGGAGACCGGCGATGACGAACGCCTGCGAGATCGAGCTCAAGTTCCTGTGCGCCCCCGAAGACCTGGGGGCGGTGCTGGCCGCCGCGCCGGCCGGCGACGACGAGAGCCGCGAACTGATCTCGGTCTATTTCGACACCCCGGACCTGGCGCTGCAGAAGGCCGGGGCCTCGCTGAGGGTGCGCGAGAGCAAGGGCGCGCGGGTGCAGACCCTGAAGCGCGGCGACGGCCTGTCGCGCGAGGAGCACGAGACGCCGATCGTCGGCGACATCCCCGATCCCGACCTCGGCCCCCTGCGCGAGCTGCTGCCGCACGGCCAGGCGGCGACCCTGAAGCCGGCGTTCAACGTGCGGGTGACGCGCCGCCAGCGGCTGATCCGCTACGGCGACGCCGAGATCGAGCTGGCGCTGGACCAGGGCGAGGTGCGCGGCGGCCGCGACGCCAGCCCGATCAGCGAGGTCGAGCTGGAGCTGATGAGCGGCGATCCGAAAGCCCTGTTCGACCTGGCGCGGGAGCTTTCCACCGCCGCCCCGCTCTACCTGTCCTTCGACGGCAAGGCCGCCCGCGGCCAGGCCCTGGTGGCCGGGTCGCCCTTGCAGGCGCGACGCCGGGAGAAGGTGGCGCTGGCGCCCGCCGCCTCCGTGGCCGACGCCTTCCAGGCCGCCGGGCGCAATGCGCTCGGCCAGATCGCGGCCAACGCCGTGGTGCTGCGCGAAGCGCCGCAGGTCGAGGCGGTGCACCAGCTGCGGGTCGCGGCAAGGCGGCTGCGCAGCGCGCTGGCCACCTTTTCCGACGTGGTCCGCGACAAGGACTTCGAGCGGGTGAAGCGCGAGCTGCGCTGGCTGAGCAAGGCCGGCGACGAGGCGCGCAACCTCGACGTCTTCGCCGCCGACGTGCTGGAGCCGGCCGCCAGGCTCGACCCGCCGCCGGCCGGGCTCGCGGCCCTGACGGAGGCGGTGGAGGCGGCCCGCGCGCGGGCGCGTCGCGACGTCGTCGAGGCGGTCTCCTCGCAGCGCTTCCGCATGCTGCTGATCGACGCCACCGCCTGGGTCGAGACCGGCGACTGGCTCAAGGCGTCGGATGCCGTGCACGGGCCCGCCAAGGCCTTCGCCGCCGACGTGCTGGCGCGCCGCCGCCGCAAGCTGCGCAAATGCGGCCGCGGCCTCAGGCATGCCGCCCCCGAGACCCGCCACGCCGCGCGGATCGAGGCCAAGAAGCTCCGCTACGCCACCGACGGCTTCGCCAGCCTGTTCCGCGAGAAGCGCGTCGACCGCTTCACCAAGCGGCTGAAGGCGTTGCAGGAGGCGCTGGGCGAGCTGAACGACATCGCCACCGCCGAGCCGCTGATCGCCCACCTGCAGCTGCCGCCGGATGCGGCCTTCGCGGCCGGCGAGCTGGTCGGCTTGCGGGCCGGCCGGGCCGACGCGCTGGTCGACCGCGCCGCCAAGGCCCTCGACAAGCTGAACCACGCCGAGCCGTTCTGGGCGGCGCGCTGACTTCAGGCGCCGTGGCGCGGCAGCGCCGGTTGGAATGTCCACGAACCACACGAACCACACCAACGCGCTTCGTCTGGTCCAGGCTAGCCGGTGGCAGGGCCAGTTCGTGTGGTTCGTGTGGTTCGTGGACCAATAGAGAGCGCCTGCGGCAGCGCAGCGGCCAAGTCACATAAAGAGTTCTTTATATGATTGTTGCCCGGCGGGCTGCGCACGGCTATAGAGCCGCGACCGGATTTCTGCCCCGCAAGGACAAGACATGACCGACTATGTCGTGAAGGACATCGCCCTGGCCGACTGGGGCCGCAAGGAAATCGACATCGCCGAGACCGAGATGCCCGGCCTGATGGCGGTGCGCGCGGAGTTCGGCAAGGACCAGCCGCTGAAGGGCGCGCGGATCGCCGGCTCCCTGCACATGACCATCCAGACCGCGGTGCTCATCGAGACGCTGCAGGCGCTGGGCGCGGAGGTCCGCTGGGCCTCCTGCAACATCTTCTCGACCCAGGACCACGCCGCCGCCGCCATCGCGGTGACCGGCACGCCGGTGTTCGCCATCAAGGGCGAGAACCTGGTGGAGTACTGGGAGTACGCCCACAAGATCTTCGAGTGGGCCGACGGCGGCTACCCGAACCTGATCCTCGACGACGGCGGCGACGCCACCCTGCTCTGCGTGCTGGGCCCGAAGGCCGAGAAGGACCCCTCGGTCCTCGCCAACCCGCAGAACGAGGAAGAGGAAGCGCTGTTCGCGGTGATGAAGCGCTACCTGAAGGAGAAGCCGGGCTTCTATTCGGCCATCCGCGACGCCTGCAAGGGCGTCTCCGAAGAGACCACCACGGGCGTGCACCGCCTCTACCAGATGGCCGAGCGCGGCGAGCTGCCGTTCCCGGCGATCAACGTCAACGACAGCGTCACCAAGTCGAAGTTCGACAACCTCTACGGCTGCCGCGAGAGCCTGGTCGACGCCATCCGCCGCGGCACCGACGTGATGCTGGCCGGCAAGGTGGCGGTGGTCCTGGGCTACGGCGACGTGGGCAAGGGCTCGGCGGCGAGCCTGCGCAACGGCGGCGCCCGCGTGGTGGTCACCGAGGTCGACCCGATCTGCGCCCTGCAGGCGGCGATGGAGGGCTATGAGGTCCAGACCGTCGAGGACGTGGCCGCCAAGGCCGACATCTTCGTCACCGCCACCGGCAACAAGGACGTGCTCACCGTCGACCACATGCGGGCGATGAAGAACAACGCCATCGTCTGCAACATCGGCCACTTCGATTCCGAGATCCAGATCGCCGGCCTGCGCAACTTCAAGTGGGACGAGATCAAGCCGCAGGTCCACCACGTGGAATTCCCGGACGGCAAGAAGATCATCGTCCTGTCCGAGGGCCGGCTGGTGAACCTGGGCAACGCCACGGGCCACCCGAGCTTCGTGATGAGCGCCTCGTTCACCAACCAGACGCTGGCGCAGATCGAGCTGTGGACCAACGGCGCCAAGTACGAGACCAAGGTCTACACCCTGCCCAAGCACCTCGACGAGAAGGTCGCCATGCTGCACCTGGACAAGCTGGGCGCGAAGCTGACCAAGCTCTCCAAGGAACAGGCCGACTACATCGGCGTGACGCCGCAGGGCCCGTTCAAGCCGGACCACTACCGGTACTAGCGCTGAGCTAGTAAGGCTGGCGCCATGGCTGTGGCGCTGATCATGTCGAGCTTCGTGTCCGCCGCCCGGATCGGCGGCGGCGCGCAGCAGTACGTGCTCGCCGCCCACAAGATCGATCCGGTGCTGGCGCCGACCGTGCTGCTGGGGCGCAGCCCGGCCAAGGGCGCCCAGGGCCAGGTCACCTCGCCGGAGGTGTTCCGGCGCATGCTGGCCGACATCGAGGCCGACGCCGTGTTCGGCATGGTCGACCTGGTGATCACCGGCCACTTCTCCTCGCCCGAACAGGTGGAGATCGCCGCCGGCGTGCTGGAGCGGGTGCGCGCCGCCGCGGCGCGCCAGCCGGTGGTGGTGGTCGACCCGATCATGGGCGACGCCCCGGACGGGCTCTACGTCAAACCCGAAGTCGCCGACATGCTGACGGAGCGGCTGGTGCCGCTGGCGGACTGGATCACCCCCAACGTCTGGGAGCTGGCGAGGCTCACCGGCCTGCCGGTCACCGACGCCGCCAGCGCCGCCGCCGCGGCCCGGGCGCTAGGCCGGTCCGCCCTGGTGACCTCCGTGCCCGGCGCGGCCGGGGAAATCGGCCTGCTCCACTGGGACGGCGGCGAGGCCACCCTGTTCGCCCACCCCAAGCTCGAGAGGTCGCCTGACGGCACGGGCGACCTGGTCACCGCCAGCTTCGGCGCGGGGCTGGTGGAGGGGCTCGCGCCGCTGGCGGCCGCCGAACGCGCCGCCCGCGCCGCCGCCGAGGCCGTGCAGGCCGCCCTCACCTGGGGCGCGACCGACCTGCCGATCGTGGCGCTTGCCCAGCGGGTGGTGCGCCCGAGCGCCCGTGTGCGTATAGAGCGCCTCTGAACCCGGGAGCCTCCATGGTCGAGATCGCTGGCCACGCCGCCGCCCGCTTCGCTGCGGTGAAGGACGCCTTCGCCGCCAACTTCGGCGCCGGCGAGGAGCTGGGCGCGCGCTTCACCCTGGTGGAGGCCGGCGAGGTGGTGCTCGACCTCTGGGCCGGCCACGCCGACCGCAAGCGCACCCGGGCTTTCGACGACCGCACCCTGACGCCGGTGTTCTCCACCACCAAGGCGCTGGCCGCCCTGCTGATGGCCAGGCTCGTGGATCAGGGCAAGCTCGACTACGGCCAGACCGTCGCCTCCGTCTGGCCGGAGTTCGCCGCCGCCGGCAAGGGCGCGGTGAGCGTCGAGCAGCTGCTGTCGCACCAGGCCGGGCTGTGCGGCTTCCCGGACCCGATGGACCCTGCCGAGTGGTTCGACTGGGACCACATCTGCGCCAAGCTCGCGGCCATGACCCCGCTGTGGCCGCCGGGCACGGCCAGCGGCTACCACCCGATCACCTTCGGCTACCTGGCCGGCGAGGTCTTCCGCCGGGTGGAGGGCCGGAGCATGGGGACGGCGCTGCGCGAGGACCTGGCCGCGCCGTTCGGCCTCGACCTGTGGATCGGCCTGCCGGACAGCGAGTTCGACCGGGTCGCCGAGCTGCAGCGGCCCAACGCCCTGCCGGACTTCGGCCACCACAACGAGCCCACGCGCGCCGCCTTCCTGACGCCGTGGTCCTCGCCCGCCGGGCGCGGCCAGGCGGAGTGGCGGCGGATGGAGATTCCTTCGGCCAACGGCCACTGCACGGCGGAGGGGCTGGCGCGGCTGATGGGGGCGCTGGCCAACGACGGCTGGCTGGACGGCGAGGACATCCTGTCCCCGGCGCTGATCGGCGAGGCCGCGCGCGAGCGGATCCGCGGCCAGGACCTGGTGCTGCCCTACGTGATGAGCTGGGCCGCGGGCTTCATGCGCAACGAGACGGAAAAGCCCTGGGGGCCGGGCCTCTCGACCTTCGGGCATTCGGGCTGGGGCGGGTCGTGCGCCTTTGCCGACCCGGAGCGCAAGCTCGGCGGGGCCTATGTGATGAACAAGCAGGGGACCGCGCTGATGGGCGACCTGCGGCCGCGGCGGCTGATCGAAGCGGCCTACGCGGCGCTTTCCTGAGCGCCGACCTCGGAGGACCCCCTCAGTCAGCTTCGCTGACAGCTCCCCCGGAGGGGGAGCAACGAGGTCTAGCGCAGGCGGTCGAGGCGTAGGCGCTGGCGGGGGTCGGTGAGCCGGCGCACGGCCCCGTAGGCGATCAGCAGGGCCGCCAGGCCGCTGGCCCCGGCCAGCAGGAACATCAGCAGGATCTGGTACTTCACCGCCTCCACCGGATCGAGGCCGGCGAGGATCTGGCCGGTCATGATCCCGGGCAGGGTGATGACCCCGGCCGCCGACATCTGGTTGATGATCGGCAGCAGGCCGCGGCGGATGGAGTCCCGCAGCAGCGGGGCGATGGCCTGGTGGAAGCTCACCCCCAGGGCCAGCTGCGCCTCGATCGACGAACGCTCGCGCTGGACGCGGCCGAGGATGCTGTCGAGCGCCAGGCTGCCGGCGTTCAGCACGGCGCCGAGGATGATGCCGGCGAGGGAGATGGCGTAGCGCGGGTCGTACCAGGGGTGCGGCCGGATGGCGGTCAGCAGCGCCAGCCCCACCGTCACCGCGGTGGCGATCGCCACGCCGCCGGCGCTCAAGGTTAGGCCGGAGAAGCCCTTGAACCGCTTCTCGGGACGGGCGGCGATCTCGCGCGCCGCGACGGCGGCCATCAGCACCACCAGCGCCAGGGTGGCGGCGGGATGGTGCATCGCGAAGACCAGCCGCATCAGGTAGCCGACGGCGACCAGCTGCACCACCATGCGGCCGGCGGCCCAGAGGATCTGGCGGTGCAGCTGCAGGCGCAGACCCACCGACAGCAGGGCGTCGAAGGCTACCAGCGAGGCGGCGATGGCCAGGTCCGAGGGGCTGAGCTGGATCGGGTTCATGTCTCGGCCGTCAGCTGCCGGTCGCGCATCAGGTAGCGCTGGGCTCCGAGCCGCTCGGCCTGGCGCGGATCGTGGCTGACCAGGACCACGGACAGACCCTTGGCCAGGCGGGCGCGCAGCAGGGTCTCGACCTTGCCGACCGACTCCGGGTCCAGCGGACCGGTGGGCTCGTCGAGCAGCAGCACGGGGGACTCCAGCACGAGCGCCCGGATCAGGGCCAGGCGCTGGCGCTCGCCGGTCGAGAGCTGCTGCACCGGCCCGTCGAACGGCGCGCGGCCGACCCCGAGCTCATCGGCCAGCTCCCGCGCCACGGCCAGCTTCGCGGGGGTGAAATGCTCGATCACCGTGTCGCGCCACCAGCCGGACTCGGCCGCGACGTAAGGGACCTGGGCGCGCCAGGCGGTGGCGGCCATGGTCGCCCGCGAAATCCCGTCCAGCCGCACCTCGCCCTCGTTGGGGTCGAGGTCGGCGATCATCCGCAGGAACAGGCTCTTGCCGGAGCCCGACGCGCCGCTGATCGCCGCGCAGCTTCCGGCCGCCAGCCGGAAGTCGAACGGCCCGACCAGGGCGCTCCGCAGGCCCTGCAAAACCAGGCGCGGTTCGGACGGCTCAGGGGCGGGCCCGCCGGACGGCGACGTGGACGGCATGGCGACGATATCGCCCGTCGCGCACGGCTCCGCTAGGCATACTCGCGTATGTCGGCCCGGTTTTCGCGCCTCATTCGGCGGGCGCGGCCTCGGTCATGGCCTGCGCCACCGTCCGGCTCCTGCGCCAGGCGCCGTAGGCGAACACCGCCGCCCCGCCCCAGATGAACACGAACGACACCGCCCGCGCCGGGGTGAAGGCCTCGCCCTGCAGCACGCCGATCACGACGCCGATGGTGGGCGCGATGAACTGCAGGAAGCCGATCACCGAGAACGGCACGCGCCGGGCGGCCCAGGAGAACAGCAGCAGCGGGAAGGCGGTGATCGGGCCGCAGGCGACCAGCCAGGCGGTGGCGACCGGGCTCGCGCCGAGGTGGCCTGCGCCGCTGTGCTGCAGCCAGAGCACATAGGCGAGGCCGGGGACGGCGAGGATCAGGCATTCGACGAGCAGGCCGGTCTGCGCGTCGGCCGCCACCCGCTTGCGGACGATGCCGTAGCCGCAGAAGCTGACCGCCACCGTCAGCGAGACCAGCGGCAACTGCCCAAGCGCCAGGGCCTGGATCGCCACGCCCACCGCCGCGAGCGCGATGGACAGCGCTCCGATCCGGTCGATGCGTTCCCGGAACACCAGGGCGCCCGCCGCCATCGCCAGCAGGGGGATGAGGTAGTAGCCGAGGCTGGTCTCCAGCACCCGGCCGGAGTTCACCGCCCAGATGTAGGTCATCCAGTTGATGGCGATCAGCAGCGCGGAGAGCGCCAGCCAGCCGAGGACCCGCGGGTCCCGCACCACCGCCAGCACCTGGCGTCCCTGCCGCGCCACCAGCACGAAGACCAGCGCCGAAGGCGCCGCCCAGATGGTGCGGTTGGCGAGGATCTCCCAGGGGCTGATCCCCAGGCGTCCCATGGCCTGGAACACCAGGGGCACCAGCCCCCAGATCAGGTAGCAGCTGATTCCCGCCGTCAGCGCCAGGCGGGCTTCGCCGCCGGGCGCAGAGGCAGGCGGCATGGCCTTAGGCGAGGGCCTTCTGGCGGATCAGGCCGCGGGCGTGGAGCAGTTCGGCGATCTGCACCGCGTTCAGCGCCGCGCCCTTGCGCAGGTTGTCGGCCACCACCCACAGGTTCAGGCCGTTCTCCACGGTCGGATCGTTTCGGATGCGGCTGACGAAGACCGGGAACTCGCCCTGGGCCTCCTTCGGCGTCATGTAGCCCTTGTCGTCGCGCTTATCGATGACGATCAGGCCGGGGCTGTCGCGCAGGATGTCGCGCGCTTCGTCCTCGTCCAGGGGCTCGTGGAACTCGATGTTCACCGCCTCGGAGTGACCGACCATGACCGGGACGCGGACGCAGGTGACCGTCAGCTTGATCGCCGGGTCGATCATCTTGTGGGTCTCGTTCCACATCTTGGCTTCTTCGTCGGTGTAGCCGTCGTCCTGGAAGGCGCCGATGAAGGGGATCACGTTGAAGGCGATCTGCTTGGGGAACTTCTTCGGGGGCGTGGCGCCCAGGACGAAGACGTTCTTGGTCTGGTCGAACAGCTCGTCCATGCCCTCCTTGCCCGCGCCGGACACCGACTGGTAGGTCGAGACCACCACCCGCTTGATGCGCGCGCGGTCGTGCAGGGGCTTCAGCGCCACGACCAGCTGGGCCGTGGAGCAGTTCGGGTTGGCGATGATGTTCTTGCGGTTCGCCCACTCCACGTCGTCCGGGTTCACTTCCGGCACCACGAGCGGCACGTCGGGGTCCATGCGCCAGGCCGAGGAGTTGTCGATGACGATCGGGCCGGCCGCGCCGATCTTGGGCGACCATTCCTTGGAGAACGAGCCGCTGACCGACATCAGCACCACGTCGACGGTCGAGAAGTCGAACTGCTCGACGTCCTCGCACTTGAGGATCTGATCGCCGAAGGACACTTCCACGCCGATGGATTTGCGCGAGGCGATGGCGTGAATCTTCTCAACGGGGAAGTCGACTTCCTCGAGGATGTTCAACATCTCACGGCCCACGTTGCCCGTGGCGCCGACAACGGCCACCCGGTAACCCATCGCAATTCTCCTAAAGCTGGGAAGCGTCCCGTTACGCCCTCGATCATCCCGAGGCAAGGCGAGCGATGCTCATCCGCCCGTCAGGAAGGCTATCTCACGCCCCGGCGTAGCGCGCGCTGACCTGGCGCAGGCCGTTCAGCACCGCGTCGCTGCCGCCGATCGGCAGGCCCGGCGTCATCAGCAGGCGCCAGGCGCGCACGTGCACGCCGATCGCCTCGCGGTCGAAGCGGTGGTTGGTGCGCAGGTGGTCCAGGAGGTCGCAGAGGCTGGTGAGCGCCACGTCCACCGCGGGCACGCCGCAGACCCCGCCCGCGCCGATGGCCCGCACGGCGATGGCGTAGAGTCCGGCCATGCCGTCGTCGTCGAACTCCGCGCCGATCACCGCGAACGCCGCCTCGGCGTAGTCGAGCAGCGTCTGGAGTTCGCCCAGGCAGGAGGGCCGGATCTCCAGCAGGTTGGCGTTCGCCCGCTCCAGGGCCTCCGCCACGGGCAGGCCGCCCGGCGTCCGCAGCAGCTCCGCCAGCTTGGGCTTGGGGAATACGAAACGGACACTGGTCATGAGGGCGCGCTGGGCTCCGGGCCGATCTTCACGTGCGCCCCGCCGGGGCCGCTCCCGGCGGTGTCCTGGGCGACCAGGTCCTCGCGCCGCCGGCCGACGCCGTCCGGCGGGCCGTTGTCGCGGAACCGGCGGTCGGGGCCGACATAGCTGCCGGCGAACAGGAACGGCCGGCCTTCCTTGGCGACCCAGACGATCCGCTCCAGCATCACGATAGGCGCGATCGGCTTCTTGATGATGATGTGGCTGCCGCAGTCGCGGGCCCGGACCACGTCGGAGGCCGGGGTGTGCGACGTGGTCAGCAGCACCGGGGTGTAGCAGTTGGGCTCCTGGGCGTTCTGGCGCAGCCATTTGACGAAGTCATAGCCCTGGCCGGTGGGCGCCATGCTGTCGACGATGGCCAGGTCGAGCTCGTGTTTCGACGCCGCGTCCTGGGCCTGCTCCACATCCGCGCAGCGGTGCAGCTTCTTGGCCCCCAGGGCGGTGACGATCTGCACCAGGATGGACATGCCCATCGGGGTCTCGTCCAGCAGCAGGACCGAGGCCTTTTCCAGGTTGAAGCGCGCGCGGGAGGCGGGATCGAGGGCCATGGCTCAGCGGGGCGCAGCGCTGGGGCGTTGCGAGCGGCGGCGGCGACAGACGGAGGGGATCTTCGCCAAGGCGTACTCGGGGGCAGCGGGAATTGCGGCCCTCAGATATCGCCGATCGCGGTTAACAGACGCTTTCCAGGGCTCGCCCGAGCGGAGCCCTGGCGGCGACGCCTAGAGCGCGGCCAGCACCGCGTCGCCCATCTGCTCGGAGGTCAGCGCGCCGCCGAGATCCGGCGTGCGGGCGCCGCTCTCCAAAGCCCGCTCGACCGCCGCGTACAGGCGCGCGGCGAGGTCCGGCCGGCCCAGCGACCAGCGCAGCGCCATCTCGAACGATAGGATCGCCGCCAGCGGATTGGCGATGCCCTTGCCGGCGATGTCCGGCGCCGAGCCGTGGATGGGCTCGTACAGCCCCGGCGTCCCGGGCAGGCCGAGCGCCGCCGACGGCAGCATGCCCAGCGACCCGGTCAGCTGGGCGGCGGCGTCGGAGAGGATGTCGCCGAACAGGTTGTCGGTGACCATGACGTCGAACTGCTTGGGGTTCTTGACGATCTGCATGGCCGCGTTGTCGGCCAGGATGTGCTCCAGCGCGACGTCGGCGTACTCGCGCCGGTGCAGGTCGGTGACCACCTCGCGCCAGAGCAGGCCGGAGTCCATCACGTTCGACTTCTCGGCGCTGGTCACCTTGTTGCGGCGGCCGCGGGCCAGTTCGAAGGCGACGCGGGCGACCCGCTCGATCTCCGGGGTCGTGTAGACCTGGGTGTCGACCGCGCGCTTGCCGCCGCCCGGCAGCTCCTCGATGAACCGCGGGGAGCCGAAGTAGATGCCGCCGGTGAGCTCGCGGACGATCATGAAGTCGAGGCCTTCCACCACCTCGCGCTTCAGGGTCGAGGCGTCGGCCAGCGGCTGGAAGCAGAGCGCCGGGCGCAGGTTGGCGAACACCCCCATGCCGGCGCGCAGGCCCAGCAGGCCCGCCTCCGGGCGCTTGTCGCGGGGCACGTTGGCGTACTGCGGTCCGCCGACGGCGCCCATCAGCACCGCCTTCGCGGCCTTGGCGGTGGCCAGGGTCTCGTCGCTCAGGGGCGTGCCGAGCTGGTCGAAGCTGGTCCCGCCGAAGGGCCGCTCGTCGATGGTCAGCTCGGGGATCAGCTTGGCGGCCACGCGGCGCACCTGGGCGGTCACTTCGGGGCCGATGCCGTCGCCGGGCAGGAGCAGCAGGTCGGTCATGGCGGGTCCCCGAGGAAACTGGACTGTGGTGAGCGACCTCCTAGGCGAAGAGCCGCCTCGCGGGAACCCCCCAGCGGCAGGTCCGTCGCCAGATCAGTCGCCAGTTCGGTCGGGGGCCGTGGCCGCGGCCCGGTAGAGTTCGGTGTAGAGGAAGCCTTCCTCCTCGATCCGCTGGGGCAGGGGGACCCGCGCGGCCCAGGCCGTAAGCTGTTGCGGATCGGCGGCGATGTCGTCGATGGCCCGCGCCCAGGCGGCCACGTCGCCGGCCGGCGCCACCCGGCCGCAGCCACGGGCCGCAACCACCAGCGGCGGCGCGCCGCGATCGGCCACCAACGCGGGCAGGCCGACTGCGAACCCCTCGTGCAGGGCCAGGGAGAAGGCCTCCGGGACCAGGCTCGGGACGCAGAGCAGGTCGAACCCGCCCAGCACCCGGCCCACCTCCGAGGCCGCCACCGGGCCGTCGAGCGTGATGTCGGCCCGGCCGAGCAGGGCCTCGACGCGGGCGCGGCTCTGCGGCTCATGGCAGGGGCCGACCATCCGCAGGCGGGCGTTGGCGGGGCTGGCGGCGGCGAAGGCCTCGGCCAGCATGACCGCGCCCTTGGCCTCGGACACCGTGCCGAGGTAGCCTAAGGTCAGCTTGCCCGACGCCGAGCGGGACGCCGGGTCGCGCGCCGGCGCGCCGAGGCCGAGCAGGTCGACGCCGTTGGCAATGACCCGCACGTCGAGGTCGGGATGTTCGGCGCGCACGGCCTGCGCCACATAGTCCGAGACCGCGGCCACCGCCGACGCCCGCCGCAGCAGGCGTCCGGTGCGCGCCACGCGGTCGGCGTAGGCCGCAGGCTCGAGCTCCGGCGTGGCGCAGTGCCGGGCGCAGGCCTCGCCCTGGCGAGGGCCGTCGCACAGCCCGCCGTCCAGCCGCACCAGGTTGATCCGGAAGCACAGGCTGTAGAAGTCAGTCAGCGTCATCACGTAGGGAATGCGCCGCGCGGCGAGGAGCTCGGCGGCCTCGTTCAGCCGGAAGGCGTGCATGACGTGCGCCACGTCGTAGGCCGGGCGCGACTCCAGGAAGCGGCGGAATTCGGCCTCCAGCCGCGGGTTGGCTCCGAACCCCAGCTCGACGGTCGGGGTGTCCTGGTGCGCCAGGGCGAAGACCGGCACGCCCTCGACGACGCCGAACCGCAGGCCGTCGCGTTCGCTCCAGCCAGGGCTGTCCGGCGCGGTGACGGTGAAGACGTCCACCCTGTGGCCGGCCGACTGGGCGGCGCGCGCCAGGTTCAGCGTCACCTGCTCGGTGCCGCCGGAGAAGTCCGGCATGAACTGGTGGACGAGGTAGAGGATGCGCATCAGATCCCCGCCAGCATGATGCGCCGCAGCTCGTCCAGCGCCGCGCGTCGGGCGCCGGACGCCGATCCCGCCTCGGCCAGGTAGAAGACGGCCAGCATCGCCCCGATCGTCGCCGCCAGGGTCTTGTGGGCCGCCGCGGTCAGGTCGACGGCGAGATGGTCGTCCAGCACGTCGTAGACCCCGTCCACATAGGTTGCCATGTGGCGCAGCCGGCCGACGAACATCTCCCGCACCGGCTCCAGGTCGGCGAGGTCGTAGTCGGGGTCGACCTGTTCGAGCCAGTGGGTGAGCCAGGGGCCCAAGGGCGCGAAGCCGAGATCGGGCGCGGCGGCCTTGGACAGCACCCGCACCGGGCCGCGGCGGGCGGCTTCGGCCAGGCTGCGCACCGCCGCCCCCGCCGGCGCGCCCGCGGCCGGCCGCCAGTCCCGCAACAGGCCATCGAAGGCCCGGGCCGCGGTCACCACCGCGCCGATCGCCGGCGGCGGCGGCAGGGGGAAGTCCGGGAACACCTCCAGGAGGAAGATCAGGTCCACGAAGCTGCGCTTCAGGTGGTAGGCGGGCGGGCGGTTGTGGGAGTGGATCACCCGCACCGACGACAGCATGCCGGTCCGCAGCCCGTCGCGGATCAGCCGGATCCCCAGCACCAGGTCCTCGGCGTAGCGGCCTTCGTAGCGGTAGGCCTGGAAGGTCTCCGCGCCGATCAGGCAGGCCACGTCGCTGAGCTGGCCCTGGGTGCGCAGCTCGACCTGGTCCTCGCCGCGGAACGCCCCGACCCGGTCCACGTCGTGGCAGCCCAGGAAGCGGTAATGGTTCTCGGCGGCGGCGTTGTAGAAGATCTCGCTGTCGCGCCGCGGGAACTCCGCGCAGGAGACCGCGGCCAGCCGCACCTCTTCCGACGCCGGGCGGGTCAGGGCGAGCGCCAGGGTGTGCAGCCACCAGTCGCCGATCGGATAGGCGTCCTGCACGGTGAACAGCAGCAGCTGGCCGCCGGCGTTGTCGGCGCCCAGGTTGCGCGCATAGCTGTGGCTGAAGTCGCTGTTGGGGATGCGCACCACCTTGCAGCCCGACCGCTCGGCCAGTTCGGCGGTGCCGTCGGTGGAGCCGGAATCGACCACCACGATCTCGATCCCCGCCAGCCCCTGCTGCCCCTGGAGCTTGCGCAGCAGCCAGTGGAATTCGGGACCGGCGTTATAGGTCGGCACCACCACGGAGACGGTCACGTCGAGCGGCTGCGGCGTCTCCGTGGCGAGCGGCGGGAGCGCCGCCAGCGTGCCGGGACGCGGGAACCGCACCGGCCTGGGGGCCGGCCGGATCGGCTCGGCGGGCGGAGCCGCCCCAGGCCGCATCCGGGCGGCGAGCCGGCGCAGGGGGAGCTGGCCGCGGAGCAGCAGCATCAGGCCGCGCAAGGGCCGGGTGATCCGCCAGGACGTCGAGGCGGCGACGGCCTGCAGTCGCGCTTCCAGGGTTCGGTTGCGCGCCTGGGCTTCGGCGAGCTGGCCGGAGAGCCATTCGACGCCGCGTTGCGCCGCGACCAAGTCGTCGTCCTGCCAGAGGGTCCTCGCGGCGCGGCCGGGCGGCGGCGCGTCCGCGCCGGGCTCCCGGGCGGGAGTCGCGGGGTCGGCCTTCACGGGCGGCCTGTCAGATTCCATCGCCCGTCATCTCGCCAGACCCGTCGCCCGCGGCCCAAGCCCCCCGGCCGCCGTCCTGGCGTGATAGTCGATCCGGTGGCGGACTGTCCATGGAACCTGCCCGGGCGGGCGTCCGTGTCACAGCGGGCGCTGGGAGCCGACCTCGTAGCTGAAGAGCCTGCGGTCGGAGACCCCCAGTTCGGCGCCGGCGGCCCGCCATTTGGCCATGTGCGGGGTCTTGAAATGGGCGTCGATGGCGGCCTGGTCGCGCCAGACCTCGAACACCCGGATCAGCCCCGGCTCGGCGACATCCTCGCCATAGGAGTATTCGACGCAGCCGTCCTCGGCGCGGCTGGCGGCCAGCATGGCGTGCATGTGCGGCTTCAGGGCGGCCAGGTTCTGCGGCGGCACGCGCATCGTGCCGGCGATCAGGACGCTCATGCGACTTCCAGCCACGGCTGGGCGAGCGCCCGCTTCATCTCGTAGACGTCGATGGAGGTCGCGGCCTGCAGGGTCTCGCCGATGGCGTCGAGGCCCTTCAGCATCTTCTCCTTGCGCTGCGGGTCGATCTGGAAGCGGAAGGTCTGGCCCGACGGAGAGACCACCGTCTGCTGCTCCAGGTCCACGGTGACCAGGTGGTTGCCGCCCTTGGCCTCCTCCATCAGCGCCTGCACCTCGTCGGCGCCCAGCACCACCGGCAGCAGGCCGTTCTGGAAGCAGTTGTTGTAGAAGATGTCGGCGAAGCTGGTGGAGATCACGCAGCGGACGCCGAAGTCCAGCAGCGCCCAGGCGGCGTGCTCGCGGCTGGAGCCGCAGCCGAAGTTGTCGCCGGCCACCAGCACGCCCGAGCCCTTGTACTCCGGCCGGTTGAGGATGAAGTCCGGCTTCTCCCGGCCCTGCTCGTCGAAGCGGAAGTCGTAGAACAGGCCCTTGGCCATGCCCTCGCGGTCGATGGTCTTGAGGAACTGCTTGGGGATGATCTGGTCGGTGTCGATGTTGGCCATCGGCAACGGCGCGATCTTGGCGTCCAGGCGGGTGAATGCGTCCATCAGGCGGGTTCTCGTGGGGCAGGGCTGGGCGCCGGCTCGGCGCTGAGGATCAGGGTGGGCACGCCGGCGGGCGCGTCGCGGACGGTGAAGACCTGGGTGCCCGGCTTGCGGCCGGTGCGGAGCTCGGAGACGTCGAAGCCGGCCTCGGCCAGGCGGCGCCGGGCGGCGTCCGGATCGTCGACCCGCCAGGCCAGGCCGCCGAAGCTGTCGGGGTCGGCGGAGACCGGCGCCGCCAGGCTGGCGCCGAACTCGACCACCGAGTCGCCGGCCTTGAAGAACAGTTGGCGCGCGCCCCACTGCGCGTTGCTGCGATCCAGGCGCAGGTCGAGGCCGAGCTTCGCGCCCCAGATGGCCAGCGCCCGCTCGGGGTTCGGCGTGCGGACCACCACATGGTCGAGGCGCGTCACCGGCGCCTCCCCGGTCGGCTCGGACAGCGGCCAGGCGACGCCGTCGCGCGGCGGGGCGATCAGCAGCACCTGCAGGCCGCCGGTGTCGCCCGGGTGCGGGTTCGAACCCAGCCAGTAGCGCTTGCGGCCGTCGTCGTGGGTGGAGCGGGTCAACGCCGGCGGCGTGGCGCGCAGGCCGCGCCGGCCGAGCAGCGTCTGGAAACCGTCGAGGTCGCTGGCCGTGAACGCCACGGCCCAGATCCCCTCGCCGTGCGCCTCGAGATGGCCGCGCAGGCGATCGCCGAACGCGCCCTCGCCATGCGGGCTGATCACGTCCAGCGCCATGTCGGGGAACTGGAACCAGGCGTGGCGCGCGCCGCCGTCGCCGCCCAGCCAATTGGGCGCGACGCCCAGCAGGCGGCTGTAGCCCTCCACCGCGGCGTCCAGGTCCCGCACCGCCAGGGCGACATGGTCCAGGGCGGTGATCATCGTCAGATGAAGTCCCTGACGTCGGCGATGTGGCCGGCGATGGCGGCGGCGGCGGCCATGGCCGGGCTCATCAGGTGGGTGCGTCCGCCGCGGCCCTGCCGGCCCTCGAAGTTGCGGTTGGAGGTCGAGGCGCAGCGTTCGCCCGGCTTCAGGCGGTCGGGGTTCATGCCCAGGCACATCGAGCAGCCCGGCTCGCGCCATTCGAAGCCGGCGGCCAGGAACACCTGGTCCAGGCCCTCTTCCTCGGCCTGCGCCTTCACCAGGCCCGAGCCCGGCACCACCATGGCCCGCACGTGCGGCGCGACCTGGCGGCCTTCCGCCACCTTGGCGGCCTGGCGCAGATCCTCGATGCGGCTGTTGGTGCATGAGCCGATGAACACCACGTCGACCTTGGCCTCGGTGATCGGCTGGCCGGCGGTCAGGCCCATGTATTCCAGCGCGCGCTCGGCCGAGGCCCGCTTCTCCGGGGTGGCGAGCGCGGCGGGGTCGGGCGCGCGGTCGGTGACCGCGATCACGTCCTCGGGGCTGGTGCCCCAGGTGACCAGCGGCGCGATGGCCGAGGCGTCGATCCGCACCTCGCGGTCGAACACCGCGTCGGGGTCGCTGAAGAAGCTCTTCCAGTAGTCCAGCGCCATCTCCCAGGCGCCGCCCTTGGGCGCGGCCGGCCGGCCGCGGATGTAGTCGAAGGTGGCCTCGTCCGGCGCCACCAGGCCGGCGCGGGCGCCCGCCTCGATGGTCAGGTTGCAGAGCGTCATCCGCCCTTCCATGGACAGCGCCCGGACCGCGTCACCGGCGTATTCGATGACGTAGCCGGTGCCGCCGGCGGTGCCGATCTCGCCGATCACCGCCAGCGCGAAGTCCTTGGCGCCGACCCCTGGCGCGGGCGTCCCCTCGATCAGCACCCGCAGGTTCTTCGATTTCTTCTGGCGCAGGGTCTGGGTGGCGAGCACGTGCTCGACTTCGGAGGTGCCGATGCCCTGGGCCAGCGCCCCGAACGCGCCGTGGGTCGAGGTATGGCTGTCGCCGCAGACGATGGTCATCCCCGGCTGGGTGCGCCCCTGCTCGGGGCCGACCACGTGGACGATGCCGTTGCGGACGTCGCCCATCGGGAAGAACTCGATGCCGTTCTCCGCGACGTTGCGCTCCAGGGTCTGCAACTGCAGGCGCGCCTCCTCGTCGGCCACCGCGCCGACGCCGAGGCCCTGGCCTTCGGTCGGCACGTTGTGGTCCGCCACCGCCAGGGTGCGGTCGGGACGGCGCACCGGCCGATGGGCCGCGCGCAGGCCGGCGAAGGCCTGCGGCGTGGTCACCTCGTGGATCAGGTGCAGGTCGATATAGAGGATGGCCTCGCCGTCCTGGCCTCCTTCGCTGGAGGCGGTGACGACGTGGGCGTCCCAAATCTTGTCGTAAAGCGTCTTGCCGGGCATGGACCGCATGTAGGTCCCCGGACCCGCGCACGTCTAGTGCTGCGACGCCGCATTTTATCCGCAGTTGCAGCAAGTTCCTGCCCGCGCGTTGCGTCTGCGCGAGCGCCGGGCGTTGCCGATCCCGGCGCATCGGGTGTTGATAGGCGCATGGCCGGCGCGACCGAATGGGACCTGTTCCAGAGCCTGCACGCAGTGCTCGAGGCCGGCAGCCTGTCGGCCGCCGCCAAGGGGCGCGGGCTGACGCAACCGACGCTCGGCCGCCACATCGAGACCCTGGAGCGCCGGCTGGGCGCGCCGCTGTTCGTCCGCTCCCCGCGCGGCCTGCAGCCGACCGACCTGGCGCTTGAGCTGCTGCCGCACCTGCAGGAGATGTCCGCCGCGGCCCAGGCGGCCCTGCGCGACGCGTCGGGCGCCAAGGACTCGGTGACCGGGTCGATCCGCATCACCGCCAGCGAGATGGTCGGCGCGGAGGTGCTGCCGCCGATGCTCACCGCCTTCCGGGAACGGCACCCCGGCGTGATCATCGAGCTGATGCTGTCCAACGCCGCCGAGGACCTGTCACGCCGCGAGGCGGACATCGCGGTGCGGATGATGCCGCCCAGCCAGAACGCCCTGGTGGCCCGCAAGGTGGGCGAGGTCCGCATGGGCTTCTATGCGACCGCGGACTATCTCGCCCGGCACGGGACGCCGTGCAGCCTCGACGACCTGACCGAGCAGCACGCGGTGATCGGCTTCGACAGCGACTCGCGCGGCATCAAGGATCTGCCCGGCCTGAACGTGCCGGTCAGCCGCGAGCGCTTCGCCTTCCGGTCGGACAACGACCTCGCCCAGTTCGCCGCGGTCCGCGCCGGCTTCGGGGTCGGCGTCTGCCAGGACGCGCTCGGCCGGCGCTATGGCCTGACCCCTGTGATGCCGGGGATCAGCGTCATCCGGCTCGGCGTCTGGATCGTCATGCACGAGAACCTGAAGGCCAGCCACCGGATGCGGCTGATGTTCGACCACCTGGTGGCCGGCTTCACCGCCTACGTGCAGGAAGGGCGGGCCGCGGAATGAACGAGGCGCCGGCTACTTCGGCTTGCGCAGCCGGATCAGGCCTTCCTGGGCGACCGAGGCGACCAGGGTTCCGTCGGCGGCGTAGACCGTGCCGCGGATGAAGCCGCGCCCGCCGGAGGCCGAGGGGCTGTCCTGGGCGTAGAGGTGCCAGTCGTTGAAGTTCACCGGCCGATGGAACCACATGGCGTGGTCGAGGCTGGCCGACTGGAAGCCCGGCGTCTGCCAATGCACCCCGTGCGGGCGCATGGAGGTGGACAGCAGGTTCATGTCCGAGGCGTAGGCCAGGATCACCTGGTGCATGTGCTGGTCGCCGCCGATCGGCGCGCGGGCGCGGAACCACACCTGGCTGGTGGGCTCCTTCGGCCCGTCCTGGAAATAGGTCCGCGCATCGGCCGAGCGCATCTCGATGGGGCGCGGGCGGGAGAGCCAGCGCTTGGCCGCCTCCGGGGCGTCCTTCATGGCCTCGCGCTGCGCTTCGGCCTCGTCGGGCAGGTCCGCCCAGCCCGGCGCGGCCGGCATCGGCGCCTGGTGCTCGAAGCCTTCCTCGGCGACCTGGAAAGAGGCCGCCAGGTTGAAGATCTGCTGGCCGTGCTGGACGGCGATCACCCGGCGCGTCGTGAAGCTGCCGCCGTCGCGCGAGCGGTCGACCTCGAAGACGATCGGCACGGTCGGGTCCCCGGGGCGGATGAAGTAGCAGTGCATCGAGTGGCAGATGCGCTCCTCCACCGTCTCGTAGGCGGCCAGCAGCGACTGGGCGATCACCTGGCCGCCGAAGATCCGGCCCGGCGAGTTGTCGGCGGTGGTTCCGCGGAACAGGTTCACCTCAAGCCGTTCGAGCTGCAGGGTCTCGGTGAGGTCTTCGGTTTCCATGGGCGCCGTCGAAATGTTGCAGATGCGAAAGGGCTCCGCTTAAGCCCTGCGACGACCAGCGGCAAGCTGACGGCGAGGCCGCAGGCGCGACGTCTAGGCGCGCTCGAAGCGCAAGGGGCCGCCCCAGAAGGTCTCGACCATGCTGTGCTGGGCGCCGGGCTTGCCGGTGGTCAGGAAGCGGCGCGCGCCGCCGGCGCCGGGGTCGATCTCGGGATGGCGCTCGAAGTAGCGTTCGAGGGCGTCGGCGGTGGCGTCCGGCTGGTGGATCAGCGGCGTGCCGGGGGGCAGGGCGGCGCGGAACAGGTCGGCGACGATCTCGTAGTGGGTGCAGCCGAGGATCGCCCGGTCCGGCGGCCGGCCGATGCGCTTGGCGAGGGTGACCACATGGCCCTCGATGACCGCGGCGAGTTCGGCGGCGTCCGCGCCGGCCTCGATCATCCGCGCCAGCTGCGGGCAGGGTTCGGAGAACACCGCGACGTCCTGGCGGCGCTTGTCGATCTCGATCTCATAGACCCGGCTGGCGGCGGTGGCCGGCGTCGAGAACACCCCCAGGACGTCCAGCTTCTCCACCTTGTCGCCGCGCCGCTCGGCCTCGTGCTCCCAGGGCAGGCCGGTGGCCGCCTCGATGGTCGGCACGATGATGCCGAGCACATTGACCGGCCGCCCCAGCGCCTTGCGGTAGCCCGGCAGCCAGGTCTGCTGCAGCCGGCGGAGCGCCACGCTGGCGGCGGTGTTGCAGGCCAGCACCACGAGGTTGCAGCCCTCGGCGAACAGCCGCTCGCAGCCGGCCCGGGTCAGGTCGACGATCTCCTCGCCCGGCCGCCCGCCGTAGGGGGCGTTCGCCTGGTCGGCGAGATAGACGAAATCGGCTCGCGGGAAGCGCTCCACGAGCCTGTGATGGACGGTCAAACCGCCCACGCCGGAATCGAACACGCCGATGGCCATGGATGCGGTGTTAGCGGGCGCGCCGCGCGTCGCCTAGCCTTCCCGCGGCAAAACCGGCGCCGGCGTCAATTGCGCGCCGGGCTCAGTCGAACAGCGAGGGTTGGGCCGCGGCCTTGGCGCCCTCGATGGCCAGCAGCTTCAGCTTGGTGTTGACGCCGCCGCGCGCGGAGAAGCCGCCCGGCTTGCCGTCCGCCGCCGTCACCCGGTGGCAGGGCACGACGATCGGCCAGGGGTTCTGGCCCAGCGCCTGGCCGACGTCGCGGGCCAAAAGCTTGTCGCCGAGCCTCACCGCGATCTCGCCGTAGGTCAGGGTCTCGCCCGGCGGAATGGCGCGGGCGATCGCATAGACCCGGGCGTTGAACTCGGGGACGCGGGCGAGGTCGAGCGGCGCGTCGGCGAAATCGATCTTCTCGCCGACCAGCAGGGCGCGGATGCGGGCGATCACCTCGCCGACCGCCGCCGGCGGTTCGCCCTCGCTGGCGTCGGGGAAGCGCTTGAGCACGCCGCGGCGCGTGCTCTCCGCCTCCCGCTCCGGCAGGTGGACGCCGACCAGCCCGCGCTCGCCCCAGGCGACGCCGGCCCAGCCGATGGCGGTCTCGAACAGGGTGTATTGGGTCATGGAGCGAATATAGCCCCGCCCGCCGAGAACCGCTGGCGGCTTTCGGACATGGATCGTCATTCCTCCCCCAGCGCGCAGCGCGATCTGGGGGAGGTGGATCGGCGCAACAGCGCCGAGACGGAGGGGGCTTCCACCGCGGCTGTGCAGCTGCGGTCCGCGCCAACCCAGGGGGAAGCCCCCTCAGTCAGCTTCGCTGACAGCTCCCCCAACGGGGGAGCAACTTGGCGCGCATCCAAGTCTCCGACGAGCCGCCGCCCCTTCCTTGACCTAATTCGTCCACAGGCGCATAAGCGCGCCCTTCCGGCGCCAACCTCGGTCAGCGCCCTCCACCGTCACGACCCCCACCACCATATGGGACGAGGACGGCGAGGCCCCCCGTCGACGCAATCGTCCACGGGGGTCGACTGCGTTTGGGCCACAGGAGCGACTTTTGTTCGACGCGCTGACAGATCGGCTTTCCAGCGTCTTTGACCGCCTCGGCGGCAAGGGCGTCTTGTCCGAGAAGGACGTGGACGAGGCCCTGCGCGAGGTGCGGGTGGCCCTGCTCGAGGCCGACGTCGCCCTGCCGGTCGTGCGCGAATTCATCGCCAAGGCCAAGGAACGCGCCACCGGCGAGGCGGTGATCCGCTCGGTCCGCCCCGCCGACCAGGTGGTCAAGATCACCTACGACGGCCTGGTGGAGATGCTCGGCGGCGAGGGCGAGGCCGTCGGGCTGAACCTCTCGCTGAACCCGCCGACCGTCATCCTGATGGCCGGCCTGCAAGGCTCCGGCAAGACCACCACGGCGGCCAAGCTTGGCCTGCGCCTGGCCAAGGAGCGCAAGAAGGTGCTGCTGGCCTCGCTGGACACCCGCCGTCCGGCCGCCATGGAGCAGCTGGCGACGCTCGCCACCCAGGCCGGCGTCGACAGCCTGCCGATCGTCGCCGGCCAGTCGGCCCCCGACATCGCCAAGCGCGCCATCTCCGCGGCCAAGCTTCAGGGCTACGACGTCGTCATCCTCGACACCGCCGGGCGCACCACGCTCGACGAGGCGATGATGTCGGAAGCCGCCGAGATCGCCCGCATCGGCAATCCCTCCGAGACCCTGCTGGTCGCCGACAGCCTGACCGGCCAGGACGCGGTGCGCACCGCCAAGGCCTTCCACGAGCGCCTGCCGCTGACCGGCCTGGTGCTGACCCGCGCCGACGGCGACGGGCGCGGCGGCGCGGCGCTGTCCATGCGCGCGGTCACCGGCCTGCCGATCAAGTTCCTCGGCGTCTCCGAGAAGATCGACGGCCTCGACGTGTTCGACGCCGCCCGCGTGGCCGGCCGGATCCTCGGCCAGGGCGACGTGGTGGCCCTCGTCGAGAAGGCTTCCCAGGACCTCGACGTTGCCAAGGCCGAGGCCATGGCCAAGCGGCTGGCCAAGGGCCAGTTCGACCTCGACATGATGTCCGAGCAGCTCGCCCAGATGAAGCGGATGGGCGGCATGGAGGGCCTGATGGGCCTGTTGCCCGGCGTGCAGAAGATCAAGAAGCAGATCGCCGAGGCCAACATCTCCGACAAGATGGTCGACCGCCAGGCGGCGATCATCTCCTCGATGACCAAGGTCGAGCGCAAGAAGCCGGACATCCTGCAGGCCTCGCGCAAGCGGCGCATCGCCGCCGGCGCCGGGGTCGAGGTGGCCGAGGTCAACCGGCTGCTCAAGCAGCACCGCCAGATGGCGGACGCCTTCAAGATGATGAGCAAGGGCGGCGGCCGCGGCTTCGCGCAGATGGCGCAGATGCTCGGCGGCGGCGGCGCGGGCGGCGGCGGCATGGACCGCCTGAAGAGCCTGGGGGGCGGCAAGATGCCGTCGCAGCAGGAAATCGAAGAGATGGCCGCCAAGCTGCAACAGGGCGGCGGCCCGAAACTACCCGGGCTGGGCGGCCTGCCCCCCGGCTTCAACCCCTTCAAGAAATAGACCGAAAGACCAAAGGACCTACGAATGCTGAAGATCCGTCTCGCCCGTGGCGGCGCCAAGAAGCGCCCCTACTACTCGATCGTCGTCGCCGACAGCCACTCGCCCCGCGACGGCCGCTTCATCGAGAAGGTGGGCAGCTACAACCCGCTCCTGAAGAAGGACGATCCGCAGCGCGTGGTGCTGAAGGTCGAGCGCATCCAGGAATGGATGTCCAAGGGCGCCCAGCCCACCGACCGCGTCGCCCGCGAGCTGTCGCTGCAAGGCGTCGGCCAATGGCAGGCCGGCAATAACCCGAACAAGGGCCTGCCGGGCGCCAAGGCCAAGGAACGTGCGGAAGAGCGCACCCAGCGCGAAGCCGACCGCGCCGCCGCCGCCGAGGAAGCCCGCAACGCGCCGGCTCCGGAGCCGGAACCGGTCGCCGAAGAGCCCGCCCCGGCCGCTGAAGAAGCCGTCGCCGAGGCTGCTCCCGCCGCCGAGGAAGCGCCCGCCGAAGCTGCGCCGGCCGCCGCCGAAGAGCCCGTCGCCGAAGCCGCGCCGGCTGAAGCGCCTGCGGCCGAACCCGCGGCGGAAGCCGCTGCCGAAGCTCCCGCCGAAGCCGGCGAAGAGCAGGCCTAAAGCCCGCGACCTGAGCGTCCCTTCTCCCCCTGGGGGAAGGGGCCTCAGAGCAGCCCAGGCTGGTGATCGATTTGACTGAACGGGCTTTCGACCCCTCGTCCGTCGGGCGCTCGCCCGACGCCTTCCTCCCCGAGGGGAGAAGGACGCGATGAGCGACGACCTGATCCTGGTGGCGCGCGTCGCCGGCGCGTTCGGGGTGAAGGGCGATGTCCGCATCACCAGCTTCACCGCCGATCCGATGGCCCTGGTCGAATACGCCCGGCTGCTGCGCCAGGATGGCTCGCCGGGGCTGACGCTGACCGGCGGCCGGCCGACCAAGGGCGGGATCATCGCCCGCGTCGCCGAAGTCCAGACCCGCGAGCAGGCCGAGGCGCTGCGCGGCCTGCAGCTGTTCATTCCGAGAGATCGTCTTCCCGCGCCGGAGGAGGACGAATTCTACCTCGCCGACCTGATCGGGCTGGCGGTCGAGACGCCGGCCGGCGAGCCGCTCGGCCAGGTGAAGTCGGTGCACGATTTCGGGGCCGGCGACCTCCTGGAAATCCAGCCCGCGCAGGGCGCCAGCTGGTGGCTGCCGTTCACCCGCGAGGCGGTCCCCGAGGTGCGCATCGCCGACCGCAAGCTGGTCGCCGTTCCGCCCGAAGAGATCGAATAGGCGCTAGAAGGACCCGAGCGCCGCCTGCGCCACCCAGCCCCAGGCGAACCCCGCCGCCGCCAGGAGGGTCAGGAACATCAGCGGGCCCGAGCCCGGCTCGGTCGGGTCGGGCCGTTCAGGCTTCAGGGCCGAATGCTCTCGCATGGCTCGCGTCCTTCAGGGTCCGCAGCAGAAATCCCGCCAAGCTCCACCGGTTCCGTCCGGCCGCCGCCGAATTTTTCCGCCGAATTTTCCCCGCGGCCCGGAACAGGCCGGCGGGATGATTGTTATTCCAGCGTGACGGAGGCCCTACGACGCCCCCCCGATGTAACGCCATCGTCACCTTGAAGTTGAGCCCCGGCGCCGGATCATCCGCACCGGGGCTTTTCTTTGGCCGCGCCCGGACGCCGGATAGGAAGGCGCCGGATACGAAAACGGCGGCCGTGTCGCCACGGCCGCCGCCTGAAACTGTTGCTGGGACCCGGAGCGCTTAGGCTTCCGAGGTCTCCGGAGCCGTGTCCTTCGCCGTCGAGCTCATCTGGCGCTCGGCGATCCGGGCCGACTTCCCGCGACGGTCGCGCAGGTAATAGAGCTTGGCGCGACGCACGACGCCGCGGCGCTTCACCTCGATGGATTCGATCATCGGCGACATCACCGGGAAGACCCGCTCGACGCCTTCGCCGAAGGAGATCTTGCGGACCGTGAAGCTCTCGTCGATGCCGCGGCCGCCACGGGCGATGCAGACGCCCTCATAGGCCTGGACGCGCTCGCGCTCGCCTTCCTTGATCCGCACGTTCACGCGGACGGTGTCGCCGGGCTGGAATTCGGGGACCTTGCGAAGGGCGAGGAGGCGGTCGGCCTCTTCCTTCTGGAGTTGTTCGATCACGTTCATGTCGTTGTCCTTACTGGGCTTTACTCGCCCTTTGCCTGTTGATTGGCGGATCGCCGCGCCCACAAGTCCGGCCGCCGCTCCCGCGTGGTCTGTTCCCGCTGCGCCTGCCGCCACTTCCGAACCTCGGCGTGGTGGCCGCCCAGCAGCACCTCGGGGATGTCGAGGCCTTCGAACGTCCGCGGTCGCGTGTACTGCGGATGCTCGAGGAGCCCGTCCTCGAAGCTTTCTTCACTCAAGCTCTCGGCCTGTCCCAGGACCCCCGGGACCAGCCGTACGCACGCTTCGATCGCCACCAGCGCCGCCGCCTCGCCGCCGGCGAGCACCGCGTCGCCCACGGCGACCTCCTCGAACCCGCGGGCGTCGAGCACCCGCTGGTCCACCCCTTCGAACCGACCGCAAAGAACGATCAGCCCCGGGCCCGAAGCCCACTCACGCACGCGCGCCTGGGTCAGGGGCCGGCCCCGGGCGCTCATGTACAAAAGCGGCCGCTCTCGCTGCTCCACGCTGTCCAGCGCGGAGGCGATGACGTCCGCCCGCATCACCTGTCCCGGACCGCCACCCGCAGGGGTGTCGTCGAGGAAGCCGCGCTTATCCTTGGAAAAGCCCCGAATGTCCACCGTTTCGAGGCTCCAGAGCCCCTGCTCGCGCCACGCCGTGCCGATCAGCGACACGCCGAGCGGGCCCGGAAAGGCCTCGGGGAACATGGTCAGTACGGTGGCGTCGAACGGCATGGCGCTTCAAAGCGCCGCGCGAGCCCGCGCCGTCAAGCGCGGGCTTCGCCGGAGGGCGACTAGGCCGCGGCCGTCGCCTCGGCCTGCAGCACCCGGCTGACGGCGTTGACCACCGCGGCGATCCGCAGCGCCGCCTGGATGTTCAGCGCCGGCACGCCGTGCTTCTTCAGCTCGGCCTCGTGGGTGTCCAGGCACATGCCGCAGCCGTTGACCGCCGAGACCGCCGTGCACCAGAGCTCGAAATCGGCCTTCTCGACCCCGGGATTGGCGATGACGTTCATCCGTAGTCGGGCCGGCAGGGTGCGGTACTCCGGGTTCGAGATCAGGTGCAGCGCGCGGTAGTAGACGTTGTTCATGCCCATGATCGCCGCCGCGGCCTTGGCGGCGGTGGCGGCTTCTTCCGACAGGCCGGCCGCGGTCGCTTCGGCCTGCACCGCGCTGACCACCGCGGGCTGGCCGACGGCGTGGGCGGACGCCAGGAAGCAACCCCACTTCTGCTGGTCGGAGAGCGTGGTCTCGCCGGCCAGGCTCGAGAGGTTGAGGCTGAGGTCCTTGGCGTAGGCGGGCAGCGTCTCGCGCAGGGTGTCGAGCGACATGGGGGATCTCCAACAAGATGGGGGTGGGGGAGGCCGGAGCCTCCCCCGTTGTGGTCGCAGGCCTCAGGCGGCCTTCAGGGTCTCGCCGCCGACCGAACGGTTGCAGGGGCAGAGCTCGTCGGTCTGCAGGGCGTCGAGCACGCGCAGGGTGTCCTGCGGATTGCGGCCGACGTTGAGGTTGTTGACGTAGACGTGCTGGATCGCATTGTCCGGATCGACCACGAAGGTGGCGCGGTAGGCGACGCCCTCGTCCTCGTTCAGCACCCCCAGCGCGCGGGCGAACTTGCCGGAGCTGTCGGCGAAGTTCCAGATCGCCAGGTTGTTGAGGTCCGGGTGCTCCCGGCGCCAGCCGAGCTTGGAATGCTCGTTGTCCGTCGAGCCGCCGAGCACGACGGCGTCGCGCTCGTCGAACTGCGGGTTCAGCCGCGCGAATTCGGCGATCTCGGTCGGGCAGACGAAGGTGAAGTCCTTCGGATAGAAGAAGATGACCTTCCACTTGCCCGGGAAGCTGTCCTTGGTCAGCGCCTCGAAGGCGCTCTCGCCCTTTTCTTCGTGGCGCATGAACTTGGGCTTCACGCCCACGATCTTGAAGTCGGGCAGCGTCTCGCCAACACCCAGCATGAGAAAACTCCTTTTAAGGTCTGTCCGGCGCGCCTGAGAACTCCCGGCGTCGCCGTCGGAGGTGGAGATAGGCGCCCGCCGCCCAGCGGGCAAATCGATTGTTTTTGGCGATCTGATAGAGCTGGTCTATATTGAGCCCATGCTTCCGACCCTCAGACAACTGCAGTACCTGAAGCTCCTGGCCGAACACGGCAGCTTCGGCCGCGCCGCCGACGCGGCCCACGTCACCCAGCCGACCCTGTCGGCGGGCATCCAGGAACTCGAGCGCACGCTCGGCGCGGCGGTCGTCGACCGGGCCCGCTCCGGCGTCATCCTCACCGCGGTCGGCGAGGAGGCCCTGCGCCGCGCCACCGTGATCCTCAACGAGGCGGAGGAGCTGGTGGAGGCCGCCGCCAACGCCGGCAAGCCGCTGGCCGGCCGCTTCCGGCTGGGGGTGATCCCGACCATCGCGCCCTTCCTGCTGCCGATCGCCCTGCCGCTGCTGCGCCAGCAGTTCCCCAAGCTGCGGCTGTTCCTGCGCGAGGACCTCACCCAGCGGCTGATCGCGGCGCTGAAGGCCGGCCAGCTGGACGCCGCGCTGATCGCGCTGCCCTACGACATGACCGGGCTGAACTGGGCGCATGTGTCGAACGACGAGCTGATGGCGGCCATGCCCGCCAATCACCGGCTGGCCAGCCAGCGCTCCGCGACGCCGGAGGACATGGAGCGCGAGGGGCTGATCCTGCTGGAGGACGGCCACTGCCTGCGCGAGCACGCGCTCGCCGCCTGCGGGCTGAAGCCGCCGAAAGCCTCGGACGAGGAGACCTTCGCCGCCACCTCCCTGCCGACCCTGGTGCAGATGGTCGGCTCCGGCCTCGGCGTTACCTTCCTGCCGGCGATGGCGGTGCAGGCGGGCCTGGCGGAAGCCGCGCCGATCGCCATCCGGCCGATCGACGCCAAGGACCCCAGCCGCGAGATCGTGGTCGCCTGGCGGGCGGGCTCCAACCGCAGCGCCGAGGGGAAACTGCTGGCCGAGGTCCTGCGGCAGGCGCAGCCCGGCAAATAGACATATCGAAACCGCTTGCGTTCCGATGCGGTCTAGATATATCCAGATTATCGACATATCGAAATAGGATCGATAATCACATGCACAGACACTTCTTCCGACATCACGATTGCCGCAGCCGGCACGCCTGGGGCGGCCATGGCGGACCCGCGGGCCCGCACGGTCGCGGCCGGGGCGGCGGCCGGATCGGCCGCTTCCTGGAGCACGGCGACCTGCGGTTCGTGATCCTCGCCCTGGTGGAGGAGCAACCCCGCCACGGCTACGAGCTGATCAAGGAGCTGGAGGAGCGCACCGGCGGCGCCTATCGGCCGAGCCCGGGCGTGATCTACCCGACCCTGGCCCTGCTGGAAGACGAGGGCTTCGTGCGTCCGGCCGGCGGCGAGACCGGCCGCAAGCTCTACGAGATCACCGACACCGGCCGTGAGGCCCTGGCGCAGAACCGGCCCAACGTCGACGCCGTGTTCGGCCGGATGGCGGAGGCCGCGCAGGGCTCGGAATCCACCCGTCCGCGGATCGGCCGGGCCATGGGCAACCTCGGCCTCGCCCTGCAGTCGCGGCTCTCCCAGCGGCCGATCACGCCGGAGCAGCTCGACGCCATCGTCAAGGCCATCGACGAGGCGGCCGCGGCCATCGAACGGGTCTGAACCTGCCGCGGGCTGCGGCCTGCGTACCTCCGCGTGCCATCTGGGCCGTTCTCGCCTATATGTCCGCGCCCATGAGCCGTCCGTTTCTCAAGATGAACGGGCTCGGCAACGACTTCGTCGTGGTCGAGGCCCGCTCCGCTCCCTTCGCGCCCACCGCCGAAGAGGTCCGCGCGATCGCCGATCGCACGACGGGGATCGGCTGCGACCAGCTGATCGCCATCGAGCCCGGCGAGGGCGTCGACGCCCGCGTGCGGTTCTGGAACGCCGACGGCGAGGAGGTCTCCGCCTGCGGCAACGGCAGCCGCTGCGTCGGCTGGCTGCTGATGCAGGCCACCGACGCCGATGAGGTGGTGATCGAGACCAAGGCCGGGCGGCTGATCGCCACCCGCGCCGGCGAACGGCTGGTCAGCGTCGACATGGGCAAGCCCGGGCTCGACTGGCAGGAGATCCCCCTGGCCGAGGCGCAGGACACCCGCGAGCTGGGCGTCGTCCTCTACGAGCATTCCTCGCTGATGGCCCCGCCGGGCTGCGTCTCCATGGGCAATCCGCACGTGGTCTTCTTCGTGCCGGAGATCGACGCCGCGCCGATCGCCCAGGCCGGGCCGGTGGTCGAGCGCCATCCGCTGTTCCCCGAGCACGTCAACGTCGGCTTCGCCGAGATCCTGGACCGCGACCGCATCCGGCTGCGGGTGTGGGAACGCGGCGCGGGCCTGACCAAGGCCTGCGGCACCGGCGCCTGCGCGGCCCTGGTCGCCGCCGCTCGCCGCCACCTCACCGACCGCGCCGCGACGCTGGTGCTGGACGGCGGCGAGCTGTTCGTCGAATGGCGCGACGACGACCACGTGATCATGACCGGCCCCGCCGCCGTGGATTTCGCAGGCGAGCTGCCGTGACCGACTCGGTCGACATCGTTACCTTCGGCTGTCGGCTGAACGCCTACGAGAGCGAGGTCATCCGCAAGCGCGCCGCCGAGGACGGCCTCTCCGATGCGGTGGTGTTCAACACCTGCGCGGTCACCGGCGAGGCGGTGCGCCAAGCCCGCCAGGCGATCCGCAAGGCGCGACGCGAGCGGCCGGGCGCAAGGCTGATCGTCACCGGCTGCGCCGCCCAGATCGACCCCGCCGCCTTCGCCGGCATGGCCGAGGTCGACCTGGTGCTGGGCAACGCCGAGAAGAGCCAGGCTGGATCCTACGCTCCGGTATCCCTCGAACCTGGGGCCGAGCCCGTCCGGGTGCGGGTCAACGACATCATGAGCGTGCGGGAAACCGCCGGGCACCTGATCGACGGGCTGAAGGACCGGGCGCGGGCCTATGTGGAGGTGCAGAACGGCTGCGACCACCGCTGCACCTTCTGCGTCATCCCCTATGGGCGCGGCAACTCGCGCTCCGCCGCCGCCGGCGAGGTGGTCGAGCAGGTGCGCCGGCTGGCGGCCCAGGGCTATCTCGAAGTGGTGCTGACCGGGGTCGACGTCACCAGCTGGGGCGCGGACCTGCCGGGTCAGCCCTCGCTTGGCCAGCTGGTGGCGCGGATCCTCAAGCTGGTCCCCGAGCTGCCGCGCCTGCGGCTGTCCTCCATCGACGCCGCGGAGATCGACCCCGACCTGATGCGCTGCCTGGCCGAAGAGCCGCGGCTGATGCCCTACCTGCACCTGTCGCTGCAGGCCGGCGACGACATGATCCTCAAGCGCATGAAGCGCCGCCACAGCCGCGCCGACGCCCTGCGGCTGGTGCGCGAGGTGCGCGCCGTGCGCCCCGACACCGCCTTCGGCGCCGACCTGATCGCCGGCTTCCCCACCGAGACCGACGCGATGTTCGAGAACACCGTGGCGCTGGTGGAAGCGGCGGGCCTCGCCTTCCTGCACGTCTTCCCGTTCAGCCCGCGGCCGGGCACGCCCGCCGCGCGCATGCCGCAGCTGCCGCGGCCGGTGGTGAAGGAACGCGCCGCGCGGCTGCGGGCGGCCGGCGAGGCGGCCCTCGTCCGCCACCTGGAGCGCCAGGTCGGCCGCACCCTGATGGGGCTGGTGGAGCGGCCGGGCGTCGCCCGCGCCGAGGACTTCACCGAGATCGCCTTCGCCGGCGAGGCCCCGGTCGGCGGCGTCGTGGCGCTGCAGGTCACCGGCCACGACGGCCGCCGCGTCCTGGCGCACACGGCCGTGCTGCAGGCGGCGGAATAGGCGTCAGCGGCGCACTAACCAAATCCCGTCATCCCGGTTTCCGCGCAGCGGAAGACCGGGACCCATGAACACTGATGGTCCAGGCCCATCCGGAGCGATCCGGTGTGCATGGGTCCCGGACAAGCCGCTGGCGCGACTTTCCGGGATGACATCGATGAGAGCTAGGAGGCCTCTTCCGGCGGGGCGCGGCCGGGGAAGCCGGGCAGGGTCCAGTTGAACAGGATGGCCCCGGCGCGGGTCGCGAAGGCCAGGGCGAAGCCGGCGAGGCCGGCCGGCAGGATGCCGACGCCAAGCTGGCCCAGCAGCACGAAGACGCTGGCTCCCACGAGCGCCGCGGTCACATAGAGCTCCCGGCGCAGCAGCACCGACGGCTCGTCGGCCAGCACGTCGCGGATGATGCCGCCGAAACAGGCGGTCAGCACGCCCATGACGATGGCGGAGAAGGCCGGGACCCCGAGCGACACCGCCTTCAGGGCGCCGACCACCGCATAGGCGGCCATGCCCAGGGCGTCGGACCAGATCAGAAAGCGCTCGCGCCCGCGGCCCCAGCCGAACACCCAGACCGCCACCGCCGCGGCCAGGCAGACCACCACATAGGCCGGCCGCCCGACCCAGAACACCGGCGCGCCGATCAAGAGGTCCCGCAGCGTCCCGCCGCCGACGCCGGTGACCGCGGCGAAGAAGCCGAAGGTGACGATGTCGTGCTTGCGCCGCGCCGCGGCCAGGGCGCCGGACGCGCCGAACACCGCCACCGCGGCGTAGTCGAGCACCGTAAGCGTCGCCGCCAGCCGATCCATTCGCCCCCTCCCTTGGCGCCGCACCCTGCGAGCGCACGTGACGCCGCGCAAGCTCCCGGCTAGAACCCGCGGCCATGACCGAACCCAAACGCGGCTGGTTGCAGCGCCTCACGCAAGGACTGTCGCGCTCGTCCAAGCAGATGGGCGAGCAGATCACCAGCGCCTTCGTCGCCAAGGCGCCGCTCGACCAGGCCAAGCTCGACGAGCTCGAGGAGATGCTGATCGAGGCCGACCTCGGCCCGCACTCCGCCGCCCGCATCACCGAACGCTTCGGCCAGGAGAAGTTCGGCAAGGCGGTGGACGAGCAGGAGATCAAGGAAGCGCTCGCCGAGGCGATCGGCGACGAGCTGTCGGCGCGGGAAGGCGACTTCGCCCCGCTCTCCGGTCCCCGGCCCTACGTCGTGCTGTTCATCGGTGTGAACGGCTCCGGCAAGACCACCACCCTCGGCAAGATCGCCGCCGACCTGACCGGCCGGGGCGCCAAGGTGCTGATCGCCGCCGGGGACACCTTCCGCGCCGCGGCGGTCGAGCAGCTGAAGGTCTGGGCCGACCGCGCCAAGGCCGACTTCATGTCCCGCCCCACCGGCTCCGACGCCGCGGGCCTGGCCTTCGACGCCCTGGAGCGGGCCAGGCGCGAAGGCTACGACGTGGTGCTGATCGACACCGCCGGGCGGTTGCAGAACAAGCAGGGCCTGATGGACGAGCTGCACAAGATCATCCGGGTGGTGAAGAAGCTCGACCCCGACGCGCCGCACGAGACCCTGCTGGTGCTGGACGCCACCGTGGGCCGCAACGCACTCGCCCAGGAGAACATCTTCGGCAACCAGATCGGCGTCTCCGGCATCGTCATGACCAAGCTCGACGGCACCGCCCGCGGCGGGGTGCTGGTGCCGGTGGCCCAGGCCTCCGACAGCCCGATCAAGCTGATCGGCGTCGGCGAGGGGATCGAGGACCTGCAACCGTTCAACGCCCGGGCCTTCGCCCGTTCCCTGGTGGGCCTCGAGGAGCCGGTGCGATGAGCGAGCAGAACCGGCGCTACGTCCGCTACTTCGTCGACTACGCGGGGCTCGCCGCCTTCCTGGTGACGCTGGCCATCACCCGCAGCGCGGTGACCGCCACCTGGGGCCTGGTGGGCGGCGCGGCCGCCGCCATCCTCGCCGGGCTGATCTTCGAGCGCCGGCTGGCGCCCATGGCGCTGGTGACCGGGGTCCTGGCGCTGATCTTCGGCGGGCTGACGCTGTTCCTGCACGACGAGCGCTTCATCAAGATCAAGCCGACCATCCTCTACACCGCGTTCGGCCTGTTCCTGCTGACCGGCCTGCTGCGCGGCAAGAACCCGCTCCGGGTGCTGATGGGCGACGCCTTCCACCTGCCCGATCCGGTGGTCCGCACCCTGACCCTGCGCTACACCCTGTTCTTCTTCGCCCTGGCCATCGCCAACGAGGCGGTGTGGCGCACCCAGAGCACCATGACCTGGGCGCTGTTCAAGTTCCCCGGCACGGTGGCGATCATCTTCGTCTTCACGATGCTGCAGGCGCCGCTGATGATGAAGCACGCGCCGCCCGAGGACGGACCTCAGCCCGACTCCGAGGCCGGCCGCGGCGACCGTCCCTGAGGTCCGCCCACGGACCTTCCGTCGTCAAACCGACGTAAAATCCCTGTAGCCTCGCTTGCGGATAGAGGCTGGTGGGGACGCGGAGCCGATGGCCAAGGGCAAGTCCGGAACCAAGGGCGGCGTCGTCGCCCTCGAGCGTTCGCCGAGCCACCTGCTGCATCGCACCCTGCAGCTCGCCCTGGACATCTACGCCGAGGAATTCGGTCCCGGGGCGATCACCCAGCGTCAGTACGCGGTGCTGGCCGCGACGGCGGACCATGAAGACTCCACCCAGACCGACCTCGTGCGGATCACCGGCATCGACCGCTCGACGCTGGCCGACATGGCCGCGCGGATGATCGCCAAGGGCCTGCTCGAGCGGCGGCGTTCCGACGTCGACGCCCGCGCCAACGCGGTCCGGCTCACCGACCAGGGCCGAGAGGTGCTGGAGGCGGCGCGGCCGAAGATGGCCGCGGCCGACGCCCGTCTGCTGAAGCTGATCTCCGGCGGCGGCCGCCGCGAGACTTTCGTCGGGCTGCTCAAGGACCTGATCCGGGCCGCCGACGCCGCGGCCGCCCAGCCGCCGGCGGAGCCTGCCGGCAAACACACCAAGCCGGCCAAACCCGCCAAGGCGGCGAAGCTCGAATCGAAGAAAAAGAAGAAGCCGAAGAAGGCCGCCTAGGCCCGCGGGCCTTCGTCGGCCGACCGGGTCGGAAAGGCCATCGCCGAGGTTCTGAGGTGCGGCGAGCGCAAACGCTCGTAGCCGACGTCCGGCAGGCTCCGCATGATGATGTCGAGCATCATCCCGCCGTCCGCGCGGATCGGCGGGGGCTCGCCGTAAAGCTCGCGCCACAGGGCGGAGACTTCCTCGTAGATCTGTTGTTCCCGTCCGTTCATGCCGCTCCAACTCGCGCGGCGGGCGAGCTGTTCCGGGTAAAGAAAGGTTAATTTCTCAAAAGCTTAGCCGCGGGGCCGCGGGATTGGCCTCAGATGCGGATGTCGAGCAGCGACCCTGGACGCAGGATTCTGGCCGGCGGTTCGGCCGACGGCGCGGCGATCCGCGGGGCCGGCGCGGCGGCGCGCACCGGCGCTGTCGCAAGGGCCGTCGGCGCCGCGGCGACCGGCGCCTGGGCCTTGCCGGTGGCCAGCTGGAAGAAGGCCTTCTGCGCCTCCAGGCGCGCCGCCTCGGAGCGCTGCGGCTGGACCGCAGGCTGGACGGGGGGCAGGCCGGTCGGGCGGATGGTCGTCACGGCTGGGCTCGGATCATGGTTAACGCTGCGGTTACCATGTTCCGACGCGGCTCAACGAGGCGTTAACGGGCTCGGGCGGCGAGCTTCGCGGCCTCGGTTTCGTTGAGCGGGCCGGTGTGCTTGGCCAGGATCATGCCGTCGCGGCCCACCAGATAGGTCTCGGGCACGCCGGTGACCCCGAACTCCACGCCCGCCCGGCCGTCGCGGTCCACCAGCCGCCGGGCGAAGGGGTCGCCCAACCGGGTCAGGAAGGCCTGGGTGTTCTGCGGCGCGTCCTTGTAGGCGACGCCGACGATCCGGACCTTGCGGGCCCGCATGGCCACCAGCACCGGCTGCTCCTGCTCGCAGGGGGCGCACCAGGAGGCGAAGAAGTTGACCAGCACCGGGCCCTCGGCGGTCAGCTCGCGCAGCCGCACCGGCCGGCCGCTGTCGAGGTCGGGCAGGGTGAGGTCGGGCATCGGCTTACCGACCAGCGCCTGCGGCTGGACCTGCGGGTTGCGGTGCAGGGCGTAGAGGCCGAACAGGGCCCCCAGCGCCAGCATGACGATCAGCGGCAGGGCGGCCAGCCAGCGGCTCATTTGCGGGCGAGCTCCTCGGCGCGGCGGCGCCAGCGGCGGGCATGGGCCAGGGCGCCGACGATCAGCAGGACGAACACCGCAGCGGTGATGGCGTAGGCCGGCCAGACGAAGGCTGCGTACTTGCCGGCGTCGAGATCGAGCATGGTTTTCCTTCTAGGCCCGGGCCGCGCGCAGGGCGGCGGCCTCGGCCCGGCGGCGCCAGACCTCGCCGCGGATCCGCACCAGCCACAGCGACCCGAAGGCCGCCATGTAGGCGAGCACCATCAGCAGCACCGGCCACAGGTAGACCGGCGCGAGCGCGGAGCCGCCGGCCCGGAACACCGAGGCGCCCTGGTGCAGGGTGTTCCACCAGTTCACGCTCCAGTGGACGATCGGCAGGTTGACCAGCCCGACCAGGGCCAGGATCGCCGAGGCCCGCGCGGCCTTGGCCTCGTCGTCGAGCGAGGCGCGCAGCGCGATGTAGGCGACGTAGAACAGGAACAGCACCAGCACCGAGGTGAGCCGGGCGTCCCACACCCACCAGGTCCCCCACATCGGGCGGCCCCAGAGCGAGCCGGTGGCCAGGGCCAGGAAGGTGAAGCCGGCGCCCAGCGGGGCGGCGGCCTGGGCCGCGGCGTCGGCCAGCACGTGGCGGAACACCAGCGCCAGCAGGCTGGCGACGCCCAGGCAGATGTAGACGAACATGCTCATCCAGGCGGCCGGGATGTGGATGAACATGATCCGCACGGTGTCGCCCTGCTGGTAGTCCTCCGGCGCGGTGAAGCCGAGCCACAGGCCGGCGAGCGCCAGGGCCACCGCGATCACGCCGAACAGCGGCGCCGCCCAGCGCGAGAACGCCATGAACCGCTCGGGATTGGCGAGGAAGGCGGGCGCCGGGATCATGCCTCGCGGCTTAGCCCCCGGAGGGCCGCGTCGCAAGCCGGCCCGGCGCCCCGCCGCCTCGGGAGGCGCCCGCGAACAGGCGCCTCCCGGCCAGCTTTGTGACCTCAGCCGTCGCCGTGGCCCTTGCCGCCGCGCATGCCATGCCCGCCATGCTCACCACGACCTTCGTGCAGGGTGTCGAAGGCCCGCTGCTGGGTGGGGCTGAGCTGGGCGTAGAAGCGCTTGGTGGCCTCAGCGCGCTGGCGGAAGCGGGCGTCGTGCTCCGCCAGCCGGGCCTGCATGCGGTCCAGCCGTTCCGGAGTGGTGAGGGCGCGGGCCTCGCCGCGTTCTCCGCCGCGCCGCTCGTGCTCGCCCGGCGGGCGGGCGCTGGCGGCGACCAGGGCCCGCAGCGCCGGCTCCTGGTCGGGGCGCAGCTGCAGCGCGTCGCGGAGGCGTTGAGCCCGGCGCTCGGCCATCTGCGCCGGATCGGGGCGCTGCCCGTGGCGGCCCTCGGCGTGGCCGCGGGCGTCGGCGGCGGGAGCGGCCGGCGGCTGGGCGAGGCTGGCCCCGGCGGAGGCGAAGACGAGCGCGCCGGCCAGCGCCATGGAAGTCAGTTTCATCGAAGAGTCCTTGAGAGTGGTCGTCCCGGGAGCTTCCACGCCCGGCCGCCGCGGTTCCGTCGATTACAAATTGGTCAGGAAAGCGCGTTGCGGCAGGCGGCGGCCATGGCCAGCGGGCCGAGGGCGACGGCGGCCGCGGCGTAGGCGCAGAGCAGGACGAAGCCGGCGGTCCACGGCAGGCCGCCGGCCAGGGCGTCGAGGGCGCCGCCGCCGAAGATCACCGGCGGCACGAACAGCGGCAGGACGATCACCGCCGTCAGCAGGCCGCCGCGCCGCGCGCCGAGGCTGAGCGCTGCGCCGATGCCGCCGACGAAGGCGAAGGCCAGCCCCCCCACCAGGGCGCAGGCGAAGATCATCGGCGCGAGGTCGGGCCGGGCGCCCAGCGCGATGGCGGCCAGCGGCGCGGCGATCGCCAGCGGCGCGCCGGTGGCCATCCACTGCCCGAAGCACTTGACCGCGCAGGTGAGCTCCAGCGGCACGGCGGAGAGCGCCAGCAGGTCCAGCGCCCCGTCCTCGTAGTCGCGCTCGAACAGCCGATCCAGCGACAGCAGCGAGGCCAGCGCCAGCGCCACCCAGGCGATGCCGGCGGCGACGGCGGCCAGCCGCTGCGGCTCCGGGCCCAGCGCCAGCGGCATCAGGGTGGCGACGCCGGCGTAGAAGCCGACGCTGACCAGCGGCCCGCCGCCGCGGCCCCAGGCCAGCGCCGCCTCGCGGCCGAGCAGGGCGGAGAGCCGGCTCACGCCAGTTCCAGGGTGCGGGTGGCGACCGGCAGCGGGTCGTGCACGGCGGCCAGGATCAGGCCGCCGCCCGCCAGGTGGGTCTGCATGATCGCCGCGAACCTTTGCCGCCAGCCGGCGTCCAGCGGGCTGAGCGGCTCGTCGAGCAGCCACAACGGTCGCGGGGCGGCCAGCAGCCGGGCCAGGGCCAGGCGCCGCCGCTGGCCGGCCGACAGCCGGCGAACCTCCAGGTCGAGCAGGCCGCCCAGTTCGAGCGCCTCGGCCGCGCCCCGCGCCGAGGCCGCGGTCCCGCCGCTCCAGCGCGCCCAGAAGTCGAGCTCCTCGCGCGCGGTCCGCGCCGGCTTCAGCCCGTCCTGGTGGCCGGCGAAGTGCAGGCCCGCGCCGCGCGCCTCGGCCGGATCGACGTCGCCGAACGCCACCTCGCCGGCCTCGGTGCGGACCAGGCCGGCGACCGCGCGCAGCAGGCTGGTCTTGCCCGCGCCGTTCGGCCCGGTGAGGGCGCAGGCCTCGCCGGCCTCCAGCCGCAGAGACAGGTCGCAGAACAGCAGCCGGCCGCCGCGCCGCACCGCGATCTCCCTGATCTCCAGCGCCTGGATCACGCCCCGGCTCCGCTTGGCGCGCAGCTTGACCCTGCGGCTGCATGGACGCGCCGGACTCGCGGGTCTATGTAGCGCGCGGCCGCCGTCGCCTCGGGGGACGTACGCCGCGCGGGGACGGACGCTGTGTGTCCGCCTCTAAAAGCGCGCGATTCCCGTGGTGGACGTGATGTGGCCGGGAACAGAGAAAGGATCCCCCTGATGGCGTCTGTCGACAGCCTGAAAACCCGCCGCGAACTCGTGGTGGGCGACAAGACCTACGCTTACTACAGCCTTCGCGCCGCCGAGGAAGCCGGACTTTCAGGCGTGTCGCGCCTGCCGATCTCCATGAAGGTGCTGCTGGAGAACCTGCTGCGCAACGAGGACGGCCAGTCGGTCGGGCTCGACGACCTGAAGGCCATCGCCGCCTGGGTCGAGAACAAGGGCGCCGTCGAACACGAGATCAGCTTCCGCCCGGCGCGCGTGCTGATGCAGGACTTCACCGGCGTGCCGGCGGTGGTCGACCTGGCCGCCATGCGCGACGCCATGACCAGCCTCGGCGCCAATCCGGAGAAGATCAACCCGCTGAACCCGGTGGACCTGGTCATCGACCACTCGGTGATGGTCGACTACTTCGGCACCTCCAAGGCCTTCGGCGAGAACGTCGAGCGCGAGTACGAGCGCAACATGGAGCGTTACCGCTTCCTGCGCTGGGGCTCCTCGGCCTTCAACAACTTCCGCGTCGTGCCGCCCGGCACCGGCATCTGTCACCAGGTGAACCTGGAATACCTGGCCCAGACCGTCTGGACCAATGACGACGAAGGCCAGACCGTGGCCTATCCCGACACCGTGGTCGGCACCGACAGCCATACCACCATGGTCAACGGCCTGGCGGTGCTGGGCTGGGGCGTGGGCGGCATCGAGGCCGAGGCGGCCATGCTCGGCCAGCCGATCCCGATGCTGATCCCGGAAGTCATTGGCTTCCGCGTCGAGAACGCCCTTCCCGAGGGCGCGACCGCCACCGACCTGGTGCTCACCGTCACCCAGATGCTGCGCAAGAAGGGCGTGGTCGGCAAGTTCGTGGAGTTCTACGGCCCGGGCCTCGCCAACCTGACCCTGGAAGACCAGGCGACGATCGCCAACATGGCCCCGGAATACGGCGCCACCTGCGGCTTCTTCCCGGTCACCCGCTCCACCATCGACTACCTCACCGCCACCGGCCGCACGCCGGAGCGGATCGCCCTGGTGGAAGCCTACGCCAAGGAACAGGGCATCTGGCGCGAGCCGAGCGACCCCGATCCGGTGTTCACCGACACCCTGGAGCTCGACCTCGCCGGCGTGCTGCCGTCGCTGGCCGGCCCCAAGCGCCCGCAGGACCGGGTGGTGCTCACCAGCGCGGCTTCCGAGTTCAAGGCGGCCCTGGCCAACGACTTCGGCAAGCCCGACGACGCGGCCGTGCGGGTCAAGGTCGAAGGCGAGAACTTCGACGTCGGCCACGGCGACGTGGTGATCGCGGCGATCACCTCCTGCACCAACACCTCCAACCCGAGCGTGCTGATCGCCGCCGGGCTGGTCGCCAAGAAGGCGATCGAAAAGGGCCTGAAGGTGAAGCCCTGGGTGAAGACCTCGCTCGCCCCCGGCAGCCAGGTGGTCACCGACTACCTGAAGGCGGCCGGCCTGACCAAGCACCTGGACGCGCTGGGCTTCAACCTGGTGGGCTATGGCTGCACCACCTGCATCGGCAACTCCGGCCCGCTGCCGGAGCCGATCTCCGAGGCGGTGCAGAAGGGCGACCTGGTGGCCGTCTCCGTGCTCTCCGGCAACCGCAACTTCGAAGGCCGGGTGAACCCCGACGTGCGCGCCAACTACCTGGCCTCGCCGCCGCTGGTGGTGGCTTACGCGCTGGCCGGCTCGATGCAGATCGACCTCGCCACCGAGCCGCTCGGCGAAGGCAAGGACGGCAAGCCGGTCTACCTGAAGGACATCTGGCCGACCTCGGCCGAAGTGGCGGCGCTGCAGCGCAAGCACGTCACCAACAAGATGTTCGCCACCCGCTACGCCGACGTCTTCAAGGGCGACAAGGCCTGGCAGGGGATCAAGGTCTCCGGCGGCCAGACCTACGCCTGGGACACCGGCTCCACCTACGTGCAGAACCCGCCCTACTTCGAGGGCATGACCATGGAGCCGAAGCCGGTCACCGACATCGTCGAGGCCCGCGTCCTCGCCGTGTTCGGCGACTCGATCACCACCGACCACATCTCGCCCGCCGGCTCGATCAAGGCCTCGTCCCCGGCCGGCGTCTACCTGCGTGACCACCAGGTGCCGACCTCGGAGTACAACTCCTACGGCGCGCGCCGCGGCAACCACGAGATCATGATGCGCGGCACCTTCGCCAACATCCGGATCCGCAACCGCATCACGCCGGACATCGAAGGCGGGGTGACCAAGCACTTCCCCTCCGGCGACCAGATGTCGATCTACGACGCGGCCATGCGCTACCAGTCCGAGGGCCGGCCGCTGGTCGTGTTCGCGGGCAAGGAATACGGCACCGGCTCGTCGCGCGACTGGGCGGCCA
Source organism: Phenylobacterium hankyongense (assembly GCF_003254505.1). Taxonomy (NCBI): domain Bacteria; kingdom Pseudomonadati; phylum Pseudomonadota; class Alphaproteobacteria; order Caulobacterales; family Caulobacteraceae; genus Phenylobacterium; species Phenylobacterium hankyongense. The sequence continues at coordinate 1,142,776 of NZ_QFYP01000001.1, read as the reverse complement.
AGGGCACCAAGCTGCTGGGCGTTCGTGCCGTGGTCGCCGAGAGCTTCGAGCGCATCCACCGCTCGAACCTGGTGGGCATGGGCGTGCTGCCGCTGCAGTTCCTGCAGGAAGGCTGGCACAAGCTCGGCCTCACCGGCGAGGAGATCGTCACCATCCGCGGCCTGACGGAGCTCGCGCCCCGCAAGCAGCTGATCGTCGAGATGTACCGTCCCAGCGACGGCCGGATCGCCCGCTTCCCGGTGCGTTGCCGGATCGATACGCCGACCGAGCTCGAGTACTTCAAGAACGGCGGCATCCTGAACTACGTGCTGCGCAACCTCGCGCGGCAAGCGGCCTAGGGACGGCTCGGCAGGCGGCTTGCGCATGCAACCGCCGCCCGCCGATCCTCACGCCTTAGTGAAAGCCCAACCGGACCGAACTTCGATTAAGTGCGCAGCGATGCGGAAAGCCGCGGTTTTCAGCCTGATCCTGCTCGCCCTGCCTGCCGCCGCGGCCGCCAAGCCGCCCGTGGTGGTGGAGCTCTACACCGCCCAGGGGTGCGCCTCCTGCGGCGAGGCCAACGCTTATGTGGCCAAGCTGGCCGAGCGCCCGGGCGTGCTCGCCCTGACCTTTCCGGTGGACTACTGGGACTACCTCGGCTGGTCCGACACCTTCGCCAAGCCGGAGTTCGCCGAGCGGCAGAAGGCCTATGAGGCCCGGCTCTCCCTGCGCGAGCCCTATACGCCGCAGGTGGTGGTCGACGGGCGCGGCGAGGTCGCCGGCCTGAAGACCGACCGCGTCGAGCGCCTGGTCCGCGACGCGGCCAAGGCGCCGCACAATCCGCCGGACATCCATTTCGTGGGCGCGCGCCGGGTCGACGTCGGCTCCGGCCGCGCGCCCAAGGGCGGCGCCGAGGTGTGGCTGGTCCGCTATGACCCGCGCCAGCAGGACGTCGCTGTCAAGACCGGCGACAACCGCGGCCAGACCATCGTGCACAAGAACGTGGTCCGCGAGATCGCCCGCCTGGGCTCCTGGCGTGGCCGGCCGGCGGCGTTCAAGGTCCCCGCGGCCTCCGACGACGGCCTGAAGACGGTGGTGATCATCCAGGCCGGCCGCGGCGGCCGGGTGATCGGCGTCGCCCAGCCGAACGCCTGAGCCTCCCGCCGCAATCTCCCGCCGCAATCTCCGGTCTGGCGAAGACCCGCGGACAAACGAAAACCCGCGCGGCTGGAGAGTTCCGCGCGGGTTAGCGTTTGGGGAGGTAGTGTGTCGGCTGGCCAGTCCGCCGATCCAGGGGGGCTGGGGGGGCTGTTCAGGATCCGGGACCAACGGGGTCCGACCAACCGACAATCTCTATAAACACACCGCATCAGGCGCTCGCGGGTCCGGAATAAGGTGATTTCTGGGCGGCGGGTGGCCGGCTTGCCGACGCCGCGGCGACGCTTATGTGCAAGGGCGCAGGCTCGCTTTTCCCGCCCAATTCCGTCAGGCTGTCGTCAATGGCTTTCGATCCGCCCCACGCGGCGCCGCGCCAGGTCCGCGTCTTCTTCGAACGACGCGAACTGGTGCGGCTGTTGAACCTCTACGGCCGCATGGTCGCCGCCGGCGAGTGGCGCGACTACGCCATCGACGGCCTCTCCGAGTCGGCGGTGTTCTCGGTGTTCAAGCGCGCGTCGGAGTCTCCCGTCTATCGCATCGAGAAGCGCCCGGCCCTGGCGCGCAAGCAGGGCGCCTGGGCGGTGCTGGGTCAGGGCGGCATGGTGCTGCGCCGCGGCCACGACCTGGAGCAGGTGCTGCGCATCTTCGACCGCGGTCGCTTCAAGGTCGTCGACTGAGCAAAGAAAAACCCCGGCGGTTTCCCGCCGGGGTCTGGTCTCTCTGATCCTGGGATCAGCGGCTAGCGGCGGCTGCCGAGCATGCTGAGCAGGAATTGGAAGAGGTTGATGAAGTTGATGTAGAGGCTGAGCGCGCCATAGCTGGTGGCCACGCCCATGGCCGCCTGGTCGCCGCCCAGCTGGTAGTAGGTCATCTTCAGGCGCTGGGTGTCGTAGGCCACGAGGCCGGAGAAGATCAGCACGCCGAGCACGTTCACGATGAAGGCGATCGACGGCAGGTGCAGGAACATGTTCACCAGGCTGGCGATGATCAGGCCGAAGACGCCCATGATCAGGAAGCTGCCGAAGCCGGTGAGGTCCTTCTTGGTGGTGTAGCCCACCAGGGAGAGCGCCCCGAAGGCGGTGGCGGTGATCAGGAAGGTCGTGCCGATCGAGGCGCCCGTATAGACCAGCACCACGACGCCGAGCGAGGCGCCGATCAGGGTGACGATGGTCCAGTAGAGCGCGCTGGCGCTGCGCGGCGACGGGTTTCGCAGCGCGAAGCCGGACATCAGCAGCACCACCAGGGGCGCGAAGGCCACGATCATGCCGATGAGGGTGAAGCCCGCGAGGCGGCCGTCGGCGGTGACCCGGAACATCAGGTCGCGGACCGGAGGATAGGCGCCCGTCAGGTAGGCCAGCCCGGCCGAGAGGACCAGGCCCAGCGCCACCTTGTTGTAGACGCCGAGCATGAAGCTGCGAAGTCCCGCGTCCACCGACATGTCGGCGCGATCCGCGGGGATCGTGCGCGCGTAGCCGCGGTTGAAGTCGCTCATGAGAGGCAAAGCCCTTGAATTAAGCGCCCCGATTGGACGCAAACCGGAATATCGGGTTCGCGCCGGGCGGAAGCAAGGCCTTACACCATGAAGGGTTGTTCATGCGCCCGCCCCCTGCGGCGCAGCGGCGCAGGGGGCTTGGCCCGGCGCCTCATCCGTTTAGATGGGGCCCATGAGTTCATCTTCGGCTTCCCGCCGGGCGGTGGTGTGCGCCGCCGCAAGCCTCGCCCTTACCCCCGTCCTGGCCCCGGCCGCCGAAGCCGCGGCGCTCCACAAGGTCGCGATCCTCGGGGATTCCATCACCGCCGGCTGGGGGCTCCCGCCTCCTGACGCCCTGCCCGCCCGCCTGCAGGGCGAACTCGCCCGGCTGGGCGCGGCCGCCAAGGTCGTTCCCTCCGGGGTTATCGGCGACACCACGGCCGGCGGCCTGGCCCGGGTCGACAGCGCGGCGCCCCACGGCACCGACCTCTGCATCGTGGCCCTGGGCGGCAACGACCTGCTGCAAGGCGCCGACCCCACCGCGGTCAAGGCTAACCTCGACAAGATCGTCCATCGGCTCAAAGGCCGCGGCGTCACCGTCGTACTCGCCGGCCTGAAGCTCCCGGCGGCGCTGGACGGGCCCTACGCCACCGCCTTCGACGCCGCCTTCACCAGCGTGGCCCGCGCCGACGGCGTGCTGTACGTGCCGAACATGCTGGAGGGGGTGATGCTGAACCCGGCCCTCAACCAGTCGGACGGCGTCCATCCCAACGCCGCCGGGGTGGAGCTGATCGCGCGGCGCCTGGCGCCGGTCGTGGCGCGAGGGCTCTCCGCGCGATAGACCTAGGCGCATGATCCGCCTGTTCGCCGCCCTTCCGGTTCCCGAGGAGATCGGGATCGCGCTCGCGGCGCGCCAACAGGGCCTGGAGGGCGCGCGCTGGCGGCCGCAGGAGGCGTTGCACATTACGCTGCGGTTCTACGGCGAGCTCCGCGAGGACATCGCCCGCGACCTGGACGCCGAGCTCTCGACCATCCGCGGCGAGCCGTTCGAGATCACCCTGCAGGGCGTCGGCGCCTTCGCCGACGGCGGCGACGTCCACGCGATCTGGGCGGGGCTGGAGGAGAACCGGCCGCTGAAGCGCCTGGCCCGGGCCTGCGAGGTGGCGGCGCGGCGCGTGGGCATAAGGGGCGAGTCACGCCGCTGGCGGCCCCACCTGACGCTCGCCTACCTGCGCCACCCGGAGCCGGACCATGTCGCCCGCTGGATCCAGGCCAACAACCTGCTGAAATCGCCGCCGATCCCGATCGAGCGCTTCGGCCTCTACTCCAGCTTCCTGGCCCGCGAGGGCGCCCACTACCGCCTGGAGGCGGAGTACCCGCTCAGCTGAGCCTCACGCCTGGACGGCGTGGTCCTTGAGGACGCCCAACGGCACGATGGCCAGCGTCTCCTCGTGGGTGGAGTCCAGCACCACCTGCGGCGCGGCGCCGGCGTCCAGCGCCTCCTTCCAGCGCGGCGCGCACAGGCACCAGCGGTCGCCAGGCTTCAGCCCCTCGAACCCGAACTCCGGGCGGGGCGTCGACAGGTCGTTGCCGGTCGCGCGCGAGAAGGCCAGGAATTCGGCGGTCATCACCGCGCACACGGTGTGCATGCCGAGGTCATGCGGGCCGGTTTCGCAGCAGCCGTTGCGGAAAAAGCCGGTCACCGGGTCCAAGGAGCAGGGCTTCAGCTCCTTGCCCAGGACGTTCCGCGCCTCGGCGTCGTAGCGTGTGGTCATGGCCCCATCCTAGCCGCTAAGACAGGGGGTGATCCATGCGCGAAGGAGCGCGACGCCGCCGATGATCGCCGACCGTCCCCGCCGCAGCGCGCTTTACCTGCCGGCCTCCAATCCCCGGGCGATCGAGAAGGCCCGCACGCTGGCCTGCGACGTGGTGATCCTGGACCTGGAGGACGCGGTCGCCCCCGACGCCAAGGTCGAGGCGCGCAGCCTGGCCGTCGAGGCGGTGCGCGCCGGCGGCTTCGGCCGGCGCGAGGTGGTGATCCGGGTGAACGGGCTGGACACGCCCTGGGGCGCCGCCGACCTCGGCGCGGCGGCGTCCGTGCATCCCGACGCCGTGCTGGTGCCGAAGATCGCCGCTCCTGAGGACCTGGCCCCCTACGCCGCGGCGCTGGGCGGGCCGACGCGGCTGTGGGCTATGATCGAGACCTGTGCGGCGGTGTTCCGGCTGGACGCGCTCGGCCAGGCGGCGGCCGCCAGCCGCACCGACGCCTGGGTGATCGGCGGCAACGACCTGGCGAAGGAGATGCGCTGCCGCCCGGGCGCCGATCGGGCGCCGCTGCAGCCGGCCCTGGCGCTCGCGGTGATGGCCGCCCGCGCCCACGGCCTCGCCATCCTGGACGGGGTCTACAACGCCATCGAGGACCTGGAGGGGCTGGCGCGCGAGTGCGAGCAGGCCGTCGACTTCGGCTTCGACGGCAAGTCGCTGATCCATCCCAGCCATCTGGCGGCCGCCAACCGCGCCTTCACGCCCTCGGCCGAGGCGGTGGCCTGGGCGCGGACCGTGGCCGCAGCCTTCGATTTGGCCGAAAACGCCGGCAAGGGCGTTCTGAGGGTCGAGGGCCGCATGGTCGAGCGGCTGCACCTGGCGCAGGCGCGGCGGCTGATCGCGGTGGCCGACGCCATCACAGCGCATGAGGTCGCAGAGGCATGAGACGGTTGGGCGCGTCGTCGATCCTGTGGCTGGTCCTGGCCGCGGCCATGCCGGCGCAGGCGCAACCGCCGGCCGACCCGATCGGCTCGTTGCTGGACCGCAGCCAGCCGCCGCCGAAGGATTCCGACGAGCCCGACACCGCCAGCCAGCCGCCGGGGGCGCCCGAGCCGGAGCCGGTGATCATCGCGCTGGCCTCGGGCCGGCCGCCCGTACCGATCCCCTACGCCCCGCCGCCGCGGCCCCAGGCCACGACGCCGGTGCGGGTCGACGAGGTCGGCAAGACCCCCGACGCGCCGCCGACCCTGAAGGACATGGCCTACGATTCCCGCATCCGCTCGTCCTTCGCCTCGGCCCAGGCCTTCCAGGGCCCGCTGGACGGCGGCTGGACCCTGGCGGCGGACGGCGAGGGCGACCTCTATAACCTGCAGCTGTCGAACCGCGGCGAGCGGCTGGAGGGCGCCTGGCGCGACCTGCGCCGCAAGGGGGCCCTGGACGCTTCGGGCCTGGTCGACGACATCCAGCGGAGCGGCTCGCAGCTGACGCTGCGGTTCAGTCCCGCGCCCGGAAAGCCCGTTGCGGTCGCCACCCTGCAGGGCGGCTACGACGGCCGCTGGAGCGGGGAGCTGGCGCAAGGCTCCGAGCGCAAGCGCATCACCCTGCGCCGGACGGCGCCTTAGGTTAGAGCCCCAGCGCCTGTTTCGCCGCCGCGATCGCCAGCCGCTTCGCCTCGTCCGCATAGGCCTCGGCGGTCCCGAAGCCCCAGACCGGGCCCGGCCAGGCCGCGTCATCGGACCGGCGGCCGATCACATGGATGTGCAGCTGCGGCGTGACGTTGCCCAGCTGGCCGACGTTGAGCTTGGTCGCCGAGCGGCCCAACGCCTCGCCGACCGCCCGCGCGGCGCGGCCGGCCTGCAGGATCTCCTCCATCAGCACGTCGCGCTCGCCGGGCGCCAGATCCTCCAGCTCGTAGGCGCCCGTGACCCGGGGGATCAGCACGATCCACGGATAGCGGGCGTCGGTCTGCAGCCGCGCGTGGCACAGGGCCAGGTCGCCGAGCGGCTCGGAGGTGGTCAGGAAGGCGGGGTCGATCTGCGTCATCGCCGCCGATTGAGCACGCGCCTGCGCCGCTGCGCCACCCTCTTCGGCCGAGCGCCTGCGGCATTGCAGCACGGACGTCCCTGGGCTACGGACCGGCGCGACCGCGCCCGGCGGCCGTTCGCAGCGACTGGAGCACCAGCATGACCATGAAAAAGCCGATCCGCGTGGCGGTGACCGGCGCCGCCGGCAACATCGGTTACGCGCTGGTGTTCCGGATCGCCTCGGGCGAGATGTTCGGCAAGGACCAGCCGCTGATCCTGCAACTGCTCGAAATCCCCGTCGAAGGCCCGCAGAAGGCGCTGAAGGGCGTGGCGATGGAGCTCGAGGACTGCGCCTTCCCGCTGCTGCAGGACATGGTGCTGACCGGCGACGCCAACGTCGCGTTCAAGGATGCAAACTGGTGCCTGCTGGTCGGCTCCAAGCCGCGCGGCCCGGGCATGGAGCGCGCCGACCTGCTGAAGGACAACGGCAAGATCTTCATCGCCCAGGGCCAGGCGATCGACGCCGTGGCCGCGGACGACGCCCGCGTGGCGGTGGTCGGCAACCCCTGCAACACCAACGTCATGATCGCCGCCAGCCAGGCCAAGCGCCTGACGGCCGACCGCTTCACCGCGATGGTGCGCCTCGACGAGAACCGCGGCCGCGCCCTGCTGGCCCGCAAGGCCGGCGTGGCCATCGACGAGGTCAGCGACCTGTTCATCTACGGCAACCACTCGCCGACCATGTTCGCGGACTTCACCCACGCCAAGATCGGCGGCAAGGCCGCCGCCGAGGTGATCGGCGACGAGGCTTGGCTGAAGACCGAATACCTCCCGGCGGTCGGCAAGCGTGGCGCGGCGGTCATCGAGGCGCGCGGCCAGAGCTCGGCGGCCTCGGCGGCCAACGCCCTCGTCGACCACGTGCGCGACCTGACCACCGTCGGCCAGGTGCACTCGGCGGCGGTGAACAGCGAAGGCCGCTACGGCTTCGCCGAAGGGGTGTGGGCCGGGATGCCCGTGCGGACCACCGCGCCGGGGACCTACGAGGTGATCACCGGCTTCGAAATGGACGCGTTCGCCAAGAGCAAGATCGCGCTGACCAACGACGAACTGGTCGGCGAGCGCGAGACCGTCAAGGACATGCTCGGCTAAGCATCGACGGGCGCCGGCGACCGCCTCTATCGCGAGGCGTCGTCGGCCATCCGGTCCAGCTCGTCGATCCGCTGGTCGTAGATGCTGGCGACCGCCCGCGGCGAATGCCGCGCGGCGTCCTCGCGGATCGACAGCCAGTCGCGCTGGTCGGCCCGCAGCTCGGCCGGCGGAACGCCGGAGTCCAGGGCGCGGCGATAGGCCCGCGCCAGTTGCCGGTCGGCCGCCGCCAGCTGAGGATCGGAACAGACCATCTCCTCGGCCCCGGCCCGCGCGGCGGCGCAGTCGAAGCTGGCCCGCAGCTGCGGCGCGGTCTCGGGCGCTGGCGTAGGCGGCGCGACCGCGACGGGCGGCGGCGTGTAGCGGACCGCGGGCGGCGGTGTGACGACGGCGACGTGCGCCGCCGCGGGGGGCTCCGCCATCGTGGGAACAGGCGCGGCCGGCTGAGCCGGCTGATCCGGGCCGTAGCCGGCGGATTGCCGGGCGGCGCGGACCAGGTCGGGCGGCAGCACCTCCAGGCGGCCGGCGCTCTGGGGCGCGGGCGCGGGCGCCGGCGGCGGATTGACCTGGATCTGCACCTGTCCGACGTCCGGCGCGGCGGCCTGCGCGGGCGCGGTGGCGGCCGGGCGCATCGGCTGGCCAAGGGTCGCCTGGCCGGTGTCCAGGCGCGGCCGGGCCAGGACGCCCAGGACGATCCCCAGCACCGCGGCGGCCGCGACGCCGCTGATCAGCAGCGTGCGTGTCGATGGACGCCGCGCAGGTGCGGCGCGGACGCGCTCCGGCGGGCCGCTCGGCGTCCCGGCGCCGGCGAAGCCGTTGTAGGTGGTCCCCGACCAGGGATCTGCGCTGTGGTCGGTGGGCATGGGCGGAGCCTCAAAGGTGTACGTCCCTCGGGTCCCTAATCCTTCGACGGAGTCCGAGGTTGCAACGGCGCCGCTCGCTGGCGGCCGCCCGGTGCGCCGATCAGTAGCCGTTCTGGCCCTGCCGCGCCTGATCCTGCAGTTCGGAGATCCGGGCCACATAGACGTCATGCACCGCCCAGGGCGCCTCCTTGGCGGCGGTGGCGCGGGCGGCCAGCCAGCGCTGCTGCTGCTGGCGCAGGCGCCAGGCCGGGACGCCGGCCGCCTCGGCGTCGTGGTAGGCGCGGTTGAGCTGGCGCTCGGCGGCGCTGAGGGCCGGATCGGCGCAGGCCAGCGCCGCGCCGGGGTCGGCCGAGGCGCAGCGGCGCTCGGCGCTTGCCAGCCGCAGGGGGCCGCCGCCCTTCACCCCCGTGCGGGGCTTGCGGGCGTTTTCCGTCTTCGCCGTTGCGGCGCGCTCGCGGGCCGCCGCGAGCCGGACCTTGGCGGCCCTCGCGGGCGCCTCGGCGACCTCGGCCTTGGCATGATGCGGCACGGCCTTGGCGAGCACATGGACCAAGGTGGCGAGCTTGTGGCTCCGCTTCGCCTTGGCCTCCGCCTCGCGGTCGGCCGCCTCGGCCTTGGCGAGCCGGATCTTCTCGGCCCGGCGTTCCTTCCCGGCCTGCGCCCGTTCGAGCTTGGCGTGTTCGGCCTTGGTCCGCTCGGCGCTGGCGCGGACCAGCCTGGCCTTGGCCGCCTTGGCCTGCGCCGCCTTCTCCGTCCTGGCTTCGGCGATCTTCGCGAGCCGCGCCTCGTGCGCGGCCTTGGCGGCGGCGTCCGCCCTGACCTTCGTGGCCTTCGCCTCGGCCCGGGCCTCCTCAGCCTTGATGGCCTTCGCAGTCTGGGCGGCCATCGCAGCCTCGGCGGCCTCGACCTCCGCCCGAGGCGGGGGCTGCGGCCGGGCGACCGGCTTGGGTTCGGGCGGCGCGGGCTCGGCGGGCGCCGGCGGCGAGATGGCCTGCACCCGGACCAGGCCGTTGGGCGCGCGCACCGGCGCCATGATTTCCGGAGCCGGAGCGGCGGGCGAGGGGGCGGTCGTCGCCGGAATCGGCCGCCGGGCGCCGGACATCACCTCCAGCGGCGCGCCGATCGGCGCCGGGCGGTCGTCGACCACGATGTGCAGGCTGGTGGGACGCACCGTCTGCATCGGCGCGCCAGGGTTGGGAAGCCGCCGCTCCTGCTCGGCCGGCCGCGCCCACAGGCCCAGGCCCACGCCCATGACGCAGGCGCCCGCGACGCCGGCCAGCATCAGGCGCCGGGTGGACAGCCCGGTTGGTGCGGCGGAGGGATCGTGCGACGGCTCGAGCGGCATGGGCGGTCCCTGAACTTCCGGGTCCCCCGAATACGGTGTGGCTAGCCGCCCAGCCGCGCCCACGGCTAGGGTCGCCCCACCGATGTCTCTCCCGTGACCAAATTGAGGCCAAGTCGATGTTCGCGCCAGCACCCACGCTTGAGACAGATCGTCTCATCCTTCGCCAGCCGCAGGCCGAGGACTTCGAGGCCTGGGCGGCCTTCGCCGCCGACGAGGAGACCATGCGCCATATCGGCGGGGTGCAGGCGCGCTCGGTGGCCTGGCGGGGCATCTGCAGCGTCACCGGCGCCTGGCGGATCCGCGGCTTCTCGATGTTCTCGGTGATCGAGAAGGCCACCGGCCGCTGGATCGGCCGGCTCGGCCCGTGGCAGCCGGAGGACTGGCCGGGGACCGAGGTCGGCTGGGGGCTGACCCGGGAGGTCTGGGGCAAGGGCTACGCCACCGAGGGCGCGGCGGCCTGCATGGACTGGGCCTTCGACACCCTCGGCTGGACGGAGGCGATCCACACCATCGAGCCCGCCAACGCCGCCAGCCAGGCGGTCGCCCGGCGGCTGGGCTCGTCGATCCTGCGGCAGGCGCGGATGCCGGCGCCGTTCGAGGCGATGGAGGTCGACGTCTGGGGCCAGACCCGCGAGCAGTGGCTCGCCCGGCGCAAGGCCTAGATCCAGCCGCGCTCGCGCAGCACCCGGGCGTAGGTCCGGCTGACCGGCACCTGCGAGCCGTCCTTCAGGGTGAGCGTGGCGCGGCCGTCGCCCCGCCGCGCCTCGGCGATCGCGTCGCGCGCCACCCACCAGGAGCGGTGCGCCTGCGCGCCCTCGATCCCCTCCAGCTCGGCCACGGCGTCCGACAGCCGCATCAGGATCAGGTCCTGGCCCTTGGAGGTGTGGAGCCGCAGGTAGTGGTCCTCGGCCTCGACCGCCCAGACCTCGGCGCCGCGCAGCTTCAGCGGCAGGCGCTCGAGGAACTTCGGCGGCGCGGGCTCGCGCGCGGTGATCCGCAGCTCGGCGTTGCGGTTGAGCGCGACCGCCAGGAAGGTCATCACCACGCACATCACGCCGGAGTTGATCATCAGGCCCGGCAGGTGGCTGGACGGCATCGGCCGGCCGTCGGACACGGCGCTGACGAGCCAGATCACCAGGCTCATCGGCAGGATCATCATCAGCGCGCCGCCCAGGGCCTGCAGCCAGACGCTCCGGTCGAGGAACCGCAGGCGGCCGGCCAGTCGAAAGGTGAGCATCCCCAGTGCGGAGCCGGCGCAGCCCACGGCGACCATCACCAGGGTGCGCGGCAGGAACGGCCAGCCCTGCGAACCGAAGGCGCCGACGAAGCTGAGGAACGCGCCGACCGCGCCCGACCAGGCCAGGGAGCGGACGACCACCCGCGGCGTGATCGGCGCCGCCCGCGACGCGTGAAATGCCGAGCGCGGCGCCTGGCGCAGGAGATGCGTCATCCGACGTGTCCGCGCTCGCGCATCGTTCGATCCGTCTCCGGCCAGACGCCCCGCCGACGACCGGCGGCGCGCATGCACTGGGATAAGGGATGTCCTGGGTTTCGCAAACGCCGGTCGCTGCGTTCTTCGCGGGCGGCGGCACGACGCCGCACGGCCTTCTGCGGCGGGCTGGCGATAAACATGTTCATCGCTTCGAGCGGACGATGTGGAATCCGGTCTTCGGCTGAGCTACGACGCGTGGCGGGGGGACAAGGTTCCGACACCTTCAACGGGCACACGCCGCTGACGGAATCTTGCTAGACTGACACCGGATGTCCGACCTCATTTTCCACGATCCGACCGGGCGCAGGGCGCGACGGGTGCGGCTGACCGGCGGGCTGCTGGTGTCGCTGGCCGCGCTGCTGGTGGCCGCCTTCTTCACCACCCTCGCCTTCGCGCCGCGGCTGCCGGGGCTGACGCTCAAGGATCCGCGCATCCTGCAGGCGCTGCACCAGGAGACCGCGCACAAGGTCAAGGGACGTCAGCAGTGGACCAAGATCCCGCACCCGCGGAAGCTCGGCGCGGGCGGCCCGGCCCGGCCGCTGGCGGTGGGCTTCTATGTCTCGTGGGACGAGAGCTCGCGCGAATCGCTGGCCGACCACGTCGACCAGCTCGACGTGGTCTCGCCGCAGTGGGTGGCGCTGTCGGGAGCCGACGGCCAGGTGGCGATCACCTCCGACGTCCGGGCGCGCGCGATCATCGCCCAGGCCAAGAAGCCGCCGTCGATCATGCCCGGGGTGTTCAACGCCAAGGACGGGGTCTGGAACGGGCCGGCCGCCGACGCGGTGCTGACCAACCCGGCGGCCCGCAAGATGCTGCTCAACAACCTCGCCCGTGAGGCGCAGAAGCGGGGCTACGCCGGCTACGTCTTCGACTTCGAGAACCTCTCGCCGGTCGGCGTCCAGGCCTATCCCGGCTTCATCGCCGAGGCCCGCGCGGTGCTGCGCCCGCTCGGCCGGGAGGTCTGGGTCACCACGCCGTTCGGCGACGAGTCCTGGCCGCTGAAGCGGCTGCAGGCCGTGGCCGACGCCGTCGTGCTGATGGCCTACGACCAGCACTGGGGCACCGGCGATCCCGGCCCGCCCGCCGGCCAGGACTGGTTCGAGTCGACCCTCGCCAAGACCATGGAGAACCTGGACCCCAACCGCACCGTGCTGGCGCTGGGCGACTACGGCTACGACTGGACCCTGGCGCAGGGCGCCAAGCCCGGCAGCTCGGTGGCGGTGACCTTCAACGAGGCCACCCAGACGGCGCACGATTCCGGCGCGCATGCGGCGATGGACGAGGCCAGCCTCAACCCGACCTTCGCCTACGAGGACGACGCCGGCCGCAAGCATGAGGTCTGGTTCCTCGACGCGGCCACGCTGTACAACCAGATCCGGGTCGGCGACGGCTTCCGGCCGATGGGCTACGCCCTGTGGCGGCTGGGCGGCGAGGACCAGCAGGACTGGAAGCTGCTGCGCCACGACTACGGCGCCGCCCGGCCGGACGGGCTGGAGGCGCTGCGTCCCGGCCAGGACGTGGATTTCGACGGCTCCGGCGAGGTGCTGCGGGTGGAGGACATCCCCAAGCCTGGCCGCCGCACGCTGCAGGTCGACCCCGCCACCGCGCTGATCGCCGGCGAAAGCTACGTGGACATGCCCACCTCCTACGTGGTGCAGCGCTACGGCGCGCACCCGGGCTGGGTGGCGCTGACCTTCGACGACGGGCCAGACGGGCGCTGGACGCCGAAGATCCTCGACATCCTCAAGGCCAAGCACGCGCCGGCCACCTTCTTCGTGATCGGCAAGAACATGTCCCGCTACCCGGGCCTGGTGGCCCGCGAGCTGCGGGAGGGCCACGACGTCGGCGGCCACACCTGGACCCATCCGAACATCGGCGAGGTGCCGACCGCCCAGACCGTGGTCGAGCTCAACGCCACCCAGCGCCTGTTCGAGACCATCACCGGCCGGTCGCAGCGGCTGTTCCGGCCGCCGTTCTTCGGCGACGCCGAGCCGTCGACCCCGCGCGAGGTCGCCCCGCTGCTGGCCGCCCAGCAACAGGGCTACCTGACGGTCGGCCTGCGGATCGACACCAACGACTGGCAGAAGCCCACGCCCGACCAGATCGTGAACACGGTGATCACCCGCCTGCACGACACGGTCCGGCCCGGCCAGGTCGTGCTGCTGCACGACTCCGGCGGCGACCGCAGCCGCACCGTCGCGGCGCTGCCGCGGGTGATCGATGCGATCCGCGCCAACGGCTACACCCTGGTCACCGTCGCCGACCTCGCCGGCATGACCCCCGCGCAGGTGATGCCGCCCACCAGCCGCAACTCGGCGGAACTGTTGCTCGACCGTCTCGGCTTCGGCTTCTTCCACGGCGCGCAGATGGTCCTGCAGGGGCTGTTCATCGTCGCCATCGCGCTCGGCGTGGCGCGGCTGGTGTTCCTGGCCGTCCTGGCGTTCGTGCATCGCCTGCGGATCGCGCGCCGGACCCCGCCGATGCCCGACGCCGCCGGCGGTCCGATGGTCAGCGTCCTGATCCCCTGCTTCAACGAGGAGAAGGTGATCGTCGCCTCGGTGCGCCGGATCCTCGCCTCCCACTGGCCGAAGCTGCAGGTCCTGGTGCTGGACGACGGCTCCAAGGACGGCACCTCGCGGGTGGTCCGCGAGGCCTTCGCCGACGATCCGCGGGTGACGCTGCGCACCTTCGAAAACGGCGGCAAGGCCCGCGCGCTGAACCGCGGCCTGACCGAGGTCCGCGGCGAGATCGTCGTGGCGCTCGACGCCGACACCCTGTTCCCGCCGGACACCATCCCGCAGCTGGTCCGCTGGTTCGCCGACCCCAAGGTGGGCGCGGTGGCCGGCAACGCCATCGTCGGCAACCGCCGCAACCTGATCACCCGCTGGCAGGCGCTGGAATACGTCACCGCCCAGAACCTGGAGCGCCGCGCCTTGGCGGCCCTGGGCGCGGTGACCGTGGTGCCCGGCGCGGTGGGCGCCTGGCGCAAGAGCGCGCTGGAGGCCATGGGCGGCTATCCCTCCGACACCCTCGCCGAGGACCAGGACCTGACGCTGGCGATCCAGCGGGCCGGCTGGACGGTGGAGTTCGACCCTGCGGCGCGGGCCTACACCGAGGCCCCGGAAACCGTCGCCGGCCTGCTCAAGCAGCGGTTCCGCTGGTCGTTCGGCACCCTGCAGTGCCTCTGGAAGCACCGCGCGGCCCTGTTCAACCCGAAACGGCCGATCCTCGGCTTCGTGGCGCTGCCGCAGATCTGGCTGTTCCAGATCTTCCTGGCCGCCGTCGCGCCGCTGGTCGACCTGGCCATCGTCTGGAGCGCCATCTCCTCGGCCTACGCCTGGGCCTACCATCCGGTGGAGTGGTCGCCGGACGACCTGGTGCGGCCGGTGTTTTATTGGGCGGCCTTCATCTTCCTGGACCTGTCGGCCGGCGCGCTGGGCATGGCCATGGAGCGGCGCGCGCCCTGGGGCGACCTGATCTGGATGCCGATCCAGCGCTTCGGCTACCGCCAGCTCATGTACTATGTGGTCGTGAAGTCCATCGACGCGGCGCTGCACGGCGCGCGGGTCGGCTGGGGCAAGCTCGAACGGCGCGCCACGGCGGCGGTCGAAGGCGCCGGCTGACCCCCGGACGAAAGCATCCGGAAAACCGGGCAAAATTCACCCCACCTGCGGTTGCCAGCCCTATGTGCGGCGCCTATAACGCCCGCCACTCGCCGACAGGGCGAGCCAAATTGGCAGACGCGCCACAGGCCTCATGAATATCCACGAACACCAAGCCAAGGCCGTCCTCTCCGAGTTCGGCGTGGCGGTTCCGCGCGGCTACCCCGCGTTCTCGGTCGAAGAGGCGGTCAAGGCCGCCCAGCAGCTGGGGGGGCCGGTCTTCGTCGTGAAGGCCCAGATCCACGCCGGCGGGCGCGGCAAGGGCAAGTTCGAGGGCCTCGGCCCCGACGCCAAGGGCGGCGTGCGGGTCGTCAAGTCCGTCGAGGAGGTCCGCGCCGCCGCCGAGGAAATGTTCGGCCGGGTGCTGGTCACCGAACAGACCGGGCCCAAGGGCAAGCAGGTCAACCGCCTCTACATCGAGGAAGGCGCCGCGATCGCCAAGGAATTCTACCTCTCGCTGCTGGTCGACCGCGAGACCAGCCGGGTCTCGGTGGTCGCCTCCACCGAAGGCGGGATGAGCATCGAAGAGGTCGCGCACAACACGCCCGACAAGATCGCCACCTTCTCCGTCGACCCGGCCACCGGCGTGTGGCCGCACCACGGCCTGATGCTGGCGAGCTCGCTGGGCCTGAAGGGCGACCTCTCCAAGCAGGCCGGCAAGCTGCTCGGCCAGCTCTATGCGGCCTTCGTGGCCACGGACATGAGCCTGCTGGAGATCAACCCGCTGATCGTCACCGCCGACGACCAGCTGCGGGTGCTCGACGCCAAGGTGTCCTTCGACGACAGCGCCCTCTTCCGCCACAAGGACATCGCCGCGCTGCGCGACGAGAGCGAGGAGGACCCCAAGGAGATCGAGGCCTCCAAGTACGACCTGTCCTACATCGCCCTCGACGGCGAGATCGGCTGCATGGTCAACGGCGCGGGCCTGGCCATGGCGACCATGGACATCATCAAGCTCTATGGCGCGGAGCCGGCCAACTTCCTCGACGTCGGCGGCGGCGCCACCAAGGAGAAGGTCACGGCGGCGTTCAAGATCATCACCGCGGACCCCAACGTGAAGGGCATCCTGGTGAACATCTTCGGCGGCATCATGCGCTGCGACATCATCGCCGAGGGCGTGGTCGAGGCGGTGCGGGAAATGGGCCTGAAGGTGCCGCTGGTCGTGCGGCTGGAAGGCACCAACGTCGAGCTGGGCAAGAAGATCATCGCGGAGAGCGGCTTGAACGTGGTTTCCGCCAACGACCTGTCGGACGGCGCCGAGAAGATCGTCAAGGCCGTGCGGGGAGCCGCCTGATGTCCATCCTCATCGGCAAGAACACCAAGGTCATCTGCCAGGGCATCACCGGCGCCCAGGGCACCTTCCACACCGAACAGGCGATCGCCTACGGGACCAAGATGGTCGGCGGGGTCACCCCCGGCAAAGGCGGGACCAGCCACCTGAACCTGCCGGTGTTCGACACCGTCGGCGAGGCGGTGCGGCAGACCGGCGCCGAGGCCAGCGTGATCTACGTGCCGCCGCCGTTCGCGGCCGACTCCATCCTGGAGGCGATCGACGCGGAAATTCCGCTCATCGTCTGCATCACCGAAGGCATCCCGGTCGCCGACATGATCCGCGTCAAGCGGTCGCTGTCGGGCTCCAGGTCGCGGCTGATCGGGCCGAACTGCCCCGGCGTGCTGACGCCGGACGAGTGCAAGATCGGCATCATGCCGGGCAACATCTTCAAGCGCGGCTCCGTGGGCGTTGTTTCCCGCTCCGGGACGCTTACCTATGAAGCCGTGTTCCAGACCACCCAGGTGGGCCTCGGCCAGAGCACGGCCGTAGGCATCGGCGGCGACCCGGTGAAGGGCACCGAGTTCATCGACGTGCTGCAGATGTTCCTGGACGATCCGGAGACCGAGTCGATCATCATGATCGGCGAGATCGGCGGCTCGGCCGAGGAAGACGCCGCTGAGTTCATTAAAAATTCAGCAACCAAGAAGCCTATGGTCGGCTTCATCGCGGGACGTACCGCGCCGCCTGGCCGCCGTATGGGTCACGCGGGCGCGATCATCTCCGGCGGCAAGGGTGGGGCCGAAGACAAGATCGCTGCGATGGAAGCCGCGGGCATCCGCGTCTCCCCCTCGCCGGCGAAGCTCGGTGAAACCCTGGTCGAGGTGCTCAAGGGCGCCTAGGCAGAACTCTTAGCGTAAGGGCGGTCCGCGCTCGGCTCCTTCTCAGAAGTCCGCGGTTCCGTCAGGGAAGCGGACGAAATGGCGGACGACGCAGGTCTGATCAACGAGGTGCTCGCGGAGACCTCATTCCTCTATGGCGGCAATGCCGCCTTCGTGGAGGACCTCTACGCGAAGTGGGCCGGCGACCCGAATTCGGTCGAGCCCTCGTGGCGGGCGTTCTTCGCTTCGCTCCTGGATCGCGCCGACGAGGTGACGCGCGCCGCTGCGCCGCCGACCTGGACCCGGCCCGCCACGCCCACCACGCGTCCCGACTGGCTGTCGGCCATCGACGGCCTGTGGCCCGCGGTCGAGGCCAAGGTCGGCGCCAAGATCGCCGAACGCCAGCCCGCCGCCTCGGTGGACGCGGTCCGCTCCGCCACCCTCGATTCCCTGCGCGCCATCATGATGATCCGCGCCTACCGGATGCGCGGCCACCTGAAGGCCAACCTCGACCCGCTGGGCATCGCCACCACGCGCGGCGACGCCTCCGAGCTCGACCCCGCCACCTACGGCTTCTCGGAAGCCGACTTCGACCGGCCGATCTTCCTCGACTTCGTGCTGGGGCTGGAGACGGCCTCGATCCGCGAGATCCTGGAGATCCTGCGCCGGACCTACTGCGGCAACATCGGCGTGCAGTACATGCACATCTCCGACCCCAAGGAGAAGGGCTGGCTGCAGGAGCGCATCGAGGGCCGCGACAAGGAGATCGCCTTCACCAAGGAGGGCAAGATCGCCATCCTGAAGAAGCTGATCGAGGGCGAAGGCTTCGAGAAGTTCCTCCACCGCCGCTTCCCCGGCACCAAGCGGTTCGGCCTCGACGGCGGCGAATCCATGGTCCCGGCGCTGGAGCAGATCATCAAGCGCGGCGGCGCCCTGGGCGTGAAGGACATCGTCGTCGGCATGCCGCACCGCGGCCGCCTGAACGTGCTCGCCGCGGTGATGGGCAAGCCCTACCAGGTGATCTTCCACGAGTTCCAGGGCGGCTCGTCGCTGCCCTCGGACGTCGAAGGCTCCGGCGACGTGAAGTACCATCTGGGCGCCTCGTCGGACCGTGAGTTCGACAACAACAGCGTCCACCTGTCGCTCACCGCCAACCCCAGCCACCTGGAGATCGTCAACCCGGTGGTGGTCGGCAAGGCGCGGGCCAAGCAGGCCTTCACCCTGCGCCAGAACGCCAGCGCCGGGCGCAGCCACGTGATGCCGCTCTTGATGCACGGCGACGCGGCCTTCGCCGGCCAGGGCGTGGTGGCCGAGTGCTTCGCGCTGTCGGGCCTGAAGGGCTACGGCGTCGGCGGGACCATGCACTTCGTGGTCAACAACCAGATCGGCTTCACCACCAGCCCGAAGAACTCCCGCTCCTCGCCCTATCCGTCCGACGTGGCGCTGATGGTCGAGGCGCCGATCTTCCACGCCAACGGCGACGACCCCGAAGCGGTGGTGTTCGCCGCCAAGGTGGCCACCGAGTACCGGCAGCAGTTCGGCAAGGACGTGGTCATCGACATGTTCTGCTACCGCCGGTTCGGCCACAACGAGGGCGACGATCCGACGATGACGCAGCCCTTGATGTACCAGAAGATCAAGGACCACCCGTCGGTGCGCGAGCTCTATTCGACGCGCCTGGTGAACGAGGGTGTGGTCACCCAGGGCGAGGTGGACGGCTGGGTCTCCGAGTTCGCCGAGTTCCTCGACCAGGAGTTCGAGGCCGGCAAGACCTACAAGGCCAACAAGGCCGACTGGCTGGACGGCAAGTGGTCGGGCCTGACCCAACCGAAGTCCGACGACAGCCGCGAAACCGGCGTGCCGAAGCAGAAGCTGCTCGACCTGGGCCGCAAGATCACCACCGTCCCGGAGCGGGTCGCCGTCCACAAGACGGTCGAGCGGGTCATCCAGAACCGCCGCGACGCCATCGAGTCGGGGACCGGGATCGACTGGGGCACGGGCGAGCACCTGGCCTTCGCCACCCTGCTCGACCAGGGCTATCCGGTGCGCCTGTCCGGCCAGGACAGCGTGCGCGGCACCTTCACCCAGCGCCACTCCGGCGTCGTCGACCAGAAGACCGAGGAGGTCTATTTCCCGCTCCGCAACCTGGGCCCCACCCAGGCGCACTTCGAGGTGCTGGATTCGGCGCTGTCGGAAGAGGCGGTGCTGGGCTTCGAATACGGCTTCTCGCTCACCGACCCCAACACCCTGACCATGTGGGAAGCCCAGTTCGGGGACTTCGCCAACGGCGCCCAGGTGGTGATCGACCAGTTCATCGCTTCGGGCGAGCGCAAGTGGCTGCGGATGAGCGGCCTCGTCATGCTGCTGCCGCACGGCTACGAGGGCCAGGGACCGGAGCACTCCTCCGCCCGCCTGGAGCGCTACCTGCAGTCCTGCGCGGAAGACAACATGCAGGTGGTCTACCCGACCACGCCGGCCAACTACTTCCACGCCCTGCGCCGCCAGGTGCTGCGGGAGTTCCGCAAGCCGCTGATCGTCATGACCCCGAAGAGCCTGCTGCGCCACAAGCGGGCGGTCTCCAACCTCTCCGACATGGCCGAGGGTTCGAGCTTCCACCGGGTGATGATCGACGGGGCGGAGGCCGGCTGCGACGTCGGCGGCGTGACGCTGAAGGCCGACGACCAGATCAACCGCGTCATCCTCTGCTCCGGCAAGGTCTACTACGACCTGATCGAGCAGCGGGCGAAGTCGGGCCGCGAGGACGTCTACATCCTGCGCCTGGAGCAGTTCTATCCGTGGCCGCTGAAGTCGCTGTCCAACGAGCTGAAGCGCTTCCGCAACGCCGAGCTGATCTGGGTTCAGGAAGAGCCGAAGAACATGGGCGGCTGGACCTTCGTCGACCCGTGGCTGGAGCTCACCCTGGAGCGGCTGAACATCAAGGCCAAGCGCGCCCGCTACGTCGGCCGCCCGGCCACGGCGTCCACCGCCGCCGGCCTGATGAGCCGCCACCTGAAGGAGCTCGAAGCCTTCCTCACCGAAGCCTTCGCCTGATCCCGCCATCCGCCTCAGTTTGTTTGTGTTGAGAACCCTCTAGGAGCGCTACCCCCATGGCCGACATCATGACGCCCGCCCTCGGCGAATCCGTCACCGAGGCGACAGTGGCGCGCTGGGCCAAGAAGGCCGGCGATGCGGTGCGCAAGGACGAGATCCTCGTCGAGCTGGAGACCGACAAGGTCAGCCTCGAGGTCGCCGCCCCCTCGGACGGCGTGCTGAGCGAGATCGCCGCCGCGGAAGGCGCCACCGTCGAGCCGGGCGCGCTGCTCGGCCGGGTGACCGAAGGCGCCGCCGGCGCCAAGCCCGCCCCCGCCAAGGCCCCGGCCGCCGCGCCGGCCCCGGCGCCCGCCGCCAGCGCCCCGAAGGCCCCGGCCAGGGCCGAGCCGGTGCTGGCGCCCTCCGCCCAGCGCGTGGTCGCCGAAAACAAGCTCGAGGCCGGCGCGATCTCCGGCACCGGCAAGGACGGCCGGATCACCAAGGGCGACGCGCTCGCCGCCCTCGACGCCCGCGCCAGCCAGCCGGCCCCGGCGCCCGCGCCGCAGGCGCCGCGCGAGATGCATGAGCGCGAGGAGCGGGTCCGCATGACCCGGCTTCGCCAGACCATCGCGCGCCGCCTGAAGGAGGCGCAGAACAACGCCGCCATGCTGACCACCTTCAACGAGGTGGACATGAGCGCGGTGATGAGCCTGCGCAGCCAGTACAAGGACGTCTTCGAGAAGCGCCACGGCGTGAAGCTCGGCTTCATGAGCTTCTTCGTGCAGGCGGTGGTCCACGCCCTGAAGCTGGTGCCCGACGTCAACGCCGAGATCGACGGCCAGGACCTGATCTACAAGAACCACTACGACATCGGCGTGGCGGTCGGGACCGAGAAGGGCCTGGTCGTGCCGGTGGTGCGCGACGCCGACCAGATGAGCCTGGCGGCGGTCGAGAAGGCCATCGCCGCGCTGGGCAAGAAGGCCCGCGACGGCCAGCTGGCGCTGGAGGACCTGCAGGGCGGGACCTTCACCATCTCCAACGGCGGGGTCTACGGCTCGCTGATGTCGACGCCGATCCTCAACGCGCCGCAGTCGGGCATCCTCGGCATGCACAAGATCCAGGAGCGGCCGGTGGCGGTCGGCGGCCAGGTGGTGATCCGGCCGATGATGTACCTGGCGCTGAGCTACGACCACCGCGTGGTCGACGGCCAGGGCGCGGTGACCTTCCTGGTGCACGTCAAGGACGCGCTCGAGGATCCGCAGCGCCTGCTGCTCGACATCTAGCGACAGGAGGGCGGCCGGTCGCCGCCCTCGATCGTTGGCCGCCTCAATTGTTGGCCGCCTCAATTGTTGGTGGGGGAACGCGGCTCCGTGAGCGCCGGTTGGTCACGCGACGGTGACAGGCCGTCGCAACGGGAACACACGTCATGACCTTCACCAAGATCGCCGGGGCGGCGTCCGCCGCCCTCCTCGGACTGTCGCTCGTCGCCTGCAGCAGCATGGGCATGGGCTCTGACCGTTCGGCTTCCGACGCGTCGAGCAGCGGCAGGAACGCCTCCTCCAGCACCAGCAGTCCGAGCGACCCTGGGATGAGCGGCGGGTCGGGCGCCAGCAGCTCCGGCATGAGCGGCAGCGGCGCTGCCGGCTCCTCCACGACCGGCTCCTCCACGACGGGCTCCTCGACGACCGGCTCCACCACGAGCCCCACCACGACGCCGCCGCCGCGCTGAGTGTGACGGCTCGGCATTGACCTAGGAATGTCGATGCCTAGGGTGCGCCCGCAAATCCAGAGCGGGCGCATCCCATGGCTGAGACCACCACCACCACCTACGACGTCGTCATCATCGGGGGTGGCCCCGCGGGCTACAACGGCGCCATCCGCGCCGGACAGCTGGGGCTCAAGGTGGCCTGCGTGGACAAGGGCCCGACGTTGGGCGGCACCTGCCTGAACGTCGGCTGCATGCCGTCGAAGGCGCTGCTGCACGCCTCCGAGCTCTATGACGCGGCGAACCACGAGTTCGCCACCCTCGGCATCGACGTCTCGCCCCGGCTCAACCTGCCGCAGATGATGAAGCAGAAGGCCGAGTCGGTGACGGCGCTGACCAAGGGCGTCGAGTTCCTGTTCAAGAAGAACAAGGTCGACTGGGTGAAGGGCGCCGGCCGCATCGCCGGTCCCGGCAAGGTCGAGGTCACCGCCGCCGACGGCGCGGTCACCACGCTGGAAGCCAAGAACATCGTCATCGCCACCGGCTCCGAGCCCTCGGGCCTGCCGGGCGTCGCCATCGACCAGAAGCGGATCGTGGACTCCACCGGCGCGCTGTCGCTGCCGGAGGTCCCGAAGAGCCTGGTGGTCATCGGCGCCGGCATCATCGGCCTGGAGCTCGGCTCGGTGTGGCGCCGGCTGGGCGCGCAGGTGACGGTGGTGGAGTTCCTCGACCGCATCTCGCCCGGCATGGACGCCGAGGTGGCCAAGACCTTCCAGCGCTCGCTGACCAAGCAGGGCATGGAGTTCAAGCTGGGCATGAAGGTCACCGGCGCGGCCGTCGGCAAGAAGGGCGTCTCGCTGACCATGGAGCCGGTCGCCGGCGGGGCGGCCGAGACGCTGGAGGCCGACTATGTGCTGCTGGCCATCGGCCGGCGGCCCTACACCGAGGGCCTGGGCCTGGAGAGCGTCGGGATCACCCCCGACAAGCGCGGCTTCATCGAGACCGACCACTGGAAGACCTCGGCGCCCGGCGTCTGGGCCATCGGCGACGTCACCCTCGGCCCGATGCTGGCCCACAAGGCGGAGGACGAGGCGGTGGCCTGCATCGAGACCATCGCCGGCAAGGCCGGCCACGTGGCCTACGGCATCATCCCGAGCGTCGTCTACACCACCCCGGAAGTGGCCTGGGTGGGCCGCACCGAGGAGGAGCTGAAGGAAGCCGGCGTCGTCTACAAGGTCGGCAAGTTCCCGTTCACCGCCAACAGCCGCGCCAAGATCAACCACGAGACCGAGGGCTTCGTGAAGATCCTGGCCGACGCCGCCACCGACGAAGTGCTGGGCGCGCACCTGATCGGCCCTTCGGTCAGCGAGATGATCGGCGAGTACTGCGTGGCCATGGAATTCCGCGCCGCCTCCGAGGACGTGGCCCGCACCTGCCATCCGCACCCCACCCGCTCCGAAGCGCTGCGCCAGGCGGCCATGGGCGTCGAGGGGTGGACGATGCAGGCCTAGGGGGCCGGCTTGGGCGCGGGCGTCGAAATCCGCCAGGCCCGACCGCACGAGCTCGAGGCCTGCGCCGACCTCTACGTCCGCGTGCTGCGCGAGACCTTCACCTGGCTGCCGCCCGAGCGGCACCGGGCGGAGGAGTTCTTCCGCGGCGCCCGCCAGGAGGAGGTCTATGTCGCCCTGGAGGACGGCCGGATCGTCGGGATCGCGGGCTTCTATCGGCCGCAGGCCTTCCTGCACTCGCTCTATGTGGAGGAGCGCGGCCGCGGGATCGGCAAGGCGCTGCTGGACTATGTGAGCGCCACGGTCGACGCCCCGGTGTCGCTGAAGGTGCAGGCGCCCAACCGCCGCGCCCAGGCCTTCTACGCCCGCGAGGGCTTCGTCTGCGTCGAGGCCGGGCGCGACCCCGGCTCGGACGTCGACTGGCTGCGACTGGTCCGGCCCAAAAGTTAACTTGGCTGCGCCGCCGCGCAGTGACACCCTGTCAGCCTCGATCGAGAGATGAGGCTTCAGATGATCGCCCTTCTGTTCGTCGCCGGAACCCTAGCGCTCCCTAATCATCTGCCCTTCGGCCCCTCCGCGTCGGACCGCTGCCCCGGCCAGGGCAAGATGATGACGTCCTCGCCTGAAAATCCGTACGGGCCGACGCCGGCCCTGCTGCTGCGTCCCCAGGATCGCGCGAAGGTGAGGTTCCGACGCCTCGGCGAGCTACCGAAGGCCAACTACGAAATCGCCGTCATGCGCACGGTCGATGGCTGCGCCCGTCCAGTGGTGGTGCGCTACGCCGTCGGGCCCTGAGGCTCGCCAGCCGCCCTCAGGCGTGCGGATGGGCCTTGGCGTAGGCGGTGAGCAGCGCCGCGGCGTCCACCTGGGTGTAGCGCTGGGTGGTCGACAGCGAGGCGTGGCCGAGCAGCTCCTGGATCGAGCGCAGGTCGGCGCCGGCCCCGAGCAAGTGGGTGGCGAAGGAGTGGCGCAGGGCATGCGGCGTGGCGCTGGCCGGCAGGCCCAGCCGGCTCCTCAGACCCTGCACGGTCGCCTGCACGTGGCGGGGACTTAGCGGTCCGCCGCGCTTGGCGCGGAACAGCGGCGCGTCGGGCGCCAGGGCGAACGGCGCCTGGGCCAGATAGACGTCCACCGCCTCGCGCACCGCCGGCAACACCGGCACGATACGGGTCTTGGAGCCCTTGCCGGTGATCCGCAGCGACTCGCCCAGCGGCGCGTCGGCGCGCTTCAGCGACAGGCCCTCGGAGATCCGCAGGCCGCAGCCGTAGAGCAGGGTCAGCACCGCCTGGTCGCGGGCCACCTCCCAGTCCTCGCGCTCGGGATCGAAGGCCGGCTCGGCGATCAGGCCGCGGGCCTGGTCCTCGGTGACCGGCCGCGGCGCGCCCGGCTTCACGCGGGGGCCGCGGACCAGGTCGATGGCGGCGTTGGGGGCGTCGAGGCGGCGGTCCAGGAAGCGGTGGAAGGTGCGGATCGCCGACAGCGCCTGCGACAGCGAGCGCGGCGACAGCGGATGGTCGCCGGCGCGCAGGTGGGCCAGCCAGGCCCGCAGCTCGCCGGCGGTGACCTCGGCCAGGCCCTGCACGGTCAGGTTCTCGGCGCGATGCTGTTCGAGGAAGGCGACGTAGCGGCCGGCGGCGAAGCCGTAGGCCTCCAGGGTCCGTGGCGAGACGCGGCGTTCGTTGGCCAGGTGCTCCAGCCAGCGCGCCCGCGCCTCCTGGGCGGTCAGAGAACCGGCCATCGCTCCGCCGTGCGCTCCACCACGCGGGCCAGGAAGGCCACCAGCTCGGAGCCCATGTCGGGGGTGAAGCCCTCCGGATCGACGGAGCCGAAGGCCAGCAGGCCCTGCCGCGCCGGCTCCCAGATCGCCATGCGGACCATGGCCATGGAGCGGATGGTTTCGCCGCGCTCGCCGAACAGGCCGAGCGCCGTGGGCGCGAACCCCATGCGGGCCAGCCGCTGCGGGCCGTCGAGGATCATGTCGACCTGGCCCTCCACCAGCATCTTCCAGCCGGCCGGGACGCGCTCGGCGCTCTCCAGGGCGATGACGCCGGCGGCGAGGCCGAAGCGGTGCTGCGCCAGGTCGTCGACGCGGCGGGCGAGGTCGGCGTGGTTGCGGGCGTCCAGCAGGTCGACCACCGCGCCGTGGGTCTGGGCCTGGGCGGAGAAGTTGGCGCGCGCGGTCTCTTCGACCTGCTGGCGCTGGGTGGCCTCGCGCTGGTGGGCGGCATGCACGCGGGCCATCACCGCCGGCCCGAAGTCGACCACGTTGCCGGCGGCCACCTTCAGGCCCAGCTCGTCGAGCAGGCCGTGGTCGTCGCGCAGGAATTCCGGATTGTCGGCCAGGAAGCGGCGAACCGCCGCGGGCTCCAGAGGCGCGCCTTCGATCCCGCCCTGCGACCCGTCCATGTGCGCTCCCGTTTACCCTATAGGATGGACTGGCCCGTCTTCGCCCAGTCGCTCATGAACTGTTCAAGACCCTTCTCGGTTAACGGGTGCTTGAAGAGATCGGCGAAAACCGTGGGCGGAATGGTCGCGCAATCGGCGCCGGCCAGGGCCGCGGCGGTCACGTGGGCCGGGTTGCGGATCGAGGCGGCGAGGATTTCGGTGTCGAAGTCGTAGTTGTCGTAGATCGCCCGGATCTCGACGATCAGGTCCATGCCCTCGGCGCCATAGTCGTCCAGGCGGCCGATGAACGGACTGATGTAGGTCGCGCCGGCCTTGGCGGCCAGCAGAGCCTGGGCGGCGGAGAAGCACAGGGTGACGTTGGTGGCGATGCCCTCGTGGGCGAACTCGCGGGTGGCGATCAGGCCGTCGCGGGTCAGCGGCACCTTCACGACGACGTTCGGCGCGATGCTGGCCAGCTTGCGGCCCTCGTCCAGCATGCCGGCGGTGTCCATGGCCGCGACCTCGGCGCTCACCGGGCCCTCGACGGCGGCGCAGATCTCGGCGATGACCTGCAGCATGGGCCGGCCGGACTTGGCGATCAGCGTCGGATTGGTGGTGACGCCGTCCACCAGGCCGGTGGCGGCCAGGTCCTTGAGGACGGCTACGTCGGTGGTGTCGAGGAAAAGCTGCATCGATCGGACCTTCAGGCTGCTGCAGCCGCTTGTAGCCGCTGTGCGGGAAAGCGCAAAAGCCCAGCGATGAGCCGTATCGCTTCCGTCCTCCTGCCCATGCCGCTGCCCGAGGCCTTCGACTACGCCGAGCCGGAGGGGATGGACCTCGACGTCGGCGACCAGGTGGCCGCGCCGCTGGGCCCGCGGCTGCTGCGCGGCGTGGTGGTGGGCCTGCGCGAAGGCGCCGGCGGCAACCGGGCGCTGAAGGCGCTGGACAGCCGGCTGGACGAGCCGCGGCTGCCGGCCAACACCCTGGAATTCGTGCAGTGGGCGGCGCGCTACGCCGTCGACGCCCCCGGCCAGCCGCTGGCCATCGCGCTGCGCGGCGCCCGCGCGCCGAGGCCGAAGCCCGTGCGGGTGGTGGAAGTCACCGGCGCGCAGCCGGCGCGGCCGACCCCGGCGCGGACCCGGGTGCTGCAGGCGGTCGCCGAGGCCGCGCTGGCGCCGCCCGACCTGGCGCGCGCCGCCGGCGTCTCGTCCGGGGTGGTGAAGGGGCTGATCGACGAGGGCGTGCTGAGCGTCCGGTCCGTGGACCCGGTCGCCCGGTTCGAGGAGCCCGACCTGTCGCGGCAAGGCTCGACGCTCAACGCCAGCCAGGCCGCCGCCGCGGCGGCGCTGGTCGGGATGATGGGCGAGGGCGGCTTCAACGTCGCCCTGCTGGACGGCGTCACTGGCTCGGGCAAGACCGAGGTCTACCTGGAGGCCGCCGCCGCCGCGCTGGCCGCCGACCCCACCGCCCAGGTGTTGATCCTGCTGCCGGAGATCGCGCTCACCCAGGCGGTGATCGGCCGGGTGACGCAGCGGTTCGGGGCCGCGCCCGGCGAATGGCACTCCGACGTCGCCCCGCCGGCCCGCAGGCGGGTCTGGGAGGCGGTGGCCAACAGCCGCTGCCGGATCGTGGTCGGCGCCCGCTCGGCGCTGTTCCTGCCGTTCCCCAACCTCAAGCTGATCGTCGTCGACGAGGAGCACGACGGCTCGTTCAAACAGGAAGAAGGCTTCATCTACCAGGCCCGCGACCTGGCGGTGGTGCGCGGCAAGATCGAGGAGGCGGCCGTCGTGCTGGCCTCCGCCACGCCGTCGCTGGAGACCCTGCGCAACGCCGAGACCGGCCGTTATCGCTGGCTGCGGCTGTCGGCGCGGCACGGCACGGCGCAGTTGCCGGACATCGAGCTCGTCGACCTGCGCGCCACGCCGCCGGAGCCCGGTCGCTGGCTGTCGCCGCCGCTGGTGGCGGCCATGCGCGAGACCTATGCGCGCGGCGAGCAGACCCTGCTGTTCCTCAACCGCCGCGGCTACGCCCCGCTGGTGCTCTGCCGGGCCTGCGGCGAGCGTATGACCGCGCCGGACACCGACTCCTGGCTGGTGGAGCACCGCTATTCCGGCCGCTTGGTCTGCCACCTCACCGGCTTCTCGATGCTGAAGCCGGCGGCCTGTCCGCACTGCGGGGCGAAGGACAGCCTGGTCTCCATCGGCCCCGGCGTGGAGCGGGTGGAAGAGGAGGCCCGCGGCCTGTTCCCCGAGGCGCGGGTCTCGGTGTTCTCCTCCGACACCATGTTCGACGCCCGCGAGGCGCGCCGGCTGGTGGAGGCCATGGCCGACGGCGAGATCGACATCCTGGTCGCCACCCAGGCCGCGGCCAAGGGCCACAACTTCCCGAAGCTCACCCTGGTGGGGGTGGTGGACGCCGACCTCGGCCTGCGCGGCGGCGACCTGCGCGCCGCGGAGCGGACCTACCAGCTGCTGGCCCAGGCCACCGGCCGGGCGGGCCGCCACGACCGCTCGGGCCATGCGCTGTTGCAGACCTACGCGCCCGAGCATGCGGTGATGCAGGCGCTGAAGGCCCAGGACCGCGACGCCTTCGTGGCCGCGGAAATGGCGGAGCGGGAGCTCGCCGGCCTGCCGCCGTTCGGCCGGCTGGCGGCGGTGATCGCCTCGGGGACCGACCCGGCGCAACTGGACGCCTTCATGCGCGCCATGGCCGAAGCCGCCCCCAACGCCGGCGGGGTGGAGGTCTACGGGCCGGCGGACGCGCCGCTGGGCCTGATCCGCGGCCGGCGGCGCAAGCGCTTCCTGGTGCGGGCCGACCGCGGCGTCGACCTGTCGGCCTACATGGCCACCTGGCGGGCGCGGGTGAAGCCGCCGAACTCGGTGCGCGTGGCCATCGACATCGACCCCTACAGCTTCCTCTGAAGTCGCGTCAGGCCGGCAGGTTCTGCACCTGGACCGCGGTCATGGCGTTAAGCTGCACCGCGCTCATGGCGGCGATGGAGGTGGTGGTCAGGGCCATGATCTGAGCCACGGTCAGCGACGGGATCTGGGTCGGGGTGAACGCCGCCACCTGGTCGGTGGCGAGCGCCGAGATCACGGTCGTGGCGAGCGCGCCGACCTGGGCGTTGGTCAGGCCGGCGATCTGGGTGGCGCTGAAGCGGTTGAAGTCGGCGGGGCCGAGGACGCCGATCTGCAGGGTGTTCAGCCCCTTGAGCTGGGTGCTCGAAAAGGCGCCGATCCGGGTGGCGTCCATGGCCAGCAGGTTGGTGGTCGAGAGGGCGCCCACCTGGGCGGCGGTGAAGGTCGACAGCTGGGTGTTGGTCAGCTTGCCGAAGTCGGTGACGCTGAGGCCGCCGATCTGCGCGGCGGTGAACCCCTGGGTCGGCAGGATGGCGATCTGGGTGGCGGTCAGCGTCGAGAAGCCGACGGGCGGCAGCCCGGCGAGCTGGCTGGTCGACAGCATCATGAGCTGGATGTTGGTCATCGCCCCGAGCGCGGCGGTCGACAGCGCCGCCACCTGGGTGGTCGAGAAGGCGGCGATCTGGCTCAGCGCGAACTCGCCGATGTCCGTGGCGGTCAGGCTGTGGGCCTGGAAGGCGGACATCCCGCGCACCTGGGTGGTGCTGAGGCTGCGGACCAGGGTGGAGTCCATCCACGAGAAGCCGGCGGCGGAGAGCGCGCCCACCTGACCGGCCGTCAGCATGTCGAGCTGGGTGCTGCTGAACCGGCCGAGGTCGGTGGTGCTGAGCGCCCCCAGCTGGAGGGCGCTCAGGCCCTGGATCTTGGTCGAGGTCAGGGCGCCGATCTGGGTGTCGCTCAGGCCTTCGAGGTTGGTCACCGACAGGCCGCCGAACTGCGTCGCCGTCAGCGCGTCCACCTGGTCGCTGCTGAACTTGGCGAAGGCGGTGGCGTCGAGGCCGCCGAGCTGGGCGGGCCCGAGGCCGGCCAGCTGGGTTGAGCTCAGGGCCTGGATCTGCCCGGTGTCCAGGGCGCCCAGGTTGGAGGCGGACAGCGCCCCCAGCTGGGTGGAGGAGAAGGCGGCGATCTGGTCCGGCGTGAAGTCGGCGAAGTCGGTGGTGCTGAGCGCCGCCAGCTGGACGGCGACCAGGCCCTTCAGCTGGGTGGTGGTCAGCGACGCGACCTGGCTGCCGTCGAGGCTGGCGAGGGCCGTCGTCGACAGGCCTGAGATCTGGGTGGAGGACAGCGCCGCCATCTGGGTCGGCGAGAGGTGGTTCACCTCCGTCGCCGTCAGGCTCGCGACCTGGGTGACGGCCAGGGCGCCGATCTGGGTGGCGGCGAACTCCGCGATGTCGGTGGTCGACAGCCCGGCGATCTGGGCGGTGGTGAGCCCACGCATGGCGGTGGTGGTGAGGCCGGCGATCTGGCTGGACGCCAGGGCCGAGAAGTTGGTCACCGTCAGGGCGCCCACCTGGCTGGAGCCCAGGGCGCCCAGGCGGGTGCTGTCCAGCGCCCCGAACTGGGCGCCGGTGAAGGCGTTCAGCTGGCTGCCGTTGAGCGCCATCAGCTGGTCGGTGCTGAACAGGATCGCGGCGTTGAGGTGCGGGATCTGGGTCGCCGTCAGCCCGCGGGCCTGCGCGCCCGACAGCGCCGCGATCTGGGTGGTGGAAAGGCTCTCCACCCCGGTGTTGGTGAGCGCGGCCACCTGGGTGGAGGCCAGCTGCGACATCTGGGTCGTGGTCAGCGCCGCGACCCGCGCATCGCGCAGGTTCGCGATCTGCGCGGTCGAGAGATAGTTGATGGGCATCAACGCCTCGCCAGGCGGGTGATTCGCCGTCCGGGAGGCTAAGGGGCGTCGCGCCTGCGCACAACCAGGGCGCGCTTAGTGGAGGGTCCGCCCGCCCTCGCGCTTCTTGCCGCCGCGCCTTGCCGCCATGTTCAGGCCCTCGACCAGGCCGGAGAAGGCCATCGCCGCATAGATGTAGCCCTTGGGCACGTGAACGCCGAAGGCGTCGGCGATCAGGGTCGCGCCGATCATCAGCAGGAAGCCCAGGGCCAGCATCACGACGCTGGGATTGTTGTTGATGAAGTTGGCCAGCGGCGAGGCCGCCACCAGCATCAGGGCGACGGCGATGATCACCGCGGCCATCATGATCGGCAGGTGCTCGGTCATGCCCACCGCCGTCAGGATGGAGTCGATCGAGAAGACGATGTCGAGCGCCAGGATCTGCACGATCGCCGCCGCGAACCCCAGGCTCTTGCCGCCGCCGCGCTTGTCGAGCAGGTCGTCGCTCTCGTGCGGATCGACGGTGTGGTGGATCTCGGTGGTGGCCTTCCAGACCAGGAACAGGCCGCCGGCCAGCAGGATGATGTCGCGCCAGGAGAAGCCGAGGTCGACCACGGGGTGACCGTCGGCGCCCACCGGGACAGCGAACGGCAGGGTGAAGACCGGCTGGGTCAGGCCGACGATGAAGGCCAGGGTGGAGAGCAGCGCCAGGCGCATGATCAGCGCCAGGCTGATGCCGATCCGCCGGGTCCGCGCGCGGCTCGCCTCGGGCAGCTTGTTGGACAGGATCGAGATGAAGACCAGGTTGTCGATCCCGAGGACCACTTCCATCACCACCAGGGTGATCAAGGCGATCCAGGCCTCGGGGCTGACGATCAGCGCGGCGAGGGTTTGCATCTGTTGGCGGTCTCCGTTGCGGGCAAGCTTTCTAACCCATCGGCGCCCAACGACTAGCCGGAAGCGGCGCCGTCTGACTTATCCACAGCATCGGCGGCGCTCTCGCGTTTTTGTGAACCGGCCGCGCCGAGGCCGCCGAGCACTTGCTCAAGGCGGGCCGAACAGAGGCGAGCTCTTGTTTCAGATCGTTTCGCCGGCGTGATCGCAAGTCTCTGCGGCGGCCATCGGCGTATTCGCGGGTGACAATTTGGACAGAAAGCAGCTTAACAACGGGCGGCCGGGCGCCCGCCCCCGCATAGGAATCTTGTCCGGGCCCGCTCGATTGGCGGTCTGTTCTTGAAATCTGAAGGTCAGGGGCGACTATTCGGCGATGGGGCGACGCGCGGATGCGCGATAACGGCCGCGGACAGCCGGTCCTGCGGCGTAAACGCTCTTTTCACTCGAATGGTCTTAGGGTTAGCTTTTCCGCAGTTGCGTCGGGAGTGCCCTAACATGCTCAAACGGACGAGGACCCTGCTGGGTTCCCTAGCCGTCGCGGCCGTTATGAGCCTCGCGCCCACCGCGGGCGCCATGGCCGACACCTATTGGCAATGCGTGCCGTTCGCGCGCCTGGTGTCCGGCATCCAGATCTTCGGCGACGCCTACACCTGGTGGAAGCAGGCCGTCGGCCGCTACGACACCGGCTTCCAGCCGAAGGCCGGCGCGGTGCTCTGCTTCAAGCCCACCGAACGCATGAAGCTCGGCCACGTGGCCGTCGTCAGCCAGGTGCTCACCGACCGCATCGTCCAGATCACCCACGCCAACTGGTCGCCCATCGAGGGCTCGCGCGGCAAGGTGGAGAAGGACGTGACCCTGGTCGACGTCTCCCCGGCCGGCGACTGGAGCCAGGTGAAGGTCTGGTACGACCCCAGCCGCGACCTCGGCGGGTCCACCTATCCGACCTACGGCTTCATCTATCCCGACGCCAATGCGCGGGTGCTGGCCTCCACCGGCATCTCCAAGGCGGAGAACACCGTGGTCGCGGTGGCCCAGTCGGCCGCCAACCAGATGGCCGCCGCCATGCGGCCCGGGGCCGGCGCGCTGCAGATGCTGAGCCAGGCCGCCGACTCCAGCGACCGCATCGGCGCCCTGATCGCCGCCGCCACCCGCGGCGACTCGAACAACAGCGGCAACTGATCGCCCGATTGACGGCTTAGGCGGGGAACCTCCACAAGGGGGCTCCGGAGGCCGTTCGCATGCTCAACCTGCTCCGGCGCGGTGCGCCCGGTTTCGAGACCCAGTCGCCCGCCGCCGCCTGGGCGCCGCCGCCCGACACCATCTGGATCGACCTGAAGTCCCCGACCCGCGACGAAGAGCTCGCGGTCGAGCGCGCGCTCGGCGTCGAGCTGCCGACGCCCGAGGAGATGGCGCAGCTCGAACCCTCCAGCCGGCTCTACCAGGACAACGGCGCGACCTTCATGACCGCGACGCTGCTGGCCCGCAGCGCCGAGGGACCGACCACGGCGCCGGTCACCTTCGTGCTGGTCAAGGGCCTGCTGGTGACCATCCGCTACGAGGAGCTGCGCGCCTTCACCGTCTTCGCCGAGCGCGCGCCCCAGGCCGAGGCCGGCAGCGGCACGGCGGCCCTGCTGGGCCTGCTGGACGCCATCGTCGAGCGGCTGGCCGAAATCCTTGAGGAGACCGCCGAGGGCGTCGAGACCGCCTCGAAGACCATCTTCCGCCAGCGGGCCCAGGACGGCGGCTACCAGCCGCTGCTCGCCGAGCTGGCCCGCGCCCAGTCGGTGACCTCCACCACCCGCACCAGCCTGGTCAGCCTCGCCCGGCTGCTGAGCTTCGCGGCGCTGGCCCGCGAGATCGCCGCCGATCCGGAGTGCGGCGCCCACCTGAAGTCGCTGCAGAGCGACGTGCAGTCGCTCACCGAGCACGCCAGCTTCCAGTCGACGCACATCTCCTTCCTGCTCGACGCGGCGCTGGGCCTGATCAACATCGAGCAGAACGGCATCATCAAGATCTTCTCGGTGATGGCGGTGATCTTCATGCCGCCGACCCTGGTGGCGTCGGTCTACGGGATGAACTTCCACCACATGCCGGAGCTCAGCTGGACGTTCGGATATCCGATGGCGCTTTGCGTGATGGTGGCCTCGGCCCTGCTGCCGGTGCTGTGGTTCAAGCACCGCGGCTGGTTCTGATCGGAAGTATTGCGGGCGCCGCAACCGTTCCTTAAGCGCGCCGGGCGCAGGTTGGCGACGAACAAGGCCCGCCATGTCGTCTCAAGCCCAGCAACACCATACGTCGCTCGACGCCCAGACCCTGCGCGAGGCCGTGGACGCGCACCAGCGCTACCTGGCCGGCCGCTCGGGCGGCCGTCGCCTGTGCCTGACCTACGCCGACCTTTCCAACTGCTCGCTGGAAGGCGTCGACCTGCGCGAAGCCGACCTCGCCGGCGCCAAGCTGTCCGGCGCCATGCTGGCCGGCGCCAACCTGTCCCGTGCGATCCTGTTCGGCGCCGACCTGCGCGAAGCCGACATGCGCCGGGTGAACCTCAAGCGCGCCGACCTGCGCGGCGCCTGCCTGCGCGGCGCCAACCTCGCCTGCGCGGAGATGGCCGGCTGCGACCTGCGCGAGGGCCGCATCGCCCTGCAGGACAAGCTCGACGGCTTCCGCGTGCTGCGGCACGAACACCGGCCAGGCGAGCTCAACTACGCCATCCTGTCCGGCGCCAACCTGACCGGCGCCCAGCTCAGCGGCATGGTGGCGACCGCCAGCGACTTCACCGACGCGGTGCTGGCCGGCGCCATGCTGGCCGGCGCGCGCCTGACCCGCGCCGTGCTCGACGGCGCCGATTTCTCCGGCGCGGACCTGGGCGGCGCGGATCTCACCGGCGCCTCGATGAAGCGCACCGTGCTGGCCGGGGTGAACCTCGAGCACACCCGGCTCGACGACGTAGACCTCACCGACGTGCTGCGCGCGCCGCCGCCGCTGTTCTATGTGGACGACCGGCCGCTGGGCGAGATCCTCGCCGAGCACGAGAGCTATTGCGACTCCGACGGCGTCCGCGGCGCGGTGATGAACCTGCCGGGCGTCGACTTCCGGCCGCTGCACAGCCTCAAGGGCCGCCGGCTCACCGGGCTGATCGCGCCGCAGTCGATCTTCTTCGGCCTGGAGATGCAGGGCGTGCAGCTGCAGGGCGCGGACCTCAGCGGCTGTGACCTGCGCGGGGCCAACCTGAAGGACGCCGACCTGCGCGGCGCCAAGCTCACCGACGCCCAGCTCGCCCGGGCCGACATGCGCGGCGCCCAGCTCGGGCCGCTGATGATCTCCGAAGGCCGCTACGTGCGCACCGACTTCACCCGCGCCAGCCTGCGCAACACCGACCTGCGCGGCGCCTACGCCACCCGCGCCCGCTTCCTGGAAGCCGACCTCAGCCAGACCCGCCTCACCGGCTGCGACATGACCGGCGCGGAGCTGGAGGTCTAGGCCTAGAGGTTCTCGATCTCGCAGCCGATCGACGCGCAGATCCGGTCGGCGACGATCGAGCGGTGGCAGCCCTTGGGATCGGCCTCGTAGCAGAGCAGGGCGGCCTTGCGGTCGCCGGCGATCTCGGCGGCGCGGGCGAGTTCGACCTGGGCGGCGGGCTCGGCCAGGTGATCCTCGAAGATGGCCCGCATCTCGGCGACGTGGCCCTTGCGGGCGGCGTCACGGCCGGGCTTCGGCGTCCCCAGCTGGCGCAGGTGGACGTATTCGATGCCCGCCTCGGCCAGGCTGGCGGCCAGCAGGCTCTTGGAGAACCCCGCCCGGCGCGAGGCGGCCACGGCGCGCACGTCGATCAGCACCTTCACCCCGGCCGCCTTCAGCCGGCCGATCACCGCGTCCTGGGTCTCGCTCTCGTAGCGGATGGTCGCCAGCTTCATGTCTTCTCCTGGGGTTATCGACGGTTATATGGAAACCGGTCGGAGGGATTTCATGGACGCCAAGGTCGACTACGAGCCGCGCCTGCGGACGGTTCCGCTGCCGAGCCGCGGCGGCGCGATGGCGGTCCTCGACTTCGGCCCGGAGCATCGGCCGGTCGACATCGTCTTCTCCCACGCCAACGGCTTCAACGCCCGCACCTACCGCTCGATCCTCAAGCCGCTGGCCGCAGGGCTGCGGATCCTGGCCATCGACCTGCGCGGCCACGGCGCGACGACGCTGCCGACGGTGATCGAGGGTCGCGAGGGCTGGAACCAGTTCCGCGACGACCTGCTGGCCTTCCTGGCGGCGGCGACCGAGGGCCCGGTGGTGCTGGCCGGCCATTCCATGGGCGGCACCGCCAGCCTGCTGGCGGCCGCGGCGGCGCCGGAGCGGGTCCGCGCGCTCGCCCTGTTCGACCCGGTGATCTTCGACACGACGATGGCGCGCGACGCCGGCGAGTCGCCGCTGGTGCAGGGCGCGCTGCGCCGCCGGGCGAGCTTTCCCGACCGGCAGGCGGCGCTGGAGGCCTACCGCGGCCGCGGCGCCTTCCGGACCTGGAGCGAAGAGCAGCTGGCGGACTATGTGGCGGCGGGCTTCAAAGACACCGCCGACGGCCAGGTGACGCTGGCCTGCGCGCCGGACTGGGAGGCGTCCAACTTCCGCACCCACAACTACGACCCCTGGGCGGCGTTCGCGCAAAGCCGCTGCCCGATCCGCGTTCTGCAGGCGGAGATCGCCTCGACGGCGCGGCTGGAGGATCGCCTGGAGGCGCTTACCGCCGACGGCCGGGTCATCGTCGAGACCGTGCCGGGGACCTCGCACTTCCTGCCGATGGAGCGCCCCGACCTAGTGCGTGCGGCGCTGACTAGAGCGACAGCCCCTCGATAGCCTCGGCGTTGACCGCCGCCAGCGCCTCGTCCGACAGGGCGATGATCTTGCGGGTCTCGAGGTCGAAGGAGACCGCGATCGCTTCGGCGGCGCCCCAGGGCCGGCCGGTGGCGGGGTCGAGCAGCCAGTGCACCAGCTTGCGGAACCGGGCGTCGCCGCCGGCCGAGCCGGAGCGCAGCGCCACCCGGTCGCCGGCCCGCGGCCAGGCGAAGTGCACGAGCCGGTACTCCAGCGCCGCGCCGCCGACCCGGCCGGCCTCGGAGCCGCCCGGCCGCTCGCCGTCGAAGAAGTGCGGGATGCCGTCGGAGATGCGGGCCATCATCAGCTCGGGCCGCATGCGGCCGAAGACGTCGCAGTCGCCGGAGCGCACGACGCCCAGGCCCGTGCGCTTGAGCCCGAGTTCGTCGGCGCGCTCGAGGCCGGCGCGGGTCACCACAGGATCGAGGCCGATGCTGCGGGGCGCCGCCTGCGGCGGGACCTCGACGGCCAGCGCCTCGGCGCGGGCCCGCAGCCGGTCGGGCCAGGGGAAGGGCGCGCCGTCACGGGCGGTGGCGTGGGCGACCACGGTCTGGAAGCTGGCGGCGAGCTCGCCGGAGGCGTGCCGCATCAACAGCAGCACCCGGGCCTCGACCTCGCCCATCTCCACCACCCCGCCGGTGATGGTCAGCGGTGCGCCGGGCCGGGCCTCGCGCAGGAAGCGGATGTGCTGCTCGCGGACGATCAGCGTCGACTGGGCGTGCGGCGCGAAGGCCTGCGGCATGCCGAGCTCGGCGGCGAAGCCGGCCAGGGCCTCCATGGACTTGGCCACGTAGAAGCCGACGTTCAGGTGGCCCATGGCGTCGCATTCCCAGGTGGCGACGCCGCCTCGCCAGACTTCGACTTCGCTCAAACGCCCGCTCCCCCAAATCCGGCGGGGAGCTTAGGGGCGGCCAGGCCGCGCGCCTAGCGTTTGCCTTCGACCGGGTCGCCGCCGGGGCCGAGCTGGGCTTCGGTCTTCGACACCGGGATGGATCCGTCGCCGGCGCCCTGCCGGGGCGTCGGCGCGTCGGCGGCAGGATCGAAGCTGCGGCGCTCGACGGAATCGGTCTGGCTCACCGACGGGTAGCGCTCGGCTCCGCCCTTGTCCTCTGCGGCGTTCAGCGGCCGGGCGGCGTTCGCCTCGCGGCCGCGGGTCTGGACCTTGTCCTCGGTCGCGGGATGGCCGGCCGGCAAGCCCTGGCCTTCGCGTTCGTCCGCCATGGGAGCCTCCTCTGTTCGTGGGTCGCAGGTGAAGCGCCCGCGGGCCGGCGATGTTCCGTGCGGGCGGCGACGGTCGCCGTCTCGCCTGCGCGGGGCTTGTGTGGCAGACTTCAGGCGGCTTCGGGGGGAGGAGCGCACCATGGGCGACAAGGTGCTGGTCTACCGGCACGCAGGCGTCACCCGCCTGACCCACTGGATCAATGTGCTGGCCGTCAGCCTGCTGCTGATGAGCGGCCTGCAGATCTTCAACGCCCACCCGGCGCTCTACTGGGGGGCCAAGTCGACCTTCGCGACCCCATGGATCTCGATGGACGCCGCGGCGAAGGCGGGCGAGCCGATCGGCGTCACCACCATCGCCGGCCATCGGTTCGAGACCACCGGGGTGCTGGGCTATTCCGGCAAGCCGGGGATGCGCGAGCCGCGCGGCTTCCCGGCCTGGGCGACGGTCCCCAGCTACCGCGACCTGGCCGACGGCCGGCGCTGGCACTTCTTCTTCGCCTGGCTGTTCGTGATCAACGGCTTGGTCTACTGGGCCATGGGCCTGGTCGGGGGCCACCTCCGGCGCGACCTGTTGCCCAGCGGGGCGGACCTGAAGCCGCGCAACGTCTGGCATGAGATCGTCACCCACGCGCAGCTGAAGTTCCCCAAGGGCGAGGCGGCGCGGCGCTACAACGTGCTGCAGAAGCTCAGCTATCTGGGCGTGATCGTGGTGCTGGCGCCGCTGATGCTGGGCACCGGCCTGACCATGTCGCCGGGCGTCGACGCGGCGTTCCCCTGGCTGCTCGACCTGTTCGGCGGCCGGCAGTCGGCGCGCTCGATCCACTTCATCTCGGCGTCGCTGATCGTGCTGTTCGTCATCGTCCACGTGGTGATGGTGGTGGCCTCGGGGACCTGGAACAACATCCGCTCGATGATCACCGGCCGCTACGCCATCGAAGTCGAGAAGGGCGCCGCATGAGCCAGTTCAACCGCCGCGGCTGGATCAAGGGGGCCGGCGCCGGGCTGGCGGGCCTGTGGCTGGCGGCCTGCGACAAGCTCAACGAGAACCCCGCCGCGCTCGGCGTGCTGCGCGGCGCCGAGGGCCTGACCCGCCGCGCCCAGCGCCTGGTCACCGACCGCAAGGCGCTGGCCCGCGAGTTCCCGCCCGCCGCCATATCGGCGGACTTCAAGCCCAACGGCTCGGTGGACCCCGACGACCCCGCCTACCGCGCCCACCTGGCGAACGGCTTCGCGGACTGGCGGCTGGTGATCGACGGCCTGGTGGAGCGGCCGCTGGCGCTGAGCCTGGCGGAGCTGCGCGCCCAGCCGTCGCGGACCCAGATCACCCGCCACGACTGCGTTGAGGGCTGGTCCTCGATCGGCAAGTGGACCGGCGCGCGGCTCGGCCCGCTGCTCGACCAGGCGGGGCTGAAGCCGAACGCCCGCTACATCGTCTTCCACTGCGCCGACAGCCTGGAGCAGACCCTCGACGGCTCGGGCCAGTACTACGAGAGCATCGACCTGATCGACGCCTATCACCCGCAGTCGATCCTGGCCTATGCGATGAACGACCGACCGCTGCCGGTGGCGCACGGCGCCCCGGTCCGCCTGCGGGTCGAGCGCCAGCTGGGCTACAAGCACGCCAAGTACGTCATGCGCCTGGAGGCGGTGGAGGACTTCGCCCACATTGGCCGCGGCAAGGGCGGCTTCTGGGAAGACCGCGGCTACGAGTGGTACGCCGGCATCTGAGCCGCCCGATCACGGAGTGGTGGCCCGCGCGCCTCGTCACCGACGAGGCAAGGGCGTTATGATCTCCTCGCGCAGTTCATGCGCGAGGGAGGCCGGCGAAGCCCGGTGACCACGATGTCCGAAATCCTGGAGCGAAACGCTGCGTCCGAGGT
The DNA here is from genome assembly GCF_003254505.1 of Phenylobacterium hankyongense. Lineage (NCBI taxonomy): Bacteria > Pseudomonadati > Pseudomonadota > Alphaproteobacteria > Caulobacterales > Caulobacteraceae > Phenylobacterium > Phenylobacterium hankyongense. Next base: position 1,103,495 of record NZ_QFYP01000001.1, on the reverse strand, counting down.
GTCGGAGGCGGTGCGTGCAGCTATCGAGGAGGCCGACGCCGCTTTCATGGAAGCCTTCAATCGCGGGGACGCCGGCGCAGCCGCGCGCGGCGTCTACACCCGCGACGCCCAGATCCAGCCGCCCGGCGCGCCGCTGATCGAGGGCCGCGAGGCCATCGCCGAGTTCTGGGCCGGGGGGCGGCAGGAGCTGGGGATCAAGACGGCGCAGCTTGCCACCGTGAAGCTGCGGCCAGCCGGCCCCTACGTCCACCAGCTCGGCGCCTTTACGCTGACCTTTGCCGACGGCGCCCAGGCGACCGGCAAGTACGCCGTGCTCTGGAAAGAGGAGGACGGCCAGCTGAAGTGGCACGTCGACACCTGGAACATGGACGCCTGAGGCGGCGGGACCGCAGCCGCCTCGCCGCCTTCAGTACGGCGACTTGGCGATCAGCGCGGCTTCCTGGGCGCAGGCCGCGGGGTCGGGCGCGGGGCCGGCCTTGCGGGCGGCGGCGACTTCCTTGCGCGCGGCCTCCAGGTCCTTGCGGAACGCGTCGGAGCCATGCAGGGCGGCGACCACGGCCGAGGCGTTGGTGCGGCCGGCCTCGACGGCGCTGAGGTTGTGCACCCCGCAGACCAGCCGGCTCTCGCCGAAGGCGCGGGCGCGGACCAGGATGTCGGTGGCGCGGTCGGGGGCAAGCTCGGCCATCACCAGGCCGACGCTCCAGCTCCAGGTGTTGTGGCCCGAGGGATAGTCGGGGCTCTTGGCCAGGCTTTCGCTCTTCTGGTCGCAGATCGGGCCCTCGTCGATCAGGTAGGGCCGCTTGCGCTGGTAGAAGTCCTTCGGCACGTCGATCGCGCGGCGGACGTCGGGCAGCATCTTCTTGAACAGGTCCACCGTCTTCGGGGCGTTCTGGGGCGTCAGCTCGACGCCCACCGAACAGGCCAGGTCCTTGAGGATGGCGGCCTGGTTGATGTCGTTCTGCGCCAGCGCCCAGCGCGGGGTGTCCTTGTAGATGCGGGTCTGCAGGAAGATCGTGCGGTCGGCCTCGTAGCGCGAGCTGCCGGCGACCGGCGCGGGCGGCAGGATGCGCAGGGGATCCGGCGCCTCGGCCGCCGACAGGTAGCCCTTGGGCGCCGGCGCCCGAGCCGGCGCGGCTCCGATCAGCGCCAGAGCCGCAACGACCGTCAATGCCCGCGTCATGTCCATCCCGCCCTCCGAAGCTCTGCAATCTAGGTGTTGCAGGCGGATGCGGCGGTATCAACCCGTCGTGGTCGGGCGAGCGCCGCCGTCCCCTTCGTCATCGCCCGGCTCGTCCGGGCGACCCATCCCAAGGTCGCTGCTCAGCAGCTGAAGTCCGGCCTTGGGCTGGATCCCCCGGATCAGCCTTCGGCCGACCGGAGGATGACGAGGAGATATTTCGGTGCGCCCCCTCATCAGCGGGGCTCGCGCCCGACCCTTCCCCACAAGGGGAAGAAGGACCGGATCGGCGAAGCTATTTCGCGAACAGCTTGGCCCAGCGGGGCTTGGCGCGGGTTTTCCAGGCGCCCTTGTGCCAGGCGTTGGAGGCGATCAGCGGCACCACCGTGGTGGCTTCGGCGAACACCATCTGCTCCCAGGTGACGTCGACCTTGCCCCAGGAGCAGGCCTCCTTGAGGGTCGAGGACGAGCAGGCCCCGTCGCGGACGTCGGCGACGGTGATCTGCACGGCGTATTTGTGCATCTCCGCCTCGTGGCCGAGGATCTCCGCGCAGACCACGGTGTCCTGGGCGAAGTTCTTCGGCACGCCGCCGCCGACCATGAACAGGCCGGTGGTCCCCGCCGCGATCTTGATGTCGGTGAGCTCGCGGAAGTCGGCCACGGAATCGATGGTCAGGTAGGGCTTGCCTTCCTTCATCCGCTCCACCTGGTGCTTCACCAGGCCGAAGCCGGCGGAGCTGTCGGTGAACGCCGGGCAGAAGATCGGCACGCCTTCTTCATAGGCGGTCTGCACCAGGCTGCCGGGCTTCTTGGCGTTGCCCGCCGCCAGCCACTTGCCCATCTCGTGGATGAACTCGCGGCTGGAGTAGGGGCGCGGCTCGAGCGCGTTGCACAGGTCGTAGATCGTCCCGTCGCAGTTCTGCAGCTCTTCCTCGTCGATGTAGGTGTCGTAGATCCGGTCGATGTAGAGGTCGCGCAGGTCGCGGTCGTCGACGTCGGACTGGGCCTGGTAGTGCTTGAAGCCCAGGGCCTCGAAGAAATCCATGTCGACGATCGAGGCGCCGGTGGAGACGATCACGTCGATCATCCCGTACTTCACCATGTCGCGGTAGATGTGCATGCAGCCGCCGGCGCTGGTCGAGCCGGCCAGCGTCAGCCAGGTCGAGCAGGTCGGGTCCTCCAGCGACATCGACCAGATGTCGGCGGCGCGGGCGGTGTCGCGGCTGGTGAAGCTCATCTTGCGCATGGCGTCGATGACCGGGCGGGCGTCGTACTGGTCGATCGCCACGTGCTCGACGGTGTTGGCCAGCAGTTCGGCCTTGCGGTTCGATTTCTGAACGTCAGCGTTCATCTTCGGAAGTTCCCTTCTGAGGGTGATCGCCCGTCCATAGGATAGGCGCGACCGGGACGGAGCGACCGGCCGCGCCTTTAACACGTCAGGTGTGTCGGTTGTTACCGCCGCCGACGGCTCTTGCCGGCCCGACCCTTGGGACGGGAGAGGCGCACGACCTTGCGCTCATCCTCCTGCTGCTGCTCGCGCGGCAGGCGGATGGTGCGGCCGGCCAAGCCGAACATGGAGGCCATCGGCGCGTCTTCGACGGCGACCGTTTCGGCGTCGCCGAAGCCGTTGAAGCGGGTGTTCATGGCCACGCCGTAGGCGCCCAGCATGCCGATCTCGATGTAGTCGCCCTCGCGGACGTCCTCCGGCAGCCAGAACGGACCCGGCATGTGGTCGATGGAATCGCAGGTCGGGCCATAGAAGCGAAAGGGCCGCAGGGGGCCTTCGACGTCGACCGCCTGGTCGCCGTCCTTGCGCATCAGCTTGACCGGAAAGGGCCATTTGACGTGCGCCGCATCGAACAGGCTGCCGTAGCTGCCGTCGTTCAGATAGAGCGCGTCGCCCTTCTTCAGCTCGACCTTGGTGAGGATCGAGGAGGCTTCCGCCACCAGCGCCCGGCCCGGCTCGCACCACAGCTCGGTGTCCTCGTGGACCATCATGTCGGCGAAGCCGCGATCGATGGAGTCGAGGTAGTCCGCCATGTCCGGCGGCACCATGCCCGGGTAGACCGACGGGAAGCCGCCGCCCACGTCCACCACGTCGACCATGACGCCGGCCCGCACGATGGCGCGGCTGGCCTGGGCCATGGCGGCCTGGAAGGCGGTGGGGCGCATGCACTGGCTGCCCACGTGGAAGGAGACGCCCATCTTGCCCTGGGTGGCGCGGCGGGTGGCGAGCAGCAGGGCCGCAGCCTCGTGCGCCTCGACCCCGAACTTGCCGGACAGGGAATAGGAGGCGCCCTCCGCCGAGACGCTCAGCCGGACCATAAGGGTGAGGTCCTTGGCGCCGCCGGTGGCCTCGAGGATCTTCTGCAGCTCCTCGTGGGTGTCGAGCGCGAAGGTGGTCACGCCATGGTCGAAGTAGGCCTTGGCGATGGCCGCACGGCTCTTCACCGGGTGCATGAAGGCCATGCGGGAGCCCGGCGCGTACTGCGCGACCAGCTCGATCTCAGGGACCGAGGCCACATCGAACGAGGCGACGCCGTTCTTCGCCAGGGTCTCGATGACCCATGGCGAAGGGTTCGCTTTCACGGCGTAGAAGACGTCGCCCTTGAAATTATCCTGGAACCAGCGTGCCGCTACCGCCACCGCATCCGGTCGCGCAAATGCGACGGGACGCTCCGGTGACCGCTCACGGACCAGGTCCAGGGGCGTATGGTACGTTTGCACCTCACGCAGCCCCCAACGGATTGTTGAACCCAATCCGGCGTTAGCAGCGCTTTTGAGGACATCGGGTCCGCCGGAAAGCGCGAGATAGGGTCATCTGACCCCGATGTAAAGAAGTGATTCCGTACAGGCGCTTATGGTGGGGACCACGACCAGCCGCTCCAAGGTATAGTCGGAGGCTTCATTCGCCCGCCCCGCGGCGGCGCGCGCGCGTCAGTCTGCTGGACCACAGCCGGGCGGCCGTGTCATGAAGCCATCGCAAGGTCAGGCGATCCAAGGGCTTCGTCCGCTTGCGCGTGTTCGATCGGGGAAGCCTCGCCAACGATGTCCGACGCCGCCGTTCTGTCGATACGGAACGTCTCCAAGAGCTTTGGTTCGCGCCGGGCGCTGGACTCCGTCTCGCTCCAGGTGGCGCGCGGCGAGATGATCGCGCTGATCGGGCCGTCGGGCTCCGGCAAGTCGACCCTGCTGCGCTCGATCAGCGCCCTGCAGACCATCGACGCGGGCGAGGGCCGCATCGAGGCGTTCGGCGCCCCGGTGCAGGAGAACGGCCGGATCAGCGGCAGGGTGCGCGAGGTCCGCACCCGCATCGGCATGATCTTCCAGCAGTTCAACCTCGTCGGCCGGCTGACGCTGTTCTCCAACGTCGTGCTGGGCTCGCTCGGCCGGATCAACCCGACCCGCGGCTTCCTCGGCCTGTGGCCGGAGGAGACCAGGCAGTCCGCCATGGCGGCCCTGGCGCGGGTGGGCGTGGCCGACTACGCCGCCCAGCGCGCCAACACCCTGTCGGGCGGCCAGCAGCAGCGCGGCGCCATCGCCCGCGCCCTGGTGCAGAAGGCCAAGGTCATCCTCGCCGACGAGCCGGTGGCCTCGCTCGATCCGGTGTCCGCACGCCGCGTCATGGAGATCCTGCGCGACCTCAACCAGCAGGACGGGCTGACCGTGGTCGTCACCCTGCACCAGGTCGACTACGCCCTGCGCTACTGCGACCGGGTGATCGCGCTGAAGGCCGGCAAGATGGTCTACGACGGCCCGGCCACCGGCCTGCGCCGCGAACAGCTCATCGACATCTATGGTCCGGAATTCGAAGACGTGTTCTGGGAAGGAGCCCCGAAATGATCCGCCGCCGCATGCTGGCCGGCCTCGGCCTGGCCGCCGCCCTGTCGGTCGCGGGACTGGCGCTTTCGGGATGCGGCGAGAAGCCGGCCCAGAAGGCCGCGCCGAAGGAGCTGACGTTCTCGATCCTCTCGGCCGAGAACCAGGCGTCCATGGGCCCGCTCTGGCAGCCGCTGCTGGACGACATGTCGGCGCAGATCGGCGTCAAGGTGAAGCCCTACTTCGCCACCAACTACACCTCGCTGGTGGAGGCCATGCGCTTCAACCAGGTGCAGGTGGGCTGGTTCTCCGCCGCGCCGGCGCTGGAGGCGGTGAACCGCGCCGACGCCGAGGTGCTGGGCCGGGTGATCGACGCCGGCGGCGACGCCACCTACAAGTCCGTGCTGATCGTCAGGAAGGGCAGCGGCATCACCCTCGACGACGTGCTGAAGTGCGGTAAGCGCTACTCCTTCGGCCTCGGCGACACCCAGTCGACCTCGGGCACCCTGGCGCCCATGGCCTATCTGTTCACGCCCAAGAACATCGAGCCGGCCAAGTGCTTCAAGGCGGTCCGTTCCGCCAGCCACCAGGCGAACTTCTTCTCGGTGGCCAACGGCGTGCTGGACGTGGCCACCAACAACACCGTGGGCCTGTTGTTCGCCCGCCGCGAGAACCCGGAACTGGCCGGCAAGATCGAGGTGATCTGGACCTCGCCGCCGCTGCCGGAATCCTCGATCCTGACGCGCAAGGACCTGGATCCGGCGGTGAAGGAGAAGATCCGCCAGTTCTTCCTGACCTATGGAACCGGCACGGGCCCGCAGGCCGACAAGCAGCGCCAGGTGCTCAAGGGCCTGGCCTATGGCGGCTTCCGGCCGGCGGACGACACCTACCTCGACCCGATCCGCGAGATGGAGGCCGCCGAGGCCCTGGCCGACGCCCGCCGCGGCGGCGACAAGGCCAAGATCGCCGCGGCCGAGGCGGCGTTCGAGAAGATCCGCGCCAGCGCCGCCCAGAAGCGCGCCGTCGATCCGGACGTCTGATGAGCCGCGCCGATCCCGCCTCGCCGGGGATTCCGGCCCCTCCGACGCGCAGCCTGATGCAGCGCGCGCCCGACCTGCTGGTCTGGGGCGGGGTGGTCGTCCTGCTGCTGATCAGCTTCGGCCCGGTGGACATGAGCCACCTGCCCAAGCTGTTCACCAACTCCGGGAACATGCGCCAGTTCGGCAAGGAGTTCCTGCACCCGGACTTCAGCCAGGTGCGGCTCTACATCGCCCAGATGTGGCTGACGGTGCAGATCGCGCTGTGGGGCACGGGGCTGGCGGTGATCCTGGCGGTGCCGTTCGGCCTCGCCTGCGCGCGCAACGTCTCGCCGGCCTGGCTGCAGCAGCCGATGCGGCTGTTGATGAACCTGCTGCGCTCGATCCCCGACCTGGTGATCGGCACCCTGTTCATCGTCGCCGTCGGCCTCGGCCCCTTCGCCGGCGTCATGGCGCTGGCGCTGAACACCGGCGGCGTGCTCGCCAAGCTGTTCTCCGAGGCCGTGGAGTCCATCGACAAGGGCCCGGTCGAAGGGGTCCGCGCCACCGGCGCCAACAAGCTGCAGGAAGTGGTCTGGGGGGTCATCCCGCAGGTGGCGCCGCTGTGGACCTCCTACGCCCTCTACCGGTTCGAATCGAACTCCCGCTCGGCCACCGTGCTGGGCCTGATCGGGGCCGGCGGCATCGGCCAGGTGCTGTTCGAGTCGCTGAACGCCTTCGCCTACGGCCAGGTGGCGGCGATCGCCATCGTCATCGTGGTGGCGGTGTCGCTGATCGACCTGTTGTCCCAGGCCATGCGCTCGCGGCTGCTGTAGGCCGCCTCGGCCCGCCGTCCTCCCATAAAACAGCCGCCGCGGAGGTCCGCGGCGGCTGCCGGATCGGGAAAAGATCGGTCGCTAGAAGGTGAGCTGGCTGCGCAGCGCCAGCGCGTTGTAGCTCTGGCCGACCTGCACGCCCGCGGCGTTGAAGCGGTTCACGTCCACGTGCAGGTAGTCGAACATGAAGCGGATGTCGGGGTTCAGGTACCAGTTCAGCCCGACCGAGGAGATCTTCTGCTCGCCGCCGCGGATCGCGTCGGGGGCCGCCGCGGTTCCGGCGGAGCCGGCGTTGTAGTTCAGGTCCAGGTCCGAGTAGCGCGCGGCGAGCTCGAACGCGCCCCAGGCGCCGGCCGCCGGGTTGAAGTTGTAGTTCTGCTTCGGCGCGTCGAAGCGGCCCTCGGCGGGGTTGTAGGGCCGGTTCTCGCCGGTCAGCACCCAGACGCCCTGGACGTACCAGCCGGAGAAGTCCGGGTTGCGCAGCGGCGTCGTGCCGGTGAGCCGGCGATCGATCTTGTACTTGAAGTACTCGCTCTCGATCAGGAAGTTCTGCACCGAGAGGCCGGCCTCGGCGCCGTAGACCGAGGCGGTCTTGGCGTCGATGGCGCCGGTGTCCACCAGGCGCGTGCCGTCGACCCGCAGCTCGGGACGGTCGCGCAGCTGGATCGGATAGCGCGGGTTGGCGGCCGAGCCGGCGTCGTTCGGCTGCGTCGCCAGCTGGGCGTTGACCCCCAGGTGCGCCTGCCAATTGGTGCTGCTGAACGGCGCGATCGCGAGGCGGCCGATGACGCCGGTCTGCTCGTCGTTGGGCTGGGCCGTGGCGCTGCCCGTGGAATTGATCACGCCCACGGTGTTGCCGGTGATGGCGGCGGACGCGAACCAGCGGGTGGCGATGCCGGCGTCGCCTTCACCCCACAGGCCGTTGCCGGTGACCTGCAGCGCGCTGCGCGTGTCGCCGGCGGCGACGTTGCGGGCCACCTCGGCCGGACCCGGGCGTTCCATCATCGGCATCTGGCTGGTGGAGACCGCCGCCGCCAGGCCGATGTTCGGCTCGAAGGCGCCGATCTTGATCCGCCAGGGCTTGAACGCGGTGTACTGGGCCCAGGCCTCCTGGATGTGGCCGGCGTCCTCGGCGCCGGAGCCGCCGAACTCGTAGATCAAGGCGTAGTCGAAGTCCTTGAACAGCTTGCCGTCGATGCCGAAGCGGGCGCGGCGGAAGTTGGTGCCGTCATTGAGGTCGCGGTTGGTCACCGCCGAGGGCAGGTTGCCCTTCTGGAGGTACTTGGCGGTGTCGAGCATGACGATGGCGCGGACGTTGGCGGTGAAGCGGCCGTCGGCGGTGGCGAACGAGGGCTTACCGTTCGGCAGGCTCGGGATGGTCGTCGCGCCGCTCGGCGTCTTCAGGGTGATGATGTCGGAGGCGTCGGCGGTCTGCGCGGCCTTCACGTCGGCCAGCTGCTGGTTGACGGTGTCGAGCTGCTGCTGCAGCGCCGCGACATGGGCCTCGGCCTGGGTGTCGGTGCGCGGCTGCTGCATCTGCGCCATCTGGGCGCGCATCTCGTTGATCTGCTGCTGCAGCGCCTCGAGCTTGGCGTCGCGCGCGTCGACCGCGGCGTGGGCCTTGTGAGCGTGGGTCTTGTGGGTCGGGGCGGCGAGCGCCGCCGTGGCCGCGCCGGACATCAGCGCCGCGACGAACGCCCCGTGGGCGACGCGACGCGCCAGCCCCTTGTTCGGAAGGCTCATGATCTTTTCCCGTCTTGTTGAATCAGCCGGGCGGGGAAAAGTCTCAACTCGATGCCCCCCATCGCCCGCCGGGGGTTTAGCCGGGGTCCATGACGGTTGGCCGACACTCCTGTGACAGACACGTGACAGCGTCTCGTTCAACGGCCCGCCGGCGCAGGAGGCGGCCGAGGCTGGAAGCGGCGCTGTCACCAAACTGACAACCAAGCCGGCTAAGGACCCGGGCCAAGAGCGACGTGGATGGGGCGCTCTTTTTCAGGAGAGAACCATGTTGAAGAAACTGGGGGCAGCCCTTGGCGCCGCCCTGATCGTAGGCGCGGCCACCATGGCGCAGGCGGCGACCATCTCGGGCGCCGGCGCGACGTTCCCCGCGCCCGTCTACGCCAAGTGGGCGGAGACCTATAAGGCCCAGACCGGCAACAGCCTGAACTACCAGGCGATCGGCTCGGGCGGCGGCATCAAGCAGATCACCGCGGGCACCGTCGATTTCGGCGCCACCGACAAGCCGCTGAAGCCGGACGACCTGGCCGCCGGCGGCCTGGCCATGTTCCCGACCGTGGTCGGCGGCGTGGTGCCGGTGATGAACCTGCCCGGCCTGCGTCCCGGCCAGGTCAAGCTCACCGGCGCGCAGCTGGCGGACATCTATCGCGGCGTCATCAAGAAGTGGAACGACCCGCTGCTGGTGAAGACCAACGCCGGCGTCGCCCTGCCGAACCTGCCGATCACCGTGGTCCACCGCTCGGACGGCTCGGGCACCACCTTCCTGTTCACCACCTACCTGTCGATGAAGGCCGCCCACTGGGCGAGCGAAGTGGGCGCCAACGACTCTGTCGCCTGGCCCACCGGCCTCGGCGGCAAGGGCAACGACGGCGTCGCCGCCTTCGTGAAGCAGACGCCCGGCGCGATCGGCTACGTCGAATACGCCTACGCCAAGCAGAACAACCTCACCTACGCCCTGATGCAGAACAAGGGCGGCAAGTTCGTGTCGCCGACGGCGGAGAACTTCGCCGCCGCCGCCGCGGGCGCCAAGTGGAGCGCGGCTCCGGGCTTCTACCTGCTGCTGCTCGACCAGCCGGGCGCCAACGCCTGGCCGATCACCGGCGCCACCTTCATCCTGGTGCACACCAAGCAGGACAAGCCGACTGACGGCCGTGAAGTGCTGGCCTTCTTCGACTGGGCCTACAAGAACGGCGACGCCGCGGCCGTCTCCCTCGACTACGTGCCGCTGCCCGCGGCCGTGAAGGACCTGATCCGCAAGTCGTGGAGCAAGGTCGTCGGTCCGGACGGCAAGCCGGTCTACCGCTAAGTTGAGACCTGCCCCCGCGCGGCCCCGGCCGTTGCGGGGGCGACCTCTTGCCGAGGCGCCGCCGAACTGTCACGGAACTGTCATCTAGGCCCCGTAACGGGTAGCCCAGATCAGGGAGACCGCGATGATCCGGACCATTCTGGTGGCGCTCACCGCCAGCCTGGCGCTCGCCGCCTGCAGCGGCGGCGACAAGGCCAAGACGCCCGCCGCGAGCGGCGGCGTGGCGATCTCAGGCGCCGGCGCGACCTTCCCGGCGCCCCTCTACGCCAAGTGGGCGGAGACGCAGAAGGCCGAGACCGGCCTCGCCCTCAACTACCAGGCCATCGGCTCCGGCGGCGGCATCAAGCAGATCAAGGCCGGCACCGTGGCGTTCGGCGCCACCGACAAGCCGCTGAAGGCCGATGAGCTGACGCAGGCCGGCCTGGTGCAGTTTCCCACGGTGATGGGCGGGGTGGTCCCGGTGGCCAACCTGCCGGGCGTGGCCAAGGGCCAGCTGAAGCTGACCGGCCCGCTGCTGGCCGACATCTACCTGGGCAAGGTCGCCAAGTGGAGCGATCCGGCCGTCGCCGCGGTCAATCCCGGCGTCAAGCTGCCCAACCTGGCGATCACCGTCGTGCACCGCTCCGACGGCTCGGGCACCAGCTTCCTGTTCACCAGCTACCTGACGCAGGTCGCGCCGCAGTGGACGGTGGGCGCGAGCGACTCGGTGGCCTGGCCCACCGGCCTCGGCGGCAAGGGCAACGACGGCGTCGCCGCCTTCGTGAAGCAGACGCCGGGCGCGATCGGCTATGTCGAGTACGCCTACGCCAAGCAGAACGACATGACCTATGCCCTGATGCAGAACGCCGCCGGCGCCTTCGTCATCCCCGCCGCCGACAGCTTCGCGGCGGCCGCGGCGGGCGCGGACTGGAGCAAGGCCCCGGGCTTCTACCTGCTGCTGCTCAACCAGCCGGGCCAGAACGCCTGGCCGATCACCGGGGCGACCTTCATCCTGTTGCACGCCAAGCAGGCCGATCCGGCTAAGGGCCAATCGGTGCTGAAGTTCTTCGACTGGGCCTATGCCAAGGGCGACGCCACGGCGCAGTCCCTCGACTATGTGCCGCTGCCGGCCGACCTGAAGGCCCGTGTCCGCCAGAGCTGGTCCGCCGTCACCGGCCCGGACGGCAAACCCGTCTACGTCGCCCCCTGAGCCAGATGACCGCCGTCGTTTCCAGTCCCAGCGCCACCCGCCGCGCGCAGCCGCGCGGCGCGACGATCGCCAAGGTCTTCGAAGGCCTGTGCTTCGCCGCGGCGACGGCGCTGCTGGCGGCGCTCGGCGGACTCCTGGTGGCGCTGCTGATTGGCGGCTGGCCGGCGCTGCGCCGCTTCGGGTTCGGCTTCTTCACCACCTCGGCCTGGAACCCGGTGACCGACGTCTACGGCGCGGCGGGCCCGGTGGTCGGCACCCTCGTCACCTCCGCCCTGGCGCTGGCGCTGGCGCTGCCGGTGGCCGGCGGGGTGGCCTTCTTCCTGACCGAGCTCTGCCCGGCGCCGCTGCGGCGGCCGATCGGCACCGCCGTCGAGCTGCTCGCCGGCATTCCCTCGATCGTCTACGGCATGTGGGGCCTGTTCGTGTTCGCCCCGATGTTCTCCAAATTTGTGCAGCTGCCGCTGATGATGGCCGCCAAGCCCGGCTCGCTGCTGGAGAAGCTCACCGTCGGCGTCCCCAACGGCTCCGGCATCCTGTCGGCCTCGATCATCCTGGCGATCATGATCCTGCCGTTCATGGCCGCCACCCTGCGCGAGCTCTTGCTGACGGTGCCGGCGGCGGTGCGCGAGAGCGCCTATGGCCTGGGCGCGACCACCGCCGAGGTGGTGATGTCCGTGACCCTGCCCTACGTCCGCGGCGGCGCCATCGGCGCGGTGATGCTGGGCCTCGGCCGGGCGCTGGGCGAGACCATGGCGGTGACCTTCATCATCGGCAATGCGCACGGCTTCCCGAAGTCGCTGTTCGACAGCGGCTCGACGATCGCCTCGACCATCGCCAACGAATTCACCGAGGCCACCAGCCCGGTCCACACCTCGGCCCTGATCGCGCTCGGGCTGGTGCTGTTCGTGATCACCTTCACCGTGCTGGCGCTGGCCCGCCTGCTGCTGCGCCGCCAGGAGAGCCGGCTGTGAGCGTCGCCCCGATCCGCAGGGAGCCCGGCCGGCTGGTCCGGCGGCGGCTGACCAACGCCGTCTTCTCCGCCTTCTGCGTGCTGGTCACCGTCGTCGCCCTGGCGGCGCTGGCCGCCATCCTGTGGTCGCTGCTGAAGCAGGGGCTCGGCGGGCTGAACCTCGACGTCTTCATCCGCTCCACCCCCGCGCCGGGGTCGAGGGGCGGGCTGGCCAACGCCATCGCCGGCTCAATCATGATGTGCGTGCTGGCCATGGCCATCGCCCTGGTCATCGGCGTGCTGGCCGGCACCTGGCTGGCCGAATACGCCAAGGGCAGCCGCTACGGCAGCCTGGTGCGGTTCATCAACGACGTGCTGCTCTCGGCGCCCTCGATCCTGGTCGGCCTGTTCGTCTACGAGGTGCTCGTCGCGCCGTTCAAGGGCTTCTCCGGCCTGGCCGGCTCGGTGGCCCTGGCGCTGCTGGCCGCGCCGGTGATCACCCGCACCACCGAGGACGTGCTGGCCCTGCAGGCCGCCACCCTGCGCGAGGCGGGCGTGGCGCTCGGCGCGCCGCTGTCGCTGGTCATCCGCCAGGTGCTCTGGCGCTCGGCGGGCAGCGGCATCCTAACCGGCGCCCTGCTGGCCTTCGCCCGCATCAGCGGCGAGACCGCGCCGCTGCTGTTCACCGCGCTAAACAACCAGTTCTTCAGCCTGAACCTCACCCAGCCCACCGCCAACCTGCCGGTGGTGATCTTCAACTACGCGCTGAGCGCCTATGATGACTGGCGCCGTCTGGCCTGGGCGGGGGCGCTGCTGATCGCCGCCACCGTGCTGGGCGTCACCGTGCTGTCGCGCGCCATCGCCAAGGAGCCTCGCCGCTCATGAACACCCTGACCGCCGACGGCTTCGAAACCAGCATCGCCACGCTGCCGGGCTCCGAGGTGAAGCTGGAGACGCGCGATCTCGACTTCCATTACGGCGACAGCCGGGTCCTGAAGTCGGTCTCGATCCCGTTCGCGCGCAACAAGGTCACCGCCCTGATCGGCCCCTCCGGCTGCGGCAAGTCCACCCTGCTGCGGACGCTGAACCGGATGTACGAGCTCTATCCGGGCCAGAAGGCGACCGGCGAGATCCTGATGGACGGGGAGAACATCCTCAAGCCGCGGGTGAACCTGGCGCAGCTCCGCTCGCGGATCGGCATGGTGTTCCAGAAGCCCACCCCGTTCCCGATGTCGGTGTACGACAACGTCGCGTTCGGCGTGCGGCTGTACGAGAGCCTCTCCAAGCCGGAGATGGACGCGCGGGTCGAGGAATCCCTGCGCCGCTCCGCCCTCTGGGACGAGGTGAAGGACAACCTCAAGGGGCCCGGCCTCGGCCTCTCCGGCGGCCAGCAGCAGCGGCTGTGCGTGGCCCGCGCCGTGGCGGTCCGGCCCGAGGTGCTGCTGCTCGACGAGCCCACCTCGGCGCTCGACCCGATCTCCAGCGCCCGGCTGGAGGAGACGCTGAGCCAGCTGAAAACCGACCACACCATCGTCGTCGTCACCCACAACCTCGGCCAGGCGGCGCGGGTCAGCGACTACACGGGCTTCATGTACCTGGGCGAACTGGTGGAATTCGGGCCGACCAGCTCGCTGTTCACCCGTCCGGTGACCGCCCGGACCTCCGACTACATCACCGGCCGGTTCGGCTGAGGAGCGCGCCATGGAGCACACAGTCAGGGCGTTCGACCAGGAACTGGCGGCGATCAAGGCCGAGGTCACCCGCCTGGGGGGCCTGGCCGAGGCCGAGGTCTCCGACGCGCTCACCGCGCTGATCAAGCGCGACCCGCAGCTCGCCGCGGAGGTGGTGGAGCGCGACCGCAAGCTCGACGACCTGGAGCTGGAGATCGAGGAGCGCGCCACCCAGCTGATGGCGCTCCGCCAGCCGGTGGCCATCGACCTTCGGCGCACCCTGGCGGCCCTGAAGATGGCCTCCAACCTCGAGCGTTGCGGCGACCTCGCCAAGAACATCGCCAAGCGCGCCCTGATCCTCGGCGAGGCGGAGCCGATGGCGCCGCTGATGCGGCCGATCGAACGGATGGGTCGCCTGGTGCTGCGCCGCCTGCACGACTCCCTCGACGCCCACTCCCGCGACGACCTGGTGCTGGCCTCGGAGGTCTGGTCCCGCGACCGCGAGGTGGACGAGCACTACGAGAGCCTGTTCCGCGAGCTCCTGACCTACATGATGGGCGATCCGCGGACGATCACCGCCTGCGCCCACCTGCTGTTCGTGGCCAAGAACCTGGAGCGGATCGGCGACCACGCCACCAACATCGCCGAGATCGTCCACTACGAGATCACCGGCGAACAGCTCACCTCGCGCCCGAAGCTGGAAAACCTGCCCGGCGCCTAGACCCCGGCTAGGCCTCGCCGGGCGGTTCCACTAGCGTGCCGGCCGCATGAAAATCCTCACCTTCCTGCTCGCCGGCGCCGCCATCGGCGTCCTGGGCGGGCGCGCGCCGGCGCGGGCCGAAGAGGCGCCGGCGCAGCTCAGCGGCGTGACCGTCGTCGCCCGCTCGCCGCTGTCGGAAGCCCAGGCCGAGCGCGACGAAATCCCGGCCGCGGCGGTGACCCTCGACGCCGCCGACCTGCAGCCGGGGCAGGGCTCCGCGCTGCTGCAGGCGCTGGAACGCCGCGCGCCCGGCGTGGCCTTGAGCGACGCCCAGGCCAATCCCTACCAGCCCAACCTCGTCTACCGCGGGTTCGAGGCCTCGCCCCTGCAGGGCTCCGCCCAGGGCGTGGCCGTCTACGTCGACGGCGTGCGTTTCAACCAGCCGTTCGGCGACACCGTGAACTGGGACCTGATCCCGGAGGCGGCGATCCGCGCCCTGACCCTGGAGGGCTCCAATCCGGTGTTCGGCCTGAACGCGCTCGGCGGCTCGCTGAGCGTGCGGCTGCGCGACGGCTTCAGCGATCCCGGCGGCTCGGCGACGCTGTCGGCGGGCAGTTTCGGGGCGCGCAATGCGGAGGTCGCTTACGGCCGCGCGGACGGCGACCTGGGGCTCTACGTGGCCGCGTCGGCGCGGGACGAGGACGGCTGGCGGGATTTCTCGCCGAGCCGCGTGCGCCAGGTCTATGCCGACCTCGGCCTGCGTCATGGACCCGTGGAGCTGCACGCCGGCCTGATCGCCGCCGACAACGACCTGACGGGCACCGGTCCCGCGCCGGTGGAGCTGCTCGCCGCCGACCGCCGCGCGGTGTTCACCTACCCGGACGAGACCCGCAACCATTTCGGCCTGCTGCGGCTCTCCGGCGACGTGGAGGCGAGCCCGGACCTGACGCTGCAGGCGCGGGCCTACGTCGGGCGGCTGCGCCAGCAAACGCGGAACGGCGACGCCACCGACGCCGCGCCCTGCGACGCCGACCCGGCCCTGCTCTGTCTGGAGGCGGAAGGCCCGGTGCTGACCGACGCCGCCGGCGCGCCGATCGGCGACGTCCTGCATGGCGGCCCCTACGCCCAGCTCAACGTCAGCGACACCCGCACCACCAGCTCCGGCGCCGCCGCCCAGCTGGTGTGGAGCCGGCCGCTGCTGGGCCGCGCCAACAGCCTTACCGCCGGCGCGAGCCTGGACATGGGCTGGACCGCCTTCTCGGCCCAGTCGCTGCTGGGGGCGCTCACCGCCGATCGCGGCTTCGCCGGCATGGGCGGCGGCGGCGGCGTGCTGGTGGACCAGCCGGGCGGGCCGATCACGCCCGTCGCGCTCGGCGCGCGCACCCGCTACGCCGGCCTCTACGTCTCCGACGTCTGGCAGGCCGGGCCGCGGCTGGCCCTGACGCTGTCCGGACGGCTGAACCGGGCGGAGATCCGGCTGTCGGATCACCGCGGGACGGCGCTGGACGGCGACCACAGCTTCACCCGGTTCAATCCGGCGGCGGGCCTCACCTACCGGCTGGGCGGCGGCGTCAGCGGCTATCTGAGCTACGCGCAGGCCAACCGCGCGCCGGCGCCGGCCGAACTCTCCTGCGCGAGCGCGCAGGCGCCGTGCAGCCTGACCAACTTCTTCGTCGCCGATCCCCCTCTGAAGCAGGTGCGGGCGCAGACGGTGGAGGCCGGCCTGCGCGGCCGCCACGGCGCGCACGGGCTGAGCGCCAGCTGGAGCCTCGGGGTGTTCCGCACCGCCACCGCCGACGACATCAGCCTGGTGGCCAGCGAGGTGCGCGGCCGCGGCTACTTCCAGAACGTCGGCCGCACCCGCCGGCAGGGCGTGGAGGCGCAGGGCCAGCTCGAGCGCGGGGCGTTCAGCGCCTACGCCAGCTATGCGCTGACCGACGCCACCTTCCGCTCGCCCCTGGTGCTGAACAGCCCCGACAACCCGGCGGCCGACGCGGGCGGCCAGATCTTCGTGAGGCCCGGCGACGCCCTGCCGGGCGTGGCGCGCCAACGGCTGAAGCTGGGGCTTTCCTATGCGCCGGAGCCGTGGCGCGTGGCGCTCGACGTGACGGCGGCCAGCGGCCAGATCCTGTTCGGAGACGAGGCCAACCTGCAGCCGCGCCTGCCCGGCTATGTGGTGGCGAACCTCTCCGCGGGCTGGCGCCTGACCCCGGCGATGGAGATGTTCCTGGCGGTGCGCAACCTCACGGACGCCCGCTACGCCACCTTCGGGACCTTCGCCCAGACCGACCAGGTGGCGCTGGCCGAGGCGCCCGGCGCCGCCAATCCGCGGAGCCTCAGCCCCGCGGCGCCGCGTTCGGTCCTGGCCGGGCTGCGGCTGACCTTCTAGGCCGCCTCGGGCTAGGCCGCCTCGGGCTAGGCGGCCTCGGGCCGGCGGCGGCGCACGCGGGCCAGTCGGCGCAGGCGTCGCCAGAAACGGGTCTTCTCCGGCTCGGGATAGGGCTGCAGGTTGCGCACGAAGTCCTCGGCGCAGGCGCGCCAGGAGAACTTCTCGGCGAAGGCGCGGACCTGCTTGCGGTCGAGCTTCAGGCAGTCGAGGCAGGCCTCGCGCAGGCCCTCGGTGGCGCTGGCCGCCAGGGCGCCCGCGCCGGAGCCCGGAATGATGTCGATGGGGCCGGGCGCGGGATAGGCCGCCACCGGCGTGCCCGAGGCCATGGCCTCCAGGATCACCAGGCCGAAGGTGTCGGTGAGCGAGGGGAAGACGAAGACGTCGGCGCAGGCGTAGTGGGCCGACAGCTCCTCGCCGGATTTGGAGCCGACGAACACCGTGGTCGGGTACTTGGCCTTCAGCTCCTCGAGTTGCGGCCCCGGGCCCACCACCACCTTGGTCCCCGGCAGGTCGAGGCCGAGGAAGGCCTCGATGTTCTTCTCCACCGCCACTCGGCCGACATAGAGGAAGACCGGCCGCGCCAGGCCCTCGAAGACGTCGGGATCACTGGGGCCGCGCGGGTGGAAGGCCTCGGTGTCGACGCCGCGCGACCAGGAGGAGATGTTGCGGAACCCGTGCCCGGTCAGCTCGTCGCGCATGGTCGGCGTGGCGACCATCAGCCGGCCCGACGGCTTGTGGAACCACTTCATGTAGGCGTAGCCCGCCGCCAGCGGCAACGGCAGCCGGGCCGAGACGTACTCCGGGAAGCGGGTGTGGTAGCTGGTGGTGAAGGGCAGCTTCCATTCCACGCAGATCCGCCGCGCGGCGAGGCCGATGGGCCCTTCGGTGGCGATGTGGATGGCCTCCGGCTCGAAGGCCTTGAACCGTTCCTGCACCGGCTCGTAGACGCCGATCGCCACCTTGATCTCCGCATAGGTGGGCAGCGGGAAGGTCTTGAACTGGTCGGGGCTGACCACCTCGACGGTGTGGCCCATGGCCCGCAACTCGGCGGTCACCCGGGTCAGGGTGCGCACCACCCCGTTGACCTGCGGCTCCCAGGCGTCGGTGGCCAAGAGGATGCGCATCGGCCGGTGGGTGTCGCGGGTGGCGGCGATCGCCTCGCGGATGCGCGGCAGGGAGCGGGCCTGGCGCGGCCGTTCCGGCGTCGCCACCGCCTGGGCCTGCATCCATGACCAGAAGGCGCCGAGCAGCGCCTCCTTGGTGGGGAAGTAGCGGTAGACGGTGCGCTCGCCGACGCCGGCGTCCTTGGCCACCTCGGCGAAGCTGAGGTCGTCCATCTGGCCGTTGTCGAGCTGGCGGGCGACCGCGCGCAGGATCTGCTCGCGCGTCTCCTCGCGCTGCTTGTCGCGAACGGTCGGCGGCGCGGGTGATTTCATGACAGCCGAACTGTCACGGATTGTCTCGCAGTGTCAATGGACCGGCGTCAGGCGGCCAGTGGCGCGCCCAGGGCCGCCGGCTCGACGGCCGCCGCCTCGACGACGGCGCGGTCGATGGCCGACCAGGAGCGGAGCTTGGCCCACTCCAAGATCTCCAGCCGTCCGTCGGGATGTTCCACCAGGGCGGTGCAGCTTTCAACCCAGTCGCCGTCGTTGATATAGGCGATGCCGCCGATCTCGCGCATTTCGGCCTTGTGGATGTGGCCGCAGATAACGCCGTCCACGCCGCGCCGGCGAGCCTCGTCCGCCACCGCGGCCTCGAAGTTCTCGATGAACTGCAGGGCGTTCTTCACCCGCGTCTTCAGGAAGGCCGAGAGGCTCCAGTAGCCGAAGCCCATCCGCCTGCGGGCGCGGTTCATCAGGGTGTTGGCGGCTAGGACGGTGCGGTAGGCCCAGTCGCCGACGAAGGCCAGCCACTTGGCGTGCTGCACCACGCCGTCGAACTCGTCGCCGTGGGTGACCAGGAAGCGGCGGCCGTCCGCGGTCTCGTGGATCGCGTCGCGCGCCACCACCAGGCCGCCGAAGTGGATGCCGCAGAAGTCCCGCACCCGGTCGTCGTGGTTGCCGGGCACATAGGTGACGCTCACGCCCTTGCGCGCCAGCCGCAGGATCTTCTGCACCACGTCGTTGTGGCTCTGCGGCCAGTACCAGCCGCCCTTCATCTTCCAGCCGTCGACGATGTCGCCCACCAGGTAGAGGGCGTCGCATTCGACGTGGCGGATGAAATCCAGGAGCAGCTCGGCCTGGCAGCCCCGGGTGCCGAGGTGCACGTCGGAGATGAACACCGTGCGATAACGGCGGATTCCGGGATCGACCACTTGAGCCCCCAAACGCCCAGATTTTCATCAGGCGCTAGGCTGATTGCATGTCGGTTTCGTGAAGCTTTCTTGCGGCTCTGGCCGCGTCTCCCATTGTTCTGCTAGGGCCTCTCGGAGCAGACCCTCCCCAGGTCGCCGAAAAAACTTGGTCTCGATGGACGCCAGAACCTATCCGGCGAAGGCGACGCCGAAGTCGCTGCGCACCCGCGCGCGCATCCTGGATGCGGCGATGCGGCTGTTCGCCGACGTCGGCTATCACGCCGCCACCAATGCGATGATCGCCGACGCCGCGAAGCTTACCCGCGGGGCGATGCTGTACCACTTCGCCAGCCGCGAAGAGCTGGTGGAGGCCGCCGTGGCCCACATCGAGCTGGAGCGCGCGCGGCTGTTCGAACAGGCCGGCGCTTCGCAGCCGGCGGCCGGCTCGGACGCCACCGAGCACGCCATCGACGCCTATTGGGCCCTGCTGCACGAGACCGCCTTCGTGGCCTTCGCCGAGCTGGAGGCCGCCGCCAGGACCGATCCGATGCTGCGCGAGCGGCTGTCGGCGGCGCAGAGCGCCTTCGACCGCGCCCAGGTCGGCGACCGGTTCGGCGCCATGGTGCAGGCCGGCGCCGACCCGCGCTCGCAGACCAGCCGCGACCTCGGCCGGTTCCTGCTGGAGGGCCTCGCCAAGGGGGCGATGACCTATGACCAAGCGGCCCGGCGCGAACGCCTGCTGACGGTGGTCAAGCGCGCGGTGCGCATGCTCAACCGCAAGGGCGACATCCAGGAACTCTGGGCGGAGTAGCCCGGCCTACTCGCCGCCGGTCGGCCCCGACACAGGTTTGGCGGGCGCCGCGGCCGCCGTCGCCGGGCGGCGACGGTTTGCCATCATCGCCTGGGCCGCCTTCAGCTCGGCCGCCTGCAGATAGCCGTCGTGGTTGGTGTCGATCTGCGCGAAGTAGGTCAGCAGGGTCTCGCCGATCCGGCCTTTCAGCTCGGCCTTCTCCAGCTTGCCGTCCAGGTTGTCGTCCATCATCCCCATGAAGCGGTTGGCGTTCAGCTCCTCGTCGTAGTCGACGGGCTTGGCGGAGGTCTCGTCCAGCCAGCGGTAGCGCACCGCGGTGTAGAGCATCTCCTCCCAGGACTGGTCGCCCCAGACCACGGTCTTGTTGGGGTCGGGGTTGTTCGGGTTCCGCTTCGAGTTGTCGTAGATGTAGTGGACGATCAGCTTCGAGCCGGCCGGCACCTTCACCGGCTCGGCGAAGGTGTAGTCGCGCTGCCAGTTGAAATCGTAGCGCGGCAGGCTGAGCAGCAGCTTCTCCTTGCCGTCCGGATAGCGGATCCACAGGTCCGACGCCGCGCCGCGATAGTGGGCGTGCGGGAAGGCCGAATAGAGCAGCGCATCGTGCGGGAAGGCCAGGTAGGCGACCTCCTGGTGGTGGCCGTCGTTGGGCGGCAGGACGATGGTGTTGTCGACCACCACGGAGTTGTGCAGCACCAGGCCGGGAGTCTTGTCCTTGTCGTAGAAGTAGAGGCCGATCTGCGACTGATCGACCACCTCCTTGCCGAAGGGGGTGTAGTGGGCCTGGATGCCGATGGCGCCGCCCGGCGGCAGGTAGGCGCCGACGTTCTTCGGCGAGATCATCGACTCCGCGCCGACCGCATAGCCGCCGACCGAGACGCCCCAGCGGCTCTCGTTGCCCTTCCCGTCGGCGGGGACCTCCTTCATGTAGCCGGTCAGCAGGTGGTGCACGCCCTGGCGCTGGCTGACCTTCACCGTGGAGGCGCGGATCCACTTGCCCTCGGCCAGCGGGTTGGGGACGATCGGGCGCTGGTAGTCGACCACCCCGGACGCCGGGATCGTGTAGGCCGGCACGTTCAGGATCAGGTCCGGCTTGCCGAGCGGCCATTCCGCCGCCACGTGCCGCTTGGCGGCCAGCGGGTCGGGGCCGGCGCCGCGCGGCGACCCGGCTTCGATCCAGTGGACGATGGTCTTGATCTGGTCGGGCGAGAGGCTCTTGTCGTCCTGGAACTTGCCGACGTGCGGGTCGGCGTTCCACGGCGGCATGCGGTGGGTGCGGATGACCTCGCGGATCATCGGCGAGAAGCCTTTGACCATCTCGTAGCTCGACATGGCGAACGGGCCGATGCCGCCCTCCTGGTGGCAGGCGACGCACTTGGCCTCGAGGATCGGCGCCACGTCCTTGGCGTAGGAGATCCTGGTCATCGCCGCCGCCGAGCGCTGCGGGAAGTCGATCAGGCAGCCCTTGGTCTGCATGCCGGCCTCGTGGATCGCGGCCTTGCCGGCCAAGAGGTCGTCGAGGGCGTTGGCGGCGAAGGGGGTGACGTTGGCCTTCTGCGCGCCGCCGTAGTCGCTGCGGTCGTCCAGCGGGCCGTGATAGACCACCTGCCAGGTCTTTGGATTGATCACGAACACCTCGGCGGTGCGGGTGACGCCCAGGGATTCGCCGACCAGCTGGTTGGAATCCATCAGGATCGGCATGTCGTAGCCGTAGGTCTTCGCCTCCTCCTGGATCGCTTCGCGGGTGTCCTGCAGGTTGGAGTTCAGCATCATGAACTCGACGCCCTTGGCGGCGTAGGCGGCCTTCAGCGCCTTCAGGGCGGGCGACATGGCCCGCACGATCGGGCAGCCGTCGCCCTGGGTGACGATGACGATCGCCCGCGCGTCGGCCAGTCGGTAGAGCTCGTGCGCGCCGAGGTCCTGGTCGACCAGCATGAAGTTGTCGACGGTCTTCGGCATCGCCGCCGCCATGGCCATCGGCGCGGTGTCGGCGGTGGGCCGGGCGTACTGCATGGCGTGCGGCGCGCCGGTGTCGGTCGAGCAGCCGAACAGCAGGGCGCCGGCCGCGGCCGTGAGCACGATATGGCGTGCGGACGTCATTGAAATCTCCTCCCAGGACGGCGGCGTCTTATGCTGACGCGTTCCGTGAAGCGGTATCTTAACGCCGTTTAGCTCGGGTTTCCAGCTACCCGTGTTTGGTGGGGGAGGCAGCTCAGCCGCGGGCCCGCTCGGCGGCGATCCAGGCGTCGATGCGCGCCTCCAGCAGGTCGAGCGGCAGGGGCCCGGCGAGCAGCACCGCGTCGTGGAAGCGGCGGAGGTCGAAGCGCGGCCCCAGCGCCTCCCGCGCCTTGGCGCGCAGGCCGAGGATCTTCAGCTCGCCGACCTTGTAGGCCAGCGCCTGGCCCGGCCAGGAGACGTAGCGGGCGAGCTCGACGTCGATGTTGAGCGGGCTGAGCGCGGTGTTCCGACTGAAGCAATCGCGGGCCTGGTCGAGGCTCCAGCCCAGCCAGTGGAGACCGGTGTCGGCCACCAGCCGGCAGGCGCGCCACATCTCGTAGGAGAGCTTGCCGAACCGCTCGTAGGGATCGCGGTAGATGCCCATCTCGCCCCCCAGGGTCTCGGAATAGAGGCCCCAGCCCTCGGTGAAGGCGGCGATGTCGGCGTTGCGGCGGAACGAGGGGACGCCCTCCAGCTCCTGGCCGAGCGCGATCTGGATGTGGTGGCCCGGCGCGGCCTCGTGCAGCGTCAGCGCCGGCAGCTCGTAGAGCGGCCGCTGGTCCAGGTGCGAGGTGTTGACCATGTAGCCGCCGGCGATCCCCAGCTTCGGCGAGCCGGGGAAGTAGCGGCCGGTGGTGTAGGTCTCCTCGATCTCCGCCGGCACCGGCCGGACGCCGTAAGACAGCCGGGGCAGGGTGGCGAAGTAGCGGGGCAGCTGGTCGTCCACCCGCTTGGCGATCTCCGAGGCCTTCTCCAGCAGGTCCTGGCGGGAGGTCGCGTAGAACCTCGGATCGGCGCGCAGCGAGGCGACGAAGGCCTTCAGGTCGCCCTTGAAGCCGGTCTGCGCCATCGACGCCTCCATCGCCGCGCGGATGCGGGCGACCTCGGAGAGGCCCAGGGCGTGGACCTGGTCGGGATCCAGGGTCGTGGTGGTCTGGTTGCGCACCAGCCAGCGGTAGTAGGCCTCGCCGCCGGGCAGGGTGCGGACGGCGAGCTTCGGGCGGCTGGCCGGCAGGTACTCGGTTTCCAGGAAGGCGACGAAGGCGCGTTGGGCCGGGCGGATCTGCGCGGCGATCAGCGCCTTCGCCTCCTCGCGCTGGGCCGCGAGCCGGGCCGGCGGGATCGAGGCCGCGGCGCCGGTGAACGGCTTCAGCAGCGGGTCGGCGTCCACCGGCGTGGCGGCCGCGGCGCGGGCGCGGGCGAGGACCGACTCGTTGGTGCTGCGCGGCTGGGTCCAGCCGGTGCGGATTCCCCGCCGGGCGTTGTCGATGCTGGCGACGTAGTAGCCGGGCAGGGCGCGCAGGCGCGACAGCCAGGCCTGGACGTCGGCCTCGGAGTTGAGGGCGGTGGTGCTGGCCAGGTAGCCGAGGTCCTGGTCGAAGCCGGCGTCGCTGTTGAACGCGAACCGCGCCTCGTCGAAGGCCAGGCTCTGCAGCCGCCGGTCCAGGGTCCAGCCGAGGAAGTCGCGGTTCAGCCGGGCGGGGTCGGAGAGCCCCGCGCGGTCGATCCGCGCCAGCCGCGCCTGGAAGGCGAGCAGCGCCTGCTTGCGCATGGCGTCGGCAGCGGGCGTCACGTCCGGCAGCCGGGCGAGCGCGGACCGGTCGCCTTCGAAGCCGGCGGTGATCGGATCCTGCGCCAGGCTGAAGGCGTCGTACTCGGCCACCAGGGCGTCCAGCGGCCGGTCGTCGGCCAGGGCGGGCGCG
The DNA here is from genome assembly GCF_003254505.1 of Phenylobacterium hankyongense. Taxonomy (NCBI): domain Bacteria; kingdom Pseudomonadati; phylum Pseudomonadota; class Alphaproteobacteria; order Caulobacterales; family Caulobacteraceae; genus Phenylobacterium; species Phenylobacterium hankyongense. The sequence goes on along the minus strand of NZ_QFYP01000001.1, from coordinate 1,079,683 downwards.
GCAATCAATGCCAGGGCAAAGGCCAGGACGAGGCGACGCATGCTCGATTTCCCCCAAATCGGGGATCAAGCTGGCGCATCCGCGGCCTGGCGCCAAGACTTGTCGCCCCGGCCGGACGCGGCCATGGTGACGCCCGAAGTCGGGGGAGCCTCCATGAGTTTCGTCACGCGCCGTAAGCCCGTCGAGGCCGAAGCCCGGTCCGAGGGCAGCCACCACCTGCGCCAGACCCTGAGCTGGCCGCACCTGGTGGCGCTCGGCGTCGGCGCGATCATCGGCACCGGCATCTACACCCTGATCGGGGTGGGCGCGGGCCAGGCCGGGCCGGCCGTCATCCTGTCGTTCGCCATCGCCGGCGCGGTCTGCGCCTTCGCCGCCCTCTGCTATGCGGAGATGGCGACGCTGATGCCGCAGGCGGGCTCGGCCTACACCTATTCCTACGCGGGCATGGGCGAGCTGGTCGGCTGGATCATCGGCTGGAGCCTGATCCTCGAATACACCGTGGTCTGCTCCACCGTGGCGGTGGGCTGGTCGGGCTATGCGCAGGGCTTCCTGGTCAGCCACGGCTGGGGCCTGCCGGCGGCGCTGGCCGCCGGACCCTGGGGGGAGCCTGCGGGGCTGGTGAACCTGCCGGCGGTGGCGATCACGCTGGTGGTCACCGGCATGCTGCTGGTCGGCACGCGGGAGAGCGCGACGGTCAACTTCTACCTGGTGATCTTCAAGGTGGTGGCGCTGGTGGCGTTCGTCGCCCTGACCCTGCCGGGGTTCGATCCCAGCCACTTCCACCCGTTCATGCCCTACGGCTTCAACGCCCACGTCGACCCGGACGGGGTGAAGCGCGGGGTGATGGCGGCGGCGGCGGTGATCTTCTTCGCCTTCTACGGCTTCGACGCCATCTCCACGGCGGCGGAGGAGGCCAAGAACCCCTCGCGCGACCTGACCATCGGGATCGTCGGCTCGATGCTGGCCTGCGCAGTCATCTACATGATCGTCGCCGCCGCGGCCCTGGGCGCCTCGCCGTTCAACGTCTTCGCCAAGAGCGGCGAGCCGCTGGCCTTCATCCTGCGGGAGATGGGCCATCCGCTGGCCTCGGTGCTGATCGCCGCGGCGGCGGTGATCGCCCTGCCGACGGTGATCATGGCCTTCATGTTCGGCCAGAGCCGGGTGTTCTTCGCCATGTCGCGGGACGGCCTGCTGCCGCGCGGCCTGTCGGCGGTGAACCGCCGCGGCGTGCCGGCGCCGGTCACCCTGATGACCGGGATCTGCGCGGCGCTGATGGCCGGCTTCCTGCCGCTGAAGTTCATCGCCGAGGTGGCCAACGCCGGAACCCTGGCCGCCTTCATCGCCACCGCCATCGCCATGATGGTCCTGCGCCGCCAGCGGCCGGAGCTGCCGCGGCCGTTCAGGACCCCGCTCTGGTGGCTGGTGGGCCCGCTGGCCGTGGCCGGCTGCCTCTATCTGTTCTGGAGCCTGGCGGACATCACCAAGGTGCTGTTCTTCGCCTGGAACGCGCTCGGGGTGGGGGTCTACCTGGCCTACGGACGGACCAAGAGCCGGCTGGCGGTCGCCTAGGGTCGGCTCTGTCTGGGGCCGGCTACTCCCCAGGGTCCTCGGTCGCCATCGGCCGCTCAGCGAGCTGGCGCAGGTACTGGCCGTACTCGCTCTTGGCCTGGGCCGCGCCGATCGACGCCAGCTGCTGGGCGTCGATCCAGCCCTGGCGGAAGGCGATCTCCTCGATGCAGCCGATGCGCAGGCCCTGGCGCTGCTCGAAGGTGCGGATCAGCTCCCCGGCCTGGATCAGGCTGTCGTGGGTGCCGGCGTCCTCCCAGGCGAAGCCGCGGCCGAGCAGCTCCACGTGCAGGTCGCCGGCCTCCAGGTAGAGCTGGTTCAGCGCGGTGATCTCCAGCTCGCCGCGTGCCGAGCGCGACAGGGTGCGGGCCATCTCGCTGGCCCGGCCGTCGTAGAAATAGAGCCCGGTCACCGCATAGTTGGACTTGGGCGCGATCGGCTTCTCCTCGATGCCGATCGCACGGCCGTCGGCGCCCAGCTCCACCACGCCGTAGCGCTCGGGGTCCTGGACCGGATAGCCGAAGACGGTGGCGCCGCCCTCCCGCGCGCCGGCCGAGCGCAGCATCTGGCCGAAGTTCTGGCCGAAGAAGATGTTGTCGCCGAGGATCATCACGCTGGGCTCGCCGCCCACGAAGTCCTCGCCCAGCAGGTAGGCCTCGGCGAGGCCGCCGGGACTCGGCTGCACGACGTATTCGAACCGCACCCCGATCTGCGAGCCGTCGCCGAGCAGCCGCTTGAACGACAGCTGGTCCTCCGGCGTGGTGATGATCAGGATCTCGCGCACGCCGGCCAGCAGCAGGACCGACAGCGGATAGTAGATCATCGGCTTGTCGTAGACCGGCAGCAGCTGCTTGGAGACCGCCAGCGTCAGCGGGTGCAGCCGGGTGCCGGAGCCGCCGGCCAGGATGATGCCGCGCCTCATGCCGCGGACGCCTGCGGCTGGGCGGCGAGCTCGGCGACGATCTCGGCGACGGCGTCGCGCCACGGCCGCGGCGTGACGCCGAAGGTGCGCTCCAGCTTGCCGGTGTCGAGCGTGCCGCGCAGCGGACGCCGGGCCGGAGCCGGGCGCTCGGCGGTGGCGATCGGAGCGACCTGCGGGGCGGCGGGCCCCATGGCGAGTGCGAGCACCCCTTGGGCGAAGCCGCGCCAGCTGGTCTCGCCGGCGTTGGCGAAGTGATGCACGCCGAAGACCGGGCCCCCGGAAGGCGTCCCGGCCAGGCGCGGGGCCTGGCTGAGGACGAAGCCGGCGAGGTCGGCGGCCGCGGTCGGGCGGCCGAACTGGTCGTCGACGACGCGCAACGGCTGCCCCTCGCGGGCCAGGCGCAGCATGGTCTTCACGAAGTTGCGGCCGTGCGCCGACACCACCCACGAGGTCCGCAGCACCAGGGCGCGGGGGCAGCTGGCGACGACGGCGAGCTCGCCGGCCAGCTTGGTGGCGCCATAGACGCTGAGCGGGCCGGTGGGGTCGTCCTCGCGGTAGGGCTCGGGCTTGTCGCCGGCGAACACATAGTCGGTGGAGAAGTGGACCACGGCCGCGCCGGCGCGGGCGGCGGCCTGGGCGATGGCGGCGGGGGTCTCGGCGTTGACAGTGTAGGCGAGCTCGCGGTCGGTCTCCGCCTGGTCGACGGCGGTATAGGCGGCGGCGACGATCACCAGCTCCGGCCGCGCCTGCTCGACGGCGGCGGCGGCGGCCTCCGGATCGGCGAAGTCGACCTCGGCCCGCGACAGGGCGGTGATCGCCAGATCGTAGGACGGCGCCTGGCGCAGCAGCTCGCGGGCGACCTGGCCGGTGGTTCCGAACTGCAGGATGCGGACGCTCATGCCTTCACCAGCCCCAGCCGCTCGGAGTGAAAGCCGCGCTGGCGGATGCCGTCCACCCAGTCGGCGTTCTCGACGTACCAGCGAACGGTGTCCTCCAGCCCTTCCAGCAGCGGCATCCGCGGCTCCCAGCCCAGCTCGGCCTTCAGCTTGGAGGCGTCGATCGAGTAGCGGAAGTCGTGGCCCGGACGGTCGGCGACGAAGGTGATCTTCTCGGCGTGGGCGGTGTTGGCGGGGGCGAAGCGGTCGAGGTGCTCGCAGAGCATGCGGATGACCTCGATGTTGCGTTTCGTGGAGTCGCCGCCGATGCAGTAGGTCTGGTCGCGGCGGCCCTTCTGCAGCACCAGCAGCAGCGCCTCGGCGTGGTCGTCCACGTGCAGCCAGTCGCGGACCTGGCGGCCGTCGCCGTAGACCGGGATCGACTTGCCCTCCAGGGCCCGGGAAATCACCGTCGGGATCAGCTTCTCGGGGAATTGGAACGGGCCGTAGTTGTTGGCGCAGTTGGTCAGCACCACCGGCAGGCCAAACGTGCGGCCCCAGGCGCGCACCAGGTGGTCGGCGCCGGCCTTGGACGCCGAATAGGGCGAGTTGGGGTCGTAGGGCGTGTCCTCGGTGAACTGGCCGTCCTCGCCGAGCGCCCCGAACACCTCGTCGGTGGAGACGTGGTGGAAGCGGAAAACCGCCTTCCTGTCGGCCGGCAGGCCGTTCCAGTGCGCGCGGGCGGCTTCCAGCAGCACCGCCGTGCCCATGACATTGGTGCGCACGAAGTCCAGCGGCCCCTCGATGGCGCGGTCGTTGTGGGACTCCGCGGCCAGGTGCATCACCGCGTCCGGCTGGTGGCGCGCGAAGATCGCCGCGACCTTGCCCGCGTCGCAGATGTCGGCCTGCTCGAAGGCGTAGAGCGGGCTCGACGCCACGCCGGCGACGTTGTCGAGGTTGGCCGAATAGGTCAGGGCGTCGAGGTTCACGACCGCGTGGCCGTCGGCGACGGCCCTGCGCACCACAGCCGATCCGATGAATCCGGCCCCGCCCGTAATCAGGATCTTCATGCCGTCTTTCTAACCCGGCGGCCCGTAAAGCCGCGAAAAACCCACTCGTCCCCGCGCCCTCTTACAACGAAATGGCGAGCGCTCAAGACCGTGACGCCGCGGCGAAAGGGTTGAAGCGGGCGCACGGCGGGTCGTACTGTGCTCCGCAATCCCCCTGAGTCAGCCCGGCTTTCCTATCCGCCGTGATCGCCTGTCTCGGCCGGGAAGACGCGCCGACGCGCATGGGGAACCGGGGTCTTGGCAGCCAGGAACGACACCGCTGCGAGCCGCCCGGGCCCGGTCCCCGGCGGCGTCGCCGGCCGGCGCGGCGGCGCGGACCTGACCACCGGCCCGATCGGCAAGACACTGATCACCTTCGCCCTGCCGGTGCTGGGCTCCAACATCCTGCAGTCGCTGAACGGCTCGGCCAACGCCGTCTGGGTCAGCCACATCCTGGGCGAGGCGGCGCTGACCGCCATCTCCAACGCCAACCAGATCTTCTTCCTGATGCTGGGCGCGGTGTTCGGCGTCTCGATGGCCGCCAACATCATGATCGGCCAGGCGATCGGCGCGAACGACCGGGCGCTGGCCAAGAAGGTGGTCGGCAGCTGCACGACCTTCTTCATCGTGCTGTCGCTGGCGGTCGGGGTCGCCGGCGCAGCGCTGACCCCGCACATCCTCGACGCCATGGGCACGCCTGCCGACGCCCGCGCCGACGCCATCGCCTACCTGCGGGTGATCTTCGCGGCCATGCCGTTCGTCTACTTCTTCAGCTTCACCATGATGGCCCAGCGGGCGACCGGGGATTCGCGCACGCCGTTCTACTTCTCGCTGATGGTGGTCGGCCTCGACGTGGTGCTCAACCCGATGCTGATCACCGGCTTCGGACCGTTCCCGAGGCTGGGGATCGCCGGCTCGGCCACCTCCACCCTGGTCGCCCAGACCCTCACCCTGGGGGCGATGCTGGTCCACCTCTACCGCTCCAATTCGATCCTGGTGCTGCGGCCCGGCGAATGGCGGCTGCTGATCCCCGACTTCGGCATCATCCGCACGCTGGTCCTGAAGGGCCTGCCGATGGGCTTCCAGATGATCGTCATCAGCCTGGCGGCGGTGACCATGATGAGCTTCGTCAACCGCTACGGGGTGCACACCTCGGCGGCCTACGGCGCGGCGACGCAGCTGTGGACCTATGTGCAGATGCCGGCCATGGCGCTCGGCGCGGCGGTCTCCTCCATGGCCGCGCAGAACGTCGGCGCCGGCCGGATGGACCGGGTCGAGCGGGTGGCCTGGATCGGCGCCGGCTATGCGGTGCTGTTCACCGGCCTGCCGGTGCTGGTGATCTACCTGGCCGACCCCTGGGTGCTGAGGGCCTTCCTGCCGGGGGCGAGCCCGTCGCTGCCGATCGCGGTGCACATCAACTCGTATGTGCTCTGGGGCTTCATCCCGTTCGGGGTGGCGTTCATCTTCTCCGGCATCGTGCGGGCCACCGGCGCGGTCTGGCCGCCGTTGCTGGCGATGATCATCTCGCTGTGGGGCGTGCGGGTGCCGCTGGCCAGCGTGCTGACCCCGCACCTGGGCGCCGACGCGATCTGGATCAGCTTCCCGGTCGGCAGCGCCACCACCTGCCTGCTGGCGGCCGGCTACTTCCTGTGGGGCGGCTGGCGCAAGGGCCGCATGCTCAAGGTCACCCCCAGCGCCGACGCCCCCGACACCGGGCTCGGGCCGCCCATGATGGACGAGAGCGAGGCGGTCACCGACGGCGAAAGCGCTAGGCTTGGCTCTCCATCAGCGCCGAGTAGACCAAGGTCCGAAGCTCCCGCCGAATAGGATAGGTGGACGACGGGATCAGCTGGGTCATGAACACCACCGTGACCTTCTCGGCCGGGTCGACCCAGAAGGCGGTCGAGGCCATGCCGCCCCAGTAGAACTCGCCCTGGCTGCAGGGGATCAGGGTCTTGGGCGGATCGAACACCACCGCGAAGCCGAGCCCGAAGCCGATCCCGGCGTTGGTGCTCTCCGAGAACAGCGAGCGCGACATCTGCGTCAGGTCGGCGCCGCCGGGCAGGTGGTTCGAGGCCATCAGCCGCAGGGTCTTGGGCGCCAGGATCCGCGCGCCGTCCAGCTCGCCGCCGTTCACCAGCATGTTGGCGAAGCGCAGGTAGTCGGCCGCGGTCGACACCAGGCCGCCGCCGCCGGAGAGCAGCTTCGGCGCCGCCAGATAGGGGCTGGCCTGCGGATCGTCCTGCAGCTTCAGCCCGCCTTGGGGCGTGGCGGAGTAGCAGGCGGCGAACCGCGCCTTCTGGTCCTCGCGCACGACGAAGCCGGTGTCGGCCATGTTCAGCGGCCCGAAGATCCGCTCCTGGAACACCTGGTCGAGCGGCTTGCCGGCGATCTTCTGCACCAGGTAGCCGACCACATCGGTGGACACCGAGTAGTTCCAGGCCTCGCCGGGCGAGAACTCCAGCGGGATGTTCGCCAGCGTGGCGACCATGGCGTCGAGGTCGCCGGTGTCGAAGTCCTCGAGCTTCAGCTTGCGGTAGGCGGCGTCGACGTTGGTGCGGTTCTGGAAGCCGTAGGTCAGGCCCGAGGTGTGGCGCATCAGGTCCACCACCTGCATCGGCCGGGCCGGCGGCGTCGACATGAACGCGCCTTCCAGGCCGGCGGCGAACACGCCGAGGTTCTTCCACTCCGGGATGTGCCGGGCGACCGGATCGTCGAGGGCGATCAATCCCTCCTCGACCAGGGTCATCAGGGCGACGCAGGTCACCGGCTTGGTCATCGAATAGATGCGGAAGACCGTGTCCTCGGCGAGCGGAACGCCGCGTTCGGGGTCCTGCTGGCCCAGCAGCGTCTGGTGGACCACCTCGCCCTTGCGGGCCACCAGCACCTGGGCGCAGGGCAGGCGGCCGGGCGCGATGTAGCGGTCCTGGATGAAGCGGTCGATCCGCTGCAGGCGTTCGCGCGAGAACCCCAACGACTTGGCCTTGCTCATCCGTGCGTCTCCGTGGCCGCAGCCTCTGGGCCTGCCGATCTTTTTGCCTGGGCCATCGCCGCGCCACAACCGCCGTTGCAGGGTTCCAACAGCCGTTTGATAATGCTTGCGGCGTCCCGGACGGGGCGTGCTCGTACCGCTATTACGAAAGACGACCTCGTCGACGAGGCATGGGAGGACCGCATGGCCTGGGATTTCGAGACCGACCCCGAGTTCCAGACGAAGCTGGACTGGATCGAAGCGTTCATGCGCGAGGAGGTCGAGCCGCTCTCCCACCTGGGCATGGCCGTGCACGGCTCCTTGGGCCGCGAGAAATTCATCCGACCGCTGCAGCAGAAGGTGAAGGACCAGGGCCTGTGGGCCTGCCACCTGGGCCCCGAGCTCGGCGGCCAGGGCTTCGGCCAGGTGAAGCTCGCGCTGATGAACGAGAAGCTGGGCCGCAATGGGCTGGCCCCGACGGTGTTCGGCTGCCAGGCGCCCGACTCCGGCAACGCCGAGATCATCGCCCACTACGGCACCGAGGCGCAGAAGACGCGCTGGCTGTGGCCGCTGCTGAACGGCGACATCCGCTCGGCCTTCTCTATGTCCGAGCCCACCGGCGGCTCCGACCCGCTGACCTTCAAGACCCGCGCGGTGCTGGACGGCGACGAATGGGTGATCAACGGCGAGAAGTGGTTCTCCACCAACGCCCGCTATTCCAAGGTCCTGGTGCTCTATGCGGTGACCGACCCCGACGCCAAGGACCCCTACCGGCGCACCTCGATCTTCCTGGTGCCCACCGACACCCCGGGCGTGGAGATCATCCGCAACGTGGCGGTCGGCGGCGGCGGCGAGATCGGCGGCGGCAACGAGGGCTACGTCCGCTACACCGACGTCCGCCTGCCCTACGACGCCCTGCTGGGGGAGCGCGGCGCCGCCTTCATCATCGCCCAGGTGCGGCTGGGCGGCGGACGCGTGCACCACGCCATGCGCACGGTCGGGGCCTGCAAGAACGCGCTCGACCTGATGTGCCGCCGCGCGGTCAGCCGCACCACCCGCGACGGCCGCCTCGCTGACCTGCAGATGGTCCAGGAGCAGATCGCCGACAGCTGGATCCAGCTGGAGATGTTCCGCCTGCTGGTGCTGCGCACCGCCTGGCTGATCGACAAGCACAAGGACTACCAGAAGGTCCGCAAGGACATCGCCGCCATCAAGGTGGCGATGCCCAAGGTCTACCACGACATCGCCACCAAGGCCGCGCACCTGCACGGCGCGCTGGGCGTCTCCAACGAGATGCCGTTCATGCACATGGTGACCTCGAGCCTGGTCATGGGCATCGCCGACGGACCGACCGAGGTGCACAAGGTCACCGTCGCCAAGCAGGTGCTGAAGGACTACCGGCCCGACAACGACCTCTTCCCCGGCTACCACATCCCGCGCCTGCGCGAGGAGGCGGAGAAGCGCTACGCCAAGGAGCTGGGCGAGCTGCGGGAGGCCTACGCCGCCCGCGGCGGCCGGCGCGACGCGGCCAAGGCCGAGGCGGTCTGAGATGAGCGACGCCTGGCCGGTCATGTCCATCGCCGAGGCCCACCGCCGGCTGACGGCGCCGGGCGGGCGCTTCGAGATCGAGGAGGCGGTAATCCGCGGGATCCCGACCCGGGTGTGGAAGCATGCCCCGCCGACCCTGCGCGACGTCTTCATCAACGGCCGCGCCTTCAAGGACCGCGAGTTCATCGTCTACGACGACGACCGCGCCACCTACGAGGCCTTCGCCCGCGCCACGCTGACGCTCGCCCACCAGCTGGTCGCCGACGGGGTGAGGAAGGGCGACCGGGTGGCGGTGATCATGCGCAACCTGCCGGAATGGCCGGTGGCCTTCTTCGCCGGCGTGCTGACCGGCGCCATCGTCACCCCGCTGAACGCCTGGTGGACCGGGGCGGAGCTGCAGTACGGCCTGGCCGACTCCGGGGCCAAGGTCGCCTTCGTGGACGACGAGCGGCTGGGGCGGATCGCCGAGCATTTCGACAGCCTGCCGGACCTGGAGCGGGTCTACGTCGCGCGGCTGAAGGACGAGACGGCCGATCCGCGCGTGCGGCGGCTGGACGACGTGATCGGCCCGGTGGCCGGCTGGGCGGCGCTCCCCGAGCGGCCCCTGCCCGACGTGCCGCTGGGGCCGGAGGACGACGCCACCATCCTCTATACCTCCGGCACCACGGGAAAGCCGAAGGGCGCGCTCGGCACCCACCGGAACATGACCTCGAACATCGGGGCGAGCGGGGTTTCGGCGGCGCGGAACTTCCTGCGCGCCGGCCAGCCGCTGCCGGAGAGCGATCCGCACAAGCTGCCGCAGCGGACCACCCTGCTGGTGGTGCCGCTGTTCCATGCCACCGGCCTTTCCGCCACCCTGTCGCCGACCCTCAATTCCGGCGGCAAGATCGTGCTGATGCGGCGCTGGGACGCCGAGCCGGCCATGCGGCTGATCGAGCGCGAGAAGGTCAACTCCACCGGCGGGGTGCCGACCATCGCCTGGCAGCTGATCGAGCATCCGGCGCGCAGCAGGTACGACCTCTCCTCGCTGGTGGCGGTGACCTACGGCGGCGCGCCGTCGGCGCCGGAGCTGGTGCGCAAGATCGCCGAGGTGTTCCCGGGCTCGCAGCCGGGCAACGGCTGGGGGATGACCGAGACCACCGCCACCTTCACCTCCCACCTGGGCAAGGACTATGAGAACCGCCCCGACAGCGCCGGCCCCGCCGCGCCGGTGGGCGAGATGCAGATCCGCGATCCTGCGGACGGGGTGACCGTCCTGCCGCCCGGCGCGGTCGGTGAGCTGTGGGTCAAGGGCCCTCAGGTCGTGAAGGGCTATTGGAACAAGCCGGAGGCCACCGCCGAGACCTTCGTGGACGGCTGGCTGCGGACCGGCGATCTGGCGCGGCTGGACGAGGAAGGCTTCCTGTTCATCATCGACCGGGCCAAGGACATGCTGATCCGCGGCGGCGAGAACATCTACTGCGTCGAGGTGGAGAACGTGCTTTACGACCACCCGGACGTGATGGACGCCGCGATCGTCGGCGTGCCGCACAAGACCCTTGGCGAGGAACCGGCGGCGGTGGTGCACCTGAAACCCGGCGGAACGGCGACGGAGGCCGAGCTCAGGGCCTGGGTCCGCGAGCGCCTGGCCGGCTTCAAGGTCCCGGTGAAGGTCGCCTTCTGGCCCGAGACCCTGCCGCGCAACGCCAACGGCAAGATCCTCAAGACCGAGCTGAAGAAGGTGTTCGCCGACGAGACCGCGGCCGCATGAGCGCCAAGCGCCCCTTGATCGTCGGCATCGGCGGGACCATCCGCCCCGGGTCGACCACCGAGACGGCGCTGGCCTGCAGCCTGCGCGCCGCAGAGGCGGCGGGCGCCGAGACCCTGCTGCTGGGCGGGGCCTTTCTGGCGACCCTGCCGATCTTCGATCCCCGCGACGGGGACATCGTCGAGGCCCAGCAGGTGCTGGCCGACGCGGTGCGCTCCGCCGACGGGGTGATCATCGCCTCGCCCGGCTATCACGGCTCGATCTCGGGCGTGGTGAAGAACGCCCTGGACACTCTGGAGCTGACCCGCGCCGACGCCGCGCCCTATTTCCAGGGCAAGGCGGTGGGCGCGATCATCATCGCCGACGGCTGGCAGGCGGTGGGCACCGCCTTGATGTCGCTGCGGGCGATCATACATGCCATGCGGGGCTGGCCGACGCCGTTCGGCGCGGCCCTGAACGCGAGCTCCGGCCTGTTCGACCAGGCGGGCGCGTGCCGCGAGGCCAAGGACGCCTGGCAGCTCTCGACCGTCGCCGAGCAGGTGATGGACTTCGCCAACATGCGAGCCGGCTCATGAAGCGCCCCTACCTGGTCCCCCCCGCCAACGGTGGCGCCGACCCCGACGCCGTCACCTCGGCCATCTCCCCCATCGAGGAGATCATCGAGGACGCCCGCAACGGCCGCCCCTACATCCTGGTGGACGCCGAGGACCGGGAGAACGAGGGCGACGTCATCATCCCGGCGCAGTTCGCCACCCCCGAACAGATCAACTTCATGGCCAAGCATGCCCGCGGCCTGATCTGCCTGTCGATCACCGCCGAGCGGGCGCGGGCGCTGCGCCTGCCGCCGATGGCCACCGACAACCAGTCCGGCCACGGCACCGCCTTCACCGTCTCGATCGAGGCGCGCGAGGGGGTCACCACCGGCATCTCCGCCCACGACCGCGCCCACACCGTCGCCGTCGCCGTCGACCCTACCAAGGGACCGGACGACATCGTCTCGCCCGGCCACGTCTTTCCGCTGGTGGCCAAGGACGGCGGCGTGCTGGTCCGCGCCGGCCACACCGAGGCGGCCGTGGACATCTCGCGGATGGCCGGCCTCAACCCCGCCGGGGTGATCTGCGAGATCATGAAGGACGACGGGTCTATGGCCCGGCTTCCGGACCTGGTCGCCTTCGCCCAGTTGCACGGGCTGAAGATCGGCACCATCGCCGACCTGATCGCCTACCGCCGCCGCACCGAGCGGCAGGTGGAGCGGGTGCTGGAGACGCCGTTCGACAGCGCCTATGGCGGCCGCTTCCGGATGGTCATCTACCGCAACGTGATCGACCGCACCGAGCACGTGGTGCTGACCAAGGGCCGCATCGACCCGGACAAGCCGACCCTGGTGCGGATGCATCGGGTGGACATGGCCGCCGACATGCTGGGCCATGTGGAGGCGCGGCGGGACTATGTGCCCCGGGCGCTGCAGGCGATCGCCGACTACGAGGGCGCCGGCGTGGCGGTGTTCATCCGCGACTCCGACCCGGCCTGGCTGTCGCAGCGCTACGGCCAGCCGGACGCCAGCCAGACCGCCAACGTGCTGCGCGACTACGGCGTCGGCGCGCAGATCCTGCTGGACCTCGGGGTCCGCGACATGCTGCTGCTGACCTCGTCCACGACCGTGCTGCCGGGCTCCGGCGGCTACGGCCTGAAGATCGTCGGCCGCGTTCCGCTCTAGGCAACCGCCCGCCGGCCCGGGGCATTCCCGCGGGGATGACCGCGCTGCGCATCGGCTGCTCGGGCTGGACCTACAAGGACTGGACCGGCCCCTTCTACCCGCCCGGGACCAAGGACCGCGAGCGGCTGGAGTACTACGCCAGCCGCTTCGACACCTCGGAGATCAACGCCAGCTTCTACCGCCTGCCGTCGGAGGCCATGGTCGAGGGCTGGGCGCGTCGGGCGCCGGCGGGCTTCGTGTTCGCCTGGAAGGTCAGCCGCTTCATCACCCACAACAAGAAGCTCAAGGACTGCGCGGACTCCGTCGCCCTGGTGTTCGGGCGCATGGCGCCGCTGGGCGCCAAGCAGGGACCGGCGCTGACCCAGCTGCCGCCGCAGCTGCGGCGCAACGACGAGCGGCTGGCGGCCTTCCTGGCGCTGCTGCCGAAGGGCGGGCGCCACACCGTCGAGTTCCGCCACGACAGCTGGTACGACCCGGCGGTGTTCCGCATCCTCGCCGACCACGATGCGGCGCTCTGCATCTCCGACCATCATTCCGCGCCCTCGCCCTGGGAGGTCACCGCCTCCTTCGTCTACGTCCGCGGGCACGGTCCGGGCGGGCGCTACCACGGCCGTTACCCAGAGGCCGAGCTGCAGGCCTGGGCCGACCGCATCGCCGCCTGGCGAGCGAACGGCAGGGACGCCTACGTTTATTTCGACAACGATATCAAAAGCGCAGCGCCCTTCGACGCCGAGACCCTAAAACGGCTGACAGGCGTGGCCGCTGATCGTGCCTCCGCGGCCTAGCCGGGCGGTGTGCGTCAGCATGTCGCCCCCGCGCCGGGGATGAAACCACGGCGTGCAGTCGTCTTCAGCCTGCGCGGTTGCGTCACAAGTTCGCGCATTGCTGAAAAACCATCGTTCCCTTAAGAATTTGAAGGGGATGGACTGAGGTAGAGTTCTGATATGCCGCTCGAATCCTATCCCATGCTGGAGCTCGACACCCGTTTTACGGGCGCCGGGAGCCTCGACCCCGTCGCGCCGCCGGCCGGCGACTGGGACCCCTATCCGGGCGAGCCCGCGCCGGCGATGACGCTGGCGGGCGACGCGGGCCAGCCGCAGTTCTACCTGAACGCCGACGCCCGCGATGGCGCGGTGGTGGGCGGCAAGACCAGCTACACCATCGACCAAGCCGCCAACCAGATCGTCCGCGGCGATCCGGGCTGGTCGGCGGCGTTGCACACCCCGGCGGTGGTGACCTACGCCTATCGGGCGGACGCCCCGACCACCATGCCGGAGGACGCCGGCGGCTTCGCGCGGTTCAACGCCGCGCAGATCACCCAGGCCGAGCTCGCCCTGAAGGCCTGGTCGGACGTGGCCAACATCACCTTCGTGCGCGTGGGATCCGGGACCAGCGGCGAGGGAGCCTATTCCGACAACGCCACCATCCTGCTCGGCGACTACACCACCGGCGTTTCCGGCTCGGCGGCGTTCGGCATGTATCCGGGCTCGCGGTCCGCCGCCTCGTCGTCCGGCGACGTGTGGATCAATTCGACCTTCAGCTACAACGCCAATCCCATGGTGGGGAACTATGGCGGCCAGGTGCTGGTCCACGAGCTGGGCCACGCGATCGGCCTGGCGCACCCGTCCGACTACAACGCCTCGGCGGACGCCACCCTCACCTATGCGACCGACGCGACCTATTACGAGGATTCCCGCCAGTACACGGTGATGAGCTACTTCAGCGAGGCGAACACCGGGGCCAATTTCGGCGGCCAGTATTCCGCCGCGCCGCTGATCGACGACATCGCCGCCGCGCAGCTCGAATACGGCCCGAACATGAGCACCCGCACCGGCGACACGGTGTACGGCTTCCATTCCACCGCCGACGAGCCGTGGTTCGCGGCCAGCTACAGCGGCCAGAAGCTGGTGTTCGCGGTCTGGGACGCGGGCGGCAACGACACCTTCGACTTCTCCGGCTACGCCAACACCCAGGTGATCGACCTGCGGGCCGGCTCCTTCTCGGATGTCGGCGGACTGACCGGCAACGTCGCCATCGCCCAGGGCGTGAGCATCGAGAACGCGGTCGGCGGCTCGGGGTCGGACAAGATCACCGGCAACGCCGCCGGCAACGACATCCATGGCGGCGCCGGCGCGGACTCCATCATCGGCGGCAATGGCGCGAACCTCCTGTGGGGCGACGACGGCGCCGACACGATCTTCGGCGGCGCGGGGTTCGACAACATCAACGGCAACAAGGGCGACGACGTCATCGACGGCGGCTCCGGCGGCGGCGACTGGCTGGTCGGCGGCCAGGGCAACGACCTGATCACTTCCCACGCCAGCGACGACATCCTCTACGGCAACATCGGAAACGACACGCTGAACGGCGGCTCGGGGAACGAGATCATCCGCGGCGGCCAGGATAACGACGTCCTCTACGGCGGCGCCGGCAATGACTGGCTGTCCGGCGACCGCGGCAACGACACCATCACCGGCGGTCCGGGCGCGGACATCTTCCACAGCTTCGCCGGGGCCGGGATCGACCGGGTGCTCGATTTCAACCAGGCCGAGGGCGACCGGGTGCAGCTCGACGCGGGCTTCTCCTACTCGGTCGCCCAGGTGGGCGCCGACACCGTGGTGACCATGGCCGGGGTCCCGAGCGACCAGTTGATCCTGGTGGGCGTGCAGCTGTCATCTCTGACGCCGGGGTGGATTTTCGTGCAATGAGCCGCCGCCGGACGGCGCCCCTGCGGCCATAATCCCGTTTCCTGTTCGGCGGAACCGGCCTATATGAAGACTTCACACCGCCCGGCCGAAAGGCCGGGCGCCTTCATTTCCGGAACCGGAAAACTGCTATGACGACCGACATCCTGATGCCGAAGGCGACCGCCGTCTGGCTCGTGGACAACACCTCGCTGACCTTCGAGCAGATCGCCGACTTCTGCGGCCTGCATCCGCTGGAAGTGAAGGGCATCGCCGACGGCGAAGTGGCGCGCGACATCCGCGGCGCCGACCCGATCGCCAACGGCCAGCTGTCCCGCGAGGAGCTGGACGCCGCCCAGAACAACCCCGCCTACCGCATGAAGGCGCAGAAGAGCCGCCACGCCGAGCTGCTGAAGCCGGTGAAGAAGGCGCCGCGCTACACCCCGGTGTCGCGCCGCCAGGACCGACCGGACGCCATCGCCTGGTTCCTGCGCAACCACCCGGAAGTGCCCGACAGCCAGCTGGCCCGCATCCTCGGCACCACCAAGGCCACCATCGACCAGGTGCGCAACCGCACGCACTGGAACTCGGCCAACATCAAGCCGGTCGATCCGGTGACGCTCGGCCTCGCCACCCAGCTGGAGCTGGACGCGGTGGTGCGCAAGGCGGCCGACAAGAAGGCGAAGGACGACGCCCGCCGCGGCGTGACCGAGCCCGAGGGCCCGACGCTGCGCCCGGCTTCGGAAGCCGGGGCCTATGAAGACGAGGTCGCGGTCGGCGACGACGACATCCACGACGAGCCCGCGTTCGACGACGAAGCGGAGCACGCCGAGGACTAGGTCGTGAATGGAGAGCTAGTGCATCTGTCCGCGCAGGCTCTCCATCTCCTCCTTGAGCCTGAGCTTCTGTCGCTTGAGTTCTTTTAGTCTGATGTCGTCGGCGGCGGGCCTACGCAGTTCGTCTTGAATGGCTTGTTCGAGAGACTGGTGGCGAGATCCAAGTTCACGGATCCGGGCTTCCACGGCCATGACGATACGTCTCCTCGTTGGACAGCTGCAAAGTGAACACCCGCTGCGCGGCGCTGTCAGATCACATATGTTTGCAGACGGCGAAGCTGGATCGGCGGCCTGACTCCAGGCGTTTGGGACCTTCCGCATGTCAAAAGTTGAGCGTCCGAGACTGGTGGTCGGCCTCTCCGGGGCCTCCGGCGTGGCCTATGGCCTGCGGGCGCTGGACGCCTGCCGCGAGCTCGGGGTCGAGAGCCATCTGGTGATGAGCCGCTCGGCGGCGCTGACCCTGGCGCAGGAGACCGAGCTGTCGGTGGCCGACGTGCAGGCGCGCGCCGATGTCACCCACAAGGTGAGCGACGTCGGCGCGGCGATCGCCTCCGGCTCCTTCCAGACCTTGGGGATGATCGTGGCGCCCTGTTCGGTGCGCACCATGAGCGAGATCGCCACCGGCGTGACCTCCTCCCTGCTGACCCGCGCCGCCGATGTCGTCCTGAAGGAGCGCCGCACCCTGGTGCTGATGGTCCGCGAGACGCCGCTGCACCTGGGCCACCTGCGTACCATGGTGCGGCTGGCCGAGATGGGGGCGGTGATCGCCCCGCCGCTGCCGGCCTTCTATGCGAAGCCCGCCAGCCTGGAGGAGATGGTCGACCAGTCGGTCGGCCGGGCGCTGGACCTCTTCGGACTGTCGTGGAAACCCGTTAAGCGGTGGGGCGAGGACGTCGGTCCGCTCAAGGGAGACGCGTAGCGTTATGTCGCTCTGGGATTGGACGCTGGCCGTCTACGGCCGCCCCGGCGTGCCGGAGGCCTGCCTGGCGCTGCAGGACGCGCACGGCCAGAACACCTCGTTCCTGCTCTGGGCGGTGTGGGCGGAAGCCGGGGACCCGGCCCTGCTCGAGCAGGCGGCCGCGGTGGCGCGCGCCTGGGAGGGCGCGGTGCTGGCGCCGCTGCGCACCGTACGCCGGACGCTGAAGGCCGCCGCGCCGCCGGTGGACGACGGCGCGCGGGAAGGCCTGCGGGACGACGTCAAGGCCGCCGAGCTGCGCGCCGAGCGGGTGCTGATGGAGACCCTGGAGGCGCTGGCGCCGGACGCCCGCGGCGGGACCGCAGCGCTGCAGGCGCTGAAGGCCGCCTCCGCCGCCTGGGGCCGGCCGGCGCCGGATCAGGCCCTCGCCGCCCTCGCCGCCGCCTTCGACTAGGATCGCCCCGCATATGAACGATCAGGACGACCCCTCGGACGAGGTGTTGCAGGCCCGGCTGGCGGAGCTGCGCCAGGACCACGCCGACCTCGACGCCGCCGTCCAGGCGATCGCGCTGTCGCCGCTGCCGGACATGCTGCTGATCGGCCGGCTGAAGCGCAAGAAGCTGGCGCTGAAGGACGAGATCGTGCGGATCGAGGACCAGCTGACCCCCGACATCATCGCCTGAGGCCCTAGGAGCCGGCGCGGCGCTCGCGCTTGCGGGCGTACATGGCCTGGTCGGCGCGGGCGACGATCTCTTCCGGCTCGGCGTCCTGGGTGATCTCGCAGACCCCGAAGGAGACGTGCAGGGGCGCGGACCAGTCGCCGAACCGCATCGGCTCGCGCTCGATGGCGCGGACCAGGACCTCGGCCTTGGCTTCCGCCACCGCGCGGTCCGCCTGCACCAGGATCACCGCGAACTCGTCGCCGCCCATGCGGCCGACCACGTCGGACTCGCGCACGTTGGCCGCCAGCCGCTCGGCCACGGCCTTCAGGGCCGCGTCGCCGGCGGCGTGGCCGAAGCGGTCGTTGACGCTCTTCAGCCCGTCGAGGTCGAAATAGACCAGGCTGGCGGCGGCCCCGTAGCGCTGGGCGAAGGTGCGGATGCGGCCAAGCTCGCGGATCAGGGCGCGGCGGTTGAGCAGCGGCGTCAGGGCGTCGCGATCGGCCAGCCCTTCGGTCTCGGAGAGCCGCGCCTTCAGCCGCCCGACCTCGGTGCGCAGGTCGTCGATCTCGGTGAGCAGGGTCTGCACCGCGCCCTGCACCGCCGGCGTCAGATCGGTCTCGTCCAGGCCCAGGAAGGCCACCGGATCGGCGGACGTCGTCGCCGGCCGCGCCTGGGCGCCGGCCTGGGTCAGGGCGCGCTTGCGCATGGCCGAAAAGGGCTCATTGCGCGCGCCGGTGATCTTCATCGTGCGAAAGCCTGGCCTTAGAGAATCAAGGACGACAGGGACTTAAAGGAATCTACCCATCTTGGTTGCGGGCGCAAAGGCGGCGCCTATACTCCGCGCCCTTCCGGGCAAGGGCCTTTCGGGGATTGCAAATCACATGAGCGCCGCCGCCGCGCCCGTCGCCATCATCATGGGCAGCCGCTCCGACTGGCCGGTCCTGCGCCATGCCGCCGAGATGCTTGAGGCCCTGGGCGTGCCGTTCGAGGCCAAGGTGGTCTCGGCGCACCGCACCCCCGACCGGATGTACGCCTTCGCCAAGGGCGCCAAGGCCGCCGGCGTCAAGGTGATCATCGCCGCCGCTGGCGGGGCCGCCCACCTGCCGGGCATGACCGCCTCGCTCACCGAGCTGCCGGTCCTGGGCGTGCCGATCGAGTCCAAGGCCCTGAAGGGCATGGATTCCCTGCTGTCCATCGTCCAGATGCCGGCCGGCATCCCGGTCGGCACCCTGGCGATCGGCGAACCCGGGGCCAAGAACGCCGGCCTGATGGCCGCCAAGATCCTGGCGCTCTCCGACGAGGCGCTGGCCGGCCGGCTCGCCGCCTTCACCGCCCGACAGACCGCCTCGGTGGCGGAAACCGTCGAAGACGCTTGAGCGGTCCCATGGTCAGCCTACCCCTCGCCCCGGGTTCCACCATCGGCATCCTCGGCGGCGGGCAGCTCGGCCGCATGCTGGCGGAGGCCGCCAGCCGGCTGGGCTTCGACGTGGCGGTGCTGGAGCGCGAGGCGGACTCCCCGGCCGGCCGCATCGCCGCGCACACCATCGTCGCCCCCTACGACGACGCCGAGGCGCTGAAGGCGCTCGCCGGCCTGGCGGGGGTCGTCACCTACGAGTTCGAGAACGTGCCGGCGGCCTCCGTCGCCCAGCTGGCGGCGATGGGCGTCGAGGTCGCGCCCGGCGCGCGGGTGCTGGCTGTCGCCCAGGACCGGGTCGAGGAGAAGACGTTCCTCAACGCCCATGGCGTCGCCACCGTGGCCTTCGCCGCCGCCGCCACCGCCGCCGAGGCGACCGAGGCCGTGGCCCGCATCGGCGCGCCCTGCCTGATGAAGACCCGCCGCGAGGGCTACGACGGCAAGGGCCAGCGCTGGGTCGAGCACGTGGACAAGGCCGCCGAGGTGTTCGCCGCGCTGGGCGGCCGGCCGGTGATCGTCGAGGCGCCGGCCGACTTCGTGCGCGAGCTGTCGGTGATCGCCGCCCGCGGCCGCGACGGCGCGACCGCGGTCTATCCGCTGGCCGAGAACCACCACGAGGACGGCATCCTGCGCCGGTCCCTGGCCCCGGCCGCCGCCTCCACCGCCCTGGCCGACCAGGCCGAGCGGATTGCCGCCCAGATCCTCTCCGGCCTCGACTACGTCGGGGTGATCGGCGTCGAGCTGTTCGAGCTGAAGGACGGCCGGCTGCTGGTCAACGAGATCGCGCCGCGGGTGCACAACACCGGCCACTGGACCCAGGACGGCTGCGAGGTCGACCAGTTCGAGCAGCACATCCGCGCCGTCGCCGGCTGGCCGCTGGGGCCCACCCGGGCGATCGCCGGGGTGGAGATGCTGAACCTGCTGGGCGCGGAGGTCGACGCCTGGCCCCGCTACGCCGCCGAGCCGGAAACCCGCCTCCACCTCTACGGCAAGCGCGGCGCCAAGCCCGGCCGCAAGATGGGCCATATCAACCGGGTTAAGCCGCTGTCCTGAACTCGTGATCACCCGCCTTGTGCGGGTGATCCATCCCAAAGCCCTGCTTCAGCAGATGAGCTGGCGCCTTGGGCTGGGTGGCCCGGACAAGCCGGGCCATGACGAACTATGGGTTGCGAGCAACGCCGTAGCGCATCCGCCCCAGCGCGTTGGCGACGCCGGTGACGAAATCGGTGGGCCGCAGGCGGGTCGTGGCCTTCCACTTCTCGAACGCCATGACGTTGCCGATCCGGCGGTCGACGAAGGCCATGGCCTCGGCGCGGCCGGAGGCCATGCGCACGGCCAGCGCGCCGGTCAGGATGCCGGCCAGCAGGGCGCGCTTGGAATAGTGGTTCTCGTCGGTGGCGACGTCGCCGGCCCAGCGCCAGAGGGCGTCGGCGCTCTCCCAGGCCAGCCGGGCGCCCTGGGCGGCGTGCTGCGGCAGGGCGAGATGGCCGGCCCAGCGGCGGGTGGCGGGCTCGTCGGCGGCGGCGACGTCGAGGCGGGCTTCCACCGCGCGGGCGATCCGCTCGCGGATCTTCAGGGCGTCGGGATCGACCTCGGCGAGCATCGCCAGCGCCCGCTGGTCGTGGCGGCGCGAGAGCAGGGCGGCCAGGTCGGCGGGGCCGTGCGGCAGCAGAAGCTCGGTCTCGCCCTCGGAAAAGCCCTCCGCGCGGCCGGCCATGCGGGTCATCCGCCAGGTCCAGCCCTCGATGGGGGCCATCTTCAGCGCCCGGTCGAGCAGTTGCTGCTCGGCCCCGGCGGCCCAGTCGTTCCCGGTTTCAGCGGCCTTGGTCATGCATCCATCCTAGCGCGTGCGGATTGCCGCGTCTCGGCGTGGACATGGCCCCCGCCTTCTGGTATCTCGCCGCGCTCAAACCCGAAGGCCGCCGCCTCCGGGCCGCATGATTTTTGCAGCTAACTGTTTTTGATCGCTCGCCGCCGCCCCAAGCCGGGACAATGGGGGCCGGGCGGGAAGCGACCGACAGGAGAGAGACCCCTGGTTCAGATTTTCGTCCGCGACAACAACGTCGACCAAGCCCTCAAGGCGCTCAAGAAGAAGATGCAGCGTGAGGGCTCGTTCCGCGAAATGAAGCGGCACGTGCACTACGAAAAGCCCTCCGAGAAGCGCGCTCGCCAGAAGGCGGAGGCCGTGCGTCGGGCCCGCAAGCTGGCCCGCAAGCGCGCCCAGCGCGAAGGCCTGATCGCTGCGCCGAAGAAGCCGGCGCGCTAAGGCGCCGCTGGTTCGACAAAATCGGCTTCCTATGTACGGGCCGCGCCGCAAGGCGCGGCCCTTCGCATTTCATGGTCAAGGCGCGGTCTTCCGTCGCGCCGGGACCGGGTTGCTGGTGGAACGCTGGTCGGCGTCCTATCTTTAAGGTCTTGGCCCGAAGTTTTCGGAACGGTCGTAACCGATGAATCTGCGAAATCTCGTCATCTGGGGCGTCGTCGTCGTCGTCCTGATCGGCCTCTACAGCATGGTGACCGGAGGCGGCCGCGCGGCGGGCGCCAGCGAAGTCACCTATTCCCAGATGCTGACCAAGGTGAATTCCGGCGAGGTCAAGAAGGCGGTGATCCGCGGCGCGGCCGTGGAAATCACCGACCAGTCCAACAAGACCTACACGGCGGTGACGCCGAACAACCAGGACGACCTGGTGAAGCGGCTGGAAGGCCAGGGCGCCGACATCTCCGTGAAGCCGGCGGGCGGCTTCACCCTGGTGGGCTTCATCCTCAACAGCCTGCCGATCCTGCTGCTGATCGGGGTGTGGATCTTCTTCATGCGCCAGATGCAGGGCGGCGCCCGCGGCGCCATGGGCTTCGGCAAGTCCAAGGCCCGCATGCTGACCGAGAACAAGAACCGGGTGACCTTCGACGACGTGGCCGGCGTCGACGAGGCCAAGGAGGAGCTGACCGAGATCGTCGAGTTCCTGAAGGACCCGCAGAAGTTCCAGCGCCTGGGCGGCAAGATCCCGAAGGGCGCGCTGATGGTCGGCCCGCCCGGCACGGGCAAGACGCTGCTCGGCCGCGCCGTGGCCGGCGAGGCGGGCGTGCCGTTCTTCTATATCTCCGGCTCGGACTTCGTTGAGATGTTCGTGGGCGTCGGCGCCAGCCGCGTGCGCGACATGTTCGAACAGGCCAAGAAGAACGCCCCCTGCATCATCTTCATCGACGAGATCGACGCCGTGGGCCGCCATCGTGGCGCGGGCCTGGGCGGCGGCAACGACGAGCGCGAGCAGACCCTCAACCAGCTGCTGGTGGAGATGGACGGCTTCGATCCCAACGAGGCGATCATCGTGGTCGCCTCCACCAACCGTCCCGACGTGCTCGACCCGGCGCTGCTGCGGCCGGGCCGCTTCGACCGCCAGGTCGTGGTGCCGAACCCCGACGTCAACGGCCGCGAGCGGATCCTGCGCGTGCACATGAAGAACGTGCCGCTGGCCGCCGACGTGGAAGTGAAGACCATCGCTCGTGGCACCCCCGGCTTCTCCGGCGCCGACCTGGCCAACCTGGTCAACGAGGCCGCCCTGATGGCTGCGCGGAAGAACCGCCGCATGGTCACCCAGGCGGACTTCGAGGACGCCAAGGACAAGGTGATGATGGGCGCCGAGCGCAAGTCGATGGTCATGACCGACGACGAGAAGCGCAACACCGCCTACCACGAGGGCGGCCACGCCCTGGTCGCGCTGACGGTGCCGTCCGCCGACCCGGTGCACAAGGCCACCATCATCCCGCGGGGCCGCGCGCTCGGCATGGTGATGCAGCTGCCGGAAGGCGACCGCTACTCGCTCAACTTCGAGCAGATGACCTCCAGGCTCGCCATCATGATGGGCGGCCGGGTGGCCGAGGAGCTGATCTTCGGCAAGGACAAGGTCACCTCCGGCGCCTCCAGCGACATCCAGGCCGCCACCGGGCTGGCGCGCAACATGGTCACCCGCTGGGGCTATTCGGACGCGCTCGGCCTGGTCTCCTACGGCGATAACCAGGAGGAGGTCTTCCTCGGCCATTCCGTCTCCCGGACGCAGAATGTCTCGGAAGCCACCGCCAACGTCATCGACTCCGAGGTCAAGCGGCTGGTCCAGGCCGGCTACGACGAGGCCAAGCGGATCCTCACCGAGAAGCTGGAGGACCTGCACACCCTGGCCAAGGCGCTGCTGGAATACGAGACCCTGAGCGGCGACGAGATCGTCAACGCGCTGAAGGGCGTGCCGCCGGTGCGCGACGAGCAGGAGACCAAGCGGCCGTCCGGGCCGGCCGTGGCCGTGCCGATCTCGCCGCGGCCCGATCCCGAGCCGGCGTGATCGCCGCCAACACGTGAAACCGAAGAGGCGGTCGCTGCGAGGCGGCCGCCTTTTCCTTAGGCCTTCTTCCGGAGGATCTTGATCGTGTGCTCCAGCACGCGATGGCCCCAGGTGGTGAGCTCCGGCCGGCGCAGCTTGTCGCGCGCCGCGGCCAGGGCTTCGTCGCCATGCCGGCGGCGCAGGTGCTGCGCCTCCTCGCGGGCCTCACGCAGGAGACGCTGGTGGCGGCGATAAAGGCGGAACGGATCGAGGATCATGGGATGGCGCCTCGTCGGACGCAGGCATGAGAGAACTGGCGACCAGCGCGTCGGCTGATATCAACTCCAAGCTTCACCACACTTAGGCGACAGAACGACATTGCCTCCGAAGATTGCATATCCCCGGCGATTTGCCGACGAGGTGCGCGTCATGGGTGTGGTCAACGTGACCCCCGACAGCTTCTCCGACGGCGGCCTGCATCTCGATGTCGGCTCCGCCCTGGCGCGCGGCCGCCGGCTGATCGCGGACGGCGCGGACATGCTGGACGTCGGCGGCGAGTCCACCCGGCCGGGCGCGGAGCCGGTGGCGGCGACGCAGGAGATCGCGCGCGTCGCGCCGTTGATCCGCGCGCTGCGGGCCGAGAGCGCGATCCCGATCTCCGTCGACACCATGAAGCCGGCCGTGGCGCGGGCCGCCGTCGAGGCCGGGGCGACGATGTGGAACGACGTCAGCGCCCTGCGCCACGCGCCGGACAGCCTGGAGACGGCGGCCGAACTCGGCTGCGACGTGGTGCTGATGCACATGCAGGGCGAGCCGCGGACCATGCAGGCCGAGCCGCATTACGACGACGTGGTCGCCGAGGTGGCCGATTTCCTGGCCGCGCGGGCGCAGGCGGCGATGGCGGCCGGGGTGGCGCGCGAGCGGATCTGGCTCGACCCCGGCGTCGGCTTCGGCAAGCACATGATCCGCCACAACCTGCCGCTGCTCGCCGGCCTGGAGCGGATCGTGGGCCTCGGATTCCCGGTGCTGCTGGGCGTCAGCCGCAAGAGCTTCATCAGCGCCCTGGACGGCGGCGGCGCGCCGCCGGACGCCCGGCTGGGCGGCTCGATCGCCGCGGCCCTGGCCGGCGTGGCGGCCGGCGTGGCGGCCGTGCGGGTCCACGACGTGCGCGAAACCGTCCAGGCGCTGAGGGTCTGGCGGGCGATCGCCGGGGCCGGCGGGGCCGGGCCCTCGTAAATCCCGATGCAAAATCCCCGCGGGCGCGCTATCGCCCACCGATGACGTCGCTGGGCCGAGTTCTGATCATCGCCGGGTCCGATTCCGGCGGCGGGGCCGGCATCCAGGCCGACATCAAGACCGTCACCGCGCTGGGCGGCTATGCGGCCACCGCGATCACCGCAGTGACGGTGCAGAACACGCTGGGCGTCAGCGCCGTGCATCCGATCCCCAGCGCCTTCGTCGAGGCCCAGGCCCGCGCCGTGCTCGACGACATCGGCGCCGACGCCATCAAGACCGGCATGCTCGGCGACGCGGCCATGGTCGAGACCGTCGCCCGCCTGCTGGACGGCGCGGCCGGGACGCCGGCGGTGATCGACCCGGTGATGACCGCCAAGGGCGGGGCGGCGCTGCTGGCCGCCGAGGCGATGGAGGCGGTGCGGTCGCTCCTGGTACCCCGCGCGACCCTGCTGACCCCCAATGCGCCCGAGGCCGAGGCGCTCACGGGCATAGGCGTGCAGACCACCGACGACCTGCGCCGGGCCGGCGAGGCGCTGCTGGCGGCCGGCGCGCGGGCGGTGCTGATGAAGGGCGGCCACATCCCCGGCGAGCGGGTGGTGGACCTGTTGATGACGCCTGGGGGCGAGACCGCCTTCGAAGCCGAGCGGATCGAGACCCGGCACACCCACGGCACCGGCTGCACCCTGGCGTCAGGGTGCGCGACCGGGCTGGCGCAGGGGCTGACGCTCACCGAGGCCGTGGCGCGCGCCTGGAGCTATGTGCACGAGGCGATGCTGCGCGCGCCGGGATTCGGCCGCGGCCATGGGCCGCTGGACCATGGCTGGCCGCTGAGGGGGCCGCGGTGAGCGGGCCGCTGGAGCACCGGCTGGAGGCCATCGTCCGCGCCACGCCCAGCCTCATGCATGTGCTCACCGTCGCCCGGGCGCTCGACCTGCCGGACTGGCTGATCTTCTCCGGGGCGGTCTACCAGCGGGTGTTGAACCAGCTCACCGGCCGCGATCCGGACTACGGCATCAAGGACTACGACCTTGGCTACTTCGACGCCGCCGACCTCTCCTATGAGGCCGAGGACGCCGTGATCCGGCGCGTCGCGGAGGCCTTCGAGCCGCCGCTGCGGGAGATGGTGGAGGTGCGCAACCAGGCCCGCGTGCACCTGTGGTTCGAGGGCAAGTTCGGCGAGCCCTATGCGCCGCTGGAGCGTAGCGCCGACGCGCTCGGCCGCTTCGTCAGTCCGCTGTTCGCGGTGGGCGTGCGGCTGGAGGCCGACGACCGGCTGACGATCCTCGCGCCGTTCGGGCTGGAGGACCTGTTCGCCATGCGGCTGCGGCCCAATCCGACCCGGGTCACCAACGGCTTCGCCCGCACCGCCGCCTCCGCCCGCGCCCGCTGGCCTGAGATCGAGGTGGCGGGCTGAACCCGCCGGACCAGAAAGAGTGAACCCCGCCATGCGCCAGTGGACCGTCGACGCCTTCGCCTCCGCCCCGTTCCGCGGCAATCCCGCCTGCGTGGTGGAGCCGCTGGAGGCCTGGCCCGACGCCGGCTGGATGCAGGCGCTGGCCGCGGAGAACAACCAGGCGGAGACCGCCTTCCTGCTGAAGACCGCCGATCCCGCGCGCTTCGGCCTGCGCTGGTTCACCCCGGCGCTGGAAGTGCCGCTGTGCGGGCACGCCACCCTGGCGTCGGGCCACGTGCTGCTGGAGGAGTTGGCGATCGGCGCGCCGGTGGTGACCTTCGACACCCGGTCGGGCCCGCTGACCGTGCAGCGCGCAGGCGACCTCTACGAGATGGACTTCCCGGCCCAGTCGCCGACCCGCGGCCCGACACCGGCCGGACTGGCCGAGGCGCTGGGCGTGGAGCCGCAGGAGGTCTGGGCGGCGTCCTACCTGGTGGCGGTGCTGGCGGACGAGGCGCAGGTCCGGGGCCTGAAACCCGATCTCGCCGCGCTGGAGAGGGTCTCAAGCGCAGCCACCGGCGGCCGCGGCAACGTCGGGGTCGTGGCGCTCGCGGACGCCGGCGCGGCCTACGACGTGGTCGACCGCTTCTTCGCGCCGGGCTCGGGCATTCCGGAGGATCCGGCCACCGGGTCGCTGCACTGCATCCTGGCGCCGCTCTACGCCGACAAGCTCGGCCGGCCGGCGGTGAGCTTCCACCAGGCGTTTCCCGGCCGCGGCGGCGATCTCGCCTGCGAACACCGTGGGGAGCGCGTGCTGCTGCGGGGCCGGGCGGCGACCGTTGTGGACAGCGTGCTGAGGGTGCGCCCCTGACGGAAAACGCCCCCGGATGGCTCCGGGGGCGCTGGTTCCGAGCGGGATGCTGACCCGCTAGTGGCGATAGCCGTAGCCGTACCGCTCGCCGCCGCTCAGCGCGACTTCGATGCGGTGGACGGTGCGTTCCAGCCGAGCCTGTTCCCAACGGCGGGCCTGGCCGGTCTGCACCCGGTAGGCCAGCGGCTGCACCTGGCGCAGTTCGCCGCGCAGTTGCCGCGCGTCCTGCCAGGAGATGCGGCGCTGCTGGGCCGCCTGGCTGATCCGCCAGTCGAGGCTGTCGACGTAGCCGCTGGTGATCTGGCCACGGTCGTAGCCACGGTCGTAGCCGCGATCCTGGCTGTGGTCGTAGCCCCGGTCGTAGCCGCGGCCATAGGGCTGGGCCGAAGCCGCCGTGGCGGACAGGGCCAGCGCCGAAGCGCCGATCAGGGCGAGGGTCTTGAGCGTCTTCATGGTCCGTTCTCCTTTGCGTCGGGCGTCCTCTGCATTGGTCCCCCGGACAGGCGACCAGAACTCCTTCGACGCGTCTTGGTTTCAGAAATGACATGCGGAGCGCCATCCCGCCCGGCGAGGCGGCGTCCGAATTCAGCGGCCTACCGGCGGAAGCCCGGGCCGTAGCCGTAGCCGTAGGTGCGGCCGCCGTAGCCGTTCACCGCCTGCTCGATGCGGCTGACGGTGGTCTGCAACCGCTGGCGTTCCCAGCCGCGGGCCTCGCCGGTCTGCACCCGGTAGGCGATGGGCTGCGCCTGGCGCAGGTCGCCGCGCAGCTGGCGCGCGTCCTGCCAGGAAATGCGGCCTTCGCGGGCGGCGTTGCTGATCTTCCAGTCGAGGCTGTCGACGTAGGATGTCGTCAGCTGGCCGGAGCCGTGGTTGTCGTAGGCCCGCCCCGGGTTCCAGGGCTGGGCGGCGGCCGGCGCGGCGGCGGCGCCCAGGGCGGCGACGGCGGCCAGCGAGAGCAGGATCTTCTTCACGTCTTGGTCCTCCTGAACCGTGATGTCGCCGGCATGTCCGGCGGCCATGGACAGGAGAAAAGCATGTCGCGGCTGACACGGATCTGAGCCCGGCGTTGTGCGCGGTTCAGCTTTGGGGTCGGCTTTGACGCGGGTCAGGCGGCGTGGGTGGCGGCCTGGTCGCCGCCGGTGGCGGCGGCGTTGAGGGTGGTGCTGATCGCCTCGTAGAGCTTGGCGATCTCGATCGGCTTGGCGACGTGCCCGTCCATGCCGACCGCCATGTACTCCGCCACCTGATGGGTGAGGGCGTTGGCGGTCAGCGCAATGATCGGCGTGCGAAGGCGTCCGGACCGGCGCTCCTCGGCGCGGATCTCCTGCGCCGCGGCGATGCCGTCCATCACCGGCATCTGGATATCCATCAGGATCAGGTGGTAGTCGCACGACCGCCAGGCCTCGACCGCCTGCTTGCCGTCGGCGACGATATCGATGTCGATGCCCAGCGACTCCATGACCGCGGCCAGCACCTGCTGGTTGGTGCCGTTGTCCTCGGCGGCCAGCAGCCGCAACCCCATCTCCTCGCTGCTGCGCGTCGCCGGCTCGCTCGCCGACTCCGGCTGCTCGGCGCGCGGCAGGGGCAGTTCGACGGTGAAGGTGGAGCCGCGGCCCTCGCGGCTCTCCACGTCGATGGAGCCGCCCATCATCTGGGTCAGCTCGCGGCAGATGGCCAGGCCCAGGCCCGTGCCGCCGAACCGCCGGGTGGCGGAATTGTCCGCCTGGGTGAACTTCTCGAACAGGGTCGGCAGCTTGTCCGGCGCGATGCCGATGCCGGTGTCGCGCACCCGCAGCCGGAGGGTGTCGGTCTGCGGGTTGACGTCGATGACCGCCGCCACCTCGCCGGTCGGGGTGAACTTGACGGCGTTGGAGAGCAGGTTGCCGACGATCTGGCGCAAGCGGTCGGGGTCGCCTTCCCACCAGCCGGCGGCGGCCTTCTCGACCTCCACGCTGAAGCCCAGGCCCTTGCCCCGGGCCATCACCGAGAAGCTGTCGATCACCGGGGCGATCACCGCCTGCAGCTCGAAGGCCTCGCTGGCCAGCGACAGCTTGCCGGCCTCGATCTTGGACAGGTCCAGCACGTCGTTCAGCACCGCCAGCAGCAGCCCGCCGGACTGGCGGATCACCTGCAGCCGCTCGCGCTGTACGGCGGCCAGCTCGCCCATGGCCATGACCTCGGCCATCGCCAGCACCCCATTCAGCGGGGTGCGGATCTCGTGGCTCATGTTGGCCAGGAACTGGGTCTTCAGCACATTGGCGGTGTCGGCCGCGTCGCGGGCGACCTCCAGCTCGCGCATGGCGCGCTTCAGGTCGTTCTCGCGCTCGCCGAGCTTGCCGAGCAGGTGGTTGAAGCTGGTGGTGAGGCTGCGGAACAGCTCGTCCTGCGCCTCCACCTCGATCGGTTCGAAGCTGCCGCCGGCGGCGACCTCGTTCATGGCCTCCGACAGCCGCTGCACCGGGGCGATCACCCGGTGGGCGAGGCTGCGGGCCAGGAACAGCGCCACGCCGACCCCGCCGAACAGCAGCACGAAGGTGAGCGCGATGAACTGCGGCAGCATGGGCGCCAGCCGCGGCATGCCCACGGTCATGGTCAGGCGGCCCACGGGCCGGGTCCCGGCGACCACGTCGGTGCGGATCACCTCGTTCGGGGCCGGACGCTCTGAAGCCGTGGCCGCGCGCTGGTAGACGGCGAGGACGCGGCCGTTCAGGTCGGTGAGGCGGGCAGCCACCACGCTGGGGCTGCCGTCGAGCGCCGACAGCGGCGCCTGGATGTGGTCGCCCTCGTGATTGAGCACCGCCGGGGCGGCGGTGGCGGCGGTGATCCGCGCCAGCGCCTCATGGATCTGGTGCGACTGGGTGCGCGCCACCGCCCACTGCTGGAACATGAACGTCAGGCAGGCGGCCAGCAGCACGACCACGGTCGTGATGAGGCCGACGCCCGCGACGCGGGCGTGGAAGGTGGCGACCGGGGCCTGATTTCTCGGGCCTGAGGACTGGGTCATGGCGCTCGCAGTAGGCCGATGCTGACCTTCACCTTAGGGCGATAATCCTAACGCTTCGCTTCGCGTGCGCGAGGTTGGCCGCCCAACCCCTTCTGGACATTGAGATCTGGGGGGCTGTGTTGTCGGCGCCACGCCACAACCGTCGGCGGCAGAATTCATGGTTAACAACTCATGAATCTATTGCGCTAAGCTTTACCTTTCATTTACCGTGAATTTGTCGGTTAGCTGGAGGGGTTACTTATGGAAAAGGTTTTTGTCGCCCAGCGCGTGGCGACCAAGCTGTTTGAGACCGAAGCGGCCGTCGACGGCGCGCTCGCCCAGGCCTCGGAACTGATGAGCGAGATGCTGAGCGCCCGTAAGGACGTGAAGGCGTCGATGGTCTTCGCCGATGAGGCCCAGGCCAAGCTGATGGACGCCATGAAGGCGCTCAGCGAAGCGCGCACCGCCATGGTGAGCGTGCACCACCAACTCGACGAGGCGAAGCTGCGCCTCGGCATCCGCACCAAGATGTTCGGTGTGGAGAACAAGATGATCGCCACGCCGGAAGCCGTGACGATGCGCGAAGTCGGCTAATCAGGCGATCTTCGCCCATCAGGCGGTTGTTGCGATAGTTTAACTGGTGTTGCGCCCCTAATCGGTATTAGGGGCGCAATGTCATGCCTGATCCGATCTCTCTGCTGATAATCGCGCTGTCTGTCGGCGCGTGCCTTTTCGCCCTGATCCGCGGCGGACCGGCGGAGCGGCTGGCCGGCGGCGTGATCCTCGCCAGCCTGGTGGTGTCCCTGCTGAGCAACTGGCTCGCCCCCCGGGACCTCGCCCCCACCATCTCGCTGGCCGGCGACGGGATCGTCGCGCTGGCGATTCTGTTCGTCACCCTGAGCTACGGCAAGGCCTGGCTGGGCGCGGCCATGTTGCTGTTCGCCGGCCAGTTCGCCCTGCACGCCTTCTATCTGGTGACCGGCCGCGCGCCCGACCTGCTGCACGCGATGGTGAACAATTTCAATATCATCGCCATCATCATCTGCCTGGTGATCGGAACCCTGGCGGCGCGCCGCGAGGCCTAGGGATCAACTTTCCGCTTGCGCGGCGGCCCAAACCCAGGCCTTTGGCCCGCGGGCCACGCCCTCCCAACGGGGCGCAGTCCATCTGTGAGGATGGGAGACATCGCTATGACCACCGCCAAACCGGCCATGCGGCCGGCACGTCCTGAATTTTCCTCCGGCCCCTGCGCCAAGCGCCCCGGATGGTCCCCTGAAAATCTTTCCAGCGCGGTGCTCGGGCGGTCTCATCGCTCCAAGCTCGGAAAAGCGCGCCTGAAGGAAGCCATCGACCGCACCCGCGAGGTGCTGCAGGTCCCCGACGACTTCCTGATCGGCATCGTGCCCGGCTCCGACACCGGCGCCGTGGAAATGGCGATGTGGTCGATGCTCGGCGCGCGCCCGGTGCAGCTGCTGGCCTTCGAGAGCTTCGGCAAGGACTGGGTCACCGACGTGACCAAGCAGCTGAAGATCGAGGCCGAGGTGCTCGACGCCCCCTACGGCCTGCTGCCCGACCTGACCAAGGTCCGCAAGGACGCCGACCTGGTCTTCACCTGGAACGGCACCACCTCCGGCGTGCGCGTGCCGAACGCCGACTTCATCGCCGCCGACCGCGAGGGCGTGGTGATCTGCGACGCCACCTCGGCGGCCTTCGCCCAGACGCTCGACTGGACCAAGCTCGATGTGGTCACCTTCTCCTGGCAGAAGGCGCTGGGCGGCGAGGGCGCGCACGGCGTCCTGATCCTCGGCCCCCGCGCCGTGGCGCGGCTGGAGAGCTACGCCCCGCCCTGGCCGATGCCGAAGCTGTTCCGCATGACCAAGGGCGGCAAGGTGAACCTCGAGATCTTCGAAGGCGCGACCATCAACACCCCGTCCATGCTCTGCGTGGAGGACTACCTCGACGCCCTGAAGTGGGCCTCCAACATCGGCGGCCTGGCGGAAATGAAGCGCCGCGCCGACGCCAACCTCGGCGTGCTGGAAGCCTGGTCGCAGCGGGCTTCCTGGGTCAGCTTCCTGGCCGAGGACCCGGCGATCCGCTCCAACACCTCGGTCTGCCTGAAGGTCATCGACCCGCGGGTGACCGGCCTGCCGGAGGCCGCCCAGGCCGACTTCGCCAAGAAGCTGGCCGGCGTGCTGGAGAAGGAGGGCGTCGCCCTCGACATCGGCGGCTACCGCGACGCCCCTCCGGGCCTGCGGATCTGGTGCGGCGCCACGGTCGACACCTCCGACCTCGACGCGCTCACCCCCTGGCTCGACTGGGCCTTCGAGACCGTCGCCGCCGAGCTTCTGGCCGCCTGACCTCGGGCCTCACGCCCGTCCGCCTCATTCCTGAAATCACCCCTCCCCGCCATGCCGGGGAGGGCTCCGCCCTACGGAGATCCCCAATGCCCCGCGTGCTCATCGCCGACAAACTGTCCCCCGCCGCCGTCGCCATCTTCAAGGACCGTGGCGTCGACGCCGACGTGAAGACCGGCCTGACCAAGGACGAACTGCTCAAGATCATCGGCGACTACGACGGCCTGGCCGTCCGCTCCGCCACCAAGGCCGACAAGGACGTCATCGCCGCCGCCAAGAACCTGAAGGTCATCGGCCGCGCCGGCATCGGCGTCGACAACGTCGACATCCCGACCGCCACGGCGGCCGGCGTGGTGGTGATGAACACCCCGTTCGGCAACTCGATCACCACCGCCGAGCACGCCATCGCCATGATGTTCGCGCTCGCCCGCCAGCTCCCCGCCGCCGACGTCTCCACCCAGGCCGGCAAGTGGGAGAAGAACCGCTTCATGGGTGTCGAGCTCTACGGCAAGACGCTGGGCCTGATCGGGGCCGGCAACATCGGCTCGATCGTCGCCGACCGCGCGCTCGGCCTGAAGATGAAGGTGGTCGCCTATGACCCCTTCCTGTCGCCGGACCGGGCGGTGGAGATCGGCGTCGAGAAGGTCGAGCTGGAGGACCTTTTGGCCCGCGCCGACCTGATCACCCTGCACACCCCGCTGACCGACAAGACCCGCAACATCCTGTCGGCCGAGAACCTCGCCAAGACCAAAAAGGGCGTGCTGATCGTCAACTGCGCCCGCGGCGGCCTGGTGGACGAGGCGGCGCTGCGCAAGCTGCTGGACGACGGCCACGTCGGCGGCGCGGCCTTCGACGTCTTCGTCGAGGAGCCGGCCAAGGCCAACGTGCTGTTCGGGGCCGAGAACTTCATCGCCACCCCGCACCTGGGCGCCTCCACCAACGAGGCCCAGGAGAACGTCGCCCTGCAGGTGGCCGAGCAGATGAGCGACTACCTGCTCACCGGCGCGGTGACCAATGCGCTGAACAGCCCCTCGGTGACCGCCGAGGAAGCGCCGCGCCTGAAGCCGTTCGTGGCGCTGGCCGAAAAGCTCGGCGCCTTCGCCGGCCAGATGGTCGACTTCGGCATCAAGTCCATCGACATCGCCTACGAGGGCGAGGTCGCCAAGCTGAACGCCCGGCCGCTGACCGCCGCGGCGCTGGCCGGGGTCATGCGCCCGATGCTCGCCGAGGTGAACATGGTTTCCGCGCCGGCGGTGGCCAAGGAGCGCGGCATCACCGTCTCGGAATCCCGCCAGGACGACTCGCCGATCTACGAGAGCCTGATCCGCATCACCGTCACCACCGAGAAGGGCAAGCGCTCGTTCGCCGGCTCGGTGCTGGCCGGGACGCCGCGGGTGATAGAGGTCAAGGGCATGGACCTGGACGCGCCGTTCGGCCCGACCATGCTCTACGTCAACAACGTCGATAAGCCGGGCTTCATCGGCAACCTCGGCGCCCTGCTGGCGGACGCGGGCGTCAACATCGCCACCTTCAACCTCGGCCGGGTCTCCGCCGGCGAGGACGCCATCGCCCTGGTCGGCGTCGACCAGGCGCCCGGCGACGACCTGGTGGGCAAGATCCGCGACCTGCCGCACGTCAAGGAAGCCCGCACCCTGCGGTTCTGACGAAAGGCCGCTGGTCCTCACCTCTCGTCATGGCCCGGCTTGTCCGGGCCACCCAGCCCAAGGCGCCGGCCGCAGCTGATGACGAACGACCTTGGGATGGGTCACCCGGACAAGCCGGGTGATGACGAATTCGGGGGTTTCAGCGCCGACGCCCGCGGGTTGAACCCTCTTCCGTGACACTCCCCAGGGGGAGAGTCACGCCTCAGCCGCCGCTTAGCGCGCCGAAGATCAGCACCTCGTCGCCGTCGGCCAGGGCCGTGCGGATATCCCGCGCGGCCTCGCGGCCGACGAAGATGCGCATGTGCTTGCGGATGCGGTCCTGCTCGTCGACCACCCGGAACTTCAGCCCCGGATAGCGGGCGTCGAGATCGTCCAGCACGCCGGCGATGGTCGCGCCGGCCGCCTCCACCCGGGTCGCCCCGTCGGTGTAGGAGATCAGCTGCGACGGGATCGAGACCTGGGTCATGGCAAGGGCGCTGCGACCACCGAATAGATCTCCGGCAGGTGGGCGGCGATCTGCCGCCAGCTGCCGCCTTCGTCGCCGCTCATCCACAGCTCGCCGCCGGTGGTGCCGAGGTAGAGGCCGAGCGGATCGGCGCGGTCGGCGCAGAACGCCTGGCGCTTGACGGTGAACCAGCCCTGCTCGGTCGGGAAGCCGGCGTCCTGCCGGTCCCAGCTCGCGCCGCCGTCGGCGGTCCGGTAGACGGCGGGCCGCCCGCCCGGACTGGTGCGCGGCCAGACCTGGGTGCCGTCCATCGGGAAGACCCAGGCCGTCTCGGCGTCGCGGGCGTGCGGGACGATGGTGAAGCCGATGTCGCCGATCTCCGTCGGCATGGCGTTTCCGATCCGCTCCCAGCGGTCCGACGGCCGGTCGAGGCGGTAGATGCCGCAGTGGTTCTGCTGCCAGAGCCGGTCCGGATTGGTGGGGGCCAGGGCGATGAAGTGGGCGTCCTGGCCGTATTCCGGATAGGGGTCCGGCAGGAAGTTCGCCTCGACGTTCTGGTTCAGCGGCGTCCAGGTCGCCCCACGGTCATGGCTCTCGAACACCCCGGCGGTGGAGGTGGCGAGGTACATGTGCGCGGCGTCGCGCGGGTCGATCACCACTTGGTTCAACAGCGGCCCGTCCGGCGTGCCGGCCTCTGCGGGGACCCAGTCGCGGTAGTTGGGATGGTCGTTGAAGCCTGAGACGCTGTCCCAGGTGGCGCCGCCGTCGCGGCTCTCGAACAGGCCGGGCGGCGAGGTCCCCGCCCACCAGACGCCGGGCTCGCTGGGGTGCCCCGGCTCCAGCCAGAAGGTGTGGTCGACCGCGCGGCCGGTCGCCGGGTCCTCGGTCTTCGGGAAGGCCGGCGGCCGCTGCGCCTCCGTCCAGGTCTCGCCGTCGTCGGTGGAGCTGAACACGGTCGGTCCCAGGTGGCCGGTGGCGGCGGCCATCAGCAGGGTCTTTCCGTCGCGCGGATCGAGCACCAGGTGGCTGATGATGCAGCCGAGGAAGATCGGCCCCTGCGCCGTCCATCCGGTGCGCCCGGCGTCGCTGCGGTAGATCCAGGCGCCCTTGCGGGTGCCGACCAGAAGCTGAATCGCCTCGCTCATGTGAAGTCCTCCCGATCCCAGGACGCCCGGCGTCGCCGCGATCCGACACCCGGCCGGCGCGCGGCGCAAGATTCCTCGCCGCTCAGTGGAAGTCCCGGCTGCGGATCAGCCGGCCGGTGACGCGGCTCTTCACCTGCGGCGGCTGGCCTTCGTCGTCACGCATCTCGCCCAGCTTGTGGGAGAGGTCGGTAAAGCGTTCGGCGACCAGGTGGATCACCTCGCCCGCCTTCTGCAGCTGGCCGTGGACCAGCAGGAAGGAGGCGCCCATCACCAGCCGCCGGTTGGCCTCGAAGGCGTCCTTCCAGACCACCAGGTTGGCGATCCCGGTCTCGTCCTCCAGGGTCAGGAAGACCACGCCCTTGGCGGTGCCCGGCCGCTGGCGCACCAGGACCAGGCCGCCGACGCAGAGGCGCTGGCGGTCGCGCAGGGTCTTCAGCCGCTCGGCCGGGACCGCGCCCATCCGATCGAGCTCGCCGCGGAAGAAGGCCACCGGGTGGGCCTTCAGCGACAGGCTGGTGGTCCGGTAATCCTCGGCCACGTGCTGCGGCGGGCTCATGAACGGCAGCTGGACCTGGGCCTCCCTGAGGTTCTGGCGGGCCAGCAGCGGGGCGTTGGTCTGCGCCTTGATCTCGCCGGCCATGCCCTTCACCGCCCAGAGCGCCGCGCGCCGGTCGAGGCCCAGGGACCGGAAGGCGTCGGCCTCGGCCAGCAGCTCCAGCCCCCGCCGCGACAGGCCCGAGCGCAGGACGACGTCCTCCAGGGTGGCGCCGGCGCCGTCCTTGCGGGCCTGCATGAGCAACTCGGCCTCGGCCTGCTTGAAGCCGCGGATCTGGCGCAGGCCCAGGCGGACGGCGCGGCGCGGGGTGCGCGGATCGTCGGGCGGCTCGAGCGTGCAGTCCCAGTCGCTGGCCAGCACGTCCGGCGCGCGCACCTCCACCCCGTGCTCGCGGGCGTCGCGGACCAGCTGCGCCGGCTGGTAGAAGCCCATCGGCTGGCTGTTGAGCAGCGCCGCGCAGAAGACCTCCGGGTGTTTCCACTTCACCCAGGCCGAGGCGTAGACCAGCAGCGCGAAGCTGATCGCATGGCTCTCCGGGAAGCCGTAGGAGCCGAAGCCCTCGATCTGCTTGAAGCAGCGCTGGGCGAACTCGGGGTCATAGCCGCGGCGGGCCATGCCGTTGATGAACTGCTCGCGGTATTCCCCCAGCCGGCCGTTGGCGCGGAAGGTGGCCATCGACCGGCGCAGGCCGTCGGCGTCGTTCTCGGAGAACTCGGCGGCTTCGATGGCCAGGCGCATGGCCTGTTCCTGGAACAGCGGCACGCCCAGGGTCTTGCCGAGCACGTCCCGAAGCTCGTTCCGATCGCCGTGCTCCGGCGCGGGCGAAGGGTACTCCACCTTCTCCGTCCCCTCCCGCCGGCGCAGGTAGGGGTGCACCATGTCGCCCTGGATCGGCCCGGGCCGGACGATCGCCACCTCGATCACCAGGTCGTAGAATTTCCTGGGTTTCAGCCGCGGCAGCATCGACATCTGCGCCCGGCTCTCCACCTGGAACACGCCCACCGAGTCGGCCTTGCAGAGCATGTCGTAGACGCCGGCCTCCTCCTGCGGGATCTGGGCGATGTCGGTGATCCGGGTCCCGTCCGGGCGCGGCGGCAGGAGCTCGAAGCTCTTCCTGAGCGCGGTCAGCATGCCCAGCGCCAGCACGTCGACCTTCATCAGGTTCAGGGCGTCGATGTCGTCCTTGTCCCATTCGATGAAGGTGCGCTCGGCCATGGCGGCGTTGCCGATCGGCACGGTTTCGTCGAGGCGGCGCTGGGTCAACACATAGCCGCCGACGTGCTGCGACAGGTGGCGGGGGAAGCCCAGCAGCGTCTGGGCGAGCGCCGTGGCGCGGCGGATCTCCGGGCTGTCGGGGTCGAGCCCGGCCTGGCGGATGTGCGCGTCGGGAACGCCGTCGCCGTAGCTGCCCCAGACGGTGTTCGCCAGCGCCGCGGTGATGTCCTCGGTGAGCCCCAGCGCCTTGCCGACCTGGCGGATCGCCATGCGCGGCCGGTAGTGGATCACCGTGGCGACGATCGCCGCCCGGTCGCGGCCATAGCGCCGATAGACGTACTGCATCACCTCCTCGCGCCGCTCGTGCTCGAAATCGACGTCGATGTCCGGCGGCTCGCCGCGCTTCTCGGAGATGAAGCGGGAGAACAGCAGCTCCTGGCCGTCCTTGGTGGGATCGACCGCGGTGATGCCCAGACAGAAGCAGACGCAGGAATTGGCCGCCGAGCCGCGGCCTTGGCAGAGGATGCCCTGCTCGCGGGCCCAGGCGACGATGTCGTGGACGGTGAGGAAGTAGTTGGGGAACCCGAGCTTCTCGATCAGGGCGAGCTCGCGCTCGATGGTCTTGCGCTCCTTTTCGCCCATGCCGCGCTCGAAGCGCCACTTGGCGCCTTCCCAGGTCAGGTCGCGCAGGTGCTGGATGGCGGTCTTGCCGGGGGGCACCGGCTCGTCGGGGTACTCGTACTGCAGCTGGCCGAGGTCGAAGCCGATGCGCTCGGCGATCTCGGCGCTGCGCTCCACGGCGCCGGGGAAGCGGGCGAACAGCCGGGCCATCTCGTCCGGCGATTTCAGGTGCCGCTCGGCGTTGGCCTGCAGCCGCAGGCCCGCCTCGTGGATGGTGCAGGTCTCGCGGATGCAGGTCAGCACGTCCTGCAGCGGCCGCCGTTCCGGGCCGTGGTAGAGGACGTCGTTGGTGGCCACCATCGGAGCGCCCGAGCCCTGCGCCAGCGCCGCCAGCTGCGACAGCCGCTTCAGGTCGCGCGCGCCGTAGCGGCGGGCCGCCGCCAGCCAGACGTCGGGCAGCTCGCCGGCGATCCGCTTCAGCTCGCGCCCGAAGGTCTCGTCCAGCCGCTCGGGCGGGACCACCAGCGCCAGCTGGCCCTGCGCATGGTCGAGGAAGTCGGCCCAGCGCAGCTCGCATTCGCCCTTCTCCGCCCGCAGCTGGCCCACGGTGAGCAGGCGGGTGAGGCGGCCGTAGGCCTCGCGATCGGCGGGGTAGACCAGCAGGCTCGGGGCGCCGTCGGCGAAGTCCAGCCGGCAGCCGGTCAGGGCGCGGATCTTCGCGCCGGCTTCGCGCCGCGGCTTCGCCTCCGACCAGGCCCGCACCACCCCGGCCAGCGAATTGCGGTCGCAGATCCCCACCGCCTCCATCCCCAGGGCCTCGGCGCCCACCACCAGCTCGCCCGGATGCGACGCCCCCCGCAGGAACGAGAAGTTGGTGGTCGCCTGCAGCTCGGCGTAGCGGGTCATGGCGAAGACCCGGGTGCGGAAGGAGTTCCTCCCCCAGCGCGAAGCGCGGTCCGGGGGAGGTGGATCGGCGCGCCCGCGCCGAGACGGAGGGGGTCCGCCGCCCGACCTGAGCGGACCCCCTCAGTCGCTGCGCGACAGCTCCCCCGAGGGGGGAGCAACTTTTTCGATTGGGCCTCCCTCATCCGAACAGCCCGTGCAGCCACCATTTCGGGGGGGCCTCGGCGTCGAGCAGGCCGGCGCGGAACAGCCAGAAGCGGCCGCCCTCGGCGTCCTCCACCCGGTAGTAGTCGCGCACGTGGGCGACCGAGACGTCGGCGATCTCCGCCTTCCACCATTCCTCGCCGATCCGCTCCGGGCCTTCGGCGCGGCGGACGCGGTGCAGCTGGCCGCGCCAGCGGAACTGGCTGGGCGGGTCGTCGGGGGTCAGCGCGATCACCGCCTCCAGCGGCTCCGGGCGGCGGAACAGGCGCATCGGCCGCGGCGTCTCGGGGTCCCAGGGACGCGCGCCGGCCGGCTTCGGATCGAGGGGCCGGGCGCGGGCGGCCGACAGCTCCGGCACGTGGCTCTCGGCCGGCGCGGCGCGCCACACCCGGTCCTCGCCCAGCCGGTTGGTCAGCCGGTCGACCAGCGGCGCCAGGCCGTCCTCCACCGCCGGCGCGCGGGCGGCGTCGAGCCGGCCCTGGCGGCCGGAGATCCGCTCCACCTCGTGGGCCGCCAGGGTCGCCACCTCGATCCCGAAGCCGGGGTCGAGCACCTCCAGCTTGGGCGCGAACAGCTTGCCGAGCCGCTTGGCGTCGTGGCCGGCCAGGGACAGGCCGACGGCGGCGGTCAGCGCCTTGCCGTCCAGGCGGTGGTAGGCGAGCTCGAAGCGCCGCGCGCCCTGGCCCGCGGCCTCCAGCCGGGCGCAGAGCTTCGCCGAGATATCGACCGCCACGCGGGCCATGTCCTCCGGCGCGCTGATCGGCTCGGCGAAGGCCAGCCGGGCGAACCAGGGGGTCGGCGGCCGGCGGAAGGCCAGCGCCTCGCGCGACCGCCCCAGCGCCTGGTCGAGGCGGTTCAGCGTCTCGGCCCCGAACCGGCGGCCGAGCGGCGCGCGGGGAATCTCCATCAGCTGGCCGATCCGCCGGAAGCCCAGCCGCTCGATCTGGGCGGCGGCCTCGGGATCGAGCCGCAGGGCGGCCGGGGGCAGGGACGCGAGCCGGCCGGCCTGGTCGCCGGGCGCGGCGATGGTCTGGTCGGCGGCG
Source organism: Phenylobacterium hankyongense (assembly GCF_003254505.1). Classification (NCBI taxonomy): domain Bacteria; kingdom Pseudomonadati; phylum Pseudomonadota; class Alphaproteobacteria; order Caulobacterales; family Caulobacteraceae; genus Phenylobacterium; species Phenylobacterium hankyongense. Next base: position 1,039,833 of record NZ_QFYP01000001.1, on the reverse strand, counting down.
AAGTGGGCCAGCGCCCAGGCCGCGCCGGGGGTGTCGGCGATGCAGGCGCGGAACGGCAGGCCGTTGGCGAGCAGCCTGGCCTGGAAGTCGGCCAGCATCTGCGCCTCGCCGCCCCACAGGTGGGCGACCCCGCCGACGTCCAGGAACAGCCCGTCCGGCGCATCGGCGGCCACCGCCGGCGAGAAGCGCACGCACCAGTCGACCAGCGCCGTCAGCGCCTCGGCGTCGGCCTGCGGCTCGGCCTCGGCGACCGCCAGTTCCGGGACCAGGGCCTTGGCGTCGGTGGCCTTCTGGCCGGGGTGGAGCTTGAGCCGGGCGGCGGCGAGGTCGACGGCGGCCAGCCGCCGGGCGGCCTTCACCGTCTCGACCAGGGCGAAGGGGCTAGCCGGCGAGTCTGAGGGGTTGCGCCGGCGCCAGTTGGCGATCGCCCAGGTCGGCGACCAGGCGCAGAGGATGCGTCCCATCCCTTGCCTCCGCAAAATAAGCGTCCGCCGCTTCGAACAGCCACGTCCCCGTGCGGCCGCCCCGGCAGCGTTCCAGCGTCACCTCGAAGCGCGGCGCGCCCAGGCCGAACTCCCCGGCCGGCGGCTCGGAGGGGGCGGAGGCCACGCGCCAGCGGGTGGCCGCGGCCGAGCCGCCGGCCTCGCGCCGGGCCTTGCCGCCGAACGGCCGGCGGCGGATCACGAAGCCGGTCGAGCCCTGCTTCTCGCAGGCCAGCTGCAGCCGGCGGCCGGCGGTCAGGTCCACGTCCTCCACCTCGCCGAACACCGCCGACACGCCGATGGTGGAGAGCGCGTCCTCCATCACCGACAGCGCCTCGGCCTCGTCGCGGGCGCAGACCTGGATCAGCCGCTCCACGGGAAAGCCCAGCCCGGCCAGGCCCGGCGCCCAGAGGTCGTCGCGGCGCAGCACCCAGACCGCCTCGCCGCGGCGGGCCAGGGGGGCGGCCATCAGGGCGGTGAAGGCGGCCGGCGCGGCGGCGGTCTCGGTCTCCAGGCCGGCGCCGCCGATCTCGTGCCAGCGGCCGAGCGGCAGGCCGCCGCCGGGCAGCAGGTGGTCGATCGCCGGATCGCCGAAGGGCAGGGATTCAGAGTCCGCCCGTCCGCCCGCCTCGATGGCGGCGATCTTCGCCCGCATGGCGGCGAGGCGCCCTGCGCGAAAATCGGACATGACTTCCGGACTCCGTTTGTTCCAGTTTTGTTCTAAACCTGCGAAGGGGGGAGTCAAGTTCCCTCCACTGCCAGCCGGCTCCCGCCAACACGTCGCGGAGTTGCGGCGGCGCGGGATCGGCCGTTGAATGGCGACGACGGGGGAGACGACGATGAAACGCCTGGCGGTGATCCTATCCTTGGCGGCGGGGCTGATGGCCGGCGCCGCGCAGGCCCAGCCGGGGCCCGACACCCCAGTCCGGGCGAAGATCGACAGCGGCGTGCTGGTGGGCGTGCGGCGCGAGAACGCCAACGTCTTCCGCAACATCCCCTTCGCCGCGCCGCCGGTGGGCGAGCTCCGCTGGCGGCCGCCGCAGCCGGTCCGGGCCTGGACGGCCGACCGCCCGGCGGTCGCTCCCGGCCCGTCCTGCCCGCAGCCGATGAACGCCGACGGCACGCCCAACTCCGGCGGCGCCAACGGTCCGACCTCCGAGGACTGCCTGCAGCTCAACGTCTTCGCGCCGAAGAACGCCAGGCGCGCGCCGGTGATGGTCTGGATCCACGGCGGCGGCCACCGCAACGGCGCCGGCTGGATCTACGACGGCCAGAACTTCGCCCGCGACGGGGTGGTGCTGGTGGCCATCAACTATCGGCTGGGCGCGCTCGGCTATTTCGCCCATCCGGCGCTGACCAAGGCCGCCGGGCCGGGCGAGCCGGTCGGCAACTACGGCCTGATGGACCAGATCGCGGCGCTGAAGTGGGTGCAGCGGAACATCGCCGCCTTCGGGGGCGACCCCGACAACGTCACGGTCCTCGGCGAGTCGGCCGGCGGCATGAGCACCCTGGCCGTGCTGGCGACGCCGGCGGCCCGCGGCCTCTACCAGAAGGCCGTGGTCGAATCCGGCCTCGGCTGGTCGCAGCCCACCACCCTGGCCAAGAAGGAGGCCGAGGGCGCCGCGGCGCTGGAGAAGATCGGCGTGCCGGCGACGGCCACGGCCGCGGATCTCCGCGCGGTCCCGGCGGCGAAGCTGGTCCCCCTCGACGCCGACTACGGCCCGTTCACCGACGGGCGGCTGATGACCGAGACCCCGACCCAGGCGCTGGCGCGCGGCCACTTCGCCGACGTGCCGCTGATCATCGGCTCCAACTCCGGCGAGGATTCGCTGATCGGCCCCGGTCCCGCGCCGGCCAAGATGGTGGCGATGATCCCGCCGATCGCGCGAACGATCTACCCGCAGGAGGCCGCGGCCGGCGACGACGCCCTGGTGCGCGCCATCTTCACCGACCGGGTGATGGGCGGCCCCGCCCGCTGGGTGGCGGCGCAGGCGTCCGGCGGCCAGCCAGCCTGGCTCTACTACTTCTCCTACGTCGGCTCGCGCTTCCGCCCCGCCATGACCCGGGCCACCCACGCCGCGGAGATCCAGTACGTGTTCGAGTACTGGGGCCGCCGCACGCCGATGAGCGTGGTCTCCGACGAGGACAAGGCCATGGCCGGCCTGATGCACGCCTGCTGGGTGGCGTTCGCGAAGACCAGCGCCCCGACGTGCGGGACCCAGGCCTGGCCGGCCTACGATCCCAAGGCCGACCAGTTGATGGAGTTCGGCAGCCCCAGCGGCGTGCGCACCCATTTCCGCAAATCGCGGCTCGACGCCCAGCAGGCCGTCGCCCTGCCGACCCTGGGGCTGGGGCAGTAGCTTCCCAATCGCCAGCGAAGCTCTAGTGTGAACGCCGATAAGACTGGGCCAACAAGACTGGGCCGGCAAGGCTGGGGGAGGTCGTCGCATGCGGATACTGGGCAGGATCGCGCTGGGGGTGTTCGCGCTCGCCTTGGTGCTGGTCGCCGTGGTGGTCACCAGGACCCTGACCTACAAGCCGCCCACCGTGGTCGACACCAGCTCGGTCAAGGTCGCCCCGGCGGTGAGCGTCGATGTGGCCAGCGCCGCCCAACACCTCAGCCAAGCCGTCCAGATCCAGACCGTCAGCCACCAGGACCGGGCCAAGGACCAGCCGGCCGAGTGGGACCGGCTGCACGCCTTCCTCGCCGCCACCTATCCGGCCGCGCACGCGGCCATGACCCGGGAAGTCGTCTCGGACCACAGCCTGGTCTACACCTGGACGGGCTCGGACCCCGCGCTCGCGCCCATCGTGCTGATGGCCCACCAGGACGTGGTGCCGGTGACGCCGGGGACCGAGAAGGACTGGAAGCACCCGCCATTCGCTGGCGAGATCGCCGAGGGCGCGGTCTGGGGCCGCGGCTCGATCGACGACAAGGGCTCGCTGATCACCCTCTTTGAAGGGCTCGAGTCGCTCGCCAAGAGCGGCTTCAAGCCCCGCCGCACCGTCATCGTGGTCTCCGGCCAGGACGAGGAGGTGCGCGGCCAGGGGGCCCGTGCTGCCGCGGCCCTGTTGAAGTCGCGCGGGATCAAGGCGCAGTTCGTGGTCGACGAAGGCATGGCGGTGATCGTCGACAACCCGGTCACCAAGGGCCGGCTGGCGATGATCGGCACCGCCGAGAAGGGCTACGCCACCCTGAGCGTCACGGCGAAGGCGACCGGCGGCCACTCCTCGGCGCCGCCCGCCGACGGCGGCGGGGTGGTCACGTTGTCGAAAGCGCTGGTGGCGATCGCCGGCCATCCGTTCCCGATGGCCTTCCGCGGACCGGGCGCCGACATGCTGCAGACGGTCGCTCCGCAGGCGCCCTTCGCCGTGCGGATGGCGGTGGCCAACGCCTGGCTGTTCAAGCCGCTGCTCGTCCGGCAGATCGGCGCCACCGCCCCGGGCGCGGCCCTGCTGCACACCACCATCGCCCCCACCATGCTGAAGGGCAGCCCCAAGGAGAACGTCCTGCCGCAGGACGCCACCGGCTGGATCAACTACCGCATCGCGCCGGGCGACAGCTCGGCCGGGGTCATGGCGCAGGCCAAGTCCGCGGTGGGCGCGCTGCCGGTGACGCTCGCCTGGATCAAGCCGCCGGAGGAGCCGTCGCCAGTCTCCTCCACCGCTTCCGACGGTTGGAAGGTGCTGGCTGCCGTCGCCCACACCGTCAGCGGCGCGCCGGTCGCGCCCAGCCTGGTCACCGCCGGCACCGACAGCCGCTACCTGCAGGGCGTGGCGACCGACGTCTACCGCTTCCAGCCGATGGACCTGACCCTCGCCGACGTGGGCATGATCCACGGTACCAACGAGCACCTGAGCCTGAAGAACCTCGAGCAATGCGTGCAGTTCTACGCCCGGTTGATCGCCACGGCGGCGGGCTAGGCGCCGATTCCGCGGGCCTTGCGCCTTGCCCCGGGCCCCGCGGACCAATAACTGCAAAGGACCAATGTCAGGCTGGAGGCTGCGCGGTCCCGATGGACGCTCGCCGCCGGCGCTATCCAAGGTGCTCTAGATGATCAAGTGGACCGACCAGCGGCTCGACGACGAAGACGGCGACGACGAGGACAAGGGCCGCCAGCCCGACATGCCGATGACCTCCGGGCCGGTGCAGAACGCGCTGTTCAAGTCGCGGACCGTGCTGGTGTTCGGCGAGATCGACATGCGGCTGGCCGAGCGCGTCACCGCCCAGATCACTGCCTTCACCGCCGAGAACGACCAGCCGATCCGGATCATCATCAACTCGCCGGGCGGCCACGTGGAGAGCGGGGACACCATCCACGACATGATCCGCTTCTGCGGCGTCGACGTGAAGGTGATCGGCACCGGCTGGGTGGCCAGCGCCGGGGCGCACATCTTCCTGGGCGCCAAGAAGGAAAACCGGCTGTGCCTGCCGAACACCCGCTTCCTGCTGCACCAGCCGGCCGGCGGCATGCGCGGTCAGGCCTCGGACATCCAGATCGAGGCCGAGCAGATCATCAAGATGCGCGATCGCGTGAACCGGATGATCGCCAAGGAAACCGGCCAGCCGGTCGAGCGGATCGTCAAGGACACCCAGCGGAACTTCTGGATGAGCGCCGAGGAAGCCATCGACTACGGCATCGTCTCGCGGATCATCAACAATACGTCGGAAGTGTAGGCCGGGGCCTGCCTGTTCAATCCGCTCTTCCCGGCGAAGGCCGGGACCCAGATGGCGAGCGCAGGACTGCGTAGATGTCCATGGGCGATCCTCCAGCCACGTCAGAGGGTGAATCTGGGTCCCGGCCTTCGCCGGGAAGAGCGGAGCAGGCGCCGCGGCCGTGGTGGAAGGGGGCGATCCTCTACCACGTCTACGTCCGCAGCTTCTTCGATAGCGACGGCGACGGCCATGGCGACCTTCCCGGCGTCATGGCCAAGCTGGACTACATCCGGAGCCTGGGCGTCGACGGCATCTGGCTGTCGCCGATCCACCCCTCGCCCAACCGCGACTGGGGCTACGACATCGCCGACTTCGAAGGCGTCCAGGCCGACTACGGCACGCCCGAGGATGTCCGGCGCCTGCTCGACGCCGCCCATGCCCGCGGCCTGAAGGTGGTGCTGGACGAGGTGCTGTCGCACACCTCCGACGAGCACCCCTGGTTCGTGGAAAGCCTGACCGGCGGCAAGGATGGCCCCAAGGCCGACTGGTACGTCTGGGCCGACCCCAAGGACGACGGGACCGCGCCGAACAACTGGCTGTCGGTGTTCGGCGGCCCGGCCTGGGCCTACCAGCCGGCGCGGCGCCAGCACTACCACCACAAGTTCCTGCGCCAGCAGCCGAAGCTGAACTGGCGCAGCGACGCGGCCCGCGAGGCGGCGCTGTCGGTGCTGGACTTCTGGCTGGAGAAGGGCGTCGACGGCTTCCGCCTGGACGTCGCCGGCACCTACCTCCACGACGCGGCGCTGACCGACAACCCGCCCGTGCCGATGGCCGAGCGGCGCGCCTACGACTGGTCCCACGCCGGCAACCTGCAGCGCCACCTGCACGATTCGAACCTGCCGGAGAACGTCCGGGTTCTGGAGCTCATCCGCCGCCGGGTGGAGGCGCACGGCGACCGCTTCGTGTTCGGCGAGTTCTCCGAGGAGGAGGAACGCTGCGGCGCCTATCTCTCGCCGGACGAGGGCCTGCACTCGGCCTACACCTTCGTGCTCCTGCTGGCGAAGACGCTGACCGCCGCCTTCGTGCGCGAGCACTACGCGACGCTCGCCGCCTACCCGGTCCACTGGCCGACCATCTCGTTCTCGAACCATGACGTGCCGCGCACGGTCAGCCGGTTCGGCGGCGAGGACGCCTCGCCGGACCTGGCCCAGCAGCTGTTCGCCCTGCTGCTCAGCCTGAAGGGCACCACCCTGATCTACCAGGGCGAAGAGCTCGGCCTGCCGCAGGCCAGGCTCACCCGCGACCAGCTGCGCGACCCGGTGGGCGACCTCTACTGGCCCTATTCCGGCGGCCGCGACGGCTGCCGCACGCCGATGCCCTGGCGCCCGGGCGAGGCCCTCGGCTTCACCACCGGTACGCCCTGGCTGCCGGCCGCCGCCGAACACGCCGGCCTGACCGTGGCCGCCCAGGAGGCGGACCCGGAGTCGACGCTGGCCTTCGCGCGCCAGATGATCGCCTTCCGCAAGGGCTCGGCCGCGATGACCGCCGGCGAGCTGGAGTTCCTCGATCTCGAGGAGCCGGTGCTGGCCTTCGTCCGCCGCGAGGGCGAGGAGGCGATCGCCTGCGTGTTCAACCTCAGCGGCGAGCCACGCTTCCTGGACGAGCCCCGGTTCGCCGGCGCCGAGCTCCTGGCGGTTCGCGCCGGCGACGCCGACCTGCGCGGCGGCTCCATCGGCCTCTCCGCCCGCGCGGCGGTGTTCTTGAAGCTCGCGCCCCCGGCCGGCGCAGAATAAAAGCGTCCCCATGCCCGATGGCGAGACCAAGACCGCGCGCACCGACGCGAAGTTCGGCCAGGGCTTCCTGACCGACATCTGGTACTTCGCCGCGCTGGCCGCGGACCTGAAGCCCGGCAAGCTGGCGCGCCACGAGATCCTCGGCGAGCCGGTGCTGCTCGGCCGCTCCAACGCAGGCCAGCTGATCGCGCTACGCGACATCTGCCCGCACCGCGCCGCGCCCTTGTCGGCCGGCCGCTTCCACCGCGAGGCCTCGGGCGCGGAGACCGTGGAGTGCCCCTACCACGGCTGGCGGTTCGGGGCGGACGGCGCCTGCGCGGCCATCCCCTCGCTGGTCGGCGACCAGGCGATGGACGTCGGCCGCATCCGCGTGCGCCGCTATCCGGTCGCCGAGAGCCAGGGCCTGGTGTTCGTGTGGATCTCCTCCGACCCCCGCGGCCAGGGCGAGCCCACCGAGCCGCCGCCGGTCTTCCCCGGCGTGGTCGGCGGCGCCCCGAAGCTCGTCGACCGCATGGACTTCGACGCCCACGTCGACCACGCGGTGGTCGGCCTGATGGACCCGGCGCACGGCCCCTATGTGCACCAGCAGTGGTGGTGGCGCTCCGCCAAGAGCCAGCACGAGAAGGCCAAGAGGTTCGAGCCCCGGGAGGCCGGCTTCGCCATGGTGCGGCACGAGCCCTCGAAGAACTCGCGGGCCTACGCCATCCTCGGCGGCGAGCCTTTGACCGAGATCACCTTCCGCATCCCCGGCCTGCGCTGGGAGCACGTGACGGTCGGGCGGCGCCAGGTGCTGTCGCTCACCTGCCTGACGCCGGTGAACCAGACGAAGACCCGCATCACCCAGATCGTCTGGTCCGACCACCCGGCCTTCCTGCTGCTGAAGCCGTTCATCGCCGCCGGCGCGCGGGCCTTCCTGCGCCAGGACGGCGAGATGGTGAACCTGCAGAACCAGGGTCTGAAGTACGACCCCGCCCTGCTCTGGGTCGACGACGCCGACCGCCAGGCCAAGTGGTACCAGCAGCTGAAGCGCGAGTGGACCGCCAGCCGGCGCGAGGGCCGGCCCTTCGTCAATCCGGTGGAGCCGGCGACCCTGCGCTGGCGCAGCTAGGCCTTGGTCTTCATGGGCCCCTCGACGCCCAGGAACTCCACCTTGGTTCCCTTCTTCACCGCCGCGCCGAGCTGTTTGACGTCCCAGTTGGTCATCCGCACGCAGCCGTGGCTGGCGACCTTGCCCACCAGGCGCGGGTCGGGCGTGCCGTGGATGCCGTAGGTGTCCTTGGTCAGGTCGATCCAGGTCGCGCCCACCGGATTGTTCGGCCCGGCCTTGATGGTCAGCTTGCCGTTCGAGGCCTTGCCGAAGGTCAGCCGGCTGGGATCGTAGGTGTAGGTCGGGTGGGGCGCGACGGCGCGCACCTCCCACTCGCCGGCCGGGGCGGGGCGTTCGGCCGAGCCCACCGTCGCCGGATACACCGCCAGCAGTTGGTCGCCGTCGCCATAGGCGCGGACCTGCAGCTTGGCCTTGTCGACCTCGATGCGGGTGACGGTGGCGCCCAGCTTCTCGATGGACGGCGCGGCGACCACGATCTTGGCGCCCGCCACGCCGAAATCGGCCCCCGGATTGAGCGACCGGAGCAGCGCCTCGTCCATGTGGAACTTCTCCGCCAGGCCCTCGGCGGGGCTGGTGTAGGAGAGCGCGTCCAGCTGGGCCATTTCCACCATGTCGGTGGGGATCTTGGCCACGAACGGGCCTTTCACGTCGTCCTCGGTGATCGTGTAGTCGGTCATCACCGGGCCGGTGTCCTGGCTGAGCGCGCTCCACACCTGCTCGGTCAGCACCCCATCGACCGTCAGCCCGTGAGCGGCCTCGAAGGCGGCGACCGCGTTCTTCAGGTTGCCGCCGTCCTGCCCGTCGATGACGCCCGGCGAGAAGTGGGCGCGGTCCAGCAGCACCTCGGCGCGGATCAGCAGGTCGCGCTTGGCCTCGGGGGTGGCTGGCTGGGCGGTCCAGGCGGCCTGGTCGATGCCCTCGGCGAGCGGCGAGGCGGACGGGGCCAGCGGCGGCACCGCCAGCGGCGCGGGATGGACGTCCGGCGCCGGCAGCGCGGCCTGGGCCGTCTGCAGCGGGGGTTGGCTCGCCTTTGCTGCCGGGGCAGGTTCCGAACAGGCAGCCAGAAGCAGGGCCGGAACGCCGGCCAAAATCGCCGCCTGGGAAAATTTCATTATGGACCTCTACATTGCGCCATGCGTTGACCGCGCGTGAGGTTCAAGGCGTCAGAGGCTCTGCGGTTCCTGGGCGGCCTTCTGGCCGCCGTGCTGTTGCTTGGGCTTTTGGTGCTGCGGGTGACCAGTTGCGCCCCGTTGCCCGCGACCGCCCCCGGGCTGGCGCCTAAACCGGCGCTGGCGCCCGCCCCGCCGCCGCCGCCGCCGGCCCAGGCGCGGGCCGACTGCAGCGCTCACGGCTGGGAGCAGGCGGCGAATATCAACGCCAGCTCGCTGCGCGGCCTGCCCTGGGCGCCCTTCCGCCGGCCGGAATTCGGCTGGGAGACCTATGCGCCGCTGATCGCGCGCGAGATCGCCACCGCCTGTGCGCCGGACACGCCCGCCTTCGCGAGCGCCTTCGCCGCCTGGCAGAAGCGCCAGGGCGCTCAGCCCAGCGGTCTGGTCAGCGAGATCGACTTCACGCGTCTGAAGGGAGTGCTGCAGACCCGCCGGCCCTTCGTGCTGCTGAGCGCCCAGGGCGTCTGCCCGACGCCGCCCGACGAGGCCGCCCTGGTGTCCAGCCGACCGGACGAGGGCTACGGCGCCAAGCAGGTGTTGCTCCGCCCCGCCGCCATGGCCGCCTATCGGCGCATGGTGGAGGCCGCGCGCGTGGCCTCGCCGGAGATCGCCGCCGATCCGCGCTACCTGAGCCTGTTCTCCGGCTACCGCAGCCCGGCCGCCGACGCGGCCCGCTGTGCGGAGGAAGGCAACTGCAATGGCGTGGTGCGGGCCACCTGCTCGGCCCACCGCACGGGTCTGGCGGTCGACCTCTACGTCGGCCAGGCGGACGGGTTCCCGCCGGATTCCAGCGCCGATCCCAATCGCCTGGCGATGACCAAGGGGCCGGCCTACCAGTGGCTGGTGAGGAACGCCGACCGCTTCGGGTTCGTGAACTACCCCTTCGAGCCCTGGCACTGGGAGTGGACCGGCGAGCAGCCGTGAAGGCCGCTTGCCTGCGCGGCGGCGGCCATTAGGCTCGCCCCATGCCCAGCTTCACCCACGATGGCGTGACCCTCGCCTACGACGACATCGCCGCGCAGGGTCCCGCGGCGCGGACCATCGTGCTGGTCCACGGCTTCGCCTCCAACCGCAACGAGGGCTGGCGCCGGACCGGCTGGTACGGCGCCTTCGAGCGGCGGGGAATCCGCGCCATCGGCCTCGACCAGCGCGGCCACGGGGAGAGCCAGAAGCTCTACGACCCCGAGGACTACGGGCGCGACAGGCTGGCGGGCGACGTGATCGCGCTCATGGACCACCTCGACCTGGGTCGCGCAGACCTGTTCGGCTACTCAATGGGCTCGCGCACGGCGCTGGCGGCGGCGCTGGCGGCCCCGGAGCGGGTGTCGAACCTGGTCCTGGGCGGCGTGGGCGGCAGGCTCCTGCAACCCCAGCCCAGGCCGGACGGCGATCCGATGGCCGAGGCCATGCTGGCGGAGGACCCGGAGACCATCATCCAGCCGATGCTGCGCAGCTTCCGCCACTTCGCCGACGAGCAGGGCGAGGATCGCCGCGCCCTGGCCGCCATCACCCGCACGCAGACCCCGCCGTGGGACCCGGCGGACTTGGCGGCCCTGACCCTGCCGGTGCTGGTAGTGGCCGGGCAGCGGGACGAGCTCGCGGGCGATCCGGAGGCGCTGGCCCGGGCCTTCCCGCATGGGCATGGGGTCAGCTTGCCGGGCTGCGACCACTTCTCGGCCATCCCGCATGCCCTGACCAAGGCCGCGGTGTTCGACTTCCTCGACGGCCTGTTCGACGAGGACTTTCCCGGCCTTTGACGGCGCGGGAAAACCCTATCTCACGAAGGAGTAGGCGCCGCCCTTCTCCAGCGCCGCCTTGTAGGCGGGCCGGGCCTGGAAGCGTTCCACCCAGGCCTTGATGGCCGGATAGGCGTCGAGGCGGCCGAAGGCGCCGGTGACCTCGCCGACGAAACTCAGCTGGATGTCGGCGCCGGTCAGGTCGCCGCCCACCAGCCAGTCGCGGCCGTCCAGCGAGGCGTTCACGAAGCCCAGGTGGTTGGCGATCTCGCTCTCGATGCGCGGCTTCAGCGGCGCCGCCGCCTCGCCCAGCCGGCCGGCGTACATGAACAGCATCAACGGCAGCATGGCCGAGCCCTCGGCGTAGTGCAGCCACTGGTTATAGGTCTCGTAGGCGTCGCTCCCCAGCGCCGGCGCCAGCCGGCCGCCGCCGTGCCGGCGGATCAGGTAGTCGATGATCGCGCCGGACTCATGCACCGTGCGGTCGCCGTCGGTGATCACCGGCGACTTGCCGAGCGGGTGGACGGCGGTCAGTTCGGGCGGCGCCAGGCGGGTGGCGGCGTCGCGCTGGTAGCGCTTGAGTTCGTAGGGGACGCCGAGTTCCTCCAGAAGCCAGAGGATGCGCTGGGAGCGCGAGTCGTTCAGGTGGTGGACGACGATCATGGCGTCTTCTCCCTTGGATTTTCCCCAGCAGAGCGCCCTGACGCCACGCAAGGCAAGCTTCCCCTATAGTGGGGCCATGAGCCTCGTTCTCCCCGATCTGCCGGACCTGCTGGACCTCGCCGCGCGGGAGGCTTCCGCCCTGACGGCGGAGCTTCGGAGCGCCGTGGCGGACCGCGTCCGGCGCGACGGGCGGGTGGACCGCGCCGCCCTCGACGCCGAGCAGCACGCCGCCCACGGCCTGGCCTGGGCCGCCAGCTACGCCGAGACCCTGCGCCAGACCGCGGCCTGGGCGCGCGCCCTGCACGAGGCCGGCCGGCTGGGCGAGGCCGAGGCGCTGCCGGCGCAACTGCTGGCCTTCGAATACCTGAGCCAGCTGGCCGGCGGCCTGCCGATGAACCAGGGGGAGATGTTCCGCGCCGCGGATCTGGGCGTGCCGACGGCGCGGCTGGAGCCGGCGATCGCCGCCCTGCGTCCGGGCGCCTCGCAGGCGGTGAAGGCGCGGATCGTCGAGCTGCTGGACCAGGCGCAGGGCCGGCCGTCGCTGGAGGCCAGCGGCCTCGACGACACGCTGGAGGCGGTGCGCGACCAGTTCCACGCCTTCGCCGCGGAGAAGATCGCCCCCTACGCCCAGGGCTGGCACCTGGGCGACGAGCTGATCCCGCTGGCGCTGATCGAGGAGCTGGGCGCGCTGGGCGTGTTCGGGCTCACCGCGCCCGAGGCCTGGGGCGGCTCGGGCCTCGGCAAGGTGGCCATGTGCGTGGTCTCCGAGGCGCTTTCGCGCGGCTGGATCGGCGCAGGCTCGCTCGGCACCCGCTCGGAGATCGCCGCCGAGCTGATCCTGGCGCACGGGACCGAAGACCAGAAGCGCCGCTACCTGCCGGGGATCGCCTCGGGCGCCATCATCCCCACTGCCGTCTTCACCGAGCCGGAGGCGGGCTCGGACCTCGGCGCGTTGCGCACCCGGGCGGTGCGCGACGGCGACGTCTGGACGGTCTCGGGCGCCAAGACCTGGATCACCCACGGCGCGCGGGCCGACCTGATGACCCTGCTGGTGCGCACCGATCCGGCCTCGAAGGACCACCGCGGCCTGTCGATGTTCCTGGCGCAGAAGCCGCGCGGGACCGAGGCCGAGCCTTTCCCGGCGCCGGGCATGAGCGGCGGCGAGATCGCGGTGATCGGCTATCGCGGCATGAAGGAATACGAGATCGCCTTCGACGGCTTCGCCGTGCCGGATGCGGACTTGCTGGGCGGCCAGGCCGGGCAGGGCTTCAGCCAGCTGATGGCGACCTTCGAGTCGGCGCGGATCCAGACCGCGGCGCGGGCGATCGGCGTGGCGCAGAACGCGCTGGACCTGGCGGCCGACTATGCGCGGACGCGCCGGCAGTTCGGTCAGCCGCTGGCGGACTTCCCGCGCGTGGCCAACAAGCTGGCGATGATGGCCGCGGAGATCCTCGGCGCGCGGCGGCTCGCCTGGTTCGCAGGCCGCGCCAAGGACGAGGGCCGTCGCTGCGATCTGGAGGCGGGCATGGCCAAGCTGCTCGCGGCCCGCATCGCCTGGGCGGCGGCGGACAATGCGGTGCAGATCCATGGCGGAAACGGCTTCGCGGTCGAGCAGCCGGTCAGCCGGCTGCTGGCCGACGCGCGCATCCTCAACATCTTCGAAGGGGCAGGTGAGATCCAGGCCCAGGTGATCGCCCGGCGCCTGCTCGAGGGCGCCAACTAGCGGGGCCGGAAGCCCTCGCAGATCAGGCCGATCTGGCGGTCCATGATGGCGGTGCGGGCGTCGACGTCCGCCGCCTCGGTGATCGCGAAATGGTAGGTCCAGGCGTAGGCGGCCAGCAGCAGGTCGACGATCTCCTGCAGGTTCAGGCCGGGGTCGACGTCCCCCTCCTCGACGCCCTTGGCGAGGCATTCGCGCATGATCTCCTGCAGCCGCGGCGTGCGGCCATAGGGCACGGCGGTCTTCGGCAGGGTCCAGTCGTAGGCCGCCGCGACGTGGGCCAGGAACAGCCGGACGTGCGGCGCTTCGAAGGCGAAGTGGATGGCGAACATCGAGCGCAGCCGGTCGGCGGTGCTGCCGCGCAGGTGCGGCGCCACCCGGTCGAGCTCACCGTAGAGCCGGTCAAGCCGGTCCTGCATGACCTGGCTGAGGATCTCGCCCTTGGAGGCGAAGGTGGTGAACACGCTGCCGACCGAGACCCCCGCCTTGCGGGCGATCTCACGGATCGTCGTGCCCTCGTAGCCGAGGGTGTCAAACGACTCCCGCGCGGCCTCGAGCACCCGTTGCCGGGTCGCGTTCTTCTGCGACTGGCGGGGGCTCAGGACGCTCGGGGGCGGATTGACGTCGGCCTTCATGACGGAGAGGTCCGCGAAACGGGTTTAGCCCCGTCGCGCCCCCGCGAGCAGGATGCGGATCTGGTCACGTGAGCGCGCTTGCAGCGCGTCCAGGCTCCAGCCCTGGAAAATGGCCTGCGGGTAGTTCGACAGGTAGGCGTCGAACAACATCTGCGCCCGCAGCTTTGTTTCCGATTCCTGGCTGAGCTCGCCGCGCGCCACGCCGGCGCTCAGTTGCTCACCGATCAGGTCGTGCATCGACTGCACCGGCGGCATGCTCCGCAGCGTCTGGCCGTCCTGGGGCGCCCAGGAGACGCTGAAGGCGGCCCGCGCCAGCGGCAGCTGGCTCTTGTAGAAGGTATAGCCCGCCGTGAAGATCTTCAGCAGGGCGTCTTCGACGTTGCGCCCGCGCGAGGCGGCCTCGCGCATGGCCTCGGCCAGCGCGGCCGTGTCGACGGCCATGATCTCGCGGAACAGGTCCGACTTGTCGCTGAAGTTGGCGAACACCGCGCCGGTGGACATGCCCGCGGCGGCGGCGATGTCGCGGATGGTGGCGCCTTCATAGCCTTCTTCGCTGAACAGCCGGCGGGCGGCGGCGAGCACCTTCGCACGGGTCTGCTGCTTGGCGAGGGCGCGGCGGGTGGGGACTTTCACCCGGGCTTCGCTGGCGGCTTCGATGGGGGAGACGTGTTTCATTGACCTTCGACCTTGGAGAGCGCCGAGCCGGCGCCCGGTTCGCAACTTTACGCGCTGTCGGCTCGCCGCGGGGCGGCGGGTCGTTCGCTATTGTATACTGTATTCACCTTTGCGGCGCAACGCCAATGTTAGATGAACAAGTTCAAATAACCCGTTCCGCGAAACGGGTGGGCCTGGAGGTTACTGCATATGGAAGGATTCCGGCGGCGCAATCCGGGGTGTCACTGGAATGAACCATAATTCCATATGCTATTCGGAAGATGGCAGCTTTTCGACGCAGCGATCGAATGGCGATCGTTGAACATGATCAGCTGCCCCAGCGTCAAGCTGGAATATCGTTGATCGTTGTTGGCCGGCAAGCGTCAGAGGGCCTAAATTGGGTTCATGGACGCATTTTCCTATCTCATCCCCGCCGCGCTCATCGCGGTCGCCCTCGTTCTTGCCCTGGGCATCTACGCCCTGTTCCGGGGCGGCGACTTCGGACGCTCCTATTCCAACAAGCTGATGCGCCTTCGGGTGGTCGCCCAGGCGATCGCCATCGCGGTCCTGATGGGCGCGGTCTGGTGGCGGTCGAGCCATTGAGGTCGCCGTGGTCACCCTAAACCGGATCTACACCCGCACCGGCGACGACGGATCGACGCGGCTGGCCACCGGCCAGCCGGTGAGCAAGGCGGGGCCGCGGGTCGAGGCCTATGGCGGGGTGGACGAGACCAACGCCTGCATCGGCCTGGCGCGGCTGCACACGGCCGGCGAGCTCGACGCCATGCTGGCCCGGATCCAGAACGAGCTGTTCGACCTGGGCGCGGACCTGGCCACCCCGGCGCGGCCTGACGAGTCGGAAGGGGCGGTGCTCCGCATCCTCGACGGCCAGGTGCTGCGGCTGGAGGACGAGATCGACGCGCTGAACGGCGCCCTGCCGCCGCTCGCCTCGTTCGTGCTGCCGGGCGGCACGGCCGCCGCCGCGGCGCTGCACCTGGCCCGCACGGTCTGCCGTCGCGCCGAGCGCGAGGCGGTGCGGTTGAAGGAGGCCGGCGAGCCGGTGAGCGGGCCGGCGCTGCGCTACCTCAACCGGCTGTCGGACCTGCTGTTCGTGGCCGCGCGGTTCGCCAACGACCGCGGCGCGGCGGAGGTGTTCTGGAAGTCCGGGGCGACCCGCTAGCGCTTGACGGGCGCCGCCGCCGGCGGATGCGCGATCGCCTGCCGCGCGGCCGCCTCGGCCTGCTTGTCCTGGATCGTGCGGCCGGTGATGTCGGAGATCAGCACCGGCTGGGCGCAGACCCGTTGCGAGTTGTCCCACCACTTGTGGTCCTTCTCACAGGCCTGCCGCGGCCAGATCCAGCCGACCTGCCAGACCATGATCGCCACAAGCATGACGGCGAAGACGCCAAGGAAGATGAGCTTCAGCCGCTCGACGGTAGGGTTCATGGGTCAGTTCATAGCGGAGGGGAGCGGTCGCTGGCTAGCGGCCGGTTCCGGCCAAATTGCGGCGCCGCCGAAGGGGCGGGCGCGGGCGCTCGGCTTGCAATGCGCGCCGGAAGCGTTATGCCCGCTTCGATCCATTTTCCCCAATGCAATTTGAGGCGCTAGCAACCCATGAAGGTGTTGGTCCCGGTCAAGCGGGTGATCGATTACAACGTAAAGGCCCGGGTGAAGCCCGATCAGACGGGCGTCGACCTCGCCAATGTGAAGATGTCGATGAACCCCTTCGACGAGATCGCCGTCGAGGAGGCCGTCCGGCTCAAGGAGAAGGGCGTGGCGACCGAGGTCGTCTCCATCTCCGTCGGCCCCACCCAGGCGCAGGAGACCCTGCGCACCTCGCTGGCCATGGGCGCTGACCGCGCCATCCTGGTGCAGACCGACCAGGACCTGGAGCCGCTGGCGGTCGCCAAGGTGCTGCAGGCGATCATCGCCGAGGAAAGCCCCGACCTGGTGATCCTGGGCAAGCAGTCCATCGACGGCGACAACGGCGCCACCGGCCAGATGCTGGCGGCGATCCTCGGCTGGGCGCAGGCGACCTTCGCCTCCTCGATCGAGGTCTCCGGCGCCAAGGCCAAGGTGACCCGCGAGGTCGACGGCGGCCTGCAGACCCTCGAGGTCGACCTGCCGGCGATCGTCACCGCCGACCTGCGCCTCAACGAGCCGCGCTACGCCTCGCTGCCCAACATCATGAAGGCCAAGAAGAAGCCCCTGGACGTCAAGGAGCTGGCCTCACTGGGCGTCGACACCGCGCCGCGCCTCAAGGTCCTGAAGGTCACCGAGCCGCCGAAGCGCGGGGGCGGCATCAAGGTCGAATCCGCCGCCGACCTGGTCATGAAACTGAAGAACGAAGCGGGGGTCCTCTAATGGCCGTTCTCGTCATCGCCGATCACGACAACTCGACGCTCAAGGACAACACCCACAAGACGGTCACCGCCGCGACCAAGCTGTCGGGCGACATCGACGTGCTGGTGGCCGGCCAGAACGCCAAGGCCGTGGCCGACGCCGCCGCCAGGATCGCCGGCGTCCGCAAGGTGCTGCTGGCCGAGAGCCCGGAGCTGGGCGAAGGCCTGGCCGAGGCGTTCGAAGCCCTGGTGGCGCCGCTGATGGCCAACTACGACGCGGTGCTGACGCCGGCGACCTCGCAGGGAAAGAACTTCAGCCCGCGGATCGCCGCGAAGCTGGACGTGGCGCAGATCTCCGACGTGGTGGAGGTGGTGGACGCCTCGACCTTCGTGCGGCCGATCTACGCCGGCAACGCGCTGGAGACGGTGCAGTCCTCCGACGCCAAGAAGGTGATCACCGTGCGCCCCACCGTCTTCAAGGCGGCGGCGGAAGGCGGCTCGGCGTCGGTGGAGACCATCCCCGCCGCGGCCGCGCCGGCCAAGACCCACTTCGTCGACCAGCAGCTGGTCAAGTCGGCGCGCCCGGAACTCTCCGGCGCCAAGATCGTGGTCTCCGGCGGCCGGGCGATGGGCTCGGCGGAGGAATTCCAGCGGGTCATCGACCCGCTCGCCGACAAGCTCGGCGCCGCGGTCGGGGCCTCCCGCGCTGCGGTGGACGCCGGCTATGCGCCCAACGACTATCAGGTCGGCCAGACCGGTAAGGTTGTGGCCCCGGAGCTCTACATCGCCATCGGCATCTCGGGCGCCATCCAGCACCTGGCCGGGATGAAGGACTCCAAGGTCATCGTCGCGATCAACAAGGACGGCGACGCGCCGATCTTCCAGGTCGCCGACTATGGCCTGGTGGCGGACTACAAGACCGCCGTTCCGGAGCTGATGGACGCGCTCAGCCAGGCCGGCAAGTAAGCCAGGCCGGCCACGCCGGCTCGATCTCGACGCCCAAAAAGGGGCGGTCCCTCGCGGGGCCGCCCCTTTCCTTGTCGGCGTTCGCGCGGTTGGGGTCGCGCGGCGCCTCAAGGAGCCTTGGCCTGGACGATCGGCGCGTCGCCGAACGTCAGGGTCACGTCCCGGCCGGCCAGGTCGTACGGCGGGCTCTCGACCGCCATCCGGCGCAGCGCCGCCGTGGCCTGGGCGTCGGTGTCCAGGGAGCCCGAGGAGCGGACGACGTGGAGGCCGTAGAGCCGGCCGGCGCCGTCCACCGTGGCGCGCACCGCCAGCGGACGGCCCGCCAGCGCCACGCCGGCCTTTTCGAGCCGCACGACGGCCGTGCGGTGGGCGGAGTCGAGGAATTGCTGCACGTCGCGGGGCGGGGCGGCGGCCTGGGCGGCGGAGGCCAGCAGGAGGCCGGCCGCGCTCAGCATGAGAAGCTGCGCTTTCATGGTCTTAGTCCTTTGTTTTTGCTGCTGAAAACCAGCCGCTTCGATAGGACTGATGTAGGTCGCTGGGGCCACTTGGGCGAACGATAGTTTTTGCCTTCGGTTGTTAGTCGGGCTAACAACCTGGGCGTGACCCGCCTGCCACCTTTCTTCGCCCTGCGCGCTCTGGAGGCCGCCGCCCGGCGCCAGAGCTACAGCCGTGCGGCCGAGGAGCTGGGGGTCACCCACGGGGCCGTGAGCCAGCAGATCCGCCGCTTGCAGGCCGAGCTCGGGGCGCAGCTGTTCACCCGCCAGGGCAACGCGATGATCCCCACGCCGGCGGCCGACCGGCTGGCCGGGCGGGTGCGCGAGGGGCTGGCGCTGATGCGCGACGGCGTCGAGGATTTCGCCAGGTCCGCCGACCGCGACCCGCTGGTGGTCAGCCTGGACCCGCAGTTCGGCACCCGCTGGCTGCCGCTGCGCCTCGCCCGGCTGCTCGCCGATCCGGCCGGTGCGAACCTGGATTTCCGCATCGAGACGCGCAACGCCGACTTCGTCACCGACGGGGTTGACGTCGGGGTGCGCTATGGCCGCGGGCAATATCCCGGCGTCGAAACGGCCCTGCTGTTCCACGAGGTGCTGTTTCCGGTCTGCAGCCCGGCGCTTGCGGCGCAGCACGCGATCCGCGCGCCCGAGGACCTGCTGCGCACGCCGTTGCTGCGGCACCGGCATCGGCCCTGGAACCTGTGGTTCTCGTGCTTCGGCCTGGAAGAGCCCGCGCCCTCCGGCCCGGAGTTCGACGACTCCCTGATGCTGCTGGAGGCCGCCGCCAACAGCATGGGCGTGGCGCTCGCCCGCTCCAGCCTGGTGGAACAGGACCTGGCCAGCGGCCGTATGGTGCGGGTATTGCCGGATGCGGTGGTCAACGACTACGCCTTCTATGTCGCCTGGCGGGCGGACAGCCCGAAGCTGCGGCGCATCCTGGCCCTGCGCGACTGGCTGGTCGCCGAAGTCGCGCGGACCGAGCCGGAGGAAGGACGGCAGCTTTAGGTTGCAACCTGAGCCGTCTACGCTGCGGCGCAGCAAAACGCTTGTTCTCCGGCTCTATGGCCGTGTTAGAAAGCCGTCATATTCCGCGGAGCCCGCGTGCGCTCCGGTCATCGAGGCTATTGCTGGATGGTTGATATTAAGTCGGTCGGCGTCATTGGCGCGGGCCAGATGGGGTCGGGCATCGCTCATGTCTGCGCCCTGGGCGGGTACGACGTCCTCCTGCACGACGTGAGCAGCGACCGGATCGACGCCGGCCTGCAGGCGATCGAGCGCAACATGATGCGGCAGGTGGTGCGCGGCATCATCGACCAGTCCGCCATGGACGAGGGCCTGAAGCGCATCAAGGCGGCGCCGGAACTGCAGACCATCGGGGCCACCGACCTCGCCATCGAGGCGGCCACCGAGAACGAAGAGACCAAGAAGGCGATCTTCAAGGCGCTGGGCCCGCACCTCGGCGACAAGACGCTCCTGGCCTCCAACACCTCGTCGATCTCGATCACCCGGCTGGCGTCGGTCACCGACCGGCCGGACCGGTTCATCGGCCTGCACTTCATGAACCCGGTGCCGCTGATGAAGCTGGTGGAGATCATCCGCGGTATCGCCACAGGGCCGGAGACCTACGAGACCGCCGTCAACTTCGCCAAGTCGCTGGGCAAGACCACCTCGAACGCCGAGGACTTCCCGGCCTTCATCGTCAACCGCATCCTGGTGCCGATGATCAACGAAGCGATCTACACCCTCTACGAGGGCGTCGGCACGGTGGACGCCATCGACACGGCCATGAAGCTGGGCGCCAACCACCCGATGGGCCCGCTGGAGCTGGGCGACTTCATCGGCCTGGATACGGTGCTGTCGATCATGAACGTGCTGCACGAGGGCCTGGCGGACTCCAAGTACCGCCCCTGTCCGCTGCTGGTGAAGTACGTCGAGGCGGGCTGGCTGGGCCGCAAGGCGGGCCGCGGCTTCTACGACTACCGCGGCGAGACGCCAGTTCCTACGCGCTGAGCGCAACTCTCCCGTCCTGCGACGGTTAATCCATCGACTTACCTGGAGTCCGCAGCGGATACTCACGGGTGATTCGGATGGCGGGGGACCATGCGACGGCTAACCCTTGCGCTGCTCTGTGGCGCCTACCTCTGCCTCTCGCTGATCGTCGCGCTCAGCCTGTGGCGCAACGGCGGCGGCTGGGGCGCCGGCGTCGCGGCCCTGGTCGGCGGCCTGGGGCTGTGCTTCGCCTTCCATGGCCTGATCGAGCGCGCCCTCGAGACCGGGGCGATCAAGAGCGAGATCGAGGCGGTCCGCGAAGCCCACAAGATTCTCCTGGAACAGGTCGAGCGGCTGGACGCCCGGGTGAGCGAGGTGGTCGAGACCGTCGCCGACGACGTCCACCGCGCCGAGGCGCTGTCGGACGAGGTCCACATGCTGGAGACCCTCGTCGGCCGCATGCAGCATCGCCTGGACGACCACGGCGAAACCGCCGCCGTCGCGCTCAGCCCGCGGATGGGCCACAACTCCGACCACCGGCAAGCCGGCGCGCTGATGGACACGGTGCGCGAGGCGCTCACCGACAACCGCGTCGACCTCTACCTCCAGCCGATCGTCGCCCTGCCGCAGCGCAAGACGGTCTTCTACGAGAGCTTCTCGCGGCTGCGCGACGACACCGGCCACGTGCTGATGCCGGCCGAATACCTGTCGGTGGCCGAGCCCGGCGGGATGATCACCGCCATCGACAACCTGCTGCTGTTCCGCTGCGTGCAGATCGTCCGGCGCCTGGCCAAGCAGGACCGCCGGGTCGGCATCTTCTGCAATGTCTCGATGGCCAGCCTCGCCGACGACAGCTTCTTCCCCCAGTTCCTTGAGCTGCTGGCCGCCAACCGCGACCTGGCCGGGGCGCTGATCTTCGAGGTTGGCCAGGCGGCGTTCGACGCCCGCGGCTCGGTGGAGGCCCGCAACATGGGCAAGCTCGCCGACCTCGGCTTCCGCTTCAGCCTCGACAAGGTCACCGACCTCGACCTCGACCTGCAGGACCTCGCCCGCGCCGACGTGAAGTTCGTCAAGATCGGCGCCCAGCTGCTGCTCGACCAGCTGACCGAGATCGACGGCCGCCTGGTGCTGCGCGCCATGCCGGACCTCGCCGCCGAGGACTTCGCCGCCCTGACCCGCCGCTACGGCGTCGAGGTGATCGCCGAGAAGGTCGAGAGCGAGCGCCAGGTCGTCGACATCCTCGAACTCGACATCACCTACGGCCAGGGCCACCTGTTCGGCGAGCCCCGCGCCATCAAGAACGCGGTGCTGGACGAGGCCGGGGCCCCGCCGCCGGTGCTGGTCCGCAGCGACCTGCAGCGCCGCGTCGCGGCCCGCGGCTGAGCCGCCGGCGCGGGGCGCATTCGCACGGGCGCATTGACCGCCCCGCCGGGCGTGGGCTACCGCCCGCCCATGACAGCCCCCACCCAGGCCGCCGGCCTCTCCGAGCTTTCCGACCGCTACGACGTCCTGCTCTGCGACGTCTGGGGGGTGATCCACAACGGCCGCGAGAGCTTCCCGAAGGCCTGCGAGGCGCTGGCCCGCTTCCGCGCGCAGCGCGGGCCGGTGGTGCTGATCTCCAATGCGCCGCGTCCCAACGGGCCGGTGATCGACCAGCTCGACGGCCTGGGCGTGCCGCGCGAGGCCTGGTCGCACGTGGTGACCTCCGGCGACGCCACGCGGGTGCTGTTGGCGCAGCGGGCGCCGGGCCCCGCCTGGCGGCTCGGCCCCGACCGCGACGGGCCGCTCTACAAGGGCATCGACCTCGAGTTCTCGGACCTGGAGGCCGCGCGGTTCATCTCCTGCACCGGCCCTTTCGACGACGAAAACGATGAGCCGGCCGACTATCGCGAGCGGTTCGAAGACACCATCGCCCGCGGCCTGGAGATGATCTGCGCCAACCCGGACATCGTCGTGCAGCGCGGCGAGAAACTGGTCTACTGCGGCGGCGCGCTCGCCCAGCTCTACGAGAGCCTGGGCGGCAAGGTGCTGATGGCCGGCAAGCCCTACCAGGCGATCTACGACCTCGCGCTGGAGGAAGCCGCGTCCCGGCTGGAGCGGCCGCTGGACCGCTCGCGGGTGCTTTGCATCGGCGACGGCCTGCCCACCGACGTGCGCGGCGCCAACGCCCGCAATCTCGACGTGCTGTTCGTCGCCAGCGGCATCCATGGGGCGGAGACCATCGGCCCGGACGGCCTGAACAACGCCGCCGTGGCCGATCTCTTGCGCCAGGACGGCCTCGCCGCCACCTGGGCCATGGCCGACCTCGTCTGGTAAGCGCGGGCCCGGTCGCTTAATGAAAACCGCGCAAGGGGAGCGGCTGCCGGTGCAGGGTTTCTATTTCGACGAACTGAGCCTGGGCCAGAGCGCGGAGCTGAGCCGCGAGGTGGGCGCTGCGGACATCGAGGCCTTCGCCGCCGTCTCCGGCGACGTCAACCCGGTGCACCTGGACGAGGATTACGCGCGGACCACCAGCTTCGGCGGGCGGATCGCCCACGGCATGCTCTCGGCCGCCTACATCTCCGCGGTCCTCGGGACCCGGATGCCCGGCCCCGGGGCCATCTACCTCAGCCAGTCCCTGCGCTTCCGCCGGCCGGTGAAGATCGGCGACCTGGTGACCGCGCGGGTGACGGTGAAGGCGCTGGACGACAAGCGCGGCCACGCCACGCTGGAGACCGTATGCGTCGTCAACGGCAAGACCGTCGTGGATGGCGAGGCCGTGGTCATGATCCCGCGTCGGGCCGCATGAGCCGGGTCCGGGTCATCCGTGGCTGGAAGCACCTGCCCGCCGACGACCGCGGGGCGGCGCTCGCCATGGGCAGCTTCGACGGCGTGCACCGCGGCCACCAGAAGGTGATCGCCCTGGCCGCCAAGGCCGCCGGCCAGCTCGGCGCGCCGCTCGGCGTCATCACCTTCGATCCGCATCCCCGGGTCTATTTCCGGCCCCAGGAGCCGGCCTTCCGGCTGATGCAGCCCGACCAGCAGGCCCGCGCCCTGGAAGCCCTGGGCGTCGACATCCTCTACGTCCTGCCGCTGGATCCCGAACTGGCCAACATGACCGATCGGGAATTCGCCACCCGCGTGCTCGCCGAAGGCCTGGGCGCCCGGCACGTGGCCGTCGGCTTCGACAACTCCTTCGGCAAGGACCGCACCGGCAGTCCGGACACCATGCGGATCTATGGCGGCGAGCTCGGCTTCGGCGTCTCGGTGGCCGAGCCGGTGAGCGACAACGGCGGCGAGAAGTTCTCCTCCACCGCCGTCCGCGACGCCCTGCGCGAGGGTCGTCCGCAGGACGCCGCCGCCATCCTCGGCCGGCCGTTCGCCATCGAGGGCGTGGTGCAGCGCGGCCGCCAGCTGGGCCGCAAGCTCGGCTTCCCGACCGCCAACGTCGCCCTGGCCGACTATGTGACGCCGAGGCTCGGCGTCTACGCCACCCGCACCCGGCTGCCGGACGGCCGCGAGATCCCCGGCGTCGCCAACATCGGCGTCAACCCCACGGTCGATGGCGTCACCACCCCCCTGCTCGAGGTCTGGCTGTTCGACTTCGACGAGGACATCTACGACCAGGTGATCGAGACCGACCTGGTGGCCTTCCTGCGCCCGGAGGAGAAGTTCGCCGGCCTGGACGAGATGACCACCCAGGTGATGGCCGACGCCCGCATCGCCCGCGACCTGCTGATGCCGGACTTCGACTAAACTCAGCATTGCACTTGCGCAGGACAGCCCGCCACGGCAGCATTCGCCGGGGGCGCTTCATGTTCAGATGGTTGTCGGCCGCTTTGGCGGTTTGCGTATGGCTGGGCGCCGGCGTGTCGGCCCAGGCGGCAGGGCAGGTCCGCATGGCGGCCGCCCCGTCATGGGTTGAAGATCTGCCGATACCCAAGCCGCGGGCGGACCGGATGCGGCAGGTGTCCGACGGAATCTACTATCTCCTCGACGACCACCAGGACCGACCCGCCGCCGAAGAGGTCGTCGCCTACGCCCGCAGCGCCTATCAGATCACGGATCGAACCGGCCTAGAGAGCGGCGCCAGCCTCGATCTCGGTTTCGACCCGCTCACCGAAGACCTCACCCTTCACCACATCCGCGTTTGGCGGAATGGCGTCGCGACCGACCGCTTGGCCGGCGCTGATATTCAGGTGCTGCGCCGCGAGAAGAACCTCGATGACGGCATAATCAACGGCCGCCGCACTGCTCACATCGTCCTGAAGGACATTCGCGTCGGCGACATCGTCGACTACGGCTGTAGCTGGGACGCCCGCGACCGAGTGTTGAACGGCGCCTACTTCGGTTCGAACGACCTCGGCTGGTCTGTCCCGATGGGTGTGGCTAGATATCGGCTGCTGTGGCCGCGTGGTTGGGCGCTCAACAGCCGGCGGTACGCAGGGGCGCCGGCTCCGCGGGTCACGCATCTCGCCGACTTCGACGAATATGTCTGGCGAGTCGTCGATCCAGCTCCCGTTCATGGCGAAGACAATACGCCGGAGTGGAAGGAGCAGTGGGCGCACGTCGTAGCTTCGAGCATGCGGAGCTGGGCCGACGTCGTGCGTTGGGCCGTGCCGCTGTACCGCCAGTCGGAAGCTCTGCCGCCGGCGTTCGCTCATCAGGTGGATCTCATAGCGGCCACGTACGCCGATCCCCGCGATCGCGTTACAGCGGCGCTCCGGCTGGTGCAGGACAATGTCCGCTACGTCAGCCTGTCGATTGCTTCTGACGGTTACGTTCCCCACGCGCCGGCAGATGTGGTGAGGAGCGGCTACGGCGATTGCAAGGACAAGGCTTTGCTGCTTGTCACGGTTCTGCATCGCCTCGGAATCCAGGCGTCGCCGGCTCTCACCGATACGGACAGGGGCCCAGGCCTTCCCGACGCCGCGCCCAGCACGAGCGCCTTCAACCATGTCATCGTTCGGATCGACCTGGCCGGGCGAGCCTACTGGGTCGATCCGACCCGCTCGCACGCTGGCGGCCGCTTTCCGGCGCTTCATCCGATCCAGTATCGCTGGGCGCTACCGATACGTCCGGGGCAGACCAAGCTGGAGTCGATTCCCGCCCCGGCGTCGGGGCTTCCGGTATCCGACGTGACAGAACGCTACGACGTTCCGCGCCAAGCCGGCGATCTCACGCTCACCGTCGTTTCGATCTACCGCGATGGCGACGCCGATTGGATGCGCGCTGACCTCGCCAGTCGCTCACCGGCCGATTACGAGAAGAAGTACCTGGAATATTATCAAGGGCTGTATCCGGGGCTCACGCGGACCGCCGCGCTTACGGTCACAGACAATCGCGACGCAAACGTCTTGTCGGTGGGCGAGAGCTACAGCCTCCCCTCCGGCGCCCTCCGGCGTGGGAAGCTTGCCGAGGCGTTTCCCATCAACGCCTCGACTCTGGACAGCTACAAGGCGCCGGCAGTGGGAGTGCGCCATCAGCCGCTCCTGTTGCCGTCTCCCGTCACCAGGCGCCACCGCATCGTCTTGGTGACGCCGGGACACAAGCCGCCCGCGCCATCGGGCACGAAGATCGACGGCGTGGCTTTTCGCTACGACCTGCAGACCCATCGAAAGGGCGGGATCCTCACCATCGACGAGACTCTGGTGGGCAAGACCGCGGTGCTGGAGGCCGCAGACGTCGCGGCCTTCCGCGAAGACACGAGCCGCCTGAGCAACGCGATCTACGCCGACCTTGACCTCACATCGTGGCGCGGCGGCTCGATCGGTTCGACGCGTGTGATCCTGCTGGTCGCGCTGGTGGCCTTGGGCGGATTGCTGATCGCCGGAGGGGCGCTCGGCCTGCGCGCCGGCCTGAGGGCCGACGCCAGCTACGCCGGAACAGCCCATTATTATCCGGTCACGCTCAGAAAGTTCCTCGTCATGAACATCGCCACCGCAGGGATGTACGGGTTCTTCTGGCGCTGGAAGTGCTGGCGTTGGGCGCGCAAGTACGACAGGCAGGCGATCGCACCGTTCTGGCGCACGTTGTTCTCGGTGCTCTGGCTCTATCCGCTATTCCGGCAGATCAACGAACGGCTGGGCCGTCGCGCCCTCCCAACCTGGATCGGCGCATCCGCCGCCGTCGGCTATTTGGCGTGGTCGATCGCCAATTCCGCCGTCACCCGATGGGACGACGCTCCGGCTGGCCTGAGCCTGATCGCCGGCCTCAGCTTCGTCTGCACCCTCCCGTCGGCCGTCGCAGTGAAGCGTCTGAACGCGCCGGAAATTGGGGCGGCTCAGGCCATGGCCGAGAACTCCCGCTACACCGGGCTCTCTTTGATAGCGATCGCCGTCGGCATCGTGGATTGGGTCGCGCTGCTCTCGACGGCATTTTCCTAACCGCGGATCAGGGCTGGCGGGCGGGCGCGAGCGCGTGGAAGGCGTCCGTCTGGGCGGCTTCGGCGACGATCCTGGCGGCGTCCTCGGGCAGCAGCAGGCGGCGGGCCACCAGGGCCTCGGCGGCGGCGCGGACCTTGCCGAGGTAGGCGTCGCGCGAGCCGTAGCGTTCCTCCAGCGAGGGCCGCGGATCGCCCTTGGCCAGCCGCTCGGCCCGGGTCGCGGCGAACGGGATGAAGCCGCCGTTGGAGCCGCAGCCCAGGCCCGCCGCATAGCCGGTCGTCGCGTAGTTCCAGCCGACATAGGAGCCTAGCGGCGCCTGGTTCAGCACCGACCGGACCCCGGCGGTCTCGTTGCCGTCGGCGTCCACAGTCGCGACCAGCAGCGGAACATGACCGCCGATCCCCGGCGGCTGGAGGGCCATCACGCCGGTCAGGTCGGCGGCGTGGAAGGTCGGGCCGTAGTCGTAGGTCGGCAGCGGGTTGAGTGCGCCGAGCGGGGCGGGGACGCCGGGAATCTGCGGGAAGGCGGCGGAGACCACCTTCGGATCGGCCAGCTGGCCGGCCGCCAGGGTCGGATAGGCGCTGGGCGGCGGCTCGATCCCCTTCGCGACCCAGTCGATCAGGTCGGCGGTCAGCGCCCGCAGGGTGTCGGACGCCGGGTTCGGGTTGGCCGCCAGCAGGCAGCTGCCGAGCTTGACGCCGGCCAGGCTGAAGCCGCCCCGACCGCCGGTGTGGGTGACGCCGGGATTGAAGTAGCGGCGGACGTTCGGCGGCAGCGGGATGTCCCGCTTGGCGTCCGTGCCCACCAGGGCGGGGGAGCCGCGCAGGTCCCAGAGCTCCGAGCCGCCGAACATCTCGATGACCTTCGGGCAGGACCGGCTGGCGGTGCAGCGGTCCAGCACGCTCGCCCTGGGCAGGCCGCGGAGGCGGTCCTGGTAGGGGCTCCACCACATGATCCCCTCGGTCCCGTAGTCGTAGAGCGCCGCGCCGCCGCCGGGGACGGCGAAGCGGAAATCCAGCGCGTTCTGGCGCAGCGAACTGGAGGGCAGGACGCCGTCGAACACCACGCGGCCGTCTTCGGAGATGTTCTGGTCGAGGTGCACCAGGGACCGCAGCACGTTCGCCGATTGCGAGACCCCGGTCCCGATCGCGAAGCGGGCGCCGCCCTTCGCCGGATTGGGCGCGCCCGCCTGGTCGGCGTCGGCATATTTCAGGAAGGCCACCAGGTCGCGGATCGCGGCGTAGCCGATCCCCAGCACCAGCGGGTCCTTGGCGCGATAGGTGAGGGTGTAGGCCCGCTTCGGATCGAAGCCGGCTTTCAGGCAGAGCTTGGTGGGGTCGGGCCGTCCTGGAAACGGCGTCGCCGCGCAGTCGGCGAAGGCCCAGTCGGAGGCGGGCACGACGGTCGGCGGCGCGTCGTCGGCAAGCGCCCAGGTCAGCCGCGCCGTCGAGGTGTCCAGCGACACCGGGGTTGGCGCCGGGACCATGCGGACCGAGCCCACCTCGATCGGCGCGGTGCGCGCGCCCGCCGCGATATCCACGAAACGGACGAGGACCGGGCCTTCGGCCGTGGCGCGGGGGACCGACAGGGTCTGCCGGCCCGCGCCCGGGACCATGTCGCCCTGCCAGCCGCTGATCACCTGCAGATGGCCGTCGCGCGAGCCCTGGACGGCCCCACCGCCGCGGTTGGCCACCTGGTAGACCAGGACGCCGCTGGCCTTCGACATGTCGCGCGGCCGGGACAGGGCGAAGGTCGAGGAATACTCCACCCGCCCGCGGGCGTTGCGGGGCGCCAGGCGCAGGTCCTGGATGACGGCGTTGTGAGGGTCGTTCGGGTTGAGCTCGCCGAACACCCGACCGCTCACCACCTCGTAGGGCCCCGCCGCTCCGAACGCCTGGCCGCCGAACGCCTCGGGGTCCACCTTGTCGATCTGCAGCCGCGTGACCCGCGCCCCGGCCGGTGACGGCGCGCCGGCCAGAACGACCGCGACCGCAGCCAGCGCCCATGTGGTGCTTTTCATCGCCAACCCCCGACGACGACGCCCGATTGCCGTCGCTCCTGCCTGTATACAGAATGCGATTGAACTCGGCGAGCCGTGTGGCGACCGCAGCGCTTGGGTTCGCGCGCGCCCTCTGCTAGACGCAGCCGTCATGACTTCGGTTTGGACGAGCTTGCGAATTACCCGCCCGGCGTGACGCCGCCGGACGAGCTCGTTCCAGCGCGCGCCGGGTTACACCCGCACCTCAATCAGTCCCGACCAAGCTGGAAAGTCCCATGGCCGACGACGCCGACAAGCCTTCGCGCGACTACCGCGAAACCGTCTTCCTCCCCGACACGCCGTTCCCGATGCGCGCAGGCCTGCCGCAGAAGGAACCGGAGATCCTGGCCCGCTGGGCCAAGCTCGATCTCTACAACGCCATCCGTGCGGACCGGCAGCGCGCCGGCGCGCCGCTGTTCGTGCTGCACGACGGCCCGCCCTACGCCAACGGCGCGATCCACATCGGCCACGCGTTGCAGAAGACCCTGAAGGACTTCGTCGTCCGCTCGCGCTTCCTGCTGGGCTACGACGTCGACTTCGTCCCCGGCTGGGACTGCCACGGCCTGCCGATCGAGTGGAAGATCGAGGAGGAGCTGCGCGGCCAGGGCCGGCGCAAGGACGAGGTCTCCAAGGCCGAGTTCCGCACCCGCTGCCGCGAGTACGCCGCCCACTGGATCGCCGTGCAGATGGCCGGGTTCAAGCGCCTGGGCGTGCTCGGCGACTGGGAGCACCGCTACGCGACCATGGACTATTCGAGCGAGGCGGCCATCGTCGCGGAGTTCCACAAGTTCGTCGCCACCGGCCAGCTCTACCGCGGCTCCAAGCCGGTGATGTGGAGCCCGGTGGAGCGCACGGCGCTGGCCGACGCCGAGGTCGAGTACCACGACCACGTGTCGCCGACGATCTGGGTGAAGTTCCCGGTGGTCGAGGGCTCCGACGCCGCCCGCGGCGCCTCGGTGGTGATCTGGACCACCACGCCCTGGACCATCCCCGCCAACCGGGCGGTCAGCTACAACGAGTCCATCGCCTACGCCGTCTACCAGGTCGAGGCGATGGAAGAGGGCCTGGCCTTCGAGCCCTGGGCCGCGCCCGGCGACCGGCTGATCGTCGCCGAGAAGCTGGCCGACGAGGTCATGCAGGCGGCCAAGGTCGCGCGCTTCCGCAGGGTAGAGGCGGTCGATCCGCAGGGCATGGTGCTGGAGCATCCGCTGGCGGCGCTCGACAGCTACTACGGCTTCCAGGTTCCGATGCTGGCCGGCGACCACGTCACCGACGACGCCGGCACGGGCTTCGTCCACACCGCCCCCGGCCACGGCGCCGACGACTACCTGGTCTGGCTGGCGCACGGCCACCGCGAGATCCCGGAGACCGTCGATCCCGACGGCGCCTACTATCCGCACGTGGGCCTGTTCGCCGGCCTGAAGGTGCTGGAGACCGAGGGCAAGAAGGCCGGCAAGTTCGGCCCCGCCAACGCCGCGGTCATGGACAAGCTGATCGAGGCCGGCCGCCTGCTGGCGCGCGGCCGCCTGGAGCACTCCTATCCGCACTCCTGGCGCTCCAAGGCGCCGGTGATCTTCCGCAACACTCCGCAGTGGTTCATCCGCATGGACGAGCCGCTCGACACCCCGGTCCACGGCGGCCGCTCCCTGCGCGAGACGGCGCTCGACTCCATCGAGGCCACGGCCTTCTATCCGGGCGCCGGCAAGAACCGCATCCGCTCGATGGTGGAGAGCCGCCCCGACTGGCTGATCAGCCGCCAGCGCGCCTGGGGCTCGCCGCTGGCCATGTTCGTCGACAAGGAGACGAACCAGCCGCTGCACGACCCCGAGGTCGACCGCCGCATCGTCGAGACCATCCGCACGGAAGGCGCCGACGCCTGGTTCAACCGGCCGGTGAACGACTTCCTGGGGAACCACGATCCGGAGCGCTTCGAGAAGGTCGAGGACATCCTCGACGTCTGGTTCGACTCTGGCTCGACCCACGCCTTCACCCTGGAGAACCGGCCCCACACCCGCTGGCCGGCCGACCTCTACCTGGAAGGCTCCGACCAGCACCGCGGCTGGTTCCAGTCGAGCCTCTTGGAAAGCTCCGGCACCCGCGGCCGCGCGCCCTACGAGGCCATCCTCACCCACGGCTTCACCATGGACGAGAACGGCGAGAAGATGTCCAAGTCCAAGGGCAACGTCGTCGATCCGGAGACGGTGATCCGCGAGAGCGGCGCCGAGATCATCCGCATGTGGGCCGCGATGATCGACTATTCGGACGACAGCCGGATCGGCAAGACGGTGCTGCAGACCACCGCCGACGCCTACCGCAAGCTGCGCAACACGGTGCGCTACATGCTGGGCGCGCTGGCCGACTATTCGCCCGACGAGGCGGTGGAGCTGGCCGAGATGCCGCCGCTGGAGCGCTTCATCCTGCACCGGCTCTACGAGCTGGATGGCCAGGTGCGCGCCGCCTACGAAGGCTACGTCTTCCAGGACGTGATCCGGCCGCTCTCCGAGTTCTGCCAGAACGAGCTCTCGGCCCTGTTCTTCGACATCCGCCGCGACAGCCTCTACTGCGACCGCCCCGACGCTGTGCGCCGGCGCGCGGCGCGCACGGTGATGGACGCGGTGTTCGAGCGGCTGACCGCCTGGCTCGCCCCGCTGATCCCCTTCACCATGGAAGAGGCGTGGACGACCCGCTATCCGGACAGCCACTCCAACTGCCTGCGGGTGATCCCGACCACGCCGGCGGCGTGGCGCAACGACGCCGAGGCGGCGCGCTGGGCCAAGGTGCAGCAGGTGACCTCGGTGGTCACCGGCGCGCTGGAGGTCGAGCGCCGCGAGAAGCGCCTGGGCGCCGCGCTGGAAGCCGCGCCGCGGGTCTACGTCGCCGATGCCGAGCTCTCGGCCGCCTTCGACGGGCTCGATCCCGCGGAGGTGTTCCGCACCAGCCAGGCGACGCTGGTCGCGGGCGAGGGGCCGCCGGAGGCCTTCAGGCTTGCTGACGCGCCCGGCGTTGCGGTGGAGCCGCTGCGCGCCGACGGCCGCAAATGCGCCCGCTCCTGGCGGGTGTTGCCGGAAGTGGGCTCCGATCCCCGCTATCCCGATCTCTCGCTGCGCGACGCCGACGCCGTGGCGGCCTGGGACGCGGCGCATGGCAAGGTGGACGCATGAAGGGCGTGACGAGACTCGGCTGGACGTCGTTCGCAATCGCGGCCGTCGCCATCGTCCTCGACCAGGCGGTGAAGTCCTGGATCCTCTACGGCCTGAAGCTGCCGGAGATCGCCACCGTGCCGGTGGCCGGGCCGTTCCACCTGACCATGGTCTGGAACGCCGGCGTCAGCTTCGGCTTCCTGCGGGCCGATCACGACCTGGTGCGCTGGATGCTGGTGGCCTTCTCGGTGATCGTCGCCCTGATGCTGGCCGGCTGGGCGCGGCGCTCGGATCGGCTGGCCTCGGCGGTCGGGCTTGGCCTGGTGATGGGCGGGGCGGTGGGCAACGCCATCGACCGTGCGCGGTTCGGCGCGGTGGTGGATTTCGTCGACGTCTCGCGCCTGTGGTTTCCGTGGGTGTTCAACGTGGCGGACAGCGCGATCAGCGTCGGCGTCGCCCTCCTGCTGCTCGACAGCCTGCGACGCGAGCGCCCAGCCGAGAGCTGATCCCGTTGGCGCGGTCCGCCGATTGCGGTATGCCAGTCCCGAAAGTGGCCGGGGGCGGCCTAGGAGCTACTGTTCTATGAGCGTCAACCGAGTGATCGTCACAACCGCCCTGTTCGCGGCCGTGGGTCTCGCCGGATGCCAGTCGACGCAAAAGGCGCTCGGCATGAGCAAGGTGACACCCGACGAATTCCGCGTCGTCACCAAGGCCCCGCTGGTCGTGCCGCCGGACTACGCCCTTCGCCCGCCGGCTCCCGGCGAGCCGCGCCCGCAGGAGCTGCAGCCGGAAAGCGCCGCGCGCACCGCCCTGCTCGGGCAGCGCGAGGCCCAGACCCGCACCGACGGCGAGAAGATGCTGGTCGCCAAGGCCGGCGCCGACAAGGCCGACCCGCTGATCCGCTACGTCGTCGACGACGAGTTCGGCGACGTGTCGCACAAGGAAAAGAGCTTCGCCGACAAGGTCATGTTCTGGCGCAGCTCCAAGGCCGCCAAGCCGAACGACGCCACCGTTGCGGCGGACACCGCGGCGCCGGTGGACGCCCAGGCGGAAGAACAGCGCATCGCCGCGCTGACCGGCGGCAAGGCCGTGGTCATCCAGCGCGACCCGCCCCGCAAGTTCAAGCTGCCCGGCCTCTAGGCTGTGTGAGGGTAGTTGCTCCCCCACCGGGGAGCTGTCGGCGAAGCTGACTGAGGGGGTCCTCCGAGGTCCGTGCTGACCCCCTCCACCGCTTCGCGGTCCCCCTCCCCCAGCGGGGGAGGAACTGGTCCCTGACCTCAGTCCTCGCCGGGCGTCTTGACCACGTAGCCCTGCGCCCGCAGGCGGTCGAGGACGCCGCCCTGCGCCAGCAGCGGCCGGAGCGGCACCACGGCGATGGCGTGGCCAGGCGTCTGCAGGGCCTTGGCGATGGCGGCCGCCTGGTCGGCCTTGGTGCGCGCATCGAAGGCCGCGGCGCCGGGCACCATGGCGATGCAGCGCTCATAGGTCCGCTCGTTGTCCAGCGCGCCGCGCACCTCGCCCTGCGCCCAGGCCTTGGCGGCCGAGAGGGTGACGCCGGGCCCCGCCTCCACCTGCTGCAGCACCTCGTCGAAACAGGCCCGCCCCGCGCCCGCGGGCGTGCGGATCACCGCCCCCATCAGCGGCCCGAGGTCGTAGGTCTTCTGGGCGATCGGGACGTGGGCCTGCTGGGCGAGGATCTTGATCAGCTTGGTGGGATCGGAATTGGTCAGCTTCGAGCGGTCGCGATAGTCGGTGGCCAGCAACAGGCCGGCGGCCAGCGGGTTCTTGGTCGCGTAGCGCTTGGCGGGCTGGCCGAGCCGTGTGCGCGCGGCGACGAAACGGGCGCGCGTGGCGTCGTCCAGGGTCTCCTCGAACGGCGTGCCGGACCGTAGCCGCAGCATGTTGAACGCCGCCCCGAGCGCCCCCGTCACCCGCACGTGCAGGTCCTGGAACGGCAGGATCACCACGCGCGCGCCCTGCAGCCGGCGCTCGAAGACGCTGCGGTCCCACTCCATGTGCTTGGGGGCGAGCGACGGCGCGCCCAGCACATAGACGGTGGTGTCGGCGTCGGAGACCGTCCACCAGGCCGGTCCGCGGTCGCGGGCGGTGACCACCAGCTCCTCGACCAGCACCGCGTCGGGATCGTTCGGGTCGGGCCGGGCCGGGGTGATCGGGACCTGGGCGAGCGCCGGGATCGCCACCGCCATCGCCACCGCCAGGACCCCGAGACGATTACGCACCCTCATCCGCCGCTCCGGAATCGTCCTATATTGTGCAGTCCGCGAAAGCTCAGCCATGCCTATCCGTCGCCTGCCGCCCGAGACCGTCAATCGCATCGCCGCCGGCGAGGTGGTGGAACGCCCCGCGAGCGCGGTCAAGGAGCTGGTGGAGAACGCGCTCGACGCCGGGGCCACCCGCGTCGAGATCCAGGCGGACGGCGGCGGGCTGACCCGCATCCTGGTGGCCGACGACGGCGCCGGCCTGGCGCCCGACGAACTGCCGCTGGCGGTGGAGCGGCACGCCACCTCCAAGCTGTCGCCGGACGCGGCGGGCGACTACGACCTGCTGCGCATCGCCACCCTCGGCTTCCGCGGCGAGGCCCTGCCGTCCATCGGCTCGGTGGCGCGCCTGTCGATCGCCAGCCGGGCCCGGGGCGCCGCCGACGCCCATGCGATCTTCGTCGAGGGCGGGGCGGTGGGTGCGGTCTCCCCCGCCGCCTTCCCGAGCCCGCACGGCGCGCGGGTGGAGGTGCGCGACCTGTTCTACGCCACCCCGGCGCGACTGAAGTTCATGAAGTCCGAGCGCTCGGAAGCCATGGCCATCGCCGAGGAGATCAAGCGCCAGGCCATGGCCCACGAGGCGGTGTCGTTCGCCCTGGACCTCGACGGTCGCCGCACCCTGCGCCTGCCGGCGGAGACCAAGGGCGACGACGGGCGGCTCGCCCGGCTGGCGGCGATCATGGGCCGGGAGTTCTCCGACAACGCCCTGCTGATCGACCACGACCGTGAGGGCGTGCGGCTGTCGGGCTTCGCGGGCCTGCCGACCTACAACCGCGGCAACGCCGGCCACCAGTACCTGTTCGTCAACGGCCGGCCGGTGCGCGACCGGCTGCTGCAAGGCGCGCTGCGGGCCGCCTACGCCGACTTCCTGGCCCGCGACCGCCATCCGCTGGCCGCCCTCTATATCGAGCTCGACCCGGCCTATGTGGACGTCAACGTCCATCCCGCGAAGGCCGAGGTGCGGTTCCGCGATCCCGGCCTGGTGCGCGGGCTGATCGTCGGCGGCCTGCGCCATGCGCTGGCCAGCGCCGGCCACCGGGCCTCCACCACCGTCTCAAGCGCCGCCCTGGGCGGTTTCCGCCCCGGCATGCCGCCGCCGCAGCCCTCCGCCGCCGGCTTCTCCGCCTGGCGCCAGGGCGGCTGGAATCCCGCCGGCCTGGCCGCCGCCGTCCAGTCGATCCCCGGCCTGACCGAGGTCTCGGCGCGTTCCGAGCCCCAGTGGGAAGCGCCTCAGTGGGAGGCTCCGCAGGGCGTCGGCGAACCGGCCTCGGCGGCGGTGTTCGACCCGGTCGACTACCCGCTGGGGGCGGCCCGCGCCCAGGTGCACGAAACCTATATCGTCGCCCAGACCCGCGACGGCGTCGTCATCGTCGACCAGCACGCCGCCCACGAACGGCTGGTCTATGAGCGGATGAAGGCGGAGATGGCCGACGGCGGCGTCACCCGCCAGGGCCTGCTGCTGCCCGAGGTGGTGGAACTCGACCCGGCCGAGGCCGAGCGGGTCTGCGCCCGCGGCGCGGAGCTGGCGAGCCTGGGCCTGGTGCTGGAGGCCTTCGGCCCCGGCGCGGTGCTGGTCCGCGAGACGCCGGCCCTGCTGGGGGAGACCGACGTCGCCGGCCTGGTGCGCGACATCGCCGACGATCTCGCCGAGAACGGCCAGGCCCTGGCCCTGAAGGAGCGGCTGGAGGAGGTCTGCTCGACCATGGCCTGCCACGGCTCGGTCCGCGCCGGCCGCCGGCTCTCGGCCCCGGAGATGAACGCCCTGCTGCGCCAGATGGAGGCCACGCCCCACTCCGGCCAGTGCAACCACGGCCGGCCCACCTATGTGGAACTGAAGCTCGCCGATATCGAGCGCCTGTTCGGCCGCCGCTAGGCGCGCGGAGGTTGCCGGGGGGCGTGCATGCGTCGTCGGCGACGTTTCAGCCACGCGTGAACCGTCCGGCGCCGCGAGAGGCTAGGGTGCGGTGAGGAGGACCCGCCATGGAGGCCAATGTCGCCACGCCCGCGGCCCTGATCGGCGATCCGGTCCGCGCCGCCATCCTGCTGGCGCTGCTGGACGGGCGCGCCTTGCCGGCGACCGCGCTCGCCTGGCTGGCCGGCGTGTCGTCCCCGGCGGCCAGCAACCACCTGGCCAAGCTATCGGGGGGTGGTCTGGTGGCGGTGACGCAGCAGGGCCGCCACCGCTATTACCGGCTCGCCGGCCCGGAGGTCGCCCATGCGCTGGAGGCGCTGGGCGCCCTGTCGCCCACGCCCCGCGCGCTCGACCCGACCCTGTCGCCCAAGGCGCGACGGCTGCGCGAGGCGCGCACCTGCTACGACCATCTGGCCGGGCGGATCGCCGTGGCGCTCGCCGACGCCTTCGAGCGCGACGGCCTGGTGGAAGCCGAGGGGCCGGACCGCTACGCGCTCACCATCGCGGGCCGCGACCGCCTGCTGGCGCTGGGCGTCGACCTGGACGGGCTGAAAGCCGGCCGGCGGGGTCTGGCGCGGCCCTGCCTCGACTGGACCGAGCGCCGCCGGCACCTGGCAGGGCCGCTCGCCGCGCGGCTGCTGCAGCGCCTGCTGGAGCTGGGCTGGATCGAACGGGCCCGCGAGGACCGCGCCGCTATCGTCACCCCCGCCGGACGGCGTGGGCTGCGCGAAGCCTTCGGACTGGAGCTGGATCCGGCCGCCGCGGCCTAGCGGTCAGGCGCGGTGAAGGTCAGGCGACCTCGGCGTCCTCCGTCGGGGCCGCCCGGTCGATCTGCAGCACGGCGCTCATGGCGGCCAGCAGCCGGTCGGGCTTGATCGGCTTCTCCACCACCCCGTTCATCCCGCAGCGGCGGTAGAAGGCGGCGTCGGACGGGTCGGCGTTGGCGGTCAGGGCCAGGATCGGCACCTGCGACCAGGTGTCCGGGCCCGAGCGGATGAGCCGGGTGGCCTCCACGCCGTCCATCACCGGCATCTTGACGTCCATCAGCACCAGGTCGAACCGGCCGGTGGCGGCGCCTTCGACCGCCTTCGCGCCGTCTTCGACGCACTCGGTGGTGCAGCCGAACATCTCGCACAGCGTCTGCGCGACCACGCGGTTGGTGGCGTTGTCGTCGACGATCAGCACGTGCAGCGGCGCCTGGACGGCCTCGGCCGCGCCCAGTTCGGCCGCCACCTGCTCGGGTTCGGCAAGCCGGTGGAGCGGGATCTCGAACGCGAAGATCGCGCCGCCCTCGGGGTTGGCCCGCGCGCCGATCGCGCCGTCCATCCGCTCGACGATCTGGCGGCACACCGCAAGGCCCAGGCCCGCGCCGCCGAGCCGGACGCCCTCGTCGGTCTGCTGGAAGGGCGCGAAGATGGTCTCCATGCGATCCGCCGGCACGCCGGGGCCGGTGTCGGCGACCTCGCCGGCCAGCCGCACGTAGTCGCCGTCGACGTGCGCGGAAAGCCGCACCTCGACCTTGCCGCGGTCGGTGAACTTCAGGGCGTTGCCCACGAGGTTGTTCAGCACCTGCCGCAGCCGCACGCGATCGGCCAGCACCCAGAGGTCGGGCGGTCCGTCGTAGCTGACCTGCAGGACCAGGCCTTTCAGCTCGGCCTTGGCGGCCCACAGGCCGGCGACGTCGCCGGGCAGCTGGGCGGCCAGCAACGGGGCCTCGTCGAGCTCCAGCCCGGCGGCCTCGGCGCGCGACAGGTCCAGGGCGTCGTTCAACAGGCGCAGCAGCGTGCCGCCGGATTCCAGGATGGTGTCGATGAACGGCTCCAGGTCCGGCTGTTGCGATTTGCGCCGCAGGATCTCCGCCACGGCCAGCACGCCGTTCAGCGGCGTGCGGATCTCGTGGCTCATCACCGCCAGGAACCGTCCCTTGGCGGCCAGCGCCTCGTGCGCCGCCCGGCTGGAGGCGTCCGCCACCTCCGCCAGCCGGGTCATCTCCTGGGCATAGGAGGCCGTGGCGGCGGCCGAGGCCTGCAACAGCGAAAGCGCCGCGCCGACCCCGGCGTAGCGGCCCCCGCAGGTGACGATGAAGCCGTGCAGGAGTTCGGACGGCCGCTCCTGCAGCACCCGGCCGCAGAACTCGGCCACGGTGACGTCGCCGTCGGCCATCACCGGATCGGTGTTCATGACGCTGGACACCGGCCGCCCGGCCCACAGGGCATGGCCGTATTGCGCGGCCATCCGGATCAGGAAGGGATTGCGCTCGATCAGCCCGACCGGACGGTCGTCAGCATCGACCACGGCGATGGCCATGGTGTCCGGCTCGTCCTGGAAGCGCTGGAACACTGTCTGGCCGTGCGTATCCGGCGAAACAGGCGGCGCGTAGGGCGCAATGTCCAGAAGCAGCATCATCGACCGTCCCTGCGGAAAAAGGCCCGCAGGAGATGACGTCGCGCGACTAATAGCACGTTATGCGAGCGGCTCTGGCTCAAGAATGTTTCGCGAAATATTTGCGACAACGGGCCTGCCAGGCCGCCGAACACCTGGGCGATATTGTCCGTGAGCGGACTTAATCCATCAACCTCATGAAGTGGACTCGGGCCGCGCCGTAGTCGCGCGCGTCGAGTTCCTCGAAGCGCTCGACGGCGAAGGCGGCCTCGTCCACGCCGCGCTCGAAGACCACGATGGCGCCGGGCGCCAGCCAGCCGCCGGCGGCCAGCTTGGCCAGCGACGCCTCGCCCAGGCCCTTGGCGTAGGGCGGATCGAGGAAGGCGAGGTCGAAGGCCGGCCCGTCGGCGCCGGGCCGGACGCCGAGGTCGGTGGCGTCGCGGCGATGCACGCGGGTGCGACCGAAGAGTCCCCCGTTCGGGCTGAGGCCGTCGACGTTCTCGCGGATCGCGCCGCGGGCGGCTTCGTCGGTCTCCACGAACAGGCAGAAGGCCGCGCCCCGCGACAGGGCTTCGAAGCCAAGCGCCCCGGAGCCGGCGAACAGGTCGATCACCCGCGCGTCGCGCACCCCGTTGGACCAGGCGGCGTGCTCGAGAATGTTGAAGATCGCCTGCCGGGCGCGGTCGGAGGTCGGCCGCGTGGCCTGCCCCTGCGGCGCGACCAGGGTCTTGCCGCGGAAGTCTCCGGAAACGATACGCAAACCGCCTGTCCTCGCGCCTTGGGGCCGCCTTGACGCCGCAATCGCCTCGCCTAAGCTCGGCGGCGTCGGAAAAGGCGGACCGGTGTGGTTAGCCCGGTCGCTCCCTTGAACGGGAGTTCTGTCTGGCGCAAGCGCGCCAAGTCCCAGGACGGAGGTCCGGCGCATCCCGCGCCGGCCGCAGCGGGGCCTGGATCATGCTTCAATCGATCGCCGTCATCACCCTGGGCGTCGCCGACCTGGCGCGCTCGCGCCGGTTCTATGCCGAGGGGTTCGGCTGGACGCCGGTGTTCGAGACCCCGGAGATCGTCTTCTACCAGATGAACGGGCTGGTGCTCGGGACCTGGCTGGAAAGCGCCCTGGCCGCCGACATGCAGCGGCCTGCGGCCGGCCCAGGCGCCTATGCCCTGGCGCACAACGTGGCGCGGCAGGCGGACGTCGCGCCGGCCATGGACAGCCTGGTCCGCGCCGGAGGCCGACTGCTGCGCGGAGCCGTCGCGCCGCCGCACGGCGGCCTGAGCGGCTATGTGGAGGATCCCGACGCCCACGCCTGGGAGATCGCCTGGAACCCGGCCTGGCGGATCGGACCGGACGGCCGGGTGATCTTCGGGGTCTAGCGCTGCTTCGGGCCGCGAGGCTTGCCGCCGGGCCTGGATCCGCCGGGCTTACCGCCGCCGGGCTTGAACCCGCCCGGCTTGGAGCCGCCTGAACGCGGCGGGCCGGCTCCGCGCGGACCGGCCGGCCGCGCCGAGCCCTTGGGACCGCTGGGCCGGCTGGGGCGGCCGGCCGGCGCGCGGGCGGCGGCCGACTGCGGAGCGCCGGCGCCGGGACCGCGGGCGTTCGGGCCGCGCGGGCTCGGGGGCCGCGGACTGGAGCTTGCCGCCCCGCCGCTACGGGGCCCCGAACTTGGAGCTCCGGCGCGGGCTGCGCCTGCCGGCCCCGAGCGCTTGGCGCCGGAGGTCCGGACGCCGGACGGGCGGGCGCCGGCCGGCTTGGTCGCCACCGGCTTGCCGGGCTTCGGCTTGGCCCAGCCGGGCTTGTAGTCCTTCTTCACCGGAGCTTCGGCGGCGGGCCGGCGCTT
Source organism: Phenylobacterium hankyongense (assembly GCF_003254505.1). Classification (NCBI taxonomy): domain Bacteria; kingdom Pseudomonadati; phylum Pseudomonadota; class Alphaproteobacteria; order Caulobacterales; family Caulobacteraceae; genus Phenylobacterium; species Phenylobacterium hankyongense. Next base: position 999,471 of record NZ_QFYP01000001.1, on the reverse strand, counting down.
GTCGAACCCCCGCGCCGGCTTGCCGCGGCCGCTGACGGCTTCGCTGGAGGGCCGGGTGGACGAGGCGCCCGCGCCGCCGGTCGGGCCGTTGCGGATCTCGCCGCCGCCGCGCCGGCGGTTGGGCGGCGAGTAGCGGGCCGGGCGGTCGTCGCGGCGCAGGTTGCCGCGCTCGATCTCCACCGCCCCGCGGCGCGGGCCCGGCGTCGGCGTGCTGGTCTTCTGGAACTGCGGCCGGTCGCCGGAGGGCATGTTCCCCTCGGCCACGAAGTCGGCCAGCTGCTCGCGGATCACCCGCGGGCCGACCTCCTCGATCTCGCCGACCTCCAGGGTCCCCAGCGCGAACGGACCGTACGCCAGGCGGATCAGCCGGTTCACGGTCAGGCCCAGCGCCTCCAGCACGCGGCGGACTTCGCGGTTCTTGCCTTCGGCGAGCGCGACGGTGATCCACAGGTTGGCGCCCTGCGGGCCTTCCTTGGCCTTGTCGAGGGTGGCCTCGATCGGGCCGTAGCGGACGCCGTCGACGGTGATGCCGTCCTTCAGCTTGTCGAGCCGCTCCTGGGTGACGCGGCCGCGCGCCCGGGCGCGGTAGCGGCGCAGCAGGCCGGTGGCGGGCAGCTCCAGCCCCCGGGCCAGGCCGCCGTCGTTGGTGAGCAGCAGCAGGCCCTCGGAATTGAGGTCGAGCCGGCCGATGGAGATCAGCCGCGGCAGGCCCTCCGGCAGCGCCTCGAACACCGTCGGGCGGCCTTGCGGGTCCTTGTGGGTGGTCATCAGCCCCACCGGCTTATGGTAGCGGAACACCCGCACCGGCTCGGCGTCGTTCACCACGGCGCCGTCGACGGTGAGGATGTCGCCGGCCTCGACCTTCACGGCGGGCGTGGTGAGCACCTTGCCGTTCAGGGCGACGCGGCCGGCCTCGATCAGCCGCTCCACCTCGCGGCGGGAGGCGACGCCGGCGCGGGCCAGGGCCTTGGCGACGCGTTCGCCCTTCTCGTCAGCCGTTTCCGGGGACATGCGGGCTTGACCGGACGGGGCGCCGTCGGTTCGGTGCGGTTTGTGGACCATGATCATCGCACCATGCGCATCGCCCTCGACGCGGCGCAAGCCGCAGCCGACGCCGGCGAGACGCCGGTCGGGGCCGTCGTGGTCGATCCGGCGACCGGCGAGGTGGTCTCCGTGGGCGCCAACCAGCCGATCGGATCGCACGATCCCACGGCCCATGCGGAGATCGTCGCCCTGCGCGAGGCGGCCCGCAAGCGCGGCAACTACCGGCTGACCGGGCTCACCCTGGTGGTCACCCTGGAGCCCTGCGCCATGTGCGCCGGGGCGATCAGCCACGCGCGCATCGGTCGGCTGGTCTACGGGGCGGACGACGCCAAGGGCGGGGCGGTGGCGCATGGACCGCGGTTTTTCGAGCAGCCCACCTGCCACTCGCGCCCGACGGTGACCGGCGGGGTGCTGGCGGCGGAGAGCTCGGCCATGCTGAAGGCCTTCTTCCGCGCCCGCCGCGCGTCCTAGCCGAGCGCCGCCAGCCGCGCGTCGAGCCGGTCGCGCACCGCCGGCCACTCGTCGGCGAGGATCGAGAAGTAGACCGTGTCGCGGATGCGGCCGGTCCAGGTGACACGCTCCTGGCGCAGGATGCCCTCCTGCACCGCCCCCAGCTTCAGCACCGCGGCGCGGGAGCGGGCGTTGAGGGCGTCGACCTTGAACTGCACGCGCCGGGCGCCGCTATCGAAGGCGTGTCCCAGCAACAGCCGCTTGGCCGCCGGGTTGGCCGGGCCGCCGCGCAGGTCGGGCGCATAGTAGGTGCCGCCGATCTCGACGGCCGAGTTGGCGGGGTCGACGTTCAGGTAACTGCTCATGCCGCGCCCGCGGCCGTCGACGACCAGGGCATGGGCGATGGTGCGGCCGGCCTCCACGTCGGCCATGATCCTGGCCCAGGTCGGATCGAAGTGCTCGGCGGCCATGGAGTAGGGATAGAGCTCGATCCAGGTGCGCAGGTCCGCGTCGCAGGCGTCGCGCAGGTCCTCCCGATGCCCGAGCGCGAGCGGCTCCAGCCGCACGAAGCGGTTCTCCAGCACCTTCGGCTCGAGCTGCATTTTCTTCGCCCTTCCTCAAAAATCTTGGCGGTCGGCCTTGCGCCGGCCCGAACACGACATACCTGTGGGGTCGCCCATCCTGGGCGTTTCCTCCCTAATGACTTCAAAGCCGGGCGCTTGCGCCCGGCTCTTTTTTTGATCTCAGGCCGCCAGGAACAGCTGGGCGGCCTGGACCAGATAGGTCGCGCCGATCACGGTCACGATCCAGCGCAGCCAGCGCTTGAAGTTCACGTCGCTCATCCTGTCGAGGATCAGGCCTCCCACCGCCGTGCCGGCCATCGACAGCGGTACGGCCAGGCCGAACACCCATGGCGGCGGCAGGCCCTTGCCGCCGGTGGCCAGCAGCGGCGCGCCGTAGATGACGATCTTCATCAGGTGGCTGAACACCTGGGTCGCGGCCTTGGTGGCGACGATGGCGTGGCGGGTCAGGGCCGTGCGCACGAAGAAGATGTCCAGCAGCGGCCCGGCCACGCCGGCCGTCAGGTTGAGGCCGGTGACCCCGAGGCCGGAGACGAAGGCCTGGCGCGGGTCGGCGGCGTCGAGCTTCAGCCAGCCCTGCGGGATCCACACCAGGCCGGGCACCAGGCCCAGCAGCAGGTAGAGCAGGGGCTTGGAGGGCTGCAGGGCGACCAGGGCCACCACGCCCGCGGCGGCCAGCGAGCCGGCCGCATAGACCGCGACGATCCGCCATTCCACGTGCCGGCGATGCAGGATCGCCCGCCAGCCGTTAGCCACCAGCTGCAGCAGGCCGTGGGTGACGAAGGCCGCGGAGACCGGCAGGACGAGCGCCAGCGCGCCCATCAGCACCAGGCCGCCGGCCATGCCGAACACTCCCGACAGGGTCGCGGTCAGAAAGGCCGTGGCGACGACGAAGGCGCCGATAAGAGCCGTCATGATGGAAGTCCTCCAGGGTTGCGATCCGCCTCGCGAGGGGGGCACAGGCCCCCTCGTCCGCGGATCCGCTGCGCACCGTGCGCAAGGACGAGCCGCCCGCCGGACCGCGGCGGCGGTCTCCGGTCGGACGGGGGAGGGCCGGGCGAGCGGAACGCATCAGCCCAGCGCCTTGTAGAAGATGGTGGTGGCCGCGGGCCGGCCGTCGGGCATCAGGGCGAAATCGGGGATCTCGCCGACCCGCACCCAGCCCATGCGGGCGTAGAGCCGCTCGCCCGCCTCGCCGGTGATGGTGTCGAGCATCAGCACGGTGCGGCCCAGGTCGCGGGCGGCGGCTTCGGCGGCGGCCATCAGCGCCTGGCCGACGCCGCGGTTGCGCCCACGCCGATGCACCAGCAGCTTGGCGATATCGGCGCGGTGCGGCTGGTTCGGCGACCAGGCGGGGACCACCTGGACGGTCCCGAACACGCCCGTGTCGTCCTCGGCGACCAGCAGGGCCCGACCGTCGGTCGCCTCCGCCACCTCGCGCCAGAACGCCTCCGCAGCGTCCCGGGTGAGGTCGGCCATGAAGCTGACGGAAGCGCCGGCGGCCACGCAGTCGAGCAGCACGCCGGCGAGCGCCGGCGCGGCCCTGCGCGCCTCGGCGGGGTCGAGGCGCCTTATGCGGAAGCTTGAGCTCATTCGACCGGGGCGGCTTACACCCGCAGCCCCGGTCGCGCCATGGCCAAGCTGCGCCTGGTCCGGCTAGCTCCGGAACACGGCGGCCATGGAGGGGTCGCTAGGCGCCTCGCGGTATTGCCGCAGCTCGTTGCGGCCCACCACCATGTGGTGGACCTCGTCCGGCCCGTCGGCGATCCGCAGGGTGCGGGTGGAGGTGTACATCCGGGCCAGCGGGGTCTTCTGGCTGACGCCCAGCGCGCCGTGCATCTGGATCGCCTGGTCGATGATCTGACAGACCCGCTCGGGCACCATGGCCTTGACCATGTGGATCCAGACCCGGGCTTCCTGGTTGCCGAGGACGTCCATGGCCTTGGCGGCCTTCAGCACCATCAGGCGCATGGCCTCGATCTCGATGCGGGCGCGGCTGACGATCTCGATATTGCCGCCCAGCTGGATGATCGGCTTGCCGAACGCCTCGCGGGTCAGGCCGCGGGTCACCATCAGGTCGAGCGCCTTCTCGGCCGAGCCGATCGCGCGCATGCAGTGGTGGATCCGGCCGGGGCCGAGGCGCAGTTGCGAGATCTCGAAGCCACGGCCTTCGCCCAGCAGCATGTTCTCCTTCGGCACGCGGACGTTGTCGAAGATGATGTGCATGTGGCCGTGCGGAGCGTCCGGGTCGCCGAACACGCACATGGGCCCTACGATCTTCACCCCGGGGGCGTCGGTGGGCACCAGGATCTGCGACTGGCGCAGGGACGGCGGGCCGTCCGGGCTGGTCTGGACCATGGTGATCATGATCTTGCAGCGCGGGTCGCCGGCGCCGGAAATGTAGTGCTTCTCGCCGTTGATGACGTACTCGTCGCCCACCAGGGTGGCGCGGGTGTTGACGTTCTTGGCGTCGGAGGAGGCGGCGTTCACCTCGGTCATGGCGAAGGCCGAGCGGATCTTGCCTTCCAGCAGGGGCTTCAGCCAGCGCTCCTTCTGCTCGGGCGTGCCGACGCGCTCGAGGACTTCCATGTTGCCGGTGTCGGGCGCGGCGCAGTTCATGGTCTCGGACGCCAGCCGGTTCTTGCCCAGCTCGACGGCGATGTAGGCGTAGTCGAGGTTGGACAGGCCTTCGCCGGTTTCGGCGTTCGGCAGGAAGAAGTTCCACAGCCCCTCGGCCTTGGCCTTGTCCTTGGCCGCTTCCAAGACCTCCAGCTGGCCGGGCGCATAGCTCCAGATGTCCGTCCAGCCTTCGCCCAGGCGATGGAACTCCTCGGACATCGGCTCGACGGTTTCCCGGATGAAGCGCTTCACGTGCTCCAGCAGCGGCAGCGCCTTGGCGGACATCCGCAGGTCGTTGAGCTGGTCGCTCGGGTCCAGTTTGAAGCCGGAGTCCGGCCGGTCCGCGGTCATCGTCATCGGGTCACTCCCAGGTCATCTCCGGCGGGCCGAGGCCACGAAGCCGCCTGGACCCCGCGCGTGGCGCCGCCTCCGAAAAAGCAGGCCGCCAGCTTTGGCGCATATTCAGCGGAAATCAAACAAGCGTTTCATCGTCCGGCCCGCAGCTCCCTGGCCGGCGGCCCGGCAGGCCGGGCGGAGCCGTCTCGATCTGCCAGCGGGATCGGGCGACAGCGCGGTCGTCCGCGCCACGGCGGTCAGCTCAGGAGAACAGCCGGTGCGTCGCGCTCATGGCGATCATCGCGCTCGCCAGTGCGAGCGCCGCCAGCGCCGGAATCAGTTTCAGCCACCGCCCCATGGGCCGGATATGGGCGCCCGGGACGGCGACTTCCAGTTAAGCTTTGGAAAGGTGCGGGCCTACTTCACCGGCACGTGGTCGACGTGCGGGCAGACGGCCGCGGCGAGCGCCACGTTCTCCGCGCCGACCACCTTCTTCGGCGCCCCGGCGCGCCAGCCGTCGGGGATCTCCAGCGGCTTGGACGGCGTGTAGGAGCCCACGGAGATCATGGTCTTGGCCCCGCAGTCGATGGCCACCACGCTGCCGACGCCGTCCGCCTTGCCCGGGCCCGAGGGGCCGAGCTTGGCTTCCGGCTTGGAGATCGCCTGCATGACCACCAGGCGGCCGGACTGCTTGTCCTTGTAGGTGTAGTCGGAGTCGTAGGACCACTGGGTGCCGTTGCCGACGTCGGCGAACTTGGTCCAGGTCTCGGCCGCGGCGGAGCCGGCGACGGCGAGGGTGGTCAGGGCGGCTAGCACGAGGGCGCGTCGCATCGGGCGTTTTCTCCAGGGATCTTGTGGTCGTCCTTCGCGAGAACCCTAGCGGCGGCGCTAACGCCCCTCCAGCGTAAACAGCTCAGGCGACCCGGCGGGCCGGCTCGGCCATCCGCCGCTCCGTCTCGCCGATGTAGTCGCGGGTCAGCGGCACGGCGTCGATGCGCTTGGCGAGTTGCAGCTGGAAGACCATGTGGCCGCGGTAGCGGAAGGCGATCTCGCTGACGCAGAGATAGAACTCCCACATCCGGCAGAACCGCTCGTCGTAGAGCCTGGCGATCTCGGCCCGCTGGGCCTCGAACCGCTCGCGCCAGCAGCGCAGGGTCTCGGCGTAGTGCAGGCGCAGGAACTCGATGTCGGTGACCACCAGGCCCGCCCGCTCGACCGCCGACAGCACCTCGGAAAGCGCCGGGATGTAGCCGCCCGGGAAGATGTACTTGGCGATCCACGGCTGGGTGAAGCCCGGCCCGTCGTAGCGGCCGATGGAGTGGACCACCGCCACGCCGTCGTCCTTCAGGAGCCGCGACACCTGGTCGAAATAGGTCTGGAAGTTGGGCCGCCCGACATGCTCGAACATGCCCACCGAGACGATGCGGTCGTAGGGGCCGGCGACGTCGCGGTAGTCGGTGAGCGAGAACCGCGCGCGGCCCGACAGCCCCGCCGCCTCGGCGCGGGCCTGGGCGGTGGCGAGCTGTTCGGTCGACAGGGTGATCCCGTCCACCTGCGCCTCGCTCTCCTGGGCCAGGGTCAGCCCGAGGCCGCCCCAGCCGCAGCCGATGTCCAGCACCTTCTGGCCGGCGCCCAGCATCAGCTTGGCGGCCAGGTGGCGCTTCTTGGCGACCTGGGCTTCCTCAAGGCTGGCGTCGGGACGGGGGAAATAGGCGCAGGAATACTGCAGGTCGGGGTCGAGGAAGCGGCGGTAGAAGTCCACCGACAGGTCGTAGTGGTGGGCGACGTTGCGGCGCGAGGCCGCCCGCGCATTGGCCTGCAGCCGCCGGTCCAGCCACCAGCGCGACAGCGGGCCGGCGCGCTTCAGCGGCCGATACTTGGCGTTGCGGCCGATCAGGTCGACGAAGTCGTAGACGCCGCCGCGCCTCAGGACCAGGCCGCCGTCCATGTAGGCCTCGCCGACGGCCATGGAGGGATTGGCGGCGATCCTGCCGGCCCATCGCGCCGAGGTGATTTCGATCTCGACCGGCGGCCCGGAGCCGTCGCCGGCGGTCAGCCTGTCGCCGCCCGGAAGCCGGACCGTGAGGTCACCCTCGCGGATCACCTTGCGCAGCATGGTTTGCAGAGCCATCTCGCACCCCATCGCATCCCAACCCAGGATAGAACGACGGAGGTACGGCCAAGGTTCCGAACGTTTTTTGGGGCGTTTGGGTTCCCTGGGATCGTGCGCCGCCGCCTTGACTCCCGGCCGCAGCTTTCTTACGTCCCCGACGACGTTAGCACTCAAGGGCTGCGACTGCTAACATGTGGCCCTTCGGCGCACCGTCACCACCATTCCAGCCGTTTTGAACGGAGAAAGAGCATCATGGCGTTTCGTCCTCTGGGAGATCGCGTCCTCGTCAAGCGTGTCGAGGAAGAAGAAAAGACCCGGGGCGGGATCATCATCCCCGACACCGCGAAGGAAAAGCCGCAGGAAGGCGAAGTGATCGCCACCGGCCCCGGCGCGCGCGACGAGAGCGGCAAGGTCCAGCCGCTGGACGTGAAGGCGGGCGACCGCATTCTGTTCGGCAAGTGGTCCGGCACCGAGGTCAAGCTCGACGGTCAGGACCTGCTGATCATGAAGGAAAGCGACATCCTGGGCGTGCTCGATGCCGATCGCGCCGCCAAGGCCGCCTAAGCGACTGACGACTTTCCGAAACCCTTTCTAGAAAAAGAGAACCCAACATGGCTGCGAAAGACGTCTATTTCGCTTCCGACGCTCGCGACCGCATGCTGCGCGGCGTCAACACCCTGGCCAACGCGGTCAAGGTGACCCTCGGCCCCAAGGGCCGCAACGTGGTCATCGAGAAGTCCTTCGGCGCCCCGCGCTCGACCAAGGACGGCGTGTCGGTGGCCAAGGAAATCGAACTGGCTGACAAGTTCGAGAACCTCGGCGCCCAGCTGATCCGCGAAGTCGCCTCCAAGACCAACGACAAGGCCGGCGACGGCACCACGACCGCCACGGTGCTGGCCCAGGCCATCGTCGTCGAAGGTCTGAAGTCAGTGGCTGCCGGCATGAACCCGATGGACCTGAAGCGCGGCGTCGACAAGGCGGTCGCCAAGGTCGTCGAGGAGATCAAGAACTCCGCCAAGAAGGTCACCACCAACGCCGAGATCGCCCAGGTCGGCACCATCTCCGCCAACGGCGACATCGAAGTCGGCGAGATGATCGCCAAGGCGATGGCCAAGGTCGGCAACGAAGGCGTGATCACCGTCGAGGAAGCCAAGACCGCCGAGACCGAGCTCGACGTCGTCGAAGGCATGCAGTTCGACCGCGGCTACCTGTCGCCCTACTTCATCACCAACGCCGAGAAGATGGAGGCCGACCTCGAAGAGCCGCTGATCCTGCTCTTCGAAAAGAAGCTCTCCTCGCTGCAGCCGCTGCTTCCGGTCCTGGAAGCCGTCGTGCAGTCCGGCCGTCCGCTGCTGATCATCGCGGAAGACGTGGAAGGCGAAGCGCTCGCGACCCTGGTCGTGAACAAGCTGCGCGGCGGCCTGCGGGTCGCGGCGGTCAAGGCACCGGGCTTCGGCGATCGCCGCAAGGCGATGCTGGAAGACATCGCCATCCTGACCGGCGGCCAGCTGATCTCGGAAGACCTCGGCATCAAGCTCGAGAACGTCGCCCTGGACATGCTGGGCAAGGCCAAGAAGGTCACCATCACCAAGGACGACACCACGATCGTGGACGGCTCGGGTGACAAGACCGCCATCGAGGCCCGCATCTCGCAGATCAAGAAGCAGATCGAGGACACCACCTCGGACTACGACAAGGAAAAGCTGCAAGAGCGTCTGGCCAAGCTGGCCGGCGGCGTTGCGGTGGTCCGCGTCGGCGGCTCGACCGAAGTCGAAGTGAAGGAAAAGAAGGACCGCGTCGACGACGCCCTGAACGCGACCCGCGCGGCCGTGGAAGAAGGCATCGTCCCCGGCGGCGGCGTCGCCCTGTTGAAGGCCTCCAAGGTCCTGGACGGCTTCAAGGGTGACAACGATGACCAGGAAGCCGGCGTCGCCATCGTGCGTCGCGCGCTTCAGGCCCCGATCCGTCAGATCGCCGAGAACGCCGGCGTGGAAGGCTCGATCGTGGTCGGCAAGGTGCTCGAGAACGCCTCGCCCACCTTCGGCTTCAACGCCCAGACGGAAGAGTACGTCGACCTGGTGCAGGCCGGCGTGATCGACCCCGCCAAGGTGGTCCGTACGGCTCTGCAGGACGCGGCTTCGGTCGCCGGCCTGCTGATCACCACGGAAGCGGCGATCGTCGAAGCCCCCAAGAAGGGCGGCGGCGGCGGTGGCGGCATGCCCGGCGGCGGCATGGGCGGCATGGGCGACATGGACTTCTAGTCCACGTCCACCGACCAGAAGATCGAGGGCGGGGCCGCAAGGCCCCGCCCTTTTTCTATGGGGCTCAGCGGCGGCGGCCGCGGTCGTCGCGCAGGACCAGGTGGCCGATCCAGCTGACGACGCCGGTGACGATGGCGGCCAGGATTCCAGGGACCAGGCCGTGGACCTGGAAGCCGCCCAGCAGCATGGCGACGAGGCCGATCATCGCGGCGTTCACCACCAGCAGGAACAGGCCCAGGGTGACGATGGTGAGCGGCAGGGTGAGCACGAACACCACCGGCCGCACGAAGGCGTTGACGATCCCCAGCAGCAGGGCGGCGGCGATCAGCGATCCGACGTTGCTGAAGTGCACGCCGGCGACCAGCCTGGACGACAGCCACAGCCCCACGGCGGCGAAGATCGCGCGGACGACCAGTTTGGCGAGCATCGGGCTCCTCCGTTCAAGCCCGGCAGTACAGGCGTTTCGTCCGCGACACGCAACCGGCGCATTTCGGCCCCAGCGCACGGTCAAGCTCCCCGCATGACCTATGCCCCACGGCCCCTGTTCCGCATGCTCCTGGTGAGCGGCGCCGCGACCGTCCTGGCCTGGGGTGCCGCGGCCCAGCCTCCGGGCGAGGGGCAGCCGCCGCACGCCCAGCTGTTCATCAGCCCCTCGGGCGAGCCGTTCCGGGGCCACGACGGCTTCAACGCCTGGCTCTACAACGCCGACACTGATCATGACGGCGCGGTGAGCGCGGCCGAGTTCCGCGCCGACGCGCTGCGGTTCTTCAAGGAGCTCGACGCCAACGGCGACGGCAAGATCGACGGCTTCGAGGCCCAGGCCTACGAGCACGACGTCGTTCCGGAGATCACCCGCTTCAGCTTCGATGACGCCCCTTCGGCCGCCGGCGCCCGGCAGCCTTCGAGCAGCGGGGACAAAGGCGGCGGCGGCGGGGGGCGCGGTCGCGGTGGCGGTCGCGGCGGCATGGGCGGCGGCGGCATGGGCGGTCGCGGCGGCGGCGGGGCTGGCGGCGCAGGAGGTGGGGGCCAGGACGCGTCGCCTGCGCCGATCGGCGCGGGCCACGAGGGCGCGGCGCGCTATTCGCTGATCAATGAGCCGGAGCCCGTCAGCGCAGCGGACGCCGACGTGGACGGGAAGGTGACGCTGGACGAGTGGATGCGCGCCACCGATCGCCGCTTCAGCCTGCTGGATCACGACAAGACCGGGCGGCTGACGCGCGAAAGCCTCAGGCCGCCGCGGAAGGCGAAAGCCGAGCCGGCGAGCTCCTAGCCGGCGGCGAGGACTTCCACCGCGGGCACGTGCTGGGACAGCCTGCCGCCGACGCGGATCGGCTCGATCCGGCGCGCCAGGCCGGTGGCGTTGTCGGTCTCCACGAACACCCCGCAGATGGTGGCCGGACCCTCGGCGGGCTTGTAGCGGCCGCCGGAGATGCGGGTGGTGAAGCGCCTGAGCGGCTCTTCCTTCTGGTTGCCGATGACGCTGTCGTAGTCGGCGCAGGCGCCGGCGTCGGTCTGGTAGCCGGCGCCGCCCGGCAGGATCTGGCAATCGGCGGTCGGCACATGGGTGTGGGTGCCCACCACCAGGCTCGCGCGCCCGTCGCAGAAGTGGCCCATGGCCATCTTCTCGGAGGTGGCCTCGGCGTGGATGTCGACCACCACCGCGTCGGCGACGGCGCCCAGCGGCGCGGCCTCCAGCTCCCGGTCGACGGCGGCGAACGGGTCGTCCAGGGCGTCCATGTTCACGCGGCCCAGCACGTTGATCACCAGGATCCGCTTGCCGGAGTCGGTCTCGAACAGCTGCGCGCCGCGGCCGGGCGCATCGGAGAAGGCCGAATAGTTGGCGGGGCGGATCAGCCGCGGCTCGCGGACGATGTAGGTCAGCGCCTCCTTCTGGTCCCAGGAGTGATTGCCGAGCGTCAGGCAGTCGGCGCCGGCGTCGAACAGCTCGCGGGCCGTGGCCTCGGTGATGCCGAACCCGGCGGCCGCGTTCTCCGCGTTGACGATCACGAACTCCAGGCCCAGGCGCCGGCGCAGGCCCGGCAGGTGCTCGGCCAGGCCCTCGCGGCCCGAGCGGCCGACCACATCCCCAAAGAAAGCAAAGCGCATCCGGTGTCCTTATCCGACCTCGATATAGCCCGTCTCGGTCAGGATGGCGTCGAGCCGCTGGTCGTGCGGCTCGACAGGCAGGCGGTCGACCTCCTGGCCGGAATAGGCGAGGCCGATCACGAAAACGGGCCGGGCCGCCCGAAGGTTCGCCAGCGTGCGGTCATAGTGGCCGGCGCCCTGGCCCAGGCGATGGCCGAGGCGGTCGAAGCCGAGCACCGGGGCGATCACCAGGTCGGGGACCACGGCGTCGGCCCAGGCCGGCGGCGAGGGGATGCCGAAGGAGTCCGGCTCCAGCCCGTCGCGCGGATCCCAGAGCCGGAACTCCAGCGCCTCGTCACGGCTCACCGCCACCGGCAGCGACGGCGTCGCGCCGTTCTCCGCCAGCCGCAGCATCAGCGGCCGCGGATCGAGCTCCGTGCCCAGGGGAAAGTAGCCGCTGAACGCCGCGAAGGGCGGCAGGCGCTCCAGCGGCAGCAGGGCCGCGGCGCGGGCGGCGGCGCCCGGAACCTCGGCCCCCAGCCGACGGCGCCGGTCGCGCAGGCGCGCTCGAAGGGCGGTCTTGTCCGTAACCAAGTTCACGCCTGGCTTATAGGAAATGGGTGGCGGCGCCGCGAGAGCCGTGAAGGACTGTTTCATTCCCTCGACCTGGCTAACCAGGTGGGCGCCGTGTGCCCAGGACCACGATCCCAGGCAGGGACAGCTCCCTTAGAGTGAATTAAGGTCGCTGGAATATGTCGCCTTCGACGAGGGCCGCAGCAGACCCGCCGACGCCTAAGGTAGTGCGCCCGGCCCTGCTTCTCAAGCGATCCCGGCGATCAGACGGGGCGCGATGCGACGGGGCGCCGTCGTCAGGCGTCTTCGGCCGCGAGCTTCTCGATCCGCTTGGCGGCGGATTCCAGGGCCGAGACGGCCCGGGTCTCGAGCCGGGCGCGCTCGGATTGCAGGCGGGCGAGCTCGGCCTGCACGTTGGTCAGCCGGCCGCGCGCATCCGCCAGCTCGTCGGCCAGCAGAAGGGCGCCCATCAGGAACAGCCGGGTGTCGCCCAATTGGCCCATGTCCTGGCTGACCTGCCGCACCTGCCGGTCGAACAGCCGCGCCAGCTCCAGCAGGTGCTGCTCCTGGCCGTCCTCGCAGCCGACGGTGTAGGGCCGGCCGTTCACGTCGATGGTGATCTGCGACATGGCTCTAGTGCTCCGCGGCCGGCGGCGCATCGTTGAGCGCCGCGCGGATTTCCAGGATGGCGCGGCCTAGCGCCGCAGAGGCCTCGGCCCCGGCCGCCTCCAGCTCGCGCTCCCGGGCGCGGGCCTGGTCCAGCTCGGCGGCCAGCTTGGCCCGGTCCTGGTCGAACAGGCCGCCCGCCTCGGCGCCCGCGGTCTTCAGCCGCTCCGCCAGTCGATGTTCCAGCATTGCGACGGCCCGCTCCAGCCGCTTGGCGGCCAGATCGAGCGCGCTCTCGCCCGCGGTGTCCCGGATCATGCGCACTCCATCGCCAGAAAGGTGTGGCGGTTAATCTATAGACCTGCGTCGGGTTCCTCCAGAAGGGTCCGCGTTCCTTGACCCTCGCCCGCCCGCGTGCGACCCCGCGCGCCACCGCCGCTGTTAACGACTCGGGACCCTGATGCCTGCCCCTTTGAAGACCATGGCCGACGCCATCCGCGTGCTTTCCATGGACGCCGTCGAACAGGCCAACTCCGGGCACCCCGGCATGCCCATGGGCATGGCCGACGTGGCGACGGTGCTGTGGACCAGGTTCATGAAGTACGACGCCGCGCGGCCCGACTGGGCCGACCGCGACCGCTTCGTGCTGTCGGCGGGCCACGGCTCGATGCTGCTCTACAGCCTGCTGCACCTGAGCGGCGGCAAGGCGGTGAGCCTCGACCAGATCCGCAACTTCCGGCAGCTCGGCTCCAATACCCCGGGCCACCCGGAGTGGGGCCACACCCCGGGCGTGGAGACCACCACCGGCCCGCTCGGCCAGGGCCTGGCCACCGCCGTCGGCATGGCGATCGCCGAGCGCCACCTGGCGGCGCGGTTCGGCGCCGACCTGGTGGACCACCGCACCTGGGTGCTGGCCGGCGACGGCTGCCTGATGGAGGGCGTCAGCCACGAGGCGATCAGCCTGGCGGGACGGCTGAAGCTCTCGCGGCTGTGCGTGCTCTGGGACGACAACCGCATCACCATCGACGGCGCGGTCGGCCTGTCCGACGCCACCGACCAGGTGGCCCGCTTCAAGGCCGCCGGCTGGGCGGTCAAGGCCATCGACGGCCATGACGTCGGCCAGATCCGCCGGGCGTTCGCCTGGGCGGTGCGCCAGGACAAGCCGACGCTGATCGCCTGCCGCACCACCATCGGCAAGGGCTCGCCCAACTTCGAGGGCACCCACGACGTGCACGGCAAGGCGCTAGGCAAGGCCGAGGTGGTCGCCACCCGCGAGGCCCTCGGCTGGCCGCATGACCCCTTCGTGGTGCCGGACGAGGTCTACCGCCCCTGGCGCGCCGCCGGCCGCCGCGGCCGCAAGGAGCTGAAGGCCTGGGAGGCCCGCCTCGCCGCTTCGCCGCAGAAGGCCGAGTTCGAACGGGCCGTCGCCGGCGAGCTGCCCAAGCACGCCTTCGCCCGGCTGGACCAGTTCATCGCCGAGGCCGAGACCAAGGCGCCGGCCGCCGCCACCCGCCAGCACTCCGGCGCGGTGCTGGAGACCATCTTCGGCGAGATCCCCGACCTGGTCGGCGGCTCCGCCGACCTCACCGGCTCCAACAACACCTACGTCAAGAACACCCCGATCCTGGACGCGCCGGACTACTCGGGCCGCTATGTGAACTACGGCGTGCGCGAATTCGGCATGGCCGCGGCGATGAACGGCATGGCCCTGCACGGTGGGACGATCCCCTACGGCGGCACGTTCCTGGTGTTCACCGACTACAGCCGCCCGGCGATCCGGCTGGCGGCCCTGATGGGCGTCCGCGTGGTCCACGTCGGCACCCACGACTCCATCGGCCTCGGCGAAGACGGTCCGACCCACCAGCCGGTGGAGCACTTGGCCGCCCTGCGCGCCATGCCCAACCTCAACGTCTTCCGCCCGGCCGATGCGGTGGAGGTCGCCGAGTGCTGGAAGCTGGCGCTGGAGGCCAAGCGCACCCCCTCGGTCATGGCCCTGTCGCGCCAGAAGGTGCCCGCGGTGCGCACCACCGTCGCCGGCGAGAACCTCTCCGCCCGCGGCGCCTACCAGCTGGCCGCCGCCAGCCTCCCGGCCCAGGTGACGATCTTCGCCTCCGGCTCGGAAGTCTCCATCGCCATGGCCGCCCGCGCGCTGCTGGAAGCCGACGGCGTCGGGGCGCGGGTGGTCTCGACCCCGTCGTGGGAGCTGTTCGCGGCCCAGCCTGAGGACTATCGCGCCGCGGTCATCGGCGAGACCGAGGTCCGGGTCGCCGTCGAAGCCGGCGTCCGCATGGGCTGGGACCGCTTCATCGGCGCGGACGGGATCTTCGTGGGCATGGAGAGCTTCGGCGCCAGCGCCCCGGCCGAGGTCCTCTACGAGCACTTCGGCATCACCGCCCAGGCGGTGGCCTCGGCCGCCAAGCTCAAGCTGGACTGACGCCCATGCGCCTCGGCACGCCGCTCTCGCCCACCGCCGTGAAGGTGATGCTGCTGGGCTCCGGCGAGCTCGGCAAGGAGGTGGCGATCGAGCTGCAGCGGCTGGGCTGCGAGGTGATCGCCGTCGACCGCTACGCCGACGCCCCGGCCATGCAGGTGGCGCACCGCAGCCACGTCATCGCCATGACCGACGCGGCCGCCCTGCGCGCCGTCGTCGAGGCCGAGCGGCCGCACCTGATCGTGCCGGAGATCGAGGCCATCGCCACCGACGAGCTGGTGCGGATCGAGGCCGAGGGGCTGGCGACCGTGATCCCGACGGCCCGCGCCACCCAGCTGACCATGAACCGCGAGGGCATCCGCCGCCTCGCCGCCGAACAGCTGCAGTTGCCCACCAGCGCCTACGCCTTCGCCTCCTCGGAGGCCGAACTGGCCAGGGCGGCGGCCGAAGTGACCGGCTTCCCCTGTTTCGTGAAGCCGGTGATGTCCTCCTCGGGCAAGGGCCAGTCCTACGTCGAGCGCCCTGAGCAGATCGCCGAGGCCTGGCGCTACGCCCTGGAAGGCGGCCGGGTCGAACAGCCGCGGGTGATCGTCGAGGGCCGGGTCGAGTTCGACTTCGAGATCACCCAGCTCACGGTGCGCTCGCGCGCGGCCGACGGCGGGATCGTCACCAGCTTCTGCGCGCCGATCGGCCACCGGCAGGTGAAGGGCGACTATGTGGAGAGCTGGCAGCCGCAGGCCATGAGCCCGACGGCGCTGGAGCGCGCCCGGCGGATCGCCGGCCAGGTGACCGCCGAGCTCGGCGGCCTCGGCCTGTTCGGCGTCGAGCTGTTCGTGAAGGGCGACGAGGTGCTGTTTTCCGAGGTCAGCCCGCGGCCGCACGACACCGGCCTGGTGACGCTGGTCACCCAGCACCAGAGCGAGTTCGCCCTGCACGCCCGCGCCATCCTCGGCTTGCCGGTGGACGCCGGCCTGCGCGAGCCGGGCGCCAGCGCGGTGATCTACGGCGGCCTCGAGGCGCGCGCGATCGCCTTCGAGGGCGTCGCCGAGGCGCTCGCCGTGCCCGGCGCGGACCTGCGGCTGTTCGGCAAGCCGGAGAGCTTCGCGCGCCGGCGCATGGGCGTCGCCCTGGCCCGCGGCGCCGACGTCGACGAGGCCCGGGGACGGGCGCGGGATGCGGCGGCGAGGGTGCGGCCGGTCGCCGGCTGAAAAGGCCGGGAACAAGCGCGGCCTTGGGGAGTTTCGGCCGGCGCGGGCCACGCCCGTCACATTCCATTGCCAAGCTTGACCGGGCCAGGGGTTGACTTGGCGACCCTCGCCCTAAAAAAACGCCTCGCAAATCAAGCGCTAGGTGTTCCTGCCGCGCCAGAAGGAGAACCCGCCCATGCCCGTTCGCGTCGCCATCAACGGTTTCGGCCGCATCGGCAGGCTGGTCCTGCGCTCGATCGTCGAACACGCGCGCCGCGACATCGAGGTGGTGGCGATCAACGACCTGGGCTCGGTGGAGACCAACGCCCACCTGCTGCGCTACGACAGCGTGCACGGCCGCTTCCCCGGCACGGTCACCACCGGCGAAGACTGGATCGATGTCGGGCTGGGTAAGATCAAGGTCACCGCGATCCGCAATCCGGCCGAGCTGCCGCACGCCGCGCTGAACGTCGACATCGCGCTGGAGTGCACCGGCCTGTTCACCAGCCGCGAGAAGGCCGCCGACCACCTGAAGGCCGGCGCCAAGCGGGTGATCGTCTCGGCCCCCGCCGACGGCGTCGACAAGACCATCGTCTATGGGGTCAACCACGAGACCCTGACCAAGGACGACCTGGTCATCTCCAACGCCTCGTGCACCACCAACTGCCTGGCGCCGGTGGCGCGCGTGCTGCAGGACCTCTGCGGGATCGAGCGTGGCTACATGACCACGATCCACTCCTACACCGGCGACCAGCCGACCCTGGACACCCTGCACAAGGACCTCTACCGCGCCCGCGCCGCGGCGATGTCGATGATCCCGACATCCACCGGCGCGGCCAAGGCGCTGGGCCTGGTGATCCCGGAGCTGAAGGGCAAGCTGGACGGCTCGTCGATCCGGGTGCCGACCCCGAACGTCTCGGTGGTCGACCTGACCTTCGTGCCCGGCCGCGGCGTGACCGTGGAGGAGATCAACGCCGCCATGGAGGCCGCCGCCGCCAAGGGGCCGCTGAAGGGCATCCTGGCGGTGACCAAGGACCCGCTGGTGTCCATCGACTTCAACCACATCGCCGCCTCCTCGACCCTCGCCCTGCCGCAGACGCAGATGATCGACGGCGGGCTCGGCCGGGTGCTCTCCTGGTACGACAACGAGTGGGGCTTCTCGACGCGGATGAGCGACACCGCCGTCGCGTTGGCGAAGCTGATCTGATCGCCCGATGAGATTCAGGACCCTCGACGAGGCCGAACTGGCGGGCAAGCGCGCCCTGGTTCGGGTGGACTTCAACGTGCCCATGGAGGACGGCAGGGTCACCGACGACACCCGTCTTCGCGCCGCCCTGCCGACCATCGGGAAGCTGCGCGCGGGCGGGGCCAAGGTCATCCTGCTCGCCCACTTCGACCGGCCGAAGGGCAAGCGCGTGCCGGAGATGAGCCTCAGGCCGATCGTCGAGCCGCTCGCCAGGCTGCTCGCCGCGCCGGTGGCCTTCGCCGAGGACGGCATCGGCCCGGTGGCTGAGAGCGCCGTGAACGCCATGGCGCCCTGCGACGTGCTGCTGCTGGAGAACGTCCGCTTCCACCCGGGCGAGGAAACGAACGACCCCGAGTTCGCCAAGGCCCTGGCCGCCAACGGCGACCTCTACGTCAACGACGCCTTCTCCGCCTCGCACCGCGCGCACGCCTCCACCGAGGGCGTGGCGCACCTGCTGCCCGCCTACGCCGGCGAGCAGATGCGGCTGGAGCTGACGGCGCTCGACAAGGCGCTGGGCCATCCGGAGCGACCGGTGATGGGCATCGTCGGCGGCTCGAAGGTGTCCACCAAGCTCGACCTCCTGCGCAACCTGGTCACCCGGCTCGACAAGCTGGCGATCGGCGGCGGGATGGCCAACACCTTCCTCTACGCCCAGGGCCACGACGTCGGCGCCTCCTACTGCGAGAAGGACCTGGCGGACACCGCGCGGGAGATCATCCGCCTGGCCGGCCAGAACAACTGCAAGCTCTTCCTGCCGATCGACATCGTGGTGGCCGAGAAGCTGGTCCCCGGCGCCGCCGCCCGCGTCCGCGGCGTCGGCGAGGTGGACGAGGACGAGCGGATCCTCGACGCCGGCCCGGAAACCACCGAGCGCCTCTGCCGCGCGCTGGCCAACAGCAAGACCCTGATCTGGAACGGACCGCTCGGCGTCTTCGAGGTGAAACCCTTCGACCGCGCAACCGTTGAGACAGCGCGATGCGCAGCCCAGCTGGTCAAAGACGGCAGGCTGGTGGCGGTCGCCGGTGGTGGTGATACGGTGGCGGCCCTCAACGCGGCCGGCGTGACGGAAGATTTCACCTTCGTCTCGACCGCCGGCGGGGCGTTCTTGGAATGGATGGAAGGCAAGGAGCTGCCAGGGGTGGCGGCCCTGGCCCGATAAAGGATTAGGCGGGGACTAGGCGATGGCCAGGATCACACTACGACAGCTTCTCGATCACGCCGCCGAGCAGGGCTACGGCGTGCCCGCGTTCAACATCAACAACATGGAGCAGGGGCTGGCGATCCTGGAAGCCGCCGACGCGGTCGACGCGCCGGTGATCATCCAGGCCAGCCGCGGGGCGCGCTCCTACGCCAACGACATCGTGCTCAAGGGGCTGATCGACTCCCTGTGCGAGATGTATCCGCACATCCCGATCTGCATGCACCAGGACCACGGGAACAACGAGGCGACCTGCGCCACCGCGATCCAGTACGGCTTCACCAGCGTGATGATGGACGGCTCGCTGAAGGCCGACGCCAAGACCCCGGCCGACTACGACTACAACGTCCGCGTCACCCGCAGCGTCGTCGACATGGCCCACTGGGTGGGCGCCAGCGTCGAGGGCGAGCTCGGCGTGCTGGGCAGCCTCGAGACCGGCATGGGCGAGAAGGAGGACGGCCACGGCTTCGAAGGCAAGCTCGGCCACGACCAGCTGCTCACCGATCCCGACCAGGCCGTGGACTTCGTGAAGGCCACCGAGGTCGACGCCCTGGCCATCGCCATGGGCACCAGCCACGGCGCCTACAAGTTCACCCGCAAGCCGGACGGCGACGTCCTGGCGATGAACGTGATCGAGGAGATCCACCGCCGGCTGCCCAACACCCACCTGGTGATGCACGGCTCCTCCTCGGTGCCGCAGGACCTGCAGGACATCATCAACCAGTACGGCGGCGAGATGCCCCAGACCTGGGGCGTGCCGGTGGAGGAGATCCAGCGCGGCATCAAGCACGGCGTGCGCAAGATCAACATCGACACCGACAACCGCATGGCGATGACCGGCGCGATCCGGAAGGTGTTCGCCGAGAACCCCGCCGAATTCGACCCGCGCAAGTACCTGAAGCCGGCCATGGACGCGATGCGCGCGATCTGCCGCCAGCGCTTCGAGGAGTTCGGGACCACCGGCTGGGCCAGCAAGATCAAGCCGGTCCCGATGTCGGCCATGGCCAAGCGCTACGCCTCCGGCGAACTGGCCCCGAAGATCGGCATCACCCGCCAGGCCGCCGAATAGGCCAGGGTCGCCAGGCCTTGCCGTAGGAACCGTGGCCCGCGCCGGTCATTGATCGGCCATGCGCAAGCACGCTCTGGTTCTCAGCCTGGCCTTCCTCGGGCTCGCGGCGTTCGCGGTGTTCGCCGGCTGGGCCTTCTTCGAGGGCTCGAAGCTCGGCGGCGGATGGCGCAGCCTGGGCCCGATCTGGCCCTATGTGGCCGGCGGCCTGCTGGTGGTCGGCGCGCTCACCGGCTTCCTGATGTGGCTGGCCTTCTACTCCGCCAACCACGGCTACGACGACCGCTTTGATCCCGACGACCAGCGCTGAGGGCTCAGGCCTCGATCGAGGCGCCGCGCATCTCCTTCACGAGCAGCAGGCCGACCACGAACGTGACGGTGGCGATCACCACCGGATACCAGAGGCCGTAGTAGATGTTGCCCGTGGCGGCGACCATGGCGAAGGCGGTGGTGGGCAGGAAGCCGCCGAACCAGCCGTTGCCGATGTGGTAGGGCAGGCTCATCGAGGTGTAGCGGATCCGCGCCGGGAACATCTCCACCAGCGCCGCGGCGATCGGGCCGTAGACCATGGTCACGTAGAGCACCAGCAGCCACAGCAGGGCCACCACCAGCGGCTTGTTCATGGTCGCCGGATCGGCCTTGGCGGGATAGCCGGCGGCGGTCAGCGCGTCGCCCAGCGTCTTGGTCCAGTCGGCCTTGCGGGCCTTGAGCTCCGGGGCCGGCAGCCCCGCGCCCCTGAAGCTGGAGATCTGCGTCGGCCCGATCCGCACCACGGCCGTCGCGCCGGGCGGCGCGGCCTGGTTGGCGTAGGAGACGCCGGCGTTGGCCAGGGCCGACTTCGCCAGGTCGCATGAGGAGGCGAACACCTGCTTGCCCACCGGGTCGAACTGGAAGGTGCAGTCCGCCGGATCGGCCACCAGCGTCACCGGCGCGCTGGCGCTGGCCGCGGCCAGCTGCGGATTGGCCGCCGCCGTCAGCGCCTTGAAGATCGGGAAGTAGGTCAGCGCGGCCAGCAGGCAGCCGGCCAGGATGATCGGCTTGCGGCCGATCTTGTCGGACAGCCAGCCGAACACCAGGAAGAACGGCGTCGCGAGCAGCAGGGCTGTCGCCACCAGCCCGTTGGTCAGCGCCCCGTCGACCCGCAGCGTCTTCTCCAGGAAGAACAGGGCGTAGAACTGGCCGGTGTACCAGACCACCGCCTGGCCGGCGGTGAGGCCGAACAGCGCCAGCAGCACCAGCTTCAGGTTGGGCCAGCGGGCGAAGCTCTCGGTCAGCGGCCGGGTCGAGCCCTTGCCCTCGGCGACCATCCGCTGGAACACCGGGCTCTCGTTCAGCCGCAGCCGGATCCACAGCGAGACGCCGAGCAGGACGATGGAGACCAGGAAGGGGATGCGCCAGGCCCAGGCCTTGAAGGCCTCCTCGCCCACCTGGCCGCGGACCAGCAGGATCACCACCAGGCTGAGGAACAGGCCGAGCGTCGCGGTGGTCTGGATCCAGCTGGTGTAGAGGCCGCGCTTGCCGGGCGGCGCGTGCTCGGCGACGTAGGTGGCGGCGCCGCCGTACTCGCCCCCGAGCGCCAGGCCCTGGATCAGCCGCATGACGATCAGCAGCACCGGCGCGGCCACCCCGATCTGGTCGTAGCCCGGCAGCAGGCCGACCACGAAGGTGGACAGCCCCATCAGCATCATCGTCACCAGGAAGGTGTTCTTGCGGCCCCACAGGTCGCCCAGCCGCCCGAACACCAGGGCTCCGAACGGCCGCACCGCGAAGCCGGCGGCGAAGGCCAGCAGGGCGAAGATGTAGCCGGTGGTGGCGTTGACCCCGGAGAAGAAGTGCTGGGTGATGAAGCTCGCCAGCGAGCCGTACAGGTAGAAGTCGTACCACTCGAACACCGTGCCCGCGGAGGCCCCGGCGATCACCAGCCGGTCGCCGCCCGCGCGCGTCCGCACTCCGTCCGTCAACGTCGCCATCGCCCCGCTCCCACAGGCTTATGTTCTTGGCGTGGAGCCTAGGGGCGCCGCGCGGAGCGTGGCAATGGTCCTAGTGGAGCGTCGCGGCCGTCGCGTTCCGGCGCCATAGCTCCTCGGACAGCACGTTGGCGAAGCCGATCCAGCCGACATAGGGGGCCACCATGTTCGCGGCCGGGGGATCGACCCGCCGGGCGCGCCACACATAGGCGCCGGCGGTGCCCAGCGAAGCCACCGCCGTGGTCAGCTGGCCGCCCAGCCGGCGGGGCCCGAGCGCCATCCACACCGCGTTCAGCCCCTGCACCACGCCCCAGAGGGTCAGGGCCTGGGTGCGGGCCGCGCTTTTCGGCGCGTTCCAGATGCGCAGGCCCGACAGCGTCAGCGCCATGAACAGCGGCGGCCAGATCAGCGAGAACACCGCCCGCGGCGGCTTCGACGAGGGCTCCTCCAGCTCCTCGTAGTCGGAGTAGACCTCCGGGTTGTCGGTGGCGGGGGCGTAGATCCGGGCGATGGCCGCGGAGGCCAGCACGGCGCCGGCGGTCAGGCCAAGGCCCACCAGGATGTGCCGCGTCGAACGTCCGCGGCTGTTGGCGAGGCTGTCGACGGCCTCGCGCACGCTGGCTTGCATTCCTCGCCTCCCGCGATCATTCCCGTCGTGCAAATCCCCGGACCATCCGCTTGGTTCCGGCACAGCTTGTTGCGCCGTGACCGGTCGGCGCCCGACCCGCGACCGGAATGTCGCAAACGTCGACCGCCTCCGCCAGGTGTTCTACAGTCGGACGGGAGGCTGCGACATGGAACTCGACGCGCTTTTGTTATCGCGGCTGCAGTTCGCCTTCACGATCGCGTTCCACATCATCTTTCCAAGCTTCACCATTGGTCTCGCCAGCTACCTGGCGGTGCTCGAAGGGCTCTGGCTGAGCACCGGGAAAGAGGCGTTCAAAACCCTTTATCTGTTCTGGATCAAGATCTTCGCCATCTCCTTCGGCATGGGCGTCGTCACCGGCGTGGTGATCTCCTACGAGATCGGCACCAACTGGAGCGTCTATGCGGCGACCGTCGCCCCGGTCATCGGGCCGCTGTTCGCCTTCGAGGTGCTGACCGCCTTCTTCCTCGAGGCGAGCTTCCTGGGCGTGATGCTGTTCGGCTGGCGCAAGGTCGGGCCGCGGCTGCACTTCACCGCCACCGCCCTGGTGGCGGTCGGCACCGTCATCTCCGCCTTCTGGATCATCTCGGCCAACAGCTGGATGCAATCGCCCAGCGGCTACGTCCGCCTGGCGGACGGCGCGCTGCGGGCGGTGAACTGGATGCAGGTGATCTTCTCGCCGAGCTTTGCGCCGCGCTTCGTCCACATGGTGCTGGCGGCCTATCTCACCACCTCGCTGGTGGTCGGCGCGGCCTCGGCCTGGCGGCTGCTGAAGACCCCGCAGGAGGCGGAATCTCGCATCGCCCTGAAGATGGCGATCGGCATGTTCGCCGTCGTCGCGCCGCTGCAGCTGCTGGTCGGCGACGCCTCCGGCAAGATGCTGCTCCACGTACAGCCCGCCAAGCTCGCGGCCATCGAGGCGTTCTGGGAGACCCGCGCCGGGCAGGCCTTCCACATCGTCGCCTGGCCGGATCGGGCGCGGGCGGGCAACCGCTGGGAAATCTCCATCCCCAAGCTCGGCAGCTTCATCACCGCCGGCCGCATGGACGCCGAGATCAAGGGGCTGAAAGCCTTCGCGCCGCGGGACCGGCCGCCGGTGTTCATCGTCTTCTGGGCGTTCCGGGTGATGGTCGGCCTGGGGCTGGCGATGATCGGCCTGGGCCTGTGGGGCGCGTGGCTGATCTGGCGCACCGCGGGGCCTGAGCATTCCCGATGGTTCCTGCGCGCCTGCGTGGCCATGGGCCCGGCGGGCTTCGTGTCGGTGGTGGCCGGCTGGACCGTGGCCGAGGTCGGTCGCCAGCCCTACGTGGTCTACGGCCTGGTGCGCACCGCCGACGCCGTCTCACCGGTCGGGGCGGGCCCGGTCTCGGCCTCGCTGCTGGCGTTCATGATCGTCTACGCGACCATCTTCGGCGCCGGCGTGCTCTACATCTTCCGCCTGATCGCCGACGGACCGCAGGCCCGGGCGGAGCCCGACGCCGCCGCGCCGGCCAAGCCGCGCCCGCCGGGCTACGCCCTCGGCGCGGCCCCGGACGAGCCGGACCCGGAGGCTCTGCCATGACCCTCGACCTGCCGCTGATCTGGGCCGGCATCATCGCGGTCGCGGTCCTGATGTACGTGCTGCTGGACGGTTTCGACCTGGGGATCGGCATCCTGTTCCCGTTCGCCGGCTCGCCGCACGAGCGCGACGTGATGATGGACACCGTCGCGCCCATCTGGGACGGCAACGAGACCTGGCTGGTGCTGGGGGGCGCCGGCCTGTTCGCGGCCTTCCCGTTCGCCTACGCGGCCATCCTGCCGGCCCTCTACGCGCCGATCCTGCTGATGCTGATGGCGCTGATCTTCCGCGGCGTGGCGTTCGAGTTCCGGTTGCGGGGACGCCGGCGCGGCAAGCGGTTCTGGACCGCCGCCTTCGCCGGCGGCTCGTTCACGGCGACGGTGGCGCAGGGGCTGGTGCTCGGCGGCTTTATCCAGGGCGTGACCCTGCGCGGCGGCCAGTTCGCCGGCGGGACCTTCGACTGGCTGACGCCCTACAGCCTGCTGGTCGCCGCGGGCCTGGTGGCGGGCTACGCCCTGCTCGGCGCCTGCTGGCTGGTGCTGAAGACCGAGGACGCCCTGCATGGCCGCGCCCGGCGCTGGGCCGCGATGGCCGCGGCCGCCACCGCCGTCCTGCTGGCGGCGGTCAGCCTCGCCACCCTGCTGCGGCTGCCGCGGGTGGCGGCGCGCTGGGGCTTCGAAGGCGGAGCCGTCGACCTGGGCCGGCTCGCGACGCTTTCGCCGATCCCGCTTCTGGGCCTGGTCGGCCTGGGGCTGGTGGCGCTCGGTCTCCGCCGCCAGGCCCACCGCATGCCCTTCGTCGGCGCCTACCTGGTCTTCCTCTCCGGCTACCTCGGCCTGGCGGCGGGGTTCTTCCCCAACATCGTGCCCTACGCGATGACCTTCCGGCAGGCGGCCAACGCCGACAATGCGCTGGCCCTGCTGCTGCTGGGCGCGGCCATCCTGCTGCCGGCGATCCTCGGCTACACGGTGTGGGTCTACTGGCTGTTCCGCGGCAAGGTGGGGGCCGATGCGGGCTATCATTGAGCCGCCGCCCGAGCCGGGCGCGCCCCTGGCCCCGCTCTGGAAGCGGCTGGCGTGGTTCGCCGCGCTGTCGCTGGGCGCCGCCTTCGGGACCGCCGCCGTCGCCTACCTCTTGAAGGCGATGCTCCGATGATGCTCTACGGCGCGGGATGGTCACGCCCCTTTGCCGCCTCTACCTGATCACCCCGCCCAGGCTCGACGACCTGGCCGCGTTCGGCCGTGTGCTCGCCCAGGCGCTCGACGCCGGCGATGTCGCCGCCCTGCAGATCCGGCTGAAGGAGGTCCCCGACGAGGTGGTCGCCGCCGCGGTCGATGCGCTGGCGCCCATCGCCCAGGCCCGCGAGGTGGCGGTGATCCTCAACGACCGCCCCGACCTCGCCGCCAGCCTCGGCTGCGACGGGGTGCACATCGGCCAGGACGACGGCTCCTACGCCGAGGCCCGCCGGCTGGTGGGCAAGGACCGGATGGTCGGCGTCACCTGCCACGACAGCCGCCACCTGGCCATGGAGGCCGCCGAGGCCGGCGCCGACTACGTGGCCTTCGGGGCCTTCTTCCCCACCGCCACCAAGGAAGCCCCCACCCACGCCGAGCCGGAGATCCTGACCATCTGGCAGGAGACCATGCAGGTGCCCTGCGTGGCGATCGGCGGGATCACCGTCGAGACCGCGCGCGGGATCGCCAAGGCGGGGGCGGACTTCGTGGCGGTTTCGGCCGGCGTCTGGTCTTATGGCGAGGGTCCGGCGGCGGCGGCGAAGGCGCTGAACGCCGAGATCGCGGCCGGCGTCGCGGAGCGCGGCTGACCGTCAGCTTGCCTTAAGAGGGTGCGACCACTAGGTTCCGCGCCCGAATTCCCGAGAAAGCAGCCTCACAAGTGTCCACCCAATCGGCTCTGCTGAAGGTCATGTCCGACGCCGCCCGCAAGGCGGCGCGCGGCCTCAACCGCGACTTCGGGGAGCTGGCCGAGCTGCAGGTCGCCAAGAAGGCGCCGGCCGATTTCGTCTCCGCCGCCGACCTGAAGGCCGAGCAGACCATCTTCGAGATGCTGACTAAGGCCCGTCCCGGCTACGGCTTCCTGGGCGAAGAGCGCGGCATGATCGAGGGCACCGACAAGACCCACACCTGGCTCGTCGACCCGCTGGACGGCACCACCAACTTCCTGCACGCCATCCCGCACTTCGCCATCAACATCGCCCTGCAACGCGAAGGCGCGGTGGTCGCCGCGGTGACCTACAACCCGGTCACCAACGAGCTGTTCTGGGCCGAGAAGGGCAAGGGCTGCTTCGTCAACGACAAGCGGCTGCGGGTCGCGGCGCGGACGCGGATGGACGAGTCGGTGCTGGCCACCGGCATCCCCTTCCTGGGCCACGGCCAGCACGCCACCTTCCTGAAGGAGCTGCACCAGGTCAGCCAGCGGGTGGCCGGCGTCCGCCGCTTCGGCTCCGCGGCGCTGGATCTCGCCTGGGTCGCGGCCGGCCGCTACGACGGCTACTGGGAGCGCGACCTGCAGAGCTGGGACATCGCGGCCGGGATCCTGCTGGTCACCGAGGCCGGCGGCAAGGTCACCGACGCCGAGGGCCAGGTCGACCCGCTGGTCACCGGCTCGATCTGCGCCGCCAACCTCGAGATCCATCCGCAGCTGATCGAGCGCCTGCGCGCGGCCAAATAGGCAGACGGCCATCGGACTAGCTAAGGTGGGGCCATGAGCCTCACCCGCCGCCGCGCGCTCGCCGCCGCCACCGCCCTCGCCGCCATGCCCGCCGCCGCCCAGCCCAAGGCCGGATCGCCCAAGCCCCGACCCATCGTGATCGCCCACCGCGGCGCCAGCGGCGAGCGGCCCGAGCACACCCTGATGGGCTATCGGCTGGCGATCGCCGAGGGCGCCGACTTCATCGAGCCCGACCTGGTGCCCACCAAGGACGGTCACCTGGTGGTCCGCCACGAGAACGAGATCTCCGGCACCACCGACGTGGCCAGCCACCCCGAGTTCGCCGCCCGCAAGGCGACCAAGGTGATCGACGGCCAGACGATCGAGGGCTGGTTCACCGAGGACTTCACCCTCGCCGAGCTGAAGACCCTGCGGGCCCGCGAGCGCCTGCCGCAGCTGCGGCCCGCCAGCGCCGCCTTCGACGGCCGCGAGGCGATCCCGACCTACCAGGAGATGCTCGACCTGGCGAAGGTGGAGAGCCGCCGGCTGGGGCGGACGATCGGCACCTATCCGGAAATGAAGCACCCGACCTATTTCGCCTCCATCGGCCTGCGGCTCGAACACCGGCTGCTGGACACCCTGAAGGCCAACGGCCTGGACAGCCGCGCCGCCCCGGTCTTCGTGCAGTGCTTCGAGGTCGGGGCGCTGAAGACCTTCCGCACGCTGTCCAGGGCGCGCCTGATCCAGCTGGTCTCCGCCGCCGGCGGCCCCGCCGACCTGCCCGCCGTCACCTACCGCGAGATGATCACGCCGGGCGGTCTGCAGGCGGTGGCGGCCTACGCCGACGGCCTCGGTCCGGAATGGCCGCTGGTGATCCCCGCCACGCCCGAAGGGGCGCTCGGTCCGGCCTCGTCCCTGGTAGGCGACGCCCATGCCGCCGGGCTGGCGGTGCACCCCTGGACGGTGCGGGCGGAGAATTTCTTCCTGCCCCGAGGCTTGTGGCGCGGGACCTCGCCTACGGAGCACGGCGACGTCGACGCGGTCTACCGCGCCCTGTGGGCCAGCGGCGTCGACGGGCTGTTCAGCGACTTCCCCGGCCTGGCGGTCGCCTCGCGCGGTTAAGCCGCTTCGCCGAACTGCAGGGCGGCGAGGCGGGCGTAGAGGCCGTTGCGCGCCACCAGCTCGGCGTGCGCGCCTTCCTCCACCACCCGGCCCTCGTCCATCACCACGATGCGGTCGGCCTTGAGCACCGTCGCCAGCCGGTGGGCGATGACCAGGGTGGTGCGGCCGACCATGGCCTGGTCGAGGGCGCGCTGCACCAACCGCTCGTTCTCGGCGTCCAGCGCGCTGGTGGCCTCGTCGAGCAGCAGGATCGGCGCCTCGCGGACCAGGGCCCGGGCGATCGCCAGCCGCTGGCGCTGGCCGCCGGAGAGGCTGCGGGCCCGCTCGCCCACGGTGGTCTCGGCCCCCTGCGGCAGGGCCTGCAGGAAGGCCTCGGCCTGGGCGGCGCGGATGGCGTCGCGGATGTCCTCGGGGTTGGCGTCCTCGCGGCCGAAGCGGACGTTGTCCAGCGCGGAGCCGGAGAACAGCGGCGAGTCCTGCGCCACCAGGGCCATGCGCGCCCGGACCTCGGCGGGATCGGCGTCGCGCAGGTCGACCCCGTCCATCAGCACGCGCCCGCCCTGCGGATCGTAGAACCGCAGCAGCAGGCGGAAGACCGTGCTCTTGCCCGCCCCCGACGGACCGACCAGCGCCACCCGCTCGCCCGGCCGCACCGCCAGGTTGAAGCCTCGGAGCGCCGGAAGGTCGGGCCGGCCGGGATAGGCGAAGGTGACGTTCTCGAACGCCACCTCGCCCCGCGGCGGCTGCGGCAGCGGGGTGGGGTGGGCCGGGGCGGCGACGCCGGGCCGGGCGTCTAGGAGGGCGCCGACGCGCTCCATGGCGCCGGCCGCCTTCTGCACGTCGCCCCAGGTCTCGCCCAGCGCGCCGACCGAACTGGCGGCCAGGACGGAGAGGAAGGCGAACTGGAACAGGCTGCCCCAGTGGTGGTCGTTCAGCGCCTGGTGGACGCCCAGCCAGAACACCACCACCACGCCGCCGAACACCAGGCTGATCACCAGGGCGGTCATGAAGGCCCGCGCCCGCATCCGCCGCAGCGAGGTGGCGAAGGCCTGCTCCACCGCGGCGGCGAACCGGCCGGCGGCGGAGGTCTGGCGGCCGAAGGCCTGCACGGTCTCCAGGGCGTCCAGGCTCTCGCCGGCAAAGCCCACCGCTTCGGCGAACTGGTCCTGGGCCGAGGCGGTCAGCTTGCGCACCCGGCGGCCGAACAGGAACAGCGGCACGATCACCACCGGGAACAGCAGCAGCACCAGGCCGGTGAGGTGGGGGCTGACCACCAGCAGGAAGCCCAGCGCGCCCAGCAGCATCAGGAAGTTGCGCAGCGCCACCGACACCGAGGCGGCCATCAGGCTCTCGAC
Organism: Phenylobacterium hankyongense; assembly: GCF_003254505.1. Lineage (NCBI taxonomy): Bacteria > Pseudomonadati > Pseudomonadota > Alphaproteobacteria > Caulobacterales > Caulobacteraceae > Phenylobacterium > Phenylobacterium hankyongense. The sequence continues at coordinate 970,360 of NZ_QFYP01000001.1, read as the reverse complement.
GATCTGGATGTCGGTGGTGAGCCGCGACAGCACCTCCCCGGTGCGGGTGGCCAGGAAGAAGGCGGGGTCCAGCGTCAGGATGTGGGCGTAGGTGGCCTTGCGCAGGTCCGCCACCACCCGCTCGCCGAGCTTGGTGGTGAAGTAGTAGCGCAGCGCCGAGGCCATCCCGAGGCCGACGGCGGTGGCGCCCATGATCAGGAACCAGCGGTCGATCTGCCGCGGCGTGGCGTTGGGGCCGGTGAGGTGGTCGACCAGCAGCCGGACCGCGCCGGACAGCCACAGGGTGGTCCCGGTGGCGAACAGCAGGAAGACCAGCGCCAGGGCGGCGTCGGGCTTGTGGCGGCTGATGAAGGGGGCGAGGCGGCGGAGCGCCCCGATATTGCGGCTGCGACCGCGCCGGGTGGCCTCTTCGGCCAGCGTCTGGACCATGGACTGGCCGGCGCTCGGCCGCCCCGGCGCCGCCGCGTCCGATGGGGGGGCTGCGGCCGCTGGCTCACTCATACGCGTCACACCTTGCATTTCGACCGGGCTTTCGGCTATACGCCCGGCTTCCTGAAAGGCCGCCCTCACCGGCGGCCGTTCCACTTTGGCCGCTCCTTTACGTCAGGCGCCCGCGCGATGAAACAAGACACCCACCCCGACTACCACTTCATCACCGTGGTGATGACGGATGGCACCACCTACAAGACGCGCTCCACCTACGGGAAGGAAGGCGCGACCCTGAACCTGGACATCGATCCGAAGACCCACCCGGCGTGGACCGGCGGCGGCCACCAGCTGCTCGACCGCGGCGGCCGGGTCTCGCGCTTCAACGCCAAGTTCGGCGCCTTCACGCGGAAGTAGGCTTGAACGACGTCATCCCCGGGCCTGTCCCGGGGGTCCATGCGCGCCGCGGCCCCAACAGGTCCGCGGCGTTTGTGTATCTGGCCTCCCCCCAAACGCCGTCATCCCGGACAGCCGTTGCGCGGCTCCCGGGATCACAAGGTGAGGGTCAGCTCAGAACCCGCCGAGCGCGCTCTTCAGGCGGTCGAACTGGGAGAGCACCGGGTGCGGCGTCTCGTCGACGGTGGCTTCGACATACATGCGCCGGTCCAGGTGGCGGACCCGCTCGTAGAGCCGCTCCGACCGATCGAGCAGCATCAGCAGGCCGGCCGGCAGGTCGTCCTCGGCCGGTTCCTCGGGGACCCCGCGGCACACCTCTTCGGCCGACAGGCGGTAGCGGTCCTCGCAGGCCGCGTCGGGCGCCATGTCCCCCTCGCGCACCGCGCGCTGCACCAGCAGCCACGAGGCCACCTGCATCAGCCGTGTGGTGAGGCGCATGCTCTCCGAGGCGTAGGCCAGGGCGGCGTTGCGCGACAGGAGCTTGGATTCCTGGCGGCCCGGGCCGTCGAGATAGCCGGCGGTCTCCTCGACCAGGTCCATCCCTTCCTGGAAGGTCCGCTCGAACAGCTCCGAGCGGGCGAAATCCTGAATCACGCCAGCGCGCCAGGGCAGGACGGTGTTTGCGTTGTTCATTTCGGTCCCTAAGGCCCTTCAGCTTTCCTGCCGCAGGACGGTCGTCGGTTTCGGTGCGGTCCTGTGCAACCGCCGTGCCACGCCCATTACCCGAAAAAGCTCAGGCTGAGCGCGACGAAAACAGCGCATCGGCTGCGGCCCGACCCGCCCGCTTGCGCTCGATCTGCGCCTGCACCCGGGCGATCTCCGAGCGCAGCACGTCGATCCTTTCCTCAAGCTCCGCGACGCCGAACAGCTCCAGGTCCTCACGCACAGCCTCGACCAGCCGCTGGCCGCGGCTGATCCGCACTTCCGCCGGTTCGTCCATGACTCTCGCGAGCCTCCTTTGCGGGCCCCCGCTCCGGCGCTATCCAACCTCGCAAGGCGCGATTGCGCAAGTTCAGCGGAGCCACACCCATGAGCCAATCCGACCAGCCCACCATGACCGCCGTCGGCATCGAGGGCGGCAAGGGTCCGGCCCAGGCTTTGCGGCCGGTGCAGATTGCGCGGCCGACGCCCGGTCCCGGCCAGGTGCTGATCCGGGTGCGCGCCGCCGGCATCAACCGCCCCGACATCCTGCAGCGGGTGGGCGGCTATCCGCCGCCGCCGGGGGCGCCGGACACGCTTGGGCTGGAGATCGCCGGCGAGGTGGTCGAGGCGGCCGGCCGCTGGAAGGCCGGCGACCGGGTCTGCGCCCTGCTGGGCGGCGGCGGCTACGCCGAGTACGCGGTGTGCGACGCCCGCCACGCGCTGCCGATCCCCGACGGCCTCGACTTCGTCCAGGCCGCGGCCCTGCCGGAGACGGTGTTCACGGTCTACGCCAACGTCTTCGAGCACGGCGCATTGAAGGCCGGCGAGACGCTGATGGTGCACGGCGCCACGTCCGGGATCGGGACGACGGCGATCCAGCTCGGCAAGGCCGCCGGCGCCAAGGTGATCGCCACCGCCCGCGGGGCCGACAAGGCCGCCGCTGCCCTGACCCTGGGCGCCGATGTGGCCGTCGACGCCCGCGCCGAAGACTTCGCCGAGGCCGCCAAGCGCGAGGGCGGGGTCGACGTGGTGCTCGACATGGTCGGCGGCGACTATTTCGCCAAGGACCTGGATGCGCTGAAGACCGGCGGCCGCATCGTGTTCATCGCCGCCCAGGCCGGCGGCGACGTCACCCTGCCGATCTACCGGCTGATGCAGAAGCGGGCGGTGGTGGCCGGCTCGACCCTGCGCCCCCGCGACGCCGACGAGAAGGCGCGGCTGGCCGCCGAGGTCGAGCGGGTGGTCTGGCCGTGGATCGCCGCCGGCAAGGTCAAGCCGCAGGTGGACCGCACCTTCCCGCTGGCCGAGGCCGCCCAGGCCCACGCCTACCTGGAGAGCGGCGACCACGTCGGCAAGATCGTGCTCGTCCCCTAGGCGCCCGCGCGCCGCCCGCGGAGCCGGTGCCGGCCCCGCGCCAAACCGATTTTTCGAACCAGACGTCAAAAACAGCCAAGGCTGTTGACGCAGGTTGACGCCTGCGTCAGGCTGAAAAAAAACATAGAAATGTCAATTATTCTGACAGACCTCTGGGGAGGAAAATTTGAACACCAAGGCTCGCCTTCTGGCGTCCAGCACGCTGGCCGTCGCCCTCATTGCGGGCGCGGCTCACGCTCAGCCGGCCCCGCAACGCTCCAACACCATCGAGGAACTGGTCGTCACGGCTGAGAAGCGGGAGCAGAGCCTGCAGGACGTGCCGGTGGCCATCTCGGCCTTCACCAGCAAGCAGCGCGACCTGCTCGGGATCACCACGATCCAGGACTACACCAACTTCACCCCGGGCCTGGTCTATTCGACCTTCTCGGACCGGGCGAGCGTCCGCGGCATCGGGCGGCTGAGCAACATCCACGCCGTCGACGCGGCGGTGGCCATCTACATCGACGGGGTGTTCACCACCTCCACGGTCCTGGCCGGCGGCCCGCCGCTGGAGACCGATCGGGTGGAGGTCCTGCGCGGCCCGCAAGGCACCCTCTACGGGCGCAACGCCATCGGCGGCACGATCAACATCATCACCCCGCGGCCGACCGACCATCCCTATGCGGAGGTCCGGGCGATCGGCGAGAACTACGGCTACACCAACTTCCAGGCTGCGGCCTCGGGGCCGATCACCGACAACCTGCGGGTCCGCGTCGCCGGCTATAAGCTCGATCAGCGCGACGGCTACTTCGAAAACGTCAATCCGGGCATGCCCTCGGAAGGCTCGAAGCGGAACGAGTGGGAATACCAGTTCCAGATCGACGCCAACCTTGGCGAGCACGCCGAGGCCTGGATCAAGTACGAGTCCCTGAAATGGGATGACCGCGGCGGCCCGGGCGCGCGCTCAGGCTACCTGAATTCCCCTTACGAGACCGGCCTCCTGGATCCGGCCTTTCCGGTCATCTACAACCCGGTCCACGGCTACACCCCGGACACCGGGCTGAGCGGCATCGTTCCCGGCAGCCTGCAGCAGTTCAACGGCGGCACGACCACCACCAACCCGGCCCTGCAGGATTCCCACAAGTTCAACACCAACACGCCGCTGCACGTCTCGCTGGACAACGTCCACGTGCTGGCGGGCAGCTTCGTCTACCACATGCCGACCTTTGACATTAAGTACATCGGCGGCCTGCAGAACTATAACTACGACCTGAACGGCGACGGCGACGCCTCGAACGTCAAGTCTTACCAGATCCCGCTGGCGCCGACCTCGATCTGCAACACGATCCACACTCTGTTCTCGATCGGCCGCGCGCCCACCGACTGCGCACCGCTGACCGTCGACGGGCTGGACACCTACCACTACTTCGAGCACCCGAAGTGGTTCAGCAACGAGATCAACATCACCTCGACCGGCGATTCCCCGCTGCAATGGATCTTCGGCCTCTACCAGTACCACGAGAAATATCAGGCCTCGACGCCGTCGCCGGACCTCTTCGAGCCGAACAACGCCCAGCTGCAGCATCCGGTCCTCGGCGCCGCGCCGAACCCGAGCGGCGCCTGGAACCTCGGCGACTACGACATGACCACCGAGAGCAAGGCCGCCTTCGGCCAGCTGGACTGGAAGGCCACCGACACCCTGAAGTTCACCGCCGGCCTGCGCTACACCAAGGACCGCAAGTACGGCACCGAATACAAGCGGGTGGTCTGCTTCTCGGACGTCTGCATGCCGGGGCTTTATGCGGCGCTGGGCCTGGGCGGCTTTGGTCCGGGCACGGCGGCCAACTGGGGCAGCCTGCTCGGCAACATCAACGCCCTGCCTGGCATCGGGCAGGCGCTGGGCCTCGGCAACGCCCTGGCCCCGCTGACCGGCCTCGGCAACGGCGCCTTCGACCTGACCACCACGCTTGCCCCGACCACCACCGCCGCGGGCGCCAAGGGCGTCACCGACCCGGTCACCTGCACCGCCGCCGGCGTCTGCACCCAGTACAAGATCGATCCGGTCACCGGGAACATGGTCCGCCACCTGGGCGACACCTCCGACGCCTGGACCGGCACCCTCGGCGTGCAATGGGATCCGAGCGAAGGGACCATGGGCTACGCCCGCTACAGCCGCGGCTACAAGGCCTTCGGCCTGGCGGCCGGCAGCGGCCTCGCCAACCCCGAGGCGGCTCCGGAGACAGTCGACGCCTACGAGATCGGCCTGAAGAAGAACTTCGGCCCGACGCTGCAGGTCAACGCCGCGGTCTACTACCTGCAGTATCACAACCTGCAGGCGCCGGTGTCGGTGAAGATCGGGCCGACCACGGTCACCCAGTTCATCAACATCGCCGAGTCGCTGTCCGACGGGCTGGAGGTGGACGCCATCTGGCAACCCATCCAGCCGCTGCGGGTCTCGCTCGACTACTCGTTCGACCACACCCGCATCGAGAAGAGCGGCGTCTATTCGGACGTGAACGACAACGTGGTGACGACGCCGGTGAGCGTGGTCGGCAACCGGCTGCCGCAGGCGCCGGAGCACAAGGTGGCCCTCAACGCCGGCTATTCGTTCTTCCTGTCGCCGGGCACGCTGACCCTGAACGCCAGCTACATCTATCGCGCCAAGGCCTACGCCAACATCTTCTCGCGGCCCTGGAACGAGGCTCCGGCCTGGGACCAGGTGGACCTGCGCGCCAACTGGACCGCCCGCGACGGCAAGTACGTGATCATCGCCTACGTGCGCAACGTGTTCGATACGGAAGGCTATGACGCCGCGGTGCAGGGGTCGCAGCGCAACCTCAACTTCGCGAACGGGGCCCAGAACCTCGAGCTCACCCCGCCGCGGACCGTCGGCGTGGAGCTGCAGTACAAGTTCTTCTGAGTTCGGCGTTCTTTGCGGCGGACGGGGCGCGCCGGCGACGGCGCGCCCCGTTTGCTATGGCCCCCAGCATGCCGATTATTCGAAAAATGCCGGGGTCGGGGATCATAGCCGTTGACGGCTCCCGAGGCCTCGCCCACCGTCGCCGGACAAGAACCGCGCTCGCTCGCGGCGGGAGGCATCCAGCGATGAGCACTTCGCAGCCGGCGGCGCCGGCCATCTCCCTGCCGCTCAAGCTCAGCTACGGCCTCGGATCGATCTCCTACGGGGTGTCGCTGGCGGTGCTGTCGGCCTCGGTGCTGCAGCTCTATTTCAACCAGGTGATCGGCATCCCCGGCGTCTGGGTGGGCGCGGCCATCATGCTGTCGCTGTGCGTCGACGCGGTGGTCGATCCGCTGATCGGACGCTGGTCCGACAACCTGAGGTCCGGGTGGGGACGACGCCACCCCTTCATGTACGGCTCGGCGCTGCCGGCGGCGGGGTTCTTCTACCTGCTCTGGCATGCGCCGCGGGGCCTGGGCGCCACCGAGGCCTTCGCCTTCGCGATCCTGATGCTGATCGGCGTGCGCATCTCGCTGGCCAGCTACGAGATCCCGTCCACGGCGCTCGGGCCCGAGCTCGCGCCGGACTACGACCAGCGCACCTCGCTGTTCGCCTACCGGTGGTTCTTCATGATCGCCACCGCCGCGGTGATGGGCATCCTGCTCTATTCGGTGTTCCTGCGGCAGGACGCGGCCAACCCGCTCGGGGCGCTGAACCGCGACGCCTACGCCCGGTTCGGGACGCTGTCGGCCGGAGTGATCCTGGTGGCCATCCTCGCCTCGACCGCGGCCACCCACAACCGCATCCGCGGCCTGCACCAGCCGCCGGCGCGCAAGCTCAGCGTGGTCGAGACGTTCCGCGAGATCGCCGCCACCTTCGCCAACCCGTCGCTGCTCACCATCATGGGGGCCAGCGTGCTCGGCGGCGCGGCCTACGGCATCACCACCGGCCTCTCGACCTATTTCTACCTGCACCTCTGGGGGCTGAAGCCGCAGGCCATCGGCCCGCTGGCCTCGGGCGGGCTGCTGGCGTCGGTCATCGGCGTCTTCCTGGCCCCGGCGATCGCCAAGCGGTTCGGCAAGAAGGAGGCCATGGTCGGCCTGTTCTCGGTCTCCCTGGTGACCTCGCTGATGCCGATCGCGGCGCGGATGGCGGGCGTCATGCCGCCCAACGGCTCGGGCGTGCTCTACGTCCTGCTGTTCATCGACGTGGTGGTCACCGCCGCGCTCGCCCTGATGGCCTATGTGATCCTCACCTCGATGACCGCCGACGTGGTGGAGGACCATGCGGTGAAGTCGGGAGTGCGGTCGGAGGGCGTGCTGTTCGCCGCCAACGGCCTGGTGCCGAAGATCACCACCGGCCTGGGCGCCTTCCTGGCCGGCCTGATGATCAGCCTGGTGAAGTTCCCAGCCCACGCCCTGCCGGGCACGGTGGACCCTGCCATCGTGCGCCACCTGGCGCTGATCTACCTGCCGGCCATCGCGCTGCTGAGCGGCGCCTCGATCGCCGTCCTCAACCTCTACAAGATCGACCGCGCCACCCATGAGCGGAACCTGGAACGGCTGCGCGACGCCGCGGCGCTGGCCGAGGCCGCGCGCCTGGAGGTCGGCGCAAGCGGGGCGGTGGAGCGGGTGGGCTAGGCGCGAGGGCGGGGCGCTACTTCTCGAAGATTCCCATCAGCAGCGGCCGGGCGAACACCGCCGGCGCCGCCTTCTGGCTGACCCCGGGCACCCAGAAGCCCAGCTCCGCGCCGGCGTTCAGGGTGGCGTTCAGCATCTGCGCGGCGATGAACGGGTCCACCGGCCGCAGCGAGCCCTCGGCGATGCCGTCGGAGATCATCGAGGCGAAGCGGTCGGACACCCGGTTGGAATGCTGCACCATCTCCAGCCGGATCGGCTCGGGCAGGGCGGTCAGGGCCGAGCTCCGCAGCAGCGGGCCGTGCTCGGAAAGCTGGAACTCGGCCAGGGCGGCGGCGGCGCTCGACAGCCTGGTCCACTCGTCGCCGGGCAGCGCCATGGCCAGCCTCTGCACCCGCCGCATGACGTCGAAGGTGCGGTCGAAACAGGCCACCACCAGGTCGTCCTTGGCGTCGTTGTGATGGTAGAAGCTGCCCTTGGTGACGTTCAGCTCGGCGGAGATCTTGTCCACCGAGGCGCCGCGATAGCCCCGGGAGTTGATCAGCCGGGTGGCGGCCAGGAGGAAGGTCTCGCGGCTCATCTCCTGGCGGTCGCGCGGGGCGAGCTCGGTCATCGGGATCGGCGTCGGGCCCCAGCTGGAGGTCTCCGCCGCCATGCCGCCGATCAGGATGTCGTACATCCGCTCGCGGATGCGCGGGTAGTCCTCCGGGTCGTACTTCGGCAGCCAGGCGCCGGCCCAGAACAGCTGCTCCAGCAGCATGTGGGTGCGCGCCGTGCGGCGGCCGCGCGACAGCCACGACAGCGACTCGGCCTCGAAGATCTCCCGGGTGCGGCGGAACATCTTGCCGAACGCCTTGGACACCTCGCCGCGGCGCGGCTGGTTGAGCGCGCGGATGTCGGCCAGCACCGGCAGCGGCGGCGCCTCGCCCACCGTCGTCAGCCGCACGCGCTCCAGGTAGAGCTCGAGCAGGACGTGCAGCCGTTCGGCGGGCGTCGGGGCTTCCAGCGCCGCGTCGAGCATCTGCTGCAGGGCGTCGACCCCGCGCATCAGGCAGGCGGCGGCGAGGTCGTCCTTGCGCTTGAAATAGTAGGTGACGCTGGTGGTCGAGAGGTCCACCGCCGCGGCCGCCACGCTGAGCGTCAGGCCCTTGACGCCCTGGCGGTTGAGGATCTCCGTCGCCGCGTCGAGGATCGCCTCGCGCTTGCGTTCGAACCGGTCGGTCGATCGGACCGCACTGCGCGCCATGGTCTCCCCCGTTGAGCCCTCTTTGTGCACGGCCGGCGGGCGTGGCGCCAGAGGGGATGCGCCTTCAGGTCGAGGCGAACGGGTAGGGCGAGATCGACTTGGTGAAATCGTCCACCGTCAGCGTACGGCTGATCGGCTCGGCCGCGCGCTGCGGGCAGGCCGGCCGCTCGCAGATCCGGCACGCCGGCCCGATCGGGGTGGCCACCGGCTCCTTCAGGTCGAGGCCGCGCGAATAGACCAGGCGCTCGGCGTATTTCAGCTCGCAGCCCATGCCGATGGCGAGCTCGGAATCCTCGCCCGCGTAGGGGGTGGCGATGCGCGCCACGGTGCGGGCCATGGTGAAGTAGCGCTGGCCGTCCGGCGTCTCGACGATCTGGGTGACGATGCGGCTGGGGGTGCGGAAGCTGGAGTGGATGTTCCAGCGCGGGCAGGCGCCGCCGAAGCGCGAAAACGGGAAGGCCGAGCCCGCGAACCGCTTGGAGATGTTGCCGGCCGAATCCACCCGCACCATGAAGAAGGGCACGCCCCGCGCGCCCGGCCGCGCCATCGTGGTCAGCCGGTGGCAGGCCTGTTCGAACGAGACCCCGAACCGGGCGCGGATCAGCTCGATGTCGTAGGCGGTGTGTTCGGCCGCGTCGTGGAAGGCGGCGTAGGGCATCAGCACCGCGGCGGCCAGATAGTTGGCGAGGCTGACCTTCAAGAGGTTGCGGGTCGGCCGGTCGGGGGGCGCGGCGCGCTCGGCCAGGGCCTCCAGCAGCTCGCCGTTCTCCAGCACCGCCAGCTGGTAGGCCAGCGAGAAGGCGCGGCCGGCCCCGGTCAGCACCTCGGACAGGAACAGCCGGCGGCGATGGTGGTCGAACCGGCGCACGCTCTCCGGCAGCACATCCACCGGCACCACCCGCACCTGGATGCCGTGCCTGGCCGCCAGCCGGGCGCGCGCCGCGCCGGCGAAGTCCTGCGGCTCGGGCTTCAGCTCGGCGGAGAGCGCATCGGCGGCCTCCTCCAGGTCGCCGAAATAGTTCTTCTGGGCCTGGATGAAGTCGCGCACCCAGTCGGACGGCATCACCACCGGCTGCGGCGCGCCGTCCTCGGGCCGGCCGACCGCGCCGAGGTCGGTCATCCGGCGCTGGTCGAGATAGGCCCGGTAGAGGCGCACGATCGCCTCGGAGACGCCCGGCGCGCTGTCGGCGACCTCGGCGACCTCGTGGCGGGCCACCGCCAGGTCGCGGAACATCTGGTCGGAGAACACCTCCGCCAGGCCCGTGGCGCTGGCCGACTCCGGATCCGACGACAGGCTCTTGAGATCCAGGTCATAGGTCTCGGCCAGCCGCAGCAGCACCTGCGCCGTCACCGGCCGCTGGTTGCGTTCCAGCAGGTTCAGGTAGCTCGGCGACACGCCCAGGTCCTCGGCCATGCGGGTTTGGGTGAGCCCCAGGTCACGCCTCAGGCGTTTCATCCGGGCGCCCAGGAACAGCTTTCGGTCAGTCGCGGCTAAGGCCATGCCTGTGTGATTGTCACAGATTTACAATAGTGACAAGGTTCGGGTGTGACACCCACGCCTTTTCGCAACGCGGCGCGCCTGTCCCTTTAGCGAAATCAAGAGTTAAACCACTGCAAGGCTTGTCACAGCGGCGGCCGGGCATTTGTACGTCTGATCGCGGAAGAGGCACATGGCTTACCAGGACCACATCATCGAGATGAGCCAGCTCATCCAAAGCAAGAACGGCACGTGGGACGGCATCGATGCGGAATCGGTGGCCCGCATGCGGCTCCAGAATCGCTTCAAGACCGGCCTGGAGATCGCCCGCTACACGGCCGACATCATGCGCCGGGACATGGCCGCCTATGACGCGGACTCGGCCAACTACACCCAGTCGCTGGGCTGCTGGCACGGCTTCATCGGCCAGCAGAAGATGATCTCCATCAAGAAGCACTTCGGGACCACGGACCGTAAGTACCTGTACCTGTCGGGGTGGATGGTCGCGGCGCTGCGCTCGGAGTTCGGCCCGCTGCCGGACCAGTCGATGCACGAGAAGACCTCGGTGCCGGCGCTGATCGAAGAGCTCTACACCTTCCTGCGCCAGGCCGACGCCCGCGAGCTGGGGATGTTGTTCCGCGACCTCGACGCCGCCCGCGCGGCCGGCGACGCGGCGAAGGAAGAGGCGCTGCAGGACGCCATCGACAACTTCCAGACCCACGTCGTGCCGATCATCGCCGACATCGACGCCGGCTTCGGCAACGCCGAGGCGACCTACCTCTTGGCCAAGAAGATGATCGAGGCGGGGGCCTGCGCCCTGCAGATCGAGAACCAGGTCTCCGACGAGAAGCAGTGCGGCCACCAGGACGGCAAGGTCACCGTCCCGCACGAGGACTTCCTCGCCAAGGTCCGCGCCTGCCGCTACGCCTTCCTGGAACTGGGCGTCGACAACGGCGTCATCGTCACCCGCACCGACTCGCTCGGCGCTGGCCTGACCAAGCAGATCGCCGTCAGCCATGCGCCGGGCGACCTGGGCGACCAGTACAACAGCTTCCTCGACTGCGAGGAGATCACGCCCGACAAGCTCAGCAACGGGGACGTGATCCTCAACCGCAACGGCAAGCTGCTGCGGCCCAAGCGCTTGCCCTCGAACCTCTTCCAGTTCCGGCCCGGCACCGGCGAGGACCGCTGCGTGCTGGACAGCATCACCTCGCTGCAGAACGGCGCGGACCTGCTGTGGATCGAGACCGAGAAGCCGCACGTCGAGCAGATCGCCGGCATGATGGACCGCATCCGCGCGGTCATCCCCAACGCCAAGCTGGTCTACAACAACTCGCCGTCGTTCAACTGGACGCTGAACTTCCGCCAGCAGGTCTATGACGCCTGGGTCGCGGCCGGAAAGGACGTGTCGGCCTACGACCGCGCCAGGCTGATGAGCGTCGACTACGACACCACCGACCTGGCGATCGAGGCCGACGAGCGGATCCGCAACTTCCAGGCCGACGGCGCAAAGCGGGCGGGGATCTTCCACCACCTGATCACCCTGCCGACCTATCACACCGCCGCGCTGTCCACCGACAACCTGGCCAAGGAGTACTTCGGCGCGGCGGGCATGCTGGGCTACGTCCTCAACGTCCAGCGCCAGGAGATCCGCCAGGGCATCGCCTGCGTCCGGCACCAGAACATGTCCGGCTCGGACATCGGCGACGACCACAAGGAATACTTCGCCGGCGAAGCGGCGCTGAAGGCCGGCGGCGTCCACAACACCATGAACCAGTTCGCTTGAGCGGAGAGATGAGCATGGAACGCTTCTGGGTCGTCGGCGGCGAGTACAGCTGCCTCGCCTTCAAGGCGCTGAAGAACGGGCCGCCGCAGGTGCTGGGCCCCTTCGACAGCCGCGACGAAGCCCGCGCCGTGTGGCGGCGGATCTCCGAAGAGACCCGCAGCTGCGCCACCGCCCGCTACGCCATCGCCGCCGAACAACTGGTGTTGCCGAATTAGGTCGCCAAAAGACTAGGTCGCCCGAAGACCACGGCTCCCCGTCGCCACATGGCCATGGCGGGGAGCCACTTTTCGGGACCATATTCGGGACCATATTAGTCGCCCGCCCGCAGACCTCCGCCCGGAGACGTTCCATGTCCGTCGATCTCGCCGCCCGATCCGCCGTTCAGATCAAGGGGGCCGTCGAAGGGCGCGCCGCCGAGGTGCTGACGCCGGAGGCCCTGGCCTTGCTGGCCGAGTTGCACCGACGGTTCAACGACCGCCGCCTTGAGCTCCTGGCGCTGCGCGACGAGCGCCAGACCCGCTTCGATTCCGGCTCCAAACCCGACTTCCTGGCCGAGACCGCCAAGGTCCGCGACGGCGACTGGAAGGTGGCGCCGATCCCCGCCGACCTGCAGGACCGCCGGGTGGAGATCACCGGACCGGTCGACCGCAAGATGATCATCAACGCCCTGAACTCCGGGGCCAAGGTGTTCATGGCCGACTTCGAGGACGCCTCCTCGCCGACCTGGGCCAACATGATCGAGGGCCAGGTCAACCTGAAGGACCGCTGGGCCGGCAAGCTCGATTTCACCGACGCTGCCAGCGGCAAGAGCTACGCCCTGAAGGACCAGGTCGCGACCCTGATCGTCCGCCCCCGCGGCTGGCACCTGCCGGAGGCCCACGTGCTGGTGGACGGCGAGGAGATGAGCGGCAGCCTGTTCGACTTCGGGCTCTACGTCTTCCACAACGCCAAGGCCCAGGTGGCCGCCGGCACGGGTCCCTACTTCTACCTGCCGAAGATGGAGAGCCACCTCGAGGCGCGGCTGTGGAACGAGGTCTTCGTCTACGCGCAGGAGGCGCTCGGCCTGCCCAACGGGACCATCAAGGTCACCGTGCTGATCGAGACCCTGCCGGCCGCCTTCGAGATGGACGAGATCCTCTACGAGCTGCGCGACCACATGGCGGGTCTGAACTGCGGCCGTTGGGACTACATCTTCTCGTTCATCAAGCGGCTGAAGGCCCACCCCGACGCCCTGACCCCCGACCGCGGCGTGATGACCATGGGCCAGGCCTTCCTCAACGCCTATTCGCTGAAGCTCATCCAGACCTGCCACCGGCGCGGCGCCTTCGCCATGGGCGGCATGGCCGCGCAGATCCCGGTGAAGGGTGATCCCGCCGCCAACGAGGCGGCCTTCGCCAAGGTCCGGGCCGACAAGGAGCGCGAGGCCAGCAACGGCCACGACGGCACCTGGGTCGCCCACCCGGACCTGGTGCCGGTGGCCATGGAGGTCTTCGACCGGCTGATGCCGGGCCCCAACCAGCTCGACAAGCGGCGCGAGGACGTCAACGTCAGCCGCGCGGACCTGCTGAGGGTCCACGAGGGCCAGCGCACCGAAAACGGCCTGCGCGAGAACATCCGGGTCGGCGTCCAGTACATCGAGGCCTGGCTGCGGGGTCGGGGCGCGGTGCCGCTCTACAACCTGATGGAGGACGCCGCGACCGCCGAGATCAGCCGCGCGCAGATCTGGCAGTGGATCCACCACAAGGCGACGCTGGCCGACGGCCGCGAGGTGACGCCGGAGCTGTTCCGTCAGCTGCTGGACGAGGAGATGGCGGCGCTGCGCCAGACCCTGCCGGCCGGCGCCTTCGACGGCGGCCGCTTCGCCGAGGCGATCAGGATCTTCGCCGACATGAGCCTGTCGGAAACCTTCGAGGAGTTCCTCACCCTGCCCGCCTACCGCGTGCTGGACTGAGGCTGGCGCGGGAGGACCGGCCGGACCGCGTCGCCACGTTCCCGGCCGGTCGCCCGCGCTATTTTTTGACCCAGCCGCCGCCGGCCGGCTTGAAGTATTCGCCCGGCTTCAGCTTGGCCTGCACCACCTGCCGGAACGCCGAGGCGCCGGCGGCCTCGGGCGAGACGCCGTTCTTCGCCGCGGCTTCGCGGTAGAGCTGGGCGCGGCCGGCGTTGATCTCCGCCACCGCCGCCTTCAGCGCCGGATCGGGGGAGGCGACCACGAACCCCAGGAAGCCGTCGGCCTGTTCGCCGACGATGCCGGCGGCCTTGGCGGCGTCGACTGCGGCCTTGGCGGCGGCGCTCTGGGCGAAGCCCGCGGTGGGCAGGACGAGCGCCGCCATGACGGCCGCGCCGATCCCGAGCATGTCTCTGGTCTGCATGGTCATGCTCCTAGAAGAGGTTCGGGTTCTTCTGGATCAAGGCCTTCACGTCCTCGTCCAGGCTCAGCCGGACGTTGGCGTCCAGCTTGGCGTAGATGGTGATCGGGTCGACCTTCACGTGGACGGTCGGCGCGCAGGCGCCCAGGCCGAGCAGCGTCAGCGCCCCCAGGGCGGCCAGCGATCGTGTCGCGATCATGCGGTCGTCTCCACTCTCATCGGGCCAGGATGGGCCCTCACGGCTGAACCGGGCGTGAACTGCGCAGCTTTTGGTAGTCGGCGTAGTCCTTCAGCAGATCGTCCAGGTTCAGGCTGGTGTCCAGCGTCAGGTCGACCTCGGTGCCGGACGGCAGCGGCAGCTTGCGGTTCATGAAGTTGCGGCGGATCAGGTCGAGCCAGGTGACGGCAAGCTCCTGGCGCTGCGGCGGATCGTGGCGGCCGACCACATGGAACAGCACGCCGAGCTGGCCGCCGGGCCGGCTGTCCAGCGTCGCGTCGAGCTTGTCGAAGGCCAGGTTCTCCATGGCCTGATAGGCGAAGTCGGTGAAGGTGTCGGTGGAGGCGACCGGCGCGGGCGCGGCCTTGGGCGCCTCGATCGCCCCGCTCGCCGACACCGCGCTCAGCGCCGTGCGCTGGATCGACAGCCGGCCGGGCTGGATGGCGTGCAGCTCGCCGCCGCTCACCTGCACCTTGCCGCCTTGCGTCTCGAACGGCACGCGCCCGCTCACCCTGGCGTCCAGGCTGACCCGGTCCTTGAACGGCGAGGCGGCCACCAGGTCGTGCAGCTCGACACCCTCGACGTCGAGCACGCCGCGGGTGGGCGCGCCGGGCTGCAGCGGCACATCGAGGCTCGCCAGCCGGACCTTGCCGCCGCCCACCGCCGCCTCGCCGCCGGAGACGTGCAGGGCGTGCGCGTCGAGGCCGAAGGTGGCGCTGAGGCCGGTGAGGGGCAGGATGGCGGCCAGGGCATCCGCCCGCAGGACTCCTCCGGGGGCTACGGTCAGCGGCGCAAGGCTGGTGAAGACCACCGTCCCGGCCAGGCCGGTCATCCGGCCGGCCGGGCTCTGGAAGTCCAGGCCCGGCAGGCTCAGCGTGCCGCCGCTGGTCGCCCCCGCGGGCGTCCAGGCGAAGGCGCCCACGAACCGCGCCGAGCCCTGCACCGGCGAACCGAGGGCGGCGGCGAGCGGCGACAGTTGCGCTGGCTGCAGGCCGCCCTCGGCGAAGGTCAGCACGCCGCTGTCGAGGTCGACGCGGCCGACGCCGGCCCGACCGTCATGACGCAGCTCGGCATGGCCCACAGGGCGTCCGCCGATGTCCCGGACGTCGAGGCCGGCGATCCATTGGTCCCGGGCCAGCGCCGCCTTGCCGGACATCGTCAGCGGCCGGAAGCGGCTGGCCGGAGCGATGTCCTCCACCTGGGCCGAGGCGACGGTGAGCGTGGCGTTGAGCCGGCCCCCGGTCTGACCGAGGTCCGCCGCGCCGGAGCCGCCGGTCACCGTGGCCTGCAGGAAGGGAACCTCGGCGGAGACGCCCCGGGCGCGGCCGACGATCCGCCAGTCGCCGTGGCCGAGCGTCAGCAGCGGCCGGCCCTCCGGACAGAGCTGGCCGGCGAGGTGGGCCACGTCGTTGACGCCGAGCTCCAGCCGCTCGGCCCGCACCGAGGCGCAGCGGTCGCCCGTGAAGCTCACGGCCCCGTCGGCGATCCTTAAGGTCCCTGAGGCGTCGAACACCCCGTGCTGGATCGGGCCGATGGACAGCGCCGCCCTGATCCGGCCATCGGCGGTCGCGCCGCCCGGGACCAGGGCGAACTGGTCGACGTCGGCCTCGACCTTGGGCAGGCCGCCGCCCGCGGCGGTCAGGCGATAGCCGCTCCCCCGCTGGGCCAACGTCACCGCGCCGCCGCGATCGGGGCTGAGGCGCACGGGCTGGGCCAACGCCATCCGCGCTGCGCCGCCGTCGCTGGCCAAGGTCACGCCCGGCGCGGCGAACCGGAAGCCGCGGGCGGCCCGTTTGGCGGCGGCGATCTCGGTGGAGTCGCCGGCCGTCGGCGCGCCGAGCCCCATCCAGGCGCCGTGGCCGAGCGCGCTGCCGGTCAGGCGCAGCGAGACCCGTTTCGCGCTGGCCGAGAACGGACCCTGCGCGGCGGCGGTGACGCCCTGCAGCCGCAGCTCGGCGAGGGCGTAGCTGTCCGCCCCGCCGGCCAGCTTCAGCACGCCGGAGACCGCATCGCCGCCCTTGCGAGTCCAGCTGAGGTCGTCGGCCGTGAGCGCCGCCCGCAGGGTCCCGGCGCGGCCGCCGGCCAGGGCCGCGGAGGCGGCGCGCAGATCGGCGACCGCGCGGCCGCGCACGGTCAGGTCCGGGATCCAGCCGGTCGCCTGGCCGGTGAAGGCGGCGGCGAGCTGAGCGTCCTCGACGCCCTGGCCGGCCAGGGCGATCCGGCGGCCGGTGAGATTGGCCTGCGCCACCACCGCGCCGTCGCCGCGCCGATGCTGGAGGTCCGGGTAAGGCGCGGCGGCGGTGAGCCTGAGCCGCCCCGCCTCCGCGCTGACCGGGCCGGCCGTGGCCTGGGCGAGCGGCGCGTCGAGGGTGATCGCCACCCGGTCGCCGTGGGTGCGCAGCGTCACCGCGCTCGCCCCGAGGCTGGCGTCGAAGCCCGGCCCGCGCAGCCGGGCCGGCGCGGCGGCGGCGTCCAGGGACATCAGCTTGTCATCGCGCACCCGCGCGTCGGCCCGCAGCTGCATGGGGCCGTAGTCGGTGGTGAGCAGCAGCAGGCCCTGGTCGATCCGGATCGAGGGCTTGGTGGCGTCGGGCCGCGGCGGCTTCCTGCGGAATTCCTCGATCAGCGGATCGAGCGACCCGAGGCTCAGCTTGCCGTCGTGCAGCCGGGCGCGGAGCACCGGCTGGCGCAGCGTCACCGAGCGGACGTCGAGGCCGAAGCCCCTGAAGCCGTACCCCACCTCGGCGCGGGCGGCGGTGAAGTCGGGGCGCTTGGCATCGCCGATCCGCAAGCGGCCGGTGAAGCCCGACGGCCCGAAGCTCTCGACCTGCGCGTCGGCGGCGATCCCCTTGGCGTGCAGCCAGCTCACCAGCGCCTCGCGGGCGATCACCTTGCGCGCCGCGTAGAGGGCGAGCGCCAGCACCGCCACGGCCACGCCGACCAGCGCCAGGATCAGGCGCAGGCGGCGGGCGGGGGTTGCGGGTCGGGCGTCGGTCAAGATCGGGCGGCTCGGCTCACGTCAGGAGACCTGATAGCGCGAACCGAGCCAAACCGTGGCGCCGCTACAGCGAACCGAGGCTCGCGTAGGCCACGCCGCCGTCCACCGCGATGGTGTCGCCCACCACGTAGTCGCCGGCCCGGCTGGCCAGGTAGATGGCGGCCGCCGCCATGTCCTCGTCGCGGCCGATGCGGCGGGCGGGGATGCGCTTGGCCACCTCCTCGCCGTGGTCGCGGGCCACCCGGTTCATCTCCGAGGCGAAGGCCCCGGGGGCAATGGCGGTGACCACGATGTTGTCGGCGATCAGCCGCGCCGCCATCCGGCGGGTCAGGTAGATCAGCGCCGACTTCGACGCATGGTAGGAATAGGTCTCCTGCGGATTGAGCCGGATGCCGTCGATCGAGGCGATGTTGATCACCTTGGCGGGCCGCTCGGGCGTGGCCGACTTGGTCAGCGTCTCGTGCAGGGCCTGGGTCAGGAAGAAGGGCGACTTCAGGTTCAGGTTCATCACCTTGTCCCAGCCGCTCTCCGGGAACTCGTCGAACGCCGCGCCCCAGGCGGCGCCGGCGTTGTTGACCAGGATGTCGAGCCTGGATTCCTTCGCCAGGTACGCCGCCACCAGGGCCTTCACCCCGTCCACCGTCGAGACGTCCTGCGGCAGCGGGATGCAGTTGGGGCCCAGCTCCTGGGCCGCCGCCTCGCAGGCGTCGGCCTTGCGCGAGGAGATGTAGACCTTGGCGCCCTGCTCGATGAAGCCGGCGGCGATCATCTTGCCGATCCCGCGCGAGCCGCCGGTGATCAGGGCGGTGCGGCCCTGCAGTGAGAACAGATCCGACGCCATGGCGCGCCTCCCCTTGATTGTTGTGGCTCGGCCGGCGCGCAGGCGCGGCCCATTCCCCTCGCACATTTGACTTGGAGGGGTCCAGTGTGGCCTGTAACAAGCGTTTGAATTTCGAGATCGCCGCCCCATTTCAACGAGCGGTCCGCCAGCCATTTCCAGGGAGCTCCGCATGGCCGAGATCAATTCGGTGACCACGCTCACGCAGGATGGCGACGTCGCCGTCATCACGCTGAACTCACCGCCGGTGAACGCCCTGTCGGCCAAGGTCCGCGAGGGTCTGGACGAGGGCTTCAGGCAGGCCATCGCCTCCGACGCCAAGGCCATCGTGCTGATCTGCGAGGGCCGCACCTTCATCGCCGGCGCCGACATCACCGAGTTCGGCGGGGCCATGACCGGCCCCAGCCTGTTCGACGTCCAGGCGACGATGGAGAACTCCCCCAAGCCGGTGATCGCCGCCATCCACGGCACCGCGCTGGGCGGCGGCCTGGAAGTCGCGCTCTGCGCCCACTACCGCGTCGCCGTGCCGTCCGCCCGCCTCGGCCTGCCCGAAGTGAACCTCGGCCTGCTGCCGGGGGCCGGGGGCACCCAGCGACTGCCGCGCATCGTCGGCGTCCAGAAGGCGCTGGAGATGGTCACCTCCGGCCAGCACGTGCCGGCCAAGCAGGCCGCCGCCATGGGCCTGGTCGACGAGCTGGTGGAGGAGGGCAAGCTGCGCGAGGGCGCCGTCGCCTTCGCCAACAAGGCGGTCGCCGAGAAGAAGCCGCTGGTGAAGGTCCGCGAGAACGACGCCAGGCTCGCCGAGGCCAAGGGCCACCCGGAGATCTTCGCCGACTTCCGCAAGGCCAATGCGCGGAAGTTCCGCGGCTTCCTGGCGCCGGAGTACAACATCCGCTGCATCGAGGCGGCGGTGAGCCAGCCCTTCGAGGAAGGGCTGAAGACCGAGCGCAAGCTGTTCGGCGAGCTGATGAGCGGGCCGCAGTCGGCCGCCCAGCGCTACTACTTCTTCGCCGAGCGCCAGGCCCAGAAGATCCCCGACGTGCCGGACGACACGCCCACGCGCCCGATCAAGTCGGTGGGGATCATCGGCGCCGGCACCATGGGCGGCGGCATCGCCATGAACTTCGCCAACGTCGGCATCCCGGTGACCATCGTCGAGGTGAAGCAGGACGCGCTGGACCGCGGCCTCGCGACCATCCGCAAGAACTACGAGCGCACCGCCTCGCGCGGCGGCATCACCGCCGAACAGGTGGAGCAGCGCACCGGCCTGATCACCGGCTCGCTCGACATGGACAGCGCCTTCAAGGACGTCGACCTGGTGATCGAGGCGGTGTTCGAGCGCATGGACATCAAGAAGGACATCTTCACCAACCTGGACCGCATCTGCAAACCGGGCGCGATCCTGGCCACCAACACCTCGGGCCTGAACATCGACGAGATCGCGTCGGTGACGAAGCGGCCGCAAGACGTCATCGGCCTGCACTTCTTCTCGCCGGCCAACGTCATGAAGCTCCTGGAGATCGTCCGCGCCGACCACACGGCCAAGGACGTCATCGCCACCTCGATGAAGCTCGCCAAGCAGATCGGCAAGGTGGCGGTGCTGGTGGGCGTCACCCCCGGCTTCGTCGGCAACCGCATCCTCGGCCAGCGCCAGCGCGAGGCCCAGAAGCTGGTGCTGGAAGGCGCCATGCCCTGGGATGTCGACCGCGTGCTCTACGACTTCGGCTTCCCCATGGGCCCGTTCGCCATGAGCGACCTGGCCGGCTTGGACATCGGCTGGGTGAAGGAGAAGTCGAACGGCGAGACCATCCGCGACGTGCTCTGCGAGATGGACCGCCGCGGCCAGAAGACCGGCGCCGGCTACTACGACTACGACGAGAACCGCAACGCCATCCCCAGCCCCGTCACCGAGAAGATCATCCACGACTTCATCGTCAAGTCGGGCGCCAACCCGCGGAAGATCTCCGACGAGGAGATCCTCGAGCGCTGCCTCTACCCGATGATCAACGAGGGCGCGAAGATCCTCGAAGAGGGCAAGGCCATCCGCGCCTCCGACATCGATGTGGTCTGGGTCAACGGCTACGGCTGGCCGGTCTACCGCGGCGGCCCGATGCACTACGGCGAGCAGGTCGGCCTGGATAAGGTGGCCGCCAAGATGAAGGACTTCCAGGCCAAGATGGGCGACCAGTTCAAGCCCTCGGCGCTCCTGGAAAAGCTCGTCGCCGAAGGCAAGAAGTTCTCGGATATCAAGGCCTGATGTTCCGCGCCCCGCCATCTTCCTTCCCCGTTCGCGGGGAAGGGGGACCGCTCGCCGAAGAGCGAGTGGTGGAAGGGGCGGCCGCGACTCCGGCGCCTGACCTCGCCCCCTCCACCATCGGCTCGTTGGCCGATGGTCCCCCTCCCCCGCAGCGCGGTGGAGGAAAATTCAAGCCAAGGACCTATTCGCATGCGTGAAGCCGTCATCGTCTCCGCCGCCCGCACTCCCATCGGCAAGGCCTATCGGGGGGCCTTCAACAACACCTACGGCGCGACCCTCGCCGGCCACTCGATCGCCGCGGTGGTGGAGCGGGCCGGGATCGATCCCGGCGAGATCGATGACGTGGCCATGGGCTGCGCGCTGGAGCAGGGCACCACGGGCAACAACATCGCCCGCCAGGCCGCGCTGCGCGCCGGCCTGCCGAAGACCGTCTCCGGCATGACCATGGACCGGCAGTGCTCCTCGGGCCTGATGGCCATCGCCACGGCCGCCAAATACATCATCAACGACGGCGCCCCGATCGCCATCGGCGGCGGCGTCGAGTCGATCAGCCTCGTGCAGAACGGCCACATGAACGGCTTCATGGCCGGCGATCCCTGGCTGCGCGAGCATGTGCCGGAACTGCAGACCTCGATGATCGAGACCGCCGAGATCGTCGCCGAGCGCTACGGCGTCTCCCGCGAGGCGCAGGACGAGTATGCGCTGATGTCCCAGCAGCGCACCGCCCAGGCCCAGTCCGAAGGCCGCTTCGACAACGAGATCGTGCCGATGACCACGGTCATGAAGGTGGTGGTCAACAAGGAGACCGGCGAGACCCAGGACAAGGAGATCACCGTCCGCATGGATGAGGGCAACCGCCCGCAGACCACGCTGGAGGATCTCAAGAAGCTGAACCCGGTGTTCAAGGGCGGCCGCTATGTCCAGGAAGGCAAGTTCGTCACCGCCGGCAACGCCTCGCAGCTCTCCGACGGCTCCGCCGCGGTGCTGATGATGGAGCGCGCCGAAGCCGAGCGCCGGGGCCTCAGCCCGCTGGGCGCCTACCGCGGCATGGCGGTGGCCGGCTGCGGGCCGGAGGAGATGGGCATCGGCCCGGTGTTCGCGATCCCTAAGCTGCTGGAGCGCAACGGCCTGACCATGGACGACATCGACCTGTGGGAGCTGAACGAGGCCTTCGCCAGCCAGGTGCTCTACTGCCGCGACAAGCTCGGCATCCCGCAGGAGAAGCTGAACGTCTCCGGCGGTTCGATCTCCATCGGCCACCCGTATGGCATGACCGGCGCCCGCTGCACCGCCCACCTGCTCTATGAAGGCAAGCGCCGCGGGGCCAAGTACGGCGTCGTCACCATGTGCGTCGGCGGCGGCATGGGCGCGGCGGGTCTGTTCGAGATCTTCTAGGTCGCGAGACGATCACGACTTGAAGGGCCGCCCGCGAGGGCGGCCCTTTTTCGTCAGGGGACGGCCTTGAACTCGCTCTCGATCTGCAGGGTCACGTCGTCGCTGACCGCCGGCACGAAGGAGGTGATGCCGAACTCCGAACGCTTGAGGTGCGCGGCCCCGGCGAAGCCCAGCGTGTACTTGCCGCCCGAGCCGGCGCCCGCCTGGTTGAAGGTGGCCTGCAGGGTCACCGGCTTGGTGACGCCATGCAGCGTCAGGTCGCCGGTGATGTCGGCGGTGCGCGCGCCGGTCACCTTCACGCGGGTCGCCTTGAAGGTGGCGGTGGGGAACTTGGCCACGTCGAGGAAGGCGGCCGACTTGACATGGGTGTCCAGCGCCGGGTTCAGCGTGCCCAGCGACGCGGTGTCGATGGTGACCTCCAGGGCCGAGGCGGCGGGCGCCTTCGGATCCAGCGTCAGGGTCCCGTTCACGCTGGCGAACTGGCCGACGTAGGTCGAGAAGCCCTGGTGGCTCACCGACCAGGTGATCTTCGAATGGTTCGGGTCGAGCTTGTAGGTCCCGGCGCGGACTTCGGCGGGCGCCTGAGTGGTCTGCGCCTGCGCCGCGCCAACGCAGACGACCAGGGCGGAGGCGAGCCCGATGGCGGCGAACTTGAGCTTGTGAGTCACGATGTGTCTTCCCCCAGATGCGCCTTCACGGCTGAGCGACAATCGCACGCTGGCGGACCTAGATTGTTCCGCGCCGGAAATGATCAGCTGAAATCGCGCGCCGCTTGGGGGATCGGGTGGCCGGTCTCGACTGCGGCCACCCGCTCCGCGCCCAGGTCAGGAGACGGCCTTGAACTCCGCCTCGACGGTCAGGGTGACGTCGTCGCTGATCGCCGGCACGTAGGAGGTGATGCCGAACTCCGAGCGCTTGATCTTCGCCGCACCGGCGAAGCCCAGGGTGTATTTCTTGTCGAGCGGGTTGACGCCGGCCTGGTTGAAGGTGGCCTGCAGGGTCACCGGCTTGGTCACCCCGTGCAGGGTCAGGTCGCCGGCGATGTCGGCCGTGCGCGCGCCGGTCACCTTGACGCTGGTGGCCTTGAAGGTGGCGGTGGGGAACTTGGCGACGTCGAGGAAGTCGGGCGACTTCAGGTGAGTGTCGAGCGCCGGATTGAGCGTGCCCAGCGACGGAGTGTCGACGGTCACCTGCAGATCGGAGGTCGCCGGCGCCTTGGGGTCCAGCTTCAGGGCGCCGTTCACGCTGGCGAACTGGCCGATGTAGGTCGAGTAGCCGAAGTGGGTCACCGACCAGGTGATCTTCGAATGGCTGGGATCGAGCTTGTAGCTCCCGGCGTGGACTTCGGCGGGCGCCTGGGTGGTCTGGGCCTGGAGGGGGGACGCGGCGACGAGGAGCGCGGCGGCGAGGCCAAGGGCCGCCGACGAAAAGATACGGATCACGGATGAACTCCCGGAGGGACGAAAGGCGAAGCCGCCCAGATGCGCCTTAACGGCCCAGTCGATAATGGCCGAACGGGAGAGAACACTGGTTCCATATCGGAAAGAGTGGTCCTGCGCGCCGTCGCTCGCTCAGCGCCGCGGGCAGTGAGGGCTCTCCCGGAGAGCGAGCCTTCACCTTGCTAGTCCCGGCAGTGCAGACCCATCAGGCCCGCCAGCCGCGCCTTCAGCGAGACCATCTCGATGGTCGGGCCGAGGCCCGGTGGAACGCCCGGGCCGCTCGCGATGTAGATGCTGCGGTAGTCGCTTCGGAGCGGCCAGAAGCCGTGTTCGCCCCGCTCGCGCGGCGCGGTGAGGTAGGGACCGGTCTCCGCTCGGCCGAACATGTAGTGCGGCGCGGGCTCGAAGGCGGCGATCGCGCCGGCCAGCTTCGGCGCATAGCGGGCCAGCTCCGCGGGCGGGATTTCCCGGCCCAGCCCGTCCTGCCCCTTCGCGGCCAGACCACGCAGGAAGCCGGCCGCCGCCTGGTCGCGCGCCACCACCACCCCGCCCATCGGCTGCAGGTCACCCTTCACGCCGGCCTCGGCCATCAGCACGCCGAGGTTGGCGATGTGGTCGAGTCGCTCGAAGCCGTGGTCGGAGGTGACGACCAGGTCGTAGTCGGCTGGCAGGGCCCGCGCCAGCTCGCCAATCAGCGCATCCGTGCGTTCCATCACCGCGTTGGCGTTGACCTCGAACGGACCCTGGTCGTGCGCCTCGGAGTCGAGGTCGACGAGGTGGAGCAGGATCAGGTCCGGCCGCTTGGTCTTCAGCAGGTAGAGCACCGCCTGGGTCCGCGTGCGGTCGTCGATCCACTGCTGCGGGAACGATGGGAACATGGCCGAGATTCCCTCGACCAGGCCGGGCGTGGCGTCGCTGGCGGCGGTCGCCAGGTCCATGGAGCCACCGTTGCGGCGGCGGAAGTACTCCGGCAGGTCCCAGGTGATCTTCGCGTCCTTGGTCACCGGCCAGGTGACGGAAGCGGTGGTCAGGCCGGCGTCGGCGGCGCAGGCCCACAGCGGCTCGCCGTGGATGAAGCTCGGCGTCCAGTAGTAGTCGCCGCCTTCCTCCTTCGGCCGCTGGTTGCCTAGCACCCCGTGCTGATCGGGCCTCAGGCCGGTGAGAATGGAGGTGTGCGACGGCCAAGTGACCGTCGGCCAGACGCCGATCACGCCGTCCGCCGTCCAGCCCTCGCCCATCAGGCGGCGCAGGTTGGGGATCGCCAGATGCAGTTGGTCGCGGTCGCGCAGGTAGCGCCAGTCGAGGCCGTCGACGGAGACCACCAGCACCTTGTGGTGCGCGGGCGCCGCCGAAACGGGACCGGCGGCGACGAAGGCCGCCGCGGCCAGCGCCGCGCCCGCCCACCGCACCAGCCCGCGCCAGGTCTCGTCGATTGTCATCGAGGATCCCTTCGGCATCAGAACGCGAAGCTCACGCCCGCGTAGTAGGCCCGGCCGTTCTCGAGCAGCGAGTAGTTCAGGTTCTGTCCGGGCCCGACGATCTTCTGGTTGGTCTCGTTGGTCAGGTTCTTCGCCTGCAGCCGCAGCTCAAGGCCGCGGCGGATCTGGTAGCTCAGCTGGGCGTCAAGGGTGTCGGTGGCGCGGTACCACTGGTCGTTCACCGCATTGGTGCGGTCGAAGGCGAGCGGCATCTTGCCCGTGTGGTTGTAGGCCACTTCGCCGCTCAGCTTGCCCTCGTGGTAGAAGACGGTGAGGTTCTCGGCGTCCTTTGCCGACTCTAGGAGCTGCGGCAGCTGGCGGTAGGTGACGCCGTCGGCCATCTGCATGGACGGCGCGTCCATCTGGATCAGGGTGGCGTTGGCCGAGACCCCGAGGTTGGCGAGCCGGCCCGGCAGGAAGTCCAGCCGCGCGAGGTTCACCCCGAACTCGATGCCGCGAACCTTGGCGTCGCCGAGGTTGCTTGGCCTCGTGGTCGTAAGGGTGAAGGTCCCGGTTTGGCCGGGCAGGGGGACGCCCTGCTGGGTAGTCGTGAGCGCGAAGATCTCGTGCTGGATATCCTTCTCGAACAGCGCCACCGACACCGAGGCGCCGGCCTGCGGGTACCATTCGAAGGACAGGTCGTAGTTGATCGCTTCCCGCGGCTGCAAGCCGGGATTGGCGACGGTCTCGGTGGCCTGCGAGCCGGAGAGCGTCAGGGCCACGTTCTGCGCCAGGTCGGAGTAGCGCGGGCGGGCGAGCGTCTGGCTGACGGCGGCCCGCAGCCGCACGGTGTCGCTCAGGTCATAGCTGACGTTCACCTCCGGCAGCGGCTTCGAGTAGCCGCTGTTCGACTGCACTGCGGCGAAGTTGGTGGTGCTGGTCAGCGGGCTGGGCTGGAAGTTAGTGATCTCCTCCGTCGTCCGCTCGTAGCGCAGGCCGCCTTGCAGATAGAGCGGACCCGAGCGGTAGGACGCCTCAGCGTAGCCGCCGTCGATCTTCTCGCGCAGGAAGAAGTTGTTCAGCGTGTTGCGCGCGGTGCTGTTGTTGAGGACGTAGAGGCTCGGGTTGGCGGCCACGAAGCTCGCCACCGCCGCCGGGTCGACGAACGTCAGCGCCTGGCCGTTGGAGTCGGGAGGCGTGATGGAGCCGTCGAGCACACCCGCCCGCGCCAGCGTCACGTTGGCGCCGGGCGCCGCGTTCAGCCGCACCTCATTGTAGGAGAACTGCTGGCGGGTCTCCTTGTGGCTCAGCCCGACGCGATAGCCGAAGCCGTCGCCATCCGCCTCGTGGATCAGATCGATGCGGACCTGGGGCACCTTGGTCACGCTCTTGTCGGTCGCCAGCAGGTGGTAGTTCTGCAGGTAGTTGGCCGGATTGCCGAACGCCGCCGGATTGGCCGGCGACAGCAGCGGAATGCCCTGCACATTGCCCACATAGACCGGAGCGAACGTCGCGTTGGTCGGCGTGGTGAACACGTCCTCGGTGGTGTCCTGCCGATAGAAGCCGCGGGCGTAGTTGGCCACCGCCTGCAGGCGGGTGGCCTCGTCCAGCTTGTAGGCGGCGTCCGCCTGGATGAAGGTGATGTTCCGGTACTGGTGGTAGAGGTCGAAGTCAGACTCGGCGCTGCCGGTGGCGAAGGTCGCCTGGTTCGGCCCGTTGAAGGTCGCCGTGGCCGCCCCGCGGTTGACGTACTGCGAGTAACGATCCTCGTCGTTGGTGTGCTCGAAGGCGCCGCCGGACAGGTGGGCGCTGAACCGCTCGTGGTCGTCGTACTCGAACTTGAGATAGCCGCCCGGCCGGATCCGGCGGTTGTCGTAGTAGTACCAGCGGCGGCGGTCCGGGATCGGCGTCAGGCCGTTCACATTGGTGGTCGGCGTCAGCGCCGTGGCGTTCACCGTCTGCGTGCCGGCCCCGCTGTAGTTGTAGTAGGAGTAGGGAAGCGAATAGCTGTTCAGCGAATTCGAGTAGCGAACGTAGTAGCTGGCCAGGGCGAGGACGCCGAACTGGTCGTTGGCGCCGAAGGTCTTGCTGATCCGCAAGTCGCCTTGGCCGGACAGCGGATTGTCCTGAAACGTCCGCTTGTTGTCCCACGAGGCGTAGTCGACGTGGCCGGCGACGAACAGGCCCGGGTGGTCGAAGGCGCTGTGGGTCTTCAGGTCGGTGACGCCGCCGATGGCGTCCGAGGGCTGGTCGGCGGTGTAGGTCTTATAGACGCTGACCTGATCGGCGATGATCGAGGGCAGGACGTCGAAGGACACCTGCCGCCGCGTCTCCTCGGTTGACGGCAGCGCGATCCCGTCGAGGGTCACGGAATTGTAGTCGGGGTTGAGGCCGCGCAGCGTCATGAACTGCGCTTCGCCGCGGCCGTTGTTGATCTGGAAGGCGACGCCGGGCACGCGCATCAGCGCCTCGCCGAGGCCGAACTCCGGGATCGAGCCCATCTCGCTCGCCGAGATGGAGTCGGACACCGCCGTCGCGGCGCGCTTGGCGTTGATCGCCTTCTGGATCGAGTAGGCCTCGCCGGTCACCACGATCTCGCTGACCTGAGGCGCGTCGTCGGCCCGCGCCTGCCCCGGCGACAGAGCCAAGAGAGCCGCCGTCGCCGCCCCCGTCATCAATACCGCACCACGCGCGGCCAGCCGTCTCGAACCCGCCATCACCGTCTCCAGCCAAAGGAACGGCGGCGCTCTAGGGCGGCGTCAGTGACAGTAGAGTTTCAGTTGAGTGAAGCTTGTTGCAGATCGTCCGCTTGGTTGTCCGCCGCCGCGACATTCCCGCCTTAGTGGCGACATTCCGCCTGCGTTTGGCCTAACTGTAACGCGGTCGAGGAACGGGGTTCGCATTTCCCGCTATGCGAAATCTCTCGCCAGCTCCGCCCGGGTGGCCGGGGTCAGGCCCGCCAGGTGGCTGTAGGCCTCGTGTTCGCAGCCCACGTGGATGGCGGTGGCCGGGTCGCGGAACAGGGCGATGTGCTCCGGCTTCAGGGGAAAGCGCAGGAAGTGGACCGAGGAGGTCTTGCCGTCCTCGCGGGTGCGCTCCACGTCGCCCTCGGGCACGCCCATGACGCGCTCGGCGCCCACCTGGATGAAGAACCTGTCCTCGACCCCGCCCAGCCGGGCCAGGGTGGCGGCGCGGCGGACCGGATCGTCGATCTCGAACATCACCGTCGCCACCAGCTCCGAGCCCTGCGGGATCAGCGGATTATAAGCGGCGAGCTCGTCCGGCAGCTGGGCGGCGCCGCCCTTCTCGGTCAGCAGCATCTCCTGGATCTGGAACAGCATGGTCTCGTAGCACTCGAAATAGACCGTGCAGACCGGCCCGAGCTCGATCCGCCGCAGCCGCTTGATCGGCAGCAGGGCGGCGCGGCGCTCGCGGCGCACCTGCGCGAACTCGGCGTCGGGCAGGATGTCGGCGGACGTCACCTGGCGCAGGGCGGCGGGCATGGAAGGGCTCCGGATTAAAGCGCGTAGGCGCGGGCCAGGATTTCGATGGGATGGGCCTGGCGCGGCGAGGCGGCCGCGTCGGGCGAGGTCTCGGCGCTGAGCAGCTGGCCCAGGTGCTTGCAGGCCAGCGGACAGTCCGAGCAGAGGTTCTCCTGGCCCTTGGCGGCGACCTGCCGGGCGGCGGGCCGTCCGACCTTGCGGGCCACCGGATGGGTCGCCTTCATCACCCCGAAGGTGCCGCCGTGGCCGGAGCAGCGCTCCACCAGCTCGACCCGGGTGTCGGGGATCAGCCGCAGCATCTCGGCCGACTTGGCGCCCATGTTCTGGGCCCGGGCGTGGCAGGCGTGGTGCACGGTGACGCCGCCCTCGACCGGCATCAGGCCCTCCGCCAGGCCGTAGGCGCGCGACAGCTCGACCACGTATTCGCTGATGTCGCGCGTGGCGCCGGACAGCCGCTTCACCGCCGCGCTCTCCGGCAGCAGCAGCGGCCACTCGAATTTCATCATCAGCCCGCAGCTGGCGGTCAGCGCCACCACGTCGTAGCCGTTCTCGATCCAGGAGGCGAAGTGGGCGGCGACCCGCTCGGCGCGGCCGGCCACGTCATCCAGATGCCCGGCCTCCAGTTGCGGCATGCCGCAGCATTCCGGATAGACCAGTTGGACCTCGACGCCTTGGAGCGCCAGCACCCGGGCCGCTGCGACCGCGGTGTCCGGCTCGTTGTAGTCGACGAAGCAGGTCGCATAGAGCGCCACCTTCCGCAGGCCGAAGGCCGGGCCGGCGGGGTTGGGCGGGATCGGCGCCTTCAGCCGGTCGGTGGCGGTCTTCGAGTGGTACTTGGGAAGCTCCGCCTCGGCGTCGATCTGGGCGATCGCCTCCAGGAGCTTGCGCAGCGGCGTGTTCTCCCGCGCCGTCGCCCAGTTGGCGAGCCGCGCGACCGGCTTGGCGAGCTTGCCGTTGCGGTCGGTCTTGCCCAGCTGCTCGCGCACGAACTCCACTTCGCCGGCCCGCCGCTTGGCCGCGCGGTAGCGCAGGATCAGGTGCGGGATGTCGATGTCGAAGGGGTGCGGCGGCACATAGGGGCACTTGGTCAGGAAGCACATGTCGCAGAGCGTGCAGGCTTCCGCGACCTTGCCGTAGGCCGCCTTCGGCACGCTGTCGAGCTCGCCGGTCGGGCTCTCGTCGATGGCGTCGAACAGCCTCGGGAAGCTGTCGCACAGGTTGAAGCAGCGGCGGCAGGTGTGACAGACGTCGAACTGCCGCTGCATCTCCGCCTCGACCTTCTCGAGGTCGTAATAGGCGTCGTCGCGCCAGGCGATCGGGTGGCGGAACGGGGCATCGAGGCTGCCCTCGCGCGCGGGGTCTTTGACGCTGTCGCTCAACTCGAACCTGCCGGGCTGAAGGGGCGGCGGCGGCATCGGGCCGCCGCCTGGGAACGGCCTAGTCGAGGGTGTCGAGGGCCTTCTGGAAGCGGCCGGCGTGGGATTTCTCGGCCTTGGCCAGGGTCTCGAACCAGTCGGCGATCTCGTCGAAGCCTTCGTCGCGGGCGGTGCGCGCCATGCCCGGGTACATGTCGGTGTACTCGTGGGTCTCGCCGGCGATGGCGGCCTTCAGGTTGAGCGAGGTGCCGCCGATCGGCATGCCGGTGGCCGGGTCGCCGACGCCTTCCATGAACTCCAGGTGGCCGTGGGCGTGGCCGGTCTCGCCTTCGGCCGTCGAGCGGAACACGGCGGCCACGTCGTTGTAGCCTTCCACGTCCGCCTTCTGCGCGAAGTACAGGTAGCGGCGGTTCGCCTGGCTCTCGCCGGCGAAGGCGGCCTTCAGGTTCTCGATGGTCTTGCTGCTGGCGAGTGTCATGGTCGTCTCCCTGTGGCGCCGGCGGCGAACCGCGGCGAGCGCGGACTATGAACCTCGGCGCAGATAGAGCCAATCGGTATATCCTATACTTAGCATTGATTTTATCTATGCCAAAGCGTGGAGCCCGGAACCAGCGCGCCGCCCCGGGGTTCCTGCCCAGACGCAAGGAGAGCCGACCATGGCCGACAACAACCAGATCCAGGGCGAGGGCAACTACGACGCCGGCCGCCGCTTCCAGAAGGAAGAAACCGAGTTCGCCAAGAAGGGTCCCGTCGAACAGAAGGCGCACGAGGCCGAAGAGGCGCTCGACGGTCCCGAGGCCGAAGAGCTCGAGCGCGCCCGGCGCGAGACCGGCGCTGGACACACGAAGCCCGCATAGATTTCCTGGCGTTGCCGCCCTTGGGCGCGGCCCTAAAGTCGCCGGACCGCACCGGGGGATCGAATTTGTCCGTCGCCGACCTCTTCATGCCGCTCACCTTCCAGCACGGGCCGGCGATGAAGAACCGCTTCATGCTGGCTCCGCTCACCAATCTGCAGAGCCGTGCCGACGGCGTGCTGTCGGATGACGAGTTCCGCTGGCTGACCCTGCGGGCTGAGGGAGGCTTTGGCCTGGTGATGACCTGCGCAGCCCACGTGCAGCGGGTCGGCCAGGGCTTTCCCGGCCAGCTCGGCGCGTTCGGCGACGAGCATCTGGAAGGGCTGACGCGGCTCGCCGCGGCCATCAAGGCCAAGGGCTCGATCGCCGCCCTGCAGATGCACCACGCCGGCATCCGCTCGCCGAAGGACCTGGTGGGCCAGCCGGTCGGCCCCTCCGACGACCCCGAAACCGGCGCCCGAGGCCTGACGCAGGCGGAAGTCGAACAGCTGCGCGAGGACTTCGTGGCCGCCGCGCTCCGCGCCGAGGCGGCTGGCTTCGACGGCGTCGAGATCCACGGGGCCCACGGCTATGTGCTGACCCAGTTCCTCTCGGCCGAGACCAACCGGCGCGAGGACCGCTACGGCGGCAGCCTGGAGAACCGCGCGCGGATCATCTTCGAGATCATCGACGGCGTGCGCGCCCGCTGCCGCCCCGACTTCCAGCTCGGCCTGCGGCTGTCGCCCGAACGCTTCGGCCTGAGGCTCGCCGAGGTGCGCGAGGTCGCCGCCGAGGTGCTGCGCCGTGGGAAGATCGACTACCTCGACATGTCGCTCTGGGACATCGCCAAGCAGCCGAAGGAAGAGGCGTTCGCCGAGCCGCTGATCTCCTATTTCACCGGGCTCGACCGGGGCGCGGTGCGGCTGGGCGTGGCGGGCAAGATCATGACCGCGGCGCAGGCGGCCGGCGCCCTCGACGCCGGCTGCGACTACGTCCTGCTCGGCCGCGCGGCGATCCTGCACCACGACTACCCCGAGCAGGTGCGGCGCGATCCCGGCTTCGAGCCCACGGCCCTGCCGGTCACGGCGGATTACCTGCGCCGCGAGGGGCTGGGGCCGGCCTTCATCGGCTACATGCAGACCTGGCCGGGCTTCGTCGCCGCCGAACCCGAGGCGGCCGCCGCGGAATAGCTCACCCCAGGCGGCCTACGGCCTCGACGACCGCCGCGGTCTTCTCGACGGTGACCATGTGGCCGGCCTCGGGGATCGAGACCAGCTCCGCGCCCTTGATGCCCTTCTTGAAGGCGTGGGCGTAGACCGGCGGGATCAGCCGGTCGGAGTCGCCCCAGACCAGTACGGTCCTGGCCTTGATCCGGTAGAGCCGCTGGCGCAGGCCGCGGTCGGGGATCGGGAACAGGATGCGTCCCGCCATGCCGAGCTGGCGGGCGTTGGCCACCAGGTACTGCTGCAGGAAGCCCGGGTCCTCGACGTTGCGCCCGGCGGTCATCATCGCCGCGCCGGCCTCGGCGTCGTGGAACAGCAGGGCCGGCATCTCGAACGGCAGCATCGAGAAGATGTCGGCGATCGGGTGCTCGTCGTCCCACAGCCCGGCGGGTGCGATCAGCGCCAGGCGGCCGACGTCGTTGGGCGCCAGCGCCGCCATCTCCGCGGCGATCATCCCGCCCATCGAGTGGCCGACCAGGAT
This sequence comes from Phenylobacterium hankyongense, assembly GCF_003254505.1. Classification (NCBI taxonomy): domain Bacteria; kingdom Pseudomonadati; phylum Pseudomonadota; class Alphaproteobacteria; order Caulobacterales; family Caulobacteraceae; genus Phenylobacterium; species Phenylobacterium hankyongense. Next base: position 938,031 of record NZ_QFYP01000001.1, on the reverse strand, counting down.
CGGATCCCTCAGCCCCAGCGCCTCCACCACGTCCCAGGTGTGGAGGGTGAAATCCAGCATGTCGCGGATCTCGGGCGCCTCCTCGCTGTCGCCATAGCCGGGCAGCAGCGGCGCGTAGACGTGATGCTTCTCGGCCAGCGCGGCCAGGAACGGGTCCGTCGCGGTCAGGCCGCCGGAGCCGTGCAGGTAGACGAGCGCCGGGCCCGCGCCGCCTTCGTAGTAGCGGACGGGCGCGTGCGGGGTGGCGACGGTCTTGAGCTCCATCTCGCGGCCTCCCTACGCTTGCGCCGAAGCCGGCGCGCGCATCGGCGCGGGCGGCAGCGAGCCGGCGGTGACCCGCTGCGCCAGCGGCTTGCACCAGAACCGGTCGTCGTCGGCGTGCTCGGGGAAGATGTCGCGCAGCTTCGGCATCACCTTCTCGGCGAACAGCCGGGTGGAATACATGCACTTGTCGGCCGGCATGTTCCCCACGTGCATCAGGCAGAAGATGTTGCCCACGTGCAGGCCCTTGATCAGTTCCTCCATCCGCTGGCGGACGGTCTCCGGGGAGCCGGCGATCACGTGGCCGCCCTCCACCAGGTCCTTCCAGCTGAGCTGCGAGTAGCCGCCGCGCGGCGGGGCGTACTGCGACAGGGCGCCAGACTGGATGGTCTTGATGGTCCGGTAGCCGGGGGCGTCGGCGAAACCCGGATAGACGTGCAGGCAGCGGTTGTAGAAGTAGCTGACGTGCTCGGAATAGAGCCGCTCCGCCTCCTCGTCGGTCTCGGCCACGCAGATCGTCTGGGCGAAGCCGGCCCGATAGGGGCTCTTGTCGGGGGCGCCGCGCTCTTCAACCCGCTGCCAGTAGCCGTTCATCAGCGCCTGGGCCCGCAGGTAGCCGGAGAAGCTGAGGTAGGAATAGGAATAGGTGTTGTCGATGCAGAAGTCGTAGGTCTCCACCGACCCGCCGCCGGGGATGTGGACCGGCGGATGCGGCTGCTGGATCGGCCGCGGCCAGATGTTGACGTGCCGCAGCTTGTTGTAGCGGCCGTTGAAGGCGAACGGCTCGCGGGTCGTCCAGGCCTTGATGATCAGGTCGTGGGCCTCGGCGTACTTCTCCCGCGTCAGGCTGGGGATCTGGCCGTAGCAGTAGTTGGTGTCCATCGAGGTCCCGACCGGGAAGCCCGCCACCAGCCGCCCGCCGGAGATGCAGTCCAGCATGGCGAACTCCTCCGCCACCCGCACCGGCGGGTTGTAGAGGGCGATGGAGTTGCCCAGCACCACGATGGCCGCGTCCTTGGTCCGGCGCGCCAGGCCCGCGGCGATGATGTTGGGGCTCGGCATGATGCCGTAGCCGTTCTGGTGGTGCTCGTTCACCCCGATGCCGTCGAAGCCCACCGTGGCGGCGTACTCCAGCAGGTCCATGTAGGTGTTGTAGACCTCGTGGCTCCGCGCCGGATCGAACAGCTTCTGGTCGATGTCGACCCAGACCGAGCGGTTCTTCTCCCGGAAATCGTCCGGCAGATCGGGCCACGGCATCAGGTTGAACCAGGTGAACTTCATCCGCACGTCCTCCCGCGCCGCCTCTGATGGACGGTCATCTGAACGACGATAACCCGTATGGGCGCGGCGCCAAGCGCGCCGTTTCTCGCAAAAGATGTTATCAATGGATATTGCAACATCCATCGCTTGGACCTATGTTGAGAACCGTTCGCAACAGGGGTCCGTCATGGCCACGCCCGCACGTCTCGCCATCTTCGCCACCCTGAATGTCCTGGTCGGGTTTCTCGCCGCCTACGCCCTGACCGGGGACTGGCGACCCGCGCTCGCCGTCGGCGCCCTGCAGGCCCTGCTGCTGCGGATCGCCATCGCCTTGCAGGCGCGGCTACCCGCCTATCGCGCCGCGTTCGCCCACCGCCCGCATCCGCCGCTGAGCGGCTTCACCGCCTGAGCAAGAAGGAAAGCACCATGTCCGTCGCCATCAACACCGGCCTGGATCCCAGGGCGCGGGAAGACGTCGCCGCGGGGCTGTCGAAGCTCCTGGCCGACACCTATGCGGTCTATCTGAAGACCCACGGCTATCACTGGAACGTCCGCGGCCCGAACTTCGCCTCGCTCCACGCCCTGTTCATGGAGCAGTACACCGAGATGTGGACCGCCATCGACGACGTGGCCGAACGCATCCGCGCCCTGGGCGCGCTCGCCCCGCAGGGCTACCGCACCTTCGCCAACCTCTCCGGCGTGCAGGACGGCGACCCGGAGCAGGGCGCCGAGGGCATGCTGGCCGAACTGGTGCGCGACCACGAGACCCTGATCGCCACCGCCCGGGCGACGCTGCCCACGGCGCAGGAGGCCGCCGACGAGGTCACCGCCAGCCTGATCGCCGATCGCCTCACCGCCCACGAGAAGCACGCCTGGATGCTGCGTGCCTCGCTCGGCTCGAAGTAGCCGGAGGCCGAAGGGCGTCCGCAGTTCCGACAAGCTGCCGCGCCGCGCCTCTGCTATCGGTGGGCGGATAGGAGGAGGGGTGATGCCGGTCGAGCTGCGCAAGGTGGAAACCGTCTACCAGGGCTATTCCACCCTGATGATGGCCACGCTCGCCGCCCCCGACGGCAGCCTGTTCAAGCGCGAGATCGAGCATCACGGCCATGCCGTCGGCGTGCTGCCCTACGATCCGCAACGGCGGGTGGCGCTGCTGGTCAGCCTGCCGCGCGCGCCGGTGATCTGGGCCGGCGGACCGCAGGAACTCGTCGAAGCGCCGGCCGGCATGATCGACGACGGCGATCCCGAGGCCACCGCCCGCCGCGAAGCGCTGGAGGAGGTCGGGGTGCACCTGGGGCCGCTGGAGCCGGTGGCCTCCGCCTTCGCCTCGCCCGGCGTCTCCAGTGAGCGGGTCGAGCTTTACCTGGCGCCCTACGCCGCCCGCGACCGCATCGGCCAGGGCGGCGGCGTGGACGGCGAGCAAGAAAACATCACCGTCCTGGAGGTCCCCCTGCGCGACCTGTGGACCTGGGTCGAGGACCGGCGGATCGAGGACCTGAAGACCCTCGCCCTGGTGCTGGTCCTGAAGGTCCGCCGGCCCGAGCTGTTCGCGGACTAGGGGTGATGGATTACGCCGGCCGCGGGGCGCCGCTGGTGCGCAGCCTGCTGGACACCGACCTCTACAAGCTCCTGATGCTGCAGCTGATCTGGCGGCGGCATCGCGACGTGCCGGTGACCTTCTCGCTGGTGAACCGCACCCGCCGCGTGCGCCTGGCGGAGGAGCTCGATCTCGGCGAACTGCGCGCCGAGCTCGATCACGTCCGCACCCTCGCGATCAGTCCTGAGGAGCGCGCCTGGCTGGCGAGCGCGCCGATCTACGGCCGCACCGACCGGTTCGCGCCGGACTTCCTCGACTGGCTGACCACCCTGCGGCTGCCGGCCTACGACCTCGAGCTGGTCGACGGCCAGGTCGAGTTGCGGTTCCACGGGTCGTGGGCCGAGGTCACCCTGTGGGAGATCCCCGCCCTGTGCGTGATCACCGGCCTGCGCGCCCGCCGCGCCGTGAACGCCATGGGCCAAGCGGAGCGCGAGGTGCTCTACGCCTGCGCGATCGGGCGGCTGGAGGCCAAGGCCGCGCGGCTGCAGGCGCTGCCCGGCCTGGCGCTCACCGACTTCGGGACCCGCCGGCGCCACAGCTTCGCCTGGCAGCGGCTGGTGGTGGAGACCTTCCGCGATCGCCTGGGGCCGGCGTTCCGCGGCGCCAGCAACCTGCGGCTGGCCATGGAGCTGGGGCTGCCCCCCGTCGGCACCAACGGCCACGAGCTGCCCATGGTGCTGGCCGCGCTGGCGCAGGACGACGCGGCGCTGAGACGCGCGCCCTATCGGGTGCTGGAGGAATGGGCGGAGCTCTATGACGACGGGTTGCGGGTCATCCTGCCGGACACCTTCGGCAGCGAGGCCTTCTTCCGCGACGCGCCGGAGTGGGTGGCCGACTGGCGCGGCGTGCGCCCGGACTCCGCGCCGCCGGCGGAAGCGGGGGAGGCGCTGATCGCCTGGTGGAGCGCCCGCGGCCGCGACCCGCGCGAGCGGCTGGTGATCTTTTCCGACGCCCTCGACCTTGAGGACATCGTGGCCCTGCACGGCCGGTTCAGCGGCCGGGTGGAGGTCGGCTTCGGCTGGGGGACCAAGCTCACCAACGACCTGGAGGGCTGCGCCGAGGCGCCCGGCCTGGAGCGCATCTCCCTGGTCTGCAAGGTGGTCGAGGCCGGCGGCCGGCCGGCGGTGAAGCTCTCCGACAATCCGGAGAAGGCGACCGGCGATCCGGCCGAGATCGCCCGCTACCGCAGGGTATTCGGCGACGGCGGCCAGGTGTCCCGCGCGGTCAGCATCTAGCCGGCCTTGCAGGTGGCGGCCTATGACGAGGCCAGGCGCGGGGAGAGGTCAGGATGGGCGATCCGAGGAGCTTCTATTCCGGCTGGCTGGTCGATCCGGCCGACCGCGCCCGGCTGCTGGAACGGTTCGCGCCCCGCTACCCGCTGGTGGTCGCCCACCACGTGACCCAGAAGTTCGGCGACCGAGCGGCTACGCCGCCGACCGAGACCGCAGGCGAGATCGTCGGCGAGGCGGACGACGGGGCCGGCGTGCAGGCGCTGGTGGTGCGGATCGGCGGGAGCACCGATCGCCCGGATGGCTCGACCTACCACATCACCTGGTCGCTGGGTCCCGGGCGGAGCGCGAAGGAGAGCAACGACGTCATCGCCGCCCGCGGCTGGACGCCGCTGGCGGAGCCGGCGCCGGTCAGGCTGCGGCCGAAGCCGGCCGAGGGCTGACGGTTCAGGTTTGGCAGCAGACCAGCGGGACGAGTGCTAAGCCGCGGAATTAACGGAACTTTTCAGCGAATCGCGCATACCGTTGGGAAGCGCGGCGACGCGTGCGCCGCGCCTGGATCAACAGCGTCGAGGTTCGCAGATGAAAGCGTCGCCTGAGTTCCGCAAGCAGCTGGAAGGCTACAGTCTCACCACCGCGGAGATCCTCTACCGGATGCCCGACCACCCGGCGATCCTGCAGAGCTACATCTGGCAGGAGTACGACATCTTCCCGGACTTCCCCGCGCTGAAGAAGTTCCTGGAGTTCTGGACCCGCACCCTGGAGGGGCCGCTGTTCAGGGTGACGGTCGGCCATTGCAAGCTGATCAAGCCGGCCGAGCTGAAGGCCCTGGGCGCGGAGTTCCGGCTGCACTGAAGGCGGCTCGACAAGGCGGCCTGACGCAGGCGTGATGCGGCCCTGACATTCGCCGCCGAGGTCGCCCTTGCCGTTTACGCCCGCCCGCCGGCTCGCGCTCGTCATGCTGGGCGCGGCGGCGCTGCTGCTCGGCGGCTGCCAGAGCAAGGTCCAGCGGCCCGCCTGCCCCGCCGGCAAGGTCTGCGTCGAATACGGCAACAACGTCGAGCCGGCGACGCTCGACCCGCAGACCTCCAACCTGCTCGACGAATTCACCATCATCGGCGACCTGATGATGGGGCTGACCACCGACGCCCCGGACGGCTCGCCCGTGCCCGGCATGGCGACCTCATGGGAGACCAGCCGCGACGGCCTAGTGTGGACCTTCCACCTGCGCCCGGCGGTCTGGTCCGACGGCGTGCCGGTGACCGCCGACGATTTCGTCTACGCCTACCGCCGGATCCTCGATCCGAAGACCGCCTCGATCTACGCCTACTTGGTCTATGTCCTGAAGAACGGCCAGGCGGTGAACGAGGGCAGGGCGGCGCCCGAGAGCCTGGGGGTGCGGGCGCTCGACGCGCGCACCCTGCAGCTGACCCTGGCCCACCCCGCGCCCTACCTGCCGGAGCTCACCAAGCACCAGAGCTTCTTCCCCGTCCCGCGGCACGTGGTCGAAAAGTACGGCGACGCCTGGGTGCAGCCCGGCCACTACGTTTCCAACGGCGCCTACCGGCTGGTCTCCTGGCGGCTGGGGGACAAGGTGACGGTGGAGAAGAACCCGCGCTTCTTCGACGCCGCTCACGTCTGCATCGACCGTATCAACTACTACCCGACGCCCGACCTGGTGAGCGCCGAGCGTCGCGTGCAGCGCGGGGAGCTGGATCTCACCACCCGTTTCGATTCCAACCGCATCGAGCGGCTGCGGCGCGAGATGCCCGGCTATGCGCGGCCCTACGTGGGCCTCGCCACCGCCTACCTGTCGCTCAACACCCGCGACGTGAAGGCCTTCCAGGACCTCCGGGTCCGCCGGGCGCTGTCGGAGGCGGTCGACCGCGATTTCATCACCACGAAGCTGATGCGCGCCGGCCAGCTCCCGGCCTACAGCTTCGTGCCGCCGAGGACCGCCAACTATGTGGCCGGACCGAAGACCGTCTGGGCGGGCAAGCCGCTGGCGGCGCGGCAGGCCGAGGCGCGGGCCCTGCTGCGCGCCGCCGGCTACGGGCCGGAGCATCCGCTGAAGGTGGAGATCAAGACCGCCAACATCACCGACACCCTCCTGCAGATGGAGGCGATCCAGGCCGACTGGCATGCCATCGGGGTCGATGCGACGCTCGTCCAGAACGAGGGGCAGGTGGCCTTCGCCGCCTACCGCAACCGCGATTTCCAGGTGGGCGCCATGAGCTGGTACGCCGACTTCAACGATCCGGTGACCTTCCTGGGCCTGCTGAAGTCGGACACCGGGGCGCAGAACTACGGCGATTACAGGAACCCCGCCTACGACGCGCTGCTGGCGGCGGCCGACAACGAGCCGGACGCCGCCAGGCGGGCGCGGATCCTCGCCAGCGCCGAACAGGCCATGCTGGACGACGAGGCGCTGATCCCGGTTTTTTTCGTGGTGAACCGCAACCTCGTCAGCCCGCGGATCACGGGCTTCGTGGACAACGAGGAAAACTTCCACCGCGCGCGGTGGATGTGCGTCAGGGGCCGCTGATCGGCTTCTCCAGGCGGGAAGGCCCGGCCGCCCCTGCCGGGGGGAGCGCTCCTAGTAGTAGCGGTAGACGTAGTGGCAGTTGCGGTGCTTGGCGTTCTGCTTGGCGATCTGGTGGCCGGCCACGGCGCCGACGCCGGCGCCGATCAGGGTGCCGCCGGTGCGCCCGCCACCATGGGAGAGGGCGTTGCCCAGCAGGCCGCCGCCGACGGCGCCGACCACGGTTCCGGTGTTGGCCGAGGCCCGGACGTCGGGGCAGACCAGCACCCGGTGCCGGCTGCGGGCTTCCGCCGAGATCGGCGCGGCGGCCACGGCCAGGGCCGAGCACACCAGGGTCGCCGTGGCGATGAGCTTGTTGCGCACGAGATAATCTCCTTCGTCGTCGCGGACACGCACGCTGCTAAACTCCCAGGCATGGCCGAGGTTGCGCGCGGCGCCCCGAATGAACGGTGTTCGCCCCCGGCGGAACCGGATGGGGTGTTATTGGCTTTTTTGGGACATCCGCCGGTTACAGGTTCGACCCAAAGCCCGGCCCCATTGGAGACACGCCTATGTCAATTCTTGCCTGGATCATTCTGGGCCTGGTAGCCGGCTTCATCGCCAGCAAGCTTGTGAACCGCAGCGGGGGCAGCCTCGTGCTCGACCTCGTTCTGGGTGTCGTCGGCTCCTTCGTCGGCGGCTTCCTGTTCACCCGCTTCGGCGCCGCGGGCGTCACCGGCCTGAACCTCTACAGCATCCTCGTCGCCACGCTCGGCGCCGTGGTGGTCCTGTTCATCTACCATGCCCTGATGGGTCGCCGCGCGCTCTAGCGCGGCTGCGGGCCGCGGCCCGCACGTCCAGCACGAACGGCAGAGCCCCGCTCCCCGCGAGCGGGGTTCTTGCGTTCGGGGAACAGCGCCCGAGCCTCGCCGTTCAGGCCACGATGTTCTGTCGGAGGTCCGAATGAAGGCGCTTGTCCTCAACTGCACTCTGAAAGCCTCGCCAGAGGCCTCGAACACCGAGGCCCTGGCCCGGGTGCTCATGCGCCAGCTGGATGCCGACGGCGTCGAGACCGAGATCGTCCGCCTCGTCGACCTCGACATCCGGCCGGGCGTGAAGACCGACCAGGGCCCGGGCGACGACTGGCCGGCCGTGCACGGCAAGATCAGGACCGCCGACATCCTGGTGATCGCCACCCCCACCTGGCTCGGCCAGATGTCCAGCGTCGCCAAGCGGGCGCTCGAGCGCATGGACGCCATCCTCAGCGAGACCGACGACCAGGGCCGCAGCTGGACGATGGGCAAGGTCGCCGGCATGGTGGTCACCGGCAACGAGGACGGCGCGCACCACATCGTCGGCACGCTCGCCCAGGGGCTGATCGACGTGGGGTTCACCGTGCCGGGCCAGGCCTGGACCTACTGGCACCTCGGGCCGGGGCCCGGGCCGGACTACACGGCGACCGGCCAGGCCCACGATTATTCCGACCGCCTGGCCCGCAACGCCGCCCGCAACCTCGCCTGGGCCGCCCGCGCCGCCGCCGCCGCCGGGCCCTATCCGCCGCAGGAGAGCTAGGCCTTCAACACACCCGCCAGTTGTGCGACGCTCGGATTTCCGGGGGGAGGCATCAGCATGCGCTGGCGGTCTGCGGTCATAATTCTTGCGCTCGGTAGCGTCGCGGCCGCTGCGCACGCGCGTCCGCCGTCGCGATGGATCCACCATCCCTCGAACCAGGAGCTGATCAACGCCCTGCCCGCGGAGACCGTTCGCCAAGGCTTCGGCGGCGCCGCCATCGCGCGCTGCAAGGTCGACGCCGGCGGACGGCTGTCGGCGTGTCGCCTGGTCCACGAGACGCCCGCCGGCCACGGTTACGGCGCTGCTCTGCTCGCCCTGGCGCCGGCCTATCAGCTGTCGCCGGCGGCCGCCAAAGCCGAAGCGGTGGATGGTGAGGTGATGCTGGCGGAGGACTGGTACCGGCAGGACACGCCGGCGGATTGGCTGCGCAAGCCGACCCCCGCCGACATGCTGGTGGTCTGGCCCACCCAGGCGTGGGCGAAAGGGCTCGGCGGCCGGGCGATCATCGCCTGCCAGGTCACGACCCAAGGTGCGCTGCTGGATTGCGTGACGCTGAGCGAGAAGCCGGCCGGGGAACACTTCGGCGCGGCGGCGATCGCCCTGACGCCGCAGTTCCTGATGAAGCCGGCGACCCTGAAGGGCGCGCCGGTGGTGTCCATGGTCAACATCCCGATAAATTTCGAGGCGCCCGGCGGACCCCGACGCCAGGACTCCTTCGGCTCGCGCAAGGTCGTCGATCCGTCGATCGCCTGGCCCGAGGCGCCCAGCCATGCCGATGTGGTCGCCGCCTACCCGGCCAAGGCGCGCGCCAGCGGCGCCGGCGGACGCGCCACCCTGGACTGCAGCCTGGAGAAGGACGGGCGCCTGCAGCACTGCTCGACGGTCAGCGAGCAACCGCGCGGACAGGGGTTCGCCGAGGCCGCCAAGGCGCTGGCGAAGCGATTCCGCGCCAATCCGCTGCCGCCAAAGTCGGGTCCGGCCAGCGTCCAGCTGCCCTTCACCTTCGATCCCGCCATGCTGGCGTCCGGCGAGCCGGTGATCGGCAAGCCGCAATGGGCGAGCCTGCCGTCGGTGGAGGACACCAACGGCGCCTTCAAGGACATCAAGGCGACCGGCGACCTGCGGGTCACCCTCAAGTGCAAGGTCCAGCCGGGTGGCACGGTCGCCGGCTGCACCGCCCAGAACGAGCAGCCGGCCGCCAGCGGGCTGGCCGCGGCGGCGCTCGCCCTGGCGCCGAAATTCAGGCTGGCGACGTGGACCGTGGAAGGCCTGCCCACGATCGGCGGCGTCGTCACCGTGCCGATCCTCTACCGTGTGGGCAACGGCGCGCCGGCCGCCAAGCCGGCGCCCTGACGGCGGGACGATCGGCGGGCCCTCAGCGGTCCGGGGCCCGATTTCGCCCGCGCCGGCGCCCGGGCGTGGTAGTCTGCGGGCTCATCCTCTGTGAGAGGGTGGTCGACAGCGGCCGCCCCGGGCGGCCAGGAGCAGGGCCATGGCCAAGGGTCAGAAGAAATCCAACAAGGAAGTCCGCAAGCCGAAACAGCCGGCGGCGAAGGCGGCGGTCCCTGCGAACTCCTACCTGAATCCAGAGCGTAAGAAGTAGCGCCCGGCATGGGCATCCTGTCGTGGCTGCGCGCGGCGTCGGTCTCCGACGCCGACGTCAGATCCGAGGTCTGGCTGCTGGGCGTGCGCCACCGCGGCTTCGCGCTGGAAGGCGCCCAGCAAGAGCTGAAGGCGCCAGGCCTCTCGTTCGAGCGCGCCGAACTGCTGCGCGCCTGCGTCCGCAAGCTGCGCGGCTGACGCCGGCCGCCATTCCGGCAGGCCGGTTGCGGCGTCTGACCTAGCGGTGCGTGGTGCTGAAATAGGCCTCCAGCAGGTCCACAAGATCGAGTTCGCGCTTGGCGGCGTCGGCGGCGAGGACCGGGTTCTGGAGCCGGGCCGCGTCGGCCATGTCCGTCAGGGCCTGTGACCCCCGGTCGTGCAGGGCGCGGTCGGCGACGCAGCGTTCGGGTTCACTGACCTGGTCCCGGTTCATGGGTCGTTCAGATGCGCGGCGCGAGCTTGGGCGCAGGAGGATCCCATGAACATCAGAACCATCGTCCTGGTCGCCGCCACCGCCGCCAGCACCCTGGCGGCCGCATCGGCCAGCTCCGCCCAGGACTATCGCTATGGTCGGTACGGCGATGGTTGCACGGACCGGATCCGGGGCAACGGAACCACCGGCGCGATCCTGGGCGGCCTGGCGGGCGCGCTTGTCGGGTCCAACCTCGCGTCCCACCACGGCGGCCGGACTGGAGGCGCCTTGCTGGGGGCCGCAGCCGGCGCGGCGGTGGGCAACAACATCGCCCGCTCCAGCACCAAGAGCAGCTGCCGCGGGCCGCGATATGCGTACGGCCGCCCGGCCTACGTCTACCGCAGGGCGCCGGCCTACGATTACGGCTACGCGCCCTACAGCGGCTACAGCTACCCGGCGCCCTACTACGAGCAGCCCTACGCGTCCGGCTACGACGGCTACGGTTACGATTCAGGCTACGAGCCGCGCCACCACCGGCATCACGAACACCACGATCACGACGATGACGACGACGAGGACGGTGGCGACCACTAGCGTCCGCGCCCGAATGGCAACTCTGGGGCCACTATTCTCGTGGTGCGCCGACCCAGACGTGGCCGGGGGCCGGCCGGGTGGCGATCTTCTCGATGGCCACGATCGAGTCGCCGATGAGAATCGTGCCGACCTCGTCGCGCGCCGCCCACGCTTCGTCCTCAGCATGGTGCCAGGCGTGCATGTCGTCGATCAGCCCCTTGCCCAGCTCGACGGCGGCGCCGGGCCGGCGAAGTCCGCCCTCCCAGTGGGGCCAATAGGCGGTGTGCATATCCTCGATCACGTAGAGGCCGCCGGGACTTAAGAGCGGCCATAGCGTCTGGAACGTGGTGCGCTGGTGACTGGCGACGTGGGAACCGTCGTCAAGCACGATGTCGATACCGCCCATCTCGCCTGCGACACCGCGCAGAAATCCCGGATCTGCCTGCGATCCGATGCGAACCTGGCTCGGCGCATCGACATGACCCGCGCAGGCAGGATCGATGTCGACGCCGAACAACACCGCGTCCGGCCCGAAGTACTTGCGCCACAGGTCCAAGGATCCGCCCTTGGACACCCCGATTTCCAGCATGCGGACCGCAGACCCGCGGTAAGGCGCGAACGCACGGTCATAGAACGGCAGGTAATGGGCCCACTTGTTCGCGGGCCGGCCTGCGTGGCTATAGAAGATCTCCTCCAGCGGGCCGGGGTTCTTCGATTTGCGCGCAAGCGCCTGCTCGCGCGTGAGCTGCATATCGGCGGCCCCTCGGGGACGCGGAGTGATCGCCCGCGGCTTCGAAGATTGCACCGGACCCTGACTCATCGCTTCCCTTTCCGTGGTCTTGCCCGGCGAAGTGGTCTCACCGTCTGCCCCGCAAAAAAGCCGCTACGACCGTGCCTGGAGCCCCGCTTATTGCGGGGTGCGGGCGCAATGGATGGCGGTGGACGCAGTGCGCCGCCGTACCGTTCGCAACGTCCTTCCCCCCAGCACCGACCGGGAGAGTATGGCGCTGGACGCCGTGCGCCGTGCGCTGCGGTTGGATTCACAGCAGTTGAATGATTTGCGAGCGGCTCGAGGCGTGGGCGTCGATGCGATCGACGAGCTCCGCCAATCGTCGAATTTCAACGCGGAATGCCGCTAGCCACGACGGATGCTAATTGCTCTCCTGAGAGACCTCTCGGCCGAAGGGGGCACTTCGCTCGGTACGGCCAGAGAATGGGGTCAATGAACACCCACTTTTCAGCCGAAATTCGAGGTGGCTCAGCCGGCAAAAACGGGCCTCCACGCCCCCTAACGGGCGGAAGTCCTAAAGCAACTGCGCGTCATAATTAAACCAATAGAAACAAGCACTTAATTGCTTGGCGGAGAGGGTGGGATTCGAACCCACGGTACCCTCGCGGGTACGCCGCATTTCGAGTGCGGTGCTTTCGACCACTCAGCCACCTCTCCTGAAGCCGGCGTGGGGCGCCTTTGGGAGGGGCCCGCTGAGCGAGGCGCGGAACCTACTCATCCGACCCTGACAGCGCAAGCGTCGGATCGCAGCGCCGCTCAGCGCGGATAGAGGATCATCTGGGTGCAGCGGAACACCGCCATCGGCTTGCCGGTGGTTTCGTTCAGCGCCTCGGCGTCCCAGACCTGGGTCATGCGGCCGCCGTGCAGCATGTGGGCGACGCAGGAGACCTGCTCGCCCTCCTTGGCGGTGCCCAGGTAGTTGGCCTTCAGTTCGATGGTGGTGAAGCCGCTCGCCCCCTCCGGCAGGCTGGCGATGCAGGCGTAGCCGCAGGCGGAGTCCACTAGGGCGATCACCGAGGCCGCGTGCAGGAAGCCGTTGGGCGCCATGTGCTTGCGCTCCACGGTGAAGCGGCCGCGGGCCGTCCCCTTGGCGACCTCGTCCCAGAGGATGCCGAGCTCGCCCGGCAGGGTGGACTCCTGCCGGCGGGCGAACTCTTCGGCGCGGTTCCCGGACATCACGACCCCTTCCGAGCGGTCGCCGGGGCCTGGTAGGCGTCGCGCAGCTCGCGCTTCAGGACCTTGCCGATGTGGCTGCGCGGCAGGGCCTCGACGATCTGCAGGTCGGCCAGCCGCTGGGTCTTGCCGACCCGGCCGTTCAGCCAGGCCTTCAGCGCCTCGGCGGCGATCGGGCGGCCCGGCTTCAGCGCCACGAAGGCCACCGGCGTCTCGCCCCAGTTGTCGGAGGGCACGCCGACCACGGCGGATTCCAGCACCGCCTCGTGCTGGCCGAGCTCGGCCTCCAGGTCGCTGGGATAGATGTTGAAGCCGCCGGAGATGATCATGTCCTTCTTGCGGTCCATGAGCGTCAGGAAGCCGTCCTCGTCGAAGCGGCCGACATCGCCGGTGCGGATGTAGCGCAGCCCCTCCGGGCTCCACCACTCGGCCTCCGAGGTCTTGCCGGGCTGGTTGTGGTAGCCGACCATCATCGCGCCGGAGCGGCCGACCACCTCGCCGACCTCGCCCTGCGCGACCTCGCGCCCGTCCTCGTCGATCAGCCGGATGTCGTGGCCGGGCAGGGGCTTGCCGACGGTGTGCAGCTTGTCGGGGTATTCGTGGGCCACCAGGCCGCAGGAGCCGCCGCCCTCGGTCATCCCGTAATACTCGATCAGACCGCCCGGCCAGCGCTTCAGGATGTCGGCCTTCAGGGCGGCGGAGAACGGCGCCGAGGTGGAGAACTTCATCCGGTAGCTCGCGAGGTCGTAGCTGTCGAAGTCCGGCCGCTCCATCAGCCGCCGGTACTGCACCGGCACCAGCATGGCGTGGGTGGCGCGGTGCCGCTCCGACAGCTTCAGGAACTGCTCGGCGTCGAACTTCGGCATCAGCACCGCGGTGCCGCCGTTGGACAGCGTCGGCAGGAAGGAGACCAGGGTGGTGTTCGAATAGAGCGGCGTGGAGACCATGGTCACCGCGTCGGCCGGATAGACCCCGCGGCGGATCTGGCCCCAGCGCATCCGGTGCGGCTGGACGATGCCCTTCGGCGCGCCGGTGGTGCCGGAGGAATAGATGATGTTGAAGCCCTGGTCCGGCTCGACCTCCACCGGCGCCGGTTTCGAGCCCGCCGGCGCGAGCCACTGCTCGAACGGCGCGCCGGCGTCGGAGCCGTCCAGCGAGACGCGTTTGGCGGTCACCTGGTCCATGACGCCGGCCATGGCCTGCGCCACGCCCGCGTCCAGGAAGAAGACCTTGGCCCCGCTGTCGTTCAGCTGGACGATCAGGCTCTCCGCGGTCGAGGAGGGCGCCAGCGGCGCGACGATCGCGCCGGCCCGCAGGATGCCGAAGAAGGTCGCGCCGTACTCCGCCGAGGAGCTGGCGCAGATCGCCGCCACGTCGGCCTTGCCGACCCCCTCGCGCTGCAGGGCCACCGCGATCCGGTCCATCAGCTCGTCGAGCTCGGCGTAGGTGATGGTGCGCCGGGCGTCGACCAGCGCCGGCTTGTCGCTCAGCTCGCGCGCCTGCTCGCGGATCACGTCGGCCAGGGTCCCGAACTCCTGGGCCAGCATCTCTTCGACCGACATCGGCAGGCGCTCCAAACGTTTGTTCGAATTTTCCTTACCGCGGCGCGGGGGGCGGCGTCAGCCCCTTGCGGACCCGCAGTCGGCCGTCGACAGTGAGGGCCCGCCGATCATTGGGCGGACTGCTATTTCAGACGCGGGCTCGAACCCGCCGCATCGGGACGAGACACATATGTCCGAAGAGCTCATTTCCCTGGGCGCGAAGCTGGCGCAGCACGCCCGCTTCCAGCCGAACGCCCCGGCCGTCAGTTGCGGCGACACCACCCACAGCTACGCCGAGCTGCACCGACGGACCAATCGCCTCGCCCGCGGCCTGCAGGCGCTGGGCGTCAAGCACGGCGACCTGGTGACGCTGGGCCTGCCGAACGGCGTCGGCTTCGTGGAGGCCTGCTACGCGATCTGGAAGCTGGGGGCGACGCCGCAGCCGGTGTCCTTCCGCCTGCCGAAGGGCGAGTTGGAGGCGATCATGGCGCTGGCCAAGACGCCGATCGTCATCGCCGAGTTCAAGCATGAGATCGACCGGCCGCTGGTCTCCATCGCCGAGATCGCCGCGGAGTCCGACGACGACAGCGACCTGCCGGACGCGACCGCGCCGATCTCCAAGGCGCCGACCAGCGGCGGCTCCACCGGCCGGCCGAAGCTGATCCTGTCTGGGCAGCCGGGGACCACGGCGTCGGAGACGCCGGAGATCGGCGGCTGGCGGCTGAAGCCCGATTCCATCGCCGTCCTGCCCGCGCCGCTCTACCACAACGCCGGCTTCGGCATGATGATGGCCGCCGTGGCCATGGGCTGCCACCTGGTGGTGATGCCGAGGTTCGATCCCGAGGCCACGCTGGCCGAGATCGAACGGCGCCGCGCCACCTGGGTCTACCTGGTGCCGACCATGATGAACCGCATCTGGCATCTGCCCGACGCCGTGCGCGCGCAATACGACATCGGCTCGCTGGAGACCCTCTGGCACCTGGCGGCGCCCTGTCCGGCGTGGCTGAAGGAGGCCTTCATCCGCTGGGTCGGGCCGGAGAAGGTGATGGAGCTCTACGCCGGCACCGAGGCGCAGGCGGTGACCATCATCTCCGGCGCCGAGTGGCTGGAGCATCGCGGCTCGGTGGGGCGGGTCACCGCCGGCGAGATGAAGGCGGTGGGCGAGGACGGCCGCGAGCTGCCGCCGGGCGAGGTCGGCGAGATCTACATGCGCCGCGCCGCCGACGCGCCGCCGACCTACCAGTACGTGGGCGCCGAGGCCAACGTGCTGCCGGGGGGCTGGGAGAGCCTGGGCGACATCGGCTGGTTCGACGCCGACGGCTACCTCTACCTGGCCGACCGGCGCACCGACATGATCCTGGTCGGCGGCTCCAACGTCTATCCGGCCGAGATCGAGGCGGCGCTGGAGGAGCACCCGGCGGTGCAGTCCTGCGCGGTGATCGGCCTGCCCGACGACGACCTCGGCAACCGCATCCACGCCATCGTCAACGCCAAGGGCGAGGTGACGCCGGAGGCGCTCAAGGCCCACCTGGCCGACCGGCTGGTCAGCTACAAGCAGCCGCGCTCATTCGAGTTCGTCGACGAGCCGCTGCGCGACGACGCCGGCAAGGTCCGCCGCACCGCGCTGCGCGACGCCCGGATCAAGGCCGCGGAGCCGGCGTAACCGCCCGCACGGCCGGTGTTCATGGGCCCGGACAAGCCGCTGGCGCGGCTTTCCGGGATGACAGCCGTGGGATGGCCGCGCTAAGCCCACCGCATACTTCAAACGATTGTTCGGCGAGGATTATGAGCATCAAGGGCAAGGCCTACATCATGGGGGCGTATGAGCATCCGCTCCGCGACGCCCCCGACAAATCCACCCCGCAGCTTCACGCCGAGTGCGCCCGCGGCGCGCTGGAGGACGCCGGCCTGACCAAGGACGACGTCGACGGCTTCTTCTGCGCCGGCGACGCGCCGGGGTTCGGGGCCCTGTCGATGATCGACTACATGGGCCTGAAGAACGTCCGCCACATGGACTCCACCGAGACCGGCGGCTCCTCCTACATCGTCCACGTCGGCCACGCGGCCCAGGCGATCGCCGCGGGCAAGTGCCAGGTGGCGCTGATCACGCTGGCCGGTCGTCCGCGCCAGCAGAAGGGCGGCGGCGGGCGGGGCGGCGGCGGGGGCGAGCCCGCGCCGGAAGCCGGCTTCGAGAACATCTACGGCGGCTCGACCCACAACACCTACGGCATGTGCGCCATGCGCCACATGTACGAGTACGGCACCACGTCGGAGCAGCTGGCCTGGATCAAGGTCGCGGCCTCGCACCACGCCCAGTGGAACGAGCACGCCTTCCTGAAGAACGTGGTCACCGTCGAGGAGGTGGTGAACTCGCGGATGATCTCCGACCCGCTGCACCTCCTGGATTGCTGCGTGGTGACCGACGGCGGCGGCGCGCTGATCGTCACCTCGCCGGAGGTGGCGAGGAGCCTGAACCGGCCGAAGGTCAAGGTGATGGGGGCAGGCGAGGCGCCGAAGGGCCCGCGCGGCGGCCTCGACCTCGACCTCACCCACTCCGGCGCGGTCTGGTCCGGTCCGCGCGCCTTTGCGGAAGCCGGCGTGACCCCGGCCGACATGAAGTACGCCTCGATCTACGACAGCTTCACCATCACCGTGCTGATGCAGCTGGAGGACCTGGGCTTCTGCGAGAAGGGCCAGGGCGGCCGGTTCGTCGCCGACGGAAACCTGATCTCCGGGGTCGGCAAGCTGCCGTTCAACACCGACGGCGGCGGCCTCTGCAACAACCACCCCACCAACCGCGGCGGCATCACCAAGGTGATCGAGGCGGTGCGCCAGCTGCGCGGCGAAGCCCACCCGAAGGTGCAGGTCCCCAACTGCGACCTGGCCATCGCCCACGGCACCGGCGGATCGCTCGGCACGCGCCATGGCTCCGCCACCGTCATCCTCGAGCGGGAGGCTTAAGGACATGTCAGAGACCCAAGAGAAGCCCGCCCTGATGACCCGGCCGATCCCCGCGCCGGTGGTCAACGTCGAGAGCCAGCCGTTCTGGGACGCCGCCCGCGAAGGCCGCTTCCTGATCAAGCGCTGCGTCCCCTGCGGCAAGGCCCACTGGTACCCGCGCGCCATCTGCCCGTTCTGCATGTCCGGCGAGACGGTGTGGGAGGAGAGCCCGGGCGAGGGGGTGATCTACAGCTACTCGGTGATGCATCGCTCGCCGACCGGCCCCTACGCCATCGGCTACGTGACCCTCGACGAGGGCCCGGCGGTGCTGACCAACTTCGTCGGCGTGGCGCCCGACGGCCTGACCATCGGCCAGCGCGTCAATGTCCGCTTCCAGGACACCGAAGGCGGCCCGCCGGTTCCGGTGTTCGCGCCGGCCTAGCGCCGCCCAGTTGCTCCCCCTTTGGGGGAGCTGTCGCGAAGCGACTGAGGGGGGCCTCCAAGGTTCGTGCTGACCCCCTCCACCGCTTCGCGGTCCCCCTCCCCCAGCGGGGGAGGAACTAAGCGACCAAGTTGCTCCCCTTCCGGGGGAGCTGTCGGCGAAGCCGACTGAGGGGGTCCTCCGAGGTTCGCGCCGACCCCCTCCACCGCTTCGCGGTCCCCCTCCCCCAGCGGGGGAGGAACTTCAGTCTCAGGCCGTCTCGTCCTCGCCGAGCTCGGCCAGCACTTCGTCGGTGTGCTCGCCGAGGCGGGGCGGGTGGCGGCGGATGTTGGAGGGGGTGGCGGAAAACCGCACCGGCGGGCGCAGCGCCTTGTAGGTCCCGACCTCGGGGTGCTCGTACTGCTCGAAGAGGCCGACGGCGGCCAGGTGCGGATCGCTCTCCAGGTCGTCCAGCCGGTTGGTCTTCACCACCGGGATCGACAGCGGCTTGAGCAAGGCCAGCCACGCGTCGGTGGTCTTGGTTTCGGTGACCGTCTCCACCAGGGCGTAGAGCTCGTGGGTGTGCTTGGCGCGCGCGGCGTAGTCGGAGAACCGCGGGTCCTTGGCGAGGCTGTCGCCCCAGCCGGCGACCTCGAAGAACTGGTCCCACTGCTTGTCCGTATACGGAAGAAGTCCGATGTAGCCGTCCTGGGTCCGGAACGGCTTGCGGTGCGGATTGACCACCCGCGAATAGCCCCACTGGCCGGTCGGCGGCTCGAAGGCGTGGTCGTAGAGGTGCTCCACCAGGGTGAAGCTGGTGACGCACTCCAGCATCGGCACCTCGACGAACTGGCCCTCGCCGGTGCGGGCGCGGTGCAGCAGGGCCGCGGTCACCGCCTGGGCCATGAACAGGCCGGAGACCTTGTCGGCCACCAGGGTCGGCAGGATGCGCGGGACCGGATTGCCGTCCGTGCGCGGCAGGATGTCGGCCAGGCCCGAGGCGGACTGGATCAGGTCGTCGTAGGCCGGCTCGCCGGCGTAGGGCCCGTCCGAGCCGTAGCCCGCGGCGTGGACGTAGACGATGTCCGGCCGGATCGCCTTGACGTCCTCATAGCCCAGGCCCAGCCGCGTCAGCCCCTCGTAGCGCACGGACGCGGCGAACACGTCGCAGCTGCGGATCAACCGCTTCAGCGCCCGCACGGCGCTGGCCTGCTTGAGGTCCAGCAGCACCGAGCGCTTGTTGCGGTTGATGGTCAGGAAGATCGGGCCCATGTCGCGCGGCGCGCCGTCCGGCACATGGCCCGCCCAGCGCATGATGTCGCCGCCGGCGCCGCGGCCGGAGCCCGGGTCCTCCAGCTTGATCACGTCGGCGCCCTGGTCGGCGAGGATCTGGGTGGCGTAGGCGCCGTTGACGACGCTGGTGAGGTCCAGGATGCGGATCCCGGCCAGCGGCCCGGTGGCCTCCGTCGCCAGCTGCTTGGCTCGCGCCATCTTAGTCCTCCCCTGTCGGCCTTGGGCCGTTATGATCGCTGATAAGATCGCGAAGAATGCGGGGGGAAGCCAGTGGACTTCGACGTTTCCGAAGAGCACCGCATGCTCAAGGACCTGGTCACGCGGTTCGTCCGCGACGAGCTCCTGCCGCTGGAGCCGGCGGTGCTGGCCCGCGAGGCGGCCGGCGAGGGCCTGGGTCTCGGCCCCGCCGAGCACAAGCGGCTGGACGAGGTTTCCCGCGCGCTCGGCCTGTGGGGCCTGGACGCCCCGGAGGACATCGGCGGCGCCGACCTGCCGATGGTGGCCATGGTCGGCGTCAACGAGGAGCTGGGCCGCACGGTCACGCCCTACACCCTGCCGCCCGACAGCCCGAACCTGCGGATGCTGATGGCCACGGTGAACGCGCCGCAGCGCAAGGCCTACCTCGAGCCCTATGTCCGGGGCGAGACGATCTCGGCGATCGGCATCTCCGAGCCGGGCGCGGGCGCCGATCCCGCCGGCATGGTCACCCGCGCCGAGCGCGACGGCGAGGACTGGATCCTCAACGGCCGAAAGACCTGGATAAGCCGCGCCGCGGACGCCGACTTCACCATCGTCATGGCGGTGACCGACAGGGAGAAGCGGGCCCGCGGCGGCATCTCCGCCTTCCTGGTCGACAAGGGCACGCCCGGCTTCAACGTGCTGCGGCGCATCCCGATGATCGGCGGGGCGGCGACCTACGAGATCGCGCTGGAGGACTGCCGGGTCGAGGGCTGGAAGCTCCTGGGGCAGGAGGGCGCGGGCTTCGCCCCGATGCAGCTGCGGCTCGGGACCCGGCGGATCGAGATGGCGTCGTGGTCGATCGGCATGGCGCAGCGGGCGCTGGACATGATCTGCGAGTACGCCCCGCAGCGGAAGACCTTCGGCCTGCCGCTGTCCGAGCGCCAGGCGATCCAGTGGTGGGTGGCCGACGCCGCCACCCGCATCCACGCCGCGCGGCTGATGACCTACGACTGCGCCTGGAAACTGGACCAGGGCCGCGACGTGCGGCAGGAAATCTCGATGATCAAGGCCTACGCCACCGAGATGGCCTGGGAGGTCGTCGACCGCGCCATGCAGACCTTCGGGGCCATGGGCATGACCAAGGAACTGCCGCTGCAGCTGATGGCCTCGCGGCTGCGCACCATGCGGATCTACGACGGCCCGACCGAGGTCCACAAAATGGTCGTGGCCCGCAACCTTCTGGGGACGAGACGATGAAATCCGCGTTCGGGGACCATGTGACGGTGGCCATGGACGGCCACGTGGCGGTGGCGACCATCGACAAGCCGCCGCACAACTTCGTCTCCGTGGAGCTGATGCGCGACCTCGCCGACGCCCTGGAGGCCGTCGATGGCACGCGCGGCGCGCGGGCCATCGTGCTGCAGAGCCAGGGCAAGACCTTCTGCGGCGGGGCCGACTTTTCCAGCCCCGGCGACAGCGTCGCCTCCGGCATGGGCGGGGTCTCGGCCCTCTATGACCAGGCGGTGCGGCTGTTCTCGGTGGAGACGCCGATCGTCGCGGCGGTGCAGGGCTCGGCGGTGGGCGCGGGCCTGGGCCTGGCGCTGGTGGCCGACTTCCGCGTCGCCGCGCCGGAAGCCCGCTTCGTCGCCAACTTCGTCAAGCTCGGCTTCCACCCGGGGTTCGGCCTGACCTACACCCTGCCGCGCCTGGTGGGCGTGCAGCGGGCCAACCTGATGTTCCTCACCGGCCGGCGGATCAAGGCCGAGGAGGGCCTCGCCTGGGGCCTGGTGGACGAAGTTGTTCCGCAGACGGAGCTGCGCGCCGCCGCCCTGCGCCTGGCCGGCGAGATCGCCGAGAACGCCCCGCTGGCGGTGATCTCCACCCGCAAGACCCTGCGCCAGGGGCTGGCCGCCCAGGTCCGCGCGCAGACCGCGATCGAGCACCGCGAGCAATCCATCCTGCGGGTGACCGACGACTTCGCCGAGGGCGTGCGCTCGGTGGCGGAGCGGCGGGCGGGGGTGTTCAAGGGGCTCTGATATCGAGGTGTTGCTTCCTAAGCTGTCGTCATGGCCCGGCTTGTCCGGGCTATCCAGCCCAGGACGCCGGCCGCAGCTGGTGAAGATCGACCTTGGGTTGGATCACCCGGACGAGCCGGGTGATGACGAGCCGGAGGACTACCCCTCCTGGAAGCGCGTCCCGGCGGCGCGTTCGCATTCGGCCGCCAGCTCCTTGAACAGCAGCGACAGGATGATCAGCGCCCGGCCCTCGACGTCGGGGGCCTCGGCGCCCAGGTGCCAGTCGACCATCATGTCGAAGGCCAGTTCCGGCACCATGGCGTTGCGCGCCAGCACGCTGACCGTCGCCGAGCCCGGCTCGCCCGGCCGGGCGCGGGCGGTCACCAGCCAGCGGACCTGCTCGTTGGGGTGCGGCGCGTCCGCCATCGGCGTCAGCCCGCGACGGGCGCCGGCGCGCGCTGGCGCAGCGCCGCGGCCTCGCGGGCCAGCGCGGTGATGCGGCCCCAGTCGCCGGACCGCACCGCGTCGGCGGGGGCGACCCAGCTGCCGCCGACGCAGACCACGTTGGGCAGCGCCAGGTAGTCGGCGGCGTTCTTGGCGTTGACCCCGCCGGTCGGGCAGAACTTCACCTGCTGGAAAGGGCTGGCGAAGGCCTTCAGGGCCTCGACGCCGCCGGCGATGTTGGCCGGGAACAGCTTGAAGCGCTCGAACCCGGCGGCCAGGCCGGCCATCAGTTCGGTGGCGGTGGCGATCCCCGGCAGCAGCGGCACGGGGCCGTCCGCGCGCTCGCCCTCGATCAGCCCCGGGCTGACCGCGAAGGCGCCGCCGACGTCGGCGACCGCCTGGCGCATGGCCGGGGTGAGCACGGTGCCGGCGCCGACGATCGCGCCCTCGACCTCGCCGACCATGCGTTCGATGCTGGCGCTGGCCACCGGCGTGCGCATGGTGATCTCCAGCACCGTCAGGCCGCCGGCCACCAGGGCGCGGCCGAGCGGCACGGCGTGGGCCACGTCGTCGATGATCAGCACCGGGATGACCGGCGCCTGCATCAGGATTTCGTCGAGGGTCATAGGCGCTCCATCTGCCCGAGTTCACGCGCGGCGCCGACGATCGCCGGATAGGGATGCAGCACCAGCGACGTCGGAATCTGCTGCACGTAGGGGGTCAGCCGCCCCTTGTCCTCGAAGCGGGCGCGGAAGCCGCCCGAGGCCAGACGGTCGGCCATGCGGGGCGCGATGCCGCCGGAGACGAAGACGCCGCCGCGGGCGCCGAAGCTCAGCGCCAGGTCGCCGGCCACCGAGCCGAGGATGCCGCAGAACCGGTCGAGGGTGGCGTTGGCCAGGGTGTCGCCGGCGGCGGCCGCGTCGATCACCGCCTTCTCATCGGCCAGCGGGGCGTTGACCCGCTCCATGTCCGCCAGCGCCTGGTAGAGGTCGAAGAGTCCCGGCCCGGACAGCAGCCGCTCGATGGAGGCCCGGCCATACCGGGCGGTCAGCCTGCGCCAGACCTCGACCTCCACCTCGTCGGTGGGGGCGAAGGCGGCGTGACCGCCCTCCGTGGCCACGGCCAGGTCGCCGCGGTCGCCGCGCGCCAGGCCCGCCACTCCGAAGCCTGTGCCCGCGCCCAGCACCACCAGCGGGCAGTCGCTGCCCGGCCGCATCACCGGCCCGATCGGGCGCAGGGCGTCCGGCTCCAGCAGCGGACAGGCCAGCGCCTGGGCCGCGAAGTCGTTGAGCAGCTTCACCGCCTCGAACTCGAAGTGTGCCAGGAGGTCGCCCTCGGAGATCTGCCAGTCGAGGTTGGTGAACTCGATCTCGCCGTCGAGCACCGGCCCGGCGACCGCGATCACCGCCCGCGGCGGGCGTTTGCGGCCGGCGGTGGTCTCCAGGTATTCGCCGATCACGTCGGCGAGGCTGGCGTAGTCGCGCGCCGGGAAGCTGCGGGGGTGGCGGACGTGGCCCTGGGCGTCCACCAGGGCGAAGCGGGCGTTGGTGCCGCCGACGTCGCCGACCAGACCTTCGTACTGTGGTTTCACTTAAGCCGCCTCGAACAGACTGCAGGCGCCCGCGTCGGCGGGCCCGGCGGCGCGGCGCATCCAGCCGAACAGCTCACGCCCATAGCCGAAGCCCGAGGCCCGCGCCACGGCCGGCGCACGACTCATCAATTCTTCCTGCGAAACCCGGATCTCCAGCAGGCCGTTCTCGGCGTCCAGCCGGATCATGTCGCCATCGCGCACCCGGGCCAGCGGCCCGCCGTCGACCGCTTCCGGGGTGACGTGGATGGCGGCCGGGACCTTGCCGCTGGCGCCCGACATCCGCCCGTCGGTGACCAGCGCCACCTTGAACCCCTTGTCGAGCAGGACGCCGAGCGCCGGGGTCAGGGAGTGCAGCTCCGGCATGCCGTTGGCCTTCGGGCCTTGGAAGCGGACCACGGCCACGAAGTCGCGGTTCAGCTCGCCGCGCTTGTGGGCGGCCAGCAGGTCGTCCTGGTCGTCGAACACCAAGGCCGGGGCCTCGACCACCAGATGCGCCGGCTTGACCGCCGAGGTCTTGATCACCGCCCGCCCGAGGCCGCCGGTGAGCAGGCGCAGGCCGCCTTCCGGCTGGAAGGGGTCGTCCACCGGCCGCAGGATGTCGCGGTCGAGCGAGACCGGCGTGCCCTCGCGCCAGACCAGCTTGCCGCCGTCCAGGAAGGGCTCCTGCTGATAGCGGCGCAGCCCCGGCCCGGCGACGGTCGCCACGTCCTCGTGGACGAGGCCGGCGTCCAGCAGCTGGCGGATCACGAAGGCCATGCCGCCGGCCGCGTGGAAGGCGTTCACGTCCTCCGAGCCGTTCGGATAGACCCGGGCGATCAGCGGGGTGATCCGCGAGAGGTCGTCGAAGTCCTCCCACGTGATCCGCACGCCCGCGGCCCGCGCCATCGCCACCAGGTGCAGGGTGTGGTTGGTCGAGCCGCCGGTGGCCAGCAGGCCGGCCAGGGCGTTGACGATCGACTTCTCGTCCACCACCGCGCTCATCGGCGTGTAGTCGTTGCCGCCGTCGCGGATCTCCACCGCCCGCTTCGGGGCGGCGGCGGTCAGGGCGTCGCGGAGCGGCGTGTTCGGGGTCACGAAGGCCGCGCCCGGCAGGTGCAGGCCGGTCATCTCCATCATCATCTGGTTGGAGTTGGCGGTGCCGTAGAAGGTGCAGGTGCCGGGCCCGTGGTAGGACTTCATCTCGCTGTCGAGCAGTTCCTCGCGCGTCGCCTTGCCCTCGGCGTAGAGGGCGCGCACCCGGGCCTTCTCGGCGTTGGAGATGCCCGAGGTCATCGGCCCGCCGGGCACGAAGATCACCGGCAGGTGGCCGAACGCCAGGGCGCCCATGGTCAGGCCCGGCACGATCTTGTCGCAGACGCCCAGCATCAGGGCCGCGTCGAAGGCGTCGTGGGTCAGCGCCACCGCGGTCGCCATGGCGATCACGTCGCGGGAGAACAGCGACAGCTCCATGCCCGGCCGGCCCTGGGTGACGCCGTCGCACATGGCGGGCACGCCGCCGGCGTACTGGGCGGTGGCCCCGACCTCGTGGGCGGCGCGCTTGATGATCGCCGGGAAGCGCTCAAGCGGCTGGTGGGCCGAGAGCATGTCGTTGTAGGCCGAGACGATGGCCACGTTCGGCGCGGTGGGGTCTCGCATCCGCTGCTTGTCGCCGTCGGACTCGGCGGCGAAGGCGTGGGCCCAGTTGGCGCAGGACAGCTTGGCGCGGCCGGGGCCGGCGTGGCGCGCGGCCTCCATCCGCTCCAGGTAATCGGCGCGGCTGTCGCGGCTGCGCTCGACGATCCGCTCGGTGACTTCGGCCGTGACCGGATGCATGGGACCTATCCTACTGCGGCGCCCAGAGGACTCTGACGGGAACGCGCGCCTGGGCGAGGAGGGCGCGCACCGGAAGCTCCGCCCCGGCTTCGGCGCGGGCCAGCACCTCCCGCTTAGCCGCGCCGGAGATCAAGAGGAAGATGGCCCGGGCCTGCAACAGCGCCGCCAGGGTCAGGCTGGTCCGCGCCAGCGGCGGCGAGCCGACGCCGGCCGGCACGTCCAGCAGCATCCGCTCGCCGGCCGGATCCATGCCCTGCGCCAGCGCCGGGCTGCCGGGGATCAGCGAGGCCACGTGGCCGTCCTCGCCCATGCCCAGCAGCACCGCGTCGAACGGCGCCAGCGCCTTCAGCGCCGGCTCCGCATAGTCGGTCAGCGGCAGGAAGTGGGCCTTGGCCGCCTCGCCCACGAACAGCCGCTCGCGCAGCAGGCGGGCGTTGGACTCCGGCGCGTCCGGCTCCACGGACCGCTCGTCGGACAGCGTCACCACCACCCGGGCCCAGTCGATGCGGGCCTCGCGCAGCCGATCGTAGACCGGGCCCGGCATCCGGCCGCCGGTGGCGACCAGGCTGGCCCGGCCGCGGGTCTTCAGGCCGTCCGCCAGGCAGGCCTCCACCGCGTGGGCGGCGGCCTCGGCCAGGGCGGCGACTTTGGGGTAGGTCTCCAGCATCCGGGGTGTTTAACGCGTGCGACCCGGCTTGCGCTGCCATTTTTCCGCGCGGCCACGCCGGGGCGGGCGACTCACCGCCGGGGCGCGTGCGCCAGCCGCAGGATGTTGGCGGCGCCCGGCGAGCCCATCGGCAGGCCGGCGAGGATCAGCACCCGCTGGCCGGGCCCGGCGAGGCCGGTCTCGACGGCCTGTTCGACGGCCACCCGCGCCAGGTCCTCGGGGTCGAGGATCTCCGGCACCACCCGCGGTTCGACGCCCCAGGCCAGCGCCAGGCGGCGCGCGGTGGACAGGTTCGGGGTCAGCGCCAGGGTGGGCTGCAGGGGCCGCTCGCGGGCGAGGCGCAGCGCCGTCTGGCCGGTGGTGGTGAAGGTGGCGAGGCAGGCGGTGGAGGCGGCCTCGGCGGCGCGCCGGGCGGCGGCCACCAGGGCGTCGGCGTCGGCGTCCTCGACCGGGTATTCGGCGCGCATCAGCTCCGGCCAGCGGGGATCGTTCTCCACGCGGGTGATGATGCGGTCCATCATCGCCACGGCTTCCACCGGATAGTCGCCGACCGCGCTCTCGGCCGACAGCATCACCGCATCGGCGCCCTCGTAGACCGCGCCGGCCACGTCGGAGGTCTCGGCGCGGGTGGGGGTCGGCGAGTGGGTCATGGATTCCAGCATCTGGGTGGCGACGATCACCGGCAGGCCGCGCAGGCGGGCCGCGCGGACCAGCTGCTTCTGGACCACCGGCACCTCCTCGGGCGCCAGCTCCACGCCGAGGTCGCCGCGGGCCACCATGATGCCGTCGCAGAGGTCGAGGATCTCATCCAGCACGTCCAGGGCGGCCGGCTTCTCGATCTTGGCCAGCACCGCGGCGCGGCCTTCGACCAGGCGACGAAGTTCGGCCATGTCGGAGGCGCGCTGCACGAAGGACAGCGCCACCCAGTCGACGCCCTGCTTGAGGGCGAAGGCCAGGTCCAGGCGGTCCTTGTCGGTCAGCGCCGGGATCGGGATGGCGTTGCCGGGCAGGTTCAGGCCCTTGTGGTCGGACAGCTGCTCGCCGGCCTCGACAACCGTGTCGGCGAAGTCCGCGCCGTGCGCGGTCACCCGCAGCCGCACCTTGCCGTCGTCCAGCAGGATCTGGGAACCGGCGCGGACCGCGGCGAACACCTCGGGATGCGGCACGCCGATGCGCGCGGCGTCGCCGGGGGCCGCCTTCAGGTCGATGCGGAAGCTCTGGCCGGACTTCAGGCGCACCATGCCGTCGGCGAACTCCCCCAGCCGCAGCTTCGGGCCCTGCAGGTCGGCCAACACCGCCAGCGGCCGGCCGATCGCCTGCTCGGCCTTGCGCACCGACTGGATGGTGCGCGCGTGGTCGGCGTGGGCGCCGTGGCTGAAGTTCACCCGGAAGACGTCCGCGCCCGCCTGGGCGAGTTCGCGGATCTTCGCAGGCTCGCGGCTGGCGGGGCCCAGGGTCGCGACGATGCGGGCGCGGCGGGCTCGGATCATCCGGTTTCTTCCATCTGTCGGGTCGGGGACGCAGGCACAACGCAGAAGCGACTCGCACAGCTTCTGGAGCCAAGCTTATCAAGAGACGTTTATGCCGCGTCGAGGGGGAAACGGGGCGCCCTCGAAATGATCCCTCGCCACGGCCGGATGATCCGCATTGACCCAGACGCTCGACCTGTTCCCGATCGGCAACTGCACCGCCAGCGCCCTCATCGACCGCGATGGGCGCTTCGTCTGGGCCTGCGTGCCGCGGGTGGACGGCGATCCGTTCTTCTCCGCCCTGCTCGGCGGGATCGATCCGGCGGCCGACGCCGCGCAGGGCCTGTGGGACATCCAGGTCGAGGGCGCGGTCGAGACCACCCAGGAATACCTGCGCAACACCCCGATCCTGCGCACCGTGGTCACCGCGGCCTCGGGCGCGGCGGTGGAGATCATCGATTTCTGCCCGCGCTACCGCCAGCTCGGCCGGGTCTACCGGCCGCTGGCCTTCATCCGGCTGGTCCGGCCGCTGCGCGACACGCCCAGGATCACCATCCGCCTGCGCCCCACCGACGACTATGGCGCGCGGCCGACGGTGCAGACGGTCGGCTCCAACCACATCCGCTACGTGGGCGGCGAAGCGACGCTGCGGCTCACCACCGACGCCCCGGTCAGCCATATCCAGGCCGAGCGCACCTTCCGACTGGAAGAGCCGATCGCCATGTTCCTCGGCCCTGACGAGGGGTTCGATTCCGACGTCGCCACCACCACCGCTCGGATGCTGCGCGAGACCACCGACTACTGGCGCGGCTGGGTGCGGACGCTGTCGGTGCCGCTCGAGTGGCAGGCGGCGGTGATCCGCGCGGCCATCACCCTCAAGCTGTGCGCCTACGAGGAGACCGGCGCCATCGTCGCGGCGCTGACCACCTCGATCCCCGAGCATTCGGACGCCACTGGCACGGCGCGCAACTGGGACTACCGGTATTGCTGGCTGCGGGACGCCTACTACGTGGTCCAGGCCCTCAACCGCCTGGGCGCGGCCGACATGCTGGAGAACTACCTGCGCTACCTGCGCAACCTGGTGGACCAGGCGGCCTACGGCGAGCGGCAGCCGATCCAGGCCACGGTCACCCAAGGCCTGACGCCCAGCCTGCCGGGGCCGCGCGGCCTGGCGCCGACGGTGGTGGTCGACCGCAGCAAGGCCGGCCACGTGCAGCCGGTCTACGGCGTCGGCCTGGAGCCGGTGCTGACCGAGTGGATCGCGCCGCACCTGCCGGGCTATCGCGGCATGGGTCCGGTGCGGGTCGGCAACCAGGCGCACGAGCACCTGCAGCACGACGTCTACGGCCAGATCGTGCTGTCCACCGTGCAGGCCTTCTTCGACGAGCGGCTGTTCAGGCCGGCGAACGCCGCGGACTTCCAGGCGCTCGAGCCGGTCGGCGAGCGGGCCTTCGAGCTGCACGACAAGCCCGACGCCAGTCTGTGGGAGTTCCGCGGCCGCGAGGCGGTGCACACCTATTCCTCGGTGATGTGCTGGGCGGCCTGCGACCGGCTGGGCAACGCCGCCGACCGCCTGGGCCTGGCCGAGCGCGCTCGCTACTGGAACGACAAGGCCGCGCAGATCCGCGCCACCATCGAAGAGCGCGCCTGGAACCCGGAGCTCGGCCGCTACGCCGCCACCTTCGGGGGCGACGAGCTCGACGCTTCGTTGCTGCAGCTGGTCGACGTGCGGTTCGCCTCGCCGGACGATCCGCGGATGCGGGCCACCATGGAGGCGGTGGAGAAGGGCCTGCGGCGCGGCCGCTTCATGTTGCGCTACGCCATTCCCGACGACTTCGGGGAGCCGAAGACGGCGTTCAACTTCTGCACCTTCTGGCTGATCGAGGCCCTGCACCTCTCCGGCCGCTCCGAGGAGGCGCGCCAGCTGTTCGAGGAGATGCTGGCCCGCCGGACCGCCGCCGGCCTGCTGTCGGAGGACATCTCCTTCACCGGCGACGAGCTGTGGGGCAACTATCCGCAGACCTATTCCCTGGTCGGCCTGATCAACTGCGCCACCCTGCTGTCGAAGCCGTGGAGCAGCGTGCGCTAGCCTGACCGCGCGCCAGCCGCTACCAAGCCGGAACGCGGGGGCGCGTGCAGGGCGGATCATGGCTTTTCGGTCGATCAGGGCGGCGGTTCTGGGCCTGGCGCTGGCCGCGGCGGCGCTGTGCGCCCAGGCCCAGGCGGCGATTCCCGTCTACGGCGCGCGCGTGGTCCACGCCTATCCGCACGATCCGCAGGCGTTCACCGAAGGCCTCTTCTACCTGGGCGGCTTCCTCTACGAGAGCACCGGCCTGGAGGGGCAGTCCTCGATCCGCAAGGTCGAGCTGAAGACCGGCCAGGTGGTGCGGCAGCGCGCCATTCCGTCCCAGTACTTCGGCGAGGGGATCGTCGCCTGGAACGACCGGCTGGTGGAGCTGACCTGGCGCTCGCAGGTGGGCTTCGTCTACGACCTCGCCGGCTTCGCGCCGCGGGCGAGCTTCCGCTACCCCGGCGAGGGCTGGGCCCTGACCCGCGACAGCCGCCGGCTGATCATGAGCGACGGCACCCCCGACATCCGCTTCCTCGATCCGCAGACCTATGCCGAGACCGGGCGCATCCGCGTCACCTGCCAGGGCCGGCCGGTGGCCAACCTCAACGAACTGGAGTGGGTGCGCGGCGAACTCTACGCCAACATCTGGCAGACCAGCCTGATCGCCCGCATCGATCCCGCCAGCGGCCGGGTGACCGGCTGGATCGACCTCTCGGCCCTGGTCGCCGCGGCGCCCGCCGACCCCGACGCCGTGCTCAACGGCATCGCCTATGACGCGGCCCACGACCGGCTGTTCGTCACCGGCAAGCTGTGGCCGAAGCTCTACGAGATCAAGCTGGTCCCCCGCCGCGGCCCCGCCGCCTTGCCCGACGGACTGTGCGGCTAGGCGGAACCTTCACCGGCTTCGCACGTCGGATGGGAATGACAGAGCCCACCCAAGGCCACGGCGGCCCCGAGGAGCTGCGTCGGGCGCTCGAGGCGGCCGACGCCATGATCAGCCGGATCGAGGACCTGGTCGCCGACCACCTGTCGCGCGGCGAGGCGCTCGACGAGAAGGCGGCCTTCTACGAGGTCGTGCAGGCGCTGGAGATCGCGCCGGAGATCAGAGCGATCCGCCTGGCGCTGGGCGACTCGCCCAGCCGGTTCGGCGAGCCCACGCCGCTGTCGGCGGGGGATCACACCGGCTAGCCCACACTCGCTAGACGGGCGTCGGCGGCAGGGGGAAGGGCTCGCGGAACTGGACGATGTGCTCCGCGCCCTCGTCGTCGACCACCGCCAGGCTGTCGGCCAGCCCCTCGCGCTCGCGCACGGCGAAGGTCCGCGGATGGCGCACCAGATGGTCCACGTCTTCGAACTGGAATTCGAAGAGGTCGTCCTTGGGGTCGTAGGTGATTCCGCGCAGCGGCGACCACTCGGCCTCGATCTGGTCGCCGATCCGCAACGACGCCACCTCCAGCCTGGCCGGCTGGCCGTGGATCTCCCGGCTCAGCAACTCCGTGGCCGCCTGCCACCTGGACTTCTCCACCGTCGCCATCAGAGGGCTCCTTCCGCAGGCGCCCACCCAACACCGGGGCCAGCGCCGCCCCGACCCGTGCCAGGGCACCGCGGCACTATACGCCGCTAGTCGAGCCAGGCGCGGGCCGAACGCTCGATAAGGGCGAATGCGCCCGACGGGCCCCAGCTGCCGGCCGCATAGGGCTTGGGCGTCAGCCCCGCGTCCTTCCAGGCCGCCGCCACGCCGTCGACCCAGCGCCAGGCCTCCTCGACCTCGTCGCGGCGCACGAACAGCGTCGAATTGCCGTGGATCACGTCCAGCAGCAGCCGCTCGTAGGCGATCCTGCGGCGCGCGCCCGGGCCCTCGTAGGCGCGCAGCAGGCTGAGCGACAGGGGCAGGGACTGCAGCCGCATGCCGCCCTGGGTGATGCCGGGCGCCTTGTTCATCAGCAGCAGCTCGATGTCCTCGTCCGGCTGCAGGTCGATGACCAGACGGTTGGCGGTCAGGTCGTCCTTGGCCGAGCCGCCGAAGATCGAGTGCGGCACGCCCTTGAACTGGATGGCGATCTGGGTGCGCCGCTCGGGCAGCCGCTTGCCGGTGCGCAGGAAAAACGGCACCCCGGCCCAGCGCCAGTTGTCGATGTCCGCGCGCAGGGCCACGAAGGTCTCGGTCCCGCTGGCCTGGCCACGCTCCTGCTCGTAGCCGGCGGCGGTCTTCCCTCCGACCACGCCGGGCGTGTACTGGCCGCGGATGCTGGCGGCCTGGACCTCGGCGCGGGTGAAGGGGCGCAGGCTGCGCAGCACCTTCACCTTCTCGTTGCGCACCGAGTCCGGCTCCATGTCCGACGGCGGCTCCATGGCCACCAGGCAGAGCAGCTGCAGCATGTGGTTCTGCAGCATGTCGCGCAGGGCGCCGTACTCGTCGTAGTAGGGCCAGCGGTCGCCCACCCCTTCCGTCTCGGCCACGGTGATCTGCACGTGGTCGATGGTCAGGTTGTTCCACAGCGGCTCGAACAGGGTGTTGGCGAACCGCAGGGCGATCAGGTTCTGCACCGTCTCCTTGCCCAGGTAGTGGTCGATGCGGAAGATCCGGTCCTCGCCGAACACCGCCCCGACCGCGACGTTGATCTCCTTGGAGGTCTCCAGGTCGCGGCCGATCGGCTTCTCCAGCACGATGCGCGAGTCCCGCGAGGTCAGGCCGGCCGCCGCCAGGGCGACGCAGACCCGGCCGTAGAGGCTGGGCGACAGGGCCAGGTAGAAGATCGGCGCCTTGGCCGCCTCCAGCAGCGGCTTCAGGACGCTGGCGCCTTCCGGCGTGGTGGCGTCGGCGGCGACGTAGTCGAGGCGGGCGGCGAACCGCGCCCAGACCTTGTCGTCGAGCCCTTCGGCGCGCTTCTGCATGAGGTGCAGAACCTGTTCGACGAACGCGTCGCGCGACAGTTCGGCCCGCGCCGTGGCGATCACCCGAAAGCCGTCCGGCAGGAAGCCGTCGGCGTCGAGAAAATACAGCGAAGGCAGCAGCATCCGGCTGGCCAGGTCGCCCGTCGCGCCAAACAGCACGATCGCATCCGCCTGCGGCGTCTCGGCCATCGGCTCACCTTTCCGTGATTTGTCGAAGACCGCATAGCGCGGATTGCGGCCCCCGCCGTCAAGGCCTGACGGGCCGATCATGGTGAAGCTGGGATCGACAGCGCGGCCTGTGCGTTGTCTCCGGGATTAGGGGCGATCCGGTTCATGACGTTCGACGAGACCACCATCGCCCTGCCGCCGCCCAAGCCGTTGTCGCTGGCGCAAGCCGCCCTCTTCCTGGACCTGGACGGCACGCTGGCTCCGATCGCCGCGCGGCCGCAGGACGTCCGCCCGGACCCGCGGCGCACCAGCCTTTTGGCGCGCCTGGAGACGACGCTGGGCGGCCGGCTGGCGGTGGTCAGCGGCCGCACCCTCGCCGACGTGGACCGCATCCTGGAAGGCCGCATCACCGCGGTGTCCGCCGTGCATGGCCTGGTCCGCCGCGAGCCCGACGGCACGATCCACCAGGCCGCGCCGCATCCCGACCTGCCGGAGGTCGCCCGCCGCTTCGGCGACTTCGCCGCCCGCGACTCGGGCCTGATCGTCGAGGAGAAGGGGCTGAGCGTGGCGCTGCATTACCGCCTGGCCCGCGCCCACGGCCCGGCCGCCGAGGCGCTGGCCCAGGAGCTGGCGGCGAAGACCGGCCTCACCTTGCAGCACGGCGACATGGTGGAGGAGCTGCGCACGCCCGGCCCCACCAAGGGCGACAGCGTCGAGGCCTTCCTGGGACAGCCGCCGTTCGCCGGCGCGCGGCCGGTCTTCGTCGGCGACGACGACACCGACGAGCACGGCTTCGCCGCGGTGCAGGCCCGCGGCGGACTCGGCGTCCTGATCGGCCCCCCACGCGCCACGGAAGCGAAGTTCCGCCTGCCGGGGGTCGAGGAGGCCCTGGCCTGGCTGGAGGCCGCCCTATGAGCCGGCTGATCGTCGTCTCCAACCGCGTCAACCCGCCCAGCGGCAAGGGCGAGGAGAGCGTCGGCGGCCTGGCCATGGCGCTGGCGGCGGCGCTGCGCGAATACTCCGGCCTGTGGTTCGGCTGGAGCGGCAAGACCACGCCGGAATTCAACGGCCAGCTGGCGATGCAGAAGGTCGACGGGGTGACCGTGGCCACGGTCGACCTCGAGGAGATCGACGTCGACGAGTACTACAACGGCTACGCCAACAAGACGCTGTGGCCGCTGTTCCACTACCGCACCGACCTGGCGGCCTACGACCGCGCCTACGGCGAGGGCTACGAGCGGGTGAACATCCGCTTCGCCGAGACCCTGCGGCCGCTGATCGAGCGCGACGACCTGATCTGGATCCACGACTACCACCTGATCCCGATGGCCCGGGAACTGCGCAAGCTGGGGGTGAAGAACCGGATCGGCTTCTTCCTGCACGTGCCCTGGCCCGCGCATCAGGTGTTCACCACCCTGCCGGGCCACCGCCTGCTGGTGCAGGCGCTGTTCGACTACGACCTAGTGGGCTTCCAGACCGTCGAGTACCGGCAGGCCTTCGAGGAATATGTGCTGGCCGAGGCGGGCGGCGCCCAGACCTCTCCGGGACATCTGAAGGCGTTCGGCCGCAAGCTTCAGGTGGGCGCCTTTCCGATCGGCATCGACGCGGCGGATTTCGCCCGCATGCTGCGCTCGCCGCGGGCCCGGCGGATGCGCGACCTGATGGCCGCCTGCACGGTGTTCCGCCACCTGATCGTCGGCGTCGACCGGCTCGACTATTCCAAGGGCCTGGAGGAGCGGTTCATCGGCTTCGAGCGGCTGCTGGCGGGCCATCCGGACATCCGCCGCGAGGTGCTGATGCTGCAGATCGCCCCGGTCAGCCGCGAGGGGGTCGAGGCCTACCAGGAAATCCGCGGCCGGCTCGACGCGCTGTCCGGCCGGATCAACGGCGAGTTCGCCGACATCGACTGGGCGCCGTTCCGCTACGTGAACAAGAACTACCGCCGCGATGAGCTGGCCGGCATCTATGGCGCCGCCCGCGTCGGCCTGGTGACGCCGCTGCGCGACGGCATGAACCTGGTGGCCAAGGAATTCGTCGCCTCGCAGAACCCCGAGGACCCCGGCGTGCTGATCCTGTCGCGCTTCGCCGGCGCCGCGCGGCAGCTCGACCAGGCGCTGCTGGTCAATCCGAACAGCCCCGAGGAGGTGGCCGAGGCGCTGAAGCAGGCGCTGGCCATGGAACTGCCGGAGCGAATCCGCCGTTGGCGCGCTCTGTTCGACAACGTCCAGCGCGAGGACGTCACCGCCTGGCGGGACGCCTACGTCGCCGCGCTCGCCGGCACCGAGCAAAGGCGGACCGCGCTGGCCAGCTGAGGAGCCCGGATGGCTGACAAACAGCTCGACCGCTACCGTTCGATGCGGGATTTCGCCAAGACCGAGGAGCCCAGCGGCGAGGCGAAGGTCCAGCCCTCCAAGCGCCGGCGCTTCGTCATCCAGAAGCACGACGCCACCCGGCTGCACTTCGATTTCCGCCTCGAGCTCGACGGGGTGTTCAAGTCCTGGGCGGTGACCAAGGGCCCCTCGCTCGATCCGCACGACCGCCGGCTGGCCGTGGAGGTGGAGGACCATCCCCTCGACTACGGCGACTTCGAGGGCACCATTCCCGCGGGCCAGTACGGCGGCGGCACGGTGATGCTGTGGGACCGCGGCTACTGGGAGCCGGAGCCCGGGACCGATCCGCACGAGGGCCTGCGCAAGGGCGACCTGAAGGTCATCCTCGCCGGCGACCGGCTGAAGGGCGGCTACGTGCTGGTGCGGATGAAGCGCCGGCCGCGCGAGAAGCGCGACAACTGGCTGCTGATCAAGCACCACGACGGCTGGGCGCAGGAGGGCCACGGCGACCTGCTGGTGGAGGGCGAGACCACCTCCGTCGCCTCGGGCCGGACCATGGAGGCGATCGCCGCCGGCAAGGGCAAGGGGCCGAAGCCGTTCATGACCGGCCGCGCCGGGCGGGCCTCGGCCAAGGGCGTCTGGCAATCGGACCGGGCGGAGACGGAGCCGCCGCCCGCCGCCGCCCCGCTGCGCGCGCCGCCGCCGCCGAAGCTGAAGGCCGCCGCCCTGCCGGGCTTCGTGCCGCCGCAACTGGCCAGGTCCGTGGACCGGCCGCCCCCGGGGTCGGGCTGGGCGCACGAGGTCAAGTTCGATGGCTACCGGCTGCAGCTGCGGGTCGAGGACGGCAAGGCGACGCTGAAGACCCGCTCCGGCCTCGACTGGACGGCGAAATTCAAGGAGATCGCCCGGGACGCGGCGGGCCTGCCCGACTGTCTGGTCGACGGCGAGGCCTGCGCCCTGAACCACCAGGGCGCGCCCGACTTCCCGGCCTTGCAGGCCGCGCTGTCCGACGGCAAGACCGACGACCTGGTGTTCTTCGCCTTCGACCTCCTGTTCGCCGAGGGCCAGGACCTGCGGCCGCTGGCCCTGCGCGAGCGCAAGGCCCGCCTGGAAGCGATCCTGGCGACGCCCGCTGGCGGCAAGGGTCACATCCGCTACGTCGAGCATTTCGAGACCGGCGGCGACGCGGTGCTACAGTCGGCCTGCCGCATGTCGCTGGAGGGGATCGTCTCCAAGAAGCTCGACGCGCCCTACCGCTCCGACCGCAGCGACACCTGGCTGAAGTCCAAGTGCCGGGCGGGCCACGAGGTGGTGATCGGCGGCTGGACGGGCGAGCCGGGCCAGCTGCGCTCGCTGCTGGTCGGCGTCCATCGCGACGGCAGGCTGGTCTACGTCGGCCGCGTCGGCACGGGCTTCGGCCGCGACAAGGTCGCGCGCGTGCTGCCCCGACTGGAGACGGTCGCCTCCGACAAGAGCCCGTTCAGCGGCCCCGGGGCGCCGCGCAAGGAGCCCAACGTCAACTGGGCCAAGCCCGAACTGGTGGCCGAGATCGAGTTCGCCGGCTGGACCGGCGACGGCAACGTCCGCCAGGCCGCCTTCAAGGCGCTGCGCGAAGACAAGCCCCCCGACCAGGTGGAGGCCGAGACGCCCGCGCCGATCGGCGAGGTCGACCTCGCCGACCTGGAGCCCCGGGCCGCGGCAAAGCCCAAGGCGACGCCAAGGCCCCACGCGTCAGCCAAGGTCAAGGCCGCCGACCACAACGTCATGGGCGTGCTGATCTCCAATCCCGACAAGGCGCTGTGGCCCGACGACGGCCAGGGCCGGCCGGTCACCAAGCTCGACCTCGCCCGTTACCTGGAGACGGTCGGCCCCTGGATGATGCAGCACATCAAGGGTCGTCCCTGCTCGGTCATCCGCACCCCGGACGGCGTGTTCGGGGAGCAGCGGTTCTTCCAGCGGCACGCCGGCAAGGGCTCTTCGGCGCTGATCTCCGAGGTGCAGGTGTTCGGCGACCACAAGCCCTACCTGCAGGTGGACCGCATCGAGGCGCTGGCCGCGCTCGCCCAGTCCGGCGCCGTGGAGTTCCACCCATGGAACTGCCAGCCCTTCCAGCCGGAGGTCCCGGGTCGGCTGGTGTTCGACCTCGACCCCGACGAGGCCATCCCGTTCACGCGGGTGATCGAGGCCGCGCTGGAGGTGAAGGAACGGCTGGAGGCACTGGGCCTCGCAGCCTTCTGCAAGACCACCGGCGGCAAGGGGCTGCACGTGGTCACCCCGCTGAAGGGAGGCAAGGGCGAGATGGACTGGCCGACCGCCAAGACGTTCGCCCAGGACGTCTGCCTGGCGATCGCCGCCGACGCCCCGGACCGCTACGTGGTCAACATGGCCAAGGCCAAGCGGGTGGGCCGGATCTTCCTCGACTACCTGCGCAACGACCGCCTCTCCACGGCGGTCGCGCCGCTGTCGCCTAGGGCGCGGGAGCACGCGCCGGTGTCCTTCCCGCTGACCTGGAACCTCGTGAAGCCGGGGCTGGACCCGAAGAAATACACCCTGCGCACCGCCCCGGCCCTGTTGAAGAAGACCAAGGCCTGGGCCGACTACTGCGACGCCGAGCGCCCGCTGGCCGACGCCATCCGCAAGCTGAAGTAGCGGCTCAGGCGACCAAGCCTAGGCCCGCTTCTTGGCCGGCGCGCGTTTGGCGGTGGGCTTGGCAGCCGCCGTCTTGGCCGCGGTGCGCGAGCCGGCGGTCTTGGCCGGCGGCTTGCGCCGCTCGCCGCCGCCCTGACCCAGGCTGCGCCGCAGCGCCTCCATGAGGTCGATGACCTCCGCCTCCTTGGGCTCGGCCGGCGCGGTGACGGTGGCGCCCTTCTCCTTCTCCTTGATCAGGGTCCGCAACGCGTCCTCGTAGCGGTCGGTGAACTGGCTGGGATCGAAGGGCCCCTCCTGCTGCTCGATGATCTTGGCGGCGATCTCGATCATCTGCGGCGGCGGCTTCACGTCCTTGATGGTCGCGAAGATCTCCTGTGGATCGCGCACCTCGCGCTTGTTGCGGATCGTGTAGGCCAAGATCCCCTTGTCGCGCGGCTCCAGGGCCATCAGCCGCTCGCGCTGGTGCATCACCAGCCGGCCCAGCGCCACCTTGCCGGCCTTGGTCATGGCCTCGCGGATCACCGCGAAAGCCTCCACCGCCATGTCGCCGTCCGGCGCCAGGAAGTAGGGGTCGTTCCAGTACAGGCGGTCGATCTCGTCCTCGCCGACGAACCGTTCGATGTCGATGGTGCGGGTGGTCTCAAGCCGCACGTTCTTGATCTCGTCGTCGGTGACCACGACGTAGCGGCCCTTCTCGATCTCGTAGCCCTTGACGATGTCGGAGCGGTCCACCGGCCCGGTCTCCGGATCGGTGGCGACCATCTTGATCCGGTTGTGGGTCTCCTTGTGCAGCATGTTGAAGTGCACTTCGCCGCTGCGCGTGGTGGCGGTGTAGAGCGCCACCGGGCAGCTCACGAGGCTGAGCCGCAGGTAGCCCTGCCAAGTCGGTCGGGTGGCCATCTCGGTCCTCGCATCCCCTTAATCAGACTCGCGAAACGCGGGCGCAGGCGATTCAGTTCGGACCGCTTGACCGCGCGGCGGCCCTCGCCGCAAATGACCGCAAGTCAAACAACTGTTTCAGAGGGAGCGCGCGTCATGAGCGAGGTGATGGACAAGGCCCGGGTCGTGGCCGGCGGCCTCTTCGACCTGACCGGCAAGGTGGCGGTGATCACCGGCTCCTCGCGCGGCATCGGCAAGGCCATCGCCGAGCATATGGCGGCCCACGGCGCCAAGGTGACGATCTCCTCGCGCAAGGCCGGCCCCTGCGATGAGGTCGCCGCCGCGATCAACGCCAGGAGCCCCGGCCACGCCATCGCCGTGCCGGCCAACATCTCCTCGAAGGAGGACCTGCAGCGGCTGGTGGACGAGACCCGCAAGGCGTTCGGCAAGATCGACATCGTCGTCTGCAACGCCGCCTCCAACCCCTACTACGGCTCGCAGCTGGAGATCTCCGACGAGGCGTTCCGCAAGATCCTCGAGAACAACATCATCGCCAACAACTGGCTGATCAGCATGGTCGCCCCGGAGATGCGCGCGCGGAAGGACGGGGCGGTCATCATCGTCTCGTCGATCGGCGGCCTGCGCGGCTCGACGGTGATCGGCGCCTACTGCATCTCCAAGGCCGCCGACATGCAGCTGGCGCGCAACCTCGCCCAGGAGCTCGGGCCCGACAACATCCGGGTCAACTGCATCGCGCCGGGCCTGGTGAAGACCGACTTCGCCAAGGCGCTGTGGGACACGCCGGAGGGCGAGAAGCGGGCCAGCGCCGGCACGCCGCTGCGCCGCCTGGGCGAACCCGACGACCTGGCCGGGGCGGCGGTCTACCT
Source organism: Phenylobacterium hankyongense (assembly GCF_003254505.1). Classification (NCBI taxonomy): domain Bacteria; kingdom Pseudomonadati; phylum Pseudomonadota; class Alphaproteobacteria; order Caulobacterales; family Caulobacteraceae; genus Phenylobacterium; species Phenylobacterium hankyongense. The sequence continues at coordinate 898,789 of NZ_QFYP01000001.1, read as the reverse complement.
GGCGTCGCGGGCCGGCGCCTGGACCACCGGTCAGACCCTCGTGGTCGACGGCGGCGCCACCTGCTGAGTTCGACTCGCGCACAAATAGCCGCTCATCCCCGCGCAAGCGGGGACCCAGGTGTTTTTGTGTCGGCCGGGACGGTTCGCCGCCCTGCGCCGCTTCCCGCCAAAAGGAAAAATCCTGGGTCCGCGCTTTCGCGGGGATGACAGGGGGAGGGGAGCGCGGCCCCTCATCCGACAGGCCCGCGCGCTAGCGTCCCCGAAGGATCTCCCGCGCCTTGGCCAGCCGTTCGATCCCGGCGTCGAGGGTCTCGTCGTGCTTGGAGAAGCAAAGGCGCACGATGGTGGTGACCGCGTCCGCCTCGTAGAGGGCGGAGACCGGGATGGCGGCGACGCCGGCCTCCTTCACCGCGCGCAGGCAGAAGTCGCGGTCGCCGGCCTCGACGCCGGAGGCCGGCAGGTCGACGTTGAGGAAATAGGTGCCCTGCGAGGGCAGGACCGCGAAGCCCTCGCGCCTCAGCCCCTCGGTCAGCCGGTCGCGGGAGCGTTCCAGCCCGCGCGGCATCCGGGCGAACCAGTCGGCGCCGGTCTCCAGCCCGAAGGCCACGGCGCTCTGCAGGTTCGGCGGGGTGGTGAAAGTCAGGAACTGGTGGGCGCGGGCCAGGGCGTGGGTGAGGTCCGGCGCCGCGCAGAGGAAGCCCACCTTCCAGCCGGTCAGGCCGAACATCTTGCCGGCCGAGCCGATCTTCACCGTGCGCTCGCGCATGCCGGGAAAGGCGATCAGCGGCCGGTGGACGGCGGCGCCGAACACCACCTGCTCCCAGACCTCGTCGCAGACGGCGATGGCGTCGTGGGCGACGCAGAACTCGGCCAGCAGGGCCAGGTCCTCGCTCGGCAGCACCACGCCGGTGGGGTTGACCGGGTTGTTCAGAACCACCAGCCGGGTGCGCTCGGTGAAGGCCGCCTCCAGCAGGGCGCGGTCGAACCGCCAGTTGGGCGGCTGCAGCCGCACCAGCTTCGGGACGCCGCCGGCCCGGCGGATCAGCGGCAGGTAGGCGTCATAGACCGGCTGGAAGACGATCACCTCGTCGCCGGGCTCGATCAGGCCGAAGAAGGCCGCCGCCAGGGCTTCGGTGGCGCCGGAGGTGACGGTGACTTCGCTCGCCCAGTCGAGGTCGAGGCCCTGGGTGCGCGCGTAGTGGCCGGCCACCGCCTGGCGCAGCTCCGGCAGGCCGGCCATCGGCGGGTACTGGTTGTAGCCGTTCAACACCGCCTCGGCGGCCTTGGCGCGGACGCTCTCCGGGCCGGGATCGTCAGGGAAGCCCTGGCCCAGGTTCACCGCGCCGAGGGTGCGGGCGAGGCCCGACATCTCCTCGAAGATGGTGGTGGGCAGGCTGGAGAAAATCGGGTTGGCCATGGAGGGGCTTTTGACTGCAGGATTTGCCCCCTGAAGATCATTCTGTAAGGCGTGCGTCCATGGAGATCGTCGAGTACCGCCCCGAACACGCCGCCGCCTTCAAGGCGCTGAACGAGGCGTGGATCGCCAAGTACTTCGCCATCGAGGCGAAGGACCGGGAGGTGCTGGAGGATCCGCAGGGCAAGATCATCGCCCAGGGCGGCAAGGTGTTCATGGCCCTGGCGGGCGGACAGCCGGTGGGCTGCGTGGCGATGATCCGCATGGCCGACGGCGGCTATGAGGTCGCCAAGATGACGGTGTCGGAGACCCTGCGCGGGTCGGGCCTCGGCCGGCGGCTGATGCAGCGCTGCATCGACGCCGCCGCGGCGGACGGCGCGCCGAGGCTCTACCTGGAGACCAACTCCGGCCTGGCGCCGGCGCTGGCGCTCTACCGGACCATGGGCTTCAAGGACCTGGCGCCCAGCGAGACGCCGTACGCCCGCTGCGACACCTGGATGGAGCTGAGGCTCTAAGCGCTCCTCCCCGCGGGGGAGGCCTACTCGTCCTTGACGCGCTTCTTGCGGAAGGAGGGGTTGAGCACCTTCTTGCGCAAGCGGATCGACTTCGGCGTCACTTCCACCAGCTCGTCTTCGTCGATGTAGGCGATAGCCTGCTCGAGGGTCGGGCGGCGCGGCGGGGTCAGGCGGATGGCTTCGTCCTTGCCGGAGGCGCGGACGTTGGTCAGCTGCTTGGCCTTCATCGGGTTGACGTCGAGGTCGTCCTGTCGGGAATTCTCGCCGATGATCATGCCCTGGTAGGTCTTCTCGCCGCCGCCCACGAACATGGTGCCCCGATCCTCGAGGTTCCACAGGGCGAAGGCCGCGGTCTCGCCTTCGGAGTTGGAGACCAGCACGCCCTTGCGGCCGGCGTCGATGGCGCCCTTGTAGGGCTCATAGTGGCTGAACACCCGGTTCAGCACGCCGGAGCCGCGGGTGTCGGTCAGGAACTCGCCCTGGTAGCCGATCAGCGAGCGCGACGGCGACATCAGGCTGATGCGGGTCTTGCCGGCGCCCGACGGGCCCATGTCCTTCAGCTCGGCTTTGCGGGCCGACAGCTTCTCGATGACGATGCCGGTGTATTCGTCGTCGACGTCGATCATCACGTCTTCGATCGGCTCCAGGCGCTCGCCGGTCTCCGGATCGGTCTGGAACACCACGCGCGGGCGGCTGATGGACAGCTCGAAGCCCTCGCGGCGCATGCCCTCGATCAGCACGCCCAGCTGCAGTTCGCCGCGGCCGGCGACCTCGTAGGCGTCCTTGTCGGGCGTCTCGCTGACCCGGATGGCGACGTTGGACTGGGCTTCCTTCAGCAGGCGATCGCGGATCACCCGGCTCTGCACCTTGTCGCCTTCGCGGCCGGCCAGCGGGCTGTCGTTGACCGAGACGGTCATCGAGATGGTCGGCGGATCGATCGGCTGGGCGGGGAGGGCCTCGGTGACGTCCAGGGCGCACAGGGTGTCGGCGACGGTGGCCTTGGAGAGGCCGGCGATGGCGACGATGTCGCCGGCTTCGGCGTCCTCGATCGGCTGGCGCTTCAGGCCGCGGAAGGCCAGCACCTTGGTGATGCGGCCGCGCTCGACCTCCTGGCCGTCGATGCCCAGGGCGTGGATCGCCAGGCCGGGCGTCGCCTTGCCGGATTCGATGCGGCCGGTCAGCAGGCGGCCGAGGAAGGGGTCGTTCTCGATCAGCACCGACAGGATCTGGAACGGCTCGTCCTTGCGCGCCACGGCCTTGGGCTCGGGCACGTGCTTGACGATCAGGTCGAACAGCGGGGCCAGCGTCTCCGACGGCTTAGACATGTCCAGCGTCGCCCAGCCGTTCTTGCCCGAGGCGTAGATGTGCGGGAAGTCGAGCTGCTCGTCGGTGGCGCCCATGGCGGCGAACAGGTCGAAGGCGTCGTTCAGCACCCGGTCGGGATCGGCGTGGGCGCGGTCGACCTTGTTCAGGCAGACGATCGGCCGCAGGCCCATCTTCAGCGCCTTGCCGAGCACGAACTTGGTCTGCGGCATGACGCCTTCCTCGGCGTCCACCAGCAGCACGCAGCCGTCCACCATGCCTAGGATCCGCTCGACCTCGCCGCCGAAGTCGGCGTGGCCGGGGGTGTCGATGATGTTGATCCGCGTCTCGCCGGCCTCGCCGTGCCACAGCACGCTGGTGCACTTGGCCAGGATGGTGATCCCGCGTTCGCGCTCCTGGTCGTTGGAGTCCATGGCGCGCTCGACCGTCGCCTCGTTGGCTCGGAAGACGCCGGACTGGGCGAGCAGCTGGTCGACGAGCGTGGTCTTGCCGTGGTCGACGTGGGCGATGATGGCGATGTTGCGGAGCGACATAGAAACGGGATCTCGGATCGTGAGGAAGGCGCGCTTGTAGGCGAGGAGAGGCTTCGCCGCCAGCGGAGTTCGTCAGCGCGACCTCGCGACCCAGGCGGGCCCCCAGGGTGCGAGCGCGGCCGCCGTTGTGCGCTGCAACCTATATGGTCTGATCGGAGCCTTTTGCAAGCCCTTGAGAGTCCTCGCGTTTTGCGAAACTCGCCAACAAAAGCAAAGAATCTCGCCGGTTTGGCCTTGCCGAATTGTGCGCTGCACCGTATATATGAGCTCTGAGGCGTCGCTGACGTCTCTGCCCTTCCTGGGCGTTTCCTCCCTAATGAACTGCCGCGCCTTCGGGCGCGGCTTTTTTTTGGCCGGGGCCCCAGATCGAGATCTGCGGCGCTCAATTGGCGCGCAGCGCGCTCCAGTCGGCGGCCGCCAGCGCCCGGGTCAGCCGCTCCATATGCTCCTTCAGCCGGTCGAAACCGGCGGTCGGGGCCAGGGTGGCCTCATCCAGGTAGAGCGCCCGGTTGATCTCGATCTGCAGGGCGTGGGTGCGCCGCGAGGGGCGGCCGTAGTGCTCGGTGGTGTAGCCGCCGGCGTAGGGGGTGTTGCGCGCCACCCGATAGCCCAGGCCTTCCAGCTCGCGCTCGACGCGGCTGGGCACCAGCCCCGCGCAGGCGGCGCCGAAACGGTCGCCGAGCACGATGTCGCAGGGCCGGTCGCGGCCGCCGGCCCGCGCCGCCGCCGCCGGCATGGAGTGCCAGTCGACCAGGATGGCGAAGCCGTGGGCGGCGTGCGCCTCGCCGATCAGCCGCGCCAGGGCTGCGTGGTAGGGGCGGTGGGTCCCCTCGATCCGGTTGCGCGCCTCGGCGAAGGTCAGCTTGCGGGCGTAGATCTCCTGGCCCTCGGAGACCACCCGGGCGATCGCCCCCAGTCCGGCCGCGACCCGCGCGGTGCGGGCGCGGGCGAATTCCGGCAGCTCGTCGGCGAACATGCCGGGGTCCAACTCGAAGGCTTCGCGGTTGAGGTCGATGTAGGCGCGGGCGAAGCCGGCGGTGATCGTCGCCGCGCCCAGCCGCGGCGCGGCCTCGATCAGGTCGTCGACCAGGGCGTCCTCGGAGCGCCGGATGGCCAGGGTGTCGAGCGCGGCGGCGGCCATCATGTCGGCGGGATAGAAGCGGCCGGAGTGCGGCGAGGCGAACACCAGCGGGGTCGGCGGCGGGCGGCCCTCCGCCGCGGCGCGGCGCACGTCGAAGGCCGCGGGACGCGCGGGCGGCTCCTCGGCGGCTATGGGCTCCCAGGCGTTCATCTGTTGCATTGAACGCCGAGCGCCCGAAGCGGTCAAAGGGTTCATCGCGCCTTTACGTATGCGCCGTTATGGTCAGTGTTGAGAAATCACATGACCAGCCAGACCGATCCCGCCCGCATGCCCCGCATCCTCCTCGCCGAAGACGACGATTCGCTGCGAGGCTTCCTGGCCCGTGCGCTGGAGCGCGCCGGCTATGACGTCACCGCCTGCGCCGACGGCGACGAGGCCGCCGCGGTCCTCGACCAGGACTGGGACCTGCTGCTCACCGACATCGTCATGCCCGGCCTCGACGGGATCGAGGTGGCCCGCCAGGCGGCCGCGCGCCATCCAGGCCTGCGGATCATGTTCATCACCGGATTCGCCGCCGTGGCCCTGGCCGCCGGCGAGGCCGCGCCTCCCGGCGCCAAGGTGCTGTCCAAGCCGATCCACCTGCGCGAGATCGTCAACGAAGTGGATCGGATGATCGCAGCCTGAGACGGCTGCTTGCGCGCCCTCCGTCGCGCCGTTATATCCCCGCCTTCCCGCTCCTGGGCCCGCCCGGGAGACTTGGTACGGACGCGTAGCTCAGCGGGAGAGCACCTCGTTGACATCGAGGGGGTCACAGGTTCGATCCCTGTCGCGTCCACCATTCCCCGAAGCCGATGAGTTCGGTTCCGCCTCACGGCCGGTCCTGATGTAGAAGGGCGCGAAGCTAAGCGAGGCGCGCCATGTCCATCCGCACCGTCGACCACATCAACATCGCCAGCCAGAAGCTGCGGGAGACCCGCGACTTCTTCGTCGAGGTGCTGGGGCTGACCGAGGGCGAGCGGCCGAATTTCCCGTTCGAGGGTCACTGGCTCTACGCCGGCGGGCGCGCCGTCGTGCACCTGCAGCAGGCCGACGGGCCGGTGGCCGGGACCGACGCCACCGCGCTGAACCACTTCGCGTTCGAGATCTCCGACTTCGAGGCCATGGTCGCGCGTCTGGAGCAGCACGGGGTGGCCTACCGCGCGGTGACGGTGCCCGGCACCGCGATCCGCCAGGCCTTCCTGCAGGACCCCAACGGCGTGCGCGTGGAGCTGAACTACCGCCCTAGTCGGTGAAGACCACGGTCTTGCGGCCGTTCAGCAGCACCCGGTCCTCCAGCGTCCAGCGCACCGCGCGGGCGAGCACGCGGCGTTCGATGTCGCGGCCCTTGCGGACCAGGTCGCGCGGCCGGTCGCGGTGGCTGATGCGCTCCACGTCCTGCTCGATGATCGGCCCCTCGTCGAGGTCGGGGGTGACGAAGTGGGCGGTGGCGCCGATCACCTTCACCCCGCGCGCATGCGCCTGGTGGTAGGGCCGCGCGCCCTTGAATCCCGGCAGGAAGGAATGGTGGATGTTGATGCAGCGCCCCGCCAGCTTGGTGGAGAGGTCGTCGGACAGCACCTGCATGTAGCGGGCGAGGACCACCAGGTCGGTGCGCGTCTCCTCGATGAGGCGCCAGAGCGCAGCTTCCTGCGCCGGCTTGGTCTGCGCGCTCACCGGCAGGTGATGGAAGGCGATGCCCTTCAGGTCGGTGTGCGGGAAGGTGCTCTCCGGGTGGTTGGAGACCACCGCCGAGATGTCCATCGGCAGCTCGCCCTGCCGCCAGCGCCAGATCAGGTCGGCCAGGCAGTGGTCGGTCTGGGAGGCCAGGATCATCACCCGCCGCCGCGTCTTCGAATCCCGCAGGCTCCAGTCCATGGCCAGCGGCGCGGCCAGCTCGGCGAAGGCGGCGCGCAGGGCGTCCAGGTCGCCCTCGCGGGGGTCGAACACCACCCGCATGAAGAAGCGGCCGGTCTCCTCGTCGTCGTATTGCTGCGCGTCGAGGATGTTGGCGCCGCGCTCGAACAGCAGGGTCGAGACGCGGGCGACGATGCCGGTGCGGTCCGGGCAGGCGAGAGTGAGGATCATGGGGCCGGACGCCTAGCACAGCCTCGCGGCGAAATCCCACAGCGGAGCTGGTCCGGCGCGACTCGGCCCGGGCCTTGTTGCTCGGCCGCGGCTTCGGATCGCCGCCGTTCCCCTGTTCGCCGGCCGGCGGCTCCTCGCCCTGTTTTTGCCGTGTCCTGCGTCTTTTCCGCAACACGGATGCAGTCCGGCAACAAGTCGAACGCCCGGTATGGCCCGGGCCGCGACGGAGCGACGGCTTGATGACCCTTCACCTGTGGTCCGCGACCCGCGGCCGCCAGCGAGGGAGATTCATCGAATAGACGGTATGTCGATGGCGGGTCGGTGTCGGACGACGCGGCGTCAAGCCGCAAGCTGAGCCGGAGATCCTGCGGTCATGGCCGGTGGTGAAACCTCTGGCCTGCGCAAATCGACCGACGGATGCTCTCCCCACTCACGCGCCGAAAGCCCGCAGCACAGACGGGACACGCGGTGAGGGGAGGAAAATTTGATGTTGAAGAGCAGATACTTTTGCGGCGGCTCCATTTTGGCCGCGATGCTTGGTCTTGCGGCCGCCGGTTCGGCGTCGGCGCAAACGGCGGATGAGGCCACCGCAAGACCGCGGACCATCGACGAACTGGTGGTGACCGCGCAGAAGCGCACCCAGAACCTGCAGGACGTCCCGATCGTCGTCACCGCGGTCAACGCCCAGCAACTGCAGGACGCCGGCGTCAGGGACATCAAGGACCTGACCGTCGTGACCCCCGGCCTGACGGTGACCACCACCAGCAGCAACGCCATCACCAGCGCCCGCATCCGCGGCATCGGCACCGTCGGCGACAACGTCGGCCTGGAATCCTCCGTCGGCGTGGTGATCGACGGCGTATACCGGCCCCGCACCGGCGTGGCCTTCGGCGACCTCGGCGATCTGGAGCGGATCGAGGTGCTCAAGGGCCCGCAAGGCACCCTGTTCGGCAAGAACACCTCGGCCGGCGTGATCAACATCCTCACCAAGCGGCCGGAGTTCACCTTCGGCGCGAACAGCGAGGCGACGGTCAGCAACTACAACGGCTTCGGGGCTGCGCTTTCGCTGACCGGTCCGATCGTGGAGGACAAGGTCGCCGGCCGGCTGTTCCTCGCCGGTCGCTCGCGGGACGGCTACTACGACGTGCCCGGTGTCGGCACGACCAACGACATGAACTTCTACACGGCCCGCGGCCAGTTGCTGTTCCGCCCGACGGAAGGCCTCGAGGTCAACGTCATCGCCGACTACACCAAGCGCAACGAGCATTGCTGCGGCGCGGTCCAGATCGCCAATGCGGCCGGCCCGACGGCGGTCCTCAACTCCATCGTCCCGGGCGCCATCGCCAATCCGCCGCGCGCCGGGGACTTCGTCGTCTACGGCACGCACGACGACCTGAAGCTCGTCACCGACAAGGGCGTCTCGGTCCAGGCCGACTGGAAGACCGACTGGCTCGGCGGGGCGACGCTCACCTCGATCACCGCCGTGCGCGACTGGAAGCAGACGGGCGGCACCGACACCGACGCGACGTTGGTGGACGTGCTCTACTCGCCGCAGGTCAACATGCCCAACCCGCCGTCGGTGGAGTTCAAGCAGCTCAGCCAGGAATTCCGCCTGGCCGGCGACACCGGGCGCCTGAACTGGCTGGTGGGCGCCTTCTTCACGGATGAGAAGCTCACCCAGCATACCCGCCTGGTCTACGGGACGCAGTTCGAGCAGTACGCCAGCGGACTGTTCGCCGGCCAGCTGCCGCTGTTCACCGGCCGTCCGGCCAACGGCTCGACCTTCGTGGCCGGCCAGGGGCAGAACGACACCTACAAGCAGAAGGAACGCGGCTCGGCGATCTTCACCAACAACAGCTACAAGATCACCGACCAGCTCGAACTGACCGTCGGGGCCCGGTACACCTGGGAGAAGAAGGACCTCGCGACGGTCTGGAACAACACCGACGGCGGCATCGGCTGCGCCACCGCGCTGGCGCGGGCCCAGGCGATCGGCGGCCCGGTGCCGGCCAGCGGATCGCTGGTGCGGGCCGGCGGCCTGCTGGGGCTCGGGCCCTACAGCCTGCTCTGCGGCACCTTCCAGAACCCGGCCTTCTCGGCGCTCGGCCAGAACGCGCAGCACCTGGACGAGAGCAAGGCCACCGGCACCGTGAAGCTCGCCTACCGGTTCACGCCGGAAGTGCTGGCCTATGCGTCCTATGCGCGGGGCTACAAGGCCGGCGGCTTCAACCTCGACCGGATCGCCCAGCCGACCCAGACGGTGGCCGGCCAGCCGGCCGCCCCGGTGCTGGACACCAGCTTCCTGCCGGAGACGGTCGATTCCTACGAAGTGGGCGTGAAGAACACCCTGTTCAATCGCTCGCTGCTGGCCAACGCCACCGTGTTCTACCAGGAGTTCCAGAACTTCCAGTTGAACACCTTCAACGGCCTGGTCTTCAACGTGACCTCGGTCCCGAAGGTGATCTCCCAGGGCGTGGACGCCGACTTCGTCTGGTTCACGCCGGTCGAGGGCCTGTCCGCCCAGGGCGGCGTGACCTACGCGGAAACCTACTTCCCGACGAGCTCGGCCAGCGTTCTGGGCCGGGCGGCGCCGGGCGCGGTCCCCACCGGCAACCAGCGGCTGCCCGGTTCGCGGCTATCGCTGGCCCCGCTCTGGTCGGCCTCCCTGGCGGCCACCTACGAGCGGCCGATCAGCGCCAACCTGCTCGCCCGCTTTGCGGTCAACGCGAAGTACGTCTCGTCCTACAACACCGGCTCCAACCTGGATCCGGTGAAGAATCAGTCCGGCTTCACCCTGGTGAACGCCCGGGTCGGGATCGCCTCGGCAGACAAGAAGTGGCAACTCGAGCTCTGGGGCCAGAACCTGTTCGACAAGGTCTACTACCAGGTGGCCTTCGACGCGGTGGCGCAGACGGGCTCGTACGACGCCTTCATGGGCATGCCGCGCACCTATGGCGTGACGCTGAGGTACAGCTACTAGGCCGGTCGTCCGCCTGAGGCGGTCATCCACGAACAAAGGCGGCGTCGCCCCGGCGGGCGGCGCCGTTTTCGTTCACGGCTATTGGCTCAAGGCTTGGCGTTCCTCGGCAGGGCGGCGACCTCGGCGGCCGAGAGCTTGCGGATGTTGCGCACCGGGCATCGCTGCGGGCCGATCGTCGAATGGGTCACGATTTCGGCGTCCAGGCCCGAGCAGATGAACGACGAGCCGCGCGAGACCAGGGCGATGCTCTGGTTCCAGTCGATGTCCGGGCAGGAGCCGAACAGCTCCGCCTGGTAGACGTCGTGGACGCCCACGCGGAGGTTGACGACCTTCTCGTTGGGGGCTGCGAAGCTGTTGACGCTGCGCGACCAGAAGCAGTCGCGGTGCGGCTGCGCCGGCTTGGCCTGGGCGGCGCCCGGCCCCAGCGCGAGGGCGCCGGAAGCGGCCGCCGCCAGAAGCGCGGCCAGGGCGATCTTGATGTTCATACTCAGGTTCCTGTCTGCAGAACTCCCCCAGCCCTCCCGTATAGCTCCGCCCGGCGTTTTCAGGAACGCCCGCGCGCAAGGCTGCGGCGGTGGAAGCGTTCGGGCTCCACCAGCGCCGCCAGCGGCCCCGGCAGCGGCGACGGCGCGCCCATCGCCAGCGCCGCCACGTGCTCGGCCAGCAGGGGCGCCAGGGAGAAGCCGCGCGACCCGAATCCGGTGAGCAGGAACAGGCCCTGCGGGGCGCCGGGCGCCGGGCCGGCGATCGGCAGGCGGTCCGGGGTGGTGGCCCGCGTCGAGGCCCGGCCGGCGAGCGGCGCTGCGGCCAACCGGTCCGCCAGGCCGGGCAGCACCGCGCGCAGCGTCTCGAGGTTGCGGGCGTGGTCGCCGGCCCGCACCTCCACGCCCATGTCGTCGCGGTCGTGGGTCGCGCCGAACAGCACGCCCTCGCGGGTGGGCAGCATGTAGCCGCCCCAGGCCGCGGCCGGCGGGCTGGCGACGCCCTGCGCCCAGCTCGCCTGGCCGCGCACCGGCCGCAGGGGCAGGTCCGCGGCGAGCGCCAGGCAGCCCATGCCGGCCGCCAGGATCACCGCATCGGCCGAGGCGATCTCCGCGCCGTCCGCCGCGGTCAGCCGGAAGACCGCGCCGTCCCGCACGATCGCCGCGACGCGCGCCCGACGCACCTCACCGGCCCAGGCGGCGAGCAGCGGCTGCGGCTCGACCGTCAGGGCGGTGGTCTGGGCCAGCGCCTCCGGCGCGGTCTCGCCCAGGCTGGCGGTGACCGCCGCCGACGGCAACATCGCCAGCGCGCCCGGCTCGAACAGGTCGGAGGCGGCGATGCGGGCGAAGCGATCGCAATCGCGCGGGGCCCCGACCAGCTGCATCACCCCGCGCGCCAGGACGGCGTCGGGCTCTTGTTCGTAGAGGTCGACGGCGCGGGCGAAGGCCTGGGCGAACAGCTGCGCGGGCGGGCCGAGGCCGGCGTCCAGGCGCGGCGTCACCAGGGCGGCCGGGTTGCCCGAGGCCCCGGCGCCGGGACCCTCGAGGTCGAACACCCTCGGCTCGCCGCCGAGGGCGCGAACGGCGCGGGCCGCGGCGGCGCCGGCGATCCCGGCGCCGACGATCGCCACCCGGCGCGCGGCCGTCTCCGCGGCGGGCGAACCCGGGAGTCTCGCCTCCAGCCGCTCGCGCTTGCGACCGAAGCCCGGTCGCTTGTCCACCTGGAAGCCGGCGGCGGCGAGGCCCCGCCGCACCTGCCCGGCCACGGTGAAGGTCGCCGCCCGCGCGCCGGGGGCCGAGCGCGCGGCGACCAGGGCCAGCACCTCATCGCGCCACATGGCCGGATTGAGCGCCGGGGCGAAGCCGTCGAGGAACCAGGCGTCCGCCTGGCCCGACCAGCCCTCGAGGGCGGCCTCGACCTCGAGCACGGCGACGTCGAGGATGGCGTCGAGCTCCGGCAGCTCCAGCCGATGGACGCCACGGGCGCGGCCCGGCCAGCGCTGCGCCAGCAGGCCGGCGAGGTCGGCGAGCTCCGGCCAGTGCGCCAGGGCGCGCGCCGCCTCGGCCGCGGAGATGGGATGGGCTTCGACGGAGAAGATGTGCAGGCGGCCGCCCGCGGGCCGGTGGCGGCGCCAGAGGTCGAGCAGGGCCAGGATGTTCAGGCCGGTGCCGAATCCCAGCTCGCCGACCACGAACCGGCGGCGGCCCTGCCAGGCGTCGGGCAGGCCGCAGCCCTGCAGGAACACCGCCCGCGCCTCGGCCAGGCCGTCGACGGCGGAGAAGTAGACGTCGCCATAGAGCCGCGAGCGCGGCTGGCCATCCTCGCTCCAGGCGAGGGGACTGTCCGCGGTGACCGGGGGCGCGTCGCTCATGATCGTCTAACGACCTATGGGCCTCAAACGAAAAGGGCCGCCCCGTGGGGCGGCCCTCCGTAACGCATTTGCGTCGAGAAGCTTACTTCTTCTCGGGCGCGGCCGGGGCCGGGGCTGCGGCGGGCGCAGCGGCCGGAGCTGCGGTCGTGGTGGTGGTCGTGGCGCCAGCGGCCGGAGCAGCGGCGGTCGCGGCGGCGTCGCCAGCGGCCTTGGAGGCGTCGGCGGCGGCGTTGGAGGCGGTCGCGGCGGCGCTTTGAGCCGTGTCGGCGGCGGCGGCGGCCGTCGTGGCGTCGGCGGCGGCGGCGTCGGTCTTTTCAGCCGGCTTGGAGCAGGCGGCGACGGAAAGCGCGGCGACGGCGGCGCCGGCGACGAGCAGCTTGCGGAGCATTTCGGAGTTCATATCCCAGGTTCCCCTAGTCGGTGTGTCAAAGCGCCCGCGACGGAATAGCCGGCTCGCAAGAGCCGACGACGCCCCCCAGGCGCAGCTTAGGAATATGCCGGCCCGGCTCGACTGGGCAAGGCTTTAATTCACGCGTCCGTGATCACTTTTTTCACCTTTCCCAAGCCGGAAAGGCGGCGGTCAGCCCTCGTTGGGGATGGCCGAAAGCGCTTCTTCCAGCTCCAGGAAGCTGGGCTGGGCGCCGGAGGGCACGCTGCCGCGGCCGATCTCGACGGAGATCTGCGCGGCGTTGCCGTGCAGGTGGGCGACCAGCACCGACTGGATGATCCGGTAGAAGGAGCCTTCCTCCTCGACCACCGCCATCATCCGCGTCGCCATCGGCCCGACCATGCCGTAGGCCAGGAAGACGCCCAGGAAGGTGCCGACCAGGGCCGAGCCGATCATCTCGCCGAGGATCTCCGGCGGTTCGGTGATCGCGCCCATGGTCTTGATGACCCCGAGTACGGCGGCCACGATGCCCAGCGCCGGCAGGGCGTCGGCCAGGCTCTGCAGGGCGTGGCCGGGCGCCAGCGCCTCATGGTGGTGCTTCTCGAGCTGCTTCTCCATGGCGTCCTCGACCTGGTGCGGATCCTCCAGGTTCATGGTCATCATGCGCAGGGTGTCGCAGATAAAGTCCACGGCGAAGTGGTCCTTCATGATCCGCGGGAAGCGCGAGAAGATCGTGCTCTCGGTGGGGTTCTCGATGTGGCTTTCCAGGGCGATCACGCCCTTGGACTTCATGGTCTTGGTGAGCAGGAAGAGCAGCGCCAGCAGGTCGCGGTAGTCGGTGGGCTTCCACTTCGGCCCCGAGAACACCTTCGAGAGGCCGCCGCCGCTGGCCTTGATCACCGGCATGGAGTTGGCGATCAGGAAGCTGGCGACGCCGGCGCCGCCGATGGCCATCATCTCGTGCGGCAGGGCGTGCAGGATCACCCCGATATTGCCGCCGGAGATGATGAAGCTGCCGAACACCAGGCCGAACAGCAGCACGAGACCGATAATCTGGAACATGAAAGAGAAGAGCCCCCGGTGGTTCAGCGGAGGATCGCGGTTAATGTTTAATGGGCGGTGAGCGGCATTTGGGGTTGGCGAGACGTGCGGACCAACCCCTAATCCGGATCATGGCCAGTTCCGCAGCCGTCCCGACCAGCGGCCTTCCCAAGCGCGCGCTCGCGATCATCTTCGGCGTCTCGATCGCCACCGCGCTCGGCAACACCGGGCTGATCTCCGTCCTGCCCGCCATTGGCCGCTCCCTGGGCATTCCGGACGAGATGGTGGTCGCGATCTTCTCGCTCTCGGCGCTGCTGTGGGCCTTCTCCTCGCCGTTCTGGGCGAAGGCCTCGGACCGCTACGGCCGCAAGCCGCTGATGATGGTCGGGCTCTCGGGCTTCATGATCTCGATGATCGCCTGCGGCTCGGTGGTCAGCGCGGGCCTGCGCCATCTGGCTGCGCCGATGGTGATCTTCGCCCTGTTCCTGCTGGCGCGGGCGATCTTCGGCCTGTTCGGCGCGGCCTCGAACCCGGCGACCCAGGCCTATGTGGCCGACCACACCGGGCCCGACCAGAGGACCCAGTCGATGGCCAGCCTGGCCGGCGCCTTCGGTCTCGGAACGGTGCTGGGGCCGTTCCTCGCGCCGTTGTTCATCTTCCCCGGCGTCGGCCTGGCGGGACCGCTGTTCAGCTTCGCGGTGATCGCCGGGGGCATGCTGTTCGTGGTCTGGCGCTTCCTGCCGGAGAGCGCCTCGCGGCCGGACCCGGCGCTGGCCCGCGCCGCCGCCGCGAAGGGCGGTCCGAAGCCGCAGCCGATGTGGCGCGACTCGCGGGTGATCCCGTTCCTGATCTACGGCTTCATCGTCGCCAGCTGCCAGACGGCCCAGCAGCAGACGCTGGGCTTCCTGATCATCGACACCCTCCACCTGTCGCCGCTCGACGCCCAGCGGCCGATCGCCATCGCCATGATGTTCGGCGCCGTGGCCGGCCTGCTCGCCCAGTGGGGCGTGATCCGGATGTTCGAGATGACGCCGCGCCAGCTGCTGCGCTGGGGCGTGGCGGTGGCGGCGGTCGGCAACCTGATGGTGGCCTTCGCCCCCGACTATTCGGTGGTGGTGGCCGGCTACGCCATGGCCAGCCTGGGCTTCGGCTTCGCGCGGCCGGGGTTCACCGCCGGCTCGTCGCTGGCGGTGGCGGCCGTCGACCAGGCGCGGGTGGCCGGCGCCATCGCGGCGGTGAACGGCGTCAACGTGGTGCTCGCGCCGCTGTTCATGCGCCTCTACAAGCACGTCCACGCCGGGCCGTTCCTGCTGAACGCCACGCTGATGCTGGGCCTGCTGGTCTACGCCTTCCGCAGCAACGCGCTGCGCAACGCCGACCCGCTGCCGGCCACGCGGGCTGACACCGCCATCGCCACGCTGGAGCGCAGCGACGAAGGCGGTGTCTAGGAGGCTCCGGCCTCGGCCTTCAGCTTCTGGACCATGTCCATCGAGAGATAGCCGTCGGCGGTCAGGCCGCGCGCCTTCTGCCAGGCGCGCAGCGCGGTGCGGGTGTTCAGGCCCACGACGCCGTCGGGCGCGCCCGGATCGAAGCCCAGGGACGCCAGCGCCCGCTGGGCGGTCATCCGGTCCACCAGCGCCAGCGCGGTCTCCTGCGGCCAGGGACGGACCAGGTCGCCGCGGCCGGAGAAGCGGTCGGCCAGCAGGCCCACGGCCAGCGCATAGGCCAGCGAATTGTTGTACTTGCGGATCGCGAAGTGGTTGGGGAACAGCAGGAACAACGGCCCCGAGGCGCCGGCCGGCGCCGACAGCTGCGCCGGGACGTCCTGGTTGGCCGGCGACCACGGCAGGCCGTCGGCGCGCCGCACGCCCATCGCCCCCCACTGCACGGGCGTCAGCTTCGGGCCCTCGGTCTGGCTGAAGTCGAAGTCGGCGGGCACGGTCACTTCGCGCGCCCAGTCCTGCCCGGGCGTCCAGCCGCCGGCCTTCAGCAGGTTGGCCGCCGAGGCCAGCGCATCGGCGCTGGAGCCCCAGATGTCGCGCCGGCCGTCGCCGTCGCCGTCCACCGCGGTCGAGGCGAAGGTGGTGGGGATGAACTGGGTCTGGCCCATGGCGCCGGCCCAGGACCCGCGCAGCTGGGCCCGCGTCACCTCGCCCGAGCCGATCAGCTTCAGGGCGGCGATCAGCTGGTCCTCGGCGAACTGCCGCCGGCGGCCCTGGGCGGCCAGGGTGGCCATGGAGCGGATGACGTCGAAGTCGCCCTGGATCGCGCCGAACCCGCTCTCCATCGCCCAGACGCCCAGCAGGATCTCGCGCGGGACGCCGTAGGTCTGCTCGATGCCGTCCAGCCGGGGGACCTCGGTGCGCTTGGCCTGGCCGATCGCGGCGCGGCCGTCGGTGACCACGCCCCTGACGTAGTCGGAGATCGGCTTGGAGAATTCCGGCTGGCGGGTGTCGAGGGCGGCGACCCGCGGATCGGGGGTCAGGCCCGCCAGTTCGCGGTCCAGCAGCGCCGGCGAAACCCCCGCCTTCACCGCCCGGCCATAGAAGTCCGCCGCCCAGGCGTCGAACACCATGTCCCCGGACGCGGTGGGCGGCCGGATCGGCCCCGCCGCCGCCGGCGGCTCGGGCGCGGGCGCGCTGGGCCTCGGCGCCACAGGCGTCGGGATCGGCCGGCCGGCCGGGGTGGCGCAGCCCGCCAGGGCGTAAAGCAGGAGCAGAATGTATCGACGACGCATCCGCGCCACCCTAACGAGCGTCGAGTCCGCTCTCAATCACAAGGCCGAGATGTCCCTAAGCGTTGACTTGGCCCAACCCGCCCCGTATATGCCCCCCCTCTGTTGAACCCCCGGACGCTTTTCAGTCCGCGCGCCCGAGACAAGGTCATGAAGGTCAGAAGCTCGCTCAAGTCGCTCAAGACGCGTCACCGCGACTGCAAGCTCGTGCGCCGCAAGGGCGTCGTCTACATCATCAACAAGACCAACCCGCGCTTCAAAGCCAAGCAGGGCTGAGGCGCGGCCGTCCCGGAGATGGCGCGAGCGCTTCTCTGGGACATCGGCAACGTCATCGTGCGCTGGGACCCGCGCACGCTCTATTCCCAGGTCTTCGACGATCCAGCCGAGTGCGACCGGTTCCTGAGCCAGGTCTGCACCATGGACTGGCACCTGCGTCACGACCTCGGCGTCACCTTCGCCGAGAACCGCGCGCCGCTGCTCGCGCGCTTTCCCGAATATTCCGACCAGATCCACGCCTGGGAAACCCGCTGGTGGGAGATGTTCTCCGGCGCCATCCCTGAGACCGAGGCCGCCATCGAGGCGCTGGCCGCCCGCGGCGTGCCGCAGTTCGGCCTCTCCAACATGAGCCACGAGGTGATCGACGGGATCACCGCCATGAGCCCGGCCTTCCGGCATTTCGGCGGCATCGTGATCTCGGCCGAGACCGCGGTCATGAAGCCCGACCCGCGCATTTACCGCCAGGCCTGCGAGCGGTTCGGCGTTGCGCCGGAAGACGTCCTGTTCGTGGACGACAGCGCCAGGAACATCGAAGGCGCGCGGGCGCTGGGCTTCGACGTCCACCACTTCACCGACCCCGCCGCGCTCCGGCCGGCGCTGGAGGCGCGCGGCCTGCTCTAATCTCTCCTCCCCCGTAAAACGGGGGAGGGGGACCATCCGCCGAAGAGCGGATGGTGGAGGGGGCGCGGGTCCGCACGTGCGCCGGCTCGCCCCCTCCGTCACGCCCCCTCCGTCACGCCCTCTGCGGGGCGCGCCACCTCCCCCATCCTCTTCGGGACAGGGGAGGAGCGAAGTCAGTGCTCCCCGTTCCTCACCAACTCGAAGAACTCCTGGCGGGTGCGCGGGTCGTCGCGGACCTCGCCCAGCAGGTGGCTGGTGGTCAGCCGCGAGCCGGGCGTGTTGACGCCGCGCATGGTCATGCAGCTGTGCTCGGAGACGATCACCACGCCGACGCCCTTGGGCTGCAGGATGTCGTGGATGGCCTCGGCGATCTCGGCGGTGAGCTTCTCCTGGATCTGCAGCCGGCGGGCGAAGCCGTGCACCACCCGCGCCAGCTTGGAGATGCCGACCACCCGGTGCGACGGCAGGTAGCCGACGTGGGCCTTGCCGAGGAACGGCAGCATGTGGTGCTCGCAGAAGCTCACCACCCGGATGTCCTTCAGCACCACCAGCTCGTCGTAGCCGCCCACCTCGCTGAAGGTGCGCTCCAGGTAGGCGCGCGGATCGGTGTCGTAGCCGGAGAACAGCTCCTTGTAGGCGCGCGCCACGCGGGCCGGGGTGTCGAGCAGGCCTTCGCGGTCGGGGTCGTCGCCCGCCCATTCGATCAGGGTGCGCACGGCGGCTTCGGCGTCGTCCTGGGTGGGTGGGCTCTTCGGGGTGTTTGACATCGGGGCCTCCGCGGCGATCCGTCTCAACGGGCGCAGACAAGTCAAGGTTCAAGGTGCGGATGACAGCGGCCGGGCTGATGAGTAGGGTCGCGCGCTTTCCGACAACCCCCGACTCGCGAGAGGCTTTCCCCATGGCCGACGACGCTTCCGCCCATCCCGACGTGCTCAACCAGGCGGCCCAGGGCCAGCTGAAGAGCATCATCGAGCGCATCGAACGCCTCGAACAGGAGAAGTCGGAGATCGCCGAGCAGATCAAGGAAGTCTTCGCCGAGGCCAAGGGCAACGGCTTCGACGTCAAGATCCTGCGCAAGGTGGTCCGCATCCGCAAGCAGGACCGCGCCAAGCGGATGGAAGAGGACGCCATCCTCGACCTCTACCTCTCCGCCATCGGAGAGATTTGAAGCGTAAGGCTCCAGATCGGAAGGCGCAGGCCAAACGCGCTGCGCTGAACGCCCTCAAACGCGCCCAGCGCCAGGCCGAACGGGCCGGCGTCAAGCTCTCCGAATGGGAGGGCGAATTCCTGGGCTCGGTGGCCGAGCGGGTGAAGACCTACGGCCGCGCCTTCGGCGATCCCGAGAAGGGCGCGCCGGGCGAGGCGCTGTCGGCGATGCAGACCGTCAAGCTCAAGGAGATCGCCGCCAAGGCGAAGGGCGAGAAGACGGAGATGAAGCGCCGGCCGTTCCGGCGGAAGAAGCCGGAGTAGGGGGCCCTAACCTCCCATTTTCCGCTCATCCCCGCGAAAGCGGGGACCCAGGCTTTTTATTGTGGCTGAGGGATCCAACCTCGCCCATGGGCCGCGCGAAAACGCAAAACACCTGGGTCCCCGCTTTCGCGGGGATGACCGCAGGTTTGTGCGCCTCAGGCGACCTTAGCTTCAGGATCAGCTTCGTCGGAAACGCCCTTCACCACGTCTTCCAGGCCCTGTTCGCGGACCTTGCGGTAGAGGGTGGAGCGGCCGATGCCGAGGCGGCGGGCGACCTCGCTCATGTGGCCGGCGTAGATGCCGATGGCGAGCTGGATGAGGTCGCGTTCGATCTCCTCCAGGGTGCGCAGATGGCCGCGGGCGTCGAGGATGCGCACCGGCGCGTCCTGGCTCAGGTCGCTGATCAGCTGCTGCGGCGTCGGTAGGGCGGCGGGCATGCCGGCCACGGGCGTGCGGGCAGGGGGCGTGCGGGCAGGCGGCGCGGCGGCCTCCGGCGGCGGCGCGGCCACCCCGGAGATCGCCGGGAAGTCGTGCGGCTGCAGATAGGGCGCGTCGGCGAGCACGATGGCGCGATAGACCGCGTTCTCCAGCTGGCGGACGTTGCCGGGCCAGTCGAAGGCGGCCAGGAAGGCCATGGTTTCGGGCGCGGCGCCCACCACGGACTTGCCCTCCTCGACGTTGAAGCGGCGGACGAAGGCGTCAACCAGGGCCGGCACGTCGTCCTTGCGCTCGCGCAGGGCCGGGGCCTCGATCGGGAAGACGTTGAGGCGATAGAACAGGTCCTCGCGGAACCGGCCGTCCTTCACCGCCTGGCCGAGGTCGCGGTTGGTGGCCGAGACGATGCGGACGTCGACCTTGATCGAGCGCTTGGCGCCGACCGGGTCGATCTCGCTCTCCTGCAGCGCCCGCAGCAGCTTGACCTGGATGTCCAGCGGCAGCTCGCCGACCTCGTCGAGGAACAGGGTGCCGCCGTTGGCCTCCTGGAACTTGCCCAGATGCTTGTCGGTGGCGCCGGTGAAGCTGCCCTTCTCGTGGCCGAACAGGATGGATTCCACGAGGTTCTCGGGGATCGCCCCGCAGTTCACCGCCACGAACGGCTTGCCGGCCCGCTCGGAGGAGCCGTGCACGGCGCGGGCGATGACTTCCTTGCCGACGCCGCTTTCGCCGGTGATCAGGATCGGGATGGAGGACTTGGCCGCCCGTTCGCCCAGCCGCTTGACCATGGTCATGGGCGCCGACGACCCGATCAGGTCCTCGAAGGTGGTGCGGCCGGACTGGTGCTTCTTCAGCCGGTCGACCTCGCCCTTCAGGGCGCCCATCGACAGCGCGTTGCGGATCGAGACGATGATCCGCTCCGGCGCCGCCGGCTTGATGAAGAAGTCGACGGCCCCGGCCTGCATGGCCTGCACGACCGTGTCGATGCCGCCGGTGGCCGTGACCACGATCACCGGCTGCGAGAAGCCGCGCGCCCGCATTTCGGCCAGCGTGTCCTGCCCGGAGATGCCGGGCATGACGAGGTCGAGGAGGACCACGTCGACCCCCGCGCCGGACCCGAGGTGGCGCATCGCCTCGTCGCCGTTCTCCGCATGGGAGACGGCGAAGCCCTCGCGCTCCAGGACCGCCTGGATCAGCCGGCGTTGCGTCGGGTCGTCGTCGACGACCAGGACCGTTTTGGCCATGTGAAAACACCCACCTTGATCGGCCGTCGTCTCAGTCGGACGAGGCTCCTTATGTCGCGAATTGATACAGGCCTTGGGTAAAGGCGGGGTTTCGGAGACCTGAGTCAGGGGTTAACGCGGGGGCTCTCGCCGCTGGCCGCGACGTGCTAGGTTCCGCGCCCCGAAGACGCGCTCGGCCGGCCGGCGCCTCTTCGTCCGCCGCTTCGCCCGTTCGGCAGCTTCCGCTGCCCAGGGACCTGAAGGAACGACGGCGATGAAGACCCAGAAGAACACCCAGACCCCCACCCGCCGCGACCTGATCGACCCGCGCTCGTCGGTGTCCACGCCCAGGGATCCGCGCCTGCCGCTGCTGAACGACCGCCGCAGCACCCGCTGAGACCCGCGCCTGATGTATCCGCCGCGCGGTTGACGTGGCGGCGCGCTTGCCCGCGCGAGCCATCGGGGCATAGTTCTCCCCAAGGCCGAGATTAACGGCCGTTGGGAGGCGACATGAGGATCACCAAGCTGGCGCTGGCGCTTGCCTGCGTGGCGAGCCTGGCGGCGTGCCAGAAGCCGATGGGCCAGAAACAGGCGGGCCCGGGCCGGGTGGACGCCCAGCGGCTGCAGGCCGCCGACGCCAACGGCGAGTGGCTGTCCTACGGCAAGGGCTACTCCGAACAGCGGTTCAGCCCGCTGACCCAGGTCGACGCCAGGACCGTCCCGCAGCTGGGGCTGGCCTGGTACGCCCAGTTCGACACCAACCGCGGCCAGGAAGCCACGCCGCTGATGGTCGACGGGGTGCTCTACACCACCACCGCCTGGTCGAAGGTCTATGCGTTCGACGCCGCCACCGGCAAGCCGAGGTGGTCCTTCGACCCGAAGGTCGAGGGCGCCAAGGGCTTCGACGCCTGCTGCGACGTGGTCAACCGCGGGGTCGCGGTGTGGAAGGGCCGGGTCTATGTCGGCACGCTGGACGGGCGGCTGATCGCGCTGGACGCCGGGACCGGCCAGCCGGTCTGGTCCGTGCAGACCACCGACAACTCCAAGCCCTACACGATCACCGGCGCGCCGCGGGTCATCAAGGACAAGGTGCTGATCGGCAACGGCGGCGCCGAATACGGCGTGCGCGGCTACGTCACCGCCTATGACGCCGCCACCGGGCACCAGATCTGGCGGTTCTACACCGCGCCCAACCCGACCGGCGCGCCGGACGGCGCGGCCTCGGACAAGATCATGGCCCAGAAGGTCAACGCCACCTGGTCCGGCGGGGTCTGGAAGCAGTCCGGCGGCGGGGCCACCGTCTGGGACGGCATGGCCTACGACCCGGCGCTGGACATCGTCTACCTCGGCGTCGGCAACGGCGCGCCGTGGAACCACCTGAAGCGGTCCGGCGGCAAGGGCGACAACCTGTTCGTATCCTCGATCCTGGCGCTGAAGCCGGACACCGGGGAATACGTCTGGCACTACCAGACGACGCCGGGCGAGAGCTGGGACTACACCGCCACCCAGCCGATCATGCTGGCCGACCTCAACGTCGGGGGGAAGCCGCGCAAGGTGCTGATGCAGGCGCCGAAGAACGGCTTCTTCTATGTGCTCGACCGGGCGACCGGCGAGCTGCTGTCGGCCAAGAACTACGTGCCGGTCAGCTGGGCCACCGGCGTCGACATGAAGACCGGCCGGCCGATCGAGAACCCGGCCGCCCGCTACGCCAACGGCCCGTCCCTGCAGATGCCGGCGCCGTTCGGCGGCCACAACTGGCACCCGATGGCCTTCAGCCCGAAGACCGGCCTGGTCTACATCCCGGCCCAGTCGGTGCCGTTCGCCTATGTGGACGACAAGACCTTCCGCTATCGGCCGGGCGCCTGGAACACCGGCACCGATTTCCTGGCCAACGCCGCGCCGATGACGCCGGCCCAGCAGGCGGCGCTGGTCTCCCAGATCAAGGGCATGCTGATCGCCTGGGATCCCGTGCGGCAGAAGGCGGTCTGGACCGTCCAGCACCCCTATTTCTGGAACGCCGGCGTGCTGGCGACCGGCGGGGGCCTGGTCTTCCAGGGCGCGGCCGAGGGGCAGTTCGACGCCTACGACGCCGCCAGCGGGACCAAGCTGTGGTCCTACAAGACCGGCAACGGGGTGATCGCCGCGCCGATGACCTATGAGCTGAACGGCGCCCAGTACGTGGCGGTGATGGTCGGCGAGGGCGGGGCGGGCGAGATCTCCTCGCCGGCGCTGATGCCGCAGCGGCCGCGGCTGCCCGGGCGGCTGCTGGTGTTCAAGCTCGGCGGCAAGGCCGTGGCGCCCGACTACGTGACGCCCGCGCAGCCGACCGTCGACCTGAGCAAGGTGAACTCGACCGGCGCCGTCCAGAACGGCTTCGTGGTGTTCAACCAGAACTGCCAGGTCTGCCACGGGCCGAACGCCACCGGCGCCTGGCTGCCGGACCTCAAGCGCTCGCCGATGATCGCCACCCCGGAGGACTTCCGCTCGGTGGTGATGGAGGGCGCCCGCGCCCACAACGGCATGGCCAGCTTCGCCCGCTTCCTGAACGCCGGCGAGGTCGAGGACATCCGCGCCTACCTGATCTCGCTGGCCAAGGGCGCGCCGACGCCGGCGGTGGAATCCGCCAAGGGCGGGCCGGGGGTGGGGCCGAAGTAGCGGCTTGGTCGGGCGCGACGCCTTCATCGCGGTCTACATCATGGCCGACCGCATGCGCGGCACGCTCTACATCGGCGTGACCGGTCAGCTGGTCCGCCGCGTGTGGGAGCATCGTGAAGGGATCGTGCCCGGCTTCACCTCCAAGTACGGACTGAAGCGCCTGGTCTGGTTCGAGCCGTTCGAAGGCATGCTGAACGCCATCCAGCGGGAGAAGTCGCTGAAGCGCTGGCCGCGGGAGTGGAAGATCAACCTGATCGAACGCGAGAACCCGCACTGGGACGATCTCTACGATGGGATCGTGTAGCGGGTCGCCGCCGCCTCACCCCCCTTCGTGTAGGTCGCCGCCGCCCCATCCCTTCGTCATCCTAGGCCTTGTGCCTAGGACCCCTCTGTCGGGTTCCCGGATGGTCGAGGGGGAGCTGCGTGGCGCCACACGTCCCCACTCACAGACGCTGAGGAAGGGGTCCTAGGCACAAGGCCTAGGATGACGAATGTTATTGCAGCGCCGCGGCGAACTGCTCGACGATCCAGTCGGCCTGGTCGGCGGTGAGGATCAGCGGCGGGGCGATGCGGATGGTGTGGTCGTGGGTTTCCTTGGCGAGCAGGCCGCGGGCCTGCAGCCCCTCGCAGACCCGCCGGGCGCCGCCGGCGTCGGGGTGCAGTTCGACGGCCAGCATCAGGCCGCGGCCACGGACCTCCTTCACGCGCGGCGCGTCGATCGCCGCCAGCGAGGCCTGCAGGCGGGCGCCGATGCGGGCGGCGTTGTCGATCATGCCTTCCTCGACCAGCACCTTCAGCGCCGCGCGCGCCACCGCGCAGGCCAGCGGGTTGCCGCCGAAGGTCGAGCCGTGCTCGCCCGGATGCAGCACGCCCATGACCTCGGAGTTCGAGAGCACGGCGGAGACCGGATAGAAGCCGCCCGACAGCGCCTTGCCGATCAGGGTCAGGTCCGCCTCGATCCCCTCGTGCTCCTCGGCCAGCAGCTTGCCGGTGCGGCCGAGGCCGGTCTGGATCTCGTCAAGGATCAGGATGACGTTGTGCCGGGTGCAGAGCTCGCGCGCGGCCTTCAGGTAGCCCGCCGGCGGAATGATCACGCCGGCCTCGCCCTGGATCGGCTCGACCAGGAAGGCCACGGTGTTGGGGGTGATCGCCGCCTCCAGCGCCCTGGCGTCGCCATAGGGCACGACCTTGAAGCCCGGCGCGAACGGGCCGAAGCCGCTGCGCGAGCCCGGATCGGTGGAGAAGCCGACGATGGCCACGGTGCGGCCGTGGAAGTTGTCCGCCGCGACGATGATCTCCGCCTGGTCGGCGGGCACGCCCTTGACCTCGTAGCCCCACTTGCGGGCGACCTTCAGGGCGCTCTCCACGGCCTCCGCGCCGGAGTTCATCGGCAGCACCTTGGTGGAGTGGGTGAGCGCGCAGAGCTCTTCGTAGAAGGGCGCCAGTTGGTCGTTGCGGAAGGCGCGCGAGGTCAGCGTCAGCCGGCCCGCCTGCTCGACCATGGCCTCCAGGATCTTCGGGTGGCAGTGGCCCTGGTTGACCGCCGAATAGGCCGACAGGCAATCCAGGTAGCGGCGGCCGTCCACGTCCCAGACATAGACGCCCTCGCCGCGGGTCAGCACCACGTCGAGGGGCTTGTAGTTCTTCGCGCCGTAGAGGGCCTCCAGCGCGATCAGCTGCTCGGTGCGGGAGCGCAGGGCGATGTCGTTCATGGCGGCTGTCCCTATTCGGCGGCGAGGATGGCGGCGGCGGGCGCGCTGGTCCGATCGAGCCGCAGCGTCATGCAGTAGGCGGCCCCGCCGGAGAGGATGAAGGGATCGAGGTCGACCTCGACGAGCGTGTAGCCACCGGCCCGCAGCTTGGCGCGCAGCGAGGCCGGGGCGCGGGCCATGATCACCTTGGCGTCGAGGTTGACCGCGTTGACGCAGAAGGCGGCGGCCTCCTCATCGCTGGCCTCGATGCGCTGGGCCTCCGGCACGCGGGCGCGGATGGCGGCCAGCGCCGGCGCGGTGAAGGCGGCCGGGTAGTAGAGCACCTTGCCGCCGGCCAGCGGGCAGAAGCAGGTGTCCAGGTGGTAGAAGCGGTCGGAGGCCAGCTCCAGCGGCACGACCTCCTGGCCGAACACCCGCCTGATTACCGCCAGCGCGCCGTGGCTGGAGCGCGGCCCGTAGCCGGCCCAGAACAGCTTGCGGTCCTTGTCCCAGATGCAGTCGCCGGCGCCCTCGTGGAACAGGCCCTCCGGCAGATCGACGAGCTCCTCGACCAGGCCGCGCTTGCGGAGCTTCTCGAACGCCGAGCGGAACACCGCCTCCTCGCCCTGCCGCTCCGGATAGCGGAAGCGGGCCAGCAGCACGCGGCCGTCCAGCACCACCGCGGCGTTGGCCGGGAACACCAGGTCCGGCAGGCCGCGCACGCCGCCGATGGTCTCCACGTGCGCGCCGGCCGCCTGCAGGGCGGCCTTCAGCTGCGCCGAGCCGGCCTGGGCGGCGGCCTTGCAGGCGGCCGGATCGGCGCGCCAGGCGGTCGGCTGCATCCACGGATTGATCTGGTAGCAGACGTCGAAATGACCTGCGTCGGTCATCAGGAACTGCGGCCGGGGGTCCATGGGCGTCCTCAGAGCTGTGGTGGCTGGGGACGAATGATCGCGCCGGGCGGCGCTAGCGAATAGCGCACAAGCTGCTAAATTATGCGCTGTTGTCTGACGATCTGATAAGGATCATTGGCGTTATGATGGATGACCTGGATCGCCGGCTGCTGGCGCTGTTGCGCGTCAACAGCCGCGAGTCGGTGGCCTCGCTGGCCGGTCGGCTGAAGGTCTCGCGCGGCACCGTGCAGAACCGCCTCGAGAAGATGACCCGCGACGACGGCGTCATCCAGGGCTTCACGGTGAAGATCCGGCCCGAGGTCGAGGCCCAGCGGGTGCGCGCCATCATGTGCATCGCCATCGAGGGCGAGCGCACCAGCGCCGTCGTCAGGGCGCTGCGCGGCTTCCCGGAGGTGGACAAGGTCCACACCACCAACGGCCGCTGGGACCTGGTCGCCGAACTCGACACCAGCGACCTGCGGGAATTCAGCCGCACCCTCGACCAGATCCGCCTGGTCGCCGGCATCGCCTCGACCGAGACCTCGATCCTGCTGGCGACGCAGAAGATGTGACTCCTCGGGGTCGCAGGCTTAAACCTCTCCTCATGAACGCCCCCTTCAAGACCGAAGCCCTGCCCGAGTGGCGGCTGGACGACCTCTACGCCGGCCGCGACGACCCGCGGATCGAGACCGACATCGCCGAGGCCAAGCGCGCCAACGACGCCCTGGTGGAGCTGCAGGGCCGGTTCGTCGCCGCCCGCGCCGACGCCGACGCCCTGGGCCAGCTGCTGGACGGCGGCATCCGGCTCTATGAGGCCGCCACCAACGGGCTCTGGGCGGTCGGGGCCTACGCCTCGCTGGCCGCCTCCACCGCGCGCAACGACCCGGCCTGGTCGAAGTTCGAGGCGGACCTGCGGGCCCGCTCGGCGCAGATCGCCGCCGAGAGCCTGTTCTTCACCCTGGAGATCAACCAGCTGGAGGACGCCGAGATCGAGGCGGCCATGGCGGCGCATGCGCCGGCGGCGCGCTGGCGGCCGTGGATCCGGCGGGTGCGGCTGTCGCGGCCGCACGAGCTGACGCCGGACCTGGAGCGGATGGTCATCGACCGCGGGCCGGCGGTGGCCAACTGGAGCCGGCTGTCCGACGAGACCCTGGCCCGGCTGACCGCCAAGGTCGGCAAGGACAGGCTGACCCTGCCGGAGACGCTGAACCGCCTCTCCGACCCGGACGCCAAGCGCCGCAAGCAGGCGGCGAAGGGGCTGGCCAAGGCGCTGGAGGCGCGCACGCCGAGCCTGGCGCTGGCGCTCAACACGCTGGCCTTCGAAAAGCAGGTGGAGGACCGCTGGCGGAAGTATCCCGACCCCGCCGCCTCCCGCCACCTGGCCAACGAGGTGGACGCCGACGCCGTGCAGGCGCTGGAGGCGGCCGTCGTGGAGTCCTACGCCTCGGTCAGCCACCGCTACTACCGGCTGAAGGCCCAGGTGATGGGCGTCGACGTCCTCAACCAGTGGGACCGCAACGCGCCGCTGGATACCGAAGCGCCGCGCACCTACCGCTGGGAGGAAGCCAAGGCGATGGTGCTGGAGAGCTTCGCGGACCTGGCGCCGAAGTTCGCCGACACCGCCCAGACCTTCTTCACCCACCCCTGGATCGACGCCCGGCCGCGGCCCGGCAAGCAGTCGGGGGCCTATTCGCATCCGGTGACCTCCGACCGTCACCCCTACGTGTTCATGAACTTCATGGGCGAGCGGCGCGACGTCCTGACCCTGGCCCACGAACTCGGCCATGCGGTGCACCAGACGCTGGCCGCGCCGCTCGGCACGCTGCTGGCCGACACGCCGCTGACGCTGGCGGAGACCGCCTCGATCTTCGGCGAGGGCCTGGTGTTCGAGCGCCTGCTGGACAACGCCTCGAAGTCCGAGCGCCGCGGCCTGCTGGCCGGCAAGATCGAGGACGGCATCAACACCGTCGTGCGGCAGATCGCCTTCCACCGCTTCGAGACCCGCTTCCACGCCGCGCGGCTGGAGGGCGAAGTGTCGGCGGAGGAGATCGGCAGCCTGTGGCTGGAGGTCATGGGCGAGAGCCTGGGGCCGGCGATCAAGCTCAACCGCGGCTACGAGCACTACTGGGCCTACGTCAGCCACTTCGTGCACGCGCCCTTCTACGTCTACGCCTACGCCTTCGGCGACCTCCTGGTGCGCGGCCTGATGGAGAAGCGCCGGGAGGACCCGCAGGGGTTCGCGCCGCTGTACGAGGACCTGCTCGCCGCCGGCGGCACGCGGACCTACGTCGAGGCGCTGGCGCCCTTCGGCCTCAACCCGCGGGAGAAGGCGTTCTGGGCGGCCGGCATGAAGCAGCTGGAGCGGCTGGTGGACGAGTTCGAAGCCCTGGTCTGAGGGCCGGGCTGACCGCGCGCACAGAAAACCTATCGGCAGCCTGGGAATTCTTGGCTCCCACGCGGCCGACGCCGATGGCAGGACACCAGCCTTCCTCCACCATCGACGTCAGGATGCGACCCGATGCTTTTCCGTGCGCCCGAAGCCCATTCGCGTTCCTTCGTGAAGGCCGTCAGCTGGCGCATCCTCGGCAGCATCGACACCTTCGTGATCAGCTACTTCATCACCGGCCACCTGGTGTTCGCCGCCTCGATCGCCTCGGTGGAGAGCTTCACCAAGATCGGCCTGTTCTATTTCCATGAGCGGATCTGGGCGGTGGTGCCCTGGGGCCGGCCCGCGGCGATCGAGATCGACCCCGAGGCGGTCGCCGCTCAGCCGCCGGTCTCCCAGCAACCGGTCGCAGCGCGCGCCGCCGCCTGACGCTCAGGCCTCGGCCGGCTCGACCAGCGACGCGCCGACCCGATCGAGCAGGATCGCGGTGCCGTGCTCGCGGCTGCCGGCGTCGTCGTAGCCGTCGAGGAAGGCGCCCTGTTCGGTCATCACCAGGCGCGTGCCCTGGCCGGCCGGCTTGAATTCCAGCGTCGCCAGCGACACCGAGATCTTCCGGTCGTCCAGGCGCATCTCGTAGGCGTAGACGATCCGCTCATCGGGCACGATATCCTGGTAGGTGGCGCTGAAGTCGGAGACCCTGCCGCTGGCCCAGCGGCCCTTCAGCCGCTCGCGGCCGCCCTCGCGGAAGTCGAACGCCCGCTCGATGATCTGCCACTCCTCGTTCGGGCCGGAGAACCAGCGGGCCTTGCCCTGTTCCGTGGCGAAGGCGGCGAACACCCGCGCGGGCGTCGCGTCATAGGTGCGCTCGAGGCAGAAGGTGGCGTGGGTGACGGTGCGGTCGGTCATGGCTTGCTCCCTTTGTCCGGGTCGGTGTCGGCGAGGTAGTCGCCCAGGCGGTCGAGGCGGCGCTCCCAGCCGGTGCGCCGGTCGTTGATCCATTGCTCGGCCAGTTGCAGGGCGCCGGTGTCGAGCCGACAGGTGCGCACGCGGCCGACCTTCTCGGTCTTCACCAGGCCGCTGGCCTCCAGCACCTGCAGGTGCTGCACCACGGCCGGCAGCGACATGGCCATCGGCTGGGCGAGTTCGCTGACCGAAGCCGGCCCGCGGCTCAGGCGCTCGACCATGGCGCGCCGGGTGGGGTCCGACAGCGCCTGGAACATCTGGTCGAGGCTGGATGATTGGTTAAGCACATCCTTAAGTATCATCGTGCCCGCCGGCAGGCAAGTACGCGCGTGCATCACACCGCCTGGCCGGCGCTCCAGCCGCTGGCCCAGGCCCACTGGAAATTGTAGCCGCCGAGCCAGCCGGTGACGTCCACCACCTCGCCGATGAAGTAGAGGCCGGGCACGGCCTTGGCCGCCATGGTCCGGGAGTCCAGCGCCTCGGTGTCGACCCCGCCCAGGGTCACCTCGGCGGTGCGGTAGCCTTCGGAGCCAACCGGCTTCACCCGCCAGGCGTTCACGGCGGTGGCGATCCGGCGCAGCAGCTTGTCGGGGGCGTCGGCCACATTGCCGGTCGCGCCCTCGGTGTCGGCGATCAACTGGGCGAGACGCCTGGGCACGAACTGGCTCAGCACCGTGGCGACCGCCTGCCGGCCGTGCTCGGCGCGGGCTCGGCGCAGCGTCTCGAAGACGTCGACGCCGGGCGCCATGTCGACCTCGATCTCGCCGCCCTCGCGCCAGTAGGAGGAGATCTGCAGCACCGCCGGGCCGCTGAGCCCGCGGTGGGTGAACAGCATGGCCTCGTCGAAGGCCCGCTTGCCGCTGGCGACCCGGGCGTCGACCGCCACGCCGGCCAAGGGCTTCAGCCGCTCCAGCAGGCCGACCTCGAAGGTCAACGGCGCCAGCGCCGGCCGGGTCTCGGTGACCGGCAGGCCGAACTGGCGGGCGATGTCGTAGCCGAAGCCGGTGGCGCCCATCTTCGGGATCGACTTGCCGCCGGTGGCGATCACCAGGTTTGCGGCGACGACCTGCGGGCCGCCCATCGACAGGCGAAAGCCGCCGTCGGTCTTCTCGACGCCGTCGACGGTGGTCTGCAGGCGCAGCTGCACGCCGTGCGCGCGCATCTCGGCCAGCAGCATGTCGATGATCTGACGGGCGCTGTCGTCGCAGAACAGCTGGCCGAGGGTCTTCTCGTGCCAGGCGATGCGGTGGCGGTCGACGAGGGCGATGAAGTCGGCCGGCCGATAGCGGCGCAGGGCCGAGATGCAGAACCGCGGGTTGGCGGAGATGAAGTTCTCCGGCGCGGAGTGGATGTTGGTGAAGTTGCAGCGGCCGCCGCCGGAGATGCGGATCTTCTCGCCCGGCGCCTTGGCGTGGTCGAGGACCAGCACCTTGCGGCCGCGCTTGCCGGCCTCGATGGCGCACATCATCCCGGCGGCCCCGGCGCCGATCACCACCACGTCGTACTGGTCCAAAGGCCCCTCCCGCGAGAGGCCCATATGGCACATCGGCCGCCCGCCGGTCTTGCGGGTCGTCGGCCTTGGGCCCTACAGAACCCCATGGGCTGGACGCGACGCTATGACGAGGCCGAGCCGCAGCGCGTCAACCGCTGGCTGGCGCAGAGCGGCGTCTGCTCGCGCCGCGAGGCGGACGACCTGATCGCCCGCGGCCTGGTGGCCGTCGACGGCGAGACCGTCACCGACGCGGGCCGCAAGATCCAGCCGGGCCAGACCCTGGTGCTGTCCGACGCCGCCCAGAGCCAGCTGGACGCCAGCTTCAGCGTCCTGCTGCACAAGCCGGAGGGCGTGGTCTCCGCCCAGCCCGACCCCGGCCAGGTGCCGGCCGTGCGCCTGCTGACCAAGGCCGCGCTGCTGGGCGACAGCCCGGCGATCCCCGACGCCGACACCAGCCTGGCGCCGCTCGGCCGGCTCGACATGGACTCCCGCGGCCTGCTGATCCTCTCCGACGACGGCGTGCTGGCCAAGGCGCTGGTCGGGCCGGAGTCGGACCTCGACAAGGAGTACCTGGTCCGGGTCGCCGGCAAGATCACCGAGGGCAAGCTCGGCCAGCTGCGCCACGGCCTGCGGCTGGACGGCCGCCAGCTGCGGCCGGCGAAGATCGGCGTGGTCGGCGACCAGCAGCTGCGCTTCATCCTCAAGGAGGGCCGCAACCGCCAGATCCGCCGGATGTGCGAGCTGGTGGGCCTGCACGTCACCGACCTGTTCCGGGTGCGGATCGGCCCGCTGCTGCTGGGCGACCTGCCGGAGGGCCGCTGGCGGGTGCTGACGCCGGCCGAACGCGCGGCGCTGATCAGCCTCAGTACTGGCCGTAGCGCCCCTGCACCGACGACAGCAGCCGCCCCGGGTCGTAGCCGACCCCGTCCTTGAAGACGATCTCCACGTTCTCGATGTCGGCGATCGCCTTCGAGGGGTCGCCCTTCACCACCACCAGATCGGCGTTCTTGCCCGGCGCGATCGAACCGATGCGGTCGGCCAGGCCCAGATAGGTGGCCCCGTTCAGGGTGGCGATGCGGATCGCCTCCTCCGGCCGGAATCCCGCCTCCACCAGGAGCTCGATCTCGCGCTGGTCGCCGAAGCCGGGGATGACGCCGCCGTTGCCGGTGGGGTCGGGCCCGGCCATCAGCAGCCCGCCGGCGGCCACGAACTTCCGCTCCAGGCCCAGGGCGTTCTGGAAAGCCCGGGCGGTGTCCGCGAACCGCTCCCGCGGCGGGCTGTTGCGGGCGTTGCGGGCGTAGAGGTAGGCCTCCCGCGCCTCCGGCGTCAGCACCGCCATGGCCCGCGGGTTCAGCGGCGCATGCCCCGGCACGCTCTGCTCGAACACCGGCAGGGTCGAGGTCAGCGCCACGTGGCGGTCGACCAGCAGGCGGATCAGGGCGTCGGCCTCGGGGCTCTGCGGGGTCATCGCCAGCAGGGTGGGCGTGCCGACGGTGGCGGGACAGGCGTCGACCGCCTTGCCCGGATCGAGCTGGGTGTTGACGAAGAAGCCGTGCTCCAGGTTGTCGATGCCGAGCTCGGCGGCTTCGGGATAGGTCACCGAGCAGAGGTGGCCGGTGATCTTCAGGCCGCGCCTGTGCGCCTCCTCCACCGCCGCCTTCAGCTCGGCGCGGGTGATGTTCATGTAGGCCTTGAAGGACGTGGCGCCCTGGTCGGCCCAGAAGGCGACGGTGCGCCGCGCGTCCTCGGCGTCCGTTAGCGGGTGCATCTGGATGAACGGGCTGCCGGCGCCCTCCAGGTAGGGGCCGGTGACGTCCATGTGCGGGCCGACCATCTGGCCGGCGTCGATCATCCGTTTGACGTTGATGTCGGCGTAGGGCTCGACGCTGCCGGTGGTGCGCAGGGTCGTCACGCCGGCCGCCAGGTAGAGCCGGGGCGAGCTGAAGGTCATCTGCGGGACGACCAGGGGCGGCTCGGAATGGCCGGCGGCGTCGAGGTTCGGCCGGGCGATGTAGTACATGTGGTCATGCATGCCCACGAGGCCGGGCAGCACCGTGTGGCCCGGCAGGTCGAGCACGGTCGCGCCCTTGGGCGCCGCCAGGCCGGCCGGTCCGACCGCGGCGATCTTCCCGTCGCGCAGGATGACCGTGCGGTCGGCCTGCGCCGGCGCGCCCGTGCCGTCGATCAGCGTCACGTGGCGGAGCACGGTGGCGCCGGCGCCGACCCGCACATAGGGCTGCACCGCCGGGCCGGGCGCGGCGGGCGGCGCCAGGATCTGCGGCGCGGCGGCGGCGGAGCCGAGCGCCATCAGCGCGGCGGCGCATCCGAGAAGCAGGCGGTTGAACATGCGCGATCTCTCCCTTGTGCGCGGAGCTTAACCGCCTGCCATTGCTTGGCCAGCGCGGACACGGGGCGATGGCGCTTGCCATTTTTCAAACGCTTGTTAGTCACGGGGGCAGCACCGCGTGAGAGAGATCATGGCCGACGAAGCCGCCCCGAGGGGCGACACCCGTGAGACCTACGACGACCGGCCGGTCCACACCGAGCCGGGGCAGCTGCCGCCCGAGGTGCAGGCGCCGCTGGCCGCCTATCGCGGGGCCGAACCGCCCTCGCCGCAGTGGTTCAAGGACGCCATCGCCATCGAGCCGGAGCGCGGATTCGTCGAGAGCCTGGGCACCCAGCTCGAGGTCCTGACCTGGGGCGAGGTCGGCAAGCCGGGCCTGCTGTTCGTGCACGGCAACAGCGCCCACGCCGACTGGTGGAGCTTCATCGCCCCGTTCTTCGCGCAGGATTACCGGGTGGCCTCGATGTCGCTGGCCGGCATGGGCGATTCCGGCTGGCGCGAGCGCTACGCCTTCACCGACTTCGCCGAGGACGCCGAGGCCGTGGCCCGGGCGACCGGCCTCTACGAGGGCGGCCGCAAGCCGACCTACATCGGCCACTCGTTCGGCGGCGGGCAGGTGTTCTTCGCCGCCGCCCGCTTTCCGGAGCGGATGCATGCGGCGATCCTGGTCGACACCGGCTTCGGCGGTCCGCCGCCGGAGGAGCTGGCCGCGCGGCAGAAGCGGATGGAGGAAATCCGCAACATCCCCACCGTCGACCGGCCGAGCCGCGTCTATCCGACCATGGAGGCGGCCCTGGCCCGCTTCCGGCTGATGCCGCCGCAGCCGGCCGGCAATCCGAACATCGCCGACTTCATCGCCCGCCGCTCCCTGAAGCGCGCGCCGCTGGAGGACGGCTCGGGCGAGGGCTGGACCTGGAAGTTCGACCCGAACATGTGGAACAAGCTCGACCGCAGCGGGATGATGCCGTCGGCCGAAGGCGGGCCGAAGATCGTCACCCCCATGGTCCACGTGTTCGGCCAGAACAGCCGCATCCTGGAGCGCCGCAGGGCCGGCCAGCCCAGCCCCTTTCCGCCGGGCATGCTGGAGGTCGAGATCCCCGATGCGCACCATCACATCATGATCGACCAGCCGCTGGCGCTGGTTGCGGCGTTGCGGGCCCTACTTGCCGCCTGGCCCGACCGCCCCGCTTGAGCGGCGCGCGGGTCTCGTGTAGCACCCCGCCACCCGGGTATTTCTCACTTACCAGCGAGCATCTTCGTAATGGCCGACCACGCGTCCACCTATCATCGCGGCGAAATGGACATCCAGGAGCAGGTGTCCACCTTCCACCTGGTCATGGGCATGACCAAGTGGGGCTCGCTGGCCGTGGCCTCCGGCCTGCTGTTCCTGACCCTGTGGTTCTGCACCGGCGCCGGCTTCCTGGGCGGCCTGGTGACGGCCGGGGTGGTGCTGGCGCTCGGCATCTTCGTGCTGCGCGGCGGCAAGGCCGCGGCGCACTAGCACGCCGACATTCGGCCTCGGCCCCAGTAAAGCTGAGGCCGCGCTTCGAACATCTGACCGACGGCGTCGTCCAGCGCTGCTGGACAGAGGCTGACCCGCGCCCGTAAGGTCCGGCGCAATTCGCGCTGAATCTGGGGGACTTCGCGGCATGGCCGTCATCGCCGTAACCAAGGAACGCCGCGCCGGCGAGACCCGCGTGGCCGCGGTTCCGGAGACGGTGAAGAAGCTGATCGCCGCGGGCTTCGCCGTGACCGTGGAGGCCGGCGCCGGCAGCGCCGCCTCCTATCCCGACGCCGACTACGCCGCGGCCGGCGCGACGATCGCCAAGACGCTGAAGGATGCGCTGGCGAAGGCCGACATCCTGTTCAAGGTCCGCGCGCCCGAAGCCGACGAGATCGCCGCCCTGCCGAAGGGCGCGATCGTCGCGGCGGTGCTCAACCCCTACCAGGACAAGGCCCAGCTGGAGGCGCTGGCGAAGGCCGGCGCCACCGCCTTCGCCATGGAGTTCGTGCCGCGGATCACCCGCGCCCAGGTGATGGACGTGCTGTCCTCGCAGGCCAACCTCGCCGGCTACCGCGCGGTGATCGAGGGCGCGGAAGCCTACGGCCGGGCCATGCCGATGATGATGACTGCCGCCGGCACCATCGCCGCGGCCAAGGTGTTCGTCATGGGCGTCGGCGTCGCCGGCCTACAGGCGATCGCCACCGCCCGGCGGCTCGGCGCGGTGGTCACCGCCACCGACGTGCGCCCCGCCACCAAGGAGCAGGTGGAGAGCCTGGGCGCCAAGTTCCTCGCCGTCGAGGACGAGGAGTTCAAGAACGCCCAGACCGCCGGCGGCTACGCCAAGGAGATGAGCGCGGAATACCAGGCCAAGCAGGCCGAACTGGTCTCCAGCCACATCGCCAAGCAGGACATGGTGATCACCACCGCCCTGATCCCCGGCCGCCCGGCGCCGAAGCTGGTCAGCGCCGCCCAGGTCGCCTCGATGAAGCCCGGCTCGGTGATCGTCGACCTGGCCATCGAGCAGGGCGGAAACGTCGAGGGCGCCAAGCTCGGCGAAGTGGCGGTGACCCAGAACGGGGTGAAGATCCTCGGCGTCGCCAACCTGCCGGGCCGGATCGCCGCCGACGCCTCGGCCCTCTACGCCCGCAACCTCTTCGCCTTCGCCGGCCTGTTCCTGAACAAGGAAGGCCAGTTCGCCCCCGACTACGAGGACGAGATCCTCAAGGCGGCGCTGGTCACCCAGGGCGGCGCCGTCGTCCACCCGCAACTCAAGAGCTGAGGCAAGCGATGGAAGCCGTCGACCCCACAGTCTTCCGACTGGCGATCTTCGTGCTGGCGATCTTCGTCGGCTACTACGTCGTCTGGAGCGTCACCCCGGCCCTGCACACGCCGCTGATGGCGGTCACCAACGCCATCTCCTCGGTGATCATCGTCGGCGCCCTGCTGGCCGCCTCGGCGCACGCCCCGACCGGCGAGCTGACCCGCAACGTGCTGATCTCCAAGGGCGCCGGCGGCGTCGCCACCGCCTTCGCCTCCGTCAACATCTTCGGCGGCTTCCTCGTCGTCCGCCGGATGCTCGCCATGTACAAGAAGAAGGCCCCCGCCCTGAAGAAGGACGGCGCGAAGTGAACGCCAACCTCGCGGCCATCCTCTACCTCGTCTCCGGCGTCCTGTTCATCCTGGCGCTGCGCGGCCTCTCCAGCCCGACCACCAGCCAGGCGGGCAACCGCAACGGCATGATCGGCATGGCGATCGCCGTCGCCACCGCGCTCGCCACCCTCTGGACCCAGGGCTTTCTGGACGCGCTGACGCTCGGCCTGATCGTGGGCGGCGTGGCCATCGGCGGCGGCGTCGGCGCGGTCATCGCGCGGCGCGTGGCCATGACCTCCATGCCGCAGCTGGTGGCGGCCTTCCACAGCCTGGTCGGCATGGCCGCCTGCCTGGTGGCGGTGGCCGCGATCCACACGCCGCAGGCCTATGGCATCGCCGGCGCGGACGGGGTCATCCACCTCAACTCCTTGATCGAGCTGTCGCTGGGCCTGGCCATCGGCGCCATCACCTTCACCGGCTCGGTGATCGCCTTCGCCAAGCTGAACGGCAACATGAGCGGCGCGCCGATCCTCCTGCCCGGCCGCCACCTGCTGAACATGGCCATTGCCGCCGGTATCGTCGCCCTGGTGGTGATGCTGGTGCTCAGCGGCGGCGGCGCGCTGTGGGCCTTCTGGGGGATCTTCGCGCTGGCCCTGTTGATCGGCGTCACCCTGATCATCCCGATCGGCGGCGCGGACATGCCGGTCGTGGTCTCGATGCTGAACAGCTACTCCGGCTGGGCGGCGGCGGCGCTGGGCTTCACGCTCGAGAACACCACCCTGATCATCACCGGCGCCCTGGTCGGCTCGTCGGGCGCCATCCTCAGCTACATCATGTGCAAGGGGATGAACCGCAGCTTCGTCTCGGTGATCCTCGGCGGCTTCGGGGCCGACGACAGCGCCGCGGCCGGGGCCGGCAAGGTCGAGACCCGCCCCGTCAAGCAGGGCAGCGCCGACGACGCCGCCTTCATCATGAAGAACGCGTCGAAGGTGATCATCGTCCCCGGCTACGGCATGGCGGTGAGCCAGGCGCAGCACGCGCTGCGCGAGATGGCCGACAAGCTGAAGGAGGAGGGCGTCGACGTGAAGTACGCCATCCACCCGGTCGCCGGCCGCATGCCTGGGCACATGAACGTGCTGCTGGCCGAGGCCAACGTCCCCTATGACGAGGTCTTCGAGCTGGAGGACATCAACGCCGAGTTCCCGACCGCCGACGTGGCCTTCGTGATCGGCGCCAACGACGTCACCAACCCGGCGGCCAAGACCGACCCCGCCAGCCCGATCTTCGGCATGCCGATCCTCGACGTGGAGAAGGCCCGCACCGTGCTGTTCGTGAAGCGCGGGATGAGCTCGGGCTACGCCGGCGTCGAGAACGAGCTGTTCTTCCGCGACAACACCATGATGCTGTTCGGCGACGCCAAGAAGATGGTCGAGGGGATCATCAAGGCCCTCTGAGCGGCCTCAGCCGAAGAGGGCGTAGTCCAGGGCGTGGCCGGTCAGCACCACCGGCGGCTCGTCGGTGGCGGCTGGGCTTTCGGCCGATGCATGCGCCGAGGCGCCCGGCGCCGGATCGACCAGCACCACATAGCCGTCCGGCTTCCCGTCGCCGTTGAGGTCGACCTCCACCTGCCGGGCGTCGACCAGGGCGGTCAGCGTCGGCGGCTGGTCGGGATGGCGGGTGGGCGGACCAAAGGTCGCCGAGACCTCCACCTTCGTCGTCGTCACCGCGACCACGGTCACCGGCTGGCCGGCGGCGGTCACCAGCCGGTCGCCCTCGGCGCCGCGGAAATCCAGCACCACGCCGAGCCGCTGGCTGGCGTCGCCCATCCGCGCCGGCGCCTCGACCACGAAGGTGTCGGCGCCCGGGCCGCCGCTCGCCACCACCTGCGGGCCGAGCTCGATGCGGTCGTTGCCGGGACCGCCCTCCAGCAGGTCGACGCCGCCGCGGGCCGCGCCGCCGCCGGAGAGGGTGTCGTCGCCCGCCCCGCCCACCAGGTGGTCCGAGCCGGGCCCGCCGGTCAGCCGGTCGTCGCCGGCCGTGCCCATGACCAGGTGCGGCGCCGGGACGTCCGAAACCAGCTGGACGATCGGCGCGCTCGCGGGCTCGGCGGCGGCGGGCAGGGCCAGCGACGGCGGAGCCGGAGCGTTATCGTCCACCGGCGCCGCATTGAGCGCCGCGGCCTCGGCCAGGGGCGCTTCGGGTGTCCAGGCGGCGGTGGGCCCCGGTGAGGGCGCGGGGTCGTCTGCGGCGCTCGCCAGGACGACCGCGCCGTGCACGGTCAGGTCGCGCTTGCCGCCCAGGTCCAGGGTATCGGGGAGCGGCGGCGGCGGGTCGGACAGGTCGGGGAGGGCGCCATGCGCCTCGTGGGTGGTGTCCGGCGCGCCCATGCGCGAGGTCTCGTAGAAGAAGGCCGCGGCCACCAGCAGGGCGATGAACGACTGCGCCTGGCGGCTGAACGGCACCACCACGTCGTCGCGGACCTCCTCCCAGCTCAGCCGCTCGCCCAGCGCGCCGGGCAGGTCGGTCCCCTCGTTCAGGGCGTCGTCGAGCGCGTAGTGGACCACGAAGCGGCCGTCGATCCGCGCGACGTGGACCAGCACCTCCTCGTTCTCGTCCTTGACCACGCACCAGGGGTCGCCCTCGTCGGTGGCGCCGAACACCACCTCGACCTTGCTGGCGACGGCGGCGAAGCGGTCGGCCAGCTCCTCCAGGCGCGTGCGCTCGCCGGCGGTCCAGTCACCGCCGGCGCGCACCTTGGCCACGAAGGGAAGGATGTCGCCCATGGACGTTCGCGAGACCGGTTACGCCTGCGCGACCGCGCGGCCGACGGGGTCGGAGAACAGCAGCCGGTAGAGCTCGGGCTCGTAATAGCGCAGCAGGGTCTGGGCGAAGTCGCGGGGGTCGAGGCCCAGGGCCTCGGCCCAGGCCCGCTGCGTCTCGATCGGCAGGCGGCCGAGGCCGCTCTCCACCTGGCTGACGAAGGTGTAGTAGCGCAGCCCCACCCGCTCGGCGAGTTCGGCCTGGGTGATCCCGGCGGTCTCCCGCGCGGTCTTCAGCCAGCGCCCCGCCTGCTGGCGCAACACCTTGGTCTGCGCCGTCTTGGCGGGATCCGCGGCCGGTCTGGGCATGACTCGTTCTTCCTCAACACCACGGGCCCACGCGAAAGGCCTTGCGGCGCCGTCGCCGGACGAATACAGTTTTTACGCAACTTATAATTACACAACGCATAGCCGCTCGTCACGCCTAGCATAGTGCTTCCCAAACGGCACGGCTTTTCGAGGGCCCGCGCGTCGTGTGGGGGGTCTTCGATGAAGCGTCTGTTCGTGTCCGTGGCCCTCGTGCCACTCCTGAATGCCGGCGTCGCGCAGGCCGAAACCAAGATCTCCACGGCCACGACCGCGCCGGTGGCCACCGCCACCGCGGCGGCGGGACACGCCGACGACCTCACCATCGAGGCGGCGGGCTCGATCAAGCCGGCGGCGGCCGGCGCCGCCGTGACCCTGAACTCGCCCAACATCGTCAAGAACGCCGGCACGATCAGCTTCAACAACCTGGACGGCTCGACCGGCATCCTCGTGCTGAGCGGCGGCGGCGGGGTGATCAACGCCGGCACGATCAGCCTGGTGGAGGACTACACGGCGGAGGACACCGACAAGGACGGCGACCTCGACGGGCCGCTGGCCAAGGGCGCCGGCCGCTTCGGGATCCGGCTCACGGGAGCGGGGGCCTTCGCCGGCGACATCCGCAACGACGCGGGCGGCGCGATCACCGTCGAAGGCAACGACTCCGCGGGGATCCAGGTGGAGCCCCGGCTGGCCGGCAATCTGATCAGCGCCGGCGCGGTCACAGTGACCGGCGACCGCTCGGTGGGGATCTCGGCGACGGCGGTGGCCGGCGACGTGCGGGTCACCGGCCCGGTCAGCGTCCAGGGCGAGGGCGCGTCGGCCGTGCGGCTGGGCGACGTCGACGGCGGCGTGCGGCTGCAGAACGCTTTCACGGCCACCGGCTACCGCTACACCGACCGGCTGGCGGACGCGGCGCGGGCCAAGCTCGACGCCGACGATCTCAAGCAGAGCGGCGCGGCGGTGCGGATCACCGGCAACGTCGGCAAGGGCGTCCTGCTCGATCGCCCGCCCGCCGACGCCAACCCGGCCGATCCCGACGAGGACAAGGACGGCGTCCCCGACGCCCAGGAGGGGACCGCCGTGCTCACCGCCATCGGCGCCGCGCCGGCGCTCGACATCGGCTCGGAGCGGGCGACGGCGATCGGCGCGGTGGGGACCGGCGACGACGGCTTTGGCCTGGTGATCCGCGGCCAGGTCATCGGCCATGGCGTCAACGACGGGGTGGCGGCGACCGCGATCCGCATCGGCCAGGCCGGCGGGGGGACCACCGCCATCGCCGGCGGGATCAACAACCAGGCCG
This sequence comes from Phenylobacterium hankyongense, assembly GCF_003254505.1. Lineage (NCBI taxonomy): Bacteria > Pseudomonadati > Pseudomonadota > Alphaproteobacteria > Caulobacterales > Caulobacteraceae > Phenylobacterium > Phenylobacterium hankyongense. The sequence continues at coordinate 858,335 of NZ_QFYP01000001.1, read as the reverse complement.
GTGTGATCAGCGCCCAGGCCTATGGAGCCGACGTCACGGCCCAGGGCGGGAGCGCCACGGCGCTGCTGCTGAACGCCGGGGCGGTCGTGCCCGCCTTGCGCAACTCCGGGACCATCAAAGCCGTCCTCACCAGCGGGTCGCAGGACGCCCGCGCGGTGGTCGACCTGTCGGGGACGCTCGGCCTGGTGGAGAACACCGGCGTGATCCGCGCCGTCTCTACGCCGAAGACCGGCTCGACCGCCGTCGGCCAGGCGGTGGCGCTGGACCTGCGGGCCAACAGTTCGGGCGCGGTCGTGCGTCAGATCAAGGCGACCGCGACCAGCCAGCCGGCCATCGTCGGCGACGTGCTGTTCGGCGCCGGCGACGACCGGCTGGAGCTCTCGGGCGGGACGCTGACGGGCGCCATGGCCTTCGGTGCCGGGGCCGACACCCTGGTCCTCGACGGGGGCGCCAGCGCCACGGGCCGGCTCACCGACACCGACGGCCGGCTGACGCTGGACATCCGCGAGGGACGCCTCAGCGTCACCAACACCGACACCGTCCAGCTGACCACGCTGAGCGTCGGGGCCAAGGGGGTGCTGGCGGTGAACATCGACCCCGCCGCCAACACCGGAACCGCGTTCAAGGTCTCCGGCGTCGCCAGCCTGGCCACGGGCGCGCAGGTCGACCTCAGCCTCGCCTCGCTGCTGAAGAGCGCCAGGTCCTACGAGATCATCCGCGCCGGCTCGCTGCAGGCCGGCGCCCTGACGACCACCCTGGCCGGCGCGCCCTACCTCTACGCCGCCAGCCTGCGCGCCGACGCGGCCGCCAACGCCCTGGTGGTCGACCTGCGCCCGAAGACCGCCGCCGAGCTGGGCCTCAACCGCTCGGGCGCGGAGGCCTATGGCGCGGTGTTCAATGCGCTGGACAAGGACCGCGCGGTGCAGGCCGCCTTCCTGGCGCAGAAGACCCAGGCCGGGTTCGCCGGCCTCTACGACCAGATGCTGCCGGACCATTCAGGCGGCGCGCTGATGTCGGCGCACGCCATATCCGGGGCCATCTCCCAGGCCGTCAGCCAGCCGGTGGCGCGCCAGGGGATCGGCGAGACCGGGGTGTGGGCGCAGGAGATCATGTTCCGCGTCGACCGCGACCGCGACCAGGCGCAGGGCTTCCGCGCCCAGGGCTTCGGCCTGGCCACCGGGCTGGAGCTGGTCGGCGAGGCCAATGCGCTCGGGGTCAGCGGCAGCTTCGTCAGCACCGACTACAAGGACAAGGGCGCGGCGGTCGGCGAGCGGATCTCGATTAACGTCTTCGAGGGCGGTCTCTACTGGCGCCTGCAGGCGGGCGGCCTGCACGCCGACGCCCGCGCCGGCCTGGGCTATGTGCGGTTCGACAGCGACCGCCGCCTCGGCTCCGCGGACCTCAACCTCGCCACCCGCGGCAAGTGGAGCGGCTGGATCGCCGACGTCCACGCCGGCGCCTCCTATGAGGCGCAGATGGGCTGGGCCTACGCGCGGCCGGAGCTCTCCCTCGACTATCTGCGCCTCACCGAGGATGGCTACCAGGAGGCCGGCGGCGGCCCGGCCTTCGACCTGAAGGTCGACAGCCGGAACGGCGACCTGCTCACCGGCGAGGCGCTGCTGGCGCTGGGCGCGCGGTTCGGCGACGAGGCCTGGTGGGGACCCGAACTGAAGCTCGGCTGGCGGGCCAAGCTGTCGGGCGACTCCGGCAAGACCACCGCCCGCTTCACCGGCGGGACCGCCTTCACCCTCGATCCGGAGGCCGTGGCGTCGGGCGGCGCCGTGGCGCGCCTGGGGATCAAGGGCGAAGCCCAGCAGGTGCTCTACAGCTTCGACGCCGGCGCGGTGTTCGACAACGGCTACCGGGAGTACGACGTGCGCGGCGTCGTGCGATTCATGTTCTAGTGGAACCCGACTAACCCGGAGCAAGGGGGTTCCGCGGCGGCGAATAACGGCGTGCGTCGCGCCCGAATTTGGCCTAGATGGCCGCCCAGTTAACCATCCGTTGATCAACGGGACCTGCCGCAGCCCCGCCGCTCGATGTGCGGACCTCTACGGGCGAAGCAGTTGCTGGGAGGCTTTCGCCCATGGCTGAACCGAGCTTGGCCCGGGAGTCGCGCGCGCGACATTGGCTGGTGGACGCCGCGGTGGGCGGCGGTCTGGCGCTCGGCCTGATCACCGCCGCGCACGCCGCCCTGCCCAAGACCTCGCAGATCGCCAATCCGCCCCGAGCCCGCCTGGCCGCGGCGCCGGCGCCGCAGGCTCCCGTCGCCCCGCCGCCCGTGCTGATCGCGTTCCAGAGCCCGCTGCCGGGCTATGAGGTCGACTCGCCCTTCGGCCTGCGCCAGCTGCCGTGGGAAGAGCACGGCCGGCTGCACGCCGGCGTCGATATCGCCGCCCCGACCGGCCAGCCGATCCTCGCGGCCGCCGACGGCGTGGTCGTGCGCACCGGCCAGGACCCGGGCTACGGCCGGTTCGTCGAGCTGAAGCACGCCGAGGGCCTGACCACCCTCTACGGCCACCTCGCCGCCTTCGATCCGCTGGTCGCGCCCGGCGCGGCCCTGAAGGCCGGCAGCGCGGTCGGCCGGACCGGATCGACCGGCACCTCCACCGGCGCCCACCTGCATTTCGAGATCCACGACGCCAAGGACCGGCCGCTGAACCCCGAGCTGTTCCTCGGCCGCAGCTTCGCGACCGCCGAGGACCTGCCGCTGAAGGCCGCGCTGCGGGCGCCCCGGCGCGTGCGCGTGGCCTATGTGTCGAACATCCCCAAGTCGAAGCGGGCGCTGATGGCCGCCCGCGAGGAAGCCGACGTCGCCGCCAGCGCCGCCGACTCGGCGATGAACGCCACCGTGACGATCGGCGCGGACGGGCGCCCGCGCGCCACGCTCGGCCTATAAATCGCGGCCAAAATCGACGCCGTCCCCTCGACGGTCAGGCTTGGCCTGACCATATGTCGGCGAGCCCCACGGAGATCGCCGCATGAAGTACCACCAGCTCGGCCGGACAGGCCTCTATGTGTCTGAAATCTGCCTGGGGACGATGACCTTCGGCGGCTCCGAAAGCGCCGGGATGTGGCGGGCCATCGGCGCCCTGCAGCAGGGCGAGGTGGACGGCATCGTCGGCCGCGCGCTGGAGGCCGGGGTCAACTTCATCGACACCGCCGACGTCTATTCCTTCGGCGAGTCCGAGCGGCTGCTGGGCCAGTCGCTGAAGAACCTCGGGGTCAAGCGCAAGGACGTGGTGATCGCCACCAAGGTGTTCGGCGAGATGGGCCCGGGCCCCAACGACCGCGGCGCCTCGCGCGGCCACATCATGGATTCGGTGCAGATGAGCCTGGAGCGGCTGCAGACCGACCACATCGACCTCTACCAGATCCACGGCAACGACGTGGTCACGCCGATCGAGGAGACCTTGCGGGCGCTGGACGACCTCACCCGCCAGGGGCTGGTCCGCTATGTGGGCGTGTCCAACTGGACGGCCTGGAAGATCGCCAAGGCGCTGGGGATCAGCGAGGCCAAGGGCTACGCCCGCTTCGAGACCCTGCAGGCCTACTACTCCATCGCCGGCCGCGACCTGGAGCGCGAGCTGGTCCCGATGCTGACCTCCGAGAACCTCGGGCTCATGGTCTGGTCGCCGCTGGCCGGCGGCCTGCTGTCGGGCAAGTTCGGGCCGGGTTCGAACAATCCGCAGGACGCGCGGCGCACCAACTTCGACTTCCCGCCGGTGGACAAGGACCGCGCCTGGAAGTGCGTCGAGGTGATGCGCGAGGTGGGCGAGGCGCACGGCGTCTCGGTGGCCCGCGTGGCGCTGGCCTGGCTGCTCGCCAAGCCGCACGTCATGAGCATCATCATCGGCGCCAAGACCCAGGAACAGCTGGACGACAACCTGGCCGCCGTCGACCTGCAACTCACCGAAGAAGAGATCACCCGGCTCGACGACGCCAGCGAACTGGCGGCGGAGTATCCCGGCTGGATGCTGGCGCGGCAGGGCGGCACGCGCCGGCCGAAGGCGTTCCAGAAGGCCAGCGCGTAACCCTCCAGCCGGATTTCCGAGCCCCGATGTCCCAAGCGATGTCCCAGCCCCAGCGTGCGCCCTATCGGGGCGAGAAGGTCGATGTCGGCGGCCGCGGCCTGCGGATCGTGCAGGCCGGTCCCCCTCCGGGCGACCGGCCGACCATCCTGCTGGAGCACGGGGCCTTCGGCTGCGCCGCCGACTGGGCGGAGGTCCAGACGCGGCTCACCGCCAAGGGCCTGCGCAGCATCGCCTATGACCGCGCCGGCCTCGGCCACTCCGATCCCGGGCCCAAGCCGCGCGACGGCCGGGCCATCGTCGCCGACTTGGCGGCCCTGGTCCGGGAGCTGGACGAGCCCGGCCCCTTCGTGCTGGTGGGCCATTCCATGGGCGGGCTGATGGTGCGGCTGTTCGCGCTCACCCATCCCGACAAGGCCGTGGGCGTGGTGTTGGTGGACGCGGTGACGCCGGACATCATGAAGACCGCCACCGGCCCGCGGGTGGTGCGCAGCTATGGCCGGGCGCTGCGCCTGGTCAGCGCCGGCGCGCGGTTCGGGATGATGAAGCCGGTGGCCGCCGTGGCCAGCAACATGATCGGTCTGACCGGCCTGGCGGCGGCGGAGAAGCGGCGGATCTACGGCCTGGCCGATCATGCGCACTGGGCGGCGGAAGAGGTGGCCTACTGGCCGGCGACCTCCGACCAGGCGGCGGAGGCGGAACTGCCGGCGAACATGCCGGTGGCGGTGGTCACCGCCGGCGCCGAACGCAGCGCGCCGGGCCTCAAGGCCATCCAGGCGATCCCGGCGCTCGGGTCGCGGTACGGCTATGTGGAACACGTGGCGGGCGCCGGTCACGCCAGCCTGCTGGGCCGCCGTTTTGCCGATCCGATCGTCCGCGGCGTCGAGCACGTGCTGCACGCCGCGGGGCGCTAAGGAGCGCTAGCCGGGCTCGCGCTCGACCAGGCCGGCGGCGGCCAGCAGGCGGTCCTGGACCAGGGATCGGACGATCACCCCGCCTTCGTCGGCCAGCAGCGGGCAGCTGACCGCGCCGGACGCGTCGACGACCACCGGAAGGCCCGGCCGCGCCGGGGCCGGCAGCGCCGCCAGGGCGCGCCGCTGCGCGTCCGGCAGTCGGCGTGACAGGCCGGCCAGCGCCCGCGCCTCCAGGCCGTCGCGCGTCGCGGTCAGTTCGAACCGGCCGTCCCAGACCGCGGGCTCGTCGGCGCGCAAGGCCACCGGCGACAGGCCGCCCCGCGCCGTCTCCCCAGCCTCGCGCAGGAACCTGACCTCGCGGCCGTCCGCCTCGATCCGCGCCCCGGCCAGGGTCGCGGTGACGTCGGCGTCGCCGCGCAGCAGCGCCAGAACCCGGTCCAGCGCCCCGCGCCCCGGCGTCCGGTCGCCGCCGCCGGCGCAGACTGCGGCGAGCGCGACCAGCCGGTGGGCAGTCTCCAAGGAGGCCTGCCGCAGCGCCGTGCGCGCGATGGAGAGCCCGTCGGACGGACCGGCGCGGCAGTGCCGCGCCAGCTCCAGCGGCGCGGGCGCAGCGGCGCCGATGGGGGCGGCGTCGGGGCCGAGGTCGCGGCGGGCGCGGGCGCGGGCGAACCGCGGGTCGTCGTTGGCCGGGTCGTCGATCCAGCCCTCGCCGCGCGCGCTCAGCCAGCGGCGGATCGCGGCGCGCCGCACGCCGATCAGCGGGCGCAGCAGGAAGACGCCGCGGCCCTCCGGCCAGCTGGGCGAGGGCGACCAGACGCGGGGATCGGGCGTGGTGGAGCCCGCCTGCCGCATGGCCTTCACCTCCAGCCGGTCGTCGGCGGTGTGGCCGATCAGGATGACCCGCGCGCCGGCCCGCCGGGCGGCGGCGGCCAGCAGGCGGTGGCGGGCGGCGCGGGCGGCGGCGGGCAGGCCCTGCGCCGGCTTCTCGCCCTCCCAGGCCAGGGCCTCGAAGCGCACCCCGAGCCGCGCGGCGGTGGCGGCGCAGGCCTCGGTCCAGGCGCGGCTCTGCGGCTGCAGCCGATGGTCGACGGTGAGCGCCAGGAGCTCGCGGCCGTGGCGGCGCGCCCAGGCCTCGGCGGCGAGCAGCAGGGCGAGGGAATCGCCGCCGCCGGAGAAGGCCACCGCCAGCGGCCGGGGGCCGGCGGCAAGCAGCCGCTCATCGAGGATCTTTGCGGCGACCGCGGAAACGTCGCCCGCGGCGTCGGGCCGGGTGGCGCGCGAGGTCTCGGCTACGAGCACTTCGCCTGGGCGCGCACCGCGGCGGCGCGGGCGGTCACGGCGGCCGGGGCCTTGGGGTAGCGCTTGCCGAGCTCGGCCAGCGTCTGGCAGGCGTCGGCGGGCTTCTTCAGCGCCACCAGGGACCTGGAGAGCTCGACCACCGCGTCGGGCGCCCAGGCGGTCTGCGGCCAGCCGCGGATCGCGCCGATGTAGGCGCCGGCGGCCTCGGCGTGGGCGCCTTTGACGCTCAGCGTCTTGCCCAGCCAGTAGCGGGCCTCCGGGGTCTTCGGCCCGTCCGGATAGGCCTGGACGTAGTCGCCGAAGGCGCCCTGGGCGGCGTCGTAGTCGCCGCTCAGCATCAGTTGGCGGGCCTGGGCGAAAGCCGCGGTGGCGCTGACCTTGGTCGGCGCCGCGGGGGCCGGGGCCTGCTCCGCGACCGGCGCAGGCGGCGGCGTCGCGGCTTCCGTCGCCTTCTGCTCGGCGGCGGTCAGGCGGTCGGTCAGCGCCTTCACCTGGCCCTGGAGGGCGGTGTTGTCGCGCCGCGTCTGGTCCAGCTCGTGGGTGGTGGTCTCGAGCGAGCCGTTGAGCTTGGTCAGCGACTGCTCGAGATCCCCGATGCGGGTGGCGAGGTCCTGCATCCGCGCGTCGGTGTCGGCGGGCTGCACCACCACCGGCTTGCCGGTGCTCTGGGCCTGGAAGACGATGGCGCGCAGCTCGCGCACCACCTTCTCCATGCGGTCCACGCGCTTGGCGTCGCGCGCGTCGAGGGGATCGTCCATGGGCGTCTGCGACATCGCCGGCGCCGCCACCAGCATGAGGGCGAGCGCGGCGGCGGGCAGGCGGAGGCTGCGGAAGATCATGGACGAAACCTTCGACGAGGCGGGCGGCGGATTTACGGCGCCGCCTTAGCGGGCGCCGCCGATGATCGCGGTGTGGCCGTTGCGGTTCTTGGCGTCCGCCTCGTCGCCCGTGCCCGGATCGATCGGCTTCTCCTTGCCGTAGGAGACCGTGGTGATCCGGTCCGGCGTCACCCCGTGCGAGACCAGGTAGTCGCGCACCGCATTGGCCCGGCGGGCGCCGAGGGCGAGGTTGTATTCGCGGGTGCCGCGCTCGTCGCAATTGCCTTCGATGCGCACGCGCACCGCCGGATAGCGGCGCAGCCAGCCGGCCTGGCCGTCGACCGTGGCCTGGGCGTCGGGGCGCAGCGAATAGCTGTCGAAGTCGAAATAGGCGCGGTCGCCGATGTTGATCACGAAGTCCTGCTCGGAGCCGGCCAGCGGGCCCTGGGCGACCGGGCCGGGGGCGGGGGCCGGCGCGGCGGGCGGCGGGGCCGGCTGGGCGGCGGGCGGCGGCGTGGTCGGGAAGCTGGGCTTCGGGCGCGAGGCGCACGCCGCCACGGACGCGGCCGCGGTTGCGATCAGGGCGAGGCGCAGGGCGTGCCCGCGGTTGAAGCTCATAGCCATCTGGAAAGCGTCTCCTTTGGTCATCGAAGGCGCCGCAGCGCCGGGGGCAGAGTCTAACGGGCGGCGTTCGGGCGCAACCCTGGTTGAGGCAAGTCTAGTTAAGCAGTGGCGACCACGCCGGATCGGAGCCGCCGCCCGGATAGGGCACCGGCTGCAGGATGCGGCCGGTGACGTCGACGCTCCACAGCTTGGAGGCGCCTCCTGAGGTCTCGCGGGAGAACATCAGCACCCGGCCGTTGGGCGCCCACGTCGGACCCTCGTCCAGGTAGCTGGAGGTGAGGATCCGCTCATCGGAGCCGTCCGGCTTCATCACCCCGATGTGGAACTGTCCACCCGTCTGTTTGGTGAAGGCGATGAACTCCCCGGTCGGGCTCCAGACCGGGGTGGTGTAGCGGCCCTGGCCGAAGGAGATCCGCCGCGGGTTCGAGCCGTCCGCGCCCATCACGTAGAGCTGCGGGTTGCCGCCGCGGTCGGAGTTGAAGACGATCTTCGAGCCGTCGGGCGAGAACGACGGCGAGGTGTCGATGGACGGATCGGCGGTCAGCCGGGCGGTCGAATGGCTGCGCAGGTCCATCACGAAGATGTCGCTGTTGCCGCCGCGCTCCACCGAGAAGGCCACCTTGCCGCCGTCCGGCGAGAAGCGCGGGGCGAAGACCATGCCCTTGAAGTCGCCGAGGCTCTCGCGCCGGCCGGTCTCCAGGTTGAACAGGTAGATGGCCGAGCCCTCCGGCCGCAGCGCCATGTAGGTGAGCTCCTGGCTGGTCGAGGAGAACCTCGGCGTCATGACGATGTAGGAGCCGTCGGTGAGGTAGCTGGGGTTGGCGCCGTCCTGGTCCATGATCGCCAGCCGCTTGGTGCGGGTCCCCCGGCCGCCGGTTTCGGCCACGAACACCACGCGGGTGTCGAAATAGCCCTTCTCGCCGGTCAGCCGCTCGTAGATCTGGTCGGAGATCTTGTGCGCAACCCGCCGCCAGTTCTCCGGGCTGGAGGTGAACTGCAGGCCCAGCAGCTGCTGCTCGGCGAACACGTCCCAGAGGCGGAAGTCGACCACCAGCTGGCCGTTCTGCACCGTCACCTGGCCGTTCACCAGCGCCTGGGCGTTGATCTGCTTCCAGTCGGGGAAGCGCGGCTGCACGGCGGTGTTGAGGTCCTTCTCCACGAAGCTGGCCGGATCGAGCGGCCGGAACAGGCCCGAACGCTGCAGGTTGGCGGCGATGACCCCGGCGATGTCCGCGCCGGCCTGGCCGCCGCCGAACGCCGGCACCGCGATGGGCAGCGGCTGGGCGTCGCCGCGGTTGACGTTCACCTCGATGTCGGCCCACGCCGCGGGCGCCGACAGGCCGGCGGCGAACACCGCGGCCATCAGCGCCAGGATCAGGGTCTTCAGCCGCATCAGCGGACTCCGAGGTTGGGACGTCATGACGAGCAGGCCTCGCGGGCGTTGAAGTTGACGGCGATCTTATCGCCATAGAACTCGCGCGGCAGGTTGCGGAAAGGTGAAGCCGCGTAGACCGCCCGCACCGCCCGGTCCGCCGCCGCCTGGCTGAGCGCGTTCTGCGCGCCGCGGATCTGCGAGGTCACATTGCCGACCACCTGGCCGCCGGCGCCCAGGGTGAAGGCCACCCGCACCTGGATGTCGCGCCCGGCCTCCACGTCGCAGTTGGGGTTCCAGCGGCGCTGCAGCTCGTCGGTCAGGCCGCTGAGCGCGGCGGCGGAGACGCCGGCCCCGATCGCCGGCCGGGCCTGCGGCGCGGTCTCCGGCCGGGGCAGGCCCTTGGCGGCCGACGACGGGCGCGCGCCGGCCGGCTTGGACATCTTCGAGACCGTGGCGGCCAGCGCATCGAGGTCGAGGCCCTTGTCGGCCTTGGTCGGCGGCTGCGGCTTGGCGGCCGGGGTGGCTTCGGCGGGCTTGATCGCCTTGGGCGCAGGAGTCGGTGGCGCAGCCTTGGCCGGGGCCGGCGCCGGCGCGGGCGGCAGGGGTTGCGGCTGCGGAGCCGGCGGCGCGGCCTGGGGCGGGGCGTCGGGGATCGACTGCTCGGCCTGGGCGGTCTGGGTCTCCGGCGCCTCGATGGCCGGGCGGATGTCCGTCGACGGCGCGTTGGCGACGATGGTCACCGGGACCACGGTCCCCACCTTCAGGTCGCGGTTGAAGCGCCAGGAGATCAGCAGCGCGGCGGCGACGCTCGCGTGCAGCAGCACGGAGCCGAGCATCGCAGGCGAGAGCTCCCGGCGGGTCACGGCGTGGCCGTCTCCGGCATCGGCGGGGCGGGGGTCGCGGGCTTGCCCCCGGAGGTCGGGCCGCCGGTGTCGGTGATCAGGTTAATCGAGGTGAAGCCGGAGGTGGAGAGCGCGGCCATCACCTGCGCCACCACGGCGTAGGTGGCGCGGCCGTCGGCGCGGACGAAGATCGGCTTGCTGGTCTGCGACCCCGCCATCTCGCGCAGGCGCGGCGCGAGGCCGGCGAAGATCACCGGGTCCTCGCCCACGAAGATCGCGCCGTCGGCCTTGATCGAGACGCTGAGCGGCTCGGTCTGGTCCTGCATCGAGCCGGCCTCGGTTTTCGGCAGCTCGACGGGCACGCCCACCGTCAGCAGCGGGGCGGAGATCATGAACACGATCAGCAGCACCAGCATCACGTCCACCAGCGGCGTGACGTTGATCTCCGACAGCGTGCCGCGCCGACCGCGGCCGTAGCGGCGGCGGCGGCGGGCGCCGCCGGTGGCGAAGGCGTCGTTGGCCGACAGCGCCATGGCTCAGACCCGCTCGGCCAGCCGCCGCTGGATGGCGGTGGAGAGGTCGTCGGCGAAGCCTTCCAGCCGGCCGGTGTACTTGCCGGCGCGTGTCGAAAGCGCGTTGAAGGCGATGTAGGCCGGGATGGCCGCGATCAGGCCGATGGCGGTGGCGAACAGCGCCTCGGCGATCGAGGGGGCGACGACGGCCAGGTTGGTGTTCTTCTGGATCGCGATGTTCTGGAAGGCGTGCATGATCCCCCAGACCGTGCCGAACAGGCCGATGAACGGCGAGGCCGTGGCGACGATGGCCAGCGCGCCCAGGCCCTCCTCCACCCGCTGGCTCTCGCGGGCGATGATGGTGTCGAGCACGCGGTCGATGCGCTGGATCAGAAAGGCCGCCTGGCTGTCGCTGGCCGCGCCCTTGGTGCGGGCGTCGCGCCACTCGCGAAGCGCGCCCTGCAGCATGCGCGGCAGGGCGTGGCGGGGACGGTCGCCGGCCTGGGCCGCCACGTCTTCCAGGCTGCGGCCGGAGGCCACGGCGTCCTCGAAGGTGTTGGCCTGGCGGTTGAGGGCCGCGAACCGGAAGATCTTGTCGAGGATCACCGTCCAGGACCAGAGCGAGGCCAGGCCCAGGCCCAGCATGACCAGCTTCACCACCCAGTCGGCGCGCATGAAGAGGGTGAGGAAGTTGAACGTGTCGGCCGTGACGGCGGCGGTGGGATCCATGGACGACTAAGGCTCCGGTGAGGCTGGTCGGTGGTTGGCGTGCGGCGGTGGCGAACTTGTGGCAGGCGCACCCTGGGCGAATCGCCAGCGCACGGTGTCTCTTTTTTGCCGCGCTTTGGGCGGCGCCGCCAAATCCGGTGTCAGCCGAACAGCGGGCGCAGCGCCTCGACAAGCTCCGGCGGCGGCTTGCGGGCCCGGCCCCGCAGGTCGATGCAGGCCGCCTCGACCTGGGCTTCGCAGATCAGCTCCGCGCCGCGCACGATCCGCTGGCTGATGAACAGCCGCGGGCCCTTGACGCTGTCGTAGGTGGTCCGCACCAGCAGGGCGTCGTCGATCCGCGCCGCGCGGCGGAAGTCCATCGCCAGCCGCGTCACCGTGAAGGCTGCGGGATCCTCGCGTTCCAGCAGGGCGGCGTGGCTGACGCCGGCGACCCGCAGGAAATCCGAGCGGCCGCGCTCGAAATAGCGCGCGTAGTTGGCGTGGTAGACGACGCCGGTGAAGTCGGTGTCCTCGTAATAGACGCGCACCGGCAGCACGTGCTCGCGGCCGTCCAGCCAGCCGGCGGAGGGGGCGGCGTCGGTCATTCGTCGAACAGGTCGGGCGCGGCCGCGCCCCTGGCCGGCGGCGGCGCGGCCAGGCCCAGGTGGGCGTAGGCCTTGGCGCAGGCGACGCGGCCGCGCGGCGTGCGCTGGATGAAGCCCTGCTGCAGCAGGAACGGCTCGATGACGTCCTCCACCGCGTCGCGGGCCTCGGCGATGGCGTAGGCCAGGGTCTCCACGCCGGCGGGACCGCCGGCATAGTTCTCGATCAGGGCGCGCAGGTAGCGGCGGTCCAGGGCGTCGAGGCCGTGCTCGTCGACGTCGAGGCGGGCGAGCGCCGAGGCCGCGGCCTTGCGGTCGATCAGCTCGCAGCCGTCGGCGGCGGCGAAGTCGCGCACCCGGCGCAGCAGCCGCCCGGCCACCCGCGGCGTGCCGCGCGCGCGCCGCGCGATCTCCGCCCCGCCGTCGGGATGCAGGTTCAGCCCCATCTTGGCCGCCGCGCCCGCCAGCACCCGGCCGAGCTCCTCGTGGGTGTAGAACTCCAGCCGCAGCGGGATGCCGAAGCGGTCGCGCAGCGGCGTCGCCAACAGGCCCGCCCGGGTGGTGGCGGCCACCAGGGTGAAGGGCGCCAGGTCGATGCGGATCGAACGCGCCGAGGGCCCCTCGCCGATCATCAGGTCCAGCACGTGGTCCTCCATCGCCGGATAGAGGATCTCCTCGACGTTGGCCGGCAGGCGGTGGATCTCGTCGATGAACAGGACGTCGCGCGGCTCCAGGTTGGTGAGGATGGCGGCGAGGTCGCCGGCCTTGGCCAGCACCGGCCCGGAGGTGGCGCGGAAGTTCACTCCCAGCTCGCGGGCGACGATCTGCGCCAGGGTGGTCTTGCCCAGCCCCGGCGGGCCGAACAGCAGCACGTGGTCCAGCGCCTCGCCGCGGTTGCGGGCGGCCTCGATGAACACCCGCAGGTTTCCCTTGGCCTGCTCCTGGCCGACGAACTCGGCCAGCGTCTGCGGCCGCAGCGCCTTGTCGTGGGCCTCGAAGGGGACCTCCTCGCCGGAGACCAGGCGGGTCATCGCCCGAGTTCCTGCAGGGCGGCCTTGATCAGCACGGCGGCTTCGGCGTCCTCACCCAGCCGCAGGGCGGCCTGGTCGACGACGCGGCGGGCGGCGGGCTCGGCGACGCCCAGGCCCATCAGGGCGGCCACCGCCTCGCCGGCGCTCGACGGCTTCGGCGGCGCGGCGGGGATGCCGGCGTGGAAGGCGGCGACAGGGCCGTCGGTGAGCGGCTTGTCCTTCAGCTCGGTGACGATCCGCTGGGCGAGCTTCGGGCCCACGCCCTGGGCGCGGGCGACGGCGGCCTTGTCCTCGCGGGCGGCGGCGGCGGCCAGCTCGGCCGGCGGCAGGACGTCCAGCACCGCCAGGGCGGCCTTCGGCCCGACGCCCTGGATGGCGCGCAGCATCAGGAAGGCGCGCCGGTCGTCGCGCGACAGGAAGCCGTAGAGGGTCATGCCGGTCTGCTCGCCCCACTGGGTCTCCACGTGGAGCAGGGCCTCGTCGCCGACCGCGGGCAGGCGGGCCAGGGTGCGGGCGCCGCAGCGGACCACGTAGCCCACGCCGCCGACGTCGAGCAGGGCGTCCTCCTCGGCCACCTCGGCGACGACGCCGCGCAGACGGCCGATCACGCGGCGCTCCGGGCGGGGAAACGGTGGGGGGGCATGGGAATCGCGTTCGGCATCTGTTCCAGCATGCCCTAGACCAGGATGAATCGCTTGATCAATCGTGAAGGTGAGCGGCAAGCGCCCTCGAAACGAGCCCGCCCGAGCCCCATATCGAAACCGGCTGAGGCGGCGCTTGGATAGAGTGAGATGAAGAAAGCCCTTCTGGCCCTTGGCGCGGTTCTGGCGCTCTCGGGCTGCGCCACGGGGGCCGGCTACGGTCTCTACGGAGCCGGCGACCTGGCCTATGGCGACCCCTACGACTATGGCCACTACGGACCGTTCTATGGCGGGTACGGCGGCTATTGGGGCGACGGCCTCTACCTGTCGAGCGGGCGAGGGTACGGGCACTACGGGGGTCGCTACGACGGCCATTCCCAAGCGCATGGCGGCCAGTTCGGACATGGCCCCGGCGGCGGATTCCACGGGAACGGCGGCTTTCACGGCGGCGGCGCCCATGGCGGCTTCCATGGTTTCAGTGGCGGCGGCCACGCTGGCGGCGGCCACGGCGGTCACGGATAAGATCCTTTCGCCCGCGAGGCGAGCGCCGGGGAACATCCGGTCAGCCGTGGGTGTGGGGCGCGGTTGAGTCCCAGGGCGCGGGGCTGAGGCCGTCCGGGCAGTTGTCGAGCACCCCGGCGCAACCGGCGAGCAGGAGCAGGGCGGCGGCGAGGGCCAAGGCGCGCATAGGCGATGCTGGGGCCTCGGCCAGGGCGGAAATGAGGCGGCCCGGCCCCGCCTGCAACTGCGGGCGGCCGCGCTCGTTTTGTTCCGTGAGGGACAGGCAGGTGCGCGATGAAACCTATCGTTCTGGCTCTCATATCGGCGTTGGCGCTTTCAGCCTGCGCCACCGACGGCTATGGCCCCTATGGTTATGGCGGCTACGGCGGCTATCGCGGGTATGGCGGCTATAACGCCTACTACGGCGGCGGCTACCGCCCCTTCTACGACGGCGACTGGGGGCGGCGTGGAACCTATTACTACGCCCCGGGCCGCCATCGGTATTTCCGCGACGACGGCCGCCATTTCCGGCGCGGCCCGGACGGCGGTTACCACCACGGGCGCCGGCATGGGGACCGGGATGGCGACGGGGACGGCTTCCACCGCCACTGAGCCGCCGTTGCGTTAGGCGGCGCCCCGCAGAGCGCGGGCGCCGCGGGCGTGGGCGTGGGCGATCGCCACCGCCAGCGCGTCGGCCGCGTCGGCGGTGGTCTTGCCGGCGGTCGGCAGCAGGCGGGCGATCATCCAGCCGACCTGGGCCTTGTCGGCCCCGCCGGTTCCGACCACGGCCTTCTTGACCACGGTGGCGGCGTATTCGGCCACCGGCAGGCCGGCGCGGGCGGGCGCCACCAGGGCCATGGCGCGGGCGTGGCCGAGCTTCAGCGCCGAGGCCGCGTTGTTGTTCATGAAGGTCTCTTCCACCGCCGCCTCATCCGGGGCGTGCAGGGCGATGACCTCGGTGATCGCCTCGAACAGCACCAGCAGCCGCTCGGCGAACGGCAGGGTCGTGTCCGGCGCGATCATCCCGTGCGCCACATGGACCAGCCGCGCGCCGGACACCGCCACCACGCCCCAGCCGGTGCGGCGCAGGCCCGGATCGAGGCCCAGGATGCGGACGGGTCGAATCGCTGCGTTCGTCATCTGTTCCCCAAACATGCCCCATGGACGCGGGAAATGCTTGAGGAAAGGTGGATGGCCGCGCGGGCTAGCGGCCCATATCGGTCGGTCCCGACCCGGACAGCCGCGCCAGCCGGGCGGCGCCGGCCGGGGTGATGTCCCAGCCTTCATGGCTGCGCTGCGCCAGGCCCAGTTCGGTCAGCCGGCGCGCGTCGGCGATGTTGATGAACGGCACCGGGTCGCCGGCCTTCTTGTGGGCCAGGTTCTGCAGGGCTTCGAGTTCGCCGGGGGTGAGATCGTCCATGCGACGAGGCTACACCATGTCCGGCAGGCGGGCGGGCGAAAAAGCCGCTCCCACGCCCGGTCGGCGACAGTGACTCAACCTGCGGCGCCGGAGGGGCCGCGGCCGCGGCGGCGGGCGAGGCTCGGGTCCGCCGCGAAATCAACTCCCGCGTGCACTCTCCCTTAATCGTGAATGGGATAATGGCGTTCTGCGCATTCTCCGCGCCGAACCGACGTCGAGCAAGACCATGGCCAAGATCGAAGCGACGCCCCGCCTTCTGGTGGTCGACGACCACCCGGACAACCGGACCATCCTGAGGCGGCGGTTCACGCGCCTGGGCTATGAGGTCATGGAGGCCGGCGACGGCGCCAAGGCGCTGGCGCTGATCGCCGCCTTCCCCTTCGACCTGGTGATGCTGGACATCATGATGCCGGGCATCGACGGGTTGGAGGTGCTGCGCCGGGTGCGCGAAACCCGCAGCCAGGCCGAGCTTCCGATCATCATGGTCACCGGCAAGTCGGCGTCCGAGGACGTCGTCGAGGCGCTCAACCTCGGCGCCAACGACTACATCACCAAGCCGGTGGACATCGAGGTCGCCTATGCGCGGGCCGAGATGCAGCTGCGCCGCAAGCGCGAGGACGACGGCAAGAGCGCCGCCTTCCGCGACCTCGAACAGACGCTGACCAAGCTGCAGGAGGCGGTGACGCAGGCGGAGAACACCTCGGCGCTGCTGGCCGACCTGGGCGCCGACGTCCGCGCGCCGATGGCCGGCGTGCTGGGCGCCGCCACCGTGCTGACCCGCATCTGCGACACGCCCGACCTGAAGAAGGTGGTGGCGGTGATCGAGGCGGCGGCGGCGTCCCTCGACGGGCTGATGTCGGACGCCCTGGAGACCGGCGACCGGCGCGGCGCCCCGGCGAAGAGCAAGATCCGGGTGCTGTCGGCCGACGACGACGCGGTCAGCCGCCACGCCATGCGCGAGATGCTGCACGCCGCGGAGGTGGAGGTCGAACTGGTCGACGCGCCCGGCGGCCTGGAGGCTGCGGCCCTGGCGGCCGGCGGGATCTTCGATCTCGTGCTGATGAACGTGGAGATGGCCGACGGCCTGGCCGGGTTGCGCGAAGTGCGCCGCACCGAGCGCGAGCGGGGCAAGCGACGGACGCCGATCCTGGCGGTGTCGCTGGAGGGCTCCAAGGCGGCCAAGGCGCTCGCCGCCGGCGCCGACCTGCACATGGCGCGGCCGATCACCGCGGCGGGGCTGCTGACGGCGGTCGCCGCGGCGCTGAGCCGGGAATCCGAAGACCTCAGCGCCGTCGCGTAAGGCCCGCGCCTCAGGGCGCGGGCGGCAGGTGCAGGATCGGGCGGGGGTCGCGCGGGCGGATGCGCGCCTGCGCCAGGCGCTCGGCGGCGGAGCGCGCCGTCGGGACGGCGGAAGCGCGACGGGTTTCGCGCGGCACGGGCTCGCCGCTACGGCGGCCAAGGTGCGTCGGGGGATAGGCTCTCATTCGGTCCTTCGCGGCTCGGGCGCGCCGGCTCGGCCATGGCCGCGGCGCGCATCGTCAAGACATTCAACGTCTTCCGGTTCCCGATCGGCGGCCAACCTGGGCCACTACCGAACAATGGCGCGTCAATTGCTAAAAACGGCGGGCGTCGGCCGTGGCACGATGGCGGACCAAGAAACGACGCCGGGGGGCACCTGCCGCGACGGGCGGCAAGGCGTAGTCGGAGGAACCGATGTGGCCCCTCTCGTTCCGAGGAGTCGTGCTGCTGGTCGCGTTCGCGCTCTGCCTGGCGTTCTGGCTCGCCGTGGCCTGGTGGACCGGATTGTCCTAGGCCCGCCGCACTGAGGTGATCGGCACCGGGACCTTGAGCATCTCGCCCTTCATCGCGCCCTCGCCCTTGTTGGGGTCGACCGCGCGGCCGAGGATCTTCTGCACCACGTCCATGCCCTCGACGACGTGGCCGAAGGCGGCGAAGCCCGGGTTCTTCTTCGGGTCCTTCGGATCGGCGTCGAGATAGGACTGGTCGCCGACGCAGATGAACCAGTCGGCCTGGGCCGTTCCGGGCGCGTGGCGGCCCATGGAGATGGTCCCGTCCTTGTGCGCCAGGCCGGTCTTCGCCGTGCTCTCGTGGGCGATCGGCGGCAGCACCTTCTTGGGGTCGTTCTGCAGCCCGCCCTGCACCACGCCGTAGTCGTTGGCCGCCTGACCGGGAGGCTTCGAGGCGCGGTAGAAGGTGGCGCCGTCATAGAGCTTGCGGTCGACGTATTTCAGGAAGTTGGCGGACGTGATCGGCGCCTTCTCGGTGAACAGGTCGAGCACGATCGGGCCGAGCGGCGTGGCCAGCCGGACGCGGGTGGTGCGGCCGAAATCGGCCGCGGCCGGCTCGGCGGGCGCCGCCGGTGCGGCGGGAACGGCCGGCGTGGCCGGCGCGGGCGGGGCGGCGGGCGTAGCCGGGGCTGGCCCAGGCGCAGGCGCAGGCCCAGGCGTCTGGGCGAACGCGGGCGAGGCGCCGAAGGCGGCGGCGAGGGCGAGGAGCTGACGCTTGGTGATCTCGGACATGGGGCCAGCTTAGCGAAGGGCCGGCCACCCCGACAACGGCTTAGGCGACCTGGGACGCCAGCTTCTCGGGGCCCTGGCTGAGGGCGCGGACCACGGCGTTGAGCAGGGCCGCGGCCGTCACCGGCTTGGCCAGGTGCAGGTCGGCGCCGGCCTTGATCGCCAGGGCGGCGCTGTCGGCGTGGGCGCTGACCGCCAGGATCGGGGTGCGGTCGTGGCGCGACCTCAGCTCCTGGGCGCGGATCTCGCCGATCGCGGCGAGGCCGTCCATGCCCGGCATCTGCAGGCCCAGGATGATCAGGTCGAAGCGGCCGGCGGCGGCCGCGGCGGCGGCCTCGGCGCCGTCCGACACCTCCACCAGCTCGATCCCGGCCTCGGCTTCGGCCAGCATCAGCCGGACCACCTGGCGGTCGTGGGCGGCGCCGTCGGCCGACAGGATGCGGACCCGCCCGGCGGTCGGCTCGGGCCTGGACGCGGTGGCCGTCGGCGCCGGTCGGGTGGTGGACAGCCGATGCAGGGTGGCGACGGCGGCGTCGATCAGCTCGACGGTGTCGTGCAGGGTCGGGCTTTCGCAGATGCGGGTGACGACGCTCGCCACGTCCAGGGCCCGGTCGAGGTTGGGCCGGGCGTCGTCGGCGTCGCCCTCGGCCTCGACGACCCGGCCGCGCAGCGCGCTGAGCGCGATCTCCAGCTCCCCGTGGGCGGCGCGGGACAGGTCTTCGGCGCGCTTGCGGGCCAGCTGCGCCTCGACGCGGGCGTGGGCGACCTTCAGGTCCACCGGCTTGGTGACATAGTCGTTGGCGCCCAGCAGCAGGGCGTCGACCACGTCCTCGCTGCTGGCCTTGGCGGAGACCATGATGATCGGCAGCTCGGCCTGGGAGCGGGTCTCGCGCACGCGCTTGAGAACCTCCAGCCCGTCGATCTTCGGCATCATGATGTCGAGCAGGACGATGTCGTATTCGTATTGGGCGATCAGTTCGAGCGCCTCGGCGCCGTCTTCGGCCTCCGTGACCTCGTAGCCCAGGCGCATGAAGCGCCGGGCCAGGATGGCGCGGTTGTCCGGCACATCGTCGACGACGAGCAAACGGGGCGGATTCGCGTGGGCCATGGCGCTGCCGGGCTGCTTGAGGGTGCTTAGGTTCGCCTCGTTCCTAACCCGGCCTTGTTTAATTTGCGGTTCACGCTGGCCGCCAGCGCGTCAGCGCCAGAAGTGGAACGCCTGCCAGCCGGCCTGCAGCGCCTCGGGGATCAGGCCCATCGCCACGCCCAGGCTGGCGGCCGCGCCGAACAGCAGGGCGCCGGCGCCGGGCACGAGGAAGAGCAGCAGGAACAGCGCGCCCATCGCCAGGCCCTCCGCCTTGGCCAGGTGCGGCGTCAAGGCCGGCGGCAGGAACGGCCGCAGCGCGCCGAAACCGTCGAGGCCGGGGATCGGCAGCAGGTTGAGGATCAGCGCCATGGCCTGCAGGAAGGCCAGCACCGTCAGGGCCGGGAACAGCGCCCCTTGCGCCCCCGCGTTGGCCCAGACGCGCAGGGCGGTGGTCAGCGCCAACAGGATGACCAGCGTCGCGCCGGGTCCGGCCAGCGCCGCGGCCGAGCGCCAGAGCCGGCTGCGCATCAGGTCCGGCCGCAGGTAGACCGCCCCGCCGGGGAAGCCGATGCCGCCGATGGCCAGGAAGATCAGCGGCATCACCAGGCTGACCCCGACGTCGCCGTAGCGGCGCGGATCGAAGGACAGGTAGCCCTTCTCCACCACTGTGTGATCGCCGCCCAGCCAGGCCACGGCCGCATGGCTGAACTCGTGGGCCATCACCGCGAGGATCCAGCCGACCATGACGAAGGCGAAGGTCAGCACGCCCTGGGCCGCGGGCGGTCCGTAGACGAGGCCGGCGCCCAGACCGATCCACAGGACCAGGATCGCGCCGCCCACCCAGTTCACGGGCCTGGGGCGGGCGGCGGCGGGTTGGGCGGGCTCGGCGGTGTCGGCGATCTGGCTCACCGGGAGCCCACTATCACATCGGCGGCTTGGCGCCGTTCTCTCCGATCGAGACGGAGCCCGCGGTCAGGGCTCCGGCCGGGCCTTTCTGCACCACCATGAACACCGGCACGCCGGGCTTGACCTGGCTGCGCTGGCCGCCGGTGATCTGCACCACCGGCACGCTGGCCGGCACCACGATGTGGCGGGTCCCATAGGAGTAGGCGACATCGAGCTCGCGGCTGCCGCGCTTGCCGGCCATCACCTTGCCGACCGTGCCGTTGGTCATCATCGAGCCGGGCTTGAGGTCCCAGCCGTAGTGGCCCTCGCCCATCTTCACGCCGGGCGGGAAGACGTGGACCTCCAGGCTGCGGCCCGTGCCATTCTTGGCCGGCATCTCGGCGGTGCCGATGAAGCTGCCCGGCTGGATGGCGTCGATGGCCACCGGCTTCATCACCGCGACGGTCCAGGTGGGGGCGAGCGTGACCACCTGGGCTGGGCCGCCGCGCTCGGGCTTCACGGTCAGGGTGGTGTCGGTCAGGGCGGCGACGGAGCCGCGCACCACCGTAGGCCCGGCCGGCGCCTGGGCGGCGGCGGGGAGCGCGGCGGCGAGGGCGAGCGCCAGCAGGCCGGGGGCGGCGAGGCGAGGATTGGGACGGGTCATGGCGCGGAGGCCTCATGGGCTTGGGATGCTGGACAGTGGGCGCAGCTCGGGGTGTGGTCAACGGACGCACCCCGCGCCATAGAACCGGCCAAGTCCCGCGCGAGGCTTGATAATCCCGGAACGCTCAGGATCCGCCGTGCCGCCACCGACCGACGACAATCCCTACGAACGCCCGAGCCCCTGGCCGAAAATGCCCCAGGCGCCGTTCCGTGTCGGGCCGCTGCCGAAGGCGCCCGCGCCCGCGCCCGCGCGCCCTGCGCCGCCGAGCTTCCAGCCGGCCCCCCAACCGGCCCCGAGCACGGCCCCGCGTGGCGTGCTGACCGGCTCGGCCCTGCCACCCCAGCCGGCGCCGAACGCTGCGCCGCCCCGCGGGGTGCTGACCGGCTCGGCGCTGCCGCCGGCGCGCGCGCGGACCGCGCCGCCGGTCTCGCCGTCCGAAGCTCCGGCGCCCCAGTCTGTCCTGCCCCAGTCTGTCCAGCCTCAGTCTGCGCCGGTCGTCGCCGAGGCTCCGCGGGTCGCGGACGAGCCGCCGCTGGTGCTCAGTCCGGCGCCGGCGCGGACCAGCGGCCGCAAGCGGGCGAGCCCGGGTCGCCTGCCGCTGATCGCCGCCGGGGTGGTCGGGGTCGCCGGTTTGGCGGTGCTGGCCCTGGTGCTGTCGAGCCGCGGCGGAGCGCCCGCGCCGGTCCCTGTTCCCGCGACTCCGGCCGCGGCCCCGGCCGTGGCGACGCCGCCGCCCGCCGCAACGCCGGCGCCCACGCCGCCGGCCGTCGAGGCGGCCGCGCCGGCGCGGGTGGCTCAGGCCCGGCCGAGGGTGGCCCGAAGCCGCGCCGCGGCGTCCGCCGCGCCGGCCCTCGAGACTCCCGCGCCGGAGGCTGCGCCGCCGCCGGTGGTGGCCGCCAACCCGACGCCGGTGGAGGTCCCGCCGGTGGTCGACGTCGCGCCGCCGCCGCCGCCTGCGCCGCGACCGCCGGCCGACCCGAACGCGCCGATCACGACGCGCCCGAACCCGGGATAGGCCTCAATCCGCGGACGGCCTCAGGCGGCCTGGCGCTGCGGTTCTTCGCGGGCGGTCTTCAGCGCCCGCACCCACCAGGACAGCTCGTCGAGCATGGCGGTGGCGGTGGGGACCAGGTGCGGCAGGTCGGCGAGGGTCTTGCCCTCCAGGTAGACGGCCATGAAGTCGGCGCCGCCGATGTGCACGCCGGAACGGGTGGGGGCGAGCTGCAGCTCGACGCTGATCAGCCGCAGCTGCTCGACGGCGCGGGCGCCGCCGACGCCGCCGTAGCCCACGTAGCCGGCGGCCTTCCGGTTGAACTGCGGATAGGCGTAGTCGAGCGCGTTCTTCAGCACCGCCGGCGGGGCGCGGTTGTACTCGGCGGTCACGAAGATGAAGCCGTCGAGGCTGTCCACCTTGGCCCCCCAGCGCCGAGCGTCCTCATTGGTCGGCGGGACGTAGAAGGGCGAGCCGACCTCGTCGAAGAACGGCATGGGATAGTCGCGCAGATCGACGATCTCCACGTCGAAGTCGCCGCGGGCCTTGGCCAGGTCGTAGATCCATCGCGCGGCCTTGTCGCCGAAGCGGCCTTCGCGGGTGGTCGAGATCACGATCCCGATCTTCGGGTTACTCATGTTGGGCCTTTCAGGGGCTGGTATACAATGGTGACCAGCGCCATATCGGATACCAATGACCCAGCGTGAAGGAGGCACTTTATTGATACCCGGTCACCCGCACACCACCGACAGCTGCCGGCCCGTCAGCGAGATCCTGGCCCGGGTGGGCGACAAGTGGTCGGTGCTGGTCGTCGTGCAGCTGGGCTGCGGCCGCATGCGGTTCAGCGAGTTGCGCCGGGCGCTGGCCGGCATCTCGCAGAAGATGCTGACCACCACGCTCAGGGGGTTGGAGCGGGACGGCTTCGTGACCCGCACCGTCCATCCCACCGTGCCCCCGAAGGTGGAGTACGCGCTCACCGAGCTCGGCTTCGACCTGCTGGGTCCGGTCAAGGCGCTCGGCGACTGGGCGGCCGCCAACGGTCCGCGGATGGACGCCGCCCGGGCCCGGTTCGACGCGGTGCAGGCCGGGGCCGGCTAGCGCCGGCAGCGCACCGCGGTGTCGGTCTGACCGCGGGAGACGATGCGTCCGCCGGCCAGGGCCACCGCCTGCACCCGCTGGGCGCAGGACAGCCGCACGGCGCCGCCCCGCTCGATGCGGGAGGTCACGTGGCTCAGCACCCGCGCGCTGCGCCCGTCCGGCGAGAGCTCGACGCGGTCGATCGCCGCCTGCTCATGGATCTTCGATTTCGCGAGCACCCGGCCGGTCTGGGCGCGGGCCTGGGCCGGGGTGCTGCGCCCGAACGGCACCACCTTGTTCTCCGAGCTGAGCGCCTGGTCCACGAACACGGCGTCCGGCGCGAAGGTGGCGAAATAGGCCTTGAGGTCGGCGGCGTTCCAGGCGCGCTCCTGCCGCGCCACGAAGGCCCGGACGCCGACGTCGGTCAGGGCCGTCTGCGCCGAGGCCGATCCGGCGATGACGAAGGCGAGCGCGGCGAGGGAGCGGATCAACATGCGGGGCGCGCCTTGGCGGAATGGCTCGGAGGCCGGAAACTAGGCGGGCGGCCGCGGGGAGGGAAGTCACTCGCCAACGGCTGCGCGCGACGAACCGCAAATGGGGGGACCATGCCGGCCACGACCAATCACACCAGCGTCGAGAAGCTGAACCAGGCCAACGAGGGCAAGCTGCCGGGTCATCTGGGCCTGGAGATCACAGAGGTGGCGGACGGCCGGGTGGTCGGGCGGCTCACGGTGCGGCCGGACCTGGTGGCGCACACCGGCTACCTGCTGGCCGGCGCGGTGCTCTCGGTGGCCGACATCCTGTGCGCCTACGGGGTCTCCACCGCCTGGCCGGAGGGGGCCAGCGGTTTCACCACCGCGGAGGTGAAGTGCAATTTCACCGGCACCCTGCGCGACGGCGCGGCGGTCTGCACCGCCAGCCTGTTGCACGGCGGGCGCACCACCCAGGTGTGGGACGCCCGTGTCGAGGACGCCGCCACCGGCAAGCTGATGGCGGCGTTCCGCTGCACCCAGATCATCCTCTATCCGCGGGCCTGAGGCCGGGCTCCGGAAACCTGGCGTTCTGTCGAAAGCGGGATTTCCGCGGTCCAGATCGCCAGGAGGCGGGAACAGCGGCGACCGGTCGTCGATTGGTCGGGCCTGCGGGTTGAAGGGGCGCGGGCCGCGCCTACGTCCAGCCGCATCACCCACCCAGGAGACTTGCGATGATCAGATTGCCCGAGCTGCCCTACGCCTATGAGGCGCTTCAGCCGACGATCTCCTCGGAGACCATGCACACCCACCACGACAAGCACCACGCCAAGTACGTGGAGACCGTGAACCAGGTGGTCGGGGAGCTTGGCCTGGACGGCAAGAGCCTGGAGGACATCCTCGCCGAGGCCGAGCGCCGCAGCCACACCAAGCTGATCAACAACGCCGGCCAGGCCTGGAACCACGCCTTCTTCTGGGACTGCATGACGCCCGAACGCCGCGATCCGACCGGCGAGATCGTCGGCGCGATCCAGGCGGCCTTCGGCGACCTCGCCGGGCTGAAGACCAAGTTCGTGCAGGCCGGCGTCGACCACTTCGGCTCAGGCTGGGTCTGGCTGGCGGCGGACGGCGGCCAGCTGTCGGTCACCAGCACCCACGACGGCGGCACGCTCGCCACCCAGCCGCAGACGCCGCTCCTGGTCTGCGACCTGTGGGAGCACGCCTACTACCTGGACTACAAACAGGACCGGAAGAGCTTCCTGGAGACCTGGTTCGACCGCGTCGCCGACTGGGAGTTCGCCGAGGCGCAGTTCGCCGCCGCCCAGGGCCGCCAGCAGGCCTGGAGCTTCCAGGAAGCCGCCTGAGCGGAGCCTGACAACCGGGGCGGCGCGTTGCTGGGGCGAAGGAGCTCCGAGATGCGCCGCCTGACAATGTCCCGAGCCTCACCCTGGCGCTGGCCGACGTCGATAGGGCGCGTCCGCCAGAACGGGCGTATGCTGGCCTCACGCTGAGGAGGAGCCCTGCCGATGTCCCTGGTCACCTATGAGATCGTCGAGCACGACGGCGGCTGGGCCTATCGGTTCGGCGCCACCTATTCGGAGACCTTCCGCACCCACGACGCCGCACTCGCCGCCGCCAAGCGGGCAGCCGCCGAACAGCGCCGGCCCGGCGACACCACCGGCATCGAATACGAGGACGACCGCGGCCAGTGGCGCTCCGAGCTGGCGTCCGGCGAGGACCGTCCGGACACCGAAGTCGACGACTAGCCGCGCCCCGGCCCGTTAAGGGAATCTATGCAACCTCCGGTTAGTGCGGACGGGTGCGTACGCATTTCACCAAGCTGCTGAAGTGGCCGAGCCTCGCCGAACTCGACGGGGCGGCGGCGGACTCGCGCAAACTGGCCCCCGGCCGGGTGGCGGCGGCGATCCTGGTCGCCTGCCTGGTCGCGGCGTCCGAGGGCTGGCTGGTCGCCCTGCTCTGGGTGGCGGCGCAGCTGACCTGCGAAGCCTGCGTCTGGCTGGCCTCGCGGCCCCTGACGCAAGGCGACGCCGCGAGCCGGGCCAATCGCCTGGCCTATATGGTCGCAGTGACCTTCAACTCCTCGTCGTGGCTGGTCCTGAGCGAGATCTTCTGGTGCGCCCACGAGCGCGGCTCGCAGTTCATCGCCCTGTTGATCTGGGCGTCGCTGCTGGTCAACGCGATCAGCTTCGCCTTCCGCTCGTCGCTGTCTTTCCTGGTGTTGGCGGCGCCGACGATGGTGGTCATGACCCTGACGCCGGTGCTGGCGCCGCGGTTCTCAGGCCCGCAGCAGGCGATGATCTGCGTGGGCGTGGTGATCTTCGCGGGCTACGCCGCCATCTCCGCCTGGCGCAACGTGTTGGCGGCCCGCAGCCTCACGGAGGCCGGCGCGGCGCTGGAGCGTGAACGCCGCGCCGCGGAGGCCGCCAACGCCGCCAAGTCCGCCTTCCTCGCCACCATGAGCCATGAGATCCGCACGCCGCTCAACGGCGTCATCGGCATGGCCCAGGCCATGGAGCGCGACGAGCTGCCCAGGCGTCAGCGCGACCGGCTGGCGGTGATCCGGCAGGGCGGCGAGACCCTGCTGTGCCTGCTGAACGACCTCTTGGACCTGTCGCGGATCGAGGCCGGACGGCTGGAGCTGGAGGGCGGCCTCGTCGACGCCGGCGAGATCGCGCTCAGCGCCCAGGCGGCCTTCACCTCGCTGGCCGGCAACAAGGACATCTACCTGGTCACCGAGGTGGCCCCGGAGGCGCGCGGCCTCTGGCTCGGCGATCCGACCCGGGTGCGCCAGATCGTCTACAACCTGGTCTCCAACGCCGTGAAGTTCACCGCGTCCGGCTCGGTGCAGATCCGCGTCACCCACGACGGCGCGCGCCTGCGGATGGCGGTGACCGACACCGGCCCCGGCATTCCGGCGGAGCGCGCCGGCGCGCTGTTCGACAAGTTCGTGCAGGTGGACGCCTCGACCACGCGGCGGTACGGCGGCTCGGGCCTGGGGCTGGCGATCTGCCGCGAACTGGCGGCGCTGATGGGCGGCGAGGTGACGCTTACCAGCGTCCTCAACCACGGCTCGACCTTCACCCTCAGCCTGCCGCTGGCCCGGGCGCCGGCCGGGACGGCGGAGGCGGTCGCGGCGGCGGACGCCGAGGAGGCCGACTGCACCGGCCTGCGGATCCTGGCGGCCGAGGACAATCCCATGAACCAGCAGGTGCTGAAGACCCTGCTGGACCAGTTGGGCGTGGAGCTGACCGTGGTGGGCGACGGCGCCCAGGCCGTGGAGGCCCACGCCACCGTCGAGTTCGACGTCATCCTGATGGATGTGCAGATGCCGGTGATGGACGGGCCGACCGCGGCGCGGGCCATCCGTGCGAACGAGGCGGCGACCGGCCGCCGCACGCCGATCCTGGCGCTGACCGCCAACGCCATGACCCACCACGCCGACGAGTACCTGGCGGCAGGGATGGACGGGCTGGTGGCCAAGCCGATCCAGCTCGGCCAGCTGATCGCCGAGATCGACCGGGTCACCTATCCCGCCCAGGCGTCGGCCCCGGCCGAGACGGTCCGGGCGGTCGGCGGCTAACGGCGCCTCAGCCCGCCAGCTTCTCCAGCTCCTCGGCGGAGATGTCGGCGTTGGAATAGACGTTCTGCACGTCGTCCTCGTCCTCCAGCGCCTCGAGCATCTTCATCAGCGTGCCGGCCGCGTCGCCGGAGACCGGCGTGAGCGCCTTGGGCCGCCAGGCGATCGAGGTGGACTTGGCCGGGCCGAGGCTGGCTTCCAGCGCCTGGGCCACGTCGGAGAGCTGCTCGAAGGCGGTGTAGATGGTGTGGCCGTCCTCGTCGGACTCCACGTCGTCGGCGCCGGCCTCGATGGCGGCTTCCATCACCTTGTCTTCCGAGCCGGCCTCGGGGCCGTAAACGATCTGGCCCACCCGGTCCCACATGAAGGAAACCGAGCCGGTCTCGCCGAGGTTGCCGCCGTTCTTGGAGAAGGTGGAGCGGATGTTGGAGGCCGCACGGTTGCGGTTGTCGGTCAGGGCCTCGACGATGACGCCCACGCCGCCCGGCCCGAAGCCTTCGTAGCGGATCTCCTCATAGCTCTCGGCGTCGCCGCCGGAGGCCTTCTTGATGGCCCGGTCGATGACGTCCTTGGGCACCGACTCGGCCTTGGCGTTGGCCACCGCCAGCCGCAGGCGCGCGTTCATGTTCGGATCGGGCAGGCCTCCCTTGGCCGCCACGGTGATCTCGCGGGAGAGCTTGGAGAACAGCTTGGACCGGGCGCTGTCGGCGCGGCCCTTGCGGTGCATGATGTTTTTGAATTTTGAGTGTCCGGCCATGGTCCGTCTTGCGCGGTGTCGAGGAAGGGCGTGGCCCGCTTCTACCCTTGGGCGTGCGGAGGCGGAACCCCTGCCATTGAAGCGGGTTAGCGGGAGGGGACTACGGCGGAGGCTTCACCATGACCGAGCATGACTACGTGGACGACATCCTGCCGCAAGAACCGAACGGAGAGCTGGTCCACTGGATGGAACCCAAGCCGCTGACCATGGGGCCCGCAGGAGTCTCCGCGGCGGCGGCCGGCGCGTTCGCGCTGGGGGTGGCCGCGGCCGTCACCGTGCTGGCGCTGATGCACTGGCTGGGCCCCGAGCGCGCCCTCGCCCTGCCGCGTCGCCGCCGGCGGAGCCGGACCTAGCCCCGAGCCTGGCCCGGCCTTCAGCTCACCTCTTCGCAGTCGATGCGGTGGATGTTGCCGTCGATGAGGCGGAAGACCGCGTCCTGCGGCACGTCCTGGCCCACCGTCTCGCCCGGCGGCAGGTGACCGTAGACGCCGCGCAGCACGCGGCCGGCGACGCCGTGGCTGACGGCGATGATCCGCCGCTCCGGCTCCGGCGGCAGGCTGGCCAGCCAGTCCTCCATGCGCGCGCAGACCGCCTCGTAGGTCTCCCCGGTCGGCGCATGGAACGCCCAGCCGGACTTGCCGAAGGCGTCCGGGTAGGCGGCTTCCAGGTCGCTGCGCAGGCGGCCGTCCCAGGCGCCCCAGCTGAGCTCGATCAGCCGCTTGTCGGTCTCGACCCTGGGCACGCCAACGATCCCGGCGACGATCTCGGCGGTCCGCAGCGCGCGGCCGAGCGGGCTGGAGACGATCCGCCAGCCGGCGGGGTCGCGGACCAGCTCCTTCAGCAGGCGGCCGACGGCGCGGGCCTGGCGGACGCCGAGCTCGGTCAGCGGCGAATCCACATGACCCTGCAACCGTCGCTCGCGGTTGAACTCGGTCTGACCGTGGCGGACGAGGTAGATCAACGCTTGCGACGCACCACCGGATGGGACGAGGACAGGCCACCGTCGACGGCGATGGTCTGGCCATTGACGTAGGACGAGTCGTCGGAGGCGAGGAAGAGGCCGGCGTGGGCGATCTCGTCGGCGACCCCGTAGCGGGTCAGCGGGTTGAGCTGGCCGATCTTGTCCTCGTTGCCCCGCGCCCGCGCGCCTTCGAAGATCGGCCGGGTCATGCCGGTCTCGATCAGGCCCGGCGCGATGGCGTTCACCCGCACGCCCGTGCCGTAGAACTCGTTGGCCGAGGTCTGGGCGAGGCTGACCACCCCGGCCTTGGAGGCGGAATAGGCCGGGCCGCCGGCGCCGGAGCGCAGGCCGGCCACCGAGGCGGTGCAGATGATCGAGCCGCGGCCTTGGGGGATCATCACCGCCGAGGCGTGCTTCACCGCCAGGAAGGCGCCGATCAGGTTGATCCGCAGGATCTCCGCCCAATAGTCGGCGGTCTGCTCCTCCAGCGGCGTCCAGCCGCCGGAGATGCCGGCGTTGGCCCAGACCACGTCGAGGCCGCCGAACTCGGCCACGGCGCGATCGATGTAGCTCGTCACGAAGGCCTCGTCGCCGGCGTCGCCGGTCAGGGCGATGGCCTTGCCGCCGGCCTGGCCGACCATGTCGACGGTCTCCGTGACGGCCTCGGCGCGGTCGACGCAGACCACCTGGGCGCCTTCGCGGGCGAAGAGCACCGAGGCCGCGCGGCCGATGCCGCTGGCCGCGCCGGTGATGACGGCCGTGCGGCCCTGGAGACGTCCCATGAAGCTTATCCTCTAGGCGATGACTTTTGACGCGCTGACGGCGGGGTCAGGGAATGAGCAGGACCCGGCCGACGGCCTGACGGCTTTCGATGTAGCGGTGGGCCTCGGCGGCTTCGCTCAGGGGGAAGGTCCGGTCGATGACCACCTGCAGCTCGCCGCGGGCGACCTCCTCGATCAGCCGCTGGATGTTGTCGTGCACGCGGTCGGTGGTGATCTCCGCGCCCAGGAAGACGCCGGACAGCGAGCGGTTGCCGCCCATCATCGTGCCGACGTCGACCTTCATCGGCTCGCGCCCGGCCTGGCCGACCATCGAGACCCGGCCGCGGTAGGCCAGCGACAGGATGGAGGACTGCAGGGTGGGGCCGCCGACGCTGTCGACGATGACGTCGCAGCCCTTCTTGTCGGTCAGCCGCATGACCTGTTCGACCACGTCGTCGGCCTGGTAGTTGATGCCGTGCGTCAGGCCGAGCGGCTTCAGCCGTTCCAGCCGCTCGTCGGAGGAGGCGGTGGCCAGCACCATCGCGGCGCCGGCCCGGGCGGCGAGCTGGATGGCGGCGACGCCGACGCCGGAGGCGCCGGCCTGGACCAGGACGATGTCGCCCTTCTTCATGCGGCCGAACTCGAACAGGCAGTCGTCGGCGGTGCCGAACGGCACCGGGATGGCGGCGGCCTTCCTCACGTCCATGCCGGGCGGGATCACCCAGGCGGTGCGGGCGGGGACGGCGCGCAGCTCGGCGTGGCTGCCGAAGCCGCCGGTGGTGACCACCTTGTCGCCGATGCGGATGTTGTCGACCTCTTCGCCGACCGCCACGACCTCGCCGGCGGCCTGGTAGCCGACCACGTGCGGCCGGGTCACCAGGGTGCCGCGGTACCGGTTCAGGGTGTCGCCGCCCTCGATGGAGACCGCCTCGACGCGGATGACGATGCCCTTGCGATGAAGCTCGGGGTCGGGGACGTCCTCATAGCGCAGGACCTCAGGGCCGCCGTTCTCGTAGTAGACCGCCGCCTTCATGCGCTTCCTCCCAATCCAAACACCTGTTTGACTTCAGGCATCTCACGCTGAAGTTGGCGATGCAAGGGGACGAGGCGGCCTATTCCGCCGCCACCGCGGCCGCCGTGCGCGATCGACGGCGGACCTTCATCGGCAGGCCGCCCTTCGGGCGCAGGGTGACGTTGTGCTTCAGCTCGACCGGCGCGTCCGAGGCGAGTTCCAGGTCGTAGTGCTGGGCGAGCGTCGCCAGGATGAAGACGATTTCGTTGATCGCCATCAGCTGGCCGATGCAGACCCTGGGCCCCGCGCCGAACGGCATGTTCGCCAGCCGCGGCCGGCCCTCGCTACGCTCGGGCAGGAAGCGGTCGGGGTCGAAACGTTCCGGGTCTTCCCAGGTGCTCCGGTGACGCTGCAGCACCCAGGGCGCGATGACCATGAAGGCGCCCTTCCGGACCCGGACCCCGGCCAGTTCGTCCTCAGCGCGGGCCACACGGGCTGAGATGCCGGGCGCCGGCGGGAAGAGCCGCAGCGCCTCGTCCACCAGCCGTCGCGTGAACGGAAGCTGGGCGAGGTCGTCCTGGGTGGGCGTGCGGCCGGCCAGGGCGGCGTCCAGTTCGGTCCGCAGGCGCGCGGCCTCTTGAGGGTGTTTGGCGAGCAGGAACCAGATCCAGGTCATGGCCGTGGCGGTGGTCTCATGGCCGGCCATGAAGATCGTGATCACCTCGTCACGCACCTCCTGAGCCGAGAGGCCTGCGCCGGTGGTCTCGTCGCGGGCGGCGATCAGCCGCGACAGCAGGTCGTTGGGCGCGACAGCGGCGGCCTCGCGGGCGGCGATCATGCCGGCGATGGCGTCATCGAGAGGGCGGAACAGGGCCGCCATCCGCTTTTCGCGGCCGCGCATACGCAAGGCCCGGGTCACCGGGATGAAGTCGAGCATGTTGAAGTCGCTGAACTGCGGCGCGCCCCGCAGCACCTCCTGGATCAGAGGCTCAAGCCCCTCTCCCTCACCGGAGAACATGGTGCGCGCGATGATCGTCAGGGTGAGCGCGGTCATCTCGTCGGAGGCGTCAACCACGGCGCCGTCGGCGAGCTTGCTCCAGCGGCCGACGAAGGCCTCGGCGCTGCCGGCCATGGCCGGGGCGTAGGTCGCCACCGCCTGCGGGGCGAAGGCCGGGGCCATGGTGCGCCGGTGCGTCTTCCAGAGCTCGCCGTCGATGCCCAGCAGGCCCTGACCGAACAGGGCCGAGAACAGTCGCAGCTCGATCTCGGCCTTGGGGTATTCCGCCGCCCGCTCGACCAGGACATGGCGGGCGAGCTGGGGGTCGCCGATGTAGAAAATGTCGCCGATCGGCGTCTTCTGGCGGACCAGCGGCTCGTGGAACATCGCCTCGGGGACCGACCAGGGCATGCCGAGCCGCTTGCCGCGGAGCCGGTCCCTCAGGCTCAGAATGGGGCGGGCGCCAAGGGCCCCAGGCAGCACGGGCGCGGTGTCACTGGTGGGCATGGTGGTCCCTCCCGCGAACATTTTCGACAACCTAGACCAAATGCGACGGCGGGTCAGGAGGCCGTGGACAGGCGGCGCGGCGCGGCCGATCCTGCGCGGCCGTTCTGGACGAGGAGATGGCGATGACCACGCGCGCGCTGGTTCTGGGCGGCGGCGGGCCGGTGGGCATCGCCTGGGAGAGCGGACTGATCGCTGGGTTCGCCCAGGCCGGCGTGGACCTCGGCGCGGCGGACTTCACGTTGGGCACCTCCGCCGGCGCCTTCGTCGGCGCGCGGCTGGCGATGGGCGCGGACGCCCGCCTGCTGGCCGATCCGATCCTGACGGAGGCGGAGCGCCGGCCGCCGTCTCCCGCCACCGACGCCGATCGCAAGCCGGCCGATCTCGCGGAGCTGATGCGGCTGATGGGCGAGGCGCAGAGCGGGATGGGCAATCCGGCCGAGGCGCGGGCGCGGATCGGAGCCTTCGCGCTGGCCGCCGACACCCTGGGCGAGGAGGACTTCCTGAACACCTTCGGCCGGTCGTTCGCCGGCCTCGCGCCCGACGCCTGGCCGGAGCGCGGCTTCGCCTGCACGGCGGTGGATGCGCAGGACGGCGCCTTCCAGCTGTGGACCCAGGCCAGCGGCGTCGGGATCAGCCGGGCGGTGGCGTCGAGCTGCAGCGTGCCGGGGGTCTATCCGCCGGTGACCCTGCTGGGCCGGCGCTACATCGACGGCGGCATGCGCTCGTCCACCAACGCGGACATGGCCGCCGGCTACGACGTCGTGGTGGTGGTGGCGGTGCGCCTGGGCGCGGCCGGCGGCGCGGCCCTGGAGCGGATCGCCGCCCGCTTCGAGGAGGAGGTGCAGTTGCTGCAGGACGGCGGCGGGACGGTGGTGACCATCATCCCCGACGAGGCCAGCGTCGAGGCCTTCGGACCCAACCTGATGGACTTCCGCCGCCGCGCCGACGCCGCCCGCGCCGGGCTCGAGCAGGGCCGCGTCCAGGCCGCGGTGCTGAAGGAGATCTGGGGCTAGGACACCCCCCAAAAAGCGTCATGGCCGGCCTTGGGCCGGCCATCCATGAACGGCGCGTGCGGACCGGACCAACCACGGCCTGACGATCCGGTGTTCATGGGTCGCCGGGACGCGCCCGGCGATGACGTCCAGAATTGTAGCGCTAGCGGTTCGTCTTCACGAAGGCGCCGACCGCGGCGATGACCTGGTCCTGGTCGTCGGCGGTCAGGTAGGGGTGCATGGGCAGGCTGATGACCTGGGAGGCCTTGGCCTCGGTCACCGGCAGGCCGCCGGGCGCGGTCGGATAGACCGAATAGACACCCTGCTTGTGGATCGGGATCGGGTAGTAGACCGCGCTCGGGACCCCCTGTTCGCGCAGGGCGGCCGCCAGGCCGTCGCGGTTCGGGGTCTCGATGGTGTACTGCGCCCAGACCGAGACGCCGCCGTCGATCACCCGCGGCGTCCTCACCAGGTCGCCCAAGCCCTGGACATAGCGGTCGGCGACGCGGTTCCGGGCCTCGATCTCGTCGGCGAAGATGGTCAGCTTCTGCAGCAGGACCGCGGCCTGGATGGTGTCCATCCGGCTGTTCATCCCAATACGGACGTTCAGGTATTTGGGGTCGTGCTCGAAGGTCTTGCCGTCGATGTCCGACTTCACCGCCTGGCCGTGGACGCGCAGCGAGACCAGCAGGTCGTGCAGCCGCTCGTCCTTGGACAGCACCGCCCCGCCGTCGCCGTAGCAGCCGAGCGGCTTGGCCGGGAAGAAGGAGGTGGTGGCCACGTCCGCCCAGTGGATCGGGTGGCGGCCGTCCAGCGTGCAGCCGAAGCCCTGGGCGCTGTCGGCGATCAGCTTGAGGCCATGCCTGCGCGCCACCTCGGCGATGGCCGGGTAGTCGGCCGGCTGGCCGAACAGGTCGACGGCGATCACCGCCCTCGGCGTCAGCTTGCCGTCGCGCTTCACCTGCGCGATGGCGGCGTCGAGGCTCTGCGGGTCGAGGTTGTAGGTGTCGGGTTCGATGTCCACGAACACCGGCGAGGCGCCCACCAGCGGCATGGCCTCGGCGGTCGCCGCGAAGGTGAAGGAAGGGCAGAAGACCGCATCGCCGGGTCCGATCCCCCAGGCCATCAGCGGCAGCACCAGCGCCTCGGTGCCCGAGCCGCAGGACAGCGCGAACGGCGCCTGGCCGAAGGCCGCCAGCTGTTTCTCGAACTCGCCGATCTCCGGGCCCATGATGTAGGCGCCGGAGCGGACCACCTTGAGGATCGCGTCCTCCAGCGGCTGTCCCAGGCGCGTCCTCTGGGCCTGTAGGTCGATGAACGGAATCGGCATGGCGGTGACGGTCTCGAGCTTCGGATCGGCGCGCTAAATGGCATGCGCCGGGCGCCCGCGCCAAACACGGTTGTTTTCGCGGTGTTTCTCTCCCACGCGGGGCCAGACCAATCGCCCGCGACGCGCCAGAAACCGCATAGCGACGTTCTCCGGAAAGGTGCATGCTCCGGTCGGATCCGGGGAGGGCTTGGCATGGTTGCGGCGTCAATTACCCCAGCGCGTCGTCGCGCGATGGGGACGTTCTACGTCTGGATGGCGGCGCTTTTCGTGCTGATCGCCTTCAGCGGCTTTGCGGGGACCTACTGGCTTCAGCTGCCGGCGGGGACCTTCGTCGGGGCGCCGCTGCTGCATCTGCACGGGATATTGTTCTCCGCCTGGACGCTATTCTTCCTGAGCCAGACCTGGCTCGCGGCCAGCGGGCAGATGCAGCACCACCGGGCCTGGGGCGTCGCGGGTGTGTCGCTGGCCACGGCCATGGTCTTCGTGGGCTTCGCCACCGCCATCGCCAGCATGCAGAAGGACGTCGCCGCCGGCTATGCGCAGCAGGCCCGCGCCTTCGCCATCGTGCCGATCAGCGCCGCGGTGCTGTTCGCCATCCTGGTGACCTGGGCGGTGGTGACGGTGAAGAGGCCGGAGACCCACAAGCGGCTGATGATGCTGGCGACCATGTCGATCCTGCAGGCGCCGATCGGGCGGTTCTTCTTCCTGGCCATCGTCGGGGGCGGCCCCGGCGTGCGGCCGGGCAGCGCGCCGGCCGCGCCGGTGGCGACCACCATCGGGGCCGGCCTCGTGGTCGCCGTGCTGATCCTCGCGGTCATCATCTACGACTGGCGCAAGCGCGGCCGCCCGCACCCGGTCTATCTCATCGGGGGCGCGGCGGTGGTGATCGTCGAGCTGATCCGCGTTCCGCTCGCCGAGAGCCCGCAGTGGCAGTCGATCGCCCAGGCGCTCGGAACTTTCGGCGCCTACACCTAGGCGTCTTCGGCGGCGTCAGATCTGCCGCTTGCGGCCTTCCCAGTAGGGGGCGCGGACCTTGTTGCGCTGGATCTTGCCGGCCTCGGAGCGCGGCAGGTCGGTGACGAAGTCGATGCTGCGCGGGACCTTGAAAGCGGGCAGGTTGGCGCGGGCGAAGGCCAGGATCTCCTGCGACAGCTCCTCCGACGGCTGGTAGCCGGGCTTCAGCAGGATCACCGCCTTCACCTGTTCGCCCCATTCGTCGTGCGGCACGCCGACCGTCGAGCTGTCGGCGACGGCGTCGTGCTTGATCAGCTCGTTGTCGATCTCCTGCGGGTAGATGTTCACCCCGCCGGAGATGATGGTCTCGGCGTTGCGGCCGGTGAGGAACAGGTAGCCGTCCTCGTCGAAGTAGCCGACGTCGCCCATGGTGAAGTAGTCGCCGACCCGGTTGGCCTGGGTCTTGGCCTCGTCCTTGTAGTAGGTGAAGCCGCCGCCGGGCGGCAGCTGGTGGTAGATGGTCCCGGGTACGCCGGTCGGGCATTCCTCGCCCTGCTCGTCGAGGATCTTCGAGCCCAGCAGGGCCGGGCGCTTGCCGACCGAGCCGGGCTTCTTCAGCCACTCCTCCGAAGAGATGGTGAAGCCCGCGCCGCCCTCGGAGCCGGCGTAGTATTCGGACAGCACCGGCCCGAACCACTCGATCATCGCCAGCTTCACTTCCGGCGGGCAGGGCGCCGCGCCGTGGACGATGTACTGCACCGAGCTCACGTCGTAGCGGTCCTTCACCTCCTGCGGCAGCGCCAGCAGCCGCTGGAACATGATCGGCACCAGGTGCAGGTGGGTGACCTTCCTCTCCGCGATGGTCTTCAGGACCAGCTCGGAATCCCACTTGTCGATGAACACCAACGGGCAGCCCGCGCCCATGGCCGCGCGCACGTCGAAGGCCAGCGGGGCGGCGTGGTAGGCGGGACCGGCGCACAGCTGCACCGAGGTCTCGTGGTCGTAGCCGCGCATCGAATAGAGCGCCTGCAGGGCGACCACGGGCTGGGCGCGGTAGACGCCCTTCGGCCGGCCGGTGGTGCCGGAGGTGTACATCATCGCATTGCCGAGCACGGCGTCGTCGATGTCGGCGCCGTCGAGGGGCGCCAGCGCTTCGTCGTAGGGAAGGAAGCCCGGGATTTCGCCGCCGATGGCCAGCTTCACCACCACGTTCGGGCACTGGGCCACCGCCGGGCCGCAGGTGGCGATCCGCGCCTCGCAGAACACCGCCTTGGCCTCGCAGTCGTTGACGATGTAGGCGACCTCGTCGGCGGTCAGGTGCCAGTTGACGGGGGTGATCCGGAAGCCGGCCCGCAGGGTCGCGGCCACCACCTCGACGAACTCGGCGCGGTTGGAGCAGACCAGGGCGACGGCGTCGCCGGCCTGCAGCCCGTTCTGGCGCAGCAGCCGCACGATGCGGTTGGCGTTGGCGTTCAGCTCGCCGAAGGTGCGGGTGCGGCCGTCGGGATCGTAGATGGCGACCTTGTCCGGCTGGACCTCGGCCCAGACTGCCGTCGTCATGCCGTTCATCGCCGCGGCGGCCAGCCGCTCGTCGAGATTCAGGCGTTCCTTCAAAGCTTCCATCAAATTCCTCCGGGCGCCCGACTGAGAAGCGGCGCGATCAATATCTGTTGGAGGCTACGGGCCGACGCCGATGAAATGATCGGCGCCGTTGGCGAAGACCCGAGAGCCCCGCCGGCAGCATGACAGGCGAGGACGGAGGCGACAATTCCCAAGGGGAGCGCCGCAACGTCGGGGAGCGCCCTAAGCCGCCGCCCTGCGGAAGACGTGGATCTCGCCGACGCCGCCCAGCGCGATCGGGGCGCGGTCGGGCTCAAGGCCGGCGCCCTGCGCGAAGGGCGAGGGGTCGGCGCAGTAGTAGGTGAGCCGCTCCAGCGAGCGCCGCACGACGCCGCCCTTCGCATCGAGCTCGACGTATTCGATGACCTGGTCGAGCCGCCCCACCGCCTCGCGGAACAGACGCTCGCGCACATAGAGCAGCAGCCGGCCCCCGGGCTCGAGCGGCCGGTCGAGCACCGGCAGGTCCGGCCTTGGCCCGCCGGGCTGGCGCATGAGCTCCAGCAGCGGCAGGTGGACGGCGACGAGGCCGCCGGGCGCCAGGTGGCGGGCCATCACGGCGAAGGTGTTGCGCCAGGCCGCGCCGGCCGGGACGTGGGCCAGGGTGAAGTAGGGGCAGAGCACCAGGTCGAAGCTCTGGCCCAGGTCCAGGGCGGTCATGTCGCCGCGGCGGAACTCGACCCGCCCGGCGACCTGTGGCTCCGCGGCGGCGCGCTTGGCCTGCGCCTGGGCCAGCATGGCGGGTGCGATCTCGACGCCGACCACCGGATGGCCGCGCTCGGCCAGCGCCAGGGCGATGCGGCCGGCGCCCGCGCCCAGCTCCAGCACCGAACCCGCCGCCGGCGCCAGGCCGTCGTAGATGTCGATGTCGCCGGTCAGCCGCGCGTCGGCGGCGGTGACGATGTCATAGTGGGCCGCGCTGAGGCTGCGATCGGCATAGTAGGGCCGCGTCTGCGCCATCTCTGTCGGGAACCCCTGCCGTGGCGGGGAGCTTCTCTGCTCCCGAGGCTGTCATGCCCTCGCCGTTGCGTTGGATCAATGACAGGGCCACATATGACCACGACCAAGCTTCGACTTGGCAATTCGGGGAGCCCATCACGTGACCACCTTCCGCACCCGCTTCGCGCGCGCCGCGCTCATCGTGCTGGCGCCGCTGCTGGTCGCCGCCTGCGGCGTCAACACCATCCCGACCAAGGAAGAACGCGCCAAGGCGCAGTGGGCCGAGGTGCAGAACCAGTACCAGCGGCGCAATGACCTGATCCCGAACCTGGTCTCGACGGTGAAGGGCTACGCCGCCCAGGAGAAGAGCGTGCTGATCGGCGTGTCCCAGGCCCGCGCCGGGGCGATGGCCGTGCGCTCCGACGCCGGCGTCACCACCGATCCCGCCGCCTTCCAGCGCTATCAGCAGGCGCAGAACAACGTCTCGATGGCGCTGGCGCCCTTCCGCGTGCTGCAGGAGAACTATCCGGACCTGAAGTCGAACACCAACTTCATGGCCCTGCAGAGCCAGCTCGAGGGCACCGAGAACCGCATCGCCATCTCCCGGCGCGACTACAACGAGGCGGTGCGCGACTTCAACACCACGCTGCGGACCTTCCCGACCATCCTGTGGGCCAAGACCATGTACAGCGCGTCCAAGCCCATGCAGCTGTTCGCCGCCACCGCGGCGTCGCAGTCGGCGCCCAGCGTCAGCTTCGACCAGCCGGCGGCGCCCTCGGCCGCGGCCCTGCCTCCCGGCCAGGCTCCGGCGCCCGCGCCCGCCCAGTGACCCCAGTCCGGCTCGACCGCCGGCGGAGCGCCCGCGCCAGTCTCGCGGGCGTGCTGGGTCTCGCCTTCGCGGTGCTGATCGCCGGCGTGGCTTTTGCTGCGCCGACCTTCCCGCCGCTCACCGGGCGGGTGGTCGACAACGCCCACCTGCTGTCGCCGGCCACCGCCCAGCGGCTGGATGGCGAGCTCGCCCAGCTGGAGGCCCAGACCGGCCACCAGCTGGTGGTGGCCACCGTGCCCGACCTGCAGGGCTATGAGATCGAGGACTACGGCTACCAGCTCGGCCGCACCTGGCAGCTCGGCCGCAAGGGCGTCAACGACGGGGCGATCTTCCTCGTCGCGCCCAAGGAGCGGAAGGTCCGGGTCGAGGTCGGCTACGGGCTGGAGCCGGTGCTCACCGACGCTCTGAGCAGCGTGATCCTGCAGCAGCGGGTGCTGCCGCAGTTCAAGGCCGGCCGCATGGAGCAGGGCGTGGTCGATGGCGTCGAGGCCGTGATCCAGCAGCTGGCCCTGCCGGATGACCAGGCCAAGGCCAACGTGGCGCAGGCCGCTCAGCGGCCGCAGGTCCGGTCGCAGGGCGGGGCGCACATCCCGGCCCTCTTCGTGATCATCATCGTGGTCTTCGTGCTCGGCAGCCTGCTGCGGGGCTTCGGCGGCCGGCGCGGCGGCAGCGGGCTGTGGTGGCTGTTGCCGTTGCTCTTGTCGGGTGGCGGACGCGGCGGCGGTTGGGGCGGTGGCGGCGGCTTCGGCGGCGACGGCGGTGGGGGCGGGGGCTTCTCCGGCGGCGGCGGCTCGTTCGGCGGCGGCGGATCGTCGGGGAGCTGGTGAGATGAGCAGGACAACGATGCTCTCGCCCTCCGACCTGGCGGCCATCGAGACGGCGGTGCGCGAGGCCGAGACCCGCACCACGGGCGAGATCTACTGCGTGGTGGCGGAGGAAAGCTCCGACTACGGCGAGACGCCGCTGGCCTGGGCGGCGGGAGTGTCGCTGCTGGCGCCCGCCCTGCTCCTCCTGGGCGGCGTGCACGTCTCGGCCCCGGACCTGTTCGGCGGCTGGACCGCGGCCCAGGTGGGACAGGCGGCCGAGCGCGCCGCCCGCCAGGCGCTGATCGGCGCGATCGTCCTGCAGGCGGCGCTGTTCGTCGTCACCCTGCTGGTCGTCGCCCTGCCGCCGGTGCGCCGGTTGCTGACCCCGCCGGCCTTCAAGCGCGAGCGCGTGCGCCGCCGGGCCCGCGAGCAGTTCCTGGCCAAGAACCTGCACCTGACCCGCGAACGGACCGGGGTGCTGATCTTCGTCTCCTTCGCCGAGCGCATGGCCGAGCTGGTGGCCGACGAGGGCATCGCCGCCCACGCCGAGCCGAGGGTCTGGGACCGCGCCATGGCGGCGCTGACCGAGGGGCTGAAGCGCGGCGAGCCGGCGGCCGGCTTCGCGGCGGCGATCGGCCTGTGCGCCGACGTCCTGGCCGAGCGCTTCCCGGCCCGTCCGGGCGACAATCCCAACGAGCTGCCGGACGCGGTGGTCATTCTGCCGCGGGCCTGAGACCCCGTGCGCGCTTGATCGGGCCGGCGGGATGCGGCCAGTCGCAAAGGCGCGGCGAGGCCAAATTTCGTGTTGTTTGAGCGCGCCCGGCGCACCAGATTGCGCATCCAGAGCTGAGCCTTTTGAGGACCGGGTGGACGACAAGATCGACATCGGCGCGGAGGGGAAGCCGTCGTTCCGCAGCATGGCGGACGCGACCAACCTCGGCATGGCCTATCAGATCGTCGTCCCGCCGGACGGCGGCGAGCGGCGGTTCTCGTTCGTCGGCCAACGCTGCCTGGCGCTGAACGGCGTGTCCGCCGAAGCGGTCATGGCCGATCCCTCGCTGCTCTACGAGATGATCCTGCCGGAGCATCGGCAGGCCTTCGCGGCCGCCGAGGCGAAGGCGATCACCGAGCAGCAGCCGTTCGACGCCGAGATCGCCATGCGCCGCGCCGACGGCGAGGTGCGCTGGCATCGCATCGCCTCGCTGCCCAGCCGGTTGCCGGATGGCTCGACCCTGTGGGACGGGCTGCAGATCGACATCACCGAGCGCCGGCAGATGGCCGCCGAGCTGGAGGAACAGCGCCGCCGGCTGGAGATGGCCGTCGAGACCACCGGCCTTGGCCTGTGGGAGTGGGACCTGCGCGCCGACACCCTGGTCTGGTCGGAGCGGCAGAAGGCGATGTTCGGCCTGCCGGCCGACGCCGAGCCGACCATGGAGCGCTACCTCGCCCTCGTGCATCCGGACGACGTGGAGCGGGTCCGTCTGGCCTATCGCATCGCCAGCGCCGCCTCCGGCGAAGCTGACTTCGCGGTCGAGCACCGGGTGGTGACGCCGACCGGCGACCCGCGCTGGATCCTGGCGCACGGGCGGGTGAGCCATGACGAGGAGGGGGTCAGGCTGGTGCTGGGCACCTCGCTCGACGTCACCCAACGGCGGACCGCCGAGGAACGGCGCAAGCTGCTGATGGGCGAGCTGGCGCACCGGGCCAAGAACGGCATGCAGGTGATGATGGCCATGGTCCATCAGGCCGCCCGCTCGTCGGGCACGGTGGCGGAATTCGAGCAGGTGCTGACGGCGCGGATGCACGCCATGGCCACCTCGCAGGACCTGGTCACCGCGGCCGGCGGCGGGGCGGTGCAGCTGTCGCAGCTGCTGAGCCAGGTGCTCGAGGCCTTCGACCTCGGGCGCTTCGACATCGACCCGGCGGTCGACGAGCTGACGGTGACCTCGGAAACCGCCATCGGCCTGGCGCTGCTGTCGCACGAGCTGGGCACCAACGCGGTGAAGTACGGCGCCCTGTCCATCGCCTCGGGGCGCGTCGCCATCGCCCGGCGCGAGGCGGCCGAGGGGGTGGCGGTGATCGAATGGCGCGAGAGCGGCGGGCCGGAAGTGCGGCCCAGCAACCGCCGCGGCTTCGGCAGCCGCCTGCTGGAGGCCGTCCTGCGCGATCGCGGCGGCAAGGTGGAGCCGAGCTTCGCGCCCGAAGGCTTCTCCGCCGTGGTGGAATTCCGCGCCGCCGACCCCGCGGGCCCGACGCTCATATAGGTGCGAGCGGCGCCTTGAATCAGGCAGGGCGCGGCCATCGACGGCGTCTCCGTGCCCTGTTCCAGAAGATCACCATCGAGAACGTCGCAGCGGCGCAGAACAACTTCGACGGCTACCCGGTGCTGAGGATGCGCGACGCGCCGCCGATGGAGGTCGAGTTCGTCAAGGCCGACGACCCGCCGACCGGCCTCGGCGAGCGACCTCAGCCTGCTGAAGGCCTGAGGTCGTCGCTCCTCCCCTGCGCAGCGGGGGAGGGGGACCGCCCGCTGAAAAGCGGGTGGTGGAGGGGGCGCGGACTTGGCTCGGTGCGCCGGCTCGCCCCCTCCGTCACGCCCTCTGCGGGGCGCGCCACCTCCCCCGTCGTCTGCGCGACAGGGGAGGAGCATTGAGCGAATAGCCCTTGGCCCCGCGCGTCGTCGCGGCATGATGTTCTCAGGCGGCGGGAGACCGCCCGCCTGAGGGGAAGCGCACGTGAAGAAGCTGCTGATCGCCAACCGCGGCGAGATCGCCGTCCGCATCGCGCGCACCGCCGCGGAGATGGGGATCGCCACCGTGGCGGTGTTCTCGGAAGACGACGCGGCCTCCCTGCACACCCGCAAGGCGGACGAGGCGGTGGCGCTGACGGGCTCCGGGCCCGCGGCCTACCTGGACGTCGCGCAGGTGGTCGGCGTGGCGCTGGCGCAGGGGTGCGACGCGGTCCACCCGGGGTACGGATTCCTGAGTGAGAACGCCGCCTTCGCGCGGGCCTGCGCCGAGGCCGGCTTGACCTTCGTGGGTCCGACGCCGGAGACCCTGGAGCTGTTCGGCGACAAGGGCCGCG
Organism: Phenylobacterium hankyongense; assembly: GCF_003254505.1. Classification (NCBI taxonomy): domain Bacteria; kingdom Pseudomonadati; phylum Pseudomonadota; class Alphaproteobacteria; order Caulobacterales; family Caulobacteraceae; genus Phenylobacterium; species Phenylobacterium hankyongense. The sequence continues at coordinate 816,162 of NZ_QFYP01000001.1, read as the reverse complement.
CGCGGGCGTTGGCGCAGCAGTGCAGCGTGCCGGTGCTGGCCGGCACAAACGGGCCGACCAGCCTGTCCGACGCTCAGGCGTTCGTCGCCGCCCATGGGCCGGTGATGGTCAAGGCGCTGGCCGGCGGCGGCGGGCGCGGCATGCGGCCGGTGCTGGCGGCCGAGGAGCTGGAGGCCGCCTTCGAGCGCTGCGCGTCGGAGGCCAGGGCGGCGTTCGGCAATGGCGACCTCTACGTCGAGCAGTTCCTGCCCCGCGCCCGGCACGTCGAGGTGCAGATCGTCGGCGACGGCGCCAGCGTCAGCCACCTGTGGGACCGCGAGTGCAGCCTGCAGCGACAGCGGCAGAAGGTGGTGGAGATCGCCCCCGCCGACATGCTGCCGGAGGCCCTGCGGCGCCGGCTGTTCGAGGCCGCCGTGGCGCTCGGCGCAGCGGCCGCCTACCGCAGCCTCGGCACCGTGGAGTTCCTGGTCGACGCCTCAGGTGACCTGGGGCGCTTCGTCTTCATCGAAGGCAACGCCCGGCTGCAGGTGGAGCATACGGTCACCGAGGAGGTCACCGGCCTCGACCTGGTGCGGGTCCAGCTGCAGATCGCCGCCGGCCGGACGCTGGGCGACCTCGAACTGGCGCAGGGCCAGGTCCCGGCGCCGCGCGGCCACGCGGTGCAGGCGCGGGTGAACCTGGAGACCATGGCGGCGGACGGCTCGGCGCGGCCGGCCGGCGGCGTGCTGACCGCCTTCGAGCCGCCGTCCGGGCCCGGCGTGCGGGTCGACGGCTTCGGCTACGCCGGCTACCGGACCAGCGCGCGGTTCGACAGCCTGCTGGCCAAGCTGGTCGTCCACGCCGGCGCCGGCGGCCTCTCCCGCGCCGTGGCCAAGGCCTATCGGGCGCTGTCGGAATTCCGCATCGAGGGCTCCCCCACCAACATCGCCTTCCTGCAGAACCTGCTGGCCCACCCGGCGGTGGCGGCGGGCGAGGTGCACACCCGCTTCATCGAAGAGCACATGGGCGAGCTGGCCGGCGAGCCGGACGCCCATCCCAGGCTCTACTTCGACGCCGCGGCGCGTGGGGGCCCGGCCCGGCGGGCGGGCTACCAGGTGGATGTCGTCGATCCGCTGGCGGTGCTCGACCTCGGCAAGCAGGAGGCCGCCGCGCCGGAGCCGGACGACGAGCCGGAGGGGCCGGAAGGCACGCGGGCCCTGCGCGCGCCGCTGCAGGGCACGGTGATCAACATCTCCGCCGCGCCCGGCGACAGCGTCCGCGCCGGCCAGGCGCTGATGATCATGGAAGCCATGAAGATGGAGCACGTGATCGTCGCCGAGGTCTCCGGGATCGTCCGTGAACTGACGGTTGCGGCCGGCGACACCGTCTTCGAGGGCCATCCGCTGGCCTTCCTGGAGGAGGCCGAGGTCGCCGGCGACGTCCAGGCCGGCGAAGCGGCGGTGGACCTGGACGAGATCCGGCCCGACCTCGCCGAGGTGCTGGAGCGCCACCGCCTGACCCTGGACGCCGCGCGGCCCGAGGCCGTCGCCCGACGCCGCAAGACCGGCCAGCGCACCGCGCGGGAGAACGTCGAGGACCTGGTCGATCCCGGCAGTTTCGTGGAGCACGGCGCCCTGGTGATCGCCGCCCGCCGGCGGCGCAACACCGTCGAGGAGCTGGTCGCCACCACCCAGGCCGACGGCCTGATCATGGGCCTGGGCACGATCAACGCCGACAAGGTCCCCGAGGACCGCGCCCGCTGCGCGGTGATGTCTTACGACTACACGGTGCTGGCCGGCACCCAGGGCGCGCACAACCACGAGAAGCTCGACCGGATGGCGGAGCTGGCCCTGCGCTGGCGGCTGCCGACGGTGTTCTTCACCGAGGGCGGCGGCGGGCGGCCCGGCGACACCGAGGGCGGCAATGGCTTCGTCCGCGGCTTCGAATACTGGGGCAAGCTCTCCGGCGCCGTGCCGCTGGTGGGGATCAACTCCGGCCGCTGCTTCGCCGGCAACGCCGCCATCCTCGGCTGCTGCGACGTGATCATCGCCACCAGGGACTCGGCGCTCGGCATGGGCGGCCCGGCCATGGTCGAGGGCGGCGGCCTAGGCGTCTTCCGGCCGGAGGAGATCGGGCCCATCCAGGTGATGCAGGCCAACGGCACCATCGACGTGCTGGTGGAGGACGAGGCCGAGGCGGTGGCGACCGCCAGGAAGTACCTCGGCTATTTCCAGGGCCCGGTGGCCGACTGGACGTGTGCGGACCAGCGCCTGCTGCGACGCTCGATCCCGGAGAACCGGCTGCGGGTCTACGATATCCGCAAGCTGATCGAGACCGTCGCCGACGACGGCTCGATGCTGGAACTGCGGCCCAAATTCGGCCTGGCCATGGTCACCGCCTTCATCCGCGTCGAAGGTCGGCCGATGGGGGTGTTCGCCAACAACCCGATGCACATCGGCGGGGCCATCGACTCCGACGCCTCCGACAAGGCCGCCCGCTTCCTGCAGCTCTGCGAGGCGTTCGACATCCCGGTGCTGTCGCTCTCCGACACGCCCGGCAACATGGTGGGGCCCGAGGCGGAGAAGACCGGCCTGATCCGCCACTGCTCGCGACTGTTCGTGATCGGCGCGAACCTTACCGTGCCGATCTTCTCGGTGATCCTGCGCAAGAGCTATGGGCTGGGCGCCATCGCCATGACCGGCGGCAGCTACCAGGCGGCGATGTTCTGCGTCGCCTGGCCCACCGGCGAGTTCGGCGGCATGGGGCTGGAGGGCTCGGTGAAGCTCGGCTACCGCAACGAGCTGGCCGCCATCGCCGACCCGGTAGCCCGCAAGGCCAAGTTCGACGAAATGGTCGAGCGCGCCTACGCCAACGGCAAGGCCCTGGCCCGCGCCGCCTACCCCGCCCTCGACGACGTCATCGACCCCGCCGACACCCGCAAGTGGATCGTCGCGGGGCTCAGGAGCCTGCCGCCGATCCCGCTGCGGACGGAAAAGAAGCTGAAGTGGATCGACAGCTGGTGACAGCCACTTTGGTGATGCGCCGCCGTCAATGCGGGACGTAGGTCCTGAGCACGTCCTCAATGATCCGCTCCAGCTGGCCGAGCGTGTTGCACGGCTTGGCGACGCTGCAGAAGCGTTCGTAGCGGTACATGACGCTGTCGCCCTGGGCCCAGTAGCTCTCCGGCTCGGGGTTCAGCCAGATCACCGCGCGGGAGCGCTGGGCGATGGTCTGCATCAGGTCCAGGCGCGGGTCGGCGAAGTTCGAGCGGCCGTCGCCGAGGATGATCACCGTGGTGTGGCGGTCGATGCGGTCCAGGTGGTTGTCGCAGAAGTCCTCCAGCGCCCGGCCGTAGTCGGTCTGCTGGAAGCCGATGGTCTGCAGCACCTTGAGGATCGCGCCCTCGACGCCGTTGTCGTCGAGGATCGCGTTCACCGGGATCAGCCGGCCGGAGAAAGCGTAGGCGTCCAGCCGGTCCACCACCTCGTTCAGGGAATAGAGGAAGGTCAGCAGGAACTGGGCGGCGGCGGCCACCGACTTCGAGACGTCGCAGATGGCGACGATCGACGGCTTGTCGACCTTGCGGCTCTTCCAGACGATCTCGAACGGCACGCCGCCGTAGCCCATGGAGCGGCGCAGGGTCTTGCGGACGTCCAGGTGGCCGCGGCGGGCGCGGTGGCGGCGGCGCGAGTAGCGGTCGGCCAGCCGCTTGGCCATCCGCTTGACCAGGGCCTGCATCATGGCGAGGTCGACGGGGTCGATGCCGCCGTCGGCGTTCAGCGCCTTCTTGGCCAGCATCTCCTCGCGCAGCGCCTTGCCGGAGCCGGAGGCGTAGAGCTCGTGCTGGCGCTCGACATAGCGCTGGGCCTCGGCCGCCAGCGCCCTGCGGGCGGCGTCGAGCCGGTCGCCGAGGCCCTGGCCGTCGGGCCGGGCGCGCGCACTGGCGATGATCTGTTCGATCTCGCCGAGGCCCATCTCCTCCAGCAGCTTGCGCGTCAGCCGGCTGCGCTGGGTGGAGAGGCGGATCTCCGAGACCCCGGCGCGCTCGGCGGCGGCCTCCATCGCCTGGGCGACCGCTGCGGCGTCACCCTGCAGCAGCGCCTGGGCGAGCGGCGAGCCGGCGACCTCAGCGGCCTCGGCCTCCGATGTTTCGCCAGCCTCGTCTTCCGGCGGCGGCGGCAGGCTCAGCGCTTCGCGGGCGAAGAACGTTTCAAACGTGCGGTCGAAGCGGGCCACCTCGGCCTGCGACTTGGCGAGCGTCGCGCACAGCGCGTCCTTGAACAGCTCGCGGTCGGCGTAGCCCACCGTCGCCACCGTCCGCGCCGCGTCGATCGCCTCGGCCGGCGAGACCCGGACGTCGGCGGCGCGCAGGGCGCGCAGGAAATCCTCGAGGGGGCGCTGCATCTACAAACCGCTCATCCCCGCGGAGGCGGGGACCCAGGCTTTTTTCGTGGAGGCGCCAGAAGGGGGCATGGATGGTGCGGTTCAGGCTCTGAAAACAAGAACACCTGGGTCCCCGCTTTCGCGGGGATGACAGGAGATTTTACCTGCGATGCAGCAGCTCGACGATCTGCGGCTCGACGGCGGCGATGTCCTGCTCGAACTTCAGGATGACGTTGAGCGTGTCGCGCACCATCGCCGGCTCCAGGCTGTCGGCGTGCAGTAGGATCAGCGCCCGGGCCCAGTCGACGGTCTCGGAGATCGACGGCGCCTTGCGCAGGTCCAGCGTCCGCAAGCCCTGCACGAAGGCCACCAGCTGGTGGGTCAGGGTCGCCTCGATGCCCGGCACGCGGGTGGCGACGATCCGCTCCTCCAGCGCCGGCTCCGGCAGCGGGATGTGCAGGTGCAGGCAGCGGCGCTTCAGCGCGTCGCCCAGGTCGCGGACGTTGTTGGAGGTCAGGAACACCAGCGGCGGGGTCTTGGCCTTGATCACCCCAAGCTCGGGGACCGAAACCTGGTAGGCGGAGAGCACCTCCAGCAGGAAGGCCTCGAAGGCCTCGTCCGACTTGTCGATCTCGTCGATCAGCAGCACGCAGCCGGCGTCCTGGCGCAGCGCCTGCATCAGCGGGCGGGGCTCCAGGAAGGGCTCGGAGAAGAACAGGTCGCCCATGCCGTGCAGGCGGTCCATGGCCGCGTCCATGGTCGGCGCGTCGGCCAGGCTCTCGCCCATCCGGTCCTTGAGGATCTGGGTGTAGAGCAGCTGCTTGCCGTACTTCCACTCGTACAGCGCCTTGGACTCGTCGAGCCCCTCGTAGCACTGCATGCGGATCAAAGGCTGGGCGAGCAGGGCGGCGGTGGAGAGCGCCAGCTCGGTCTTGCCGACGCCGGCGGAGCCTTCCACCAGGATCGGCTTCTGCAGGTGGACGGCCATGTAGAGGGCGGTCGCGATCCGCCGCGAGGCGATGTAGCCGACGCCGGCCAGGCCCGCGATCAGGGCGTCGACGGAGGCCATCGGATCGGCGTTCGCCGCCCGCGCCGCCGGTGGGGAAAGGGTCAAAGTCTTGTGGCTTTCAAAATAGGAACGCTGAAAGCCCCGATTGTGCCAAGGGGCGACCCCGAGGGCAACGCTCCTCCCCTGTCCCGAAGAGGACGGGGGAGGTGGCGCGCCCCGCAGAGGGCGTGACGGAGGGGGCGAGCCGACACACCGCGCCAAGCCCGCGCCCCCTCCACCACCCGCTTTTCAGCGGGCGGTCCCCCTCCCCCGCTGCGCAGGGGAGGAGCGAGGTCTAGACGTCGAACTCGACGCCCTGGGCCAGGGGCAGGGTGCGGCCGTAGTTCACGGTGTTGGTGGCCCGGCGCATGTAGGCCTTCCAGCTGTCGGAACCGGCCTCGCGGCCGCCGCCGGTTTCCTTCTCGCCGCCGAACGCCCCGCCGATCTCGGCGCCCGAGGGCCCGATGTTGACGTTGGCGATGCCGCAGTCGGAGCCGCGCTCGGAGATGAACAGCTCGGCCTCGCGCACGTCGTTGGTGAAGATCGACGACGACAGGCCCTGCGGCACGTCGTTCTGCAGGCGGATGGCTTCGGCCAGGTCCGAGTAACGCATGACGTAGAGGATCGGCGCGAAGGTCTCGCGGCGGACGACGTCGGCCTGCACCGCCATCTCCACCAGCGCCGGGCGGGCGTAGACCGCCTCGGGACAGCCGGGGACGTCGACTAGCTCGCCGCCGGTGACCCGGCCGCCGGCCGCCTTGGCGTCGGCCAGCGCCTGCTCCATGCCCTGGCGCGAGGCGGCGTCGATCAGCGGGCCGACCAGCGTGCCCTCCTGGCGCGGATCGCCGACCGGCACGGAGCCGTAGGCCGCCTTCAGGCGCGGTAAGAAGGCGTCGTAGAGGCTGTCGTGCACGAACAGCCGGCGCAGCGTGGTGCAGCGCTGCCCCGCCGTGCCCATGGCGGCGAAGGCGACGCCGCGCAGGGTGAGGTCGAGGTCGGCGGTGGGCGCGACGATGGCGGCGTTGTTGCCGCCGAGCTCCAGCAGGGCGCGGGCGAAGCGCGCCGCCAGGCGCGGCCCGACCGCGCGGCCCATGGCCGTGGAGCCGGTGGCGGACACCAGCGGGACCTTCGGGTGGTCGACCAGGGCCTCGCCGACCTCGCGGCCGCCGATCACCACCGCCGACAGGTTCTTCGGCGCGTCGCCGAACAGCACCGCCGCACGCTCGAACAGCGATTGGACGGCGAGCGCCGTCAGCGGAGTCTTCTCCGAGGGCTTCCAGACGCAGGCGTCGCCGCAGACGAAGGCCAGCGCCGCGTTCCACGACCACACCGCCACGGGGAAGTTGAAGGCGCTGATCACGCCGACCACGCCCAGCGAGCGCCAGGTCTCCATCATCCGGTGGTCCGGACGCTCGGTGGCCAGGGTCAGGCCGAACAGCTGCCGCGACAGGCCGACGGCGTAGTCGCAGATGTCGATCATCTCCTGCACTTCGCCATTGGCCTCGGAGACGATCTTGCCGGCCTCCAGGGTGACCAGGCGCGCGAGGTCGGCCTTGGCGGCGCGCAGCTCCTGGCCGAACAGCCGCACCAGCTCGCCGCGCCGCGGGGCCGGGACGTTGCGCCACGCCAGGTAGGCCCCGTGCGCCGCGTCGATGGCCTTCGCCACCTGCGCCGGGGAGGCGTCGTGCACATGGGCCACGACCTCGCCGGTGACCGGCGAGCGCACCGGGCGATCGCCGCCGGTCCACAGCGGGGCGGCGACGCCCAGGCGTTCGAGGACTTCGGCGGCTTCCGCCGCGGCGGAGCCGATCTTGGTCTGCAGGGTCATGGTCTGTTACTCGGCAGCGGTGCGAAAGGCGGTGTGCTGGTCTTCCGGCGCGTAGTAGCGCCCGAAGCGGTTGGCGAGGAAGTCGGTCAGGCCGATGTCCTCCTGCCGGATGAAGCCGGTCTGCGGCAGCTTGCCGTCGGCCAGCATGTCGACCACGGCGCAGACCGCGCTGGCGGTGGTGATCTGGATGGCGCTCTTGACCTCGCCGGCCACCGGCTGGGCGTAGATGCGGTTGACGTAGGTCTCCTGCATCAGCCGGCCGTCCTTCATCCCGGAGACGGTGACGAAGACGATGACCACGTCCTGCAGGGTGGCCGGGACGGCGTTCTCCAGGATGTCCTTCAGCAGCGGGCGGCGGTTGCGCAGGCCGAGGTCGTTGAGCAGCGCCTTCATGATCGCCGCGTGGCCCGGATAGCGGATGGTGCGGTAGTTGAGGTTGCGGACCTTGCCGTCCAGCGTCTGGCAAAGCGTGCCGAGCCCGCCCGAGGTGTTGAAGGCCTCGTAGGTGACGCCGTCGAGGGAGAACTCCTCGCATTCCTCCAGCGGCGGCACTTCGCGCAGCCGGCCGTTGACGATCGCCTCGCAGGGTTCGCAGTACTCGTTGATCACCCCGTCGGTGGACCAGGTGAGGTTGTAGTTCAGCGCGTTGGACGGATAGCGCGGCAGGGCGCCGACCCGCAGGCGCACGTCATGCAGCTCGTCGAAGTGCTTGGCGAGCGCCCAGGCGGCGATGGTGATGAAGCCGGGCGCCAGGCCGCACTGCGGGATGAAGGCGGTCTTGGAGTCCTTGGCCAACTCGCGCACCACGCGGCTGGAGGCGACGTCCTCGGTGAGGTCCAGGTAGTGGGCGCCGGCCAGCTTGGCGGCTTCCGCGACCATGGTGGTCAGGTGGTAGGGCGCGCAGTTGACCACCGCGAAGCGGTCGCTCAACGCCTTGGCGAGCGCCTGCGGGTCCTCGATGGCCATCGCCGCGGTCTGGGCCTTGCTGCGCGGGTTGAGCCCGTTCAGCGCCTGCGCCGATTGGTCGATCACCAGCACCTCGTAGGCGCCCGAGCCCGCCAGCAGGTCGACCACGGTCGATCCGATCTTTCCCGCCCCGACAACCGCGACCTTGCGCATGACCCGCTCCCTGACTTTGCGACTCGAGGGTCCGCCGCGGCGAAGCCGGTTTCAACTGGCGCTTCGGCGATATGTGGCGCTATCCTGGGCAGATCGCCGAGGATGCTCGACGGAGCGACGATGGACGACCTGGACCAGCACCTGCTCGCGCGCCTGCGCGAGAACGCCCGCGCCCCGGTGGCGGAGCTCGCCCGGGCGCTCGGCCTGTCGCGCACCACCGTGCAGAGCCGGCTGGCGCGGCTGGAGCGCGCCGGGGTGATCGCCGGCTATGCGGTGCGGCTGTCGGAGACCCACGAGGCGGCGCAGGTCCACGCCTTCGTCATGCTGACGGTGGAGCCGAAGCAGGCCGCGGCGGTGACGGCGGCGCTGCGCAAGATGTCCGGCGTGCGCCGGCTGCAGTCGGTGAGCGGACCGTTCGACATGATCGCCACCATCGAGGCGCCCAGCGTCAGCGAGATGGACGCCCTGATCGACGAGTTGGGCGCGGTCCGCGGCGTCGAGCGCACCAACTCCTCGATCGTGCTCTCGACGAAGTTCGACCGCTAGCGCCCCATCCGCAGCGCGTTGTGCACGTCGGTGGCGGCGATGGCGCCTTCGCCCTCCGCCGTGGAGATCTGGTTGAGGCCGCGCACCACGTCGCCGGCGGCGTAGAGGCCGGGGACCGAGGTCTCCTGATGGTCGCCCACGAACAGCCGGCCGCCGTCGTCCAGCCTCGCGCCGGTGTCGATGGCCAGGCGGGTGCGCGGGGTGACGCCGAGCGCCGAATAGACACTGTCGAACTTGCGCGGGCCGTCGGGGCCGAAGCACAGGGCCGCGATCCGCCGGCGGTCGAGGACGACGCTGTCCACCGACGCCTCGACCAGTTCCACCCCCGCCGCCGCGAGGTCGCGCCGGGAATCCTCCGGCAGGTCCTGCGGCGGGCCCACGTGGATCAGGGTGACCCTGTCGGTCCAGGTGGTGAGGAAGATCGCCTCGGCGGCGGCGGGGGCGCCATCGCCGATCACGCCTACCGACTGGCCGCTGACCTCGTAGCCGTCGCAGATCGGGCAGATGCGGATCAGCCCCTTGGCGATCGCCTCTTCGACGCCGGGCAGCGGCGGCTCGTTGTCGACGACGCCGGTGGCCAGGATGACCTTGCGGGCGAACAGCGGCTCGCCCGCCGCAATGAGCCGGAAGCCGCCGTCCGACGGATCCAAGGCGTCCACGTGGCCGGTGCGGATCTGCGCGCCATACTGTTCCGCTTGCCGCCGCATGCGGCCGAGCAGGGTCTTGCCGCGCACACCGTCGGGAAATCCCGGGTGGTTGCGGCTGAGCGGGATCCAGGTGGCGCGGCTGGCGCCGGACTCCACCACCAGGAAGTCGCGCCGGAAGCGCGCCAGGTAGATGGCGGCGGTCAGCCCTGCCGGGCCTGCGCCGACAACGATGCAGTCATAGGTCTTCGGTTCAGTCATGGCCGGGCGCAAACGCGCGGCGCGGCCGGCGGCTCCCGAACAGGCGGGGCGGGCGCGGCGACAGGACCGCCGCGCCCGGGTTCGAGCGGCTAGGGCGCCTCGTTGGAGAAGATCACCGTGCCGGCGGCGGCGAACATCCCGCCGACCCCATGGCAGACGCTGATCTTCGCGCCCTCCACCTGGGCCGGCGCGATGCCGCGCATCTGCCGCACGCTCTCCTGCAGGGCATACATGCCGTACATGCCCGAGTGCATGTAGGAGAGGCCGCCGCCGTTGGTGTTCATCGGCAGCCTGCCACCGATGGCGGTGTTCCGTTCACGGACGAAGGCCGCGGCCTCGCCGCGCTCGACGAAGCCCAGGTCCTCCAGGCCGTAGAGCGGCAGGTGGGCGAAGGCGTCGTAGATCATCAGGTGGTCGACGTCCGAATGCGCGATGCCGGCCTCGTCGAAGGCCTTCTTGCCCGAGACCCGGAAGGCCTTGGAGGTGGTGAAGTCCTCCATCTGGCTGACCAGCGGGGTTTCCACGCTTTCGCCCGTGCCCAGCACGTAGACCGGCTTGCGCGGGAAGTCCTTCGCCCGGTCGGCGGAGGTGAGGATGAGGGCGCCGCCGCCGTCGGTGACCAGGCAGCACATCAGCATGCGGAACGGCCAGGCGATCATCGGCGAGTTCAGCACGTCGTCGACGGTGATCGGGTCCTTGAAGCTGGCCCGCGGGTTCTTCGCCGCCCATTCCCGCTGGATCACCGCGACCGTGGCCAGGTCTTCCACGGTGTAGCCGCGCGCCTTCAGGTAGCGGAGCACGGGGACGGTGAACATGGTCGGCGGGCTGGTGACGCCGTAGGGCATCTCGAACTGGCCCATCAGGCTGGACGGCGCGCGGGCGAAGCCCGAGGCGCCGACGCGGGAGCGGCCGGACTCGCCGTGGGTGATCAGCACCGTCTTGCAGAGCCCCTCGTTGATCGCCGCCGCCGCGTGGCGGACGTGCAGCATGAAGGAGCAGCCGCCGACGCTGGTGCCGTCGGCCCAGGTGGGGGTGATGCCGAGATAGTGGGCCAGCGCCACCGGGCTCTCGCCGGCGGTGGCGACGCCGTCGATGTCGGAGGGCTTGAGGCCGGCGTCGGCCAGCGCGTTCAGCGCCGCGTCGGCGTGCAGGCCGATCAACGACTGGTCGGGGATCTTGCCCAGCCTGGTGGTTTCGGCGGCGCCGACCACCGCTACGGATTTCTGCTTCATGGGGTCAGCCCTTCGCCGGGGTGAAGAAGGGCAGGGTGATGTCGTCGGTCTGCTTCTCGAAGGTGACCTTCAGCGGCATGTCGAGCTGCAGGGCCTCCGGCGTCTGCGCGCAGCCGACCACATTGGTCATCATCCGCGGGCCCTCGGCGAGCTGCACCACGGCGATGGAATGCGGCTCGGTCCCCATGTCGGGACGCGGCCGGTGGTTGATCACGTAGGAGTAGAGGATCGCCTCGCCGCTGGCCGGATAGACCTCGACCTTGCGGCTGCCGCACCTGGGGCAAAAGGGCCGCGGCGGGAAGTAGCTTCCGCCTTCGCACTCGGTGCAACGCTGGAGGCGAAGTTCGCCTTCCCGGCAGCCGTCCCAGAAATGCCGGGTTTCCGGCGTGGGCTCAGGGAGTAATCTCGGTGACATGGGGCAATGTCCTTGATCAAAATGGTCGCTATGAAAGGCCTGCAGCAAATCCGACCCGGGGCTGCTTGTCACGCTGGAGGCTGAGGCGATGGACGATCCGTTTCGCCTGCAGCGCTTTGTGGACGCCCAGTCGAGGGTCTACGCCACCGCGCTCGGCGAGCTTCGGCAGGGCCACAAGCGCACCCACTGGATGTGGTTCATCTTCCCGCAGGTCGCGGGCCTCGGCCTCAGCTCGACCGCGGAATTCTACGCCATCCGCTCCGCCGAGGAGGCGCGGGCCTATCTGGCGCATCCGGTGCTCGGGCCCCGGCTGCTGGCCAGCGTCGCCGCGGTCAACGCCCTGGAGGGGCGCACCGCGCAGGAGATCTTCGGGTTTCCGGACGACCTCAAGTTCTGCTCGTCCATGACCCTGTTCGCGCAGGTGGCCGAGGACCCCGCGCCGTTCCGCGCGGCGCTGGCCAAGTATTACGAAGGCGCCGCCGACCCGCTGACGCTTGATCGCCTGGTCCCAGGCTGACGCCAGGCGGCTGAGGCTCAGCGCGGCGAGATCATCGCCGACGACACCCAGCCGCGGTTGCCGTTCTCGTCGTCGACCTCCCACCAGATGCCGTTCTTCTGGCCGGTCGGATAGACCAGGTCGCCGGGCTGGAAGCCGCGGACCTGCGGCGCCTGCGGCGACGGCGCGCGACGCGCGACCACCGCCTGTTTCACCGAATAGGCCTGGATGCCGGCGGCCTGCGAGGCCTGCGCGCCGGTGGGCGCGGAGCGCTGCAGGTAGCCGATCAGGTCGACGAAGGCGTTGAAGTAGGCCGCGGTGATCACCTTGCCGATCTCGGTGTTGCCGTAGCCGCCGCCGGCCGCCGCCGCGAAGCCGCCCCAGCCGCCGCCGCCCGCGCCGCCGCCGAAGGAGATGTCGGTCTTCTGCGCCACGCCCTCGGCCACATAGAGCTGTTCGGTGCTGCGGGCGTCCACCAGCGTGATCAGCGCCTGGGCTTCGGCCTTCTTGGTGCGCAGGCCGCCGGCCAGCGCGCCGAAGCCGCCGGGCAGGAACGAGCCGGCCAGGGCGCCGATGTTGTTGCCGCCCGAGTTGGAGTTCGAGTTGCCGATGTCCGGCACGATGAAGAAGTCGGCGCCCGCGACCTGGCCGCGGCCGACGTTCGCGCCCCGGCGCAGGTCGCCGGAGGCGCCGAGCGCCGCTTCCTGGTTACGCATCGCCAGGCCGCCGTTGCGGTCGACGATCCGCAGGCAGTTGGAGCGGGCCGCGAACAGCTTGATCAGCGACTCCGGATTGGACAGGCCGAGCTCGGTCCACCAGCGGCGTTCCGGCTCCTGGATGGCCGCGCGGCCGATCGGTTGGGCGCATTGCGGCAGTTCCGGCGTGGCGGCGTTCTTCGGCCCCTTCTTGTCCATGCCGTATTGGGCAAAGGCGGAACTCGCCGTCAGCAGCGACGCCGTCACGCCCAGGACGGCGGCAATGGGTGAAGGTCTGCGCATGGTCTCCTCCAATGTTTTGAGGAGAGGCTACGCTTCCGCAAAAGGGCTCACAACGATCAAAGATCGTTGTTCATCGAATGATGTGTTGCCGAGTCTAGACCAACGAGATCGACAGCTTCCGGCGTTCGGTGGAGACGCGCAGCTCGGACCAGATGGCGGCCTGGCGGTCGGTGTCGCCTGCCGCTTCCGCCGCCGCGTGGGCGGCGATCAGGGCGGCGCGCAAGCCGTCGTTGGCGGCCTTCAGGGCGGAGACGCGCAGGTCGTCGTCGCGGCCGCCGACCCCGAGCAGCGTCCGGAGCGCCCGGTTCTCCTGCACCAGGTTCTCGGCGGCGCCGTCCCAGACCTCGGCGGCGACGTTCAGCAGCATGGCGGCGAGGGCGAGGTTGCTGGCCCGTTCGGCCTCGGCGACGTCGGGCGCGGCGCTGCGCATGACCAGGCTGGCGAGCTCGGCCAGCACGGCGGGAACGGTGGGCGTCATAGCTTCCCCATCACCTTGAGGATGGCGCGGTCCTGGGCGTTCATCAGCCACCAGGCCGGATAGACCATGATCGGCTCGCGGTTGCCGCCGTCGATGAAGGCCCGCGCCGAGCCGACCCAGATCGCCTGGCCCTTGACGCAGTTGAACAGCGTCCACCAGTGCAGGGCCGCCGGATCGGCCGTGAGGCCGCTGGCCTCTTGCCAGATCGCGATGGCCTCGGCCTGGGGCGCCAGGCCGCCGGCCAACTCGCCGCGGCCGAAGCTCCAGATGGGGTTGAAGCCCCAGGCGAGGTCCTCCAGCGGATCGCCCAGGTGGGCCATCTCCCAGTCCAGGACGCCGTGGATCTCGCCCGCTTCGTCGTAGAGGAAGTTGCCGGTCCGGTAGTCGCCGTGCACCACCGCCAGCTTCTGGGCCGGCGGCGGCGGGTTGCGCCGCAGCCAGCGGATGGCGGCGCGCGCGATCGGCAGCGGCTCGGCCTCGTCCTTGTCGAGCACGGCTACCCAGTGGTCGAGCTCGCGCCGCCAGCAGGCGTCCAGCGCCGGCGTCTCCATGATCGACGTGAGGCCGAGCGCGGCGGGATCGGCGCGGGCGATCTCGCCCAGGATCGCCCACTTGCGCGCCGCCACGGCCGGCAGCACGGCGTCATAGGGGCCGGAGAACAGCGCCTGGGGCGAGGCCTGGAAGCCGCAGAGCTCCTCGGCGATGAAGAAGGGATGGTCGAGGGCCCCGTCGGCCTCCTCCAGCCAGAGCATCTCCGGCACCGGCACGGCCGAGCCGTGGAAGGCGCGGTAGGCGCCGAACTCGATGCGCCGCTCGGTGTCGATCAGGCTGGCCGGCGGATCGCGCCGCAGGATCAGCCGCCGCTCGCGCGTCGTCCCGTCCGGCTCGGTCCAGCGGGCGCGGAAGCGGTAGGTCTCGCGGCTGGCGCCGCCGGAGATCCGCTCCAGGCCGTCGACGACGAGGTCGTGGACCTGCGGCATCCGGACGGCGAGATAGGCCGCGACACGCGGCTCGAGCGGATGGGCCACCCCCGCCGCCTCAGTGCATCTTGAAACGGATGGGCAGGCGTTTGGGGCCGTTGACGAACACCGCCTCGCTGAGCGCCGGGACGCCGTCGAGCTCCAGTTCGTCCAGGCGCGGCAGCAGCTCCTCCCAGAGGATCCGCATCTCCATCTTCGCCAGGTGCTGACCCAGGCACAGGTGCGCGCCGTAGCCGAACGCCAGGTGCTTGTTGGGCTTGCGGTCGACCCGGAAGCTGTAGGGGTCGTCGAACACCGCCTCGTCGCGGTTGGCCGAGGCGTAGCAGAGCATGATCCAGTCGCCCTTCTTCACGTCGCGGTCGGCGAAGGTCACGTCCTCGGTGGCGGTGCGCATGAAGGTCTTCACCGGCGTGGTCCAGCGGATGGACTCGTCCACCAGGCCGGGGATCAGCGACGGGTCGGCCTTGACCTTCGCCAACTCGCCGGGGTTCTCGGCCAGCGCCCACAGCGCCCCGCCGGTGGACGAGGAGGTGGTGTCGTGGCCGGCGGTGGCGACGATGATGTAGTAGCTCATCGCCTCCAGGTCGGAGATCGGCTGGCCGTCGATCAGGCTGGTGGCGATCACCGTGCCCAGGTCGTCGGTGGGATTCTCGCGCTTGCCGGCGGAGAACTTGCGGAAGTAGTCGAAGAAATCGGTGATCATGCCGAAGTCGACCGCCTGCTCCTCGATCGGCTTGGCGGCGCCGCCGTCGCGGCTGAGCTCCGGATCGGCGGCCCCGAAGATCTCCTGCGTCAGCTTCAGCATCCGCGGCTCGTCGGCCTCCGGCGCGCCGAGGATGCGCATGATCACGTGCAGCGGGTACTGCAGGGCGACATCCTTGACGAAGTCGCACCGCCCGCCGCTGGCCGCCATCCGGTCGACCGCGGCGCGGGCGATCACCCGGATCCGCTCCTCCATCGAGCGCAGGTTCTGCGGCATGAACCAGGCCTGGGTCAGGGCGCGGTACTTCAGGTGATCCGGCTCGTCCATGTGGATCAGGGT
The DNA here is from genome assembly GCF_003254505.1 of Phenylobacterium hankyongense. Classification (NCBI taxonomy): domain Bacteria; kingdom Pseudomonadati; phylum Pseudomonadota; class Alphaproteobacteria; order Caulobacterales; family Caulobacteraceae; genus Phenylobacterium; species Phenylobacterium hankyongense. The sequence continues at coordinate 800,713 of NZ_QFYP01000001.1, read as the reverse complement.
GCGCAGCAGGTGCGGGCTGCCGCCCATCATCTCGCGCACCTTGCGGTCGGCGGCCTGGGAGGTGATCACCGGGTTGCGGTCGCCGTTGTGGAACAGGGCGTTCTGGCGGCTGATCTCCAGGATGTCGGCGTGCCGGGTGGCGACCCAGAAGGGATCCACGCCGTCGATGTCCGCGACGCCGAACGGCTCGTTGGCGCGCAGCCAGCGGTAGGTCTCGTGGATGCGGCCGTCGGCGTAGGCGCCCGGCGTGCCGAGCAGGTTGGCGACGTCGCGGGGTATGCGGTGGTCCGCAGCGGTCATGACGCTCATGCGCCTATACGCCTCGCCAAGCTCCCGAGCTTTGCAGGTTTCGCCCGGCGGCCGGAGAGCACGCCTCCCTTGTCTTCTTGTCTCCCATCACTTGATACTCCTGCCGGCGCGTCCGCAAGCCGGCCGCAACGTCAACCGCGGGAGAAATCGGCGATGCTGAGCAAGGGCGACGACTTCCCCATCCACCAGACGCCGGAGCCGATCGCCTATTCCGGGTCCGACCGGAATTTCTACGACCGCTATTTCTTCAACGGCTACTCGCCGGACGGCGGCGAATTCTTCGCCATCGCCTTCGGGGTCTACCCGCACCTCAACGTCGCCGACGCCCACCTGTCGGTGATCCGCGACGGGGTCCAGCGCTGCCTGCACGCCTCGCGCGTCCTCAACATGGAGCGGATGGACCTGGTGGTCGGGCCGATCCGCATCGAGGTGCTGGAGCCGCTGCAGACGCTGAGGGTGACGGTGGAGCGCGCCGAGGGCCTGGCCTGCGAGCTGACCTTCGAGGGCCGCGCCTTCCCGATCGAGGAGCCGCGGTTCACCAAGCGGATCGGGCCGCGCCTGTTCATGGACTACACCCGCCTGACCCAGAACGTCCGGGTCTCCGGCTGGATCGAGGCCGACGGCGACCGGCGACAATTGGGGCCGGGCTGGACCGGCTCGCGCGACCGCTCCTGGGGCATCCGCCCGGTGGGCGCGCCGGACCCGCAGCCGACCCCCGGGGCGGGGCTGAGCGGCTTCTTCTGGCAGTGGGCGCCGCTGAACTTCGAGGACCGGTCGGTCTTCTTCCACGTCAACGCCGACCCGGACGGCAAGCCCTGGAACACCCGCGCGGTGATCCTGCCGGACGGCGCCGGACCGGACGGCGGCTGGCATTCGGACGCGCCGCGGATGGGGGACGTCGTGCTGCGCCAGGGCACGCGCCACGCCGAAGGCGGCACGCTGCGCATCCCGCTGGAGGCCGGCGAGGCGGAGATCCGGCTGGAGCCCGTCGCGACCTTCCTGATGCGCGGCATCGGCTACAGCGGCGAGTGGCGGCACGGGGCGCTGAAGGGCGAGCTGGCCGTGGCCCGCGAGGACATCGACCTCGGCAAGACCGACATGGGCGCGCCGGAGAACCTGCACATCCAGGCGATCAGCCGCGCGGTGATGACCGCGCCCGGCGAGCCCGAACGCCGCGGTATCGGGGTGTTCGAACAGCTGATCGCCGGGCCGTACCGGCCGTACGGGCTGTAGCCCGCGCGCTCAGTGCTTGCCGAAGACGTGCATCAGCCGGGCGACCGCCGGCAGCATCAGCGCGCCGAGCAGGCACGGGAAGATGAACATGATCAGCGGCACGGTGAGCTTGGCGGAGAGCGCCAGCGCCTTCTCCTCGGCCCGCAGCATCCGCGTCGAGCGCATGTCGCGGGAGAAGACCGAGAGGGTCTCGCCGAGGCTGGTGCCCATCTCCTCCGCCTGGCGCAGCATGGTGGCGAGCGCGCGGGCGTCGTCGATGCCGAGGCGATCGGCGAAGCCGGTCCAGGCGTCCTTGCGGGCGCGGCCGGCGCGCAGCTCCAAGACCAGGATCCGCAGGTGGACGGTGAGGTTCGGATAGCGCCGGGCGAGCTCGTCGGTGACGCGGGTGACCGAGGCGTCGAGGCTGAGGCCGGCCTCCACCGAGGCGACCAGCAGGTCGAGCATGTCGGGGAAGCCGTCGGAATACTCCCGCTCACGGCTGACCCGCCGGGTCTTCAGGACCTGCTCGGGGCCCAGCATGGCGACCCCCGACAGCACCACCGCGGCGGCCAGCCCGCCCAGGCCCGCCTTGCCGCCGATGATCAGCGGCAGGGTGAGGACGACGCCGAGGGTGGCGACCACCAGGGCGGCGGCCTTGATCCCCAGGTAGATGACCGGCGCCTCGCGGTTGTAGAAGCCGGCCTGCATCAGCCGGTTGCGCAGCACCGAGAGCTTGGCCGGGTCGCGCACCGCGCTCTGCTGGCCCAGCCGGCGGACCGCCGACACCAGCTGGCCGGCCACGGCGCCGCCGCTCGGCCGCGTCTCCGCCGTCGGGCCGGAGCTCACCTGGAGGCGGCTGCGGCGCACGGCGCGCAGGCGCAACTCGGTGGCGGTGATCCAGGCGCCGCCGCCGACCGCGCCCAGCACCATGAGGGCGCCGAGGATGGTGATCAGGTTCTCGAGCTGCAGGGAGGTCATGGGATCACAGCCGCATGTCGATCATGCGCCGCATGACCAGGTTGCCGAGGAACATCCAGAACCCGATGATCCCCAGGCCGATCTTCACCACCGGCTCGCCGATGACGTCGCCGTAGAAGTGGGGTGAGGTGAGGGTGATGAAGCCCAGCGCGATGAACGGCGCAGAGGTGAGGATCATCGCCGAGGCGCGGCCCTCCGAGGAGGCGGCCTTGATCTTCAGGCGCATCTTGTGCCGCTCGCGCACCGTGGCGGCGTTCAGCTTCAGGAGGCCGGTGAGGTTGCCGCCGGTCCGCTCCTGCAGCCGCACCGTGGCCGCGAACAGGTCGACGTCGGGATGCTGGCAGCGCTCGGAGATCCGCTCGACGGCCTGCTCCAGGGTGGCGCCATAGGCGATCTCGTCGGCGGCCATGCCGAACTCCGTGCCGATCGGATCGACCATCTCGCGGCCGACCAGGGCGATGGCGGTGGGGACCGGGTGGCCGGCCTCGAGGCTGCGGACGATGATCTCCAGCGCCTGCGGCAGTTGCGCGCCCAGCGCCTTGGACCGCTTGGCGGCGGCCATCTTCAGATACATCACCGGCCCGCCGAGGCCGACGATCAGCGCGCCGGGGATGGCCATGACCGGGTTCTTCAGCAGCATCGCCGCTCCGACCCCGCCGGCCGCCGCGGCGAGCGCGGCCATGCTGGCCCACTTCTTCGGCTCGTAGGTCAGGCCCGAGGCGACGATCAGGTCGGAGAGCCAGCGCAGCCGCCCGCCCTTCTCGCCGGCGGCGTTGAGGCCGCGCTGCTTGCGCAGCTCCATCACCAGGGCTTCGACGCCGCCGACCTTGTCGGCCACCTTCAGCCGCTTGTTCACCTGGCGTTTCTGGCGCGCCACCGTGAACAGGCCGAACATCGCCTGGCCGGCGGTGAACACCGCGGCGAAGACCAGGATCAGGAAGGCGACATGCGGATCGAAGGTCATGCCGTACCCAGCACCTTGGAGGGGTCGAAGTTGGCGGTGTCGTAGGCGATCCCGCGCCGCAGCATCTCGTCCAGGCAGCGCGGCCGCAGGCCGGTGGCGCGGAACTCGCCGTGCACGGCGCCGTCGGCGCCGGTGTGGGTGCGGTTGAAGACGAAGATGTCCTGCATCTGGACCACCTGGCCCTCCATGCCGACGATCTCGGTGACGTAGGTGACCTTCCGCTTGCCGTCGGCCATCCGCATGACCTGGACGATCATGCCGATCGCCGAGGCGATCTGCGAGCGCATGGCGTCGGGGCTGATGTTCAGGCCGCCCATGGCGACCATCTGCTCCAGGCGGCCGACCGCCTCGCGCGGGTTGTTGGCGTGGATGGTGGCCATGGAGCCTTCGTGGCCGGTGTTCATGGCCTGCAGCATGTCGAAGGCCTCTTCGGAGCGGACCTCGCCCAGGATCACCCGGTCGGGACGCATCCGCAGGGCGTTCTTGACCAGCTCGCGCTGGCGGATCTCGCCCTTGCCCTCGATGTTCGGCGGCCGGGTCTCCATGCGCACCACGTGCGGCTGCTGCATCTGCAGCTCGGCGGCGTCCTCGATGGTGATCAGGCGCTCGCCGTGGCTGATGGCGGCCGACAGCGCGTTCAGGAGGGTGGTCTTGCCGGAGCCGGTGCCGCCGGAGATGACGGTCGAGACGCGCGCCTTGACCGCCCCGTGCAGGAAGTCGGCGACCGCCATCGGCATGGCGTTGAACTCGACCAGCTTCTCCAGGGTGAACGGCTTCTTGGAGAACTTCCGGATCGAGACCGCGGCGCCGTCGATGGCGATGGGGGCGATGGCGGCGTTCACCCGGCTGCCGTCCGGCAGGCGGGCGTCGACCATCGGCTGGCTCTCGTCGATCCGCCGGCCGACGCCGGCGACGATGCGGTTGACGATGCGCAGCAGGTGGTCGTTGTCGCGGAAGTGGATCGGGGTGAGCTCCAGCTCGCCGCGCCGCTCCACATAGACCTGGAAGGGGCCGTTGATCAGGATGTCGTTGATGGAGTCGTCCTTGAGCAGCGGCTCGATCGGCCCCAGACCCACCATCTCGTCGTAGATCGAGGCGCCCAGGGCCTCCAGCTCGGCGCTGTTCAGCGCCATCCGCTCGCCGCGCGCGAAGTCGGCCACCAGCCGCATCACCTCGCGCTTCAGCTCAGCCTCGCCCAGCTTGTCCAGCTTGGAGAGGTCGAGCTCGTCGATCAGCCGCGAGTGCAGCCGAAGCCGCATGTCCAGGTGATCCGGTTTCGCCGCGGCGACGGCGGCCGGCTTCGGCTCGGGCTTCGGGGCCGGCGCGGCCGCCTTGGGCTCCGGGGCGACGTCCGCCGGCGCAGGCTCGGGTTTGGGCGCGGCGCCGCGCGCCAGGCTGAAGCGGCCCATCAGGCGGCCCGCTTGGAGGCGGCGGCGTCCGTGCGGGCGCCGCCGGCGGCCAGGCGCTCCACCAGGGCGGCGACGTCCTTGACGATCTTCGACTTCGGCCGGTGGTGGGCGATCGGACCGCCCAGGTTGGCGCTGGCGGCGGCGGCCTCCCAGTCGGAGCTGACGCCGGCCTCGGCCTTGCGGCCGAGCGCGCGTTCCGCCTCGGCCATCGACGGCGCCGGGCCGAACATGCGGCTGGCCAGGCGGTTGAGCACGATCCGCGGCTTGCGCTGGCCGTCCAGCCCCTGCTCGATCTCGTCGGCGAGCGAGCGCGCGGCGATCAGCGCCGGGACGGTGAGCTCGGACACCACCAGCACCTCGTCGCAGCCGGAGAGCGCCTCCAGGGTCCACGGCCGGCGGTGGCGCGGCATGTCGAGGATCACCCACTCGTAGCACTCGCAGGCGACGTCCAGGACGCGCAGCACCGCCTCGCGGCTGACCGCGTCGAATGCGTCGGGCTGGCGCGGCGAGGCCAGCAGGTCGAGCTGCTTGGACACCGGGGTCACGAAGGCCTGCAGGATGGCCGCGTCGATGCGGTCGGCGGCGGTGCCGAAATCTCCGAGCCGCAGGGCCGGCTGCGCGCCCAGGTAGGCGGCGGCGACGCCATCGGCGAGGTTGAGGTCGATCAGGCAGACGCTCTTGTCCTTGCCGGACCGGGCGGCCAGCGCGGTGGCGATCTCCACCGCCAGCGTGGTGGCGCCCGCGCCGCCCACCGCGCCGGACACCGCCCAGCAGCGCGAGGCGCCAGCCGGCGCGGTCGGCGCGACCGCGGCCTGGGCGACGGCCAGCAGGCCGGCGACGGCGGCGGAGAACTGGTCGGGCGAGAACGGCGCCTCGAGCACGTCGGAACGCTCCAGGCGCAGCAGGTTGCGCACCACCGTGGTCGGCAGCCGCTCGCCCACCAGCAGCACCGGCGGGGGCTCGGGGTTGGCGGACAGGCTCTGCAGGGCCGCGGCGAGCGCCGGCGCCTCCCAGGCGTTGGCGTCGACCACCACCAGGTCGCAGTCCGTGGCGCGCGCCGTCGTCAGCCGCTCCAGGGCCGCGGTCTCGACCACGGCGCCGAACAGCGGGCCTTCGGCGAGGGCCTTGAGCGCCTCGCCCAGGGCCAGCACGCGCCGGCCGGTCAGCAGGGAGGAGGAGGTCATGGACGCAACCTTTGGACTGTCGCTCTTGCGGGCCACGCGATCACCGCGAGCCGCGGCTGTTGTCGCGGGTGAGGGGCTTGTCGAGCGCCTTGCCGTTGAGCAACAGGTCGATGGCGCTGGGCTCGGGGCCCAGGGAGGCGGCCTTGGCGGACGCCAGGTCGCCGGCGTTGGCGAGCCTCGGGGTGACGACGATCACCAGCTCGGTCTCGTTGCGCTTCCAGTGGGTGGAGCGGAACAGGGCGCTCAGCACCGGGATCTCGCCGAGGCCCGGGATCTGGGCCAGGGAGTTCTCGTAGTTGCGCTGGAACAAGCCGCCGATCGCCAGCGACTCGCCGTCCTTCAGCTCGACGGTGGTGTCGGCGCGCCGGGTGATCAGGCCCGGAACGGTGACGCCGTTGATCTTCAGCGAGTTGGTCTGGTCGAGCTGGCTGACTTCCGGCGCCACGGCCAGGCGGATCAGCCCGTTGTCCTCGACCACCGGCGTGAAGTTCAGCTTCACCCCGTACTGGCGGAACTCCAGGGTGATCTGGTTGAGGCCCTGCGGCACCGGATAGGGGAACTCGCCGCCGGCCAGGAAGCTGGCTTTCTCGCCGGACAGCGCCACCAGGTTCGGGCGCGCCAGGGTGCGGACGATGCCCTTCTGCTCCAGGGCCTGCAACGCCATGTCGATGCTGGTGTGGCCGGCGCCGCCGTGCAGGGTCAGCTGGCCGTTCGGGACCGACGAGCCGATCAGGCCGTTGCCGAAGCTGAAGTTGAAGGAGTTGTTCTGGATCGTGCCGGAGAAGCCGATGTCCTGCAGGGCCGAGCGGGTGGCCTCCAGCACGCGGACCTCGAGCACCACCTGCTGCGACACGCGCGCGGTCAGCGCCGAAGTGACGGCGTCGGGGGCGAACTTGTCGGCCAGCGCCTTGGCGCGGTTGATCACGCCGGTGTTCGACACCTCGCCGACCAGCAGCAGGCCTTCGCCCACGGTCCGTACGCGGATGTCCTCGCCGGGAATGGCGGTGTTGAGGTCCTGCTCCAGCGAGCGGGCGTCGTAGCCGACCCGGATGTCGATCACCTCCTGCAGGCGGCCGCCGGGGCCGTAGACCAGCAGGTTGGTGGAGCCGATCTCCTTGCCGCGGACATAGAAGCTGCGGTTGGTGGTGGCGACCACCTGGGCGGTGTCGGGCTGGGCGACCACGATCTTGGTGGCCGGAGTGTCCAGGCGGAACGACAAAGACTTGTCGCGCGGCACGTAGATCACCCGGCTGGTGGTCGACTCGCTGGCGAACACCGCGGCGGGCGCGGGGCCGACGATCGCCAGGCTGAGCGCGCCGGCGAACGCGCCGGCCAGGATACGCGACATGGGTTTTGCGCTCTTCATGAGGATCAGCTGAGGTTCGGCTTCAAGTCGGACGCGGTCGTCTGCAGGCCGCCGGCCGGGACCGGCGCCGCCGGCGCGGCCGCGGGTTTGGCGGCGCGCGGCGTACGGGGCTTGGAGCCGCCGCCCTCGAGCTCGACGATGGCGATCAGGCCGCCGTCCTCGGACGGCGTCGCCCGACGGCGCGGCGCCGGCGCACGCGAGAGCGTGGGGGCGGGCCGGCCGCCGGCGACGAAGGCCGCCGGCCGCATGGGGGCGACGCTCGCCACCTCCGACGACCCGGTCTTGCGCAGCGCCAGCGACAGCTTGCCGAGGTCGCTGGCCACCGCCAGCTTCTGGCTGTCCTGCACCGAGACCTCGAGGGTCGCGGTGGACGGCGTGGCGGGCTTGTTGGAGGTCAGGTCGGCGTTCAGGTCGACCGCCAGCACGCGGACGTCCTGCAGCACCACGTCGGAGACGAAGTTGCGCTGCGAGGCTTCGGGCGTCAGGTCGCGCAGCAGCACCACGTCGACGCGGTCGCCCGGCAAGGCGTGGCCGCCGACCCCGGAGACGTCGGAAACCTTAATGGTGTAGGCGCGCATGCCCTCGGCGATCTCGGCGGCGACCGAGGGCCGGGCGCCGGGGCCGGAGAGCTTGGACGGCAGCAGCGGCTCACGCACGGCGATCGGGGTCAGCGCCACCGGGGCGCCGCCGTGGTCCTGCGCCAGCACCGCGGCCACCGTGGTGAACGCGCCTTCCGGCACGGCTTCCGGCGGCAGGTGGGCGAGGGTCAGGTGCTCGGCGTCCAGCCGGTCGCCGAACTTCATCGGCTTGGAGGCGACGACCACCGGCACGCCGGTGACGGCGCGCGAGGCGGCGGCCGGGACCTTCGCCGAGGCGGCGTTCGGCAGCACGGTCTTGGCCACGACCAGCGCAGCCAGGCCGAGGACCGCCGAGGCGCCCAGACTGACGATGGTTACAACGCGCATGCCGCCTGCCTCGTGGGAAAAACCTTTTCGGATCGTAAGGTTAGCGAGCGGCGCCTTGCGATATCGCCAACAAACGCGGTGAACGGGCGTCAAGCATTCTGAACAACCGCGTTCGCGACCTCTGGCGGGCGCGCGTGAATTGGCTAGGGTCGCGGCCGCGCCCGCAGCTCCCCGCGTCGGCGCGTCATTTTCAGATGCGGATTTCCGGAGACACCACCATGCAGATGCGACGGCTGGGCGAGTCGGGCCTGAAGGTCAGTGAAGTGGGCCTGGGCTGCAACAACTTCGGCATGCGGATCGACCAGCAGCAGACGCAGGCCGTGGTGGACGCCGCCATCGAGGCGGGGATCACCCTGTTCGACACCGCCGACATCTATGGCGCCACGCAGTCGGAAGTCTTCCTCGGCAAGGCGCTGGGCAAGCGGCGTCACGAGGTGGTGGTGGCCACCAAGTTCGGCATGCAGATCGGCGACGACAACCGCAAGAAGGGTGGCTCGCGGCGCTGGATCATGCGCGCGGTGGAGGACAGCCTCGCCCGGCTGGGGACCGACTACATCGACCTCTACCAGTTCCACCAGCCGGACCCGGACACTCCGATCGATGAGACCCTGCGGGCGCTGGACGACCTGGTGACCCAGGGCAAGGTCCGCTACCTCGGCAATTCCAACTTCTCCGGCTGGCAGATCGCCGACGCCGGCTGGACGGCCCGGACCCAGGACCGCACCCGCTTCGTCTCGGCGCAGAACCAGTACTCGCTGCTGGAGCGCAAGGTGGAGCACGAGGTGCTGCCGGCCTGCGAGCGTTTCGGCCTCGGCTTCCTGCCATTCTTCCCGCTGGCCTCGGGCCTGCTGACCGGCAAGTACCACCGTGGTCAGAAGCCGCCGGAGGGCACGCGGCTGGCAGCCTGGGGCCCGCGCGGGGCGCAGGCGCTGAGCGACCGCAACTTCGACAAGGTGGAGAAGCTCGAGACCTGGGCCGGCGAGCGCGGCCACACCATCCTGGAGCTGGCCTTCGCCTGGCTGCTCGGCCACCCGGTGGTCTCCTCGGTGATCGCCGGCGCCACCAGCCCCGAACAGGTGCGCGGCAACGCGGCCACGGCGGAGTGGAAGCTGACGCCGGACGAGGTCAAAGAGGTGGCCGAGCTGGTGAAGTAAAGGCTGCCGTTCCCCCGCTCTTCCCGGCGAAGGCCGGGACCCAGATGGCGGGCGATGAGATGGAGGCCATGCGCGCCGAAGCGAGCCATATTATTCAGCGGCTGGACCTGGGTCCCGGCCTTCGCCGGGAAGAGCGAATGGGGTGAGATGTACGACCTCCTGAAGGGCCTGCGGGTGGTCGAGGGCTCGGCCTTCATCGCCGGGCCCACCTGCGGCCTCTACCTGGCGCAGCTTGGCGCGGAGGTGATCCGGTTCGACAACATCGCCGGCGGCCCGGACTTCCGCCGCTGGCCGCTCAGCCGCGACGGATCGAGCCTCTACTGGGAGGGGCTGAACAAGGCCAAGAAGTCGGTGGCCCTGGACCTCTCGCGGCCGCAGGGCCGGGAGCTCGCCCAGCGGCTGGCGGCGGCGCCGGGGGAGGACGGCGGCCTGTTCGTCACCAACTTCCCGGTGGACGGCTTCCTCGCCTACGAGACGCTGAAGGCGCTGCGCGACGACCTGATCTGCGTGCGCGTGATGGGCTGGGCCGATGGCGGGCCGGCGGTCGACTACACGGTCAACGCCGCCGTGGGCGTGCCGCTGATGACCGGACCGGCGGACGATGCGCGGCCGGTGAACCACGTGCTGCCGGCCTGGGACCTGCTGACCGGCGCCTATGCGGCCTTCACCCTGGTCTCGGCGCTGATGGCCCGGCGCGCCGCCGGCCAGGGCCGCGAGATCCGCATCCCGCTCTCCGACATGGCCGCCTCGACGCTGGCCAACATGGGCATGACCGCCGAGGCGATGCTGTCGGGCCATCAGCGGCCGCGGATGGGCAACGACCTCTACGGCGCCTTCGGCCGCGACTTCACCAGCCGCGACGGGCGGCGGATCATGCTGGTGGCGATCACGCCGCGGCAGTGGAAGGGCGTCCTCGGCGTGCTGGGGATCGCCGATGCGGTCGCCGCGCTGGAGGCCGAGATCGGCGTCTCCTTCGCCGCCGACGAGGGCCTGCGCTTCGCCCACCGCGACCGGCTGTTCCCGCTGTTCGAAAGGGCCTTCGCCGCCAAGGACCTGGCGGAGCTGACGCCCGCCTTCGAGGCCGACGGGGTCTGCTGGGGCCCCTACCAGCCGCTGGAACAGGCGCTTCAGGACCCGCGCCTCTTCGCCGGCAATCCGGTGTTCAGCGACCTGGCCCACCCGAGCGGCGAGCGCTACCCCGCGCCCGGCTTCGCCGCCACCATCCCGCAGGACGCGCGCGCGTCGGCCCGCCCGGCGCCCCGCCTGGGGCAGCACACCGACGAGGTGCTGGCCGAGCTGCTCGGAATGCCCTCGGGCGAGATCGCCGCCCTGCACGACGCCGGCGTGGTCGCCTAGCCAGGCCTCGCCGGCATCCGCGCCAACGGCGGTGAGGGCAAGGTGGCGCTGCTCAGGAACTACTCCGGTCATCCCCGCGAAAGCGGGGACCCAGGCTTTTTCCATGGCCGGGCTTGGATCGGCAGCCGCGCGTCCGAAACACCAAAACACCTGGGTCCCCGCTTTCGCGGGGATGACCGGGTGTGTGGGTCGGTCTAAGGGCGCTTACTCGGCGGCCGTCAGCTTCACGAGCACGGCGCCTTCGGCGACCTGGGAGCCGACCTCGACCGCCACCTCGGCCACCGTGCCGTCGAAGGGGGCGGTCAGGGCGTGCTCCATCTTCATGGCTTCCAGGGTCAGCAGCGGCTGGCCCTTGGCGACGGCGTCGCCGGGCTTGACCGACAGGCCGGTCACCTTGCCGGGCATCGGCGAGCGGACCTGGCCGTCGCTGGCGGCGTCGGCCCCGCGGCCGGCCGGAGGGTGGCTGAGGAAGACGTAGGCCTCGCCGTGCTCGAAGACGACGACCTCGCCCTCGTCGCCGAGCATCACCGAGCGGGCGGCGGGCGCGCTTTCCGAGGGGCCGGCCAGCACCGGCTTGCCGTCCAGGAACAGGCGGACCGCGGTCTCCGGCTCGGCGTTCAGCCGGAAGCCGGCGAGCTCGCGCCACGGCGACGGCGCGGCTCCGGAAAGGCCGTCCTCCTCCGCAAGCATCGCTGCGCTGGCGGCGGCGGAGAGCGCCGCGGGCGAGGGCGGCCAGGGCTCGATCAACTCCTCGAGACGCCGCTCGATGAAGCCGGTGTCGACGTCGCCGACGATGAAGTCCGGCTCCTCCAGGCAGCGGGCCAGGAAGCCGGCGTTGGTCTTCACCGGCCAGACCTCGACCTCGTCGCAGGCCGCGGCCAGGTCGGCGATCGCCTCGTCGCGGGTCGGGGCGTAGGCGATCAGCTTGGCGATCATCGGGTCGTAGAAGGGGGTGACCTCGCCACCCTCGACGACGCCGGAGTCGGCGCGCACGCCCAGCGGCAGGCGGAAATGCTCCAGCCTGCCGGTGGAGGGCAGGAAGCCGCTCGCCGGGTTCTCCGCGTAGAGCCGGGCCTCCACGGCGTGGCCGCTGAGGGTGATCTCGTCCTGCGCCAGCGGCAGCGGCTCGCCGGCCGCGACCCGCAGTTGCCACTCCACCAGGTCGAGGCCGGTGACCATCTCGGTGACCGGGTGCTCTACCTGCAGGCGGGTGTTCATCTCCATGAACCAGATGCGGTCGGCGCGCAGGCCTGCGCTCGCGTCGGCGATGAACTCCACGGTGCCGGCGCCCTGGTAGCCGACCGCGCGGGCGGCTTTGACCGCAGCCTCGGTGACGGCGGCGCGGGTGGCCGCGTCCATGCCGGGGGCAGGGGCCTCCTCGATCACTTTCTGGTGGCGGCGCTGCAGGGAGCAGTCGCGCTCATAGAGGTGGACCACATTGCCGTGGCTGTCGGCGAACACCTGCACCTCGATGTGCCGCGGGCGGGTGACATAGGTCTCCAGCAGCACCCGATCGTCGCCGAACGCGGCCTTGGCCTCGCGCCTGGCGGCGCCCAGGGCGGCGGCGAACTCCTCGGCGCGATCGACGCGGCGCATGCCCTTGCCGCCGCCGCCGGCCACGGCCTTGATCAGCACCGGATAGCCGATGCGGTCGGCCTCCTTCTGCAGCCGGGCCTCGGCCTGGTCGGCGCCCATGTAGCCGGGGGTCACCGGCACGCCGGCCTTGTCCATGATCGCCTTGGCGGCGTCCTTCAGCCCCATGGCGCGGATCGCCGAGGGCGGCGGGCCCACCCAGACCAGGCCGGCCTTGATCACCGCCTCGGCGAAGGCGGCGTTCTCGGAGAGGAAGCCGTAGCCGGGGTGGATGGCCTCGGCGCCCGACGCGCGGGCGGCGGCGATGATCTTCTCGGGCACGAGGTAGCTGTCGCGGGCCGGCGCGGGGCCGATCCGGACGGCCGCGTCGGCGTCGTGTACGTGCGGGGCGTCGGCGTCGGCGTCGGAGAAGACGGCGACCGTCTCCAGGCCCATGCGGCGGGCGGTGGCGAACACCCGGCGGGCGATCTCGCCGCGGTTGGCGACCAGGACGGAACGGAACATCAGACAAGCCCTCGCGCCGCAGGCGCCGCTATTCGCAAACACGAAGACCAGCAAGACCACCAAGGCTGTCCGGCGCCCCCGGCTTCGTGGCCTTGGTGGTCTTGGTGTCGGACCGGGCGGCGCTGGCGCGCCATCGATGTCGCCATCGTGCGCAGCCTCACATCCGGAACACGCCGAAGCGCGTCTCGGGGATCGGGGCGTTGAGGGACGCGGCGATGGACAGGCCGAGCACGTCGCGGGTCTGGACCGGGTCGATGATCCCGTCGTCCCACAGCCGGCCGGTGGCGAAGTAGGGATCGCCCTCGGTCTCGTAGCGCTCGCGGATCGGGGCCTTGAAGGCGGCTTCGGCCTTGGCCGACCAGCTCTGGCCCTTGGCCTCCATGCCGTCGCGCCTGACGGTGGCCAGCACGCTGGCGGCCTGCTCGCCGCCCATCACCGAGATGCGGCTGTTGGGCCAGGTCCACAGGAAGCGCGGCGAGAAGGCTCGGCCGGCCATGCCGTAGTTGCCGGCCCCGAACGAACCGCCGATCAGCACGGTGAACTTCGGGACCTCGGCGGAGGCGACGGCGGTGACCAGCTTGGCGCCGTCCTTGGCGATGCCGCCGGCCTCGTACTTCCCGCCGACCATGAAGCCGGAGATGTTCTGCAGGAACACCAGCGGGATCTTCCGTTTGCAGGCCAGCTCGATGAAGTGCGCGCCCTTCAGCGCGCTCTCCGAGAACAGCACGCCGTTGTTGGCGAGGATGGCGACCGGATAGCCCCAGATGCGGGCGAAGCCGCAGACCAGGGTCGCGCCGTACAGCGCCTTGAACTCGTCGAAGGCCGAGCCGTCGACGATGCGGGCGATCACCTCATGAACGTCGTAGGGCGCGCGCACGTCGGTGGGAACGATGCCGTAGAGCTCCTGCGGGTCATAGGCCGGCGGCCGCGGCTCGGCCATCTCCGGGCCGACGGGCCGGGGGGTGTTCAGGTTGGCGACGATGTTGCGGACGATGGCCAGGGCGTGCTCGTCGTCGTCGGCCACGTAGTCGACCACGCCGGAGCGGCGGCCGTGGGTGTCCGCGCCGCCCAGCTCCTCCGCCGAGATCACCTCGCCGGTGGCGGCCTTCACCAGCGGCGGGCCGCCGAGGAAGATCGTCCCCTGACCCCGCACGATGACCGTCTCGTCGCTCATCGCCGGCACATAGGCGCCGCCGGCGGTGCAGGAGCCCATCACGCAGGCGATCTGGGCGATGCCCTCGGCGCTCATCCGCGCCTGGTTGAAGAAGATGCGGCCGAAGTGGTCGCGATCGGGGAAGACCTCGGCCTGGTGCGGCAGGTTCGCGCCGCCCGAGTCCACCAGGTAGACGCAGGGCAGCCGGTTCTGGAGGGCGATCTCCTGGGCGCGGAGATGCTTCTTCACGGTCAGCGGGAAATAGGCGCCGCCCTTCACGGTGGCGTCGTTGGCGACGATCATCACCTCGCGGCCGCAGACCCGGCCGATGCCGGTGATCACGCCGGCGGCCGGCGCCTCGTCGTCATAGAGGCCGTAGGCGGCGAGCGCGCCGACCTCCAGGAACGGCGCCCCGGCGTCGAGCAGCCGCATGACCCGCTCGCGCGGCAGGAGCTTGCCGCGGCCGGCGTGGCGCTTGCGCGACTCCTCGGGTCCGCCCAGCGCGGCCTTGGCGGCGCGCTCGCGCAGCTCCTGGGCCAGCCCTCGGTTCACCTCGGCATTGGCGGCGAAGGCCTGCGACGCAGGATCGACGGCGGTGGGGAGCTTCCTCATCCGGGACGGGTCTCGCAGGTTGTGGCGAACGCCTAGGCCGTCTTTTCCAGCACAAGGTCAAGTTCTGCAATCATCGCCTCGCGCATGGCGAACTTTTGCACCTTGCCGGTGACGGTGGTGGGAAAGGCTTCCACGAAACGGATGTGCCTTGGAATCTTGTAGTGGGCGATCTGGCCGCGGCAGAAGTCCCGCACGGCCTCGGCCTCCAGCGGCTGGCCGGGCTTCAGCACGATCCAGGCGCAGAGCTCCTCGCCGTACCGGGCGTCCGGCACGCCGATCACCTGCACGTCCTGGATCGCCGGGTGGCGGTAGAGGAACTCCTCGATCTCGCGCGGATAGACGTTCTCGCCGCCGCGGATGACCATGTCCTTGATCCGGCCGACGATGTTGCAGTTGCCGTCGGCGTCGAGGGTCGCCAGGTCGCCGGTGTGCATCCAGCCGGCCGGGTCGATGGACTCGCGGGTCTTGGCGTCGTCGTCCCAGTAGCCGAGCATCACCGAATAGCCCCGCGTGCACAGCTCGCCGGGCTCGCCACGTGGCGTGATGCGGCCCTCGGCGTCGACGATCTTCACCTCCAGGTGCGGCTGGATGCGGCCGACCGTCGAGACGCGAACGTCCAGGGCGTCGTCCACGCCCGACTGGAAGCTCACCGGCGAGGTCTCAGTCATGCCGTAGGCGATCGTCACCTGCGGCATGTGCATGCGGTCGATCACCTGGCGCATGACCTCGATCGGGCAGGGCGAGCCGGCCATGATCCCGGTGCGCAGCGAGGTCAGGTCGAACCGCGCGAACTCCGGATGCGACAGCTCGGCGATGAACATGGTCGGCACGCCGAAGAGGCCGTCGCAGCGCTCGGCCTCCACCGCCTCCAGCGCCGCCAGCGGGTCGAAGCCCTCGCTGGGATAGACCATGGTCGCGGCGTGGGTCAGGCAGGCCAGGTTGCCCATCACCATGCCGAAGCAGTGGTAGAGCGGCACCGGGATGCAGAGCTTCTCGCCCGGCTGCAGGCCGATGGCCTCGCCGACGAAGTAGCCGTTGTTGAGGATGTTGTGGTGCGACAGGGTCGCGCCCTTCGGGAAGCCGGTGGTGCCGCTGGTGAACTGGACGTTGATGGCGTCGTCGAACTGCAGGGTCGGCCCGATCTCCATGAGGCGAGCGCGGTCGGCCTCGCCGCCGGCGGCCAGCGCCTGCGCGAACGGCAGGCAGCCGGCGTGGGCGTCCTCGCCCAGGGTGATCACCAGCCGCAGGTCGGGCAGGCGCGCGGCGGCGAGCTGTCCCGGCGGGGTCGTGGCGAGCTCCGGCGCCAGCGCGCGCAGCATCGCCAGGTACGCGCTGGTCTTGTGCGCCACGGCGGTGACCAGCGCCTTGCAGCCGACCTTGTTCAGCGCGTACTCGGCCTCGGTCAGCCGGTAGGCCGGGTTGATGTTGACCAGGATCAGGCCGACCTTGGCGGTGGCGAACTGGGTCACCGTCCACTCCGCGCAGTTGGGCGCCCACACGCCGACCCGGTCGCCGGGCGCCAGCCCCAGCGCCAGCAGGCCGGCGGCCAGGGCGTCCACGCGGTCCTTCAGCTCGCCCCAGCTCCAGCGGATCGCCTGGTGACGGACGATCAGCGCCAGGCGTTCGGCGTGGGCGTCGGCCACCTCGTCGAAGCAGGCGCCGATGGTCTGGCCCAGCAGCGGCTTTGCGCTCGCGCCGTGCACATAGCTCAGTTGGCTCATGGCGTTCCTCCCGCCGTTGCGCAGAGATGACCACCTTTGAAGATCGATCTCCAGCCACGAGCGTGGCACAGATGCGGCGATGAGCGAGAGCTTCCCCGAAATCCGTGAGGCGGTGCGCAAGCTTTGCGCCCGCTTTCCCGGCCCCTACTGGCGCGCGCTCGACCGCGAGCGGGCCTATCCCACCGAGTTCGTGGCGGCGCTGACCGAGGCCGGCTTCCTGTCGGTGCTGATCCCGGAAGAATACGGCGGCTCCGGCCTGGGTCTGGGGGCGGCCGTCGCCATCCTGGAGGAGGTCCACCGCTCCGGCTGCAACGGCGCGGCCTGCCACGCCCAGATGTACACCATGGGCACGATCCTGCGGCACGGCAGCCCGGCCCAGAAGGACGCCTACCTGCCCAAGGTGGCGTCGGGCGAGCTGCGGCTGCAGGCGTTCGGCGTCACCGAGCCGGACGCCGGCACCGACACCACCCGCATCACCACCTCCGCGCGGCGGGAGGGCGACACCTACGTCGTCAACGGCCGCAAGCTGTGGATCTCGCGGGCCGAGCATTCCGACCTGATGGTCCTGCTCTGCCGCACCACGCCGCGCGAGCAGGCGGCCAAACCGTCCGACGGCATGAGCGTGCTGCTGGTGGACATGCGCACCGCGGTCGGGAACGGCCTGACCATCCGCCCGGTGCGGACCATGCTCAACCACGCCACCACCGAGCTCGCCTTCGAGGACCTCGTGGTGCCGGCGGAGAACCTGGTCGGCGAGGCGGGCAAGGGCTTCCGCTACATCCTCGACGGCATGAACGCCGAGCGCATCCTGATCGCCGCCGAGTGCATCGGCGACGCGCGGTTCTTCATCGACCGGGCCAGCGCCTACGCCAAGGAGCGCGAGGTGTTCGGCCGAGCGATCGGCGAGAACCAGGGCGTGCAGTTCCCGATCGCCCGGGCCTATGTCCAGATGACCTCGGCGAGCCTGATGGTCGATCGCGCCGCCGCCCTGTTCGAGGCCGGCGAACCCTGCGGGACCGAGGCCAACATGGCCAAGCTCACGGCCTCCGAAGCCTCCTGGTACGCCGCCGACATGTGCGTCCAGACCCACGGCGGCTTCGGCTTCGCCGAGGAGTACGACATCGAGCGCAAGTTCCGCGAGACCCGGCTCTACCAGGTCGCGCCGATCTCCACGAACCTCATCCTCAGCCATGTGGCCACCCACGTGCTGGGCCAGCCGAAGTCCTTCTGATGCCCGAAACCCTCAAGCTCGCGGAGGCCGCGCCTGGCCTCGTCATCGTCACCCTCGACCGCCCGGCGGCGGCCAACGCGCTGAACACGCGGATGGGCGAGGAGCTGCTGCTGGCCTGGACCGAGATCGCCGCCCGGCCGGACCTGCGCTGCGTGGTGCTGGCGG
Organism: Phenylobacterium hankyongense; assembly: GCF_003254505.1. Lineage (NCBI taxonomy): Bacteria > Pseudomonadati > Pseudomonadota > Alphaproteobacteria > Caulobacterales > Caulobacteraceae > Phenylobacterium > Phenylobacterium hankyongense. Next base: position 782,837 of record NZ_QFYP01000001.1, on the reverse strand, counting down.
CCGAGGGGCGGCACTTCTGCGCCGGTGCGGACCTCAAGGAACGCAACGGCATGACCGACGAGGCCTGGGCCGCCCAGCACCGGATCTTCGAGGCGATGATCCGCGCCCAGCTCGCGGTTCCGGTCCCGGTCATCGCCGCGGTGAACGGCGCGGCCATGGGCGGCGGCTGCGAGATGACGCTGGCCTGCGACTTCGCCTATGCCGCCGACACCGCCCGCTTCGGCCTGCCCGAGGCGGGCCTGGGGATCATGCCGGGCCTGGGCGGGACGCAGCTGCTGCGCCGGGCGGTCGGCGAGCGGCGGGCGCTGGAGCTGCTGACCACCGGCCGGCCGTTCACCGCCGCCGAGGCGCTGGACTATGGGGTCGTCAACGGCGTCGCCGCGCCCGAGGCGCTGATGGCGACCGTCCGCGAAGTGGGCGGCCGGATCGCGGCCAACGCCCCGCTGTCCGTGCGGGCCCTGAAGCACGTGGTCCGCGAAGGCCATTCCCTCGACCTGGCGGCGGCGATGGAGATGGAGCTGACCGCCTACAACCGGCTGTTCAAGACCGCCGACCGGCGGGAGGGCGTGGCCTCCTTCAACGACAAGCGGGCGCCGGCGTTCGAGGGTCGTTAGCTGGAACGGAACGCCCGCTGCGGCGTATCTCCCGCAACAGGGAGACCTCACATGAAGATCATCGCCGCCGGCGGCCTCGCCGTCGTCATCAGCCTCGCCGGGTTCGGAGCCGCCGACGCCAAGGGTTGCCTCAAGGGCGCGGTGGTCGGCGGAGTGGCCGGCCATCTGGCGGGCCATCACGCCACCGTCGGCGCGATCGGCGGCTGCGCGGTCGGCCACCACATGGCGCACCAGAAGGCGGTGAAGGCCGCGCGCGCCCAGCCGGCGCCCGTCCGCCGCTGACGGGCGGGCCTAGGGGCCGAAGCGGTAGACGGCGCGCACGCCGACGTCGTCCAGGCCGGGATTCTGCCGACCGGCGAGCTGGGCGTGGCTGAGGTGGATCCAGGAGGCCTCGAAGGCCAGGCGCTCGGTGGCCCGCCACCCCAGCGACAGTTCCGGCTCGAACAGCACCCTGGAGCCTAGGTCGAGGTCGTTCCGCACGTGGTTGAGCCGCCGCGCCTGCTCGGCCGCGGAGAGGCCCGGATCGAAGGGCGAGGGGAAGTTGACGTCGCCGGAATGGATCGCGCCGCCGATGCCCGGCTCGACATAGAACCGTCGGCCGAGGTCGAAGCGCCAGGACAGGCCGGCGGCGGCGTAGTCGATGCCGCCGGCGGTGTTCGCCGCGCCCAGCACGTAGAGGCGCGGGCGGCCGATCAGGTGCAACGCCGCCACCGGATCGGTGCGATAGCCGCCGACGATCTGCGCCCCGGTCTCGTCGGAGTAGTCGATGGCCACGTGCAGGTCGACGGCGTGGGCGTAGGCGCCCAGGAAGGCCTCGCCGGCCAGCGCCGGGGCGGGCAGGGCGAGTGCGGCGGCGCTCAGTGCGACGGCGATCTTCATGCGGCGTTCCCTTAAGGCGGGCAGGGAACGGCCAAGCTGGCGTACAGGTTGCGTGACGCGGCGCGCCTCAGGTCGGGGCGTAGAGGTCCGCGATCGGGCGCTCGACGGGGATCGGGGCTTCCGCTCCGCCGGCCCCGCCCGGAGGCCGGCGCGAGGTCACCAGCGACCCGAAATCCGGTGGCAGATCGCGGCCGCGCGGGTGCACGGGCCGCAGCTTGCTGAAGGACCGGAGGCGCGCGAGCAGATGCTCGAGGGTCTCGTCCGATCCTGTCAGGTCTGGCTTGAACTGTCGGTCGATCATGGCGCGGCCTTATATACCGATCTGCGACAAAACGCCACCCCCAGGCGGGCTATGCGAATGGATTTTTAACGAACTTCGCCCCAGCGCGCTGATTCGTTGACGCCTCGCACGGCGGAGCCTTAGCCTTCCGAAAAGCACAGGAAGGCCCGCCATGAAGCTCTACACCTCGATCGGCCCCAACCCGCGGACGGTGACCCTGTTCATCGCCGAAAAGGGTCTCCAGATCCCCACCGTCGAGGTCGACCTGCGGGGCGGCGAGAACCGGCGCGAGCCCTTCCTGAAGATCAATCCGGCCGGGCAACTGCCGGCGCTGGAGCTCAATGATGGCGCGCGGATCACCGAGATCATCGCCATCTGCGAGTACCTGGAGGAACTGCACCCGAGCCCGCCGCTGATCGGGTCGACCCCGCAGGAGCGGGCCGCCGCGCGCATGTGGGCCCGGCGCGTCGACCTCAAGGTCTGCGAGCCGATGGCCAACGGCTTCCGCTACGCCGAGGGCCTGCCGCTGTTCCAGGGCCGCATGCGCTGCCTGCCGGAGGCCGCGCCGGGGCTGAAGGCGATCGCCCGCGACGGCCTGGAATGGCTGGAAGAGCAGTTCCAGGGACCCTGGATCGCCGGCGAGCGATACACCCTGGCCGACATCCTGCTGTTCAGCTTCCTGGAGTTCGGGGCCGTGGTGGGCCAGCCGCTCGACCCCTCGTTCGAGAAGCTGACGGCCTGGTTCGGACGCGTGAAGGCCCGGCCGACGATCAGCGTGCCGGCCTAGCTTCGCAGCCCGGTTCGGGCTTGTCCTCGCGACATCCGGGCGGGATACGGACGCCGCCTGAGGTGTTTTCCGGCCATGCAGAAATCCCTGACCGAGTCCGACGCCAAGCGCGCGGAGCCGACGGACGGCCTGCCCGCGCCGCGCCGGTACTGGTCGGTGCTGACCATCTGGCTGGCGATATCGATGACCGTGCTGGACGGCTCCATCGCCAATGTGGCGCTGCCGACCATCGCGCGCGAGCTCAACGCCAGCGCCGCGTCCTCGATCTGGATCGTCAACGCCTACCAGCTGGCGATCACCGTCTGCCTGCTGCCGCTGGCGGCGCTGGGCGACCGGCTGGGCTATCGCCGCGTCTACATGGTCGGGCTGACGGTCTTCACCCTCGGTTCGCTCGGCTGCGCGCTCTCCCACACCCTGGCGGAGCTGACCGCGGCGCGGGTGCTGCAGGGCCTCGGCGCGGCCGGGGTGCTGAGCATCAACAGCGCGCTGGTGCGCTTCACCTATCCCAGCCGGCAGCTGGGCCGCGGCATCGGGCTGAACGCGGTGGTGATCTCGATCTCCGCGGCGCTGGGGCCGACCGTCGCCTCCGCCATCCTGGCCAAGGCTTCCTGGGAGTGGCTGTTCGCCATCAACGTGCCGATCGGCGTGGTCACCATCGCCATCGCCAGCCAGGCCCTGCCGCGCACGGTCGGCTCGGGTCGCAGCTTCGACGTGATCTCCGCCGTGCTCAACGCCGTGACCTTCGGATTCCTGATCCTGGGGGCGGAGAGCCTGGTGCGCGACGGCGTCGGCGTCGGCCTGGCGAAGCTGGCGGTGGGCGTGGCGGCGGGCGCGTTGCTGGCGCGGCGCGAACTGCGCAGGCCTGCGCCCCTGGTGCCGTTCGACCTGCTGAGGATCCCGATCTTCGGCCTGTCGATCGCCACCTCGATCGTGTCGTTCGGCGCCCAGATGCTGGCCTATGTGGCGCTGCCCTTCTACTTCCAGGGCGCGCTCGGGCGCAGCGCAGTGGAGACCGGCTTGCTGATGACGCCGTGGCCGCTGGCCGTAGGGGTCGCCGCGCCGATCGCCGGGCGGCTGGCGGACCGCTATCCGGCGGGTCTGCTGGGCGGGATCGGGCTGGCGGTGTTCGGGGCGGGCCTGGCCCTGTTGTCGCTGATCCATCCGGGCGCGTCGAACCTGGACATCGCCTGGCGGATGGCGGTCTGCGGCCTCGGCTTCGGCTTCTTCCAGGCGCCCAACAACCGCGCGCTGGTGGCGTCTGCGCCCCTGCACCGGAGCGGCGCGGCCGGCGGCATGCTGGCCACCGCCCGGCTGCTGGGCCAGACGGCGGGGGCGCTGGCCACGGCGGTCTTCTTCCACCTGGCCGGGACCCACGCGACCACGGCGGCGCTGTCCACGGCGGCGGTCGTCGCGGTGCTGGCCGCGGGGGTCAGCCTGCTGCGCCTGCGGATCGTGCCGCCGGCCCCCGCCGCCCAGGACAAGCAGCTGGGCGAGGTCGCGGCCGGCCCCTAGCCGGAACTCAGGCTTGGCCGTAGAGGATGAGGCCGCTCAGGTCGGGTTGGGGGTCCTCCTGCACCAGCTTGGCGCGCGGGCGCAGGCGGGACGGGGAATCAAGTCGCCGGACCCGGGACGCGCCCGGCCGGACCTTGTGACGGACCGGTTTGTGCAGCCTTGTCATCGGTTTCCTCCACGCTGACGCTGCACAAATTGCAAAGCTCCCCGCTTGGTTCCGGCGCGCCCGGCCCCGCGCGTGCGAACCGCCCGGGCTGCGATCAGGCGTCGAGCACGTGGCGGAGCTTCACCGCCAGGTCGTCGAAGCTGAACGGCTTGGTGATCAGCTCGACCCCCGGATCCAGGGTCCCGTTGTGGACGATGGCGTTGCGCGTGTAGCCGGTGGTGAACAGCACCTTCAGCTCCGGCCGCGCCTCGCGCACCTTGTCCGCCAGCTGGCGGCCGTTCATGCCGCCCGGCAGCACCACGTCGGTGAACAGCAGGACGATGTCGGGGATGTTGGCCATGACCTCCAGCGCGCTCGCCCCGTCGGCGGCCTCGTGCACTTGATAGCCGAGCTCGCGCAGGATGCCGCTGGAATAGGCCCGCAGCTCGTCGTGGTCCTCGACCAGCAGCACCACCTCGTCGCCGAGCAGGGTGGAGGCGTCGAGCGCCCGCGGCGTGGCGATCTCCTGTTCGGCCCCCAGGAACCGCGGCAGGTAGATCTTCACCGTCGTGCCCTGGCCGGGCTCGCTGTAGATCCGCACGACGCCGCCGCTCTGGCGGACGAAGCCGTAGACCTGGCTGAGGCCCAGCCCCGTGCCCTTGCCGACGTCCTTGGTGGTGAAGAAGGGCTCGAAGGCGCGGGTCACGGTCTCCTCGTCCATGCCGGACCCGGTGTCGGTCACCGCGATCAGCACGTACTGGCCGGCCGCGAGGGTTTCCGGCAGCTGTTCGACGTAGCCGGAATCCAGCGAGGCGTTGGCGGTCTCGATGGTCAGCCGGCCGCCGCCCTCCATGGCGTCGCGGGCGTTCACCGCCAGGTTCAGCACGGCGTTCTCCAGCTGGCCGGGGTCGGCGTGCGTGCGCCAGAGGCCCGCGCCCAGCACGATCTGCAGGGTGACGGTCTCGCCCAGGGTGCGCTGCAGCAGCTCGCTCATCCCGTTGACCAGCCTGTTCGGGTCGATCGCCTGCGGCTGCAGGGGCTGGCGGCGCGAGAAGGCCAGCAGGCGCGCGGTCAGGGTGGCGGCCCGCTCCGCCCCGTACATGGCCATGTCGCGGGCGCGGTGCAGGCGCGCGTTCTCGGCGTTCGACGGCAGCTTCGCCAGATGCCGCCCGATGGTTTCCAGCCCGCCCATGATGACGGTCAGCAGGTTGTTGAAGTCGTGCGCCACGCCGCCGGTGAGCTGGCCCAGGGACTCCATCTTCTGGCTCTGGCGCAGCGCCTCTTCGGCGCGCTCGCGTTCGGCCATCTCCACCTGCAGCCGGGCGTTGGCGTCGGCCAGCTGCTCGGCGCGTCGCTGCAGTTGGGCGGCGGCGCGGGTGATCAGGCCCAGCAGCAGGAAGGCCATGACCAGCAGCAGGCCGAGCCCGGAATGCCGGGCCAACACGCTGGACAGCGGCTCCGGCAGGGTTTCGACATAGACCTTGCCGAGCTGGACCTCGTGCTCGGTGACCGGCGTGGTCACCCGCACCACGCCCTGCGTCGTGCGGCTCCCGGGCGGCCCGATGCGGGGCGGGGCGGCGTGAGAGCCGTTGCGGGCGTAGGTGACCACCGGGTCGCCGGCGGCGTCGTAGACCGCGGCGATCGCCACCTGCGGATTGACGCGCAGGGCGTCGACGTATTCACGGATGGTGGGCCGGTCGTCGAAGGCGAGCGCGGCCGTGACGCTGGCCGCCAGGATCTCCGCCTGCACCTGCGCCTGCCGTTGCGCCTGGTGGCGGTAGGCGATTTCCGCCCGCGAGCCCAGCAGGACGCCGGCGATCAGCAGGCCGACGACGCTGGCCCAGGCCAGGTTCACCCGTCTCCGCTCGCTTTGCAGGCCCGGCGGGATCATCGCTTCACCGTCAGCGCCAGGGCCAGCAGCTTTGAGCTCATCGACAGGCCGCTCTGCGCCGCCTGGAGGGCGTCGATCTGGAACCGGACGCGATCCTGGAACACCACGAAGTGGATCATGCCGCGCGCGCCTCCCTGCGCCGCATCGGTGACTGTGAGCACGGGCGCGCCGCGCACGGCCTGCAGCGCCTGGGCCGCGGACTGCCGCGAAGAACCGAGAGCGTAGAGCACGTGGCAGCCGCTGGCGCGGTCGACGACGGCCAGCCGGCGCACCGCGAGCGGGTGGTCCTCCAGCGCCCGGCCCTGCGCGCTCTGCTCCAGGGCGGGGCCGAAGGGGTCGTCGCCCACCACGCAGATGCGCAGCGGCTCCGACGGCGTCATGGCGCTTTCCGGCCAGGTCACGAAGGCCGGGAACTTGGTCAGGAAGGCGGCCTTGACGGAGAACTCCAGGGTCGGCTGCGCCCACGCGCCGCCGACCGTCGCCGCGGCGCACAGCGCGGCGAGCGTCAGCAGACCCAGGGCTCTGCGCACGCCCCTCATTCAGTGGACCCAGCGAAGGCCGAGGAGGACGCTGCGCTGGATTTTGTCGCGCCGGGACTCGCTCGCTTCGGCGTGCCGGTCGTGCAGCAGGTTCTGCCCGACCAGAGAGAGCTCCAGGGCGTCGGTGACCCGCCAAGCCAGCCGCAGGTCGCCGTCCAGATAGGCCTTTGCGCCGACATAGCCGGAGGCCTGCGAGGTCGGGATGGCGTCGTAGTAGCGCAGGCCGGCGTCCAGCGTGACCCGGTCGCCAAGCCGCATCTGCGAGCGCAGCTTGACCCAGTAGTCGGGATCGACCCCGGCGGCCTCGAACTGGGCGATGTCGAGGCTGCCGGGCTTCAGCCGGAAGTCCTTGCCCAGGATCGATCCGCCGACGCTGAGCCGCCACCAGGAGCGTACGTCGTAGTCGGCCCAGGCCTCGATCCCGTAGGTGTCGCCCTCCATGGAGTTGCCCACATAGATCGGCAGCACCCCGCCGGGGCTGAGGTCGTTGGTCCGCAGCTGATCGTAGGCGTTGTAGTAGAGCGAAACGGAGACGTTGGCGGCGTCCGTCATCCGCCCGCGGTAGCCCAGTTCGTAGGCGATCAGCTTCTCCGAGCCCATGTGGCCCGGATCGACGATCCCGGGGAGGGAGAAGTCGCGCTCGATCCGCGAGGGATTGCGCACCGCCCGCGACACCGCCGCCCACAGGAACTGCCGGTCCGACACCCGCCACCCCAGGCGGGCGTTCGGCATCAGCTCGGCGCGGGTATAGGTGTTGGTCTCGAGCTTCAGCCCCAGCGTGAGGGTCAGGTCGGTCCGCACCGCGAACTCGTCCTGGGCGAACAGGTTGCCGATGTCGACGCGACGGTGGGTCGGGGTCAGCAGCTGCGGTTCGGTGAGCGTGTAGAAGTCGTCCTCGGTGATGCGGTAGCCGCCGCCCCAGATGATCTGGTGGCGGCCCAGCCAGCTGAAGGCGTGCTGCGCCTGGATGTCATAGGTCTTCAGGCCGTCGTGGATCAGCCGCGCGTTGCGGGCGAACTGGTCGTAGTAGGCCTGCAGCTCGACGGTGGAGCCGTTCTCCATCCGCCGCGTCCAGCGGCCCAGGACGTTGCCGCCGCGCACATAGCCGGGCAGACCCAGGGAGTCGCTGATCGTGCCGTCGTGGGCGTCGCCCTGCAGGGTGAGGGTGTCCCGGTCGCCGGCCCAGTCGGTGCGGAAGCCGCCCTGCACGCCGTCCCAGCCGTCGTTGGCATGGGCGCCGTCGTCCTTGCGCAGCTCGCCGCGCCTGAAGGCCGTGAAGTAGATGCGGCCGGCGGCGGACTCCCCGAGCTGTCCGCCGTAGCGAAGCCGGACGTCGCTATCGAGAGATCCGAGATTGACCTCGGCCAGGGAGCCTTGCGTGTCGAAGGCGCTGCGGGTGGTGATGTTGACCACGCCGTTGACCGCGTTGGCCCCCCACAGGGTGCCGCCGGGACCGCTGATCACCTCGATCCGGTCGACATCGTCGAGCAGGACCTGGTTCTGGTCCCAGTCCACGCCGGAGAACAGCGGGGTGTAGACGCTGCGCCCGTCGATCAGCACCAGCAGCTTGTTGGCCGCCTCGAAGCCGGCGAAGCCGCGCGCGGTGATCGAATAATCCAGGGCGTCGATCCGCATCACCTCGAGGTTCGGCGCATTGCGCAGGGCTTCGGGAATGCTGATCGCGCCGGAGCGGCGGATGGCGTCGTTAGTGATGACGTAGACGGACGAGGGGGCCTGGCTGATCGGCTCGGCGCGCTTGGACACCGAGGTGACCTTGATCTCGGAAAGCTCGTCCAGGGAGAGGGCGCCGAGCGCGCCTGAGCCCGATTGCGGAGGGGGCGCTTCGTCGGCCCGCGCCACGCCTCCAGCCGCCAAAGCCAGGACGATCAGGGCGGGCCGCAGTCCGCCGCTCCCGCATCCGCAAGCCAGCACGCGCCGGTGAAATGTCATGGCCCCCCACACGCCAACTCAGACACGTCCGTCGCCCCCCGGCCGCAAGGCGATAGCATAGCTTTTCCGATTTGCCATGGTCCGGTCACATGGCGCCGTCGCCCAGTCCGCGTACGTCGTAAGGCCCAATGGTCGGCGCCGGCGTTTCTGGCTATGAACCGGGATGGCCGCAAACTCCGAAGGCGCCGCCGCAAGCCCCGACGGCCCGGCCGCGCGCAAGCCGACGCGGCGCTACGAAGCGCGCCGCAACGCCATTGTCGCCTCCGCGGTGGAGGTGCTGAACCGCAAGGGCGTGCGCGGCATGACGCTGGGCGAGGTCGCCGCCCGCCTCGACCTCGTGCCCACCGCCGTCGTCTACTACTTCCGGAACAAGGAGGAGCTGGCGGTCGCCTGCCTGCAGCGGGCCATCGACCGTTTCGACGCGCTGATCGCCGCCGGCCAGGCGAGCGGGGCGGACGACCGCGCCCGGCTGCGCGGTTTCATCGGAGCCTATTTCGACTTCAAGCGCCGCGTCGCCCTCGGCGAGGCCGAGCAGATCGCGGTGTTCAACGACGTCCGCGCACTGAACGCCCGGCCGCTCGGCGAGGCTTTTGTCGATATGTTCCGGCATGCGCGCGACCTGCTTGAGGGCCCGGCCGCCGCCCCGCTGGCGCGGACCGACCGCAACGCCCGCGCGCACCTGCTGCTGTCGGAGGTGCTGTGGTCGGTGGTCTGGATCACGCGCAGCGAGCCCGGCGACTACGACCGCCTGGCCAGCCGCATGCTGTCGGTGCTGGAGGACGGCCTGGCGGCGCCGGGCGCGGCCTGGCCAGGCTTCGAGATCCCCCGCCTGGCGCGCGAGGGCGATCCCAGCGCCGGGGCCTCGGCGGAACTGTTCCTGCGCGCCGCCACCGACCTGATCAACCAGGAGGGCTACCACGGCGCCTCGGTGGAGCGGATCTCCGCCAGGCTCCAGGTCAGCAAGGGGGCGTTCTACCACCACAATGCGACCAAGGATGAGCTGGTGGTGGCCTGCTTCGAGCGCACCTGCCAGATCATGTGGCGCGCCATCCGCGCGGCCGAAGCCGAGGGCGGCTCGGGCCTGAAGGTGCTGGCCCAGGCCTCCGCCGCCCTGGTGCATTTCCAGTTGGACGGCGACCTGCCGCTGCTGCGGCTCTCCGCCCTGACCACGGTCCCTGAGGCCATCCAGCCGGACCTGATGGCGCAGTTCGACCGCGTCTCCCACCGCTTCGCCTCGATCATCTGCGACGGGATCGCCGACGGCTCGGTGCGGCCGGTGGACGTCAACATCGCCGCCCAGATGGTCACCGCCATGATCAACGCCGCCGCCGAACTGCACCTGTGGGCGCCCGACATCACCGCCGCGACAGCCGCCTCCCACTATGTGCGGGCGTTCTTCGAGGGTCTGCTGTCGCCCGCCGCGGCGTGAGGGCGATCGAGCTCGGAGGTTGCGGATATCTCCCGCTGACGGGTAAAATCCAACTAGCGGTTGTGTTTGGCGGTTCTGCCGGAGCCACCGGCGGCATGGCTGCGCTTGCCGCGAGGGTTTCGCCCGTTCGCGGGCTACACACGCCATGGGTGCTAGCGAAGCCGACGTCATCTGGGCAAGTTCCAGAAAGCGGCTGGGCCTTGGCGAGTGTCGGCTGGAAATGGCAGGATGACCTGGTGACGGTCGTCGCAATTCACGCCCGGAGCACGGGCCAAGAGCATCCGGCGGTCCTGGTCGAGCGGTCCGCGCACTAGATTTGGGACAGTCGCCCAGGAACGAATGGATCTAAAAGCTCTTCGCCTTCTCGTCGTCGACGACAATCGCCATGCGGCGGAGATCGTGAAATCGATCCTCGCCAGCGTGGGCGCGCAGGATATCGCCGACGCCGCCACGCCCGATCGGGCCTTCAAGCTGATGAAGGAGATGCCGTTCGACGTGGTCGTGGTCGACCAGAACCTCGGCCAGGGCGACGACGGCATCCAGCTGGTCCGCCGCATCCGCAGCGACCCGTCGAGCCCCAATCCCTATGTGCCGATCCTGATGCTCACCGGCTACACCGAGCAGCGGCGCGTAAAGGCTGCGCGCGACGCCGGCGTCACCGAGTTCCTGTCGAAGCCGTTCACGATCACCGGCCTGCTACGCCGCATGGACGCGCTGATCCACGCGCCGCGGCCGTTCGTGCGCTCCGCCGACTATTTCGGGCCGGACCGCCGGCGCCGGGCGGACCCCGACTACACGGGGCCCGAGCGCCGCAACAGGGACTGACGCCCGAAGGCGCCGGTCCCGAGCTCGACCTCAGAAGTGGTAGGTCACGCCCATGTTGGTGACCAGCGGGTCGACGTTGACCTTGGCGCGCACCGGATTGGGACCCATCGAGCCTGTCGCCAGGGTGCCGACCCAGGCCTTCTTGACGTCGATGAAGGCGCCCCAGCGGTCGTTCAGCATGAAGTCGGAGCCGACCTGCAGGGCGGTGCCCATGGCGCTCTTCGCCTTCAGGTCGGTCATCACGCCGTCCTTGGTGCCGAACACCACGAGGAACGAGGCGCCGGCGCCGACGTAGGGCTGGATGCGGCCCTCGCGGTTGAAGTGGTACTGCAGCAGGATTCCGGCGGGGCCGCCGGTCATCTGGCCGGCCGTGCCGAGGCCGCTCAGCGACCCGGCCGTCTTCACGGTGAATGTCGGCGGATAGCCGGCGGCCACGGCGATGGCGACGTTGCGGGTCAGATAGCGGCCGATCTCGCCCTCGAACGTCCAGCGCGAGTCGATGGAGACGTTGGCGCCGGGCACCGCCTGGCCGCCCGCCGTCATCGTGGCGCTCTCGTCGGGGGCCACCAGGGCCGGGCCGGCGTGCACGAACCACTGGTCCGTGGTTTGGGCGTGGGCGGTCGTGGAGATCGCCGCGACGGCCAGTGCGGCCAGGGCCGCTTGTTTGATTGCAGACATCACCGAAGTCCTGAGTGTTTTGAATCTTCGGCTGACCAATAGAGCCGTAAACCTTAAGAAAGACTGAGGCGCGGTAACACTGATATCCGACACACGCATGACGTGTCGCCGACGATGTGCGACCGTATGGCGCGCCTCGGCGCCACTCTTTGCTGCAATCGGCGTCCGCGTTGCAGGTGTTCGTGCACGATTACTTAACAGGCGCCCTGCCACTCTCTCGCCCGGGCGACAGGGGGACAGGTTTCGGATGCTCGACGACAGCGCTTACCCGAACAGCGACGAGACGCCGACGCGGATCCTGATCGTCGACGACATCGCCGACAACCGCGCCATCCTCGGCCGGCGCTTCCAGCGCCGCGGCTTCGAGATCGCCGAGGCCGACAGCGGCCTGGGCGCCCTGGCCGAGATCGAGCGCCAGACCTTCGACGTGGTCCTGCTCGACGTGATGATGCCGGACATGAACGGGCTGGAGGTCCTGCGGCGCATCCGCGAGCATCACACCGACATCGCCCTGCCGGTGATCATGGTGACCGGCAAGACCGAGAGCCAGGACATCGTCGAGGCGCTGACCCTGGGCGCGAACGACTACATCACCAAGCCGGTGGACTTCTCCGTGGCGCTCGCCCGGGTGTCGACCCAGGCCGGCCGCCGCCGGGCCGAGGAGCATGTGCGGCGGGCGAACGAGGCGCTGAGCCGCTCCAACGAGGAGCTGGAGCAGAAGATCGCCGCGCGCACCGTCGAGCTCGTCCAGACCAACGAACAGCTGCGCGTCGCCATGGGCGAGGCCCAGGCCGCCAACAAGGCCAAGGACGAATTCCTGGTCATCGTCAGCCACGAGCTGCGCACGCCGCTGAACGGCATGATCGCCATGGGCCAGATGCTGACCAAGACCGAGCTCAGCGAGCAGCAGCAGCGCATGGCCGGCATCATCAATGCCTCCGCCGATCAGCTGCACGGGGTGGTGGCCGACCTGCTGGACACCCTGGACCTGACCGCCGGCGGGCTGACGCTGGCCCCCGAGCCGACCGAGATCGGGCCGCTGGCGCACGCCGCCGCGGCCGCCGCCCGCGCGAAGGCCGCGGAGAAGGGGCTGGGGTTCGAGGTGAAGGTCGCCGCCGACGCCCAGGGCGTCGCGCAGGCCGATCCCCGGCGCCTCGGCCAGATCATCGCCAAGCTGCTCGACAATGCGGTGAAGTTCACCGACGCCGGCGAGGTCGTGCTGTCGCTCGCCCGCGCCGACGCCGGGGGCCTGGCGATCGAGGTGCGCGACACCGGCGTCGGGTTCGAGGCCGAGGTCGGCCCGCGGCTGTTCCGGGCCTTCGAACAGGCCGACGGCTCGCTCACCCGCCGGTTCGGCGGCGTCGGCCTGGGCCTGGCGATCTGCCATGGCCTGGTGCAGCTGATGGGCGGGACGATCACCGCCGATGGCCGACCCGGCGCCGGCGCCGTCTTCCGCGTCGAGCTGCCGCTGGCGCTCCAGGCCGCCCGCGCCGCCTGAGCCGGACGGCTCCGCGGTCCCAGCCTCGGCCCGTCGGCCGGCCCGGCGATCCGTCCGGATTTCACGCAACAAAAAGGGCAGGCGCGGGATCCGCGCCTGCCCTTCGCCTTGCGGCAGGTTCCGTTGTCTTACGCCGTGGCCTTGAGCGGCTCGGCTTCGCTGTTCATCCAGTCGAACTCCTCGCGGCCCGCCTCGAAGGCGTCGCGCAGGGAGGCCACCGCGTCGCGGATGTTCTGCTCGGTGTGGTTGGCCATCACCTGCATCCGGAACCGCGCCTGGCCCTTGGGCACGGCGGGGAACTCGACGAGGTTGGCGATCAGGCCGGCGGTGGGGAGCCGGCGGCTGACCAGCCGCGCCAGGCCTTCCGAGCCCATCTTCACGCAGACGATGGCCGAGGGGTCGCCGTAGACCTCGAAGCCGGCGTCGACCAGCTGGCGGCGCAGGCTGAGGATGTTGGTCATCAGCTTGTCGCGCAGCACCTGGCCTTCGAGGCTTTCGATGATCTCGAAGGCCTTCAGCACGGTGGCCGCCTGCATCGGCGACAGGGCGTTGGAGAAGGTGCACGGCGGGCTGAAGAAGCGCAGGTACTCCTTCACCTCGCGGCTGCGGCAGCCGACGAAGCCGCCGTTGGAGCCGAAGGTCTTGGAGAAGCTGCCCATCACCAGGTCGACCTTGCCCAGCATGCCCTGGTCGCCGATGAAGCCCTTGCCGTCCTTGCCGAGGTTGCCCAGGTCGTGGGCGACGTCGACCATCAAGGTGGCCTCGAACTCGTCGCACAGCGCCTGCAGGCCCACGAGGTCCGGGGTGTCGGAGTCCATCGAGAACAGGCCCTCGGTCACCACCATGATGCCGTTCTCGGTGTCCTTGGCGCGGATCTTCTCCAGCCACTTGCGGCATTCGCCGACCATGTTGTGGCGGAACAGGTAGATGTTCTTGGTGGCCGCGGCGGCGCCTTCCTGCAGGCAGGTGTGCGCCAGCGCATCCATGACCACGTGGTCGGTGGAGCGCACCAGGCCCTTGATCACCCCGTAGCCGGCCGCCCAGCCGGTGGGGAACAGGATCGCCTCCTCCATGCCGAGGAAGTCGGCGATCTTGCGCTCCAGCAGCACCGAGTGGGAGGTGTTGCCGACCAGCGCCGCGGAGCCGGCGCTATGGACCCCGAACTCCTCGATCACATCCTGGGCGACCTTCTTGATCGCCGGATTGGTCGACATGCTCAGGTAGTCCTGGCTGGCGAAGTTCACGCCGCGCATCTTGCCGCCGGCGTCGTCGCGCGCCGCGCAGACGGTGGCGGGGCCTTCTTCCGTCGAGCGCGAGAATGGCCACAGGCTGTGCTGGCGGCGCAGGTTCTGCCATTTGAAAAATCCCGCAATGCGCGACTGAAGGTCAGGACCTCGCGGATAACGGTAGTCGCGCATGCTGCCGGTCAAGGCATCTGGCGGCGTGTAGTTGAACGATGCTTTTAGCATTAATAACCCCACCCTGTTTCTCAGGTTGTGGAGTTATAAGTACGGTGAAGATGTTATTTTGCGGTGTACATACTCTTTAGGCAATGTTTCAATTCGCAGTTAACCGCGGCTTGAGACTTGCGGTTAATGACCGATGACCTTGGCCCGGCGCTGAGGTCGCGCGCGAAGCGCCAGACACGAAAACGCCCGCCGGAGGGCGGGCGCTGCGGACCGGAGCGGGCGGAGGAGGGCGTCCGCCTCAGGCGGCGGCCCCCTCCAGGCAGGCGTTGATCTTGGACAGGAGCCGCGGCAGGTCCACCGGCTTGGTGTCGAAGTCGGCGCAGCCCACCTCGACGCTCTTCTGACGATCGCTGGCCAGCGCGTGGGCGGTGAGCGCGATGATCGGGATGGCGGCGGTGGAGGCGCGCTCCTTGATCAGGGTGGTGGCTTCCCAGCCGTCCATCTCGCCCAGCGCCACGTCCATGAGGATCAGCGCCGGCCGCTCGTCCTCGGCCATCCGCACCCCGGAGGGGCCGTCGGGGGCGCAGCACACGTCGAACCCGTGCCGCGTCAGCCGCCGGGTGAGCATGTCGCGGTTCATCTCATTGTCTTCGACGAGCAGGATCTTGGTCATGGCGGGTGGCTTCCGAAGTCTCGGGCTCAGGCGGCGGTGAGTTCAGGCGTCTGGGCCGCGTCGTCGGCGGGTCCCAGCGCCGCACGGGCGCGCCGCTTGCGGCGGGCCGACGGGGCGACCGGCAGGGTGAGCGTGAAGCAGCTGCCCTCGCCGACCTTGCTCTGCGCGGAGATCTCGCCGCCCATCAGGTCGGTGAGCGCGCGGCTGAGCGCCAGGCCCAGGCCGGTGTCGCCGTATTTGCTGGCGCTGGCGTCGTGGGCGACGGTGAACTTCTCGAACAGCTGGGGCAGCATCTCCGGAGCGATGCCGACGCCGGTGTCGCGGACCTGGACGACGATCTCGTCGTGCGGCCGGCAGGCGTTGCGGTGCGCCAGGACGGTGACCTTGCCCTTTTCGGTGAACTTGACGGCGTTCTCGACGATCTGGCCGAGCGCCTGGCGCACCCGCTGGCCGTCCCAGAGCGCGGCGCCCAGGCCGTCCTCCAGTTCCAGCGCCAGGGTGACGCCCTTGGCCTCGGCCTTGCTGCGCTGGTGTTCGACCACGGCGGAGAGGAATTCGGCGACCGCCACGTCTTCGGGCGCGAGCTCCATCTTGCCGGCTTCGATCTTGGAGAGGTCGAGGACCTCGTTGACCAGCCGCAGCAGGTGGTGGCCGGCGCGGTGGATCTTCTCCAGGTCGGCGGCGGATTCCTCGTCGTGCTCGTCGGCGGCGTCCTCGAGCAGCATCTGGCTGTAGCCGATCACCGCGTTCAGCGGCGTGCGCAGCTCGTGGCTCATGCTGGCGACGAATTCGGCCTTGGCGGCGCTCGCCCGCTCGGCTTCCGCGGTGGCGCGGCGCAGCTGGGCGGCGGTGGCCAGGTGGCCGCGCATCTCGACCTCCAGCTCGGCGCCGGAGTCCAGGATCCGCCGGTAATAGAGGGCCATCAGCGCCACATAGGCCAGCGCCGCCAGGGTGGAGACGATGCCCAGCCCCTGCAGCGCCTCGATCGGGGTGTCGTTCAACGGCGTCGGCGCGAGGTTGTAGATGGCGATGAAGGCCGTGAAGTTGATCGCGAACTGCCCGAGCGCCAGCAACCGCAGCTTCGGCGACGGGCCGAGGTAGCAGAAGGTCAGCAGCGGGATGGTCAGCACCCACGGCAGGGTCGGCGAGGTCACCCCGCCGTAATAGAAGCAGCTCCACAGGATGCAGAAGATCAGGTTCTGCACCGAGATGAACGACAGCAGGTTGTACTTGCCCGTCGCCTTCAGCAGGAACGGGAAGATCCAGAACCCGGTGATCGAGGCGGCGAGCACGCCGACCGGATAGCCCGGGGTCGGATCGAGGAAGTAGAGCGCGCCCGGCACCACGTTGCCGAGGAACGGCCCGCAGAGGTGGCTGATCAGGAACATCCGCGCCAGCTGGCGCTTCTCGCGCTGGTCCGCCAATTCCTTGGGGATGAACCAGTCGACCAGTCGATCCACCGGATTCGACGCCTGCTGCCCTGCTGTTGACATGTATCCAGCCCGCCCCGTGAATTGCGGCAAGGATCGCAAGGAACAAACGCGCCGATCCACTTGCCAGGCCGCGAGATCTACCTCGAGCCCAGGGCAGGATCGCTTGGCCGAATTAAGATCGGGTTATCCGCGCCGGACGACGGCATGCACCAGTTCTTAATCGGAGCCGTGTTCATTTCCCGCCCGAACATGGGGGAGCCCTCTCGACGGGGGCGGAGCGGGCATGTGGAACACAGTCCTTAAGCTGATCGACTGGTTTGTGCCTGAGGCGGCCAAGCGCGAAAGGTCCGAACTGGGCCTGGCGCGGAACTTCGTGTTCACCCACCTCTTCGGCCCGCTGATGGCGCAGTCGATCTGCGTCTTCCTCTATCTCACCGATCCGCAGCCGGGCATCGTCGTCTGGACGATGATCTTCTCGATCTGGTCGTTCTGGGCGCTGCCGTTCATCCTGAAGATGACGCGCAACCTGCAGCTGGTGGCGCTGATCTCCGTCCAGACCCTGGCCTTCGCCTCGCTCTACGGCTCGTTCCATTACGGCGGCGTCAGTTCGCCGTTGCTGCCGTGGCTGCTGGTGGCCCTGCTGCTGGGCTTCTTCTACCTGGGCGAACGCCCGCTGCTGGTGGTCGGCATGTTCGTCGGCGACCTGCTGGCGTTCTACGGGGCCTACGCCCTGCACGGCGGCTTCGCCGAGCGGGTGCCGATCGCCAACCTGACGACCGTCGGCTGGATCTCCATCCTGTCGGCGACGATCTACATGTCCTGGATGGCCATCTATTACGTCAGCACCATCGCCCTGCGCTCCGACCTGGAGCGGGAGGCCGAGCGCCACCGCGTCACCGCCGTGCGCCTGCACCAGGCCAAGGACCTCGCCGAGCGGGCCAACCTCTCGCGCTCGATCTTCCTGGCCAAGATGAGCCACGAGTTCCGCACCCCGCTGAACGCGGTGATCGGCTACAGCGAGCTGCTGCTCGAACACGGCCAGGACACCGGCGCCGACGAACAGAAGCTCACCGACCTGCAGCGCATCAACGCCGCCGGGCAGCACCTGCTGGCCCTGGTCACCGACGTGCTCGACCTGTCGCGCATCGAGTCCAATGCGGTGGAGCTGTCCGCGGAGACCTTCGAGCTGGCCCGGTTCGTCGACGACGTGGCCGCCACCGCCGGTCCGCTGATGGACCAGAACGCCAACCGGCTGGTGGTCGCGCCGATCGGCGAGATGGGCGCGGTCACCACCGACCAGACCAAGCTGCGCCAGGTGGTGCTGAACCTGCTGAGCAACGCCGCCAAGTTCACCAGCAGCGGCCAGATCACCCTCAGCGTGCGGCGCGACGAGCGGCCGGGCGGCGATTGGGTCGAGATCCGCGTCGACGACACCGGCATCGGCATCTCCGAGAAGGACCTGCCCAAGCTGTTCCAGGACTTCGCGCAGGTGAGCGCCACGACCTCCAGCCAGTACGGCGGCACGGGCCTCGGCCTGGCGGTCAGCCAGAAGCTGTGCGCGCTGATGGGCGGCGGCATATCGGTGACCAGCGAGGTCGGCCGAGGCTCGTCCTTCCTGGTCCGGCTGCCGGCCGTGCTGACCATCGAGGAAAGCCGCGTCGACGAGCCGGAATCGCTTGCGGCATAGGCGCTACCGTAAACGGCCCGCTAACCGTTTCCGGTGCAATCGGGTCGCTGACGGTCGCTTGGGCCGGGATAGCCACGGCGGGATTCACGTGCCTGCGTCCAATACGAAGTTTCAGTTGGGTGGCCTGAGCGCCGCCCTCGTCCTGGTCAGCGCCGGCCACGCGCTCGCGGGCGGCTTTGCGGCCGCCGAGATCTCGGTCAAGGGCATGGGCCGGGCGAACGCCGGCGAGGCGGCCGACGTCGGCGCCAGCCAGCTGTGGTGGAACCCGGCGGCCATCGCCCGCAGCCCGCGGGAGATCTCCCTGGGCGTGCAGCAACGCAACATGTCGAGCCATCTCGACGACACCGGTTCGACCATCACCCGGCCGATCGCGCCCGGCGGCTACACCACTCCGGTGGGCGGCCAGGCCCACGTCTCCGACGGTTCGGCGGACTTCACCGCCTTGAACGGCGCCATCGCCATGCCGCTCGGCGACCGGTTCGCCGTCGGCCTCTCCGTCGAGCAGCCGTTCCGCCTGAAGGGCGACTACGGCGCCACGGGCTGGGGCCGCTACGACACCGTGCGCAACCGCATCGACATCACCGACGTCCAGGCCACCGTGGCCATGCGCGCCACCGACTGGCTGGACCTCGGCGTCGGAATCGACGGCCAGTACATGAAGGCCGCGCTCGACACCGCGTCGCCGAACCTCGATCCCACCCAACCGGACGGCCTGCAAAGCCTGCACGGCGACGGCTGGGACTACGGCTGGACGGTCGGCGCGCAGGCGCACCTGGAGCAGCTGACGCTCGGCGCCAGCTACCGCTCCGCCGTCGACCACAAGATCAGCGGGGCCCTGTCGCTTTCGGGCCTCACCGGCCCGCTGGCCGGCGCGAACTTCAGCGCGCCCGCGACCACCGCCTTCTCGACGCCGTGGACCGCGACGCTGGCCGCCCGCTGGGCGGCGACGCCGGCGCTGACCCTCGACGCCCAGATCGTCCGTTCGGGCTGGAGCAAGTACGACGCCATCCAGGTCGGCTTCGCCGGCCAGACCGCGGTGATCCCGCAGAACTACAAGGACACCACCTCGGTGGCCGTCGGCGCGGACTATGTCGTGGCGGCCGGCTGGACCGTGCGCGGCGGCGTCCAGTTCGACCCGACGCCGACGCCGGACAACCTGCGCGAGCCGGGCGTCGCCGACAGCGACCGCCGGGTCTACGCCGTGGGCGCCAGCCATGAGCTGGCCGCCGGCGCCGTCGTGCACGCGGCCTTCGCCTACACCGATTTCCAGGGGGCCCGGATCTTCGACGACACGAGCTTCTATGCCGGGACCGCGGCGCAGACCAACGCCAACCTGCGCGGCGACTTCAGCGGCCACGCCCTGACCGGGGCGCTCGGCGTCGACTGGCGGTTCTAGGACCGCCCGACGCCGGGGCCTGCGGGCCCCGGACCTTTTTTAGGAATCCCCGGACCTAGCCGACCGCGCGAGCGGCCGACTCGGCGTCGCTGAGCGCATCGATCTTCTCGGCGATCGCGGTGAGCAGGGTGTCGGGCACCACCGGCTTGGAGATGTGGTGGTCGGCGCCGGCCGCGCGGGAGGCGGCGATGTGCTCGGACATGGCGTTGGCGGTGACCGCCAGGATCGGCGTGCGCCGCCGCCCGGTCTCGGCCTCGTACTTGCGGATCTCGCGGATCGCCGTCAGCCCGTCCATGACCGGCATCTGCAGGTCCATGAGCACGACGTCGAAATCCGACGCCTTGAAGGCGTCGACGGCCTGGGCGCCGTCCTCGACCGCCACCAGCTCGACCGAGATCAGGCTGAGGATGACCTCCACCACCGCCCGGTTGGTCGGGTGGTCGTCGGCCAGCAGGACCCGCAGCGGGCGCTCGATGTCGGTGTCTGTCGTCACGCTCGCGTTTTCCCCCGCTGGGCCAGACCTGGTCCGACCGATTTACGGCGATCCTAGCCGCCGAGCGTAACCAACTGGTTCATGGCCCATGCACTCCCGATTAAGGGAGCTGGCGTTAGGGTGCGACAAATGGACCAGGAGGCGATGGTGGACCCCGATCAAGGACGCATCGCGCGTCTCGCGCGGCCCCGGCTCCTGGTCGTCGATGATCTGGAGGACAACCGGATCATCATCGGCCGTGGTTTTCAGCGGCGCGGCTTCGACGTCGTGCAGGCCGAGAGCGGCCCGCAGGCCCTCGACCTCATCGCGCGCGAGACGTTCGACCTGGTGCTGCTCGACATCGTCATGCCGCAGATGGACGGCTTCGAGGTGCTGGCGCGCATCCGCGAGCGGCACGCCCAACTCGAGCTGCCGGTCATCATGGTCACCGTCCGCGACGCCAGCGTCGACGTGGTCAGGGCGCTGAAGCTCGGGGCCAACGATTACGTCACCAAGCCCATCGATTTCGACATCGCCCAGGCGCGAGTCGAGGTCCACGTCGCCCGCAAGCAGGAACAGGAGCGCGCCGTCCGCGAACGGCCGCACCTGGAAGGGCTGGTGATCGACCTGCGCCAGGCCGTGCAGCAGGCGGAGGCCGCAACCCGCGCCAAGTCCGACTTCCTGGCGAACATGAGCCACGAGATCCGCACGCCGCTGAACGGCATCGTCGGCATGGCCAGCGTGCTGGCCGAGAGCTGCGCCACCGAGGGCCAGCAACGGCTCGTCCGCACCATCATCGACTCCGCAGAGGTGCTGGAGCAGCTGCTGGCCGATGCGCTCGACCTGTCCCGCGTCGAGGCCGGCAAGCTGGAGATCCGCAGCGAGCCCTTCGATCTCGGCGTCGTCGTCGAACGCTCGGCGAGCCTGTTCCGGCAGGCGGCCCTGGCCAAGGGCCTCGCCTTCGAGGTCGACATCGATCCCGGCGTCCCGGAGGCGGTCACCGGCGATCCGCTCAGGCTGCAGCAGATCCTGACCAACCTGATCAGCAACGCGGTGAAGTTCACCTCCACGGGCTCGATCGTCACCCGCGTTTCGCCTGCGACGGACGGCCAAGGCTTCGGCTTCGAGGTCCGCGATTCCGGCATCGGCTTCGAGCCGGCCCGGGCGGAAGAACTGTTCGGCCGCTTCCAGCAGGCCGACGGCTCGATCGTCGAGCGGTTCGGCGGCTCGGGCCTGGGGCTGGCGATCTCCCGCGGCCTGGCCGAGCTGATGGGCGGCGTCCTGACGGCCAGCTCACGGCCCGGCGAAGGCTCGGTCTTCACCCTGCATCTGCCGCTGCGGGCGGTCGCAGCCGTCAGCGTCGAACCGACGGCGGCCGCGCCGGCCGTGCGGGTCGCGGCGGGCGCCCGGACGCGGGTGCTGGTGGCCGACGATCACGCCACCAACCGCCGGCTGCTGGAGCTGATCCTGGCCCAGCTCGACGTCGAACTGATCCTGGTCGGCGACGGCGCCCAGGCGCTGGCGGCGGTGGCGGCCGAGCGCTTCGACGTCATCCTGATGGATGTGCAGATGCCGGTGCTCGACGGGCTGAGCGCGATCCGCGCGATCCGCCGCCTGGAGGCCGAACACCAGCTGCCGCGCACGCCGATCGTGGCGCTTTCCGCCCACGCCATGGCCGAGCACGTGGAGATGTCGCTGAGCGCCGGCGCCGATCGCCACGTCACCAAGCCGTTCCGCGCCGAGGTGCTGCTGGAGACCATCCAGGCGGCCGTCTCCGGCCGGATGCCGGATCCCCCTGCCACGCCACGCCGGCGCACGCGCAAGGACGAACAGGTCCGCTCCTGAACGCCCGATAGCGCAACTTATCGGTTGCGTATCTCTCGACCCTGGGCCATTGCAATGGCAACCAGGAGGTTGCGGATATGGCCGACCGTATCGAGAAGACCGTCGAACTGAAGGCGCCCGTCGAACGGGTCTGGCGCGCGCTCACCGATCACCACGAGTTCGGCCAGTGGTTCGCGGTGAAGCTGGAGGGGCCGTTCGTCCCCGGCCAGCTGGCGCGCGGCATGATCACCCATCCGGGCTACGAGCATGTGGTCTGGGAGGCGCGGGTGGTGGCCATGGACAGCCTGCGGCTGTTCTCCTTCACCTGGCATCCCTACGCCGTCGATCCTCAGGTGGACTACAGCCAGGAGCCCCCGACCCTGGTGGAGTTCCGGCTGGAGCCGACGCCGGCGGGAACCCGGCTGGTCATCGTCGAGTCCGGGTTCGACGCCTTGCCCGACCATCGCCGGCCCGAGGCCCTGCGCATGAACGACGGCGGGTGGGCGCAGCAGGCGCTGAACATCAAGGCCCATGTCGAACGCTAGCGCCGCGGTTCGCGAGGACGGTCCGGCCCCGGTCTTCGCCGCGCTTGGCGACCCGACCCGGCTGTCGCTGCTGAAGCGGCTGAGCGATGGCCAGGCCCAGTCGATCGCCCGGCTGTCGGCGGAGACCAGCCTGACGCGGCAGGCGATCACCAAGCACCTCCACGTGCTGGAAAACGCCGGCCTGGTGAGCAGTCTGCGGGTCGGCCGCGAAAGCCGCTTCGCCTACCGGCCGGAGCCGATCGCCGAGGCCAGGTCGTACCTGGAAGCCGTCTCCGCCCAGTGGGACGACGCGCTGTCGCGGTTGCGCGCGCTGGTCGAAGGCTGAACGGCCGGAGCGGCGGCGGCGGCCGATTCGCGCCAGGACTCGCGGCCGGAAGGCAAGTGTCCGCAAGTGATCGCGGCCGTTCAGCGTCCTTTTGTCCAATTGGCGGGAGCCAGGCGCCTGCGGTTTGACCGACGCCTATGGCATTATTGCCCCAGTTTCTCCGCCCGGGCCGCGGCGCCAGGCCCTGTGGATTGACAGCCCCCGCGCGCCGTTCCTTGATCGTCCGACTGCTGTACGATCGGATAGCAATTGCCAGGGGCCGCCACAGAACCCGTTGGAACGCTGGCCACGGCGTTGGCGCACGCGGCCCGGCTGCTGCCTGTGGATCCCTCGGCGGCCGAGGCCCAGTCCCGCGAAATCCTCAAGGTCGCCCCTGAGCATCCGCCGGCGCTGCTGTTGCTGGCCGCCTCCCTGCGCAGCCAGGGCGCCGCCGCCGCCGCCCGGGACATCCTGCAGCCGCTGACCGCCGCCAACCCGCGCTGGGCCCAAGCCTGGTTCCAGTCGGGGCTGGCCTGCGCCGCGCTTGGCGAGGGGCCGGCCGCGGTGGCCGCCCTGCACCGCGCCACGGAGCTTGAGCCGGCCCACGCCCAGGCCTGGCGCGCGCTGGGCGACCAGCTGACCCAGGCCGGCGACACGGCCGGCGCCGACGACGCCTACGCCCGCCACATCCGCGCCTCGGTGAGCGACCCCGAGCTGGTGGAGGCCGCCACCGCGCTCTGCGACAACGACCTGCCGACCGCCGAGCGGCGGTTGCGCGACTTCCTCAAGCGCCACCCCACCGACGTCGCCGCCATCCGCATGCTGGCCGAAGCCGGCGCGCGCCTGGGCCGCTACGACGACGCCGAGGCCCTGCTGGCCCGCTGCCTGGAACTGGCGCCCAGCTTCACCGCCGCGCGGCACAACTACGCTTCGGTGCTCTACCGCCAGAACAAGGCCGCGGCGGCGATCGCCGAAGTGGAGGGCCTGCTGGCCGGCGACCCGCGCAATCCCGGGTACCGCAACCTGCGGGCCGCGGCGCTGGGCAAGATCGGCGAATACGAGCAGTCCATCGACACCTATCGCTCGGTGCTGGAGGAATTTCCGGCCCAGCCGAAGGTCTGGATGAGCCTCGGCCACGGGCTGAAGACAGTCGGCCGCCAGGCCGAGGCGGTCGCCGCCTACCGCCGCAGCCTGGAGCTGATGCCGGGCCTGGGCGAGGCCTGGTGGAGCCTGGCCAACCTCAAGACCGTGCGCTTCACGACCGAGGACGTCGCGGCGATGGAGGCGCAGGTCGCGCGCGCCGACATCGCCCCCGAAGACCGCTTCCACCTGCAATTCGCACTCGGCAAGGCGCTGGAGGACGCCGGCGACGACGCCGGGTCCTTCGCCCACTACGCGGCCGGCAACGCGCTGCGGCGCCAGACCCTGGCCTACGACGCCGACGAGACCACCGACCATCTGCGCCGGTCCCGGGCGCTGTTCAGCGCCGCCTTCTTCGCGGAGCGGGCGGGGCAGGGCGATCCGGCCGCCGACCCGATCTTCATCGTCGGCCTGCCGCGCGCCGGCTCCACCCTGATCGAACAGATCCTGTCGAGCCACTCCCAGGTCGAGGGCACGCAGGAACTGCCGGACATTATCGCGATCGCCCGGCGCATCGGCCGCGAGTCGCGCAAGGCCGGCAAGGGCGCCTATCCGGAGGCCCTGGCCGATCTGCCGGCCGACGCCCTGGCCGCGCTCGGGGCTGAGTACCTGGCGCGCGCCCAGGTGCACCGCAAGCTCGGCCGGCGCTTCTTCATCGACAAGATGCCGAACAACTTCGCCCACATCGGCCTGATCCAACTGATCCTGCCGAACGCGAAGATCGTCGATGCGCGCCGCCACCCGCTGGGCTGCTGCTTCTCCGGCTTCAAGCAGCACTTCGCGCAGGGCCAGGCCTTCACGTACGACCTCGCCGATATCGGCCGCTACTACGCCGACTACGTCGCGCTGATGGACCACTTCGACGCGGTGCTGCCGGCGCGCGTCCACCGCGTGCACTACGAGGCGATGGTCGCCGATCCGGAGGCCGAGGTGCGCCGCCTGCTCGACCATTGCGGCCTGCCGTTCGAGGCGGCCTGCCTGAAATTCTACGAGAACGACCGCGCCGTGCGGACCGCCAGTTCCGAGCAGGTCCGTCAGCCGATCTTTACCGACGCCACCGACCATTGGCGTCGTTTCGAGCCCTGGCTTGGCCCGCTGAAGGCCAGCCTGGGCACCGTGCTGGACACGTATCCGGAGGCGCCGGCGTCCTGAGACGCCGGCTTGAGGGGGCCACATACATGACGATCAAACGGGACCGGGAGTTGAGAGGCGCGTCGCGCTGGACGGTTGGGCTGCTCGCCACGACCATGTTCACCGCGGTGGGCGCCGCGCCGGCGCTGGCGCAGCCGGCCGCGGCGGGGCCGCAGCTGGAGGAGGTGGTGGTCACCGCCCAAAAGCGCGAGGAGAACCTGCAGAGCGTGCCGGTTTCGATCCAGGCTCTGGGCGCGCAGAAGCTGCAGGAGCTACAGGTCTCCGACTTCGCGGACTACGTGAAGTTCCTGCCCAGCGTGTCGTTCAAGACCGCGGGCCCGGGGTTCACCAACATCTACATGCGTGGCGTGGCCTCGGGTGAGAACGCCAACCACTCCGGCCCGCGGCCGAGCGTCGGCGTCTATCTGGACGAGCAGCCGATCACCACCATCACCGGCCCGCTGGAAGTCCACGTCTACGACATCGCGCGGGTGGAATCGCTCGCCGGTCCGCAGGGCACCCTCTACGGGGCGAGTTCTCAGGCCGGCACCATCCGCATCATCACCAACAAGCCATCGACGGCGGGCTTCGACGCCGCCTACGACGTCGAGGTCAACCACGTCGATCACGGCGACTGGGGCTATGGCGCGGAAGGCTTCGTCAACCAGCCGCTGTCGGAGCGCGCCGCGGTGCGCCTGGTGGGCTGGTACCAGCACGACGCCGGCTATATCGACAACGTGCGGGGGACGCGGACCTACCCGACCTCCGGCATCACGATCAACAACTTCAACAGCGCCAAGAACAACTACAACGACGTCAACACGGTCGGCGCCCGCGCGGCCCTGAAGATCGACCTGGACGACAACTGGACGGTCACGCCGATGGTGATGGCTCAGAGCCAGGACACCAACGGCCTGTTCGCCTACGACCCGCGGGTCGGCGACCTGAAGGTCGCGCACTTCTATCCGGAAGGCTCGAAGGACAAATGGGTCGACGCGGCCCTGACCATCGAGGGCAAGCTCGGCAACCTCGACCTCACCTACGCCGGCGCCTACCTGAAGCGGAACGTCGACACCCAGCAGGACTATTCGGACTATTCCTATTTCTACGACACCGCCTACGGCGGCTACATCACCGACGCCGCCGGCCATCTGATCAACCCGTCGCAGACCATCCGGGGCAAGGACCGCTACACCAAGCAGAGCCACGAGTTCCGGGTCGCGTCGCCGGCCGACCAACGACTGCGGTTCGTCACCGGCCTGTTCTACGAGCGGCAGACCCACAACATCGAGCAGAACTACATGATCGCCGGATTTGACCCGGCGCTCTCGGTGTCGGGCCATCCGGGGACCATCTGGCTTACCAAGCAGCTGCGGACCGACATCGACTACGCGGCGTTCGGGGAGGCCACGTTCGACGTGACCCCGAAGCTGGCGGTGACCAGCGGCATACGGTTCTTCAAGGCCGATAACTCGCTGAAGGGCTTCTTCGGGTTCGGCTCCGGGTTCAGCAGCTCAACCGGCGAAGCGGCCTGCTTCGGCCCGCCGGTGGTCTCCGGCGGCCCCTGCACCAACCTCGACAAGAACACCAAGGAGAACGGCCACACCTACAAGCTGAACGCCACCTACCAGCTGACCGACAACAAGATGGTCTACGCGACCGTCTCCACCGGCTTCCGGCCGGGCGGCATCAACCGCCGCGGGTCGCTGCCGCCGTACAAGTCGGACTTCCTCACCAACTACGAGCTCGGCTGGAAGACCACCTGGGCGGACGGAACCGTCCGCTGGAACGGCGCGGTCTATTACGACAGCTGGAAGGACTTCCAGTTCTCGTTCTTGGGCGCCAACGGCCTGACCGAGATCCGCAACGCTGCCCAGGCCGAGATGAAGGGGGTCGAGACCGACATCAACTGGCGGGCCTCGCAGGGACTGACGATCTTCGGCTCGGCCTCCTACACCGACGCCAAGCTGACCAAGCCCTACTGTCCCGACTTGATCACGAACCCGAGTTGCACTGGCTCGGTGGCCGCGCCGGCCGGCACGCGCCTGCCGATCACGCCCAAGTTCAAAGGCAACGTCACGGCGCGCTATGAGTGGGACGTGGGCGAGTACCGCGCCCATCTGCAGACCTCCATCGTCTACCAGGGCTCCAGCACCGCGGACCTGCGGACCGTCGAAAGCGGCATCATCGGCACGCTGCCGGCCTATACGACCGCGGATTTCACGGCCGGGGCGCGCCACGGCAAGCTGACTTTCGAGGCCTTCATCAAGAACGCGTTCGACAAGCGGGGCGAGGTCACCCGCTACGCCGAATGCGCCACCCAGGTCTGCGGGCCGCAGACCTATATCGTGCCGATCAGGCCGATGCTGGTGGGCCTGCGCTTCGGGCAGGACTTCTGATCGCACGGTTCTCGCGTGAGCAGGCGGACGTCCGCCGCCAGGCGCTTTTGGAGGCGGCGCTCCAGAGCCTGGCGGCGCGCGGTCTGGGCGCGGTGTCGGTGCGTGACGTCGCCGCCCGCGCCGGCGTCTCGCCAGGCCTGATCCGCCACCACTTCGGCAGCTTCGGCGCCCTGCTCATCGAGGCCTATCGCCACGTGGTGGCCAGGGTCGACGGGGAGATCGAGGCCGCGGTCGCCGTCGCCGGACCGGATCCGAAGGCGCGCATGCACGCCTTCCTGGAGGCCAGCTTCTCGCCGCCGATCGTCGACCGCGACCTCTTGTCGGCGTGGCTGGGCTTCTGGGGCCTGGTCCGCTCGGATCCGGCGGCGGCGGCCGTCCACGCCGAAACCTTCGCCCAATACCGGGGGCGCATCGAGGACCTGCTGCGCGACCTGTCGCCGAGCGCCGACGTGCGCATGGGCGCGCTCGGCCTCTCGGCCCTGCTGGACGGCCTGTGGCTGGAGCTCTGCCTGGATCCGTCGACCTTCACGCCGGCCGAAGCGGTGAAGCTGGCGCAGGAGTGGGTGGCTTGTTATACGAGCGTATAGCAATTCAGACGTGAGGCGCCGCGTGACCGTCGCATCCTTCGAGACCAGCCTGCCGGCCTGGATCTACACCGACCAGGCCTTCTTCGAGCGGGAGCGCCAGACCGTCTTCCGAACCGCCTGGCAGGTGGTCTGCCACCTCAACGACGTGCCCCATCCCGGCGACTACCAGACCCTGGATTTCCTCGGCGAGCGGGTGCTGGTGCTGCGCGGCGAGGACGGCCAGGTGCGCAGCTTCCACAACGCCTGCCGCCACCGCGCCGCGCGCCTGGCGGACGGGACCCAGGGCAATTGCGGCCATCGGCTGGTCTGCCCCTACCACGCCTGGAGCTACGGCCTGGACGGGTCGCTGAAGGCCGTGCCCCGCTGGCAGGGCTTCGAGGGCCTGGACCTGGCCGGGCATGGCCTGAAGCCGGTCGAGCAGGAAATCTTCCTGGGCTTCGTCTTCGTCCGCTTCGCGCCGGGCCTGCCGAGCGTCGCCGAGATGATGGCGCCCTACGCCGCCGAGCTTTCTCCGCACGGCTTCGAGGACCTCGTGCCGCAGGGCCGGGTGACGCTGCGGCCGCGGTCGGTGAACTGGAAGAACGTCGGCGACAACTACGGCGACGGCCTGCACATCCCGGTCGCCCATCCGGGCCTCTCGCGCCTGTTCGGCCCCAGCTACGCCATGGAGGCCGCCGAGTGGGTCGACAAGCTGTGGGGCGACATCGTCGAGACCCCGTCGTCCAACTGGGCCGAGCGCGGCTACCAGAGCCTCCTTCCGGTGTTCGACCACCTGGAGCCCGCCGCCCGTCGCCGCTGGAGCTATTACAAGCTCTGGCCGAACCTCGCCTTCGACGTCTATCCGGACCAGGTCGACTTCATGCAGTTCATCCCCGTTTCGCCCACCGAGACCGTGATCCGCGAGATCGCCTACGTCCGGCCCGATGCGCGGCGCGAGGCGAAGGCGGCGCGCTACCTGAATTGGCGGATCAACCGCCAGGTCAACGCCGAGGACACCGTGCTCATCCAGCGGGTGCAGGACGGCATGGCCACCTCCGGCTACGTTTCCGGCCCGCTCGGCCCGTCGGAGGTCTGCCTGCGGGCCTTCGCGCGCCGGCTGAAGGACCAGATTCCCGAAGCCGCGCTCGACCGCGCCGCGCTGGTGGCGGCCTGAGCATGAGCGACATCGTCATCATCGGCGGCGGCCACAACGGCCTGACCTGCGCCGCCTACCTCGCGGCCGCCGGCCTGAAGGTCACCGTGCTGGAGCGCCGCGACGTGGTCGGCGGCGCCGCCGTCACCGAGGAGTTCTTCCCGGGCTTCCGCAACTCGGTGGCCAGCTACACGGTCTCCCTGCTCAATCCCAAGGTCATCCGCGACCTGGAGCTGCACCGCCACGGGCTGAAGGTGGTGGGGCGCAAGGTCGCCAACTTCCTGCCCCTGGACGGCGACTACCTGGCCACCGGCGAGGGCCGCACCAAGTCGGAGGTGGCGCGGTTCTCGGTCCGCGACGCCGAGCGCCTGGACGCCTACGGCGACCGGCTGGACGCCATCGCCGACGTGCTGCGCGAACTGGTGCTGGAGACCCCGCCGAACCTGGTCGAGGGCGGGTTCGCCAAGGCGATCCCGGAACTGCTGAAGAGCGCCAGCCTGGGCCGGCGGCTCTCCAAGCTCGACATGACTGGCAAGCGCGACCTCTTGGCGCTGTTCTCCCAGTCGGCCGGCGACTGGCTGGACGGCTGGTTCGAGAGCGATCCGATCAAGGCGGTGTTCGGCTTCGACGGCGTGGTCGGCAACTACGCCAGCCCCTACACGCCGGGCTCGGCCTATGTGCTGCTGCACCACGTGTTCGGCGAGGTGAACGGCAAGAAGGGCGCCTGGGGCCACGCCATCGGCGGCATGGGCGCGATCACCCAGGCGATGGCCGCCTGCTGCCGCGAGCGCGGCGTGGAGATCCGCACCGGCGTCGCCGTCGCCGAGGTGCTGACTGAAAAGGGCCGCGCGGTGGGCGTGGTGACCGACAGGGGCGAGACGATCCGCGCCCGCGCCGTGGTCTCCAACCTCAATCCGAAGCTGTTGTTCGGCAAGCTGGTGGACCGCGCCGTCCAGCCCACGGACTTCGCCGAACGCATCGACAACTACCGCTCCGGCTCGGGCACCTTCCGGATGAACGTGGCGCTGTCCGGGCTGCCGAACTTCAGCTGCCTGCCGGGTCCCGGCGACCACCTGACCGCCGGGATCATCGTCGCCCCCAGCCTCGCCTACATGGAGCGGGCCTACAACGACGCCCGCCAGTTCGGCTGGTCGCGCGAGCCGATCGTCGAGATGCTGATCCCGTCCACTCTCGACGACAGCCTGGCGCCGGCCGGCCGGCACGTGGCCAGCCTGTTCTGCCAGCACGTGGCCCCGGTGCTGTCCGGCGGCCGCTCCTGGGACGACCACCGCGAGGAGGTCGCCGACCTGATGATCGCCACGGTGGACAAGCAGGCGCCCGGCTTCGCCGCCTCGGTGCTCGGCCGCCAGGTCTTGTCGCCGCTGGACCTTGAGCGCACCTTCGGCCTGGTCGGCGGGGACATCATGCACGGCAACCTCAGTCTGGATCAGATGTTCTCCGCCCGGCCGGTGCTGGGCGCGGGCGACTACCGCACGCCGCTGGCCGGCCTCTACCAGTGCGGCGCCGGCACCCATCCCGGCGGCGGGGTCACCGGCGCGCCGGGCCACAACGCCGCGCGGGAGATCGTTCGCGACGCCCGCCGCGGCCGGCTCCGCGCCGCGTGAGCCAGGCGGCCGCCCGCCGGGGGCTGGGCCCGCTCACCGCCACCTTGCTGGTCGCCGGCAACATGATCGGCTCGGGCCTGTTCCTGCTGCCGGCCTCGCTCGCGGCCATCGGCAGCGCCAGCCTGATCGGCTGGGCGATCTCGGCCACCGGGGCCATGGCGCTGGCCGGGGTGTTCGCCATGCTCGGCGTGCTGCGCCCGGACCCGGACGGCCTGGTGCGCTATCCCGCCGACGCCCTGCATCCGGCGGCCGGCTTCGTGGCCTGGGCGGCCTACTGGGCCTCCTGCTGGTTCGGCAACGTGGCCATCGCCATCGCCGCGGTGGGCTATCTGGCGGTGTTCCTGCCGGGGCTGATCGGGCCGTGGCCGACGGCGCTCGGCGCCATCGGCGTGGTCTGGCTGATGGCGCTCGCCAACCTGCGTGGCCCAAGGCTGGTGGCCTGGCTCAGCGGCTCGACCCTGCTGATCGGCCTCGTGCCGATCGCCGCGGCCATCGGCTTCGGCTTCGCGGCCTTCGATCCGGCGGTGTTCTTCGGCTCCTGGAACGTCAGCGGCAAGCCCCTGCCGCAGGTGATCCCGGGCTCCCTGGTGCTGATCTTCTGGGCCTACCTCGGCCTGGAGAGCGCAACCATCGCGGCCAAGGCGCTCGACGACCCCAAGCGCAACCTGCCGATCGCCGCGGTCGGCGGCGTGGCCCTGGCCTCCGTGGTCTATGCGGCGGCGACCGCGGCGGTGATGGGCGTCATCCCGGCGGTGGAGCTCGCCCGCTCCACCGCGCCCTTCGCCGACGTGGTTTCCCGGCTGGTGGGGCCGCTGGCGGGCGGCCTGGTGGCGGCGTGCGCGCTCGCCAAGACCCTGGGCACCCTGGGCGGCTGGATCCTGGTGACGGCGGAGGCGGCGCGCTCCGGCGCGGCCAGCGGCTACCTGCCCAAGGCCCTGCTGGCCGAGAACGCCCGGCTGCCGGTGCGCGGGGTGCTGCTGACCGGGGCCCTGATGTCGATGGTCGCCCTGGTCACCCTGTCGCCCACCCTGACCAAGCAGTTCAACGCCCTGATCAACGTCGCCGTGCTGGCCAACATGGCGATGTATTTCCTGTGCTCGCTGGCGCTGCTGCGGTTCGCCGGCGCCCTGGAGCGGCCCGCGGGCCGGCTGATGGCGCGCGCCCTGGCGGTGCTGGCCGCGGCCTTCTGCGTGTGGACCAGCTACGCCGCCTTCGCCGGCTGACCGGGCCCGATGTCCCCCGGGCTCAGGTAGACGCCGCAGATCCGCGGGTCCGCGGCGCGCACCTTGGCCGCCAGCTCGGCCGCGGCCTGCTGCACCTCGTCGCCGGAGAGGCCGCTGCGGAACCGCAGGGTGACGACCACCAGGATGGAGCGCGGGCCGAGGTGCAGGCTGGCGACGTCGATCACCTCGCTCACCCTCGGGTCCCGAAGCGCCTCGCGCGCGGCGGCGACGATCCGCGGAACCGCAGCTTCGCCGGCGATCAGGCTGCGGGTCTCGTTGGCCATGAACGCCGCCACCGCCACCAGCAGCAGGCCGATGCCCACCGAGGCCGCGCCGTCCGCCCACGCCAGCCCCAGCCAGCCGGAGCCGACCACGCCGAGGGCGGCGATGGAGAGGCCGATCAGCGCCGCCCCGTCCTCCAGCAGCGTCGCGAACAGGTTGGGGTCCTTGCTGAGCTGCAGGAAGCGCAGGATGCGCACGTCGCGGCCCTGCACCACCCGCCGGTACTCCCGATAGGCGACGGCGAACGAGGCGCCCTCGAACAGCGCCGACACCGCCAGCACCACGAGGTTGATCCACGGGCGGCTGATCTGCGCCGGGTGCAGGAGCTTGTGGACGCCCTGCCAGACCGACACCGTCCCGCCGAGCAGGAAGATCATCAGGGCGACGGTGAACGACCAGAAGTAGATCTCCATCCCGTAGCCGAAGGGATGGGTCTCGTCCGGCGGCCGGGCCGCGCGCTTCTGGCCGATCAGCAGCAACAGCTGGTCGGCGCTGTCCACCAGCGAGTGGATCGCCTCGGTGAGCATGGCCGTGGAGCGGGTGAAGCCGAAGGCGGCGAACTTGGTGATGGCGATCGCCATGTTGCCGGCCAGCGCGGCGAGCACGACGCGGAGCGAGCTGTCGGCGGCGGCGTCGTCTCGGTCAGGCAGGGTCAGGCTCCACGACGCCGGAACGCGCCGCGAGGAGCGCGGTTCGCCCCGATCGTACGGCGGCCGCAGGGCGCGGCAACTGTCGGATGACAACGACCTTGCGGCCGCGTCCGGCTGGTCACGGCTCGGCGCGTGGCGGCGCGGTCGTCTGGCGGATCATCAGCTCGGTGGGCAGGGTGACGGTCTCCACCTGCATTTCTCCGCTCAGGCGGCGATGCAGCAGGTTCATGGCGGTCGTGCCCATGTCGGCGGTCGGCTGGTGGATGGTGGTCAGCGCCGGGCTGGTGAAGGCGGCGAACTCGATGTCGTCGAAACCCGCGACCGATATGTCGCCGGGGACGCTGTGGCCCAGGGCGGTAAGCCGCTGGATGGCGCCGATGGCCATCTCGTCGTTGAAGCAGAACAGGGCCGTGGGCCGGGTGGGGATGGCCAGCACGCGATCCACCGCATCCGCGCCCGACTTCATGGTGAACTCCCCGGAGACCACCAGGCTTTCGTCGAACTGCACGCCGGCGGCCCGCAGCTGCAGGCGATAGCCGAACATGCGGTCGCGCGAATGCGGGCTCTCTTCCGGCCCGGTCAGGACCGCGATCCGCCGGTGGCCGAGCGACAGCAGGTGCTCGGTCATGACCCGGGCGGAGCCGACGTCGTCGATGCCGACGGTGGAGCAGGGCGTCACATCGAGGCAGGCGCAGGCGTTGACGACGGCGGCCTGGGGGTTGGCCTTCAGGATCAGGTCGGTGACCCGGCCGTGCAGGCGCGAGCTGAGCAGGATGACCCCATCCACCTGCCGCGCCGCCAGCAGGCGGATGTAGCTGGCTTCGATCAGATTGTCGTTCTGGGTGTCGCCGAGCAGGACGGAGTACCCGAGCTCCCGCGCCAGCTTCTCGATGCCGCGGATACACCGCGACAGCATCGGATTGGCGATGTTGGTGACCAGGACCACGATCAGGCGCGACTGCTGAGAGCGGAGGCTGCGGGCGACCAGATTGGGGTGGTACCCCAGTTCCTCGGTGACCTTCAGCACCCGGTCCCGCGTCGCCTTGGCGACACGATCCGGCATGGTCAGCGCGCGCGACACCGTCGCGACGGAAACGCCTGCCGCGGCCGAGACATCGCGAATGCTTACCATGTCGGTGTCACAACCCCTCCAGGTTGAGCCTCCGGTATAGTTGAGGCCGTCGGCCTCACGCAATCCTCAGGCCAGGGCCCAGGCCAGGCCGACCGCCGCGGTCCACGAGAACACGCCGCCGCCCAGGCCCTCGCCGGTGAGGGGATCGTAGTATTCGCAGAAGCCGGCCTGTTCCATCAGCCGGCGGGTGTCGTCGCGCAGCCGCTGCGCCAGGTCGTCGACGCCATGCCGGGCGAGGCCGTCGCCGATCATCCAGTTGACGATGGCCCACACCGGGCCGCGCCAATAGCGCCGCTGGTCGAACTCCGGGCTGTCCGGGGCCATGGTCGGCGCGCCGAACTGGCAGAGGTCCAGCCAGCGCCGGAGCTCGGCCGCCAGCCGGGCGACGCGGTCGGGGCTGTCGAGCCCGCCCCACAGCGGCAGGAAGCCCGCATGGGAGGCGATCGGGATCGGCTCGCCGCTGACCAGGTCGCGCGAATAGTAGGCGCCGGCCTTGGCGTCCCACAGCGTCTCCAGCCCCTTCTGGCGCTGGGCCGCGCGCGCCGACAGCCGCCGCCGCTCGGCCTCCGTCCCGAACCGGGTGGCCAGGAACCGCAGGTCGTGCTCGTCGCGCATCAGGATCGCGTTCAGCCCGACGTCCGCCACCTTGAAGGGGGTCTGCGCCCACATCCTGGGGCCGTCCCAGCCGAGGCTGCGATAGAGCTCCACCAGGTAGATGTAGCGCTCGTACTCCCATTGCCGCGGCCGCATGGTGGCGTCCACGAGGGCGACGTCGCGGCGATTGAAGACCGTTTGGGTGGCCGGCGTGCCGTTCAGCGGGCCGTCCCACACCGGCGAGTTGTCGGCCCCCGACTCCCAGGGATGCAGGACGCCCACCAGGCCGGTCCCGTCGGGGTCCCGCTCCCGGGCCCACCAGTCGTGCAGCGCCAGGATCTTCGGGTAAAGCGCCGCGGCGCGCGCCTCCGACCGCTCGTCGCCCTTGGCGCGGTCGAGGATGAACCGCGCGGACGTGGCCGTCACCGGCGGCTGGCTTATGCCCGAGGTCTGCGGGCTGTGGTTCGCCCCCCAGACCTCGGGTCCGGGGTAGTAGCTGTCGACGACGTCGTGGAAGACGATGTGCGGCAACAGGCCGTTGCTCCACTGGCCCAGGTAAAGAGACTCGAGCTCGGCCCAGGCGCGATCAATGTCGAACGTGGCGATGCCCATGGCGCAGAAGGCGGAGTCCCAGTTCCACTGGAACGGATAGAGATGGTCCGTCGGCACGGTGTACCCGCCGCGGTCATTCTTCCTGAGGATCTCGACCGCCGCCGACCGCCAAATCTTCAGATCACTTGGCCGAGCCGTTTCATCCACCTGCATCGTACGCGCCTCACTCGGTCGTTCTCGTCTGTAAACGGTTACATCTCACAGAGTTGCGGAGACGGCAAGATGGCCGATCGTGGTTAAAAATGGGGGATTGCGCACGTCTCGATTCCGAAATATGTAATCGATTACCGTCAGTAAAGGCGGAATTTCGTGCGCAGCCAGTAAGAGCAGCGCGACGCGCTTCGGCGCGAAGGGGAGGACAGGACGTGGGCAGATCCAGGCTCTTTGGAAGCGTAGCGACCGTGGCCATCGCCGCGGCGGCTCTGTTGACCGCGAACGCGGCGGCGGCTCAGGCCGCCCCGCCGCCGTCGGCGCCCCCGCCGCCCGGCGAAACGACGGTCGAAACCCTCATCGTCACCGGCACCAGCGCGGCGCGCACGGCGCTCACCACGCCGATGCAGGCGACCAGCATCGGCTCGGACCGGCTCGAACGGCTTCAGGCCAACAGCGCCGCCGACATCCTGACCACCATCCCCATGCTGAAGGCCGAGGGCGGCGGCGGCGAAGTGGCCGCCAACGTCTTCGTGGCCGGCCTGCCGTCCGGCGGGCAGTACCAATTCACCCCGCTGGAGTTCAACGGCATCCCGGTGATCGGGAGCATCGGTCTCAACTCCTCCGCGCCGGACGTTTATTACCGGTCGGACCTGGGGGTCGAGCGCCTGGAGTTCGTGCACGGCGGCGTGTCGAACCTGTTCGGCGGCGGCTCGGTCGGCGGCCTGATCAACTACATCGACCGGACCGGAACCGCTGAGACCCACGGCCAGGCGAAGCTCGAGCTGGGCGAACTGGGCCGCATCCGCACCGACTTCGCCGCCAACGGGCCGCTCAACGCCGACGCGGGGCTCTACTACGCCTTCTCCGGCTTCTACCGTTACGACGAGGGCCCGCTGAAGTCCGGCATGCCCACGGACGGCTACCAGGTCCGCGGCAACATCAAGAAGGAGTTCGACGGCGGCTACGTCACGATCTTCGGGCAATACATCGACGACAAGGTGCAGTTCTTCGCCGACTACCCGCTGACGGGCGACACGCACAAGCGGCCGACCGGCAACGACGGCAAGACGATCTACACCACCATGACGTCGGCGCTGGAGGGCATCTCCTACCTCACCCCCGACGGCGTATACCGCACCAAGGTGGGCGACGGCGCGGCGAGCAAGGGCGGCCAGGTCGGCATCGAGTTCAAGAAGGACTTCGGCGACGGCTGGGGCGTGAACGGCCGCGGCAACGTCGGCAGCTACAAGACCTCCTTCGCGCTCTTCGCCGGCGGCGACAACGTCCAGAACCTGCCGACCACGCAGGCCGGCTTCCTGCAGGCCTACGGCTACAACCCCGCCGCCAACACCGCGGTGTTCACCTACGCCAACAGCGGCCAGCCGGTGCCGGCCGGCAACCTTCTCTGGGCGGATCGGGTCATCGACCGCATTCGGCCGCTGAACACCGCCTCCGGCGAGCTGAACCTGACCAAGGAGATCCAGGCCGGCGGTTGGGACCACCACCTGACGCTGGGCGCCTTCGCCGCGCGCACGGAGGCGAGCGACATCAACTACGGCTATGCGTTCCTGGGCGACTTCGCCAACGCGCCGCAACTGATCAACGCGACGGTCACCAACACCGCCACCGGCGTGCAGACCATCGTGTCGCGCAACGGCCTGCTGCGGGCGGGGCTGCAGTACACCAACAACTGGGCCGAGGCGAAACGCTACGCGGTCTACGGCGCCGACCAGGTCTCGGTCGGCAAGTGGGAGCTCGATGTCGGCGGCCGGGTCGAGACCTTGGACGGGCGGGTGCGGCGAGAGGGGTCGAGGGCCTTCGTCACCGACACCACGCCGGGCCTTTCGCCGCTGCTCTCGACGGTCCAGTGGGGCAACGGCCAGTTCCTCGACGGCTCGGTCAGCACCACCGCCTGGGCCCTGGCCGCCAGCGCGCTCTACCGCGTCAGCGACAACCTGAGCGTCTTCGTCAACGCCTCGCGCGGCTACTTCATGCCGCAGCTCAACACCGTCCAGATCAGCGCGGCCGGCGTGCAGACCTATCGTCCGGAAATCATCAAGCAGGTCGAGGGCGGGTTCAAATACGCCAGCGGCCCGATCTCAGGGTCGATGTCGGCCTTCTATTCGACGCTGACCGACCGCCAGAACGTTCAGCTGCTCAACAACCCGGCCGGCGGCGGCCTCCTCGAACTGGTCAACCAGGTCGCCACGCGCTCCTACGGCGTCGAAGGCGACGTGAGGCTGCGGATCGTCGAGGGCCTGACCTTCGAGGGCAACGTCACCTACGAGCACGACCGCTACACCCGGTACACGCCCATCGCGGCCTGCACGAACTGCGTCGGCAACACCCTGGTCCGGCAGCCGGACTGGATGGCGAACGCCGGGTTCTACTACAACAAGGACGGCATCGATGCGGCGCTGTTCGACACCTATACCGGGCGCACCTTCACCTCCGACCTCAACAACATCGAGTTGCCGGCCTTCCACGTCGTCAGGCTGGACCTCGGCTACACGTTGACCGTCCGCGGGGGCGACAAGCTGCGCGCCGGACTGAGCGTCTACAATCTCTTCGACAGCCAGGCCGTCACCGAAGGCTCGCCCCGCCTGGGCACCTTGCAGAACGCCGGCCAGGCCTTTTTCGTGGGCCGGACCGTGCTCCCGCGCCGGGTGACGGTGCAGCTGTCGTACAAGTTCTAGCGGACCTCCCGTCCACCCCGGCCGGTGCGGCGGCCGGGGCCTGCGAACCGCTGTATCCGGCGCTCCGCACCGCGCGCCTTAGAACCGAGGCTCACCGCGTGGGATTGTCGGCGCGCTCCACGTCCTCCGTCACCAGGGACGGCCGCGCGTCCGGCTCTTCGGTCATCAGCCGGACGTTCCGCAGGGTGAGGCCGCGGACGTGACGGACGTAGAGACCATGCGCCGGCAGCGGACCGAACATCGGAGCGTGGGGATAAGCGCCGTCGGCCTCCGGCGGCGGCGGACCGGCCGGTGCCGACCGCTCCCCGCCCTTCATCGTGATGCTGATGTCGCTGAGGGTCACGTCCTCCACCGGATGGTCGCGCAGCCCGGTGATCGAGGACGCGAGGTCGCCGCCGGTGGCGACAATGTTGGAGAAGATCACGTGCCTCAATCGGCCGGCGACCGGGACCGGCTGGCCGCGGCCGCGGTTGCCCAGCCGCAAGAACAGCGGGGTGTGGGCGTCGCGGATCACCACATTGGAGACGATCACGTTCTCGAAGCTCGCCCCGTCGACCATGGACATGGCGATCCCCGTGGTCGGTGGCCGGTAGAAACCGGGCGCCTGGAAGATGGTCGCGCCGTTGAGGGTGATGTTGCGGAAATCCCCCAGGCTCTCGGTGCCGATCTTGAAGCCCTGGTCGTCGGAGGAGCAGACCAGGTTGCTCACCAGCACGTTCTCGGTCGCCGCGACCTTGCCGCCGCGACGGCCGGTGGTCTTCAGCACCACGCAGTCGTCGCCGGCCTCCACATGCACGTCGGAGACGATGACGTTGCGGCTGGAGTCGATGTCGATCCCGTCGGTGTTTGGGCCCAGCGGATCGTTGAAGATCCGCACGTCGCGGATGACGACGCCGTCGGACTCCAGGGGATGGACGGTCCAGCCCGCGGCGCCGGTGATGGTCACATTCTCGATGCGGACCCCCCGCGAGGCCACCGTCTCGATCAGCGGCGTCGGCCGGGGCCGGCGCGAGACCAGGGCGCCGTCGGCCGCCCGATCCCAGTAGGCCGCGCCATTGCCGCGGATCTCGCCCCCGCCGTCGATCGCCACGTCGTGCGCGCCCTCGACATGGATCAGGTGGTAGGGGCCGTTGCCCTTGTTCTGCGTCGAGCCATCGATGGCGATCTTCGCCACGTCCTCGGGCGGGAAGGGGCGGAAGTCCTCGATGCGCGGGCTGGCCGCCAGGACGGCGCCCGGCATGATGCGCAACGTGATGCGGTCGCGCAGCACGATGGTCCCGCTCAGAAACACGCCCTGCGGCAGCACCACCACGCCGCCCCCGTGGCCGGCACAGACGTCGACGGCCTTCTGGATGGCGCGGGTGTCCAAGGTCTTGCCGTCGCCGCGAGCGCCATAGGCGAGCGCGTTGCACAGGCCGTCACGCGGCGGCGGCGCCGCGGCCGCGGGCGGGACGATCAGCAGGAGTCCGAGCACGGCGAGGCTGGCGGCTTCGAGGGCGTGCATGGGCTATCGGTTCTCCGTCTACCAGGATTTCGCGGCGGCGCGTCGCCGCAGGACCGTCGGGCTGTCGCCCAGGAAGCGGCGGACCAGCTTGTTGAAATAGTGCGGATCGTCGATGCCGACCCGCTGGGCGACCACGCCCACGGGGAGCTCGGTCGACTCCAGCAGGTAGTGCGCGTGCGCCATGCGCCGGCGCAGGCTGTAGCTGGGCACGGTCATCCCGAAGCGGCGCCGGAACGCCCGCGCCACGTAATGCTGCGAACGTCCCACCTCGCGCGC
Source organism: Phenylobacterium hankyongense (assembly GCF_003254505.1). Taxonomy (NCBI): domain Bacteria; kingdom Pseudomonadati; phylum Pseudomonadota; class Alphaproteobacteria; order Caulobacterales; family Caulobacteraceae; genus Phenylobacterium; species Phenylobacterium hankyongense. The sequence continues at coordinate 742,931 of NZ_QFYP01000001.1, read as the reverse complement.
CAGCCGCGCGGCCGTGAGGGGCTCGGCGAAGCGGGCGTCGACGATGGCGCTCACCCGGTCGGCCACGGCGTCGGCGGGATCGCCCTCGTCCTGCGCGCGGGCCGCGCACCAGAGCAGAAGCTCCTGGAAGGACACCGCGGCCGAGGCCTGCGCCAGGACATCCGGGGCGCGGGCCTGCAGGCGGCTGATCGCCGAGAGCCGCTCGGCCACGTAGGCGGCGGCCGGGCCGAGCCGCAGGTGCAGCGGCAGGGCGACCGTGGGCGCGGCGCCTTCCGCCGGATGGAAATGCACGCACCAGTGGCGGCCCGGTTCCGGCAGGTCATAGGCGCTGGCCACCCCGGCCGGACTGAGCGTCAGGTCGCCCGGCTGCAGCTCGAACTCGGCCGCGCCGAGCTGCATCCGGCCCGCGTAGCCGTGCAGGTGCAGGGCGTGGGTGGGACCGAGGTAGCGCGTGCCGAAGCCCTTGTCGGCGAGCGGAAACTGGCTGGCGAGCTTCAGGCGCGGCGGCGTGGTGGCGGGCCAGGGCAGGTGGGCGTCCATGGTTGAATTTATACCAATAATGGACCTGATCTCCAATTGCTGCTCAGCATGCCCGGCTTATTCTGGCCGGGAAAGCGACGATGGAGCGAGCGATGACCGCCAACGGCCTGACCGACGAGCAGCGGAGTTTCTACCAGGAGAACGGCTATATCCACATCCGCGGCCTGCTGACGCCGCAGGAGGCCGCGGCCTACCGCGCCGAGTGCCACAGCCTGGTCGAGCGGATCGGCGAGAACGACGCCACCTGGGCCAGCGTGCGCGACCAGGGCATGCGGCTCACCCACTGCCACGACGTGCAGTTCCAGTCGGCGGCCTTCACGCGGTTGCTGGTGGACGAACGGCTGACCGGGGTGGCGACGAGCCTCATCGGCCCCAACGTGCAGCTCCACCACACCAAGATGTTCATCAAGCCGCCGGAGAAGGGCTCGCCCTTCCCCATGCACCAGGACTATCCGTACTTTCCGCACGAGGGGAATTCGATGATTGCGGCGATCATCCATTTCGACGACGCGCCGGACGACAAGGGATGCCTGCGCGTGGCGCCGGGGAGCCACAAGCTCGGCCCGCTGGAGCCGGTCGGCGAGGACCACCACCTGCCGCAGTTCCCGCTCGAGGCGGCGCTGCCGCTGCCGGCCAAGGCGGGCGACGCGATCTTCATGTCCTACCTGCTGGTGCACGGCTCAGGCGTGAACCGCTCGCAGGAGGCGCGCACGACCATCCTGGTGCAGATGCGCGACCCGGCCGATCGGCCGCTGGTGGAGAAGCACGGCTCCCGCGGCCAGGGCATGATGCTGGCCGGCGTCGATCCCACCCACGGCGCCTTCGAGTTCGCCTGGGCGAAGAGCGCCTGATGGTGATCGCCGGTGCGCTCCTGGCGGCCGTCATGGCCGGGGGGGCGGCGCCGGCGGACTGTACGGCGCTGGCCCAGCGGGCGGTGAGCGGCGCCCAGGTGCTCTCCGCGGCGGCCGTGACCGGCCGGGCGGACGCGCCGGCCTTCTGTCGCGTGGTGTTGGAATCGCGGCCGACCGCGGCCTCGCGGATCGGCGCCGAGGTCTGGCTGCCGCTGAAGGGCTGGACCGGGCGCTATGTGCAGCTGGGGACCGGCGGGTTCGCCGGGACCTTTCCCGACGCCGGCATGGCCGCCGAGGTGCGCCGCGGCAACGCGGTGGCGGTCACCGACACCGGCCACAAGGGCGCCGACGGCTTCGACGCCCGCTGGGCCCTGGGGGCGTCGGAAAGGGTGATCGACTACGGCTACCGCTCGCTGAAGGTCTCCGCGGTCGCCGCCAAGGCGCTGGTGGCGGCCTTCTATGGCGCCACCCCCCGCCACAGCTATTTCATCGGCTGCTCCAACGGCGGGCGCCAGGCGCTGATGGCGGCGCAGCGCTATCCGGAGGACTGGGACGGGATCCTGGCTGGATCGCCGGCGCTGCGCTGGACCGACCAGCTGTCCAGCTTCGCCAGGATCCAGCATGCGCTCCGCAGCACGCCGGGCGCCATGATCCCGGCGGCCAAGCTGCCGGCGATCCAGAAGGCGGCGACGGCGGCGTGTCACGACGGCGGCGGCTGCGCCTTCGATCCGGAGCGGCTGGGCTGCGCGGGGCCGGAGACCGACGCCTGCCTCACGGCGGCCCAGATGCGGGCGCTGCGGCTGATCCTGCGCGACTTCAGCGCGACGACCGCGGCCGTCCCCGGCGGGTGGGACCAGTGGATCGTCAACCCGGACCGCCAGGCCCAGTCGCAGCTCACCTTCGCCGAACAGTTCTTCGGCGCCGTCGTGCTCGGCCGGCCGGACTGGCGGGTCGAGGACCTGACGCCCGAGGACCTCGCGCGCGCCCGCAAGCTCTCCCCGGTGCTCGACGCCACCAACACCGACCTTGGCCGCTTCCGGAGGCGCGGCGGAAAGCTGGTGATCTATGTCGGCGGGGCCGATCCGGTGATCTCGCCGCGCGCAGTGATCGATTACTACCAGCGGCTGGGCCGGCAGGATTTCGCGCGCCTGTTCGTGATCGGCGGCATGCTCCACTGCCAGGGCGGGCTCGAGCCGAACGCCTTCGGCCAGGCCCCGGTCGCCCCGGCGCTGCGGCCCGACGCCCGGCACGACGTCCGCCTGGCCTTGGAGCGCTGGGTCGAGGAGGGCCGAGCGCCCGAACGGATCACCGCGGTCAAATATGTGGACGACGATCCCTCCAAGGGCGTCGCCGCCACCCGGACGGTCAAGGCCTACCCCACCCGCCGATCGCCGCCCGCCGGCGGCCGCAAACCACAGGACGCAGCATGACCGCCACCACGTCGCCGTCCGTCCGCGCGTATTCGGCGGCCTACCCGTGGATCGTCATCGGCCTGCTCTGGCTCTGCGCGCTGCTGAATTCCGCGGACCGCTCGATCCTCGTCGCGGTGATGCCGCAGATCCGCGACGAGTTCCATCTCACCCCCACGGGCCTGGCCCTGGTCACCTCGGTGTTCTTCTGGGTCTATGCCGGGGCGGCCTTCCTCACCAGCCTGCTGGGCGACCGGGTCCCGCGAAGCCAGGTGATCCTCGGCGGCATCATCTTCTGGAGCCTGGCGACCGGGCTGGTGTCGTTCTCCACCGGCTTCGCCATGCTGATCGGCGTACGCGCCCTCGTGTCGGTCGGGGAGGCCACCTACTATCCGAGCGCCACCGCGCTGATCAGCGACTGGCACCCGAACCGCACCCGCGGCCGGGCGCTGTCGATCCACCAGACCGGCGTCTTCGCCGGCGCCGGCCTGGGCTCGCTGGCGGCCGGCATGATCGCCGACCGGATGGGCTGGCGCGCGCCGTTCCTGATCTTCGCCGCCGCCGGGTTCGTGGTGGCGCTGCTGCTGTGGCGGTTCCTGCGCGACTCGCCGAGCCGGCAGGCGCAGCAGGCCCACGTCACCGAGGTCAAGCCGCTGCGGACCGTGCTCGCCATCCGCCCGGCGCTGGTGCTGTGCGGGGTGTTCTTCCTGGCCAACGCCGCCTCGAACGGGGTGACGGTGTGGGCCCCGACCTTCGTCCACGACCTGCTGGGCATCAACCTCGCGCAGTCGGCGCTCTGGGGCTCGGCGACCATCAACATCGCCGGCTTCGTCTTCGTGCCGCTGGGCGGGATCCTGGCGGACACGCTCGCCGCGCGCAGCCGGATCGGGCGGTTCTACACCCTGGCCATCGGACTGGCGCTGGCGGCGGTGCTGCTGCTGCCGCTGCTGGTCGCCAACTCCGCCATGATGGTGGGCCTGGTGCTGCTGGCCTCCAGCGCCGGCAAGGGGCTGTTCGACGGCTGCATCTATGCCGCCATGCACGACGTGGTGCCGCCGCAGGCCCGCGCCACCGCCGTCGGGCTGATGACCATGACCGGGTTCGTGGGCGCGGGGCTCGCGCCGCTGTTCGTGGCCCGGATGGGGGAGGTGCTGGGCATGGCCGCGGCCATGACCTCGGCCTCGGGCCTCTACCTGCTGGCGGTGATCCTGCTGCTCGCCACCCGCGGCCTGACCCGTCGCTCCATCGTCAACGCTGAACTGGCCGCCGCCGCATGACCCAGTCCCCCTCCGCCCTGTTCCTGAAAGCGCCGCGCGAGCTGGCCTTCGACCCTCTTGAGGTCGCGCCGCCGGGCCCCGGCGAAGTGCGCGTCCGCACCCTGTTCTCGGGAGTGAGCGCCGGCACCGAGCTCTCCCAGTTCCGCGGCACCAATCCCTTCATGCACCGGCGGTTCGACGAGCCCTCCCGCCTGTTCCTGGCCGCCGAGGCGCCCAGCTGGCCATATCCCGTGCGCAACCTCGGCTACGAGGAGGTGGGGGAGATCGTCGAGGTGGGCGCCGGCGTCGACGACCTGGCGGTCGGCGACCGGATCTTCGGGACCTGGGGCCACCGGACCCACCACCTGGCGACCGCGGACTATGCGCGCGACCGGCGGATGCCCGAAGGCGCCGATCCCCGCATCGGCGTCTTCTCCCATATCGGCGCGGTGGCGCTGAACGGGGTGCACGACGCCCAGATCCGCATCGGCGACGTGGTGGCGGTGTTCGGCCTCGGCGTGCCGGGCCAGATCGTGGTCCAGGCGGCGCGGGCGTCGGGCGCGCGGGTGATCGCCGTCGATCCCGATCCGCATCGCCGCGCCATCGCCCTGGCGCACGGCGCGGCCGAGGCCCTGGACCCGACGGCAGGCAGCGCCGCCGAGGCCATCAAGGCCGCCACGCAGGGGCGCGGCGCCGACGTCTGCATCGAGGTGTCGGGCGCGCCCCCCGCGCTCGCCGAGGCGATCCGGGCGGTGGCCTATTCCGCGCGGGTGGTGGCCATGGGCTTCTTCCAGGGCGAGGTCCCGGGGCTGCGGCTCGGCGAGGAGTTCCACCACAACCGCGTCCAGCTGGTCTGCTCGCAGATCTCCGGCGTCGCCCCGGAGGCCAGCTACCGCTGGTCCAAGCCCCGGCTCTGGCGGACCGCCGTGGAACTGCAGCACGAGGGCGTGCTGTCGCTGACCCCGCTGATCACCCACACGGCCGCCTTCGAGGCCGCGCCGGCCCTGTTCGAGCGCCTCGACAAGGGTGAGCCGGGCCTGTTGCAGGCGGTGCTGGAGTTCGCGGAATGAGCCGGTTGCGTTTGGGGCTCCTGGGGTGCGGCGGGATCGGCGCACGCCATCTCGGCGCGGCGGCGAAACGGCCCGACGAGCTGGAGGTCGTCGCCTGTTGCGGGCGCGATCCGGAGCGGACCGCCGCCTTCGCCCGCCAGCACGGCGGGACGCCCTACACCGACGTCGTCCGCATGCTGGACGAGTCGACGCTCGACCTGCTGATCGTCGCCACGCCGCCCTACGCCCGCACCGGCGAGGCGGAGCTGGCCGCTTCCCGCGGCGTCCACCTGCTGGTGGAGAAGCCCATCGCCCTCGACCTGCCCACGGCGCGGCGCATGGTCGAGGCGGTGGAGGCCGCGAACGTCCGCGCGGCGGTGGGCTTCATGTACCGGTTCGGCGATGCGGTCGCCCGCTGGCGCGCGCTGGAGGCGACGGGCGAGACCGGTCCCGTCGGCCTGTTCGCCGGCAGCTACCACTGCAACGCCCTGCATGCGCCCTGGTGGCGCGAGCGGGCCCGCTCCGGCGGCCAGATGCTGGAGCAGGTGATCCACCTGATCGACCTGGTGCGCCTGTTCATGGGCGAGCCGGACACCGTCTACGCGCGCGCCGCCAACCTCTTCCACCACGACACGCCCGGCTACGACGTCGAAGACGTGTCGGCGATCGTGTTTGGTTGGGACGACGGGCGCATCGCCAACCTCAACGCCAGCAACGCCGCCATCCCCGGCCGCTGGCAGAAGGAATGGCGGCTGGTGGCCGAACGCCACACCGGCCGGTTCGAGGACTGGAACAACGCCGTGCTCACCCGCACCGCGCCGGACGTCGCCGACGAGAACGTGGCGGGCGTGACCGATCCGTTCGTCGCCCAGCTGGCCGACCTGGCCGCCGCCATCCGCGAGGGCCGTCCGCCCATGGTCCCGCTCGCCGAGGGCGAGGCGAGCCTGCGCCTGGCGCTCGCCGCCCGCCAGTCCGCCGACGAACGCCGTGAGATCCGGCTCTCCGATGGAGTTTGACGCCGCCCGCGCGGCCTTCCACGGCCGGGGCCTGACGCTCGGCGGGATTGAGCCGCTGATCGACGGGGCCTCGCCGCCGGTGGCCTCGCGGACCGTGACCGAGGGGCAGATCGCCTGGCGGCTGGCCGGAGCCTTCGGCGGCGCGCGCATGACCCTGGGGATCGCGCCCGGCGCCCACGGCCTGGAGCTGACGGTGACGCTGGCCGGCCTGTCGCCGGATCACCCGGTCGACAGCCTCGGCGTGCGGTTCCTGGCGGTGGAGGGCGTCGAGCGCTACCTGCGCAACGGCTACCAGAGCTGGGACGGCAGCTATTTCGCTGCGCCCGGCGAGCCGGCGGCGGACGACAACCCCGCGCGGTCCCCGCGCCTGGGGTTCGCCTTCACCGCCCTGCTGCCGCGCGACGGCGCCGGCGCGGTGGTGCTGGGCTTCACCCGCCACGAGCACTTCCAGAGCCGCCTGCGCTTCTCCGCCGATCCGGCCCGGTTCAGCCTCGACGTCGAGACCCTCTGGGACCGCGTCCCGCACCAGGGCCGGCTGGCCGCCGAGCCGCTGCTGCTGTTCGGACACGACGAAGTGGAGGGCGGCTTGCGCGACTGGTCCCGCGCCGTGGCCGCCGCCTCGCCCCTGTCGCCGCGCCGCCTGGAGCGCCGGCTGACCGGCTGGTGCTCCTGGTACAACCTCTACGCCGCCATCGACGAGCCCTCGATCCTCGAGCACCTGGCCGCCGCCGCGGCGTTCCGCGACCGGCATCAGGTTCCGCTCGACGTGTTCCTGATCGACGACGGCTTCACGCCGGAGATGGGCGACTGGCTGGACGTCAAGCCGCAGTTCCCGCGCGGAATGGCGCCGCTGGTGCGGGATATCGCCCAGGCCGGCTTCGTCCCGGGCCTCTGGATCGCGCCGTTCATGGTCGGCAACCGCAGCCGCCTGTTCCGCGAGCACCCCGACTGGGTGGTCCGCGAACGCGCCGGCGGCGAGCCGCTGGCGCACATGAAGTTCTATGGCGAGTTCCGCTGGCACAAGCGCAGCGAGGAATACTACCCGCTCGACATCACCCATCCGGACGCCGAGGCCTATATCCGCACCGTCTTCCGGACCTGGCGGAGCTGGGGCTGCGGCTACTTCAAGACCGACTTCATGTTGTTCGGCGCGGAGTACGGGCCCGACCGCGCGGTCTGGCGCGAGGAGGGGCTGTCCCGCATCGCCATCTGGCGACGGATGGCCGAGCTGATCCGCGAGGAGATCGGCGACGCGCTGTGGCTCGGCTGCGGCTGCCCGCTGTGGGCTTCCGTGGGGCTGGTGGACGCCATGCGTATCGGCCGCGACGTCGGCGTGAGCTGGCGGGGCGACTATTCCGCCGAGAGCCTGCTGCGCGACCAGGTCACCCGCAACCACGCCTCCGGCATCCTCTGGCAGGCCGACCCCGACTGCGTCCTGCTGCGCGATCGTTTCCACGAACTCAGCGACGAGCAGGTCCGGTCGCTGGCGCTGTTCGCGGGCCTGGCCGGCGGGGTGCTGATGACCAGCGACAAGCTCGACGAGCTGCGCCCGGACCGCGCCGAGCTGCTCGCCGCCCTGCTGCGCGAACCGCGCCTGGCCTGCGAGTTCCCCGAGATGGCCACCCACCACCGCGACGGCGTGATCGTCCAGCGGTCCGCCCGGCCGGACGGGAGCTCGGTCACCAACCTGTTCAACAGCCGCGGAAAGCCGGCCGGGCGCGGGGCGACCGACCTGGCGCCCTACGCCTCACGCCTGCTCGCCGAGCCCGGCGATCCGCTGGCGCGCCTGGAGCCCTGACGTACGAGCGCAGTCCGCACGGGCTGAACCCGCGCGCGCCGTTCCGAGCGTCTCGATCCCAAGGATCCAGCTGAAGGAAGAGTGGCGGTGAGAGAGGGATTCGAACCCTCGTTACGGTTTCCCGTAAACACGCTTTCCAAGCGTGCGCCTTCAGCCACTCGGCCACCTCACCACGCGCCACAGGAGGCGGACCCCCAGCGGAAGGCGGGGAATATACTGAGCGACCCTGTCCCGGCAAGCGGCGGTTGGCCGCGTCGGCCATTCGGGGCGCCCGCGAACGTGCAATCGCGCCGGCGAGCGCCTATCTTCCGGGGCCAGCGCAAGGAGGCCCGCACCATGCTTTTCGGCAAGAAGTCCCTCGAGCTGCCGACACCCGAGACCGCATTGCGCGGCCGCCAGCATCCGATCCCCACCGCCGAGACCCACTTCGTCAACGGCCATCCGCTGAAGGGCCCCTATCCGGAGGGCTACGAGACCGCGGTGTTCGCCATGGGCTGCTTCTGGGGCGTGGAGCGGATCTTCTGGAACCTGCCCGGGGTCTATGTGACCGCGGTCGGCTACGTGGACGGCCTGACGCCGAACCCGACCTACGAGGAGGTCTGCAGCGGGCAGACCGGCCATACCGAGGCGGTGCTGGTGGTCTATGACCCCAAGGCGATCACCTACACCGACCTGCTGAAGACCTTCTGGGAGGGCCATGACCCCACCCAGGGCATGCGCCAGGGCAATGACGTCGGCACCCAGTACCGCTCGGGCGTCTATCCGATCAACGACGCTCAGGCGCGGGCCGCCGAGGCGTCGAAGGAGGCCTACCAGGCCGCGCTCGGCGCGCAGGGCTATGGCAAGGTGACCACCGAGATCGAGCCGGCCGGCCCATTCTATTTCGCCGAGGACTACCACCAGCAGTACCTGGCGAAGAACCCCAACGGCTACTGCGGGATCGGCGGCACCGGCGTGACCTGCCCGATCGGCGTCGGCGTCCAGGCCTAGAGCGGTCGCGAGGCCGGATGACCCGGGACGACGTGAACGCCGCCGCCCTGGCTCTGCCTGCCGTTACGCGGATCGTCCAGTGGGGCGGGTCGGACGTCTATAAGGTCGGCGGCAAGGTGTTCGCCATCTGCGGCCTCGGCGGGGGCCTGTCGTTCAAGGTGACCGAGATCGGCTTCATGGCGCTGACCGAGGGCGGCCCCGGTCGGCAGGCGCCGTATCTGGCCCGCGGCCACTGGGTCGCGGTGGAACTCGGCGAGGTGGACGCGGCGGAGGTGTCGGATTGGCTGGCGACGTCGCACGCGCTCGTCGCCGCCAAGCTCACCCGCATCCAGAAACGCGAGCTGGGGCTGGCCTAGGTGTCGGCCAGAAGCCGGCGCAGGTCGGCGATGGCTCCGGCCGCCGGCGATCGCCGCTGACGCCACACGAGCAGGCTCACGGCCCCCGCCGTGGCCGCTATGAAGGCGAGGGGGCCGAACAGCCAGGCCGCCGCCGCCAGGGCGAAATAATAGGCCCGCACGCCGGCGTTGAACGAGGACAGCGCCGGGTTCAGCAGCCGCGCGACGATGTCGCCGAACACGTGGCGCTTCTCGTCCTCCACCCGCACCGGGACGGCGCCGATGGCGGCGATGGTGTAGTTCATCTGCCGGATCGCCCAGATCAGGTCGAGCAGGCCGCGGGCCAGGGTGATCAGCACCAGCGACAGCTGCGCCTCGAACAACAGCCGCGAGGACGTCTGGATCACCACCAGGCTGGAGGCCGAGCGGAAGGTCCGCTCGCCGCCGAACATGGCGCTGGCGATGGCGGCGATCAGGATCAGGTTGGACGAGGCGAAGAAGGAGGACGAGTTCAGCGCTTGGCCCAGCAGCTGGCCGTCCATGAACCGGTTCTCGCGGCCGACCATGTTGCGCATCCAGGCGGTGCGGATGACGGTCAGGTCGGTGTTGATCAGGCCGCCGCCCCGCCGCTTGCCCAGGGCCTTCAGCAGCGGCTCGTAGAACAGCCAGCACAGCGCGAAGAAGGCCAAGGCGGCGACGTCCATCGGCTGCAGGGGGATGCGCACGTCTCAGTCCTCGGCGATCAGGCTGGTGACATTGGTGTTGCGCAGCCGGACGGCGACCACGGCCGCCACCGTCATCACCACCGCCACATAGAGGTAGAATCCGCTCTCCACGTGAAGCTTCTTCAGCCAGCCGGCGACATATTCCGCCGTGCCCCCGAAGACGGCGTTGGCGATCGCGTAGGGCAGGGCGACGCCGAGGGCGCGGACGTGCGCCGGGAAGAGCTCGGCCTTCACCGCGGCGTTCACCGCCGAATAGCCGGAATGGCAGGCGACCAGCAGCAGAATCAGCCCGAAGGCCAGGCCCGCCGAGTGGGCGCCGGCGATGGCGCTCATCACCGGATAGGTGGCCAGGGCCCCGGCTCCCAGCCCGACCGCCATGGTGGTCTTGCGGCCCACGTGGTCCGAGGCCCAGCCGACCAGCGGCTGGATCAGCATGTAGGCGACAAGCACCCCGGCCATGATCGCCGTGGCGGTGTCCTTGTCGAAGCCCGAGGTGTTGACCAGGAACTTCTGCATGTAGGTGGTGTAGGCGTAGAAGGAGAGCGACCCGGCCGCCGTGAGCGTCAGGATCGCCGCGGTCTCCCGCGGATGTTCCCGCAGCAGGCTCATGGTCTGGCCGCGGCGCGGGGTCTCCTTGGCGGCGTTCAGGTAGGCGCGGGTCTCGTCGAGACCGGTGCGGATCCAGAACACCACGATGGCCAGGAGGCCGCCGATGGCGAACGGGATGCGCCAGCCCCAGGCCTCCAGCGCCGCCTTCGACAGCAGGTGCTGCACGACCACCAGCACCAGCAGGGCGGTGAGCTGGCCGCCGATCAGGGTCACGTACTGGAACGACGACCAGAAGCCCCGGCGCTCGCGCCCGGCCATCTCGGCCATGTAGGTGGCGCTGGCCCCGTATTCGCCGCCCAGCGACAGGCCCTGCACCAGCCGCGCCGCCAGCAGCAGGAACTGCGCGGCGACCCCGATCTGGGCATAGGTGGGCAGGATGGCGATGGCGAAGGAGCCCAGGCTCATCAGCGCCACCGAGAGGGTGAGCGCGGCGCGCCGCCCCGCCCGGTCGGCGTAGACGCCCATCAGCCAGGCGCCCAGGGGCCGGGCGATGAACCCGGCCGCGAAGATGGCGGCGGTCTGCAGCTGCTGGTCGACCTTGTCGCCGTGCGGGAAGAAGTGCTTGGCGAAATACAGGCTGGTCGAGGTGTAGGCGAACCAGTCGTACCACTCGACGAGGTTGCCGGCCGAGCCGCCGAGGATGGCCTTGATGCGGGCGAAGGCCGACATCGGCGTCGCGCCGCCCGCCAGCGTCCCGACCTCAGCGTCTGAAACAGCCATGCATCCCCCCGGCGCGAACCGGGGGGATGCTAGGTGATTTGTGCGTTCAGGCCAGAGGCCTCGGGCCTATATTCGGCCCATCAGGACCAGGATGATGATGATCACCAGCACCAGGCCCAGGCCGCCGCTCGGGAAATAGCCCCAGCTGCGGCTGTAGCCCCAGCTCGGAAGCGCCCCGATCAACAACAGGATCAGGATGATGATAAGTATGGTGCCTAAGCCCATGGGCGTCTCTCTCCTTCAGCCGTGCCCCCACTCCGCCGGGCCAAACGGGCGGGGTACAGCACAGGTTCCGGAGCGCGCGCGGGCGCACGGCGCCTAGTCGGCGGCGTCGGCGGTGTGGAGGTGGGCGTCGGTGTCCTTCACGCCGAGCGCATACATCAGCCCGATCCAGCCGCCCTTGATGCGCGGCAGCAGCGCCAGGGTGATCAGAGCCAGCGGGATCAGGATCAGCGGCAGCGAATAGGCCGGCGAGGACTGCCAGACGATCGGGAAGAACAGCAGCGGGGCCACGATCAGGTGGCCGACCACCAGGATGGTCAGGTAGGCCGGACCGTCGTCGGCGGGATAGCGCGCCAGGTCGTGGTCGCACTTTTCGCAGCGGGCGGAGACCTTGAGGTATTTCCAGAACAGCTTGCCCTCGCCGCAGGCAGGGCAACGGCCCTTCAGACCGCGGAAGACGGACGGAAGCAGCGGATGAGCGATTTCAGCCATGCGCGCCATATGCGCCTTCGGCCCTGAAAGCGTAAGGGCTGCGGCGCTTAGGTCGCAGCCAAAAAGCGATTTTTTCGGGACCGGGCGACCCGTTTTGGGCCGGGCGTCGGGCTCGGATTCGGGTTGCCGTTCAGGCTTCCGAACCCGCGCCCCGCAGCCCGCGCTCCGATACTCTAGCGCTTGACGTCCTCGGCCGTGCCGGTGACCGCCTGACCCGCCGCCTGCATGTCGCGGCCGAGGCCGGAGACGGTGTTGCAGCCCGAAACCCAGAGCGCCGCAGCGGCGGCGGCGAAGACGATCAGTTTGCGCATGGCTTCCCCTTTGTCGCAGATGCCCGATGCCGGGCGACTGCTTGATAGTCAAGCTTGCGGCAGGATTTGGGCGAGAGCCTGAAGTCGGTTGCTCATCGGCTGCGCATGTCCCTCCTCCACCGCGGGGAAAAGGACGCCTAAGCTCGCCCGATGAGTCCGGTCCTCGCCCAGACGGTGCTTGCGATCCACCTGGCCGTCATCGCCTTCAACGTCTTCGGGCTGGCCGCGATTCCGCTGGGGGCGTGGCGGGGCTGGGCCTGGGTGCGGGTCCGCTGGTGGCGGGCGCTGCACCTGGCGTCGATGGCGGTGGTGGCGCTGCAGGCCGTGCTTGGCCGCGCCTGCTTCCTGACGCTGTGGCAGGACCGGCTGGCGGGCGCCCGGGCCGAGCCGCCGCTGATCATGCGATGGGTGAACGGCGTCATCTACTGGCCGCTGCCGATCTGGGCGTTCGCCGCCGCCTACCTGGCGGTGTTCGCCTATGTGGTGGTGCTCTGGCGGCGCGTGCCGCCCTCCGCGCGCTGACGCCGTGGTGCAGTGCAATTCCCTTACCGGATAAGGGAAAGAGCGCTATTCACACATCTCTGCCATTGCGCCGCAACAAATATGCGCGACAAGGGTTTGCAGATGCGAAGCGCCGTCGGGTCCGTCGGCGGCTGATCGAGGAGTTCCGTAGATGCTGTCGGTCCCCATGCGCACCTTTCCCGGCCTGTTCGTGGGACGCCGCACCGTCGTTCCGCCCACCGCCGCGCCGCAGGACGCCGACTCCATCCGCTTCGTCTGCGGGGCTTGCGACGACCTGATCTTCACCGCCAAGGACCGCGCCGTGCTGTCGGACCTGGTCGTGAAATGCCGCTGCGGCGAGTTCAACCAGCTCTGAGCGGCCCCGCCCGCGCGCTCTAGTCGGCGTCCATCTTCAGGGCGGCGATGAAGGCTTCCTGCGGGATCTCCACCTTGCCGAACTGGCGCATGCGCTTCTTGCCGGCCTTCTGCTTGTCGAGCAGCTTGCGCTTGCGGCTCATGTCGCCGCCGTAGCACTTGGCGGTGACGTCCTTGCGCAGCGCGCGGACCGTCTCGCGCGCGATGATCCGCCCGCCGATCGCCGCCTGGATCGGGATCTGGAACATGTGCGGGCTGATCAGGTCCTTCATCTTCTCAACCATGCCGCGGCCGCGGGCCTCGGCGCGGTCGCGGTGGACCAGCATGGAAAGCGCGTCCACCGGCTCGGCGTTGACCAGGATCGACATCTTCACCAGGTCGCCGTCGCGGTACTCCTCGATCTGGTAGTCGAAGGAGGCGTAGCCCTTCGAGATCGACTTCAGCCGGTCGTAGAAGTCGAACACCACCTCGTTCAGCGGCAGGTCGTAGACCACCAGCGCGCGGGAGCCGACATAGGACAGCTCGCGCTGCGAGCCGCGGCGGTCCTGGCAGAGCTTGATCACCGAGCCGAGGTACTCGTCCGGCGTCAGGATGGTGGCCTTGATCCACGGCTCGGAGATCGAGGCGATCTTCACCGGGTCCGGCAGGTCGGCCGGATTGTGCAGCTCCATCTCCGAGCCGTCGGTGAGCTTGATCTTGTAGACGACGCTGGGGGCGGTCGCGATCAGGTCGAGGTCGAACTCGCGGCTCAGCCGCTCCTGGATGATCTCCAGGTGGAGCAGGCCCAGGAACCCGCAGCGGAAGCCGAAGCCCAGCGCGGCGCTGGTCTCCATCTCGTAGGTGAAGGAGGCGTCGTTCAGGCGCAGGCGGCCGATGGCGGCGCGCAGGTCCTCGAACTCGGCGGCGTCGACCGGGAACAGCCCGCAGAACACCACCGGCTGCACGTCGCGGAAGCCGGGCAGGGCCTCCGTGGCGGGCTTGCGCTCGTCGGTGATGGTGTCGCCGACCGCGGCCTGGGCGACTTCCTTGATCTGGGCGGTGATGAAGCCGATCTCGCCGGGGCCCAGCTCCTCGATCTCCGTGCGCTTGGGCCGGAAATAGCCGATGCGGTCGACGAGGTGGGTCGAGCCCTGCTGCATCATGCGGATGCGTTGGCCGGAGCGCAGCACGCCGTCGATCACCCTGACCAGCACCACCACGCCGAGGTAGGGGTCGTACCAGGCGTCGACCAGCAGCGCCTTCAGCGGCGCGTCGCGGTCGCCCTTGGGCGGCGGCAGGCGCTTCACGACGGCTTCCAGCACCTCGTGGATGCCGAGCCCGGTCTTGGCCGAGGCCAGCACCGCGTCGGAGGCGTCGAGGCCGATGACGTCCTCGATCTGCTGGCGCACCCGGTCGGGCTCGGCGGCCGGCAGGTCGACCTTGTTCAGGACCGGCACGATCTCGTGGTTGTTGTCGATGGCCTGGTAGACGTTGGCCAGGGTCTGGGCCTCGACGCCCTGGCTGGCGTCCACCACCAGGATCGAGCCCTCGCAGGCCGCCAGGCTGCGGGAGACCTCGTAGGCGAAGTCCACGTGCCCGGGGGTGTCCATCAGGTTGAGGACGTACTCCTCGCCGTCGTCGGCCTTGTAGTGCAGGCGCACGGTCTGGGCCTTGATGGTGATGCCGCGCTCGCGTTCGATCTCCATGTTGTCGAGCACCTGCTCGGTCATCTCGCGCTGGGTCAGCGCGCCGGTCTCCTGGATCAGGCGATCGGACAGGGTCGACTTGCCGTGGTCGATGTGGGCCACAATGGAGAAGTTGCGGATATGGCTGAGCGGGGTCGTCATGGCGCGTGCCTCTAGCACATTCTGTCCCCCGCGCGAGACGCGCGGCGTCCGGTCGCGGCCAACACAGTTAAGCGTGCATTAAACTGCCCCAAGCAATGACTGGCCCTGGGCGGGAGCTGGTTCGGACTTCAAGGAGAGAGAAACGCCCATGGACCGTCGAACCCTCATCGTCAGCGGGCTGGTGACGCTCGGCGCCGCCGGCGTGGCCCAGGCGCAGACCGCCAAGCCGCTGCCGCCAGCCGCCCCGGCCCCGACCACGCCCCCAACGACGCCGCCGCCCCGCTCCCTGGAAGGCCTGCCGCCGCCCAGCCAGACCCCCGACTATCCCGCGCAGACCAAGGCCCAGACCTATTCGCGCGACGAGATCGTCAACAACGTCTCCGACTTCATGGGCGTCACGGCCGAAACCGCCGGCGGCGCCGTGGAGAAGATCTTCGCCCAGAACGGCCGGCCCACCGGCTACATCGCCGGCGAGGAGGGCTCCGGCGCCTTCGTGGTCGGCGGCCGCTACGGCCGCGGCCTGCTCTACATGAAGGGCCGCGAGCCGATCGAGGTCTACTGGCAGGGCCCGTCGGTGGGCTGGGACTTCGGCGGCAACGCCAGCCGGGTGTTCACCCTCTGCTATGAGCTGGAAGTGCCGGAGGCCATCTACCAGCGCTTCCCCGGCGTCGAAGGCTCCGCCTACTTCATCGGTGGCCTGGGCGTGAACTACCAGAAGGCGAACGGCATCACGCTGGCGCCGATCCGCGCCGGCGTCGGCCTGCGGCTGGGCGCCAACATCGGCTACCTGGCCTACACCCGGAAGCGCAACATCCTGCCGTTCTGATTTTGCTCCTCCCCCGTAAAACGGGGGAGGGGGACCATGCCCCGCAGAGGGCATGGTGGAGGGGGCGCAGGCTTCGCCCGCTGCGTCGGCCCGCCCCCTCCGTCACGCCCTCTGCGGGGCGCGCCACCTTCCCCGCTTCGCAAGGGAGGAGCGATTGTTCAGTGCTTGTCGGTCTTGCTCGCCAGCAGGTCCATGACCGCCAGCAGCACGCCGGAGACCACGAAGGTGAGGTGGATGCCGACCATCCAGGCCAGCGTGCGGTCCGGGATCGCCTCGCCCTCGTTGAGCTTCATGAAGGCGCGCAGCAGGGCGATGGCGCTGATCGCCACGATGGAGGCGATCAGCTTCATCTTCAGGCCCGAGAAATCCACCGTGCCCATCCAGGCGGGCCGGTCCTCGTCGTCGCCGGTGTCGATCTTGGAGACGAAGTTCTCGTAGCCGGAGAAGATCACGATCAGCAGCAGGTTCCCGGCCAGCGACAGGTCGATCAGCGACAGCACCATCAGGATCGCCTGCTCCGGCGACATGGTGGTGACCTGGGCGAGCTCGTGGACCGCCTCGTTGAAGAACACGATCACCAGTGAGGCCAGCGCCACCGCCAGGCCCACGTAGAAGGGCGCCATCAGCCAGCGGGAGCGGAACAGCCAGAGCTCAAGAGCGCGTTCCAAGGCCGGTTTGCGCGATATCGGACGGGACGATGCGGGCGAGGTCATCCGGCTTAGGTAGCCGGTTGCCGGGCCGGCGCAACGGTTTGACTCATTCATAAGTCATGACTTATGCATCGAGCGATGGACCTCGAAGCCGCCGCCGACCTGTTCCGAACCCTCGCCGATCCGACCCGCCGGGCGATCTTCGAGCGCCTGGCGCGCGGCGGGGAGCTGAGCGTCGGCGCCCTGACCGAAGGCGCGCAGGTGTCGCAGCCGGCGGTGTCCCAGCACCTGAAGGCCCTGCGCAATGCCGGCGTGGTTTTGGAACAGCGCGCCGGCCGGCAGGTGCTCTATCGCGCGCGGCCCGAGGGCCTCGCGCCGATGTTCGACTGGCTGGCGCACTACGCCGCCTTCTGGCCCGAACGGTTCGACCGGCTCGAGCAGCTGCTTAAGGAGATGGACCAGTGACTGACACCGCCACCCTTCGCGCCGTGGTCGTCGAGCGCGACCTGCCGCATCCGCCGGAGAAGGTCTGGCGGGCGCTGACCCAGGGGCCGCTGATCGAGGCCTGGCTGATGGCCAACGACTTCGAGCCGGTGGTCGGCCACCGGTTCAACTTCCGCGCGCCGGCGATGGCCCACTGGAACGGCGTCACCGACTGCGAGGTGCTGGTCGTCGAGCCGAATGCGCGGCTCGCCTACAGCTGGAATTCCTCCGGCGAGGAAGCCGCCAACGGCCTGAAGACGGTCGTCACCTGGACGCTGACGCCCGCGCAGGGCGGCACGCGGGTGCGCATGGAGCAGTCCGGCTTCCGGCCCGACCAGCAGGCGAACTACCAGGGCGCCAGCTACGGCTGGCAGCGCTTTTTCGCCGGCCTCGAGCAGGTGGTGGCCGGAGAGCTGGCCTAGCGCCGCCCCTCTCCTCCCCGTCCTCTTCGGGACAAGGGAGGCGCGATCAGCTCCGCAGCTTCGCGCCGACCGCCTTTTCGGCCGCCGCCACGATGCGGCCCGACAGCGCCTCGATCTCGGCGTCGGTGAGGGTCTTCTCGCGCGGCTGGACGGTGACCTCGACGGCCACCGACTTGGAGCCCTCCGGCACGCCGGGGCCCTGGTAGACGTCGAACACCCGCGCGTCGGCGATCAGCGCCTTGTCGGCGCCGAGGATGGGGCGGACCAGCTCGCCGGCCGGGGTGTCGGCGCCGACCACGAAGGCGAAGTCGCGGGTCAGCGGCATCAGGGCCGAAAGCTCCAGCGCCGGCTTGGTCTTGGCGCCCTTGCGCTTCGGCTCCGGGACGGCGTCGAGGTTGAGCTCGAAGGCGTACATCGGGCCCTGGGCGTCGAGCGCCTTGAGGATCCGCGGGTGCAGCTCCCCGAACTCGGCGACCACGTTCCTGGGGCCGAGCTGCAGCCGGGCCGAGCGGCCGGGATGCCACCAGGCCGAGGCCTGGCCCTGCGCCACCTGCAGGCCCGGCGCGCCCAGCTCCTCCAGCAGGGCCATGAGGTCGGCCTTGAGCGCGAACAGCGGGTCGCTCTTGGCCCCATCCCAGCGGCGCGGCGGGCGCGGGGCGACGAGGGCGGCCACGGCCGTGACCTGATCCTCGGGCTGGTCGCCGCGGAAGTTCGGGCCGACCTCGAACAGGGCGGCGTCGGCGAAGCCCTTGCGGGCGTTGCGGGCCGCCGCCTCGATCAGGTTCGGCAGCATCGAAGGACGCATGGTCGACAGGTCCGAGGCGATCGGATTGGTCAGCACCAGCTGCGGCTGGCCGCCGCCGAACAGCTCGGCCCATTCCCGGCGCATGAAGCTCCAGGTGATCGCCTCGGCGTAGCCCCGGGCGGCCAGCGCCCGGCGGGCGTTGCGCATGCGGGTCTGGCGTACGGTCAGCGCCCCGCCCACCGGACGCGGCAGCTCGGGCAGGGGCTCGGCGGGCAGGGACTGGTAGCCCTCGATCCGCGCCACCTCCTCCACCAGGTCGGCCTTGCCTTCCACGTCGCGCCGCCACGAGGGCGGCGTGACCATGTCGCCGTTTAGCTTGAAGCCGAGCTTCTGCAGGATCTCGTCGATCCGCGCGCGGTCGACGGTGAGGCCGGTGAGCTTCTTCACATAGCCGCGGTCGAAGGCGATGGGGCCGGGGGAGGCGGGCGCCTGGCCGGCCACGCGGATTTCCGAGGCCTCGCCGCCGCAGAGCTCGAGGATCAGCTGGGTCGCCAGTTCCAGGCCGGGGACCACGAATTCTGGGTCGACGCCGCGGGCGAAGCGGTACTGGGCGTCGGAGGTGATGCCGGTGATCCGGCCGGTCTGGGCGGTGCGGATCGGGTCGAACCAGGCGCTCTCGACGAACACCTCGGTGGTGTCCTCGCTGACCTTGGTGGACTCGCCGCCCATGACGCCGCCCAGCCCGATCGGCCGCTCGCCGCTGGCGTCGGCGATGACGCACATCTCCGGCGTGATGTCGTAGGTCTTGCCGTCGAGCGCGATCAGCTGCTCGTCCCGGTGCGGGGCGGGCGAGGCCTTGTCGTTGTGGGTGGATTCCGAGGGCCCGCGGCCGAGCCGCGCTTCGATGACGTCGCCGACCATCAGGCCCCGGTCATAGACGTGCAGCGGCCGCGCGCGGTCGTAGGAAAGTAGGTTGGTGACGTCGACCAGGGCGTTGATCGGCCGCAGGCCGACGCTGATCAGCCGCTGCTGCAGCCAAGCCGGCGAGGGGCCGTTCCGGACGCCGCGGATCAGCCGGCCGGCGAACACCGGGCAGGCGTCGCCGTCGACCTTGATCTCGACCGGGCACGGGAAGCTTCCCTTCACCGCCGCGAGGGGGTCGGGCTTCAGCGTGCCCAGGCCGGCGGCGGCGAGGTCGCGGGCGATGCCGCGCACGCCCAGCCAGTCGGGCCGGTTCGGCGTCACCTCGAAGTCGATCACCGCCTCCAGGCCGAAGGCTTCGGCGGCCGGCGTGCCGACGGCGAGGCTGTCCGGCAGCTCCAGGATGCCGTCGGACTCCTCGGCGACCTCCAGCTCCTTGGCCGAGCAGAGCATGCCGTTGGAGACCACGCCGCGGACCGGCCGCGCCTCCAGGGTGATGCCGGAGCCGGGCACATAGGCGCCGAGCGGGGCGTAGATGGTGGTCAGGCCCGGCCGCGCGTTGGGCGCGCCGCAGACGATCTCCAGGCGGCCGTCGACGGTGTCGACCTGGCAGACCCGCAGGCGGTCGGCGTTGGGGTGCTGCACGGCCTCGACGACCTTGGCCACCGAGAAGGCGGCGAGCTTGGCCGCCGGGTTCTCCACGTGCTCGACCTCGAGCCCGGCCATGGTCATGGCGTCGACGACCTGCTCGACCGTGGCCCCGGTGTCGAGGTGGTCCTTCAGCCAGGAGAGGGTGAATTTCATGACGCTCTCCTCAGCTCAGGCCGGTGGCGGGGTTCGGCGCCGCGAAGGCCGAGAAGCCGTAGTGCTCCAGCCAGCGGACGTCGGCCGAGAACATGTCGCGTAGGTCGGGCATGCCGTATTTCAGCATCCCCAGCCGGTCGATGCCGAAGCCGAAGGCGAAGCCCTGCCAGACGTCGGGATCGAGGCCGCAGGTGCGCAGGATGTTGGGGTGGACCATCCCGCAGCCGACCACCTCCATCCAGTCGTCGCCCTGGCCGATCTTCACGTCGCCGCCGGAGCGGTCGCAGCGCACGTCGAGCTCGGCGCTGGGCTCGGTGAACGGGAAGTGGTGCGGCCGGAAGCGGGTCTCGACGCTGGGGGTCTCGAAGAAGCGGCTGATGAAGGTGTCCACGGTCCACTTCAGGTGACCCATGTGGATGTCCTTGCCGATCACCAGGCCTTCCATCTGGTGGAACATCGGGGTGTGGGTGGCGTCGCTGTCGGAGCGGTAGGTGCGGCCCGGCACGATGACGCGGATCGGCGGCTCCTGGCCGTTGGCGATCCAGGCCGGCAGCTTCTCGTTGAGCTTCTGCATCACGCGGACCTGCACGGGACTGGTGTGAGTGCGCAGCACCTTGCGCTCGCCGCGCTCGTCCTCCGGCAGCCAGAAGGTGTCGTGCATCTCCCGCGCCGGGTGCTTGGGCGGGAAGTTCAGCGCCGTGAAGTTGTGGAAGTCGTCCTCGATGTCCGGGCCTTCCGCCAGGCCGAAGCCCATCTCGGCGAAGATGGCGATCATCTCGTCGAGCACCTGCATGGTCGGGTGCACCGCGCCGCGGCGTTCCGGCGGCGGCGGCAGGGTGAGGTCGACGCGCTCCGACGCCAGCTTGGCGTCGAGTTCGGCGGCCTCCAGCGCGGCCTTGCGGGAGGCGATCGCCCCGCCGATCCGGTCGCGCAGGCCGTTGATCGCGGGGCCGCGCTCGCGGCGCTCGTCGGGGCTCATGGCGCCCAGGGTCTTCAGGAGCTCGGAGATGGATCCGGATTTGCCCAGCGCGGCGACGCGCACGGCTTCCAGGGCGGCCACGTCCTGGGCGGCGGCGACGGCCGCCGTCAGGTCGGCTTCGAGTTGGGAAATGTCGGTCATGGCGTTGCGGTTCTTAGAGGGGCTTCGGGGCGAGGGGAACCCGGACGGGGGGAGGGGGACCACGAAGTGGTGGAGGGGGCGCAAGGCGGCGGCGCGGAACTGGTGGCTTTGCGCCCCCGCCGTCTCGCCCTCGGCGGGCGATCCACCTCCCCCGTCGTCTTCGCGCCGGGGGAGGCGCGGAAAGAGGGCAGCAAAAAGCCCTCCGGCGGTTCGGCCGGAGGGCTTTGGAATGCTTCGGGATCCTGAAATCCCTTAAGCGGCCTAAGCCAGCGCGGCGCGAACCTTGTCTGCGATGGCCTTGAATCCGACCGGGTCGTTGCCCGCGATGTCCGACAGGACCTTGCGGTCGATTTCGATCCCGGCCCGATCCAGGCCGAAGATAAACTGCGAGTAGGTCATGCCTTCCAGGCGCGCCGCGGCGTTGATGCGCTGGATCCACAGGGCGCGGAAGTTGCGCTTGCGGACCTTACGGTCGCGATAGGAATACTGGCCGGCCTTGTCCACCGCGGCCTTGGCCGTGCGGATGGTGTTCTTCCGGCGCCCGTAGAAGCCTTTGGCTTGCTCCAGGACCTTCTTGTGCTTGGCGTGGGCGGTGACGCCCCGTTTGACGCGTGCCATCTGTCAGAGCTCCCCTTAAAGGCCGTACGGCATGAAGACTTTGATGAGCTTGGCGTCGGACGCGCTCATCACCTTCGTGCCTCGGTTCTGACGGATGTATTTGGCGTTGTGGCTGATGAGGCGGTGGCGCTTGCCGGCCACACCGGCCTTCAGCTTTCCGGACGCCGTCATCTTGAAGCGCTTCTTCACGCCTGACTTGGTCTTCAGTTTGGGCATTTCTCTGCGGAGCCGGAGCCCCGTCCTCTTGGCGTATTGATGAACCGCCCTGGCATGCCTTTGGCCAGGCGGCTCCGAAGGGAGCGGCTGATACGCGAAACCCTGCCGGAAAGCAAGGCGATGGCGGCTCAGCCGGGCCGCGGGGCCAGGCGCCGCACCTGGGCTGCGAACCACAGGGCCGGCAGGATCAGCAGCGCTGAGAAGGCGAACGGCGCGCCGGGCGCGACCAGCGAGAACAGCTGGCCGGCGAACACCGGGCCGCCGATGCGGGCCAGCGCCATGCCGCTCATGTTCAGGCCGAGCATCTCGCCCTGCCGGCCGGGCGGCGCGGACCGGGAGATCAGCGCCGTCAGGTTCGGGAAGCAGATCGACTGGCCGATGCAGACCAGGCCGAACCCGACCATCGCCACCGGCCAGATCGGCGACAACCACTGGGTGACAAGGCCGAAGGCCATGATCACCAGGCCGGCGGTCAGCACCCGCGCCTCGCCGTAGCTGCGCACCAGCCGCCCGGTCACCAGCCCCTGGCAGAGCGCGCCCAGCACGCCGATGCCCATGAAGGCCAGGCCGATCTCGCGCGGGCCCCAGCCGAACCGGCGCTCGGTCCACAGGCCATAGGTGGCCTCGATGCCGGCGAAGCCGGAGACGACGATGAAGCTGATGACCACCACCCGGCTGATCACCGGGTGGGCGAAGGCCTCGCGCAGGCGGGCCGCGCGCGGCGGGCGCGGGGCGGGCGGAACGTCGGGCCGGGTCTCGCGCACGAACACCACCACCGCCAGCGCCGAGGCCAGGGCGAAGCCCGCGGCCACCAGCAGCGGCAGCTGGAAGCCCAGCGCCCCGCGGCTGGGCTGGGCCAGGAGGCCGCCGATCGCCGGGCCGGTGGAGAAGCCGGCGCTGAAGGCCGCGCCCATCAGCCCCATGCGGGCGGCGCGGTGCTCCGGCGCGGTGATGTCGGCCATGGCGCCCTGCAGGGTGGAGATGTTGCCGGCGAACACCCCGCACAGGAAGCGCACCCCGAACGCCACCAGGATGTTGGGCGCGAACGCCAGGCCCGCATAGCTGACCGCCACCGCGGCGATGGTGATGATCAGCACCGGCTTGCGGCCGATCCGGTCGCTGAGCCGCCCCCAGAACGGCTCGCCGATGAACTGGCCGACCGAGAAGGCCGAGAACAGCAGCGTCACCTGCCAGGCCGGGGCGTGGAAGGCCTGGGCGAAGAACGGCAGCAGCGGGATCACCAGGCCGAAGCCGGCGATCATCAGGTAGATCACGCCCAGCAGGACGATCAGCGCGCGGCGCTCCTCGCCGGCGGCGCTCATGGGACTGGAACCTTGGTCGGCCGCTGGTCGGCCCGACGCGCGGCGCTGAGCGCCAGCAGGATCGCCGGGGCGACCACCACCGCGGCCTGGACGAAGGGCGCGTTGATGCTGATGGCGGCGAAGCTCACCCCGGCGCACAGCGGCCCCGCGAAGCGGGCGAAGGCGCCGGCGGCGTTGTTCAGGCCGAGGATCTGGCCCTGGCGGTGCGGGTCGGCGGTGCGCGAGATCAGGGCGCCGACGTTGGGGAAAGCCACCGACTGGCCCATGGCGGTGACGCACATCAGGCCGGTGGTCATCACCAGGCCGGTGGAGAACGGCTGCAGCGCCGCGCCCACCACCGTCAGCCCCATGCCGATCGCCAGCATGCGGCCGGCGCCGTAGCGCTCGGACATCGGGCCGGTGATGAAGAACTGGCTGATCGCCGAGACCACGGCGGCGAAGGCGAAGCAGATGCTGATCTGCCGCGGCCCCCAGCCGAACCGGGCCTGGCCCCACAGGCCGATGGTCGACTCGATGCCGGTGAAGGCGAAGCCGACCAGGAAGGTCAGCAGCATCAGCCGGCCGATGGCCGGATGGCGCGCGACCTCGCCCAGCGCCGCCCAGCGGTTGGGCCGCTGGCTGATGGTCTGTTCGCGCACCCGGCTCTCGCGGATGAACAGGGTCACGCACACCGCCGAGACCGCCGACAGCACCGCGGCGATCAGCAGCGGGATGCGGAAGCCCACCGGGCCGGCGTTGGCGTGGGCGAAGGCGCCGCCGAGCGCGGGGCCGAGGATCATGCCGACGCTCCAGGCCGCGCCCTGCCGCGACATCTGGCGGGCCCGGCGCTCCGGCGGCGTGACGTCGGCGATATAGCCCTGGATCACCGCGCCGTTGCCGCTGGCGAGGCCGCCCAGGAAGCGGATCACGAAGGCGGCGCCGATGCTCGGCGCGAAGGCCAGGGCCAGGTAGCAGAGGCAGTTGCCGGTGATGGTCGAGATCAGCAGCGGCTTGCGGCCGTACCTGTCGCTGAGCCGGCCCCAGAACGGCTCGCCGAAGAAGCCGCCCATGGAATAGGCCGAGAAGATCAGGCTGATCTGCCAGGGCGCCGCGTTGAACGACTTGGCGTAGAACGGCAGCAACGGGACGATGATCCCGAAGCCGAGCATGTTGATGAAGATGACGGCGATCAACGACGGCGCCGCCAGGCGAGGCGGCGACGCCTCCCGCGGCGCTGTGTCGGACATGTGAACGGTGGTAAGCCGCGCCGTCCGCGGCGGCAAGGCTCGCAGGGTGCGGTTTTCCGACGCCACATACGGAAACGGCCGCCCCGACGGGACGGCCGCTCCGGAAATCCTCAGGTCCGCGGGATCACCGCGGGGCGAGGATCATGATCATCTGACGGCCTTCCATGCGCGGCTCGTATTCGCACTTGGCGATCGGCTCGAAGTCCGCGCGGACCTTCTGCAGCAGCTTCATGCCGAGTTCGGGGTGGGCCAGCTCACGACCGCGGAAGCGCAGGGTGACCTTCACCTTGTCGCCCTCCTCGAAGAAGCGGTTCATCGCCCGCTGCTTCACTTCATAGTCGTGGATATCGATGTTGGGACGGAGCTTGATCTCCTTGATCTCCACCACCTTCTGCCGCTTGCGCGCCTCGTTCTTCTTCTTCTGCTCCTGGAACTTGAACTTGCCGTAGTCCAGGATCTTGCAAACGGGCGGATCCGCGTTCGGAACGATCTCCACCAGGTCGAGGCCGGCTTCTACGGCGGCTTCGAGCGCCGAGGAGGTGGGCATCACGCCCTGTTTTTCTCCAGCCTGATCGATGAGCAGGACACGGGGAACGCGGATTTCATCATTGATGCGCGGACCGTCTTTGACGGGCGGCGCCTGCATGGGGCGGCGAATAGGCTAGGCTCCGTAGGTTGTTTCAACGCAAGACGCCGGCGCGCAACGATGCGCTCCGGCCGCTTCTTACAGTATATGATCGAGCGACGGGGCGCTATCAAGCCGCGCCGGCGGTCGAGGGCGCAAGAGAGAGCGCCGCCTGTGCCACCGTAGCCACAGCCAGGTCCGACAAACGGTCGGCCCGCAGCACCGCCACCTTGCCGCGCGGGGCCGACAGCGCCGGATCCGAGGCGTTGGAGAACAGCACGACCGTGGGCGCGCCGGCGGCGGCCGCCAGGTGCAGCGGCCCGGTGTCGTTGCCCACCGCCAGCGCCGCCTTGGCCCCCAGCAGGGCCACGCGGGCGAAGTCGGTGCGGCCGGTCAGGTCGCGGGCGCGCGGCACCTCGCGCTGGATGGCGTGGGCCATCTGCGACTCCTGCGGGCCGCCGATGATCACCACGTCGAAGCCCTTGGCGTAGAGGATGCGGGCCAGCTCGGCGTACTTGTCGACCGGCCAGCGCTTCTCCGGCCGGTGCGAGGAGCCGCCGGGCACGAACAGCGCATAGGGCCGGGGCTTGACGCCGCCGGACACCGGATGCTCGGCCGGCAGGCTCTTCCACACCCACGACAGGTCGGGCGCAGGCGCGGTCCCCGGCGCGGTCGGCGCGTCGGGCCAGATGCCGGCGTACATCAGCTGGTCGGCCTGCCGCTCCAGGGTGTGCATGTGGTTCCGCAGCGGATTGCGGTGCGGCATCGAGCAGCCGAGGGCGATCCCGGACCACGCCGGCGGGTGCGGCCGCAGCGCCTGGAAGATGCGGTTGGACTGGGCGGAGGTCTGCAGGTCGTAGACCCGGTCGTAGCGCGCCTGCTTGATCCGCCTGCGGAGCGCCATCCACTGGCTGAAGTTCTCCGGCCGGCCGTCGGTCTGCACCGCGTTGAAATAGGGGCAGGTCTTGGCGAGGCCCTCGAACGGCGGGGTGGTGAGCAGGGTGATGTGCGCCTTGCGGTGCGCCTCGCGGATCTTCTTCATCGCCGCCAGGGCGAGCACGAAGTCGCCCAGCGCCGACAGCTTGATGACCAGGATCTTCTCGACGTCGCGGCGAGCCATCAGGCGCGAGCCTCCAGAATCCGCTCGTAGGCCCCGAGCGTCGCGGCGCACATGGCGTCGACCCGGTAGAGCTGGCGGGTGCGGCTCATGCCGCTCTCCCCCATCCGCAGCCGGGCGGCGGCGCCCAGGTCGATCGCCCGCGTCATGGCCTCGGCCCAGGCGGCGGGATCGCCCGGCGGGACCAGCCAGCCGGTGGTCCCGTCGACCACCGTCTCCACCGTGCCGCCGTGGTTGGACGCGATCACCGTGCGGCCCATGGCCTGCGGCTCGACGGCGGCGCGGCCGAAGGACTCCGGCACGGTGGTGGGCAACAGGGCCACGTCGCAGAGCAGGTAGGCGGCCGGCATGTCGTCGCAGTGGCCGACGATCTTCACCGCGTCCTGCAGCCCGGCCGCGGCGATCGCGGCGGTGAGCTCGGCGCCGTAGTCGGTGCGGCCCTGGTCGTCGCCGGCGAAGAGGATCAGGAAGTCGTGGCGACTCGCCGCCTTCATCTGCGCGGCGGCCTCGATGATCGTCAGGTGGCCCTTGATGCGGGTCAGCCGGCCGGCCAGCAGGAACCGCGTGCGCCGGTCGTCGGCGGCGATCCCCCAGGCCTCGCGCAGCGCCTCGGTGCGGAGCGGCGGGACCCATCCGGGGTTGAAGCGGTCGAGGTCGACGCCGCGCGGAATGCTGACGATCTTCGCCGGATCCAGGCCGTGCTCGGCCAGCACATGGTCGCGGGTGTAGTCGGAGTTGGCGATCACCAGGTCGCCGCGGGTCATCACCGCGTTGTACCAGCGCTTCAGCGCCGAATTGGCCTTGTAGACGCCGTGGTAGGTGGCGACGAACGGGGTCCGGGTCGCCTGCGCGGCCCACAGCGCCGAGAAGGCCGGGGCGCGCGAGCGGGCGTGCACCAGGCTGACCTTCTCGCGGCGGATCAGGTCCACCAGCCGCGAGGCGTTGCCCAGCATCACCAGCGGGTTCTTCGACTGCACGGGCATCTGCGCCAGCCGCCCGCCGTCGGCCTCCAGGCGCGCCACCATCCGCCCGCCGCGGGTGGCCACGAAAGCCCGGCCGCCGGCCTCGATGACGGCGCGCGCCACGTCGATGGTGGTCTGCTCGGCGCCGCCGGTTTCCAGCTCCGGGACGACCTGCAGAAGGGTGAAGTCAGGGGGAAGCGCCACGCCTCCTGCATAGCGCGAAACGGGCCGTCGTAAACACCGGCGAGCGCTGACGCGCGAGCTGTCGCAGGCTAAGAGGCGGGGATGAGCGAAACGCGCGGATATCTGAGCCGTCCGGACGGCGAGCGGCTGGCCTGGCGACAGGTGGCGGGGGCCGGTCCGACGCTGGTCTGGCTGGGCGGATTCCGCTCCGACATGGCCGGGACCAAGGCCGAAGCCCTGGCCGACTGGGCGCTGGCGCAGGGCCGCGCGTACCTGCGCTTCGACTACCTGGGTCATGGCGAGTCCGGCGGCGACTTCCAGGCCAAGGGGACCATCACCCGCTGGCGCGAGGACGCGCTGGCGGTGCTGGACGAGTTGGTCGAGGGCCCCGCCGTGCTGGTCGGCTCCTCCATGGGCGGCTGGATCGCCTGCCTGGCGGCCATGGCCCGGCCGCAGCGGGTGAGCGCCCTGGTGCTGGTCGCCCCGGCGCCGGATTTCACCGAAAAGCTGATGGCCCCGGAGATCCCGCCCGAGGGCCAGGCGGCCCTGCGCCAGGACGGCGTCTGGCTGCGGCCCTCCGACTACGGCGAGCCCTATCCGATCACCCGCGCCCTGCTGGAGGACGGCGCCCGCTGGTCGATCCTGCCGGGCCCCGTGCCCATCGAGGTCCCCGTGCGCATCCTGCAGGGCGGCGACGATCCGGACGTCCCCTGGCGCCACGCCCTGGAGCTGACGCAGGGCCTGAAGAGCGCCGACGTGGCCTTCACCCTGATCAAGGACGGCGACCACCGCCTGTCGCGCCCGCAGGACATCGAGCGCCTGCTCGCCGCGGTGGCCGAGGTCGCCGGCTAGCGCTCCGCGGCGAGCACGGCCTGCAAGCCCTCGCGGTAGGTCGGATAGGCCGGCCGCCAGCCGAGTTCGGCCTTGGCGCGGGCGTTGGAGACCCGCTTGCTCTCGGCGTAGAACCGTTGGGCGGCGAGCGAGAGCCCGGCGTCCGCCAGCGCCACCACCGGCGGCGGCGCCACGCCCAGCAGCCCGGCCGCGTAGGCGACCACTTCCCCGTTCGGAGCCGGCGCGTCGTCGCAGAGATTGTAGATGCCCCCCGCCCGCGGCCGCGCCATGGAGGCCTCCAGGCCCGCGGCGAGGTCGTCCACGTGGATCCGGGAGAACACCTGGCCCGGGGCTGCGATGCTCCGCGCCTCGCCGGCCCGCAGGCGGTCGAGCGCCGAGCGGCCGGGGCCGTAGATCCCCGGCAGGCGGAAGGCCGTGACCGTCAGTCCCATGCCGCGGCCGACCTCCAGCCAGCCGCGTTCGGCGGCCACCCGGCGCGCGCCCTCCACCGACTGCGCCGCCAGCCGGCTCGTCTCGAACACCCAGCCGCCGCGCCGGTCCCCGTAGACGCCGGTGGTGGAGAGATAGCCGATCCAGTCGGGGAAGGCGCCGGCCCGGGCCATGGCGGGAACCAGCAGCGGCAGCGCCGGGCACCCCTGCGGCCCCGGCGGCGCGGTGACCAGCAGGGCGTCGGTGGCGGCCAGCGCCTGGGCGAGGCGGTCGCCCTGGTCGATCGGGATGGCGTCCACGCCCTGCGCGGCGAGGCGGGCGACCTCGGCGGCGTCGCGCACCGTGGCGGCCACCTGCCAGCCCTGCGGCGCGAGGCGGCGAGCGAGCGCGCGGGCGGCGTAGCCGAAACCGAAGACCAGGAGCCGCACTCTATTCGGCGGCGACCGCCGCCTCCGGGCCGGCGCCGGCGGCCGCCGCGGCGCGCTCGGCGTTCCAGCAGGAGACGCAGGGGATCTTCGAGAGGTCGGCGCGGCCGGCGTAGGTCCGGGCGATCTCGGCCACCTCCATCAGCAGGCCGTCCTCCAGGGTGATCGGGTCCAGGCCGTAGCCCAGCAGCCGGCGGTTCTCGACGCAGAGCTCGTTCTCGTCGGCCTCCTGGCGCGGGTTGGGCAGGTGGGCGACCTCCGCCCCGGTCAGGCCGGCGACCATCTGGGCCAACTGGCGCACCTGCCAGCATTCGGTCATCTGGTTCATCACCTTCACCCGCTCGCCGCGCTCGGGCGGATGGGAGAGCGCCAGCTCCACGCAGCGCACGGTGTCCTGGATGTTGATGAAGGCCCGCGTCTGGCCGCCGGGGCCGTGCACGGTCAGCGGATAGCCGACCGCCGCCTGCATCAGGAAGCGGTTGAGCACGGTGCCGTAGTCGCCGTCGTAGTCGAAGCGGTTGACCAGCCGCGGGTCCAGCCGGGTCTCCCGGGTCTGGGTGCCCCAGACGATCCCCTGGTGCAGGTCGGTGATCCGCAGCCGATCGTTGCGGGCGTAGAACTGGAAGAGCAGGGCGTCCTGGGTCTTGGTCAGGTGGTAGATCGAGCCGGGATTGGCCGGATAGAGGATCTCGCGCTCGGCCCAGCCGTCCGGCGTCTCCACCTTCACGGTCAGGTAGCCCTCCGGGATCGACATGCCGGCGGTGCCGTAGCCGTAGACGCCCATGGTGCCCAGGTGGGCCAGATGGATATCCAGGCCGCTCTCGACAATCGCCGCCAGGATGTCGTTGGTGGCGTTGAGGTTGTTGTCGACGGTGTAGCGCTTGTGGCGGGCCGACTTCATCGAATAGGGCGCGGCGCGCTGCTCGGCGAAATGCACCACCGCGTCCGGGCTCCAGGCCTTCAGCAGCGCCAGCAGGGCGTCGTAGTCCTTGCCGACGGTGATGTCGTGGAAGCCGATGGTCCGGCCGGTCACCTCGCGCCAGGCATCCAACCGGTCCTCGATGGTCGCGATGGGCGTCAGCGAGCCCGCGCCCAACTCCTCGTCGATCCGTCGGCGGGACTGGTTGTCGACCACGGTCACCTCGTGGCCGCGCGCCGACAGGTGAAGGGCTGTCGGCCAACCGCAGAAACCGTCGCCGCCGAGGACGAGTATGCGCATCGTTACTCCCCGAACCGCACATCCCCCCTGCAAGGGCTAACGCACGATCATTGTTTTCGGAAGTCCAACCTGCGTCAACCTGCCGCAGGGGCCTGGAGGAGCGCCTGGATCGCCGCGCGCGCCTGGTCCGCCAGGTCCGGCCGGCGCAGGGCGAAGGCGACGTTGGCCCGCAAGAGGCCGATCTTGTCGCCGCAGTCGTAGGTGATCCCCTGGTACTCCAGGGCGTGGAAGGACTGGACCTTCATCAGGTTGGCCATGCCGTCGGTCAGCTGGATCTCGCCGCCGGCGCCGCGCTCCTGGGTCTCCAGGATCTCGAAGATCTCCGGCTGCAGGATGTAGCGGCCCGAAATGAACAGGTTCGACGGCTCGGTACCGGGAGCCGGCTTCTCGACCATGCCGGTCATGCGGTTGAGGCGGCCGTCCCGGCCGTCGAGGGCGACGATCCCGTACTTGTGCGCCTCGCCTTCAGGCGCGGGCTCGACGACCACGATGTTGCCGCCGACCTTGTCGTAGGCGCTGACCGCCTGGGCCAGCGCCGCGGGCTCGGCGGCCATCAGCATGTCCGGCAGCATGACCGCGAACGGCTCGTCGCCGATCACGTCGCGGGCGCACCAGACCGCGTGGCCGAGGCCGAGCGGCGCCATCTGGCGGATGAAGCTCATCTGGCCGGGCTGCGGCAGGTCGCGGCGCACGTCGGCCAGGATCTCGACCTTGCCCTTGGCCTCGAGGATGGCCTCGATCTCGGGACTGGAGTCGAAATAGTCCTCGATAGCGCCCTGGCCGCGTCCGACGATGAAGACGAAGTGCTCGATGCCGGCGGCGCGCGCCTCCTCCACGATGTAGGAGAGGATCGGCCGGTCGACGACGTTCAGCAGGTTCTTGGGCGTGGTCTTCGCCCCCGGCAGCACACGGGTCCCCAGGCCCGCCACCGGCAGGACCGCCTTACGCACGCGTCTTGTCATCAAACCCCTCCGAGTGGCGCCCGATCCCTAAGCTTCAGCATCAGGCTAGCCGCCAAACGCACACGCCGGCCTGACGATCCCTGAGAGCGCACTAGAAGACGGCTCTGCTTGAATCCACCGTTCGTGCGACAAAAATTCACGCCGAATGCATGATCACGATTTCGGGAACACACGAAGCTGTGTAAGAGTCCCGTCTCGTCGGGGGATAGTCCTCCAGGGGAACCTACCATGAAACTGCGTATCCTGACTTCGGTCGCCGTCGCCGCCGTCCTCGTCGCCGGCCTCTCGGCTTGCCAAAAGAAGGCCGACACCACCGCGACGGACACCGCCGCGACCGCGCCGGCTGACAGCGCCACGACCACCACGACCACCACGACCCCGCCGGCCGACGCTTCGGCGACCGCGACCACGCCTCCGGCCGACGCCACGACCACCACGACGGCGCCCGCCACGGGCTCGATGTCGACCACGGCTCCGGCCACGTCGTCCACGACGACCACGACGACCCCGGCTCCGAAGTAAGACGGTAGCGTGCGGCCGCTCCCTCCGCGGGGCGGCCGCCGCACTTTCTGCTGATGTCTGCGACGCGAACGGCCGCCCTGCGAGGGGCGGCCGTCGTCGTTTCAGGGCGCGCCTATTCGACGGTGACGGACTTGGCGAGGTTCCGCGGCTGGTCGACGTCCGCGCCTTTCTGCAAGGCCACGTGGTAGGCCAGGAGCTGGATCGGCGCCGACATCACCAGGGGCGCGATCAGCGGGTCGCAGCGCGGGGCCGTCACCACCACCCGCGCGCCGGCGGGCGCGTGCCGCTCGCCGTCCGGGTCGGTGATGAACACCACCTGGCCGCCGCGGGCCATGACCTCGCTCATGTTCGAGGCTGACTTCTCGAAGTAGCTGTCGAAGGGCGCCAGGATGACGATCGGCGTGTGCTCGTCGACCAGCGCGATCGGGCCGTGCTTCAGCTCGCCGGCGGCATAGCCCTCGGCGTGGATGTAGCTGATCTCCTTGAGCTTCAGCGCCCCTTCCAGCGACAGCGGATACATCGGTCCGCGGCCCAGGTAGAGCACGTCCCGGGCCTTGGCGACCTCGACGGCGATGCCGCGCACGGCGTCTTCCAGCTGGATGGATTCGGCGATCAGCCGCGGGGCCTCCAGTAGCACGCGGACCAACCGCTGCTCCTCGGCCTCGTCGATCCGGCCGCGGGCCCGCGCCGCGGCCACCGCCAGCGCCGTCAGGACGCTCACCTGGGCGGTGAAGGCCTTGGTGGACGCCACCCCGATCTCCGGACCGCAGTGGATCGGCCAGATCACGTCGACCTCGCGGGCGATGGTGGATTCCACCGTGTTGACGATGGCCGCGCTCTTCATGCCCTTGGCCTGGCAATAGCGCAGCGCCGCCAGGGTGTCGGCGGTCTCGCCGGACTGCGACATGGCGATGGCCAGCGACCCGGCGTTGAGGGCCGGCTCGCGGTAGCGGAATTCCGAGGCGATCTCCACGTCCACCGGCAGGTCCGCCAGCTTCTCGATCAGGTACTTCCCCATCATGCCGGCGATGTAGGAGGTGCCGCAGGCGACGATCTGGATGCGCTCGATGGCCTTGAAGTCGAGGCCGCCCGGCACGGCGGTGCGGTCGGTGAGGGTGTCCACATAGGCCGCGATGGTGCGCTGGCACCCTTCCGGCTGGTCGTGGATCTCCTTCTCCATGAAGTGGCGGTAGTTGCCCTTCTCCATGACCGCGGCCGACGCCGCCAGCGTCTTGATCGGCCGATCGGCCGGCAGGCCGGCGTGGTCGAAGATCTTGGCGCTGTGGTGGTCGACCACCACGTAGTCGCCGTCCTCGAGATAGGCCACGCGGTTGGTGAAGGGCCCGAGCGCCAGGCCGTCGGAGCCGACGAACATCTCGCCGTCGCCATAGCCCACCGCCAGCGGCGGGCCGTTGCGGGCGCCCAGGATGACCTCCTGCTCGCCGCCCACCAGCACCGCCAGGGCGTAGGCGCCGCGCAGCCGGTCGAGGGTCGCCTTGAACGCCGCCACCGGCTCCAGGCCGTCGTTCAGCGTCTCGTCGAGGAGTTGGGCGACGACCTCGGTGTCGGTGTCGCTGGAAAACACGCGGCCCTTGGCCTGCAATTCGGCCTTCAGCTCGGCGAAGTTCTCGATGATGCCGTTGTGCACCACCGCGACGCGGCCGGCGATATGCGGGTGGGCGTTGCGCTCGGTGGGGGCGCCGTGGGTGGCCCAGCGCGTGTGGCCGATGCCGGTGGCGGCGGGCAGCGGGTGGTCGGCGAGCACCGCCTCCAGCTCGCGCAGCTTGCCGGGCGCGCGCCGACGCTCCAGCTTGCCGTCGATCTGCGCGGCCACGCCCGCCGAGTCATAGCCCCGGTATTCGAGGCGCCTGAGGCTCTCGACGAGCCGTTCGGCGACGGGCTTGGTTCCGACGATGCCGATGATCCCGCACATGTGGCTATGGCTTCCTTTATGATAATGGCGAACCTTGCGGCCACGGCCGTAACGCAGCGGCTTTAGCATTCGCCAAGCCGACGTCGACTAAATCTGAGTTTCCGATCGTTTCGAGAGCAATCGATGAGCAAGCGCGCCTATTTCGGCACCGACGGCATCCGTGGCCAGGCCAACCGCTATCCGATGACCGCGGAGGTGGCGCTCCGCGTCGGTCTGGCGGCCGGCAAGCTGTTCATGTCGAAGGACGACCGCCGCCACCTGGTGGTGATCGGCAAGGACACCCGGCTGTCGGGCTACATGATCGAGCCGGCCCTGGTGGCCGGCTTCACCAGCGTCGGCATGGACGTGCGGCTGTTCGGGCCGCTGCCCACCCCGGGCGTGGCGATGATGACCCGCAGCCTGCGCGCCGACCTCGGCGTGATGATCTCGGCGTCGCATAACGTGTTCTCCGACAACGGCATCAAGCTGTTCGGCCCCGACGGCTACAAGCTGTCGGACGAGCGCGAGCTGGAGATCGAGGCGCTGATGGACCAGGGCCTCACCGAAGGCCTCGCCCCGCCGACCGGCCTTGGCCGCGTGCAGCGGATCGACGACTGCCAGGCGCGCTACGTGGAGATCGCCAAGGCCACCTTCCCGCGGCGGCTGAACCTCACCGGCATGCGGGTGGTGATCGATTGCGCCAACGGCGCGGCCTACAAGGTGGCGCCCGAGGCGCTCTACGAGCTGGGCGCCGAGGTGATCTCGGTGGGGGTCGCCCCGAACGGCTTCAACATCAACGAGGAGTGCGGCTCCACCAGTCCCGCGGCCATGCAGAAGATGGTCAAGGAGTACCGCGCCGACATCGGCATCGCGCTGGACGGCGACGCCGACCGGCTGGTGATCTGCGACGAGCGCGGCCAGATCGTCGACGGCGACCAGATCATGGCGCTGATCGCCGACCACTGGGCCAGGCGCGACCGCCTGACCGGCGGCGGGGTGGTGGCGACGGTGATGTCCAACCTGGGCCTCGAGCGGTTCCTCAAGTCCCGCAGCCTGACCCTGGAGCGGACGCAGGTCGGCGACCGCTACGTGATGGCCAAGATGCGCGAGGGCGGCTTCAACCTGGGCGGCGAACAGTCCGGCCACATCATCCTGCGCGACTTCGCCACCACCGGCGACGGCCTGCTGGCCGCCCTGCAGGTGCTGGCGGTGCTGAAGGACTCCGACAAGCCGATGAGCGCGCTGGCGCGCCAGTTCGAGCCGGTGCCGCAACTGCTGGAGAACGTCCGCTTCGGCGGCGGCAAACCGCTGGAAAGCGACCAGGTGAAGGTGGTCATCGCCGACGCCGAACAGAAGCTCAACGGCTCGGGCCGGATCGTGGTCCGCGCCTCCGGCACCGAGCCCCTGATCCGCATCATGGCCGAGGGCGACGACGCCAAGCTGGTCAGCCAGGTGGTCAAGGAGATCGCCGGGGCGGTGAAGAAGGCCGCCGCCTAGGGATTCTGCAAACCCGCAGACCCCTCCTGCAATAGCGCTGATTGCGGCCCGCCCGGGCGCCGATTAATCCCCCCGATCCGCGAACGTCGGTCTGCGAAGGCCGGCGTCGGAAGCTGGGGAGGGGATGATGAAGCGTGTTCTGAAGAGGCTGGCCTATGGCGCCGGCGCCCCTGTGGTCGGGGCGGCGTTCGTGGCCTTGGGCGGCTTCGCGGCCAGCGAGGTGATGATTCGCATGCCGCCGCGGCCCGGTCCGACGCCCGCCATCGTTGCGGCCAACGACCCCGGCGCCGTCGAGCGCGGCCGTCGGCTGGCGACGGTCTCCGGCTGCCACGACTGCCACGGCAAGGATCTGTCCGGGAAGCTGTTCCACGACGATCCGGCGATGGTGCGGGCCTGGGCGCCGAACCTGACCCTGGCCGCCGCCCAGCAGTCCGACGCCCAGCTCGCCCGGGCGATCCGCCATGGCGTCGCCGCCGACGGCCGGCCCCTGTGGATCATGCCGTCGAGCGCCTTTTCCAAGTTCTCCGACGCCGAGACGGCCGACCTGCTGGCCTATCTGCGCAGCGTCCCGCCCACGGGGGCCCGCCAGCCGCGGCTGCAGGTCGGACCGGTGGGGCGCCTCGCCGTGCTGCTCGGCAAGTTCCACTCCGAGCCGGCGACGCTCAAGGCCAATGGCGGCCTCGACCTGCCGGACCTCGGCCCGGAGCACGCCCAGGGCCGGGCGGTGGCCCGCGCCTGCGTCGAGTGCCACGGCCCCGAGCTGAAGG
Source organism: Phenylobacterium hankyongense (assembly GCF_003254505.1). NCBI lineage: Bacteria > Pseudomonadati > Pseudomonadota > Alphaproteobacteria > Caulobacterales > Caulobacteraceae > Phenylobacterium > Phenylobacterium hankyongense. The sequence goes on along the minus strand of NZ_QFYP01000001.1, from coordinate 707,081 downwards.
GCAGCGCCCTGGTGAAGTCGCCGGACCTCGCCATCGCCGGGGCCTACGACCTGAACGACTTCGAGCGGCTGCTGCGCACCGGGATCGCCGCCGGCGACCGCAAGCTCGGCCTGATGTCGGAGATCGCACCGGCCCGTTTCAACGTCCTCAGCCACGAGGAGATCGCGGCCCTGCACGCCTACCTGCGGGCGCGGGCCGAGCAGGCCTCCTGAGGCGCGGCGGCAACCCTACCCAAGCGTTAACGGTTATGTCAGTCTCGACTCCTCCGCGGCGCTCGACCGGCGCGGACTCGAAAAAGAGATCGGAGGAAACATGCGGCGCAACCTCGCCTTCGGAGGTCCGACGCGGCCGCTGGGCAGGAGCGTAAGCTCCATCGCCTGCCTGGCCTTCGTCGTCTTCCTGGCTGTCGCCTTCTGGGCGGGCGCCCTGTGGATCGGCCAGTTCCTGCTGCGGGTGAGTTCGTCCGGCTTCTGACGATCCCGGGCAGGCGAGCGTCGCCGCCCGCTTACGCCCGGCCGACGCTCGTATAGAGGAAGCCGCGGGCCTGCATGTCTTCCGGCTTGTAGATGTTCCTGAGGTCGACCAGCACCGGCTTGTTCATCAGCAGCTTGATGCGGTCGAGGTCGAGCGCCCGGAACTGGTCCCATTCGGTGATGATCACCAGCACGTCGGCGCCTTCGGCCACGTCGTAGGGGTTGGCCTTGAAGTCCACCCCGGTCAGCATCGTCTGCGCCTCGTGGCCCTCCGGATCGAAGGCCTGCACCTTGGCGCCCTGGGCCTGCAGGGCCGGCACGATGTCCAGCGCCGGGGCGTCGCGCATGTCGTCGGTGTTTGGCTTGAAGGTCAGGCCCAGCACCCCCACCGTCTTGCCCGCGAGGTCGCCGGCGACCGCGCGGCTGACCTTCGCAGCCATGGCCTTCTTGCGCGCGTCATTGACCTTCACCGTGGTCTCGATCAGCTCGACCGGCGAGCCGGCGGCGCGGGCGGTGCGCACCAGGGCCAGCGTGTCCTTCGGGAAGCAGGAGCCGCCGTAGCCCGGGCCGGCGTTCAGGAACTTGCCGCCGATGCGGCCGTCCAGGCCGATGCCGCGCGCCACCTGCTGGACGTCGGCGCCGACGGCTTCGCAGAGGTCGGCGACCTCGTTGATGAAGGTGATCTTCATCGCCAGGAACGCGTTGGCGGCGTACTTGATCAGCTCGCTGGTGCGGCGGCTGGTGAACAGGATCGGCGTCTCGTTGAGGTAGAGCGGCCGGTAGAGCTCGCGCATCACCGCCTTGGCCCGCTCGTCCTGCGTGCCCACCACCACCCGGTCTGGGCGCTTGAAGTCCTCGATCGCCGCGCCCTCGCGCAGGAACTCCGGGTTGGAGACCACGGCCACGTCGGCGTCGGGGCGCGTTTCCTTGATGATGGCCTCGATCTCGTCGCCGGTGCCCACCGGCACGGTCGACTTGGTGACCACGACGGTGAAGCCGTCCAGCAGGCCGGCGATCTCCTCGGCGGCGGCATGGACGTAGGACAGGTCGGCGTGGCCGTCGCCGCGGCGCGAGGGCGTGCCCACCGCGATGAACACCGCGTCCGCGTCCTTCACGGCCTCGGCCGCGTCGGTGGAGAAGAACAGCCGCCCGGCCTTGACGTTGCTGGCCACCAGCAGGTCCAGCCCCGGCTCATAGATCGGAATGCCGCCGGCCTTCAGGCGCTCGATCTTGCCGGCGTCCTTGTCGATGCAGGTCACCGTGTGGCCGAAGTCGGCGAAACAGGCGCCGCTGACCAGGCCCACATAGCCTGTCCCGATCATCGCCACGTGCATGCGTCATCCCCCAAACAACCGAGGCCTTTCACCACGCGGCGAGGGCCGAAACAACAGCTGCGCCGCCGCAGGCCGGCAAAAACCAGGCCTCAGATTTCCTGGTTGTAGGCGCCGACTTCCGGCCGCTTCGCCAGGCGCGGCTTCACTTCCTCGCGGAACAGGGCGCGCATGTCGTCCTCGCTGCGCTGGCTCTCCACCACCACGACGATCTCCGGCTTGTTGGAGGAGGCGCGCACCAGCACCCAGGAGCCGTCCTCCAGCGCCACGCGGACGCCGTTGACGGTGATCAGGTCGACGATCTTGCGGCCCAGGATGGTCCCGCCGGCGTCGCGCAGGGCGGTGTATTCGGCGACCACCTCGTCCACCAGGCCGTACTTCACCTCGTCGGCGACGTGCGGGCTCATGGTCAGGGAGGTGTAGGCGACCGGCAGGGCCCGCTTCAGGTCGGAGAGCTTCTTGTCCGGGTTGCGGTCCAGCATCGCCAGGATGGCGGCGGCGGCGACGATGCCGTCGTCATAGCCGCGGCCGATCGGCGGGTTGAAGAAGAAGTGGCCGCTCTTCTCGAACCCGGCCAGGGCGCCCAGCTCGGCGGTCTTGCGCTTGATGTAGGAGTGGCCGGTCTTCCAGTAGACGGTGTTGGCGCCGTTCGCCTTCAGCACCTCGTCGGTGGCGAACAGGCCGGTCGACTTCACGTCGACCACGAAGGTGGCGTCCTTGTGCAGGTAGGACAGGTCGCGGGCGAGCATCAGCCCGATCTTGTCGGCGAAGATCTCCTCGCCCTCGTCGTCCACCACCCCGCAGCGGTCGCCGTCGCCGTCGAAGCCGAGCGCCAGGTCGGCGCCGAACTCGCGCACCGCCTTGGCCATCTCGTGCAGCATGGCGGCGTCTTCGGGGTTCGGGTTGTACTTCGGGAAGTTCCAGTCGAGCTTGCAGTCCATCTCGTAGACCACCGCCACGCCCATCCGCCGCAGGGCTTCGGGCGCAAAGGCGCCGGCCGTGCCGTTGCCGCAGGCGCAGACCACCTTCAGCGGCCGCCTGATGCCGGCGCGGCTGGCGGCGTCGGCGATGTAGCGTTCGCGCACGCCGTCGACCTGGGCGACCGAGCCGTCCGGCCGCTGCTTCCAGGTCCCGCCGAGCACGATCTCCTTCAGCCGGCCCATCTCGTCGGGGCCGAAGGTCAGCGGGCGCTGGGCGCCCATCTTCACGCCGGTCCAGCCGTTCTCGTTGTGGCTGGCGGTGACCATGGCCACGCACGGCGCGTCGAGGTCGAACTGGGCGAAATAGGCCATCGGCGAGGTCGCCAGGCCGATGTCGATCACCTCGCAGCCGGCCGCCACCAGGCCGATGGTCAGGGCCTGCTTGATGGACAGCGAATAGGACCGGTAGTCGTGGCCGACCACGATCCGCTTCTGGCCGAGCTCGTGGATATAGGTGCCGAGCCCCAGGCCCAGCGCCTGGACGCCCAGCAGGTTGATCTCCGGCCCGAACAGCCAGCGCGCGTCGTATTCGCGGAAGCCGGTGGCCTTCACCAGCGGGAGGACCTCGTAATCGAAGGTGTTGGCGATCAGGTCGGCGCGGGGAGCAGGCAGCATCGGAACTCCGGGATACGGGTCTGGCGTGTTTTAGAGAGTGGGTGGCCCCAAGGCCACGTCAACGCGTACTGCGCAGCTTGGTTCGCTACATCACCCCCGCGCGCAGGATGTCATGCACGTGCAGGATGCCCACCGGGCGGCCGTCGGCGACGGCAAACATAACGGTGACGGCGGGCGCCGGATCGCTCATCAGCGCCAGCGCCTCGGAGGCCAGCATGCCCGGCCGTACGGTCTTCTTCGGTCCGGCGGTCATCACCTCGCCGGCAGCATGGTCCAGCAGGCCGTCGATGTGGCGGCGCAGGTCGCCGTCGGTGATCGCTCCGGCCAGGCGGCCGTCGGCGTCGGTGACCCCGACGATGCCCCAGCGCTTCTCGGTCATCACCAGCAGGGCCTGGCGCATGGGGGTGTCGAGTCCGACCAGCGGCAGCTCCTCGGCGCCGTGCATCAGGTCGCCCACCGTGCGCAGCATGGCCCCCAGCTTACCGCCGGGGTGGAAGATGCGGAAATCCTGCGGCTGGAAACCGCGCCGCTCCAAAAGCGCCACCGCCAGCGCGTCGCCGAGCGCGATCTGCAGGGTGGTCGAGGTGGTGGGGGCGTTGAGCTCCGGGGCGCAGGCCTCCGGGGCGTCGGGCAGCAGCAGCAGGATGTCGGCGGCCCGGCCGAGCGCGCTGTCGGCCACCGCGGTCATGGCGATCAGCGGGATGTGGAAGCGCTTGGCGTAGGCGATCACGTCGGCCAGCTCGCGGGTCTCGCCGGTCTTGGAGAGCGCCAGGATGACGTCGTCGGCGCCGATCATGCCGAGGTCGCCGTGGCTGGCCTCGGTGGCGTGGACGAACATGGCGGTGGAGCCGGTGGAGGCCAGGGTGGCGGCGATCTTGCGCGCCACATGGCCGGACTTGCCGATGCCGGTGCAGACGATCCGGCCCTTGGCGGCGAACAGCGCCTCGACGGCGCGGCTGAAGGCGGCGCCGAGGCCGGCGCCCATCTGGCCCAGCGCCTCGGCTTCGGCGGCCAGCACCCGGCGGCCGACCGTGATGGCGTCGAAGTCGCTCATTGCGAGGGCGCGATGGCCTGCGACTGCAGGCTGCGCACCGCCTGCCGCGTCTGGGTGAGCCGTTGCTGGGAGGCGTCGGCCTCGCGCTTCATCGCCGCCTGCACGGCGGGGGTCTGCTGCACGGGCGTGTGGCCGAACGGCCCGGGCGAACGCGCGCCGAGGCCCTGCGGCCAGACCAGCGACAGGGCGATGGCGGCCAGCGCCGCGAGCCCCAGGAGAGGCAGGTAGAGGCGGTCGAGCATGGCGGCTCCTATAGCCGTTGATCGGGCGCGGGGCCAATCCGAAGGCCCGCGGCGGCTTGACGGCGCCGGTCATAAGGCCCTAGCCGCTGCTCGCCGTCCCCAATGAAAGGTCGAGACCCTTGCCGACGCTGATCCTGCTGCGCCATGGCCAGAGCCAATGGAACCTCGACGACAGGTTCACCGGCTGGGTGGACGTCGACCTCACCGCCGAGGGCGAGGCCCAGGCCCGCAAGGGCGGCGAACTGATCAAGGCGCAGGGCGTGGCGATCGACCGCTGCTACACCTCGGTGCTGACGCGGGCGATCCGCACCTCCTGGCTGGCGCTGGCCGCCTGCGATCAGGCCTTCGTGCCGGAGGTCAAGGACTGGCGGCTGAACGAGCGCCACTACGGCGGCCTCACCGGCCTCAACAAGACCGAGACCGCCGCCCGGCACGGCGCCGACCAGGTGAAGATCTGGCGGCGTTCCTACGACGTGCCGCCGCCGCCGCTGGAGCCGGGCTCGGAGTTCGATTTCTCCAAGGACCGCCGCTACGCCGGCGCCACGCTGCCGGTCACCGAGAGCCTGAAGACCACGCTTGAGCGCGTGCAGCCCTATTGGGAAGGCGAGATCGCCCCGCAGCTGGCGGCCGGCGAGACCCTGCTGGTGGCGGCCCACGGCAACTCGCTGCGCGCCATCGTCAAGCTGCTGTTCGACCTCTCCGCCGAGGCGATCATCGACGTCGAGATCCCCACCGGCAACCCGCTGCTGATCGAGCTGGACGCCGCGCTGAAGCCGACGGCGGCGCGCTATCTGGATCCCGAGCGGGCGACGCGGCTGCCGGGGCTGGCCGACTAGACGTCGTCATCCCGCCGGGGATGACACATGGTGGGGCCGGAGGGGTCATGATCGCGGACGACGAAATCCACATGCGGCGCGCCATCGCCCTGGCGCGGACCCAAGTCGGGCGGACCGGCGACAATCCGTCGGTCGGCTGCGTGATCGTGCGCGACGGCGCGGTGGTGGGCGAGGGCGTCACCGCGCCCGGCGGCCGGCCGCACGCCGAGGAGCAGGCGCTGATCCAGGCGGGCGAGGGCGCGCGCGGCGCCACGGCCTACGTCACCCTGGAGCCCTGCGGCCAGAGGTCCTCAGGCGCGCCCTCCTGCTCGGCGCTGTTGGCGCAGGCCGGCATGGCGCGGGTGGTGGTCGCCTGCGACGACGCCTCGACCTTCGCCGGCGGCCGAGGCATGGCCAGGTTGCGGGCGGCCGGGGTCCGGCTCGACCAGGGGTTGCTCGGCGCCGAGGCGGCCGATCTCTATTCCGCCTACCGTCCAGCTAAGTAGCGGAAATGGGCCGTTAATCCTGGGGGCGTAGGCTTTTCCCCAGCATGCCCGTGATCGCCAGCCATACCCTCGTCTCCCGCCAGCTCAGCCAGGCCGAGCTGAACGCCATCTGCGCCAAGCATGACCGGCTGTGGAGCTCCAAGCCCGGCGGCGCGCGGGCGGTGCTGGCCTGGATGGACATCAGCGGCCTCGACCTGCGCGGCAAGAACCTCTGCGACGCCGACCTCACCGGGACGATGATGCGCGACTGCCGGATGCAGGGCGTCAAGCTCGACCACGCCAGCCTGTTCGGGGCGGACCTGCAGGGCGCGGACCTTTCCGACGCCTCCATGCGTCGGGCCGACCTGCGCGGGGCCTGCCTGCGCAACGCCAACCTCACCGGCGCCGACCTGTTCGAGGCCGACCTGCGCGAAGGCACGATGGCCGCCGCCGACCGCAAGTTCGGCTACCGGCGCCTGGAGACCAAGTCCCAGCCGGGCGAGGTCCAGGGCGCGATCCTGGCCGGGGCGAACCTGGAGCGTACGCGGCTGTCCGGGGTGATGGCCATGCGCGCCGACTTCACCGACGCGGTGCTCAAGGACGCCAAGCTGATCCGCGCCAACCTCAAGCAGGCGTCGATGAAGGGCGCGAACCTTTCCGGCGCCGACCTTTCCGGCGCGGACCTCGCCGGCGCCGACCTGCAGGACGCGGTGCTGGTGGGCGCCAAGACCCAGTCCTGGAACGTCATGGACGCCAACATGACCGGCGTGCTCACCGACGAGCCGGCCGGCAAGACCGCCGGCGCCAAGCCCTATCAGGCGATGATCCAGGACCACGCCCGCTGGTGCGAGACCGGCGGCAAGGCGGGCAGCCCCTCGGTGTTCGACGGCGCGGACCTGCGCAAGCTGGAGAGCATCCGCGGCTTCAACCTGACGGCGCTCTCCGCCAAGGGCGCGGTGTTCTACGGCCTCGACATGGAGGGGGTGCAGCTGCAGGGCGCGCACCTCGACGGCGCCGACCTGCGCAACTGCAACCTGCGGCGCGCCGACCTGCGCGGCGCCAAGCTCAAGGGCGCCAAGCTCTCCGGCAGCGACCTTCGCGACGCCCAGATGGGGCCGTTGCTGCTGGGCGGCGACCGGGTGCTGCCCTGCGACATGACCGGGGCGATCCTCAAGAACGCCGACCTCGCCCGCGCCGACCTGCGCCATGCGCTGCTGGTGGGGGCCGACATCAGCCGCGCCAACTTCACCGGCGCGGCGCTGCGCCAGATCAATGTCGGCGGCGTCATCCGCATCGGCACGCGCGGCCTCGACGAGGTCATCTGACCGCTGCGAAAAAGGGCGACGCCCGCAGGCGCCGCCCTCGTTCAACTGAGAGGCGAAGGCTGCTTACGCGGCCTTTTCGCCTTCGATCAGGGTCGACTGGCCGGCGCCGATCTCGATCCGGCGCGGCTTCAGCGCTTCGGGAAGCTCACGCTTCAGGGAGATGGACAGCAGGCCGTCCGACAGGTTGGCGTCGGTCACCAGCACATAGTCGGCGAGCTGGAAGCGCCGCTCGAAGTTGCGCTCGGCCAGGCCGCGATGCAGGTAGCGGCGGGTGTCGTCGTTGGCGGCCTTGCGGCCTTCGACGGTGAGCAGGTTTTCCTTCACCTCGACGCTCAGTTCTTCCGGACGGAAGCCGGCGACCGCGATCTCGATGCGGTAGGCGTTCTCGTCGGTCCGCTCGATGTTGTAGGGCGGATAGCCGGTGGCGGCGTCGGCCGAGGCGGTCTCGAGCAGCGAGGCCAGGCGGTCGAAGCCCACGACGGAGCGATAGAGGGGGGAGAAGTCGATCGTACGCATGCGGTTCACATCCTTCTTTGCGAAGCAAGGTTGCGGTCTTGAGGCTGTCGGCGAGCCTGATAGGCCTCGCGCGGCGCCCCAGAAGGCCCGGACATCCAGCACCTTCGCCGACTGAGGTAGGCGCGGGTTTTCGGCGTTCAAGACCTTGCGGACGCTGACGCTTTGACCCACGGCGCAGGTCGCGCTACTGCGGAAAGGAAGCCATGCCGGGGGGCGTGACGAGGTCCGAGTGGCGCGCCCGATGTTTTCCGTTTCCCGCCCCTTAGTGTCCCGCCGCCTTCTGCTGCTCGGCGCCGGCGCGCTGGCGGCCTGCAGCCGAAAGACGCCCGCCGCCCCTTCCGCCAAGCCGGCCGAGGGGCCGACCACGCTGGCCGCGGCGGTGGCCGGCGCCTGGCGCTCGCCCGCCGACAAGGCCCGCGACCGCTGGCGCCACCCCGTCGAGACCCTGACCTTCTGGGGCCTGAAGCCGGGCCAGACGGTGGTCGAGTTCTGGCCGGGCGCGGGCTGGTACACCGACATCGTCGCCCCGTTCCTGGCGGCCACCGGCGGCAAGCTCTACGCCGCCAACCTGCAGCTCGACGATCCCAAGGACGCCGCCGGCCGCGAGGTGGTGGACGCCTACCGTCGCCGGATCGCCGCCAAGCCGAAGCTCTACGGCCAGGTGGAGATCACCGCCTTCGGCCCGACCAGCGGCCCGGTGGCGCCCGCCGGCTCCGCCGACCTCGTGCTGTTCCTGCGCAACCTCCACAACTGGATGGCGGCGGGCGTCGTCGACAAGGCCTTCCGCGACGCCTTCGCGGCGTTGAAGCCCGGCGGCGTGCTGGGGGTGGAGGAACATCGGGCCGACGCCGGCGGCGTGCCCGACCTGCTGGCCGAGAGCGGCTACGTGCAGCAGGCCTATGTGGTCCAGCTCGCCCAGGAGGCGGGTTTCAAGCTCGACCAGGCCAGCGAGATCAACGCCAATCCGCACGACAGCAAGGACCATCCGTTCGGCGTCTGGACCCTGCCGCCGGTGCGCCGGTCGAGCCCGCGCGGCCAGCCGGACGACCCGAAGTTCGACCACGCGAAATACGACGCCATCGGCGAGAGCGACCGAATGACGCTGCGCTTCGTCAAACCCTTCTGAACGCCCGCGCGAAGGTTTACTTCACTCGCGTCTAAAGCGAAGCTGCCCGATGAGTCGAAGGGTGCGGGGGGCATGGCGACGCTCGAGGAAATCACTGATCGGATCCGCCGCGCGGCGGCGTCCGACGTCGCCCTCGACAAGTCGATCAAGCTCGACCTCAAGGGCGAGGGATTCATCCACATCGCGGGCGCCGAGGTCAGCAACGAGGACCGTCCTGCCGATCTCGTGGTCACCGTCAGCCGCCGCGACCTCGAGGCCATGGGCAAGCGCGAACTTGACCCGATGCGTGCGATAATGACCGGCCGGCTCAAACTCTCCGACATGGCCCTGGCGATGAAAATGCAACCGGCCATTCAATCTCTGTTTTCCAAGGCCGTGTAGAGGAGCCCGATGTTCGAGCCCGCGCCCCTCGTCGCCACCGCTCTCGCCCGGCCGCCCGCCGGCGGCGAGGCCGACTGGTTCACCGGCGCCGGCGGCGCGCGGCTGCGAGCCGCGCTGTGGACGCCGCAAGGCCGGGCGCGCGGCTCGATCGTCCTGTCGGGCGGCCGCACCGAGCCGCTCGAGAAATACTACGAGACCATCGCCGACTTCCTGGAGCGGGGCTTCGTGGTGCTGGCCCACGACTGGCGCGGCCAGGGCCTGTCGGCGCGCGAGCTGCCGGACCGGCTGAAGGGCCACGCCAAGGGGCACAAGGCCTTCCTCGACGACTTCCGCGCCCTCCTGGCCGCGTACGAGACGCGGCTGCCGCGGCCCTGGGTGGCGGTCGGGCATTCGATGGGCGGCTGCCTGACGCTGCTGGCCCTGGCCAGCGGCGAGACCCGCTTCGCCGGCGCGGTGTTGTCGGCCCCGATGCTCGGCGTGCAGACCGGCAAGGTGCCGCTGAAGACGGCGCGCACCCTGGCCAGCCTAAGCGTCATGTTCGGCCGCGCCCGCCGCTATGCGCTGGGCCAGCCCGGCAAGCCATTCGACGACACCTTCGACGGCAACATCCTCACCCACGACCGTGGGCGTTTCGAGCGCACCTGCAGCCTGATCGCCGCCGAGCCGCAACTCGCGCTCGGCGCGCCGACCTGGGGCTGGCTCGACTTCGCCTTCCGCGCCACCGCCTTCCTCGCCCGACCCGAACGACTTCGGGAGATCGTCACTCCGGTGATCATCGTCTCGGCCGAAGAGGACAAACTGGTCGACAACGCGGCCCAGGCCGCGGCCGCCCGCCATCTGCCGCAGGGAAAGTTTGTCAACGTCCCCGGCGCCTACCACGAAGTTCTTATGGAGACCGACGAGATGCGTAACATCTTTCTGAGGGCGTTCGACGCGCTCACCGGCCGAGTAGCCCCCAAGCCTGCCGAAGCCCCCAAGCCCGTGGCTCTCGACGCGCCGAGGCCGGCGCCCGTCGCCGCGGCGGCTCCGGCAGCTGCGCCCAAGCCTGCCGTTGCGCCGGCCCCCGCCGCCGCCAAGCCGGCAGTCGCGGCCAAGCCGGCCGCCAAGAAGCCCGCCGCCACGAAGCCCGCCGCTCCGAAGGCCCCGGCCAAGGCGGCCGCGAAGCCGGCGGCCAAGCCCGCGGCGGTGAAGAAGGCTCCCGCCAAGGCGAAGGCGGCTCCGAAGGCGAAGGCCGCGGCCAAGCCGGCCGCCAAGCCTGCGGCGGCCAAGAAGCCGGTCGCCGCGAAGAAGCCCGCGGCCGCGAAGACGCCGGCTGCGGCCAAGAAGCCCGCCGCCAAGGCCGCGGCCAAGCCGGCGGCGAAGACCGTCGCCGCCAAGGCCGCCCCGAAGACCGCCGCCCCGAAGGCCGCTGCCCCGAAGGCGGCAGCCTCGAAAGCCGCCGCCCCCAAGACGGCGGCCAAGCCCGCGGCGAAGAAGCCGGCCGCCAAGAAGGCTCCGGCCAAGAAGCCCGCGCCCGTCGCCTAAAGGGCGGAGCGCCGCAGGGCGACCAGCGCCTCCTCCAGGCAGGCGCGGTCGCCGGCGATGGCGATCTGTCCGCCGTGATCTCCCACCGGCTGGCCGCGCCAGTCGGTGACGAGTCCGCCAGCCCCTTCGACCACCGGGATGGCGGCCTCGATGTCCCAGGACTGCAGGCCGGCCTCGATGACCATGTCCATCGTCCCGGCCGCGACCATGGCGTAGGCGTAGGCGTCGCAGCCCAGGCGCGCCAGCCGGGCGGCGGCGCGGACCTGGGTCCAGGCGCCCAGCTCGGCGCCGGTGAAGCACATCTCCGGATCGGTGGTGGCGATGATGGCGTCGGTCAGCCTCGGGCAGGGCCGGACCTTCAGCGGCCGGGAGACGCCGCGGCTGATCAGCCGCGAGCCGCCGGCATGGCCGATATAGAGCTCGCCCAAGTAGGACTGGCCGATCGAGCCCAGCACCGGCCGGCCCTCGTGCCGAAGCCCGATCAGCGTGCACCACAGGGGCAGGCCGGCGATGAAGGCCCGCGTCCCGTCGACCGGATCCAGCACCCAGACCCACTCGGCGTCCGGCCGGTCCTCGCCGTATTCCTCGCCGATCACCCCGTGCTCCGGATAGCGTTCGGCGATCAGCTGGCGGATGGCGCGCTCGGCGCCCTTGTCGGCCTCGGTGACCGGATCGAAGCCCTTGGCGCCGCCTTTGTCGATCAAGCCGTGGTCGGCGCGGAACAGCGGCAGGATGGCGCCGGCCGCGGCGGCGTTGAGCTCCACCAGGAAGGCGTCGAGTTCGGCGAGGCGGTCAGAGGTCGGGGCTGGCATGGTCCACCCTTTACCGCGCCGTCGCCGTCGCGTCAGGCTTCGACGTCACCGTTCAGCGACTTGGCCAGGTCCAGCAGGCGTCGGCGAGGCCGTTCGCTGAGGCTGTAGTAGGCGCGGATCAGGTCGCGGGTCTCCTTGCGGGCGAACACCTCGCGGCCGGCCTCGGCCTCCTTGGCGCGGGCTTCCCGTTCGAGCTCGGCCATGCCCTCGTAGAAGTAGCTCACCGGCACCTCCAGGACCTCGGCCAGTTGCCAGAGCCGGGCCGCCGACATGCGGTTGGCCGCGCATTCGTACTTCTGGATCTGCTGGAAGCGCACGCCGCAGGCCCCCGCCAGCTGCTGCTGGGTCAGCCCCAGAAGCCGGCGGCGGCGGCGCAGGCGCCGTCCCAGATGAACGTCGATCTCGTCGCTCATGATCTTACGCCACGCCCCTCGTCACCCCCGCGTCCCGAACCGGGACACCTGGCCTTCGACGCGGCAAGTCGCGCGCCAAGCGAACCCGCGCGTTGCGCAAGCGCGGCGACGCCCCCTAGTAGGAGACATGGCGCAAGCGAAGTCCGCGCGGGCGAAGACCCCTCAGACCAGGGCCTCCCGGGGGCAGGACCTCGCTTGGCGGCTCGAGGCCTTCGCCTATGACGTGGCGGCGGGCCTGGCGCGGATCTTCCCCATCGACCAGGTGTCCGACTTCGGGTCCTGGCTGTTCCGGCGGCTGGGACCGCTGACCAGCGCCAACCGGGTCGCCGAGCGCAACCTGCGGATCGCCTTTCCGGAGAAATCCGACGCCCAGATCGCCCAGCTGCTCGCCGCCCAATGGGACCAGGCCGGCCGCTGGTTCGCCGAGTTCCCGATCCTCGACCGGATCATCAACGACCCGAGCCGGGTGGAGGTGGTGGGCGCCGAGCGGCTGGCGGCGATCCGCGACGGCGCCGGGCCGGTGGTGTTCATCTCCGGCCACTTCTCGTCGTTCGAGATCATGCCGGCGGTGATCATCCACGCCGGGATCACCTGCCAGATCACCTACCGGGCGACCAACAACCCGCACGTCGACGACCGCATCCGCAAGAGCCGCTGGCGCTACGGCGTGCGGCTGTTCGCGCCGAAGGGCACGGACGGTGCGCGCGAGCTGCTGCGCGCCCTGTCGCGCGGGGAGTCCGTGGCGCTGATGAACGACCAGAAGTTCAACGGCGGCGTCGCCGCGCCGCTGTTTGGGATCACCGCCCACACCGCGCCGGGCCCGTCCAGCTTCGCCCTGCGCTACGGCATCCCGCTGCAGCCGATGAGCGTGGAGCGCAAGGACAAGGCGCGCTTCCGGGTCATCGTCCACGAGCCGATCTGGCTGGAGGACACCGGCGACCGCAACGCCGACATCGAGGCCGGGGTGCGCAAGGTCAACGCCTTCATCGAGGACCGCGTCCGCGCCCGGCCCACCGAATGGTTCTGGGTCCACCGCCGCTGGCCCAACGAAGAGTACAGGCGCGAGAAGCGATAGGGAGGCCCTTCCCCCTTTGTGGGAGAAGACCATCCCCGCGAGAGCGGCGCCCCTGTCCGGTTCTGCGCCGCAGGCCTATTTGTCCACGAACCACACGAACCACACGAACTCAGGGTCCTCTGGCAGGACCTTGCGCACCCACGGCCCATTCGTGGGGTTCGTGGACAGATCAAGGGGCGCTGGCGCGCCATCCTCGCCTGGACTTCAGCGGGCAGCCGCTAGGATTCCTGGGTGTCCTGCCAGCGTTTCAGCGCCTCGGCGGGGCCGGCGTAGGCCTCCTGCAGCGGCGCGCTCCAGTAGCGGAGCTGTTCCAGCGGGATCTTCGCGCCGCTGACCGCGCAGAGCACGTAGCGGCCCGGTCTGAGCACGGCGAAGTCGCCGTCCCCGTAGTGCAGCTTGGCGATGTCGGCGCCGGTGAGATCGCGGTCGTGGGCGTTCATGGCGCTCTATTTAGCGCGCCGGGACGTCTCAGAACAGGTCGCCTTGCGCCGCCGGCGTCGGTTTCGGCTTGGCGCGGGCGGGTTTCGGCGCCGCGGCGGGCGCGGGATCGCCGTCCACCACCGCCTGGCGGGTGACCTTGTCGCCGAACTTGATGCTCAGCTCCTCCCCGCTGAGCAGGCTCGCGCCCGCATGGACGATGGAGCCGTCGAGACGGCTGACGCGGGCGAAGCCGCGCTGCAACGGCCGTTCGGGATCCACCGAGGCGTAGAGCTTGCCGAGCGCCGCCAGCCGTTCGGAGACCCGTTCCAGCCGCCGCTCGACCGCCGGTTGCAGGCGCGCGGCGACGCCGTCCAGCCGCTGCTTCTGCACCGCCTGCGGCCGCTGCAGCAGCAGGGGGGAGAGCCGCGAGGCCACCCGCACCAGCTCGCGCTCGTGCACCGCGGCGTTCCGGGCCAGGCCCGCGGTCAGCCGGCCGGAGACGATGTCGAACCGCTGCTCGGCCAGGCGCAGCAGGTCGGGCACGCGCTTCAGGCTGCGGTCGGCGGCCTCGACCCGGCTGCGGCGGTCCTCCACCACCCGCGCGGCGCGGCGGTGCATCCGCGCCGAGAAGTCGGCCACCGCGGCCTTCAGCTCGGCCAGCACCGGGGTCGCCATCTCCGCCGCGGCGGTGGGCGTCGGCGCCCGGCGGTCGGAGACGAAGTCGATCAGCGTGGTGTCGGTCTCGTGGCCCACGGCGCTGATCAGCGGGATGGCCGAGGCCGCCGCCGTGCGGGCCAGGGCCTCGTCGTTGAACGGCCAGAGATCCTCCACCGAGCCTCCGCCGCGCGCCACGATCAGCACGTCCGGGCGGGCGATGGGCCCCGAGCCGTCGAGCGCGTTGAAGCCGTCGATCGCCGCGCACACCTGGGCGGCGGCGGCGTCGCCCTGCACCACCACCGGCCAGACGATCACCCGGCACGGCCAGCGGTCGCGGATGCGGTGCAGGATGTCGCGGATCACCGCGCCGGTGGGGCTGGTGATCACCCCGATCACCGCCGGCATGACCGGCAGCGGCCGCTTGCGGGCCGGTTCGAACAGGCCCTCGCCGGCGAGCTTGGCCTTCAGGCGTTCGAGCTGGGCCAGGAGGGCGCCGACGCCGGCCGCCTCCATGGTCTCGATGACGATCTGGTAGCGCGAGCCGGCCGGGTAGGCGGTGATCTTGCCGGTGACGATCACCTCCAGCCCGTGCTCGGGCCGGATGGAGAGCCCGCGCACCTGGCCCTTCCAGACCACGCCGTCGATGGCGGCGCGCTCGTCCTTGATGGTCAGGTAGACGTGGCCGTTGGAGTGGTGGGTGACCTTGGACAGCTCGCCGCGCAGCCGGACGAAGCCGTAGGCGTCCTCCAGGGTCCGCTTGAGCGCGAACGCCAGCTCCGAGACGGAGTAGGGCCGGGCGTTGCCTTCGGTTGTCTGGGACTCAGGCGCCACGTCGGTCATCGCCGGAAGGTAGCCATCGGCGGACGGAAACCCAAACGCGGCGAAGTCTGGGTCCCCAGATTTTCGTCATCGCCCGGCTTGTCCGGGCGACCCATCCCAATGCCATTCTTCATCAGCTGAGGCGCTCGCCTTGAGCTGGGTAGCCCGGACAAGCCGGGCGATGACGAAGATGGGATGGCTATGGGAAAGGGCGCACCCGGACCCGAAGCGGCAGCCGCCTCGGGCGCGGGGGCGCCCCCATCCCCAACGGATTCAGATGTAGCGGCGCAGGGAGCGCGCCAGCTCGGCCGGGCCCGACCGCTTCTTGGTCTGCGCCGGCTGGTAGGCGACCTGGCTGTGTTCGTGGCAGTAGGGGCCTTCGCCGGAGCGGCGCCCGCAGAAGGTGAAGTTGTCGAGCGAGGGATCGCCGATCGGCCACTTGCACATGTGGGCGCCGAGCGTCAGCACGGTGGCCGTGCCGGGGGTCTCGTCCACGTAGCGCACGGGGGCCGTCTGCGGGCCCAGCGACGACACCGGCTCGGCGATGCGGCGCGGCGCCGACGGGGCGGCCGAGACCGGACGGGCCGGACGCGGCGCCTTGAACACGGTGCGGGCCGGCTTCGACGGCGTGGCGCGGCCCGAAAGGCCCAGCCGGTGGACCTTGCCGATCACGGCGTTGCGGGTCACCCCGCCCAGCTGCTTGGCGATCTGGCTGGCGGACAAGCCGTCCTGCCAGAGCTTCTTGAGCAATTCTACGCGCTCGTCCGTCCAACCCATCTTCGCCTCCCACCTGCGGACCCGAGCACACCCCCGCGCTCGGTATCTACATCTTGTGGCGTTGAGCTGCCTCAGCGCCTACCAACCACCACGAGTAGTAAACAACTCCTTAAGGGCCACAATAGGCGCCCCTGCTTTCGTCCACAGGAACTAGATGTTGCGTCAGGGCGCCGCAGTTTCCGCCCACTCTTGCGGCTTGCGCGTCGGGAGCGCACATCAGCGCCATGAAGGATATGGCCGCCGTCGAAACCGTCATCCCGCCCGCCCCGCGCGACTACCACGGGGTGAACTGGGAGGGCTTCAAGACCCTGTATTTCCGCGAGATCCGGCGGTTCTGGAAGGTGGGCGCGCAGACCCTCGCCGCCCCGGTGGTCACGGCCCTGCTCTACATGATGGTCTTCGTGGTGGCGGCGCAGGGCGCACGCCCGATCCACGGCATGCCCTACGGCGCCTTCGTCGCCCCCGGCCTGGTGATGATGCAGGTGCTCAACAACGCCTTCGCCAACTCCTCGTCCTCCCTGCTGCAGGCGAAGATGAACGGGCTGATGGGCGACTTCCTGACCCCGCCGCTGACGCCGATGGAGCACGTGGCCGGCTTCGGCCTGGGCGCGGCCACCCGCGGCCTGGTGGTCGGTTCGGTCACCTGGCTGGCGGTGCTGCCGTTCGCCCACGTCGGCGTCGCCCACCTGTGGGCCATCGTCTTCTACGGCGTCGGCGCGGCGCTGATCCTGGGCTTCCTCGGCATCATGGCCGGCCTCTGGGCGGAGAAGTTCGACCACATGGCGGTGGTGACCAACTTCATCGTCATGCCGATGACCTTCCTGTCGGGCACCTTCTACCTGGTCGAGCGCCTGCCCGAGCCGTTCCGCTCGTTCAGCAAGTTCAACCCGTTCTTCTATCTGATCGACGGCTTCCGCTACGGCTTCATCGGCCATGCGGAAGGCTCGCTGGCCATCGGCGCGGCGATGACGCTGGGCCTGGTCGCGGCCTTCGCCTGGATCTGCTTCTGGATGTTCGACACGGGCTACAAGATCAAAACCTGACGGCGCAACGACGCCTGGAGACCGCGGCATGGGCTGGCTTCAGCGGATAGCGATGCACCGGGCGGCGAAGACTTATGCGCGCCGTCTGCCGGCCGAGATGCATAGAGGGTGGGGCGCTGCGGATTTCTACACGCCGGGACAGGTGCGAGCCGCGGTTGCGCATCTTGGGCTGAACCGCCGCTATATCGTGATCGCCTACGCCGCTTT
Source organism: Phenylobacterium hankyongense (assembly GCF_003254505.1). Classification (NCBI taxonomy): domain Bacteria; kingdom Pseudomonadati; phylum Pseudomonadota; class Alphaproteobacteria; order Caulobacterales; family Caulobacteraceae; genus Phenylobacterium; species Phenylobacterium hankyongense. Next base: position 689,991 of record NZ_QFYP01000001.1, on the reverse strand, counting down.
TCTTGCGGAAGACGAGTTCGCGACCGCGGCGTCGGAGACGCCCGTGTCGGCCACCTATGCCGAGGCGCGGCGGATTTTTGGACGCTACTGCCCTCGTGGCTCGGGGCACACCTATTGGCACGTTCCGATTTCGAACGAGGCGGCGGCCTCGAGGTACGGGGTGGGCGCGCCCTAGCAGGCCGGCGACGACGACTGCCGAACTCATTGACACACCGGCGTTCCCGAACGACAACGCCAAGCCTTCCGGTCCCCGCCGCTCCGCGTCGGGGACGCTTCCGTTCTGGAGGGCTCTTCCGTGACCGAGAAGACCGCGAGCCAAGCCGCCGCGACCGTTCCCAGCGACCACATCATGGGTGTCTATTCGCGCACCCCGCTGGCGTTCGAGCGAGGCGAGGGCGCGCGTCTCTACACCACGGACGGCGAGGCCTACCTCGACTGCATGGCCGGCATCGCGGTGAACGCGCTGGGCCACGCCAACCCCAAGCTGGTGCAGGCGCTGAAGGACCAGGCCGAGAAGCTCTGGCACGTCTCCAACATCTTCACGATCCCCGGCCAGGAGAAGCTGGCGGACAAGCTCACGCGCGAGACCTTCGCCGACGTGGTGTTCTTCACCAACTCCGGCGCCGAGGCCATCGAGTGCGCCATCAAGACCGCCCGCAAGTTCCACTGGGCCAAGGGCCAGCCGGAGCGGATCGACATCATCGGCTTCGACGGCTCCTTCCACGGCCGCACCATCGCGGCGGTGAACGCCTCGGGCAACGCGGCCTACCTGGAAGGCTTCGGGCCGCCGCTGCCGGGGTTCACGCACCTGCCGTTCGGCGACCTCGACGCGCTGCGGGCGGCGGTCGGCGAGACCACCGCGGCCATCCTGCTGGAGCCGGTGCAGGGCGAGGGCGGCGCGCGCTCCTGGCCCGAGGCCAGCCTGAAGGCCATCCGCGACCTCTGCGACGAGACCGGCACGCTGCTGATCTACGACGAGATCCAGTGCGGCCTGGGCCGCACCGGCAAGCTGTTCGCCTACGAGTGGGCCGAGGGCGCGGCGCCCGACATCATGGCGGTGGCCAAGGCGCTCGGCGGCGGCTTCCCGGTCGGCGCCTGCCTGGCGACCGCCGAGGCCGCCCGCGGCATGACCGTCGGCTCCCACGGCTCCACCTACGGCGGCAACCCGCTGGCCATGGCGGTGGGGCTGGCGGCGGTCGAGGAACTGGTGAAGCCGGAACTGCTGGCCCACGTCCGCGAGATCGCCGGCTACTTCACCCAACAGCTCTCCGGCCTGCGCGAGCGCTTCCCCGACGTGGTGGTCGACATCCGCGGCAAGGGCCTGCTGGTCGGGATCAAGCTCGCCACCCCGAACCGCGAGTTCATGCAGCACGCCCGCGACCAGCACCTGCTGATCGCCGGCGGCGGCGACAACTGCGTGCGCCTGCTGCCGCCGCTGACCCTGACCATCGAGGAAGCCAGCGAGGCGGTGGCCAAGCTGGAGCGCGCCTGCGAGGCGGCGCGGGCGAAGGCGCAGGCCGCAGCGTGAGCCAGCCGCGGCACTTCATCGACCTCTGGCGGCTCGAAGGCTCCGACCTGCGCGCCATCCTGGAGGACGCCAAGGCCCGCAAGGCCGCGCGGCTCGGCTGGCCGAAGGGCCGGCCGGACCCCGACCGGCCGGCCGAGGGGCGGACGCTGGCGATGATCTTCGAGAAGAACTCCACCCGGACGCGCTTCTCGTTCGACGCCGCCATGCGCCAGCTGGGCGGCGACGTGATCATCTCCAATTCCATCGACATGCAGCTGGGCCGCGGCGAGCCGATCGAGGACACCGGCCGGGTGCTGTCGCGCATGGTCGACGCGGTGATGATCCGCGCCAACGTCCACGAGGACGTCGAGCGGCTGGCCATGGCCTCCACCGTGCCGGTGATCAACGGCCTCTCCGACCGCAGCCACCCCTGCCAGATCCTCGCCGACCTGCTCACCTTCGAGGAGCACCGCGGCCGGCTGGAGGGCAAGACCCTGGCCTGGGTCGGCGACGGCAACAATGTCTGCGCCAGCTTCATCCACGCCGCGCCGAAGCTCGGCTTCAAGCTGAAGATCGCCGCGCCGGCCATCTACCATCCGGACCTCGTCGACCTCGCCCGCGCGGCCGAACAGCAGGGCCAGGTGACCACCACCGACGACCCCCGCGAGGCGGTCAGCGGGGCGCATGCGGTGATCACCGACACCTGGGTCTCGATGGGCGACACCGACCATGACGAGCGCATCGACACCCTGGAGCCCTACCAGGTCGACGAGGAGCTGATGGACCTGGCGGCGCCCGACGCGGTCTTCCTCCACTGCCTGCCCGCGCACCGCGGCGAGGAGGTCGCTGACGAGGTGATCGACGGCCCCCGCAGCCTGGTGTGGGACGAGGCCGAGAACCGCATCCACGCCCAGAAGTCGATCCTGGCCTGGTGCTTCGGGAAGGTCGGGTGAGGCGGGGCGGGCTAGGCTCGCATCCCGCCATCGCCTTACTATATGCCCCCGATGCCTGATTTATCCGTACCCGACGACCTGGTCGGCGCCTTCCAGATCGAGGGCGAGCCCGTGCGCGGCCGCATCGCGCGCCTGGGTCCCGCCGTCGACCAGATCCTGCGCGCCCACGACTATCCCGAGCCGGTGGCCAACCTGCTGGGCGAGGCCTGTGCGCTCGCCGCCCTGGTGGGCTCCAACCTGAAGTTCGACGGCCGGCTGATCGTGCAGGCCCAGGGCGACGGGCCGGTGCGCTATGTGGTCGCAGACTACGACACCTCCGGCGGCCTGCGCGGCTACTGCCGGTTCGACGAGGACAAGGTTGCCCAGGCTTCGGAAGGCTTCCTGCGGCCGGGCGCGCGGACCCTGCTGGGCGCGGGCGTGTTCATCATGACCGTCGACCAGGGCGCGGACATGGAGCGCTACCAGGGCGTCACCCCGATCGAGGGCGAGACCCTGGCGCTGTGCGCCGAGCAGTACTTCGCCCAGTCCGAGCAGACCCCGACCCGCGTGCGGCTGGCGGTCGGCCAGGCCGACGACGGCGACGGCTTCCGCTGGCGGGCCGGCGGCGTGCTGATCCAGAACATCGCCGAGGACGACGCCCGCGGCCCCACCGAGGAGGCCTGGACCCGCACCCAGGCGCTGTTCGAGACCATCGGCGAGGACGAGCTGATCGACTCGCGCCTGTCCTCCAACCACCTGTTGTTCCGGCTCTTCCACGAGGACGGCGTCCGGGTGTTCGGCTCCCAGCCGCTGCGCGCCTTCTGCCGCTGCTCGCAATCGCGCATCGAGACCGTGCTGAGCTCGTTCGGCCCCGAGGAACGCGCCGACATGGTCGAGCCGGACGGCAAGATCCACGTCACCTGCGAATACTGCAGCCGCGTCTACGCCGTCGAACCGACCACCCTCGAAGCCATCGACGCGGAATAGGCCTGCCCTTTCGGGCGAGACGGACGGGGGGTCGCACACACCCTCCGGTCATCCCCGCGAAAGCGGGGACCCAGGTTTTTTCCTGTGCGCCAAGGCAGCCATCTGTTCGAGCCGCCGCCCGAAACTTCAAAACGCCTGGGTCCCCGCTTTCGCGGGGATGACCGGAAGGTTGGGGCCTCAGGGGAGAAGCGACCCCGGCTTACGCCGCGTCCAGGGCCCGGTTGACGTCGCGGCCGAGGTCGCCGGGGCCTTCGAGGCCGACGCTCATCCGCACCCAGCCCTGGGTCAGGCCGATCTCCTGGCGCTGCTCCTCGGGCATCGAGCGGTGGGTGGTGGTCGAGGGATGGGTGGCCATCGACTTGGCGTCGCCGAGGTTGTTGGAGATGTCGACGATCTGCAGGGCGTCGAGGAAGCGCCAGGCGGCCTCGCGGCTGCCCAGGTCGAAGGCGATGACGTTGCCGCCGCCGGTCATCTGGTTGGCGATGATCGCCGCCTGCGGGTGGTCGGGCCGGCCGCAGTAGATGGTCCTATTCACCTTCGAGTGGGCGGCGATCAGGTCGGCGATACGGCCGGCGTTCTCGGTCTGGCGCCGGACCCGCAGCTCCAGCGTCTCCAGCCCCTTCAGCAGCACCCAGGAATTGAACGGCGACATCGCCGGTCCGGTGTGGCGCAGCAGGTCCTTGTAGGCCTCGGTCATCAGCTCGGCGCCGCCGAGGATCGCCCCGCCCAGCACCCGGCCCTGGCCGTCGATGTGCTTGGTGGCCGAATAGACGACGACGTCGGCGCCCAGCGCCAGCGGCTTCTGGAAGATCGGCGTGGCGAACACGTTGTCCACCACCAGCTTCGCCCCGGCCGCGTGGGCGATCTCCGCCACCGCGCCGATGGCGGTGACCTCGAGCAGCGGGTTGGCCGGGCTCTCCACCAGGAAGGCCTTGGTGTTGGGCCGCACGGCGGCCTTCCAGGCGTCGAGGTCGGTGGCGTCGACGTAGGTGGTCTCCACCCCAAACCGCGGCAGCAGCTCGGAGACGATCCAGCGGCAGGAGCCGAACAGCGCCCGGCCCGCCACCAGGTGGTCGCCGGCCCGCAGCAGGCCCATCAGCGCCGCCTGCACCGCGGCCATCCCCGACGCCGTCGCCCGGCAGACCTCGGCGCCTTCCAGCAGGGCCAGGCGGTCCTCGAAGATCTGCGTCGTCGGGTTGCCGAAGCGCTGGTAGATGAACCCCGGGTCCTCGCCGGAGAACCGCCGGTCGGCCGCCCCGGCGCTGTCGTAGGCGAAGCTCTGGGTCAGGAAGAGGGCTTCGGAGATCTCCCCATAGGGCGTGCGCGCCATGCCGCCGCGCACCAGACGGGTTTCGACTTCCCAGTCCTGCGGATTTTCGGTCATGGCGCTCTCCTGCCGCTCAAAACAGGAGGCGCATGAACGGCAGCCGTTCCCAGGCGTCAAGCGCCGCTTTCCTCCAAGCGGCGCCAGATCGCTTGCAAGACTCAGGTTCTCGATTAAGTGTTCGCCGCCCATGAGCGACAACAACCGCCCGGGCATCCTGCCCAACCAGTCCATCGAAACCCTGATCGCGCAGGGCTCGATCCTTTCCGAAGACCGGTTCGACGCCGACCAGGTGCAACCGGCCAGCCTCGACCTGCGTCTGGGCTCCCGGTGCTGGCGTGTACGCGCCTCGTTCCTGCCGGGCCGCCACACGGTCGCCGAGCGCATCCGCGACGTGGCGATGCACGAGCTCGACCTCTCCAAGGGCGCGGTGCTGGAGCGCGGCTGCGTCTACATCGCCGAGCTGCAGGAGAGCCTGGCCCTGCCGCCGGGCGTCTCCGCCCGCGCCAACCCGAAGAGCTCCACCGGCCGCGTCGATGTCTTCGTGCGCCTGCTCTCCGACCGCGGTCCGGCCTTCGACGACGTGGCCGAGGGCTACGCCGGGCCCACCTACATCGAGATCGCGCCGCAGACCTTCTCGGTGCTGGTGCGCCGCGGCACCCGGCTCAACCAGCTGCGCCTGAAGCGCGGCGCGCCCGAGCGGCTGCGGATCGAGAACGTCGGCGTCGACCTCTCCGACGGCATCGCCGGCTTCCGCGCGCGCCGCCACGCCGGGGTCATCGACCTCGACTTCGTCGACGGCCACGATCCGCGCAACTTCTGGGAGCCGCTGCTGCCGCGCGGCGGCGAGCTGCTGCTGGACCCGGGTGAATTCTACATCCTGGCCTCCAAGCAGGCGGTGGAGATCCCGGTGCTGGAGGCCGCCGAGATGACCCCGATCGATCCCTCGGTCGGCGAGTTCCGGGTCCACTACGCCGGCTTCTTCGATCCCGGCTTCGGCACCGACGAGGCCCACGGCAAGGGCTCGCGCGGGGTGCTGGAGGTCCGCAGCCACGAAACCCCCTTCATCCTGGAGGACGGCCAGACCGTCGCCCGCCTGGTCTACGAGCCGCTGACCGAGCGGCCTACTCGCCTTTATGGCGACCTCGGGTCGCATTACCAGCGACAGGGTTTGAAGCTATCCAAGCACTTCAGAGCCTGGGGCGAGTAGCGCCCGGCCTTCCATCGGGAGGGGCGTGTGAGCTGGTTTCGAAGGATCGCAATCGGGGGGTTCGCGGTCCTGCTCTGGGGGCTGGGGTTAGCTGGCGCGGCCGATGCCGCGCCGGCGCTCTGGGTCGTCAAGGGCGCCAATTCCGAGATCTACCTGTTCGGTACGCTGCATGCGCTGGAGCCCGGCGCGCAGTGGCGGACGCCCGCCTATGACGCCGCCTACGCCCGGGCCACGACGGTCTGGTTCGAGGCCGACCTGCAGGGCGGCGATCCGCAGACGGTCGGCCGCATCCTCGCCCGCTACGGCGTCGATCCCACGCGGCGGCTGAGCGAGAAGCTGCCGCCCGACCAGGTCCAGGCGCTGGGCCGGCAGGTGGACCTCGCCCGCATCGACCATCTGCGTCCCTGGGCCGCGGCCATGATGCTGTCCATGCAGCCGATGCTGAGCCGCGGGGCCAGCGTCGAGGCCGGCGCCGACCTCACCATGACCCGCGCCGCCCGTGGCGCCGCCAAGACCGTGCGCACCTTCGAGACCCTGGAGGACCAGGCCCGCCTGTTCGCCGGCCTCTCCGAGCCGGTCGAGCTGCGCTACCTCAGCGACGTGATCCGCGAACGCGGCGCCCCGCGGCGGCTGACCCTGCATCCGGGCGAGGGCTCGCTGGAGCAGGCCTGGCTGGCCGGCGACATGGGGCGGCTCGGCCCCCGGCTGATCGGCGACATGCGCGCCGAGAACCCCGACTTCTACGAAGCCCTGCTGAAGCGCCGCAACCTCGCCTGGGCCGACGCCCTGACCAGGGAGCTGGCCGACCCCGGCGTCGAGCTGGTCAACGTCGGCGCCCTGCACATGGTCGGCCCCGACGGCCTGCCGGCGCTGATGGCGGCGCGGGGCTTTACCGTCGAGCGGGTGCAGTGACTAGCTCCTCCCCCGTAGAACGGGGGAGGGGGACCATGCCCCACAGAGGGCATGGTGGAGGGGGCGCGGGTTCGCACGGTGCGGTCGCTCGCCCCCTCCGTCACGCCCTCTGCGGGGCGCGCCACCTCCCCCGTCGTCTGCGCGACAGGGGAGGAGCGATCAGTCCGCCTTGTAGATCGACTGCTTCGGCGCGGCGAGCACGCGGCGCAGCATCGGCTCGAAGGCCTCCAGCGGCATGGACTCGTAGTCGGGATCGAACGAGTTCTGGTCGTAGAGGTGGCAGAACTGCGCGCAGTACTCGAAGTGCGGGTGGCCGCGGTACTGGTCGCGCAGGTCGCGGTCCAAGCCCAGGTAATGGAAGAAGTAATAGCCCTGGAAGATGCCGTGCTTGTCCATCATCCAGTGGTTCTGTTCCGACACGTAGGGCCGCAGGATCACCGCGCCCACCTCGGCATGGTTGGCCGGGCCCAGGATGTCGCCGATGTCGTGGATCAGGGCGCAGACCACGTATTCCTCGTCGCGGCCGTCCTTGAAGGCGCGGGTGGCGGTCTGCAGCGAGTGCTCCAGCCGGTCCACGGAGAAGCCGCCGTGGTCGCCCTTCAGCATGTTCAGGTGCGACAGGATCCGGTCGGGCAGCTCGGTGCGGTGCGGGGCGGCGGCGCGGACGATCGCCATCCAGTCTTCCTGCGTGCCCTCGGTCATCGCCGTGAACCGGGCGCGGTCGAGCGTCTCGCCGTCGGCCATCTCGGCCTCCTTCATACAGCTGTTCGAACCGATGGTGCGGCCGGGCGCGGCCGGCGTCAACGCGAACTCACAGCGCCCGGCAGGCGGCGCAGAACCGCTCGAGGTCGGCCGCCTCGTGATAGAGCGACAGCCCCACCCGCAGCACGTCGTCGCGCACGTCGGTGACCACCTCGGCGGCCATCAGCGCCGCCTTCCAGGCCTGGGCCTCGGGATGGCGGAAGGCCAGGAACCGAGCGTGCGGCCGCCCGTCCAGCGGATTGAGCAGTTCCGCCTCGGCCAGCCGCCCGGCCGCTCCGGCCGCGATGCGCGCCACCAGGCCCTCCTGCAGCGCCGCGACGTGCGCCGCGATCGCCGCGGTCGTCAGCCCCTCGCGCTCCAGCATCCGCCCCGCCGCCACGAATCGGTAGAGGCCGGACGGGTCGAAGGTCGAACCCAGGAACCGGGTGGCGTCGCGGGCGTAGCCGACGCCGCCCGCCGGCCCCTCCAGCTCGCCGAACTCCGCGTACCAGCCGCTCACCGCCGGCCGCGGGGCGAAGCCCGGCGGGGCGTGCAGGAAGGCCGCGCCTTCCCCGGCCATGGCGTACTTGTAGCCGCCGGCCAGGTAGAAGCAGCGGTCGGCGACGGCCGCCAGGTCGGTCGGGACGGCGCGAAAGCCGTGGTAACCGTCCACCACCAGCCACGGTCCCTGCGGCCGCGACAGCTCGGCCAGCGCCCAGACGTCTTCGAACACCGCCCCGGTGCGGAAGAACACCTGGCTGACGAAGATCAGGTCGAAGCCGCCCGAGCGGGCGCGCGCAGCGAACCGCTGCGGGAAGGTGGCGAACGGCTCGGCGGCCACCAGCTCCAGCGCGACCGCGCCGGTCTCCGCCCAGCGCGCGGCCTGGCGGCGGAAGGAATGGAACTCGCCGTCGCTGGCCAGCACCCGCACCGGCCGCCCCTCCACCGCCGACACCAGCGCCACCAGGAGGCTGTGGGTGTTGGGCGCGAACACCACGCTCTGCGGCGACGGCAGGCCGAGCTCGCGCGCCACCAGGCCCTGGGCGGCCGGCCAGACCTCGCCCAGCGCCTTGTCCCACTTGCGGTCGGCCAGCCGCGCGGCGTCCTCCCAGGCTTCGACCTGGGCGTCATAGGTGGCGTCGGGCCACAGGTGGTGGCTGTGCGCGGCCATGTGCAGCCGCCCGGGCGCCGCCGCCAGCGCCCGCGAGAACAGCCGCTTGAAGTCGCTCAAAGCCGCGTCCTCAGCGACCACAGCTCGGGGAAGCAGCGCCGCGTCAGCGTCTTCTGCAGGTAGCCGACCCCCTCCGTGCCGCCGGTGCCGGGCCGCCCGCCGATGATCCGCTCCACGGACAGCACGTGCTTGTGGCGCCAGGTGAGCAGGGCGTCGTCCAGGTCCACCAGCTTCTCCGCCAGCTGGTAGAGCTCCCAGTATTTCGCCGTGTCGCGGTAGACCGCCAGCCAGGCGTCCTCCACCGCGGGCGACGGCCGGTAGGGCTGGCTGACGTCGCGGTTCAGCACCTCGTCGGGGATCGCCAGCCCGTGCCGCGGCATCTGGGCGATGGCGTCGTCGTAGAGGCTGGGCGCGTGCAGCGCCGCGGTCAGCTGCGCCAGCGCCTCCGGCCGCTCGGCGTGGAAGCGCAGGAAGCTCTCGTCCTTCAGCCCCAGCAGGTATTCCAGGGTCCGGAACTGGTGCGACTGGAAGCCGGAGCTGGTCCCCAGCGTCTCACGGAAGCTCAGGTAGTCGGCCGGCGTCATGGTCGCCAGCACGTCCCACGACAGGGTCATGATGGTCTGGATGCGGCTGACCCGCGCCAGCGCCTTGTAGGCCGGCTCCAGGGTCCCGGCGACCACCAGCCGCTTGGCCAGGCTCACCTCGTGGATGATCTCCTTGAGCCACAGCTCCTTGGCCTGGTGGATGACGATGAACAGCATCTCGTCGTGGCGGTCGCTCTGCGGCCGCTGGGCGGCGAGCAAGTCGTCGAGCGCCAGGTAGCGCGCGTAGGTGAGGGGTTCGGACATGGCCGCGAGCCTAGGCCCAAGCCCCGGCTCGATGAAGCCCGCGCCGACCCCTTGGCCCCGGCCGCCGGCGCCGCTATGTTCCGCCCCCGGCCGCCCCGCGCGGTCCGGCGCGGCCGTAGTTCAGAGGTAGAACGTCAGCTTCCCAAGCTGAATGTCGGGGGTTCGATTCCCCCCGGCCGCTCCAGTTTTTTCGGATTTGGCCGAGCCGGCCGGCTCGCATGTTGCCGAGCGGCGCGCTCCAGCAACACCTGCAGCGAATTTCGCCGGGATTCTGTCGTTATCCATTTCCTGTTTTGAAGCCTGGAACGTCTTAGGTTCGAGCGAGCGAACTCTCGCGACAAGGGCGGGCGAATGTCCAATCGGGCTGAACCGAAAATCGGCAAGCTGGAGGCGGAAGCCGATAGTCCGTCCGGCGGCGACCGCCCTGCGCCCGGTTTGGTCGAACGCCTGTTCCGCGAGCACAACGAAACCCTGCTCCGGTTCCTGCGGGCGCGCCTGAGAAGCGACGCGGACGCGCGCGAAGCCGCCCAGGAAGCCTATGTACGCCTGCTTCAGTTGGACCGGTCCGACCAGCCGTCGTTCCTGCGCGCCTACCTCTTCAGGATCGCGTCCAACGTCGCGACCGACATGTTGCGCCGCAAAGGCCTGCAGGCGCGCTTCCCGGCCGGGGAGGAACAGCCGCCTTCGGGCGCGGGCGCGCAGGAGGCGGCCCTGGCCGCGCGTCAGCAGCTGCATCTGGTGCAGGCGGCGCTCAATGAACTGCCGCCGCGCTGCCGCCAGGCGTTCCTGCTGCGCCGCCAGGAGGATCTCGCGACCGCCCAGATCGGCGAGCGTCTGGGGGTCAGCGACAGGATGGTCAGATTGTATCTCGCGCGTGCGATCGAGCACGTTCAGCAAGCGCTTGATCGCGAAGACAGACGGGCATGAGTGCGATGAAGGCATTTTTCACCCGGCCGCAGATCGATGTGGACGCCCGCGCGCGCGAATGGTTCGTCAGCCTGCTCCAGGAAGATGTCGGGCGCGAGGATCTGCTGGCGTGGGGCGAGTGGCTGGAGGCGGACGAAAGCCATCGTGCGGCGTACGAGCGGGTGGAAGCGGCTTGGGCGCTGATGCAGTCGGCCGAGGTCGAGGCACCGACCGCCGAGGAACTGGCGCTCGACCGCTATAGCGTCAGCCTGTCCGTGGGCCGTTGGCGCAAGGCGCAGCGAGGCGCGCTCAGGCTGATCTCGCCGGTCGCCGCCGCCCTGGGCGCCGTCCTGCTCCTGGCCGTGGCCGGCGGCTTGTGGAGCGACGCCCGTATCCATCCAAGCCAGCAATTCAAGACCCAGCGGGCGGAGCACATGGAGGCCCAGCTGGCGGACGGCTCGCACGTCCGCCTCGGCGCCATGACCACCCTGAAGGTGGCCTTCGAGGGTCATCGAAGGACCGTGGGGCTCAATGCAGGCGAAGCGCTGTTCCAGGTCGCCCATGACCGCCAGCGTCCCTTCGTGGTGCATACGCCGCTTGGCGAGTTCACCGCGGTCGGGACGGCGTTCGACGTCAATATCGAAAGCCGCGCGGTCACCCTGACCGTGACCGAGGGCATCGTGTCGGTCGCCCCCGACCCGAACCTCGATGCGGTGCGCGAGGATCCGGCAGCCAGGTCGGCGATCCAGATCCACGCCGGCCAGCGCCTGAGGATGGAGCGCGACGGCGCCCGCCTCATCCTGGCCATGAGCGACGATCCGGGTGGCGCGGCCTGGACCTCAGGCCGGCTTGAATACCGCAACGCCAGCCTGCGCTCGGTGATCGACGACGTGAACCGCTATGCGACCACCCCGATCGTCATGGCCGACGCCGACCTGGCGAACCTGCAATATACCGGAACGGTCCAGCTGCAGGCCGCCGACACCTGGGTCCTGGGCTTGCCGGTGGCCTTCCCCCTGACTGTGGAACTCAGCAACGACGGTCAGTTCGTGTTGCGCCGCAAGACCCCGGCCTCTGTTCCGATCATGAGGTCCTCGTGGTCGGCGACGCCCGGGCCGCAGGCGCCCGGGCCGCAGGCGTGGCTCCCTGCCATTCAAGGCCGCGGACGGTCGTCGCGCGGTTAGCGGCGGGCCGCTGGGCGGGGTGATCCGCCCAAGTGCGGAGCTGCGGAAAGTTGAAAATTCGACTTCCGCAAAGCTTGACCAAAACGTCTTACAACCAACGGACCCCCCATGTGGTTCCGAAAAACAGAAGAGGGAGGGAACATGGCTCGTCGTGCGATGCTGTGCGGGGTTGCGGCTGTTGGGGTTTTCCTGGTTTCGAGCCCGGCTCTAAGCGCCACCCAGAAGGTGAATTTCGACGCGCAGCAGGAATTCCAGATTCCCGGCCAGTCTCTCGACACGGCGTTGCTGCTCTACTCCCGCGAGTCGGGCCTGCAGATCATTTCGTCCGCTCCTGTGGTGGCCAACAGGATGGCGCAGCCGCTGCGCGGCAGGATGACGCCGCGCGAAGCGCTGAGCGCCCTGCTCAAGGGTTCCGAGCTCTCGTTCGTGGTGTCGGGCAGCACCGTCACCATCGTTCCGATGTCGCCGAAGCGCTCGTCGCCGATCGTGCCGATCGCCATGCAAGCCCACGACGGCGTGGCCCAGGCCGGGGCCTTCGAGGGGGGCTCTGCGCCTGCAGCCGCGCCCGGCTCGGTCGAGAAGCGGGATGACGGCGATTCCGACGACAGCGGCGGCGAACTCAGCTCGGTGACGGTGACCGGAAGCCGCATCATCCGCGATGGCTACGAAGCTCCGTCGCCGATCACCGTCGCCTCGGTCGCCGACCTCCAGCTCACCACGCCGTCCAACATCCCCGACGCCCTGAACAAGCTGCCGGAGTTCACCGGCTCGATCACGCAAAACAGCAACAGCAACAGCACCACGGGGGTGAACGGCAACTTCCTGAACCTGCGCGGGCTCGGGCCGGCGCGCACCCTGGTCCTGATGGACGGGCACCGCATTCCGCCGACCAGCTACAACGGCACGGTCGACACCAACACCTTGCCGCAGATGCTGACCCAGCGGGTGGAAGTGGTCACCGGCGGCGCCTCGGCGATCTATGGCTCGGACGCCGTCGGCGGCGTGGTCAACTTCATCCTCGATACGAAGTTCACCGGGGTCAAAGGCGTCCTCCAGGGCGGCGTATCGACCTATGGCGACGCGCCCTCGTCGCGGGCTGGCTTTGCCGTGGGCGCTCCGGTGTTCGGCGCGGGCCATGTGCTTTTCAGCTACCAGCACTCCACGCAAGACGGCCTGGATCAGTCCGCCCGCAGCTTCGCCTCCTCCGATCAGGGCTATACCGGCGCGGGCACCGCCGCCAATCCCTACACCTTGCAGAACAACCTGCGGCTGGCGACCACGGCCTTCGGCGGGTACATCACCAGCGGACCGCTGAAGGGCCAGCAGTTCGTCGGCGCCGGGACGCTGGCGCCCTTCACCCCCGGGGTGGCCACCGGATCCCCGACCCTCCAGGTCGGCGGCGACGGCGCCTACTACTACAACATGCAGATGCTCAAGCCGCTGCAGACCGATCAGCTCTTCGGTCGCTTCGACTATGACCTCGGCCATGGCGTCTCGGCCTACGCCCAGGTCAGCGCCGGATTTTCTCAGACCAACTTCACATCCTCTTCGGTTGTCCTGAACACCACGGTCTACGGCAACAACGCCTATCTGCCGACCAGCGTCCAGGCGCTCATCGGACCGAACGGCAGCTTCGGCATGAGCTCGCTCCTGCAGGACCTCGCCCTCGATGGACAGGTGCAGCAGAACACGCAGGACATCACCGCGTCCGCCGGCGTGAAGGGCAAGTTCCTGAACGACGCCTTCACGTGGGATGTCTACTACGCGCACGGCGACGGCAGGACCCACTCGGTCAGCATCAACAACATCAACACCTCGCACCTCTACGCCGCCCTGGACGCCGTGCAGACCCCCACCGGCATCGCCTGCCGGGTCAGCACCACCTCTTCGGCCTCGCACTATCCTGGCTGCGTGCCCCTCAACATCTTCGGCGTCGGCAACGAGTCTCCCGCGGCGCTGAGCTATATTTTCCAGAACACGTCCTGGACGGCCCGCAACCAGATGGACGACGTGTCGGCGACCGTCACCGGTACGGCGTTCAACAACTGGGCTGGCCCGGTTTCCGTGGCGTCCAACGTCGAATGGCGCAGCATGCGCCTGGACGAGACCACGAGCGCCGATCCGGGCGTCCCGCCCACCCTCACCGGCCTGCGGGCGACCTGGAGCACGGCGGCGTCTCCCTTCGGGAAAGCGCCGCTCCCCACCAACCCGTTCCTGTACGGCACCGTCGCGCCGCAGCACGGCGAGGAATCGGTGTGGGAAGTCAGCCTCGAAACCCTGGTTCCCCTGCTCAAGGACCAGCCGTTCGCCAAGAGTTTGGATTTGGACGCCGCGGTTCGTTACACCGACTATAGCGTCACGGGATCGGCGAAGACCTGGAAGGTCGGCTTGAGCTACCAGCCGATCACGGACCTGCGCTTCCGGGCCACGCAGTCGCACGACATCCGCGCGCCGAACCTTTACGAGCTGTTCCAGGCGGCGACGTTCGGTTCCGTGACCATCACCGACCCGCACACCGGCTTGACCGGGGCGGTGACGAGCGAGCAGGTCGGCAACCCCGATCTGAAGCCCGAGGTGGCCGACACCATCACCGCCGGCGCGGTCTATTCGCCGGCGTGGCTGCCTCGGTTCCGGGTTTCCGTCGATTACTATCACATCAACATCGCCAACGTGGTCGCCACCACGACGGGCCTCGGGGGCAGTCCCACAACGGCGCTGGCCAACTGCGAGACTTCGGGCGGGACCTCCTCGCAGTGCCTGGCCATCGTCCGGCCGCTGCCGTTCAGCAACACCACGGCGGCCAACTTCCCGACCCTGATCCTCACCGAAAGCATCAATCTTTCGAGGCAGTTGAACGAGGGGATCGATGTCGAGGCCAGCTACGGGTTCGACCTGGCGCGGATTCACGAGAGCCTGCCCGGCGCCCTCGATATGCGGCTGATCATCAACTATGCGCCGCAGCAGCTGATCGTCACAAACCCGGGCGCGACCCCGACGAACGCGGCCGGCAACGGCATCGCGACCGGCCGGGCCACGGCCATGCTCAACTATGACCTGGGCGCGTTCAAGGCCTCCTGGCAGACGACCTATTCGGGTCCCCACCACCAAGGCACCGGCGTGCTGGGCCAGGTGTTCGCCGGCGACAACTATCCGGCCATGGTCACCCACGACCTGGGCCTGACGTATCGCTTCGAGAGCGGCGGCCGCAAACTGCAAGCCTTCCTCTCCGTCAACAACATCTTCAACAAGGCTCCTGCGATCTCGCCGCTCGCCCCGACGAACGCGCCCGGCCAGACGAGCCCGGCGGTCGGGGACACCAGGGGCCGCTACTTCACCACCGGCATCCGGTTCAACTTCTGACGGACGACCCGCGCCGGAGCGCTGGCTGCGTCGGGCGAGGGACGCCTGACGCGGCCGGGCTCGCACCCCTCGACCCAAAGGAGATCCGAATGAAGATCGGCATGCTGGTATTGCTCGCGGCCCTGGCCGGCCCTGGCCTGGCGAGTGCGCAGGACGCGCCGCACGGCCCCGAGACGCCGGAACAGCTCGCCGTTCGCGCCGAGGTCACCAAACTCTGCGCGGCCGACATGCAGACGATCTGCGGCGGCCAGACCGGCCGCGCCGGGCGCGCCTGCCTGGATCAGAATCCGACCAAGGTGACGCCGGCGTGCAAGGCGGCGCTGGACAAGCTGCCGAAGGCGCCCGCCCGGCCCGGCGCCCCGACGCCGAAGCCCTGAAGACCCGCGGTCAGGGACCGGTCGGAAGGTCGGTGCGCCGCACCACCTGGCGCATGGCGATGGACGACGTCACCCGCGCGACGCCGGCCAAGCGCGTCAGGCGGGTGGAGTGGATGCGTTCCAGGTCGTCGACGTCGCGCGCCACGATGCGCACCAGATAGTCGGCCGAGCCGGTCATCAGGTAGCATTCCATCACCTCCGGCGTGGCGGCGATCTCGCGCTCGAAGGCCTTGAGCGCCGCCTCGGACTGGGACTCCAGGGTGATGGTGACGAAGATGTTCAGCGGCAGGCCCACCGCCTGCTGGCTGACGATCGCGGCGTAGCGCTCGATGGCGCCGCCGGCCTCCAGCCGTCGCACGCGGCGCAGGCAACTGGACTCCGAAAGGTTGGCCTGCTGCGACAGCTCGACGTTGGTGGCGCGGCCGTCCCGCTGCAGCGCCCTCAGGAGGATCCAGTCGGTGCGATCGAGCCTCATCGCGGTTTCTTCTGTTTGCCGGCCGACAGATGCAGGATTCCGTCAAGTCTAGCTCGGCGGGTCCGGAGAATGAAGCCTCCTTGCAGGCGATCGGTCCTACCCTTGCGCCTTCACGCTTCTGGAGGCTGCACGTGCGGATCGGCGTTCCCAAGGAAATCAAGACCCTCGAGTTTCGCGTCGCGGCCACGCCCGGCGTCGTCCACCGCCTGGTGGCGGAGGGGCACGAGGTGTTCGTCGAAAGCGGCGCCGGGGCCGGGGTCGGCCTCGGCGACGCGGCCTACGCCGAGGCCGGGGCCACCGTGCTGCCGACCGCCGAGGCGGTGTTCGAAGCCGCCGACCTGATCGTCAAGGTGAAGGAGCCGCAGGCGGTCGAGATCGCCCGGCTGAAACCGCGCCACACCCTGTTCACCTACCTGCACCTGGCCGCCGATCCGGACCAGGCCAAGGGGCTGATGGCCTCGGGCTGCACGGCCATCGCCTACGAGACCATCGTCGGACCGCGCGGCGGCCTGCCGCTGCTGGCGCCGATGAGCCAGGTCGCCGGCCGGATGGCCGTTGACGTGGGCGCGGTCGCCCTGCTGCGGCCGGGCGGCGGCCGCGGCATGCTGCTCGGCGGCGCGCCGGGCGTGCCGCCGGCCAAGGTGGTGATCCTCGGCGGCGGCGTCGCCGGCAAGCACGCTGCGGAGATGGCCATCGGTCACCGGGCCGACGTCACCCTGTTCGACATCTCGGCCCCGCGCCTGGAGGAGTTGGACGACCAGTTCGACGGCCGGCTGAAGACCGCCTTCTCCACCCCGGACGCGGTGCGCGAGGCGGTGATCGACGCCGATCTGGTCATCGGTTGCGTGCTGATCCCGGGCGCGGCGGCGCCCAAGCTGGTGAAGCGCGCCGACCTGGCGAAGATGAAGCCCGGTGCGGTGCTGGTCGACGTCGCCATCGACCAGGGCGGCTGCTTCGAGACCAGCCGGCCGACCACCCATGCCGATCCCACCTATGTGGTCGACGGCGTGATCCACTACTGCGTCGCCAACATGCCGGGCGCGGCGCCCCTGACCTCGACCTATGCGCTGGGCGCGGCGACCGCCCCCTATCTGATGGCGCTGGCCAACAAGGGCGTCGACCAGGCGTTCGCCGACGATCCGGGCCTAGCCGCCGGCCTCAACGTCGCCGGCGGGCGCGTCACCTACGCCGCCGTCAGCGAGGCGCTGGGCCTGGGCTGAGGGCCGGCGTCACTCCGCGTCGAGGGGCTGACCGAAGGCGTTGGGGGGTTCGTCGGCGTTGGGGGCCGCGCTCGGCGTCGAGGCTTCCGGCCCGGGGTCCTGCGGCTGCCGTTCGGTGAGGAACTCGACCGCGCGCTTGGCGATCTCCGCGCCGGCCAGGCGGATGCGCTGGCACTCCTGGCCGACCGTTTCGCCGTAGTCGTGCTCGAAGGGGATCTGGTGGACCGACACCGTCGCGCCGCTGGGCACGTGCCTGAGCGTGACGCCGGCGTGCCCGGCGCGGTTGGCGTGGCAGCCGAGAATCTCGAATTCCGGCATCTGGGCTCCCTGGGTCTGGCGGTATCCGGAATCAACGCCATTGGGGACAAAGCGTTCGCGGGCGGCTGCGTTAACTATGCAGAAGGGCCGACTCACCTCTCCTAGGCGCAGGGGCGCCAAGCGAGTGAATGCGATGCCTGATGCTACCTACGTCGCCTTCGTTCCGACCGCCAAGCGGGACGAACTGCGCAAGATCCTGGAGACCGAGGACACCGGCCCGCTGGCCTGGCGCGAGCAGCGCAGCTGGTTCGGCAGCGAGTTCTACTTCTCGGGACCGCCGGTCCTGGCCCGCAAGGCCCAGGCCTACGTCTCCCAGTGGGTGCTGTCGCACTAGACCTCGGCCGACCTGCGTCCCTATCGGGCGCCACAGCCGGCGGGCGCCCGCACGCGACCCGATCCGGCGATTTTCGGCCGCCGCCGTCATAGGACCGCGGCCTTGCCTTGCTTTCGCCCCAACCACGATGAAATCGGTCTGATCGCGCGACGTCCCCCAGCCTGCCGGAAGACGCGTGCCCCGAGGACTGCCTCTGAGCAAGCGGACTTCTGATCTTCCCAGCCGCCGCCAGGTGATCGCCGCCCTGCCGTTGGTCGCGGCGGCAGGCGTCGCGGCCGCGGCGCCGCGGCCGTTCGGCGACGACGCCGTGCAGGCGCTCGCCCAGGATCTCGCCCGCCAGCCCTACCGCGCCCCGGCGCCCGACCTGCCGCCGGTCCTGGGCAAGCTCGACTACGACGCCTACCGCGACATCCGCTTCGATCCCGCCCGGGCGCTGTGGAAGGCCGAGCGGCTGCCCTTCCAGCTGCAGTTTTTCCATCGCGGCGGCCTGTTCCACGACCGGGTGGACCTCTACGAGCTGCATGACGGCCAGGTCACGCCGATCGCCTATTCTTCGGACCAGTTCGTCTTCAAGCACGGCGCGCCGACGGGCCTGCCGCCGAGCCTCGGCTTCGCCGGCTTCCGCATCCACGCACCTATCAACCGCGCGTCGTATTTCGACGAGGTCGCCGTCTTCCTGGGCGCCACCTACTTCCGGGCGGTGGCGCGGGGCATGCTCTATGGGCTCTCGGGCCGCGGGCTGGCGATCGGGACGGGAGAGGCCGAGGAGTTCCCGGCCTTCCGCGCCTTCTGGATCGAGCGGCCGGGCGCCGGCGCCAGGAGCCTGACCGTCCTGGCGCTCATGGATAGCCAAAGCTGCGCCGGCGCCTTCCGGTTCGTGATCACGCCCGGCGACACCACCACCTTCGACGTCACGGCGCGGATCTTCCCGCGCCGGGCGATCGCCAACGCCGGCATCGCGCCGCTCACCAGCATGTTCCTGTTCTCCGGCGACGGCGGCCGGCGGTTCGACGACTTCCGCCCACAGGTCCACGACTCCGACGGCCTCGCGGTCGCCGAGGCCGGCGGCGCGCGCGCCTGGCGGCCGCTCGTCAATCCGGCCGCGGTGCAGACCAGCGCCATCCCGGCCCGGACCGCACAGGGCTTCGGCCTGCAGCAACGCGAGCAGCGGTTCGAAGCCTACCAGGACCTGGAGGCGCACTACGAGCAGCGCCCGAGCCTGTGGGTGGAACCGTGCGGCGACTGGGGGGCGGGCGAGGTGCGGCTGGTGGAGCTGCCGTCGAACACCGAGACCGAGGACAACATCGCCGCCTTCTGGACGCCCGCCGCGCCGCTGCGCGCCGGGACGCCCGCGACCTTCGCCTACCGCCTGCACTGGGGTCCGCCGGCGCCGCCCGGCGTGCTGGCCCGTGTGGTCCGGACCCGGTCGGGAGCGGGCGTCGTCGCCGGCCGCCGACGGTTCGTGGTGGATTACGACCTGCCCCGCGGCGTTTCGGTCGAGGGCCTCACCGTCCAGGCGACGACCTCCTCGGGCCAGTTGCGGGAGGTGGTGCTGCACCCCAATCCGCAGACCGGCGGCGCGCGGCTGAGCTTCGAGCTCGAGCCCGCCGGCCCCCGCACCGACCTGCGCGCGGTGCTGCTGAAATCCGGAACCCCCTGCTCGGAGGCCTGGCTCTACCGATGGTCCGCGTGACCCCCCGTTCCGCCGTCCCGACCTGGAAGTCCCGGCCCAGCCCGGCGTTGCGCACCCTGCCGCCGCGCCGGCCGCTGGAGATGCCGGTCCAGAGCCTGGGCGCGGACGCCCCGGCCCGGCCGCAGGGGCGGCTGACAGGGCACGGCGGCGGGCCGCGGCTGGCGATGATCGGCTTCACCGCGGCCTCCACCTGGGGCGCCACCGCGGTGATGGCCCGCCTGCTGGATCCGGGCGGCTTCACGCTGGCCGACCGGGTCATGCTGGGGCTGTTCCCGCTGCTGTTCGCCTTCGTGGCCTTCGCCTTCGCCAGCGCGGTGGCGGGCTTCTGGCTGATCTGGCGGGCCCGCGACCTGGAACCCTGGCGGCCGCAGCCGATCATCTTCACCCGCACCGCGCTCCTGATGCCGACCTACAACGAGGATCCCGGCCGCATCCTGGCGGGAGTGCAGGCGATCTACGAGGACCTGGAGGCGCGCGGCGTCGCCGAGCTCTACGACATCTTCGTGCTGTCCGACACGCGTGACGGGACGATCGCCCAGCGCGAGGTCACCGGCGTCCTGCGACTGCGGTTACGGCTGCAGGCCGCCGACCGGATCTTCTACCGCCGCCGGGCCCTCAACCTCGACCGCAAGGCCGGCAACATCGCCGACTGGGTGGCGAAGTTCGGGGCCGGCTACGAGTCGATGATCATCCTCGACGCCGACAGCCTGATGAGCGGCGACACCATCGTGCGCCTCACCGCGGCGATGGAGCGCGACCCCAAGGTCGGGCTGATCCAGACCCTGCCGACCATCGTCGGCGCCGCCACCCTGTTCGGCCGCCTGCAGCAGTTCGCCGGCCGCATCTACGGACCGCTGATCGCGCAGGGCCAGGCCTGGTGGTCGGGCGACGAGGGCAACTACTGGGGCCACAACGCCATCCTGCGGACGCGGGCCTTCGCCGCCTGCGCCGGCCTGCCGCATATCGACGGCGAGGGGGCGTTCAGCGGCCACATCATGAGCCACGACTTCGTCGAGGCCGCCCTGCTGCGCCGCGGCGGCTGGGCGGTGCGGATGGCGCCGGCCCTGGCGGGCAGCTTCGAGGAGACCCCGCCGTCGCTGATCGACATGGCGGTGCGCGATCGCCGCTGGTGCCAGGGCAACCTGCAGCACAGCGCCGTGCTGCCGGCCCGCGGCCTGCACTGGGTCAGCCGACTGCACCTGGCGCGCGGCATCCTGGCCTATCTCAACGCCCCGCTGTGGCTGGGCTTCCTGGGGCTCGGCGCGGTGATCTGGGCGCAGCAGCAGGAGGCCGAGCACGTGGTCGACGTGCCGCTGGCGGCGGCCCTGTTCGGCCTCACCATGGCCCTGCTGCTGGCGCCGAAGCTGCTCGGCGGCCTGCTGGCGGTGCGCAGCGCCCGGGCCCGGCGCGCCCACGCCGGCGGCCTCCGGCTGGGGCTCGGCGTCGCCGCCGAGATCGTGCTGTCGGCCCTGATGGCGCCGGTGCTGATGCTGATGCAGACCCGGGCGGTGATCGAGGTGCTGCGCGGTCGCCATTCCGGCTGGGCGGCGCAGGACCGCGACGACGGCCGCCTGACGTTCCGGGACGCGCTGACCCGTCACGGCGTCCACACCCTGCTGGGCCTCGCCTGGGCGGCGACGGCTTGGCGCCTCGACCCGGCGCTGCTCGCCTGGACGGCGCCGGTCAGCCTCGGCCTCGCCTTGGCTATTCCCCTCTCCATGCTCACCTCGCGGGCGGACCTGGGGCGACTGGCGCGGCGCCTCGGCCTGTTCCTCACGCCGGAGGAGATCGCGCCGCCCGAGGTGGTGACCCGGGCCGGCCAGCTGCGCGCCCTGTACGCCGCCGAGGCCGCGGCGCGCACCGAGATCGACCGGCTGTTCCGCGCCGCCGTGCCGATCTACGCCATCGCCGCGCCGAGCCGGCGCCGGCTCGCCCTCTCGGCCTGAGGGCTCGTGGCCGAGGCCTTTCCGCGCTAGGCAGCGGGCTGACGCGCCGCCCGCGGGAGCCCGAGACGATGTCCGCAGCCAACTCCGACCCGGCCGACAACGCCGCCCAGCTCGACTCGCCGTCCTTTCGGCTGGCGGCCCTGGACCAGGACTTCCTGCTCGGCGACTCCATGCGCGGCGCGCGCTTCCTGCTGGAGTTCTCGAAGGCCGACGAGGCGCTTCGGACCTGGGGCGTGCGCTCCACCCTGGTGGTGTTCGGCAGCGCCCGCGTGCGCGAGGACGGACCCGGGCGCCAGCCGCAGTGGTACGCCGCGGCGCGTGAGTTCGCGGCCCTGGCCTCGCGCCGCGGCGGCGCGCTGCTGGACGACGGGGCGACCCGCGACAACGTCATCGTCACCGGCGGCGGGCCGGGGATCATGGAGGCCGCCAACCGCGGCGCGGCGGAGGCCGGCGCGCCATCGATCGGCCTGAACATCCGCCTGCCGCACGAGCAGGAGCCGAACGCCTTCTCCACCCCCGAGCTCACCCTGCGGTTCCACTACTTCGCCATGCGCAAGATGCACTTCGCCATGCGCGCGAACGCCCTGGTGGCCTTCCCCGGCGGGTTCGGCACCTTCGACGAGCTGTTCGAGATCCTCACCCTGCGCCAGACCGGCCGCATGGCTGCGATCCCGGTGGTGCTGTTCGACGAGACCTACTGGCGCGCGGTGATCAACTTCGACGCCCTGGTCGAGGCCGGCATGGTGGAGCGCGCCGACCTGGAGCTGTTCCGCTTCGCCGAGACGCCGCAGGGGCTGTGGTCGACGCTGATCGAGGCCGGCTTGAAGGTCGACGCGCCCAGCGGCGGCGCCCTGCGCGACGCCCCGCCGCCGGCCGGCCCTGCGCCGGAGCGGCTCGGCTGATGTCTGCGCCGGTCAGCGCCGGCGTGCTGGTCTGGCGGCGCGGCGCCGAGGGGCCGCAGGTCCTGCTGGTCCATCCTGGCGGCCCGTTCTGGCGCGGCAAGGACGCCGCCGCCTGGTCGATCCCCAAGGGCCTGGTGGAGGCCGACGAGGACAACCGCGCCGCCGCCGTCCGCGAGTTCGCGGAGGAGGTCGGCCAGCCGGTCGCCGGCGACTTCGTCGAGCTTACCCCCTGTCGGACGCCGGGCGGCAAGTGGGTCCACGCCTGGCTGGTCGAGGCCGACCTCGACCTCACCGCCCTGCGCAGCAACACCTTCGAGCTGGAGTGGCCGAAGGGCTCGGGGCGGATGCAGGCGTTCCCGGAGGTCGACCAGGCCGCCTACTTCACCGCCGAGGAGGCGCGGGCGCGCATCCACAAGGGCCAGCGGCCGATCCTCGAGGAGGCGCTGCGCCGGATCGCCGAGGGCTAGCCCGGCTTGCGGTGGGCCTGGTCGTAGGCGACGAACTCCGGCCCGTTGATCTTGCCGTCGTGGTCCGCATCGGCCTTGGCGAAGTCCGCGGCGGGCAGGCCGTAGGCGACCCACTCGGCCTTGTCGATGCGGTCGTCGTGGTTGGTGTCGGCGGGGTGGATGAAGCGGCCCTCGGCGGCCTGGGCGCTGGCCGCCACCGCCAGGAGGGCGGCCGCGACGGCGATGGATCCGAACCTGTTCATGCAGGCCTCCGCTGGTGTCTGGGTCGGGCAGGCTCGCCGCCCTTCGTGGCCAGAACGGGGCAGGGCGGCGCGGCGCTGATTCGGCGGCGGGAGCCCCGCCAAGGCGGTTGGAGAATCCCATTCTCCCGACAGCGCTTTTCGGAGGCCTCAGCTTCTGCGAGGCCGCGGCGACGCTTCGATCTGGACAATGATTTTCCCGCCGGCTGCGGCATCCTGTTCCCAGTTGTTCCGAGTATAGGGCGGTCACGATGCGGGCCTTCACGCAACACCCGGCGAGCGTCGGCGAGAGCTATTTCCAGCACCTGGGCTCGGCGTGGGGCTTCGCCTTCTGCATGGCGGCGGGGGCGGCGGCCTGCCTGCTGCACGGCCTGTTCCCGTTCGCCTTCCAGAAGAGCGGCAGCCGGCGGATCTGCGACCTGCACGAGCGGATGGTCGCCAACCGCCGCCGCCACGAGGACGGCGGCCGGCCGGCGCAGTCGGCCTAGCCGGCTACCAGATCTTCACCCGCTGCTCGGGCGCGACGTAGAGCTTGTCGCCCGGCTTGACGTCGAAGGCGTCGTACCAGCCCGCCACGTTGCGGATCGTGCCGTTCACCCGGAACTCGGCCGGCGAGTGGGGATCGGTGACCACCTGCTGGCGCAGCGCCTCCTCGCGGGCCTTCTGGCGCCACACCTGCGCCCAGCCGAGGAACACCCGCTGCTCGCCGGTCAGGCCGTCGATCACCGGCGCCGGCTTGCCATGCAGCGAGGCGTGGTAGGCGTCGAGCGCCAGGGACAGGCCGCCCATGTCGCCGATGTTCTCGCCCATGGTCAGGTGGCCGTTGACGTGGCTGCCGGCCACCGGCTCGAAGGCCGAGTACTGGGCGCCCAGCCGGTCGGACTGGACCTTGAACTTGGTGGCGTCGGCGGCGGTCCACCAGTCGCGCAGCACGCCGTCGCCGTCGGACTTGCGGCCCTGGTCGTCGAAGCCGTGGCTGATCTCGTGGCCGATCACGCCGCCGATGCCGCCGTAGTTCACCGCCGGGTCGGCGTCGGGATCGAAGAACGGCGCCTGCAGGATGGCGGCCGGGAAGACGATCTCGTTGTTCACCGAGTTGTAGTAGGCGTTCACCGTCTGGGGCGTCATGCCCCACTCCTGCTTGTCCACCGGCCCGTTCAGCCGCGCCACGTCGCGCCGCCACTCGTAGGCGGTGGAGCGGAGCGTGTTGCCGTACGGGTCGTCGGCCTTGATCACCAGCGGGCCGTAGTCGCGCCACTTCACCGGATAGCCGATCTTCACGGTGAACTTGGAGAGCTTCTCCAGCGCCTTGGCGCGGGTGTCGGCGCCCATCCAGTCGAGCGTCTCGATGCGGGCGTGCAGCGCGGTGCGGATGTCGCCCACCAGGGCGTCCATCTTGGCCTTGGATTCCGGCGGGAAGTAGCGGCCAACGTAGATGCGGCCGACCGACTCGCCGAGCTGGTTGTTGACCACCGCCACGGCGCGCTTCCAGCGGGGCTTCTGCTCCGGCTGGCCGGCCAGGGTCTTGGAGCGGAACTCGTAGCTGGCGTCGGCGAAGGCCCTCGACAGGTAGGGCGCGGCGTCGTCGGCCACGTGGAAGGCCTCCCAGGCCTTGAGGGTGTCGAGCGGCGTCTCGGCGTAGATCCGGGCGATCTTCGGGAAAGCGGTGTTGGTGGTCACCACCACCCGCTCGACCTTCGGCAGCTCGGAGGCGGCGAGGTAGCGTTTCCAGTCGTAGCCCGGCGACAGCGCCTGCAGGTCGGCCACCGTGCCGGGGTTGTAGGTCTTGTCGCGGTCGCGCCGCTCGGCCCGGGTCCAGGTCGCCTCGGCGACGCGGGTCTCGAAGTCGACGATGGCCTTGGCGTGGGCGGCCGGGTCGGGCCAGCCGGCGAGCGTCAGCATCTGCTGCACATAGGCCTGGTACTTGGCCTTCTTCTCCGCGAACCCGGCCTGCAGGTAGTAGTCGCGGTCCGGCAGGCCGAGGCCGCCGGTGGAGGCGTAGACCGCGTAGCGCTGCGGGTTCTTGGCGTCGGCGCGGATGCCCAGCTCGAGCAGGGATGCGAAGCCCGAGACGTTGGAGCGGCCCATCAGGCCGGTGAATTCGTCCTTGGTCTTCACCTGGCGGATCTGCGCCAGTTCCGGGGCGATCGGCTGGGCGCCCAGCTTCTCGGCCAGGGTCTCGTCCATGAAGGCGCGGTAGGCGGCGCCGATCTTGGCGGCGTCGCGGTCCTGGATCTTGCCGGCGGCGGCGTCCTCGATGATCGCCCGGCTGCGGGCTTCCGACAGCACGGTCAGCTTGTCGAAGTTGCCGAACCGGCTGCGGTCGGAGGGGATCTCGGTCCGAGCGTCCCAGGCGCCGTTGGCGAACCGGTAGAAGTCGTCGCCGGGCTTCACCGCCTTGTCCATGCCCGAGGCGTCGAAGCCCCAGGTCCCGTACTTCGGCGAGGTCAGCGCCGCGGCCTCGCCGCCGCCTGTCGCGGGCGTGTCGACCGCGTCGAACAGCGTCTGGGCCACGCAGGCGGCGTCGACGCAGTCGTGCGCCTCGTGCGCCTGGGCGGCGGTGACGCCAAGGGCGGCGACGGCCGCGGCGGCAAGCAGGAAATTTCGGCTGGCGCGGTTCATTGGGTTCTCAGGCGTCCGTTCCACGAGGTTTGCGGGCGCTTCGTGCCCCCCCCCTGTAACAAAGGTGGATTTTCGACCCGGCCGCAACTGCCGATTTCGTGGCTCAACCGTCGGCGGGCAGCAGCCGCTCGTAGGTCCGGTGGATGACGCCGTAGCACTCGCAGGTCAGCGCCTCGAGGCCCGCCCGGTCGATGATGTCCACGACCCCGCGGCGATAACGGATGACGCCCTTCTCCTGCAGGCTGCGGGCGACGGCGGTCACCGTGGTCCGCTGCACGCCCAGCATGTCGGCGAGGAATTCCTGGGTCAGCGCCACCGTGTCGGTGGAGATGCGGTCGTGGCAGGTGAGCAGCCAGCGGCAGAACCGGGCCTCCACCGAATGCAGGGCGTTGCAGGCGACCGACTGGATGGCGTGGCCGAACAGCGCCTCGTTGTGGCGGTCGATCAGGTCGCGGATGCGCGGGCTCTTCTCCCAGGCCTCGTGCAGGGCGGCGGCGCTGATCCGGCAGGCCCTCACCGGGGTCTGCACGATGGCCCGCGACAGCGACTGGCGCGGGGCCACGGCGGCCATCAGGCCGAGCGCTCCCTCGCGCCCGATGGTGGCGCTCTCGATCGCCGCGCCGTTCTCCATCAGCGTCATCAGCGAGATGACCCCGTCGAGCGGGAAGTAGACGGCGTCGATCCGGTCGCCCGGATCGTACAGCAGCCGACCACGCTCGAGGTCGACCTGCGCTAGATTCGGCGCGACGAGCCCGAAGTCCTCAGGCGGAAGGGAGACGAGCAAGCGGTTTTGCAACGCGGGATGGAGCCTCTGCATCGGGGAATCGAAACGTCGCCGTGGGGCGGAGGTTTCAAGTTATCGATGCCGGCAGATAAAAACTGTCGAGTACTCGACACTTGCGGCAAGTCGTCGCGCAAATTCTGCAAAAGGCTCCGACGGCGGCCGGAAAAGCGTGGTCTTTCCACGCGTCCTGTCAATGTCGGAAGGCCGACTTAAACTATATCGTTGCGCGCAAAACGGGCGACCACACAACCGCCTTATCATTTGAGGGTGCGAACGGCGCCGGAAGTCTACTTGGCGCCGTTCGGCCCCAATGCCGCCGGCTCAGTGCAGGTCGAGGTGGGCGCTGCCGCCCAGGTCCGGAGTCCGGTGGGTGGCGTTGGCCCGGGTGATCTCCCAGGCGAATCGCGCCGGGCCGGCTTCCGATATCCACACCTGGGCGTCGTCGCAATCCAGCCGCAACATGGTCAGCCGCGGATCGTCGCGGCCCTTCGGGTACCAGGCGGCGACCACCGGGTTCCAGTACTTGTCCATCCGGTCGACGTCGTGCGCGTCGCTCAGCCGGCCGCCGATGCAGGCCTGGATGTCCTTGAGCTGGAACACGAACATCGACGGCGCGCCGGACCCCGCCGCCCGGGCCAGGTCGCTGTCGCGGTAGGTGAAGAACCAGATCTCGCCGTTCCCCCGCTCCAGGAAGGCGGTCATCGGCTGGAAGTGCTGCGGCTCGCCGCCCACCACGCCGAGCATGCCGGTGCGGTGCTTCTCGATCTCGTCCCAGAGCCGGGTCTCGACGGCGGCGCGGTCGTGGGTGTCGGTGGTCATGGCGTGGCTCCTGCTGCGCGCCCGGCGCGCTTGCCGCGAGAACCCACGGCCGGCCCCGCAGTTCCGGCCCGCCGCGCTTGACGACCGGCCCCTCGGCGCCCAAATCCTACCTTCACACTGGAGATTGTAGATGACCCGATCGGCCGTCGCCCTCGCCGCCGTCCTGGCGCTCACCGGCGCAGGCGCCGCCAGCGCCGCGCCGGCGCCGAAGATGGGCATCTCGGACTTCGCGCAGCTGCAGACGCCGCTGCCCTATCCCTACGACGAGCAGGCCGACGCCGACGCCGTGGTGGCCAAGGCCAAGGCCCGCGCCAAGGCCGCCCACAAGCTGCTGATCGTCGACCTGGGCGGCAACTGGTGCCCCGACTGCCGCGTCCTGGCCGCGACCATGGCCCGGCCGGAGCTGAAGGCCTTCATCGACCGTCACTATGAGGTGGTCATGGTCGACGTCGGCCGCTTCGACAGGAACCTGCAGATCCCGGCGCGCTACGGGATCACCCGGCGGCTGGAGGGCGTGCCCGCCCTGCTGGTGATCGATCCCCGCGCCGACAAGCTGCTCGACGCCGGCCACGTGGCGGCCCTCGCCGACGCCCGCTCCATGACCCCGCAGGCCCTCGCCGACTGGCTCGCCCAGTGGGTGCGCTGAGGGCCTAAGCCGCGGCCCTCAGGTCCTCTCTCGCGCGCCGCAGGCGCTGTCTCTATTGGTCCACGAACCACACGAACCACACGAACGAAGGGTCATCTGACAGGATCTCGCCCTGTGCACGGTCCCGTTCGTGTGGTTCGTGTGGTTCGTGGACGACAAAGCGGCGCTGGCGCGCCAGGAATGCCGGCAAGTCGGCGCGCCCTCATCCGCCGCTCGCTTTACCGATCAGCCGCTCAGCCAGCGCCGCGGATGACGCCAGCCCAGTTCACGCACCTGGCCGGGCGCGAGGCCCAGGCTGCGCATCTTCGGGAGCGTCAGCTCGCGGATCGCCTGCACCGGCTCGTCGCCGGCCACCGGGCTGCTCGCCACCTCGCCGACCCGCAGGGCATGGTCCACGGCGGTCCACTCCGCCTTGCCGCGGTCCTCGAAGCCCACCGCGTAATAGTGGCGCAGCATCGGCTCGCCGCCGGCGGCCACCATCACTCCGATCACCCAGCCGCCCGCCATGCGCCGTTCAGCGCCCGCCCAGCAGTTGCGCGGCGAGTTCCTGCAGCTTCGCGCGGCTGACCGGCTTCTCCAGCCGCGGCCGCTCGCGGTAGACCGGCGGGATCACCCACGGTTCGTAGCCGGTGGCGAAGGCGAAGGGCACGCCGCGGCGGTCCAGGGCGGCGGCCACCGGGAACGCCGTCTCGCCGCGCAGGTTCACGTCCAGCAGGGCGAAGTCGACGTCGGAGCGTTCGAGCAGGGTCATGGCGTCGGCGACGGTGGCGCAGGGGCCCAGCACTTCGCCGCCCAGGGCCATCACGGTGTGGCGCAGCTCCGCGGCGATCAGGTACTGGTCTTCGACGACCAGCACCTTGCGGCCGTGCAGCGGGGCGTCCTCGGGCGAGGCGGTCACCAGCCCAGCGCCTGCTCGTCGGGCGAATCCAGCACCGCGTTGTGATGGGTCAGGGGGACCTCGATCAGGGCCCGCACGCCGCCGGGCTCGAAGCTGATCGAGGTCGCGGCGCCCAGCTCGAACGGCAGGCCGCGCTCGATCAGTTCGCGGCCGAAGCCGCTGCGGGTGGGACGCATGTCCAGGGCCGCCACCCCGCTCTCGCGCCATTCCAGCGACAGGCGGGGCCCGGCGCTGGTGTCGAACACCCGCCAGCGCACCGCCACCCGGCCCTTGGGGCCGGCGAGGGCGCCGTACTTCACCGCGTTGGTCGCCAGCTCGTGCAGGGCCAGCGCGAAGGTCTCGGCGGCCGACTGGCGCAGCCGCACCTCGGGGCCGCCGACGTCCACCTGTTCGCCGTCCGGGGCGCCCAGGGAGACCAGCTCGTCGCGGACCATCTCCTCCAGGTCGACGATCACGTCGCCGGTGCGGGCGAAGATGTTCTGCGTGCGGGCCAGCGTCGCCAGGCGCCCGTCCAGGTGGCTGGCGTATTCCTCGACCGAGGCGCTGGTCTCGGCGGTGCGCGCGGCCAGCGACCGTACGATGCCCAGGATGTTGCGGACCCGGTGCTGCAGTTCGCTGAGCAGCAACCTCTGGCGCTCCTCGGCGCGCGCGGTGGCGGTGATGTCGAGGAAGGTCAGCACCACGCCGGCGATGGCGTTGTCGAAGCTGCGGTAGGGCAGGACGCGCGCCAGGTAGCGCGAGCCGGTCTCCGGCCGTTCGACCTCCCGCTCGACGCGGCCGAGCGTGTTCAGGACCTGGTGGACGTCGCGTTGCAGCTCCGGATAGGCGACCGTCGGGACCACCTGGTCGATCGGCCGGCCCACGTCGGCGTCCAGCAGGTGAAAGACCTCGGTGGCGGCCGGCGTGAAGGTCCGGATCCGCAACTCGCTGTCCAGGAAGAGGGTGGCGATCTGGGTGCTTTCCAGCAGGTTCTTCAGGTCGGAATTGGTCTTCGCCAGTTCGTTGACCTGCTGGGCCAGCTCGCGGTTGACGGTCTGCAGTTCCGCCCCGTTGGCGCGTTCCAGCTCATCGGTCGTGGTCTTCAGGCGCTGCTTGGTCAGCCGCAACTCGGCTTCCAGCCACTGCACGTGCTCGTCGCGCGGCTGGCCTTCCGGCGGCCCCGCCTCCGGGGCGTCGGCCGCGCCCAGCTTAACCGGCCGCTCGACGTCGCGGGCCCGGCGCAGGTCGAAGATCGCCAGCGGGCTGACGCCGCGAGCCCGGTCGCCGTTCCTGGTATTTGCCTTGCGCCTCGCCACCGGCCGATCTCAACGCGTCTGGAGGGGTTCTCTTAACGGTTTGGCGGCGGAAGGGTAACCGCCGATCAGCCGGATTCTGGCCGGCGCGCTACGGCGCAGTCACGGCCTCGGTCGCTGGCCGCTCGTTCCATCCGCAGATGCGCCGCCGCCGCTTCGCGTCTGTGAAGGCGTCATGACGCGCGTGCGACGGCCGCCCGTCAGGGGTTCGCCCCCTGACGGTCCGGACGCGGGCGAGCGCCAGGCTCCGCCCCCGATCGTCGAGCGGGATCCAAAGGCGCCCTGCGCCCGAGCTACTCGGCGGAGCGCTCCAGGGAACTGGTGTTCACGCCGCCCGGCGTCACCTTCACGCCCAGGAAGGTCATCACGCCCTCGCTGAACCGAATGTCCTCCAGCGCCACGTTCGGGTCGCGTTTCAGCTCCTCGGCGTCGCGATGGGTGAGGCGCAGCGTCATGTCCGTGCGGGCGACGCCGTCCAACTCGGCCTGTTCGATGGCTTCGCGCAGGACGATGGCGGCGGGACGCCGGGGCGGTGCGGCCCGGACTTTCTGTTCATGGGCCATGGCCGGATGCTCCTGCAGGTCTCTATGGGATGGCGAAGAAGCCACGCTCGCCGCTCACCCGCACCAGGCAGGCCTGGCCCAGGTCCTGGGCCGCGCGGGCGCGCTTGTTGGCGGCGGCTTTCGCCTCTTCCTTGTCGCGGGTATGGTCGGAGTACTCGCCGTCGTGTTCGACCGCCCAGCGCCCGTCGTGCCAGGCCACCGTAAAGATCGACCGGTCGGGTCCGTTGCGCATGCGAAAGAACTCCTTGCGGCCGGCCCAGCTTGGACCGGCGTCCGGGTAGCCTTAGCTTTAGGCCAACCCGGGAAATCGCCAGAATTCTACAGCTTATTGCCCTCGGCGTCCGTAAGTTTCTGGGAATAATTCTTGCAATCCCCGAAATCCCGGCCATATATGCAGCATCGAATATCGCTTTGGTTCGCCCGCTTTCCATCCCCGGACTTCTCTGAAATCCGGAACCGGACCTGCCTCGACCTCTCCGACAATTTGATCTCGCCCCCCAACTCTGGAGGCGTGAATATTCAGACCCGGAAGGGGACAAGACATGACGACCGGTACAGTGAAGTGGTTCAACGGCCAAAAGGGCTTTGGTTTCATCCAGCCCGATGACGGCGGCCAAGATGTGTTCGTGCACATTTCCGCCGTTGAGCGCGCGGGCCTCGGCTCGCTGCATGAAGGCCAGAAGCTGAGCTTCGAGCTGGAGCGCGATCAGCGCAGCGGCAAGATGTCGGCCGGCCAGCTGCAAGCGGGCTAAGCCACACAATACGTCCGCGTATAGTTTGGACGACGAGAAGCCGGCGCTTGCGCCGGCTTTTTTGTTTTTGGGTCCGCGCCGGCGGGTGGCCGCGTCGAACGGGCGGGCGGTCCGGGAACACGTTTACAGTCACCGGCGCGCGGCTTAGGCCACTGGCGAATCGCTGCTTTTGCGGCCCAAGGTGCTCCGTATGCTGAATTGGTTCCAGGCGCTGGCGCCTCGTGAAAGGCCTGCCTCCGAGATCTGCGGGGCGCGTTGGCGCGGCTCGTCGCCGTGCCCCCGATGGCGCTGACGGTCGCGCGGTTCTGATGGGCAAGAAGGATCAGGTCCCCGCCGAGCCGGATCGCGAGCCGCGCGTGCAGTACGCCGCCCTGCCGTGGCGCCGCGACGCGGCCGGCGGCGTGGAGATCCTGCTGATCACTTCGCGTGAGACCCGCCGCTGGGTGATCCCCAAGGGCTGGCCGATCAAGGGCCTGAAGCCGCCGGAAACCGCCGCGCGCGAGGCCTACGAGGAGGCGGGGCTCGAAGGCGCCGCGGGCAACAAGAAGCTCGGCCTCTACCACTACGACAAGCGCCTGCGCTCCGGCCGCCTGCAGCACGTCCGGGTCGCGGTGTTCGCGCTCAAGGTCGCCGTCGAGCGCGACGAATGGCCGGAGAAGGGTCAGCGGGAGAAGCGCTGGATCACGCTGGCGCAGGCCGCCGACCTGGTGGACGAGCCGGATCTGAAGGCGATCATCGCGGCCTTCGCGCCGGCCTGACCGCGCCTGCCCGGCCCCGCCGCCCTGCTGTTGTGGTCATGCGCATGGCGCAGCCGGAGAAGACCGCCTCCTGAGGCCACGAAAAAGCCCCTCCGGCCGGGGACCGAAGGGGCGAGGGGTCGTGCTCTGGAGAGCGCAGTCTTCTAGTTGTAGGCGACGATCACGTTGAAGGTGCCGGTGTAGGCGCCGCTGGCGGTGGTGTTGGCCACGGGGATGGCGCCGCCGACGCCGAAGGTCGAGGTCCCCGTCGCGCCCAGGGCGCTGCTCAGCGCGCCGGTGGTGGCCGTCGCCGTCAGGGTCACGGCGATGGTCTCCGAACCTCCGGTGCGCGTCATGTTGAAGCTCGCGGGCACGGTGATCGAGAACGTCTGGCCGCCTTCGCCGGTGACCGTGTAGGAGGCGCGGCCCGCCGCGGCGTTCGGTCCGGTGTTCAGCAGGGCGCCGGAGCCGGTCAGGTTGCGGTTGCCGGTGGCGGGGTCGATGGTGACCGTGCCGGAGCCGGAGATCGGCCGCACCACGGTGCCGAACGACAGGTCGCTGTTCTTGGCCAGCAGGATCGGCTGGAAGATGGTGGCGGTCGAGTTGGTGGCCTGGGTCGCCGAGGCCTGGGCGAGCGCGGCGCTCGACAGGCTGCAGGCCGCGGTGGCGGCGAGGGCGCCGGTCAGCAGGGTTCGGATCGCGTTCATCTGGCTCTTGGGCATCGTTTCAACTTGTGCGACCCGGTCGTCGGGGCCGCTCTCCGTCTGGGTCGCCGGGCCCCGCCGCTGTCTCGGAAAGAGACCATCGTCAGGTCCGGGCATACTGTGCTGCAGCTTCCGGAGCAACATCGGCGCCACCCAATATGGGGGCTCTATCGCATTGCTTTTCTTGAAGAAATGCAACCAATAGGGCGCTTTCCCGGCCCCGGCTCAACCCATGGGACGTGCGCCTGCGGCCCGCGCCGGAGCGCGGCCACGACATGATCCGTTTCAGCCTGGGTCAGCGTCCGGCCGGGAGGCGGTTCACGCCGCGGCGATGAGCATGTCCTGGACCAGGCGCAGCAGCTCGCTCGGGGCATAGGGCTTCTGCAGGTAGCGGGCGCCGGCGGGCAGCGCGCTCGCGCCGGGCCCGGCGTCGCCGGAGGCGACGATCACCAGCAGCCGCGGCCAGCGCCGCCGGGCGATCTCGGCCAGGGCGTAGCCGTTCAGGGAGCCGGGCATGGTCACGTCGGTGAACAGCACCCGCGTGTCCGGCCGCGCCTCCAGGATCCGCAGCGCCTCGTCGGCGTCGCCGGCTTCCAGCACGTGGTAGCCTTCGTCGGTGAGGACCTCCTCGGCGATCATCCGCACGAGCAGTTCATCGTCCACCACGGCGATCACGATCGGTTCGGGGTCGGATGGGCTCAAGATCGCTCCGGCGCAGGACATGGCCTTAATCGGCATGACCGCCGACGGTTCCGATCGGCATTCCCGAACATCTCTGCGCGTCGTGCGCTACCAGCCGCGGCCGGGCCGGGCCAATCAAATGTCAGGTTGAGCGGGGGGCGCTCCGTCGAGCGCCCCCCGCGTCGCCCTCGTCAGTAGGCGTTGGCGATCACGTCGGCGATCAGGCCGCTGGCCAGCGCCATCAGCACGAAATTGCCGTCGGCATAGACCCAGCGGTAGCCGGGGGGCGGCGGACGCAGGCCGTAGTAGCCCCAGTCCTGCACATAGTAGTGGCGATAGGCCCCCGGCACGTAGCCGCCGCGCCGCCAGGCGCCGCGCCAGCGCGGATCCATCCGCTGGTAGCCATAGCCCGGCGCGTACCAGTAGCCGTCGCGCGCGCCGCGGTAGGCGCGCCATTCCGAGCGATCCCGCCAGGTCTCCGCGCGCCCACGCTCGTAGCGCATCGCGCCATGGTCGCGGTCGCCCCGGTAGCCGTCGCGGTGGTCCCGCCGATCGTCCCGCCGCTCGTCCCGCCGCTCGTCCCGCCGATCGTCGTGGCGGTCGTCACGGCGATCGTAGCCCTGCCGGCCGTAGTCCTGGGCCGAAGCCGCCATCGGCGCGGCCACGGTGGCCAGGGCCAAGGCGGCGTACAACAGGTGTTTCATGGCTGTTTCCCTTCTGCAGTCATCCCGGCCCCAACTCTGCGCCGCGCCCCTGAACCGCGGCTGAACCGCCAGGGCGGCGCGCCGTCAACGATTGGCGCTCGCGGGCGGGGCGGTTGTAGGGGGTCTCGGGGCGGGGCCTCGGCGCAGCTCGGCGCGGATCACCGCGCGGCGCAGGCTGGCCACCAGTTGCTGCAGGGTCTTGGGGCCGGATTCCATGACCGCGATAACGCCATGCGGCGCAGTTCGATCCGGGAGCCCTGCCGCGCGCCGAGGACGGCTGTCAGGCGCGGGTCTTGGCGCTGCGCTTCGGGGTGGGCGGGGCCACGGGGGCCAGGGTCTCCGCCTCCTCCAGCACGTCGATCACCCTCGACAGGTGGGCCGGGGCGCCGCGGCTCTCGACCGTGCGGAACATGCCGCGCAGCCGGCCGTCCAGCGCGGCGAGCTTGCGCGCATGGGCGGCGGCGCGGGTCTTCGACCAGACCACCACGGCCAGCCCGGCCGCGAACGGCCAACCGATCACGCCGATGACGGCGACGGTCTGAGCTGGAGAGGCGAAGAGGTTCATGGCTGCCGGACAGGCAAGCTCAACTGTCAGGGCACTGCAAGCGAAATGACGCCGTGTGGCGAAGCTCGCCGCCGTTCAGCCCGGCTCGTCCTGGCTGAGGCTGTGCTCGTAGACCGCCGAGGCCATGCCCCGCAGGGTCGTCGCCGCGGTCTTCAGGGCCGTCTCGCCGATCAGGCTGGCGCTCTCGGCCGCCAGCCGCTCGAGCTCCTCGACCATGCCGGTCAGCCGTTGATAGACCTCGAGGTCGCTGAGGGTCCGCATCGCCGCATCCGTTCCGCGCCGGGTCGCGCACGCCTCCATAACGCCGATTCGGGCCGGCGCAGGCGCCAACATGG
This sequence comes from Phenylobacterium hankyongense, assembly GCF_003254505.1. NCBI lineage: Bacteria > Pseudomonadati > Pseudomonadota > Alphaproteobacteria > Caulobacterales > Caulobacteraceae > Phenylobacterium > Phenylobacterium hankyongense. The sequence goes on along the minus strand of NZ_QFYP01000001.1, from coordinate 654,836 downwards.
CTTGTCGTGCGGCCGGCGCGCGCCATAGTCCGGGCGGTTGGAGGAGACGCCGATGACGGGCAGGTCCAGGCTGAAGGTCGGCGTCGACGTGCCCTGGGTGACCAGCTGGTCGCAGGAGGAGGTGTTGGGCGTGCGCCCCTGCGCCAGCCTCGGCGGCGGCCTCGCCCTCCACCAGGCCGAGCGGCCGGAGTTCGGCCGCCCCAACTATTCGCGCAACCACCTCAACCGCCAGCGCTGGAGCGTGCGGCGCATGCTCTGCCCGATGTGCGGCCAGCCGACCTCGCATGGCGACCGCTGGACCCAGACCGGGCGGCTGACCACGGCCGGCGTGCTGCGCGCCCGCGGCCTGGGCCCGGCCGTGCCGGCCGACGTGGCCGACGCCCAGGTGGTGCTGAACGCCGGGGCCATCGCGCCCCTGCACCGGGCCTGCGCGGAGCGGGCGCTGGCGCACTGCCCGCACCTGGGCGCCTTGCCGTCCACCGAGCTGCTGCCGTTTCCCGAGCGGCTGACGGTCTTTCCGCTGACCATCGCCGCGACCCCGCCGCACGTGCTGGCCGCGGCGCCCGCCGCGCCGATCGCGGTGGTGACCTTCCTGCAGCTCTGCGGGGTCACCGCTGAGACCGACCCCCGCTGGCGCCGCGGCCTGCGGGACCTCGCCCCCGACCCCCTGACTTCCGACCCGGCCTGACCTCGAATCGGCGTTGGGAGATCGTAAACCCGCCGAAGCTAAGCTTCGCCGCAACAACCACGACGTTGGGGTGACGGTGATGACCAATTACACGCTGATGGCCTATGCGCCCGAGGCGGCGCAGCCCTTCCAACAGACGATCGCCGCGGCCCGCGATTCCGACGCCCTCGAGGCCGTCCGCCGCTTCCTGCGCGGCCCGCAGGGCGTGCGCCAGGTGGAGCTGTGGCGCGACGACCGCCGCATCGCCACCGTCGAGCGGGTGGTCTGAGCCGCCTGGAACCTTGCCGCCTATCATTTGTTGACCCCGGACTGGGTGGGTCCTTTGCAGAAAGGCTGCATGTGGATCTGAACACTGCGAGCGTCGAGTCGATGGCCAAGCTCGTCGGCCTCGACCGCGCCTACGACCTGCTGCTCTGGCGGCCGTATCTGGACTGGAGCGAACTCGGCGCCGTGCCGGGCTTCGGCCCGGCCCTGATCGCCAAGCTGAAGACCGCGGGGGCGCGGATCAAGCTGCCGGGAGATCCGAGGACCTTCTGCGATCAACTCAACCTGCCCCGCTGAGCGGGGCGAGAGGGACCAATGGCTCCGAGTGTCATGAGCGTCGTGCGCCGCGGGAAGCTCTGGGGCGTCAGCATCGACGGCGAGGTCCTGGCCGTCGCCCGCACCAAGGCCGGCGCGCGCGAACTGGCGGCCGACGCCGCGCGCATCCTGCGCGACAGCGGTGCGAGCGTCAGCATGATGGTCCCTGGCGAGACCCGCAGCTTCGCCGCCGACGACTGACCGGCGCCTGAGCGGCCGACCGACCCGTCAGCCCTCGCTGCGGTATTCCTCGAACACCAGCTTGCCGTGCTCCCGCACCTCGACGGCGTGGCGATGCTTGTCTTCGAAGAGGGTGCGTCGAGCCAGCACGCGGGCGCGGGTTTCGTCAGACACTAACAGGAACGACAGCTGGGGAATCGGGTAGCGATCGTCGATCGTCAAGCAGGTGAACGTCCGCATGGGACCTCGCTGTGGAACGGCCCCACAATGTCGGTCGCCGGCCTCCGCGCATTAATCTGTGTTATACGGAACGTCGATTTCTCAAAAAATTCGCAATAAAAAAAGCGGCTTAGCTTCGCGCAAGCGCCGGCGTGGCGTCATTTTTTCGTGACGCCGAACTTAGCACCGGACAATGCCGCGGGCCGCCGGCCTCCCTATCTTCCGGGCTCGAGAGGGAGCGAACGTGCAAGAGCAGATGGTTTGCGTCCGGCCCCTGGCCGGCGGGTGGAGCGTCGAATGCGCTGCGGCGGGAGAGCCGCTGGTCTTCCTGTCCGGGGCATGCGCGGAAGAGAAGGCCCACGGCCTGGCCCGGTGCCTGGCCTTCCTCGGGCGCGACGTCCGGCTGACCGTGCAGGACCGCAGCCGGCAGATCGTCGGCGAGACCCGCTACGCCGGCCGCCAGTGGTGGCGCGCGGACCCGGCGTTGGCCTGAGCATGTCCCGCTATCACCTGCGCATCACGCTCGAGAAGGATCTCGGGCACGGCCGCCTCGAACTCGAGTGCGAGAACGACCGCGAGGCCGTCCAGATCGCCTTCGGCGCCGACAGCCCTCGCGGACATGCGCTGTGGCAGGAGCGCCGCTTCCTCGGCGTGTTCGCCCCCGGGCCGCGCGGCGAGCCGTCCTGAGGCAGGGCGCCCGACGGCCCTCCCGCAATCCGCCGACCGGGCGTAGGATGCCGGCTGCGCAGCAGGTCGTTCGGAGGAACCGGAATGGCAGCCAGTGACGCGTCCCCCCATGATCCGGCTATCATTGATCCCGCCATCATCGCGCACGAGCGCGCCTACAAGGCGTTCAACGTGCTCCTGCGCTGGTGCATGGTGGTGCTGGGCGCGGGGATCCTGACGCTCACCCTGTGGTTCGCCACCCCCGCCGGCTTCCTGGGCGGGGTGACAGTCGGCCTGCTCGCCTTCGCCGTCGGCTACTGGGTCGTCGTGCGCCACGAGGCGCACCAGCCGCTCGACGTCTGGCAGATCGGCCGCTGAGCCGAAAACGCGATCGGCCCCGCGACCCGGGCGGGGTCGCGGGGCCGGCCGCGGCCCCACATCCGCGAGCGCCTAGCGGGCGGCGAAGGTCGAGGCCTTGGCGAGCCGCGCCTGCTGCAGGATGACCAGCTTGTCGCGCCCCTCGGCGACCACCGCGGCGCGGCAGCGGGCCAGCACGCTGAGGTTCCGCTCGTCGCTGCACATCTGGTTGGCGACGGACTGGATGCGGCGGTCGGCGGTCGCCTTGCCGGCGGCGGTGGCGAGGTCCAGGTCGGCGACGTGCACGCGGATGGGGGCGGCGTGGGCGGCGGTGGTCAGCGCGACCATCGGCAGGGCGGCGAGCGCCAGGGTGGCGAGGCCGGCGATACGAGCGGCGAAGTTCGACATGATGATCCCTCAGTTTTTTCAAATGTTGTTGGCGGGTGCGCCGCCGATGGGGATCTAATACTGATGTCCTTCGCGGGGGTCTTCTTAAGTCTCTGTCATGACATCGAATTCACAAGATGAACGCGATGTAATACCTGAACATCCGGTAAGGTTTGGCGGCGCGTCGCAATGCGGCCGCGATGGCCACGGCGCAGCGGGCGGGCCGCGCAGCCCGCCGGGCCGGGCTCACCAGGGAGTGCGCGGACCCGGGTCGTAGTAGCGGTCGTAGCCCCATGGCGCATACTGAGGGGGCGCGGATTGCGGCGGCGGCTCCCGCCGATAGTCGCGGGCCTCGTACTCGGCCTGCGCCTGCGCCTGGGCGACGGCCCGCGCCTCAGCCTGCGCCTGGGCCTGCGAGTCCTCCGCCGCCTGCTGGGCGGCGCGCTGGCGCTCGGCCTCGGCGGTGGCGGCCGCCGCCTGGGCCTTGGCCGCCGCCAGCTGGGCGTCGGCGAGCGCCTGGGCGCGGGCGTCGGCGTCGGCCCGGGCCCGGGCCTCCTGCGCCTGCGCCAGCTGGGCGCGGTGCTGGGTCGCCACCTGGGCGCCGCAGGTCCGCAGGTCGGCGAGCCCCTGTTCGGAGCCGCCCAGGGCGGCGCTCACCGGCTCCTGGGTCAGCCAGCTGATCTGCAGGTTCGAGCCGCGGCGCAGCGCGGCCTGCGTCTCCTCGCTCAGCACCATGTCGGCAAGCTTCGGATTGGCCTTGCGGACCACCAGGTTGGCGTACGGCTTCTGGTCGACGCGCAGGGTCAGGAAGGCGCGGGCCGGCAGGTCGTCCTTCGCGAACACCAGCGCCAGTTGCTGGCCGTCCGAGGTCAGGGTCACCTGGGCCGTCTGGCCGGAGCGGCCCACCAGCTCGATCTCGGTATGGCAACTGTCCTCGGCCGGCGTGATCACCCAGGCCGGGGACTCCGGGCGTGGCGCCGCGGCCAGCGCCGGGCCAGCGGACATCGCGGCCAGCAACGCGGCTGGCGCCAGAAGTTTGAACACGATAGCTCCTTGCGGCGATCGTTTGCCGTCCCCTGCCATAGGCTACGTCCGCCCGCGCCCGGCGCCTAGGTCACAGAGGGTCGCGGCCTCGTCGCTCTCCCCCGCGAAGGGGAGAGTGCTCCGAGAGGCGGGTGGCGGCCTCAGCGCCAGTGACAGACCCGGTGGTGGTGGCGGATGTAGCAGACCTGGTGGCGGTGATGGCGCCCGTAGCCGCTGGCCATCCCGCGGTTGTCCATCCTGCCGTTGTCCATCCCGCGGCTGTCCGTGCGGTGGTTGTCCATTCCGCCGCTCATCCGCGGGTCGGTCCGGCTCTGCTGGTCCATCTGGCGCTGTTGGTCCATCTGGTGTTGCTGGTCCATCTGGCGCTGGTCCATCTGGCGCTGGTCCATCTGGCGCTGGTCGCCAGCCGGACGGTCCGGATAGGGCTGGGCGATGGCCCCGGCCGCGGGCAGTACGAGGCAGGCCGCCGCGACGACGCCGAAGATCATTTTCTTCATGGGGAAGAGTCCTGGGAAGACCCGCCGAGCGCGGGCGCTCCAGCAACGCCCGGCCGCCCCGGAGGATGCGCCGCCGCGCGGTCCTGGCGCAGGATCAGCCGGTCGCCGTCATAGACTTCGACGTAGGCGGCGCTGAGGTGTTGTGCGCACACTGCGCCGGCCAGGGCGCGGGCCGCCGCATCGTCCGCCGCCTCGAAGGCCTCGAACGACGCCGCCACGTGATCGGCCTGGCGAAGGAAGTAGGTGTAGACGGTCACGCTCGGCTCTCGGCTGCGCGAGGGGTGTCCCGCGGCTCTGGCTTCTGGGCCTGCGCGCCTGACCGGCGGATGAACGAGCGTGGCCGTTAGTGGCGGCGGCTGTTGCGGGGCTCGTCGGCCGCGTCCGCCGCCTTGCGCCGCAGCTCCGCGGCCAGGGCGGTCAGCCGATCCTTGTCCGGCCGGTAGCTGACCAGCGCCGCCATCTGCTCGGCGGCTTCGGCGTCTTTGATGAAGTCTCCTGCGTTTGCCATATGATGAGAAGGCAGCCGCGCACCGCGGAGTTCCGACAGTTGCGCCTGTCGAAGCCGTCCCGCCGCCTGTGGGCGGTGAATCACGCTTCCGCTGAGTGCGCCTAGTGCTTCTTCAGCTGCTCCGCGGCGCGGTCCAGCGCGTCGCGCCGGGAGCCGTGCTTGGCGATCAGCTCGCGCGCCTGGTCCATGCTGATGCCGTGCCGGTCGGCGAAATGGCGGACCTCATAGTCCTCCGATCCGGACACCCGGCTGCGGTCCGGCTCGCCCACGTTCTGCTTGTTGTCGGCCATGGTTGTCTCCTCTGACTGCGCCAGGGGAATCGACAGGCGGCACGGGTGGTTCCCGCCAGGTTCGCGATCGCAAAGCCCTCTCCCCCTTGTGGGGAGAGGGTTGGGAGAGGGGGTGCCGGCTCGGCTTTTCGGGACAGGTCGGCGGACCCCCAGCCTGCACCCCCACCCCTGACCCCTCCCCGCAAGGGGGAGGGGAGCGCCAGCGCCCATCAGCCTGAAGCCGAATGTCGATCCCTCGTGGGCCCGAGGCGTGGGTCAGTCCGCCGGCAGGGCCCGGTACTTCTTGGCCCCGATCCGCCCGATCCGCGCCTCCAGCCGCGCCACCTCGCGCTTGATTTTAGGGAGGTTCCCCGCCTCCGCCCGGTCGGCGGTCATCTCCGCCTCGAAGGCCAGCCAGCCGACGGCCTCCCGCTTGGCGGCGACATACATCGCCCGGAACGCCGGCTCGCGCTTCAGCCACTTGTAGATCGCCCTCTTCGACGGCGTGGTCGGATCGGAGGTGATCGACAGCACCGACTCCCCCTTGGCCACCCGCCGGCAGAACGCCCGCGCCTTGGCCGGCGTGTAGCCGCTCTTCGGCCCGCCGTGCCAGGCGCGCCGCCGACCGAGCTTGATGGCGATCCGCGTCCCCTCCGCCCGCCGCTCGCGCTCAATCTGGTCCATCCAGATCCGCCGCGCCCCCACCTCGTCGCGCGTCCGCTGGTAGCGCACCGCGAAGTCGTGATGCACCTGCAGCCAGCGGAACAGGGTGGCGTAGGACGGCATCCGCCGGTCGGCGACGATCTCGCGCAGGGTGTCGCCGATCGCCACCCGCGCGCAGATCACCTCGGCGAAGCGCGGGTGGTAGGCGCTGGGCTTGGCCCCGGCCGTGTGGTCCATTTCCGGCAGCCACCAGTGCTCGGGCGACCGGCCTTTGTCGTCGGGATGCGGCATCCAAAAAGGCTAACCCCGACCCCCGCCATCCGCGAAAGAAAAGCTCGATTTTTCCGCGCCGGCATCCGTGGAGGCGGGCGTCCCGCGCGCAACCGAAACCCCCTGCGCGTCTGCGGACGGAAGCGTCCTGTTTGCAATTCAGGCATGCGCTGTGAGCGCGACCCGACAGCCGACCTCAGCAAGGTCCGCTCAGGGTGGGAGGCAGACCTTAGATGGGAGGGGACTTATATAGCTGACAAACACGATTAGCAGTTCTCGCCCGGGAATCCCTCTCGCTCGATCTGCCGCACTCGTCACGCAGGCACGTCGAAGCGTCGCCTGAATAGCGCTTGGAGAGCCGTAAGCTCCCGGGATCGGACCAGTTCGCAACCCAGATATCCCTCCCGCTCGGGCGCCACCGAATATGGAATGAGGCTTGACTCTGTATGTTAGTGCGGACTAACGGTTAGTCATGACTAACGCAGTTGCGGCCATTCGGGCGTTGAGCGCCCTGGGAGACCCGAGCCGACGGGCGATCTTCGAGCACGTCGCGGCGAAGCCGTCGGCGGTGAACGAGATCGCCGCCGGAATGATCGTGGGCCGCTCGGCCGTGTCGCAGCACCTGCGGGTGCTGAAGGAGGCAGGGTTGGTCAGCGAGACGCCGGACGGCACAAGACGCATCTATCGGCTGGACCCGCGCGGGATTGCCGCGGTGCGCGACTGGCTGGACGACCTGTGGGCGCGGTCCCTGGAGGACTTCGTCGCCTTTGCCGACGAACAGGTAGACCTGGGGGACGAGCAATGACCATCGCCCCCATACGACGCACGGCGCACACCAAAGCGCCGCCGGCGAAGGCCTTCGAGATCTTCACCGGTCAAATCGGCCGCTGGTGGCCGAAGGGCAACGGCGTCGGCGCCCAGCCGCTCGTCGAGGTGGTCATCCAGCCCGGCGTCGGCGGCCGCTGGTTCGAGCGCGATGCGGAAGGCCATGAGACGCAGTGGGGCTGCGTCCTCGAATGGGACCCGCCGGGACGCCTCGTCCTGGGTTGGCAATTGAACCGCGAGAAGCGCTTCGACCCGCATCTCATCACCGAGGTTGAGTTGACTTTCAGGGCTGCGCCGGACGGCGGAACGGACGTATCGCTGGAGCACCGGAACCTGGAGCGCTTCGGCCAGGACGCCGTCCAGTGGCTTTCAAGCATAGGCGGCGGCTGGACCCAGAAGCTGGGCGAATACGCCGACTACGCCGACGACCTTCCAGACCAGGAGGAATGAGGGCCGCTTAGCTCTCACCTTCCAGCTTTTTTCTACTCCAACGCCGCGTCTGCCGGACGCGAACGATCCCGCGCGCCTGCGCGGTCCTTCACTCACGTCCATTGGATAAGGAGACTTGATATGCCTGACATTCTTCACCGCGTTGGCATCGCCGCCGAGCCCATGCGGGTCTTCGAAGCGCTCACCACGGTCGAGGGCATCCGCAACTGGTGGAGTTCCGACACCAACGGCGACGCCTCGGAAGGCGGCGCTTTCCAGTTCCGCAGCAACCGGCTGCAGGTCACCCACGCCGACTCCAGCCTGGTGACCTGGCGCTATTCCGGCCCGGCCGAGGAGTGGGTCCCTACCGAGATCAGCTTCCGGCTCGAATGGCGCAACGGCCAGACCATCGTCCTCTTCAAGCAGGCCGGCTGGCGCGAGCCGGTGGAGTTCATGCACCACTGCTCGACCAAGTGGGCGACGTTCCTGCTCAGCCTGAAGGACTACGTCGAACACGGCGAAGGCCGGCCCGAACCCCGCGACACCAAGATCGCGGTCAACGCCTAGGGACCCCCGACTTTAACCTGCTGCGGCCGCCCCCAGGCCGCTGCCATACCTGGAAGGAACTGATCATGACCAAAGTTATCCTGGGCAATCACACCGCGGTCTTCGCCTCCCGCGCCGAGCAGGACCGGATCCGGCGGTTCTATCGCGATGTCCTCGGCGCCGCCGCGCGGATCGAGACCAACGAAGTCGACCGCTGGCAACTGGCCGACGTCCACTTCTGCTTCGTCTGGCAGGACACGGCCCTCGATCCGAGCCACTTCCTCAAGGCCATCTACCTCGAACTCGCGACCGATGACGTCGACGCCATGCGGCGCAAGATCGTCGAGTCCGGGGTGAAGGTGATCGAGATCCCCGATCCGCACCTCTACTTTCAGGCGCCCGGCGGCCAGGTGTTCAAGCTCGTGGCGATCGACGAGGATTTGTCCGTCTACGAGGACTCTTCGTCGGCCAAGCCTGGCGCTACTGCCACAGCAGCCTAAGCGCTTTGCGACAGAACGCCGACGCGTCCATCCCTGTCCAGGCGAAGCCCGCTTCAACCAGGGCGTCACCCGAGCGCGCCCGATATCCCCATCCATCACGATGGTGCGTAGGATCGCCATGCGCACTCCGGTCATCGTGTCGAACGGTGTCAGGCCCGTTTCAGCCCCGGAAGCGAGCTTTCCGAATGTCGGCTAAGGGTCGACAGAGGTCCTTGAGTTCGCGCCAGCAAGCGGACGCTCAGGTCTGGCGCGGCGCCTGTCAGCCTTAGCCTGGGGGCGGGTCAGCCCTAAATTGTGAGGGGCGCCACGTCTGGACCCGACAGCCTCAGCTAGGTCCAAGAAAAAGCCCCTCCGGCGTCTCGCGCCGGAGGGGCTCTCCCCCGCCACCCGCACCGCGCAGGCGCGCGGCCGGAAACTCAGTAGCCCTGGATCTTCGCGTAGCGGTCGCGGTGGTAGGCCTGGTTGCCGAAGGCGGCTTCCGCGGCCCGGGCGCGCTTCAGGTAGAAGCCGGCGTCGTGGGCGTCGGTCATGCCGATGCCGCCGTGCATCTGGACCATCTCGTTCGACACCAGGTGGAAGGTGTCGCCCATCTTGGCCTTGGCGAGGCTGACCAGCTCCGGCACGTCGGGGCTGTCGGCGTCGATGGCGGCCAGCGCCGCCTCCACCGCCGAGCGGGCCAGTTCCAGGTCGGTGAACATCTTCGCCGCGCGGTGCTGCAGGGCCTGGAAGGAGCCGATCACCTGGCCGAACTGCACGCGGACCTTCAGGTAGTCGAGGGTGGTCTCGAAGGCCTGGACGGCGCTGCCCAGCATCTCGGCGGCGACCCCGGCGCGGGCCCGGTCGAGGGTCTTTTCCAAGAGCTCCCAGCCGCCGTCCAGCTTCGCGTCAAGGCCGACCTCGACGCCGTCGAAGCTGATGTTGGCCGCGCCGCGGCTGTCGGCCAGCTGCAGGCGCTGGCGGCTGACGCCCCTGGCGTCGGCGGGCACCAGGAAGAGTTCGACGCCGGCCGTCTCGCCGGGCTGCCCCGACGTGCGGGCGGAGACCACCAGCAGGTTCGCCGCCATGCCTTCCAGCACGAAGGTCTTCTTGCCGGTGAGCTTGTAGCCGGCGCCGGATTTCTCGGCCTTCAGCGCGGTCTTCTCCGGCGCGTGGTGGGCGCCTTCGTCGACGGCCAGGGTGGCGACCACCGCGCCCTCGGCGATCTTCGGCAGCCACTCCGACTTCTGGGCCTCGGAGCCGCCGAGCATCAGGGCCGAGGCCGCGCCCAGCGCCGAGGCCAGCAGCGGCGAGGCGGTCAGCGTGCGGCCGGTCTCTTCCAGGATCAGGCCCATGGAGAGGTAGCCGAAGTTCGATCCGCCATATTCCTCGGGGATGATCACCCCGGCCCAGCCCATCTCCGCCATCTCGTTCCAGGCGGCGGCGTCGTAGCCGAGGTCGGCGCCGCCATCGCGCATCTTGCGGAAGGCGCTGACGGGGGACTTCTCCTGCACCCAGCTCTTGGCGGCGTCGCGGAGCATGCTCTGTTCTTCGGTCAGAACGGCCATCGTGTTGTCTTTCCTACAAATCTATTCCGCTCGTCCCGGCGTACGCCGGGATCCAAGCTTGCGTTGAAATTGGCGCTCCCACGCCGCCGCCACGCGGAAATCCCGCATGGGTCCCGGCGTTCGCCGGGATGAGCGGAGGAGGGCCGGGGAAGGTCATCACTTGCTTTGCGTCAGGTCCGGCAGGCCCAGGATGCGCTTGGAGATGATGTTGTTCTGGATCTCCTGGCTGCCGCCGTAGATCGTCGTGGCCTTGCCGCCCAGCCACTGGCGCACTGCGCCCAGTTCCTCGGGCGTGAAGTCCTCGCCCTCCCAGCCCAGGCCCTGGTGGCCCATGACCTCGAGGGTGAGCTCGGCGCGGTCCTGCATGACGCGGGTGCCGGCGTTCTTCATGATCGAGGTGGCGGCCGAGGGGCCGGCGTTGCCCTTGGATTCCAGCATGGCGCGGATGGCGGTCTGCTGGAACGCCCGCGCATCAATCTCGGTCTGGATGATGCGGGTGCGCAGGTCGCGGTCGGCGATGCGGCCGGTCTCGTCGAGGCCGACGTAGTCCTTGGCCAGGCTGGTGAGCGAACGCCCGCCGCCCATCCGGCCGCCGCCGCCCGCGCCCGAGAGGCCCGAGCGCTCGTGCTGCAGGAGCCGCTTGGCGATGGTCCAGCCGCCGTTCAGCGGCCCGACCAGCTGGTCCTTCTCCACCCGCACGTCGGTCAGGAAGGTCTCGCAGAACGGCGAGTTGCCGCTGATCAGCTTGATCGGGCGGACTTCGACGCCCGGCGTCTTCATGTCGAACAGCACGAAGGAGATGCCCTCGTGCTTCTTCGAGGTGTCGGTGCGCACCAGGCAGAAGCACCAGTCGGCGTATTGCGCGCCGGAAGTCCAGATCTTTGACCCGTTGACCAAATAATGGTCGCCCTTGTCCTCGGCTCTCGTCTGAAGAGCCGCCAGGTCAGAGCCGGCGCCGGGCTCGCTGAAACCCTGGCACCACTGAAGCTCACCTTTGACGATGGCCGGGATATGCTGCTGCTTCTGCGCCTCGGTGCCGTATTCCAGCAGGGTCGGGCCGAACATCATCACGCCCATGCCGCCGATCGGGTTGTAGGCGCCGGCGCGGTTCAGCTCCTGCTGCAGCACGCGGGCTTCGCCGCCCGACAGGCCGCCGCCGCCATAGGCCGCAGGCCAGGTGGGGACGCCCCAGCCCTTCTCGCCCATCGCCTTGCGCCAGGCTTCCTGGTCGGCGGAGGGCTTGGCGCGCTCCTCGCGCATCATCGGGTTCGCCGCGCCCTTCAGCGCCGGCGGAAAATTCGCCTCGATCCAGCTTCGGGCGTCGGCCCGGAACGCTTCGAGGTCGGTTCCTCCAAAATCAGCCATCGAAATAAGTCTCCTGAAAAAATCAGATCTCTAATTCGCCGCAGTAGATCAGCTCATCTCGACTGCGTCAGCTCGGGCAGGCCGAGGATGCGCTTGGAGATGATGTTGTTCTGGATCTCGGCGCTGCCGCCGAAGATCGAGAAGGCCTTCGACGACAGCCAGCTGCGCACCGTGGTCAGCTCCTCGGCCGCAAAGCCCTCGCCCTCCCAGCCCAGGCCCTGGGCGCCCATCACCTCCAGCAGCAGCTCCAGCCGGTCCTGGCCGACCTTCATCGAGGCGTTCTTCATGATCGAGGTGGCGGCGCTGGGCCCCTGGTTGGACTTCGCCTCCGCCGCCGCGCGCCGGTTGGTGAGCTGCACCAGCCGGGTCTCCATCTCGTGCTCGACGATGCGGGTGCGCAGGTCGCGGTCGGCCAGCCGACCGGTCTCGTCGGCGCCCACATAATCCCTGGCGATCTCGTGCACGGCGGCCGGCGCCGGGCCGTTCTGGCGCGAGCCCATGCCGTTGCGCTCGAACTGCAGGAGCCGCTTGGCGATCGTCCAGCCGCCGTTCAGCGGCCCCACCAGGTTCGCCTTCGGGACCTTCACGTCGGTGAAGAAGGTCTCGCAGAACGGCGAGTTGCCGGCGATCAGCCGGATCGGCCGCGCCTCGACGCCCGGGCTCTTCATGTCGATCAGCAGGAAGGAGATGCCTTCGTGCTTCTTGGTGTTGTCGGTGCGCACCAGGCAGAAGCACCAATCGGCGTATTGCGCGCCACTTGTCCAAATCTTTGACCCGTTGACCAAATAATGGTCGCCCTTGTCTTCAGCTTTCGTCTGGAGACCGGCCAGATCGGAGCCGGCGCCGGGCTCGCTGAAACCTTGGCACCACCTGAGCTCACCTTTGACGATGGGCGGGATGTGGCGTTGCTTCTGCTCTTCGTCGCCGTACTCCAGCAGGGTGGGGCCGAACATGCCGACGCCCATGCCGCCGATCGGATTGACCGCGCCGATCCGGGTCATCTCCTCGGCCAGCACCCGCGCCTCGGCCGCGCTCAGCCCGCCGCCGCCATAGGCCTGGGGCCAGGTCGGCGTGCCCCAGCCCTTCTCGGCCATCCGCTGCTTCCAGATGGCGAGGTCGCCGGTGGGGGTCTGCGGGGACTGGGCGGCGGCCTGCTGGCCCTCCACGTCCTGCGCAAGCGACGTCGGGAAATTCTGCTCAAGCCACGTCCGCGCGTCCGCCCGGAAGGCGTCGAGATCGGCGCCGCCGAAATCCGCCATCAGAAATTCTCCCTAATATTCATTATCTTATATCTCAGCCTAGCACGCCTGATCGGGCCCTTGGAGTCGCCCCCTCACTTCGGGTCCGGCAGGCCCAGCACCCGCTTGGCGACCACGTTGAGGTTGATCTCCGAGGTGCCGCCCTCGATCGAATTGCCCTTCGACCGCAGCCAGGTGCGCACCGCCGCCAGCTCCGGCTCGCCGAACCCGTCGCCGCTCCAGCCCAGGCCGTTCAGTCCCAGCGCCTCGACGATCAGCTCGTTGCGGTCCTGCGCCACCTTGGCGCCGGCGTACTTCATGATCGAGGTCGCCGCCGACGGGCCGTTGCCGGCCTTCGCCTCGTCGGCCGCGCGCCGCACGGTCAGCTGGAAGGCGTGGCCCTCCATCAGGTGCTCGGTGACCCGCCGCCGCAGGTCGGCGTCCGCCAGCCGCCCGCTCGCGTCGAGGCCGACGTAGTCCGTCGCCGCCTGCTTCACCGTCAGCGCCTGGGCCGGCGCGCCGATCGAGCCGCCGCCGAGCCCGGCCGAGATGTTGTCGCGCTCGAACTGCAGCAGCCGCTTGGCCACCGTCCAGCCGCCGTTCAGCGGCCCGAACAGCTGGTCCTTGGGCACGCGGACCTCGGTGAAGAAGGTCTCACAGAACGGCGAGGTGCCGTTGATCAGCCGGATCGGCCGCACCTCGACGCCCGGGCTGGTCATGTCGATCAGCAGGAAGGAGATGCCCTCGTGCTTCTTGGCGGTGTCGGTGCGCACCAGGCAGAAGCACCAGTCGGCGAGGTTGGCGCCACTTGTCCATATCTTGGACCCCGAAACCACATAGTGGTCACCCTTGTCCTCGGCCCGGGTTTGCAGGCCCGCCAGGTCCGAGCCCGCGCCGGGCTCCGAATAGCCCTGGCACCAGCGCACGTCGCCGGTGACGATGCCGGGCAGGTGCTGGCGCTTCAGGGCCTCGGTCCCGTACTCGATCAGGGTCGGGCCGAACATCATCACGCCCATGCCGCCGATCGGATTGCGCGCGCCGATCCGCGCCATCTCCTCGGCCAGCACCCGGGCCTCCTGGCGCGACAGCCCGCCGCCGCCGTGCTCCGCCGGCCAGGTCGGGACGCCCCAGCCCTTGGCCCCCATCCGCTCGCGCCACAGCCGCGCGTCGGCGCTCTCCGGCTGGCCCTGCATGCGCGCCGCCTGGGCCGTCGGGTCGTCCTTGAGCGCGGCCGGGAAGTTCGCCTCCAGCCAGGTGCGGGCCTCGGCCCGGAAGGCCTCCACGTCGCCGCCAAAATCCGCCATCGAAATACGTCCTGAAAAAATCGTCGTGTCCGACGGCGCCCGATGAATAAGGCGCCGCCCTGGTCGTCCTACTTGGGGTCGGGCAGGCCCAGCACCCGCTTCGACACCACGTTGATGTTGATCTCCGAGGTGCCGCCCTCGATCGAATTGCCCTTCGAGCGCAGCCAGCCGCGCACCGCCAGCAGCTCGGACGGGTTGTAGCCTTCGCCGTCCCAGCCCAGCGCCTGCGCGCCCAGGGTCTCGACCATCAGCTCCGAGCGCTCCTGGGCGAAGGCGGCGGCGGCGTACTTGATGATCGAGGTGGCGGCGGACGGCCCGTTGCCCGCCTTCGACTCCGCCGCCGTGCGCCCGATGGTCTGGAACAGCGCCTGGAAATCCATCTTGTTCTTGGTGATCCGGTCGCGCAGCCCGCCGTCGGCCACCCGCCCCTCGGCGTCGAGCCCGACGTACTGCTTGGCGATCTGGCCGAGGTCGCCTGCCGAGCCGCCGGCTCCGCCGCCGCCGCCGAAGCCGCCGGAGATGTTCTGCCGCTCGTACTGCAACAGCCGCTTGGCGATCTCCCAGCCGCCGTTGACCTTGCCCACCAGGTTGTCCTTGGGGATCTTCACGTCGGTGAAGAAGGTCTCGCAGAACGGGCTCTCGCCGCTGATCAGCTGGATCGGCCGCGTCTCGACGCCCGGCGTGCGCATATCGATCAGCACGAAACTTATGCCTTCGTGCTTCTTCGTGGTATCCGTACGGACAAGGCAGAAGCACCAGTCGGCCTTGTCTGCATAGCTGGTCCATATCTTCTGGCCGTTGATCAGCCAGTGGTCGCCCTTGTCTTCGCAGCGGGTGGCTAGACTTGCGAGATCTGAGCCGGCGCCCGGTTCGGAATAGCCCTGGCACCAGCGGATCTGGCCGTTGATGATCTTCGGCAGGTGCTCGCGCTTCTGCGCCTCGGTGGCGTACTCGAGCAGCACCGGACCCAGCATCCACAGGCCGAAGGAGGCGAGCGGCGCGCGGTAGCGACCGGCGGCCAGTTCCTGCTCGAGCATCCGGGCCTGCTGCGGGGCGAGGCCGCCGCCGCCATAGTCCTTGGGCCAGGCCGGAGCGGTCCAGCCCTGCTCGGCCACGCGGCGCATCCAGACGATCTGCGGGTCCTGGGAGCCTTCGAAGGCCCGGCCGCCCCAGACCGCTTCCGGATCGGTCGCGGCCTTCGGGTCGCGCAGCTCGGCGGGGTAGTTGGCCTCCAGCCATGCGCGGACGTCCGCACGGAAGGCGTCGGGCTCGGCGCCGCCGAAGTCGGCCATGGCGACCTCCAGAACTCAGGAAACCAGAGGCGCCACCTTAGCGCCGGCCGGTGTGAGGGCAAGCGGAACGAAACAGTTGTTTGACACCAACAGCGGGGCCGGCGGCCCCAAATCAGCTATAAGGCGCGCCTTGTGACCTGGAGTTGATCGTCGCCGCATGCGCTTCTGGAGAGCCTTGAAACCGGCCCTGTACGCCGCCGCCCCGCTGACCGCGGCGCTGCTGACGCTGGGCGCAGGGGTGATGCTCCTGGCCTCCGGCGCGACGCCGTCGGAACCCCACCGGTTCATGCGGCTGATGGAGATCACGCCGGTCTACCTGATCGAGGTCAGCCACTTCGCCTCCTCGGTGATGGGGCTGGAGCTGGTGATGCTGGCCTTCGGCCTGCGGGCGCGCCTCGACGCCGCCTGGGTCGCCACCATGGCCGCGTTGCTGATCGCCGCCCCCCTGGCCTTGCTGAAGGGCTTCAACTGGGAGGAGACCGCGGTCCTGGTGACCATAGCGGTGCTGCTGGCGCCCTTCCACGGCGCCTTCCCGCGCCCGGCGCGCCTGTCGCGGATGGAGGTCACCCCCGGCTGGCTGTTGTCGGCGTTCTGCGCGCTGGTCGGCGCGGGGCTCTTGGGCCTGTGGTCCTTCCAGCATGCCGACTACGCCGATCAGGCGTGGTGGCGGGTGATGGTCGACGCCGACGCGGCCCGCGCGATCCGCGCCTGGGTCGGGGCGGCGCTGGCCCTGTTCGCGTTCGGCGTCTGGCGGCTGCTGGCCTCGGCGGCGACCCCGCCGGTGGTCGGCGAGGCCGATCCGGAGTTCGCCCGGGTGCGCGCCATCCTCGCCAAGGCGGAGGTGGCCGAGCCCGGCTCCAACCTGGCGCTGCTGGGCGACAAGCGGTTCCTGTTCTCGTCGAGCGGCGACAGCTTCCTGATGTTCGGCGTCCGCGGCCGCACCTGGATGGCGCTGGGCGCGCCGGTCGGTCGCCGCGACGAGCGCATGGAGCTGCTGTGGCGGTTCCGCGAGCTGGCCGACTCCCACGCCGCGCGGCCGGGCATCTACGGCCTGGGCGCCGAGGACCTGCCGGACATCGTCGAGCTCGGCTTCTCGATCCAGAAGGTCGGCGAGTCGGCGGCGGTGCCGCTGGAGACCTTCTCCATCGAAGGCCGCAAGCGCGGCAACCTGCGCCGCGCCTGGCGCAAGGCGGCGGAGGAGGGCGCGACCTTCGAGATCCTGCAGGGCGAGGCGGTGATCGCGCTGATCCCGCAGCTGCAGGCGATCTCCGACCAGTGGCTCGCCCATCACGCGGGGGGCGAGAAGGGCTTCTCGATGGGCGGCTTCTGGCCCGGCTATGTGGCCGAGTTCCCGGTCGCCGTGGTGCGCATCTACGGGACGGTGGTGGCGTTCGCGACGCTGTGGACCACCGCCGCCCACAGCGCCTTCTCCATGGACCTGATGCGCTACGCCGACGAAGCGCCGAAGAACATCATGGACTATCTGTTCGTCGAGCTCATCGCCTGGGGCCGCGAGCAGGGCTACCAGGCCTTCGAGTTCGGCATGGCGCCGCTGGCCGGTCTGGACGATCGTCCGCTGGCGCCGATCATGTCGCGGGTCGGCAACCTGCTCTTCGAGCGGGGCGAGGAGATCTACAACTTCCAGGGCGTGCGGCGGTACAAGGATAAGTACGACCCGCTCTGGCAGCCGCGCTACATCGCCGGGCCGCACAAGTGGGTGATCCCGCTGCTGCTGGCCGAGGTCGGGCTGCTGTCCTCGGGCGGCGTCTCGGGCCTGGCCAAGCGCCCGCGGCGGCCCGAGGAGATGCGGGAGCTGCCGCGCGCGGCCTAGGGCTAGCGGCCGGTGGTGACGCCCAGCAGGTTCACGGCGTGGACCAGGAACACGATCATCCCGACCGTCGCCGCCACCATGATCGGCCGCCAGGGGATCATCCGCGGGCCGCGGTGCGGATTGGGCGGCCGCGCCCCGCGCCAGCCGGCCAGGATCGCGACCGCCAGGAAGGCTGCGCAGAACGCCAGGGTGACGGGCAGGCTCATCTGCGACCGCATATCGCAGCCTTGCTCCGCAAACGGAAGGCGCCCCAGCGGTTGCAGGGGGAACATCCACAGGACAGAGGGGTCGGACGCTACATCTAGCGTTAAGGTTGCGTTTACACCCCCACCCATCGGTGCGTAGCCTGTGGAAGGCTCAGGAGAACGATTCGATGACGGCGGGGGCGCCATGGAGCGTCAAGGGGATAGACCCCAAGGCGAGGGAGGTCGCGAAGGACCTTGCCCGCCGCGCCGGCATGACGCTCGGGGAATGGCTGAACCGCGTCATCCTGGAAGATGACCTGCCGGAGGACGTGACCTCCGAGGATCATTTCGCGGAGCGACCGCAGCGGGCCTTCGTCGAGCCGCCCCGGCCGCGGCTGGTGAGCCTGACGCCGGCGCCGCGCGGGGACGATCTGGCGCGCATCGCCTACGCCCTGGACCGGCTGACGGACCGCATCGAAGCGTCCGAAACCCGCACCGGCCTGGCTATTTCCGGTGTCGAGCACTCGGTGCGCCAGGCCGTCGCCCGTATCGAAACCACCGAGCGTGAGCATGTGGCGGTGTCCGCCCGCTTCGAGAGCGCCGTCGACCGCGTGGCCTCAGAACAGACCCGCGTCGCCGAGCGGCTGCGGCGGATGGAGAGCGAAGCCGCCGGGCCGCGGTCCGCCGAGGCGCTGCGCGCCCTCGAGCAGTCGGTCACCCGCGTCGCCGGTCACGTCTACGACGCCGAAGGCCGCACGCGGGAGACCCTCGCCGCCCTGGAAGCGCGCCTGCAACGCACCGAGGCGTTCGCCGGCGGCGATCCCGCCGCGCTGATCGACGAAGTGATGGGCCGGCTCGGCCAACGGCTGGCGGACGCCGAGGGGCGGACCGCCGACGCCCTGGACAGCCTGCGCAGTTCGCTGGGGACGCTGGACGGACGTCTGCGCTCCGTGGAGACCGGCGCGCCGGCCGACGTCGAGCACCGGCTCGAGACGCTGGCGGCCAGCCTCACCCAGCGGGTGGAAGACGCCCGCGCCGAGATCGCCGAGAAGCTGAGCGCCACCGGCGCCGGCCGCGTCGACCAGCGGTTCGCCGAACTGGCCGCCCACGTGCAGGCCGCCGAGCAGCGCTCGGCCGACGCCATCCAGCGCATGGGCCACGAAGTGCTCAGCATGGCCGAGACCCTGAACCGCAGGGTCCAGACCTCCGAGCAGCGCAGCGCCGAGGCGATCGCCCAGGTGGGCGGCGAGATGGCCCGGGTCGCCGGCGCCGTGGAGACCCGGCTGGGCCGCGCCGAACAGGTGCAGGCCGAGGCGCTGGAGAAGCTGGGCGCGGAGATCGGCCGCATCACCGAGCGGCTCACCGAACGCATGCTGGGCTCCGAGCGGCGCGCCGCGCAGGCCATCGACGACGTCGGCGAACAGGTGGCCCGGGTCACCGAGCGCATGGAGCAGCGCCACGAGCGCGCCTCCGACGACCTCGCCGAGCGCATCCGCCAGAGCGAGGAACGCACCGCCCTGCTGCTGGACGACGCCCGTTCGCGGATCGAGCAGCGGCTGGCCGAGCCCCAGACGCGGCCCACCCTCGACGTCCTGGCCGCGCCGTCCGCCGCCGCCTTCGGGCCGGAGCTCTTCTCCCGAGCGGAAACCGAAGCCGAGGACGAGTTCGCGGACGACCTCGCGCCTGAGGCCCATGTCCAGGCCGACGCCTATGCCGAGCCCGCCGGCTTCGCCCGCGCCGACTTCGACAGTGCCGACTTCCACAGGGCCGACTTCGACGCCGACGAGGACTTCGCCCCGATCCCGGAGCCGGAGGAGGACCTCTTCGGCCTCGACCAGCCCGAGCCGCCGGCCGAGGCGGAAGCCGACGCCCAGCCGTTCTCCACCCGCGAGGTCATCGAGCAGGCCCGCGCCGCCGCCCGCGCCGCGGCGACGGCGGAACCGACCAAGCCGCCGCTGGAAGCCAAGATCAAGGCCAGGTGGCGGACCACCGGCAAGGCCTCGCCGGGCCTGTTCGGCGGCCTGAAGAGCCGGCGCGCGCCGAACTCCACCCTGCAGACCGCCCTGATGGTGGCCGGGGGCGCCGCCTTCCTCAGCGTCGGCGCGGCCGGCGTGGTGCTGATGGAAGGCCCGCCTTCGCCGCACTCGGCGGACGCCCTGGTGGTCGGCTCGATCCACAGTTCCCCGCGCGCCGCCATCGCGCTCTCGCCCCAGGCGCTCGGGCCGGTCACGCCCGTCCCGATGGAAGCTCCGGAGGTCGCCGCGCCTCCGCCGCCCCCGCCGCCCGCGGACGCCCTGGTCACCGCCTATGTGAACGCCGTCAAGGGCGTGGAGGCCGGCCAGCCCGGGGCGCTCGCCAAGCTGAAGGCGATCGCCGACGCGGGCCATCCGCCCGCCGAAGCCTACCTCGGCAAGCTCTACGAAACCGGGGCGCACGGGGTCACCCTGAACATGGCCGAGGCGCGGCGCTGGACGCTGCGCGCGGCGGAAGGCGGCGACGCGGCCGCCATGCACAACACCGCGCTCTATTATTTCCGCGGCGAGGGCGGTTCCCAGGACCTGGCCAACGCCGTCCGCTGGTTCCGCAAGGCGGCCGACCAGGGCGTGGTGGACTCCCAGTACAATCTCGGCCTGCTCTACCAGACCGGCAGCGGCGTCGGTCGCGACCTCGGCGAGGCGTACAAGTGGTTCTCGATCGCGGCCAACGGCGGCGATAGCCAGGCGCGCGCCAACGCGCTGGACCTGGAACCCAAGCTGCCCGCCGCGCAACTCGCCGCCGCCGATCAGGCCGTCGACGCCTTCCGCCCGGCCGGCGACCGTTCCGCGCTGGCGGCCCGGACCGCGCCGCCGGCGGCGACGGTGGCCACGGCCCAGCGCATCCTCGGCCACCTCGGCTACTACAAGGGCCCGGTCGACGGGGCCGCCACATCGAAGCTGAAGCTTGCGGTCGCCGCCTATCAGCGCGATCAGGGACTGGCCGCGACCGGATCGCTCGATCCGAACACCGCCTCGCGGCTCTCCGTCTTCACGCGTTGACCGGCCGCGCGGCGGAAGCAATCCGCCGGCGACAGCGAGACCTGGGGCGCTGAGGATTGGACATCTACCTGCCCATCGCAGAGGTCTCGGTGAATGCGCCGCTGATCGTGGCGCTGGGCGCGATGGTGGGGTTCATCTCCGGCCTGTTCGGGATCGGCGGCGGCTTCCTGATGACGCCCATCCTGGTGTTCCTGGGCATCCCGCCGGCGGTGGCGGTGGGCAGCCTGTCGAACCACGTGGCGGCCTCCTCGATGTCCAGCGTGATCGCCTACGGTCGCCGCCGCGCGGTCGACTTCCGCATGGGCGGGGTGCTGGCGGCGGGCGGCGCGGTCGGCTCGGTGGTCGGCGTCGAGGTGTTCCGCTGGCTGCGGCTGCTGGGCCAGGCCGACCTGGTGGTGGCGCTCTCCTACCTCGTCTTCCTGGGCGTGATCGGCGGCCTGATGCTGACGGAGTCGGTGGGCGCGATCCTGCGCCGCCGCCGCAACCTGCCGCCGCCGCCGCGGCGCGACCGGCGCCCGCCCTGGCTCTACGGCCTGCCGCTGAAGATGCGCTTCCCGCGCTCGCGGCTCTACATCAGCGTCATCCCGCCCCTGGCGCTGGGCGGCTTCGTGGGCGTGCTCTCGGCGATCATGGGGGTCGGCGGCGGCTTCATCCTGGTGCCGGCCATGGTCTACATCCTGCGCATGCCGGCCAGCGTCGTGGTTGGCACCAGCCTGTTCCAGATCATCATCACCACCGCCCTGACCGGCGTGCTGCAGGCCGGCCGCAACCAGACCGTCGACATCGTGCTGGCGAGCCTCCTGCTGGTCGGCGGCGTGCTCGGCGCGCAGTTCGGCGCACGGGCCTCCTCGCGCTTCCGGGCGGAGGAGCTTCGCGCGCTGCTGGCCTTCATCGTGCTGCTGGTCGGCCTGCGCATGGGCCTGGGCCTGTTCCTGCGGCCGGACGAGCCGTTCGTGCTGATGGCGGGAGCGGCCGGCTGATGGTTGTCGCCCTGCCGCCGCCGGTCGCCCAGCCGGCCGTATCCGCCGCCCTGACCGAGACGCGGGTGCGGGTGAACTCAGACTTCCGCGGCGCCCGCATCGTGCTTTACGGGGCGGTGTTCGATCCGCTGCAGCGGCCCAGCGACGTGGTGGTCATCGTCCGGGGTCCGGACCAGCCGGTGCGGATCGCCCGCAAGGTCCACGTGGCGGGGCTGTGGATGAACAGCCGGCCGGTGGTCTTCCAGGGCGCGCCGGGGTTCTACATGGCCGCCTCCAACCGGCCGCTCGACGACATCGCCCGGTTCGGCACCCTGCGCCGGCTGGGCGCGGGGCTCGACCACCTGGCGATCCGCGCCCCCGCCGAGCAGCGGATCGAGACCCGCTACGGCATCCGCGACATGGTGGTGAGCCGCCTCGGCGCCGACTACCTCGACTGGCGGCGCGCGGTGGTGCGGCTGAAGGAGAAAAGCGGCCTCTACGCCGCCGACGACCACGGCGTGCGCTTCGTCGACCGCGGCCTGTTCCGCGCCGAGATCGCCCTGCCGACCGAGGCCCCGATCGGCCAGTACCGGGCCGACATCTTCCTCTTCCAGGCCGGCCAGCCGGTCTCCGCCAAGGTGCGCACGCTGACGGTCGAGAAGGTCGGCGCCGAGCGGACCCTTTACCTCTGGGCCCATCGCAGGCCATGGTCCTACGGTCTGGCTTCGATGGCCTTCGCCCTGGCGGCCGGCTGGGCGGCCTCGTCCGTGTTCCGGAGCGACTGAATGCCGATGGACGATGGCGCCGCCGATCGAAAGCCCGCGGGCCGCGAGAGCGCCCCGGTGTCCCTCTGGTCGATGGCGGTGTTCGCCCTCGCGCCGTTCCCGGTCGCGGCGGCGGTCTACGGCTACGGACCGCCGAGCTACGCCCGCGAGGCGGTGACCGTGCTGCTGACCTGGTCGGCGGTGGTGCTGTCTTTCCTGGCGGGCGTGCGCTGGGGGCTGGAGAGCGGGCGCAGGGTGCCCCGGCGCGGTCGGCTGGCGGTGTCGATCGGCTTTGCGCTGGCCGCCTGGGTGCTGCTGCTGGTCCGCTGGCGCTTCGACCTGAGCTGGGTTCTGGGCGCCTATCTAGTGGTCTTCATGCTGCAATGGCTTTCCGACCACGCCGCGCCGAACACCGCCTCGCGGTTTCCGCGGCTCTCCACCGCTGTCACCAGCGCCGCCTGCATCTCGCTGGCGATCGCGCTCGACCAGTCGATACGGGCCGGGCTGAAGGGCTGAGGCTCAGTCGCCGGCGAGCGATCGCCAGCCGACGGCGTGCACCCGCCCGACGCCCAAGGCCCCGGCCAGCGGCGGGCGGACGAACAGGCCCGCGAAGGCCGCGTCGCGCACGTTCAGGCCCCCCGCATAGGCCCCGAACGCCGGCAGCACCGCGCGTTCCGCATCGGTCACGAAGCAGCGCCGGCGGACGCTGCCGCGGGAGGCGCGCACCCGCGCCGCCGGGTGCAGGTGGCCGGCCACCTCACGGGGCTGCGGACCCGCCTGCGGCTCGTGGCGGAAGATCAGCCCGGCCAGGGTCAGCTCGTCGGCGGTCTCGCCGGGCAGCGCCTGCGGCCCGTCGGCGTCGTGGTTGCCGATCACCCAGATCAGACGCCGGCCGGTGGCCAGCGCCCGCAGCCGGCCGGCGTCGTCGGCGGCCAGCCGGCCCTCGGACCTGCGGTCGTGGAAGGTGTCGCCGAGCAGGATGACCGCGGCCGGCGCCAGCAGGGCGATCTCCGCCTCCAGCCGGTTCAAGGTCTCGCGGGTGTCGTAGGGCGGCAGCATCTGGCCGCGGGCGGCGTAGGACGAGCCCTTCTCCAGGTGCAGGTCGGCGACCACCAGGGTCCGCTCCGCCTCCAGCCACAGGGCGCCCGACGCCCGCAGCATCACCTCGGTCCCGGCCACGCGGGTGCGCAGCGAGCCGCAGGGGCTCTGCGCGAAGTCGTAGATGAAGCCCGCGGCGCGGGTGGGGCTAAGCGCGTTCACTGCAGGGCCTCGGCGATCAGGTCGTCTTCCGCTTCCGCCAGGATGATCTCGCCCGCGTGGCCTGGCGACCGCTCCTTGCCGATCTCCAACAGGATCGGCACCGAGAACGGCGACAGGTGCTCCAAGGGCGCGTGCCGGATCCGGCCGCGGATGCGCGCCAACATCTGCCCCAGGCGCGCCACGTCGATGAGGCCGGTCGCCGCATCCTCCCGCGCGCAGCGGAGCAGCAGGTGGTCGGGCTGGTGGCGGCGCAGCACGTCGTAGATCAGGTCGGTGGAGAAGGTGATCTGGCGGCCGGTCTTCTGCTGCTCGCCCGGGAAGCGGCGCTCGATCAGGCCGGCGATGATCGCGCAGCCCTTGAAGGCCCGCTTCATCATGAAGCTCTCGGCCAGCCAGTCCTCCAGGTCGTCGCCCAGCATGTCCTCGGCGAACAGCTGGTCGAAGTCGAGGCCGTCGAGCGGCTTCAGCGCCCAGATCGCCATCGCATAGTCGTTGCAGACGAAGCCCAGCGGGGCTGCGCCCGCCCGCTCCAGACGCCGGGTCAGCAGCATGGCCAGCGTGGTGTGCGCCAGCCGCCCCTCGAACGGATAGACCACCATGAAGTGGCGCCGGCCGCGGGTGAAGGTCTCCAGCAGCATCTCGTCTTCCTCGGGGATCACCGAGCGGTCGCGCTGCGCCTCCAGCCATTCGCGCACGTCCGACGGCAGCACCTGCCAGTGCCCCTGGTCGTACATCAGCCGGCGCACCCGCTTGGCGAGGAAGGTGGAGAGCGCGAACTTCGAGCCGCCCCACGAGGGCATCTTCGGGTCCTTGTCGGCCGCCGGGCTGACCAGCACGTCGAGGTTGGTGACCCCCTCCAGCCGCCAGACCTGGCCGGCGAAGACGAAGGTGTCGCCGGGGTCCAGCATTTCCAGCATGCCCTCCTCGACCTCGCCGATCTTGCGGCCCGGCCGGCCGCCGCGGCCGGCGAAGCGCACCGACAGCACGGCCGGCGAGACGATCGCTCCGACGTTCAGCCGGTGGCGCTGCGCGGTCTGGGCGTTGCGCACGCGCCAGAGGCCGTCCTGGCCCTTCACGATCCGCCGGAAGCGGTCGTAGGTCTTCAGCGCGTAGCCGCCGGTGGAGACGAAATCGACCACCTGCTCGAAGTCCTCCCAGGCGAGGTCGCGATAGGGGCCGGCGGCCCGCACCTCGTCGTACAGCTTCAGCACGTCGAAGGGCTCGGAGCAGGCGCAGCCCATGACATGCTGGGCCAGCACGTCGAGCGCCCCGACCCGGGGCGGATCGCCGTCCAGGGTGTTCTCGGCGATGGCCTCGCGCGCGGCCTGGCACTCCAGCATCTCGAAGCGGTTGGCGGGCACGAACAGCGCCCGCGACGGCTCGTCCAGCCGGTGGTTGGCGCGGCCGATCCGCTGCACCATCCGCGAGGCGCCCTTGGGTGAGGCCAGCTGGATCACCAGGTCCACGTCGCCCCAGTCGATGCCGAGGTCGAGGGTGGAGGTGCAGACCACGGCCCTGAGCTCGCCCCGCGCCATGGCGGCCTCGACCTTGCGCCGCTGCTCGGGCGCCAGCGAGCCGTGGTGCAGGGCGATCGGCAGGCTGTCGTCGTTCAGCCGCCACAGTTCCTGGAAGGCGAACTCGGCCTGGAAGCGGGTGTTGACGAACACCAGCGCCGTGCGCGAGCGCCGGATGACGTCGTAGACCTCCTGCATGGCGTGCTGGGCGGTGTGGCCCGCCCACGGCACCCGGCCCTCCGACAGCAGCATGTCGACGATCGGCGGCGCGCCGGCCGGCCCGCGCACCAGGTCGATGCTTCCCTCGCCGCCGGCCGTGTGGTCGGCCATCCAGCGCTTGATCACCTCCGGGTCGTCCACCGTCGCCGACAGGCCGACGCGGCGCATGTTCGGGGCGAACTGCTGCAGCCGCGCGAGGTCCAGCGCCAGGAGGTCGCCGCGCTTGGAGGAATGCAGGGTGTGGATCTCGTCCAGCACCACGCAGCGCAGGTCCTCGAAGAACAGCCGTGCGCCCTCCCAGGCGCAGAGCAGGGCCAGCTGTTCGGGGGTGGTGAGCAGGATGTCCGGCGGCTTCACCCGCTGGCGCTGCCGCCGCGCCATGCCGGTGTCGCCGGTCCGCGACTCGGCGGTGACCGGCAGGCCCATCTGCAGGATCGGCGCGGTGAGGTTGCGCTCGACGTCCACCGCCAGCGCCTTCAGCGGCGAGATGTAGAGGGTGTGCAGGCCCGGCGGCGCGTTGGCCTTCGGGCGCTCGGAGATTTCGATCAGGCTGGGCAGGAAACCCGCCAGGGTCTTGCCGCCGCCGGTCGGCGCGATCAGCAGGGCGTCGCGGCCGGCGCGGGCCCGCTCGACCATGGCCAGCTGGTGCGACCGCGGGCTCCAGCCGCGCTCGGCGAACCAGGCCCGGAACCGGGGCGGCAGGAGCTCGGGGTCAAGGGCGGCGGCGTCGGCCATCCCGCCGCATATAACATGTTCCCGTTCCGTTTCACGCCCGTCCGCCGCCAGGATGTCCGGCGGCGGACGGCGCGATCCGGCGCCGGTCGGCTCAGCAGGCGTAGCTGCTGCGCACCATCACCCGACGACCGATGTAGGGGTCATAGACCCAGCGGCGGCTCTCGCAGACCTGGTACGGCTCGTCGTAGCCGTAGCCGCTGTAGCCGTAGGACGGGGCGTAGTAGCCGTTGTTGTAGCCGTATGAGCGGTTGCTGTAGCCGTAGGAGTGGTTGTTCGAGCTGGCGAGGGCCGCGCCCAGGGCCAGGCCGACCACGCCGGCTGCGAGCGCCGCGCCGCCGTTGTCGCGGTGGCCGTAGTAGCGGCCGCCCTCGTAACCGCGGCCGTAGCCGCCATGGTCGTAGCCGCCGTGGTGTTCGTAGCGCTCAGCCTGGGCGGGCAGCGCCGTCGCCGCGACCGCTCCGCCGAAGGTGATGGCCGCCATCGCGGCGGCGAGGGACTTCTTCATCTGCGCCTCCATAGCGCCGTCTCGCTCCCCCGGCGGTCCGGCATGTTCGAGCCGAGGTTCTGCCTCGGCACCTGAATGGGCGCTGAACGCCGCAGGCGACCAAGTTTCCGTTTCGTTCACCCGCCAATCGCGCTAGCAAACCCGGGTGAACGCGCCCGCCGCCAGCCTCGATCTCGCGCCGGCCCTGGTGGTCCTGCCGGGGCCTCGCGCCGCCATCGCCGACGCCGGCGGCGGACAGATGGTGCGGGCGCCGGACGCCCGCGACCTGTTCGAGCGCGGGCCGGTGCTGCTGGCGCATGCGGGGATGACCGCTCGGCGGCTGGGCGTGCACGTGCCGCCGCGCAATCCGGGGATCTTCGACGCCCTGGAGCTCTTCGCCTTCGTGCGGCCGGCGCGCTTTTGCGCCCCCTCGGCGGCGGGTCTCGCCCAGGCGCTGGGGCTGCCGGAGCCCAAGGGCGCCGCGGCCCAGGCGCAGGCGCTGCGGGAGGCCTGCCGGCTGCTGCTCGCCGAACTGGCCGCCGCGCCCGAGCCCTCGCGGGAGGAGGCGCTGGCGATCGCCGAGACCCTGGCGCGGGCCGGCTGGTCCTGGGGATCGGCGGCGATCGGCGCCCTGCGCTCGGCGCCGGTCGGGAACATGTTCCGCACCTCCGGCCTCGACGTCTGGTCGCGGATGATCGAGTGGGAAGCCGAGGCCCCGCCCGGCGAGGCGGGGTCCAAGCCCGTCGCGCCCGAAGCGGCCGCGGCGCGGCTGAAGGAGCTGCTGCAGGGCGCCGGCCTCGACGAGGCGCGGCCGGCCCAGGCCGAGTTCTCGGCGGAGGCCGCCTACGCCTTTTCGCCGCGCGAGCGCGAGGGCGAGCCGCGGATGATGCTGGCGGAGGCCGGCACCGGCGTCGGCAAGACCCTGGGCTACCTGGCGCCGGCCTCGCTATGGGCCGAGGCCAACGGGCCGGCGGTCTGGGTCTCCACCTACACCCGCGCCCTGCAGCGCCAGATCGAGCGCGAGAGCCAGTCGATCTACCCCGACCCCAAGGTGCGGGCGAAGAAGGCGGTGGTCCGCAAGGGCCGCGAGAACTACCTGTGCCTGCTGAACTTCCAGGAGGCCGCCAACGCCGCCCAGCTCGGCGGCGGCGACCTCGTCGGCATGGGCCTGGCGGCGCGTTGGGCCAGGGCCACCCGCGACGGCGACATGACCGGCGGCGACTTCCCGGCCTGGCTGCCGACCCTGTTCCACCTGAGCCCGGCGGCGCAGGCCAGCCCCGCCAACCTGGTCGACCGGCGCGGCGAGTGCATCCACGCCGGCTGCCAGCACTACCGCGCCTGCTTCGTGGAGAAGGCGATCCGCGGCTCCCGGCGCGCCGATATCGTCATCGCCAACCACGCCCTGGTGCTGACCCAGGCGGCGTTCGACGGCGCCCGCGCCGCGCGGGGCTCCAAGGCGGACGGCGAGACCACCCAGCTGAAGCGCATCGTCTTCGACGAGGGCCACCACCTGTTCGACGCCGCCGACAGCGCCTTCGCCGCGGCGCTGTCGGGCGCCGAGGCCGCGGAGCTGCGCCGCTGGATCCGCGGACCGGAAGGCCGCGGCCGCCGCGGGCGCGGGCTCGAGGCGCGGCTGATGGAGGTGCTGGGCGACCACGACGACGCCAAGCAGGCGCTGATGGACGCCACCCGCGCCGCCGCCGCCCTGCCGGGCGAGAGCTGGTCAGGCCGCATCGCCCCGCCGAACGGCGAGGTGAACCCCATCGGGCCGGTCGAGGGCTTCCTGGTGGCGGTGCTGGAACAGCTGCGGGCCCGCGCCGCCCCCTCCGAGGTCGGCATGGAGTGCGCCGCGCGCCCGGCCCTGGACCTGGTGCGCGACACCGCCCGGGAGGCCGCCGCCGCGCTGGCCCGGATCGAAGCGCCGCTGGTGGCGCTGGCCCGCCAGCTGGAGGACGTGCTCGACCAGGAGGCGGCGACCCTGGCGCCCTCCGACCGCGCCCGGATCGAGGGGGCGCTGCGGGGCCTCGACCGCCGCGCGCGGATGACCCTGCCGGCCTGGCGCTCGATGCTGCGCGCCATCGACGAGGACGCCGAGGACGATCCCGATTTCGTCGACTGGTTCGACGCCACCTTCCTCTATGGCCGGGTGGTCGACGCCGCCTGCCGCCGGCACTGGGTCGATCCCACCGAGCCGCTGACCAACGCCGTCATCGCCCCGGCGCACGGGGTGTTGGTGACCAGCGCGACGCTGGCCGACTCCACCCTCGACGACCCCTTCGCCCTGGCGGAGATGCGGACCGGCGCGGCCCGCCTGCCGGACCGGCCGAAGACGCTTCGGCTCACCTCGCCGTTCGACTATGCGAAGAACGCCCGCGCCTACGTCGTCACCGACGTCGGCCGCGACGATCCGCGGCTGGTGGCCGCCGCCATGCGCGAGCTGTTCCTGGCCGCCGGCGGCGGGGGGCTTGGCCTGTTCACCGCCATCCGCCGGCTGCGGGCCGTGCACGAGAAGATCGCCGCGCCGCTGGCCGACAAGGGGCTCGCCCTCTACGCCCAGCACGTGGACCCGCTGGAGGTCGGCGCGCTGGTGGACATCTTCCGCGCCGAGGAGGACGCCTGCCTGCTCGGCACCGACGCCGTGCGCGACGGGGTGGACGTGCCGGGCCGGTCGTTGCGCCTGCTGGTCTTCGACCGCGTGCCGTGGCCGCGCCCCGACATCCTGCACAAGGCCCGCCGCGTCCGCTTCGGGGGCAAGGGCTACGACGACGCGGTCGCCCGCGGCCGCATCGCCCAGGCGTTCGGACGGCTGATCCGCCGCGGCGACGACAAGGGCGTGTTCGTGATGCTCGACGCCGCCGCCCCGACGCGGCTGTTCTCCGGCCTGCCGGAAGGGATCGAGCTGCAGCGGGTCAGCCTGGTGGAGGCGATCGAGGCCGTGCAGGCCTTCCTCGGGCCGGCCACGCCGTCCGAGACCGCCGAGCGCTAGGCGGGATCAGAGGCTGCCTGCGCGCTCCCCTCCCCCTTGCGGGGAGGGGTCGGGGGTGGGGGTGCAAGCTGTGAGTACGCCACCCGGTCCCAAGAGCCGAGCTGACACCCCCACTCCCAACCCTCTCCCCGCAAGGGGGAGAGGGCTTCGAGGAACCGGGTCGCGGCGACGTGTGAATGTCGATCCGCGCCAAGCCGCCGCGGCTACTGCGGCTTGGTGTCCGGATCGGCGCTGCGGTGGTCGCGGCCGAAGTTCGGCTCGGCGCTTTCCTGGCCGGCGGCGATGATGCCCCGGCGGATCTCCCGCGTGCGCGAGAACAGCTCGAACAGCTTGTCGCCCTCGGCCCAGCGGATCGCCCGCGACAGCGCCTGCAGGTCCTCGGTGAAGCGGCCGAGGATCTCCAGCACCGCCTCGCGGTTGGCGAGGAAGACGTCGCGCCACATGGTCGGGTCGGACGCGGCGATGCGGGTGAAGTCGCGGAAGCCGCCGGCCGAATACTTCATCACCTCGCCCTGGGTGACGCCCTCCAGGTCGGCGGCCGTGCCGACGATGTTGTAGGCGATCAGGTGGGGCAGGTGGCTGGTGACGGCCAGCACCAGGTCGTGGTGCTTCTCGTCCATCCGCTCGACGTTGGACCCCAGCGCCGTCCAGAAATCGGCCAGCCGCTGGACCGCCTCGAGGTAAGGATCGTCCTCCCGCGCCTGGGGGGTGAGGATGATCCAGCGGTTCTGGAACAGCTCGGCGAAGCCGGCGTCGGGGCCCGACTGCTCGGTGCCGGCGATCGGGTGGCCGGGCACCACGAAGACGCTGTCCGGCACGGCCTCGCTCAGCGCCTCGCTGACCACCGCCTTGACCGAGCCGACGTCGGTGATGGTGGCGCCGGGCTTCATCGCCGACGCGGCGGCGCGGGCGGCCTCGCCCATGGCCATCACCGGCACGGCGAACACCACCAGGTCGGCGTCGCGCGCGGCTTCCGCCGGATCGGCGGTGACCAGGTCGGCGAAGCCGAGGGCTTCGATCCGTTCGCGGCTCTGGGCGGAGGCGTCGGCCACCGTCACCTGGCCGACCACGCCGGCGGCGCGGGCGGCGTGGATGATCGACGAGCCGATCAGCCCGCAGCCGATCACCGCCATCCTGGGGTAGATGATCTCAGCCATCTAGCGCTGCATGAACTCGGCCAGGGCCTCGACCACGGCGCGGTTCTGCCCTTCGAGGCCGATGGTGATGCGCACGTGGTGGGGCAGGCCGTAGTTGGTGACGCCGCGCACCAGCAGGCCGCGGGCGGCGAGGAAGGCTTCGGCCTCCACCGCGGTCCGGCCCGGGGTTTTGGGGAAGCCGACCAGCAGGAAGTTCGCCGCTGAGGGTCGCACCACGTCCAGCTTCAGCCCGCCCAGTTGCTGGGCCAGCCACGGTCGCCACTGCTCGACGAGGTCGATGGAGGCGCGCTGGAAGTCCTCGTCATGCAGCGCGGCGACGGCCGCCATCTGGGCGGGGATGGAGGTGTTGAACGGCAGCCGGATGCGATCCATCGCTGCGATGATCTCGGCCGGCGCATAGCCCCAGCCGACGCGCAGGGACGCCAGGCCATACAGCTTGGAGAAGGTGTGGGTGACGACCACGTTCTGCGCCGTGCGCGCCAGGTCCAGGCCGTCGTCGAAGGTGGGGTCGGTGACGAACTCGCCGTAGGCGCCGTCGAGCACCAGCACCACGCTGGGCGGCAGGTTGTCGTGCAGCCGCCGGATCTCGGAGATCGGGATCCAGGTGCCGGTCGGATTGCCCGGGTTGGCGATGAACACCAGGCGGGTGCGCTCGTCGACGCATTTCAGCACCTCGTCGACGTCGATCCGGTAGTCGGGCTCGCGGGCGAAGCGCACCTCGCCGCCGGCCGCGTAGGCGCCGATGGCGAAGGCGGCGAAGCCATACTCGCCCTGCACCATGTTGTCCCCGGGTTCGAGGTAGGTCTGGTTGAGCAGCTGGAAGACCTCGTCGGAGCCGCAGCCGAAGATCAGCCGCTCCGGCTCCAGCCGGTAGCGTTCGGCGATGGCGGTCCGCACGATGGTGGCGCGGCTGTCCGGATAGACGTGCAGCTTGTCGGCGGCCGAGGCGTAGGCCTCCCGCGCCTTGGGGCTGGAGCCCAGGGCGTTCTCGTTGGCGGAGAGCTTGACCGGCGCGCCGCCGCCCTCGACCGTGGCCTTGCCCGGCACGTAGGCATGGATGTCGAGGATTCCGGGCTTGGGGACGGGGCGCGCCGCGCGGCTGCGATCGGTCGGCGCGGCGGTCGGGGGAGCGGACTCGGACATGAACCTTGAGGGCGATCCGTCTGGAGCGGGGCCGCTGGGGCCGTGAGGCCCGCGTCTTACACGTCCAGCGGCGCGGGCGCAGCCCCGATCACGCCCGAGAGCCGCCCGGGCGCACGGGCCAGCCGCGGATCCTCGGCCTGGTAGAAGCCCGCCAGCGCGAACAGCTTGAGTCCGCCGGCCTCCACCAGCGGCGTCGCCGCCACGCCGTCGCGGCCCAGCGCCTCCTCGATCGCCGAGGCCGACTGGCCGGCGTCGGTGACCCAGAAGGTGACGTCGTCGCCGGTGGGCTCCACCGGTACCTCGCCCACCGCCAGGGCCGACGTCGGCCCCCAGGCGGCCAGGCAGGGCAGGGCGGCGAACACCCTCAGCTTCGGCTCCGCCAGCAGCCGGCCCCACCAGGCGGTGTCGGGGGTCAGGGCGAGCGCCGCGACGCCGCCGGGCGTGCGGGCCGCGGCCAGCGCGTCCTCGGCCTTCGCGGCGTGCCGCAGCGCCGGCGCACTGCCGAACCTCAGCCGGGCCAGCTCCACCGTCCGCGTGGGGTCGCGGCCGCCCCAGACCGCCAGGTGGAAGGGGCCCTGCAGGCTCAGGCTCGCGCCGATCATCTCGCGCCAGACGCGGACCACCAGGGCGGCCGAGGCCCCCTGGCGCGGCTGGGCCAGCAGGCGGCGGAGCAATTGGGCTTCCCGGGCGGGGCGAAGACCGAAGCCCAGGTCGCCCGCCGCGGCCTTGGCCGCCGCGACCGCCCGCGCCAGGCCCGCACGCTCGTCGACCAGGCGCAGCATGTCGGCGTCGATGGCATCGATGCGCGCGCGGATGTCGTCCAGCGACAATGGGGCGGGCGTGGTCTTGACCTCGGCCATTTTCTCCCCCGAAAACGAAGGTTCGCGACCTAAGTCATTGCCGCGGCCCGCGCAATAGGCCGGCTTGCCGCAATAAAGTTGCAGGCGACACCAGCGCCGGCGGGGCTCAGGCCGCGGCCGGCTCGCTCCGGGCCTTGCGCAGCGCCTCGACCAGCTGCTCGGGCTTCATCGGCTTTTCCACCACCCCGTTCATGCCGGCCGCCAGGTAGGCGTCGACATCGTCGCGGTCGGCGTTGGCGGTGAGCGCGATGATCGGGGCCGCGCCGGCGCGCCCGGGCAGGGCGCGGATCGCCCGGGTGGCGGCGACGCCGTCCATGCCCGGCATGCGGATGTCCATCAGGATCAGGTCGAACCGTCCGCTGCGGGCGGCTTCCACCGCCTCGGCGCCGTCGCAGGCGGCCTCGGACGAGCAGTGGTACATCTCGCAGAGCGCCTGGGCGACCATCCGGTTGGTGGCGTTGTCGTCGACCACCAGGACGTGGGCGGGGCGCAAGGGCTGGCCGGGCTTGGCGACGGCCGTCTCGCGGGCGGCCGGCAGCGGCAGCCGGAAGACGATGGTCTCGGCTGCGCCGGCATGGACTTCGTTGGCCACGCTGCCCTCCAGGCCCGAAACGATGCGGCGGGCGAGCATGACGCCGATCGCCACCTCCAGCCCGAACCGGTCGGCGACCTGGCGGACGCGCGTCTCCGCGCCCTGCGCCGCCCAGGTGGGATCGGCGGCCGCGCCGCGGACGCGGCCTTCCAGCAGCATGCCGTCCGTGGTCGGCATCGCGCGCAGGCTGGCCTCCACCGCGCCGCGCTGGGCGCCGGCCAGCGCCTCGCCGAGGAAGCCGTCGAAGACCTGCAGCAGCCGGTCGCGGTCGGCCAGGGCGCAGGCTTCCGGCGGACCGTCATAGGCGACCAGCAGGGTGACGCCGGCCTGGCCGGCGCGGGCCCGCCAGCGCGCCTCGACGTCGTCCATGACCTCCCGCAGCCGCAGCGGCGCGGGCGACAGCGCCAGCTGCTGGGTGGTCGCCAGTCTCAGGTCGATGGCCCGGTCCAGCATCCGCCGCACGCCGGCGGCGGCTTCGGCGACGCCGGCGACGCAGGCCTGGGCGTCGGGCGCCAGGCGTTGGCGCGACAGCTGCTCGGCCAGCGCCAGGACGCCATCCATCTGCTGTCGGATGTCAGCCGTCACGCGGTCGAAGAAGAATTCGGGCAGGGACATGGCCGCTGGCGATTGCGCAAATGACGAGCGATCACCCTGCTCTCAACCGCTTGAGCAGAAGTTAAGCAGGGGGCCGTCAGGCCTTTGCCGCAGAACAAAAAAAGAGGCGGCGGGACGTGCCCGCCGCCTCCAATGGCCGCTGTGAGGCCTGCGTCCGGCGTCAGAACCGGTACTGCAGCTCCACGCCGTAGGTGCGCGGCTGGATCAGGCCGCGGCTGATCGCTACGCCGGTCTGCGGTCCGCCCACGCCGATCGCCGGCGAGGGGCTGCCGAAGATGGCGTAGGGGTTGGTCGAGCCGGTCGAGGTGTAGCCCTGCTGGTCGAAGGCGTTCTTCACGAATGCGATCACCGAGTACTTGTTCTTGGCTTCCTTCCAGATCGCCCGGAAGTCGGCCGTGCCGTAGGCCGGCACCGAGAAGGCCGCGTCGTTGAACGGCTGGTAGATGGTCTTGTCCGTCCAGCTGTAGGTCCCCGAGAAGATCAGCGAGCCGGGATCGAAGTCGAAGGTGTAGTTGGCGTTGACCGCGAACTTGTTCTTCGGCGACTGGTAGAGCGGCGAGCCCTTCAGGTCCTGGAAGACCAGGCGCACGCCGTTGGTGGTCGTGGAGCCGCCGGAAGGCTGCGCGCCGGGGAGCAGGGCGCCGGGATCCGCCGGGTCGTAGAAGCAGCAGCCCTTGGTGATCTCGGTGTTGAGGTAGCCGTAGCTGGCGTTGAACTGCAGGGCCCGGGTGGGCTGCCAGATGGTCTCCAGCTCCAGGCCATAGGCCCGGGCGTTGACGTTGACGAAGTTGTTGGCCGAGGCGGTTCCCGCCGCGTTCAGCTGCTGCAGGTTGATCTGCAGGTCCTTGTAGTCGTTGTAGAACAGCGACGCGTTGAGGATCAGATTGCCCATTAGGGTCTTCTTGGCGCCGACCTCGTAGGCGTTGACGTGCTCGGCGCCGGCCTCCGGCTGGGGCGCCAGGGTGCCGAGCAGGAAGCCGCCGGACTTATAGCCGCGGCTGTACTTGGCGTAGACCAGGGTGTCCTTGTCCGGCGTCCAGTCGGCGTTCAGGGTGCCGGTGACCGCGTCCCAGCTGTTGGACATGCTGCGGAAGTTCTGCACGCCGGGGGTGTTCGGATCCATGTCGGTGGAGACGTCGACCGCCACCGCGCCTTTGAACACCAGCGGGCTCAGCAGGATCAGCCGCTGGCTCTCGAAGCCGGACTTCTCGTCCTTGGTGTAGCGCAGGCCGCCGGTGACCGACCACTGGTCGTTGAAGGCGTAGGTCGCCTGGCCGAACACCGCATAGGCCTTGGAGTCCAGCGTCGCGTACTGGTCGACGAAGTCGCGCGACGGGTTCGCCGTGCCGAGGCCGCCGACCGGCGCGGCCAGCTGCGCCTGCTGCGGGCTCGCGAGCTGGATGCGCTGCTCATAGGTCTCCTGGTACTGGTAGAGACCGGCGATCCAGCGCAGCGGACCGTCGCCCTTCGAGGTCAGGTCGATCTCGTTGGAGAAGTACCGCTTGTGCTCGTTAAAGTCGGTCGTCTGGTCCGGGTAGAACAGGGTGGCCGAGCCCGGCACCGTGAACGGCGCGGTGCGGCTGGTGCCGTCGTAGTCGCCGCCGGTCTGGTAATTGTACTGCTGGAAGCCGCCGATGTACTTCAGGTCGGCGAAGCCGAGGTCGTAGGTGACCTGGGCGGTGAGCAGGTGGTTGCCGCGCAGCTGGCCGTAGCCGTTGCGGTTGGTGTTCATCTTGTAGGGGTCGGACGCGCCCGGGTTCGGCGTCGTGTAGCCGAACTGCGGATTGACCTGCAGGAAGCCCACGCCGATCGGGTTGACGATGCTGGTGGTGTCATAGGGCGTGATCAGGTTCGACCAGCGGTCGCCGACCCCGGTGGTGTCGTCCCAGCTGGTGCGGCTGTAGCGCACCCAGACGGTGGTCTTCTCGCCCAGCTCGGCCTCGACCTGGCCTTCGAAATAGGTGCGGTTGATGGAGCCGCCGTCGTTCGCGGTGCCGGTGTTCTTGATGAAGCCGTCGGCCTTTTCCTGGCTGCCGCCCAGCTTGATGCGCAGGTTGTCGGCCAGCGGGATCGAGACCACGCCCTCGGCGCGGTAATGGTTGTCGTTGCCGACCACGCCGCGCACTTCGCCGGAGAGGTCGTGGCTCGGGTGCTGCGAGATGGTGTTGACCGCCCCGCCCATGGCGTTGCGGCCGTACAGGGTCCCCTGCGGCCCGCGCAGGATTTCGGTGCGCTCGACGAACAGCGGGGTCTTGAACAGCTCCGACGAGGAGGCCGAATAGAAGCCGTCCGTATAGGTGGCGACCCCCGGGTCGTTGCCGATGTAGTAGGTGTTGCGGCCCGCGCCGCGCAGGCTGAGCCGGTCGGTGCCCGAGTAGTTCATGCCGGGCGTGAAGTTCACGAAGTCCTGGATGCTGGTCATGCCGACGACGTCGCGCTTGGCCGAGGTGTAGGCGGAGACGGCGACCGGCACGTCCTGCAGCGACTGCTCGCGCTTTTCAGCGGTGACCACCAGTTCCTCGACCGTCGAGGCGCCGGCGGTGTTGGCGGCCGCCGTCTGGGCCAGCGCCGGCTGGGCGATGGCGGTGAGAGCGACTGCGGAGGCGCTCAGGGCGAGCAGCGTCCGCAGCCGCGATGTGTGTTGCGACATAGAGGTCCTCCCAAGGCGTCGACGGCGTGCCGCCGCACCTCATGTGTGCGTATGCAGTGGAACGGGCGCGGGGAGGCGCCCGATGGGGCGGACCCTCGGGCCGCCCGGAGGCCAAGGTCAACTGAACGGCGAGAAGTCGCCCGGTTTCAGCCCCGCTTTTGTCGCCGTGTGGCGGAAATACCGCGCTTTCGAATTCGCTGCACAAAAATGAACGCCGGTCGGCGAACCCTTACGCAGCAACAATCGGCGGGCGCGTCAGAAAGCGTCGCAACATACCGACCACAGAAAATCGGGAAGACGCGATCCAAAAGAAGAGGGGCGGCGGGTCGCCCCGCCGCCCGGTTTGGCGACCCCGGATCAGCCCCCGGTCACCACTTCTTGGCCAGCGCGATGCCGTAGGTCCGCGGCTCGGTGAAGAAGGCGTTGCGGAACAGGCCCGAGGAATCGTCGGTCAGGTAGGTGTCGGTGATCGCGGTCTCGTCGGTGGCGTTCTTGACGAAGGCCTCCGCGCTCCAGCCGCTTTCGGCGTTGCTGACGGTCAGCGTCAGGTTGAGGTTCTGCCAGGAATCGATCCGGTCGGCGGTGGAATTGTAGATCCGCGAGAACGTCTTCGCCTGCCAGTAGTAGTCGCCGCGCAGCACCGCGTTCCAGCCGTTGCCGAAGTCGTGGGTGTATTGGGCCCCCAGGGTGACGGTCCAGTGCGGCGAGTTCGGCAGCTCCTTGCCCGACAGGCTGACCGGCACGCCGTCGCTGACCAGGCCGCCGAAGGCGTTGGTTCCGACCGCGATGGCGCCCGACCCGGCGATGTTGGTCCCGGCGCCGGCGGTGCTGACTGGCGTGCACAGGCCCAGCAGATTGAACGGGTTGGGGGTGAAGCCGGGCACCTGGCCGTTGGCGATGGCCAGGCCCAGCTGGGCGTTGGCCAGGGGGACCACGCAGTTGGAGGCCGCGCTCGACTTGACCAGCACCAGGCCCGGGTTGCCCTGGGTCCGGTTGAAGGTGTCGATGGAGGTCCCGTTGGAGATGTTGGTGTCGAGCCAGCCCACCGAGGCGTTGAGCCGGACCGGCCGCACCGGCGACCAGACGGATTCCAGTTCGAAGCCGTTGATCTTGGCGTCGATGTTCTCGTTGATCGAGGTGCGGTTGACGATCTTCGAGACCTGGTAGCCCTGGTAGTCGTAGTGGAAACCGGTGAGGTTCAGGGTCATCGACCCGCCGAGCAGGGTGTTCTTGGTCCCCACTTCATAGGCGTCGACGAATTCCGGCGCGAAGCTCGCGGGCGGACAGGAGACCACTGCGGAGCACGCCGGGTTCAGGCCGCCGGCCTTATAGCCGCGGGAGTAGAAGGCGTAGATCAGGGTCTCGTCAGTGAAGCCCAGCTTGGGCTTCCAGTCGAAGCCGAAGCGGCCGGTGGGCTCCTTGAACTCCACCGACAGGTTGGGCCGCGGATCGGTGGGCGGCGGGGCGCCGACGCCGGAGCCGGGCGTGCCCAGGGTCACCGCATGGTTCTCCTGGGTCTTCTTGTCGTCGGTGTAGCGCAGGCCGGCCGTCCATTT
Organism: Phenylobacterium hankyongense; assembly: GCF_003254505.1. NCBI lineage: Bacteria > Pseudomonadati > Pseudomonadota > Alphaproteobacteria > Caulobacterales > Caulobacteraceae > Phenylobacterium > Phenylobacterium hankyongense. The sequence goes on along the minus strand of NZ_QFYP01000001.1, from coordinate 616,921 downwards.
GAAGTTGTCGGTCATCTGCCAGTAGAGCTCACCGAAGACGGCGGTCGATTCCAGGTGATAGGGCGCGTAGTTGTCATAGTAGTTGTGGCCGCTGCGGTTTGGATCCTGGTTGGGATCGACGAAAACGCAGGCCGGATTGTTCTGCGGGCACGGGTAGGGAACGGCGCCCCCCGACGCGGCGCTGGTGAGGAAGTTGTTCACCTGGTAAAACGCCGTGCCTGTATTGAACATCACGTAGTAATCGCCGGTGGCGTGGTAATCGAGATAGTTGGCGCCGATGTTGAAGTTCAGCGGGCCGGCGAAGCTCGACTGCAGCCGGAACTCCTGGCTGAACTGGTCGGTGTTCGCCGATGAGATGTCGCTGGTGGTGAAGCGGTTGAAGGGCCCGTTCTGCGGGTCGTTGACCACCCCGCCGGGGAACAGGCTGGGATAGAGCAGCGTGCCGTAGTTGGGCACCGCGGCGAAGGCGTTCACCGGGTTCGGCGTGGTGTTGAACGGCACGCTCGGCGTGTAGCGGTTGTAGTCCTGCCGGGTGTAGAGGTCGCTGCGGGTATAGGCCGTCAGCGACGTGAATTTCAGGTTCTCGGTGACATTGGCGTCGATGTTCACTTCGAGGATGTCGGTCTTGGCCCGGTAGATCGGATCGAAGGTCGATTCGATGTTGCGGACGTTGGGGTCCTGGAACTTGCCCGCGTAGGCGTCGCCGGTCTGGAAGCCGCCGAGCGCGCCGAACAGGCCGCCCAGCGTGGCCTGGCTGTTCACCGTGCCCAGCACGTCCGGCGAATAGAGCGAGGTGGCCTGGCAGCCCTGGCTGAAGAAGCCCCGCTCGATCTGGGCGACCGGGGCGATCGCCGAATAGGCCGCCCCGCCGATGTTCGCCGGGCCGACGTCCTTGGTGCAGTACTGCTTGCCGATGCGGGAGCGGTGGTCGGTCTCCTTGAAGTAGTCGTAGACCACGTCGACCCGCAGGTCCTTGTTGGGGGTGAACGAGACCGTCCCGCGGTAGCCGTAGAGGTTGCGGTCGTCGGCGTCGTTGCCGGTGACGGTGTTGATCCCGAACCCGTCGCGGTTGAGCGTCGTCCCGGCCAGCCGCACGGCGAACATGTCGCCGAGCGGCAGGTTGATCATCCCGCGAAGCTTCTTGCCGTTGAAATTGCTCAGCTCGCCGCGCAGCGCCGCCTCGAAGCGGTCGGTCGGCTTGGCGGTGATGAGGTTGACCACGCCGCCGGTGGCGTTGCGGCCATAAAGCGTGCCCTGCGGGCCGCGCAGCACCTCGACCCGTTCCACGTCGTAGAATTCGGTCTCGAACAGGTTGTTGGCGATCAGGGGGGCGTTGTTCAGGTGGATGCCGGTGCCGGCGTCGCCCGAGGCCGCCACCAGCTTCGAGCCGATCCCGCGGATCTGGAAGTTGTAGCCGGTGAAGTTCCCCTTGGAGAAGTTCACGTTGGGGATGGCGAGGACCAGGTTGGGGCCGCCGTCGATGCGCGACTTCTGAAGCGCGTCCTGGCTGAAGGCGGAGACCGCGATCGGCACGTCCTGGATGGCTTCCTCGCGCTTCTGCGCCGTGACCACCAGTTCCTCGATCACGTTGCCGCTCGTCCGCGCCGGCGTCTGCGCGACGGCCGGCGCGGCGGTGACGAGGGCGGCCGCGGATGCGCCAGCAACCAGCAGGCTCCGCAGGTGCAGAGTGTTGGACATCATGTTCCTCCCAGGCGTCCGGCTCTTGTTGGCCGTGGTCGCCGAATCGCCGCTCAAGGCGTGGTCGCGGGGAGGGTGCGGCTGAACCCCCCGACGTATGATCAAGCACGCTCCCAGTCTTCGCACCTGTCAACGGGACGGCGATAAGTGATCATCGATAACCACGTTCTGCCAAACCAGATGTGGCAAAAATGGCGACGGCCGAACACTTGCTGAAAGTGAATTTCTTGCGTGTCCAGCGGTCCCACCTGGGGCGCACGGGCGAAGCTGACGACGTTCGACTTACAACTGCAAGTCGTCGTGCAGTAACCGCCGGCCGAGGCGTCCGCCAAGGAGGGAATCGGGCAAGAAAAAGGGCGGCGGATCGCTCCGCCGCCCCCGGACCGCAAGTGGGTCCTTACGACTAGAACTTGTATTGGAGCTCCACGCCGTAGGTGCGCGGGAAGTTGAGGATCACCTGCTGGCGATAGCCCACGGCGGTGATGCTGGTCGGGTTGGCGAGCGAGCTCTGGTAGGCCACCTCGTCGAAGGCGTTCTTCAGATAGCCGATCACGGTCAGGCCCTTGTCGGTCTGGCGCCAGATCGCCCGGAAGTCGGCGATGTCGTTGGCCGGCGAGGCGTAGATCGGGTTGTTCCAGATGGTCGACTGCTGGTCGCCGGTGTGGGTGACGGTGGCTCCCAGCGTGAAGGTGTTGGCGCCGAAGTCCCAGGTGTAGTTGGCGCCCAGGGTGAACTTGTTCTCCGGCGACAGCGGCAGGTGGTTGCCCACCAGGCTCTGCAGTCGGCTGCCGTTCGCCAGGGCCGTGCCGGTCGGTCGCGCGCCGGCGGTCACGGCCGTCGGATCGGCGGTGTCGATGAAGCAGCAGCCGCGGGTGACCTCGGTGTTCAGGTAGGAATAGCTGGCGAACAGCTGCGCCCCCTGGATCGGCGCCCACTGGCCCTCGAACTCGAAGCCCCAGATGCGGGCGTCGAGGTTCAGGAACTGGCTGGCGGTGATGGTGCCGAGCGGCACGGTGAGCGGTGTCTGGAAGCCCTTGTAGTCGTCGTAGAACAGGGCGGCGTTGGCCTGCAGGGTGCGGCCGATGTTCTTCTTCACCCCGAACTCGTAGGCGTTGACGTACTCCGGCGCCGCATAGGGGTTGGGCGTCAGGCCGTTGGAGCCCAGCCAGCCGCCGGACTTATAGCCGCGGCTGTAGCGCAGGTAGAGGTCGGTGTCGGAGTCCGGCTCCCACTGCAGGCCCAGGGTGCCGCTCCAGGCATCCCAGCTGCCCGCCAGGTTGCGGCGCAGGCCGCCGCCCGGATTAGCGAACAGGTTGGCGGTGGCCGGGTTGGCGGCGCAGCCGGCCAGCGTGGTCGTGCCGCAGACCTGCAAGGTGGTGATGTCCACCGCGAAGCTCTGGCCGACGGCCAGCGGGATCCCCGCGGCGGCGAAGGACGCCGCCAGGGTCGGCAGGCGCGCCACGTAGCGGGCGATGTCGTAGCCGGTCTTCTCGTCCTTGGTGTAGCGAAGGCCGCCGGTCAGGGTCCAGGTCGGGGCGAACTTCCAGTCCACCTGGCCGAAGCCGGCGTAGGAATCGGTCTCCAGGTGCCCGTCCACGTAGAGGAAAGCGCCGCGCGGGTTCGGGTCCGACGGCCGCCCGGCCAGCGTGAGCGGGGTCAGCAGCGCCGTGTCGCCGACCGCCCGGATGCCCTGCGGCTGGTCATAGCGCTGATGGTACTGGAAGGCCCCGATGATCCAGTGCACCGGGCCGTCGCCGTCGGAGGACAGGTTGATCTCGTTGGAGAACCACTTCTGCCGCTCCTGATAGAAGGTCTGCGCATCGGTGGAGACATTGCGGGCGGTGAAGGCGGTCAGCGGCCCCGGCCCGTCGAGGTCGGGGATGTTGATGTCCTGGGTCGCCGTCCGCGGCGTCTGGTCGTTGTCGCCGGTGGTGTCGTAGATATAGGTCTGGAAGCCGCCCAGGTACTTCAGCGTCATGCCGCCGAGGTCCCAGGTCACGTCGGCCTGCACCCGGTGGTGGTTGGAGAGCTTGCCGGTCGCCGTGGCGTTGGTGTTGGTCTTGTAAGGATCGTTCTGCGCCGGGTTTGTGCCCGTGTAGCCGAAGGCGGTGTTGTAATAGAGCGCCGAGGTGCCCGCGCCGGTGAGCGAGGTGGTGTCGATCGGCGAGATCACGTTGAACAGGGTGTTGCCCACCCCGTAGCTGTCGTCCCAGTCGAACTTCGAATAGCGCAGCCGCGCCACCGCGTGCTCGCCGAGGTCGGCCTCCACCTGGGCCTCGAACATCCAGCGCTTGACCGCGCCGGTGTCGCCGCCCGGGCCGATGTTCTTGATGAAGCCCTCTTCCCGCCGCTCGAGCGAGCCGCCCAGCAGGAACCGCAGGTGGTCGGTGATCGGGCCGCGGACCAGGGCGTCCGTGCGCCAGGTCCCATAGTTGCCGTAGGTCCCGCGGACTTCGCCGTTGAAGTCCTCGGTCGGGCGCTTGGAGATGATGTTCAGCGTGCCGCCGATGGAGTTGCGGCCGTAGAGCGTGCCCTGCGGTCCGCGCAGGATCTCCGTACGCTCGATGAACAGCGGCGGCGTCGAGGCGTCGGCCATCGAGTTCGAGAAGATGCCGTCCGAATACAGCGCCACCGACGGGTCGGTGCCGATGGCGTTGGTCAGCCGGCCCATGCCGCGGATCGAAAGCCGGTCGTTGTTCGTGTAGCTCAGGCTCGGCGTCAGGCGCGCGATGTCCTCCACCGTGTTGGCCCCCAGCAGGGTGCGCCGTTCGCTGGTGTAGGCGGTGACGGCGACGGGGACGTCCTGCAGGCTCTGCTCGCGCTTCTCGGCGGTGACCACCAGCTCCTCGATGGTCGGCCCGGCGGCTGCGCCTGCGGCGGCCTGGGCGAGGGCGGGCTGGGCCACGGCGGTCAAGGCGACCGCCGAAGCGCCCACGGCGAGAAGGCTCCGCAGATGCAGAGATTTGGACATCGTATTCCTCCCAGTGGGGCGCCCGGACTCTGTTGCGGTCCGTTACGCCGGGAACAAAGCTCAGTCGATGTTGCAGTTCTGTCAACTGTGTCTGAGCTATGTCGAAGCCTAAAACGTTCAGTTCCGCGGCAAGATTGTGCGAAAACAGCAGTTTCACGCCCGGAAAGCATAGAATAACGCGGTTACGTCAAAAACTGAACTTCAGGATGCGATGGTCTTGGCGGGCGTAGCGGCTCGTTACCTTGCGTCAATCCAAGTGAACCTTGCTCACTGACGCGGGGCGTGAACACTAGACTGGGCCGCCTTCCCCAGCGGCCCCGCAGCGCGCATATGGGGCCGATGATCGACACATCAGGCGCCCTCGTGCTCTTCTCCGGCGGCCAGGATTCCACCGTCTGCCTGGCCTGGGCCCTCGACCGCTATGCGCGCGTCGAGACGGTGGGCTTCGACTACGGCCAGCGGCATTCGGTGGAGCTGCAGGCCCGCGCCGGCGTACGGGCCCGCGTGAGCGAGCGGTTCCCCGACTGGGCCCCGCGGCTGGGGGAAGACCATGTGCTGGAGATGCGCGGGTTCGGCGCGGTGGCGCAGTCGGCCCTGACCGCGGAGCGCGCCATCGAGATGACCTCCAAGGGCTTGCCCTCGACCTTCGTGCCGGGCCGCAACCTGGCCTTCCTGGTCTATGCCGCCGCGCTCGCGGACCGGCGCGGCCTGCAGGTGCTGGTGGGCGGCATGTGCGAGACCGATTTCTCCGGCTATCCCGACTGCCGGCGCGATACGCTGGACGCCATGCAGAGCGCCCTCAACCTCGGCATGGCGCAGGACTTCCGGGTCGAGACGCCCTTGATGTGGCTCACCAAGGCGCAGACCTGGTCGCTGGCCAAGGCGCTGGGCGGCGAGTCGCTGGTGGACGTGATCCTGGAGGACAGCCACACCTGCTATCTTGGGGATCGCGAGCACCGCCATCCCTGGGGTTACGGCTGTGGAACCTGCCCGGCCTGCGAGCTGCGGGCCCGCGGCTGGGCGGACTGGGTGGCCGAGGGCCGTCCGGTGCTGCACGCCGAGGTCGTCGAGCCATGAGCTACGCGGTCAAGGAGATCTTCCTCACCCTGCAGGGCGAGGGCGGCCAGGCCGGCCGGCCGGCGGTGTTCTGCCGCTTCGCCGGCTGCAACCTGTGGTCCGGGCGCGAGCAGGATCGGGCGAGCGCGGTCTGCACCTTCTGCGACACCGACTTCGTGGGCATGGACGGTCCGGAAGGCGGGCGGTTCGCGACGCCGGAGGCGCTGGCCGAGGCGGTGGAGGCGGCCTGGACGGGCGGCCCTGACGACCGGCTGGTGGTGCTGACCGGCGGCGAGCCGCTGCTGCAACTGGACGAGGCCTTGATCGCGGCGCTGCACGCCCGCGGCTTCGCCCTGGCGCTGGAGACCAACGGGACCTTACCGGCGCCGCCGGGCGTCGACTGGATCTGCGTCAGCCCCAAGGCCGACGCGCCGCTCGCCCAGACCAGCGGCCAGGAACTGAAGCTGGTGTTCCCGCAGTCCGGGGTCGATCCCGCCCAGTTCGAGCACCTGGCGTTCGAGCGCTTCCTGCTGCAGCCGATGGACGGCCCGGCGCGGGCGGAAAACACCCAGGCTGCGATCGCCTATTGCCTCGCACACCCCCGCTGGCGTTTAAGCGTGCAGACGCACAAATACCTCGGCATCGCCTGAGGCTCAGGTCCTCCGCGAAGCCCCAACCATCTGATGAGCCCAAACATTTTCGAGATCACCAAGGCCGCCGGCTTCGACGCGGCCCACCACCTGCCCGCCGGCGGCGCCGAGGGCAGCCCGTACACGCGCCTGCACGGCCACTCCTTCCGCGTGGAGGCCACCGTCCGCGGCGAGGCCGTGCAGCCGGTCGGCTGGGTGGCGGACCTGGCGGAGCTCGACCGGGCGCTGCGCGCCATCGCCGGCGAGCTCGACCATGGCCTGCTGAACGAGAAGCCCGGCCTCGAGAGCCCGACCCTGGAGCGGCTGTGCGTCTATTTCGCCGAGCGGCTGAAGCCGGAGTTCCCCGGCCTGTCGCGGATCGTGGTCTCGCGCCCGACCATCGGCGAGAGCTGCGCCCTGCTCGTCGGCTGAGGCGCGGCCTCTAGCGCTGCGACTCGTCCTTGTGGCCGCCCGGGATCACCGCGCCGACCACGGCGCCCGTGCCGCGGGCCGCCATGCCGACCCCCTTCGCCGTCACCCCGACCGCAGCGCCCGCCACGCCGACGGCCGCGCCGCCCACGGCTGCGACCAGGCAGCCCGACAGCAGGACGGCGACGGCGCCCAGGAGGGCTGTGCGAAAGGCGATGGACGGGACGGACATGGCGGTTTCCCCGGGCGAGGCAGGGATAGTGCCAGACCACGGTCGCCGAAAAATGGCGGACTAGCCCTCGGCGGCTGCGGCCTTTGGCAGCGCCTCGTCGCCGGCCCGCCGCCACGGCGCCGCGTGCGCCGGATCCTGCCGGCGCCGGCGGTCGGGACCGAAATAGCCCTCGATCTTCACGTACGGTCGCGCATGCTCGACGACCTGGTGGATGCGGTCGATCACTCCGCGGGCGGTGATCGGCTTGGCCAGGAACTCGTTGGCGCCGGCGTCACGGGTCTCCAGCACGGCCTTGGCGGTGGAGCGGCCGCTGACCACGATCACCGGAACCATCAGGTTGGGACTGTCGGCGGAGCTGCGGATCAGGCGCACGAACTCCAGTCCGTCCATGGCCGGCATCGACAGGTCGGTCATCACCACGTCCACCGGATGGTCGCGCAGCATCTGCATGCCCTCGACACCGTCCCCGGCTTCATGGATCTCGCGCACGCCGATCGCGCGCAGCACCTCGGCCAGCAGGGCGCGCATGTGGTGGTTGTCGTCGACCAGCAGCACTCTGAGACGTTCGTAGCGCACAGGCGGAGTTCGTCCCAGGGGCGAGTCCGCTAAGGGTAGTGCTTGTTTCTCCGGCGCGCCAAGTCCCTATAGTTGCAAGGAAATCCTGGGTCGCACGCGCCGCGTGCAGCCGCTGCGGCCGGCCTCAGGTCCGCCGATGCTGGCCGGGCGCGAAGGCCCCGCCGCCGGTCTGGCCGCGGTGGCGCAGGAAGGCGTCGGCCAGCACGCAGGCGGCCATGGCCTCGACCACCGGCACGGCGCGGATGCCGACGCAGGGGTCGTGGCGGCCCTTGGTGCGCAGCTCGATCTCCTCGCCGGCCTCGTTGAGGCTGCGGCGCAGGGTGAGGATCGAGGAGGTGGGCTTGAACGCCACCCGCGCGGTGACCGGCTGGCCGGTGGAGATGCCGCCGAGGATCCCGCCGGCCTGGTTGGACAGGAACGTGGGCCCGTCGTTGCCGGCCCGCATCTCGTCGGCGTTCTCCTCGCCCGACAGCGCCGCAGCCGCGAAGCCGGAGCCGATCTCGACGCCCTTGGCGGCGTTGATCGACATCATCGCCCCGGCGAGTTCGGCGTCCAGCTTGGCGTAGACCGGCGCGCCCCAGCCGGCCGGAACGCCGAGCGCCTCCACCGCCACGATGGCGCCGGTCGAGGAGCCGGCCTTGCGGATCTTCTCCAGGTGCTCTTCCCAGACCGGGACCATCTCGGCGTCGGGGCACCAGAACGGGTTCTGCAGGGTCTGGTCCCAGTCCATGCGCTCGGGCGCGACCGCATGCGGTCCGATCTGCACCACCGCGCCGCGGATGGTGACGCCGGGGATCACCTTGCGGGCGATGGCGCCGGCCGCCACCCGCGCCGCGGTCTCGCGCGCCGACTGCCGGCCGCCGCCGCGGTAGTCGCGGACCCCGTACTTGGCGAAGTAGGCGTAGTCGGCGTGGCCGGGCCGGAAGGCGGTGGCGATCTCCGAATAGTCGCGGCTGCGCTGGTCGACATTCTCGATCATCAGCGAGATCGGCGTGCCGGTGGTCACCTGGCCGTCGGTGCGCTCGTCGGAGAAGACGCCGGAGAGGATGCGGACCGCGTCCGGCTCCTGGCGCTGGGTGACGAACTTGCCCTGGCCGGGGCGGCGCTTCTCCAGCCACTGCTGGATCTCGGCTTCTGTGAGGGCGATGCCGGGGGGGCAACCGTCGACGACGCAGCCGAGGGCCGGACCGTGGCTCTCGCCCCAGGTGGTCACGCGGAACAGGTGGCCGAAGCTGTTGTGCGACATGGCGGGGCTTCTAGCGGAACCTCGGCCCGCTCACAAACTAGGCCGCCCAGGCGGCGGCGAAACGGCGGAGCAGGGTGCGGGCGGCGGAGTGGGTCTCCCCCTGGCGCGGCGCGAGCCGGACGAACAGGTGGCCCTGGGTGTGGCGGCCGCGCGGCGGCAGGCCCTGGCCGACCAGCCGCACCAGGCCGCGCTCGCCGGCCTTGCGGGTGACCCAGACGATCCGCCGGCCGAGCGGCGTCTCCAGCGAGATGCGGCCGCCCTCCGACAGCGTGCGCGGCGGCACCGCGACGGTGATCCACAGGTCATCGCCGCGGACCATCATCGCGCCGTCGCCGCGGACCACGACCGCCAGCTCGGCGCCGCCGGCGCGCACCGCATCGCCCGACCGCAGGCCGGCCGGCAGCTCGATGCGCAGGGTGCGCCCATCCTCCAGCCGGTGCTCGACGAAGCCGCCGCACAGGGCGGTCAGCGGATCGATGGCCAGGCGGGCGACGTCCTCGGCGCGGGGCGCGGGCGGCTGGATGATGGCGTGCGTCGGGCGTTGCAGGCGGCGGTAGGCGTCGACCACCTGGCGGAACCGCTCGGCTCCGCCGCCCGGGCGGTCGGGGTGCGCCTGCTTGGCGGCCTGGCGGAAGGCGCGGCGGATCTCGGCCGGCGTGGCGGCTGGGGCCACGCCCAGCACGGCGTGCGCTTCGCTCAGGGTGATCGGGGATTCGGCCGCCATCGGCGCCACTAGAGCCGGCACATGGTCAAGGCCGCGTTAAGCCTCGCAGAGCGGCCGCCCCTCGCGCTATATCCGCAGCGATGACCGACAAGACCTTCATCCCGCCGTCGCCCAGCGAGGACGAGTACGTCCGGCAGGTGACGGCCGCCGAGCCGCCGCCGCTGCTCAGCGAGGACGATCCGTTCGCCCTGTTCTCCGACTGGATGAAGGAGGCGATCGAACGCGAGCCGAACGACGCCAACGCCATGTCGCTGGCCACCGTCGACGAGGCCGGCCTACCGGACGTGCGCATGGTGCTGCTGAAGGAGGCCGACGCCCGCGGCTTCGTCTTCTATTCCAACCTGGAGAGCGCCAAGGGCCGCCAGCTCGCCGCCAGTCCCAAGGCCGCGCTGCTGTTCCACTGGAAGTCCCTGCGCCGCCAGGTGCGGGTGCGCGGGACCGTGTCGCCGGTGAGCGCGGCGGAGGCCGACGCCTACTGGGCCACCCGGGCGCGCCCCGCCCAACTGGGCGCCTGGGCCTCGGCTCAGTCGCGGCCGCTGCCCGACCGGCTGGCGTTCGAGAAGAAGATCGCCGAGTTCGGGCTCCGGTTCGGCCTCGGCAAGGTGCCGCGCCCGCCGCACTGGTCCGGCTTCCGGGTCGCGCCCGAGACCCTGGAGTTCTGGCGCGACCGGCCGTTCCGGCTGCACGAGCGGCTCGTGTTCCAGCGGGCGGGCGACGGTTGGACCACCCGCAGGCTGTTTCCTTGAGCGATCCGGGCTTGAGCGATCCGGGCGAAGCCGAGATCGTCGCCTGGTTCACCGCCCGCTCGGAGCGCGCGGTGGAGACCGCCTGCGCGCGGATCTTCCTGGCCGGCGATGCCGCCTTCAAGCTGAAGCGCCACGTGGACCTGGGCTACGTGGACTTCTCCACCCCCGAGCGGCGGCGCTGGGCGCTCGACCGGGAGCTGGCGTTCAACCGCGCCGCCGCGCCCGACATCTACCGCGCGGTGCGCAGGATCACCCGCACCGCGGCCGGCGGCCTGGAGCTCGACGGCGCCGGCGCCACGGTGGAGTTCGTGCTGGAGATGCGCCGCTTCGACGACGGCGCGGTGCTGGCCGCCCGCCCGGAGGCCATCGACGGCGAAATGGCCGAGGCGCTGGGCCGCGCCATCGCCGGCTTCCACGCTCATGCGCCGCTGCGGCCGGAAGGCGGCTGGAGCGCGCTGGCCTTCACCGTCGGCTCCAACGCCCAGCTGCTGCGCGAGCTGGCGGCGCAGCTCGGGGCCGAGCGGGTGGAGGCGCTGGTCGGGCTGACCGCCGCCGCGCTGGAACGCCAGAAGCCGCTGCTGCAGGCGCGCGCCGCCATGGGCTTCTCGCGCCACTGCCATGGCGACCTGCACCTGGGGAACATCCTGGTGGAGGCCGGCCGGCCGGTGCTCTTCGACTGCATCGAATTCAACGACCTGCTCTCCGACCTCGACGTCCAGTACGACCTCGCCTTCCTGCTGATGGACCTCGACTTCCGGGGCCGCCGCGACGCCGCGGTGCGGGTGCTGTCGGCCTATCTGGACGAGGCGGGGCGCAGCTTCCCCGCGGCGCTGTGGGAGGGGCTCGCGGCGCTGCCGCTGATGCTCTCCGTGCGGGCCGGGGTGCGCGCCCACGTGTCCGCCCACAGCGGCGATCCGGTCCTGGCGCGGGCCTATGTGGAGGCGGGGATCGCCCACCTCAGTCCGCCGCCGCCGGTGCTGGTGGCAGTCGGCGGGTTGTCCGGGACCGGCAAGTCCAGCTTCGCGCGGGCCGTCGCGCCGGGGCTCGGCGCGTCGCCCGGCGCGGTGGTCCTGCGCACCGACGAGATCCGCAAGCGGCTGCTGAACGTCCCGCCCGGCGAGCGCCTGCCGGACAGCGCCTATGCGCCGCAGTTCTACCGCCGCTCCTACGACACCCTGCTCGCCAACGCCGGCGCGCTGCTGAAGGCCGGCCGGGCGGTGGTGCTGGACGCCACCTTTATCGATCCCGAGCTGCGGGCGCGGGTTGAGCAACTGGCCCGCGCGTGCGGCGTCCCGTTCCACGGCGTCTGGCTGGACGCGCCCGTGCCGGTGCTCGAGGCCCGCGTCGCTGCGCGCACCGGCGACGCCTCGGACGCCACCCTTGAAACCCTGCACGACCAGATCGCCCGCCACACCAGCCGGGTCGACTGGGCGGTCATCGACGCCACCGGCCCCGTCGAGGACTCCGCCGCGGCCTGGAGCCGGACGAAGGCTCCGCACTGACCGGCGACCTTTATCGCCCACCTGACCGGCGGGCAGATTAGACCGCCCCAAAAAAGCCCTCGGCTGACGATCTGCAGTCGTTCGGGCGAACCGGGGGCCGATATTTCCGTCAGTCATCAGCAAGCTTGAGCTTAGCGGGCCTTCGCCATGGTGAAGGCTGATGGCGTTTGTCGGGAACGGCGCTCCAGAAAAAGGGTGTGATCGGAATGAGTACTGGAACCTACCAGGATCTACTTTCCGCGCTGGGTAAGAACGAATCCGGGAACAACTACGGCTTCGTGAGCAGCCTCGGCTATCTGGGCCGCTTCCAGCTCGGCGAGGAGGCGCTGCAGGCGGTCGGGTTCTACGGCGGCGACAGCACCGCGGCGATCGACTTCGTCGGCGGCTGGACCGCGACGGCGGCGTCCTTCGGGGTCGTGGACACGGCCACCTTCCTGCAATCGCCCATCGCCCAGGACGCCGCCATGCAGGCGTGGCTGACCAAGGTGGACAACGACCTGAACGCCCTGGGCCTGGAGAAGTACGTCGGCCAGACGATCGGCGGCGTCACGATCACCACCTCCGGCCTGCTGGCCGGCGGCCATCTGGGCGGCGTCTGGAACCTGAAGACCTTCCTGGAATCCGGCGGCGCGGTCGATTGGCGCGACGGCTACGGCACGCCGATCTCTCAGTATGTTCGCAGCTTCGGCAATTTCGACACGCCGTTCTCGTCGGACCCCGGGCCGTCGCACACGGTCCCCTCCGCCGGCGACGACAGCCTGATCGCGGGCGCGGGGGCCCCCGAGCTCCATGCCGGCGCCGGGAACGACACCCTCACCGGCTGGTCGGGCGGCGACACCCTGTGGGGCGACGACGGCAATGACTCCATCGTCGGCGGGTCAGGCTTCGACAACATCAACGGCAACAGGGGCGACGACACCATCGACGGCGGCTCCGGCGGCGACGACTGGCTGGTCGGCGGCCAGGGCAATGACCTGATCACCGCCCACGCCGGCGGCAACATCCTCTACGGCAACATCGGCAACGACACGCTGAACGGCGGCTCGGGGAACGAGATCCTCCGCGGCGGGCAGGGCGACGACGTCATCTACGGCGGCGCGGGCAACGACTGGCTGTCCGGGGACCGCGGGAACGACACCCTCACCGGCGGCGCCGGCGCCGACATCTTCCACACCTTCGCCGACGCCGGGATGGACCGGGTCACCGACTTCAACGCCTCGGAAGGCGACCGGGTGATGGTCGACCCGGGCAGCGCCTACACCGTGCATCAGGTCGGCGCCGACACGGTCATCGACCTGACCGGCGGGGCGCAGATGGTGCTGGTCAACGTGCAGCTCTCCTCCCTGCCGAGCGGCTGGATCTTCTGAAAGCCGCGGCCTCGGCAGGTGATCGCTGGTTACGTTGCGCGCCGACCCCAGGGCCACTAACGTGCGGCAAAAGCCCGCCGAGGCTTCCATTGGGAGGAATTTCAGATGCTTGGCCTGATGCAGGACTGGCCGCTGACGGTCGACAAGATCCTGGACCACGCCAAGGCCTGGCACGGCGAGGTGGAAATCGTCAGCCGCTCGGTGGAAGGCCCGATCGTCCGCACCACCTATGCGCAGGCCCACACGCGGGCCAAGCGGCTGTCGAACGCGCTGAAGGCCCTGGGCGTGCAGACCGGCGACCGGGTGGCGACGCTGGCCTGGAACACCGCCCGGCACCTGGAAGCCTGGTACGGCATCATGGGCATCGGCGCGGTCTGCCACACGCTGAACCCGCGGCTGTTCGCCGACCAGCTCTGCTACATCATCAACCACGCCGAAGATAAGATCATCTTCACCGACCTGACCTTCGTGCCGACTCTGGCCGAGCACCGGGCCCGGATGCCCACCGTAGAGCATGTGGTGGTGATGACCGACCGCGAGGGCATGAAAGGGGTGAACATCCCCGGCGCCCTGTGCTTCGAGGACCTGATCGAGCAGCACTCGGCCGACGTCGCCTGGGGCGGCTTCGACGAGAACACCGCCGCAGGCCTCTGCTACACCTCGGGCACGACCGGCAATCCGAAGGGGGTGCTCTACTCCCACCGTTCCAACTTCCTGCACACCCTGGTGACCATGGGCGCGGACGTGCTGAACGCCAGCGCCACGGACGTCATCCTGCCGGTGGTGCCGATGTTCCACGCCAACGCCTGGGGGATCGCCTTCTCCGCGCCGGCGGTGGGCGCGAAGCTGGTGATGCCCGGCCAGAAGCTGGACGGCGCCTCGGTGCACGAGCTCTTGGAGGCCGAGGGCGTCACCTTCTCCGCCGCGGTGCCCACCGTCTGGCAGATGCTGCTGACCCACCTGCGCGACACCAACGGCAAGCTCACCACGCTGAAGCGGGTGGTGATCGGCGGCTCGGCGGTGCCGGAAGCCATCGTCCGCGGCTTCCGCGACGAGTTCGGCGTCGACGTCACCCACGCCTGGGGGATGACCGAAACCTCGCCGCTGGGCACGCAAGGCACGCCCAACGCCGCCATCGCCAGGATGAGCGACGAGGAGCAGCTGCGGTTCAAGCTGAAGCAGGGTCGCGCCCCGCTTTGCATCGAGATGCGCCTCACCGACGACGAAGACGTCGACCTGCCGCACGACGGCCACACCTTCGGCCGCCTGAAGGTGAAGGGGCCGTTCGTGGTCGGCCAGTACTTCAAGGGCGAGGGCGGCGAGATCCTCGACGACCAGGGCTTTTTCGACACCGGTGACGTGGCCACCCTGGACGAGCACGGCTTCATGCAGATCACCGACCGGGCCAAGGACGTGATCAAGTCCGGCGGGGAGTGGATCTCCTCCATCGAGATCGAGAACCTGGCCATGGGCCACCCGAAGGCGGCGCTGGCCGCGGTGGTCGGGGCGGCGCACCCGAAGTGGGACGAGCGGCCGGTGCTGCTGGTCAAGCTGAAGCCAGGCGAGACCGCCACCCCCGACGAATTCCTGGCCTTCCTGGAGGGCAAGATCGCCAAGTGGTGGACGCCCGACGACGTGCTGTTCGTCGACGACATCCCGCTGGGCGCCACCGGCAAGATCGACAAGAAGCTGATCCGCCAGCGGATGGAGGGCTACGTCCTGCCCACCGCGAAGGCCACGGCCACGGCCTGAGCCACGTGATCCGACTGCAGCCGGCGACGGAGGCCGACCACCCGGAGGTCGTCGCCCTGACCCACCTCGCCTTCCGCGGGACGGGCCCGCGGGCGAGCTGGAACGTCGAGTCGATCATCGCCGGCGACCGGATCAACCTGGCGCTGCTGCGCGAGGACCTGGCCGCCAAGCCCGGGGCCCACCTCCTCACCTGGCGCGACGACGACGGCGAGCTTCAGGGTCACGTGTGGCTGGAGCCGGCGGAGGCGGGCGCCTGGTATCTCGGCCTGCTGACGGTGCGGCCCGACCGGCAGGACCAGAAGCTCGGGCGCACCTTGCTGGCGGCGGCGGAGGACTTCGCCCGCGCGCACGGGGCGGCGCGGATGCGGATGACGGTGATCAACCTGCGCGACACCCTGATCGCCTGGTACCAGCGGCGCGGCTACCGGGCGACTGGCGAGATCCGGCCGTTTCCCTACGGCGACGACCGGTTCGGCCGGCCCAGGCGAGACGACCTGGCGTTCGTGGTGCTGGAACGGGCGCTCTAGGCCAGGCGGTAGGCGACGTCGGGCCCCGGCGCGCCGTCGGCGGTGATCCGGCCCTCCCGCGCCAGGTGGATCATCGCCGCCAGCATCGAGCGGGCGGCCGCCGGCCACAGCCGGGCGTCCACGTCGGCGTAGAGCCGCGGCACCAGGTCCGCGATCCGCGCCGGGCCGGCGGCCAGCGCCTTGAGGATCTGCTCCACCCGCTCCTGGCGATGTTCGAGGTAGGCGTCGATGAACGGGGTGACCGCGCGGATCGGCGGGCCGTGCGTGGGCCAAAGGGTCGAGAAGCCCCGCGCGCGGATCAGCTCCAGGCTCCTCAGATAGTCGGTCATGTCCCCGTCCGGCGGGGTGATCACCGTCGTCGACCAGCCCATGATGTGGTCGCCGGAGAACAGGCAGTTCTCCTCCTTCAGCGCGTAGCAGATGTGGTTGGAGGTGTGGCCGGGGGTCGCGATGGCTTCCAGCGTCCAGCCGGGGCCGGACACCTCGCCGCCGCCGCAGAGGCTGACGTCGGGGCGGAAGTCGTGGTCGTGGCCGGCCTCCATGCGCACCTCGCCGGTGTCGTCCGCCTCGGGGGCCGCCACCGCGCAGCCGTAGATGGTCGCCCCGGTCGCGGCCTTCAGCGCGCCGGCCAGCGGCGAGTGGTCGGCATGGTGGTGGGTGATCAGAATGTGGGTGACCCGTTCGCCCGCGACGGCGGCCAGGATCGCCTCCAGGTGCGCCGGGTCGTCCGGGCCGGGGTCGATCACCGCCACCTCGTCGCGGCCGACGATATAGGTCCCCGTGCCGGTGAAGGTGAAGGGGCCGGGATTGTTGGCGATCACCCGCCGGATCAGCGGCGAGACCTGGTCGCAGCGCCCGTACTCGAACTCGATCTGGCGGACGTAGGGGATCATCGCCCTAGGCCGGCAGGACGCCGGAGAGGTCGTAGCCGGCCTCCCGGCCGAGCCTGATCAGCTCGTCGCGGCTGTAGGTCCCGCCCAGCGCCTGGCCGATCGACCAGGTGACGATCGAGCGCGTGCCGGAGCGGCAGAAGGCCAGCACCGGCCCGTCGGATTCCTCGAACACCCGCCGCACGCCTTCGACCTGCTCCGGGGTCGGGCCGCCCCGCACCGGGATGTGGACATAGGCCAGGCCCTCCGCCGCGGCGGCGGCCTCGAACTCCAGGCTGGTGGGCTGGCCCGGCTCCTCGCCGTCCGGCCGGTTGTTGATGATCGTGCGAAAGCCCTGGTTGGCGGCCTCCACGACCTCGTCCAACCGGATCTGCGGGCTGACGGAAAGCTGGTCGGTGACGCGTCGGAAATCGGTCATGGCGGCTCGGTACTGGCTGGAGGAGGGCGCTTGGTTTGACATCATCGGGGGCCGGTGGAAGTTTCGCAACGCCCGGCCTGCAAAGGCCCCCTGCGACACCGCCCGGTCATCCCATGCTCCGCTTCATCGGCCGGCGCCTCCTGATCGCGATCCCGACCCTGTTCCTGGTGGTGACGCTCGCCTTCTTCATGATGCGCGCGGCGCCCGGCAGCCCGTTCGACACCGACCGCAAGCTGTCGCCCGAGATCGAGCGCTACGTGCTGGCCAGGTACGGGATGAACAAGCCGCTGGGCCAGCAGTACCTCGACTACCTGGCCGGCGTGGCCCGCGGCGACCTCGGGCCGTCGCTGAAGTACAAGGACAAGTCCGTCCTGCAGATCCTCAAGGAGAACTACGGCGTCTCCCTGAAGCTCGGCCTGTCGGCGATCCTGATCGCCTCGGTGACCGGCGTCAGCCTCGGCGTGCTGGCGGCGCTGCGCCAGAACCGCAGCCTCGACTATGGCGTCATGACGGTGGCCATCCTCGGCGTCTGCATCCCGACCTTCGTCACCGCGCCGCTGCTGGTGCTGCTGTTCGCCTCCAGGCTCGGATGGGTCCCCAGCGCCGGCTGGAACGACGGGGCGGCGATCAACCTGGTGCTGCCGGTGACGGTGCTGGCCCTGCCGCAGATCGCCATCATCTCGCGGCTGACCCGGGCCGGGATGATCGAGGTGTTGCGGTCCAACTATGTGCGCACCGCGCGGGCCAAGGGCCTGCCGGAGCACCGGATCGTCGGCCGGCACGCCCTGCGCGCCGCCATCCTGCCGCTGGTCAGCTACCTCGGCCCCGCCTGCGCCGGCCTGCTCACCGGCTCGCTGGTGGTGGAGAAGATCTTCAACCTGCCGGGCCTGGGGAAGTTCTTCGTCATCAGCGCCCTGCAGCGGGACTACACGGTGGTGATGGGGATGGTGATCGTCTACGCCGCCCTGATCCTGGCGCTGAACCTGGTGGCCGACCTGCTCTATGCGGCGCTCGATCCGCGCGTGCGGCTCTCATGAGCGGCGCCGTGCTCACTCCAGGCTCGCGCAAGGGCGCCGAGGCGATGGAGCGGGCGGTCCGCGGCCGCGGCCTGTGGGACGACGCGCGCCGGCGGCTGCTGCGCAACCGCGCGGCGGTCGCGGGCATGATCGTGCTGGCGCTGCTGGTCGCCGCCGCGCTGGTCGGGCCGCACCTGACGCGCTTCCCCTACGACCAGGTCAACAAGGCCGACACCTGGGTGGGCCCGCTGACCCACGGCCACCTGATGGGGACGGACGCGCTGGGCCGCGACCTCTGCGCGCGCCTCTTGATGGGCCTGCGCGTGTCCCTGGCGATCGGGCTGGTGGCCACCTTCGTCTCGCTGGTGATCGGCGTCGCCTGGGGCGCTGTCGCAGGTTACGTCGGCGGCCGGCTGGACGAGGCGATGATGCGCATCGTCGACGTGCTCTATTCGCTGCCGTTCATCTTCTTCGTGATCCTGCTGATGGTCACCTTCGGCTCCAACTTCATCCTGATCTTCGTGGCCATCGGCGCGGTCGAGTGGCTGACCATGAGCCGGATCGTGCGCGGCCAGACCCTGACCCTGAAGCACAAGGAGTTCGTCGAGGCCGCCCGCGCCGCGGGGCTGAGCCAGGGCGGTGTCATCACCCGTCACATCGTGCCCAACCTGCTGGGGCCGGTGGTGGTCTATGTGACGCTGACCATCCCCGCCGTGATCCTGGCCGAGAGCTTCCTCAGCTTCCTCGGCCTCGGCGTCCAGCCGCCGATGGCCTCGCTCGGCACGCTGATCGCCCACGGCGCCCAGGACATGGAACTGGCTCCCTGGCTGCTGGCCTTTCCCTCGGCGGTGATGGTGGTGACGCTGATGAGCTTCAACTTCATCGGCGACGGCCTGCGCGACGCCATCGACCCCAAGGACCGCTGAAGGCGGCCTAGTTGGTGCGCCGGGCGCGGACCGCCCGTTGCCCATCGACCTTGAGGAAATAGCTGCCCATCGCGGCCTTGCTGATCACGACGCTCGATCCGGCGCGCGGCGCGCGTGCGATGGCTTCGCTGTCGATCTGGGTCCACACCGCGCCGTCCTCGAGTTCGATCACCCATGAGCCGTCGCCGCGCCGGTAGGCGGTCTTGGCCACCGCGGTCATGCGGTCGACGGTCTCGGGCTTTTGTCCGCGGTCGAGGAAGCCGAGCGAGGGCAGGCTGAAGCCGAACGCCTGCCGCCGCAGGGTGGTGGCCTGCTCATGGTCGATGGTGATGACGTCGCCCTTGGCGAGCGCCTGGCCTATGTCGTCGACGGCGGCGTCGTAGCAGGCCAGCCGCTCGGGGCTGGCGTCGATCCTGCGGCATTCCAGCAACCGCTGCACCGTCCTGGGCAGGTTGCGCGCGCCGGTCTGGGCGAGGGCCGACGCCGCCAGCGCGACCGCCACCACACCGCCGAGCGCGAGTCTGCCGCGAATGCGCCTGATCGACATCTTCCGCCCCCCAACCCCCACGTCTTCCAACTCTCGACGTCACAGCGCCTATTCAATCGGCAACTGAGCGCCGCGGCAATCTCCGCCCGAATTGTGTTCGGACCCCGCCGCCCTGTGCCCCCGCCCCTACGGAGGTGCGACAATATGTGACCCGAATGCGACAGGTCGGCGTCCACAATGTTGCGTGGCTCGGATTCTCTTTGACCGTTTGTCGTATAGGCACGTAACTCCTGCGTAACCGGAGACAATGGTTTCTGGGACCAAACTTTCAGTTGGGGAGCGGTGTGGCCTGATCTGAATCGGCTGGCCGCTGGAGGATAGATCTTGAAAACCAGAACCGTGCGGGAGCGCCTGATGGCGTCTTCCATGATTTGTGGAGTGGCCCTGCTCGGCCTGTCCGCCACCCAAGCCGCGGCCCAGGCGCCAGCCGCCGGGGGCGAAGTCTCCGAAATCGTGGTCACCGGCTCGCGCATTCCGACGCCGAACCTGACCAGCGTCAGCCCGGTGACCGTGATCACCGACCAGGAGTTGAAGCTACAGGGCACGACCAACGTCGAATCGCTGCTCAACAACCTGCCGCAGGTCATCGCCTCGCAGAGCGGCAATGTTTCCAACGGCGGCACCGGCATCGCCACCGTCAACCTGCGCGGCCTGGGTTCCGCCCGGACCCTGGTGCTGGTCGACGGCCGCCGCCTGATGCCCGGCGACCCGTCGACGCCCGTGGCGGACCTGAACAACATCCCCGCCGCCCTGGTCGACCGGGTCGACGTGCTCACCGGCGGCGCCTCGGCGGTGTACGGTTCCGACGCCTTGGCGGGCGTCGTCAACTTCATCATGAAGCACGACTTCGAAGGCTTCCGGATCGACGCCCAGTTCGGCGAGTTCCAGCACAACAACAACAACAGCGGGATCCAGGGCACCGAGCGCTCGGCCTCCTACCCGGTGACCGTCCCGACCGGCAACGTGCGCGACGGCGCGACCACGGATGTCACCGTGGTGTTCGGCGTGAACGCTCCGGACGGCAAGGGCAACGTCACCGCCTATGCCGGCTACCGGCACATCAAGCCGGTGCTGCAAGGCTCGCGCGACTACTCGGCGTGCAGCATCGCGACGACCTACAACGCCGACCCGACGGTCTACGACACCCGCATCTGCGCCGGGTCGAGCAACAGCGCCTTTGGCCGGTTCCGCGGCGGCTCCGCGCCGCGCGGCGGCTACGCGCTGAACCCGAACGGCAGCCAGACCTTCGTGCCTTACACGAGCGCGTATTCGTACAACTACGGCCCACTGAACTACTTCCAGCGTCCCGATGATCGCTACACGGCGGGCTTCTTCGCCCACTACGACATCAGCAAGGCGCTGAACCTCTACAGCGACTTCCTGTTCGCCGACGACCACACCGTCGCCCAGATCGCCCCGTCCGGCCTGTTCGCCGGCACCGGCGCCAACGGCACCAGCACCTTTGGCATCAACTGTAACAACCCGCTGATGACGTCGCTGCAGCAGACCCAGCTCTGCGGCGCGGCGGGCGGCACCCCGACGATCGTTCAGTCGACCATCGGATTCCGCTTCGCCAGCCTGCCCCGCCAGGACGACCTGCGGCACACCAACTACAAGATCACGCTCGGCGCCCGCGGCGAACTGGCGGACGGCTGGAACTACGACGCCTACCTCCAGTACGGCACGAGCATCTACAACGAGCACTACAATAACGACGTCTCCACCGCACGGGTGCAGAACGCGTTGCTCGTCAATCCGGTGACCGGCCAGTGCCAGTCCGGCACGACCGACGGCTGCGTTCCGATCAACCTGTTCCGGCTGGGCGCGCTTTCGCCGGCCATGCTGGCCTACGTGGTCGCGCCGGGCTTCAAGTCGGGTCAGGTCACGGAGCAGGTTGCAAACGTGTCGGTGACGGGCGACCTGGGCCAATACGGCTTCAAGGCGCCCTGGGCGAACGACGGCGTCGGCGTGGCGCTCGGCGCGGAGTACCGTCGCGAGTCCCTGGACCTTCGCGTCGACCAGGAGTTTGCGTCCGGCGACCTCTCGGGCCAGGGCGGCCCCACCTTGGGCAATTCCGGCAGCTTCGACGTCTATGAGCTGTTCGGCGAAGCGCGGGTTCCGCTGTTGCAGGACCAGCCGCTGGCCAAGGACCTGAACGTCGAACTCGGCTATCGCTTCTCCGACTACAACACGGCGGCGAACACCACGCACTCCTACAAGATCGGAGTGAACTATACGGTGGTCGACGATCTGAAGTTCCGCGCCGGCTACAACCGCGCGGTGCGTGCCCCCAACGTGGTGGAACTCTTCACCGCGCTGGCGGTGGGCCTGTTCGGCGGCGCCGATCCCTGCGCGGCCGGCCTCATCACCGGCAAGGTGTCGGCCACGCTCGCCCAATGCCTGCGCAGCGGCGCGACGGCGGCGCAGTACACTGCCGGCATCGATCAATGCCCGGCGGCCCAGTGCACGGCCTTGTTCGCCGGCAACACGGATCTGAAGGCTGAAGAGGCGGACACCTATACCGCCGGCTTCGTGCTGCGGCCGCGGTTCCTGCCCGGCTTCGACATCAGCATCGACTACTTCGACATCAAGATCAGCAACCTGATTTCGTCGCTGCCGAACCTGACCGTCGTCGACTGCGTGCTGAACGGCAACCCGGCAGCTTGTTCGCGTTTCCACCGCGATCCCGCCAACGGCGCCATCTTCGGCGCCGCGGGCTACGTGGACGCCACCAACGCGAACACCGGCTACCTTCGTACGTCGGGCGTGGACGTGAACGCCAACTACCGCACCAAGTTCTCGGACTGGGGCATGGGCGAATGGGGCGGCCTGTCTTTCAACCTGGTGGGCACCTACACCAACAAGTACGAAGTCCAGCCGACCACCGGCGGCGGCACCTTCGACTGCGCCGGCCTCTACGGCCCGGTCTGCAGCGCGATCGGCACGGGCGCGGCCTCTCCGGCCTCCACCGGCCCGATCCCGAAGTGGCGCCACAAGTTCCGGGTGACCTGGACGACGCCGTGGCCGGTGACGGTCTCGCTCGACTGGCGCCACGTCGGCGAGGTGAAGATGGACGCCAACGAGTCCAACCTGTTCCTGGCCGATCCGCTTGGCCGGACCGACGTGCTCGACGCGAAGATCAAGGCGTACGACTACCTCGACATCTCCGGAACCTGGGCGGTGCGCGACACGATCACGCTGCGCGCCGGCGTCAACAACGTGTTCGACAAGGATCCGCCGATCCTCGACGCGAACAACTTCCCGGCGGCTGGACCGCCCTACGGCAACGGCAACACCTATCCGGGCACCTACGACGCCCTGGGTCGGACGCTGTTCGTCGGCCTGACGGCCGACTTCTAGGGCCCGGAGACTCAGTCGAACTGAGACTGCGACGGAGCGGCGGGCCCAAAGGCCCGCCGTTTTCGTGTCCGCCGCTCGCGTTGTCGGGCGCCCGACCCGATGGTAGGCATCGTCCGCGCCGGGGGCGATGCGAGCCCCTGGCGTCTCGGCGCCGTCCCCAAGCCGATCCTCAGGACCTGTTCCGATGAACACCTCGGTCTCTTCTCCCAATCGCGTCACCGTCGGCCAGGTCGAGGCGGCGGTCGCGGCCCACGACATGGACCGTGCGGTCGCCCTGGCGGAGCGCGGGCTCGCTGAAGGGCTGGAAGACCCCTCGGTCCTGAACCTCGTGGCCTACAAGCTGGAGTTGGACGAGCGCCTGGAGGAGGCGCTGGAGGTGCTGGAGAGGGCGCTGCGCCTGGATCCCACCGATCCGTACGTCCTGAACAGCATCGGCGTCTGCCATTCCAAGGCCGAGCGTCCGCTGCAGGCGATCGCCGCCTTCGACGCCGCCCTGCAACTGGATCCGGATTTCGCCCACGCCCACAACGGCCGCGGCCTCGCCCTGGCCGCCATTGGCGACCGGGACGCCGCCCGGCTGGCCCAGGAGCGGGCCGCCCGCCTGGACCCGGAGTTTCCCGAGCCGCTTGGCGCCCTGGCGTCGCTGGCCGCCGAAGACAAGGCCTGGGACCGCGCCCGCGAGCTGGCGACCCGGGCCCTGGCGATCGAGCCGGACCAGCCTGCCGCCGCCATGGCGCTGGCCGCCGTCGAGGTGCAGGAAGGCGCCTACGAGGCGGCGGAGGCCCGGATGTCGCGCCTGAAGGCGACCGGCCGCCTGACCCGGCTGCACATCGCCGGAGCCGAGAACATCCGCGCCGACGCGCTCGACGCGCTCGACCGCGCCGAGGAGGCCATGGTCGCCTACAAGGCCGCCAATGTGGAGCTCCGTCGGGTGCAGATCGAGGCCTTGCAGGCGCCGGAACTAGGGGTCGAGACCTGCCGACGCCTGATCGGCTATTTCGAGGCCGCCGACCCGGCCGACTGGCGCCCGACGCCCGAGAGCGAGCGCGTGGGCGGAGAGACGGAGCACGTCTTCCTGGTCGGCTTCGCCCGGTCCGGCACCACACTTCTGGAGCAGGTGCTGGCCAGCCACCCCGACGTCGTCGCGCTGGAAGAAAAGCCGACGGTGGACGACGCCATCCTGGCCTACATCACCGACGCCGCCGCCCTGGATCGGCTGGCGGCCCTGGACGAGACCACGGCCAGGCCCTGGCGTGAACTCTACTGGCGCAAGGTGCGGGAGTTCGGCGTCGAACCCGCCGGCAAGGTGTTCGTCGACAAGCTGCCCCTGCACACCATCTACCTGCCGGTCATCGCCAAGCTGTTCCCGCGCGCGAAGATCCTGTTCGCCCGCCGCGACCCGCGCGATGTGGTGGTCAGCTGCTTCCGCCGCCGCTTCCGTCTCAACCCCCTGGTGGTCGAGTTCACCGACCTGACGCGCACCGCGCAGGTCTACGCCGGCGCCATGCGCCTGGCCGAGATCTACCGCGAGAAACTGACCCTTCCCACGCACATCCACCGGCATGAAGACCTGGTGGAGGAGTTCGATCGCGAAACCCAGGCGATCTGCGCCTTCATCGGGGTGCCCTGGGACGCCAGGATGCGCGACTTCGTCGAGACGGCGAACCGGCGGGACATCCGCACCCCGAGCGCCGACCAGGTCCGGCGGGGCATCTACCGCGAGGGCATGGGTCAATGGCGCCGCTACGGCGCGACGATTGATGAGATCAAGCCAATTCTGGCGCCGTGGGTCGAGGCCTTCGGCTATTCCGCGACCTGACGCCTACTGGTCGCGGTGCACCTTGATCGCCGGCTGACCGTCGATGTTCATCAAGAAGCTGCCCAGCGTTCCCTTGCGGATCTTCACCTTCGAGCCGCGCTGCGGGTCGCGGTTGACCTGTCCGGAAATCTGTCGCCAGCTGGCGCCGTCCGCCAGCGACATGGTCCACCTGCCGTTGACGTCCTGGTGAGCGGCGCTCACGACCCCGTCGATGCTGTCGACTTCCTCAGGTTTGAGGGCGCGCGTGACGAAGGCCAGGCTCGGAAGCTGCAGTCCGAAAGCCTGGCGGTGCGCAGCGCTGGCCTGGGCGCGGTCGATCACCACGATGTCGCCGCGACTTTCGGCTTCGTCCATGCGTCCCGCTGCAGCGTCATAGCAGCTGAGGCGCGCGGCCGCCTCGGTGACGGTCCGGCACTGCAGCACGTCCTGGAACGCGGCCGCCCGCCGGTCCGCGGCCTGCGCCGGCGCGGCCGCGGCCACGGCCAACGCCGCAAGGGCGTAAAAGACGGCTTGGCGCCGCGCCGTGGACATGCCGGAACTCCGTGACCCGAGGCTGGACAGCTTAGCGGACGAGCGGACCGCCCATGCGCTGGACGTTGCGCAACTGATCCTGGTCTTCCTGGCGGTTCTGCGCGGCCTTTTGTTTGTCCCGGCAGACCTTCACCGGGAACATCGAGCCGGTCACCATTTCCTTCTTGCAGACCAGGCGGTCCGCATCGCCGGAAGGCTTTGCCGACGCGACGGCGGGAGCCTGCCTGGCGGCTGCGTCCGTCGGCTCCGGCGCGGTCGGGGCCCCGGCGGCCAGCACGGCCGCAGCGAGAACAAGCAGCATCTCTTTCTCCTCCAAGGAGGCACGAGGCTAGGGCGCCGCTCGCGATGAAACAAGGCGCTCAGCCCGGGGCGCGGTCGCGAACCCACTGAGACAACAACCACTTCTCGCCCGAGGTGGGCGCCAATCCGGCATGCAGCGTCCGGCGATCGGGCGCGCCGTCGAGGTCGACATTGGCGAACATCAAGGCGTCGCCCGTCGCGCCCTTGAAGCTTAGGCCCACCATCGGGAAGTCGGTCTCGCCGCCCTCGTATTCGTCGTTGAGGTAGATCAGGAAGGTCGCGACCCGCTGACCACGCGCGGCGACGTCCTGCGCGTACCCCGCGACGGCTATATCCAGGAAGTCGTAATGGCGTTCGAACCGCTGTCCGGGCGCGTAGTGCAGCACCTGCACGGTTTCCAGGGCTCCGGCGACCGTGCCAACCGTGGCGGCGATCCTGGCCCGCACCGCCAGGGTCACGAGGTCCAGGTCGGCCAGCTCGAACTCAAAGGCGCTGTTGCTGCGTCCGGCCTCGCGCCGCGCGGCGCCGGTGGCGGGATCGAAGACCTGCGCCGTGGTCAGCCGACCCCGCGCCCGGGCCACCAGCCAGGCGCAGGCGCGCCGCGGAAGAAACGCACGCGCCACGGAGATGCGCGGCTCGCGCAGCAGCCGCTCCTTCGGGGCGGGGGCGAGCCAGGCGCCCAGGTCGACGGCGGCGGCGAGGTCCGCCCACCGGGTTCCGTCGGACGCCTCGGTGTCCGCCAGCGTGGCGAGTTGCTGTTGGGCGAACGCGGAGCCGAGGTCGGCGGCGCGGGTGAGGCGTCGCAAGGCGGTTGACCAGTCCTGCGGCTCGCCCGCGCCAAGGGCGGCCAGCACGGCGGTGAAGGCGAGAGCGTCGGCGTCGCCGGCCTCGGCGAGGCGGCGGCGCTCCGCCAAGGCTTCAGGCGACACGGAGCCTGACCCGAAAGGCGGCCATGGCTCGAGCCGCAACCGCGCCGAAGGACCCGCGCCGGAACTGATGATCTATGATCAAGCGGATCGGCTTCCTTCCAGTTCGGCGTTACGGATAAGCGCTGGCCTGGCGGTTGTCGAGGCGGCGGGGATCGGGTTAGGGCGCATGGCGAGTGCGGGAGACTGGTCGAGACGGCAAGCGCTAGTCGGTGTGGGCGCGGGACTGGCCGCGCCGGCCATCGCCCAGACGCTCGGTGCGGGACCTGCAACCGCCACGGAGCAGAGCGGGCCGCAGGACCACCCGGCGGGCGACAGCGGCGCCTTCCTCGAGACCGCCTTCGACCAGGCGCTGAGGATGAGCGTCCCGGTCTATCTCGATGGCAAGGGACCCTTTCCCTTCGTCGTCGATACCGGCGCCAACCGCTCCGTGGTGTCGACGGAGGTCGCCGCCCTGTGCCGGCTCCCCGAGGCCGGGACCGCGCCGGTGCACGGCATCATCGCAGTGGAGCCGGCGCGACTGGTCAAGGTCGGACGACTACGGGTGGGCGCGGTGATCTCCTCCGGCCTGCGCCTGCCCGCCGTGGCCCAATCGCGGCTGGGGGCGGCTGGAATCCTCGGCCTCGACGTCCTGCGCAATCGTCAGGTCTTGCTGGGATTCCGGGACCAGTCCTTCCAGGTCTTCCCCTCCTCCCACGGGCCCGACGTCGGGCCGGGCATGAACAGCCGGATCGCGGCCGCCGGTCAGCCGGTGACGGTTCCGGCCCGCCTGCGGTCAGGCCAGTTGGTGATCATCGACGCCGAGGCGGCGTCGCAGCCCGTCACCGCCTTTCTGGATTCCGGATCGCAGGTCACGGTGGCCAACCGTGCGCTCCGCGACATCGTGGTCGCCACAAGAGCTGATCTGGCGGCGCGCATCGTCCACTCGGAGCTGATCAGCGCCACCGGTCAGCGGGCGCCGGCGGAGTTCGCGCCCCTGCCGGGCTTGCGGCTGGGGGGGCAGCAGCTGGGCAGCCCACTGGTGGCCTTCGCGGATCTGCACATTTTCGATCTATGGGACCTGCGCGACCGACCAACCTTGCTGATCGGCGTCGACGTTCTGCGCCGGTTCGATCAGGTCGGCTTCGACTTCGGCAAGCGGCGGATCACCTTCTGGCCGCCACGCTCGCGCCGAGCGCCTCCCACCCTGTGACCAGAATGTGACACGAACTGGCGCTTTCATTGCCATTTGGCAATGATCATTGACCCCTCGTCGTGGTCACCCGTAACTCTGCCGTAACCGGTGTGACGTTGCACTCGGGACGACGACAGTTTTTGGGCCGCGGGACGCCAGTGGCGAACGCGGCGCCGGAGGGGGAAGATCTTGAACACCATAAACCGTGGGCGCCTGCTGGCGTCGTCGATGCTCGTGGGCGCTGCGGCGCTGGCCTTGACCACCACGCCGGCCGCTGCGGCGCCGGCCGGCGGTACGGTGGAAGAACTGGTGGTCACCGGTTCGCGCATCCAGAGCCCGAACCTCGATTCGCCGACGCCGGTGCAGATGGTCGGCCAGGACCGCCTGCAGGCCCAGGGCCTGCACAACATCGCGGACGTGCTTCAGACCCTGCCGCAGTTCGCGCCGTCCTTCGGCGGTTCGCGGACCCAGTCGACCTTCTCCGGCACGACCTCGTCGGGCCTGAACCTGATCAACCTGCGTAACCTCGGCAGCAGCCGCTCGCTGGTCCTGATCAACGGCCGCCGCGCCCCTTCGGGCACGATCTTCTCGAACGCCGTCGACATGAACCTGATCCCGTCGGCGAACATCAAGCGCATCGACGTCATCACCGGCGGCGCCTCGGCCGTGTACGGCGCCGACGCGGTGTCGGGCGTGGTCAACATCATCACCGACACCGGCTTCGAAGGCCTGGAGATGGGCGCCAGCTACGGCATGGCGGTTGAACACCAGGACAACATCAACCCCAGCGCTTTCATCCGCTTCGGCAGCTCGTTCGACCGTGGGCACGTCGGCGCCACCCTGCAGTACGATTACCAGGGCCTGGTGAGTTGTAAGGACCGCTACCTTTGCTCCGACGACTTCTTCTGGGCCCCGCCGAGCGCTCCGATCCGTGGTCCCGCCGCGCGTTCGGGGGTTCCGCTGAACGGCCGCTTCTTCGTCACCGGGCAACCGGCGGGCGGCGGCAACGCGGCGAGCTACACGTTCGACAGCAGCGGCCAACTCGCGGCCTTCTCCACGGCGCTCTACGGCTACAATCGTAACGCTGAGCGCACGCTCGCCATTCCGACCAAGCGGATCCTGTTCGCGGCCGACGGCGACTACAAGATCGTCGACGGCCTGAACGCCTTCATGGAGCTGAACTACGGCTCGACGGAGACCAACGGCCCGTTCGAAGCCCACCCGTTCCAGTCGTCGACCGATCTGGTCGCGGGCCTGCTCGAGCCGTCCATCCCGGCCAACAACCCGTTCATCCCCGCTTCACTGCGGGCGAAGCTGGCGGCTTCGAACAATCCGAACCAGGACATCACCTGGTCGCAGCGTCTCGCGGGCCTTGGCGCCCGCGGCTCGCAGAACCTGCGTCAGTCCACCCGGCTTGCGGTCGGCCTTCGCGGCAACCAGGACAGCCTGTTCGGGTTCGGCAAGGACTGGAGCTACGAGGCGTCCTACGTCTGGGGCCGCACCACCCTCAACGGCAACAGCGAAGGCTCGGTGTCGCGTGAAGCGCTCTACAACGGCCTGCGCGTCCAGCAGGTCCCCGGCGGTCCGGCCGGAACCTACCAGTGCGTGGACCCTCTGGCCCGGGCGCAAGGCTGCGTACCGATCAATCCCTTCGACGGCTACAACGCCGCCGAGAGCGCCTATCTGGTCCGCAGCACCGGCGTGAACTCGGCCTCCGAGCTGGAGAACGGCCTCGCCTACCTGTCCGGCTCGCTGTTCGATCTGCCGGCTGGCCCGCTACAGGTCGTGGTCGGCGCCGAGTCGCGGCGGATCACCGCCTACGAGGACTACTCCACCGAGATCAACCTCGGCACGGTCACCGGCAACCAGATCAGCGACAGCACCCGCACCACCTTCACCACCAACGAGGCCTTCCTCGAGGCGAAGGCTCCGTTGCTGCGTGACCTGCCGTTTGTGAAGGAGTTGAGCGTCGAGGGCGGCTACCGCTGGTCGGACGCCAACATCGGCGGCCGCTACCAGACCTGGAAGTACGGCGGCGAGTGGGCTCCGATCGACGGCCTGCGCCTGCGGGCGATGAAGAACCGCGCCGTGCGTGCGCCGGTGCTGGGCGAAGTGACGGGCGTCGGCCAGACGTTCGGCGTCGTCGCCGACCCCTGCATCAACTACCAGAACAGCTCCAATGCGACCCTGAAGGCGAACTGCGCCGCCGCCGGCGTGCCGGCGAACTACAATCCGCCGATCACCGTCCAGCAGAGCGTCTCCGGCTTCGTCGGCGGCAACCCGAACCTGCAGCCTGAAGTCGCCGACACCCTGACCTACGGGATCGTTCTTCAAGCCGGCCGGTTCGACTTCATGCCGAGCCTGCTGAAGGATCTGACGGTGTCGGTCGATCGGTTCGACATCAAGATCGACGGCCTGATCAACACCGTGGGTCGTCAAAACCTCGCGCAGCTCTGCTACGAACGCCCGACGGGCCAACGTGAAGTGTTCTGCAGCCAGGTGTTCCGCGGCACCCGTCCGGAAGTCCCCGGCGCCACCTACGTGCTGACGCAGGTGAACGACCAGCTCAGCAACATCGCCACCTTCCAGGTGCGCGGCGTCGACTTGGAAGTGAACTACAAGGTGGGCCTGGGCGACCTGGTCTCCGATTGGGATCGCTGGGGTTCGCTGAGCGTCAACTCGGTGTGGACCTTCTACGACAAGGCCTCCGAAGTGCCGATCCCGGGCGAGTCGCCGATGGACCTGCTCGGCGCCGCCGGCGGTTCGACCTCTGACCAAGGCTTCCTGAAGCGTCAAGGCAACACCACTGTCGCCTGGACGGTCGGGGACTTCCGCATCCAACTGGTCGAGCGGTACATCGGCAAGGCGAAGAGCGCTCCGGCCGACATCTTCGGCGCCGAGAACATCGTCGACATCCCGGCCGAGTGGTACAGCGACGTGAGCTTCCGCTGGAAAGCTACGGACCAGGTGGAAGTCTACGGGGGCGTCAACAACCTGTTCGACAAGAGCCCGCCGTTCTTCCCGTCGAGCGAGTCGGGCACGCAGGCGCTGGATACGGTGCCGGCCTACTACGACATCTTCGGCCGGTCGGCCTATGCGGGCGTCCGCCTGCGGTTCTAGGCGTTCTGTTCGAGGTATGAGTGCGGGGGCGGCAGAGCAATCTGCCGCCCCCTTTGCTGTGCGGCTGGCCCCGGCGGCGGCCGGGATTCATGGAGGGGAGCGCGTCGGCAGATGCCGGACTGGTCACGACGGGCGAGCCTATTGGCCTTGGGCTCGGTGGCCGGCTGCGCCGCCATCGGGCCCGCGCAGATCAACCTCCTTCAGGGCCCGTCCAGACCGGAGGACGGGCCGCCGGAAGTTCTGGAGACCGCGTTCGACAACGCCATTCGGATGACCGCGCCAGTCACCCTGGATGGGGCGGGGCCGTTCGACTTCGTCGTCGACACCGGGGCGAACGTCTCGGTGACGTCCCTGGAGCTCGCCCAGCGCATCGGCCTGCCGACCATCGGCCGGGCGATCCTGCACGGCATAGCCGGCATCGACTCGGCCGATATCACGAGCGTGCGGCGACTGTCGGTGGGCGCTGTCGCCACCGCGATCCCGCGGATGCCGATCCTGCCGCGCGCCCGCCTGGGCGCCGACGGGCTGCTGGGGATGGATGTGCTGAAGGGCCGCCGGCTGGTCATGGATTTCAGCAGGCGGCGGCTCGACATCACCCATTCCGCGCCGCCGCCGTCCATCGGCGGCAGCCGCAGCGACGAACGCCTCGAGCGCGCGCCCACCTTCGTCGTGCCCGCCCGGATGCGGTTTGGCCAACTGATCATCGTCGACGCCGAGATCGCCGGCGTGAAGGTCGTCGCCTTCCTCGATTCCGGCTCGCAGAGCACCGTGGGGAACCTGGCGCTCAAATCGGCCATCACCGGCCGCAATCCCGGGTTCGCGGAGAACCTGGTCCATGCGCTGCTGGTGAGCGCAACCGGCCAGACGGCTGGGGCGGAGTTGGCTGTCCTGCCGCCCCTGCGCCTGGGAGGACTGTTCGTCGGCAATGTGCAGGCCGCCTTTGCGGACCTACACATCTTTGAGCTCTGGGACCTGAAGGGCCGGCCCGCGATCCTCGTTGGCGCCGACGTGCTGCGGCGGCTCAACTCGCTGGAGATCGACTATGGGCGCAGGCTGGTCACCTTCCGTCCGCCCGCCGAGGCGATGACCTTGAAGACCCCTCGCGGCTTCTAGCGGACCGTCGTCGGGGCCAGCACCATCGCGCCGTGTTCACGCAGGCGCGCCTGCGCCATCTGGTCCATCAGGCCCTGGGCGCGCGGATCGCCGAAGATCCAGGCCGCCGCGGCCAGCGTCCGGGCCGAGGTGGCCGAGACGCCGAGCAGCTTCTGGATGGCTTCGAACGGCGAGCCGTTGGGCGACATGCGCCGCAGCCGGGGCTCGCCGGTGAGGCCGGCCAGGGTCTTGGCCTTGTCCACCGCCTGGTAGAAGCCGCCGACCTCGTCCACCAGGCCGAGCTGCTTGGCCTGGGCGCCGGTCCAGACGTGGCCGCGGGCGATCTGGCGCACGCGATCGGCCGGCAGCTTGCGGCCCTCCGCGACGCGGGCGACGAAGTTGTCGTAGATGCGGTCCATCCAGGTCGAGAAGGCCGCGCGCTCGGCCGGGGTGAGCTCGCGACCCATGCCGAAGGCTCCGGCGTAGGAGCTGCCGACGCCGAGCTGGCGCACGTCGACGCCGAACTTCTCCAGCGCCGGGCCGATGGCGAACTTGCCGCCGAACACGCCGATCGAGCCGGTCAGGGTGGTGGGCTCGGCGACGATGGCCGAGGCCTCGGAGGAGATCCAGTAGCCGCCCGAGGCGCCATAGGTGCCCATGGACACCACCACCGGCTTGTTCGCGGCCTTGGCGGCGCGGATCGAGGCCAGGATCTGCTCGGAGGCGGTGTCGGAGCCGCCGGGCGAGTTCAGCCGCAGGACGATGGCCTTCACGTCCTTGGCCTTGATGGCGTCGTAGAAGGCCTGGGAGAGGTCGTCGGAATAGATGGTCGAGCCGCCGGCGAACGGATTGGTGGAGCCGTCCTTGCCGGTGACGATCGCCCCCTCGGCTTCGATCACCGCGATCGACGCGCCCCGCGCGCGGTCGCGCCCGGGCCGGCCGTGGCCGTAGTCGTCGAAGTCGACCAGTTGGGCGCCGTCGCCGGCGCGCTTCAGCATCGCCTGCTCGGCGTCGCGGACCTGGCCGACGCGGTCGATCAGGTGCAGGCGCAGCGCGTCTTCGGCCAGGTAGGGCCCGGCTTCCAGGGTGTGCTGCACGGCGGCCGCGTCCTGCTTGCGGTCGGTCGCCACCGAGGTGAGGTTGGTCTGGTAGATCGAGCCCATCCACGACAGCTCCGCCTCGCGATGGGCGGGCGTGTAGTTGTCGTAGAGGTAGCCGTTGACGGCGTTCTTGTACTCGTAGCGCTGCTCGTAGTCGGCCTTGACGCCGTACTTGTCGAAGAACCGCTTCAGGAAGAGGTCCTCGTTGGCCAGGCCGGTGACCTGGAACGACGACCCCGGCTGCATCCACATCTGGTCTGCGGAGGCGCCCACCATGTAGGTCGCGGTGACCATGCCGGACGGATAGAGGCCCTGGCTGTGGGCGAACACCGGCTTGCCGGTGGCGCGGAAGTGCTTGATCGCCAGCCGCAGCTCGTCGGCGATGCCGGGCTCCAGTCCGCCTTCCGGCAGGCGGACCAGCACGCCCTTCACGTGGTCGTCGCTCTCCGCGTGGCGCAGCGCCTCGATGATCGACATCACCGAGGCCGAGCGCCGGCCGATACCGGCCAGCGGGTTCTGCGGCGACTGGTCGGTCAGCGGGTCGCGCAGATCCAGCTCGAGCACGGCCCGCGCCGGCAACGGGGCAGGGCCCGCGGCGCTGGCGACCATGGAGATCAGCACGAACGGCACGCCGATCAGGAAGATCATCAGACCGGCGAACACGCCCGCCGCGGTGATCAGGAACTGCTTCATGAAGGGAACCCGCACCCCAGGGGAGGTCGTCGCAACGAAGGCTATCCACCGCCTGTCGCATACAATCCCGGGCGCGGGAAGACGGGCCTTCCGGGGGAGCTTGGGCGACGTCGGAAAGATGGCCGCAGGGGCCGTCGGGAGCGGACCGGTCTGCGGCCTGCAGCCCGCCTGCCCATGCCAGTCACGGGCGCAAATGTTCTTGATTTGTTCTTGACAAGCTTGGCCGTGCGTGAGAGAATTCTTTGTGCTGGGGGCGGTGTCGACGGGCGCACTCCGCATGCCTTTCAACGCGAGCATGAAGGCGGCTGGCGAGCGTCAGCCGGGCGAAAAACATGGGCGAAAGCGTAGCGGAGTTCATGGAGCGTCGGCGTCGCCAGGTCGCCGGGTTCGGCCGTGCGGCCGAGGCGGCGGCCCATGAGGCTTATGGCAAGGCCATCAGTGCGGGTCGGGATCTGCGACTTGGCGCTCCGAGCGAGGTGATGGCCTACGGGGCAAAGCTGCTGCAGCCGGAACAGGAGCGAGTTTCGCCGCCTGCTCCACGGGACGCGGAATCCGCAAATGCATCGCCCCGCCAGGTGAACCTGAGTGAGGCCGCGCATCAGCTGCGCAACGCAGCTTTGCAGGCTGACACGGCGATCAGGGGCGCGGCGAATATCCTGCCGTTCGGCGGAGCTGACCACCTCGCGGCGGGCATGGACGCCTTGATCCAACCCGGCGGTCTGGCTGGGTGGGACCGGCGATATCAAGCGAATCTGACTCAAGAGCACGCGAGGAACCTCGATGATCAAATGAAC
This sequence comes from Phenylobacterium hankyongense, assembly GCF_003254505.1. Lineage (NCBI taxonomy): Bacteria > Pseudomonadati > Pseudomonadota > Alphaproteobacteria > Caulobacterales > Caulobacteraceae > Phenylobacterium > Phenylobacterium hankyongense. The sequence goes on along the minus strand of NZ_QFYP01000001.1, from coordinate 582,760 downwards.
CGACCCGTGGCGCAGGCGACAGGCCAGGTTGGCGGTGCGCTACTCGGCCTGGGCGCCATCGGACCCATGGAGGGCGCACTTGCGACAGCCCCGCGCCTCAAGGGGGCTGCGGCGCTGACCGGACGTGAAGCGGCATCTATTCTGGCAGCAGGAGGTGCGACGGGCCTTGGCGTGCAGATGTTGTCAGACGGCGTCAGCGGGCGCCGCTCATCCTTCGGCGACAGTCTGGGAGCGACGGTGGGGGGCGTAGCGGGTGCGGCGGCGCTTCTCCTTGGTCCGGCCCGAGCAGCCGCCGTTGGCGCATCTGCGACCTCCGCCGCCCAGGACATGTTTGGCGGGCGGCCAGTCTCGGTCGAACGCGCCGCCGAAAGCGCGGTCGTCGGCAATCTATTGGGCGGGGTCGCGGGCGTCGTCGGGCGCGGCGCGGCGAACGCGCTCCCTCGACTTGCTAAGGGGCGCCTTGGCGAGGCTCTGGGCGACATCAGAAGTACAATCAACGGACAGAGCCGGGATGGGGTCCCGAAGGCCCGCGACGAGATTTATAAGGGTGGACCTTACTGGTATCCGGACGGCAGGAGCGGAGCGGTGAGATTTGAGGATAAGTTCGGCGTTAGCGCCAACCTGAGCCGCAACCAGAGGCTGGCGCAAACCGTCCTGGGCCCTGACTTCCGACTATATCATTTCCTGCCGGCAGACATCGGGAAGGCGGCTGGAGTTCCTGCGGCCACCCTTGCGCCTCACGTGATGACGGCAGAGCGACGGCAGTAGGTGAATGCTGGCGCGTGCAACCTTGGCTGAGGCGGGGGCGACGATGCGGGTCTTAACCGGGGGCTGGAATGGGATTTGATCTGCGCTGGATCGGGGTTGAGAGCCGGTACAGGGAACGCCTGCTGGATTGCCTTGATCTCGAGCAGGCTGGCGATGCGGGCGATGAACTCGGCTCGGAATTCACTCTGGCCGAAGCACCTGGCGGGTGGGTGGTGCTAGTGGCGAATGCGCGCGGCTTCATGCTCGACGAGGCGCTGGCCGGCGTGTCGGCGTCCTGTGGCCTCGCTGTCGGCTGCGAGATCTTGGAGACGGTGACGTTCAGCCAGGCGCGCGCCTGGCGGGATGGCCGGCCGGCGTGGTCCGTAACCTACGAAGGCGGCAAGGGGCCGGACGGCCTGGAGGTCGACGGCGATCCCCCGCCGGAGTTCGCGGCGATCAGGAGCCGGCGGAATGCAGAGCAGGCGGCCGATCCAGACCCGTCGGTCAGCTATATGTTCGAGGCGCCTGTGGACCTGGCGGCCGGCATAGCCGGCTACCGGCCGGGCGAATATCAGGGACTGGAATGGACCATCCTTCGGAGGAAGGGGGCGAAAGACCGCCCTTCGGGTCGCCGCCGGAGGTCGCTTCGGACGGCAATGCTGTCCGACCTTCTCCCCCTCATGAGATCCCTGGGCTGGCAGATGGGTGATCGACCGGATCTGGCCGAGGGCCAGATTTATCGCCGCATCAATGGCCTCGATCAAAGGCTGCGGTTCGACTTCGCGAGCGGTCAGGAAACATACATCATAGTATATTTTTCGGCGCGCGCGCCCTCCCGAGAACCAGAGTTCGTGGTGCGCGGCCGCGTCACCGCGCCACGGGTGACCTTGCCGCTGTGGAAGCGCTTCAGCTGGAAGAGGTTTAGCGAGCTGACGCGTTATTACCCTCCGCCTGAAGATATCATCGGAGCCACAATCGAGCGGGCGCGCGATGAGATCATCATCGCCGACGAGTATCTGAGAACCTGGGCGCCCAGTCCCTGCATCCGGATCGAGTTCGCGCGCCCGGACGTGCCGTGGCCGTCCCCTGATCGCATATCAGACGCGCCTAGCCCGCCACGGCCGTGATCCGGTCCCTGTTAGTCGGGAAAGGCCGCCCCAGAACGTACACTTCCAATTCGGACCTGGAGCGAAAGCCTGACAGTGGGGTGGAGGAGCGCCGTTTCCTGCGCCCTGAAGAGTCAGGCGTGCGGGCCCGCGCCCGCCTGACCGGGGGACTTCTCGGGGGGTATTCGCGGGAAGGCATCTCACCCGCGGTTGGCGGGGAGATGAATGGTCGGAGTGGCAGGATTCGAACCTGCGACCCCCGCGTCCCGAACGCGGTGCTCTACCAGACTGAGCCACACTCCGACTTGGGAGGGCGCCTTATAGAGTAGGGTTTTCCAGGCCGCAAGAAGCCCAAGCGGGCGTTGCATCGCGATATCGTCTGCGCTATCTCGACGCCTCCGCGAGGCGGCGCCTCGGCGCTGTTCCTGCTGGGGAATGGTGTAATGGTAACACTGCGGTTTTTGGTACCGTCATTCTAGGTTCGAGTCCTAGTTCCCCAGCCAACTTCTCTCCCTGAAAATATCAGGCCGGCACGACGTCGAAGGCGATGGTCATGCGCCGCTCGTCCGTCGTGAACGGCTCGGTCCCGTGCCACATGTAGGACGGGAAGAGCACCAGCCGGCCCGGCTTCGGCCGGACGTGGTGCGCCGCTTCCAGGGGCGGGTTGAGCGTCAACGGCGGACGGCCGAAGCGGATCCAGCCCTGGCGCTCGTCGGTGGCCAGCGCCTGCTCCGGGGTTTCCACATAGAAGGCCGACGAGATCCAGCCCTGCGGGTGGAAGTGGTCCTTGTGGAACCCGCCCGGCCGCAGCAGCACCGACCAGGCGGCGGCGATGCGATAGTCGTCGGTCCTGCGCCGCCGGTGCGGATCGCCGCCCTGGCCGAGCCAGGCCATGTGCTGGCGGATCGGGGCGTCGATCGCCTGGAAGAAGGCGCGGACGGCCGGCTCCGTCGATCCGGCGATCGCCTGCATCGTCTGGCTGCCGTGCCGCAGGGACTGGTGGAAGGGGTGCTGGGCGTAGGGGTGCATGCGACGCAGCACCTCGGCCAACTCGCTCAGGTAGGCCGCGAGCGAGGGCCAGCCCGCCGGGGTGGCGATTTCATAGACGCCGACCATCCGCTCATAGTCGTAGAGCTCCCCGTACAGCGGGTCGCCGAGCGCCCGCGCCGCCGTGGCCGCCCAGCCGATCAGCGACTGGTGATCCGGGGAGAGGGCCAGGCCCCGCCTGGCGGTGGCGAGCGCCTGGTCCGGCTGGCCCAGGCCCAGCTGGACGATGGCCAGCTGGTTCAGCGCCTCCGGCGAATCGGGCGCCAGGGCGACGGCGGCGTCGGCGATGGCCCTCGCCCGGACGCCCGCGCCGGTCTCCAGCGCGGCCTGCGCGGCCGCCAGCAGGACCGGGATGTCGGTGGGCAGGCGCTCGGCGGCCATGGCCAGCAGGTGCGCGCCCTGAGCGGCGTCGCCGGCCGCTTCCATCAGGCGCGCCTTGGCCCTGACCAGCGGGCTGGCTGGCCCGCCCGCCCGGAAACCGTCGTCCAGCACCGTCAGCGCCTCGGCCAGGTCGCCGCGGCGCATCCAGACCACATTGGCCAGTTCGATGACCACCTCGCCGCCGGCCTCGCGGCCGACGCTCTCACGATAGGCCCGCTCCGCCTCGTCGAGCGCCCCGACCGCCAGCAGCGACCGGGCGTAGAGACTCCAGGTCTGCGGCGCGTCAAGGCCCAGGCTGAAGGCGCGTTCGGCCGCGGACCGCGATTCGGCGCCGCGCCCGAGGTCTCCGAGCGTCGCCGCCAGGTTGTGCCAGGCCACGCCGCTGCGGGCGAAGCGCCGGCTGGCGGTGAGATTGTAGGCCAGCGCCTCCTCGGTGCGCCCCAGCGCCTTCAACACCGTGGCATGGGTGGCGAGCGCCGGATGACCGGCGTCGGCGGCGTCCGCCAGCGGTTTGGTGAGGACCAGGGCCTCGGCGGGCCGGCCTTGCTCCAGCAGCGTTTCGGCTTGCGAAACGCGGGTCCGGACGTCGGTGGAGTCGGTGTTCACGGGGGAATCTATCGGCCGAAAGCCGCATGGCGCGCAACCGCCATCGGCCGCTCAGATCCCGGGGCTGTCCGGCGCGCTGGCGTCGCCGCCGTTCAGCGGCTTCTGCATGTGGACGATGTCGACCCAGCGGCCGTGCTTGAAGCCGAGGCTGCGGCCGACGCCGGTCTGCTCGAAGCCCAGGGCGCGGTGCAGGCCGATGGAGGCGGCGTTGCCGCTGTCGCCGATCACCGCCACCACCTGCCGCAGGCCCATCCGCCCGCAGGCCTCCAGCACCGCCGACAGCACCGCGCGGCCGACGCCTTTCCCGACCGCGTCGGGGGCGATGTAGACGCTGTCCTCGACGGTGAAGCGGTAGGCCGCGCGGGGCCGGAACGGCCCGGCGTAGGCGAAGCCCAGCACCCGTCCGTCATGCTCCGCCACCAGATAGGGCAGGCCGCGGTCTGCGATCGTCTGGCGCCGGCGCTCCATCTCGGCGGCCGGGGGCGGGGCCTCCTCGAAGGTGCCGAAGCCGTGCAGCACGTGGTGGCCATAGATCGCCGCCAGCGCCTCGGCGTCGGCCGCCGTCGCAGGTCGGATGATCATGCCGCCGTCGCCCCCTGATCCATCGCCCAGATCGCGAAGGCGTAATCCAGCGCGATCTCCTTGAGGAAGTCGAAACGGCCGGAGGCGCCGCCGTGGCCGGCCTCCATGTTGATCTTCAGCAGGATCGGGGCCGGGCCGGCGCCCATTTCCCGCAGCTTCGCCACCCACTTGGACGGCTCCCAGTAGGTGACCCGCGGGTCCGACAGCCCGCCGGTGGCGAGGATCGGCGGATAGACCTGGGCGCTCACCTGGTCATAGGGGCTGTAGCTGGCGATCAGGTCGTAGGCTGCGGGGTCCTCGATCGGATTGCCCCACTCGGGCCACTCCGGCGGGGTGAGCGGCAACGTGGTGTCGCTCATGGTGTTGAGGACGTCGACGAAGGGCACGGCGGCGATGATCGCGCCCCAGAGCTCCGGCCGCAGGTTGGCCACCGCCCCCATCAGCATGCCGCCGGCCGAGCCGCCGTAGGCCGCGATCCGCCCCTTGGCGCCATAGCCTTCCGCCACCAGATGCTCGGCGCTGGCGATGAAGTCGGTGAAACTATTTGGTTTTTTCTCTTTGCGGCCGTCCAGGAACCAGCCCCAGCCCTTGTCGGAGCCGCCGCGGACGTGCGCCGTGGCCCAGATCCATCCGCGGTCCACGAGGCTCAGGTTACGGATCGAGAAGCTGGGCTCCATGGCGTGGCCGTACGAGCCGTAGCCGTAGAGCAGCAGCGGCGCGGAGCCGTCCAGCGGGGTGTCCTTCAGCATCAGGACGGTGACCGGGACCTGCTCGCCGTCGGGCGCGGGCGCGTAGAGGCGGCGCGCCACGTAGCGGGCCGGATCGTGGCCGGAGGGGATCACCTGGGTCTTGCGCAGCGTCCTCTGGCGGCTGTCCAGGTCGTAGTCGAACCACTGCCGCGGCGTGGTGGGCGACTGGTAGACGAAGCGGGTGGTGGCGGTCTCGTACTCGTAGCCGCCCTCGAGGCTGAGCGCATAGGCCTCCTCGTCGAAAGCGATCTCGTGCTCGGCGCCGTCGCGGGCCATGACCACCAGCCGGTCCAGGGCATTGACCCGCTCGGCGCGGACCAGGTGGCCGGCATAGGTGGCGAAGCCGGTGATGTAGCGCCCCGGCTGGTGGGCGATCCAGTCGCGCCAGGTGGCCTTGGTCGGCACGGCCGCATCGGAGACGCTGAGCTTGAAGTCCACCGCGTCGTCGTCGTTGGTGCGGATCACCCAGCGGTCGGTCCAGTGGTCGAGGCTGTACTTGATCCCCGTCCGCCGCGGCTCTGCGACCACCGGCGCGGCGGTCGGGTCGCTGGCCGGGATCAGCCAGATCTCGGTGGTCTCCTGGTTGCCGACGTGGATCAGGATGTGGCTGTTGTCGGCGGCCGTGCCGACGCCCAGGAACATGCCGTCGTCGGTCTCCTCGTAGACCAGGGTGTCCTCGACGCCGCCGTCCTTGCTCGGGCGCGCCGGGCGGCGGAAGACCTTCGAGGGCCGGGCGTTTTCGTCACGCCAGATCCAGAAGATCCACTGGCTGTCGGGCGAGAAGGCGAAGTCGCCATAGGCGCTCTCGACCGGCTGGCCGATCTCCTCGCCGGTCGCCAGGTCCTTCACCCGGATCGTGTAGTACTCCGAACCCTGCTCGTCGGCCGCCCAGGCGTAGAGGGCGTGGTCGGGGCTGTGGCTGGCGGCGCCCACCTGGAAGAAGGCCTTGCCCTTGGAGAGCGCGTCCTCGTCCAGCAGCAGCTGTTCGCCGTCGTCGCGGCCCCGCGGCCGGCGCGCATGGATCGGATGTTCGGCGCCCAGGGCGTAGCGGGCGTAGTAGTCCCAGGGGCCGTCCGGCGAAGGGACGGAGCTGTCGTCCTCCTTGATGCGGCCCTTCATCTCGGCGAACAGCTGGGCCTGCAGCGGCTCGGTGCCGGCCAGCATGGCCTTGGTGTAGGCGTTCTCGGCGTCGAGGTGCTCGCGCACGTCGGGGCGCAGGACCTTGGGGTCGCGCAGCACCTGCTGCCAGTTGTCGTCCTTCATCCAGGCGTAGTCGTCGACGCGGACGCGGCCGAGCTGTTCGATGCGCTTGGGGTCTTTGCGGGCGATGGGCGGTGTGGGGAGGCTCATGTCCGCTACATGCGACGCCGCGCCCTGCGGCTCAAGCTCGGGCGTCGCAGGTTCCGCCGCGCGTCACTAAGGCGCATTCGCCTCACGCGCTCGCGTCTTGGCGCCCAAGCCGGACTCTGATTCACTCATTTCACACATCGAGATCGCGCAGAAGACGCGAGGGCGTAACTCCAGTCGGGTATCAAAAACATGGTCATGGATCTGCCCCTTGAGCTGATCCACGCCACCGTTCAGCTCGAGCAACCGCTCGGCAACGGGACGCGGACGGTCGGGACGGGCTTTCTGATTTCAGAGGCGGGGCCGGATGGCCGGCCGCGCACGATCCTCGTGACCGCCAACCACGTGCTGGCCGGCATGCCCGGCGCCGACGCCCGCATCGGCTACCGCATCGAGAACGCCGACGGCAGCTGGAGCTACACGCCGCAGCCGCTCCGCATCCGCGACGAGGCCGGCCATGAGTTGTGGACCCATCATCCCTCGCGCGACGTGGCGGCCATCGCCATCACCGCGCCGCCGCCGTTCGCCCAGGCGGCGATCCCGGAAGCCTACCTGGCCGCCGACGACACCTTCTCGAAGTACCAGGTGGGCGCGGGCGACGAGATGATGGCGCTGGGCTTCCCGCGCGGGCTGGCGGCCAACCAGGCCGGCTTCCCGATCCTGCGGTCGGGCCGGGTGGCCTCCTATCCGGTGGCGCCGGCGAAGATCTTCCCGACCTTCCTGCTCGACTTCTCGGTCTTCCCCGGCAACTCCGGCGGCCCGGTGTTCATGAGCGACCAGGCCCACCGCCGCCCGGGCGCCGAGGGCGCCAGTCAGGACGTGGAGTTCATCGCCGGCCTGCTCACCCAGCAGGTCGAGCTGAACAAGGAGCGGCTGGAGATCGGCATCGTCACCCACGCCAAGTACATCCGCGAGACCCTGGCGCTGCTCGACAATCCGGCCGCGCCGGTCACCGTGGCGGTGAGCGAGCCGGTGACCGGGGCCAGGGCCGCCTCCGCGGAAGAGGCGGCCACGCCTGACTAAAATTAGCTCCGCCCCTGCGCAGCGGGGGAGGGGACCGCCCGCTGAAAAGCGGGTGGTGGAGGGGGCGCGGGCTTGGCGCGGTGCGTCGGCTCGCCCCCTCCGTCACGCCCTCGGAGCCTGTCCTCGGGCCGACCTGCGGTCGGTCCGGGGGGCGCGCGCCACCTCCCCCGTCGTCTGTGCGACAGGGGAGGAGCGATGGTCAGCCGCCGTAGACGATGGAGATCGTCTCGGCGATGCAGGCGGGCTTGTCCTCGCCCTCGATCTCGATGGTGCATTCGTTCTTGAGCTGCATGCCGCCGGCCTTGGGCTCGGCGCCGATCAGCTTCTGGCGCATGCGCACGCGCTTGCCGACCCGCACCATGTTGACGAAGCGGACCTTGTCGGAGCCGTAGTTGATGCCCCGGGTTACGCCCTTCACCGGCAGCATGCCCTGGCCCATGAACGGGATCAGCGACAGCGTCAGGTAGCCGTGGGCGATCGGGCCGCCGATCTCGCGGTTGGCGCGCTCGACGTCGACGTGAATCCACTGGTGGTCGCCGGTCGCCTCGGCGAACTGGTTGACCCGCTCCTGGGTGATCTCGACCCAGTCCGACACGCCCACTTCCTGGCCCACCAGGCCGGGCAGGTCCTTGATCTCCACCGGATTCATCGGTCGCTCCCTCAGGTTTCAAAACAGCTGTTCGACGCTCTAGCACGGCTCAGACGATGCGCGAGCCTTCCTTGCCCCAGTAGGCGTCGCGGATCAGCCGCTTGTAGAGCTTGCCGGTGGCGTGCCGCGGCAGCTCGCGCATGAAGTCGATCACCCGCGGCGATTTCACATGGCTGAGGTGGGTCCGCGCGTAGGCCATCAGCTCGCCGCGCAGCTCGTCGCCGGCCTGCGCCCAGTCCATCGGCTGGACCACCGCCACCACCTTCTCGCCCATCTCCTCGTCGGGGGCGCCGACCACGGCGGCGTCGGCCACCTTCGGGTGGCCGATCAGCAGGTTCTCGATCTCCTGCGGATAGATGTTCACCCCGCCGGAGATGATCATGAAGCTCTTGCGGTCGGTGAGGTAGAGGAAGCCCTCTTCGTCCACCCAGCCCACGTCGCCCAGCGTCGTCCAGCCATGCCGGTTGGTGCCCTCGGCGACCTTCTCCGGGGCGTTGTGGTAGCTGAGCGGCGCGCCGCCGGCGAAGTAGACGATCCCCTCGGTGCGCGGCGGCAGCGGCTCGCCGTCCTCGCCGCAGATCTTCACCTCGCCGATCAGGGCGCGGCCCACCGAGCCCTTGTGGGTCAGCCAGTCGGCAGAGCCGATGTAGCAGAAGCCGTTGCCCTCGGTGCCGGCGTAGTATTCGTGGATCACCGGGCCCCACCAGGCGATCATCTGCTCCTTCACCGGGATCGGGCAGGGGGCGGCGGCGTGCACCGCCGAGCGCATCGAGGAGACGTCGTAGCGGGCCCGGACCTCCGGCGGCAGCTTCAGCATCCGCACGAAATGGGTCGGCACGAACTGGCCGCAGTCGACCTTGTATTTCTCGATCAGGGCCAGCGCCTGCTCGGGGTCGAACTTCTCCATCACCACCACGGTGCCGCCCAGCCGGTGCACGCTCATGCACCAGCGCAGCGGGGCGGCGTGATAGAGCGGCGCCGGCGACAGGTAGATCCCGTCCGGACGGAAGCCGAACATCTGCTGCGCCATCATGGCGAGCGCATAGGGCGCGTCGATCGGCCCGCCGGTGAGCGCCGGCTTTATCCCTTTCGGCCGGCCTGTGGTGCCGGAGGAGTAGAGCATGTCCGAGCCGGCCGTCTCGTCGGCGACCGGGGTGGCGGGCTTGGCGGCGCGGGCGGCCTCGAAACCCTGGTAGGGCGCGCGCGCCTCGCCGGTCATGAACAGCTTCACGCCGGGAAGCCGCGACGGCAGCTCGTCCAGCACCGGGCCGACCCCGGGCGAGGCGATCAGCACCTGGGCCGCGCAGTCGCCGACGATGTACTCCACCTCGCCGGCCGTCAGCTTGGAGGAGACGCAGGTGTAGTAGAGGCCCGCCCGCTGCGCGGCCCAGGCGATCTCGAAATAGCGCGGGTTGTTGTCCATCAGCAGCGCGATCACGTCGCCGGCCTTCAGCCCCATGGACCGGAACAGCTGCGCGCCCTGGTTGGAGCAGTCGTCCAGCTCCCGGTAGGTCACTGCCTCGCCGCTCGCCGCCATGATGTAGGCGGGGCGGTCGGGGTGGCTCTTGGCATGGACGGCGGGGTGCATGGCGTTTCCTTCTCCCGCGGCCGCCAGCGGCGCTTCAGCGCTCTAGTTGCGGCCGACTTATCCCAGGTGCGGGCTATTGCGGGCCTTGACCTACGGTCCGTCAAGCAGGCCGCTATGCGGCGACAGAAGAAGGGGAGAAGCCCATGGCCGGGCCGACGTTCGAGACCTTGCTGTATGCGGTGGAGGAGGGCGTCGCGGTCGTCACGCTCAACCGGCCCGAGAAGCTCAACGCCTTCAACACCCAGATGATGAAGGATCTGATCTCGGTGTTCGACACGACCGACGCCGACGATGCGGTGCGCGCGGTGATCGTCACCGGGTCCGGGCGCGCCTTCTGCGCCGGCGCCGACCTCTCCGCCGGGGCGCAGACCTTCGACTATGACACCCGGGGCGGCGAGGCCCTGGCCGCGCGCACCGAAGCGGGCCTGCACCGCGACGGCGGCGGCCTGCTCACCTTGCGCATCTTCGACAGCCTGAAGCCGGTGATTGCGGCGGTGAACGGCGCCGCGGTGGGCATCGGCGCCACCATGCAGCTGGCCATGGACATCCGGCTGGCCTCGACCGAGGCCCGCTACGGCTTCGTCTTCGCGCGGCGAGGGCTCAATCCGGAGGCGGCCTCGTCGTGGTTCCTGCCCCGGCTGGTGGGCGTCCAGACCGCCCTGGAGTGGTGCTACACCGGCCGCCTGTTTCCGGCCCAGGAGGCCCGCGACCGCGGCCTCGTGCGCTCGCTGCACGCGCCGAACGACCTGCTGCCGGGCGCCCTGGCCCTGGCGCGCGAGATCGCCGACAACACCGCGCCGGTGTCCATCGCCATCACCCGCCAACTGATCTGGCGGATGGCGGGCGCGGCGCACCCGATGGACGCCCATCGGGCCGACAGCCGCGGCATCCAGGCCCGCGGCCGCTCCGGCGACGCCCGCGAAGGCGTGGCCTCTTTCCTGGAGAAACGGCCGGCGAACTACCCCGATCGGGTTTCCAGCGACCTGCCCGACATCTGGCCGGACTGGGACGTTCCGACGTTCCGCTGACCGCGAACTTCACACGCTAAGATGGCGCGGCGGCAGCATTTGGCTTGGTTGCACTGCAACAGGTAGAGCCGCCCCCACTTACTGGGTGGCGCATCCGGCTTCTGCTTCGATAACGTGAATCCTTTTATTTTCTGACCATGTTCGCTGAAATTCAGCTATATAATGGCGCTTGTGCTTGCGGTGGGTTCCAGATAATGACCCCGCTACTGATCTTATGAATCAGCTTGGCGCCACATAACGGCGCAGTTCCTATGGAATGACAAGAATGGACGAAAAGTCAGAAGTCATTGAGATGACCGCCGATATTGTCTCGGCGTATGTGGGGAACAACTCGGTCGCGGCGGTCGATCTGCCCGGCCTGATCCAGAGCGTTCACCGCGCGCTGGCTGGGGTTTCTTCGGGTACCGAGACGACGGAAGCTGCGCCGAAGGAACCGGCGGTGCCGATCCGCCGCTCGATCACGCCGGACTACCTCATCTGTCTCGAGGACGGTCGCAAGTTCAAGTCGCTGAAGCGGCACCTGCGCACCAAGTACAACATGAGCCCCGAGGAATACCGGGCGAAGTGGGGCCTGCCGAAGGATTATCCGATGGTCGCCCCCAACTACGCCAAGGCGCGTTCGGACCTGGCCAAGCAGATGGGCCTGGGCCAAGGCGGCCGTCAGGCTCCGCGCAAGAAGCGCTGAGGCCGGCTCCGCCTTCTTGCGAGGCGGATCTTTCTACAGATTTCGGACGCCCGCCGGCTTTGGCGGGCGTTTCCGTTTCTGATCACCGTTCCCGCGAATTCTTGATCTCCGCCCCAAAAACGACTTGCCGCCGATTCGCGCATCAGGCGATAAGTGATTCGTTGCGATTCCAATCAGTTGTTAAGGAATCTGGAGATGGCGGCGCAGATCGGAGCCCCCGCCGCGGCGGCCCGCGCGCACGAGGAGCTGTTCGCCTATTGGGCGGCGCGCCGGCACGGCGCCCGGCTGCCCGCGCGCCGTGACATCGATCCGGCCGGCTTCAAGCGCCTGCTCCCCACCGTCAGCCTGATCGACGTGCTCCCGGATCCGGCCGACTTCCGCCTGCGCCTGGCGGGCACCGGCCTGTACGGGGTCTACGGCCGGGAGATCACCGGCCGCCGGCTCGGCGAGGTCTACAATTCCTCGGCGACCGACTACTGGCGGGTCGAGCTTTCGAAGGTGGTGGCCGAGCGGCGGCCCGCGGTCGGCGTGCACAGCCTCGCCTGGCGCGGCGCCTCGCACCTGTCGATCCTGTGGCTGCGCCTGCCGCTGGCCTCCAACGGCTGCGACGTCGACATGATCCTGGGCTACGACGCGGTGGTGGGCGTCAGCCAGATGTCCAGCGGCATCCGCGCAGCCTAGGCGGCGCTGGCGAACTCGGCGTCGCGGCGGATCCGGCCGACCATCGAGGCGAGCCCGTTGGAGCGTTGGGCCGAAAGCGCGCCGGCCAGCCCGAGAGTGTCGAACGCCGCCTTGGCGTCGAAATCGGTGATCTCCTGCGGTCCGCGGCCGGAATAGAGCCGCAACAGGATGGCGATCAGCCCGCGCACGATGTGGGCGTCGGAATCGCCGCGGAAGCGCAGCGTGCCGTCGGCCTGGGGTTCGGTCACCAGCCAGACCTGGCTGGCGCAGCCGCGCACCTTGTTGGCCTCGGAGCGTTCGGCGTCGCTCAGCGGCGCCAGGTCCTTGCCCAGGTCGATGACGTAGCGATAGCGCTCCTCCCAGTCGCCCAGGAGGTCGAACTCGGCGGCGAGGTCTTGCAGCTCGTGTTCGATGCCGGCCATCTCCGCGACTTAGGCGTCCGACCGGCGATGTGCAACCGGCTCAGCCGGCGCGCAGGACCACGTGGGCGCTGAAGCCGCGTCCAGGCGCGGATTTGAGCTGCAGCATACCGCCCATGGCCTGGCAGGTGAGTTCGCAGATCGGCAGCCCGAGGCCGGCGCCCTCGCTGTGGCGGGTCAGGGCGTTCTCGCCCTGCTCGAAGGGCCGCAGCAATCGCGGCAGTTCGCCCGGCTCGACGCCGTCGCCGTCGTTGGCGACGATGATCTCCACCAGCTTGCCCTGCCGCGACGCGCTGACCCGCACCTCGCCGCCCTCGGGCGAGAAGCTGATGGCGTTCTGCAGCAGGTTGCCCAGCACGGTGCGCAGGCCACGCGGGTCGGCCATCACCACCGCGCCGTCGCAGCCGGCGAGGTCCAGGCGGACGCCGCGCTCGACGAGATCGTCGTGCAGGCCGTCCATCACGTCGTCGACGGCGATGGCCACAGGCTCGGGCGCCGGCGTCAGATCCGCGTTACCCCCTTCGAGGCGGGCGATTTCCAACACCTGATTCACAAGTTTCAGCAGCTTGTGCCCGCTGCCGCGGATGATCTCCGCGTATTCCTTGTACTGTGGATCTCCCAGCGGCCCGTAGAGCTCGGTCGCGAGAATCTCGGAGAAGCCGAGGATGGAGTTCAGGGGCGTGCGCAACTCATGGCTGACCATCCGCAGGAAGGAGCGCTTGTGCTCGTCCTGCGCGTCGCGGCGCGCGGTTGCGGATCGGACGGCCTCGTCCAGGGCGTCGGGAGCCGGGTCGGGCGCATGGTAAGCCGCTGGGAGCATGGGGGCCGATGGCCTTCCGTTGATGGAGCCCCAATCTGACAGAACGCGCTTACGATTTCGTTTCCTGGTGGCCGGCCTACAACCATCGGTCGCGCCTCAGGCGAGTGGCCTTACGTGGACTCGCGCCAGTCGCTAAGCTCCCCGGGACTCGACGACCGCATACGGACGGCCAAGTGACCCTGACGAGCCCCTATGGGCGGCCCAGATCGACGAAGAAGGCCCGCGCCCGCGCGCAGCGCTTCGTCGTGGCGTGGCATCTCGCCTGGGCCGCCACGGTGGCGTTAGCCGGCGCTGGGCTGTGGTGGCGCGGCGGGTTGACGCCGGGGCCGGAGCTGGCGGCGCTGGCGGCCGGGCTGGTCCCGGCGCTTCTTGGCGCCGTCCTGGCCCGCTCGGGCCGCGGCCGCGCGGTCGCCATCGTGATCTGGGGGCTGGGCGGGGCTGTGGCCTGCCAGATGACCGGCGGCGCGCTCGGACCGCTGGCGGCCTGGTGCCTGGCGCCGCTGGCCGCCGCCGCCGCCTTCCGCAAGCCGGACCTGCTGCCATTGGGCGCCGCCGTCGCAGTGGCGGCCGCCGCCTTGGTGACCGTCGGCGCGGCGGTGCTGCCCTTGCCCACGCCGCCCGCCGCCGACGCGGTCTGGCTGAGCCTGCTGTCGCTGGCCACGGTGGCGGTCGGCCTGGCGGCCGGTCTGGTGGCCTTGCAGGGTCAGACGCGGCTGGACGGCCGCCTGCAAGACGAGACCGAGACGCGGCTGCGCGAAATGCTGCACCACCAGCCGCAGCTGCTGCTGGGACTTTATCCGGGCGGCCGGATCCTTGAGGCCTATGGCCACCCGCCGTTCCGCGCCCAGACCGGCGAACTGCTGGACCGCAACTTCAGCGATCTGGTCGCGCCCGACGACCGGCCCGCCGTGGAGGACGCGCTCCAGCGGGCGGTGTCGGAGGGCTCGGCCGAGGTCATCTTCGCGCCGGCCCATGATCCCGAGGGGCGCTGCGAGCTCACCTTGCGCCGGATGAGCACCATCCGTATCGCCGCCGCCGTCCGCGACGCCCGCGCCCAGCACGCCCGCGAGACCGAGCTGGACCAGGCGCGCGCGTCGGCGGAATCGCAGAACGCCGGCAAGTCGCGCTTCCTGGCCAACATGAGCCACGAGCTGCGCACGCCGCTGAACGCCATCATGGGCTTCTCCGACATCATGCGGCAGCGGCTGTTCGGCCCGATGTCCGACCGCTACGCCGAATACGCCGAGCTGATCCATGAATCCGGCGCCCACCTGCTGGAGCTGATCAACGACGTGCTCGACATGTCGAAGATCGAGGCCGAGCGGTTCGAGCTGGCGCGCGAGGGCTTCGACGCCCGCGACGCGGTGAGCGCGGTGCTGCGGCTGATGCGCGGCCAGGCCGACCGCGCCGGGGTGAACCTGCGCGGCATGCTGCCCGCCGACCCCTTGGAGGCCGACGCCGACCGCCGGGCGATCAAGCAGATCGCGCTGAACCTGATCTCCAACGCGCTGAAGTTCACCCCGCGCGGCGGGGCGGTGACCATGACGGTGCAGGGCGACGGCGAGATGCTGGAGCTGATCGTCGCCGACACCGGCGTCGGCATCGCCCCCGACGACCTGGAGCGCCTGGGGCGGCCGTTCGAACAGGCGGGCGACGCCAACCAGAAGGCGGGCGGCGCGGGCCTCGGCCTGTCGCTGGTGCGCGCCTTCGCCAAGCTGCACGGCGGCGAGATGAGCATCGAAAGCACCCTGGGCGAAGGCACGACGGTGATCGTGCGCATGCCGGTGCTGATCCCGGAGCCGGCTCCGCAGGCCGCGCTCGCCCCGGGCGCGGTCGCCGAAGCCTAGCGCTCGGCGAGGGTGAGGAAGGCGCGGCCGGCGGCGAAGTCGCCCACTTCCACATAGGCGCGCCGGGCGACGTCGCCCGGGAACAGGAATTCCACCGCCACCGCCTCGCGCGGATCCAGGCCCGCCAGGTCGTGCGCGGCGTCGGCCGGGAAGCGGAAGGCCCAGCCGGGGCCGGCGTCCTTCGGCGACAGGTCCTGGCCGGCGGGACTGCGGGCCTCGGCGGCGTAGACCTTCACGGCGCTGCGCGGCGGCAGGCGGCGGCTGAGCGGCAGGCCGGCGGTGGCGCCGCTGTCCCAGCGGTCGAGATAGGGGCCGGCGCTGCGTGAGGCGTCGCGCAGCAGCAGGCGCGCGGCGTAGGGCGTGGCGCGGTCGCCGAAGCGGCCGATGGCGATCAGGGCCCCGGGCCCGTCGCGGCCGGCGAGGCCGAAATCCATGCGGTCGGCGCCGAAGCTCGCCTGCTGCATCAGCCGCCAGCGCGCGGCGCGGCCGTCGGAGCGGTCGGCGCGCCAACCGGCGATGTCGCCCGGGTAGCTGAGCCGCGTGAGCCTGGAGAAGCCGGCGAAGGCGCTGCGCACCCGCGCCGCCGCCAGGGCGATGTCGCCGGAGGCGCAGTCCGCCTGCGCCGCCTTGGCGCGGGCGCCGCGTTCCACCGCCTTGAGCTTGTCGGGGTTGGCGCCGGCGCGCAGGGCCGCGCCCTTCGCCTGCGCCGTCGCAGCGGCCAGGGCCGCCGCCACGTCGGGCGTGAAGAGTCGGCATCGCTCGTCGGCGACGCTCATGACCGTACGCTCGTAGAACAGGTCCAGGGCCTGCGCATGCGCAATGCCTGGCGACGCGACCAGAGCCGCGCCCAACAACCCCATCCACCGAGACGCCGGCCGCGCATTGTTGCGCGTGTCCGTCATGCGTCCGTTTTTCTTGTCGGTCTTGCTGACCGTGCCCTGACCCTTAAGCCAGGGGTCTTGCCGTTGGATTAGGAAGCGCGGTTAACCGGGGGTGACAGGGCCTCGCGGTTCGGCGCATCTTCCGCGGCCATGCTGCTCTCCACCGATATCTGGGTCAGCGCCCTGATCCGCCGCGCGGAGATGGGCGGCGCCTTTCCCGTGGTGGTCCGCAAGGGCGACGCCCGCGCCGGCGCAGTGCTGGTCAAGGTGCTCAATCGCACCGATCGCACCGCCCGGCTCTATGCGGAGGCCACCCGGATGGACGGCGAGCGGGTGTGGATGCAGCCCGCGCCTTCGGACCAGGAACCCGACCTCGACCGCTACATCGAACGCGCCGCGCGCGTCGATCCGGACGTCTGGGTGGTGGAGATCGACGACCGCGAGGGGCGCCATTTCCTGACCGAGCCGGTGGAGAAGGGCTGAGCGGGAACGGCCGCGCCCATCGCGGGTTCGAAGCCGCATGCGCCTCGCCGACCTCCCCGTGCCGCTCGACCTCGCCATCATGGAGGCGAAGCTGGTCGACGAGGTTCCGCGCGGCGAGGGCTGGCGCTACGAGCCCAAGTGGGACGGCTTCCGCTGCCTGGCGTTCCGGGCCGGCCACGAGGTGGAGCTGAAGGCCAAGTCCGGCAAGCCGCTGGCCCGCTACTTCCCCGACGTCGTCGCGGCGCTGAAGGCGCTGCCGGTGGAGCGGTTCGTGGTGGACGGCGAGCTGACCATTTCGGTGGACGGCGAGCTCAGCTTCGACGCCCTGCAGCTGCGCCTGCATCCGGCCGAGAGCCGGGTTCGCAAGCTGGCCGCCGAGCATCCGGCCTGCTTCGTGCTGTTCGACTGCCTGATGGACGCCAAGGGCCGGTCGCTGGTCGCGGCGCCGCTGAGCCGGCGCCGGGCCGAGCTGGAGGCGCTGTTCGCGCGACTTGGCGAGCCGGCGGTGGTCCGACTGTCGCCCGGAACCGAGGACCACGACGAGGCCTGCGGCTGGCTGCGCGAGGTCGGCGCGGCGCTGGACGGCGTGGTCGCCAAACGCCTGGACGAGCCCTACCAGCCCGGCGAGCGGGCGATGCTGAAGATCAAGCGGATGCGCACCGCCGACTGCGTGGTGGGCGGCTTCCGCTATGCGCAGGGCAGCCGGTTGGTGGGCTCCCTGCTGCTCGGCCTCTACGACGACGACGGCCGGCTGGACCACGTGGGCTTCTGCTCGACGATCAGCAACGCCGAGCGGCCGGAGCTGACCCGCAAGCTGGAGGCGCTGGCCGGCGGTCCGGGCTTTACCGGCCGCGCGCCCGGCGGCCCCAGCCGCTGGAGCAACGAGCGCTCCGCCGAATGGACGCCGCTGCGCCCCGAGCTGGTGGTCGAGGTGCGCTACGACCACGTCACCGGCGATCGCTTCCGCCACGGGACCAAGCTGGTCCGCTGGCGGCCGGACAAGGCGCCCGGGCAGTGCACCCTGGCGCAACTGCGGGCCGAGGCCGCGCCGGGAAGGCTGATGGCGGCCGTGCATTAGACCGCGGGTTGCCCTCAACGATTGCCGAGGCTGAACCGCTCCTCCCCCGCAAGGCGGGGGAGGGGGGACCGTCGGCCGAAGAGCCGATGGTGGAGGGGGCGCGGGCTCGCACGGTGCGTTGGCCGCCCCCTCCGTCACGCTCTCTACGGGGCGCGCCACCTCCCCCGTCCCCTGCGGGACAAGGGAGGAGCGAGGCGCCGGCGCGTCCTCCGCTTCGCAGGGGAGGAAAGGGATGCTACCTGCCGCCCATGAGCCATTCTCCCGCCGCGGAGGCCGCCCGCCGGCGCACCTTTGCGATCATCTCCCATCCCGACGCCGGCAAGACCACGCTGACCGAAAACCTGTTGCTGGCCGGCGGCGCGATCCGCGCCGCGGGCCAGGTCCGCGCCCGCGGCGAGAACCGCCGCACCCGCTCCGACTGGATGAAGATCGAGCGCGAGCGGGGCATCTCCGTCTCCGCCAGCGTGATGACGTTCGACCACGACGGCCTGATGTTCAACCTGCTGGACACCCCCGGCCACGAGGACTTCTCGGAGGACACCTACCGCACCCTGACGGCGGCCGACGCCGCGGTGATGGTGCTGGACGCCGCCAAGGGCATCGAGCCCCAGACCCTGAAGCTGTTCGAGGTCTGCCGGCTGCGCGACATCCCGATCGTCACCTTCATCAACAAGATGGACCGCGAGGCGCAGGACCCCTTCGCCCTGCTCGACGAGATCGCCTCCAAGCTGGCGCTGGACCCCGCGCCGCTCTACTGGCCGGCCGGCTCCGGCGGCCGCTTCAAGGGCATGCTGGACCTTAGGCGCGAGAAGTTCATCCCCTTCGCCAAGAAGGGCGCCGACGGCGAGCAGGGACATCCCGAGCCGATCGCCTTCAAGAGCAACGCCATCGTCTCCTACCTCGACCCCGACGAGCAGGGCGAGCTGGCGGACGGCGCCATGCTGGTGCAGGAGGCCGCCAAGCCGTTCGACCCGCAGTCGTTCCTGGAAGGCCACATGACCCCGGTCTTCTTCGGCTCGGCGCTGCGCCACTTCGGCGTCGACCAGCTCTTGGAAGGCATCGGCGCCTATGCGCCGCCGCCGAAGAACGTCCCGGCCATGCGCGCGGGCGAGGAGACCCACGTGGCCCCGGGCGACCGCGAGGTCTCCGGCTTCGTCTTCAAGGTGCAGGCGAACATGGATCCCAACCACCGGGACCGCATCGCCTTCCTCAAGCTCACCTCGGGCAAGTTCGCCCGCGGCATGAAGCTGAAGGTGCAGAACACCGGCAAGCAACTGAGCGTCAACGCCCCGATCATGTTCTTCGCATCCGACCGCGAGCTGGCGGAGGAGGCCTACGCCGGCGACGTCATCGGCATCCCCAACCACGGGGTGCTGCGGGTCGGCGACAGCCTGTCGGAGACCGGAACCCTGCGGTTCGCCGGCCTGCCGAACTTCGCCCCGGAGATCCTGCAGCGGGTGCGGGTGAAGGACCCGCTGAAGGCCAAGCACCTGAACAAGGCGCTGCAGGGCCTGGCGGAGGAGGGCGTGACCCAGCTCTTCCGGCCGAACATCGGCGCGGACTTCATCGTCGGCGCGGTGGGGCCGTTGCAGTTCGAGGTGATGGCCGATCGGCTGGCCAACGAATACCAGCTCGACGTGATCTTCGAGCCCAGCCCCTACGGCGAGGCCCGCTGGATCGCCGGCGACAAGGCCGACCTGGAGGATTTCCAGGGCAAGCACCGCTCCGGCATGGCCACCGACATCGACGAGCAGCCGGTCTACCTCGCCAAATCGGCGTGGGAGATCGGCTATGCGGCCGAGCGGTATCCGAAGGTGCGCTTCGAGCGGGCCAAGGAGCGCGCCTGACGGCCGCAGGAAAAGGAACGTCGGTACGGCTTGCGCTTTATTGTGGATGGTAAGGTTCCGTTAACCATCCTTGAGAAGTTAATGACTTGTTAAAGGCCTCGGCTCCGGCTTTGCTCTTGGCGTTCATAGCCCATGCGGATCGTCTCGTTGCGGGACGTCTGCGTAGCCGGAGCGGCGCGATGTTCGAGATTGGTCGGGAGCTGAAGCGGCTGTTGGGCGCAGAGCGCGCGACGCCGTTCGCCGACGGGCTCACCGGCGGCGACGCCTCCCTGCTGGAACTCCTCGACCTCAAGCTGCTGATCCAGGAGGGCCGGGCTGCCGACGTGGCCGCCGGACGCATCGGCGCCAAGGACAAGCCGCGACGCCGGCTGGAGGCCGCCAGGGTCTGGCGCGAGGCCGCCCGCCGCTCCGGCGACGCCGCCGCCCTGCGCAAGGCGGCCGCCACCGCCGAGGCCGCGGCGGCCGGCGTCGACGCCCAGCGCCGTCCGGACGCCTGGGCCCGCGCCCGCTGTGAGCAGGGTTTCTGCGCGCTGGTCGGCGCCGAGCTGTTCGGCGACCAGGGCCTGAACGCCGCCGCCGAGGTCGCCTTCCGCGAAGCCCGCGCCAGCGCCCGCGGCGGGCTGGCCTCACCGCTGGCCGATGTCGGCCTGGCCGCCGTCCAGGCGCGCCAGGAGCTGGGCCTGGGCGACGCGGAGGCCGCGCAGGCCGCGGCCGCGCGGTTCAGCGCCCCGATCGCCGCGCTCGACGCGCTCAGCCGCCGCGTGAGCGCCGCCCGCGCGCTCGCCGCCGAGGCGCGGCTGCTGCGCGCCGACCTGCTGTGCGGCTGGGGCGCACGGCTGAAGGACGAGGCCCTGCTGAAGGCCGCCGTCGACGACGCCGCCACCGCCGCGCGGCGGCTCAATGCGGCCTACGAACCGCTGACCTGGGCCCGCGCCGAGATGATGCGCGGCCAGGCGCTGACCCTGTGGGGCGAGGTGATCGGCGATGTCGACGCGCTGGCGGCCGGCGCCACCGCGCTCACCACCTCGCTGGAACATGTCACCCGCGACCACAGTCCGCTGGACTGGGCCCGCACCCAGGTGGCGCTCGCCCAGTCGCTGCAAGCCCTGGGCGAGGCCTGCGCCGACGAACGCGCCTTCGAGCAGGCGGTCACCTGCTACGACCGCGCAAACCTGGTCCTGAAGGACGCCGCCACCCCGCTGCGCGGCGTCGCCGCCGGCGCCCGGGCCCTGTGCCTCGCCCGCTGCGCGGAGCTGACCGGCGACCTCGCCGTGCTGGACGCCGCCGAAGCCGCCATGAAGACCGAGCTCGCCAACCTGCCGGCGCGGCGCGATCCCGTAGGCTGGGCGCTCGCCCAGGTGCACCTCGCCCGCCTCTACGAGGCGCGGGTGGACATCACCGGCAAGGACCGCGGCGAACGCGCCGCAGCGCTCACCGCCCTGGAAGCCGCCCTCGACGTGTTCGCCGAGCAGGGCCTGCACGCCATGAGCGTCATCGCCGGCGACGCCCTGGAGCGCCTTCGGGCCGGCCCAACCCGGGCCCCGCGCACCGCCGTCTAGGCCCGACTGGCCGCCATCTCCCAGCCTTGGCCGCATCGCGGCCGCAGCCTCAACGCGCAATGCCGCAAGCCGCGTTGTAGCTGGGCCATTAGCGAGGACCCGATGCGACTTCGAGCGATCTCACTTCTGGCGCCGTTGATCCTGGCGCTTGCCTTCGCGCCCGCATCGGCGTTTGCCGCCGACACGCCGCCCACGTGGCTCCGCAAGCCGCGGACGGACGATCTGCTGTCCGTATGGCCGCGCGGGGCGCTGAGCCGTGGTGTCGGCGGCAAGGCCGTCCTCGTCTGCACGGTGACGGTCGAAGGCGCGCTTCGCGACTGCGGGGTGGCCTCGGAGACGCCTCCCGGTGAGGGCTTCGGCACGGCGGCCATCGCGGTGACGGTCCAATTCGTCATGCGACCGGCGATGAAGGACGGCAAGCCGGTGGAGACCCGTGCCAGCTTCACCATCGACTTTCCTGAGCCGGCCCTTCCGATCGCCTCTCATATCAAGGGCGACAGGGACGCGGCCAGGTATTCGCCCGAGGTGACGTTGCTGCCCTGGGCGGAGGCGCCGTCGTTCGCGGATGTGCTCGCGGCCTATCCGGAGAAGGCCCGCGCCGAGAAGGTCGGCGGCAAGGCATCCTTCGATTGCACGGTGCTGAAGACAGGTCGCCTCTACGGCTGCGACCTGTTGGGCGACGACCCTCGCGGATACGGCTTCGGCAAGGCGGCCCACAGCCTCATGTCAAAGTTCCTGAGCCCACAAGCCGGCCCTCCGGACCGGCCGCTGACAGGTCAGCACGTCCATGTCCCGGTCACCTTCTCGGTCGACGCCCTGAACAATCCGAAGCCGGTGATCGGGCGCCCCCACTGGACCGCCCTGCCGGCGCCGGAGGACCTGGCGGCCGTATACCCGGCCGCCGCCTCAAAGGCGGGCATCCTGAAGGCGCGCGTGGTGCTGTTGTGCGGAGTGGGCGCGGGCGGTGGCCTGGCCGACTGTCGCTGGGAGAGCGAGGATCCTGCCGGCTATGGCATCGGACAGGCGACGATCGATCTGGTGAAGACCTTCAGGCTGAGCATCTGGTCGGCGGAAGGACTTCCCATCATCGGTGGCACGGTGCGGGTTCCAATCCGCTACGACATGAGCGAGGCGCCACGGCCCGCCGCGGCGCCCTAGCGGCCGCGCCACCAGCGCAGGCCCGCCTGCTCCGCCCGCTCGAGCAGGGCGTGGAGGACTGCGCCCAGGAGCCCCAGCACCACCAGGGCGGCGAACATCCGCGCGGTCTGCAGCCGGTTGCCGGCCTCCAGGATCCGCCAGGCCAGGCCCTGGGCGCCGCCGGAGCCGGCGACAAACTCGGCGACCACCGCGCCGATGATCGCCAGGCCCGCGGCCACCTTGTGTCCCTCCAGCAGGAAGGGGACCGCTGAGGGCAGGCGCAGGCGGGTCAGGCGCTGCAGGCGGGTGGCGCCGTAGAGGTCGAACAGCCGCTCCAGGTCCGGATCGGCGGCCTTCAGCCCGGTGACCGCGCCGGAGAAGATCGGGAAGAAGGCGACGATGGCGGCCAGCGCCACGATGGCCCGGCCGGGGTGGTCGATGCCGGCCCAGATCAGCACCAGCGGGGCGAGCGCCACCACCGGCGTCACCTGCAGCACCACGGCGAGCGGACGCACCGCGCGCTCGAGGATCGGGCTGAGCGCCACGACCAGGGCCAGGGCCTGGGCGAGGACGCTGGCGACGAGCAGCGCCATCAGGGCCATGGCCAGGGTGTTCCAGGCCGAGCGCAGCAGGGCCGCCCAGTCGCTGGCCAGCGCCACCGCGATCGCCGACGGCGGCGGCAGGAAATAGGTGGGCGCGTGCAGGGCCCGGCAGGCGACCTCCCAGGCCAGCAGCAGCAGGACGATCAGGGCGAACGGCGCGACGGTGCGCAGCAGACGGCTCATCGGGCGCCGCCCGCCGCCAGCAGGTCGGAGACGGCCTCGACGGTCTGGCGGAACTGCGGCGTCGTGCGGAAACCGGCCGGGCGAGGGAGGGGGCCGTCCACCGCCCCCTCGCCGGCGGCGCGGCCCGGGCCGGGGGTCATCACCACCACGCGGGCGGCCATGTAGACGGCCTCCTCGACATTGTGGGTGACGAAGACGATCGCCGGTTTCGTGGTCGCCCACAGCGCCAGCACGTCGTCGGCGAGCGCGCGCCGGGTGATCTCGTCCAGGGCCGCGAAGGGCTCGTCCAGCAGCAGCAGCTTCGGCCCGGTGACCAGGGCGCGGGCCAGGGAGACCCGCATGGCCATGCCGCCGGAGAGCTGGGCGGGGCGGGCGTCCTCCGCCCCGCCCAGGCCGACGCGATCCAGCGCTTCGGCGGCTCGCTCGCGGGCGGTTTCGCCGGCCACGCCCGCCAGTTCCAGCGGCAGGGCGGCGTTGGCGCGGGCCGACAGCCAGGGCGCCAGCGTCGGCGCCTGGAACACCACCGCCGTCTCGCCGCGGCCCGGCGTGCGGCGGACCTCGCCGCGCGTCGGCGCCTCCAGCCCGGCCAGCAGCCGCAGCGCCGTCGACTTGCCGCAGCCCGACGGCCCCACCAGGGCGACGATCTCCCCCTGCGCCAGGCTCAGGCTGAACGGCCCCAGCGCCCTGCCGCGGGCCGCATAGTCGACCTCGACCCCATCCAGCGCGGCGACGGTCAATTCTTCCTCCCCTGTCGCGAAGACGACGGGGGAGGGGGATCGCCGAAGGCGGTGGAGGGGGCGGCGTCAAGCGCAGGCGGTGCTGACTTCGGCCGGCGGAATGCCGGCGCCTCGGGGAGGCGGCGGCGCAGTCGCGACCACAGCATCACTTCCGGCTCCGTCATGGCGCGACGGAGAGACTTTGCTCGCTTCAGCGTCAGGATCGATGAACGCATCGTCGTGCCGCGGCCGCCCCCTCCACCGCCCTGCGGGCGGTCCCCCTCCCCCGTAAACGGGGGCGGAAGAGAAGTCACTTGCCCACGAACTGCAGGGTGTAGGCGGTCTTGTAGTCGAGGGTCTTCGGATAGACGCCCTGGCCGGCGGCCATGTCGAAGAAGGTCTTCCAGCGGGCGTCGGTCATGGCGCCGATGCCGAGCGTCCTGGCGTCGCCGCTGTCGACGATGCCGTAGGCCTTCATCTTCTCGCGGGCCTGCTGGAGGATGTCCGGCGTCATCTCCGGATTGTCCTTGCGGATCAGGGCGTCGGCGGGCGCGGGATCGCCGTAGAGGTAGTCGCGCCAGCCCTTGGCGGTGGCCTCGACGAAGGCCTTCACGGCGGCGGGGTTCTTCGCGATCAGGCTGTCGGGCGCCAGCACCATGGTGGCGTAGCCGGGGTAGCCCTGGTCGGCGAGCAGGAAGACCTTGGGCTTCAGCCCCGCCTGCTTCTCGATCGTGTAGGGCTCGGAGGTGACGTAGCCCTGCTGGGCGACGCGCTTGTCGGCCAGGAAGGGCGCGGAGTTGAAGGTGTACTTGCGGATCTGGTCGTCGGTGAAGCCGTACTTGGACCGCAGCCACACCCAGAAGGCGGTGACCGAGGCGTCGGACAGCAGGATCGGGTGACCCTTCAGGTCGGCGAGCGTCTCGATCCCCTGGTCCGGGTGGGCGATCAGCACCTGCGGGTCCTTCTGGAAAACCGCCGCCACCGCTTTCACGGGGACCTTCTCCTGGGCGAGGTTGGTGACGATGAAGCTGTTGGAGCCCATGCCCATCTCGACCGCGCCGGCGGCCAGCAGCTGCGGCACGTTCACGCCCGGGCCGCCCTGGATGATCCGCACGTTCAGGCCGCGCCTGGCGTATTCGCCGGTCGCCAGCGCTTCGTAGAAGCCGCCGTGTTCGGCCTGGGCGCGCCAGTCGGTGGCGAAGCGGATCTCGGTGGGCTGGCCCGGCGCAGGCGCGGCCTCTTTCTTGACCGGCGAACAGGCGGCCACCAGGGCGGCGAGCGCGAGGAGGACGGGACGCAAGGCTTTCATGGACACCCCCGGGATCAGGCGGCGCGAGGGTAGGGCGCTACGCTCGCGGTTGGAAGGCGCCCATAGCAAGAGGGCGGCGCTCCGGTCGCCCGGGGCGTCGCCCTCTTTATCCAGATCCGTTGGGGGATCTGTGCCTTCAAGGTCGTTCGCGACTTCGGTTCACGGGTCGCCCCGCTGGTTTTCCATCGCGTCCGGTGCGTCTCTGAAGCGAGTTCCGGGTCGCCCCGGTTCCGTGCTTCGGAGAGCCTCCTGCCCGCTTGAACTTTCCGGTTTCCCGTTCCGCTCCGCGCCGCAGTCCCTCTCGGCCCCTTGACGTTGCTACCGAACCCGCTATTGGGCAAGCGCCGCGCTTCGCCCCGATGTGGGGAAGCCGTCAAGACTCTGTGAATAAAGTGTTAACAAGCTGGGTCCGCAGCCGGATTCGGCTGTGGAATCAATGCGTCCGGGTATCCACAGGAAAGCGGGGCCACGGCCTCAGCGGCCGGTCTCCAGCGCCTCACGCCGTTCTTCCAGCGCCAGCCATTCCTCCTCGGCCGCCGAAAGCTGGGCGCGGGCCGCGTCGAGCGTGCGGCTGATCCGGTCGAAGGCCGTCCGGTCGCGGGCATAGAGGCCCGGATCGCCCAGCTCCGCCTCCAGGGCGGCGATCTTCGCCGGGAGGTCGGCGACCAGCCGCTCCAACTCGCCCAGTCGGTGCTGGTCCTTGAAGGAGAGCTTGGCCGCGCGGGCGGGCGGGGTTCGCGGGGACGCCGCGGGGGGCGCGGCCTTGGCCGGCGCCGCGGGGGCGATCCGGCCGAAGAAGCCGGGGTTCTGGGAGATGAAGTCCTGCCAGCCGCCCGGCGTCTCCACGGCGCGCCCGGTCCCGTCGAGCCCGATGGTCGAGGTGGCCAGCCGGTCGATGAAGTCGCGGTCGTGGCTGACCAGGATCAGCGTGCCCTCGTAGTCGGCCAGCAGGTCCTCCAGGAGGTCCAGGGTGTCCATGTCGAGGTCGTTGGTGGGCTCGTCCAGCACCATGACGTTGGCCGGCGTCGCCAGCGCGCGGGCCAGCAGCAGGCGGTTGCGCTCGCCGCCGGACAGGCTGCGGACCGGCTGGCGCAGCTGGCTCTCCTTGAACAGGAAGTCCTTGGCGTAGGAGACCACGTGCCGCGGCTCGCCGCGCACCAGCACCTGGTCGCCGCCGAGCGGGGTCAGGATCTCGCGGAGCGTGGCGTCGCCGGACACCGCCGCCCGGGCCTGGTCGATGTAGGCGACCTCCAGGTTGGTGCCGAGCTTCACCTCGCCGGCGTCGGGGGCGATCTCGCCCAGCAGGATCTTCACCAGCGTGGTCTTGCCCGCCCCGTTCGGGCCGACCACCGCCACCCGGTCGCCGCGCAGGATGCGGGTCGAGAAGCCCTTCAGCAGCACCCGCTCGCCGAACGCCTTGGAGAGGTTCTTGGCGTCGACCACCCGGCGGCCGGACACCCCGGAGCTGGCGATGCCCATGTTCAGCTCGGCGCGGCCGTCCTTCAGCCGGTCGGCCTTGGCCTGGCGCATGGCGTCGAGCCGCCGCCGGCGGCCTTCGTTGCGGGCCCGCCGTCCGGTGACGCCGCGGGCCAGCCAGTGCTGTTCGCGCTGCAGGGCGCGGTCGAGGCGGCGGGCTTCCTCGGCTTCCTGCGCCTCGACCTTCTCGGCCCAGGCGTCGAAGGCGGCGAAGCCCTCGTCGAGCCGGCGGACCTGGCGGTACTCCAGCCAGAAGGAACGGCGGGTCACCCGCTCCAGGAAGGCGCGGTCGTGGCTGACGATCAGCGCGGCGGCGCGGCTGGAGGCCAGCTCGCCCTCCAGGGTTTCGATCGCCAGGATGTCCAGGTGGTTGGTGGGCTCGTCGAGCAGCAGGACGTCGGGGTCCTCGGCGAAGGCGCGGGCCAGCGCGGCGCGGCGGATCTCCCCGCCGGAGAGGCCCTGGGCGCTCTTGCCGGGGTCGAGGTCGAAGGTGGTCAGCGCCGCTTCGGCCTCGTGCGGTTGCGCGCCGCCGGCGGTGGCGTAGTCGAGCAGCGTCTCGCCGACGATCTCCGGCTCCTGGGGGACGAAGGCGATGCGCGTGCCCGGCGTCACCGTGCGCTCGCCGTCGTCCGGCTCGATCCGGCCGGCCAGGATGCGCAGCAGGGTGGACTTGCCGGCGCCGTTGCGGCCGACGAGGCAGGCGCGGACCCGCGCATCCAGCGCCAGGTCGACGCCGTCGAACAGCATCAGCGGACCGTCGGCGAGGCGGACGTCCTTCAGCGCGAGGATGGGGGGTCTCATGGGCGGGGTGAGATATAGGGTCCCGCGCCGGGCGCAAGGCCGCGTGCGCGATCACAAATCGCCGCGGCCCCTTGGGTCGGGGGCGCTGCGGGTCTAGATGCCGCGCATGGCTGGCGAACCCTTCTGGCGCAGGAAGACCCTCGAGCAGATGACTGCGCGCGAGTGGGAGAGCCTGTGCGACGGCTGCGGCCTGTGCTGCCTGGTGCGGTTCGAGGACGAGGACTCCGGCGAGGTCATCCCGACCCGGGTGCACTGCAAGCTGTTCGATCCGACCGCCTGCACCTGCACCGACTACGCCAACCGCCGGGCCCAGGTGCCCGACTGCGTCAAGCTCACCCCCGGCAACATCGAGGCCCTGCCCTGGATGCCGAAGAGCTGCGCCTACCGCCGGCTGCACGAGGGGCGGGACCTGGCGGAGTGGCACCCGCTGGTCTCCGGCGACCCGGAGAGCGTGCACCGCGCGGGCGTATCGGTCCGCGGCCAGACAGTCAGCGAAGACGTGCTGGCCGAAGCTGAAGACGCCCTGGAATTCGCCGCCTGGGACCTGATCGACGAACGCGGCCGCGACTAACGGAACATTCGCCGGCATTTCCGGCTTCCCCGAACATCGGTCGGAGGTCTGTCATGCTGCTTGCCCTCATCCAGCGCCTGTTCGCGCTCATTTCGCTCGCCCTGCTCGCCGCCGGAGGCTACCTCGCCTGGTCGTGGTGGCGGCTGCACGAGATCCTTCAGCCCTTGCCCGGCGAACGCCTCGACGCCCAGGACTGGCGGCTGTGGACCGGCGGGGCGCTGATCGCCTGGTCCCTGCTCGGCCGCCTGCCGATGGCGCTGCTGCTGGGTCGTCGCGGCGACGACCAGGCCCGCTTCGAGCACGAGGCCGGCGTCTCGGTGGAGACCGCCGACGGCGCCGTGCTGCATCTCGAGGCCGACGGTCCGCAGGACGCGCCCGTGCTGGTCTTCGTGCATGGCTGGGCCATGGAATCCGGGACGTGGTGGGAGGCCCGCCGCGCGCTCGCCAAGCGCTTCCAGGTGGTGGTCTACGACCTCGCCGGGCTCGGCAAGTCGACCCAGCCGCGGGATGGCCACTACAGCCTCGACCGCTTCGCCGACCACCTGCTGACCGTGGTGAACCGCGCCGGACGGCGCAGGGTGATCCTGGTGGGGCATTCGATCGGCGGCATGACCGTGCTCACCTTCTGCCGCCGCTATCCGGAGATGCTCGGACAGCAGGTCGCCGGCATCGTCCTGGAGAACACCACCTCCGTCGATCCGGCGCGCACCACGATCCTGGGCGAGGCGCTGCACGCCATGGAGCCGGTGTTGAAGCCGCTGATGCGCCTGGACATCTGGCTGCAGCCGCTGGTCTGGGCGATGAACTGGCAGAGCTATCTGTCGGGCGCGACCCACCTTGGCATGCGGATCGGCGGGTTCGGGACCCGGCCGACCAAGGCGCAGCTCAACCAGGTGGCGCTGGACGCCACCCGCAATTCGCCGGCCGTGCAGGCCAAGGGCAACCTGGCGATGATGGCGTGGGGCGTGGCGGACGACTTGCCGGCCATGCGGGTTCCGGCGCTGGTGTTCATCGGCGGCCGCGACCTGGTCACCGTGCCGTCGGCCGGCGAGGTGATCGCCTGGAAGCTGCCGCAGGCCCGCCCGCACCCGGTGCAGGACGCCGGCCACATGGGGCCGATGGAGCTGGCGGAGGAGTACAACACCGCCATCGCCGCCTTCGCCGACGAGGTCTTCAGCCAGGGGGCGCGCTCGGCCGACGCCGTCCAGGGCGCCGGAGCCGCTGCGGCGGCCTCGTCCGACGCCGACGCCGTCCGGCCGCGCAGCGAACCGCGGCCGTTCGCCTGATCTGTTGTTGCAAATCTGCCACACTCGCCCTTGCGTGCAAGTCCGGCCGGACCAATCTAGAAGACCAAGCTTGGACGGTATTTCTTAGAGGGCTGAGGTCTTGGCGCGCGACCCCTATCAGGAGCTGGGCGTCTCGCGCGGTGCGAGCGCCGACGAGATCCGCAAGGCGTTCCGCAAACTCGCCAAGCAGAACCATCCCGACACCAATCCGAACAACAAGGAAGCCGAGGAGCGGTTCAAGCGCGTCAGCGCCGCGTTCGACATCCTGGGCGACGTCGCCAAGCGCAAGAAGTTCGACGCCGGCGAGATCGACGCCGATGGCCGCGAGACTGCCCGCGGCTTCTCCGGCGGCCAGGGGCCGTGGGGCGCGAATCCCGGCGGCGGTCCGGGCTTCGAAGGCGGCGGCGCCCGTCGTGGCGCCTACCAGAGCGAGAGCTTCGAGGGCGTCGACCTGGGCGACA
Source organism: Phenylobacterium hankyongense (assembly GCF_003254505.1). Classification (NCBI taxonomy): domain Bacteria; kingdom Pseudomonadati; phylum Pseudomonadota; class Alphaproteobacteria; order Caulobacterales; family Caulobacteraceae; genus Phenylobacterium; species Phenylobacterium hankyongense. The sequence continues at coordinate 553,065 of NZ_QFYP01000001.1, read as the reverse complement.
TCCTGGGCGAGATGTTCGGCGGCGGCGGCCGGGGCGGGCGCCCCGGTGGGGCCGGCGGCGGGTTCGGCGGCTTCTCCCAGCGCGGCGCCGACGTGCGCGCGCGTCTGGAGATCGACCTGGAGGACGCCATCCGCGGCGGCAAGAAGCGGATCAGCTTCTCCGACGGCCGCACCATCGACGTCACCATCCCCAAGGGCGCGCAGGAAGGCCAGACGCTGCGGCTCAAGGGCCAGGGCCAACCGGGACGTTCCGGCCCCGGCGACGCCTTCATCGAACTCACCATCCTGCCGCATCCGATCTACCGCCAGGAAGGCGCGGTGCTGGTGATGGACGTGCCGGTCACCGTCTACGACGCGGCGCTGGGCGGCAAGGTCGAGGCCCCGACCCCCGAGGGCCCGGTCACCCTGACGGTTCCCAAGGGCTCCAACACCGGCTCGCGCCTGCGGCTCAAGGGCCGGGGGCTGACCGACACGCAGGGCCGGCGCGGCGACCTGTTCGCCCGCCTGGTGGTCACCTTGCCCGACACCCCGGATCCGGAGCTCGAGGCCTTCGCCGAGGCCTGGCGGCAGAAGCGCCCCTACACGCCCCGTCGCCGGAACTGACCCTTCAGGTCTGAGCCGCGTGACAGAACGGTCCGGCCCCGGCATAACCGCCGTATTCAGGCCCGGTTCAGTCCAGGCCGCTTAGATCGGCAGCATGAAACGCTTCCTCGTGATCGCCGCCCTGCTGGCGGCCGCCGCTCCTGCGGCGGCGACCGCGCAGGATAATGACCGGCCTGCGCTGGGCGCAGGTCGTGGCGACCAGGACCAGGCGCGAGACGCTGTGCGGGCCGGGCGCCAAGTGCCGTTGGCGCGCGTTCTGGCGATGATCGCGGCGCGCACGCCGGGGCGGCACCTGAACACCACTCAGGGCGAGGACGGCGGCCGACCCGTCTACTTCGTCCAATGGCAGATGCTGCCGTCCGGCCAGGTCGTCGTGTTCGTCGTGGACGCCGTGAGCGGCCAGCAGATCCGGCAGCAAGGCCGCTGAGCCGCCGCAGTTGAAAGGACGCGACCGTGCGTATCCTGCTTGTTGAAGACGATCCGGACCTCTCGCGTCAGCTGAAGCTGGCGCTGGGTGACGCCGGCTATGCGGTCGACCACGCCCCGGACGGCGAGGAAGCCCAGTTCCTGGGCGAGACCGAACCCTATGACGCGGTGATCCTCGATCTCGGCCTGCCGAAGGTGGACGGGGTCTCGGTGCTGGAACGCTGGCGGCGCGAGAACATGGCCACGCCGGTGCTGATCCTCACCGCCCGCGGCGCCTGGAGCGAGAAGGTCGCGGGCTTCGACGCCGGCGCCGACGACTACCTGACCAAGCCCTTCCACACCGAGGAGCTGCTGGCCCGCCTGCGCGCCCTGCTGCGGCGCTCCGCCGGCCACGCCGCGCCCAGCCTGTCCTGCGGCGGCCTGCGGCTCGATCCGCGGGCGGCGCGCGCGAGCGTCAACGGCGAACCCCTGCGGCTGACCTCCCTGGAATACCGGCTGCTGCACTACCTGATGATGCATCAGGGCCGGGTGATCAGCCGCACCGAGCTGGTCGAGCACCTCTACGACCAGGACTTCGACCGCGATTCCAACACCATCGAGGTGTTCATCGGCCGGGTGCGCAAGAAGATCGGCTCCGACCGGATCGAGACCGTCCGCGGCCTGGGCTATCGCCTGACCTGTCCCGAGGGCGAGGTCGGAGGCGAGGCGGCCCGGCCGTGACCGTGCGCCCCGCAACGCCGTGATCCCCGAGGCCCTGCGCCGCCCCTCGCTCGCCCGCCGGCTGGTGTTGCTGGCCGTCGGCTGGAGCCTGGCCGCGCTGGTGGTCTCGGCGGTGGTGCTGGCGCTGCTGTTCCAGCAGGCGGCGCTGCGGCGTTTCGACCAGAGCCTCAACGAACTGATCGACAACCTGACGACCGGCACCACGGTGGAGAACGGCGAGGTGGTCGCGCCGGCGCTGACCGACGAGCGTGCGCTGCGCGCCTATTCCGGCCGCTACTGGGAGATCGCCGAGTTCCGGCCGGGCGGAAAGGTCGCGGCCCTGGTCCGCTCCCGCTCGCTGTGGGACTCCGAACTCCACACCCCGCGCGACCTTGCGAGCAAGTTCGCCGCCCGTCCCGGCAAGCCGTTCGCCTACAGCGCCCGCGGACCGCTCGGCGAGCCGCTGCGGGCCGCCGCACGGCCGGCGACCATCTACGGCCACCCGGTGATCTTCCTCGCCGCCGAGGACCGCTCGCCCATCGACCGTGACGTGCGCGGCTTCATCGCCGCTACCGCCGCCGCCTTCCTCCTGCTGGGCCTGGGCCTGATCGCCGCCGTGGTGATCCAGGTGCGGGTGGGCCTGCGGCCGCTGTTCGAGCTGCAGCGCGAGGTGGCCGCGGTCCGGCGGGGCAAGGCCGAGCGCCTGGCCCACGTCTATCCCAGCGAGGTGATGCCGCTGGCCGACGAGCTGAACGCCCTGGTCGCCCACAACCAGGAGGTCGTCGAGCGCCAGCGCACCCACGTCGGCAACCTCGCCCACGCCCTGAAGACGCCGATCTCGGTGATGATCACCGAGGCCGACCAGCGTCCGGGGCCCCTCGCCGAGGTGGTGACCCGCCAGGCCGCGGTCATGCGCCAGCAGGTCGACCACCACCTGCGCCGCGCCCGCGCCGCCGCCCGCACCCAGGGGCAGGGCGAGCGGACCTCGGTCGTCGAGGTGCTGGATGAGCTGGTCCGCACCCTGGAGCGGATCTTCCGCGACAAGGGCGTGGCGATCGACTGGGACGCCCCGGACGACCTCTATTTCCAGGGTGAGCGGCAGGATCTGCTGGAGATCGCCGGCAACGGAATCGAGAACGCCTGCAAGTGGTGCCGCGGCAAGGTGCGGGTCCGCGCCGAGGCCGCCGGCCCGGAGCGGCTGCGCCTGACCATCGAGGACGACGGGCCAGGCCTGACCCAGGAACAGCGCGAAGCCGCGATCCAGCGCGGCGCGCGCCTGGACGAGAGTGCGCCGGGCTCGGGCCTGGGCCTCAACATCATCGACGAACTGGCCCGCGCCTATGGCGGCGCGCTGACACTGGGCGAGAGCGGGCTGGGCGGTCTGCGCCTGCAGGTCGACCTGCCGCGGGCCGAAGCCTGAAGTCCTTGCGCTTCGGAAAACCTTAACCCGCGTTCGGCATGTTGGCGCGATGCGGTGTTGTCCGCATGCGGAGCCTCCCGAATGCCTGCTCTGTCCGAGCGCAAGATGCAGATCGTGCGGACCCTCGTGGAGGCCGCGCCGGACCAGGTCGTGGGCGGTCTGCATGCGGCTCTGGCCGGCACCGGCGGCGACAGCGCGCTCGCCAGCGTTCGCCGGATGGTGGAAAGCGAGGCCCGCGACCGCCAGCTTCGCAACATCATCCTGCAGCCGATCGTGCCGATGTGCGTCGGCGACGGACGCGACCCCCACAATCTGGTCTTCCCCGGGCGCGTGCTCGGCGCCGTCTGGCGCGGCCTGAAGGTCATCGCCCCGGCGCAGATCGCCAAGGCCGAGCTCTCCCTCTACGACTATCGGCCGGGCGAGAGCTCCACCGAGGCGTTCGACCGGCTGGTGCGGCTGGCGGCCGAGGCCATTCGGGCCGGCGAAGTGCGCGACTTCGTGGTCGCTGCGGAGGCCTGCGACGAGGCCCGGGCCGGCGGCGCGGCGGCTTTCGTGGCCTGCCTTGACCTCGCCCCCGTGGTCCGTGCGGCCTCCTTCCGGCTTCCGGAGTGGACCACGCATTTCAGCGACGAAGTGACCGCCGGCGCGCGGCTGGCCTACAAGGACGCCGTCTCGATCTCCGAGGACGCGGGGCCCGGCTTCTTCGAGATGCTGGCCGCCCAGCTGCCGCATAGCTGGATGGTGCTCAGGGTCATCTCCGCGGTGATGGACAAGCCGACGGAGCGCTATCTGGCGGACTCCGAGCTCGGCGGGTTCGGCGAGCGGGTGATGAGCGACATCGACGACGCCCTGAGGGCGATCTCGCTGCTCGACCTCGATGGCGGCTCCGCCGTCGCCGTCGAGGCCGCGAAGCGGGTGGAGCTGATCACCCTGCAGGCGACCGAACTGGAGACCTGCGTCGACCTATCGCGCGAGCACGGCTGGGGCCTGCGGCTGGTCAAGCAGCGCAAGTCGCTGGCCAGCGTCGTCGAAGCCCGGTTGCGGGAGACCGAGAAGTACGCCGCCCAGGCGCTGCCCACCGGTCCGGCGAAGCTGCGCCGGATCCGCCGCAGCATCCCCAGGCTCAACCTGCCGCCCGACGAGACGGCGGTGCGCCGCTCGCTGACCCTGCTCGCCTTCGCGCGCGAGGTGCGCTCCAGCGCCAACTACGGCGGCTTCGCCGCGGCGCGGACCAAGACCCTGGAGAAGCTCGGCGAGATGCTCGACCACTACGTCGAGGAAGTGCTCGACCTGCTCAAGACCCACGAGACCGAATACGAGGACAACGCCCGCGCCTTCCTCACCGTGGTGGCGGAATTCAGCCGTCTGGTTCGCGACGACAAGGCCGCTGATCTGGTCCGCCGCCGCGCGGCGGCGGCCGGGCAGCCGGAGCCGTCCGCCCGCGCGACCGCTGGGGCATGACGCCGCGCTCGCACTGACCCACGCTTTCCGCTAAACGCGCGCCATGATCGCCTTCTGGGTGGTCGCCGGCGTGCTGACCGCCGCCGCGGCCGGTCTCATCCTTTCCCGCGCCGCTCGGGCCGCCACGCAGGGCGAGGCGCAAGACCCCACGCCTGCGGTCTATCGCCGGCAGCTGGCGGAGATCGACGAACTGGCCGAACGCGGCCTGATCGGCGAGGCCGAGCGCAAGAGCGCCCACGCCGAAGCCGGCCGTCGCCTGCTGGCCGCCGCCGACCAGCCGGTCGAGACCTGGACATCGGAGCCCGCCGCGCGCCGCCCGGTGCTGATCGCCGTGATGCTGGCCCCGGCGCTGGCGCTTGGCCTCTACCTGGCGCTGGGCTCGCCGGGGATGCCCGACCAGCCGTTCGTCAAGCGCCTGGCCGCCTGGAAGGCCTCCAACCCCGCCAGCCTGGCGCCGCCGGAGCTGGCCGCGGTGCTCGAACAGCTCACCCAGCAGCGGCCCAACGATCCGGAGGGCTTCCGCTATCTCGCCATCGCCGAGGGAGCCTCGGAGCATCCCGCCGAGGCGGTCCGCGCCCTGCGCAAGGCGGTGCGGATCGCGCCGCAGCGCGCCGACCTTTGGGAACTGCTGGGCGAGGGCCTGGTCTTCGAAAGCGGCGGCCCCGTCACCGACGACGCCAAGGCCGCTTTCCGGGAGGCGCTGAAGCGCGATCCGAAAGCCGTCGCGCCCCGCTTCCACCTGGCCCGCGCCCGCATCGCCGACGGCGACCGCGCCGGTGGCCTGGCCGACTGGCGGGCCCTGCTGGCCGACCTGCCCGCCGACGACAGCCGCCGCGCCGCGCTGACCGCGGCGATCGCCGACGCGGAGGGCCAGCCGGAGGCTGCGCCGGCCCTGTCGCCCGAACAGCTGACCGCCGTCCGCGGCATGGTCGCCGGCCTGGCGCAGCGGCTGCAGGCCAGCCCGAACGATCCGCAGGGCTGGGTGCGGCTGGTGCGCGCCTACGCCGTGCTCGGCGACAAGGCCAAGCGCGACCAGGCGCTGGCCGACGCCAAGGCGCGCTACGCCGGCCGCAGTGATATCCTGCAACAGCTCGACGCCTCGGCGCGGGCGGAGCCGATGCGATGAGTTGGCTGCCGAAATCCCCCAAGGCGCGCCGCCGGCTGACGCTGGTCGCCGCCATCGCGCCCGTGCTGATCCTGGCCGTGGCGCTGACGCTCTGGGGGCTCGGGGATTCCGTCTCGTTCTTCTACACGCCGTCGCAGGCCGCCAAGGCCCGGCCGCCGGCCGGCCGCTCGATCCAGCTCGGCGGACTGGTGGCCCAGGGCTCGGTGGTCAAGCATCCCGACGGCCAGGTCGAGTTCAACGTCCGCGACCAGGCCTCGGTGGACAAGGTGGTCTTCCAGGGCGACCTGCCGGACCTGTTCCGCGAGGGCCAGGGCGTGGTGGCGGTTGGGGCCTTCCGCGGCGACGGCGTGTTCGAGGCCAAGCGGGTGCTCGCCAAGCACGACGAGCGCTACATGCCGCGTGAACTGACCAAGGCGTTGAAGGCCCAGGGCGAATGGCGGGGCGACGGCGCAACGCCGGCCTACGCCCAGCCGGCCTCGGACAAGGGCGGCTCCTGATGATCGCTGAACTGGGCGCCTTCGCGCTCACCCTGGGCCTGGTGTTCTCGATCGCCCAGGCGGCGTTGTCGGCGGCCGCGCGGATGCGCCGCTCGACGGTGCTGGCGGCGGCCGGCGAGGGCGCGGCCCTGGCGGCCTTCGTCGGCGTGGCGCTGGCCTTCGCGGCCCTGATCCACGCCTTCGTCACCTCGGACTTCTCGGTGGCCAACGTCGCCGCCAATTCGCACACCGAAAAGCCGATGCTCTACAAGGTGGCCGGGGCCTGGGGCAGCCACGAGGGCTCGATGCTGCTCTGGTGCCTGGCGCTCACCGGCTACGGCGCGGCGGCGGCCCTCCTGGGCCGCAGCCTGCCACGGGGCCTGCGGGCCGTGATGGTGTCGGTGCAGGGCGGCCTGGGCACGGTCTTCCTGGCCTATACGGTGTTCGCCTCGAACCCGCTGGCGCGGCTCGCCAGCCCGCCGGTCGAGGGCCGCTCGCTCAATCCCCTGCTGCAGGACCCGGCGCTGGCGATCCACCCGCCGTTCCTCTACGCGGGCTATGTCGGCATGTCGGTGGTCTTCTCCCTGGCCGTCGCCGCCCTCATCGAGGGGCGCGTGGACGCCGCCTGGGCGCGCTGGGTGCGGCCCTGGGCGCTGGCCGCCTGGAGCCTGCTCACCGTCGGCATCACGCTCGGCTCGTTCTGGGCCTACTACGAGCTCGGCTGGGGCGGCTGGTGGTTTTGGGACCCCGTGGAGAACGCCTCCTTCATGCCCTGGCTGGTGGCCGCGGCCCTGCTGCACTCGGCCATCGTCACCGAGAAGCGCGGCGCGCTCGCCGGCTGGACGGTGTTCCTGGGCCTGGCGGCCTTCTCCTTTTCCATGCTGGGCGCCTTCCTGGTGCGCTCGGGCGTGCTGACCTCGGTGCACGCCTTCGCGGTCGATCCCAAGCGTGGGGTGCTGCTGCTGATCATCCTGGGCGTGACCTGCGGCTCGGCCTTCGCCCTGTTCGCCTGGCGGGCGCCGAAGCTGGGGCAGGGCGGCCTGTTCGCCCCGGTCAGCCGCGAGAGCGCCCTGGTGCTCAACAACATCCTGCTGGCCGCGGCCACCGCCACCGTCCTGCTGGGCACCCTCTATCCGCTGATCCGCGAGGCGATGACCGGCGAGTCGATCTCCGTCGGCCCCCCTTATTTCAACCTCACCTTCACCCCGCTGATGGCTGGGCTGCTGATCCTGCTGCCGGCCGGGCCGCTGCTGGCCTGGAAGCGCGGCGACGCCTGGGGCGTGGCGCAGCGGCTGTGGGTCGCGGTCCTGGTCGCCCTCGCCGCGGGCCTGGCGGCCTATGCCCTGGTCAGCCCGCGCAAGGCGTTCGGCGCCGCCGGGCTGGCGGTGGGCGCCTGGCTGATCGCCGGCGTGGTCGCCGAGCTGGTCGAGCGCACCCGCGCCTTCCGGGCTCCGGCGGCGGAGAGCTGGCGCCGGCTCGTCGCCCTGCCGCGCGGAGCCTGGGGCATGACGCTGGCCCACCTCGGCCTGGGGGTGTTCGTGCTCGGCGCCTGCTACGAGACCGGCTGGAAGGCCGAGGCCGCCGAAACCCTCTCGCGGGGCGGCAGCCTGAACGTCGGCGGCTATCACCTGGTGCTCGACCAGGTCGGCGACGTCGATGGGCCCAACTACGAGGCCGAACGCGCGCTGATCCACGCCACCCGGGCCGGCCGACCGGTCTGCACCGCCGAGCCGGAGCGGCGCTTCTATCCGGCCGGCGGCCAGACCACGTCGGAGGTGGCGATCTGCTACCGCGGCCTGAGCCATCTCTACGTCGTGCTCGGCGAGCGGCGCGACAAGGCCGGCGCGCCGGTCTGGCTGGTGCGCGCCTACTGGAACCCGTGGGCGACGCTGCTCTTCTTCGGACCGGTGATCATGGGCCTCGGCGGCCTCGTCTCGCTGTCCGACCGCCGGCTCCGCCTGGGCGTGGCGCGGCGGCGGGAGCAGCCGGCGTGAGGTGGCGCATGCTGGCGGCGGCCCTGGCCGGCGTGCTCAGCCTCGCCGCCGCCTCCGATCCCGCCGAGCGCCTGCCGGACCCCGCACAGGAGGCCCGGGCCCGACAGATCTTCCAGGATGTCCGCTGCCTGGTCTGCCAGAACGAGTCCATCGACGACTCCGAGGCCGAGCTCGCCCACGACCTGCGCCAGATCGTGCGCGAACAGGTCAAGGCCGGCCGCAGCGACGCCGAGATCAAGCGCTTCCTGACCGACCGCTACGGCGAGTTCGTGCTGCTGCGGCCGAGCTTCGCGCTCGGCAACGTGGCCCTGTGGGTCGGACCCTTCCTGGTGGTCGGGCTGGGGCTCATCCTGTTGCTCACCCGGCTGCGGAACCGCACGGTGGAGCCGGAGCTTTCGCAAACCGAGGCCGAACGGCTGCGGCGCCTGTCGGAATCCGATCCATCCTGACACTATTGCGCCTAATAACCGTCGTGATACCGGACGCAGGGTGACCTAAACGTAACTTGAGAGCCGTTGCACTCTCGTGCATCGAACCTAGGTTTGTCGGGCGCGCACCGGAAACACCGACGCCGCGCGCACAGGGAACAAGAGACTGATGACTTCGAAGAAGACCGGTTACCTCCTGGGCGCCATCGCGGGCGCGGGCGTCATGGCCGCTGCGGTGGCGGGCGCGGGCGTGCGACTGCCGGCCGCCCACGCCGACCAGGCCCATCTCATCAAGGCGTCCACCGCCCCGATCTTCGCGCCGCCGCCCGGCGCGCCGATGTCGTTCGCAGACATCTTCGACCGCGTCTCGCCGGCGGTGGTTTCGATCAACGTGACGAGCCGCGTCGACACCAGCGCCCTGCGCATCCCGGGCCTGCCCTTCGACCTGGTGCCGCGCGGCCAGGCGCCCGACAGCAACGGTGGCGCTGACGGCGACGACGAGAGCGCCCCGCCGCAGGGCGGCCGCACGGAGAAGGGCCAGCCGCGGCTGCCGACCCAGCAATCCGCCGGCTCGGGCTTCTTCATCTCCTCGGACGGCTACATCATCACCAACAACCACGTGGTCGAGAACGCCGAGACCATCAAGGTCGTGCTGAAGGACGAGCGCGAGCTGGACGCCGTGGTCGTCGGCCGCGACGAGGGCACGGACCTGGCGGTCATCAAGGTCAAGGGCGCGAACTTCCCGTTCGTGAACTTCGAGAACTCGGCCAAGCCGCGGGTCGGCGACTGGGTGATCGCGGTGGGCAACCCGTTCGGCCTGGGCGGCACCGCCACGGCGGGCATCATCTCGGCCTACGGCCGCGACATCGGCGAGACCTTCGTCGACTACATCCAGATCGACGCGCCCATCAACCGCGGCAACTCCGGCGGCCCGACCTTCGACATCTATGGCCGGGTGATCGGCGTGAACACCGCGATCTTCTCGCCGTCGGGCGGCTCGGTCGGCATCGGCTTCGCCATCCCCGCCGACGTGGCGGACCAGGTCACCAAGCAGCTGATTTCCGGCGGCAAGATCCAGCGCGGCTACATCGGCGCGACCATCCAGAACTTCACCGCCGAGATGGCGGAGGCCCAGGGCATGGCCGACCAGCGCGGCGCGATCGTCGCCGACCTGGTGCCGGGCGGACCCTCGCAACGCGCCGGCCTCGCGCCCGGCGACGTGGTGACCTCCATCAACGGCCAGTCGGTGAAGACCTCCTCCGAGCTCACGCGGGAAGTCGCCAAGGCCCGGCCCGGCGACGCGCTGCGGCTGGACGTGATCCGCGACGGCCACCACCGCACCGTCGAGGTGCGCTCCGGCACCCGGCCGTCGGAGAAGGAACTGGCGGCCAACGACAACAGCCCGAACGCGCAACGTCCGGGCGGTTCGGGCTCGCAGCAGCAGAAGCAGCCGCCGGTGCTCGGCCTGGGCCTGGCCCCGCTGGACGACGCCACGCGCCGCCAGCTGAGCCTGCCGGCCGACGTGCGCGGCGCGGTCGTCACCTCCGTCGACCAGACCTCCGACGCCGGCCAGAAGGGCCTGCGGCGCGGCGACGTCATCGTCCGCGCCGGGGACCGCCTGGTGGCCACCGCCGCGGATCTGGCGAGCGCCGTGGACGTCGCCAAGAAGGCCAACCGCACCAGCGTGCTGGTGGGTGTCTACCGCGCCGGCCGCACCTCCTTCCTGCCGTTGAAGGTTACAGGCTAAGCTCGGGTTTTCCGGGGGCGGAATCATGCGGATCCTGATTGTCGAAGACGACCTCGAAGCGGCCGACGCCATGGAGCGCGGCCTCTCCGAGGCCGGCCACGCCTGCACGCGGGCGGCGGACGGTCAGGAGGGCCTCGTCGCCGCCCGCGACGGCGAGTTCGACGTGATGATCGTCGACCGCATGATGCCGAAGATGGATGGCGTCACCCTGATCGAGACCATCCGGCGCGAGGGTGACCAGACGCCGGTGCTCTTCCTCTCGGCGCTCGGCGAGGTGGGCGACCGCGTGGCCGGCCTGCAGGCCGGCGGCGACGACTACCTGGTGAAGCCCTACGCCTTCGCCGAGCTCAGCGCCCGGGTCGAGGCCCTGGCGCGGCGCCGGGAGACCGGCTCGGTGCAGACCCTGCTGCGGGTCGGCGAGTTGGAGATGGACCTGATCGGCCGCTCCGTGCATCGCCAGGGCAAGGAGATCGACCTGCAGCCGCGCGAGTTCCAGCTGCTGGAATTCATGATGCGCCACGCCGGCCAGTCGGTGACCCGGACGATGCTGCTGGAGAAGGTCTGGGAGTACCACTTCGACCCGCAGACCAACGTCATCGACGTGCACATCTCCCGGCTGCGCTCGAAGATCGACAAGGGCTTCGACCGGCCGATGCTGCAGACCGTCCGCGGGGCGGGTTACCGCCTGGACGCGTAGCAGAGCCGGGCGCGCGCCATGCGCCTGCCGCGGATCTTCCGCACCACGCCGTTCCGGCTGACGCTGCTGTTCCTGGCGCTGTTCGCCAGCGCCGCCAGCGCCTTCCTGGCCTACATCTACGTGGCCACTGCCGGCGAGGCGACCCGGCGGACCGATCGCGAGATCACCCGCGAGATGCGCTCGCTGACCGCCGCCTACAACCGGGCCGGGGTGGACGCCGTCAACCAGTCGCTGATCGAGCGGGCGGCCAGCGAGCGGCCGTTCCTCTACCTCCTGATGACCAAGGACGGGAAGCGGATCTCCGGCTCGGTGGAGGAGTCGCCGGTCGACAGGTTCAACGGCCAGGAGACGTGGACCACCTTCTCGGTGACCGACCGGAACGCCCAGCGGCAGGTGGTGAAGCATCCGGCCCGCGGGGTGCAGGAGCGGCTGGGCGGCGGGGAGATCCTGTTCGTCGGCGCCGACATCGGCGAGGACCAGGCCTATGTGGTGAAGATCGTCCGCGCGCTCTGGGGCGCGGGGGCGCTGATCATCGTGCTGGGCCTCTCGGGCGGGGTGCTGGTCAGCCGCAACGTCTCGCGCAGCATGGCCGGGCTGACCGAGGTGGTGGACGCAGTCCGCAACGGCGACCTGGCGGCGCGCGCCCACGTGCGCGGCACCCGGGACGAGTTCGACGAACTGGCGCTCGGCCTCAACGAGATGCTGGACCGGCTGGAGCGCTCAATGGCGGGCCATAAGCACGCCGGCGACGCCATCGCCCACGACCTGCGCTCGCCGGTCACCCGTCTGCGGGCGCGGCTGGAGGCCGCCTACCTGGACGTGGAAGCCGGCAAGGGCGACCCGACCAAGGCGCTTGGGCAGGCGCTGGAGGACACCGACGGGGTGCTGAAGACCTTCGGCGCGGTGCTGTCGATCGCGCGCCTGCAGGCGGCGGGCGCGGCCCCGGACCCGACGCTGTTCGACCCCTCGGAACTGGCCGCCGACATCTCCGAGCTCTACGCGCCGCTGTGCGAGGACAAGGGCATCGACTTCGCCACCGAGTTCGCCAGGGACCTGACCGTCCGCGGCAACCGCGAGTTCCTGGCCCAGGCCCTGGCCAACATCCTCGACAACGCCGTGAAGTACACGCCGCAGGGCGGGGCGATCATGCTGCGGGTCCGCCGCCGGTCGTCCGGCGAGGTGGAGTTCTCGGTGACCGACACCGGGCCGGGCGTGCCCGAGGCGGACCGTGGCCGGGTGGTCGAGCGCTTCGTGCGGCTGGAGAACAGCCGCAACCAGCCGGGGGCCGGGCTCGGCCTGTCGCTGGTGGGCGCGGTGGCCGAGGCGCACGGCGGGCGGCTGGAACTGGACGAGGGCCCCGGCAAGGTCGGCGAGATGGGCCCGGGCCTGCGGGTCGCGTTGATCCTGCCGCGCGCGGCCTGACGATGACGCTCGCCGAACAGCTCAGGCCCTGCGGTCCGGTCGTCGACGCGAAGGGGGCGGCCCGGACCCGCGAGGCTCTGGGCGAGGCGGCCGCCATCGAGAAGGCCTGGCCGGCGCTGGCCCCGATGTTCGCCGCCTCGCCCTACCTCGCCGGGCTCGCGCGTCGCGATCCGCCGCGGCTGACCACGCTCCTCTCCTCCGAGCCCGACGCGCGGCTGCAGGACCTCCTCGCCCGCACCGCCGCGGTGGCGCAGGGCGAGACCGCCGCCGCCGAGGGCGACCTGCGGCGGTTGAAGGGCGAGCTGCACCTCTTGACCGCCCTCTGCGACCTGGGCGGCGTCTGGGACCTCGACGCCGTCACCGGCGCCCTGACCCGGTTCGCCGATGCCGCAGTGGCCTCGGCGCTGACCATCGCCGCCCGGGGAGAGCTGGAGGCCGGGCGGCTGACCAGCCTGGGCGACGGCGCGGAAGGCCCGGTCCCCGGCTGGTTCTGCATCGCCATGGGCAAGCAGGGCGCCTATGAGCTCAACTACTCCAGCGACATCGACGTCTCGGTCTTCTTCGATCCCGACCGGCTGCGGCTGGCCGACGGCGTGGAGCCGCAGGCTTTCGCGGTGCGCCTGACCCACCGGGTGGCCGACCTGATGCAGGCGCGCACCGGCGACGGCTACGTCTTCCGCATGGACCTGCGGCTGCGGCCGGACCCGTCGTCGACGCCGCCGGCCGTGCCGGTGGCCGCGGCGCTGGAATACTACGAGAGCGTCGGCCAGAACTGGGAGCGGGCGGCCTTCATCAAGGCGCGGGCCTGCGCCGGCGACCTCGCCGCCGCCGGGGAGTTCCTAGGCGAGCTTGCCCCCTTCGTCTGGCGCAAGCACCTCGACTTCGCGGCCATCGCCGACATCCATTCCATCAAGCGCCAGATCCACGCCCACAAGGTCGACGAGCGGGTGTCCGCCAAGGGCGTCGACCTGAAGCTGGGCCGCGGCGGCATCCGCGAGATCGAATTCTACGTCCAGACCCAGCAGCTGATCTCGGGCGGACGCAATCCGTCCCTGCGCAGCCGCCGCACGCTGGACGCCCTGCAGGCGTTGGTCGAAACCGGCCACGTGGCGCCCGAGACCGCCGCCGAGCTGCGCGAGGCCTACGCAATGCTGCGCGCCGTCGAGCACCGCATCCAGATGCTGGCCGACGAGCAGACCCATCGCCTGCCGGAATCCGACCCGGATCGCCGCCGGATCGCTGCCCTGGCCGGCTACGACCGCCTGCGCAGCTTCGACGCGGCGATCACCCGCACTCTGAAGACCGTCAACGCCCGCTATGGCGAGCTCTTCCCGGAGGAGGAGCCGCTGTCGTCGCGGTTCGGCAGCCTGGTGTTCACCGGCGTCGACGACGATCCGGAGACCCTGGCGACCCTGGCGCGGATGGGCTTCTCCAACCCGCCGCGGGTGTCGCAGACCATCCGCAACTGGCACCACGGCCACATCCCGGCGACCCGCACCGAGCGCGGCCGGGAGCTGTTCACCCGGCTGGCCCCGCGGCTGCTGGACGCCGCCCAGGCGAGCGGCGCGCCGGACGTGGCCTTCAACCGCTTCTCCGACTTCTTCTCGCGCCTGTCCTCGGGCGTGCAGCTGCAGTCGCTGTTCCTGGCCCAGCCGAAGATGTTCGAGCTGGTGGTGGAGGTGATGGCCTTCGCCCCGCGCCTGGCCACCACGCTGGCCCGGCGTCCCGCCGCCATCGACGCCATGCTCGACACCGCCTTCTTCCAAACTATCGACATCGCCGAGGACCGCTCGGTGATGGAAGGCGCCGTGGCCCGCGCCGACGGCTTCGAGGCGGCCATGGACGCGGTGCGCCGGGTCCAGCGCGAGCAGGCGTTCCGGGTCGGCGTGCAGGTGATGAGCGGCAGCGCCACGGCCGAGACCGCGGGCAAGGCCTTCGCCGAGCTCGCCGACCTCTGCATCCAGATCCTGGGCCCGGCGTCGCTGGCTGAGACCGTGCGGCTGGGCGGCGACTTCCCCGGCGAGGTGGCGGTGGTGGCGCTGGGCAAGTGCGGCTCGCGGGAGATGAGCGCGACGTCCGACCTCGACCTGATGACCCTTTACCGCGCCGAGGAACCCGCGGGCGCGTCGAGCCTGAAGGGCTGGGATGCGGCGACCTTCTACGGGCGCTTCACCCAGCGGCTGATCGCGGCGCTCTCGAGCCAGACCGCCGAGGGCGGGCTCTACGAGGTCGACATGCAGCTGCGCCCCTCCGGCACCAAGGGCCCGGTGGCGGTGAGCTTCGGCGCCTTCGACCGTTACTACATGGGCGAGGCGGAGACCTGGGAGCTGTTGGCGCTCACCCGGGCGCGGATCGTCTGGGCCAGCAGCGACGCGTTCGCCGGGGCCGCGCAGCACGCGATCGGGCAGGCGCTTCGCCGTCCCCGCGACCGCGCGCGCACCGGCGCCGACGTGCGCGAGATGCGCCAGCTGCTGGAGCAGGAGCGGCCGCCGAAGGGCGACTGGGACCTCAAGCTTTCGCCCGGCGGCCTGGTGGACGTCGAGTTCGCCGCCCAGTTCCTGCAACTGGTGCACGCCGACGCCGGCGGACCGCTGCGGCCCAACACCGCCGAGGCGCTGGCGGCCTTCCGCGAGGCGCAGCTGGCGCCGCAGCCGGCCCTGGAGGCGCTGGAGGACGCCTGGCGCCTGCAACAGAACCTGACCCAGCTCCTGAAGGTGGCGCTGGAGGACCAGGCCGATCCGGCCGCCGAGCCGAAGGCCTTCCGGATGCTCCTCGCCCGCGCCGGCGGCGCGCGGGACTTCCGCGCGTTGCGGACCCGCCTGGCGTCCGCGCGGCTGGCGGCGCGCGCCGCTTATGAGACCATCGTCCAGACCTGACCGACGGAACCCGGCCGGCGAGCCGTTCAACGTCAGGAGGGGCGGCGTCGCAGTTCCGGACGCGCTGACCCGATGGAGCCGACGATGACCGCTAGCCCTTCGATGGAGTGCTGCCCATGATGCGGCTGAACCGGCGCCGTGAAGGACCATAGTCGTCACAGGCGCGCCGAAGCCTGCCGAGAGGTCACGTTTGGGGGCCGCCGATCCGGACGAGGAACTGCTGGAGCGCGTGGCCGCCGGCGATCCCGCCGCGGTGCGCGCGCTGGTGGCCCGCAAGCTGCCCCGGCTGCTGGGCCTGGCGCAACGGATGCTCGGCGACCCGCACGAGGCCGAGGACGTGGCGCAGGAGACCTTCCTGCGGGTCTGGCGACAGGCGCCCAAGTGGCGGCCGGGCGCGGCGCGCTTCGACACCTGGCTGCACCGGGTGGCGCTCAACCTCTGCTACGACCGGCTGCGACGGCGGCGGGAGATCGCCACGGACCGGCCGCCGGAGCAGGTCGACCAGGGACCGGCGCCGGACCGCGGACTGGAAGCCGCCGACGCGGGGCGGCGGGTCGCCCTGGCCCTGCAGGCGCTGCCGGACCGGCAGCGGGAGGCGATCGTGCTTTGCCATTACCAGGAGCTGGGCAATATCGAAGCCGCGGCCCTGATGGGGGTGAGCGTCGAGGCGTTGGAAAGCCTGCTGGGGCGCGGCCGCCGGGCCTTGCGGACGGCCCTGGCGGACATGGTGGAGCGGTGAGTTGAGGAAGGATCGCTTCGAAGAGCTGGCGCAGGCGTACGGCGGCGACATCGCGCGCTGGCCGCTCGAGGTTCGCGACGCGGCGGCGCTCCTGGTCGCCGAGGAGCCGACATTCACCCAGGCCGTGCTGGCGGACGCCGGACGGCTGGACGTGGCGCTGGAAGGGTGGGCGCGCGCGCCGGCCTCGGCGGCGCTGGTCGACCGCATCGTGGCCGGCAGGCCGGTGGCGCGCAGGCGCCCCGTGTGGCGCGGCTGGCTGGCGCCGGCCGGGCTCGGCGCGGCGCTCGCGGCCGCCTGCGCGGCCGGGGTGATCGTCGGCGCCCAGGTCTCGCCGACGCCGACGCCGACGGACAGCGGGGACACGGTCGCCTCGGTTTCCGCCGACCTCGACATCTCCGGCCTGTCCGAGGAGGTCTGATGAGCCGCCGCGCCCTGTTCATCGCGCTGTTCGCCTCGCTGGCGCTGAACCTCTTCGTGGTCGGTGCGCTTGCCGGCGCCATGGGCCTTCGCCTGCACGGATTCGGGCGGGAGCCGCGCGGCCACGCCGGCATGCAGGGGGCCGGCATGCAGGGGGTCGGAGCCGTGCTCTCGCCGGAGCACCGCGAGGCCTGGCGAACGGAGATGCGAGCCCAGGCCGCGACGTCGGGAGCCAAGCTGCGGCAGGCGCGGATGCTCCGGCGCGGCGCCTGGGCGCGGTTCGCCACCGATCCGTTCGATGCGCCCGCGATCCTCGCTGACCTCGACCGCTCGCGGGCGCTGGAGATGGATGGCCGCGCCGAACTGGACCGCCGGATCGTGACGTTCGCAGGCGGGCTGCCGACCGACGAGCGGGTGCGGTTCGCCGAAGCGCTGACGCAGCCCCGGCCCCAGGCGCAGCGCGGCGGCGGGCTACGCCGCGGCCGTGCCGATGCGGGCCAGCGCCAGCCCGGTCTGGCGGACCGGTAGCGAGAACGCCGCCGTCGTCCCTTGGCCAGGGGCGCTCCGCAGCTCGAACAGACCGCCGTGCATCTCGACCAGCGAGTTGGTGAGCGCGAGGCCCAGGCCCGTGCCCTGCTGGGTCTTCGCCTGCTGGCTCTCGATCTGTTCGAACGGCCGCGCCAGCCGCACCAGGTCCTCGGCCGAGATGCCGATGCCGGTGTCCCGCACGCCGATGCGAACCCGCTCGCCAAGCGGATGGTCGCTGCGCTCCGCCACCACGGTGATGCGGCCGCCGCGCGGGGTGAACTTGACCGCATTGGACAACAGGTTGAGCAGCACCTGCTTCACCGCGCGATAGTCGGCCTCCACCTCCGGCAGGTCGCCGAGTTCGAGGCGGAGCACCAGGCCGGCGCTTTCGGCGCGGTTGCGCATCAGCCGGGCGGCGTCGTCCACCACCTCGGCGATCGACATTGGCTCGAAGCGCAGGCTCATCTTGCCGGCCTCGATCTTCGACATGTCGAGGATGTCGTTGATCAGCGCCAGCAGATGCTGGCCGGAGTTGAGGATGTCGCGGGCGTAGTCGCGGTAGCGGCGGTCGCCGAGCGGCCCGTACATCTCGGCAAACATGATCTCCGAGAAGCCGTTGATGGCGTTCAGCGGCGTCCGCAGCTCGTGGCTCATGTTGGCGAGGAATTCGCTCTTGGCCTGGTTCGCCGCCTCGGCGCGGACCTTCTCCGCCTCGTACTTGCGGGCCAGTTCCGAGAGCTGCTCCTGGCTGCGCTCCAGGTTGGCGACCGCCTTGCGCAGCGCCTCCTCGTTGAGCCGCCGCGCCTCCTCCTGGGCCTTGACCGCAGTGATGTCGGCGGCGGTGACCACCAGCCCGCCCTCGGCGGTGGGGCGCTCGGAGATCTGCACCCACCGGCCGTCCACCAGCTCGGCCTCGCGGACGCCCGCGCGGTCGCCGAGCGCGGCGAATTCCTGGCGCACCGCAGCCAGGGCGCAGCGCTCCACCTGCTCGCGCGCGGCCCCGGGCTTCAGGATCTGCGGATCGAGGCGGAAGAAGCTGCGGTAGTTGCGGTTGCACATCACCAGCCGGCCGAACCGGTCCCACAGCACGAAGGCCTCGGAGACGCTCTCGATGGCGTCGCGCAGCCGGATCTCCGCCGACTGCGCCCGGTTCTGCGCCATGCGCTCCTCGGTGACGTCCAGCGCCACGCCGATGATGCGGGCGTAGCCGCCGTCGGGGCTGTCTCCGAAGCCCTGGCCGCGGGCGTCGATCCATACCGGCCGGCCGCCGGTCAGGCTGGGCACCCGGAACGAGACGTCGAACCCGCCGTAGACCGCGGCCGAGCGCAGGGCGTCGCGAAGCCCGTCGCGGTGGCCGGGCGAGACGCGGTCGAGCACCTGCTGGCCGTCCACCACGCCGCCCCGCCAGCTGAACAGCGCCGCCGTCACATCGGACATGAAGATCCGGTCGGTGGTCAGGTCCCATTCCCAGATGCCGCAGCGGGCGGCCTCGACGGCCAGCCGGAAGCGCTGTTCGGAATCGTTGTAGGCGGCGTGCGCCCGCTCCACGCGCCGGCTCTCGGAGAGCAGCAGCAGGCCGAGCCCGAAGGTCACCACCAGCGGCGCGAGCAGCCACAGCGTCTGTTCGTCGGCGGTGCGGGGGCCGGTGTGCAGCCGCGCCACCGCCGCGGCAGTGTAGACCGCCAGCAGCAGCAGCGCCGACAGCACGGCGATACGGGCGAAGCGCTGGGTCGGCGGACGGTCGTCCGGCCGGCCCTGCAGGCCGCCGTCAGCCGCGTTCTCGCCCCCGCGTCTGGCCAACGACAGCCGCTCCTCCACCCGAACAAATCACCCCAAGCAAATCAGAGTCTACGCGGGCGCGGGGAATCCGTCACCAGCGATCGCCGCGGCGTTTCGACTCTGGCGCTAATCGGCGAGGGCGCGGCTGGCGAGTTCGAAGACGTTCTTCGACAGGCCCTCGGTCGACACGATCCGCTGCAGCTCGGCCTTCATCAGAGCGCCGAGCTCGGGCGTGTAGCGCCGCCAGCCGCCGAGCGCGTCGATCAGCCGTGCGGCGATCATCGGATTGTAGCGGTCCACCGCCAGGATCTGATCGGCCAGGAACCGGTAGCCCGCCCCGCTGGGATCGTGGAAGCGCGCCGGATTGAAGTTGGCGAAGGTGGAGACCAGGGCCCGCAGGCGGTTGGGGTTCTTGGCGTCGAAGGCCGGGTGCGCGGTCAGGCCGATGACCCGGCCGAGCGCCGTCTCGCTGGGGTCGCGGGCCTGGACGGCGAACCACTTGTCGATCACCAGCGGCTCGCTCTTCCAGCGCTCGTAGAAGTCGGTCAGCCCCTGCTCGAAGGGCTCGCCGCCGATCAGCATCAGGGCGTTCAGGCCGCCCATGGCGTCGGTCATGTTGGCGGCGGCGGCGTAGTGCCCCGCGGCGACCTCGGCGATCTCCGAGCGGGGATTGGCGGCCAGCAGCTCCAGGGCGGCGTTGCGCAGGGCCCGGCGGCCCGCGCCCGCGGCGTCGGGGGAGAACTCGCCCAGGTCCTGCAGGCCGGTGTGCAGGCGCCTGAGTTCGTGCTGCAGGTGCACCGCGAGCCGCTCGCGCAGAGCTTCGCGCGCCTCGTGGATGGCGCCGGGATCGGCCGGCCGCATGGCCAGCGCCAGGTCGGGCTCCGACGGCAGCGCCAGCAGCAGGGCCTTGAAGGCCGGCTCGGCGGCCTGGTCGGAGAGCGCGCGGCCGACGGCCTCGGCGTAGCGTTCCTCGCCCACCTCGTCGGGCCGGCCTTCGGCGCGGGCGAGGATCAGGGCGCGGGCCAGCTCCTGGCCGGCCTCCCAGCGGTTGAAGAGGTCCGGATCGCCGGCCAGCAGGACGTAGCGGTCCTTGGGCTCGGCGTCGCTCTCCAGCCGCACGGGCGCGGAGAAGCCACGCAGGGCGGACACCACCGGCGGCCGGTCGACGCCGGTCAGGGTGATCTTTGCCGACGCGCCGTCGAGCACGATGACGGTCTCGTCGATCGCCTTGCCGTCGCGTTCGAAGGCCTGGGTGCGGCCGTCCTGATCCAGCAGACCGACGGTGACCGGAATCGGCAGCGGCCGCTTGGTCGGCTGGCCGGGCGTGGGCGGCGTCGCCTGGGTGAGCTCCAGATGCAGGGCGCGGGCGGCCTCGTCATAGCGGCTGGCCAGGGTGACCTTCGGGGTGCCGGCCTGTTCGTACCAGGCGAAGAAGTCGGTCAGGTCGCGGCCCGAGGCTTCGGCGAAGCAGCGGATGAATTCCTCGACGGTGGTGGCGTGGCCGTCCCAGCGCTCGAAATAGAGGTCCATGCCGGCCCGGAAGGCGTCCGGCCCGATCAGGGTCTTCAGCATCCGGATCACTTCCGCGCCCTTCTCATAGATGGTCGCGGTGTAGAAGTTGTCGATCTTCAGGTAGCTGGACGGCCGCACCGGGTGGGCCAGCGGGCCCTGGTCCTCGGCGAACTGGCGGGCGCGCAGCGCCTTGACGTCCTTGATCCGCTGGACCGCATGGCCGCGCATGTCGGCCGAGAAGCTCTGGTCGCGGAAGACCGTCAGGCCCTCCTTCAGGCACAGCTGGAACCAGTCGCGGCAGGTGATCCGGTCGCCGGTCCAGTTGTGGAAGTATTCGTGGGCGACGACGCTCTCGATGCGCTCGAAGTCCATGTCGGTGGCGGTCGCCGGGTCGGCGAGCAGGAGCGAGGAGTTGAAGATGTTCAGCCCCTTGTTCTCCATCGCCCCGAAGTTGAAGTCGCGGACGGCGACGATCATGAACAGGTCGAGGTCGTACTCGCGGCCGAACGCCTCCTCGTCCCACGTCATCGAGCGCTTCAGCGCGTCCATGGCGTAGGCGGCGCGCGGGGCCATGCCGGGGTCGACGTAGATCCTGAGGTCGACGGTGCGGCCGGTCATGGTGACCAGCTTGTCCTCCAGCACGTCGAGCTCGCCGCCCACCAGGGCGAACAGGTAGCAGGGCTTGGGGAAGGGGTCGTTCCAGACCGCGAAGCGGCGGCCGCCGGGCAGGTCGCCGGACTGCACGAGATTGCCGTTGGAAAGCAGGTGGCGGAAGGCCTTGTCGGCCTCGATCCGCACGGTGAACCGCGACAGCACGTCGGGCCGGTCGGGCCAGAAGGTGATCTTGCGGAAGCCCTCGGCCTCGCACTGGGTGCAGAACCGGCCGCCCGACATGTAGAGGCCGTCCAGCGCCTTGTTGTTCTCCGGATCGATCTCGACCTCGGTCTCGAGGACGAAGGCGTCGGGCGCGTCCGGGATGACCAGGAACTCGCCGTCGATGGTGCGCTCCGCCTCGCCGAGCGTGCGGCCGTCGATGGCCACGGAGATCGGCTTCAGCCGCTCGCCGTTGAAGCGCAGCGCCTCGGCGTGGTCGCCGTTGCGTCGCACCTGCATCCGGGCCTTCACGCGGGTGGCGTTGGGCTGGAGGTCGAAGGTCAGGTTGACCTCGTCCACGAGGAAGGCCGGCGGACGGTAATCGGCCAGGCGGATCGGCTGGGGTGTGTCGGTGCGCATGGCGGCCATGTAGTCCTTGGATGGTGGCGGCGCCAAGGCGGCGGTCAACCGGCAGGCGGGTCCCGGCCGGGCCGCGGGCAGCGGCGTTCTTCCCAGCTGCCGTCGGGCTCTTTGACCAGCATGTAGCAGTCGAGCCCCTGCTCGGCGGCGTCGGCGGAAAGCCGCCGCGCCATCTCCATGGCGTGGGCGCGATAGGCGTAGGCCGCCACTTCGACGGCGTTACGCGACAGCACCCATTTGTTGTCCCGCCATGCCAGCAAGATCTGCACGGGGGTCGGCTTCTCGACACGCATTTGGGCGGCGAACCCAGAACACAGGCGCTCTGTTCCCGCGGAAATTCATTGAGGGCGTCAGGTAGGCGACAGACGCGCGCCGGCGGGACCCTACAAGTGGCGCCGCAACCGGGGTGGAGCAGTTGGCGTCTTATCGCATCTACTACGTCGGCGCCGGCGGTCGTCTCCGGCTGGACCGCGACATGGACTGCGCCGGCGATCGCGAGGCGGTGGAAAAGCTGCTCGACCGGCGCGCCGACGGCCGCGCCGGCGAACTCTGGAATGGCGGGCGGCTGGTCGGTCGCTTCTCCAAGCTCGGCCTCTTCACTCCGGCCGTCGGCAGCTAGCGGCCCGCGCCTGACGCGAGGTCATGCTTTTCAGCGCTTCCCCCGCGCGTATGCTGACCTGCGAGGAAACCTCGTAACCGGAAAATCCCGGCGGGAATGGCAGCGCATGAATTTCGATTTCTCCGACGACCAGAAGTTCCTGAAGTCCGAGGCGCGCAAGTTCCTGGACGCCAACGCGCCGACCGGCCGGGTGCGGCAGGTGCTGGACGACGAGGCCCGGCCCTATGACCAGGCGCTCTGGAAGGCGGTGGCCGAACAGGGCTGGCTGGGCGCGGCGATCCCGGAGGAATTCGGCGGGCTTGGGCTCGGGCACCTGGAGCTGTGCGTGATCGCCGAGGAGCTCGGCCGCGCGGTGGCGCCGATCCCGTTCGCCTCCACCGTCTATTTCCTCGCCGAAGCCATCCAGCTGGCCGGCGACGACCGGCAGAAGGCCGGCATCCTGCCGAAGATCGCCGCCGGCGAGGTGATCGGCGCGGTCGCCACCTCCGAAGGGCCCGGCGTGCTGACGCCCTCCGGCGTCCAGACGAGCGTCACCGGCGGCAGGCTGACAGGCGTGAAGATCCCGGTGACCGACGGCGATATCGCCGACCTCTGCCTGGTGCTCGCCAAGGAGAACGGCCAGCCCGGCCTGTTCCTGGTCGACCTGAACGGCGAGGGCGTGACCCGCGAGCCGGTCAAGACGCTCGACCCCACCCGCGACGCCGCCAGGCTGACGTTCAAGGGCGCGCCGGCTCAGCGACTGGGCGCCGCCGGCGAGGGTTTCGCCCTGATCGAGCAGGTGTTCGACCGGGCCGCGGTGCTGCTCGCCTTCGAACAGTGCGGCGGGGCCGACCGGTGCCTGGAGATGGCCAAGGCCTATGCGCTCGAGCGCTACGCCTTCGGCCGGGTCATCGCCTCCTACCAGGCGATCAAGCACAAGCTGGCGGACATGTACGTGAAGAACGAGCTCGCCCGCTCCAACGCCTACTACGGAGCCTGGGCGCTCAACACCAACGCTCCGGAGATGCCGGTGGCGGCCAGCGCCGCGCGGATCGCGGCCTCGGAAGCCTTCTGGTTCGCCGCCAAGGAGAACATCCAGACCCACGGCGGCATCGGCTTCACCTGGGAGATGGACTGCCACCTCTACTACCGGCGCTCGCGCCAGCTCAGTCTCGTGGCCGGCGCGCCGCGGGTCTGGAAGGAGCGGCTGGTCAGCCACCTCGAGCGGCGCAACGCGGCCTAAGGGATCTTCAGATCATGGACTTCAACGACACCCCCGAAGAAGCCGCCTACCGCGCCCAGGTCCGGACCTGGCTGGAGGCCAACGCCCCGAAGCGCGCCACCGGCGACGATCTGGAAGGCGGCGGCGACTCCATGGCCGCCTCCAAGGCCTGGCAGGCCAGGAAGGCGGCCGCCGGCTACGCCCAGATCACCTGGCCGAAGGAATGGGGCGGCCAGGGCGGCAACCCGATCCAGCAGGTGATCTTCAACCAGGAGGAGGCCAAGCATCCGATCCCGCCGAACCCGTTCCAGATCGGCCTGGGCATGTGCGTGCCGACGGTCGCCACCTTCGCCGACGACGACACCAAGGCGCGGTTCGTGGGGCCGGCGCTGCGCGGCGAGGAGATCTGGTGCCAGCTGTTCTCCGAGCCCTCCGGCGGCTCGGACGTGGCGGCCTCGCGGACCCGCGCGGTGCGGGCGCCCGACGGCTCCGGCGACTGGCTGATTTCGGGGCAAAAGGTGTGGACGACCGGCGCCCAGTTCTCGGATTTCGGCATCGTCATCTGCCGGACCAACCCCGACGCCCCCAAGCACAAGGGGCTGACGATGTTCTGGGTCGACATGCATGACCCGGGCATCGAGGTGAAGCCGATCCACCAGATGTCCGGCGGCTCGGGGTTCAACGAGGTGTTCTTCACCGACGTGCGGGTGAAGGACAGCCAGCGGCTGGGGGCGATCGACGACGGCTGGAAGGTCAGCCTGGTCACGCTGATGAACGAGCGGCTGGCGGTGGGCGGCGCCTCGGGCGCGGGCTGGGCGCAGTTCATGGAGGCGGCGCGCAACCTGCCGGGCCTGGACGGCGCGCCGGCGCTGAAGGACCAGGCGCTGCGCGAGAAGCTGGCCGACTGGTACGTGCAGGCCGAGGGGCTGAAGCACACCCGCAACCGCACCATGACCGCCCTGTCGCGCGGCCAGACGCCGGGACCGGAGAGCTCGATCGGCAAGATCATCTCGGCGGTGCAGATGCAGGAGTTGGCGCACGCCGCCGTGGAGATGCTGGATCAGTACGGGATCATCAACGACCCGGCGCTGGCCCCGCTGCACGGCGCCTTCCAGAGCTCGCTGATGTTCGCGCCCGGCCTGCGGATCGCCGGCGGCACCGACGAGATCCTGAAGAACATCATCGCCGAACGCGTGCTGGGCCTGCCCGGCGACATCCGGGTGGACAAGGACGTGCCCTTCAAGGACATGCCGACGGGACGCTGAGCCTCAGGCGCTGAGCGCCAGGGGGGCCCGGCGCGGGGCGCGGCCGATCAGCTGGCTGTAGAGGCGGGTCAGCCCGTCGAAGGTGATGTCCCAGCCGTGGCGGGTCTCGGCCCGGCGGCGGGCCACCTGGGCGATCGCCTCGACGTCGCGGGCGAACAGCGCCTCGATGGCCTCGGCCAGGGCCTGCGGCTCGGCGCCCTCCGCGTGCTGGCCGACGGTGGAATCGATCAATTCGCCGACGCCGCCCTTGTTGGGGCCGATCACCGGCAGGCCGGCGGCCATGGCCTCCAGCACCACCAGGCCGAAGATCTCGTGCTCGTTGGCATGGATGAAGGCGTCGCAGGAGGCGATCATGCCGGCCAGCTTCTGCGGCTCGCGCTCGTAGTCGGCGCAGATCACGCGGGAGGAATAGCGCGCCTCGCGCCCCGCGCCGATCAGCAGCAGGTGATAGGGGTCGCCGAGGTGCTCGACGGCGGCGACCATCGATTCGATGTTCTTCTCCCGCGCGGGCCGGCCGGCGAACACCAGCAGGCGGCTGTCGGGGGACAGGCCGTAGCGCTTGAACAGCTTGGCGCGGTCGCCGCGGGCGGGGTGGAAGAGCTCGGTGTCGACTCCCAGCGGATGGACGGTGACCCGGTCCACGCCGGCCTCCGCCAGCCGGGCGGCGGTGTGCTGGCTGGGGGCCACGACGTGGTCGAAGCGCTGGTAGGCCTGGGCCCAGAAGTTGAAGGTCGGCTGCTCGGCCCAGTCGCCCAGGTGAAGGGCGGCCAGGGCGGCGGCGTCGGTGTGGCAGAACCCGACCACCGGCACGCCCAGGGCGTCGCCGGCCTCCAGCGCCGCATGGCCGGGCACGAAGACGTCGCCGGCCTCGATGATGTCGGGCTGCAGCAGGCGCAGCACCGTCTCCCAGCGCGTCAGGCTGGCGGGCATGCGGTAGCCGTCGCCGAACGGCAGCCGGGTCGCGGCGACCGTGACCAGGCCCTCACCGTCGACCCGCGTCCGCGCGCCGGGCACCACCAGGGTGTGGCGGATGTCGGGGCGGCTCTTCTCGAGCCAGGTCTGCTTGGCCGTGAGGTAGCGCTTCACGCCGCCGGAGCGGGGCGCGTACATCATGGTGGTGTCGATCAGGTGGAAGCCCGGACCGTCCGGCGCGGAGAACGCCGGGACGTCCGACGGATCCAGGCGGATCAGGTTCTCGTCGTCGGGGGTGATGACGTCGAACAAGCGGCGTCCCCTCTGTTTCTCGGCGATGCTGGTGGAAGCCGCAACGAACAGCGCCGGGGTTCGATCCACAACGCCGCGCTTGCCGCGGCGCGACTTGGCGGAGGCGGAGCGGCTTGCTGGTTTGTTCCAGAGTCTAGCCAGTGGTCTGTCCTCGCCTCTCACGCGACGCCGAACGGCGACGGCGGCCGCCCGATACTGGGGCAGGCTCGTCGATCGCCCTGTCGTAGCAGCAACCCGCCGCCGACGTCATCACTTCAGCCCGGCGCTCAAGCTTCGCCCTTAGATTGGGGCGGAATGCCGGCCGGGCAAGGGCTTCTCAGTGCACGTCATAGGCGCGGGCGATCTCCGGGCGTGCATTGACCGAGGTCACGAACTGCGGCGCAATCCTTGCGTGCGTCGCCTGTTCGAAGGCGTAACCGAGCGAAAGCACGCGCGCATCCGACCAGGCCGGGCCGATGATCGACAGCCCTACCGGCAGTCCGGCCACCGCGCCCATGGGCACGGTCAGGTGGGGATAGCCGGCGATCGCGGGCAGGCCGGCGTAGGAGCCCGTGGCGCGGCTACCGTTGACCGGGTCGACCACCGAGGCCGGGCCGCCGCTCGGCCCCACCAGCACCTCGACGTTGGCGTCGCGCAGCATCCTGTCGAGGCCGTCCGGGCCGGCCAACCGCCGCGCCGTCGCCCGCCTGGCCCGATAGCCGGGGTCGGTGAGCGGCGGGCTCCTGGCCGCGCGCTCGAAGGTCTCCTGGCCGAACAGGGCGGTCTCCGCCGGCTCGCGGGCGTTGAAGGCGATCAGGTCGTCGAGGGAGCGGGCCTGCGCCGCGGGCGGCGTGGCGGCGAGGTAGGCGTCCATCGCCGCCCTGAACTCGCTCAGCAGGGCGTCGCCCTCGGCGTCCGACATCTCGCGCATCTGGGCCTCGCTCGGACCCTTCACCTCGGTCAGGACGGCCCCGGCCCGGCGCAGGGCGGCCAGCGCCGTCTCGAACACCGCGTCGGCCGGCGGCGAGCGGTCGGCGTTCATCCGCAGCACCCCGATCCGGGCGCCGCGCAGCGCGCGGGCGTCGAGGGCGGCCAGGTAGTCGGTCTTGCGCGCATCCGCCTCGCGGGTGGCGGGGTCGGCCGGGTCGGAGCCGGCGATGGCGGTCAGCAGGGCGGCGGCGTCGGCCACGGTGCGGGCCATCGGCCCCGGCGTGTCCTGCTCGGGGGAGAGCGGCACGACGAAGGTCCGCGAGACCAGGCCGAGCGTCGGCTTGAAGCCGACCACGCCGTTGGCGGCGGCCGGGCAGGTGACCGAGCCGTCGGTCTCCGTCCCGACGGCGGCGGTGGCCAGGCCCGCCGCCACCGCCGCCCCGGAGCCGGCGCTGGAGCCGCAGGCCGAGCGGTCGAGCGCATAGGGATTGCGCACCAGCCCGCCCATGGCGCTCCAGCCGCTGATCGAGCGGGCGGAGCGGAAGTTGGCCCATTCGGAGAGGTTGGTCTTCCCCAGGATCACCGCGCCGGCGTCGGTCAGCCGCCGCACCAGCGGCGCGTCGCGGCCGGTGACGTTGGCCCGCAGCGCCAGCGAGCCGGCGGTGGTGGCGGTCCCGTCGGCGGATTCGATGTTGTCCTTGATCAGCACGGGCACGCCGTGCAGCGGCCCGCGCACGCGGCCGGCGCGGCGCTCGGCGTCCAGCCGGCGGGCGTCGGCCACGGCCTGCGGGTTGAGCGTCAGCACGCTGTTCAGCTTGGGCCCGGCGCGGTCGAGGGCTTCGATCCGGGCGAGGTCGGCGCGCACCAGGCCCTCGGAGCTGACCGCGCCGGCCCGCATGGCCGCCTGCAGCTCGCCGGCCGAGGCGTAGGGGCTGAGCGGCTGGGCCTGGGCGACGGCGGCGCTCGCCATCAGCGCCGCGGCGATGAGGTGTGGTCTGAACATGCGGCCCCCCTGGTCTCGGCCAGTCTAGAGGCCGATCGCGGGGCCGCGCCAGCGCGGAGGCGACCCTAGAACGTCACCTGGGTGCCGAGTTCGACCACCCGCGACGGCGGGATCTGGAAGAAGTCGGCGGCGCGGACCGCGTTGCGCATCAGGAACACGAACAGCATGTCCTGCAGGTGCGCCAGGCCCACGGTGCGGCGCGAGATGATCGTGCGCCGGCTGAGGAAGAAGGAGGTGCGCATGATGTCCAGCTTCAGCCCCTTGGCGCGCGCCAGGGCCACGCCCTTGGCGATGTTCGGGCTCTCCATGTAGCCGTAGCTCAGCACCATGGACTTGAAGCCGGGGGCCAGGTCGCAGACCTCCACGCGCTCGGCGTCGGGGACCCGCGGGCGGCGCAGGCTGCGCACGGTCAGCAGCACCACCTGCTCGTGCAGCACCTGGTTGTGCTTGAGGTTGTGCATCAGCGAGGCGGGGACCTTGCCCGGATCGGCGGTGAGGAAGACGGCCGTGCCGCGGGCCCGCATCGGCGGCCGCGAGGTCAGCATGGGCAGGATGTCGGCGAGCGTCAGGTCGGTCTGCTCGGCGCGAAGCAGGTGAGCCGTGCCGCGCATCCAGGTCCACATGACGAGGATCAGGGCGGCGGCGATCAGCAGCGGCACGTAGCCGCCGTGCATCACCTTGAGCAGGTTCGCCAGCAGGAAGGCGGTCTCGATCAGGAGGAAGGGCGAGAACGCCAGCAGGGCCTGCCAGATCGGACGCTTCTTCAGCCGGTGGATCGCCACCACGGCGAGGATGGACGAGGTGATCATCGCGCCCACGACCGAGATGCCATAGGCGCTGGCCAACGCGCTGGACGAGCCGAAGCCGAGCACCAGGGCGGCGACCCCCAGCATCAGGATCCAGTTGATCTGCGGCGCATAGATCTGGCCCGCGTGCTCCTCGGAGGTGGGCCGCAGGGACATGCGCGGCAGGAGGCCGAGCTGCACCGCCTGCTGGGTCATCGAGAAGGCGCCGGAGATCACCGCCTGGCTGGCGATGACGGTGGCGGCGGTCGCCAGCACCACCAGCGGCAGCTGGAACCAGTCCGGCGCCATGAAGAAGAACGGGTTCTCGGCGGCGTGCGCGTCCTTCAGCACCAGGGCGCCCTGGCCCAGGTAGTTCAGCGTCAGGCAGGGGAAGACCAGGGCCAGCCAGGTGGCCTGGATCGGCTTGCGGCCGAAGTGGCCCATGTCGGCGTAGAGCGCCTCGGCGCCGGTGACGGTCAGGAACACCGACCCCAGCACGGCCGGGGAGAGCACCGGGTGGCGCTGGAAGATCGCCAGGCCATGGATCGGGTTGAGCGCCTGCAGGATCTGGGGTGCGCGGACGATGGCGGTCAGCCCCAGCAGGGCGAGGGTGGCGAACCACACCAGGCAGACCGGCCCGAACCAGCGCCCGATGCCGCCGGTGCCGCGCTTCTGGACCACGAACAGGCCGACCAGCACCGCCAGCGCGATCGGCACCACGAACGGGTCGATCCGGCCGCCCAGACCGTGGATCACCTCCAGGCCCTCCACCGCCGACAGCACCGAGATGGCCGGCGTCAGCACGGCGTCGCCGAAGAACAGGCCTGCGCCCAGCATGCCGATCAGCACGATCAGCTGCGCGCCCCGGCCGCCGGCGCGCTGCACCAGCGCCATCAGCGACAGCGTGCCGCCTTCGCCGCGATTGTCGAAGCGGGTGAGGATCAGGACGTATTTGACGGTGCAGATCACCATCAGGGTCCAGAACATCAGCGAGATCACCCCGATGACGTCGGCGCTCGCCACCTGGCCGCCAGCGCGCCTCAGGTGGGCGATGGATTCCTTGAAGGCGTAGAGCGGGCTGGTGCCGATGTCGCCGTAGACCACGCCCGCGGATCCCACCGCCAGACCAAGGAAGCCGCGCAGCGACGGCGCAGGGGCATGGGCGGTGTCGGCTGTGGTGACGGACATGAAGGGCGCAAATCCCGCAGGGTTGTCGGACCGTCTTGTCACGCCGGACGGCATAAAAATCCCATATGGTTGTCGGGGCCTGGCGCCCACGAGGCCTTGCGCGGCGGGGATCGGCGGGCCTTCTTTCGCGGCGGAGCTGCGCCGAAGGAGCGTGTCATGAGCCTGACCGACGAGCTGCGACCCCAGCGTCGCCCCTCGGTGGCGCCGGCCGCCGGCTATGCCCTCTCGCTGCTGCTGGTGGCCGCCACGACGCTGGCCGCGGTGGTCGTCGACCAGCTGGCCGACATCCCCAACCTGTCGCTGATCTTCGTGCTGCCGGTGGTGATCTGCGCCGTGAGCGTCGGCTGGGGGCCGTCGCTGCTCGCCGCGCTGGCGGGCGTGACGGCGTTCAACTTCTTCCTGATCGCGCCTCGCTACAGCTTCCACGTGGCCGACCCGGCCAATGTCCTGGCGCTGGCGCTGCTGCTGATCACTGCCGCCATCGTCAGCGCCGTCGCCGCCCAGTCGCGCCGGCGCGCGCTGCAGGCCTGGGAGGCGGCCGACCAGGCCGCCGCCCTGCAGGCGCTGGCCCGCACCCTGGTGGGCTCCGCCGACCGTGCGGCCATCGCCGAGGCCTGCGCCGGGGCGCTGGCGCGCCTGTTCACCGCGCCTGCGGCCGTGTTCTTGGAATCCGACGACGACCTCCAGCCTCCCGCCCTGGCGGGCGGCGCGACGCTGTCGGCCGCCGACGAAGAGGCCGCCCGCTGGGCGCTCGCCTCCCGCCTGCCGACCCGCGGCGGGGCCTATCCGGTGGAGGCGGCGGTCTTCGACTTCTGGCCGGTGGCGGCGCGGCACGGCAGCCAGGCGGTGATCGGGGTGAAGCTTTCCGGCCGCGAGGCCGGCCGGCCGGACTCGCCGGAGCGGCTGGTGGAGGTGGTCGGCGGCTACCTCTCGGTGGCGCTGGAGCGGGAAACGCTGGCCGCCCAGGCCATGGAGACGCGGGTCGAGATGGCCGGGGAGCGGCTGAAGGCCGACCTGCTGGCGGCCGTGTCCCACGACCTGAAGACCCCGCTGTCCACCGTGCTCTTCACCCTCCAGAGCCTGCAGAAATTCAGCAAGAGCCACGATGCGAAGACCCGCGCGGAGCTGCTGGCGCTGGCCGAGGCGGAGACCGCCAGGCTGAGCGCCATGGTCGGCAACCTTTTGGACATGAACCGGCTGCAGGCCGGCGGGGTGGCCGTGCGGACGGCGCCGGTCACGCCTGCGGAGCTGGTGCTCGAAGCGCTGGGACGCGCCGCGCAGGCGCTGGCCGGCCGCCGGGTGGTGAACGAGGTGAAGACCGCCGCCGCGCCGCTGATGGTCGACGCCTCGCTGTTCGAGAGCGCGCTCGGCAATGTGCTGGAGAACGCCGGCAAGTACGCCCCCGCCGGCTCGACCATCCGGGTGCGCGCCGGCGTCGACCGCGACGCGGGCTGGATCGAGGTGCTGGACGAGGGGCCCGGCCTGCCGGAACCGGTGGAGCGGCTGTTCGAGAAGTTCACCCGCGGAGTCTCCGGCGACGGCCGGCCGCCCGGCACAGGACTGGGCCTGGCGATCGCCCGCGGCTTCCTGGAGGCGCAGGGCGGGCGGGTTGAGGCCGGCAACCGCGCCGACCGGCACGGCGCGCGGGTGCGGCTGTCCGCGCCGCTGGCGACGGCGAGCCTGGAACGCGCATGAGCGCGGCGGCCGATCCGGCGACGGTGCTGGTGATCGAGGACGACGCCAGCCTCAACGCCGCCCTGGCGGCCACCCTGCGGGCCGCGGGCTACCGGCCGGTGACCGCCCGGACAGCCGCCGAGGGCCTGCGCTGGTACGCCCACTATGCGCCGGACCTGGTGCTGCTCGACCTCGGCCTGCCCGACCGCGACGGCCTCACGGTGATCGCCGAACTCCGCGCAAAGGGAACCACGCCGATCGTGGTGCTGTCCGCGCGTGACGCCGAGGCCATGAAGGTGGAGGCCCTCGACCTGGGGGCGGACGACTATGTGCAGAAGCCGTTCGGCGTGGAGGAGCTGCTGGCCCGGCTGCGCGCCGGCCTGCGGCACGGGGTGCAGGCGCGGGGCTCGGCGCCGCGGCTGCGCACCGGCGACCTGGAGATCGACCTGGGCCTGCGGCTGGTCACCAAGGCCGGCCAGCCGCTGAAGCTGTCGCCCAAGGCCTATGACCTGCTGAGCGAGCTGGCGGTGAACCTCGGCCGGACGGTCGGGCACAAGGAGCTGCTGCGCACCGTCTGGGGCAGCGAGGCCGCCGATATCCAGTATCTTAGGGTTTACGTAGGCCAGTTGCGCCAGAAGCTGGGCGACGTCGATGGCGCGCCGCTGCTGGTGAGCGAGCCGGGCGTGGGTTACCGGCTGGCGCAGATCTGAGGAGTGGCGGTGACGTCCTGGATTTCCTGGCCGCGCGCGGCGCGCGCTCTGGCGTTGGGCCTGCTGGCCTCCGCCACCTTTTCCGCAGCCGCCAAGGCCCAGGCGGCCGCCCCTGAGGCCACCAGCCCCGAGTCCGCCAATCCGGGGGCCCGGCCGCTCTGCGCCGACCGGCCGGGGAAGGCCACGCCGCCCTGCATCGTCGACGTGGGCCGGCTGCAGGTCGAGGTCGGGCTGGTCGACGCCGCCTTCCAGCGGCAGGCGGGTCAGCATGACGACGCCTACACGCTGGGCCAGTTCGAGCTGCGGACCGGCATCAGCCGGCGCACCGAGGTGGAGATCGGCTGGACGCCGTGGTCGATCCAGCGCACCGAGACGGCCGGCGTCCGGTCGCGGCAGGCCGGCGTGGGCGACCTCAGCCTCGGATTTCGCACCGCGCTGACCGATCCGGACAAGGATGGCCTGGCGGTCTCGCTGGAGCCCTTCGTCACCGCGCCGACCGGCACGCATGGACAGGGTGCGGGCGGCTGGCAGGGCGGCCTGCTGCTGCCGATGTCGGGGCCGCTGATCAAGGATGTGTCGTTCGGCTTCACGCCGGAAGTCGCGGTAGTCCGCAATGCGGCCGGCGGCGGCACGCATGTGGCCTGGTCGGGGGCGTTCGGAATCAGCCACGCTTTCGGACCGGCCAACGTCGGCCTGGAGGTCTGGGGCGGCGTCGACGAGGACCCGGCGGCGACCACCACCATGGCCAGCCTGGACGCGACCGCGGCCTGGACGCCGGCGGCGACGCCCGACCTGCAGCTGGACGCCGGCGTCAACGCCGGGCTCAACCGCAACACCCCGGACGTCGAGCTCTACGTCGGCGTGGCGCGGCGGTTCTAGCGGGGCCCGGACGCAACAAGGGCCGCGCCTCGCAGCGCAGCCCTTGGCCTCGCAAAGTTCACCCTCGCCAGTGGGGGATGGCGCACCGTTGGGGACGCCGTCGCCGCCGCTCGGGGAGGCGGGGGCTCACTCGAGCCGCCGTCTAGTGCTTGAGGGCGTCCCGGGCGGCGTCCTTCAGGTTGCCGACGCCCTTCTGGACCTTGCCGGCCACGCGGTCGGCGGCGCCTTCGGCTTCCAGGCGCTCGTTGCCCGTGGCCTTGCCGGCGGCTTCCTTGACCGAACCCTTGGCGTCCTTGGCGGCGCCCTTCATCTGATCCTTGTGCATAGGAACACTCCTTCGCGTGTCACGGCGGGCGATGCGCCCGCGTTGGAAACACTACGCAAAAGGCAACCGCCGGTTCCGGCCGTTGCGAGGGCAAAGCGCCGCGCGCCGTTGCGCCAGGACCATGCGGCCGCTATCTGCGTGCGCGAATTCCCCGATTTCCGAGACAGCGAGTGCGAACGCCCCATGGCGCAGCAATATATTTTCCAGATGCAGGGCCTGACCAAGGCCTTCCCCGGCGCGCCGAAGAAGACCTTCGAGAACATCTGGCTGTCCTTCTATCCCGACGCCAAGATCGGCGTGGTCGGCGTCAACGGCTCCGGCAAGTCGACGCTGCTGAAGATCATGTCCGGGCTCGACAAGGAGTTCACCGGCGAGGCGATCGTCGCCGACGGGATCAAGCGCGGCTACCTGGAGCAGGAGCCGCAGCTGGATGACCAGCTCGACGTCTGGGGCAACGTCATCGCCTGGTGCGAAGAGAAGAAGATCTTCGACGCCTACAACGACGTCGCCGCCAAGCTGGGCGAGGACTACACCGACGAGCTGATGGAGGAGATGACCGCCCTCCAGGAGAAGCTCGACGCCCACGACCTGTGGGACATCGACAGCCGGATCGAGATGGCGATGGACGCCCTGCGCTGCCCGCCCAACGACTGGCCGGTGGACAAGCTGTCCGGGGGCGAGCGGCGCCGCGTGGCGCTGGCGCGCCTGCTGCTCTCCAAGCCCGACATGCTGCTGCTCGACGAGCCCACCAACCACCTGGACGCCGAGAGCGTCGCCTGGCTGCAGCACCACCTGGAAAGCTTCCCGGGCTGCGTGATCCTGGTCACCCACGACCGCTACTTCCTGGACCAGGTCACCAAGTGGACGCTGGAGCTCGATCGCGGCAAGGGCATCCCCTACGAGGGCAACTACTCCTCCTGGCTGGAGCAGAAGGCCAAGCGCACCGCGCAGGAAGAGCGCGAGGAAGCCGGCAAGAAGCGCACCATCGAGCGGGAGCTGGCCTGGGTGCGCTCCTCGCCGTCGGCCCGCCGCACCAAGTCCAAGGCCCGCCTGGCGGCCTTCGACGAGCTGCAGAACGCCGCGGAGAACGCCAAGCAGACCTTCGCCCAGATCCAGATCCCGCCCGGCCCGCGGCTCGGCCAGCAGGTGATCGAGGTCGACAAGCTGGAGAAGGCCTACGGCGACAAGCTGCTGTTCAAGGACCTCGACTTCAAGCTGCCGCCGGGCGGCATCGTCGGCGTGATCGGGCCGAACGGGGCCGGCAAGTCGACGCTGTTCAAGATCATCACCGGCCAGGAACAGCCGGACGCGGGGGCCATCAAGCTCGGCGAGACGGTGAAGCTCGCCTACGTCGACCAGAGCCGCGACAGCCTCGACCCCAACAAGAACGTCTGGGAGGAGATCTCCGGCGGGCTCGACATCATGAAGGTGGGCGGCCGGGAGATCCCGTCACGCGCCTATGTGGGCTCGTTCAACTTCAAGGGCGCCGACCAGCAGAAGAAGGTCGGCCTGCTCTCGGGCGGCGAGCGCAACCGCGTGCACCTGGCTAAGACCCTGGCGTCCGGCGGCAACGTGCTGATGCTCGACGAACCGACCAACGACCTGGACGTGGAGACCCTGCAGGCGCTGGAAAGCGCCCTGGAGGACTTCCCCGGCTGCGCGGTGGTGATCAGCCACGATCGCTGGTTCCTGGACCGGCTGGCCACCCACATCCTGGCCTTCGAGGGCGACAGCACGGTGGAGTGGTTCGAAGGCAACTTCGACGCCTACGAAGAGGACAAGAAGCGCCGGCTGGGGTCCGACAGCATCATCCCCCACCGGATCAAGTTCCAGAAGTTCACCCGCTAGGGTGGGAGCCGCCTCCCCGGGCGGGAGGCGGCCTGGACC
Source organism: Phenylobacterium hankyongense (assembly GCF_003254505.1). Classification (NCBI taxonomy): domain Bacteria; kingdom Pseudomonadati; phylum Pseudomonadota; class Alphaproteobacteria; order Caulobacterales; family Caulobacteraceae; genus Phenylobacterium; species Phenylobacterium hankyongense. Next base: position 517,814 of record NZ_QFYP01000001.1, on the reverse strand, counting down.
CGTCGCCTAGCGCGGCGGCGGGGTGGTGGTCGAACCCGTCGTGGAGCCCGGCGTGGCCGTGGTCCCGGCCGCGCCCGCGCCGGAATTGGGCATCGAGCTTGCGCCCGGATTGGGGCTCGTCGAGCCGTCGTTGACCGCGCCGGAGGGCGCGGCGCCGGGCGTCATCGAGCCGGAGGTCGTGGAGCCGGAGGGGCTGGTCCCGACGCCCGGGGTCGCGTCGCTCGGGCTGCTGGCGCCCGGGGCCGACCCGGCGGCGCCGGACCCGGTCACGTCGGAGCCGGCGGTGGTGCTCGCCGCGGTGTTGGCGGTCGTGCCGGTGGAGGCGCCGGCGGCCATGTCGGAACCGGACCACCAGTTGCGGGCCATGCGCTGTTTGGGCGAGGCCTTCAGGTACGCGTCGAGCTGGGCGTACGGAATGGGCTGGGACGGACCCGACATCATGGCCGCGGAACCGTGCCTCGCGGTATGCTTCTTGGTCGCTCCCATCGCCGAGGCGGCGGTGAGCGCCATGGCGGCCGCGCCAGCGGCCAGCACGAACATCTTCATTGCGATCTCCCTGACGTAACGCCGTCAACGGCGCCGTTGTTAACCAACGACGGTCGGGCTTCGTTGCGCCAGGCTCAAAAGTTGAACGCGAGCGACCGGAACCGCCGTGCGACGCGCGCGGTTGACGGCCCATCCCCCACAGATCCCGAGCAAGGAGACAACGCCATGGCCAACGAACGGCTGCACGGCAAGCGGATCGCCGTCCTGGCGACCGACGGCTTCGAACAGGTCGAGCTCGAAAGGCCCGTGGAGGCGCTGCGCGCCGCCGGCGCCCAGGTGGAGATCGTGTCGCCCAAGCGCGGCGAGATCCAGGGCTACAACCACTTCGACAAGGGCGGGAAGGTGGGGGTCGACCGCGATCTCTCCCAGGCCGACGCCGACGACTATGACGCCCTCGTGCTGCCGGGCGGGGTCATCAACCCCGACCAGCTGCGGCTCGTGCCCAGGGCCATCGAGTTCATCCGCGCCTTCGTGGAGGCCGACAGGCCGATCGCCGCCATCTGCCACGGCCCGTGGACGCTGATCAACGCCGAGGGCGTGCGGGGCCGCCGGGTGACCTCCTGGCCATCGCTGGAGGTCGACCTGCGCAACGCCGGCGCCGATTGGGTCGACGAGGAGGTGGTGGTCGACCGCGGCCTGGTCACCTCGCGCAAGCCCGACGACCTGCCGGCCTTCTGCGCCAAGATGATCGAGGAGTTCGCCGAAGGCCGCCACGCCGGCCGCGGCGCCCAGGCCGGTCGCCCAGAACAGCCCGGCGCGCGCCCGCACTGAGGGGGAGATGGCCGCGGGCGTCGCGCGCGCCCGGGCGCCCTGACGTTTCAGCGCGAGCTTCGCTATACAAGGCTCGACGCCGTGATGTGAGGGAACCCCGATGTCCGAGCCGCTGGCTCCGCTTGTCCGCAAGAACCGCGTGCGCGCCGCCGCCGCCGCCGCGTTGCTGGCGGCAGCGCCCCTGCTGGCCGCGGCCGCGCCGGAGCCCCATGCCCGCGCGCTGGCGGCCGGCTACAAGGCGGCGTTCCTGTGCAGCGGCATCTTCAACGCCGGCCAGAGCGAGGCGCAGGTGGCGGCCGACGACCTGGAGGGCATCTATCCCGAATACCAGGCCCTGGTGCGCACCCTGCCGGCCCAGGTGGACCGGACCGCCAAGACCGTCAGCGTCGCCTTCGACACGCGCCTGCCGCCGCGCATCGCCGCCTGGCGGTCCGGCCTGGGCTGCAGCCAGCTGCCGATCGGCGCGGGGCCCGACGCGATCGCGCGGCTGCCCCGGCTGGAGGTCCGGCCGCCGGCCGGCGATCCGGACGCCCGCGCCTGGCCGGACGGGGACCGCAACGCGCTCGCCACGCCACCGCCCGCCACCGCCGCGGCCCTCGACGCGGCGCTGGGCAAGGCCTTCGACCATGCGACTTACGGGGCGGGCACGGAAACCACGGCGGTGCTGGTGGTGCGCGACGGCCGCATCGTCGCCGAACGCTACCGTCCCGGCTACGACCTGCACACGCCGCAGCGCACCTGGTCGGCGGGGAAGAGCCTGACCGCCACCGTCATCGGCCGCGCGGTCCAGCACCGGCTCGTGCAGGTGGAGGCGCCGGCCAACGTGCCCGAGTGGCGCGCGCCCGGCGATCCCCGCGGCAAAATCACCCTGGCCCAGCTGATGCACATGGGCAGCGGGCTGTGGACCGACGGCCCCGGCAACCGCACGGACGAGGTCTATGTGGGCGGCGGCTCGGTCATGCAGCAGGCCACGGCCATGGCCCTCGAAGCCGAACCCGGCAGCCGCTGGCGCTACGCCAACAACGACACCCTCCTGGCGGCGCTCAGCGTGCGGACCGCCATCGGCGACGACCGGCGGGCGCTGGAGTTCCCGTTCACCGAGGTGCTGTGGCGGATCGGTATGAGACACACCACGCCGGAGACCGACTGGCAGGGGAACTACATCCTCTCCAGCCAGGTGTGGACCACCGCCCGCGACCTCGCACGGCTGGGCCTGCTCTACCTGGACGACGGCGTCTGGAAGGGCGAGCGCCTGCTCCCGCAGGGCTGGTCGAAATTCGTCGCCACGCCGGCGCCCGCCCAGCCGGAGAACGTCGCCAGCGGCGCGCCGGGCTACGGCGCGTTCTTCTGGCTCTACGGCCCGCGCCAGGGCCTGCCGGAGGGGACCTACGTCATGAACGGGAACCGCGGGCAGTTTGTCTTCATCGTGCCCTCCCGCAGGGTGGTGATCGTCAGGCGGGGGTTCGACAAGGCGGGCGGCGCGCGCTTCGACGAGGCCAGGTTCGCCCATGACATGCTGGCGGCCCTGGACTGAGCCGGACGCTCGCGGTGACGTCCGGCATGACGTCCCGGCGGCGTTCGCTGTAGAAGAGCCGGAACCCTGACGCGAGAGAACGCTCATGTCCGACGCCCCGCCCGTGGTGCTGCTCTCACACGAGATGCTGGCGATGATGGAGCCGGCCCTGGTCGCCCAGGGCTGGCGCGTAGCCCGCCGTTGGGCGCTCACCGACGAGGAGCGCGGCGCGGTGCGCGCCATCGTCCATGCCGGCGAGATCCCGCTGGAGCCTGAGTTCCTGGCGAGCCTGCCGAGGCTTGGCCTGATCGCCTGCGTCAGCGTCGGCTACGACGGGGTGGACGTGCCCTGGTGCCGGGCGCGGGGCCTGGAGGTCACCCACGCCAAGGGCCTCAACGCCGAGGACGTGGCCGACCATGCGCTGGGCCTGCTGATCGCCTCCTGGCGCAACATCGTCACCGGCGACGCGGTGGTGCGCGGGGGCGGCTGGCGCCACGACAACCGCATGGCGCCGCGCCCGGGCCTGAAGGGCCGCAAGCTGGGCATCGTCGGGCTGGGCTTCATCGGCGAGGCGGTCGCGCGCCGGGCGGAGGCCTTCGGCATGGCGGTCGCCTGGTGGGGGCCCAATCCCAAGCCCGCGCCGTGGCCGCGGGCCGACAGCCTGCTGGCGCTGGCCAGGGACAGCGACATCCTGGTGGTGGCCTCCCGCGCCGACGCCTCGAACTGCGGGCTGATCTCGGCGGAGGTGATCGAGGCGGTCGGCCCCCGCGGCCTGATCGTCAACGTCGCCCGCGGTTCGGTGATCGACGAGGACGCCCTGATCGCCGCCCTCAAGGACGGCCGGCTGGGCCGCGCCGCCCTCGACGTGTTCGTCGAAGAGCCGACCCCGGCCGAGCGCTGGGCGGACGTGCCCGGCGCGGTGCTGACGCCGCACACCGCCGGGGGCACCACGGACTCCATCCCGCGCATGGTGGCGCAGGCGCTCGACAACGTGCGACGGTTCCTGGCCGGCGAGCCGGTGGCGAGCGCGGTGTGACCTCGGTCACGCTTGACATAAACACATAAAGATATCTTTATATGGCCTATGAAGCTCTCGGCGGGCCAGGCTGTGGATGTGTTGCGCGCGGCGGGCGAGCCGACGCGGCTGCGCATCCTGGCGCTGCTGGCCCGCGAGGAGCTGGCGGTCCTCGAGCTTTGCCGCGTGCTCGACCAGAGCCAGCCGCGCGTCTCGCGCCACCTGAAGCTGCTCGCCGAAGCCGGTCTCGTCGAGCGGTTTCCCGACGGCGCCTGGGTCTTCTACCGCCTGACCGGCGCCGGGCAAGCCGGGGAGCTGGTCACCGAGACCCTGGCGCGGATCGATCCCGCCGACCCGGCCCTGCTGCGTGACGCCGAACGGCTGAGCGCGGTGCGCAGCGAGCGCGCCCAGGACGCCGCCGAATACTTCGCCCGCAACGCCGCGCGCTGGGACGAGATCCGCTCGCTCTACGTCTCCGACGCGGCGGTGGAGGCGGCGATCCTCAAGGCCGCCGGGTCGGGGCCGTTCAAGCGGCTGGTGGACCTGGGCTCCGGCACCGGCCGGATGCTGACCCTGCTCGGTCCGCAGGCGGAGGCGGCGCTCGGCCTGGATCTGTCGCAGCAGATGCTGAACATCGCCCGCAACCACGTGGCCGAGGTCGGGCTGGAGCGCTGCGAGCTGCGCCATGGCGACATCTTCGGCACCCGCCTGCCCGACGAGAGCGCCGACCTGGTGGTGGTCCACCAGGTGCTGCACTACCTGGCCGACCCGGCCGCCGCCGTGCGGGAGGCCGCGCGCATCGTGGCGCCCGGCGGACGGCTGATCATCGCCGACTTCGCGCCGCACGGGCTGGAGTTCCTGCGCGAGCAGCACCAGCACCGCCGGCTGGGGTTCGCCGAGCCGGAGATGGGCCGCTGGCTGGCCGAGGCCGGCCTGGCGAAGGTCCGCATCACCTCCCTGCCGCCGGCCCGAAAGCAGGGCCTCACGGTGAAAATCTGGACGGCCGAGCGCGGCCGCGAAGGGCAAAGGACCGCCGCATGACCCCCTCTGACACCGCGCTCGGCCCGATCGCCCGCGCCGGGGTGGGCGGGACCGCGCGTCCCAACGTCTCCTTCGAGTTCTCGCCGCCGAAGACGCCGGAGGCGGAGGAGAGCCTGTGGGAGGCGATCCGCCGGCTGGAGCCCCTGAACCCCTCCTTCGTCTCGGTGACCTATGGCGCCGGCGGCTCCACCCGCGACCGCACGCACCGCACGGTGCTGCGGATGATGAAGGAGACGACGCTGCGACCCGCCGCGCACCTGACCTGCGTCGAGGCCAGCCGCGAGGACGTCGACGAGGTGATCCGCGACTACTGGGCGGCCGGCATCCGCCACATCGTCGCCCTGCGCGGCGACCCGCCCGGCCAGATCGGCGGCGCCTATACGCCGAGGGCCGACGGCTATCGCAACGCCACCGAGCTGACCGCCGGCATCCAGGCGATCGCGCCCTTCGAGGTGAGCGTGGGCCTCTATCCGCACATCCACCCCGAGAGCCCGTCGATCGAGCACGACATCGACGTCCTGAAGGCCAAGATCGACGCCGGGGCGACGCGGGCCATCACCCAGTTCTTCTTCGATATCGACGGCTTCCTGCGGTTCATGGACCGGGTGCGCAAGGCCGGCGTCACCATCCCGATCTCGCCGGGGATCATGCCGGTGACCAACTACAAGGGCCTGAAGAGGATGGCCGGGCCGATCGGCATCTCGCTGCCGGGCTGGCTGGCCAACCTGTTCGACGGCCTGGACAAGGACCCGGAGACGCGGCGGCTGATCGCCGGCTCGGTGGCCACCGAGCTGTGCGCCCGGCTGGCCGAAGAGGGCTTCGCCGACTTCCACTTCTACACCCTGAACCGCGCCGACCTCACCTACGCCATCTGCCGGGTGCTGGGCGTGCGCGAGCCGACACCCGAACCCAAGGAGGCCGCGGCATGACCCGGCAAGAGCGCATTGCGGCCCTGAAGGCCGCGGCCAAGGAACGGATCCTGATCCTCGACGGCGCCTGGGGGGTGATGATCCAGAAGCGCGGCCTGGCCGAGGCCGACTATCGCGGCGACCGGTTCAAGGACCATCCCGTCCAGCTGAAGGGCGACAACGACATCCTGTGCATCACCCGCCCGGACATCATCGGCGAGCTGCACGACGCCTATTTCGCGGCCGGGGCGGACATCTCCGAGACCAACACCTTCAGCGCCACGACCATCGCCCAGGCCGACTACGAGATGCAGGGCGCGGTCTGGGACATCAACTTCGAAGGCGCGCGGCTGGCCCGCGAGGCCGCCGACCGCTGGACGGCGAAGGAGCCGCACAAGCCGCGGTTCGTGGCCGGCTCCATGGGGCCGCTGAACGTCATGCTGTCGATGAGCTCGGACGTGAACGATCCCGGCGCGCGCAAGGTGACCTTCGACCAGGTCTACGAGGCCTACACCGAGCAGGTGAAGGCGCTGCACGAGGGCGGCGTCGACCTGTTCCTGATCGAGACGATCACCGACACCCTGAACTGCAAGGCGGCGATCAAGGCGATCCTCGACCTGCAGGATCAGGGCTACGAGCCGCTGCCGATCTGGATCTCGGGCACCATCACCGACCGCTCGGGCCGTACGCTCTCGGGCCAGACGGTGGAGGCGTTCTGGAACTCCATCCGCCACTGCAAGCCGTTCGCGGTGGGGCTGAACTGCGCCCTGGGCGCCGACCTGATGCGGCCGCACATCGCCGAGCTGGCGCGGATCGCCGACACCCTGGTCTCGGCCTATCCCAACGCCGGCCTGCCCAACGCCATGGGCGAGTACGACGAGACCCCCGACGAGACCGCCCACGAGCTGCACGAGTGGGCTGGGCGCGGGATCGTCAACATCCTGGGCGGCTGCTGCGGCACCACCCCCGACCACATCCGCCACGTGGCCGACGAGGTGCGCGGCCTGAAGCCCCGGCAGATCCCGGAACGCCCGAAGGCCATGCGGCTGGCGGGGCTGGAGCCGTTCGAGCTGGCTTGAGACCTCCGCTTGGCTTCCTTCTCCCCTTGCGGGAGAAGGTGGCCCCGCGGGCGGGGTCGGGTGAGGGGTCGCACGGCTTCTCCGCTACGGCCCATGGCAACCGGAATGATTTGAAAGACCCCTCATCCGTCGTGCTCTCGCACGACACCTTCTCCCACAAGGGGAGAAGGACGAGGATCAGCGAGCGGCTTAGGTAATGCGACCCATCTTCGTAAACATCGGCGAGCGGACGAACGTCACCGGCTCGGCCAAATTCCGCAAGCTGGTGGCGGAGGGCGACTATCCGGCGGCGCTGAGCGTGGCGCGGCAGCAGGTCGACGCCGGGGCTCAAGTGATCGATGTTAATATGGACGAGGGATTATTGGATTCGGTGAGGGCGATGGCGACCTTCCTGAACCTGATCGCCGCCGAGCCGGACATCGCGCGGGTGCCGGTGATGATCGACTCCTCGAAGTGGGAGGTGATCGAGGCGGGGCTGCGGTGCGTGCAGGGCAAGGCGATCGTCAACTCGATCTCGATGAAGGAGGGCGAGGCCAAGTTCATCGAGCAGGCCAAGGCCTGCCTGCGCTATGGCGCGGCGGTCGTCGTCATGGCGTTCGATGAAGTCGGGCAGGCGGATACTGCGGACCGCAAGGTCGAAATCTGCGAGCGGGCCTACAAGATCCTGACCGAACAGGTCGGCTTCCCGCCGGAAGACATCATCTTCGATCCCAACATCTTCGCGGTGGCGACGGGGATCGAGGAGCACGACAACTACGCCGTCGACTTCATCGAGGCGACGCGGCGGATCAAGGACCGGCTGCCTTACGCGCGGATCTCCGGCGGGGTGTCGAACGTCTCGTTCAGCTTCCGCGGCAACGAGCCGGTGCGGCGCGCGATCCACTCGGTGTTCCTCTACCACGCGATCGCCGCGGGCATGGACATGGGCATCGTCAACGCCGGCGACCTGCCGGTCTACGACGACATCCCGGCCGAGCTGCGCGAGGCGGTGGAGGACGTGATCCTCAACCGGCCGCAGCGCGACCCGACCCTGACCAATACCGAGCGGCTGGTGGAGCTGGCGCCCAAGTACAAGGGCGGAAAGAGCGAGGCCAAGGGGCCGGACCTGGCCTGGCGCGAGGCGCCGGTGGCGCAGCGGCTGTCGCACGCCCTGGTCCACGGCCTCACCGACTACATCGAGGCCGACACCGAAGAGGCGCGCCAGCTCGCCGAGCGGCCGCTGCACGTCATCGAAGGCCCGCTGATGGACGGCATGAACGTGGTCGGCGACCTGTTCGGCGCGGGCAAGATGTTCCTGCCGCAGGTGGTGAAGTCGGCCCGGGTGATGAAGCAGGCGGTCAACTACCTCTTGCCGTTCATGGAGAAGGAGAAGGAGGGCAAGCCGCGCGAGATGGCGGGTCGCATCCTGATGGCCACCGTCAAGGGCGACGTCCACGACATCGGCAAGAACATCGTCGGCGTGGTCCTGCAGTGCAACAACTACGAGGTCATCGACCTGGGCGTCATGGTCCCGGCCGACCGCATCCTCGACGAGGCGGAGAAGCAGAAGGTCGACATCGTCGGCCTGTCCGGCCTGATCACCCCCAGCCTCGACGAGATGGCCTTCGTGGCCGGCGAGATGGAGCGGCGGGGCTTCAAGATCCCGCTGCTGATCGGCGGCGCCACGACTTCGAAGACCCACACGGCGGTGAAGATCGCGCCCAAGTACCAGGGCGGCTCGACCACCTATGTGCTCGACGCCAGCCGGGCGGTGGGCGTGGTCTCGGGCCTGCTGTCGCCCACCGAGCGCGACCGGCTGCAGGCCGAGACGGCGGCCGAGTACGTCCGGGTGCGCGAGCAGTTCGCCCGCGGCCAGAACAACCGCGCCCGCGCCACGCTGAAGGAGGCGCGCGACAACGCCTTCACGCCTGACTGGACCACCTACGACCCGCCGAAGCCCGGCTTCCTCGGCACGCGGACCTTCGCCCCCTACGACCTTAGCGAACTGGCCCGCCACATCGACTGGTCGCCGTTCTTCGCCAGCTGGGAGTTGGTCGGCCACTTCCCCCAGATCCTCGAGGACGACGTGGTCGGCGAGGCGGCCCGCGACCTCTATGCGGACGCGCAAGTGATGCTGGCGCGGATCATCCAGCAGGGCGAGCTGGAAGCCCGCGGGGTGGTCGGCTTCTGGCCGGCCAACGCCGACGGCGACGACATCGTTCTGTACACGGACGAAAGCCGCGAGACCGAGCTCACCCGCCTGCACACCCTTCGCCAGCAGATGGCGAAAGGCGAGGGCGGCCGGGCCAATGTGGCGCTGGCCGACTTCGTGGCGCCGGTGGGGACCAAGCCCGACTGGGTGGGTGGATTCGCGGTCACCGCCGGCCACGGCGAGCTGGAGCTGGCGCAGCGCTACCGCGACCTGAGCGACGACTATTCGGCGATCCTGTCGACCGCCCTTGCCGACCGGCTGGCGGAGGCCTTCGCCGAGGCCCTGCACCGCAAGGTGCGGACCGAGCTCTGGGGCTATGCGCCGGACGAGGCCTTCGACCTCGACCTCTTGATCGCCGAGCAGTACCGCGGCATCCGCCCGGCGCCGGGCTATCCCGCTCAGCCCGACCACACCGAGAAGGCGACGCTGTTCAGGCTGCTGGACGCGGAAGCCGCGACCGGCCTGGAGCTCACCGAGAGCTTCGCCATGACGCCGCCGGCGGCGGTCTCCGGCCTCTACTTCGCGCATCCGGAGGCGCACTATTTCGGCGTCGGCCGGATCGAGCGCGACCAGGTGGCCGACTACGCCCGCCGCAAGGGCTGGGACCTGCGGACGGCCGAGCGCTGGCTGGCCCCGATCCTCAACTACGAGCCGGCGTAGGACGGGGCCCTTCTCCCCCTGCGGGAGAAGGTGGCGGCCGAAGGCTGACGGATGAGGGGTCGCGTCGCCTTCGAACGCAAGGGCGCGGCAGCGCAATCAATCTGTCCACGAACCACACGAACCACACGAACGAAGATCCGCCTGGCGGAGCGTCGCCCGCTGCACGGCCCGTTGGTGTGGTTCGTGTGGTTCGTGGACCAATCAGAGCGGCGCTGGCGCGCCAAGGACGCTGACAATTCGGCGCGACCCCTCATCCGTCGGGCTCGCGCCCGACACCTTCTCCCACAGGGGGAGAAGGAGGCGCGGGAAGCGGACGTGGAACCCGTGCTGCGGCTGGTGGATGACCGGGGCGGTTGGCTAGAGTGGCCGCGATGACCGACTTTTCTCCGCTCGATAATCCGATCTGGCACGCGCTGACCTCGGCGCACGGGCGGCTGGCGCGGCGGCGCGGGCTGGCGGCGCGGTATCCGGGCGAGGTGTCGCCGCTGGCGGGGCTGGCCGAGCTGACGGCGCAGGCGTTCGCCGACCTGCGGGCGCTGGTCGAGCCGGGCGAGCGGGTGGCGCTGTTCACCACCGGGCCGATCGAGCCGCCGGGCGGCTGGGAGATCCTGCGGGCGCTGTATATCGACCAGATGGTGTGCGGGACGGCGCCGGCGGTTCCGGCGCATGAGCCGTTCCAGCCGCTGGGGACCGACGACGTGCCCGACATGCTGGCGCTGACCGCCGCCACCGAACCGGGGCCGTTCGGGCCGCGGACGATCGAGATGGGGCGCTACCTCGGGGTGCGGTCGGGCGACGGGCGGCTGGCGGCGATGGCGGGCCAGCGGCTGGCGCTGGACGGCTTCACCGAGATCAGCGCCGTCTGCACCGACCCGTCGTTCCGCGGGCAGGGGCATGCGCGGGCGCTGGTCGCCACCCTGGCGTCGCAGGTGATCGAAGGCGGCAAGCTCGCCTTCCTGCACGTGAAGACCGAGAACGGCGCGAAGGTCGTCTACGGCAAGCTCGGCTTCGAGGTCCGGCGGCCGATCCAGTACACGGTGCTGACGCCGCGGTGAGGGCGCGCCCATCCGAAGGACGGACTTCAATTGCGGCGGACAGACGTTGGGCTGGGTCGCCCGGACGAGCCGGGCGATGACGAGCGTGGTGGTGGATCAGCTCCCCTTCCGGTCATCCCCGCGAAAGCGGGGACCCAGGCTTTTTTGGTGTCCGGTGGGGTTCGGACCAGGGCCATCCTGAGTTTCGGAAAACGGAAAACACCTGGGTCCCCGCTTTCGCGGGGATGACCGGTTACGTCGCCACGGCCGTCACGGCTGCTCGTAGACGATGACCGCGCAGCCGGACTGGCGGGCGCGGGCGAGGGCGGGTTGCAGGTCTTCGGGGACGGCGGCGGGGTCGGTGATCTCGCCGGTGCGCAGGGCGACCGCGTCGACCCAGCCGAGCTGGGCGAGGCCGGCGAAGGCCGTCTGCTCGGCGGCGGCTTCGCTGTCGCCGCGGGCGAACACCAGCAGGTCGTAGCGCAGGCCGTCGGGCTGGGAATTCCGCGGGCCGGCGACGGCCTGCATGGTGACGACGAAGACGCCGGCCGGCTCAAGATCCATGCGTCCTCCTGTCGGCGGGGTTCCGCACGGCGACTCGGCTATGCTGCCAGATCAGGCGGGTGGAGTGCGACCATGGCGAACGACGCGGGCGCAGCCGGTCAGATCGCCGAACGGGTCGGCATGGCCACCAGGCTGTTCGACGACGGCAAGACCGCCGAGGCCGAAACCATCTTCGCCTCCCTGCACGCCGTCACCAAGACCAACGCCGCGGTGAACAGGCACCTGGGCGTGCTGCGGGCCATGCGCGGCGACTACGCCGGCGCCATCCCGTTCCTGGAAGACGCGACGCTGGTGCAAGCCGACGACGCACTGGCCCACAACGTGCTCAGCGTCTGCCGGTTCGAGACCGGCGACCATGAGGCGGCGCTGGCCAGCGCCGATGCGGCCATCGCGCTGCGCCGCGGTTTCGGCGAGGCCTGGAACAGCCGCGGCAACGCCCTCAACCGGCTGGGCCGCAGCGCCGAGGCGCTGGAGGCCTTCAAGGCCGCCAGCCAGGCCCTGCCCGGCGACGCCGAGATCCACGTCAACATCTCCAATGCCCTGCGCGACCTCGGGCGGCAGGCCAATGCGCTGAAGAGCATCGACCGGGCCATCGCGCTTAATCCGCGCATCGCCGAGGCGCACACCAACCGCGGCAACCTGTTGCAGGACCTGGGCGAGCACGCGCGGGCGGTGCGCGCCTACGACACCGCCCTGAAGCTCGATCCCGACTCGGTCGACGCCCACTGGAACCGCAGCCTGTGCAACCTGCTGATGGGGAAGTTCGCCGAGGGCTGGGCGGAGTACGAGTGGCGCTGGAAGCGCTCCAGCCCGGAGACCCGGCCGCGCGCCTGGCCGATGCCGCTGTGGCTGGGCAGGGAGGACCTCTGGGGCCGCACCATCCTGCTGCACGGCGAGCAGGGGCTCGGCGACTGCCTGCAGTTCATCCGCTACGCGCCGACTATCGCGCGGCTGGGGGCGCGGGTGGTGGTGGAGGCCTATGCGCCGCTCACCGAGCTGTTCGCCGGCGTCGAGGGCGCGGCGCAGGTGGTGACGCGCGGCGAGGCCCTGCCGGCCGCCGATTTCCACTGCCCGCTGATGAGCCTGCCGCTGGCGCTGGGGGATGCGGGCGGCGCGCCGGTGGGGTTCGAGCCCTACCTGCGGGCGCCGGCCGCGCGGACGGCGGCCTGGGCGGCGCGGCTCGGTCCGGCGCAGGGCCTGCGGATCGGGCTGGTGTGCAGCGGCAGCGCCACCCACGGCAAGGACAAGGCCCGCAGCCTCTCGCTGGCCGAGGTCGCGGGGCGGCTGGCGCCGGGACCGGCCTACCACCTGCTGCAGAAGGAGGTGAGCGCGGCCGACCGCGCGGTGGTCGCGGCCCGCGACGACCTCACCGCCTGGGACGGCAAAATCGCCGACTTCGCCGACACCGCGGCGCTGACCCAGGCCATGGACCTGGTGATCAGCGTCGACACCAGCGTCGCCCACCTGGCCGGCGCGCTGGGCCGGCCGACCTGGATCCTGGTCGGCTTCGACCCCGACTGGCGCTGGCGGCTGAAGACCATGGACACGGCCTGGTACCCGACCGCGAAGCTCTACCGCCAGCCGGCCCGCGGGGACTGGAGCGGGGCGCTGGAGGCGGTTCGGCGGGACCTGGCGACAGTGGTGGCCGCCGGGCGGTAGGGCCGCGGCCGGTTCGGTGACTCCACCTTGGATGCGGCCAGTTCAGGCCGAATCCCGCAAGGCGCCATAACCCGACCTTGGTCTCCGCGCGGAAATTCGCCGTTCGGCGGACGTGCTGCTCGCACGAATTCGCAGCGAATGCTTCCGCTCCCGCCTGTTGGGCCGTCTTAGGTCTTGTCATGAGCGCGATGGAACGCGCGGGGACAGGGAGGACTCGTTTATGCGTTTGATATCGACGATCTGTTTGAGCGGAGCGCTCACGCTCGGGGTCGCCGCCGCCGCGATGGCTCAGGACACGACGGCGCAGCCGCCTGGGCAGGCTGCGGGTCCCCGCGGAGGTCCTCCGGGCGGTGCGGGCGGCTTCAGGGGCGGCGCGCCAGGAGCCCGACCGGTCCACCCCCCGGCCCCAGGGGGCGCCTACGGCGTGATCAGCGCCGTGTCGCCGAAGGGCTTCACGGTATCGGCGCCTGGTGGTCAGACGGTGGCCGTCGAATTGGCGCCCGGCACGAAATACCTGAAGGGCAAAGCCGCAGCCTCGGCGCGCGCCATCAAGGTCGGCGACAGAGTGCGCGTGCTCGGCCCGGTCGCTTTCGGGTCGGCCATGGCCATCACCGCCACCCAGGTGGTTCTGCAGCCGGTTGACGGGGCCGGAAGTGAGACGTCCATGAAGGTGGCGGAGGCCGTGGTGGCCGTCCTCAAGCCCCTGGCGAACGGCCCGGGTCCGGGCGGCCCGCGTGACGGGGCCCCGGGTCCAGGCGCAGGAGGCGCGGGCCCCCCAGGCGCACGGCCAGGCCTCGATCTGACGCGCCAAGGCCTGCCTGTACCGGCCCGGCATATCGGCAATCTCAACCCCGATTGGGGGGATGCGGCGGATTCCAGGACGACCATCGCCGCGGGCGCGGAGGCCTACAAGGCGACCGAAGTTGGAATGGCCGCCCCCTACAGCGCGGGAGGCATCGTCGACCGTGTCGTGAAGGAGCCCGACGGCACATTCCTGGTCCACAATATCGGCACCAGCTGGCCGCACCACATCTTCGTCAGCGCCGACTTCAAGCTTATCGGCGCAGCCAATTAGCCGCCGCGGAATCGCGCTGCTCGGCAACGGGTCAGCGCGATTCCGCGACGCGTTAGCGGTCCTTCCCGTTCCGCGGGGTCGTGGCGACCCCGGTCACCTGAAGGCGGCGGGCCTGGCGGGGCCGCACCAGGGGCGCTGGAAGGCGTTCTCGTGCAGAAACTGCGTGGCTACTGCTTCTTGCCGGTTTCGCTGTCGAAGACCGTGGCCTGGATCGAGCCCTGGTAGGAGAACGTGCGCGACTGGGCCGCGTCCACGCCGCTGGTCCACGACATGGCCATCCCCGCGGCGTAGGTGCTGGTGGTCGCGGTGCCGATGGCGATGGAGTCGTAACGCTGGCCGATCCGGCTCGCATCCACCGTCACCAGGGTGTAGCGCTCTCCGTCGCGCGGTGTGAACTGCACGGAATAGACCGGCCCGCGGAAGTAGTAGTCGGCGGCATGGAACGTGCGGACCACCCGACCCAGCCGGTCCAGCAGCGCGACGTCCGGCGGCACGATGCGCGCCGCCTCCAGCACCCCGCCGACGATGAGGGTCTTGTCGTGGATATCGGCCGGGAGGGCATAGAGAACATAGGGCGTGGGGCCGCCCGGCCCGCTGAGGCACGGGGTGTCGGCAGTCACCGGAGTGATGACGGTGTGCACCGCCTTCTCCTTGTCCGGGGTCAGGCCGACGGCGCCGGCGAGATCCGGCGCGGCGACGCAGTTCGCACGCGTGAAAGCGGTCACCGGCGGCGGCGGCGGCCTGGGCGTGGCGCAACCGGCCAGGAGGCTCGCCGCGACGACGGCGGCGAGCGCGCGGGGGCGGATCGGGGTCATGGCCGGCGCTAGCTCAGGAGTTGGGCGACGGTGTCGGCGACCTGGTTGAGGGCCCCCTCGATTCCGGCGGCCAGCCGCTTCGGATCCTCCAGCAGCGCCGCGCGGTTCTTGAAGGCGTACTGTGGGTCGGGCGTCAGGGTGATCACCCCCTGCGCGGCTCCCATGGCGTTGTAGACGATGCGGTTCTCCATCAGCACCTTCTTGGTGTCGCGAGCGCTGACCAGGCGGACATTGGCGAACACCGTCGGCCGGAACGGCTGGCCGGCGCCCGCCGACAGGTAGCCGAAGTTGACCACCGTGAGGTCGAGGTAGGCGTCCGCGCCCGCCGCGCCGGGATACGTCACCAGGAACTCGCGCTTGGCGTTGTGCGGGCCGTTCGCCAGTTTCTGCACCGTGTAGCCCTCCGCCGTGAGGCGCGAGACCAGGCGCTGCTCCACGCGGCTCTCGGCTTCGAAGCCGCTCCCGGCCAGCGCCTCGTTCACGGCGTTGGTTCGGCTCGACTGGATCCCGGCGTCGACCAAGGCGCCGATCAGGCCAAAGTTCGAGCCCACCGACGCGACCTCGTAGGCGCTCGCCTTGTCGGGAACGGAGTCCGCCACCACCGCGATCGAGTGCACGCCTGCAGAGGCGCGATCGTAGGGCTTGCCCACATAGGCCGACGCGCACGCGCTCAGACACAGGGCCCCGGTCAGGGCCGCCACCAGTCGAATCATCGTTTCCATCCCACCAGGTTCAGCCGGACTTGGACGCCGGCGTTCAGGGCCCAACGCCGAAGCTTGTCCACGGTTCCGCTTCGGCCGCCGGGATTGGCGTCCGGGGGATGTCGGGGGTCTGGCGGGGCGTGGCGGGGAGAGGGAAAAAGCCTGGGTCCCCGCGTTCGCGGGGATGAGCGGGGTGGGGCGTTATGCGCCTGGCTTGTTCTTCACCACGGCCGCTGGAAGGCGTCCTCGTGCAGCCAGTGGATCTGCGACACCACGCTGTCCAGGCGCGCTTCGTGCGCGGCCCGCTCCGCGGGGGTGATCGCGTGGCGTCCGCTGATCATTTTCAGGTGGTCGCGGAGGCCGGCCACCTCCTGATACACGCGCTCGGCCTCGGCGCCGTCGATGTCGTTCTCCTCCTGGGCCCGGTGGAGGCGGCCGACCAGCCAGTCCTCGCGCACTTCCAGGGTCCAGGCGCCCGGGGCGGCGGCCGCGGCGGCTGCGGGCGGAGCGGGCCGGGCGTGGTCCTGGCCCCAGGCCGCCGCCGGCAGCGCCAGGAGGGAGGCGGCTGCGGCCGCCAGCAGGGTCGATCTCGTCATCGGGTGGGCTTTCGGTTGGCGCACGTCGGTGGGCGGCTGCGACCGTCACGGCGCGCGCTGCGCCGTGACGGTCGCCATTCCGCGGCGGCTACTGGGCGCCGATGAACTTGAAGTTCTTGTCGACGAAGAGGTGGTGCGGCCAGCGGACGCCCACGTTGTGGACCTCGTATTCGCCGGTCTTCAGCTTCACGACCCGGTTGACGACGCCGCCGGTGTAGGCGGCCAAGGCTGCCTGGATCGCCTTGCTCGCCTCGGGTCCGCTGATGATCGTGCCCTCGCCCTGGACGTAATTGGCCGGAACCTTGCCGACCTCCTTCGCCACCGGCGCGACGCCTTGCTGGAAGGGGACCCCGTCCGTCGAGGACGTCGCCGTCCCGCCCCCGGCCGGTTGCAGGATGATCTCGGTCGCCTTGACGGTCGAGCCGGAGTTGCCCCGGCCGACGGTGGCCAGGCCGATCGCGACGACGCGCTGGCCTTCCTTGACGGCGCTCGCCGAGCTGGCGGCCTTGCCCTTCCGGTAGGTGGTGGCGGATGAGGTTTCGACGGTCGCCTGATGACCCGGCGACAGGGTGACGACGAAGCCCGACGCGGACACGCTGTCGACCGTGCCGACGACGCCGCCGATGGACGGCGGGGCGCGCTCGCCCATCTGACCGCCCGGAGGACCGCCGGGGCGCCCGCGCGGACCCGGACCCGGTTGGGCTTGTCCGGCCGGCGGCTGCGGCGCCGCGTCCTGGGCCACGGCGGCCGCGGCCGCGCCGAGCGCGACCATGCCGCTGATCAGGATGGTGGACATCAATTTCATAGGGTTCCTCCCCGGGGTTGCGGGCGCCTCTGTCTCGAGGCTGCCGATTAGCATCGAACCCATAGCCGCCTATTCTTGGAAGAGAATTGCACCGCGGTAACAACAAATCGAAAGAACCGTATGCAGGTCTACTAGAATTAGGAGATTCCGGTCTTGCCGGGGTTACCAAGATCAGTCCCATCGGCGCCATCTATGCGCTATGTCGCGGCGAAATGTGTCGAATTGTATTGGCAAAGCAGGGCGCTGCATTTCCGAACTCTCAAAGCGCGGATGGCGGTCCTGGCTGTGGTCACCGGCGCCGCGCAAGCGGGCAGTCGGCTCACACGGATGTAAGGACCGCGCGCGGGGGTTTGACAGGCCCGGATCGGAGTTTCATCGGCACTATCGAGGCGACAAGAGTTGGCGGGCGACGGTGGCCAGGCCCTCGCGGCCATGGCCGGATGGCGGCGGCCTCTCGCCGCCGCCGGCAGGGGGCAATTGTGTTCTGTTTGTCATACCTCGGCCGCTTTTCTCCGTCTCTACGAGGCCCAGGACGGGCGATGATTCTCCCTCCCGGGAGACCATCTGGGAGGTCGGGCGTGTGGATTCGCGGGGATAGAAGGCTGCGTCGCAGGGCGGCGGCCTTGGGAAGCGTCGCGGCCCTGGGCCTGCTCGCCGCCTGCGGGGCCAAGCCGAGCGGGCAAAAAGGCGGCGCAAATGCGGCGGTGACGGTGGGCTATGTGGTGGTCCAGCCCACGCGGATCCCCATGACCAACGAGCTGTCGGGGCGGGTCGGGGCCTATCAGAGCTCCGACGTCCGGCCGCAGGTGTCCGGCCTGATCGAGAAGCGGCTGTTCGTCGAAGGCTCGCGGGTCACCCGCGGCCAGCCGCTCTACGAGATCGATCCCAGCCTCTACCGGGCCGCGGTGAACCAGGCCCAGGCCAACGTGCAGAGCGCGCAGGCCAACCTGGCGGCCGCCCAGGCGCTGGCCGACCGCTACCGGCCGCTGGCGGCGATCGAGGCGGTGAGCCAGCAGGACTACGCCAACGCCGCGGCCGCCGCCGGCCAGGCCAAGGCCGCCGTGGCCCAGACCCAGGCGGCGCTGGACACCGCGCGCATCAACCTGAAGTTCACCACCGTGCCGGCCCCGATCAGCGGCCAGATCGGCCGCTCGCTCTATACGGTGGGGGCGCTGGTGACGACCAGCCAGGCCAATCCGCTGGCCACCATCCAGCAGCTCGACCCGATGTTCGTCGACCTCCAGCAGTCCAGCGGCGAGCTCCTGGCCCTGCGACGGTCCCTGGCCTCCGGGGGGCTGTCGCCGGGCAGCGCGGCGGTGCGCCTGACGCTCGAGGACGGCAGCGCCTACGACCAGGTGGGGACGGTCGAATTCTCCGAGGCGGTCGTCGACCCGAGCACCGGCACGGTGACCCTGCGCGCGCGGATCGCCAACCCGCGCGGCGTGCTGCTGCCGGGCATGTTCGTCCGCGCCAGCTTCGTGCAGTCGGTGGACGCGGCGGCCTTCCTGGTGCCGCAGCCGGCGGTGTCGCGCGACCCCAAGGGCCAGGCCACCGTCTATCTCGTCGGCCCGGGCGACAAGGCCGTGCAGCGCACGGTGACGGCCAGCCGCACCCAGGGCGCGTTCTGGGTGGTCACCCAGGGGCTGGGTCCGGGCGACAAGGTCATCACCCAGGGCCTGGCCAACGTGCTGCCGAACAAGCCGCTGCGGCCGGTTCCGGCCAGCGCGCCGGAGCGCATCCAGCCGCCGTCCGGCCATGGCCACGGCGCGCCGGGCAAGGGCCCCGCCGCAGGAGGCGGGTGACCGGGCATGTTCTCCGGCATCTTCATCAAGCGCCCCATCTTCGCGTGGGTGATCGCGATCATCATCATGCTGGCCGGCGCGGGGGCCATCATGGGGCTTCCGGTCGCGCAGTATCCCGATATCGCGCCGCCCCAGGTCTCGATCCAGGCGACCTATCCCGGCGCCTCGGCCTCGACGATCCAGAACAGCGTCACCCAGATCATCGAGCAGTCGCTGACCGGGATCGACGGCATGCTCTATTTCAGCTCCTCGTCCAGCTCCCGCGGGCAGGTGACGATCACCGCGACCTTCGCCAAGGGCGTCAACCCGGACATCGCCCAGGTCCAGGTGCAGAACCAGGTCGCGCAGACCGTGTCGCGGCTTCCCGCCCAGGTGCAGCAGCAGGGGCTGGTGGTCCGCAAGTCCAACCCCGACAACCTGCTGATCATCACGGTCTATGACGAGACCGACCGGATGACCAACCGGGACGTCTCCGACTATCTGGTGGCCAACCTGCAGGACCCGATCTCGCGGCTGCAGGGGGTCGGGAACACCAACGTCTTCGGCGCGCAGTACGCCATGCGCATCTGGCTCAATCCCGACAAGCTCGCCAGCTACCAGCTGATGCCGAGCGACGTAGTCACGGCGATCCAGAACCAGAACGCCGAGGTCGCCGCCGGCGAACTGGGCGCGCAGCCGCAGCCCGCCACCCAGATGCTCGACGCCACGGTCACAGCCCAATCGCAGCTGCAGACCCCCGAGCAGTTCGCCAAGATCGTCGTGAAGGGCCAGCCCGGCGGCGGGGCCGTGCTGCTGTCGGACGTGGCGCGGGTGGAGCTCGGCTCGGAGAACTACAACACCAGCAGCCGGGTCAACCGGCATCCGGGCGCCGGCCTGGCGATCCTGCTGGCGCCCGGCGCCGACGCGCTGAAGACCGCCACCCTGGTCAAGGCCCGGGTCGCGGAGCTGTCGGGCGTCCTGCCGCCGGGGCTGAAGGTCGCCTACGCCAACGACACCACCAACTTCATCAAGCTGTCGATCAGCGAAGTGGTGAAGACCCTGCTCGAGGCCATCGTGCTGGTGGTCGTGGTGATGTTCGTGTTCCTGCAGAGCTGGCGCGCGACCCTGGTGCCGGCGATCGCGGTGCCGGTCGTCCTGCTCGGGACCTTCGGCGTGCTCTATCTCGCCGGCTTCTCGATCAACACCATGACCCTGTTCGGCCTGGTCCTGTCGATCGGCCTGCTGGTCGACGACGCCATCGTCGTGGTCGAGAACGTCGAGCGGCTGATGGAGGAGAATCCGGAGCTCACGCCCCGCGAGGCGACCATCGCCTCGATGAGGGAGATCACCATGGCCCTGGTGGCCATCGCGATCGTGCTGTCGGCGGTGTTCCTCCCGATGGCCTTCTTCGGCGGATCGACGGGCGTCATCTACCGGCAGTTCTCCCTGACCATCATCTCGGCCATGGCCCTGTCGGCCTTCGTCGCCCTGACCCTCAGCCCGGCGCTCACCGCCAACCTGCTCAAGCAGAAGCGGGCGGCGCACGAGGTCCACGAGAGCTGGCTCGGCCGCCGGCTTCCGGCCGTGGCCAGCGCCCTCCACGCCGCGGCGAGCCGGTTCAACCGCGACTTCGAGCGCATGGCCGACAACTACCGGCGGGGGGTGCGCTGGATCCTCGGGCGCAAGGGCGTCTTCGTGCTGATCTACGGCGGCGTGGTGGTGCTGCTCGCGGTGCTGTTCCTGCGGCTCCCGACAGGGTTCCTGCCGACCGAGGACCAGGGCGCGCTCTCCCTGCAGTTCCAGCTGCCCGCCGGCGCGATCCAGTCCCGGACCATCGAGGTCCAGCGCCAGATCGAGACCTACTTCCACGATCACGAAGGCAAGAACATCGTCACCATGTTCACGGTGACGGGCGGCGGCGGCACCACCGGCGGCCAGAACACCGGCCAGGGCTTCCTCAACCTCGTCGACTGGTCGCAACGCAAGGGCGCGGCCAACAGCGCCGACGGCATCGTCGCCCGCGCCTCGGCCGCGTTCAAGAACATCCGCGACGCCCGCGTCTTCGTCCTGTCGCCCGCGTCCATCCGCGGCCTGGGCAACTCGAGCGGCTTCACGCTTGAACTGCAGAACGCCAGCGGCATGTCGCAGGCCGATTTCGGCGCCGCGCGCGACAAGCTGCTGGCGCTGGCGCGGCAGGACCCGGCGCTGGCCTCGGTGCGGCTCACCGAGCTGCCGGACATCGCCACCCTCAAGGTCACCACCGACGCCCGCAAGCTGGCGGCGCTGGGGGTGAGCCAGAGCGACGTCAATGCGACGCTCTCCACCGCCTGGGGCGGCCGCTATGTGAACGACTTCCTCGACCGCGGCCGGGTCAAGCGGGTCTATGTCCAGGGCGATGCGCCGTACCGCGCCCAGCCGTCGAACCTCGACGAATGGTATGTGCGCGGGTCCAGCGGCCAGATGGCGCCGTTCTCGTCGTTCGCCACGAGCTCCTGGTCGGTGGCGCCGACCACGCTCTCGCGGTTCAACGGAATTCCCTCCTATGAATTCCAGGGCACGCCTGGGCCCGGCGGCAGTTCCGGCCAGGCCATGGCGGAGATCCAGCGGCTGGCGAGCCAGATCCCCGGCACCACCTTCGCCTGGTCCGGCCTGTCCTTCCAGGAGCGGCTGTCATCCGGCCAGGCGCCGATCCTCTACGCCCTGTCGCTGCTGGTGGTGTTCCTCTGCCTGGCGGCGCTCTACGAAAGCTGGTCGATCCCGCTCGCCGTCCTGCTGGTGGTGCCGCTCGGCCTGGTCGGCGCGGTCCTGGCGGTGACGCTCCGCGGCCTGATCAACGACGTCTACCTGCAGATCGGCCTGCTCACGACCATGGGGCTGGCGGCCAAGAACGCCATCCTGATCGTCGAGTTCGCCGAGCAGGCCGAGCGTCGCGGCAGGCCGGTTCTCGAGGCCGCGATCGAGGCCGCGCGGATCCGTCTTCGGCCCATCCTGATGACCAGCCTGGCCTTCGTCTTCGGGGTCCTGCCGCTGGCCGTCTCGACCGGCGCCGGCGCCAACAGCCGCATCGCCATCGGCACGGCGGTGATCGGCGGCATGCTGACGGCGACGGTTCTGGCGGTCTTCTACGTCCCGCTGTTCTTCGTCCTGGTGCGTCAGGGCCTGCGCGGCGGCCTGAGGACGCTGAGGGGCGGACACGAGGCGCCGCCATCCGAGCCGCCGCCGTCGCCGGAGCCGGCATGATGCGCGGCCTCACCGTCGCCCTGGCGGCCTGCCTCGCCGGCTGTTCGCTGCAGCCCCGCTATGTGCCGCCGGCGCTGCCGATTCCGGCTTCCTGGCCGGTGGGCGATCCCTATCTGCGGCAGAGCGAGGCCGCCCTGCCCACGGTCAGCTATCGCCAGGTCTTCGCCGACCCGCGACTGCAGACGCTGATCGGCCAGGCCCTGGTCAACAACCGCGACCTGCGGGTGGCGGCCGCCAACATCCTGGCGGCCCGGGCGCAGTACCGCATCCAGCGCGCCCAGCGGCTGCCGCAGGTCGACGCCAGCGGGCGCTACGCCCACACCGGGGGAAACGGCGCGTCCAGCGGGTCCGGGTCATCGGCATCGTCGCACGACAACTACACGGTCGACGTCGGCGTCACCGCCTTCGAGCTCGACCTGTTCGGCCGGGTCCGCTCGCTGAGCGACGCGGCCCTGAACCGCTATTTCGCCACCGAGGCCGCCGGGCGCGCCACGCGCCTGACCCTGATCGCCGACGTCGCCGAGGCCTGGCTGACCTATGCCACCGACGCCAGCCTGCTGCAGATCGCCCGCGACACCGCCGTCAGCGCCGACAGCAGCGTGCGCCTGACCGCCGCCCGCCTGAAGGGCGGGGTCGCGCCGCGCACCGACCTGCGCCAGGCGCAGACGGTGCTGGCCACCGCCCAGGCCGACATCGCCTCCCTGCGCACGGCGGTGGCACAGGATCAAAACGCCCTGCAGCTGCTGCTCGGGGCGCCGGTCGACCCGGCCCTCCTGCCGGCGTCCATCGAGGACGCGAGCAAGGGGCTGACGACCTTGCCGGTGGGGTTG
Organism: Phenylobacterium hankyongense; assembly: GCF_003254505.1. Classification (NCBI taxonomy): domain Bacteria; kingdom Pseudomonadati; phylum Pseudomonadota; class Alphaproteobacteria; order Caulobacterales; family Caulobacteraceae; genus Phenylobacterium; species Phenylobacterium hankyongense. The sequence goes on along the minus strand of NZ_QFYP01000001.1, from coordinate 494,990 downwards.
TCGTCCACGGTGCTGCTGCGCCGGCCCGACGTGGTCCAGGCCGAGTACCTGCTTCGCGCCTCGAACGCCGAGATCGGCGCCGCGCGGGCGGCGCTGTTTCCGACGATCTCGCTGACCGGCGCCTTGGGCTACGCCAGCACTTCGCTGTCGTCGCTCTTCACCGGCGGGGCGTTCAGCTATTCCGTCGCGCCGAGCGTCAGCTTCCCGATCTTCCGGGGCGGCGCGGGGATCGCCGGCGTCGCCTATTCGCGGGCGCAGCGGGACGCCGCCCTGGCGGCCTACGAGAAGGCGGTCCAGGCCGGGTTCACGGAGACCGCCAATGCGCTGGCCCGGCAGGGGACCATCGCCGACGAACTCGCCGCCCGGCAGACCGAACTGGTCGCCGCCGACGACACCTTCCACCTGACCGACGCCCGCTACCGCGGCGGCGCCGACACCTTCCTCAACAGCCTCCTGGCGCAGCGCGCGCTCTACGCCGCGCAACAGTCCCGCGTCGCAACCCAGCTGTCGGCCGCGGTCAATCGCGTCGAGCTCTATCGGGCGATCGGCGGCGACGACACCGCGGAACCTGGACGCACCCCTTAGGACCAGCGGGCGTCCACAGGAGAAGGGCGGCTCAGGCGGCCAGGCGGCGCCCGGCGGCCTCGGAGGTCAGCGCGGCGGCGACAGCCTGCATGACCGCGCCCCAGTCGCCCGGCGCCGGCTGGCGGAACTGGCGCAGGCCGGCGTACCAGGGGCTGTCGTCCCGGTCCTTGAGCCAGCGCCAGCAGGTGTCGAAGCGGTTGAGCAGCCAGACCGGCTTGCCGAGCGCGCCCGCCAGGTGGGCCACGGCGGTGTCGACGCTGATCACCAGGTCGAGGGCCCCGATCAGGGCCGCGGTGTCGAGGAAGTCGCCCATTTCCTCGGTGAAGTCGGCCAGGGCCATTCCCGCGGGCGGCGTCCGCGCCTGCTGGCCGGGACCGTCCTTCTGGAGCGACACGAAGCAGACGCCCGGCGCCTGGGCGAGCGGGGCCATGGTCTGCAAGGTGATCGAGCGGCGGCGGTCGATGGCCTCGACCATGGGCTGGTCGGGGCGCGAGCCGCCGGCCCAGACCAGCCCGACCTTCAGGCCCGGGCGGCCTGAGAGCCGCTGCGTCCAGGCGGCGACCAGCTCCGGGGCCACGCTGAGGTAGGGCGCCGGCGGCGGCAGGGTCTCGAGCGTCAACCCCAGCACCCCGGGCAGGCTCAAAAGCGGGCAGTGGAGGTCATGGTCGGGCAGGACGTCGCTGCGCCCCACGACCCGCATGTCGCCCGCCAGGGACGCCATCAGGCGCACCAAGGGAGCCTGGACCTCCAACACGACGGGGCCGCCGGCGCTGGCGGCGACCTCAGTGGCGTAGCGGCAGAACTGCAGGTTGTCCCCCAGCCCCTGTTCGGCGTGGATCAGCAGGGTGCGCCCCTCCAGCGGGGCGCCGGTCCAGCGGGGCGTCGGGAGCTTGCGGGATAAGGCGGTCTGCCGCGTCCGCAGCCGCCATTCGTATTCCGGCCACGCCTCGGCGAACCGGCCGCGCAGCAGCAGCGCATGGCCGAGATTGCTGTGGGCGTCGGCATAATCCGGCCGCAGGCGCACCGCCTTGCGGAAGCAGGCCTCGGCTTCCGCCTCGCGCCCCATTATCTGCAGGGTGTTGCCGAGATTGTTGTGCGTCTCGGGCTGGTTGGGACGTCGGCGCAGGCTCGCGCGGTAGGCCGCTTCCGAGTCTTCCAGCCGGCCGAGGGCCCGCAGCGCATTGCCGCGGTTGGAGCAGGCCTCGGCGTAGTGTGGATCCAGCGCCAGGGCGGCGCTGTAGGCGGACTCTGCCTCGGCCGGGTGGCCGAGCTCGAACAGGGCGTTGCCGAAGTTGTTGTAGTAGGCGGGCTGCCGGTCATCGAGCCGGATCGCATTGCCGATGAAGTTGAGCGCGGCCTCGTTCCGGCCGCGCTCGAAGGCGATGACCCCCAAGAGGTGCCAGGCGTCGGCGTGGCGGCCGTCGGCGGTCAGGATCCGCCGATAGATCTCCTCGGCCTCGGCCAGCCGTCCCGCCCGATGGTGTGCGAGCCCCTGGTCGAACAGTCCGGGATTGAACACTCCGGGCGACGAGGCGCCTCGCGACGTGACCATGCCATTCGATCTCCGAGCCTGAGCCATCGAGGTTCATCCCTTGAACGAGGCGAGGCGGTGCGACGGGGCGGCGGATTCGACGCTTCGGTGCTAGGTTCCGCGCCGAGCAAACAGGGGAGGCCGGTCATGGCCCGATATCGGTTGGGTTCGGTTCTCGTGGCGCTGGGCGTCGGAGCGTCGGCGGTGGCGCTGGCGGCGACGGCGACGCCGGCCAACATCGCCGCGGCGCTGGCCGACAAGGGCCGGCCGCAAGCCGAGGCGGCGCGGGACGCGGCGCGCAAGCCCGGCGAACTGCTGGCCTGGAGCGGCGCGCTGAAGCCGGGCGCGAAGGTCGCCGACCTGATCATGGGCGGCGGCTACTTCACCCGCATACTCTCCGTGGCCGTCGGGCCCCAGGGTCACGTCTGGGCCTACCAGCCGGCCGAGTTCATCGCCTTCCGCTCCACCTACGCCGACAGCCAGAACGCGGTGGCGGCGGCCTACAAGAACGTCACGCCGCTGAACATGGGGATCGCCGGCCTCGACCTGCCGGACGGGCTGGACCTGGTGCTGACAGTGCAGAACTACCACGACATGCACCTGGCCCGGATGCCGGCCGACGGCGCGGCCAAGGTCGACGCGGAGGTGTTCAAGTCGCTGAAGCCGGGCGGGATCTTCCTGGTGGTGGACCACGTGGCCGACGCCGGCTCGGGCCTGGAGGCCCCCAACAAGCTGCACCGCATCGACCCGGCGATCGTGCGCCAGGAGGCGGAGGCGGCCGGCTTCAAGTTCGCCGGCGAAAGCCAGCTGCTGCGCAATCCCGCCGACCCGCACACGGCCAGCGTCTTCGACCCCGCGATCCGCGGCAAGACCGACCAGTTCGTGCTGAAGTTCAGGAAGCCCGGCTAGGCTGCGGCAAGCGCGCGCGTGCGCGGCGTCCTAGCCTGTGCGATTGACAGCGGCGATCAGGCCTCGCCCAAATAGCCGGCCTTGAGAGAAGGCGCCCGATGATGCTCGCCCGTATCCGCCAGGCCCTGACCAGCCGCACCGCGGGGCCGCTGGCCACGACCGTGGCCGTCGTGCTGGCCGTGCTGCTGGCGGCGAGCATGACCTCGGCGTGGCGCACCGAAGAGGTGCTGAACGCGCGGGTGGCGAAGCTGGTCGGGCAGCTCAACGATTCCGGCTCCTACTGGCGCGCCCGGGCGGTGTCCTGCGAGGCGGTGGCCGGTGGGCAGCGGGGCTCCGGCGCCATCCGCGTGGCCGCCGGAAAAGAGGGCGACGATGCCGCCGCCGCCCGCCTCGCCAAGGAGCCGCCCGCCGGCTTCGACGTCTGCGCCCGCATGGAGAGCGCCGACGCGGCGGTCCTGAGCACGCTGAAATGAGGCCAGGCCGGCTCCGGGCGACCCTGGGACTTGCGGCCGCCCTGGCGGCGGCCGGCTGCGCGTCGCTGCCCCCGGCGATCCGGCCCGGGCCGCGGCCCGCCGCCGCCGCCCCGGCTCCGCCGCCGGCGGCGGCGACCGCTGCTCCCGAGCCGCGGGTGGTGATCCGGCGGGTGCCGGTGCGGGTGAGTTGCGTGCCCAAGACCCTGCCGACGGCGCCCGTCTATCCCGACACCGACGCGGCGCTCCGGGCCTCCGCCGGCGCGGCCGACCGCTACCAGCTGATGGCGGCGGGCCGGATCCTGCGCCAGCGGCGGCTGGCGGAGCTGGAGCGGATCGTCGACGGCTGCCGCTGAGCCTCAGCCGCCGCCCTTCAGCTTGCGGGTGAAGAAGTCCAGCGTCATCCGCGCGCGGTGCAGGCGGTTGGCCGGGGTCCAGCCGGCGCGGTGGCGCAGGCCGGGATAGACCATGGTCTCGAACGGCGTGCCCTGGGCCTGCAGGGCGGCGAACACCCGGGTCGACTGGTCGAAGGTGACGTTGTCGTCGGCCATGCCGTGCAGGATCAGCAGGCTGTCGGGCTTCAAGCGCGGCAGGCGGGGCAGGACGTCGGCGGCCTGGTAGCCGGCCACGTTCTCCTGCGGCTTGCCCATGTAGCGCTCGGTGTAGGCGGTGTCGTAGAGGCTCCAGTCGCTGACCGGAGCGCCGGCGACGCCGGCCGCGAACGGCGAGTCCGCGGCGCTGAGCAGCAACAGGGTCATGTAGCCGCCGTTCGACCAGCCGGTGACGCCGATGCGGGCGGGATCGACGAAAGCCAGGGACTTCAGGTAGGCCGCGCCCGCCAGCTGGTCGTCGACCTCGGCCTGGCCGACGCGGCGGTCCAGCGCGGTCTTGAAGGCCACCGAGCGGTTGGGCGTGCCGCGGTTGTCCAGCCGGAAGAGGATGAAGCCGGCCTCCAGCAGCAGCTGGTCCTCCGGCGTCGCCCACTGCCGGGTGACCAGGGCGCTGGCCGGGCCGCCGTAGACCTGGACGATCACCGGATAGCGTTTCGCGGGATCGAAGCCCGGCGGGGTGCGCATCGACCACCACAGCCGCTGGCCGTCGGCCGCCTTCAGGGTCCCGAACTGCGGGATGCGCAGGCGCGACAGGTACGGATAGAAGGGATGGCCGTCGGCCAGCCGGTTCTCCTCGATCCAGCGGACGCGCTTGCCGTCGGCGGCGTAGAGGGCGGTCTGCGGCGGGGTCGCGGGGTCCTGGTAGGTTCCGGCGAAGGCGCCGCCGGTCTTGGCCACCGTCTCGGTCCACCAGCCGCCGGCGGGGGTCAGGGCCCGGGGCTCGGCGGGCGTGCGGTAGGAGACCGAATAGAGCCGGCGCTCGACGGGGGACTCCTTGCTGGCGCCGAAGATGGCCAGGCCGCGGGCCTCGTCGACGCCCTCCAGCGCGTCCACCGGCCAGTCGCCGCGGGTGACCTGGCGCAACAGCTCGCCGGCCGCCGAATAGAGGTAGAGGTGGCGGTTCCCGCTGCGCTCCGAAGACCACAGGAAGCTCCCGTCCTTCAGCGGCCTGAAGTCGTTGGTCAGCTCCACCCAGTGGGCGCTGGTCTCGGTGAGGAGGGGGCGGGCCGCGCCGGTCTTCGGATCCACCGCCAGCAGGTCCAGGCGGCGCTGGTCGCGCGACAGGCGCTGGACGTAGAGGGTGCGGCCGTCCTTCGACCAGTCGACGCGGGCCAGGTAGATGTCGGGGTCGGCGCCCAGGTCGACCTTGGTGCGGGCGCCGCTGGCCACGTCCTCGACGTAGAGGTCGACGCGGGCGTTGGGCCGGCCGGCGCGCGGATAGCGCTCATGGACGACGGTCGCGCCGGCGGCGTTCACCTCCGGCCGGTCGATGACGTCGACGCCAGTCTGGTCGACCAGGGTCAGGGCGATGCGGGCCTCGTCGGGGCTCCACCAGTAGCCGGTGAGGCGGTCCATCTCCTCCTGGGCGATGAACTCGGCGGTGGCCCAGCTCTTCAGCTCCGTGCCGCCCTCGGTCAGCGCGCGCTCGGCCCCGCCGGCGGTGGGCAGGACGTAGAGGTTGTCGTCGCGGACGAAGGAGACGAACGACCCCTTCGGCGAGACCTTGGCGTCGATCTCGTCGGCCTTGGTGTCGGTGAGCTGGCGGACCTTGCCGCCGGCCCGCTGGTAGAGCCACAGGTCGCCCTCGACCGGGACCAGGACGTAGCGGCCCTGCTCGTCCCACTCGTAGTCGACGACGCCGCGGGTCTGGACGCCCGCCCGCTCGCGGCGGCTCTTCTCGGCGTCGGACAGGGTGCGGCCCTTCGGCGTCAGCGCCGCGCCGTCGATCAGCAGGCGCGGGGCCCCGCCGGCCACGTCGGCGATCCACAGGTCGGTGGTGCGCAGGTCGTCGGCCTTGCCCTTGAGGTAGGTCACCGCGGAGCCGTCGGGGGCGAGCTTCACGCCGCGGGCGCGCGGGCCGCTGAGGTCGGGGCTGGCGAACACCCGCTCCGGCGTCAGCACCTGCTGGGCGGCGGCGCGGCCGCAGAACAGGCTCGCCGCGAGGGCGGCCAGGACAACTGTGCGCATCGAGCTCCCCGACTGATCGACGCTCCCGTTGAACAGGCTCGGGCAGCGGTTGGCAATCGGCCCGCCGGCGAGGCGGCCGTCAGACGGCGGCGCGAGGGAAGTCGATCGTCACCCGCATGCCCTCGCCCGGCGCCGAGCGAACACCGAGCTTCGCCTTGGCGTTCTGCTCCAGGGAGCGGACAATCAGGGCCGAGAGCTTGCCGGTCTTGGGCCAGGAGACACCCGGCGGCAGGCCGACGCCATCGTCGGCGACCACCACCCGGCAGCGGCCGTCCTCGGCCGTGCAATGCAGGGTGATCGTGCCGCCGTCGCGGCCCACGAAGGCGTGCTTCAGCGCATTGATCAGCAGCTCGTTGACCACCAGGCCGGCGGGCATGGCCACGTCGATCGACACCGGCCAGGTGTCCACCTGCAGGTCGAGGTGGATGCCTTCGACGGCGTGGGCGCGCATCACCGCAGACGCGATCTCGCTCAGGTAGACGCCGAGATCGACCGCGTCTTCCGTCGCGGACTCGCCCAGCGAGCGATAGAGCAGGCCGAGCGCTTCGACGCGACCGGCCAGCCGGTCGAACCCTTCGCCGGTCGAGCGATCCGCCACGCCCTTGGCCTCGATGCGGATCAGGGCGGTGATCATCTGCAGGTTGTTCTTCACCCGATGCTGCAGCTCGCGCAGCTGGGTGTCCTTCTCGCGGACCCGCTCCGCCATCTCGTCGAGGATCGTCGGGTTTCGGCTGGCGGCCTCCACCAGGGCGACCAGCCGGTAGACCGGGGTCGCGTCGTCGTCTTCGATGATGTTGGACCAGGCGTCGACGGTTCGCTCCCCACCGGCGTGCGGGATGGTGAAGGCGCCGATGTAGTCCCGCTCCTCGGCCACCGCCTCGCCCATCGGGCGCGGCTGCTGCGGGTCGACGGCCGCGCCGGGCAGGCGCTCCCAGCGCTGCCCAAGGATGTCGCTCGTCGGCTGGCCCGTCAGCCGTTCGAACTGGACGTTGCCGTAGACGATGCGCTCGGAGGGGTGGAGCTCGGAGACGGCGATCGCCACCGGCACCTGATCGAGGAACTGCTTGAAGCGGTCGCTCCCGAGCGCATCGGCGAGGTCGGGCGAGTCGAGAAACTGCTCGACGGGGCCGCTGGGTATGTCGTCTGAAGTCACGTCCGCCACGGGTCCACTCTGAGGCGACCTACGCGCCGGCGACGCCATTGTAGGCCATGGGCCGGTCCCGACCTAACAACCTTAACGCGACATTGACGCCGGACGCTTGACGACGGTCGCGGAGAAGCCTACCCGCAGCCCCCTTCGGGGCAGAGGCGCTCAAGTTGTACAAGCTGGTGATCTTCGACTTCGACGGCACGCTGGCCGACGGCGCGCCGGGGGCGGCGGGCGGCTCGAGCCTGCGCAACGACCGGTTCCGCCTGCTGCGGCCGGGCAAGGCCGGCGGCGCCGACCTGCAGCTGATTCCCGGGGCCAAGGCGCTGCTGCGCCGGCTGGCCGGCCAGGGGGTGATGCTGGGCGTGGTCAGCGCCATGAGCGGCGCGGAGGTCCGGCGGATCCTCGGGCCGGAGGCCGCGGCCCTGGTCGAGCACTACGAGTGCGGCGTCCCGCTGCTGGGCAAGAAGTGGCTGTTCCGCAAGATCGTGAAGCGCGCGCGGGTGAAGACCGGCGAGACGCTGTGCATCGGCCATGCCTGCAGCGCCATCGAGGCGGCCAAGGCCGCGGGCCTGGCCTGCGGCGGGGCGGCCTGGGGGGCTGCGGCGCGCGACATCCTGGCGGCGCGGGCGCCGACCTGGATGTTCGAGACGCCGGACGAGGTTGCAGACCGGCTCGTCGCGTGAGAAGGCGTCGGGCATGAGCGACACCCTTCCCGACCGGCTTTCCACCGATCCCGACAGCCCGTTCTACGACGCCGACGTGCTGGCGCGGAACGTGGGCATCCGCTTCAAGGGCGAAGAGAAGACCAACGTCGACGAGTACTGCGTCTCCGAAGGCTGGGTGCGCGTGGCGGTCGGCAACTCCAAGGACCGCCGGGGCCGGCCGCTGACCATGAAGCTGAACGGCCCGGTGGAGCCCTATTTCCGCGAGGGCTGACGTGGCCGAGGCTGCGCCTGAACCGGTCTGGCGGGTCGGCGAAAGCGTGCCCTGGTCGGTGGCCTGGAGCGGCGAGCAGGCGTTCCGGCTGCAGCCCTCGACCCTGTTCCCGGGCATGACCGAAGTCGGCCAGGCGGAGCGCCCCGGCGTCGGCCGCCCGCTGTTCGCCGCCGTGCACGTGGACCGCCAGCGGCGCGGCATGGCCGGACACCTCTGCCACGTCTGCGGCGAGCCGACGCCGCCCCACGACCGCTGGATCTTCCCGGTGGCCTCCGGCGGCATGGTGACCATGGCCGACGGGGAGGAGCGCTACGGCGGCAACGTGCCGCCGGTCCATCAGGCCTGCGCCAAGCGGGCCCAGCGCCAGTGTCCGCACCTGCGCAAGGCGATGGCGCGGCCGGTGGCCTGTCCGGCCGACGAGGGCCGGCTGATCTGGCGCACCGACGTGGTCCCGGGGATGGAGGCGCTGGCGAAGTCGCTGCCGGCCGGCGTCGAGGTGGTGTTCTCCTGCTACCGGCTCTACGGCGCGGCCTTCTCGCGCAAGGTGGCGCGGCTGCGGCGGGAGGAAGAGGCGCGGCAGGCGCGGCGCAGCTGAGGCTGCGCGATTCGGTCGCATGGGCTGCGACCGTCCGGCATCACGTCTTCTTCAACTCTCGGTGGGATAACCCGGTCATCTGGGGGACGGGAATCCAACCGATGTTCGACCTGACTGTGGTCGCGAGGGGCGGCCGATGGGTGCTGCTCGACGACGACCAAGGCGAGGTGGGGGCGTTCGCCTCCCGCGCCGAAGCGCTGGCGGCCGCCGGGGACTATGAGGCCTGTGTGGAGGAGCCGCGGCACGTGCTCATCCAGGAACACGCCGGCGAGTGGGAAGAGGCGGTGGTCGAGCCGCCGGCCCTGCACTAGCCGTTCGTTTGCGCCGGCCGCCGCAGGCGGTTGCAAAGCAAATATCGCGGGCGTTTGCTCGCGCCATGACCGACGAAGCGCAAGTTCCCCCCGACGGCTGGAAACACACCGGCGTCCGCGTCGTGCCCGGCGACCAGCTGGACGATTCCACCCCGCAGACTCCCGGCATGCACCGCGCCGCGGCCATCGACCGGGCCCGCACCGGGGCCCAGAAGCTGTGGGCCGGCACCGTGCACATCCACGCCGGGGCCAAGACCGGCGCCCACCATCACGGCGCGCTGGAGAGCGTGATCTATGTGGTGAGCGGCCGGGCGCGGATGCGCTGGGGCGAGAAGCTGGAGTTCGTGGCCGAGGCCGGGCCGGGCGACTTCATCTATGTGCCGCCCTACGTGCCGCACCAGGAGATCAACGCCTCGTCCGACGAGACCCTGTCCTGCATGCTGGTGCGCAGCGATTCCGACGCCGTGGTGGTGAACCTCGACATCGAGCCGGTGGAGCGTCCCGAAGGCGTCGCCTGGGTCGATCCGATCCACAAGGGCTGAGCGGCCAGGCGCCCCCTCCGTCCCGGCGCTTGCGCGCCGATCCACCTCCCCCGCCGTCTTCGCGGCAGGGGAGGAGCGATAGGATCAGGCGGCGTCGACCAGGACGATCTCGGCGTCTTCCAGCGCCTTGATGCGCAGGGTGGGCTCGTCGCGGATGGCGGCGCCGTCGCGGGTCTGGAGGCGGACCCCGTTGACCTCCACCGAGCCCACCGCCGGGACCAGGTAGCCGTGGCGGCCTTCGCCCAGCGGGTATTCGGCGGTCTCGCCGGCCTTGATGGTGGCGCCGACGACGCGGGCGTCGGTGCGGATCGGCAGGGCGTCCTCGTCGCCGGGGATGCCGGAGGCCAGGGTGACGAAGCGGCCGGCCCGGTCGTCCTTGGGGAACGGCTTGGCGCCCCAGGTCGGCGCGCCGCCCTGCTGGTTGGGCTCGATCCAGATCTGGAAGATCCGGGTGGTCTCCGGCTCGAGGTTGTACTCGGCGTGGCGGATGCCGGAGCCGGCGCTCATCACCTGCACGTCGCCGGCCTCGGTGCGGCCCTCGTTGCCGAGGCTGTCCTTGTGGGTGATCGCGCCCTGCCGGACGTAGGTGATGATCTCCATGTCGGCGTGCGGGTGCGGCGGGAAGCCGGAGTTGGCGGCGATCTCGTCGTCGTTCCAGACCCGCAGCGAGCCCCAGCCCATGCGCTTGGGCTCGTAGTAGTTGGCGAAGGAGAAGTGATGCCTGGCCTTCAGCCACCCGTGGTCGGCGCCGCCGAGGCCGGCGAATTCCCTGCGTTCGATCATTTCCATTGACCCTTTTCGGAGCGCCCTGCGGGCCTCGTTCGACGGCAAAGATAAGCTTCCCATTCGACCTATAAAGCGCGGCTGTTGAAAGAGATTGTTTCCGTTTCGGAGACGATGCGCCGGCCAGGGGCGGCGCAAGCTCTGGCGCGGCCGGTTGGCTTCGGCTCTGTTGGGCCGATGATCCGCAAGGCCGCGCTCCTTCCCCTCCTCGCCGTCGCCGTCGCCCTGGCCGGGGGCGCCGCGGCGCCGGCCGGCGACTGGCGTCCGCTCGACCCGGAGAACACCCTGGTGGTGGAGACTTCCAAGGGCCGCATCGTCGTGGAGATGCGGCCGGAGTTCGCGCCGCAGGCGGTGGCGCGGGTGAAGCTGCTGGCCCGCGAGAAGGTCTACGACGGCCTCCTGTTTCACCGGGTGATCGACGGCTTCGTCGACCAGACCGGCAACCCGAACAACCGCGACGGCGGCGCCTCCGCCCACCCGGACCTGCCGGCGGAGTTCAGCTTCAAGCTGGCGCCCGGCGCGGCCGTCGTGGCGGTCGAGCGCAGCGACGGGGTTGAAGGCTTCGTCGGCGCGACGCCGTTCGCCGGCGTCTCGCGGGCGGAGACGGCGCGCGCCGGCGACGGCGGTCTCCGCGCCTGGGGCGCCTATTGCGCCGGGGTGGTCGGCATGGGGCGGCAGGCCGATCCCGGCAGCGCCAACAGCGAGATCTTCTTCATGCGGGGGCCGGCGCGCCGGCTGGACCACGAGTACGCCGTCTGGGGCCGGGTGGTGCAGGGCCAGGCGGTGGTGCGCGCCATCCGCACCGGCGAGCCGCCGGCCGATCCCGACCGCATGCTGCGGGTCGCCGTCGCCGCCGACCTGCCCGCCGCCGCCCGGCCGCGCCTGGAGGTGCTCGACACCCGCGGCCCGGCCTTCCGCGCCCGGCTGGCGGCGCTGAAGCGGCGGGAGGGCGCGGCGTTCAGCGTCTGCGACGTGCCGATTCCGGTGCGCGCCCGCTAAGGCGAGTTGCGGTGCGACAACGCGTAGCAGGCGCGTGGGCCACGCGCTGTTGTTGCATTAACCCTCCAGGGCCTACCGCATCGGTTGTGCATTCCAAGGGGCGTTGATGCGGTACGAGGTGGTCGAAAGCGCGGGCGAGTGGATCGTCCGCCACCGGGGCGTGGAGGTGGCGCGCTTCGAACGCCAAGGCGCCGCCCTGGAGGAGGTCGCCCGCCGGCTGCGTGGCTCGCCGGTGGAGGACGAATCCGCGTCGCTGGCCATGCGGTTCGAGCCGCGCCGGGCCTGACAGGGCCGTAGACGGAACGTTCCGGCGCCGACGCCGTTGGGAAGCCGCAAATCTCGCGGAGACCCTCTTGCTCAAGACCCTGGGCTACCTGGTTTCGATCCTCAGCGTCGTGCTGCTGGGGGCGGTGGCCTGGCAGAGCGCCGCCGAAAAGCCGCTGATGCTCGCCTGCCTGATCGGCGGCATGGCGACCTCAGTGGCCGGCATGTTCCTGCGCTGGACGTCGTACGTCCGCGAGCAGAAGGCCGAGAAGACCGTCGGCGGGAAGAGGCCCGTTCGCGCGGAAAAGGCAGGGGTGGCTCAGACCCGCATCTCGAAATAGGCGACCCCGCTGCCGGCCGAGTGGCCCAGCATGGTGATCCGAAACGCCGTGCCGCCCTCCAAGGTCAGAACGCCTTCGCCGTCGCGGAAGGCCTGTTCGGCCACCTCGGGCGTGGCGCTGAAGGAACCGCGAAGCCGCGCGGGCCCCGAGCGCAGGGTGGAAGGCTCACCAAGGATCTCGTAGTCCACCGGACCCTGGAAGCCACGGCACCGCAGCTCTCCTGTTCCAGGAAACGCGGGAAGCTGCTTCCGAAGGCGGGCCATCAGATATCCTTTTGGTGAGAGGGTATAACCCCTGAGCCGCCGTTTCGATCCACCGGGCCTGGGAAAAGATCAGGCCCGCTGCGGGGCGCGGCGAAGCCGGACGACGCACAGCGGTCCGTCCCAGACCTCTACCGCGTGGAAGTCGCTCAGCCGCGCGGCCGCCATGGCGCGCAGCGCGGCGGTATCCTGGCGCGGAACCTCTTCGGTGAAGGTGGCGTCGCCCGCCTCGTCCAGACCATAGAAGAGAAGCTTCGTCACGATACGTCCCCGTTGAGCGAACGGGATAGGCGAGGCGCGACGCCCGGTCTGCCCAAGTTCCGACATAGGGTTGCAATCGCACGACCGGTCGCCGGCCGGTTGTTTACGGCGGAAATGAACCCCAGGGTCGTGTTTTCGTTGGAAGAACATGGTCTGGGACAACCACTTCCTCGACAGTCTGACGTCGCGGGACATCCGCGCCCTCAAGCCGCACCTGTCGCGTGTGGAACTGGAGCGCAACCGGGTGCTCGACGAGGTCGGCCAGCCGATCGCCGCGGTCTACCTGCCGATCGACTCCATCCTGTCGGTGGTGACGGTGATGCAATCCGGCGCCCAGGTGGAGAGCCGCACCATCGGGCGGGAGAGCGGCTATGGCCTGCTGAATGCGCTGGGCTCGCCGATCTCCTACGAGCGGATGCTGGTCCAGTGCGGCGGGCGGGCCTGGCGGGCGCCGCTGCCGACGTTGCGCGAGCTGGGGCTGCGCAGCCCGACCCTGACCCAGGCGATCGTCCGCCACGCCCAGGCGACCATCATCCAGTCGGCGCAATCCACCGCCTGCAACACCCTGCACTCCGCGGAGCAGCGCCTCTGCCGCTGGCTGCTGCTGACCCAGGACCGGCTGCGCTCCGACGTGGTGCCGCTGACCCAGGAGCATCTGTCGATCATGCTGGGCGTGCAGCGGACCACGGTGACGGCGGTGGCCTCCCAGCTGCAGGAGCGGGGCTCGATCTCCTATGTGCGCGGCAAGATCACCATCCGCGACCGGCCGGACCTGCTGCGCGGCGCCTGCGAGTGCTACGCGGCCATCCAGCGCGGCGCCGCGGCCATGCTCGGGGTCCCCGAGGCCGAGCTGGCTCCAAATCTGACCTGAGCCGCGGCCCGGATTCACAAACGAGATCGAAGGAACTGTGCAGGGGCGTTGGCGGGTTGAGGCCCCGTCGGGGGGCCGACGGGAGCTCAACGTGACCTTAGCCGAACACCCAATTCCCAAAGCGAATGGCCACGGCATGACGTGGCGCGACATTCCGGAGCGCACCGGCCGGGCGCTGGAGAACTTCGCCCGCTCGCCCAGGATCCGCATACCGCGGCCCAACCGGCCGCCGATCCAGCTGGCCACCGACCACGTGCGGGCCAAGCCGGCGATCACGCCGCAGATCTCGATGATGATCGGCATGAGCGCCATCGGCCTGGGGGTCTGGGGGACGCTGTTTCCGAACTCGGTCAAGCGCACCCTGGGCGTAAAGGCGTCGACGCCGGTGATCCGCGCCCTGTTCGGCGCCCGGGAGATGTGGAGCGGCTACAGCCTGGCGGGCGATCCCACCAAGGCGGGCGTGCTCTGGGCCCGGGTCGGCGGCGACATCTTCGACATCGCCGTGCTGACCGCGCTCGACAACCCCGCCAACCGCAAGCGTCGGACCGCCCGGGCGGCGCTCGGCTTCGTGATGGCGGTCACCGCCCTCGACATCGTCACCGCGGCGCGCATGAGCGCCGTGCAACGCAACTGCGTCTGAGGGAGGCCTCGATGAAGGCGATCTGCTGGCAGGGCAAGAAGGACCTCCGTTGCGAGGTGGTGCCCGATCCGATCATCGAGGATCCGCGCGACGCGATCGTGCGGATCACCACCACCTGCATCTGCGGCTCCGACCTGCACCTGATGAACGGCTTCGTGCCGACCATGTGCGCCGGGGACGTGCTGGGGCATGAGCCCATGGGCGAGGTGGTCGAGGTCGGCGCGGAGGCGAAGGCCCGCGGGCTCAGCGTGGGTGACCGGGTGGTGATCCCGTTCCAGATGACCTGCGGCGAATGCGAGCAGTGCCTGGCCGGCAACTTCTCGGTCTGCCAGGTCACCAACCGCAACGCCGACCTGGCGCAGAGCTTCTTCGGCGACACCACCGCCGGGCTGTTCGGCTATTCCCACCTCACCGGCGGCTACGCCGGCGGCCAGGCCGAGTACCTGCGGGTCCCCTACGCGGCCACCACGGCGGTCAAGCTCCCCAAGACCGGCCCCGACGAGCGCTACATCTTCCTGAGCGACATCCTGCCCACCGGCTGGCAGGCCGCCGCGCAGGCCGACATCCAGCCCACCGATACGGTGGCGGTGTGGGGCTGCGGGCCGGTCGGCCAGTTCACGATCATGTCGGCCAAGATCCAGGGCGCCAGGCGGGTGATCGCCATCGACGACGTGCCCGAGCGACTGGAGATGGCGCGCCGCCAGGGGGCCGAGATCATCGACCGCTCCGGCGGCGTCAACGTCCTGCAGACGCTGAAGGAGATGACCGACGGCCACGGCCCGCAGAAGTGCATCGACGCGGTCGGCATCGAGGCCCACGGTCCGACGGCGGTGCTGGACCTGATCGACCGCGTGCAGACCGCGCTGAAGCTGGAGACCGAGCGGCCGGTGGCCCTGCGCGAGGCGATCATGGCCTGCCGGTCGGCCGGCACGGTGTCGATCCCCGGCGTCTATGGCGGGATGGCGAACATGATCCCGTTGGGGGCGGTGATGAACAAGGGGCTGACCATCCGCACCGGCCAGACCCACGTGCGGCGCTGGACCGACGATCTGCTGCGCCGCATCGACGAAGGCGAGATCGACTCCACCTTCGTCATCACCCACACCGTCCCGCTCGGCCGCGGGCCGGAGATGTACAAGACCTTCCGGGACAAGAAGGACGGCTGCGTGAAGGTGCTGCTGAAACCCTGAGGACAGAGGGCCGGATCGACGTTCACGAGACGGGCGGCGCGAAGCCCTCTCCCCCTTGCGGGGAGAGGGTTGGGTGAGGGGGTGTCAGCTCGGCTTTTCGGGGCAGAGCGGCGATCTCACAGCTTGCACCCCCACCCCCGACCCCTCCCCGCAAGGGGGAGGGGAGCGCCAACCGAATACCGCTCCGTCCTAGCGCTTCTTGCCGAGCTCGGCGGCGATGTCCTTGGTCATGCGGCCGACCTTGCGGTGGGCCGCCGTGATCTGGTCCTTCGTCACGCCCCAGCGCTTCATCCAGTATTCGACCGCCTTGCGCTCGGAGAGGTCAAGCCGGTCCTTGTCGATGAAGCCGCGCTTGTCCTTCAGGCCGGCCATGGAAGTCCTCCGTGGCGGCGCAGGGTAGGCAGGTTCCCCGCGGCTGCAAAGCGCACGCACACGATACTTTGACATACCGCGGGTCTTTCGCCGGGGGTATGGTCCGCGCGTTCCAGACGAGTATCCCCCCACCGACGCGCCGCCCGCCGCGGCGGCGGCGGCCGGTCAAACCGGCGGGTGCGGCCCCCTGCGCCCGCCCAGGACAGGAGATGGTCCCGTGGCATCCGATACGCTCCACACGCCCGCCGGCTCGCCGCCCCCCGGGGTGTTCGATCCGCAGAAGCTGGACGCCTTTCTCGGCCAGATGGTCGGCGACATGGGCGCGGCGATCTCCGGCGCGCTGGTCATGCTGGGCGACCGGCTGGGGCTCTACAAGGCCCTGGCGCGGCTGGGGCCCTCGACCCCCGCCGACCTGGCCGCCGCCACCGAGACCACCGAGCGCTACGTCCGCGAGTGGCTGAGCGCGCAGGCGGCGTCCGGCTACGTCACCTATGACAAGGCCACCGAGCGGTTTTCGCTGTCTCCCGAGCAGGCGATGGTGTTCGCCGACGAGGAGAGCCCGGCGTTCATGGCCGGCGGCTTCGAGCTGCTGTGCGCGGTGTGGCGGGACGAGGCGAAGATCGAGCAGGCGTTCAAGAGCGGCGCCGGGGTCGGCTGGCACGAGCACGACGCCTGCCTGTTCCGCGGCACCGAGCGGTTCTTCCGGCCCGGCTACAACGCCCACCTGATCTCCGAATGGATCCCGGCGCTGGAGGGGGTGGAGGCCAAGCTGGCGGCCGGCGCGCTGGTGGCGGACGTGGGCTGCGGCCACGGCGCCTCCACGATCCTGATGGCCAAGGCGTTCCCGAAGTCGCACTTCGTGGGCCTCGACTACCATGAGGGCTCCATCGCCCGCGCGCGGGCGGCGGCCAAGGAGGCCGGCGTGGAGGACCGGGTGGAGTTCCATGTCGCCTCGGCCAAGGCCTTCCCGGCCCGCGACTACGACCTGGTCTGCATCTTCGACGCCCTGCACGACATGGGCGACCCGGTCGGCGCGGCGCGCCACATCCGCGAGAGCCTGAAGCCGGACGGGACCTGGCTGCTGGTCGAGCCGTTCGCCAACGACGACATGGCCGACAACCTCAATCCGATCGGGCGGATGTTCTATTCGGCCTCGACGATGATCTGCACCCCGGCGTCGCTGAGCCAGGAGGTGGGTCTCGGCCTCGGCGCGCAGGCCGGTGAACGCCGGTTGCGCCAGGTGACCGAACAGGCCGGCTTCACCCGCTTCCGGCGGGCGACGGAGACGCCGTTCAACCTGGTGTTCGAAGTCCGGCCGTAAGGCCTGGCGCCCGCCCTCTGGCGGAGCCGTCGCCGCCGCCCTAGGCTCGGCGTCCGCTGGAGGGCTGGGATGCTGCGATCGTTGAGCGTACGGGTGCTGGTCGCACTCGTGGCGGGGCTTGCGCTGGGCGCGGCGGCGGCGGCCTACGCCGGGCCGCAGGTGAAGCAGGCGATCGAGGCCGTCCAGGCGGTGGGCGAGCTGTGGCTCAACGGCCTCAGGATGACCGTCGTGCCGCTGCTGTTCTCGGTGCTGGTGGTGGGCATCGCCGGCGTCGCCGACGCCGCGGCCACCGGGCGGCTGGCGGCCAAGGCGTTGGGCTGGTTCCTGGTCCTCCTGCTGGTGGGCTGCGCCTTCACCCTGGCCTACAGCCACGGCCTCTACGCGCTCTGGCCGCTGAGCCCCGAGGGCGCGGCGGCGCTGCGGGCCGGCGCGCCGGCCCCACCGGCGGAGCTGGCGGCCGCGCCGCATTTCGCCGACTTCCTCAAGGGCCTCGCGCCGACCAACCCGATCAAGGCGGCGGCCGACGACGCCATCCTGCCGCTGGTGGTGTTCGCGGTGGTGTTCGCCTTCGCGGTGACCCGGCTGCCGGAGGCGCGGCGGGCGCCGTTGATCGAGATGTTCGCCGCCCTCTCCGACGCCATGGTGGTGATCGTCCGCTGGGTGCTGTGGGCCGCGCCGGTGGGGGTGTTCGCGCTGACGCTGGGCGTCGGGCTGAAGGCCGGGGCCGGGGCGGTGGGGGTCATCGCCCACTATGTGGCGGCGGTGTCGTCGGCCAATATCGGCGTCACCGTGGTGGCCTATCTGGCGGCGGTGGTGATCGGCCGGGTGTCGCTGGGCGTCTGGACCCGGGCCGTGGCGCCGGTGCAGGTGATGGCCTTCGCCACCCAGTCGTCGATCGCCTGCCTGCCGGCCATGGTCGAGCGCAGCCGCGACGACCTGAGCATTCCCGACCGGATCACCGGACTGGTGCTGCCGCTGGCGGTGTCGGTGTTCAAGCTGACCAGCCCGGTCGCCAACCTGGCGGTGGCGGTGTTCGTGGCCCAGGTCTACGGCCTGCACCCGAGTGTGTTGCAGTATCTGGGCGCGGTGGTGGTGGCGCTGGCGGTGAGCGTGGCCTCGGTGGGCCTGCCCGGCCAGGTGTCGTTCTTCATGAGCGTCGGGCCGATCTGCCAGACGCTCGGCCTGCCGCTGGACCTGCTGCCGATCCTGATCGCCGTGGAGGTCATCCCCGACATCTTCCGCACCGTGGGCAACGTCACCGGCGACATGGCGGTGACCGCCATCCTGGCGCGGCAGGAGGAGCGGCGGCTGAGCCCGATCGCCGCGACCTGACGCTGCAGGCTTTGGCGCGCGCGGCCGGCGGCGCTACAGAGGTTGGATGTCCGCCCCGCTCGCCCGTCCGGAAGTCCTGAACCTTCGCGCCTCGCAGATCCGCGAGGTGGCCAATGCGGCGCTGGGCCGCGACGGCGTATTGCCGTTCTGGTTCGGCGAGTCCGACCAGCCGACCCCGGCCTTCATCCGCGAGGCGGCGGCGCAGGCGCTGATCGCCGGGACCACCTTCTACACCCACAACCTCGGCCGCGAGGACCTGCGCGGCGCGCTCGCCGACTACCTCGGCGTCCTGCACGGAACGCCGATCGGGACCGAGCGGCTGGCGATCACCAACTCCGGCGTCAACGCCCTGATGCTGGCCGCCCAGGCGGTGGTCTCGCCCGGCGACAGGGTGGTGGTGGTGGCGCCCGTCTGGCCCAACGTGGCGGAGATCCCCCGCATCATGTCCGGTCAGGTGACCACTGTGCCGCTGGTCGCGGGGCAGGGGCGCTGGCGGCTCGACCTCGACCGGCTGATGGACGCCCTGACGCCGGACACCCGGGCGCTGTTCCTGAACTCGCCCAACAACCCCACCGGCTGGACGCTGCCGGCGCAGGACCGCGCCGCGATCCTCGAGCGCTGCCGCGCCTACGGCATCTGGCTCGTGGCCGACGACGTCTACGAGCGGCT
Organism: Phenylobacterium hankyongense; assembly: GCF_003254505.1. Classification (NCBI taxonomy): domain Bacteria; kingdom Pseudomonadati; phylum Pseudomonadota; class Alphaproteobacteria; order Caulobacterales; family Caulobacteraceae; genus Phenylobacterium; species Phenylobacterium hankyongense. Next base: position 476,079 of record NZ_QFYP01000001.1, on the reverse strand, counting down.
GAGCTTTGGGCCCGGGACGTCGGCGCCGTCCTTCCTGCCGCTGGCCGAGCCGCAGGACCGGCTGATCAGCACCAACAGCTTCTCCAAGGCCTGGCGGATGACCGGCTGGCGGCTGGGGTGGATGGTGATGCCGGCGGCGCTGACGCCGGCGATGGGCGTGCTCCTGGAGTACAACACTTCCTGCGCGCCGGACTTCATCCAGACCGCGGCGGTGGCGGCGCTCAGGGACGGCGAGCCGCACGTCGCGGCCCTGCGCGCCGAGCTGACGGCGGCCAAGGACCAGGTGCTCGCGGGCCTGCGGGCGCTGCCGGGGATCGAGGCGCCGGAGCCGGACGGCGGCATGTACGCCTTCTTCCGCATCGCCGGCTGCACGGACTCGGTCGACCTCGCCAAGCGGCTGATCGCCGAGGCGGGGCTGGGCCTCGCGCCCGGCGGGGCGTTCGGCGCCGAGGGCGAGGGCTGGCTGCGCTGGTGCTTCGCCGCGCGGCCGGAGAAGAACGCCGAGGGACTGCGGCGGCTGGCGGCCTACCTGGCGAGATAGAGCGCTACGGCCAGGCCGGTGGCCTGCGTCCCGGCGATCAGCCACAGGACGGTGCGGAACGGCTCCTTGCGGGTCTTGTGGCGCAGCAACTGCTGGCCGGCGATGGCGCCGGGGCTGCCGCCGAGCGCCGCCAGCACGATCAGGGTGCGTTCGCGGATACGCCGATCGCCGCGGCGGGCCCGCGCCTTGTCGGCCGCGAATGCGGCGAAGGCGACCAGGTTGATGGCGAGCAGGTAGAGGGCCGCGGGCATGAGGCAAGGCTAGGCCCCGCGCCTTAAGGGAGCGCTTCAGCGGAAGCGGATCGGCAGCGAGACCTGCACCGCGTAGTCGGGGGCGTCGCGGGTCAGGCCGACGCCGAGGGAGACGTCCAGCAGGACGTTAGGGGCGAGCACGCGGTCGAGGCCGAGCTGCAGGCTGGCGGCGGCGGTGTCCGACCCCGGCGAGCCGACCCGGTCGATCTGGGTGCGGCCGCGGAACTCCTGGGCGAGGCCGACGGTGAGCGAGGTCTCCGGGCTGACCGCCAGCAGGGTCCCGAGCTCGAGGCCGACGGCGTCGCCGAGCTGCACGTCGCCGAAGCTCTCGTGGGCGGTCAGGGCATGGGCGAAGGACAGGGTGCCGAAGAACACCATCGGATCGCTGCTCTTCACGGCGGTGACGCGGGCGCGGACCTCGTCGACGCCCGACCCCGGCTGCACGGCCGCCAGGCGGGCGCGGAACGGATCGCGGCCGGTGGCGAACCGCCAGGAGAGGCCGCCGACCAGGTCGGGCCGCCACCCGGCCTCGCGCAGGAACTGGTGGCTGAGCGCCAGCTCCACGTCGCCCAGGCCGGAGCCCTCGTTGACCGCGTGCGAGCCGTCGCCCAGCGCCCGGGACTGGCGCAGCCAGGCGTAGGGAACCCGCACCTCCGCCTGGCTCGACCACGGCAGGCCCACCCGCAAGGCGGCGCTGGCGCGCAGCTGGTCGCTGCGCAGGCGCTGGTCGGCGACCGTGGGGACGCCTTCCGGCGTGGCGGCCAGCGCCAGCCCCTGCACCTCGCGGTTGCTGTAGGCGAAGCTCGGGATCAGCTCCATGCGCCAGGGCGGCAGCACCAGGCCGCCGCGCTGGACCAGGGTGCGCGACAGCGCCTCCAGCGCCGCCTCGTCGTCCGCCGGCGCCACGGTTCCAGCCGCCGCCATGGAGGTCGGGGCGGGGGCGGGAATCTGCTGGATTGGCGGCGCGGCGGCCCGCTCACGTTCCAGGGCGGCGATCCGCTGCTCCAGCGCGCCGATCACCCGTTCCTGCGCCTTCAGCGCCGCGACCAGCTCCTCGCGGGTCAGCGGCTGCGCCTTCGCCGGGCCGGCGACGAGCGCCGCCAGCAGCAGGACCAGGATCGCGGGCTTCACGACGCGCCACCGGCCGCGCGAAGGGCGGCGTCGGCGGCGCGCAGCGCCGGGCCTGACGGCAGCAGGAACAGCTCGGGCGGCGCGCCCATCCGGTTCGGCGGCTGGGGATCGTTCGGCGGCGCCACCACGAAGCCGATACGGCTGGTCCAGGCGCGCATGAAGCCCTCCACGCTCATGGTGCGGTTGCCGAAGGCGGGATCGCCCAGCAGCAGCCGGTCGCCGCGGCGGCCGCGCACCACCACGAAATGGCCGAAGCCGCGCACCCGGATCGGCGCCACCGCCGGGGCCATGGCCAGCAGCTCGTCCAGGCTGAGGTCGGCATAGCCCGCGGCGGCGAACCCGCGGCTGGCGGCGAACCGCTTGAGGTCCAGGAGCGAGAAGCCCAGCCGGGCGCGCACCAGCCGGACGTCCCCCGTCCGCAGCATGCCCAGCGCCGCCTGCCGCTCGCTGACCGGATCGCCCAGCTGGTAGGTCATCAGGGTGGCGATGGCCGCGGCGCCGCAGGACAGGTCCCAGTGCTGGCGCACCAGCCGGTCGTCGCGCAGCTCCAGCAGGCTGCGCACCGGCTTGGCGTCCGGGCGCAGGACGTCCGACCCCGCGGCGCCGGCCGCGGCGGGCGCGGCGGCGATCAGCAGCGCGGCGCCGGCCCAGGCCAGCAGGCGGCCGGCGCGGGAGGCCTGCTGGCCCACGGCGGGGCCTAGTGCAGCCGCATCTCAGCCAGGCTCGCCATCTCGTCGTGGCCCCAGGTGCGCACCTGCGGGCCGATCGAGCCCAGCAGCCCCTGGGTCTCTTCGGCGGGACCGGCCGAGAAGGTGATCGTGCCGTTCGGGCCGGTGCGCAGCGCCCACAGGCCCTCGATCGAGACCTTGCGGCGGTCCTCGTCCCGCAGGGCGCCGATGAACGCGCCGGTCGTCCGGTCATAGGCGTCGATCCGCCCGTCGCCGAAGTTGCCGACTAGCAGGGCGCCGGCGAACTTGCCGAAATTGGCCGGTGCGATGGCCAGGCCCCAGGGGGCGTTCAGCCGGCCGTGCTCGATCAGTCGGCGCAGGAGATGGCCGTCGGTGTCGAATACGTCCACGAACCCGAGCCCACGTCCGACGGTCTCGTCGGCGGCGCCCGGTTCCTTCTTCGCAAAGGCGACGTACAGAAGGCCGCTCAGGTTCTGGACATTGAAGGGCACGTAGCCGTCCGGCAGCTTCGGGTCGGTGAAGCTGCGGATCTTGTTGAAGCTGGTGTCGTAGACGCTGACGACGCCGTTGCCGAAGTCGGCGGCGAACAGGCGCGCCGAGGTCTCGTCGAGCCCCAGCGTCAGGCCCTTGAAGATCGAGCCGCTGGCGGACTGGTCGACGGCCACGATGGCGTGGGTCGGGTCGACGTTGAGGTTCCAACCCTGGATCTGGCCGGACTCGGTGGCGAAGGCGAACGCGGTCGGCCCGGTGACGCCGCCGCTGGTGATGTTGAAGGCGTTGGTCAGGCCCACATAGGTGGTGCCGGTCGGCCCGCCGGGGACGGCGACGTTCAGGGCGATCTTCGCGAAGGTGTCCTTGTTGTAGAGGGTCGAGGTGTCGGTGTGGTTGTTGGCCACCCACAGCGGCCCGCCAGGCGCCTGTGACAATCCCCAGGGATTGACCAGAAGGGGATCGGTGACCGGGGCGACCCCGGTCCGGTCCGCCACCTGGTTGGTGATCGTGAACCGGATCCCCGCCGTCACCGTGCCGAGCTGGGCGTCGGTGAGGGGCGCCGGGGCGCCCACGGCCGGACTCGCAATCATGCCCGCCGCCAGCGCGATCGCCGCGGCGCTCGTCGATAGACGCAACATGGCTTTCTCCCCTGGCGTGGCCCAGCTGGCGTGCTGGCCACGGCGGGGGAATCTCGGCGAACCGGGCGCGCCGCGCACTGACCAGAGTCACCTTTGGCCCGTGTCCGAAGATCAATTTCCGATTGATCGCCGGGCCGGGATAACGGTCCAGGTTGAGTGGCTTTCACATTGCTCGAAGCCCTCTCCCCCTTGCGGGGAGAGGGTTGGGAGAGGGGGTGTCGGCTCCGTCTTTCGGACCAGAGCGGCGAACTCACAGCCTGCACCCCCACCCCCGACCCCTTCCCGCAAGGGGGAGGGGAGCGTGGCGCGGATGTCGGTGCGGTTTTAGTTCGTCGGGCCGGGGCTGGGGGCGTCCGGGTCGGCGTTCACCTGGAAGGCCGGACCGGCCAGCCGGGCGCGCTGTTCCAGCTCATCGGCCGTGGCCTGGCAGCGGGCCGGTAGGGTCCAGCTCATCCACTCCTGCGCCATGCGGGCCTTGGTGACCTCCGGGCCGGCGTTCCAGACCGAGCGGCCCTTGCGGACCGCCTCGGCGCCGATGGCGTTGATCGGCTTGAGGCTGGCCTTTTCCGCCGCGGTGAGCGCCGCCTGGAAGCGCTTGAGGTCGCCGCGGGCCTGGCGCTCCTGGTCGGCGTAGACCTTCAGGTCGTCGGAGAGCTTGGTCCCGGGCTTGCGGAACTCCGACTCGATGCGGGTGACCTCCGGCATCACCTGGTCGTGCAGGTCGATGTAGCCGCGCAGCGCCCCGTAGCACCAGCCCACGAACTGGTAGTCGTCGTGCGGCGCGCCGGCCGGGAAGCCCGCCTCGGCGCTGGCCTCGGGCGGCGCCTGCGGCGCAGCGGCGGCCGGCTGGTCGGCGAGGAGCAGGGCGAGGGCGGCGAACAGCGGGATCATGCCGGAAGGAACCTTGGTGGTTGAAACAGGGTCTCAGGCGCCGCTTCGCGGACCGAACCCACCGCCCCCCGGGGTTTCGATCTCGATGACGTCGCCAGCCTGCACTCGCACGGAGAAGCAGCCCGGAAGTTCTCTAGCCGCGCCCGTGGCTTCGATCAAACGTTGCCGCCCCGGCAGGGCTGCGCCGCCGCCCGCCAGCCCCTGCGGCGCGTGCTCGCGGCGCGACGACAGCAGGGCGGCTTCCATGGGCGCCAGGAAGCGGATCCGCCGGACCGCGCCGTCGCCGCCGGCCTGGGCGCCGGCCCCGCCCGAGCCGTGGCGGACGCCGAACGCCTCCACCCGCACGGGGAAGCGGCGCTCGAGGATCTCCGGGTCGGTGAGGCGGGAGTTGGTCATGTGGGTGTGGACGGCGCTCTCCCCCGGCGCCTGGGCGGTCGCGCCGGCCCCGCCGCAGATCGTCTCGTAGTACTGCCGGTCCTCGTCGCCGAAGGTGAAGTTGTTCATCGTCCCCTGCGCGTTCGACATCACCCCGAGCGCCGCATAGAGGGCGTCGACCACGTGCTGGCTGGTCTCGACGTTGCCGGCGACCACAGCGGCCGGCGGATGCGGCGCCAGCATCGAGCCGTCGCGGGTGAGGATCCGCAGCGGCTTCAGGCAGCCGGCGTTCAGCGGGATGTCGTCGTCCACCAGGGTGCGGAAGACGTAGAGGGCGGCGGCGTCGACGATGGCCGAGGGGGCGTTGAAGTTGGAGCCCAACTGGTCGGCGCTGGCGGTGAAGTCGAGGGTGGCCTCGCCGGCCTCCGCGTCGACGGTGGTGCGCACCACGATCTCGCCGCCGCCGTCCATGGGGACGCGGGCCTCGCCGTCGGAGAGCCGGCCGAGCGCGCGGCGCACCGCCTGGGCGGCGTTCTCCTGCACGAAGGCCATGTAGCGGGCGACGGCGTCCGAGCCGTGGGTGCGGATCATCTCGGCCACCGCCGCGGCGCCGGCCTGGCAGGCGGCGATCTGGGCCTTGAGGTCGGCGAGGTTGCGGTCGGGCGCGCGGGCCGGCCAGCGTCCGGCCGCCAGGGCGTCGCGGGTCTCGGCTTCCAGGAAACGGCCGCCGCGCATGATCGGCAGGGCGTCCAGCAGCACGCCCTCTTCGTCGATGGTGTGGGAGAAGGGCGGCATCGAACCCGGCTGCACCCCGCCGACGTCGGCGTGGTGGCCGCGGGCGGCGACGTAGAAGGCGGGCTGATCTTCCTCTCCCGCGGACGGGGGAGGAAGAGTTTGCATGAACACCGGCATGACCACGGTGATGTCAGGCAGGTGGGTGCCGCCGGCGTAGGGATTGTTGAGCGCGAAGGCTTCGCCGGGCCTGAGCTCCGGGTGGCGGTCGCGGACGGCGCGGACGGAAGCGCCCATGCTGCCCAGGTGCACCGGCATGTGCGGGGCGTTGGCCACCAGGCCGCCGTCGGTGTCGAACAGGGCGCACGAGAAGTCGAGCCGCTCCTTGATGTTCACCGAGTGCGCGGTGCGTTCCAGGGCCGCGCCCATGGCCTCGGCCACGCCCATGAAGCGGCGGTTGAACAGCTCCAGGGTCACGGGATCGGGCTTGTCGAGGGCGACGGCGCGGGTGGCGTGGACGGAGGTGCGGGTGAGGCGGATCAGGCCGTCGGCATGGGCGGTGGCGCGCCAGCCTGGCGAGAGGGCGATCTGGGTGTCGGCGCGGACGATGAGCGCCGGGCCGTCGGCGCTGGTCAGGGCCTCGGCGGCGACGATCGGGGCGTCGTGCCAGGCGCCGTGGGCGAACATCCTTACCCGCTCATCCCGGCGAAAGCCGGGACCCAAGTTGAGCTGGGGATTGGTCGGGTCGCCCTTTTCATCCGCGAGGCCGCTTGGGTCCCGGCTTTCGCCGGGATGAGCGGAGGAAGAGATCGCCTCCGCCTCCACCGTGGCGACCAGGATGGTCCGAGCCGGCTCGACGAAGCCGAACAGGCGCTGGTGGGCGGTCTCGAACGCGGCCTTGGCGTCGGCGACGTCTGAGAACGGGACCGGCAGCTCGGCGTCGGCGCCGTCGTAGCGCAGGCGCAGCGTGCGGCGGAGCTGGCCGGCCTCGGCGCCCTGGTCGGCGAGCGCGGCTTGGGCGGCGGCTTCGACCTCGGCCAGCAGGACGGCGGCGCGGGCGAGGCCGGCGGCGTCCAGCGGCGCCTCCAGGCCGGCCTGGCGCAGCGCCGTGACCTCGGCCTGGCCGATGCCCCAGGCGGAGAGCACGCTGGCGTAGCGGGGGGCCAGGACCTCGCCGACGCCCAGCGCCTCGGCGGTCTGGCAGGCGACCTGGCCGGCGGCGCCGCCGAAGGCGGTGAGCGCGTGCTCGCGGGGGTCGAAGCCGCGCTCGGTGGAGATGCGGCGCACGGCCTGGGCCATCTGCTCGACGGCGACGGCGACGAAGCCCTCGGCGGCGGCCTCGACGCTGGCCGCGCCCATGGCCGCGGCGAGCTCGGCCAGGCGGGCGCGGGCGGCCTTTGGGTCCAGCGGCCGGTCGCCGTTCGGCCCGAACACCGCCGGGAAGAAGCGCGGGTCCAGGCGGCCCAGCACCAGGTTGGCGTCGGTGACCGTGGCCGGCCCGCCGCGGCCGTAGGCGGCGGGGCCCGGATCGGCGCCGGCGCTGGCAGGGCCGGCGCGGGCGCGCATGCCGTCGAAGGTCAGGATCGAGCCGCCGCCGGCCGCCACCGTCTCCACGTCGAGCATCGGGCTGCGGATGCGCACGCCGGCCACCCGGGCGGTGTCGCGCCGCTCCAGGGCCCCGGCGAAGCGGCAGACGTCGGTGGAGGTGCCGCCCATGTCGAAGCCGAGCACGGCGGCCGCTTCCGCCTGCCGGGCGGTGCGGGCGACGCCGACCACGCCGCCGGCCGGCCCGGAGACCACGGCGTCGCGGCCGCGGAAGGCTTCGGCGTGCACGAGCCCGCCGGCCGAGGTCATGAAGTACAGCGGCGCGCCTTCGACGGCGCGGGCCACCCGCTGCACGTAGGCCTGCAGGATCGGCGTCAGGTAGGCGTCGGCGACGGTGGTCTCGGCGCGCGGGATGAACCGCGGCAGCGGCGAGACCTCATGGCTGAGCGCCACGAAGGCGAATCCCGCTTCGCGCGCCAACTCGCCCGCCGCCAGCTCGTGCTCGGGGTTGAGGTCGGCGTGCAGGAAGGCGATCGCCGCGGAGGTGAAGCCCTGCGCCACGGCGGCCTTGAGCGCTTCCGAGAGGGCGGCCCGGTCGAGGGGGCGGACCATGGCCCCGTCGGCGGCCAGCCGCCCGGCGGCCTCGACGACGCCGGCGTAGAGCGGCGGCGGACGGACGATGTGCAGGGCGAAGAGCTCGGGCCGCGCCTGGTCGCCGATCACCAGGGCGTCGGCGAAGCCCTCGGTGATCACCAGCAGGGTCTTGGCGCCGGCCCGTTCCAGCAAGGCGTTGGTGGCCACCGTGGTGCCCATCTTGATGGCCTCGACCCGATCGGCCGGAAACCGTTCGCCCGGCGCCGCGCCCAGCACCCGGCGCATGGCCTCGACGGCGGCGTCCGCGTAGGCCGGCGAGGCGGAGAGCAGCTTCAGCGAGGTCTCGGCGCCGTCCTGGTCCTGGCCGATGACGTCGGTGAAGGTGCCGCCGCGGTCGATCCAGAAGCGCCAGCGCCTGTCCAAAACTTAACGTCTCCCGGCCAAGGCTGCTGTTGTCACGCCGCCGCCACAGTCTTAAGGCTTCCGATTACTCCCATGAGCTTCTGGCGCAACATCGCTGGCCTCGCCGTCCGCAACCTCGACGAGGCGGAATGCGCGGAGTGCCCGCCCGGCCTGCCCGGCGAAGACCCGGCCTTCTCCACGGCTGTGACGGCGCTTGGGGCGAAACTGGCGAAGGCCGACGGCCGCGCCCACGCCGACGAGTACGACACCTTCGCCGAGGTCTTCCAGCCCGAGCCCGCCAGCATGGGCAATGTGCGCCGGCTCTATCAGCTGGCCCGCCAGACCACCCGCGGCTTCGAGAGCTATGCGCGGCGGCTGTCGAAACGCTACCGGCATTGCCCGCAGCTGTTGGAAGACGTGCTGGACGGTCTGTTCTACGTGGCCACCTCCGACGGGGCGGTGACCGCCGACGAGCTCGCCTACCTGGAGCGGGTGTCGGAGCTGTTCGGCCAGAGCCCGCTGGTGTTCCGCCGGGTGAAGGCCACCCACCTGGGGGCCGAGGCCAACGATCCCTACACCGTGCTGGGCGTGGCGCACGACGCCCCCGACGCCGACCTGCGCGCCGCCTGGAAGGCGCAGCTGTCGGAGGCCCATCCGGACCGCGCCCGCGCCCGCGGCCTGCCCGCCGAGTTCATCGAGGTCGCCGAGGCCAAGGCGGCTTCGATCAACGCCGCCTTCGACGCGGTGATGCGCGAACGGCGCGCACTGGCGCTGCAAGGCGCGGCATAAACGCATGTATGGTTCCGTTAACCCTTCTCATCGGTTGACGACGGGAACCCGGAAGACGACATATTTCGTTTAGGTCCACGCCCCGAGTCCACGTGATGGGGCCCAGAGGAACGCCATGGTGAAAGACTTCGCCGCCCGGCACGGATCCGCCCTTCGCAGCCTGGCTGTGATCGCCGGGACCCTTGCGACCGCCGCCGCCGTCGTGGTGGCCGCCCTGCTCGCGGTGTTCTTCGCCGCCACCGTCGCGGTGATCGCCGTTATGGCGAGCGCGCTGCTGGCCTTCGCCGGCCTGGCGATGCGGGCCCGTCGCACCGCCCGCGCCCGCCGCAGCGACAACGTCCTCGAAGCCCGCCACCTCGGCGGCCACCACTGGGTGGCCTACGGCTGGAACGAGCGCAGCTGACGCATTGAGCTGGGCGCTTGCCGCCCCGCCTGCCCCGCTCTACCGTCGCCTTTCAAACAAGTGTTTTGGGAGGACGGGAATGATCGGGGTGATCGCGACGCTGCGGATCCAGGAGGGCAAGGCCTCCGAGTTCGAGGCCTTCTTCACGGAGCTCGCCCAGCAGGTGCGGGCCAATGAGGCGGGCAACGTCGCCTATCAGCTGACCAAGAGCCGGTCCGAGCCCAACACCTACAAGGTGCTGGAGCTCTACAAGGACCAGGACGCCCTGACCCACCACGGCGGCACCGACTATTTCAAGGCCGCGGGCCCGAAGTTCGCCGCCGTGCTCGGCGGTCGGCCGGAGATCGAATACCTCGACGGCGTGGGGTAGCCGGCCTCGCCTTCCGCGACGAGGTCCGGGCCTACTTCCGGTCATCCCCGCGAAAGCGGGGACCCAGGAGTTTTGGGTTTTCCAAGCCGGCGATCTGCTGCGTCCGGCGGGGCCGCGCCACAACAAATAAGCCTGGGTCCCCGCTTTCGCGGGGATGACCGGTGGGGGCGGGGTCGACTCCAAGGTCGTCATCGCCCGGCTTGTCCGGGCGACCCATCCCAACGTCCATGTTCAGCCGCTGAAGTCAGGCCTTGGGCTGGATCCCCCGGATCAGCCTTCGGCTGACCGGAGGATGACGAGGGCTCGCCGCTACTTCAGCTGGCCGCGAATGGCGCCGGCGGGGAATTCGGCGTTGTGGACGTTGACGTAGTAACCGGCCGGGTTGGCCTGGATGTCCTTGATCACCGCGGCGTCGGCGGTGGCGCAGCCGCTGCTCTTGCCGTCGGCGCCGGGGGCCTTCAGCGGCACGACCACGGGGCCCGCGGCGTCCGGCCCGGCCTTGTGGATGTGGGCCATGGTGGCGACGGCGATGTCCTTGACGCTGATGTCGTAGCAGACCTGGCCCTTGGCCGGATCGGGGCGGACCGTGGCCATGCCGCTGCCGTCCGGATCGGCGGCGGCGGGCTTCTCGCTGGCCCCGTTCATCATCGCCATCAGCGGCTTGTCCGCGGCCGCGGCCGAACCGGCGGCGAAGCCGAGCAGGCCGAGCGCCAGGGCGGCGCCGGCGAGGCGTGTGGTGACGTCGTGCATCTGTAGTCCTCCAACCCCCCGGCTGAGGGGCGCATCTGAGGCCCGGCGAGCGGGGCCGTCAATCCTCGCGCGTCAGTTGATCCGCGTGGGGATCACGACCGGCAGGTGTTCGTAGCCCTTCACGAAGGAGGAGAAGACCCGCTTCGGCTGGCCGGTGACCTCGATGGTCGGGAAGCGCTTGAGGATCTCCTCCCAGATGATCTTCAGCTGCAGCTCGGCCAGGCGGTTGCCGACGCAGCGGTGGATGCCGAAGCCGAAGGAGAGGTGCTGGCGCACCCGCGGGCGGTCGATCCAGTAGTCGTTCGGCCGCTCGATGACCTCCTCGTCGCGGTTGCCGGAGACGTACCACATGGCCACCTTGTCGCCGGCGCGGATGGTCTTGCCGCCGAGATCGAAGTCCTGCGTGGCGCGCCGGCGCATGTAGGCCAGCGGCGTCTGCCAGCGGATGGTCTCCGAGACCATCGAGGGGATCAGTTCCGGGAAGTCCTTGAGCTTCTGGTACTGGTCGGGGTTCTGGTTCAGCGCCAGCACCGAGCCGGTGATGGTGTTGCGGGTGGTGTCGTTGCCGCCGACGATCAGCAGGATCAGGTTCCCGAGATACTCCATGCGGTCCATGTCCCGCGTCGCCTCGCCATGGCAGAGCATGGAGATCAGGTCGGGCTTCGGCGGCTCGTTCACCCGCTCGTTCCACAGGCGCATGAAGTAGTCGACGCAGCCGAACAGCTCCTGGCGCCGGCGCTCCTCGCCGCCGCCCTCGAACAGCGGCGAATCCTCGGCGGCGGTGGCCATGTCCGACCAGCGGGTGAGCAGGCGCCGGTCCTCCCACGGGAAGTCGAACAGGGTCGCCAGCGTCATGGTGGTGAGCTCGATGGAGACCTTGTCCACCCAGTCGAACTCCTCGCCGATCGGGCAGGTGTCGAGGATCTCGCCGGCCCGCTCGCGGATGATCGGCTCGAGCTTGGCGAGGTTGGGACCGGCGACGATCGGGCTGACGGTCTTGCGCTGCACGTCGTGCTTGGGCGGGTCCATGGCGATGAACATCGGGAGGGTGAAGTCCTCCTTCGGGTCCGGCAGCACGATGGTCGGGTCGGAGGAGAAGACCTCGTGGTTGGTGTCGACCGCCATGATGTCGTTGTACTTGGTGACCGACCAGTAGCCGCCGACGTCCGGCTCGGGCGAGACCGCCCAGTGCACCGGGTCCTCGGCGCGCAGGCGCTCGAAGTAGGGCCACATGGTGTCGGTGCGGAAGAGCTCCGGGTCGCCCGGGTCGATCTGGTCGAGGGGCATGGCGTAGGCGGCTTCGCGGGCCGCACGCTTCACGTCGATGGAGCCGTCGTCCATGGCTGGTCCTCCGCTTCCGCGGCGGCTTGGGTGACCGCCGTTCAGGCGAGCATGATCCCGAAAGCCGCGGAGGGAAAGGTCAGGCGTTGAAGTTGAGTTTGAGGCCCGGGCGCGGCCAGCGGGCCTTGTAGAGCTTGCCGGTGGACGAGGCGGTGATCCAGGCGTCGGTCATGTCCGCGCCGCCGAAGCAGATGTTGGTGCAGACCAGGTCCGGGAACGGGTAGTGCTCGACGCTGCCGGAGGGGTCGAAGGCGGTGATGCCGCCGTTGATGATGGTCGCCACGCAGACCTTGCCGGAGGCCTCCACCGCCAGGCTGTCGAGCAGCTGGTAGCCTTCCAGGTTGTGCACCACGCGGCCGGGGGCGAAGCCGGGCGGCGGGGCCAGCACGCCGGGCTGGGCGATGTCGAAGGCCCACAGGCGCCCGAGCTGGGTGTCGGCGGCGTAGACCACGCTCTCGTCCGGCGACAGGCCGACGCCGTTGGGGGAGATCAGGTGGTCGCGCTGGCGGCTGATCATCGAGCCGTCGGTCTTGGCGTAGTAGAGGCCGCCGAACTTGCGGCCCTCGGGTGTCGAGCAGCCGTGGTCGGTGAACCAGAAGCCGCCCTGCCGGTCGAACACCAGGTCGTTGGGGCCGATCAGCCGGCGGCCCTCGCAGGCCTCGTAGACGGTGGTGAGCTCGCGGGTGGCGAGGTCGTAGCGCTGGATCATGCCGCCGGTATGGCTGGCGGGGGTCGGGCCGGGGATGGTCAGGCCCTGGGTGTCCAGCCACTCGAACGAGCCGCCGTTGTTGGTGATCCAGATGGCGCCGTCCGGGCCGATGGCCGCGCCGTTCGGGCCGCCGCCGGTCTCGACCAGGATCTCCTTGCGGCCGTCGGGGGCGACGCGGGTCAGCCGCTGGCCCTTGATCTCGGTCAGGACGACCGAGCCGTCGGCCAGGGCGATCGGGCCTTCGGGGAACTCGAGGCCCTCGGCGACCAGCTGGTAGTCCATGCGTCTGCGCTCCCAATACTGCGGCTCAAACGGCCGTTTGGAAGACTATAGGCGAGGATCAGCGGCGTTCCAGCACCCGGATGGTGAAGGGATACTGGTCGTCGTCGGAAGCCGGATAGGCGGTGCGGCGGACCTCGGTCCAGCGGCTCTCGTCGATCGGCGGCAGCACCACGTCGCCCTCGATGTCGGCGTCGATATCGGTCAGGTAGAGGCGCTTGGCCTTGGGCAGGGCGAGCTCGAACAGCGACACCCCGCCGATCACGCAGACCTCCGACTGGCCGTCCTCCTCGGCCTGCTCGCGGCCGATGGACACCGCCTCGCCGAACTCCTCGCAGACCACGGCGCCGTGCGGCTCGAAGGAGCCGTCGCGGGAGAGCACGATGTTGGTGCGGCCGACCAGCGGGCGCTTGGGCAGGCTCTCCCAGGTCTTGCGGCCCATGATCACCGGCTTGCCCATGGTCACGGCGCGGAAGTTGGCGAGGTCGGTCTTCAGCCGCCACGGCAGGTCGCCGTCCCGGCCGATGACGCCGTTGCGGGCGCGCGCGATGGGACCGGCGGTGAGGATGGCTGAGGGCATGGGTTGCATCTAGCGCGCCAGGCGCCGCGCGTCATCGCCCGGCTTGTCGGGGCGAGTCAGCGCCGACCTCGGAGGACCCCCTCAGTCGGCTGCGCCGACAGCTCCCCCGACGGGGGAGCAACGGAATGGCTAGACCGCGATGGGCGCGGCGATGGACGGATGGGCGCGGTAGCCGTCCAGCGTGAAGTCCTCGTAGTCGAAGCCGAACAGGTCGGTCTTGTCGGCGATGCGCATCGCCGGCAGCGGCAGCGGCTCGCGGGAGAGCTGCAGGCGGGCCTGGTCGAGGTGGTTCAGGTAGAGGTGGGCGTCGCCCAGGGTGTGGACGAACTCGCCGGGCTCCAGGCCGGTGACCTTGGCCACCATCAGGGTCAGCAGGGCGTAGCTGGCGATGTTGAACGGCACGCCCAGGAAGACGTCGGCCGAGCGCTGGTAGAGCTGGCAGGAAAGCTTTCTATCCGCCACGAAGAACTGGAACAGGCAGTGGCAGGGCGGCAGGGCCATGTCCTCGACCTCGGCCGGGTTCCAGGCCGAGACGATGTGGCGGCGGCTGTTGGGGTTGGCCTTCAGGCCCTCGACCACGGCGGCGATCTGGTCGATCACCCGGCCGTCCGGCGCGGTCCAGGAGCGCCACTGCTTGCCGTAGACCGGGCCGAGCTCGCCGGCGTCGTCGGCCCACTCGTTCCAGATCGAGACGCCGCGCTCCTGCAGCCAGCGGACGTTGGTGTCGCCGCGCAGGAACCACAGCAGCTCCAGGATGATCGACTTGCGGTGCAGCTTCTTGGTGGTCAGCAGGGGAAAGCCCTGCGCCAGGTCGAAGCGCATCTGCCGGCCGAAGACGCCGAGCGTGCCGGTGCCGGTGCGGTCGCCGCGCTGCACGCCGTTGTCGAGGATGTCGGCGAGCAGGTTCAGGTACTGCCGCTCGGGATGGTCGGCGGCGGCTTCATAGCGCGGGACGAAGGCGACCTGAGCGTTCATGGGCGAGACCTCGGATAACCGGGTGATTCGGTCCTGATTCGCACCGTCCGCAGAGTCGAGATTGCAGGTTGCTAACAGCCTCAGCCCGCGAACCCGCCCTCGTCAAGAAACGCCTGCTCGTCGGGAGTCGTCGCCCGTCCTAGCGCGCGGTTGCGATGAGGGAAACGGCCGAAGCGGGCGATGATGTCGCGGTGGATCTTCGCCCACTTCAGGTTCTCGCCGTCGCCGGCCTCGGCGCACAGCGCCAGGCCGAAGTCCTGGTCGGCCAGGTCCTCGGAATGCTCGAACGGCAGGTAGAAGAAGTGGCGCAGGACCGGCTCGACGGCGGTATCGTAGCCGGCCTCGACCGCGGCGCGGGCGATGCTGCGGGCCTTGGGGTCGGTGGCGAAGGCGTGGGCGGAGTTGCGGTAGAGATTGCGTGGGAACTGGTCGAGCAGGACCAGCAGGGCCAGCGCCCCGTCGGCGGTGTCCAGCCAGCCGTCGTACTCGCCGCGCGCGGCGGCGTGGTGCACCGGTTCGAACTTCAGCCGGATCGCCTCGTCGAAGGCGCGCTTGTGCTTGAACCACTTTTCCGGGCCGGCCTGGCGCCAGAAGGCGAGGATGTCGTTGGGATGCGCCGCCACGCCTGAAGGCCTCTCGACTCGTCGGGACCGCAAGGTCGCGCTGCGCCGTCCGCCGTTCAAGCGCGGTTCAGGCGCCAAGACCCATATGTCGGGGTAAAGGGGCATTCCCCGAGGCCGCGTGGGCGGCCAGGAGACGATCGATGAAGACCAGGATCATAGCGCTCAGCCTGCTGCTGGCGGCCGCGGCCGGCCACGCTGCGCTGGCGCAGGAGCAGGACCGGGGCGGCGGTCGCGACGCCCGAAGCGAGCGCGGAGATCGCGGCCGCGAAGCGGGGCAGGGCGGCCAGCACGCCAACCCGGCGCAGCAAGGCGCGCCGCCGCCGGTGACCGCCGCGCCGCAGGGCGGCGGCGAGCGCAACTGGCAGGGCCGCGGCCGCGGCGACGGACAGGCGTGGACCGGCGGCCGGCCCGGCGCCGAGGGCCAGGCCCGTCCGCAATGGAATGGCCAGGACCGGCCACAGCCGGACCGGCCACAGCCGGGCGGCCAACAGCCGGGCGCCCAACAGGACGGGCGGCAGCCGGGCCGGGGCCAGTGGAACGGCGCCGGCTTCCGTCAGGGCGGCGAGGGCCAGGCGCGTCAGCCCGGGACCGGCCCGGAGCGCCCGCAATGGAACGGCGGGCGTCCCGGCGGCGAGGGCCAACCGCAGCAGACGTGGGGCGGCCAGGACCGCCGCGGCGACCGCCAGGGCTGGACGGGCGATCCGCGCCGCGGCGACCAGGGCCGGGGCGACCAGAGCCGGGGCGACCAAGGGCGCGGATACCAGGGCCGGGGTTACCAGGATCGGGGCGACGACCGCGGCGACCGGTCGGGCTGGCGGCAGGGCGGCGACCACGGCCAGCCGCGCTGGGACCGGCGGAGCTACCCGTCGGTCTATCGCAGCCCGCAGCGCTACCGCGGCGGCTTCTACCAGGCGCCCTACGGCTTCTACGCCCGCAGCTGGAGCTACGGGGACATCCTCCCGCGCGGCTGGTACGGCGACCAGTACCGGCTGATGGACTGGTGGAACTACGGCCTGCCGGAGCCGCCTCCTGGCTACGCCTGGGTGCGCGTGGGCTCCGACGTCCTGCTGATCGACGAATACGGCGGCCAGGTCGTCCAGGTGGTCCGCAACCTGTTCTGGTAGGCGCCTAGAGATAGCCTTTCGCCCGGAGTTCCGCGATGGAGCTCCGGGCGTTCTTGTGATGGACGAAGACGCCGCCCTCGGCCTCCCAGAGGTGGCGGAACCTGGCGCGGTCGTCGACCAGGGCGTCGCCGGGATGGCAGTGCTCGCGCTTCAGGGCGGCGGCGGTGGTGATCACCGGCACGCCGGGGAAGTGGCGCTCCGCCCACCGGCGCTTCTGCGGCTCGGCCCAGGCGCCGCGCGGCAGGCCGGTCAGGATGATCGGGTCCCGATGCCGCACCGCCCCGTAGAGCTCGAAGGCGTCGGGGAGCGGGTCGAGGCTCTCGAAGAAGCCGTCCGCGCCGGCCAGCCGTGTCCAGAACAGGGCGAGCCCGTGGCGCTTCTCGAACGCCCGGGGCGGCAGGCCCAGCACCTGCTCGGCGGCCTTGTCGAAGTCGGCGAGCACGCCGTCGCAGTCGAGATAGATCTGTTTGCGCATAGGTGCGGCGAACGTCTTCGCTCCATATGAGTTCGTGATCGCTCACTTCTGCATAACCGCGGCTAAGGCTATTCTGAAGCGTCCAGGGTGGAGACATTGCAGCATGGCGAAGCTCTTCTTCGGCTTGAACCAGTCCCTGGACGGCTACGTCGACCACGACAGATTCGCGCCCGGTCCGGCCCTCTTTCGTCACTTCTGCGAGGAGGTGGGCGGGCTGACCGGCAGTCTGTACGGCCGCCGCTTGTACGAGGTCATGCGCTACTGGGACGAAGACGATCCCGAGTGGGACGCGGCGGAACGTGACTTCGCGGCGGCGTGGCGGCGCCAACCGAAATGGGTCGTGTCGCGCTCGTTGAAGTCCGTCGGCCCCAACGCCACACTTGTCGGGGATGACGTCGAGGCGGTGGTGCGCGGGCTGAAGGCGGAGCTCGCCGGCGAGATTCAGGTTGGCGGCCCGGACCTGGCGCGAAGCCTGACCGATCTTGGTCTCATCGATGAATATCGACTCTACATCCGCCCCGTCGTGCTCGGCCACGGCAAGCCCTTCTTCGCCGGTCCCCGGCCGCCGCTCCGCCTCGTGGCCAACGACCTGATCGGCGAGGACGCGATCAGGCTCACATACGTTCCTGCCTGATCAGGCAATTCGCCCGACGGATCGCGCCGAGGTGTCAGGTCCGAAGGGCGCGCCGGTCGTCTTAGTCCGCCGCCGCAAAATGCGCCATCTGATCTGCGTAAGCCTTCGCGAAGGCCGGTCGGGCCGTGGCGCGCGCCACATAGTCGCGACAAGCGGGATATTTCGTTAGCCCGTCGAACCGATCAACAAGGCGAAGCACGTCGGCCATGAGGATGTCGGCGATGGAGAAGCTCTGGGCGAGCCATTCGCGTCCCGCCAGGACCGGCTCCATATGCTGGAGTCGGTGAACCTTGAGGAATCCGTCCAAAAGCTTCCAGGCCGCGGTATCCTCGCGCTCCCCCGAGAACGCCAACAGGGCCCAGGGCAGGCTCGCCATCTCAACGGAATTCAGGGCCGCGAACAGCCATTCCTTGGCGTCGCTGCGACCGCGCGGATCGGCCGGCAACAGCGCATCGCTACGCTCGCCGAGGTGCAGCAGGATCGCGCCGCTCTCGAAGATCGAGAGGTCGCCATCGGTCAGCCACGGCACCTGACCAAAGGGTTGGTGCGCGAAGTGTCCGGCGTTCCGATCGCCGAACGGCACGCTCTCGACGCGGTAGGCCAGCCCGGCCTCCTCCAGCGCCCAACGCACGCGGATGTCACGCACAAAGCCCCGAGGCATCTCGGGAACCCAGTCGAAGGTGGTGAGGATCAGGTCGTTCATTCGGCGTCCTCAAGGAGGGGGGCGGCCCGGAGGAGCTAGGCCTCGCGGCAGGCGGGGCAGCGGCCGCGGGCTTCCAGGGTGACGGCGCGGACCGCGTAGCCGGCGGCCTGGGCGGCGGCGAGTTGGGGGGCGAAGTCCGGCTCGAACTCCTCGGCGGCCCCGCAGCAGTCGCAGATCAGGAAGGCCGCGCTGTGTCCTTCGGCGTCGAGCCGGCAGGGGACATAGGCGTTGAGGCTCTCGATCCGGTGAGCGAATCCCAGGCGCTCCAGGAACTCCAGGGCGCGATAGACGGTCGGCGGCTTGGCCGGCTCGCCGGCCGCGCCGAAGGCGGCGATCAGGTCATAGGCCTTCAGCGGCCCGTGGGACTCCAGCAGCAGCTCCAGCACGCGCCGGCGGGGCGGGGTCAGCCGTTCCTGGGTCTCGGCGCACTTGGACTCCGCCAGGCCGAGGGCGCGCCGAAGCGCGTGGCCCCGCAGACCTGGGTGGATTCCGTCCTCGTGGTGGCATTCGGCGCCCATGTCTTCAGCTAACTCGCCTTGTCGTTCCGCCGCAACCGTCTTGGCCACAACGATCTTGACTGCACGTTATGTTATTTCATAACAGCTATGTTATCTCATAACACCGTCGGCCGAATTCAAGGGCCCTGAGAGGGATAGATGTCGCATAAGCTGCTCCTGCTGGCCGCCGTTGGCGCCGGCGCCCTGGTCGCCTCCTCGGCCTCGGCCCAGGCCGTCGCGTCCGGCGAAGTGTCCGAGGTGGTGGTCACCGCCCAGCGCCTGGACGCCGCCCGTTCGGCGATCGAGCCGGCGCTGGGGGCCACCAGCTACTCGATGCCCGAGGCCTTCATCACCAACCTGCCGGGCGGGGCCAACACCCAGCTGAACCAGGTGGTGCTGCAGGCGCCGGGCGTGGCGCAGGACAGCTTCGGCCAGCTGCACGTGCGCGGTGACCACGGCAACATCCAGTACCGCCTGAACAACGTCATCCTGCCCGAGGGCCTGGCGGTGTTCGGCCAGACCCTGTCGCCGCGGCTGGCCTCGAACATCCAGCTGGTGACCGGCGCCCTGCCGGCCCAGTACGGCCTGCGCACCGCCGGGATCATCAACATCACTACCAAGAGCGGCTTCCAGAACGGCGGCGTGGCCTCGGTCTACGGCGGCAGCCACGGCGTGATCACGCCGAGCGTCGAGTACGGTGGCTCCTGGGGCCAATCCAGCGCCTTCGGCTCGCTGAGCTACACCGGCACCGACGTGGGCATCGAAAGCCCTGACGGCCGGGCGACGCCGCTGCACGACCACTCCGACCAGTTCCAGGCGTTCGGCTACTTCGACCACATCATCGACGACTCCAGCCGGATCTCGCTGATCGCCGGGACCTCGCAGCAGACGTTCCAGATCCCCAACGTCGGCGGGCTGCAGCCGGACCTCGGCCTGAGCCTTCGCGGCCAGACCAACTTCGCCTCGGAGAACCTGAACCAGAACCAGCGCGAGGGGACGAGCTACGGCATCGTCACCTACCTGAAGACCGCCGACAAGTTCACCGGCCAGGCCTCGTTCTTCACGCGCTATTCGGAGCTGAGCTACCGGCCGGACGTGGCCGGCGAGCTCCTGTTCAACGGCATCGCCCAGGCCGCCAAGAAGACCGACCTGTCGATGGGGACCCAGCTCGAGGGGGTCTACAACCTCAACGACGCCCACACCCTGCGCGGCGGCCTGATCGTCTCCACCGACCGCACCACCAGCAACACCAATTCCCAGGTGTTCACGGTGGACGCCGGCGGCGCCCAGACCTCCGACATCCCGGTCACCATCGTCGACAACAGCAAGGCCACGGCCTGGACCTATTCGGCCTATCTGCAGGACGAGTGGAAGATCCTCGACAGCCTGACGCTGAACTACGGCCTCCGGTTCGACCAGCTGGCCGCCTTCCGTCGGGAGAACCAGCTGAGCCCGCGGGCGAACCTGGTCTGGACGCCGGCTGAAGGCCTGACGGTGCACGGCGGCTACGCCCGCTACTTCACGCCGCCGCCGTTCGAGCTGGTGGCCAGCGAGTCGGTGGCGAAGTTCGTCGGCACCACCGCCGAGGCGCCGGGCACGCAGAACGACACCCCCCGCTCGGAGCGCGACAACTATTTCGACCTGGGCGTGGAGCAGAAGATCGGCGGCCTGACGCTGGGCGTCGACGCCTATTACAAGAAGGCCAAGAACCTGATCGACGAGGGCCAGTTCGGCGCGCCGATCATCCTGACGCCGTTCAACTACGCCGAGGGCTACGCCAAGGGCGTGGAGTTCAGCGCCAGCTACGCCAAGGGGCCGCTGTCGACCTACGCCAACCTGGCGATCGCCCAGGCGAAGGGGAAGAACATCGTCTCCAGCCAGTTCAACTTCGATCCGGCGGACCTCGCCTATATCCAGAACCACTTCATCTACCTGGACCACGACCAGACCTACACGGTCTCGGCCGGCGCCTCGTACCGGTTCGAGACCGGCACGCGGGTCTCGACGGACGTGATCTATGGCTCCGGCCTGCGCCGCACCACCGGCGCCGTGCCGAACGGCGACACGATGCCGGCCTACACCCAGGTCAACTTCGGCGTGTCGCAGGAAGTCCAGGGCCTGCCCGGCGGTCCGCTGACCGTGCGCGCCGACGTGATCAACGCCTTCGACGAGAAATACGGCATCCGCGACGGCTCCGGCGTCGGCGTGGGCGCGCCGCAGTACGGCGCCCGGCGCGGGGTGTTCGTCGGCGTGAGCAAGGCTTTCTAGGCCGCAGTTGCTCCCCCCTTGGGGGGCTGTCGGCGAAGCCGACTGAGGGGGTCCTCCGGGGTCGACGCTGCTCCCCTCCACCGCTTCGCGGTCCCCCTCCCCCAGGGGGGAGGAACTTGGCAGCACCGGGTTGCTCCCCCTTGGGGGAGCCGTCGGCGAAGCCGACTGAGGGGGTCCTCCGGGGTCGGCGCCGACCCCCTCCCCAGGGGGGGAGGAACAACAAAAAAGCCCGCGGAGCGATCCGCGGGCTTTTCGGTGTTCGGGGTCCGAGGAGCCTCAGGCTTCTTCGGTCTCGCTGGCGGGCGGGGCGCCTTCGCCGCCGTCGAAGCTGCGCGGGGCGCGGCGGCGGCGGGGCTTGCGGGCCGGGGCCTCCTCGTCGCCGGCGTCGGGACGCGGCGCGGTGGAGGTCTGCAGGAAGGCCGGGGCGTGGCTTTCGCCGCCCTCGGAATCGCGCAGCACGGGCGAGGGGCGTTGTTCGGGGGTCACCAGCGGCTGGGCCTGGGGCTCGACCACCGCCAGCGGATCACGCTCGGCGCGGTCCTGCCGGTCGGCGCGCTGCGGGCGGTCCTCACGCGGGGCGCGATCCTCACGGGGACGCTCGTCACGGGGACGCTCGTCGCGCGGACGGTCGTCACGTTGGCCGCCGTCACGTTGTGCGCCGTCACGGGGCCGGTCGTCGCGGTCGCGCCAGCGGTCGCGGCGGCCGCCCTGGCCGCCTTCGCGCGGCGCGCCGTCGCGGGATTCGAAGCGGTCGCCGCGGGGCCGGTCGTCGCGGCCGCGGTCGTCGCGTTGACCGTCACGTGGGCGGTCGTCGCGGGGGCGATCATCGCGCGGGCGATCGTCACGGGGGCGGTCGTCGCGCTGACGCTCGCCCTGGCCCTGCCAGCGGGCTTCGCCGTCGGGCTGGTCGCCGGCTTCGGCGGCGGCCTCGTCGGCGGCTTCGGCCTGGGCCTGGACGCCCTCGTCCTCGAAGTCGATGTCGAAGCCGGAGGAGAAGTGGTCGCGGCCGAGGATCTCGCTGGCCGGACGCTGCGGCTGCATGGCGCGCAGCAGGCGGAAATAGTGCTCGGCGTGCTGCAGGTAGTTCTCGGCCAGCACCCGGTCGCCGGCCGCGCCGGCGTCACGCGCCAGCTGCTGGTACTTCTCGAAGACGTGCTGGGCGTTGCCGCGCACTTTCACGCCCTCGGGCCCGTTGGAGTCGAACGCCCGGTTGGCGTTCTGCTGCTGCGGCTTGCCGCCACCGCCGCCGCCACTTCCGCCGCCACCGCCGCGATTGCGGCCGCGCTGACGCTTCATGCCTTTGAAATCTCTCATTATTCGATAACCGTTCGGCTCTTCCTTGAGCGGACCTTGGGTCAGGTCGCGGTGCGCTAGCGTTCAGCGGGTTCGGGAGACTGGCCCGGCTGGATTGTTGAAGACGCTAAGTGTTCCCAGTCTTCCGCCCGGAAGCTCTTCAGCGAGAGGCCTTTATGTGAAGCGTCGCGCCGGCCGGCTCTGGCGGGCGTCCTTATGGGGCGCGTCTACCTGAAGCCGGCGAATTGGGTGGAGACAGGGACTGATGTAACGACTCAAGGGCGCGTTTCCAAGGGGTTTTTCGAACCCGCGACAACCCGGTCCCGATCGCCCAGGTCGCGGATGGTCTGGACGTCGCGGGCGCCGGCCTGCCGGAACAGGGCCTCGACGGCGTCCTTCTGGTCGTAGCCGATCTCCACGGCGAAGCGGCCACCGGGCTTCAGCACCCGCAGGATCTGCGGCGCGAGCGCCCGATAGGCGTCGAGGCCGTCGGCCCCGCCCTCCAGCGCCAGGCGGGGCTCGTGGTCGCGGACCTCCGGCTCCAGCTCCTCGATCACGTGGCTGGCGATGTAGGGCGGA
The DNA here is from genome assembly GCF_003254505.1 of Phenylobacterium hankyongense. Classification (NCBI taxonomy): domain Bacteria; kingdom Pseudomonadati; phylum Pseudomonadota; class Alphaproteobacteria; order Caulobacterales; family Caulobacteraceae; genus Phenylobacterium; species Phenylobacterium hankyongense. The sequence goes on along the minus strand of NZ_QFYP01000001.1, from coordinate 453,406 downwards.
TTGGAGACCACCAGGTCGAAGGTGGCGTCGCCCAGGCCGGCGGCCCAGTCGCCGCGCAGCAGGGCGACGCGGCCGGCGAGGCCGAGGTTGGCGGCGTTCTCGCGCGCCACCGCCAGCGCCTCCTCGGAGACGTCCACGCCCAGGCCCCGGGCCGCCGGCCGGTCGGCCAGCAGCGCCAGCAGGATCGCGCCGGAGCCGACGCCGAGATCGAGGATCGACCAGGCGGCCTGCTCCGGGAAGTCGCGCAGCGCGAACTCCACCACGGTCTCGGTGTCGGGCCGGGGCGTCAGCACGTCGGGGGTGACCGACAGCATGATCTTCCAGAAGCCCTTGCGGCCGAGGATGTGGCTGACCGGTTCGCGGCGTTCGCGGCGGGCCAGATAGTCCTCCAGCGTCGCCTCCTGCGCCGGCGTCAGGGCGCGGTGCGGATCGGTGACGATGTCGACGCGGGTGGCCTCGGCCGCCGCCTCCACCAGCAGGCGCGCGTCGATCACCGGGCCGGCCAGCCCCGCCGCCTGCAGGCGCTGCTTGGCGCCCGTCCAGGCCTTCACCAGCGTCAGGCCCATTCGGCGTCCTCCTCGGGGGTCGGCGTCACCGCCGGCGCGGTGCAGGCGTCGCCGCGGCTGATCCGGCCGGCGGCGGTGATGTGCAGGTAGAGGCCACAGTTCATGTGGCCGAAATTGTCGAACAGGGCGCGGGTGACATCCAGGTCGCGCATGGCGGTCAGCGGGTCCACATGGGTCGCCGCGCAGCGCACGATCGGCTTGAACACCCGGGCCTGCGCCCAGCCCAGCATCAACGCCCGGCCGGTCCAGTCCTGCTCCGCCCAGGCCGGCCAGCCGTCCACATAGAGGTTGGCGCGGAACCTCAGGGGGTCGAGCTCGACGCCCATCCGCCGGCCGAGATCGCGGACGCTGGCCAGGTTGACCACCGAGACCTGGCCCTGCGGATGGTCGGTGAAGCGGTGGGCGGCGGGCGCCTCGACCACCTTCAGCGGCCCCCGCAGCTCGTCGCCGAGCAGCGTCGTCAGCCAGGCGGCCAGGCCGTCGCGGCCTTCGGCGGTGTCCAGGGCGCCGGCGAAGCTCGGCAGGCCCTCGGCGGCCGCATGCAGGACGCCAGACGCCTCGTCGTAGCGGGTGCGGGCGGCGGCCACCCGCGGCAGGCTGGCGAGCACGGTGAACTTCTGCTTGGGAATGAACACCGGCGCGGCCGGATCGAAGCCGCTGGGGCCGTTCTCCACCGCCCACAGCCGGTCGAAGGGAAAGCCCTCGCGGGGCGCCAGGTCGACGTGGGTCAGCGGCTCGGGCGTGAAGCCCTTCACCGGATGGCGGAAGATGGCGCTGACGTGGCCGGTCATGGATGGCGTCTAGCGGCTGATGCCGGTGGGGGACAAGCGCCGCAGGGTCGCGCCTCCATATCGACCTTGGGATGGGTCCCCCGGATCAGCCTTCGGCCGACCGGAGGATGACAAGGGGAGGGACCTCAGGCGAACTCGTCTTCCAGGGCCGACAGGCGCGCGGCCTGGTCCTCGGCGATCAGCGGTTCGATGACGTCGTCGAGCGCCTCGCCCTCGAGGATCTTCGGCAGGTTGTAGAGGGTCAGGTTGATGCGGTGGTCGGTGACCCGGCCTTGCGGGAAGTTGTAGGTGCGGATGCGCTCGGAGCGGTCGCCGGAGCCGACCTGGCTCTTGCGGGCGCTGGAGCGGGCGCTGTCGAGGGCCTCGCGCTGCTGGTCGTAGAGCTTGACCTTCAGGGCCTTCATGGCGCGGGCGCGGTTCTGGTGCTGCGACTTCTCCGAGGAGGTCACCACGATGCCGGTGGGCAGGTGGGTGATGCGCACGGCGGAGTCGGTCTTGTTGACGTGCTGGCCGCCGGCGCCGGACGAGCGGTAGGTGTCGATGCGCAGGTCCTGGTCGCGGATGTCGATCTCCACGTCTTCGGGCTCGGGCAGGACGGCGACGGTGGCGGCGGAGGTGTGGATGCGCCCCTGGGCCTCGGTGGCCGGCACCCGCTGGACGCGGTGGACGCCGCTCTCGAACTTGAGCCGGCCGAACACGCCGTCGCCGGTGACCGCGGCGATGATCTCCTTGTAGCCGCCCATCTCGCCCTCGGAGAGGCTGTCGATCTCCACCTGCCAGCCGCGCAGGGCGGCGTAGCGCTGGTACATGCGGAACAGGTCGCCGGCGAACAGGGCGGCCTCGTCGCCGCCGGTGCCGGCGCGGACTTCGAGGATCGCCGAGGCGTTCTCGTCGCGGTCCTTGGGCGCCAGCAGCAGCGCGACTTCGCGCTCCAGGTTCGGCAGCCGGTCCTTCAGGGCGTCCAGCTCGTCGCGGGCCAGCGCGGCCATCTCCGGATCGCCCGCCGCCATCTCCTCGAGCTCGGGCAGTTCGGCGCGGGCGCGCTCCAGGGTCTGGACGGCGTCGGCCACCGGCCGCAGCTCGGCGTGCTCCTTGGACAGGCGCACGATCTCGGCGCCGTCGCTGGCGGCGCCCATGCGCGCCTCGATCTCGCGGAAGCGTTCGAGCACCTGGTCGAGCCTGGCCTGGGGAAGTCGCAACTTGGGTCTACCGGCAGATGAAGGGAGCTTCCTCTAGCGCCCCGGGACGCGGATGCCAAACGTCCGCAGCCGGTAGAAAAACTAAGGCCCTGCCCGTCGCCGGGCAGGGCCTTTTTTCGTGCGCGCCGATCGGGCGCGAATTTTCCGTCGCGTCAGACGCGGACGCCGCTCAGCGGGGCGTTGCCGAAGGCGCCGAGCTTGACGTTGCCGGTCATCTTGTCGCCGTCGACCTTGGCCTCGAACTCCAGCGTCATCGGCATCGGGCTGGTGATGTCGCTGCTCCAGGTGAGGGTGTCGCCGGCGACCTTGCCGGTGATCTCCTGGGAGCCCATGCGGCCCTCGGTCTTGCCGGTGAAGGAGTCGCCGCTGGTCGTGATGTTGGCCGTCACTTCCTGCGCGCCCATCGGCGTGTTGATGGTGATCTTCCAGTTGCCGTCCGCGGACATGTGTCCCTCCCGTGATGTCGGCCGCCACCTAAGCCCGGAAGCCCGGCCTGCGCAACAGTGACGCAGGCGTCAGGTTCGGGGTCCGCAGCCCTATTCGGCGGCCGCCAGCGTGGCTGTGATCTTCTCGGCTTCGATCTGCGCGGCGCGGGCTTCGACCAGCTCGACGATGTGGTCGACCATCCGCTCGTTGTCCATCTTGTGGTCGGGCTTGCCGGCCATGTAGACCATGCCCGCGCCCTTGCCGCCGCCGGTGAAGCCCAGGTCGGTCATCAGCGCCTCGCCCGGACCGTTCACCACGCAGCCGATGATCGACAGGCTGAGCGGCGTGGCGATGTGGGCCAGCCGCTCTTCCAGCGCCTCGACGGTCTTGATGACGTTGAAACCCTGCCGGGCGCAGGAGGGGCAGGCGATGATGTTCACGCCGCGGTGGCGCAGGCCCAGCGACTTCAGCATGTCGAAGCCGACCTTGACCTCCTCGACCGGGTCGGCCGCCAGGCTGACGCGGATGGTGTCGCCGATCCCGGCCCACAGCAGGGCCCCCATGCCGATCGAGGACTTCACGGTGCCGGTGCGCGCGGCGCCGGCCTCGGTGACGCCGATGTGCAGCGGGCAGTCGATGGCCTCGGCCAGCAGCTGGTAGGCGGCCACGGTCATGAACAGGTCCGAGGCCTTCACGCTGATCTTGAAGTCGTGGAAGTCGTGGTCCTGCAGGATGCGGGCGTGGCCGAGCGCGCTCTCGACCATCGCGTCCGGGCAGGGCTCGCCGTACTTCTCCAGCAGGTGCGGCTCCAGCGAGCCGGCGTTGACGCCGATCCGCATCGAGCAGCCGTGGTCGCGGGCCGCCTGGATCACGTCGCGCACCCGGTCGGGGCGGCCGATGTTGCCGGGGTTGATCCGCAGGCAGGCCGCGCCGGCCTGGGCCGCCTCGATGCCGCGCTTGTAGTGGAAGTGGATGTCGGCCACGAGCGGGACCTTCGAGGCCTTGGCGATGGTCCGGAAGGCGGCGGTGGAGTCCTCGTCGGGGCAGGAGACGCGGACGATGTCGGCGCCGGCCTCCTCCAGCTGGCGGATCTGGTCGATGGTGGCCGCGGCGTCCGCGGTCAGGGTGTTGGTCATCGACTGGACGGTGATCGGGGCGTCGCCGCCCACCTCCACGGAGCCCACGCGGATCTTGCGCGACGGGCGGCGCTGGATGGCGCGCCAGGGGCGCACGTGGGTGTGGTCTTGGGCGGTCATGACAGCAGGAAAATAGGCGGTTTCAGGCGAAACCCCAAGCTCGGCCGCGACGACGGCGGCTCAGCCGCCGGCCAGCGCGCTCACCGAGGTCTGGGCCGAGGGCAGCACGCCCTTGGACTGGCCGCCGACGAAGACCTGGAAGGCGTTCGGCGTCGAGACGTCGAAGGTCAGGCCGCCGATCTGCGGGGCGCGGTAGGCTTCGCCGGCGGCGAGCTGGCGGGCGAAATAGACCGAGCCGTCGGCGCCGCGGACGATCATCGACGCCGACTTGAGCGCCTGGACGGTGACGGCCGAGGTCTGGCTGGGCGGGGCCCCGAAGATCGCCCCCTTGGCCTGGAAGACCGGGGTCAGGGTCTCGTCGGCCGGAGCCTCGGTCAGGTGGTCGAGCACCTTGGGGCGACCGTCCAGGGTGATCTTGCCGTCCGCGCCGGTGGCGGCCTCGGCGAGGCCGGGCGTCTCGTAGGGCGGCGGGGTGGTGGATTCCACCGGCGCCGGCAGCGGCGCGCCCAGCGAGACCGGGCCGGCCTTGGCGGCGGCCAGGGCGTGGGCGGCGGCGACCTGCGGGGCGGTGGGCGACGGCGGGGCGCTCTCGGTCATCGCCCGCTGGGCGATGTTCCAGAGCACGATGGCGGCGATGATCACGCAGCCGCCGGCGATGATGGCGGTGAGCCGCGGGTCACGGTCCTCCTGGACGCCCAACGGTTCGTGCAGGGGCTCGTCGAGCACCGGCTCGTCGGCCTTGAAGCGCTCGACCGCGACCTCGGCGTCGAGGCCCAGGGCCGAAGCGTAGGCGCGGATGTAGCCGATGGTGAAGGGCCGCGACGGCAGCAGCTCCAGCCGCAGCTCCTCGATGGCCGCCAGGTAGGCGCGGCGCACGCGGGTGATCTCGGCGAGGTCTTCCAGGGTCAGGCCGCGGGATTCCCGGACGGCGCGCAGGGCCTGGCCAATATCGGCGCCGGAATGGAGCGTCGGCGCGTAGGATTCATTGGACGCGTTCAGATCAGGGGCGCGGCCGTCTTCGGCGCGCCGATGGAGATCAGTAATGCCACCAGTATCAAGCGGCATGGCCACTCTCACCCTTGAGCCTGCGCCGTGCGGAGATCGCTACGGCTGCGCTAGATCCGGAGATTTGCAGATATTTTAGAGGTTAATCCTTCGTAACACGCGCCTCGGTGGTATTCAATGCGGTATTGGGTCACGCACCGTCCGCATCTCCTCAGACGGCCAAGTAGATTTTACGCGCCAGGGTTTCAATTTCGTTGCGAACGGAACCGGCCCCCTGTTTCAGCAGCGCCGACACGCCGCGCCGGGCAGCCTCGCGGTCGCAGGAAAGCACCATCTGCTTCACCGGCCCGACCCCGGCCGGCGGCATCGACAGCCGTTCGAAGCCCAGGGCGACCAGGGCGAAGGCCTCCAACGGCCGCCCGGCCATCTCGCCGCAGACGCTGACCGGGGTGCCGGTCTCGGCGCAGGCGCGCTGGATGGTTTCCAGCGCCCGCAGGGCCGGCGGCGACAGCGGATCGTAGCGCTCCGACACCCGCGGGTTCCCGCGGTCGGCGGCGAACAGGTACTGCATCAGGTCGTTGGTGCCGACCGAGACGAAGTCGGTCATCGGCAGCAGGGCGTCCAGGTGCCAGATCAGCGACGGCGCCTCGATCATCGCGCCGACGTCCAGGCGCGAGGGCGCCTTGCGGCCGCGGCGCTGGGCCCAGGCGATCTCCACGTCGACCAGGGCGCGGGCGGCGCGGAATTCGTCGACGCTGGCGACCAGCGGGAACATCACCCGCAACTCCCGGCCGCGGGCCGCGGCGATCAGGGCGCGCAGCTGCAGCCGCAGCAGGGCGGGGCGGTCGAGGCCCATGCGGATGGCGCGCCAGCCGAGCGCCGGATTGTCCTCCCGCTCGGCCTCCAGGTAGGGCAGCACCTTGTCGCCGCCGAGGTCGAGGGTGCGGAAGGTGACCGGCAGGTCGCCGGCGGCGTCCATCACCCGGCCATAGAGGGCGGTCTGGGCGTTGAAGCGCGGCATCTCCTCGGCGACCATGAACTGGAACTCGGTGCGGAACAGGCCGATGCCCTCCGCCCCGGTCTCCGCCAGGATGTCGAGGTCGACGTCGAGGCCGGCGTTCATCAGCAGGGTGATCTTCGCGCCGTCGCGGGTGAAGGCCGGGGTGTCGCGCAGCTTGGCGAACTCGGCGCGGCGCTGGGCGCGGACGTCGATGCGGGCCTGGATGGCCTTCACCACGTCGGCGCGCGGCCGCAGGTAGGCCTCGCCGGTTTCCGCGTCGACGATCACCGGGTCGCCTTCCGACACCCGGTCGCGCAGGCCCGAGAGCCGGCCGACGCAGGGGATGTCGAGGGCGCGGGCGACGATGCCGGCGTGGCTGGCCGCCGAGCCTTCCTCCAGCAGGATGCCGCGCAGGCGGGTGCGGTCGTATTCCAGGATGTCGGCGGGCCCGAGGTTGCGGGCGATCAGGATGGCGTTCTCGGGCAGGTCGCGGGCCACGTGGCCGTCGCCGCTCAGGTGGCGCAGCAGGCGGTCGTTGAGGTCCTCCAGGTCGTGCAGGCGTTCGCGCAGGTAGGGGTCGCGGGCCTGGCCCAGGCGGGCGCGGTGCTCGGAGCGGACCCGCTCGACCGAGGCCTCGGCGGTGAGGCCGTTGCGCACCGCGTCCTCCAGCGACCGGTTCCAGCCGCGGTCGTGGGCGAACATGCGGTAGGTCTCGAGCACCTCGTATGAGGCCTCGACCAGGCCGTGCTGGCCCTCCAGCATGGTGTCGATCTGGGCCTGCAGGGCGGTGACGGCGGTCTTCAGCCGCGCCTCCTCGGCGACCACGTCCTCCGACAGCAGCTGCGAGGGCGCGACCGGGCGCTCGTGCAGCACCACGACGCCATAGGCCAGGCCGTCGGCGAACTTGGAGCCCTTCAGCCGCTCGGGGCGGTGCGGGGCGATCTCGACGCCCTTCAGCTCCTCCTCGGTGATCAGCTCGCCGCCGGCCACCATCTCGGCCAGCACCATGGCGACGATCTGCAGGTCCTCGACCTCGTCCTCGGTGTAGCCGCGCTCGGTGCGGTTCTGGACCACCAGCACGCCGATGGCCCGGCCGCCGCGCAGCAGGGGGACGCCGAGGAAGGCGTGGTAAGGGTCTTCGCCGGTCTCCGGCCGGTAGGAGAAGGCCGGGTGCTCGGGGGCGTCGGACAGGTTGAGCGGCCGGCCCAGGCGCATGATCTCGCCGACCAGGCCTTCGCTCGGCTTCATGCGGGTGACGTGGACGGCCTTCGGATCGAGGCCTTCGGTGGCGAACAGCTCCATCTCGCCGCCGGAGCGGCGCATGTAGAGCGAGCAGACCTCGGCGACCATCGAGCGGGCGATGATGCGCACGACCATGTCGAGGCGCTGCTGGGCGGGACCGCCGCCGGCCAGCGCCTCGCGGATCTGCCGCAGCAGGCTCCGCTGTCCCCTGATCGCCACGCCCGAAATCGGCATCTGCCGGCGTTTGCTCCCGTCCCTGAGGCGGCCTTACGCCACCTCGTGTTTCCATCGTTGGACTATTTTCGCCGCCGTACGGCCCCCGCCATCGGCGCTAGAATAGTCCCGCCGCTCCCTAACAGCTTTATCTTTACGAACGCAGACGGAAAGGGGGTGCTTGCGTCGATTGGCGCGCCCTTGTCCTGCGCCGCATATGGCGGGCCGCTCCCGCCGCCGCTAGGATCGGCCAGGTGACCGAGGCGCAAGAAAACCAGGCGCTGTTCGTCCCGCCCGCGGTGACCCCGCCGGAGGCGCCGCTGCCCTATTTCCGGGCGCTCTGGACGCTGATGGACAATCCCATCGAGGCCTGGCCGCGGGCGGTCTACGAGCAGCCGTTCTTCGCCCGCGAGAACAACGGCCAGCGGTTCCTCTACGCCACCGATCCGGCCATGCTGAAGGACATCCTGCTGGACAAGGTCGAGGCCTTTCCGAAGGACTGGATGTTCGAGCGGGTGACCAAGCCCGCGCTGGGCGAGGGGCTGCTGACCGCCCGCGGCGCGCACTGGCGCTGGCAGCGGCGGGCCGCCGCCCCCGCCTTTCGCCCGGAGCCGATCGCGGCGATGACGCCGACCATGGTCAAGGCGGCGGAAAGCGCGCTGGCCCGCTGGCGGGAGAGGGGCGACGGGGCGCGGCTCGACATCGCCACCGAGATGACCGCCATCACCTTCGACGTGATCCTGGAGACCATGCTGTCGGGCGGCGAGGGGATCGACGTGCGCGCCGCCACCCAGAAGATCACCGACTACCTGGAGACGCTGGGCCGGGTGACGCCCGCCGACCTCATGCAGTGGCCGCTGTGGACCCGGGTGGCGCTGGCCCCGCGCGGCTCGCGGGCGCTGGTCTACCTGAAGGCCATGGTCGACCGGATGATCGCGCGAAGGCGCCGCGAGGCGGCGCGCGGCGACCTCGTCGACCTGCTGATGGCGGCGGAGGACCCGGAGAGCGGCCGGCGGATGGACGACGGCCTGCTGCGCGACAACCTGCTGACCTTCATCGGCGCCGGCCACGAGACGACGGCGCTGGCCCTGACCTGGTCGCTCTACCTGGTGGGCCGGCACGCCCCGACTGCGGCGCGGCTGCGCGAGGAGGTGGCGGCGGTGGCCGGCGAGGCGACGATCACGCCGGAGCACGTGGAGCGGCTGACCTTCACCCGCACCGTCGTGCAGGAGGCCATGCGGCTCTATCCCTCGCTGCCGATCATGAGCCGGATGTGCGGGACCGACACCGTGGCCGGCGGCCACCCGGTCAAGGCCGGGACCTTCATCTTCATCCCGATCTACGCCCTGCACCGGCACCGGCGGCTGTGGCGCGACCCCGACGCCTTCGACCCCTCGCGGTTCGGGCCGGAGGAGAGCGCCGAGCGGCCGCGGTTCGCCTACCTGCCGTTCGGCGGCGGGCCGCGGGTCTGCATCGGCCAGGGGTTCGCGATGATGGAGGCGGTGGCGGTGCTGGCGACCCTGGTCCGCGGCGCGGTGCTGGAACCGGACCCCGGCCATCGGATCCGGCCGCTGGTGCGGGTCTCCATGCGGCCGCAGGGCGGCATGCCGATGACCCTGCGCCTGCCGCGCGCTTGAGGTTTCCCGGACCCGGACGCACAAGCCTCAGTCGATGAAGAGCGACATAGGGATGGGTCGCCCGGACGAGCCGGGTGATGACGAGCCGGGTGATGACGGGCGCGTGGAAGCTCCGCCGGCCGCCGGCTGGGCCGACCTGCTGGCCGACGGGCGGCTGCCGCGGTTTGCGCTGATCTGCCTGGGGGTCTGGCTGAACGCCGCTGACAGCCTGGTGACGGCGACCATCATGCCGAGCGTCGGCGCGGAGCTCGGCGGCTACGGCTATTTCAGCTGGGCGACCGCCGGTTTCCTGGTCGGCGCGATCCTGGCGGGGGCCAGCGCCGGGCGGCTGTCGCAGCTGATCGGCCTGGGCTCGGCGACCGCGCTGGCGGGCCTCGTCACCGTGGTGGGCTGCGTGATGAGCGCGGCCGCGCCGGACGTGGGGATTTTCCTGGCCGGGCGGCTGGTCCAGGGCCTGGGCTCGGGCTGGATCTCCGGCTTCGCCATGGTGGCCATCGCGCTCTTGTTCCCCGAGCGGCACCTGGCGCGGGTGTTCGCCGCCGTATCCGGGGTCTGGGGCGTGGCGACCCTGCTCGGCCCGCTGGTGGGCGGGCTGTTCGCGCAGGGCGGCGACTGGCGGGGCGTGTTTTGGCTGTTCGCGGCCCAGGCCCTGGCGTTCAGCGCCGCCGCGCCGTTCCTGCTGACCGGCTCGACGAAGACCGCCGGCGGGCCGGGCGTCCCCTGGCTGCAACTCGGGGTGCTGGGGCTGGGCGTCAGCGCCATCGCGGTGGCCGACATCACCCATGGGGCGGTCCTGTCGCTCGGCCTGGCGGCGGTCGGGCTGGCGGTGCTGGTGCTGGTGCTGCGGATCGACGACCGCGCCCGCGTGCGCCTGCTGCCGCACAAGGCCGGCGACCTCGCCACCATCTGCGGCTCCGGCTATGCGGCGATGTTCGCGCTCACCGCCGCCTCGATGGGGTTCGCCATCTACGGGCCGCCGATCCTGCAGAAGCTCGCCGGCCTGTCGCCGCTGTGGGCCGGCTACGCCATCGGCGCGGAGTCGCTGGCCTGGACCGTGGCGGCGCTGGCGGTGGCGGGCGCCTCGGGGGTCTGGGACGCCCGCTGGGTGCGGATCGGCGCGCTGAGCGTGCCGGTGAGCCTGGTGATCCTGGCGTGGGCGATGCCCAGCGTGTCGCTGGTCTGGGTGCTGGTGGGCGGAGCCCTGCTGGGCGCGGCGTTCGGCTGGTCGTGGAGCTTCATGAGCCGCCGGCTGATGGCCGCCTTGTCCGACGAGGACCGGGCGATCGGCTCCTCGGCGATCACCGCGGTGCGCCAGACCGGCGCCGCGGCCGGCGCGGCGATCTCCGGCGCGGCGGCCAACCTGGCGGGCTTCTCGGCGGGCCTGACGGTCGAGAGCGCGCGGACCGCGGCGGTCTGGGTGTTCGCCGCCGTCCTGCCGCTGGCGCTCGCCGGCGCCTGGGCCGCCTTCCGGATGACCGGCCGGGCGGAGGTCGCGCGGGCCTAGAGCTGGTCCAAACCATACGCCGCGTGCAGGGCGCGCACGGCGAGCTCGGTGTAGGCGGCGTCGATCAGCACGCTGATCTTGATCTCCGAGGTGGAGATCACCTGGATGTTGACGCCCTTTTCGGCCAGCGCGCTGAACATCGACTTGGCGACGCCGGTGTGGCTGCGCATGCCGACCCCGATCACCGAGACCTTGGCCACGTCCTCGTTCACCGCCACGTCGTCGAAGCCGATCTCGGCCTGGGCGGCGCGGACGATCTCCACGGCGCGGGCGGCGTCGCGCTTGCCGACGGTGAACTCCATGTTCGCCGTGTCCTGGGTGCGGGCATGGCTCTGGACGATCATGTCCACGTTGACGTTGGCGTCGGCCAGCCGGCCGAAGATCACCGACGACACGCCCGGATGGTCGGGCAGGCCGAAGAGGCTGATCTTCGCCTCGTCGCGGCTGTAGGCCACGCCGCTCACGATCCGCTTCTCCATGATTTCCTCCTCGTCGCAGACGATGGTGCCCTGGCCTGGGGCTTCGCCCGGCTCGACGAAACTTGAAAGGACCCGCACCGGCACCTTTTGCGCCATGGCGAGCTCGACCGAACGGGTCTGCAGCACCTTGGCCCCCAGCGAGGCCATTTCCAGCATCTCTTCGTAGGAGATCTTGGACAGCCGCCGGGCCTTGGATTCGATACGCGGGTCGGTGGTGTAGACGCCGTCGACGTCGGTGTAGATGTCGCAGCGGATGGCCTTCAGCGCCGCGGCGATGGCCACCGCGCTGGTGTCGGAGCCGCCGCGGCCGAGGGTGGCGATGCGGCCGTCCCGGGTGACCCCTTGGAAGCCGGCGATCACCGCCACCTGGCCGCCGTCCATGGCGGCGGCGAGCTTCTCCGGCTCGATGTCGTCGATGCGCGAGCGGCCATGGGCGTCGTCGGCGATGATCGGGATCTGCCAGCCCATCCAGGACTTGGCGTCGATCCCCATGTTGCGCAGCGTCATCGACAGCAGGCCGGCGGTCACCTGCTCGCCGGAGGCCACCACCACGTCGTATTCGTCGTCGGAGGGGGCGATGCCTTGTGCGGCCTGGCCGGCGCCGTCGGTCCAGGCGACCAGCTCATTGGTCTTGCCGGCCATGGCGGAGACCACCACGGCGACCTTGTGGCCCGCCTCGACCTCGGCGTTCACCAGCCGGGCGACGCGACGGATGCGTTCCAGGTCGGCCACCGAGGTGCCGCCGAATTTCATCACCAGCCGGGACATGGGTCTTACTGAGGGACTCTGTTGCTGCGCCCCCGAAGGGCGCTGCCTTCTAGCGGCGCTATCCGCACCCCGCAACGGCCTCTCCGCTTCGCGCGGCGGCCCCGGGGGGTTATGAGAGGGCATGACTTCCCAAGCTCACGCCCGATCGAGCATCGATCCTGCAGAGGTCGAGCGCTTCTCGCGCATCGCCGCCGAATGGTGGGACCCGAAGGGCAAGTTCGCGCCTTTGCACAGGTTCAATCCGGTGCGGCTCGGCTTCATCCGCGACCAGGTCCTCCACCACTACCAGCGCGACCCGACGGCGCGCAGGCCGTTCGAGGGCCTGCGGCTGCTCGACATCGGCTGCGGCGGCGGCCTCCTGTCGGAGCCGATGAGCCGGCTCGGCTTCGAGACCATGGGCGTCGACGCCTCGGCGCGGAACATCGGCACCGCCGCGGCCCACGCCGCCGAGCAGGGCCTGGTCATCGACTACCGCTGCTCCACCGCCGAGGACCTGCTGGCGGCCGGCGAAGGGGCGTTCGACGTGATCCTCAACATGGAGGTGATCGAGCACGTGGCCGACCCGGGCGACTACCTGCGCAGCTGCGCCCAGCTGCTGAAGCCCGGCGGGTTGATGATCGTCGCCACCCTGAACCGGACGCTGAAGGCGTTCGCGCTCGCCAAGGTCGGGGCCGAGTACGTGCTGCGCTGGCTGCCGGCCGGCACCCACGACTGGCGGAAGTTCCTGAAGCCCGAGGAGCTGCGCGGCTTTCTGGCGGGCGCGCCGGTCGCCGTCGACGGCCCGTTCGGGGTGGCGTTCGATCCCTTGTCCGGCCGCTGGTCCCAGTCCGGGGACGCCGACGTCAACTACATGATGACCGTGGTGCGCAACGCAGCGTAAAGGACAGGCGCGGGGGCGTGTGAGAGGTGAGTGGATGGCTTCGCTACGCGTGCTCGGTCATGCCTTCCGGGCCTGGCGGCGGAATCTGAAGTGGGCGAAGCACGAGCCTGAGACGCCCTACCTGGCCGACCTGCTTTCCGGGGCCCCGGTCTGCCTGCATGTGGGCGCCAGCGACGGGCGCCACTCCTACGTCATGACCCAGGTGGCGCCCCGGGCGCTGATCTACGCCTTCGAGCCGTCGGCCTTCACCTTCGAGGTGCTGAACCTCTGCATCCGCTGGCACGGCATCGCCGACCGGGTGACGCCGGTCCACGCCGCGGTCTCCGACCGCGCCGGCGAGATGCTGCTGGTGACGCCCAAGAAGCTCTCCGGGCGCATGGGCCTGTCCTACGCCTACGTGGCCGACACCGCGCCCAACGGCCCGGCGCGGCCGGACCTCGAGGACCAGGGTTCGGCATTGCAGCCGACGCCGGTGGTGACCCTGGACGGCTTCTGCGCCGAGCGGGGGATCGGCAAGGTCGACTTCATCCGCATGGACATCGAGGGCGCGGAGCAGCGGGCGCTCACCGGCGCGGGCGGCATCCTCGACCGCGACCGGCCGCACGTATTGCTGGAGATTCACCCGGCCATGCTCGCCGGCCGGTTCGGCGGCTCGGCCGAGGCGGTGGTGAAGCTGTTCCGCGACCGCGGCTACCGGATGTTCGCGCTGAACGGCGACCGGCTGGAGGAGCGGACCACGCCGGTGCTCGACCTGCCGTGGAAGGACTACTTCTTCATCCACCCCGCCCGCGCCTCCAAGCTTCCCGACGGCGTCTTCAAGGCGCGGATGGCGGCGTAACCGCGGTTCTCCGAGGGGCTGAATCCGCGCCTCCGGACGGGTGAAAACGCGAATTCCGTGACCGGCTGAGCACGGCGGCGAAAGAACCTGCCGGCTGACGCGATACAAGCCGAACCAAAGCCTTGAAACGGGCGTTTGGGGCTCCAGGTGACGTTGGTGACCTGGGAGACTGCGAAGGTGTCGCGTAAACGGCCGAAGGGCGTGCTTGCCATGGGCTGGGCCTGCTTCGAGAGCGCCGCGAAGGGGCGCACCGAGCACGCCCCGACCTCCGCCGACTATCCGGAGACCGTGGTGCGCCGAACCAGCTTCACGGCCGGCGGCGGGCACGGCTGGCGGCTGTCGGCCCTGGAGACCCCGCGCGACAAGCCGGCCCCGTGGAAGATCGTCGTGATCACCGGCGCCCCGTCCTGGGCCGAGTACTGGGCCGAGACCATGGCCGAGCTGCCGCAGAACCGCGAGATGATCGTCGTCGACCGGCCGGGCTATGCGGCCTCCGAGCCGACGCACCACGTCCCCGACATCCGCGTGCAGGCCGAGGCGCTCGGTCCGTTGCTGAAGACAGCGCCGGGCCAGAAGCTGCTGCTGGTCGGCCAGAGCTACGGCGCGGCGATCGCCGCGATCATGGCGGCCGAGCATGCGGGCAAGGTGGCGGGCCTGGTGCTGCTGTCCGGCTTCTTCGGCGAGACCGGGCCGACGTCGCGCTGGCTGATCGACGTGGGGACCAGGGCGCTGAAGATGATCCCGCGCGACCTGCGTCACGCGGTGCTGGAGGCGTCCAACCAGCGGCCGCAGCTGGTGCACGCCCGGCGCGCGCTGATGAGCGTCAACATCCCGGTCCACATGATCCACGGCGAAAAGGACGACTTCGCGCCGATCGAGGTCGCCGAGCGGCTGGCCCGCGAGACGCCGACCCGCCGGCCGATCCGCTTCGTGCGCACGCCGGGGGCCAACCACTTCCTGAACGACGGCCCGGCCGAGCAGCTGCTCTCGGCCCTGGAAACCTGCATCCCGCCGAAGAAGGCCTGGACCTTCCGCCTGCCCAAGCTGCCGCACCTTGGCTGGACGCGCCTCACGACGCCGATGGCCGAAGCCGCCTGAGCGCTCAGCGCTGCAAGAGGCCGGTGGCCGCCGCGAAGCCGATCACCACCAGCCACGGCGGCAGCCGGGCCACCGCCAGGAAGACGAAGGCCGCCGCCACCAGCGCCCAGTCGGTGGGCCGCTCCACCGCGCTGCTCAGAACAGGGTTCCACAGCGCCGCGGCCAGCAGGCCGACCACCACGGCGTTGACGCCGGCCAGGGCGCCGCGCGCGCCGGCCTGGCCCTTCAACCGGTCCCAGAACGGCAGCACGCCCACCACCAGCAGCAGGCTCGGCAGGAAGATCGCCACCAACGCCACCAGGCCGCCGAACCAGCCCCCCCGCGCCACCTGCTGCGCCGCCCCGACGAAGCCTGCGAAGCTGAACAGCGGCCCGGGCAGGGCCTGCACCGCGCCGTAGCCGGCCAGGAAGACGTCGCGGCTCAGCCAGCCGCGGCCGACGATCTCGGTCTGCAGCAGCGGCAGGACCACATGGCCGCCGCCGAACACCAAGGCGCCGGTGCGGTAGAAGACGCTGGCCAGGCCCAAGGTCGGGCTCTGCAGCGCCTGGGCCAGGAACGGCAGGCCGGCCAGCAACAGCGCGAACACCACCAGGGCGGCGAGGGCGGGGCCTGTGCGGCGTCCCTGGGTGGCCGGATCGTCGGGCGTGTCCGGGCCGGGCTCGCGCAGCAGGGCCAGGCCGAACAGGGCGCCGGCGACGAGCGCGAAGATCTGCGCCATGGGCCCGCTGGTGAGGACCAGGCCCACGGTCGCGCCGATCGCCATGCCGGCGCGGATCGGGCCCGCCGCCAGGGTGCGCGCCATGGCGATCAGCGCCTGGGCCACCACGGCGGCGGCGGCGATCTTCAGGCCGTGGATGAAGCCTGAGCCCCAGTCTTCGGTGAGCCTGGGCGCCAGGTAGCCGAGCGCGATCATCGCGGCGCCGGCCGGCAGGGTGAAGCCCAGCCAGGCGGCCAGCGCCCCGGCGAGGCCGGCGCGCCGCAGGCCGATGGCCATGCCCAGTTGGCTGGAGGCGGGGCCCGGCAGGAACTGCGAGAGCGCCAGGAGGTCGGCGAAGGCGGCTTCGGACAGCCAGCCGCGGCGCTCGACGAACTCGCGGCGGAAATAGCCCAGGTGGGCGACCGGGCCGCCGAAGGCGGTCAGCCCCTGGCGCAGGAAGACGAGAAACACCTCCAACGCGGAGCTGGCTTTCGGCTGCGGGTCGTCCATCGGGCCTCCGGCGGAGCGCTGATCCTGTCATGCGGAACCGGCTTCGGCCTGTCGACCGGTTTTCCGCAAAACCGCTTGGCCGTCCCATCTGAACGGCGATAAGACATGTGACGAAGGCCTGGGCCGCACCCGGGCTTCGAGGCAAAAGGCCCCGACGTCGAGCGGGCGCCGTTGGGGAGATCGCCATGAAGGCCGCCGTGCTGCGCGAAGTGGGCAAGCCGCTTCAGATCGAGCAAGTCCAGATCAACAAGCCGGGGCCGCACGAGGTGCTGATCCGCACCGCCGCCGCCGGTCTCTGCCACTCCGACCTGCACTTCATGCAAGGCTCCTATCCCCACCCGTTGCCGGCCGTGCTCGGCCACGAGAGCGCCGGCGTGGTGGAGATGGTCGGCTCCGAGGTCCGCACGGTGAAGCCGGGCGACCACGTGATCACCTGCCTGTCGGCGTTCTGCGGCCACTGCGAATTCTGCCTCACCGGCCACATGAGCCTGTGCGTCTCGCCCGACACCAAGCGCGGCAAGGACGAGGAGCCGCGGCTGACCGCCCCGAACGGGCCGATGATGCAGTTCCTGAACCTGTCGTCCTTCGCCGAGCAGATGCTGATCCACGAGCACGCCTGCGTGGCGATCCGCCCGGACATGCCGCTCGACCGCGCCGCCCTGATCGGCTGCTCGGTGACCACCGGCGTGGGCGCGGCGATCCACACCTCCAACGTCCGCCCCGGCGAGACCGTGGCGGTGATCGGCTGCGGCGGCGTCGGCCTGTCGGCGATCAACGGCGCGGCGATCGCCGGCGCCAGCCGGATCATCGCCATCGACATGGTCGCCTCCAAGGGCAACCTGGCCATGGAGTTCGGGGCCACCGACTTCATCGACGCCTCCCAGACCGACGCGGTCAAGGAAGTGATCGAGATGACCAAGGGCGGCGTGCACCACGCGTTCGAGGCCATCGGCATGGCCAAGACCGCCGAGCAGGCCTTCAACATGCTGCGCCGCGGCGGCACCGCCAACATCATCGGCATGATCCCGGTCGGTCAGATGGTCAGCGTGATGGGCGCGGCGTTCCTGGGCGAGAAGAAGCTGCAGGGCTCGCTGATGGGCTCCAACCGCTTCCCGGTCGACATGCCGCGGTTCGTCGACTTCTACATGTCGGGCAAGCTGAAGCTCGACCAGATGATCTCCCAGCGCATCAAGCTGGAGCAGGTCAACGAAGGCTTCGAGGACATGAAGCGCGGCGAGCTGGCCCGCTCGGTCATCGTCTTCGACGCCTGACGCTGCGGGAGTTCCTCCCCTTCGGGGGAGGTGGCGCGAAGCGCCGGAGGGGGTCAGCGCCGACCTCCCCCCTCAGTCAGCTTCGCTGACAGCTCCCCCGGCGGGGGAGCAACTTCGTCACGCTCAGCGGCTCAGCGAGCCGCTGTCCGCCATGGCCAGCGCCCGCGGCTGCGGCGCGCCGTCCTTCAGCAGGCCGTCGATGCGGGCCTTCTGGGCCTTGAACTGGGAGAGCTCGCCGCCGGCCAGGACGGTGCCCTGCGGCACCTTGGCGCCGACCGGGTTCACCCGCTGGCCGTTCTTCCAGATCTCGTAGTGCAGGTGCGGCCCGGTCGCGAGGCCCGTGGCGCCAACATAGGCCACCAGCTGTCCCTGGCGGACGTGCATGCCGGGCCTGATCCCCGCGGCGTAGCGGGAGATGTGGCCGTAGCCGGTGTCCCAGCCGCCGGTGTGGCGGATGCGCAGCCAGTTGCCGTAGCCGCCCCAGCGGCGCGCCTCCAGCACCACGCCGTCGCCGGCCGCCAGGATCGGCGTGCCGGTCCCGGCGCCGAAGTCGATGCCTTGGTGGGCGCGGGTGTAGCCCAGCACCGGATGCTTGCGCAGGCCGAACAGCGAGGTGATCCGGGCGCCGTCGACCGGGGTGCGTAGCAGGAAGCCTTTGATGTTCTTACCGAACTCGTCGAAGTACTCGGCCTCGCCGTGGCCGCGCTCGAAGCGGTAGAACTTCACGCCGTGCAGCTCGGCGTATTCCAGGTCGCCGGTCTCCACGGTGCGGCCGCTCTCGGTGACCTTGCGGTCGAACACCAGCTTGAACGCGTCGCCCGGCTGGATGTCGCGCTGGAAGTCGAGCTTGTGGGAGAACAGCTTGACCACCTGGGCGGTGATGGTGGGCGTGGCGCCGAGCTTGGCGGCGCTTTCGAACAGCGAGCCCTGGATCTGGCCGTTGGTGGCGACGGTGTCGTCGCGGATCTTCTCGTCCAGCTCGCGCAGGCGCAGCGCGCCGTCGAAGGTGCGCGACAGGGTGATGGCGCTGGCCGGGCCGGTGCGCAGCGCCAGGCCGATCAGCCGGGCCGGGGCCATGGCGGCGTTCGGAGCGGCGGCGTTCGGACGGGCGATGGCGGCGTCGAAGGCCATGCCGGCCTTGATGTGCACGGTGTCCATGGCCTGGGCGAGGGTGGCGACAGCCTGCCGGGCCTCCTCCGGGGCGATGCCGGCGCGCTGCACGGCGGCTTCGAAGGTCTCGCCGGGCTGGATCTTCAGCGCCACGTTCTGCGGGCGGGCGAAGCCGGGCCGGGCTTCGGACTGGGTGAAGGCGGCGTGCTGCAGGGCGGCGACGGCGGCCGGCGACAGCGGCGGCGGGGCGGCAGGCCTGGAGGCGGTGACGTCGCCAGCCTTCCAGACCACCAGGGCGGCGAGCAGGACGCCGCCGCAGAGCAGGGCCTGGGGCGCGAGGCGCGCGGCCTGGGCGCGCGCGGTCAGAGGTTGCGGCTCGAGGTCTTGCATCACGCCCCCATACTTGCCGACGCACGGTTAAGGCATCGCCACGGCAGAGTCAGATTTCCAGCGCCTCCCCAGGCGAAACAACCATGACTGCAAACGACCTGGGCTACGCTTGGTCGTTTTGTCACGCTTCAGAGCAGGCCCAGGACCAGTTCGGGCGGCCGGCACAGCGCCGCGCCCTTCGGGGTCACGACGATGGGGCGATTCACCAGTACCGGCGCGACGATCATGGCGGCGATCAGGGCCTCGTCGGAAGCGTTGGGGTCGGTTAATCCCAGTTCGTCGGCGTTCGTTCCGCGCACCCGCAGGATGTCGTGCGCCGACTGGCCCATGCGCTGCAGCAGGTCTTGCAGCTGATCGCGGGTCCAGCCCTCCTTGAGGTACTCGACGACCCGGGGCTCAAGCCCCTTCTCGCGGAGCAGGGCCAGGGTGTTGCGCGAGGTCCCGCAGGCGGGGTTGTGATAGATGACGACGTCGCTCATGCGCCGGGCTTAGCCAAAACCGCGCCGATCACCAAGCCAGCTGGCGCGAACCGGTGACCAGGGTGGAGTCCGAGAGATCGAACGGCATGACGTCGGCGGGCCGCTTCGGCAGCGGCGCGACGCCTGTCGGCCAGCGCTCGGCGGCGGCCGCATAGCGCACCTCCAGCCGTCCCGGACCGCCGGGCTGCAGCACCAGGTCGATCGCCGGCGCGGCGGCGCTCCAGGTCAGGCGGGTCCAGGCTCCCGGCTTCAGCACGAGGCGCGCCGGCACGCCGTTCACGCTCAGCGCGGTCACCGGCGTGTCCGGCCTCAGCCGCAGGTCGAGGACCCGCGCGCCGGGCGGGGCTGCCGCATGCAGCACGAGGCGGCCGTCCGCCGACCGCTCCAGGGTGAGGCTGGGCGCGGGGGTCTGCACGAAGGGGGCCGGCGCGGCGCGCTCCAGGCCGTGCAGCGCCCAGTGCCGGTAGCTGGCGATCGCGCCGCCGTCGGCCTTCAGCGCGGCGTCCGTCCAGGCGGTCCGCGCGGGAGCGGCGTCGACCCGCCAGGCGCGGCCGGCGTCCTGGTCGATGTGGAAGAGCACGTAGCTCACCTGCGGATGGCGGGCGTCCCACGGCGGATCGAGGCGCACCAGCAGCAGCGCCACGACGCCGGCGGCGATCAGGGCCGGGCCCACCAGCCGGGCCGGGGGTGCGCCTTCCTCCGGCTGCGCCAGCGGCCAGACCAGCAGGGCGGCCAGGAACATCGGCAGCGCCAGGAGCTCGGGCAGGTCGAGGGCGAGGTAGGCGGAGTGCGCGAGGCCGCCGGTCCAGACCAGGCCGACGATCGCCAGCAGCGCCAGCGCGGCCAGGGCGCCATAGCCGCGCCGCGCGCCCATGGCGGTCGCCGCCGCGGCCAGGGCGGCCAGCGCCAGGGGCCAGGCGAACACGTAGGCGGCGGGCGGGGCGAGCGCCTGGGCGACGACGGCGACCGCCAGCCCCAGGGCCAGCACGCCGGTCCAGGCGCCGGGGCGGCTGATGCGGCGGCTGAACACCGCGAGGGCGATGAGCGCGGCGATGACGCCGGCGCCCAGGCCCACCGCGTCGACACCCTCTACGAAGATGCAGCTGCCGAGCCCCGCCGCCAGCGGCAGCAGGCTGGCGGTCAGCCGCCGGCCGCGCGCCGCCTCGGCCGAGGCGAAGATCATCACCCCCAGGCCCAGCAGGACCAGGGCGATCTCCCAGCGGGTCACCTGGGCCAGCAGCACCCGTTGCTCGAGGAAGCCGACGGCCGCCCCGGTCGCCTGGCGGGCCACGTGCAGCACGGCGATGGCGCAGGCCACGCCGTAGAGCAGGGCGCCGGCGCCGCGGACCGCGTCCATCCACGGAAAGGCCTCCAGCCGCCGTGCGCGGACCACGGCGAGCGCGATCAGGCCGGCGGCGGCGGCCAGCACCAGCCAGCCCATCGCCGGCGGGTAGGCGAGGATCAGGTCGCCGAACACCTGGCCGTAGACCACGTCCGGCGTCTTCGGCGGCAGGGCGGGCGCGAAGGCGGCCGCGCCGGCGGTGGAGAGCACCTGGTCGCCCATGTCCTGCAGCGTGCCGACCTCCAGGTTGGCCGGCGTCGAGGTGGGCGAGTGGTAGTCGAACTGGCGGCCCATGAAGGCGTAGTTGAGGCCCGCGTCCCCGGCCTTGCGGGCCTCGGTGAAGTCGGTGTCGTTGGGCATCTGGGCGTAGACGAAGCCGGTGAGCGAGGAGGCCTGCGGCCGCGCCGCGGTCCGCCGCAGCAGATCGATCGTGCCGCCATTGCCTTCGCCGGTCTGGAACATCTGCACCCGGCCGCCGCCGCCACGCGCCTCCATGTTGAACAGGAAGCCGACGCGCCTCGCCAAGGGATCGCGACGGAAGAAGGCGTTGGCGCCCAAGAGGCCCGCCTCCTCGCCGTCGGTGAGCACCACCATGACGTCGCGCGCCGGGACGCCGCGGGCCTTGATGGCGCGGACCGCCTCCAGCGCCGTGGCCACGCCGGCGGCGTCGTCGGCGGCCCCGGGGGAGCCGGGGACGCTGTCGTAGTGGGCCATCAGCGCCACTGCGGGCGCCGCGCGGTCACGGCCCGGCAGGACCCCGACGATATTCTCCACCGTGCCGCCGACCAGCGCGCCGCCCAGCCATTTGGGCTGCTGCAGCCCCTCGCCGGGCCGCACCTGGGGCGACAGGCCGAGCGCGCCCATCCGCGCCACAAGCTCGTCGCGCACGGCGTGGTTGGCGGCGGAGCCGATGGGGTGGGGCGTCGAGCCGATGGCCCGCACGATGGTCATGGCCCGCGCGGCGGAGAAGGCGCTCGCCGGCGCGCTGGCCGGCTGCGGCTGCGGCGGCTGCACCGCGACCCACGTCAGGACGGCGCTCAGCATCAAGGCCGCGGCCAGCGCGAGCACTCGTCCCATGACGTCGTCCCTCCCGAGGAGCTTTGCCGTACGTTAGCCCGCTCCTCCGCCGAAGCGAAGGCTGCGGAGGCGCAAACGAAAACGCCCGCCGGTGAGGGCGGGCGTTGGTCTCTTTGCCGTCAGTCGGCGGCGATCAGGCCGCGACCTGGGCTTCCTGCGGGTCGCGCAGCACGTAGCCGCGGCCCCAGACGGTTTCGATGTGGTGCTTGCCCTCGGCCGCCGCGGCCAGCTTCTTGCGCAGCTTGCAGATGAACACGTCGATGATCTTCAGTTCCGGCTCGTCCATGCCGCCGTAGAGATGGTTGAGGAACATCTCCTTGGTCAGCGTCGTGCCCTTCCGGAGCGAGAGCAGCTCCAGCATCTGGTATTCCTTGCCCGTCAGGTGCACGCGCAGGCCGTTCACTTCCACGGTCTTGGCGTCGAGGTTGACGAGGATGTCGCCGGTCTTGATGACCGATTGCGCGTGGCCCTTGGACCGGCGGACCACCGCATGGATGCGGGCCACCAGCTCGTCCTTGTGGAAGGGCTTGGTCATGTAGTCGTCGGCGCCGCCCGAGAAGGTCTTCACCTTGGTGTCGATCTCGGCCGAGCCCGACAGGATCATGATCGGGGTGTTGATCTTGCCGACCCGCAGGGTGCGCAGCACGTCCATGCCGCTCATATCGGGCAGGTTCAGATCGAGCAGGATCAGGTCATAGTCGTAGATCTTGCCCAGATCGACGCCTTCCTCACCGAGGTCGGTGGTATAGACGTTGAATCCTTCCGACTTGAGCATCAGTTCGATGCTTTGCGCGGTCGCGCTGTCGTCCTCGATCAACAGTACGCGCATTCTGCTCTCCTACTGTGGCGACGCGACGTCCGGCTAATTCTAGGAATCCGCCCCGACGCTCGCTGTTAACTTGCCAGCGAGTTAATTTAAGACTGGTTAATAGCTGGTGTCTCTCTCGCCCGAATCGTTAATCTGATTTGAGATTCCCGTTCAAGCGGTACCGTTCCCGCCGCGTGCGGCAGCGCCGTTGAATCTTTTGTGATTGGACTTGGCCCCCGAACGCGGCGGCCCTGAACGCGGCGCCCCGAGTGCGAGGGATGGGAACGGGCTGTAGGCGGGGATCGTTGAGCCAGGCCATCCCGCCATCCGAGGAGTCCCGATGCGCGCCAAGTTGAAGCCGCTCGCCCAGCAGGTCGTCATCGTCGCGGGGGCCAGCGGCGCAACCGGGCTGGCGATCGCCCGCCGCGCCGCCCAGGCGGGCGCGGCCGTGGTGCTGACCGGGCACGGGGAGACCGCGCTTCGCCAGGCGGCGGAGGCCATCAACGCCGAGGGCGGCCGCGCCCATGCGGTGGCCGGCGACCTGGCCGATCCCGAGGCCGCGGGGCGCATCGCGCGCGCGGCGGTGGCGCGGTTCGGCGGCTTCGACACCTGGATCAATGGGCCAGAGAGCCATGAACTGGCCGCCGCCAACGGCGCGCGCGAGGCGGCCCGGCACTTCCGCGGCCGACCCGGCGGCGGCGCGGTGGTCAACCTGACGCCGGCCGCGCCCAACCTGTCCCGGACGCTTCGGCGTGAACTCGCCCGCGCGCCGGTGTCGCTGACCGAGATCCGCCTGCCCCGCGGCGTACAGCCGCAGGCCGCCGCCGACGTGATCGCCGCCGCCGCCCTCTATGCGGCCAGCCATGCGCTGGGCCGGATGTCGGTGAGCGCCAGCGGCCGGCGCCTCAGCTTCTACACCGAGGCCCAGAAGCACCGCGGCCTGCTGGTCGGGGCGGGGCTGGTGGCCCTGGCGGCGGCGAGCGCCTGGTACGGCCGCGGCCGGCTGGCCGCCGTGGCCCGGCCGGTAATCCGCAGCGCCGTCCGGCCGCTGGTCGTGCGGGCGGTCGCGCGGCGTCCGCTGACCACGGCCAGGCTCGCCGCGCGGCGCCCGCGCCAGGCCCTGAAGCTGGCCCGCGCGCTGAGCTGAGGCTCCCCCGAAGGGGGAGGGCGGCCCGCGTCTTCACACCCTCTTAAGGCGGCGCGAGGGATTCTGCCGGCCCAAGTCCGAGGGCGTATTTCGTGCAGAATCTCGTGGCCGCCATCGAGCGGCTCGACCCCCTGACCGTCTCGGGCCGCGTCGCCGCGGTGAACGGCCTGCTGATCGAGGCCCGCGGCGGGCTCTCGCGGCTGGCGGTGGGCGCGCGCGCCGAGATCGACCGGTTGGGCGATGCGCCGGTGGCCGCCGAAGTGGTGGGCTTTCGCGAGACCCGCGCCCTGCTGATGCCGTTCGGCCCGGTGGAGGGCGTCGCCCCCGGCGCGCAGATCCGCATCGAGCCCCGTGGCTCGGCGGTGCGGCCGACCAAGGCGTGGCTGGGCCGGATCATCGATTCCTTCGGCGAGCCGATCGACGGCAAGGGCCCTCTGCCGCAGGGCCAGGTCGGCTATCCGATGCGCGCCGCCCCGCCGGCCGCCCACGCCCGCGACCGGGTGGGCGAGCGGATGGACGTGGGCGTGCGCGCCATGAACGTCTTCACCACCTGCTGCCGCGGCCAGCGGCTGGGCGTGTTCGCCGGCTCCGGCGTCGGCAAGTCGGTGCTGCTGTCGATGCTGGCCAAGAACGCCGAGTGCGACGCGGTGGTGGTCGGCCTGATCGGCGAGCGGGGCCGCGAGGTGCGCGAGTTCATCGAGGAGACCCTGGGCGAGGAGGGGCTGAAGCGGGCCGTGGTGGTGGTGGCCACCTCCGACGAGCCGGCGCTGAAGCGGCGCCAGGCGGCCTACATGACGCTGGCCATCGCCGAGTTCCTGCGCGACCAGGACCTCGAGGTGCTGTGCATGATGGACTCGGTCACCCGCTTCGCCATGGCCCAGCGGGAGATCGGCCTCGCGGCCGGCGAGCCGCCGACCACCAAGGGCTATACGCCAACCGTCTTCACCGAGCTGCCGAAGCTGCTGGAGCGGGCGGGCCCCGGACCGATCCGGCCGGACGGCACCCGGGCCGGGCCGATCACCGGCATCTTCACCGTGCTGGTGGACGGCGACGACCACAACGAACCGATCGCCGACGCCGTGCGCGGCATCCTCGACGGCCACATCGTCATGGAGCGTTCGATCGCCGAGCGCGGGCGCTTTCCGGCGATCAACGTGCTGAAGTCCATCAGCCGGACCATGCCCGGCTGCCACCACCCGCACGAGCGGGAGATCGTCACCGCCGCGCGCCGGTCGCTGTCCGCCTACTCCAACATGGAAGAGCTGATCCGCATCGGGGCCTACCGCGCCGGCGCCGACCCGCAGGTCGACCGCGCGATCCAGCTCAACCCCGCCCTCGAAGCCTTCCTGACCCAGGACAAGGACGAGTCCACCGGCCTGGAGAGCTCGTTCGCGGCCCTCAGCCAGATCCTGAATGAGGCCGCATGAGCTGGGCGAAATCCTTGATCAAGCTCTCCACCTACGAGGTGGAGACCCTGCAGAAGCGGCTGGCGGAGATCGCCGACCGGCGGATGCACGCGCAGATGCGGCTGGCGATGCTGACCGCCGAGGGCGAGGCCGAGACCCAGGCCGCGCAGAACGATCCGGAGAACGGCTGGCGGCTGATCGGCTATCTCGACGCGCTCAGGGCGCGCAAGGCGCTGGTGCAGGCCGACATCGAGGCCATCGCGCTCGAGGAGCAGGGGGCGCGCGACGCGCTGGCCCAGGCCTTCGAGGAGCAGAAGAAGTACGAGCAGATCGCCGAACAGGCCCGCCTGCTGGAGATCAAGGAAGCCGGCCGGCGGGAAACCGCGGCCCTCGACGAGCTGGGCCTGCGCAAGGCGTCCGGCGGCCGGTAACGCACCTTTGTCGGATCGCGGCCCGGCTGGGCGTCCTTAGTGCGAGCGCACGCAAAGGAGGCTCCCATGCCCTATGTCGACGGTTTCGTTCTGGCGGTCCCGAAGCAGAACCTGGAGGCCTACAAGGCCGTCGCGCGGACCGCCGGCGAGGTCTGGAAGGAACACGGGGCGCTCGCCTACGTGGAATGCGTGGGCGACGACGTGCCCCAGGGCGAACTCACCTCCTTCCCCCGCGCCGTGCAGGCCAAGGACGACGAGACGGTGATCTTCTCGTGGATCGTCTACGAGTCCCGCGCGCAGCGTGACGCCATCAACGCCAAGGTGATGGCGGACCCGCGGCTGAAGCAGGATCCGGCGGCCATGCCGTTCGACGGCAAGCGCCTGATCTATGGCGGGTTCGAGACGCTGCTGGAGCTCTAGCGTCGGCCGAGGACGCTCAGCCCTTGGTCTTCAGCCGCGCGCGTTCGGCTTCGACGTCCTGGCGAAGCGCGCTGAGGTCGTCGCTGATCCGGAAGATCGCCACGTAGAACTCGCAGAACGAGCGCCACAGCAGCACCAGGGCGGCCATCACCAGCAGGCCGCCGACCACCACCGGGATGGCCATCAGGAGGCCGAACGGGAACGGGTCGCGGATCGCCACGCCGACCGCGGCGCCGATCGTGCCGAACGCGCCGAGCACGATGATGCCCAGGCCGGCCCAGTAGATCAGGTGGATGACCGAGTTGGTCATCAGGCGCTCGAAGGTGAGCAGATCCCAGAGGATCGCCGCGCCCGTGCCCTGAGGTCTGTTGAGAGGTCGCCGCATCCGATTCCCAAGACTCACGGAGCTGTCTCGCCCCTTCGAGGAACCGCTACCAGCCGCGCCGCCCGCCTGCAACGACGCAGACGTCGCGCCCCGGGCCGGGGGCGCCCTGACCTGTCGCAGGACTAGATGGTGCCGACGGTCTTCAGACGCGCCCGCGGATGGATCTCGTTCTGGCTCATCACCGGGGTCTGGCCGCGGAAGCGCTCGATGATCGAGCGCACGTAGGGGCGGATGGCGGGGCTGGTCAGCAGCACCGGGCTCTCGCCGCTCAGCGCCGCGCGCTCGAAGCTGTCGCGCACGCCGCGGATGAAGTCCTGCAGGCGCGACGGGGCCAGCGCCAGCTGCTTTTCCTCGCCGGCCCCGACCAGCGCCTCGGAGAAGGCCATCTCCCATTCCGGCGTCAGGGTGATGATCGGCAGGGCGCCGTCGTCGCCGCGGTAGGCGAAGCAGAGCTGGCGGGCCAGGCGGGTGCGCACCTGCTCCACCAGGTTGGTCACCGAATGGGTGTGCGGCGCGGCCTCGCCGACGCCTTCGAGGATCGCCGGCAGGTCGCGGACCGAGACCCGCTCGCGCAGCAGCGCCTGCAGCACACGCTGCACCGTGGTCATGGTGACGGCGCTGGGGATCAGCTCGTCGGCCAGCTTCTTCTGCTCCGGCGGCAGCTCCTTCAGCAGCTTCTGCACCTCGGCGTAGGAGAGCAGGTCCGGCATGTTCTCCTTGAGGATCTCGGTCAGGTGCGTGGTCAGCACCGTGGCCGGATCGACGATGGTGTAGCCGCGGAAGGTGGCCTCCTCGCGCAGGGACTCGTCGACCCAGGTGGCCGGCAGGCCGAAGGCCGGCTCGCGGACGTGCTCGCCGGGCAGCTCCACCTGGCCGCCGCGCGGGTCCATGGCCATCAGGTGGCCCAGGCGCACCTCGCCGGTCCCGGCCTCCATCTCCTTGATGCGGATGCAGTAGCCCTGGCTGGCCAGGCGCATGTTGTCGAGGATCCGCACCGACGGCATGATGAAGCCGAAGTCGGCCGCCAGCGTGCGGCGCAGCGCCTTGATCTGGTCGGTGAGCCGGCGGCCCTCCAGGTCGTTGATCAGGCCCAGCAGGCCATAGCCCAGCTCGATCTTGATCTCGTCGATGGCCAGGGTCTGGGAGATCGGCTCTTCCTGGTCCTCGGCCGAGTTCGGCAGGATCTCGACGTTCGGCGCCTCGGGGACCTTCTGCGAGCGGCGCCAGGCGAGCACGCCGGAGGCCACGGAGATGGCCGCGAACGGGATCATCGGCATGCCGGGCACGAAGCCGATCACGCCGGCGCAGGCCGAGACCATGCCGAGGCTGATCGGGTTCATGGCCAGCTGGGTGACCAGGGCCTTGTCGGCGGAGCCCTCGACCCCGGACTTGGAGACCAGGAAGCCGGCGGCGAGCGAGATCACCAGGGCGGGGATCTGGCTGACCAGGCCGTCGCCGATGGTCATGATGGTGTAGGTCGCGAAGGCCTGGCCGATGGGGATCTTGTGCTGGATCACCCCGATCAGGATGCCGCCGATCACGTTGATGGCGACGATGATCAGGCCGGCGACGGCGTCGCCGCGGACGAACTTCGAGGCGCCGTCCATGGCCCCGAAGAAGGTGGATTCCTGCTCCAGCTCCTTGCGGCGCTTCTTGGCCTCGGTCTCGTCGATCAGGCCGGCCGAGAGGTCGGCGTCGATGGCCATCTGCTTGCCCGGCATGGAGTCCAGGGTGAAGCGGGCGGCCACTTCGGCGATCCGGCCGGAGCCCTTGGTGATGACCGTGAAGTTCACCACCACCAGGATGGCGAAGACGATCACGCCGATGACGAAGCTGCCGCCCATCATCAGCTTGCCGAAGGCCTCGATGATGTGGCCCGCGCCGTGCACGCCCTCGTGCCCGTGGCCGAGGATCAGGCGCGTGGAGGCGATGTTCAGCCCCAGCCGGAACAGCGTCGCCACCAGCAGCACGGTCGGGAAGGCGGTGAACTCCAGCGGCCGCTTGATCAGCAGCGCGGTCATCAGGATCAGCACCGCGCTGGTGATCGACAGCGCCAGGAACAGGTCCAGCAGGAAGGCCGGGACCGGCAGGATCAGCAGGACGACGATGCCGACGACGCCCAGCGCCAGGGCCACTTCCCCACGCGCCACCCAGCCCCAGATCTCGCGGGGCGTGGGCCGCTGGGCGGCGAAGGCGGAGAAGCTGGTGTCGGCCATCAGGTCAGGCGGCGCTCGCGCCCATCTGCGGGGCGGGCACCGAGACGCCGGCCTCGGTGTATTCCTTCAGCTTGTTGCGCAGCGTGCGGATCGAGATGCCGAGGATGTTGGCCGCGTGGGTGCGGTTGCCCAGGCAGTGCTCCAGGGTGTCGATGATCAGCTGCTGCTCCATGGCCGAGACCGTCTGGCCCACGAAGTTGCGTGAGGCGCCTTCCGCCGCGAGGGAGGCGGCCTGGGCGGTGCGGGCGAAGGGGTCGGCGGCGGCCAGCGGCTGGCCGTCCGGCAGGCGGATGGCGGCCTCGTCGATCTCCGGGCCGGAGGACAGCAGCACCGCGCGGTGCATGGCGTTCTCCAGCTCGCGGACGTTGCCGGGCCAGCGGTGGATGCCGAGCCGGCGGCGGGCTTCGGCGGAGAGCGGCCGGTCGGCCACGCCGTTGGCGATCGAGTACTTCTTCACGAAGTGCTCGGCCAGCGCCAGCACGTCGCCGGGGCGCTCGCGCAGGGCGGGGACGCGCAGGTTCACGACGTTGAGGCGATAGAGCAGGTCCTCGCGGAAGATGCCGTCCTTCACCGCCTGGACGAGGTCGCGGTTGGAGGTCGCCAGGATGCGGATGTCGACCCGCACCGGCTTGGTCCCGCCGACCCGGTCGATCTCCCGCTCCTGGATGGCGCGCAGCAGCTTGGCCTGCAGGCGGGCGTCCATCTCGGAGATTTCGTCGAGCAGCAGGGTGCCGCCGTTGGCCTCCTCGAACTTGCCGATGCGGCGGGCCACGGCGCCGGTGAAGGCGCCCTTCTCGTGGCCGAACAGCTCGCTCTCCAGCAGGTTCTCCGGGATGGCGGCGCAGTTGACCGAGATGAACGGCCGGTTGGCGCGGCGGGACTTCTGGTGGAGGTAGCGGGCGATCACCTCCTTGCCGACGCCGCTTTCGCCGGTGATCAGGATCGAGGCGTCGGACGGCGCCACCTGGTCGGCCAGCGCGATCACCGACTTCATCACCTGGTCGGTGACGATCATCGGCCGGTTGTCGTCGGAGACCGCGGCCAGCACCGAGGCGATCAGCTCGGCGTCCGGCGGCAGGGGGATGAACTCCTTGGCCCCGGCGCGGATGGCGGCGGCCGCGCCGGCGGCGTCGGCGCCGACCCCGCAGGCGACGATCGGCACCCGGATCCGCTCGGCCTCGTTGGCGGCGATCAGCGCGCCGATGTCGAGCTCGTAGTCGACCATCATCAGGTCCGCGCCCTGCCCGGCGCGGAGCGCGTGGGTGGCGGCCTCGATGCTTTCCACGTGGCTGACCTTGGCCCCCGCGCTCATCGCCATCTTCACGGCGCTGGACAGCTGTCCGTTCAACCTACCGACGACCAGAAGTCGCATAGTTCGTCTCCTTCACCTCAGCGCCGGTCCGATCAGACCTGCGCGTCGCCGTCCTTGATGATTTCCGTCATGGTCACGCCCAGCCGGTCGTCGACGATGACGACCTCGCCGCGGGCCACCAGGCGGTTGTTCACGTAGATGTCGATCGCCTCGCCGACCTTGCGGTCGAGCTCCAGGACGCTGCCCTGGGCCAGCTGCAGCAGCTGCGCCACCGAGAGGTTGGCGCGGCCGAGCACGGCTGAGATGTTGACCGGGACGTCGAAGACCGGCGCCAGGTCGGTGGCGGTCTTGGCCTCGTCCATCGAGGTCTCGGCGAGCGCCCCTTCGCCGGCGGCGAATTCGTCGAGTTGCATATCGTTCTCGGACATGGGTTCCGCTTTCGAGCTCAGCTCTCGCTGCCGGGAATGAGGGGTTCGGCGTGCAGGCCCTCGGCGGCGAGCGCCGCGCCAAGGGCCTCGGCCACGCGCTGGGCCGCCGCGCCGGGATCGAACGCCGCGGAGCCGTCGCCGAAGTCGAGGGTGAAGGCGTTGGGGCCGACGCCGACGTCCGGGCGGACCTGGATGGCGCCGGGAAAGCCGACCCGGGCGGCGGTCTCGTCGAGCACGCCCTGCAGCCGTTCGGCGAGTTCCGGCGCGGTGGCGACCACCAGCCGGGGCGCGGACTCGATCTCGCGGGCGAGCGCCTCGATGGCGGCCTGGATCGGCGCCTCGGGGAAGCGGTCCAGCGCCGCGTCGGCGATGGCGCGCCCACAGGCCAGCGCCAGGGCCGCGGAGCCGGTGCGATGGTCGTGGGCGACGCCGGCCAGGCGGGGCAGGGCCTCGCTGCAGGCCGCGGCGATCTCCGCCAGGGCGCGGGCCTGCTGGGCGGCGACGCTGGCCAGGCCCGCGCGTTCGCCCTCGTTGCGGGCGGTGTCGCGGATGACCTCGACCTCTTCGGGCGTGAAGCTGCGCTTGGGGCGCGGCGCCTGGAATGCGACGCCGCCGCCGGCGTCGAACTCGGTGTCGAAGGCGAACCTCTGGTGCACGGGATCGCTCATCAGTAGACGAGCTCGTCGTCGCCGCCGGCCCCGGCCAGCATGATCTCGCCCTTGGCGGCCAGGTCCTTGGCGACCTGCACCATGGCCATCTGCGCCTGGTCGACGTCGCGCAGGCGGACCGGACCCATGGTCTCCATGTCCTCGCGCATGATCTTGGCGGCGCGCTCGCTCATGTTGGAGAAGAACATCTCGCGCAGGGCGTCCGAGGCGCCCTTCAGCGCCAGGCCCAGCGAGTCCTTGTCGACCGCCCGCAGCAGGGTCTGGACGCCGCCCGGATCCAGCTTGGAGAGGTCCTCGAACACGAACATCAGGGCGCGGATCCGCTCGGCGGCCTCGCGGTTGCGCTCCTCGAGCGCGGTGATGAAGCGGGCCTCGGTCTGGCGGTCGAAGGCGTTGAAGATGTCCGCCATCATCTCGTGGCTGTCGCGCTTGGAGGTGCGCGCCAGGTTGGACATGAACTCGGTGCGCAGGGTCTGCTCGATCTTGTCGAGGATCTCGCGCTGCACCGGCTCCATGCGCAGCATGCGGGTGACGCATTCCAGCGCGAAGTCCTC
Source organism: Phenylobacterium hankyongense (assembly GCF_003254505.1). Lineage (NCBI taxonomy): Bacteria > Pseudomonadati > Pseudomonadota > Alphaproteobacteria > Caulobacterales > Caulobacteraceae > Phenylobacterium > Phenylobacterium hankyongense. Next base: position 421,853 of record NZ_QFYP01000001.1, on the reverse strand, counting down.
GGGCAGGGCGGCGAGCACGCGCGCGGCGTGCTCCGACTTGATCTTCGACAGCACCACCGCGACGGTCTGCGGGTATTCGTTCTTCAGGTAGTTGGCGAGCACGGCCTCGTTCACGTTGCCGAGCTTGTCCCACATGGTGCGGCCCGCCGGACCGCGGATCTCCTCCATAAGGGCGTCGACCTTGTCGACCGGCATGATCGAGGCCAGCAGGCGCTGGGTCTGCTCGAACGAGCCCATGATGGCCCCCGAGCCGGACATGCCGGAGACGAACTCCACCAGCAGGTCCTCGACGACCCCGGCGGTCACGGTGCCGAGGCCAGCCATGGCCTGGGAGACCTCCTTGACCTCATCTTCGTCGAGCTGCTTCCAGACATCGGCATGATCCTCGCCGAGCGCGAGCAGCACGATGGCGGCCTTCTCCGGCCCGCTCAGACGGGAGGCGTCGGCGATGCCCGGTTTCTTGGGGACGCGGGCGTTCATGTCGTCTCATGCAGCCAGCTGCGGAGGATGGAGACGGACTCCTCCGGGTGGTTCTCGACGAATTCCGAGACCCGCTTCACCGACGAGGCCTTCACCTGGCCTTCGATGCGAGCGATGTCGATCTTGTGGTCCAGCTCGCCGATTGGGCCGGGCAGGGCGAGCTGGCCGCCGGGGTCTGCCCCCAGCTGCATCTGCTGGCCGTCGGCGGAGGTGGCGACGCGCGCGACGCTGGGCAGCATGGGCGTGCCGCCGCCGCCCGCCGCGCCCTTGAGCAGCGGCCGGACGATGAACAGCATCATCAGGATGGCGACGACGGCCAGCACGCCCAGTTCGGCGGCGCGCATGATGTCGTTCTTGTCGAAGCCCATCAGCGGGCTGGCGGCGGTCACCCCGTCCGGATCGTTGACGGTCGGGAAGCGGACGTTGACCACGGTGACCTGGTCGCCGCGCTGCTGATTGTAGCCGACGGCGGTGCGCACCAGGTCCTCGATGCGCTGCATCTCCTGGGCGTTGCGCGGCGTGTAGGGGCCGGGCTTGCCGTCCTTGCCGAGCACGCTGACCCCGTCGACGGCGACGGCCACCGACAGCCGCTTCACCTGGCCGGGCTCCTGCACCTCAGTGCGGGTGGTCTTGGAGATCTCGTAGTTGGTGGTCGATTCCTGGTGGCCGCTGGCCGAGGAATTGGCGCCGGCGCCCGCGCCCGCGCTGCCGGGGATGTTGGCGGCCACCGACGCCTGGCCGGAGGCGTCCGGCTCGTTCTGCTTGGAGTTCTCGTCGGTGGTCATCTCGGAGCGGACCACCTGGCCGTCGGGATCGAAGGTCTCCTGCTGCACGGTGACCCGGGCGAGCTCCAGGTCGGCGGTGACGTTGACGCGGGCCTTGCCGGCCCCGACGACGCCTTCCACCAGGCTCTTCACCTGCTTGGAGATGCGCTGCTCGACCTCGGACTTGCGGCTGTCGGCCTCGGCGGCCATGCCGGTCTCGCCGCCGGACAGGGTCTTGGCGTGCTGGTCGACGACGGTGACGCGGTCGGGCTTCAGGTTGGGCACCGCGCCCGCCACCAGGTTCTGGATGGCGCGCACCTGGTCGGCGCCCGGCTCGCGGCCGCCGACGTTGATGTTCACCGAGGCGGAGGACTCCGCGGCTTCCTCGTCGAACAGCTGGCGCTTGGGCAGCACCAGGTGGACCCGCGCGCCGGTGACGCCGTCCAGGCCCTGGATGGTGCGGGCGAGCTCGCCTTCCAGCGCCCGCTGGCGGTTCAGCTGCTGGATGAAGTCGGTCTGGCCAAGGGTGTTGGCGTTGTCGAAGATCTCGTAGCCCACGGAGCCTGCGGTCGGCAGGCCCTTGCTCGACAGCATCAGGCGGGTGGAGGCGACCTGGTCGCGCGGCACCAGGATGGTCGAGCCGTCGCCCTTCACCTCGTATTTGACGTTGGCCTGATCCAGCGCCTGGGTGATGGTCCCGGCTTCCTTCAGGTCGAGGTTGGCGTAGAGCAGGGCCTTGGGCTGGCCGAGGTTCATGGTCATGGCGACCAGGGCGGCGGCGACGCCCGCGCCGATGCCGAGGATCGCGGCCAAACGGCCGATCCCGAACCTCTGAAGCGCAGCCACGAACTGGTTCAACCCGGCGTCCTTCCCCAAACGCGTAGCGTCGGAGAAGACATGTCCGCCCCGCCGCTAGGCAGGATTTACCCAGTGGTTGGTAAACGGGGCTTTAAGACTTGCAGGCCGGGCGGCCGCTCAGCCGCTCCAGGGGCTCAGCGCGCCCCACATGGCGAGCGTCACCGAGAAGCCGGCGTAGATCAGCACCGTGACGGTGAAGAAGGCCTTGCGCAGGTGGGTCCAGGAGTCGACCCGCCGGCCGCCGCGCCAGACCGCCGGCAGGGCCACCAGGGTGGCGATGGTCAGCGCCGCCGCCACCAGGGCGCAGGCCGAGGCGGTGATCAGCAGCGCTCCGGGCCAGCCGTAGATCACCTGCGCCAGGTCGCTGGACTTCGAGGCCCAGACGGCGAACAGCGCCAGGGCGCCCAGCCACAGGCCGGCCTGGATGTTCTGCAGCAGGGCGGCGCGGGACTGGACGGCGTTCTCGCGGAACTCGCGCCGATTGCGCAGGGCCACGCCGACCAGGGTGACCAGGGCCGCGGCGGCGGTGAGCGCGGCGAGGATCGCCAGGGTGGAGGGCTTGCGCCACGCCGGGGCGCGCTCCATCAGCGCGACGTTGGACGCGGGCAGGAAGCCGCGCGCGCGGCCCTCGCCCAGGGTGAAGGCCATCCGCTGGTCGCCGTCGACGGCGATGAACCGCCGGTCGGAGGCCGGGCCCTCCGGCGCCCAGGTGCGCACCCCGCTCCTCGGGCCTTCGGTCAGCAGCCAGCCCTGCGGCGTCACCGAGACCGCGGTCCCGCCCATCAGCGAGGTGATGAAGCCCTCGAGGCCGGAATAGGCGCGGCGGGTGGTCAGGAAATAGCCGGTGAGCGCCTGGCCGTCGGCGGCGAGCTCGGGCGAGCCGGGGCGCGGGAAGCTCTGCGGCGCGGCGTAGAACTCCTGCACCAGCCGCTCGGGGAAGCGGCCGACCAGGGCCTCGCCGGTTTCCGAATTGGCGGCGATGAAGACGCCGAGGTTGAGCTGCGGGATCGTCACCATGTTGGAATGGAAATCGATGGTGGCGCCGCTGTGCCCGTAGCCGCGGAAGCCGCCGGCCACGTCAAAGGTCATGAAGCCGTGCGCCCAGCCGTTGATCCCGGCCGGCGTCCGCCGGAGCGGGGTGCGGAAGGCCTCCGCCGTGCGCGGCCCGAAGACCGTCACGCCGTTCAACTGCCCGCCGTTCAGCAGGGTGATCATGTAGCGGGCCATGTCGCCGGCCGTGGAGGAGGCCGCGCCGGCCGGTGCGATCTGGCCGATGTACTCGTACGAACGCTGCTGGAACCCGGTCCGGGTCCAGTGGAGCGGCGCGGACACGTCGGCGGCCAGCGCCGCGGGCATCGGGGCGGGCAGGCCCGCCTTGGCCGGCCGCGGCTCGCGGAAGGTGGTGTGGTTCATGCCCAGGGGGACGAAGATCTCGTCCTCGACCAGCCGCTCGAACGGCTTGCCGGAGGTGTAGGAGACCGCCTCGCCGGCCAGCCCTGCGCCGTAGTTGGAATAGCTGGAGACCGCGCCCGGCGCATGCACGCGGCGCGGCCGCTCCTGGCGCAGGTAGAGGTCGAGGGGGCGCACCCGTTCGAAGTCGTCCTCGAACAGCTGGCCGAGGATGCGGTCCTCGAAGCCCGCCGAATGGTCCATCAGGTTGACGACCCGCACCGGCTGGTCATAGCCCTGGTCCTTCACCTGCACCTTTTCCGGCAGGTAGAGGTTGATGGGCTGGTCGAGGCGGACGCGACCGGCCTCGACCTCCTTCATCAGGGTGATCCAGGTGAAGGTCTTGGAGATCGAGCCCACCCGGAACAGGGTCCGGTCCGGGTCGACCGGGCGTTGCGGCCGCAGGCTGGCGAAGCCGTAGCCCTTCTTCAGGACCACCTGGCCGTTCTGCACCACGCTGACGGTGACGCCGGCGATGTGCTCGTGGGCCATGGCGTCGCGGACCACGCCGTCGACGAAGGCCTCCAGCTCGCCCGGCGGCAGCGGCTGGCCGGGGGTGAGGCGGGCCCCGGGGACGGCCGGCGCCGCGGCGATCGGCACGGCGCCGGCCACGGCTGGTCCGCTCCGCGCGGCCGGCGCAGTGGCGGGCGTGGCTGTCGGGGCGCCGGGCGGGCGCGGCTTCGGGGCCGGCGGCTTGAGGTGGAGGACGGTGTAGGGAACCGGGGCCTTGGGAAGCTCGGCGGCCGGCGGCGCCGCCGCGTCCTGCGCGTCCGCGGCGAGGGGCGCTGCGAACATCATCGCCAGGGCGGCGACGGCGGCAGGAACGGTAAACCGCATTAGGGGAAATCCGGCTTGAGCTGGGCGATCATGGCCGTTTGTAGGCTACGGGGTGAGTCCCTCAAAGCCGCGTGTCAGGGTTGTCTCACGCCCGAGAACGCGTAGAGCGGCAGCAGTGGTTTGAGCTTGGCGCCGACCCACAGCTGGGGCTCGGACGGCGGCTCCATCCCTTCCTTCACCTCGCGCGCGGCGACGCACGCCTGGACCGCGCGGCCGAGCGCCGGGAAGTCGTGCGCGCGGTTGATCGACGACAGGAAGCAGTCGTCGAAATAGGGATATTTGTCGGCCTCGCCGCAGCCGAAGGAACTGCGGTCGGGGCGCGCGGCGGTCAGCACCATGCGGTTGGGCCCGGCCAGGGCGGGCACGAAGACGCCGGAGAAACAGGCCGACATCACCACCACGGTCGGGCGCTCGCCGCAGGTGCGGTCGAGCATGGCCCCGAGCACGCCCGGCGCCAGGATGTCCTCGTCCACCACCACGCCCTCCGGCGCGCCGTGCGAGCTGAAGTAGACGAGGCAGCCGCCGGTCGCCCGGCCGGTCAGGTCCACCAGCCCGTCGTAGATGGTGTCCAGGTCCGACTTGCCGGGCCGGGTGTCGCGGTAGCGCTGGGGCCGGACCGAGAACTGCCGCAGGTTGGCCGGCGCGAAGCCGATGCGCTCCAGCGCCCGGGAGACGTCGCGGCGGGCGTTGTCGAAGGCTTCCGAAGGGCCGCCGGAGTGGGCGTGCCAGTCGCCGGCCACCACTACGGCCGCCCAGTCGGAGAACGGGCCCGCGGCGGCCGGACCGGCCGCGCCCGCCGGAAGCGCCGACCCGAGCCAGAGGCTCAGGATCAGCGCCGCCAAGCGGAGCAGCCTGGACATCTACTTCTTGTAGGTCTGGAACGGGGTCGGGATCGCCGTGCCCGTGGCCTTGGCGAGCAGCCGCCCGTCGGTGTCGTAGAGCTCGCCCTCGGTGAAGGCGACCTGGCGGCCCCACTTCGCCACCCGGCCGATCCCACGCAGCCTGCCGGGCAGGGCGGGGCGGAAGAAGCTGGTCTTCATCTCCAGGGTCGGGGCCACGGCGGTCATGCCGGAGGCCACCATGCAGGCGACGCTCATGCATTCGTCGAGCATGGCGCAGAGGTAGCCGCCCTGGACCTGCTTCATCGGATTGAGCAGCAGTTCGGCGCGCGCCTCGAACTCCACCTCGACGGTCTTCTCCGCCTGGTTCACCGCCACCAGCCTAAAGCCCAGGGTCTGGGAGCCGGTGGGCTGGTTCCGGGTGCGCTGGAAGCGCTCGAGGATGGCCGCGTCGGTCAGCGCCTCGGGCTCGGCGTTGGCGGCGTCGGTCATCGACGGCTCACTTCTTCCGGAACTGGTCGAGGGAGACGATCTTGGCCTCGCCTTCCGCCGGCGGCTCGCCCTTGGCGTCCGGCTCCGCCGCGATGGCGGCCGGCGCCTTGGCTTCCTCCGGCGCGGCGGGGGGCGCCTCGAACTGCAGCAGGAACTGCACGCTGGGGTCGTAGAACCGGGTCACCGCCGCATAGGGCAGGCTGAGCCGCTTGGGCTGGCCGCCGAACTGCAGGGTCACCGAGAAGAAGGTCTCGCCGGGGGCCAGGTCCCAGTATTGGTGCTGCAGGACGATGGTCATCTCGTCCGGGTACTTGCCCAGGAGGTCGGGCGGGCCGGACACGCCGGCCGCGTCGGTCTTGAAGGTGATGTAGAAGTGGTGCGCCCCGGGCAGGCCTTCAGGCGCGGCCGCACGCTTCAGCGCCGCCTTGACCACCCCACGCAGGGCGTCCTGGGCCATCGCCTCATAGTGCATCAAGTCCTGGGCCGGCGGGTCCTGGGCCATGGGGTCTCCGAACGGAACGCGTGGACGGAAGGTAGCGTGTGGGCCGCCGCGCGCAAAGCGGCTTGAACGCGGTAAACGAAAAGAGGGCGGCCCCGGCGAGCCGCCCTCTTTGGAATCCGGTGGAGGGCTTCTGTTGGCAGGCGCCCTCCGGGCCCCGCCTAAGGATCTGAACCCCTAGGACTTAGGTCGGAATTTCATCGCACCGCATTACGCGGCGAGACGGATTTCCTCAGCGAAGTTATCGTTCGCAGTTAGTTAAAGGCCCGAAACGGTGGGCCAAGCCGGGAGAAAGCAACGCCTTTAGACGTCTGTCGATGCTGATCGGCCCCATGCTTCCCGGCGATACCCGGAAGGAAGGTTGGTGGAGCCGCCGGGAATCGCACCCGGGTCCAGTCCGCTTATTACGCGCGCGTTTATCTCCATAGTCGGGCCGAAGCTCGACATGCCCAATATAGGGGCTGGCCGTTGAAAACTGAAGGACGGAAACCGCCGTGCGCTTGGCCAGCCGTTCGCGAAGCGCCGATGGCGGGCCGATTTCGCGAACGACCACCCAGCGTTCGCGGGCGGATTAGCAGCCTGACGCCGCCCCGGCATAGCCTTGCGGGCAGATCCTTCCGCATAAGGTAAGCCCATGAAAAATCTGCTGTTCGCGATCCGGCCGCTGGCGCTGGACCTGATGTCCACCCTGCTGTTCGTGGGGCTCACCGCGCTGACCCACAACCCGCTGCTGGCGACGGCGGTGGCGATCGCCGCGGGCGTGGGGCGGGTGATCTACCTGCGGGCCAGGCGCCAGCCGGTCGCCGCCTTGCAGTGGATGAGCCTGGGCCTGGTGGTGGTGTTCGGCGCCGCCACCCTGGTGACCAACGACCCGCGCTTCATGATGTTCAAGCCGACCATCGTCTACCTGCTGGTCGGGGCGGCGATGCTGCAGCGTGGCTGGATGCTGCCCTACATGCCGCCGGCCGGCCGCGGCCTCGTCGGTGACCACGTGATGATCGGCTGGGGCTATGCGTGGGCCGGACTGATGTTCCTGAGCGCCGTGCTGAACGTCGGCTTCGCGCTGGGGACCAGCCTGGCGGTCTGGAGCGTGTTCATCTCGGTCTTCCCGATCGTCTCGAAGCTGCTGCTGTTCGCCGTCCAGTTCGTGTCGATCCGGGCCGTGGCGATCCGCGCCCACCGCGCGCAAGCGCAGGCCGGAAACCCGGCGGAAGCGGCCGCCTAGGGCGGCGCGGCCTCGGGTTGCGGCTCGGCGCCGGGCGAGCGCCGGCGGGCGTTGGGGTCGGCCCTCAGCGTCCCGCCCGCGGCCGTGAGCTCGCGGTAGGCGTTACGCGCGCCGCCGAAGCCCGCCCCGCCGGGATAGAGGACGTCGAAGCGCGGATCGTGGCCGAGCGCCGCGCCCAGCGCCGGCTCCAGGGCGTCGGCGACCTGGCCGATGGCGGCGCTGTCGCAGGCGCGGCGCAGGCTGCGCGAGCGGCCCGGGACCACCAGGGTCAGGTCGTAGGAGACGCCGTCCAGGCAGACCGCGTCGGCCGCCTGGCCGCCCTCGGCCACGGCGACCTCGCGCGGCGCGTTCCACATCGGGTGGTTGCGCAGGGCCAGGAAGGTCTGGGCCGCGCCGGCCGGAAGCTCGGCGTCGAAGCCGATGCGCCGCGAGATGCCGGCCTCGCAGCAGGCGAAGCCAGCGCGGCCCTGGACGAAGGCGTGGCCGTCGCGGCGGACGGTGATCCGCACGATGCTCTGGCGCACGCTGCGCGCCGGCCGCACCCAGACCTCCAGGATCATCTCCTCGCCGCGCGGCAGCTGCCACTGCAGCGGCAGCAGGCCCCAGAGCCGGTAGGTGGAGGCGTCGACGCCGTTGTCGATGGCGATCAGCCGCTCGCTTCGGCCGAGCTTGCGGCCGCCCAGCGGATCGGCGGCCTCCGGCGCGGCGGGCCACTTGTCGTCCCACCAGGTCCTCGGGTCGGGCGCGGGGAAGGGCCAGATTTCGGCCTCCTGCGCGGCCAGTCCGGGCGGCGGCGCGGGCAAGCCCCCGGCCGGCGGCGGAGCGCGCCGCAGCAGCTGCGCCTGGGCGGGCGCGGCCAGCATCACGGCGGCCAGGGCGATGAGGGCGGCTCTGCGCACGCCAGGATAGAGCGTCCCGCGCGCAGCGGTTCCCGTCAGAGGACTTCGACGCCGCGCTGGATGGAGAGCACGCCGGTGCGGGAGACCTCGACCAGGCCGAGCGGGCGCATCAGCTCCACGAAGCTGTCGATCTTCGAGGGCGCGCCGGTGAGCTCGAACACGAAGCTCTCGTGGGTGGTGTCGATCACCTTGGCGCGGAAGATGTCGGAGACGCGCAACGCCTCGACGCGGTCGGGGCCGGAGCCGCGGACCTTCACCAGGGCGAGCTCGCGCTCCAGGCCGTTGGGGTCGCGGGTGACGTCCTGCACGTGGCGCGTGGAGACCATCTTCAGCAGCTGGGCCTCGATCTGGGCCAGCACGTGCGGGGTGCCGCGGGTGACGATGGTGACGCGTGAGGTGTGGGCGTTGCGGTCGGTCTCGGCGACCGTCAGGCTCTCGATGTTGTAGCCGCGGGCCGCGAACAGCCCGACCAGCCGGTGCAGCACGCCCGGCTCGTTGTCGACCAGCACCGCGAAAGTGGCCAGGCTCTCCGCCTCCTGGTCATGGGCGAGGTCGTAGACGGAAGCGGGCTGGACGTCGGGCATGGGGGCCTCCTGCGGCGTGGCGGCCCTTATAAGGCGCATCCGGGCCGAAGCGAAGCATCCGGCTGGTCCCGCTTGCGTTCCGGCGACGCGCCGCCAACATTCGCCGCATGTCATCCCTGCGCATGCCCCAAAGCCTGGCCAAGCGGCTCGGCGCCGACACTGGCGAGGCCGTCCTCCGCTACGAGCTGATGGAGGAGCAGGCCGCCTCCCTCGGCCGCGCCGGCCGCAAGGTGGAGGCCGCGCTGGCGGCGCTGCGCGACCACCAGGGCGACGCCGAGGCGCGGCTGGCGCTGGTGAAGTCGGCGGCCGATGCGCTGTGGGGCTTCCTCGTCCAGCGCGAGGTCAGCGGCCTGCGCGACCGCGACCGGATCGTCGCCGAGTACGCCGTGCCGCGCGAGGTGCTGGTGCGGGTGGGCGCGCGCTAGCCTCGCTCGGCGTCAGGCCGGCGGCTGATTGAAACATGCCTGAAACGCTCGCCCGTGCTGCAGGGCTCCTCGGCGGACGGCCGCGTGCGCGAGGTCACTGTCGACGTCCTGGTCCGCTGAGGCGCTGGCGCGTCAGGTGACCGCCGCCACCTTGGCGCCGAGCATGCGCACCAGCTCGGCCGGCGCAAGCCGCACCTGCAGGCCGCGCTGGCCGCCGTTGACGAACACCTCCGCCTGCTCGGCCGCCGCGGCGTCGAGCACCGTGGGCAGGCGCTTCTTCTGGCCGAAGGGACTGACCCCGCCGACCCGGTAGCCGGTGATCCGCTCGGCGTCGGGTACCGGCGCCATCTCCGCCGACCTGGCCCCCAGCGCCGCCGCCAGCTTCTTCATGCTGACCTCGCGGTCGGAGGCCAGCACCACGCAGGCGGGCTTGCCGTCCGCCTTGACGATCAGCGTCTTCAGCACCTCCGAGGCCGGCGCGCCGAGCGCCTCAGCCGCCCGCAGCCCGACGCGGTCGGCGCCCGGATCGTAGTCGTAGGTCGCCAGCGCGTAGCGGACGCCGGCCTTGTCGAGGGCGAGGGTGGCGGGGGTGGTCTTCGACATCCTCCGGGCGCGGATCCTCAGGCGGCCTTCTTGCCGACCACGGCGAACATCGCGCCCTGCGGGTCCTGGCCCTGCGCGATCCACTCGCCGTTCGGCACTTCCATCGGCCCGTTGAGGACCTGGCCGCCGGCCGCCGTGATGCGCTGCGCCGCTTGGTCGATGTCGCCCACCTGGAAGTAGTAGAGCCAGGCCGGAACCGGCATGTTGGCCGGCTTGGCCATCATGCCGCCGCCCTGGTCGTAGGCGTTGGAGAACAGCCGGTAGACGCCCATCGGGCCCATATCCATGTCGCTGTCCTTCTTCCAGCCGAACATCTCGGCGTAGAACGGGAAGTCGGCCTCAAGGTCGCCGGCGTAGAGCTCGTGCCAGCTGGCGTGGCCGAGCGTCCCGCGCGCCGCCTCCGGACGTGGCGGGTCCGCCGGGACCGGCGTCATGATGGCGATCACCGCGCCATGCGGATCGGCGATGATGGCGAAGCGGCCGACCTCCGGGATGTCCTGCGGCGGGCGGATGACCGAGCCGCCGAGACTGGCGGCCTTCCGGGCCGCAGCGTCCACGTCGTCCACCGCCACGTAGGCGGTCCAGTTGGGCGGCACGCCCATCGCCTTGACCTCGTCGGTCAGCGGCATGGCGCCGCCGACACCCGCGCCGTCGGCCTCCAGGATGGTGTAGGCGCCCCCGGGCATCGGCATGTCCTGGCTCGTCCAGCCGACCACGTTTCCATAGAAGGACTTGGCCCCGGCGATGTCGGGGGTCATCAGCTCGTACCAGATGAAACGGCCGTGGAAGTTGGACATGGGCGCCTCCTGTTGGGGCCTCACCTTATCTCCGCGAACGCGTCAGTCGAGTGACCCCCGTCAAACAAGGTCTCTTGGTCAAACCAGGCCCTTGCCGGCGTCGTCGATGATAGAGCCGAGGTCGCGGGCTTCCTCGGCCATGATCATCTCGTTGTGCGCCTTGCCCGACGGGATCATCGGGAAGCAGTTCTCTTCCTTGGTCACCCGGCAGTCGAAGATCACCGGCTTGTCCACCGCGATCATCTGGCGGATCGCGTCGTCCAGCTCGTCCGGATGCTCGGCGCGGATGCCGACGCCGCCATAGGCCTCCGCCAGCTTCACGAAGTCCGGCAGGCTGGCCGAATAGGAGTGCGAATAGCGCTCCCCGTGCAGCAGCTGCTGCCACTGGCGCACCATCCCCATCCACTCGTTGTTGAGGATGAAGATCTTGATCGGCAGGTCGTGCTGCACGGCGGTGGACATCTCCTGCATCGTCATCTGCACGGAGGCGTCGCCGGCGATGTCGATGACCAGGCTGTTCGGGTGGGCGATCTGCACGCCGACCGCGGCGGGCAGGCCGTAGCCCATGGTGCCCAGGCCGCCGGAGGTCATCCAGCGGTTCGGCTCGTCGAAGTGGAAGAACTGCGCCGCCCACATCTGGTGCTGGCCGACCTCGGTGGTGATGTAGACGTCCTTGTCGCGGGTCAGGTCGTAGAGCCGCTGGATGGCGTGCTGCGGCTTGATCAGCTTGGCGTCGGGCCGGTAGCGGAACGAGTCCCGCGCGCGCCAGGCCTCGATCTCCTTCCACCAGGTGTCGCCGGCGGTCTTGTCGGCCTTGTAGCCGCGCTGTTTCCACACCGCGATCAGGTCCTCCAGCACCGAGGCCGCGTCGCCGACGATGCCGATGTCGACGCGGACGTTCTTGCCGATCGACGAGGCGTCGATGTCGATGTGGATCTTGCGCGAGGTGGGCGCGAAGGCGTCGAGCCGCCCGGTCACCCGGTCGTCGAACCGCGCGCCCACCGCCACCATGACGTCGCAGTCGTGCATGGCGTTGTTGGCCTCGAACGAGCCGTGCATGCCGACCATGCCCAGCCACTGCGGGTCGGAGGCCGGAAAGGCGCCCAGGCCCATCAGCGTCGAGGTCACCGGCGCGCCGGTCAGCTTGGCGAGCTCCCGCAGCAGCTCGGCGGCGCGGGGGCCGGCGTTGATCACGCCGCCGCCGGTGTAGAGGATCGGCCGTCGGGCGTTGGCGATCATCGCCGCCGCATCGGCGATCCGCGAGGGCTCGCCCTTGGTCCGCGGGGCGTAGTTGTGGCTGTGCTTGACCTCGTTCGGGCCCTGGTAGGTCCCCTTGGCGAACTGCACGTCCTTGGGGATGTCGATGACCACCGGGCCGGGACGGCCGGAGGTGGCGATGTGGAAGGCCTCGTGGATGATCCGCGGTAGGTCGTCGACCGACTTCACCAGGTAGTTGTGCTTGGTGCAGGGCCGGGTGATGCCGATGGTGTCGCATTCCTGGAAGGCGTCGGTGCCGATCAGGTGGGTGGCGACCTGGCCGGTGATGACCACCAGCGGGATGGAGTCCATCAGCGCGTCGACGATGCCGGTGACCGCGTTGGTCGCGCCGGGGCCCGAAGTGACCAGCACCACGCCGGGCTTGCCGGTGGAGCGCGCATAGCCCTCGGCGGCGTGGGTCGCGCCCTGCTCGTGGCGGACCAGGACGTGGCGCAGCTTCGGCTCGGCGAACAGGGCGTCGTAGATCGGCAGGACCGCCCCGCCGGGATAGCCGAACAGCACGTCCACCCCCTGGTCGAGGAGGGCGCGGACGACGATCTCCGCGCCGGAGAGGGTGTCCTGCTGGGCTTCGATGGTCTGGTGGGCGGTCATGGCGGCGGGCCTTGGGGCGTTTGAGGCAATAAAAAAGGCCCGCGGGGGGCCTGGTGCAAGCGACCGTTGACGGAGCTGACCGGATGTCAGTCCGCGGACGGCCGCCTTACGAGTACGAGGACGTTGCGCACGAGCATTCTCACAAAAACGAGGATCAGGCGTTTCGCATGCCGCTAGGAGAGCGTCAAGCGCGGCTCTAGGGCAATAAACTGCCTCCACTGGCCCTCGGGCTCGAATTCGGTGAGCCGTGGCCAATCGGCCATCCGGCCGCGCATCCAGGTGAGCTGGCGCTTGGCGTAGCGGCGGGTCTCCTGCCGGGCCGCCGCCAGCGCCGCCTTGAGCCCCACGTCGCCGCGCAGATGGGCGGCGAACTCGCGCACGCCCACCGCCTTCATGGCCGGCAGCTCCGGATCGAGCCCGCGCGCCACCAGCGCCGCCACCTCCGACAGCGCGCCGTCGTCGAGCATGGCCTCCAGCCGCGCGTCACAGCGGTCGTAGAGCGCCGCCCGCGGCGGCTCCAGCGCGATCGCCCGCCAGGCGCCGGCCGGCAGCGCGGCCTCGCCGGTGCGCTGCCAGTCGCTGAGCGCCACGCCGGTGGCGGCACGGACCTCCCAGGCGCGCACCAGCCGCTGGCGGTCGCCCGGGGCGATGCGTTCGGCCGCGGCGGGATCGTGCGCCGCCAGCCGCGCCCGGAAGTCGTCCTCGCCCATCTGCCCGTATTCGGCCTCCGCCGTGCGGCGGACGTCGGCCGGGACCGGCGGGATCTCGGCCAGGCCCTGGGTCAGGGCGCTGAAATAGAGGCCGGTGCCGCCGACCACCACGGCCGGGCGGCCGCGCGCGGCGATCTCGTCCAACGCCTGGGTCGCGGCCCGCAGCCAGCGGCCCACCGACCAGCCGTCGGCGGCGTCGACGGTCCCGAACAGGTGGTGCGGCGCCTGCGCCGCCTCGTCCGGCGAGGGGCGGGCGCTGAGCACGCGCAGGTCGCGGTAGAGCTGCATGGAGTCGGCGTTGACGATCTCCGCGCCGGTCGCTTGCGCAAGCTTCAGCGCCAGAGCCGACTTGCCGCTTGCCGTGGGCCCGGCGATCAGCCAGATGCGGGGCTCCATGGAACTCGCTCTCACTCTCGTCAGCCCGTACGCCGGGACCCTGTCGGCGGCCGCGACGGCCATCGTCCAAGCGCTCGCAGGCGCCGGCGTAGCCGTCAAGGCGCGCGATGCGCTGGGGCCGGCCGCCCTCGATCTCACCCTGGACGGCGACCTGGTCTGGGTCCGCAAGCTGGCGGACCTTCATCTCGCCGAGCATCCGGTCGACGCCTGCGTGCAGCCGGCCGCGGGGCGGCGCAAGCGGCTGATGGTGGCCGATATGGATTCCACCATCATCAACGTCGAGTGCCTGGACGAGCTGGCCGACTTCGCCGGGGTCAAGGCGCAGGTCTCGGCGATCACCGAGCGGGCCATGCGCGGCGAGCTGGAGTTCGAAGGCGCGCTGCGCGAGCGGGTCGGCATGCTGAAGGCCCTGCCGCTCACCGCCCTGCAGTCGGCCTACGACGAGCGGGTGCGGCTCAATCCCGGCGCGCGGACCTTCGCGCGCACCATGGCGGCGAACGGCGCGCGCTGCGTGCTGGTGTCCGGCGGCTTCACCTTCTTCACCGGCCGGGTGGCCAAGGCGGCCGGCTTCCACGCCAACCGCGCCAACACCCTGATCGAGGCCGACGGCGCGCTGACCGGCCTGGTCGGCGAGCCGATCCTCGGCCGGGAGGCCAAGCTCGCGGCGCTCAGGGAAGAAGCCGCAGCGCTCGGCCTCGACCTGTCCGAGACCCTGGCCATCGGCGACGGCGCCAACGACCTGGCGATGATCGAGGCGGCCGGGCTGGGCGTCGCCTACCGCGCCAAGCCGATCGTCGCGGCCCAGGCCGACGCCAAGGTCGACTACGCCGATCTCACGGCGTTGCTCTATTTCCAGGGCTACCGGGCCGACGAGTTCGTAACGGACTGAAGGGCGGTTTGATTTCGCACCGTCCGCGAAGCCGGCTAGAGCCACGCCCATGAGCCTGCCCCGCCGCGTCAAAGCCGTCGTCTTCGATATGGACGGCCTGCTGGTCGACACCGAACAGCTGGTCTTCAAGGCGATGCAGGAAACCGCCCGCGCGTTGGGCGGCGAGATGCCGTTCGCCACCTTCCAGCGGATGGTCGGGCTGCAGCACGCCCACAGCGACAAGATCGTCCTCGAGCACTTCGGCGAGGACTTCGACCTCGCCGCCTGGTCGGAACAGATCAGCCGTCATTTCCGCGAGGGGCTGGGCGCTGGGATCGCCCTGAAGGCCGGGGTGGTCGAGATCCTCGACTACCTGGACGCCGCCCACATGCCGCGGGCGATCGCCACCTCCTCGGGCCTGGCCAGCGTCGAGCAGAGCCTGGGGCCGCATGGGCTGGTGCCGCGGTTCGATGCGCTGATCACCCGCGACGTGCAGACCAACGGCAAGCCGCATCCGGAGCCGTTCCTGAAGGCCGCCGCCGCCCTGGGGATCGAGCCGGCCGACTGCCTGGCGCTGGAGGACAGCCACAACGGCGTGCGCGCCGCCCACGCCGCCGGGATGATGACCATCATGGTGCCGGACCTGCTCGACCCGACCGAGGAGATGCACGCGCTCTGCATCCGCATCGCCCGCGACCTGCACGAGGTGCGCGAGCTCTTGGAGGCGCAGGCCGGCTAGGGCTTCTTGAGGTCCGGTCGGGAGGCCAGGAAGGCCGCGCGCTCGGCGGCCGTCAGCACCTTGGCGCGCTTCTGGCGGCTGACCATCGGGGTCGGCGGCGCGAAGGTGGACTTGCTCCCGGAGCTCTGGCCGCCCGAGCCCTTCAGGTCCGAGAAGCGGGTCTTGGAGGGCGGTGGCTTCACGGGTGTTCCTTTGGCTGCGAGCCGAGCCATAGCACGATCGGCGCTCAGAGGTGCAGGCGGTAGGCCTTGGCGGCGGCGCCGCTGAACAGCGCAGTCTTCTCGTCGGCCGACGATCCCGCGGCGATCCGCTTGAAGGCGTTCCAGATGGTGGCGTAGCTGCCGCTCCCCAGGTCGACCGGGAAGTTGCTCTCGAACATGCAGCGCTCCGGGCCGAAGGCCTCGATGCAGGTCCCGATGTAGGGCGCCCACTCCGTCGCCAGCTGCAGCGAGGAGGCCCGCGGTTCGGCCAGGAACGAGGGGAAGCCGCAGAACACCATGGCCAGGCCGCCCAGCTTGACGAAGACGTTGGGCGAGGCGGCGAGCGCGCGGATGTTGTCGCGCCAGACGGCGAAGCGCTCCTCCCGGCGACCGTCGTAGCTGGCGATCCCCAGCGGGGTGCCGACGTGGTCGAGCACGATGGTGGTGTCGGGGAAGGCGCGGGCCAGATCGATCAGCTCCGGCAGCTGCGGCTCCAGCAGCCAGGCGTCGAAGGACAGGCCGAGCGGCGCCAGGCGGCCGAACCCCGAGCGGAAGGCGTCGGACGCGTAGAGGCCGCCGTCGATCCGCGCCAAGGGGCCCAGCACCGCCTTGTCCGGATCGTGCGACGCGCTCTGCCGCACGCCGCGGAAGCGGCCGCCGCCGGCCGCGACGTGGGCTTCCAGCACCTCGACCACGGCGTCGCCCATGGTGAAGTCGGCGCGGCCGACGATGCCGGCGCAGGCGCGGATGTCGCCGTAGACGCCGCTGGCGCTCATCGCCGCGACGCCGTTGACGAACTCGGTCTCGCCGACGCAGCGCAGGGCCGCCGGCCCGTCGGCGCGGTACATGGCGCCGCACTCCACGAACACGGTGGCGACGACGTTGTGGCCGCTCTTGGTGTCGGCCAGCAGTTCGTCCAGCAGGTAGCGGGGCTGCAGGCGGATCACCGCCTCGAAGCCGTGCTGCGGCGGCGGCAGGTCGGCGAGCGGGGCGGTCAGCGCGCGGTCCCACAGGTGGTGGTGCGGATCGACGATCGGCAGGTCGGGCTCGAGGATCGGCTCAGGCGTGGCGGCGTCGGTCATGCGCGGTCTCCGTCGTGGCCGACAGTCTTGCCCCGCTAGCGCAGCGCGATCCAGTAGCGGCGGCCCTCGTCGCCCTCGACCCACGGATGGGGAACGGTGTCGCCCAGCACGCCGCCGTTCTTCTCGATCACCCGGATCGAGGCGGGATTGTTGGTGTTGACCGTCAGCATGACCCGCTCCAGCCGCAGGTTCGCCCGGCAGTGGTCGAGCATCCCGGCCAGCATGGCGCTGGCGTAACCGCGGCCGCGGGCGGCCGGCCGCACGGCGTAGCCGATGTGGCCGCCCCACTGCTCCAGGATGGCGGTGAGGCGGTGGCGTACGCTGACCGAGCCGAGGAACGCATCGCCCTCCACGTACCAGAGCAGGGTCTCGGGCACGCGCTCGCCCAGCGTGCCGTCCGGCAGGACGACGGTGGTCGGCGGCTCCAGCAGCTGGCCGAGGAACCAGGCGGGATCGGCGGCGACCGCGGCGATGGTCTCCGGCGTCTCCGGACGCAGGGTGTCGCGGGAATAGCCTTCGGCCATGGCCTCCACGAAGGAGGCCATGTACGCCGCGGCCGGCCGGACCAGCCGCGGCATCAGCGGCGGCTGCCGCCCGCCGCCGACGGCCCGCGCTCGAAGTAGCGGAAGAAGGCGCTGTCGGGGGACAGGACCATCGTGGTGTCCCCCTGGCCGAGGCCGGCCTCATAGGCCTGCATCGAGCGGTAGAAGGAGGCGAAGCCCGCGTCGCGCCCGAAGCTCTCGGCGAAGATCCGCGTGCGCTGGGCGTCGCCCTGGCCGCGGGTGGTGTCGCCTTCTTCCTGGGCGGTGGCGAGCGTGATCGCCACTTCCTTGTCGGCGCCGGCGATGATCTCGCGCTTCTGCTGCTCGCCGACCGCGCGGATGCGGGCGGCCTCCTGCTGGCGGGAGGTCTGCATGCGGCGGTAGACGGCGGCCTGGTTGGCGGCCGGCAGGTCGGCGCGCTTGATCCGCAGGTCGATGACCTGGATGCCGAGCCGCGAGGCGGCGGCGCGGCGCTCCACGTCGAGGCGGGTCTGCTGCATCAGCTGGGCGCGCCGGCCGGAGATGATCTCCGTCGACGTGGCCGAGCCGAGCACCTGGCGGAGCGCCGAGTTCACCAGCCGCTCCAGCCGGTCGGCGGCGATCCGGTCGTCGCGCAGGGTGCGGTAGTACTGCAGCGGATTGGAGATCCGGTAGCGGAGGAAGGCGTCCACCACCAGGCGCTCCTGGTCGGCGGCGATGACCTCTTCCTGGTCGGCTTCCAGCGCCAGGTTGCGCCGGTCGAGCTTGATCACGTGCTCCAGGAACGGCGCCTTGACGTTGAGGCCCGCGCCGCCCTGGCCGGGGGCATGGATGACGCGCACGGGATCGCCGAAGCGCACGACGATGGCCTGCTGGCGCTGGTCCACCACGAACAAGGTGTTGGCGAGCACGATCAGCAGCAGGAGGGCTACGACCGCATAGGCGAAGAGGGGGCGGCGGCTCATGGTTGGGCCTTCGCGGCAGGCGGGTTCGGGGTGGGCGTCGAGTCCGGCGCCGCCTGGACGATCGGCGCCGGCGCGCTGCGTGGCCGGAAGACGTCGGGCGGCAGGATGATCGGGGCGCTCGTGCCCTTGCCGTCGACGATCACCTTGTTCGACTTGGCCAGCACCCGCTGCATGGTCTCGATGTAGAGGCGCTCACGGGTGACGGCGGGGGAGCGGCGGTACTCGCCATAGATCTGGTTGAAGCGCGAGGCCTCGCCCAGCGCCTCGCGGACCGACTGCTCGCGATAGCCCTGGGCCGACTGGATGATGCGCGCGGCGTCGCCCTTGGCCTCGTTGATCACCCGGTTGCGGTAGGTGTTGGCCTCGTTGACGGCGGAATCGGCGTCCTGGCTGGCGTTGTTCACCTCGCGGAAGGCGGCGACCACCTCCTGCGGCGGGTTGGACGAGCGGATCTGCACTTCCACGATGCTGACCCCCGCGCCCCAGGAATCCAGGGTGCGCTGCATCAGGTCGGCGGCCTGCAGCTGCACCTGGCCGCGGCCGGTGGTGAGGATCGGCTGCAGGGCGGTCTTGCCGACCACCTCGCGCATGGCGCTCTCGGCGACCGCCTTGATCGCCTCCTCGGGATTGCGGGTGGCGAACAGGAAGCGGGAGGCGTCGGCGACCCGCCAGGTGACGCTGAAGTCGAGGTCGACGATGTTCTGGTCGCCGGTCAGCATCAGGCTTTCCTGCGGCACGTCGGCGTCGGCCGTGCCGCCGATGTCGATGCGGTTCAGCGAGGTGACCGCCACCTTCTCGACGTGCTCGATCGGCGAGGGCAGGTGGTAGCGCAGGCCCGGCGTCTCGGAGCGCGAGAAGGCGCCGAAGGTGGTGACCACCGCTTCTTCGTTGGGCTGGACGACGTAGAGGCCGGAGAGCGCCCAGAGCGCAAAGGCGCCGCCGGCGATGGCCGCCACTGCGCCCGGCCGCACGCCCTGGCCGGGACCGCCGCCGAACAGGTTGCGCAGGCGCTGCGCCAGCCGTTCGAAGCCGGCATTGAAGTTGGGGCCGCCGGGACCTTCCGGACGGCGCGGGCCGCCGCCCTGCGGCCGGCGCTGAGGCGCGTCGCGGCGATCGCCGTCGTCACCGGACGGGGGAGAGCCCCAAGGGCCGGGATTGGCGTTGTCGTTCCAGGGCATCAGCGGCGTCGCGTCTTGGTCAAACTCAAATCCAGGCGCGGCCGTGTCGCTCAAGCCCCCGATCGGGCTTGTAAACCGGCGCTGTCAGCCGGATATGAGACCCCTTATCGGCCAAAGCAAGACAAAGGCGTCATGAGCGAACCCGCCGGACCCCACCGAGCCGTCATTCTCGAAGCCCTCGACCATGTGCGGGACCCGAAGTCCGGCCAGGGCCTGGCGTCGGCGGGATTGGTGCGCGGCCTGGTGCTGCGCGGTTCGCGGGCGGCCTTCATGCTGGAGGTCCCGCCGGCCGATATCGAGACCTACGCCCCGGTGCGCGACGCGGCCGAGCGCGCCCTGGCGCACGTGCCGGGGATCGAGACCGCCCAGGTGGTGCTGACGGCGGAGACGGCCGCCCCGCAACTGCGTGCGCCGACCCCGCGCCGGGCGCGGCTGTCCGAGGACCCGCAGGCGCGGCTGGGCGATATGCCGGAAGCCGAGCGGCCGGCCCACGTGCGCAAGGTGATCGCCGTCGCCAGCGGCAAGGGCGGGGTCGGCAAGTCGACGGTGGCGGTCAACCTGGCCGCGGCCTTCGCCGCCAATGGCCTGCGCGCCGGCCTGCTGGACGCCGACATCTACGGGCCCTCCGCGCCGCACATGCTGGGGGTCGACGGCGAGCCGACCTTCGACGCCGACAAGCGGCTCAATCCGCTGGAGGCCTGGGGCGTCAAGGTGATCTCGATCGGCTTCATCGTCGAGCCGGGCACGGCCAACATCTGGCGCGGGCCGATGGCCTCGTCGGCCCTGCGCACCCTGATGGGCTCCAACTGGGGGACGGCGGAGGCGCCGCTGGACGTGCTGGTGGTCGACCTGCCGCCGGGCACCGGCGACATCCAGCTGACCCTCGTGCAGCGGCTGAAGCTCGACGGGGTGGTGATCGTCTCCACGCCGCAGGAGATCGCCCTGATCGACGCACGGCGGGCCGCGGCCATGTTCCAGAAGACCGGCGCGGCGATCCTGGGCGTGATCGAGAACATGGCCTATTTCCCCGATCCCGCCACCGGCGCGCCGATCCCGATCTTCGGCCAGGGCGGCGCGGCGGCGGAGGCGCAGCGGCTGGGCGTGCCGCTGCTGGGCGAGGTGCCCATCGACATCGCCCTGCGTGAAGCCTGCGACACCGGCCGGCCGCTGGTGGCGACGGCGCCCGACAGCCCGGCCGCCCGGGTCTTCCTGCAGATGGCCCGGGCGCTCGCCTGAGGCCTATTCGGCCGCCGCCGGCGAGCCGATCGGACCGACCAGGCTTTCCTCCGCCGCCGCGACCTCGCGCGCCTCCAGCTGGGCCCGGATCTCGCCGTGGCGCTTGGCGTCGAGTCCGTAGCCGAACAGCGTCGCGCCGCCGAGGAACACCAGGATGATCGGTGCGAACAGGTAGCACATCTCCAGGCCGCGGATGGCCTCGGGGGTGTTCACCGCCCCCTCGTGGCCGTCGTAGCCGACGAACTGGAGGATCGGGAAGATGATGGTCACGCTGATCGCCAGGCCCACCTTCATGGTGGTGGTGACCATGGCGTAGAGCACGCTGGAAAGGTCCTTGCCGGTGTCGAGGCGGACCTCGTCGGAGATGTCGGCGACCATCGAGCGGACCAGGGGGATGAAGGCGCTGGCCGAGAAGCCGACCGCGAACATGCCGAGCGCGGTGGGCATGTAGAGCTTCGCGGGGATGGCCATCAGCACGGTCTGGCAGGCCGCGTAGGCGACGCAGCCGAGCTGCACGGCGCGGTGCTTGCTGACCTTCTGCGCCACCCAGCTCCAGAACGGCGCGCCCACCAGGCCGGCGCCGATGTAGAACACCAGCAGCGTGCTGGTCACGCCGCGGGAGAAGCCTTTCGCGTCGTGGAAGAAGTAGAGGAAGATCGGGCCGGTGGCGCCGGCGCCCAGGGTCAGCACGAAGTCGGCCGCGATCAGCCGCAGCATCGACGGCCGCTTCAGGGCCACCGCGTAGTCGGCGAAGCTGAACTTGGTCTTGGTGATCCCCGACAGCTTGCGCTCCGGGGTGAACAGGGTGGTGAACAGCACTGCGATCGGAACCGCGATGATCATGATCAGGCCGATCGAGCCCATGCTGTCGGCCTTGCCCGGCTGGATCCGGCCGTGGGTGATCAGGCCCAGCAGCAGCAGCACGGTGATGCCGATCACCGCCATGCCCTGGGTGTAGCCATAGACCCGGGCCCGCTCGTGATAGGCGGCCGCGACATTGGCCCCCCAGGCGGCGACGCCCAGCGTCAGGATCGAGTTGCCGACGTAGGCGAACAGCAGCCAGGTGATGAGGTAGGTCTGGTCCACCGGCCCGTCGGGCAGGAACAGCTTGTAGAGGCCGAACATCAGGATCGGCGCGCCGCACAGCAGCCAGGGGCGATAGCGCCCGATGGGGGTGCGGGTCTGGTCCATGGCCATGCCGACCACCGGGTCGATGAAGACGTCGAACAGCCGCACGATGCCGACCGCGGCGCCCACCGCGGCGAAGCTAACGCCCAGGGTCACGTAGAACGGCGGCAGGAAGACCCCGAAGGTGGTCAGGATCATCGACAGCGGCAGGCCGGTCATGCCGAGCGCGAGGATGTGGAAGAGGGGGATCCTGTCCGAACGACCGGACGCAGGGGTCCCCGCCGCAGGCGCGGCCGAGGCTGATGTCACGAAGCGTCTCCCAATAATGAATAGGTCGCCCTCTGGAGGGGCGCTTAATCCGGTGAGGAGAGCGCGGCGGGCGGCGGGGCGCAACCCCCTTCCGCCCGGTCAGGGAGGGTCAGGGGCGGCCGGTCGCCGGGATGCCGGGTTCGGCGGTGAGGCCCTCGATCACCGGCGCCTCGTTGTAGGCGGCGTCGCGTTCGTCCAGCTGGCGGCGGATCTCCGCATGGCGCTCGGCGGTGAGCCTGTAGCCGAGGAAGCAGGCGCCTCCAAGCATGACGAAGAAGATCGGGCCGATGATGTAGGCGAGCTCCAGGCCGCGGATCTGGGCGGGCCCGTTCACCGCGCCTTCCTTGGGGTTGTAGCCGATGGCGGCCAGGACGTTGAAGGTCAGGGTGATCGAGAAGGCGCCGGCGACCTTGGTGGTGGCGTTGGTCAGGGCATAGAGCAGGCCGATCTGCTGCTTGCCCTTCTCCAGCCGGATCTCGTCGCCGATGTCGGCGGTGATGGCGCGGATCATCACCACGAACCCCGCCGCCAGCGCGCCGGCCAGCATCATGGCCGGGATGGCGAGCAGGAACGCGCCCTTCGGCATGACGAAGATCAACAGCAGCATCAGCGAATAGCCGGTGGTGGTCACCATCAGCGCGCGGTGCTTGCTGATCCGGTTCGCCAGCCAGGCCGTGGCCGGCGCGCCGATCAGCCCGGCGGCGATGTAGAACATCAGCAGCAGGTTGGCCTCGGTGGTGGTGAAGCCGCGGCTGTCCTTGAAGAAGTAGAGGTAGAGCGCCGCCATCCAGCCCGGGCCCAGTGTCACGCACAGGTCCGACAACAGTAGCCGCAGCATGTTCGGCCGGGCGATCAGACCCAGGTAGTCCTTGAGCGCGAACTGTTCGTGGCCGGCGTGGGTGCGCGGCTCGCGGGTGCGCACCGCAGCCACGCCGATGGCGATCGGCACGACGGCGAACAGGAACCAGCCGATGGCGCGCACGCCCTCGGCCTCGGTGTGATGCATCTGGGCCATGACGATGGGGATGACCAGCACCGCGAGCGCGCCAAGCACGCCGACCCCGGCCATGGCGCCGAAGATCCGCGAGCGGTCCTTGTAGGAGGTGGCCAGGATCGACGCCCAGGCGTTGGCCGCAAGTAGCAGCATCGACATGCCGACATACATCACCAGCAGCCAGACCATCAGGTAGCCCTGACCGACGCCTTCGGGCGCCTGGTAGAGCATGTAGAGGGCGAGCATCAGCACCGGCGCGCCCATCATCATCCACAGCCGGTATCGCCCGAGCCGCGAGTGGGTGCGGTCCATGGCCAGGCCAAGCATGGGATCGAGCGGGATGTCGATGAAGCGGATCAGCCCGAAGGCGGCGCCGACCACCACCAGGCCGACGCCCAGGTGGCTGGCGAAGAACCGCGGAAGCTGCACCGCCACGGAGAGCTGCAGCGCCACGAAGGGCAGGTAGGCGCAGGCGAAGGTGAGGACGGATGATAGGGACATCCGGCCAGGGGCCGGGGGGGTCTTGGCCTGGGGCAAGCTCGCGTCTCCTGGGCGTCCGCGCCTCTGACGGGTGCGGTTCTATCGTAAGTTACGCTCGATCACCTGCGGAGGCGCAAGTGGATTCGGCGTAATACGGGTCACCCCAACGACAACGGGCGGCCTCTCGGCCGCCCGTCAAGCCTTGCCGTTAGGGAGCGGTCAGCCGCCCTGCATCTTGCGGAAGAACTTGGCCGTCTGCTCGCCGCCGGTCTGGTAGGGCTGCTGGCCTTCCGGCGCGGCGATCTTCTCCCAGTTGTCGCGCACCTCCTCGACGGAGAGGCCGCCTTCGCCGAGATAGACGCCCTCGGTCTCGACGATGCGGGCGACCGCGAAGGCGCCGGCCCCGGCGGTCAGGATCGCGCCGGTGGGCGCATCTTCCGAGCAGAGGAAGACCACGCCGGGGGTGACGAACTCCGGCTTCAGCCGCTCCAGCACCGCCGGCGGCATCAGGTTCTCGGTCATCCGCGTGGCGGCCACCGGGGCGATGGCGTTGACGTGGATGTTGTTCTTCTGGCCCTCGAGCTTCAGCGTGTTCATGAAGCCGACGATGCCCAGCTTGGCCGCGCCGTAGTTGGACTGGCCGAAGTTGCCGTAGAGGCCGGACGAGGAGGTGGTGACCACGATCCGCCCGTAGTTCTGCTCGCGCATGATCTCCCAGACCGCCTTGGCCGGCTTCACTGTGCCCAGCAGGTGGACGCCGAGCACGAACTCGAAGTCGGCGAGCTCCATCTTGGAGAAGGTCTTGTCCCGCAGGACGCCCGCGTTGGCGACCAGGATGTCGATGCGGCCCCAGGCGTCCATCGCCTGCTTGACCATCAGCGCCACGCCCGCGTCATCGGTCACCGACGAGCCGTTGGCGATCGCTTCGCCGCCGGCCGCCTTGATCTCGTCGACGACCTTGTGCGCCGCCTCGGAGCCGCCGCCGGAGCCGTCGACCGAGCCGCCCAGGTCGTTGACCAGCACCCTGGCGCCGCGCCGCGCGAGCTCCAGGGCGTGCTGGCGGCCGAGGCCGCCGCCTGCGCCGGTGACGATCGCCACTTTGCCGTCGAAGCGGATGTCCGCCATGGGGTTCCCCTTTGGAACAAGTGTTCGAATTCGGCGGCGTTGTGCGGGGCAGCGGAGCCGTCGTCAAGCAAAGCCGGCTGAGCCGGCCGCGCCCTTGGGCCCGCGGACGCGGCGCCCCATCTGAGGGCGGTCCCGCTTCAGGAAGGAATCCCCATGCAGATCGATCTCGCCGGCCTCCGCGCGCTGGTCACCGGCTCCACGGCCGGCATCGGACTGGCCATCGCCGAACGCCTGGCCGCCAACGGCGCGGAGGTGGGGATCAATGGCCGCACCGCAGCCCGCGTGGAGAGCGCCATCGCCGCGCTGCAGGGCAAGGTCCCGGCCGGACGGTTCTTCCCCGCCGCCGGCGACATCGCCACGGCGGAGGGCGCCGGGCAGGTGCTGGCCGCCGCGGGCGAGATCGACATCCTGGTCAACAACGCCGGCTGGTTCGAGCCCAAGGACGTCTTCGAGATCCCCGACGAGGACTGGGAGAAGGCCTTCCAGGTCAATGTGCTGGGCGCCGTGCGCCTGACCCGCGCGCTCGGGCCGCGGATGCGGGAGAAGGGCTTCGGCCGGATCGTCTTCATCTCCTCGGAATCGGCGATCCAGATCCCCACCGAGATGGTCCACTACGGCATGACCAAGACCGCCATGCTGTCGCTGACCCGCGGCTTCGCCCAGGCGCTGGACAGCAGCGGGGTCACCGTCAACGCCGTGCTGCCGGGGCCGACGCGCTCGGAAGGGGTCGAGGGCTTCGTGCAGAACCTGGCGCGCCAACAGGGCCGCACCGAGGCGGAGATGGAGGCGGCGTTCTTCCGCCATGCCCGTCCGACCTCGCTGCTGAAGCGCTTCATCGAGGTCGAGGAGGTGGCCGACGTCGTCGCCTTCGTCTGCTCGCGCGAGGCCTCGGCGGTCACCGGCGCCCCGATCCGGGTGGACGGCGGCGTGGTGCTGTCCGTCGCCTAGTGTGACGTCCCTGTTACCGCTGCCTTGCGCGCAGGCCGCTTCTGGCGCCTCTTTCGGCGGTGAGGCCGCCTGACTCGGAGGCGGCGGCTTGGGGGCCATCCATGTTCCGTCTCGAAAACGCCCAGAGCCTGGTGGGCGTGGCGCTGACCATCGCCCTGTGCTGGGCGATGTCGGAGGAGCGCCGCCGCTTCCCCTGGAAGCTGGCGATCGGGGCGGTGATCGTCCAGGGCCTGCTGGTGCTCGCGCTGTTCGGCCTGCCGGCGCTGCGGGCCGGGCTGGCCGGGGTGGGGCAGGCGGTGGACGGGCTGTCCAACAGCACCCAGGCGGGCGTCGCCTTCGTGTTCGGCTTCCTGGCCGGCACGCCGAACCAGCCCTATGCCCTGACCGACCCGGGCTCGCTGTTCGTGTTCGCCTTCCGCGTGCTGCCGGTGATCCTGGTGGTCTGCGCGCTCGCGGCCCTGCTCTGGCACTGGCGGATCCTGCGCTGGATCACCCAGGGCTTCGGCTTCGTGTTCGAGAAGACCATGGGCCTGCGCGGCGCGCCCGCCCTGGCCACCGCGGCCACGGTGTTCATGGGCCAGGTGGAGGGCCCGATCTTCATCCGCAGCTACCTGACCAGCCTGTCGCGCTCGGAGCTGTTCATGCTGATCACGGTCGGGATGAGCTGCGTCTCCGGCTCGACCATGGTCGCCTACGCCACCATCCTGAAGGGCGTGCTGCCCAACGCCGCGGCCCACGTGCTGACCGCCTCGATCATCTCCGCCCCGGCCGGCGTGCTGCTCGCCCGCATCGTGGTGCCTCGCCATGCCGACGCCGAGGTCGCCCAGGACCTCGATACGGCGGCGACCAAGACCTACGAAAGCTCGGTCGACGCCCTGATTAAGGGCACCAACGACGGCCTGCAGATCGTGCTCAACGTCGGCGCGACCCTGATCGTCTTCGTGGCCCTTGTGGCGATGCTGAACGGCCTGCTCGGCGTGCTGGGCCAGGTGGGCGGCGCGCCGATCTCGGTGGAGCGCGTTCTCGGCATCGTGTTCGCGCCGCTGGCCTGGTCGCTGGGCATCCCGTGGAAGGACGCGCCGACGGCGGGCTCGCTGCTGGGGGTGAAGCTGGTGCTGACCGAGTTCACCGCCTTCATCCGCATGGGCGCCATGCCGGTGGGCGACATCGCCGAGCGGACCCGGGTGATCATGACCTACGCGCTGTGCGGCTTCGCCAACATCGCCTCGGTGGGCATCAACCTCGCCGGGTATACGGTGCTGGTCCCGGAGCGCCGGGCCGAGGTGGTGGGCATGGTCTGGAAGGCGATGTTCGCCGGCTTCCTGGCCACCTGCCTCACCGCCTCGGTGGTGGGCGCCATGCCGCAAGGCCTGTTCGGGCAATAGGGAGGTCCGTCCGATGAAGCTCTACGACACCCCGCTCGCGCCCAACCCGCGTCGGGTGCGCTGGTTCATGGCCGAGAAGGCCATCGAGGACATCGAGGTCGTCCGCCTCAACCTGATGGAGGGCGATCACCGGCAGCCGGACTACCTGGCCAAGACCGGCCTGCCCAACGTGCCGGCCCTGGAGCTGGACGACGGGACCTGCATCACCGAGAGCCTGGCCATCTGCCGCTACCTGGAGAGCCGCTATCCGGAGCCGAACCTGTTCGGCCGTACGCCGGAAGAGACCGCGGTGATCGAGATGTGGACCCGCCGCGCGGAGATGCTGGTGGCGACGCCGCTGATGATCGGGGTGCGCCACTCCCATCCGGCGATGGCGGCGCTGGAGCAGCAGAACGCGCCGGTCGGCGAGTACAACATCCAGGCCGGCCTCAAGGCGCTGAAGGTGCTCGACCGCCGCCTGGGCGAGAGCCCGTGGCTGGGGGCCGAACGGCTGACCATCGCCGACATCGTCGCCTTCGTCGGCATCGACTTCGGCCGGATGATCAAGCTTCGGCCGCCCGAGGACCTCGTCCACGTGGGCCGCTGGGCCGCGGCCATGCGGGAGCGGCCGGCGGCGAAGGCCGGCATGCGCGAGCGGCCGGCCTGAGCGGCGGGCCTAAGTTCGCGCCACTTCCTCGGGCGTCTCCCACGACCTCGCCTCGGCCTCCGGCACGGGCCGGTGAAGCTCGGCGAACTGGCCCGCCAGCCTCATCGCGGTCTCGGCCACCAGCCGGCCCTGGAAGCGCGCGCCGTCGAGTTCATTGGCGCTCGGCATCCGCTGGCCCTGGCCGCCGGTGATGGTGGAGGCGCCGTAGGGGCTGCAGCCGGTGATCTCGTCGAGCGTCATCTGGCCGACGAACGAGTAGGGCAGGCCCACCACCACCAGGCCCAGGTGCATCAGGGTGGTGATGATCGAGAACTGCGTCGTCTCCTGGCCGCCGTGCTGGGTGGCGGTGGAGGTGAAGGCCGCGCCGACCTTGCCGTTCAATGCGCCGCTGACCCACAGCCCGCCGGCCTGATCGAGGAAGTTGGCCATCTGCGACGCCATCCGCCCGAACCGCGTGCCGCAGCCCACGATGACCGCGTCATAGCCGGCCAGGTCGTCGATCTTCGCCACCGGCGCGGCCTGGTCGAGCTTGTAGCCGGCGTTTCGGGCGACCTCTTCGGGCACCAGTTCGGGGACGCGCTTGATGTCCGCCTGCACGCCGTCCACCGAGCGTGCGCCTTCGGCTTCAGCCTGGGCCATCGCTTCGATGTGGCCGTAGGTGGAATGGTAGAGGACAAGGACCTTCGCCATGATCGGCTCCCTTCGGTTTCACCGGGCACATTGGCCCGAGCCGGAGGTCGCCCGCCCTGTCGACGATCAGTCGGGATTCAGACGGCGACCCGGGGGCTGGTCTTCTTGATCACCGCGGAGAAGCTCATCACCGGCTCGCCGCCGGCGGTGATCAGGCCTCGCAGGAAGACCATGCTGCGGCCGGCCTTAACGACCTCGCCGGTGCTCTCCACCAGCGCGCCGAGCGGCACCGGGCCCACGAACTCGCCGTTGAAGGTGGCGGTGACGCTGCGGCTACCCTCGATGGCCTCCCGGCCGAACACGAAGATCGAATAGTCGGCGAAGGTCATGATGCAGCCGCCGTGCATGAAACCGCCGCCGTTCATGTGCTTCTGCTCGGCGCGGAAGGCGCACACCGGCCGGCCGTCGGCGCCGGTCTTCCAATAGAACGGACCGGCATGGTCCTCGAAGGGATCGCCGCCGGTGTAGGTCTTCCACCCGGCCCACTCGCCCTCGCTCACCTCCACCAGGGTCGAGGCGTAGCTCTGCTCTTCGCCGCCGCCGTCCATCGGGCCTCCAGCCTCCGCGAAGGGTTTGCCCCGCGCCGTTTCAAACACTAGTTTGGCCCGCCGATTTCGAACCCGTCGATCGAACCCGTGGGGGCGGGTCACCGCTTAAGGGGGCAAGGAGCCATCATGCAAGGCCGGACCGTCTATCTCTGCACGGGCGTGCGCACGCCGATCGGCCGGTACGGCGGTGCGCTGGCCAAGGTGCGGGCCGACGACTTGGCAGCGCATCCGCTGCGGGAATTGATGGCCCGGCTGCCCAAGATCGACTGGGAACAGGTCGACGAGGTGATCTACGGCTGCGTCAACCAGGCCGGCGAGGATAACCGCAACGTGGCGCGCATGGCGCTGCTGCTGGCGGGCATGCCGGTGACCACGCCGGGCTTCACGGTGAACCGCCTCTGCGCCTCGGGCCTGGACGCGGTGATCGCCGGGGCCCGGGCCATCGCCTCGGGCGACGCCGACCTGATCGTCGCCGGCGGGGTGGAGAGCATGACCCGCTCGCCGTTCGTCATGGGCAAGGCGGAAAGCGCCTTCTCGCGCGCGGCGGAGATCCACGACACCACCATCGGCTGGCGGTTCGTGAACCCGAAGATGCAGCAGGCGTTCGGCGTCGACTCCATGCCGGAGACCGCCGAGAACGTCGCCACCGACCACCAGATCGCCCGCGAGGACCAGGACGCCTTCGCCTTCCGCAGCCAGCAGCGGGTCGGCGCGGCGCGCGAGCGCGGCTTCTTCGACGGCGAGATCGCGCCGGTGACGATCAAGGATCGCAAGGGCGACGTCACCGTCAGCCAGGACGAGCACCCGCGGCCGGACACCACGCTGGCGGCCCTGCAGGCGCTGAAGCCGATCGTGCGGCCCGACGGCACGGTGACCGCGGGCAACGCCTCAGGCGTCAATGACGGCGCCGCGGCCCTACTGCTGGCCTCCGAGGAGATGGTGGCGAAGTTCGGCCTGGAGCCGCTGGCCCGCATCGAGGGCGGCGCGGCCGGCGGCGTGCCGCCGCGGGTGATGGGCGTCGGGCCGGTGCCGGCCGTGGAGAAGCTGACCCGCCGGCTGGGCATCCGGGCCCGCGACTTCGACGTCATCGAGCTGAACGAGGCCTTCGCGGCCCAGGCGCTGGCCTGCACGCGCGCCTGGGGGCTGGCCGACGACGCCGAGCACGTCAATCCGCACGGCGGCGCCATCGCCATCGGCCACCCGCTGGGCGCATCCGGCGCGCGGCTGGCGCTGACCGCGGCCCGGGCGCTGAAGGACCGCGGCGGCGAACGCGCGCTGGCCACCATGTGCGTCGGCGTGGGCCAGGGCTCGGCCCTGGCGCTGGCGAAGGCCTGAGGATGGATTGGCGCGCGCTCGGCGCCGTCGCGGTCGCCCTGGCGCTCGCCACATCGGCGGCCGCCCAGCCCGCCGGCGCCGGCCACCTGTCGCATCTGCTGAACGACACTGACCTGCTGCTGTTCGCGGGCGAGCGGGTCACGGTGAAGCTGACGCCGGACGGCCGGCTGGCGCTTGTTTCCGCGGTGCGCGCCGATCCGGCCGAGGCCCTGCCGCCCAAGCCGGGTCGGCGGCTGGCGCCGGGGACGGGCGATCCGCTGGCGCAGGTCGCCGAGGGTGCGATCTCCCTGCTGATGGGACCCCAGGGCGACGCCACGGTGCTGAAGGTCGAGAACGGGACCTCCAAGGCCTTCGACTACCGCGCGGTCCTGCTGAGCCAGGTCGGTCCGACGCAGACCGGCGAACCCGTCACGGTCTGCACGGTGCTGCCGCTGCTGCCGGGCTACGAAAGCTGGGCGGGCCGCCATGCAAAGGCCATGCGGCTCAGCCATTTCACGCCGCGCGACACCAACGAGGTGGTCTGTCCGCAGCCGCCCAGTCCACAATCCGCGCCGTCGAAGCCGACCGTTCCTCCCAAGTCATGAGTAGCCCATGCTGATTAGCCTCGCCGCCCTCATGCTCGCCGCCGCCCCGGCCGCCGAGCCGCCGGCTGCGACGCCGGCCGCCCCCGCCGGGACAGCCGCCGGCGCCGAGGCCTTCTTCGAGCCGGTCACCAAGATGGAGGGGCCGGCCCTGCAGGTGGTGTTCGGCGAACGGGCGACGGTCCACCTGGGCGAGGACGGCGTGCCGGCCATCGACAAGACCGAGAAGGGCAAGCTGGCCATCGCCCACCCGCCCGGCGCCGTGAAGGACACCTACGCCAAGCCCAAGGCAGGCCAGATCGCCGTGGCGCTGGACGGCTCGGCGGAGAAGAAGGCCTCCTACCTGAAGATCTGGAACGGCCTCGACTATCCGGTCATCTACAAGGCCGGCGTGCTGCGGATGGTGGGCCGCAAGCTGGCGCCGCAGTCGGTGAAGGTCTGCGCCGTGCCGGCCGGCGGCACCCAGTACGAGACCTGGACCGGCCCGCCCGTGGTGGCGGTGGCGCTGGGCAGCTTCACCAAGGCCGCCGACGAGAAGACCTGCAACTAGGGGAGCCGCCATGGCGCTCGACGCCGAAACCCGAGACCAGCTGATCGACGCCGTGCGCCGGTTCGTCTCCGAGCGGCTGCGGCCGCTGGAGGCGCAGGTCGCCGAGCAGGACCTCGTGCCGCCGGAGGTGGTCGAGGAGATGAAGGGGCTGGGCCTGTTCGGCCTCTCGATCCCCGAAGCCTACGGCGGCCTCGACCTCTCCATGGAGGACGAATGCGTGGTGGCGGTGGAGCTTGGCCGGACCAGCCCGGCGTTCCGCTCCACCTTCGGCACCAACGTCGGCATCGGCTCGCAGGGCCTGGTGATGTTCGGGACCGAGGATCAGAAGCAGAAGTACCTGCCCGGCATCGCCTCGGGCGAGATCATCACCTCCTTCGCGCTCACCGAGCCGGAGGCCGGCTCCGACAGCGCCAACGTCCAGACCCGCGCCATCCGCGACGGCGACCACTACGTGCTGAACGGCTCCAAGCGGTTTATCACCAACGCCAACAAGGCCGACCTGTTCACGGTGATGGCCCGCAGCGATCCGGCGAAGCCCGGCGCCGGCGGGGTCTCCGCCTTCGTGGTGGAGCGCAACCTGCCGGGCCTGAGCGTCGGCAAGCCCGAGAAGAAGATGGGCCAGCAGGGCGCGCACATCTGCGACGTGACCTTCGACAACGTCCGGGTCCCCGTGGAGAACCGGCTGGGCCGCGAGGGCGAGGGCTTCAAGGTCGCCATGCAGGTGCTCGACCGCGGGCGCCTGCACATCTCCGCAGTCTGCGTCGGCGTCGCCGAGCGGCTGCTCGCCGACTGCGTGGCCTATGCGTCCGAGCGCAAGCAGTTCGGCCAGCCGATCGCCCAGTTCCAGCTGATCCAGGGGATGCTCGCCGACTCCAAGACCGAGGCCCTGGCGGCCCGGGCGCTCACCCTGGAGACCGCGCGCAAGCGCGACGCCGGCCAGAGCGTCACCCTGGAGGCGGCGGCCGCCAAATACTTCGCCTCCGAGATGGTCGGCCGGGTGGCGGACCGCGCGGTGCAGATCTTCGGCGGGGCCGGCTATGTGGCCGATCACGGCATCGAGCGCTTCTACCGCGACGTGCGGATCTTCCGCATCTATGAGGGCACCAGCCAGATCCAGCAGGTGGTCATCGCCCGCGAAACCCTGAAGCGAGGCGGCTAGATGAGCGCTGACATAGAGGCCACGATCTTCGACCTGCTGACCCAGGCCGGGCCCGGCAAGTCGGTGTCGCCGGAACAGGTCGCCCGCGGCGTCGATCCCGAGGGTTGGCGCAGGCTTCTGGGCCACGTCCGTGCTACATCGGTGGGCCTGGCGCGGCAGGGCCGCCTGGTGATCACCCGCCATGGCAAGCCGGCCGATCCGGAGGATTTCAAGGGCGTCTACCGGCTGAAGCTGCCGGATGCGGGCGCCTCACCAGAGGGAGCCGACGCATGATCGTCTATGGCAATTCGCTTTCGCCCTATGTGCGCAAGACCCTGGCCTTCGCGGCCGAGAAGGGGATCGAGGTCGAGCTGGTCGCGGCCGGCATGGGCTCCGGCCCGCCGGAGTTCAAACAGGCGAGCCCGTTCGGCAAGATGCCGGGCTTCAAGGACGGCGACTTCCTGATCTCCGACTCTACCGCCATCATCACCTACCTCGAGGCCATCAAGCCCGAGCCGAACCTGATCCCGACCGAGCCGAAAGCCCGCGCCCGGGCGATCTGGTACGAGGAATTCGGCGACACCATCGCCGGCGCCTGCGGCGGCAAGATCTTCTTCAACCGTGTCGTGGCTCCGAGGTTCATGAACCGCGAAGGCGACCTGGCGGCGGCCGACGAGGCGCAGCGCGTCGAGTTCCCGAAGCTGGTCGACTACCTGGAGGGCGTGATCCCGGCCTCCGGCTACCTGGTCGAGGACCGTATCACCCTGGCCGATATCGCCGTGGTCAGTCCCTTCGTCACCATGGGCCACGCCGGCTGCCCGGTGAACCCGACCACCCACCCCAAGGCCTTCGGCTACATCGAGGCGATCCTGGCGCGGCCCTGCTACGCCGAGATGGTGGCCAGGGAACGCCAGATGTTCGCCCAGCGTGAGCCTGCCTGAGCTCCTGAGCGAGATCGGCGCCTGCCGGGCCTGCGCGGGCGAGCTGCCGCATGAGCCGCGGCCGGTTGTGCGGGTCTCGGCCGAGACCCGCCTGCTGATCTGCGGCCAAGCGCCCGGCCGGCGGGTGCATGAGAGCGGCCTGCCGTTCGACGATCCGTCCGGCGAGCGGCTGCGCGGCTGGATGGGCGTCGACCGCGCGACCTTCTATGGCGAGCCGGCGATCGGGGTGGCGGCCATGGCCTTCTGCTTTCCCGGGACGAGTCCGAAGGGCGGCGACTATCCGCCGCCGAAGCGCTGCGCGACCCTCTGGCGGTCGCGGCTGATGGACGCGCTGCCGAACGTCGAGCTCACCCTGCTGGTCGGCTCCTACGCCCAGGACTGGGCGTTGGGCGGCAAGCGGGTGATGACCGGCACGGTGCGCGACTGGCGGGCGCGCCTGCCGCAGATCCTGCCGATGCCGCACCCGTCGTGGCGCAACACCGGCTGGCTGAAGCGCAACCCCTGGTTCGAGGCGGAGGTTGTCCCATATCTTCGCAAAAGAGTGGGCCAGATCCTCGACCGATGACGCGCCTGATTGCTGTCCTTTTCGCGACCCTGATGCTCGCCGGCTGCACGCCGCTGATGGTGCAGCAGGCCGGCCGGCCGCCGCTCGGCTTCCAGGGCCCGCGGCTCGACACCGACTCGGTGACCAGCTTCGACGGGACGCGGCTGGGGCTGATGCGCTGGGAAGCGAAGGGGGAGCCCTGGGCGGTCGTCGTCGGCCTGCACGGCATGAACGACTACGCCAACGCCTTCCACCTGGCCGCGCCCTGGTGGGCCGAGCAGGGGATCACCACGCTCGCCTACGATCAGCGGGGCTTCGGCCGCTCGCCCGGGCGCGGCGTCTGGGCCGGCGACGAGCTGATGGACGAGGACCTGCGCACGGTGGTCAGCCTCGCGCGGCGCGCCTATCCGCACGCGATCATCGTCGTGGTCGGCGAGAGCATGGGCGGGGCGGTGGCGGCGGAGACCTTCGCCTCCGACCGTCCGCCGGCCGCCGACCGGGTGGTGCTGCTGTCGCCGGCGGTCTGGGGCTGGCGCGAGCAGCCGCTGCCGTACCGCACGCTCCTGTGGTTCGCGGCCAACTTCACGGCGTCGAAGGTCTACACCCCGCCGCGCTGGCTGACCCGCAAGGTCAGCCCCACCGACAACCGCGAGGAACTGATCGCCATGGGCCGCGACCCGCTGATGGTCTGGGGCGCGCGGTCCGACACCCTCTATGGCCTGGTCGGGATGATGGACCGGGCGGCCGACGCCGTGGGCCGCATCGGCGCCCCGGTGCTCTACCTCTACGGCGCCCACGACCAGATCATCCCCAAGAAGGCGGCGTTGCGGGCGGTGAAGACGCTGAAGCCCACCGATCGCACCGCCTACTACGCCAAGGGCTGGCATCTGATGATGCGCGACCACCAGGGGCCGGCGGTCTGGGCCGACATCGCCGCCTTCATCCGCGACCCCGCGGCGCCGCTGCCGTCCGGCGCGCCCCCGATCCGCGGAGCGCCGGCGCCGGGCGGTCCGCTCCACGTGGCGGCGGGGTTGTGACATGAGCTTGGCGGGCGTAGAGGCTGGCGCAAATCCCTTCCAAGCAGCAGCAAAGATCGCGGCATGACCTTGTTCGATTCCCCCGCCTTTGAGGGCCATGAAGGCGTCCACGCCTTCTTCGACGAAAAAACCGGCCTGAAGTGCATCATCGCGGTCCACTCCACCGCCCGGGGCCCGGCGGCCGGTGGCTGCCGCATGTGGCCCTATGCCTCGTCGGAGCTGGCGCTGGAGGACGCGCTGCGGCTGTCGCGGGCGATGTCCTACAAGAACGCCATGGCCGACCTGGAGCTGGGCGGCGGCAAATCGGTGATCATCGGCGACAGCCGCACCCAGAAGACCCCGGCGCTGTTTGAGGCCTTCGGCCGCGCGGTGGAGGATGTCGGCGGCAAGTACTGGACGGCCGAGGATGTCGGCGTCTCGCCCGCCGACCTGATGAGCGCGCGCAAGCACACCCGCTATGTGGCCGGCCTCGAAGGCCACCCGGCGGCGTCCGGCGATCCCAGCCCGGTGACCGCCGAGGGCGTCTTCCGCGGCGTACAGCTCTGCGTCCGGCGCGCCCTGAACCGCGACCTCGACGGGGTGACCGTCGCCGTCCAGGGCGTCGGCCACGTCGGCGCCTACCTCGCCGACAAGCTGCATGCGGCGGGCGCCAGGCTGATCCTCACCGACGTCAACGAAGAGGCGCTGCGCGAGGTCGCCGCCCGGACCAACGCCGCGGTGGTCACGCCGGCCGCGATCTTCGACGCCGAGGCCGACGTCTTCGCCCCCTGCGCCCTGGGCGGGGCGATCAACGCCGACACGCTTCCCCGCCTGCACGCCAAGGTGATCGCCGGCGGCGCCAACAACCAGCTGGCCGATCCCGAGATCGGCCGCGCCCTGTTCGAGCGCGGCATCCTCTATGCGCCGGACTACGTCATCAACGGCGGCGGCATCATCAACGTCGCGGGCGAGATCCGCGCGCTGGAGCGCGGCGAGGCCTTCGACGCCGCCTGGGTCGACGGCAAGCTCGCCCGCCTGACCCAGACCCTGGAAGAGGTCCTCGACCGCTCCCGCCACGAAGCCCGCCCGACCCACGAGGTCGCCAACGAAATGGCCCGCGCCCGCATCAGCGGCGCGGCGGAGAAGCGGGCGGCGGCCTAGAGCGCCGCCATCCGCGCCGTGCGCGGCTCCTTGACCGCGGCGATCAGCAGCACCAGGGCGGCGACCAGCACGCCGATGGAGATGCCGAACACCAGGTCGTAGCCGAACAGGTCGGCGATCTTGCCGCCCAGCAGCGGGCCGAGGGTGGCGGTGATGCTCTCGGCGGTGGCGCTGACCGCGATGCGCATGGGCAGGTCGTCGCGGGCCCCGAACTCCAGGATCATGGTCTGGGCGGCCATCATGTAGCCGGACTGGGCAGCGCCCAGGCCGAAGAAGGCCAGGAAGATCGCCCAGCTGTGGTGGACCTCGATCAGCAGGACCGTCGAGGCGATCCAGGTGACGATCGAGAACAGCAGCACCAGCCGGAAGCCGCTCTTGTCGCCGAGGTAGCCCCAGACCAGGTTGGAGAGGGTGTCCGCGCCCAGGTAGGCCAGGGACAGCGCGCCCAGCATCATCCCCGTCATGTGGATCGAGGCGGCGACATAGAGAATGTAGAACGGGGTCGCGATCCGCGCCGAGGTGGCCAGCATCTGCACCAGCAGGAAGTAGGCGTAGGCGCGGTCCTCGGTGATCAGGCGGGGGAATTCGCGCAGCCGGTCGCGGAAGCGGCCTTGCGTGCGGGTGGTCGGCGGCTCCGGCTCCTTCAGCAGGAACTGCAGCGCCCACAGGCCCATGGACGTCAGGATGAAGGCGAAGATGAAGGTCGTGCCGTAGCCGTTGCCGAACAGGTTCGGGCCGATGAAGTAGCGGCCGGCGAAATAGGCGAGGACCGCGGCGATCAGTCCGCCGGTGGCGTTGCGCCAGGCCTGCAGGCGGCCGCGCCGGCTGATCGGGATCACCTTGGCGATCAACAGGCTGAACACCACCCGCTGCGCGCCCATGAAGATGCCGAACATCAGCATGAAGAACAGCACGCTGGCGACCAGCGGCGTGCCCTTCAGCAGCCAGCCGGAGGCGGCGATGCCGAGGATCGCCATCCGCGCCAGCCCGCCCATCCACAGGGCGGCGGGCATCACCTTGGTGCGGTGCTCGATCTTGCTGGCGCCGAAGATCGGCGAGATCACCCCGCCCACCTGCTGCAGGGCCAGGCCCAGGCCGACGATGGTGTTGGAGCCGGAGATGGCGTGCAGGTAGGCGGGCAGGAAGGTCGGGGCGTTGACCAGCCGGAAGCCGGTCATCCCCAGCATGCCGTGCAGGTAGTTGCCGAGATAGTTTCGCTTCAGGTTGTCCCAGACGAACTTCTCGTAGGCCGCCTCGCGGGCGGCCAGGTCGCCGCCACCGTCGGCCATATCGGCGACGGGCTCGGCGTTATCGATCTTGGCGTCCAAATACGTACAGGCCGCACGCGACGGGCTTAAATGAGCCCGCGGACGGCTCCCCTCAGGCAACGGATTAATTCAATGCCGGGAGCCTAGCAGAGTCTGCGCGGGCGGGAAGCGCCGTCGGCTAGTGGCCGGGACGGGGCTCGAAGGACCGTGGCGGCTTGGCCTTCGCAGTCTTGGTGTCGGCCTTCTGGCCATGCTGCGGGGTGGCCGCGGATTTCGGAATGCAGAAGCCGGCGGTGGAATCCTGCTGTTGGAATCCGTGCGTCATGGCCGGTCCTCCCCAAAGGTTTTCGGCGGTTGATTTAGACTCACGCCGCGGCGGGAAGCGACTCGGCCGGCCGCACGTCTACGTGAACCGAAAGCTGCGAGGCGCCGCCGTCGCCGAAGATGGAACCCACCACCGGGGCGGCCTCGGCCGGCGTCCGGCTGACCGCCACCGGGATCAGGTCGGCGCTTTCCGCCAGGGCGTTGGTGGGGTCGAACTCGATCCAGCCGAGATCGGGCATGAACACCTCGCTCCAGGCGTGGGTGGCGCCGGCGCCGCGCATGCTGCTCAGCGCCGGCGAATAGAGGTAGCCGGTGACGAAGCGCGCCGCATAGCCGAGCCGCCGCAGCGCCTCGACCATCAGCCAGGCGAAGTCGCGGCAGGTCCCCGCGCCCAGCGCCACGGTATGGGCGGGCTC
Source organism: Phenylobacterium hankyongense (assembly GCF_003254505.1). Taxonomy (NCBI): domain Bacteria; kingdom Pseudomonadati; phylum Pseudomonadota; class Alphaproteobacteria; order Caulobacterales; family Caulobacteraceae; genus Phenylobacterium; species Phenylobacterium hankyongense. The sequence goes on along the minus strand of NZ_QFYP01000001.1, from coordinate 383,811 downwards.
CTGCGCCGCGCCCTGGTCGCGGGCCCGGTACTCGAAGGTGTCGTGGATGGTGCGGTTGAGGCGCAGCAGGAACTCCAGCGCGGGCTCCTGCGGCCCGCCGACCTGGCCGCGCAGCCACTTCAACAGCACTCCGTCGCGGTCCTCGGTGACCGGCTCGATGAACGGCGCCAGCACGGCGCGATCGGCGGCCTCGTAGACGATGGGCGTGACGGTCTGCGGGTCGGCGACCTGCGGGTCGGAAAGCGGCGCGGGATAGCGGGCGATGGTGAGCTCGCTGACGATCGACAGCCTGCGCGCCTCGCCCCTCGGCGTGAACCAGCAGACGGAGTTGCCGAGCGCGTCATAGGTCCAGCGGGTGCCGCCGGGCGGCGACAGGGTCAGGGAGGTCTCGACCACCCGTATGGCGTGGCTGTCGCGCGGCCGCACCAGCAGGCGGTGGGGCGCAAAGCTCACCGGACGCTCATAGGAATAGAGCGTCTCGTGACGGATCCGGTAGCGGGCCATGCGTCCGGAACCGCCCGGCCGCCGGAGGGTTCCCGCCGCCGCCGGCTCGGGCAGTGGGCTGGACGGAACAAACCAAGAACTCTAAGATGCCGGCATGGCGGTCCTGGATCTCAAGCGCAAGCTGGCCATCCTTTCCGATGCGGCGAAGTACGATGCCTCGTGCGCCTCGTCGAGCGGGAGCCGGCGGGACTCCCGCGACGGCCGCGGCGTGGGCTCGTCCGAGGGCGGCATGGGCATTTGCCACGCCTATGCGCCAGACGGGCGCTGCATTTCGCTGCTGAAGATCCTGCTGACCAACTTCTGCGTCTACGACTGCGCCTACTGCGTAAACCGGGTGAGCTCGAACACGCCGCGGGCGCGGTTCTCGGCGCAGGAGGTCGTCGACCTGACGCTGGGCTTCTACAAGCGCAACTACATCGAGGGGCTGTTCCTCTCCTCCGGCATCATCCGCAGCGCTGACTACACAATGGAGCAACTGGTCCGCGTGGCGCAGCTGCTGCGCGAGGCCCACGACTTCCGCGGCTATATCCACCTGAAGGTGATCCCGGAGGCCTCGCCGGAGTTGGTCAATCAGGCCGGCCTCTACGCTGACCGGGTGTCGGTCAACATCGAGCTGCCGACGGACGACAGCCTGGCGAGGCTCGCGCCGGAAAAGGACCTGGCAGGCATCAAAAAGGCGATGGCGGCGGTGCGGCTGGGCGTCGAGGCCGGGCAGGAGGAGACCCGCGCCGGCGGGGCCGCCAAGTTCGCGCCGGCCGGCCAGTCCACGCAGATGATCGTCGGCGCCGACGAGGCCTCCGACGGCGAGATCCTCAAGCGCAGCGAGGCGCTCTACGGGGCCTACCGGCTGCGGCGGGTCTACTACTCGGCCTTCTCGCCGATCCCGGACTCCACCGCCCGCCTGCCGCTGGCGCGCCCCCCGCTGGCGCGTGAGCACCGCCTCTACCAGGCCGACTGGCTGATGCGGTTCTACGGCTTCGAGCGGGCCGAGATCGTCGGCGAGGCCGAGCATCTGGACCTCGACATCGACCCCAAGCTCGCCTGGGCGCTGCGCCATCGCGGCGACTTCCCGGTGGACGTCAACACCGCCGAGCGCGGGCGCCTGCTGCGGGTCCCTGGGCTGGGCGTCAAGGCCGTCGACAAGGTGATGGAGGTGCGCCGCTACCGGCGCCTCACCCTGGCCGACCTGAAGCGGCTGACCCGCGGGGTGGAGAAGCTGAAGCCCTTCCTCGTGGCCGCAGACTGGCGGCCCGTCGCCCTGGCGGACCGGGAGGTCCTGCCCCATCCGCCGGCGCCCGAACAGCTGAGTCTGTTCTGATGCAGGTGGTGCGGCTGGCCAGCGGAACCGACTTCCCCGGCTGGCGGGAAGCGGCGCGGACGCTGCGGGCCCATGGCGTCGCTCCGGACGCGGCGCTCTGGACCGTCGACGGCGCCGGGGACCTGTTCGCCGAAGCCCTGCCGGAGGCGCCGGCGGCCGGGCGCGCCTTCACCGTGCCGCGGGCCTTCCTTGAGCTGGCGGAGGCGGTGATCCTGCACCGCTCGAACGAGCGGTTCGGCCTGCTCTACCGGCTGCTCTGGCGAATGGAGCGCGAGCCCGACCTGCTGCACATCGCCTCCGACCTCGACGTGGCCCGGGCCCGCAGTCTCGCCCGGCAGGTCGACCAGGCTGTCCACAAGATGAAAGCCTTCGTACGCCTGCGGCGGGTGGGTGATGAGCCGGAGGCCTATGCCGCCTGGTTCGAGCCGGCGCATCGGGTGACCGAAGCGGTCGCGCCGTTCTTCGTCGGCCGGTTCGCCAATATGCGGTTCTCGATCCTGACGCCGGACCTCTGCCTGCACTGGGACACCCGCGAGTTGACCTTCACCGCAGGCGCCGACGCCGCCGACGCCCCGCCGGAGGACGCCCTGGAGGGCTACTGGCGCACCTACTACGCGTCGATCTTCAACCCGGCCCGCCTGAACGTCGCCGCCATGCAGAAGGAAATGCCGAAGCGCTACTGGCGGAACCTGCCCGAAGCGCGGCTCATTCCCGAGTTGATCGCCCGCGCCGAGGCCCGCACGACAGACATGGTCCGCCAGTCGCCCTCCGAACCTACCCGCCGCGTCGTCCGCGCCGCCCTGCGCGCCAGCCGGGACGCGCCGTTCGACGGCGGGGCGCCGGCGACCCTGGAGGAGATCGCCGCCGGCGTGCAGGTCTGCCGGCGCTGCGACCTCTGGCGCGACGCGACCCAGGGCGTGCCCGGCGAGGGGCCGGGGCGGGCGAAGCTGATGTTCGTCGGCGAGCAGCCGGGCGACCAGGAGGACCTCGCCGGCCAGCCGTTCGTGGGGCCCGCCGGCCAGGTGCTGGACAAGGCGCTGGCGGCGGCCGGCGTGCCGCGGACCGAGACCTACGTCACCAATGCGGTGAAGCACTTCAAGCACGAGCAACGCGGCAAGCGCCGGCTGCACAAGACTCCCGACGCGGGCGAGGTCGTCGCCTGCCGCTGGTGGCTGGACAACGAGCGGCGGATCGTGCGGCCGCGGGTGATCGTGGCGCTGGGCGCGACCGCGGTGTTCTCGGTGTTCGGCAAGGCCATGCCGATCAGCAAGGCGCGCCAGCAGGCCCTGCAGCTGCCCGACCAGGCGCAGGGCGTGGTGACCTACCATCCGTCCTACCTGCTGCGCGTGCCCGACGCCGACGCCAAGGCCAGGGCCTACGCCATGTTCGTCGAGGACCTGAAGTTCGCGTGGGCGTTGGCGGCGTAGCTCCGACGGAACTCCGCGCAGGGATGGGGGTTGCTCCAGCATGCCGGAACAGACGCCGCATCCCAGCCATCTCGACCAGTCCGACCCGGCCAAGGCGGACGTGCGCGACATTCGCGAAGAGGCCGATCGGGAGATCGAGGCCTACAGGGACCTCGCCGGCCTGGTGCTGCTGATGCCCGAGGACCGCTGGGACGAGTTCCTGCGGCTGACCGGGGCGACGCCGCAGGGCGACGAGGTCGAGTATCGCGGCGTGAGCTTCCACAAGGCGCCCGTCACCGCGGTGGTGGCGCAGGAGGGGTTCTAAACCGAGCCCTTGCGCTCGATCACCAGGATGCGCGCGGCGCCGAGCGGATGCGCCACGTGCTCGTCCCCGGCCTCGGCGATGAACATGTCGCTGGGACCGAGCCGCACGGTGCGTTCCTCGCCCGCCTGGCGGTAGCGCATCTCCACCTCGCCATCGAGCACCACGAAGACCTCGCGGCCATCGTTCACGTGCCAGCGGTAGGGCTGGTCGGTCCAATGCAGGCGCACGCTTGCGCCCTCGATCTCCGCCAGGTCGCGGGCGCCCCATGGGCGGTCGGCGGTGAAGGTCCGGGCGTCGGTGACGATCCGCGGCACGGCGATCAGGCCAGGAAGCCGGCCTCGGCGAAGTCGACCATGCGCTTCAGCAGCGCCTGGGCGTCGCCCTCGCGGGTGGCGCCGCCGGACAGGTGGTGCAGCCGGTCGAACTCCGCGAACCGGTTGTTGTGGACCATGCCCAGGCAGAAGTGCAGCCGCCAGTAGACCTCCTCGCGGGGCAGGTCGGGGCGCGCGGCGATCAGGGCGTTGGCGAACCGCTCCAGGTGCGAGACGTCGTTCTGCAGCGCCTCGCGCATCTCGGCCGTGCCCTCGGAGCGGGCGCGGATGATGAACTGCACGGAGATGCGGCGGTCGTTCTCCGGGTCGGCCCACTTCAGCGGCGGGGCGAACAGGGCCTCGAGAATCTCGCGGACCGGCGGCTTGCCGTCATGGCGGCCATTGGCCTCGTGCAGCATGCGCACGCGCTCGCGGTTCAGCTCCGCCGTGCGCCGGCGGAAGATCTCGAACAGCAGGGCGTCCTTGGAGCCGAAATGGTAGTTCACCGAGGCGAGGTTGACGCCGGCGTCGGCGGTGATGTCGCGCACCGAGACGTTCTGGAAGCCGTGCAGGGCGAACAGCCGCTCAGCCGAAGCGAACACGGCCGCCTTGGTGGCGGCCTGCGTCTCGTCGGTTTCGGTGGAATCGTGAATCAGATCGGTCATGGGCTCTCTTAGAGGTCCCACGCCCGCGCCCGGTTGGGAACCCCTGCAAACGTCGCGCCCCCATCTACACCTTGATTCTAGAGCACGATTCAGAGTTCAGACGAATTCATCGGCCCTCGTCGCGCTCTAGCGCGCCAGCTCCTTCATCGCCTTCTCCAGGCCCTGCAGCGTCAGCGGGTACATCCGGTCGTTGACCAGCTGCTTGATGACCCCGACGGAGGGCGTGTAGTCCCAGTGCCGCTCGGCGGTCGGGTTCAGCCAGACCATGTGCTCGTAGATGTTGGCCACGCGGTCCATCCAGATCGCGCCGGCCTCCTCGTTCCAGTGCTCCACCGAGCCGCCCGGGTAGGTGATCTCGTAGGGGCTCATGGTCGCGTCGCCCACGAAGATGACCTTGTAATCGTGCGGGAACTTGTGGAGCACGTCCCAGGTCGGGATCTTCTCCGCATGGCGGCGGCGGTTGTCCTTCCACACGGACTCGTAGAGGCAGTTGTGGAAGTAGTAGAACTCCATGTTCTTGAACTCGGTCCGGGCGGCTGAAAACAGCTCCTCGCAGACCTTGATGTGGCTGTCCATCGAGCCGCCGATATCGAAGAAGATCAGCACGCTGATCTTGTTGCGGCGCTCGGGGCGCATCTGGATGTCCAGGTAGCCCTTCTCGGCGGTGCCCTTGATGGTGCCGCCCATGTCGAGCTCGTCGGCATGGCCGTCGCGGACCCATTTGCGCAGCCGGCGCAGCGCCACCTTGATGTTGCGGGTGCCGAGCTCGACGGAGTCGTCGAGGTTCTTGTACTCGCGCTTGTCCCAGACCTTGATCGCCTTGCCGTGGCGGCCCTTGTCCTGGCCGATGCGGATGCCTTCGGGATGGTAGCCGTTGGCGCCGAAGGGCGACGTGCCGCCCGTGCCGATCGCCTTCTCGCCGCCCTCGTGGCGTTCCTTCTGCTCGCGCATGCGCTCGGCCAGCGCCTCCATCAGCTTGTCGAAGCCGCCCATGGCCTCGATCTGCGCCTTCTCCTCCTCGGTGAGGAACTTCTCGGAGATCTTCTTCAGCCACTCGGCCGGGATGTCGGCGGTGACGTCGTCGCCCATCCGCTCCAGGCCCTTGAAGACCTGGCCGAACACCTGGTCGAACTTGTCGATGTTCTTCTCGTCCTTCACCAGGGCGGCGCGGGACAGGTAGTAGAAATCCTCCACCGAGCGGTCGATCACCGCCTTGTCGAGCGCCTCCATGAGCATGAGGTACTCTTTCAGCGTCACCGGCACCTTGGCCTGGCGCAGCTCGGTGAAGAAACGCATGAACATCGGGCGGTTGTCCGGAAGCGAACGATCGTTTGAACGCCGAGGATGGGGCTGCGACCGCCCGATGTCCAGTGCGCGGACGCCTCAGGCCCGGCGTTCGCTGTCCAGCGAGCGCATCTGGGCGGCGGGGTAGCGGTCGCCTGCGACGGCGCCTTTCGGGACCGCTTTTTCGATGGCCGCCAGGTCCGCCGGCGCAAGGACGGTCGCCAGCGCGCCGAGGGCTTCGGCCAGCCGGTCGCGGCGGCGCGCGCCGACCACCGGCACGATGTCCTCGCCCTGCGCCAGCACCCAGGCGATGGCCGCTTGCGCCGGGGTGAGGCCGCGGGCCTCGGCGACCTGACGCAGCGCCTCGACCAGGGCCAGGTTGCGCTCCAGGTTCTCGCCCTGGAAGCGGGGGCTGAAGCCGCGGAAGTCGCCGCCGCCGGCCGGGGCCGCCTGCATGTGGCCGCCGATCAGGCCGCGGGACAGCACTCCATAGGCGGTGATGCCGATCCCCAGCTCGCGGCAGACGCCGAGGATCTCGTCCTCGAGGCCGCGCGAGACCAGGGAGTACTCGATCTGCAGGTCGACGATGGGGTGGACCGCCGCCGCCCGGCGGATGGTCTCGGCGCCGACCTCGGACAGCCCGACATGGCGGACGTAGCCGGCCTGCACGAGCTCGGCGACGGCGCCGACGGTCTCCTCGATGGGGACGTTGGGGTCCAGCCGGGCGGGGCGGTAGATGTCGATGTGGTCGACGCCCAGCCGCTGCAGGCTGTAGGCGCAGGCCGTCTTCACCGCGGCCGGCCGGGCGTCATAGCCGAGCCAGGCGCCGTCGGGCCCGCGCTGGGCTCCGAACTTGACGCTGATCAGCACCTCGTCGCGCCGATGGTCCTTCAGCGCCTCGGCGATCAGCAGCTCGTTGTGGCCCATGCCGTAGAAGTCGCCGGTGTCGAGCAGGTTGATCCCGGCGTCGAGCGCGGCGTGGATGGTGGCCAGGCTCTCCACCCGGTCGGAGGGACCGTACATGCCCGACATGCCCATGCAGCCGAGGCCGATGGCGGACACCTGCGGCCCGGTCTTTCCAAGGGTGCGCATCTGCATCGGAGTTCTCCGTGGTGGCCGAGCCCCTGTAAGCGCCCAACCCTCGCCGGGTTCAACCCACCGCGGTGTCGGCCCGGCAGGCGATCACGAAGGCCGCGGTGGTCTTGCCGTCGGGCGCGGGCAACGGGCCGAGGCTGTGGCCATCGGCGGTGACGCTGATCCGGCCGCCGTCCAGCAGGGCGGCGGGCAGGGCGTCCGGCATCGGCCCCACGGCCGCCAGGCGCGGCTCGTCGGCCGTAGGGCGCAGGCTGAACCGGTGGCTGTCGATGTCCAGACGCACCTCGCCGTGGGCGGGCTTCAGGCGATCGGAGGCGAGGTAGAGTTCGGCGGGACTGCGACGGCAGGCGAGCCGCAGCACGTCTCGGCCGCCATCGGCGAACACCAGCGCCGCGCCCGCGGTGGCCGAGGCCTGCAGGCTCCAGGCGCCCGGAGCGCCCATCGGAACGCTGGCGCATCCGGCCAGGGCGAGGCCGGCGAGCACTGCGATGACGAGGACGCGCGGGATCATCAGGGCAGGCTGGCGCGGATCGCCGGCGTCAGCAAGGCCCGTCAGCAAGGCCGCCTCAGGCTTCGACGGCCTTCAGCTTGCGCCAGACGGTCATGCGCGAGACGCCCAGCCGCCGGGCGATCTCCACCGGGCCGACGCCGGCGCGCTGCAATTCGCGGATCTCCTGGGCGGCGGGACGGCGGCGGCGGCCGGCCGAGGCCGGCTCCAGCGAGGCGACCGCCTCCAGCGCCGCGCGCAGGGCCCGGCCGCCGGGGCCCTCGCTGTTCAGCTCGGGCTCGTAGACGTAGAGGCTGGCGCCGCGCTGCTCCAGCCGGTCCAGCACTTCCAGCACGCACCGCGCCGACGGGCCCAGGTGGACAAGCCGGGTGATGACCAGCTGGTCGCGCGCCCCGATGAAGTCGAGGATCGAGAACAGCACCGCCGATTCGTCCGTATCCGGCGCGGGCTCTTCGGCGCGGACCACGTGGCAACCCAGGGCCTTCAACGTCACCGTGTCGCTGGCGGACTCCGGGTCCCGCAGCCGCACATATCCGATCCTCAGCATCCCACTTTCGAGCCTTCGAGCTACTACGCGACGATTGCGGCTAAAGTCCCAAAAGCCGGGCCCTCAGCCAAGGGGTTGCGCGTTAATTCGCGGCAACTTTTATCCGGTTACCGCGGGATCAGTTAGACGAAATTATGTCGCGCCCCAGGCAATCTGTTTCAGTCTGTAGAAAATTTGTGCGCCGGGCGCATCAGGATGAATTCGCGGTCGATCGTGTCGCCGACCTCGAAGCCATATTCGCCGGCCTTGCTGAAGCCGTGACGGGCGTAGAATCGCTGGGCCCCGTAGTTTTCCGACCAGACGCCGATCCAGACGTTCCGTGGTCCGCCGCCTTGCAGCCAGGTCATGGCCTGCGCGAACAGCCGCCCGCCAAGGCCGCCGTTCTGATGCGCCTTCAGCAGATAGAGCCGCTTGAGTTCGCCGCAGGAGGGCGTGATGTCCGGATGGGGCAGGGCGCAGGGGCCGGCGAGCGCCAGGCCGACCACCTGGCCGTCCGCCGCCTCCACGATCCAGGAGGCCTTTGCGGGATCGGCCAGGTCCGCGCGGGTGCGCTCCAGCCCGTAGGCCTCGGCGAGGAACCGGGCGAGGTCCGCGGGCGGATAGAGGTGGCCGAAGGTTTCGCTGAAGGTGCGGGCGCCGATCTCCGCCAGGGCCTCGGCGTCGGCCGACCCGGCGCGGCGGATGGTGGGTTCTTGCATCGGCAGGGCGGCGACCTGAGATAGGGTGAGGTATGACCGTCGCGCTCTACACCCACACCGACATGTTCGACCACCGTCCCGGTGACGGTCATCCTGAACGGCCCGAGCGGCTGCGCGCGGTGATCGACGCCCTCAGCGACGCCAGCGACCTCGACCTCTCTGCGCAGGATTCCCCCCTGGTGGAGGAGGCGGACCTGCTGCGGGTGCATCCGCAGCGCTATGTGGACACCATCTTCGGGCTGACGCCGGGCGCCTCGGCGGTGCGGCTCGACGCCGACACCTACATGTCCGCGGGCAGCCTGAACGCCGCGCGGCGCGCGGCGGGCGCGACGGTCGCCGCGGTGCGCGCGGTCGCGGCCGGCGAGACCCAGCGGGCCTTCTGCGCCATCCGCCCGCCCGGCCACCATGCCGAGCCGGCCACGCCGATGGGCTTCTGCATCTTCTCCAACGTCGCCGTGGCGGCCAAGGCGGCCCAGGCCGCCGGCCTGGCCAAGGTGGCGGTGATCGACTTCGACATCCACCACGGCAACGGCACCCAGGCGGCGTTCGCCGGCCAGGAGGGCCTGCTGTTCGCCTCCATCCAGCAGTGGCCCATGTGGCCCGGCACCGGACATCCGTCGGAGCCGACCGCCCCGAACATCGCCAACGCGGTCGTTGCGCCCGGCGCGCCGCGGGAGGCCTGGCGCAAGGCGTTCGAGGGGCTGATGCCGAAGGTCGACGCCTTCGCCCCCGACCTGATCATCGTCTCCGCCGGCTTCGACGCCCATCGCCGCGATCCGATCGGCGAGGCGGGCCAGAACCTGGAGGCGGAGGACTTCGCCTGGGCGACCCGGGCCATAGCGTCGCTTGCCAACGCCCACGCTAAAGGTCGGGTTGTGTCCTCGCTCGAGGGCGGCTACGACCTGGAAGCTCTGGGTCAGTCGGCGCTTGCGCACGTCAGGGCCCTGTCTGAGGGGTGAGGGAACGCGGCTGGTGCGCTTGGCTGCCGAAGCCGTCCGGATAGAATGGCCAGCGTTTTGACCGCCGAGGTTCCCGCCGCGCAGCCCGCCGCCCCGCTGGGCGCCATCATCCTGGCGCGCCACGGAGAGCCTGCGCTTTCCCGCAAGGTGAAGCTGTCCGCCGCCGAATACCGGAAGTTCTGGGCCAGTTACGAGGTGCTGGGCCTGCTGCCCGGCCAGACGCCGCCGACGACCTTGATGAATTTCGTGGAGAAGTGCGGGACGCTGGTCGCCTCCACCCGCCTGCGCTCGATCGAGAGCGCCCAGGCCCTGGCCAAGGGCCGCGCCTTCACCCAGGAGGCGGTGCTGATCGAGGCGCCGCTGCCGCCGCCGAACTGGCCGGCCTGGATCCGGCTGTCGCCGCGCCTGTGGGGATTCCTGGCGCGGTTCTGGTGGTGGTTCTTCAATCATCACGAAGGCCAGGAGACGCGGCTGCAGGCGGAGGCGCGCGCCGACCAGGCGGCGACCATGCTGATCGACATCGCCCGACAGGGCGAAGACGTAGTGGTGCTGGCGCACGGCTTCTTCAACTTCATGATCGGCCGCGCCCTGCGCCGGCGCGGTTGGCGGCTTGTCGTCAGCGAAGGCTACAAATACTGGTCGACGCGCCGCTTCGAACTGCCGCGCTGAGGCTGCGGCGCAAGGTCCGCCCTTAGCGGTGGACCCTGGCCGGCCCGGGCTTTAGGTTCGCTCGCACTCCAGGGAAGTTGCATGTCCGAAGCCCCCGACATTGACGGTATGACGTTTGAGCAGGCGCTGGCCGAGCTCGAACAGATCGTGGCGCGGCTGGAGTCCGGCCAGGCGCCGCTGGAGGATTCGATCCGCATGTACGAGCGCGGCGCGGCCCTGAAGGCCCATTGCGAGACCCGCCTGGAGGCCGCGCGCCTGCGGGTGGAGAAGATCGTCATGGGCGCCGGCGGCGGCGCGGAAGGCCCTCGGGGGGTCGAACCCGCCGAGTTCAGCTGATGGGCGGCGTGGCGCAAAGGGTGGCCGAAGCCGCCGACCTGGTCACCGTGGCGCTCGACGAACTGCTGCCGCGCGCCGACGGGCCGGAGTCGCGGCTGACCGAGGCCATGCGCTACGCGGCGCTCGGACCCGGCAAGCGGCTGCGGCCGTTCTTCGCCCTGGAGACCGGGCGGATGTTCGAGGTCGACGACCGGCCGGTGCTGCGCGCCGCCTGCGCCCTGGAATGCATCCACGCCTACAGCCTGATCCACGACGACCTGCCGTGCATGGACGACGACGACATGCGCCGCGGCCGCCCCACCGTGCACAAGGCCTATGACGAGGCGACCGCGGTGCTGGCCGGCGACGCCCTGCAGACCGCCGCCTTCGAAATACTGGCCCATCCGGACACCCACAAGGACGGGGGCGTCCGTTCCGAGATGATCCTGAAGCTGGCCCAGGCCAGCGGCGCGCGCGGCATGTGCGGCGGCCAGATGATCGACCTGATGGGCGTGCGCGACGACCTGGGCGCGGTGGCCCGGATGCAGCGGCTGAAGACCGGCGCCCTGATCGCCAGCGCCTTCGAGCTGCCGCTGATCATGGTCAAGGCGCGCGAGGGCGAACGCCACGCCCTGCTGGCCTTCGCCCAGGACCTGGGGCTCGCCTACCAGATCGTCGACGACCTGCTGGACGTCGAGGGCGAGGAGTCGGAACTCGGCAAAAAAGCCGGCAAGGACGCCGCCAAGGGGAAGACCAACTATGTCACCCTGCTGGGCGCCGACGCCGCGCGCGAGCGCCTGGCGCTGCTCACCGAACAGACCAAGGCGCACCTTGAGCCGTTTGGCGCGGCCGCTGAATTCCTGCGGTCCAGCGTTGATTTCGTGTTAGATCGCCGTAGCTGAATTTTCCTCGCATCGCCGCAGTCCAGCGTTCTCCATGCCCCCAATCACCCCCCTGCTCGACACGGTTTCCTCGCCTGCGGACACGCGCGGATTGTCCATTCCCGAGCTTAGGCAGCTGGCCGACGAGCTGAGGGCGGAGACCATCGACGCGGTCTCCCAGACCGGCGGCCACCTCGGAGCGGGCCTGGGCGTCGTCGAGCTGACGGTGGCGCTGCACCACGTCTATGAGACGCCGAGCGACATCCTGATCTGGGACGTCGGCCACCAGGCCTATCCGCACAAGATCCTCACCGGCCGCCGCGACCGCATCCGGACGCTGCGCCAGGGCGACGGCCTGTCGGGGTTCACCAAGCGCTCGGAGAGCGAATACGACCCGTTCGGCGCGGCCCACGCGGCGACCTCGATCTCGGCGGCGCTCGGCTTCGCCGCGGCGCGCGACCAGAAGGGGCAGGACAACAAGGTCGTGGCGGTGATCGGCGACGGCTCGATGAGCGCCGGCATGGCCTACGAGGCGATGAACAACGCCTGCGAGACCACCCGCCAGCTGACCGTCATCCTCAACGACAACGACATGTCGATCGCCCCGCCGGTCGGCGGGATGAGCGCCTACATGGCCCGGCTGGTGTCCGGCGGCGGCTACCGCTCGATCCGCAACCTCGGCAAGGCGGTGTCCAAGGCCTTCCCCAAGCCGATCCAGGAAGCCGCCCGCAAGGCCGAGGAATACGCCCGCGGCATGGTCACCGGCGGCACCTTCTTCGAGGAGCTGGGCTTCTACTACGTCGGGCCGATCGACGGCCATGACATGGACGCCCTGGTCCACGTCCTGCAGAACGCCCGCAACATCACCGACAAGCCCGTGCTGGTCCACGTGGTGACCCAGAAGGGCAAGGGCTACGCCCCGGCCGAGAACGCCGCCGACAAGCACCACGCGGTGGTCAAGTTCGACGTGGTCACCGGCCAGCAGGCCAAGCCCGCCCAGACCCACGCGCCCAGCTACACCAAGGTGTTCGCCCAGGAGCTGATCAAGCAGGCCGAGCGCGACCCGAAGATCGTGGCGATCACCGCCGCCATGCCGTCGGGCACCGGCCTCGACCTGTTCGGCGAGCGCTTCCCCGAGCGCACCTTCGACGTCGGCATCGCCGAGCAGCACGCGGTGACCTTCGCCGCGGGCCTCGCCGCCGACGGGATGAAGCCGTTCGCCGCCATCTATTCGACCTTCCTGCAGCGGGGCTACGACCAGGTGGTCCACGACGTGGCCATCCAGCGCCTGCCGGTGCGCTTCGCCATGGACCGCGCGGGCCTTGTGGGCGCCGACGGGGCGACGCACGCCGGCTCCTTCGACATCGGCTTCATGGGCGCGCTGCCCGGCATGGTGCTGATGGGCCCCGCCGACGAGGCCGAGCTGGCCCACGCGGTCGCCACGGCGGTGGCCATCGACGACCGGCCGAGCGCCTTCCGCTATCCGCGCGGCGAGGGGACCGGGGCGGTGATCCCGGCGCTCGCCGAACCGCTGGAGATCGGCAAGGGCCGGATCGTGCGCGAGGGCACGGCGGTGGCCATCCTGTCGTTCGGCACGCGCCTGGCCGAAAGCCTGAAGGCCGCCGACATGCTGGCCGCGCGGGGGCTGTCGGCTACCGTCGCCGACGCCCGCTTCGCCAAGCCGCTGGACGTCGACCTGGTGCTGCGGCTGGCCCGTGAGCACGAGGCGCTGATCACCGTCGAGGAAGGCGCCACCGGCGGCTTCGGGTCCTTTGTGCTGCAGGCGCTGGCCGAGCACGGAGCGCTGGACCGCGGCCTGAAGGTCCGCACCCTGGTGCTGCCCGATATCTTCCAGGACCACGACACGCCGGCGGCCATGTACGCCCAGGCCGGCCTCGACGCCGAGGGCATCGTCCGCGGCGCGCTCAGCGCGCTCGGGGTCGACAACGCCTCGGCCAAGGGTCGCCGGGCCTAAGAGAGCCGGTCAGGCCCGGCAGCCCGCCAGGAATCGCTGTGCGCGGGTCCGGTCGCCGGGCAGGGCGGCGCTGCGGCCGTCCACCGTCACCGTCAGTTCGCCGGTCCGCCCGAAGTTGGCTAGCACCGGGTCCGAGGCCCTGGCCGTAACCTCCGCCAGCGCCCCGTCGCCTGCGTTCGGCTCGAGCGCGGCGACGTAGCGGGCGCTGCGCCGGCCCGAGCTGAGGTTGATCGTGGCCTGGGCGCCCTCGGGCGCATTCACCGCCAGCGCCACCTGGCCGGAGCGCGGCGCGCAGCTCAGCATCACCAGGACGTCGTCGCTGTCGGGCTCGCCGTAGGCCAGCTTGAGGCCTTCGCCTTCGACGCTGTTGAGCGACCAGTCCATGCCGCCGTAGAGCCGGTCGCGGGCGCAGGCCGAAAGCATCAGCGTGGCGGTCAGGGCAAGGATGATCAAATGGCGCATAGGGCGGCCCCTCCGAGGAGGGAAACCGCCACCGCGCGTCCGGTTCCTAGAACGGCGAGAACTTCTCCACCAGCGACTGGCCGGCCGGGGTCTTCTGCACGCGGCTGATGTCGCCGCGGCCGCCGTAGCTGATCCGCGCTTCGGCGATCTGGGTGTGCTTGATGGTGTTGGAGGAGGAGATGTCCTCCGGCCGCACGATGCCGGCCACCGTCAGCTGGCGAAGCTCGGTGTTGGTGCGCACCTCCTGGGTGCCCTGGATGACCAGGTTGCCGTTCGGCAGCACCGCGGACACCACCGCGGCGATGGTCAGGCTGATCTTCTCCGCCCGGTTGACCGCGCCCGTGCCGGCGTTGCTGGTCTTGGAATTGGTCGCCAGCGCATTGGCCGGATCGAACCCGCCCGGCAGAATCTTCCCCAGGCTGGATTCCAGTCCCAGCAGGTGCGGAATGCCGGCGGCGATGCTGGAGTCCCGCGTGCTGGTGGTCTGGTTGGTGGTCTTGGCGCTGTCGTCGATGTCGATCTGCACCGTCAGGATGTCGCCGACGCGGCTGGCGCGCTGGTCGATGAAGAAGGCGCGCGCGCCCTGCCGCCACAGCGAGTTGGCGCTGGCCGGCGTCGTGGAGGCGAGCACCAGCTGCTGCTGCGGCACCAGCGCGGCGGGATAGCCCACCGGCGCCAGCGTCGGGCCCTTGACGGCCTCGACGACGGTGGAACAGGCGCCCAGCGGCAGCAGGGCGGCCAGGGCGAGGAGACGGAGACGCGGGGAAGGACGCATGGGGGAAGGACGCATGACGGGGGCTTTCCTTAGCGAAGCGCGTAACGGGTTGAGCGGGCCGACTTCAGGCCCTCGGCCGCAGGGCCGACGATCGCCTGGCCGGGCCCGGTGACCACGGCCTGGATGATCCGCTTGGAGGCGGTGTTCTGGACGTTCAGGGTCTCGCCGACGCCCGCGGCGCCCAGCGCCTTGCCCTGCAGGGAGAGCGAGATGCCTTCGGCCTGGTACATGACAGTGACGGTCTCGCCGGCCTTGATCACCTGGGCGGCGGCGACGTCGCGCATGGAGACCGCCGCACCGGCCCGCAGCGGGCGTTTCGCGGCCAGGCCGATGATGGCGTCGGGGTCGGACGGCGCGTCCGAGGGGGCGGCCGCGACCTTGCCCCAGACCAGGTCGGTGGGCTGCACGACGTCGCCTGCGGTGAGGTTGCGGGCGTAGGTGAGCACGTCGACGTTGCCGCGCTGGGGGCCGGCCGCCGCGGCGGCCGCCGCCGGGCCGCCGTGCACGACGATGGTCTTCAGTCCCTCGGCATTGGCCCAGTCGAGGCCGGCGCGGCGGGCGACGAGCTGCACGGCCTGGGCGTTGAGCACCACGCTGGCGCCGCTCCGCGCCGCGACCGGCGTGTGGCCGGCCGCGCCCGCGCCGTCGAACAGGTCGCCCAGGGTGACGACGCCGTCGGCGTCGGCGGTGTCGGCCTTCAGCGTCACCGCCTGGCCGGCGAGCGCCGGCGAGGCGAAGCAGAGGCAGGCGGCCAGCGCGAGGAGGCGTCTCATCACGGCTTCATCTGGTTGGTGACGCCGAGCATGTTGTCGGCGGTCGAGACGACCTTGGAGTTCATCTCGTAGGCGCGCTGGGCGACGATCAGCGCCGTGATCTCGGTGACCGCGTCGACGTTCGAGGCCTCGGTATAGCCTTGCATCAGCTGGCCGACGCCGAGCGCGCCGGGAGGGCCGATGGTGGCCGGCCCGGAGGCGGCGGTCTCCATGAACAGGTTCGATCCCTGCGCCGACAGCCCGCCCTCGTTCATGAAGGTGGCCAGGTCGAGCGTCCCGACCACGGTCGGCGTCGGGGTCCCGGCCTGGGTCACCTGCACCTGGCCGGCCTTGGAGATGGAAACCTGGGTGGCGTTGGCCGGGATCGCGATGGCCGGCTGGATCTGGTAGCCGTCCTGGGTGACCAGCTGGCCCTGGTCGTTGACCGCCAGGTTGCCGGCCCGCGTGTAGGCCGTCTCGCCGGTCGGCAGCAGCACCTGGAAATAGCCGCGTCCGTCGATGGCCAGGTCGTACTGGTTGTCGGTCCGGGTCATCGCCCCTTGCGTGGAGATCCGGTAGACGCTGCCGGCCTTCACGCCCGCGCCCACCTGCACGCCGGTGGGGACGATGGTGCCCTGGGTCGACGACTGGGCGCCGGGCTGCTCGAGGGTCTGGTAGAGCAGGTCCTGGAACTCGGCGCGCTGGCGCTTGAACGCCACGGTGTTCATGTTGGCGATGTTGTTCGAGATGACCTCGACGTTCATCTGCTGGGCGGCCATCCCGGTGGCCGCAGTGCGAAGAGCCTGCATCGGTTAGTCTCCTACTGGGCCTTGCCCATGCGCTCGACCGTGGTCTTCGACAGGTCGGCGGTGGCGTCGATGATCTTGGACATCTGCTCGTAGGCCCGGTTGACCTCGATCATGCGGGTCATTTCCAGGATCGGCTGGACGTTCGAGCCCTCCAGCATGCCCTGGCGGACCCGCGGGTCGGCCACGGGCTGCGGCTGCTGGTTGGAGGTGTTCTGGTAGAGGTTGTCGCCGGTCTTCTCGAGCACCGAGCGGTTGGCGAAGTCGAAGACGCCGATCTTGCCGATCCGCTCCGCGCCCTGGCTGACCGTGCCGTCGGTGGCGATGGTGACCTGGCCCTTCTGGGGATCGAGGGTGATCTCGCCGCCGCCTTCGTCGGCCACGGGAAACCCGCTCTGGGTCACCAGCCGGCCGGTGTCGTCCATGCGGAACCGGCCGTCGCGGGTGAAGCGGTCGCCGGTCGGCGAGGTGACCTTGAAGAAGCCCTGGCCCTCGACCGCCACGTCGAGCGGCGCGTCGGTGCGGCGCAGCGACCCCGGCGAGAAGTCGCGGGCCACGCCGGCGTCGGCCACGAACTGGACCGGCGCGGTGGATCCCAGGGTGCTGGCCCGGCCTTGCGGGTCGCTCTTGGTCATCAGCGACTCGACCTTGAAGCCGGCGGTGTCGCTGTTGGCGATGTTGTTCGCGACGATGTCCATCTGGCGACGGAGCACCATCTGGCGCGACAATCCGACGTAGAGGGCGTTGTCCATTAATCCGATCCGCCGAGGGGCGACACTTTTCCCTCTGCGGGCTGCAAGCTTCGGGCCAGTTGAAAACGCCAGTATTTTCAACGGACAATAAAGTTAACGGGCGCCTCCCGGCGGAAAATGCCCGGCAGGGTTGGGCGCCGTTAACACCGGTTAAAAACCGCTTCTTAACCAAAACGGCCTGAATGAGACGGAGCTAGGATTCTAAGGAACGCGCGCGTGGCCGACGCCAAGGTCAAGGAAGCACCGACAGACGACGTCGCCGAAGGCGATGACGTCGAGGGCGCGCCCAAGAAGAAGCTTTCGCTGAAACTGATGCTGATCGCCGGCGCCGCGGCGCTGGTGATCGTCGGCGGCGGCGGAACCGCGGCCTTCATCTTCCTGAAGCCCAAGCCCGACGCGGCGCACGCCGACAAGGCGCACGGCGCGAAGAAAAAGAAGGGCAAGGACGACAAGGCCAAGGACGACAAGGGCAAGGCGGGCGGCGCGCAGGTGCGCGAAGGGCCCGACGGCGTGCTCTTCTACACCATGCCCGACGTGGTGGTGAACATGCAGACCGCCGACGGCCGGCCGACCTTCCTGAAGCTCAAGCTCACCCTGGAGCTGCCCGATCAGGAGACGGTCGACGCCCTCGATCCCAACATGCCCAGGCTGCAGGACATGTTCCAGACCTTCCTGCGCGAGCTGCGCCCGGAAGACCTGTCCGGCAGCCAGGGCTCGTATCAGCTGCGCATGGAGATCCTGCGCCGCGTCAATCTGGTGATCGCGCCGTCGAAGGCGAACGCGGTCCTGATCGAGGAGATGCTGATCAACTAGCGCCCCTCGGGGCGCTGGGATGAGTGGCGTACGCATGGCCGACGAGACCGAAACCAGTCCGGATACCGCCGCCGCCCCCGAGGCCGGCGCGGCCTGGGCGCCCGGCGAGGGCGCTCCGGCGACCGAACGCGAGGGCCTGAGCTCCGAGCGAATCCTCAACCAGGACGAGATCGACAGCCTCTTGGGCTTCGACCTCTCCGACGAGGAGGCCGCCGAGCGGACCGGCATCCGCGCGATCATCAACTCCGCGCTGGTCTCCTACGAGCGCCTGCCGATGCTGGAGATCGTCTTCGACCGCCTGGTGCGGTTGATGACCACCTCCTTGCGCAACTTCACCTCCGACAACGTCGAGGTGAGCCTGGACAACATCTCGTCGATCCGGTTCGGCGACTATCTCAACTCGATCCCGCTGCCGGCCATCCTGTCGGTGTTCCGGGCCGAGGAGCTGAACAACTACGGCCTGCTGACCGTCGACTCCAACCTGATCTACTCGATCGTCGACGTGCTGCTGGGCGGCCGCCGCGGCACCGCCGCCATGCGCATCGAGGGCCGCCCCTACACCACCATCGAGCGGGTGCTGGTGCAGCGGATGGTCGAGGTGGTGCTGGCCGACGCCCGCGAGGCCTTCGAGCCGCTGACCCCGGTGACCTTCACCCTCGACCGGCTGGAGACCAACCCGCGTTTCGCCGCCATCGCGCGACCCGCCAATGCGGCGATCCTGGTGAAGCTGCGGATCGACATGGAAGATCGCGGCGGCCGCATCGAACTCCTGCTGCCCTACGCCACTCTCGAGCCGATCCGGAAGATGCTGCTGCAGCAGTTCATGGGCGAGAAGTTCGGCCGCGACAACATCTGGGAAGGCCACTTGGCCACCGAGCTCTGGACCACCAACATGGACGTCCGCGTGGTGCTCGACGAGCAGCAGGTGGGCCTCAAGCAGGTGCTCGACCTCAAGGTCGGCGACACCCTGATGCTCAACGCCACCCCCGACAGCCTGGTCGAGCTGCGGGCCGGGGCCATCCCGCTCACCCGCGCCCGCATGGGCCGCCGCAACTCCCACATCGCCGTCCGGGTGGAGGCGCCGCTGACGCCCCACGCGCGGCAAGCTGTCCAGAGGTTCACATGAGCATTGTCGGCATGGCCCTGAACCTCCTGCTGGCCGGCATGCTGGCCGCGGCGCTGGCCATGGGCTGGCGTCTGAACCAGCGGCTGAAGGCGCTGCGCGACAGCCACGACGGCTTCGCCATCGCCGTGCGGGAACTGAACACCGCCGCCGAGCGCGCCGAGCAGGGGCTGGCCGACCTGCGCGCCGCCACCGACGAAGCGACGGACCAGCTCGCCGACCGCATCGACAAGGGCCGCGCCCTGGCCGCCAAGCTGGAGCGGCTGATCGACCAGGCGCCCGAGGCTGCCCGCAAGGTGACCGAGCCGCAGGACGAGCGCGCCCAGGAGCGCCGCCTCGGTGCGCTGCTGGCCGCCGCCCGCGAGGCCCGCGCCCGGCCGGAGCGGCTGGTCCGCCGTGACGCGCCTGTCGCCCCGGCGCGCCTGCGGCCGAGCTTCGACGACGATCTTTTCGACGAGGCGCCGCCCGAGCGCGCCGCCCTCAGCGCCATCCGCGGAGGCCGCTCATGAAGAACATGCCCCGAATCCTGCCGCTGGTCGGCGTCGCCATGGGCGGCGTCCTGGCGGTCAACGCCCTGGCCGGCGCCAAGGGCCTGCCCAACCTGTTCTCCGGCGCCAAGGCCTTCGCCGAGGAAGCCGCCAAGCCCAGCAAGCCGGCCAAGGGCGCGAAGGCCGCCAAGGACACGACCGATGTCGCCGCCACCGGCCAGGCCACGGACGTCGCGGCCGCCGGCCTGCCGGGGCTGCCGCCGCCGAGCCTGAAGCCGCAGGCCGTCTGCGCCCCCACCGCCGCCGAGCTCGCCAAGGAGGCCGGCCTGTCGCCGGCCGAGCTGCAGGTGCTGCAGAGCCTCGGCGAACGCCGGGGCCAGCTCGACCAGCGCGAAGCCGACCTGAACACCCAGCTCGCCCTGATGGCGGCCGCCGAGGCCAAGCTCGACGCCAAGGTCAAGGCGCTGAACGGCCTGAAGGGCGACATCGTCGGCCTGCTCAACCAGGCCGACCAGAAGGAGCAGGCCGAGATCGACCGGCTGGTGAAGGTCTACGAGGGCATGAAGCCCAAGGACGCCGCGCCGCGGATGGTGCTGCTCGACGACGCCGTGCGCCTGCCGATCGCCGCCAAGATGAAGGAGCGCTCGCTCTCGGCCATCGTGGCGCTGATGCCGCCGGCCGAGGCCAAGAGGCTGACCGAGTCCCTGGCCAAGCGGTTCACCGACGCCAAGGCCATGGCCGCCAGCGCCGCGGCGACCGCCAACAACGCCGCCGCCCAGGCCGGCGCGCCGCAGACCGCCGCCGCTGCTGCGCCGCCCGCGCCGACGGCCCAGGCCAAGCCCGCCAGGAAGGCGCCGGCGAAGCAGGCCCGCAAGGCGCCGCGCAAGGTCGCGCCGGCCCAGGCGCAGGCCGCCAACGTCCCGGCCGCCCCGGCGGCGCCCGCCACGCCGGCCGCCGCGCCGCCGGCGCCCAAGGCCGGCTAGCCGATGAGCCTGCGCCAGGCCCTGCGTTCCGGCGTCGCCGCGGTCTGCATCGCGAGCGCCGGCGCGCCCGCGGGCGTCGCCGCGCCGGCCGCCGGGGCCAAGGCTGCGCAGCGCGAGCCGCTGGAGGTGCACGTCGCCGGGGCGAAGGACTTCTCGCGGGTCGAATTCCACTGGTCGGGCGGCGCGCGCGCCAGCTCGCGGCGCGACGGCCAGAACCTGGTCTTCAGCTTCAGCCGCGACGCCGATCCCGACATCGCGCGCCTGCGCACCGACCCGCCGCGCTGGATCAAGACCGCCGAGAAGCGCCACGCGGGCGGCCACCTGGAAGTGGTGCTGACCCTCGCCGACGACGCCGAGGCCAAGGTCGGGACCGCCGACGGCGCGACCTTCGTCAACGTCTTCCCGAAGCCTGCGCCGACACCGGCGGAAGTTGCGGCCGCCCAGGCCGCCGCTGCGCCGGCCGAAGCCGAGCCGCAACGGCCCAGTCCGGTGCCGGCCGGCGGCGTCGTCCACATGGACGCCAAGGGGCTCAACGGCCAGGTGCTGCTGAACTTCGCCTGGGCCAATCCGGCCGGCGCGGCGGTGTTCCGGCGCGGCGACGCCGTCTGGATCGTGTTCGACGCCTCCGCCGCGCTCGACATCTCCCAGGCCCCCAAGGGCGTGCGCCAGTTCACCGCCATGCAGGCCTTCCGCGGCGCCGACTATTCCGCGGTCCGCATCGAGGCCGCGCACGACGTGCCGCTTTTCGCCTCGGCGGAGGGCGGGACCTGGACCATCGCGCTCGGCCCCGGCGGCCAGAGCCAGCCCAGCATCGTCAAGGTCAGCCGTGACGACGCCGGCGGCCCGGCGGCCCTGCGCGCGCCGGTGGCGGGCGCCACGCGGGTGATCCGCCTGCCCGACCCGCTGGCCGGCGACGAGCTGTCGGTGGTCACCGCGCTTGGGCCCCCCAAGGGCCTGCAGTCGCGCCGCGACTTCGTGCAGGTGGCGCTGCTGCCCTCCGCCCAGGGCCTGGCGGTGGAGTCGCACATCGAAGACCTCGCGGTGACCCGCGACGGCGACATCGTGCACATCGGCCGGCCGCAGGGCCTGGCGCTCTCGCCTTTGTGGGCCACCCGCGACAAGGCGATGGCCGAGCTCGGCGCGCCCGTGCCCGCGGCGATGCCGGCGCTGATCGACTACGAGAACTGGCCGAAGACCGGGCCGG
This sequence comes from Phenylobacterium hankyongense, assembly GCF_003254505.1. Classification (NCBI taxonomy): domain Bacteria; kingdom Pseudomonadati; phylum Pseudomonadota; class Alphaproteobacteria; order Caulobacterales; family Caulobacteraceae; genus Phenylobacterium; species Phenylobacterium hankyongense. The sequence goes on along the minus strand of NZ_QFYP01000001.1, from coordinate 362,193 downwards.
GCGGCTTCCTCGGCCGCTACAACGCCCTGCTGTCCGCCGCGACGGTGGAGTCCGGCAATCGCGACAAGGAAGGGCCGGTCGCCGCGCGCATGGCCCTCGCCCGCTTCCTGGTCGGCTCGGAGCTGTCGTTCGAGGCCATCGGCGTGCTCAACGACGCCGCCCGCGCCCATCCCGAGTTGCTGGAGGATGCAGAGTTCCGCGGTCTGCGCGGCGTCGCCCGCGTGATGGCCCGCCGCTACAAGGAGGCGCAGGCCGACTTCTCCTCACCGGTGCTGGTGGAGGATCCGTCGACGGCGCTCTGGCGCGGCTATGTGGCGTCGCAGCTGGCGCAGTGGCCGGAGGCGCGCACCCAGTTCGCCAAGGGCGCGGAGGCCTTCGGCCAGTTCAACCCGACCTGGAAGGCGCGCTTCGCCCGGGCCGACGCCCAGGCGGCGCTGGCGCAGGGCGACCTGGTAGGCGCCGAGGCGCGCATCCGCCTGGCGCTGATGGACAAGACCGATCCGCTGGAGGAGCTGGCCACGCGCCTCGTGCAGGCCCGGGTCATCGAGCTCGAGGGCCACAAGGACCGGGCGCTGAAGATGTACACGGCGATCGGGTCGGCGCCGTTGGAATCGCTGTCCTCGCCGGCGCTGTTGCGCGCCACCCAGATCCGCCTGGAGACCGGCAAGGTCACGCCGGTGCAGGCGGCGGCGGTGTTCGACAGCCTGCGCTACCGCTGGCGCGGCGACGCCACGGAACTGGAGACCATCCGCGCGCTCGGCCAACTCTACCTCGGCCAGGGCCGCTATCGCGAGGCGCTGGAGGCGCTGCGGTCCGCGGGTCTGCGCCTGCCCGACCTGCCGGAGGCGCTGCAGCTGCAGGCCGACCTCAACGCCGCCTTTCGCACCCTGTTCCTGGACGGCCAGGCCGACGGGCTGGAGCCGATCCAGGCGCTGGCGCTGTTCTACGACTTCAAGGAGCTGACGCCGATCGGCGCGGACGGCGACCTGATGGTCCGCAAGCTGGTGCGCCGGCTGGTCGACGTGGACCTGCTGGGCCAGGCCGCCCAACTCCTCAAGTACCAGGCCGACAACCGCCTCGACGGCGTGCCGCGCGCCCAGGTGGCCACCGACCTGGCGGTCATCTACCTGATGGACCGCAAGCCGGAAGAGGCCCTGCAGGCCATCAACGGCTCACGCACCACCGTCCTGCCCACCGCCCTGAACGGCGAGCGCCGGCTGATCGAGGCGCGGGCCTGGACGGCGCTCGGCCGCTACGACGCGGCCCTGGAGATCATCGACAAGGACGCCTCCAAGGAGGCGCAGGACCTGCGCGCCGAGATCACCTGGAAGCAGAAGACCTGGACCGCGGCCGGGCCGCTGTTCGAGAAGGCGCTCGGCGAGCGCTGGCGCGATCCCACCGCGCTCTCCAGCGAGGAGGAGGGCAAGCTGCTCCGCGCCGGCGTCGCTTACAGCCTGGCCGGCGACGGGGCTTCGCTCGCGCGGCTGCAGCAGCGCTACCAGGGGTTCTACGCCCAGGCGCACAATCCCGACGCCCTGCGCGTGGCCCTGAGCGGCGACCCCTCGGGCCCGCTGAGCGTCACCGACTTCGGCCGCGTCAGCGCCGACAACGAGGCCTTCGCCGGCTGGGTCGCGAAGATGAAGGACCGCTTCAAGACCCAGCGCGCACCGATCGGCAAGGGTCCGGCCGCCCCAGCCAAGACCGCCCAGGCCGCCTCGACGGCGGCGAAGGGCTGACTCTCCCCGGGCGTCCCGTCAGGCGGGGGCCTTCACCACTTCAGTCACAAGGCCCAGCGGAGCCGGGAGCGGCCGAGGGTCCGCTAAGGGTGGATAGCGGACCTGAGCACCGACTGGCCGAGCTTCTCGCTCGACTTGGCACCGAGGCTTAGGGCGTCCCCATCGGATCGGGATTGAGCGTCCGATCGAGGGGCGCACAGGCTCGCTTCACGTCGAGGCCGTTTAAGTCATCGGCCCGCGGCAGGGGGATGGCCACGCCGAGGCTTTGCGCCTGATCCAGCTCGACTTTCGAGTTCAGCGCCAACAGGAAATTGAGATTGCGCGCCTGTTGCAGGGCGTTGCGCAGCGCCGAGATGTCTGCCGGGCCCAGGCGGCCCGGATCGCCTTCCAGCATTCGCAGCGTCGCCCAGGTCTCCTCCTCCCTCTCAACCCAGAGCCGGATGTCCTCTTGCTGAGCATAGAATTGGCTGAGACGATCGAGCTCCGCACGGGGGAAATGGGTCAAGGTCTGCTCGGCGCGCTCGGCCTGCCAGGCATTGTCGATGATCAGGTTCCCAATGTGCAGGCCGGCGAAGCGGATAGGCTCGGGGCGCCTGTGGAGGGCCAGCTGTTCGGTGACCGCCGCCAGCTGGTTCAGGCGGCGCACGATGCAGGGCGCTGTGGTCACGCGGAAGGCATAGTAGGTCCCGTTGGTGGCGATCTCCTTGTGGATCGCGTCCCGGCCAATCCCGATCTTCTCGTGCCAGCGCCCCCATTCGACCAGCTGCTCGGCGGCGAGTGCGATCAGCACGCCGATGACGATGATCCCGATCTCGGTCAGGAGTTCACGCCAGCCGTGAACGGCCTTCGGTTTGTGGATTTCCATGCGCCCCCAGCGGATCAACCTTGACCACACCGTAGGCGGACATGGCGAAGGACCGCTAGGGGTCGTAAGCGGACATTGCCGTTCCGCCCGAGGTCGAACCTTAGGCCGTGGTCCAAACAGAGGGCAGGCCTCGTCAGGCCGGCAGGTGGTGGAAGCTTTCGACGAGGCTGCCGCAGACCAGGCTCCAGCCGTCCACCAGGACGAAGAAGATCAGCTTGAAGGGCAGGGACACCACCACCGGCGGCAGCATCATCATGCCCATGCTCATCAGCACGCTGGCCACCACCAGGTCGATCACCAGGAAGGGCACGAACAGCAGGAAGCCGATCTCGAAGGCGCGCTTCAGCTCCGAGATCATGAAGGCCGGCGTCACCACGCGGATCGGGGTGTCGGTGGCCTTGGCCGGGCGGGGGATTTTCGACAGCTTCACGAACAGGGCGAGGTCGTCGCGGTCCACTTGGCTGAGCATGAACAGCTTCACCGGCGCGCCGGCGGCGTCGAAGGCCGCCGGCAGTTCCATCTGGTGGTCGAGCAGCGGCTTGATCCCCTCGTCGTAGGAGCGCTGCAGGGTCGGCCCCATGACGATGGCGGTGAGGAACAGCGACAGCGAGACGATCACCGCGTTGGGCGGGCTCTGCTGCAGGCCGAGCGCCGTGCGCAGCAGCGACAGCACCACCACGATCCGCACGAAGGACGTGGTCATGATGACGATCGACGGGGCCAGCGACAGCACGGTCATCAGCCCGATCAGCTGGACCACCCGGTCGGTGAGCCCCGCGCCGTTGCCGAGGTTGATGTTCACCGCCTGGGCCGCGGCGGCGGCCGGGAACACCAGGCTGGCGAGGGTGACGAGGGCGGCGAGGCCGGCGGCGCGGCGCCACTCTTCGGCCGGCAGGGCGCGGACGGCGCGGATGATCTCGCGCATCAGACGGGCTCCTTGCCGAGATCGGCGGCGACGACCTGGCCTTCGCCCAGCAGCAGCAGCCGTTCCTTGCCGTCGCAGGAGACCAGCACCAGCCGGCGCGACGGGTCGAGGACCAGGGTCTCCACCACCGCCAGCCGGCGTTCCTTGCGCGGTGCGGCGAACCGCGCCAGGGCGCCCGGCCCAAAGCGGCGGAGCGCCACGGCGCAAAGGCCCATCAGCCCGAGGGTGACGGCGAGCGCGAATATGGCGCGGGCGAAACTGGCGAAATCCATGCGGACGCTTCTGCGGCGGGTGGGCGGGTCCGACGCATCTGGCCGCGAGTCTCTTAAGCGCTGATTAACCCTGTTTATTCACCATAGGAGACCATGGATCTCGCCGACATCCCGCTGTTCTCGATGCTGCGCAGCCGCCTCGGCTACCTGTCCGAGCGCCAGAAGCTGATCGCCGAGAACGTCGCCAATTCCAACACCGCGGGCTATGCGCCCAAGGACCTGAAACCGTTCAGCTTCCAGGCCCAGGTGGAGGCGGCGTCGACGGTGACGCCGGCGGTGACCGAGCCCGGCCACATGCTCCCGGCGCGCGCCCGCCCGGGCGTCGGCGGCAACTTCAAGTCCGTGAAGACCCGCGACTCGGAAACCACGCTCGACGGCAACTCCGTGGTCCTGGAGGAGCAGATGATGAAGATGAGCGACGCGCGGATGAATTACGACGCCGCGGTCGGCTTCTACCAGAAGTCGCTCGACCTCCTGCGGCTGGCGACCCGCAAGCCCGGCGGCTGAAGAGGGACGACGCTAGATGGCCGAAATCAAATCCATGGCGGGGGTCACCCAGGCGATCGCCGCCTCCGCGCTGCGCGCCCAGCAGGCCCGCATGCGGGTCATCGCCGAGAACCTGGCGAACGCCAACTCCACCTCCAGCACCCAGGGCGGCGATCCGTACCGCCGGCAGGCGCCGGTGTTCCAGCCCACTGCGGTGGCCGGCGGCGGCACCGGCGTGCGGGTGGCCCGCGTGCAGGCCGACCAGACCGCCTTCAAGACCGACTACGAGCCCGGCAACCCGTCCGCCGACGCGCAGGGCTATGTGAAGATGCCCAACGTCGACCCGCTGGTGGAGGCGCTGGACATGCGCGAGGCGCAGCGGGCCTACGAGGCGAACCTCAACGTGATCGAGACCGCGCGGGTGATGGAATCGCGCACCCTCGACCTGCTCAAGAAATAGCGGAGCCTAGGCGATGATCACCGCGCTCTCAGCCGCCAACGCCTACGCCAACGCCCAGAAGGCGATCGGGGTCGATCCGGGCCTGGGCGGGGGCCAGGACGTGGCGTCCGGCGGCGGCTTCGGCGAGATCCTGAAGTCGGCGATGACCGACGCCATGAAGGCCTCCAAGCACGCCGAGAGCCAGATGGCCGCCCAGGTGCAGGGCAAGGCCGAACTGGTGGACGTGGTCACCTCCATCTCCGCGGCGCAGTCGAGCCTGGAGACGGTCCTGGCGGTCCGCGACCAGGTGATCGGCGCGTACCAGGAAATCATGCGGATGCCGATCTGACAGCGTCCGGCCAACCGCTGCCGCGGCGGCGCGGAGGTATAGCGCAGCCGGCGCTGACGGCGTCGCGATCCCAAATTGGAATTGCCGTGCTCCGCGCCCATATGCCCGCGCGGGGGTGACGCGGAGAGTCCACGGTGAAGTCACGGCGCGCGCTCCTGTCGATAACGGCGGCGATGGCCGCCGCCATCCTGGCCGCCGACGCCCAGGCGGCGAGGGAAAGCAGTCCAACGCTCTCGCCTGAGGCGCAGAAGGAAATCGTGCAGGTCGAGGCCGAGATCGACCGCATCGAGAGCCAGACGCTCGCACGGCTGCAATCGGAGCCGGACAATCAGGTCCAGCAGGTCGAGCTGCTCGGCAAGTCGATCCTGTTCGACAAGCAACTTTCGGTGAACCGCAACGAGGCGTGCGCCTTCTGCCACATGCCGGAGACGGGGTTCACCGGCCCGGTGTCGGAGTTGAACCGGACCACCGGCTCCTATCCCGGATCGGTGCGCACCCGGTTCAGCGAGCGCAAGCCGCAGACCCACAGCTACGCGCCGCTGTCGCCGGTGCTGCATTACAATCGCGCGGCGGGCGACCTCGTCGGCGGCAACTTCTGGGACATGCGGGCCACGGGCCGCCGGCTCGGCAACCCCGCCGCGGAGCAGGCCGAAGGACCGCCGACCAACCCCGTGGAGATGGGCCTGCCGGACGCCGCCTGCTTCGTCTATCGCGCCTCCCAGCGGCCCTACCGCGCCATGTTCGAAAAGGTGTGGGGGCCGCAGGCCTTCGCGATCGCCTGGCCGCGCGACGTGGAACAGGTCTGCGCCCGACCGGGTCCTGCGCCTGCCGGTGATCCCGCGCCGGTCCACCTCAGCGCCCTCGATCGCGGCCGGGCCAGCGCCACCTTCGATCAGATGGCGATGTCCATCGCCGGCTATGAAGCCTCCGCCGAGGTGACGGCGTTCAGCTCGAAGTTCGACGCGGTGGTCACCGGCAAGGCGCAGTTCACCCCGCAGGAGAAGGCGGGCTACGACCTGTTCCGCGGCAAGGCGCAGTGCAACGCCTGCCATCGCGACGGCGGCCCCGGCGAGGATCCGCTGTTCACCGACTTCACCGCCAGCAACATCGGAACGCCGGCCAATCCGCGGTTGCCCTACCTGCGGGAGAATCGGCCCGACGCTTTAGGCTATGTCGCCAATCCGTTGGGGGAGTCGTTCGTCGACCGCGGCGTCGGCGCCTTTCTCGTCCAGGGCCACCCGCTCAGCAATCCGTCCGCGGTGGATGCGCGATGGCGCCCTCTGGCGCCCGATAACATGGCGCGCGTCCAGACGCCCACCCTGCGCAATGTCGACAAGCGCCCCTATCCCGGGTTCGTGAAGGCCTACGGGCACAACGGCTATTTCACGAGCCTCAAGGAGATCGTGCACTTCTACAACACGCGCGACGTCCTTGCGCGCTGCAAGCCGCATGACCCGGGCGAAGGCACGACCTGCTGGCCCGCCCCGGAGTCGACCGCCAACATGAACACCAGCCACAGCGGGCGCCTGGGTCTGTCGGACGCCGAGGAGGACGCCATCGTCGCCTTCATGGGGACGCTCAGCGACGGCTACGTCGCCGCCAAGCAGCGGTAGGTCGCACGGCGGGCCGGACGGGCGGGGCTTGCGGACTTTCGCCCAAGCCATGCTACCCCTTGCCGATGGCGGGGCCGCTCATCCAGCTCGAGGACGTGGAAAAGCGCTACGGCGAGCACCTGGCGCTGGCGGGCGTGAGCCTGTCGGTGACGGCCGGCGAGTTCACGGCCCTGGTCGGCGGGTCGGGCTCGGGCAAGACGACGCTTCTGAAGACCATCAACCGCCTGGTGCGGCCGGACGCCGGCCGGATCCTGGTGCAGGGCGGGGACGTCTCGGCCGTCGAGCCGCACCTGCTGCGGCGCCAGATCGGCTACGTCTTCCAGGAGATCGGCCTCTTCCCGCACATGAGCGTCGGCGAGAACATCGCCATCACGCCGAAGCTGCTGGGCTGGGACCGGCCGCGGATCGAGGCCCGCGTCGCGACCCTGCTCGAGCTCGTGGACCTGCCGGCCGAGGTGGCGCAGCGCCTGCCCGCGGCGCTCTCCGGCGGCCAGCGGCAGCGGGTCGGCGTCGCCCGAGCGCTGGCGGCGGAGCCGGCGATCATGCTGATGGACGAGCCGTTCGGCGCGCTGGATCCGCTGACCCGGGACGCCCTCGGCTCCGACTACCGCGCCCTGCACGAGCGGCTGGGCCTGACCACCGTCATGGTCACCCACGACATGGCCGAGGCGGTGCTGCTCGCCGACCGCATCGTGGTGCTGCGCGCGGGCCGCATCCTGGCCGATGGGCGGCCTGCGGACCTGCTGGCGAACACCCAGGACCCCGACGTCCGCGCGTTGCTGGAAGCGCCCAAGCGCCAGGCCGAGCGGCTGCGCGCCCGGCTGTCGGAGGGCCCCGCGTGAACGAACGCGTCGCCGCCGCCTTCGCGGTCCTGCCGGAGTACCTGGCCTGGCACGTGCTGCTCAGCGCCAGCGCCCTGGTGCTGGGGATCGCCATCAGCCTGCCGCTGGCGGTGGCGGCCAGCCGCAGCGCCCGCCTGCGCTGGCCGGTGCTGGCGCTGGCCAGCCTGATCCAGACCATCCCCAGCCTGGCGCTGCTGGCGCTGTTCTACCCGCTGCTGCTGGCGCTCTCGTCGCTCAGCCTGACGGTGATCGGCAAGGGCTTCTCGGCGCTCGGCTTCCTGCCTTCGCTGCTCGCGCTGACGCTCTATTCCATGCTGCCGATGCTGCGGAACGCGGCGGCCGGCATCCTCGGCGTCGACCCGGCCATCGTCGAGGCCGCCGACGGCGTCGGCATGACGCCCCGCCAGCGCCTGTTCCAGGTGGAGCTGCCGCTGGCCGCCCCGGTGATCATGGCGGGCGTCCGCACGGCCGCGGTCTGGACCATCGGCGCGGCGACGCTCTCCACCCCGGTCGGGCAGACCAGCCTCGGCAACTACATCTTCGCGGGCTTGCAGACCGAGAACTGGGTGTTCGTGCTGTTCGGCTGCGCGGCGTCGGCGGCCCTGGCGCTGGTCGCCGACCAGCTGCTGGGCCTGGTGGAATCCGGCGCCGCCGACCGCAAGCCGCGCCGCGCCCTCCTGGGCCTCGGCCTGCTGCTGGTCGCGGTGGCAGGCGCGGTCTGGCCGCTGGTCGGCGCCGGCCGGCCGGCGAGCTATGTGGTGGGCGCGAAGAACTTCTCCGAACAGTACATCCTCGCCGAGGTCATGGCAGACCGGCTGCAACGGGCCGGGGCGCAGGTCCGCCGCAAGGAGGACCTGGGGTCGGCGGTGGCCTACCGCGCGCTCGCCGCCGGCGAGCTCGACGTCTACGTCGACTATTCCGGGACGCTGTGGACCAATGTCCTCGACCGCAAGGACAACCCCGGCCGGGCCGGCGTCCTGCGCCAGCTCACGACCGAGCTGAAGCGCCGCGACGGGGTGCTGGTGCTGGGCTCGCTGGGCTTCGAGAACGCCTATGCGCTCACCATGCGGCCGGATCGCGCCAAGGCCCTGGGCGTCGCCTCGATCGCCGACCTGGCGCGTGAGGCGCCGCGCCTGACCCTGGGCTCGGACCTGGAGTTCCTGTCGCGGCCGGAATGGAGGGCGGTCGAGGAGGCCTACGGCCTGCGCTTCAGGACCAAGCGCTCCTACCAGCCGACCTTCATGTACCGGGCGCTGACGAGCGGCGACGCCGACGTGATCAGCGCCTTCTCCTCCGACGGCCGCATCGCCGCCCAGGGACTGGTGGTGCTGAGCGATCCCAGGGGCGCCATTCCGCCCTACGACGCCGTGGTGCTGGTCTCGCCGAAGCGGGCCACCGATGCGCGGCTGCTCGCGGCGCTCCGGCCGCTGATCGGCAAGGTCTCCGTCGACGCCATGCGCGCCGCCAACTACAGCGTCGACCGCGACCGCCAGAAGGCCTCGCCCGCCGAGGCGGCGCGGGCGCTGGAGCGCCAGCTGGGGCTGTAGTCCTCCTCCCTTTCGTCATCCCCGGGCTCGTCCCGGGGACCCATGAACACCGCACGCGCAGGCAAATCCCCGACGCCGTGTTCATGGGTGGCCGGCACAAGGCCGGCCATGACGATCGAGAGGGTGAGATCGGCAGAAATTGCCGCCTTCGTTAACGGAAGTAGCCCTTCGTTAACCATGCCGGGCCAAGTTGCGGGGACTCGCCCGAGGCGGTTTTCGTAAGCTTTCCAAGAGGTCTCCATGAACGGCGCCGAGGTTCTGGACGTTGGCCGCGACGCCATCTGGCTCACCATCCAGCTGTCGGCGCCGGTGCTGATCGTGGGCCTGATCGTGGGCGTGGGCATCGGCCTGCTGCAGGCGCTGACTCAGATCCAGGAGCCGACGCTGGTCAGTGCGCCGAAGATCGTGGCGATCTTCGTCGCGCTGCTGGTCTTCCTGCCGCTGATGGGGGCGCTGATGAACGGCTTCATGCGCCACATCGCCGCCCGCATCGCGGCGATCTAGCGGGCCCGCGAGGGTCCCGCAGATGGAGCATTACGCCACCGCCCAGCAGGTGTTCGCCGCCGGCCTGGTGTTCGCGCGGCTGGCCGCCATCGTCATGCTGATCCCCGGCATCGGCGAGAGCTTCATCCCGCCGCGGATCCGGCTGTCGCTGGCCCTGGTGATGGCGCTGATGCTGTTCCCGGTGATTGGCCCCGGGGTCCCGCCCGTGCCCGCCTCCGTCGGGCTGCTGGCCGGAGCGGTGATCAAGGAGGCGCTGATCGGGCTGATGATCGGCGGCATCCTGCGCCTGTTCATGGCCTCGCTGGCCTCGGCCGGCGAGATCGTCTCGATCCAGACCACCCTGTCCTTCGCCCAGACCGCCAACCCGACCCAGGGCTCGCCGACCGCCACGCTGGGCACCTTCCTCGGCCTGATCGGCGTGGTGCTGGTGATGACCACCGACCTGCACCACATGTTCATCGCCGCGATCGTGAAGTCCTACACGATCTTCCCGTTCCACAAGCCGGTGATGGTCAACGACGCCGGGCGGCTGGCCATCGAGACCGTCGCCAAGTCGTTCGCGCTCGGCCTGCAGATGTCGGCCCCGGTGATGGTCTTCGCCCTGATCTTCAACGTCGCCACCGGCCTGGTCGGCCGGGTGATGCCGCAGTTCCAGATCTTCTTCGTGACCTCGCCGCTGATGGTCCTGTTGGGCCTGTCGATCTTCGCGCTCAGCCTCGGCATGATGGGCATGACCTGGCTCGACCGCTACCGCGACGTGCTGCGGCCGTTCGGCTAGCCCATGGCGGAAGAGAGCGAAGGCGCATCGCGCACAGAAGAGCCGACACCGCGCAAACTCGAGCAGGCGAAGGCGAAGGGCGACGTCGCCAAGACCCCGGACCTGTCGCAGCTGCTCTCGCTGATCGGCGCGGCGGCGGTGGTGGCGATCGCCGGGGGGCCGATGTCGCGCAGCCTGGCCATGGCGCTGTTGCCGTTCCTGGCCCACCCCGACGCCATCTCCCTGCAGGGCGGGGCCGGCATGGACGTGGCCAAGCAGGCCACCCGGGCGGCCGCGCCGATCGTGATCACCGTCATGCTGACCGCCGGGTTCGCCGGCGCCGCCGGCGGCCTCGTGCAGACGGGGCTGATGTTCACCCCCGACAAGCTGAAGGTCGACTGGAGCAAGCTGTCGCCGATGGGCGGGTTCAAGCGGCTGTTCGGTCTCGACGGTCTGATCCAGTTCATCAAGTCGCTGCTCAAGGTGGCGATGACCACGGCGGTGGCCTGGTGGGTGTTGAAGCCGCACCTGTCGCAGCTGGAGAACCTGGCCGGCGTCGAGCCGGCGTCGATCCTGCCGTTCTGCGCCGACATCCTGCGGCGGCTGGTGTTCGCGGTCGGCGGGCTGCTGCTGGTGATCGCCGGCGCCGACTGGCTGGTGCAGCGCCAGCGCTTCATCGCCCGCATGCGGATGAGCAAGGAAGAGCTGAAGGAGGAGTTCCGGCAGTCGGAAGGCGACCCGCACGTGAAGGCGCGCCAGAAGCAGATCCGGGTCGACCGGGCGCGGCGGCGGATGATGCAGTCGGTGCCCAAGGCCACCGTGGTGATCATGAACCCGACCCACTACGCCGTGGCCCTGAAGTACGAGAGCGGCGAGGACGAGGCGCCCCAGTGCGTCGCCAAGGGCCTGGACAGCCTCGCCCTGAAGATCCGCGCCGTGGCCGAGGAGGCCGGCGTGCCGATCATCGAGGACCCGCCGCTGGCCCGCGCCCTCTACGCCGCCGTCGAGATCGACGAGGTGATCCCGCCCGCCCACTACCAGGCGGTGGCGAAGATCATCGGCTTCATCATGAACGCCAGCCGCCGCGTCGCGGCCCGGCCGCTGAAGTGAAGGTTTCCTGTAAGTGCGCGTCGCCTATGAGAGAATACCAATGAGTGATTCGCCGGGCGTGCTCGCCCGACCCGATTTCGCGCGACCCCAGGAGGCGCTGACGCTCGCCATGGCCGAGCCGCCGTCCAGCAAAGGCGCCAGGCGCAGGTTTGACCCGCTGACCACCGCGGCCGTGGGCTTCTTCGTGCTCGCCGTCGGCTTCACCGGCTGGGTGGCGATGAACGCCAGCCCGGTGATGGTGGCCACCCTCATGCTGCTCGGCGGCTTGGCCGGCGTGGCCTGCCTCGGGCTGTTCGTGCTGCGCGGGGCGCCCGAGGCGGTAGGCGACCCGGAAGCCGGCGCCGACAAGCTGATCGAAGCGCTGTCCGAACCGGCGGCCATCGCCGCCTCGGACGGGCGCGTGCAGGCCGCCAACCGCGCCTGGAAGGAAAGCCTGGGCTCGGCCCCGCGGCTGCCGAAGAGCGGCGCCTCCGCCGCCAGCCTGTTCGCCGCCCTGTCCGCCGCCCGCCGGGGCGAGGTCGGCCGCGCCTCCATCCGCACCAACGGCGCCGAGCACGAGGCCCTGGTCTCGCCGCTGGGCGCCCGCCGATTCCTGGTCCGGCTGACCGGCCAGGGCTCGGGCACGCTGGCCCTGCCGGCCGCGGCCATGGAGGTGCTGACCGCCTTCTCCAAGGCCGCCGCGCCGCCGCCCAAGGTGCTGGACGCCTTCGCCGCCGCCTCGCCGTTCGGCGCGGCCCTGCTGGAGGGCGAGGACCCGTTCGCCGCCACCATCGTCGAGGCCAATCCCGCGCTGCGCGCCGTGGCCGGCGGCGGCGAGGCCGGCCAGGTGTTCGGCGAGCTGATCGAGCCCGCCTCCCGCGCCGACGCCGCCCAGCGGCTGGCGGCGGGGACCGGCGGCGGCGCGCCGCTGGAGGTGCGCCTGGCGCACGACGCGGCCCGCATCGCCCACCTCTACCTGTCGAAGAGCGACGGGCGCTGGGTGGCCTATCTGGTCGACGTTTCCGAGCAGAAGCAGATCGAGCTGCAGCTCGCCCAGAGCCAGAAGATGCAGGCCATCGGCCAGCTGGCCGGCGGCGTGGCGCACGACTTCAACAACCTGCTCACCGCCATCTTCATGCAGCTCGACGTGCTGTCGTCGCGCCACCCGGTGGGCGATCCCTCCTACGAGGGGCTGAACGAGATCAAGCAGACCTCGGTCCGCGCCGCCGACCTGGTGCGCAAGCTCCTGGCCTTCTCGCGCAAGCAGACCGTCCAGCGCGAGATCCTCGACCTGGGCGAGCTGATCAGCGAGTTCGAGGTGCTGCTGCGCCGCGTGCTCTATGAGGATGTGAAGCTGGAGACCGACTACGGCCGCAACCTGCCGCAGGTGCGCGCCGACCGCGGCCAGCTGGAGACCGCGGTGATGAACCTGGCGGTCAACGCCCGCGACTCCGTCCGCGCCCACGGCGGCGGCCAGGTCCGTATCCGCACCGCGCGCCTGACCCAGGAGCAGGCCGCGTCGATGGGCTATCCCGGCGCCCAGGGCGACCAGGCGCTGATCGAGGTCTCCGACGACGGCCCCGGCATCCCGCCCGAGGTGATGGACAAGATCTTCGACCCCTTCTTCACCACCAAGCCGGTGGGCGAGGGGACCGGCCTGGGCCTCGCCACGGTCTACGGCATCGTCAAGCAGTCCGACGGCTGGATCAGCGTCGACTCCCGCCCCGGCGAAGGCGCGGCCTTCCGCATCTTCCTGCCGGTGCATATCCCGGTCGCCACCGTCGCCCCGGCGCCGCAGCCGGCCGCGCCCAAGCGGACCCAGGCCCGCGACCTCTCCGGCGCCGGGCGGATCCTGTTCGTGGAGGACGAGGACGCGGTGCGCGGCGTCGCCGCCAAGCTGCTGCGCGCCCGCGGCTACGAGGTGATCGAGGCGGCCAGCGGCGAGGAGGCCCTGGAGCTTGCCGAGACCCACGCCGGGACCATCGACCTGATGATCTCCGACGTGGTGATGCCCGGCATGCAGGGCCCGGACCTCCTGAAGCAGGCGCGGATCTACCTGGGCGAGGCGCCGGTGATGTTCATCTCCGGCTATGCGGAATCCGAGTTCTCGGACCTGCTGGAAGGCGAGGCCAACATCTCCTTCCTGCCCAAGCCGATCGACATCAAGACCCTGGCCGAGCGGGTGAAGCAGGAGCTGGGGAAGGCCGCCTGACGCCGACGCTTGCCTAAGGCGGGGCGGCGTTCCAATCATCGGGCTCCCGCCGTCTGCCTGGTTTCTCCGTGTCCGATTCCGCTGCTCCCGTCCGCAAGAGCCTCACGCCCGGCGAGGTCTTCAACCTGGCCTACGCGGCCGTGGAAGACGGGCGCGTCGAGGAGGGGGAGCGCCTCTACCGGCTGGTGCTGCAGATGGCGCGAATTCCCGCCGCCATCCTCAACCTCGGCCTGGTGCTGGACCGCCAGGGACGGATCGAGGAGGCGGAGGCGCTGTTCCGCTCGGCTCTGGCCGAGGATCCCGACGACCATCTGATCCGCCGCCAGCTCGCCTTCCTGCTTCTGCGGGAGGGTCGGTTCGCCGAAGGCTGGCCGCTGTACGAGGCGCGGATGCGGCCGGGCGACGGACGCAGGCCGTCCCTCGGCTACCGGGAATGGACTGGCGAACCCGTCCGCTCGCTGCTGGTGATGCCGGAGCAGGGCATGGGCGATCAGATCCAGTTCGCCCGCTACCTTCCGCTGCTGAAGGCGCGCGGCGTGGAAGTGACGGTGCTGTGCCATCGCCTGCTCGTCCGCCTGTTCCAGCCGCTCGGCGTCAGGGCCATCGCCGCCCAGGGCAGCGTCGAGATCCCGCGTCACGAGGCCTGGACCCTGATCGCCTCGATCCCCTGGCGGCTGGGGACGACGGTCGAGACCATTCCGCCCGCGCCCTACCTGCCCGGCAAGGCGGGCGGAACGGGGATCGGCTTCGTCGGCCGCGGCAACCCCACCCACATCAACGATCGCAACCGCTCCCTGCCGGCCGAGGTCGCCGCCGAGATCGCCGGCTGGCCGGGCGTCGTCAGCCTGCTGCCCGAGGACACCGGCGCGCCGGACATGGAGGCCACCGCCCGGATCATCGACGGGCTCGACCTGGTGATCAGCGTCGACACCGCGGTCGCCCACCTGGCCGGGGCGATGGGCAAGCCCTGCTGGCTACTGCTGCCGTTCACCCCCGACTGGCGCTGGATGAGCGGGCGCGCCGACAGCCCCTGGTATCCGTCCCTGCGCCTGTTCCGACAGCCCGCGCCGGGCGACTGGGCGAGCGTGGTGGCCGACATCCGCCGCGCCTTGGCGGAGCGCGGGACATGACCTTCTCCAGCGACCCACGGGACTGGCCGGAGCTGTCCTACGCCGGCTGGGCGGACACGGCGGCGACGCTGCACATGTGGACGCAGGTGGTGGGCAAGGTGCGCATGGCCTTGTCGCCGCCGGTGAACCACTGGTGGCACGTGCCGCTCTACGTCAACGCACGGGGCCTCGGCACCTCGCCGATCCCCTACAACGGGCGCAGCTTCGAGATCGTGTTCGACTTCCTGGAGCACCGGCTGGAGGTCATGTGCAACGACGGCGCGGTGGAGCGCTTCGCGCTCGAGCCGCAGCCGGTGGCGCAGTTCTATCGCCAGCTGATGGACGCGCTTGGGCGGCTGGGGATCAAGGTGCGGATGTGGACGACGCCCTGCGAGGTGGCCGACCCGATCCCCTTCGAGGCCGACACCGTCCACCGCGCCTATGACGGCGAGGCCGTGCAGCGGTTCTGGCAGGTGCTGTTGCAGACCGACCGGGTGATGAAGGTGTTCCGCGGCCGGTTCATCGGCAAGTCGAGCCCGGTCCACTTCTTCTGGGGCAGCTTCGACATGGCGCTGACCCGCTTCTCGGGCCGCCGCGCGCCGCCGCACCCCGGCTCCGAAGTGCTGCCGGCCTCGGTCAGCCGCGAGGCCTATTCGCACGAGGTGGCCAGCGTCGGCTTCTGGCCGGGGGCGCCGGGCGTCGAGGCCACGTTCTACGCCTACGCCTATCCGGAACCGCCGGGGTTCGCCGACGCCGCGGTCCGGCCGCGGGCCGCCACCTATGACCCGGCGCTCGGCGAGTTCCTGCTGCCCTATGCCGAGGTGCGCCGCTCGCACGCGCCCGACTTCGCCCTGCTCAACTTCTTCCAGTCGACCTATGATGCCGCCGCCGACCTCGGCGCCTGGCCCAGGGCGGAGCTGGAACGCAATCCGCGGCCGGAGACCACGCCATGAGCGACCTCGTCCCCACCAGGCGCCGGCTGCCGGCCACCGCCTGGGTCGCGACCGCCGTGGGCGCCGCGGCGCTGGGCGCGCTGGCGATCGGGGCGATCTCCATCGGCCGGCTGGCCGTCGGTCGCATGGCGATCGGCCGGATCCGCCTGAAGCGCCTGGAAATCGACGAGCTCACCGTGAAGCGGCTCAACGTGCTCGGGGAGCAGCCCGGGCCTTAAGCCGGCTCGCGGGTCGCCTGCCGCGCCCCGTACGGCGCCAGGTCGATGCCGGGATAGCGCACGGCGACGTCGGCCAGGGTCTGGGCGTTCCAGTAGGGATCGCCGGGCGGGGGCCAGCCGAACAGGTCGCGCTGGCGCGGCGTCATGTTGACCATCGCCTCCTTCCAGCCCGGCTGACCCGTGTGATCGGGCCAGGCGAGCTTGCCCTGCCAGCGCCAGCCGCGGGGCTTGAAGTCCACCGGCATGACGAAGCGCGAGCGCCCCGGGGCCCCGAAGTTGGAGCCGCGGTGGAAGACGTCGGTCTTGTAGATCAGGATCGAGCCCGCCGGCCCGGTGGCCGCCACCTCGTCCTCGAAGAACTCGCCCATCTTCGTCTGGGTGACGCCGAGCGGGATGTCGCGGGTGCGGTCGAGGGGCACGGCCTTGGTCGGCCCGTCCAGCTCGGTGACGTCGGAGAGCAGGATGAAGCAGGTCATCTGCGGCATCGTCTGGTCGGCGCGCGGCACGACGATGGTGTGGTTCTCGTAGTCGCGGTGGTGGTGCTGGTCGTAGTCGATCGCGCCGGAATACTTGGCCCAGAGCTCGATCTTGTAGCAGTCGATCTCGCGGGTCTGCAGGAAGCGCTCGGCCGCGTCGATCAGGTCCGGATAGACCGGAACCCGGTTCAGCGCCCAGGACGGGTAGGGGAAGAGCCGCAGCCCCGCGAACTGGCTGCGGGCGTACTTCGGGTGGGCCCCCGGGTTGGCGAAATAGTCCTCGGGGCGCGGATAGATCTCCCAGAGCGCGTCCTGCGCGGCGCCGAGCGTCTCGGCGTCGAGGAAGCCTTCGACCACCGTGAACCCGCGGTCCCAGACCTCGGCCAGCTTGGCGTCGGGTATCCGCATCGGCCGCTCCTCCGGTGAAGGCGTCTTGTGTGAAGGCGTCTGGCGCGCCCCTCGCGCCATTGAAGCCCTCCCCGGGCCCCGGCGCAACGGCGGCGGGTCTTGCGCCCGAGCGCCAGCCGCGCGAGCGTCGGCGCATTAGAACAAAAGTCATTTGGGAGACCGCCATGTCCGAGGCCCGCATCAATCCCGACGGAGCCCTGAAGGGCCGCAACGCGCTGGTCACCGGCGCCAGCCGCGGCATCGGCGAAGCCATCGCCGCCCGCCTGGCCATGGAGGGCGCCCGGGTGGTGGCCTCCGCCCGAACTGCGGAGGAAGGCGAGAGCCGGCTGTCCGGCACCCTGCACGAGACCGTCGAGCGCATCCGCCGGGCCGGCGGCGAAGCCACCTTCATCAAGGCCGACCTGGCCCAGTCCGTCGAACGCGAGCGGCTGGTGGAAGAGGCGACCGCCGCCTACGGCCCGATCGACATCCTGATCAACAATGCCGCCATCACCTACTTCATCCCGGTCGAGGAGTTCCCGGAGAAGCGTTTCAAGCTGATGATGGAGGTGCAGGTCTACGCGCCCTTCCACCTGTCGCAGCTGGTGCTGCCGGCCATGCGCGAGCGCGGGCGGGGCTGGATCGTCAACATCTCATCGCCCGCCGGCCTGCACCCGCAGCCGCCCTATGGCCGCGGCCGCGGCGGCACGGTCTACGGCATGTGCAAGGCCGCCCTGGAGCGGTTCACCACCGGCCTGGCCTCGGAGGTCCATGAGGCCGGCATCGCGGTGAACGTGGTGTCGCCGGGGCTGGTGGACACGCCCGGCGTGGCCGTCCACGGGCTGATCAACGAGCAGACCCGGGACCGGGTGCAGCCGATCGAGTACATCGCCGAGGCGGTCTACCGGCTGGCCAGCGGCGACCCGAAGACCATGACCGGCCGCATCGAGTATGCCGAACCCTTCCTCAAGTCGCTGGCGGTGAAGCCGGCCGAACTGGTCTGAGCGGAGAACCTTCCAGATGATCGAGCAGACGGTGGAGGTTCCCACCAAGGACGGCGCCACGACGACGTTCATCGTCCATCCCGAGCGCAACGGGCCGCATCCGGTGATCCTGTTCTTCATGGATGCGCCGGGGATCCGGGAGGAGCTGCGGGACATGGCCCGGCGGCTCGCCACCGCCGGCTACTACGTGATGCTGCCCAACCTCTACTACCGGCGCGGCGTCCTGGAGCTGAAGGACCTGCCGCCGGTCCCGGACGAGGAGCACCGGGCCCGGATGTTCGAGCTGATGGGCTCGCTGACCATCCCGATGGTCATGGACGACGCCGACGCCCTGCTGGACTTCGCCGATCGCGACCCGGGCGCCAGCCGGCGCAGCATCGGGACGCTCGGCTACTGCATGAGCGGCCAGTACGCGATCAACCTGGCGGCTCGCTATCCCAAGCGGGTGGCCGCGGCGGCGTCGATCTACGGCGTGCGCCTGGTCACCGACCAGGCCGATAGTCCGCACCTGGCGGCGCAAAAGACCTCGGCCGAGCTCTACTTCGCCTGCGCCGAGACCGACCAGTGGGCGCCGCTGGAGATGGTCCAGGCGCTGGACCAGGCGATGAAGGCCCACGACGTCGACGCCGAGGTGGAGCTCTACGCGGGCGTCGAGCACGGCTTCGCCTTCCCGCAGCGCGCGGCCTACGACCAGCCGGCCGCCGAGCGCCACTGGGAACGGCTGTTCGCCCTCTACGGCCGACGCCTGAGGTAGGCGAACGGGCTCGGCGAACGTAGTTGGGTGTAATCGCTGGGTAAATGAGCCCCGTTCCAGGTGATGAGCACGTGGCGTTGGGTATCTAATTCGTTTCAACCAAGAAATGTGATGAACCTAAACTGACCCGGGCCGTTCAATCCGGGCTCAGATCGCCTGTGGAATGTTGGCGATCTGGCGGCGAATACGCCGCAAGGAAAGGAACACACGATGAAACGTCTCATGACCGCCGCCCTCGCGCTGTCGCTGCTCGGCGGCACGGCGTCGATGGCCCAGCCCTACGGCCAGGACAACCACAACAACCGCGGCGGCTACGACCAGCACCACGGCAACGGCAACGCCTATGGGCACAACCAGGGCCAGCACCGCTGGGCCCGTGGCGAGCGCCTGCCGGCCAACTATTACCACGACCGCAGCCACTACGTGGACTACCGCTCGCACCACCTGCGTCGCCCGCCGCGCGGCTATCAGTGGGTGCAGGCCGATGACGGCAACTACGCCATGGTCGCCCTCACGAGCGGGCTGATCGCCACGATCATCGCGTCCAGCCGCTAGCGAACATGGCTCCGGCGGCATCGGCCGCCGGGGTTGCGTTCGTTCGGTCCAGCGGCTCGCGCCGCCCGTCCTCGTGACCCTTGCCACCCGGCGCATGCGAGCGCCTCATGGGGTCGCGGGGGATATCGACGGAGAGGACCCCATGAGCGTCTACCGCGTCACTGAGATCATCGGCACCAGCCGCACCAGCTGGGAGGACGCCGCCAAGGAGGCGCTGGCCGCGGCCGCAGGCTCCTTGCGCGACCTGCGCGTCGCCGAGGTGTTGCAGCAGGACATCGCCCTGTCGCCCGACGGCCAGCTGGAGGCGTACCGCACCAAGCTGCGGGTCAGCTTCAAGTACGAGTCGGACATGATGCGGCCCGAACGGGTGGGGGCCGAGTTCGGCTACGCCCAGCCGAGCGCCTAGCCCAGCCTCCGCAAGATCCCCTCGGCGGCCGCCTTGCCGCTGGCGAAACAGGCCTGCAGCAGGTAGCCGCCGGTCGGCGCCTCCCAGTCCAGCATCTCGCCGGCGACGAAGACGCCGGGCCGGGCCTTGAGCATCAGCGCGTCGTCGACGGCGTCCAGGCCGACGCCGCCGGCGGTGGAGATCGCCCGCGCGATCGGCCGCACGTCGGTCAGCGCCAGGACGCAGTTCTTGATCGCCTCGGCCAGGGCGCGTCCGTCGCCCGGCAGGTCCTTGCCGTGCGCCTCGCGCAGCAGGTTGACCTCAAGGGCGGAGAGATTGAGCGCCTTGCGCAGGTGGTTGGCCAGCGACTGGCCGCCGTGCGGCCGCGCCAGCCGGCCGGTGAGCTGGGCCGCGGACTGGTCCGGACGCAGGTCGATCCGCAGCCGCGTCCCGTCCTTCGCCGCCAGCGCATCGCGCACCGCCGACGACAGCGCATAGACCGCGCCGCCCTCCAGCCCATAACCCGTGACCATCGCGTCGCCGCGGGCGGTGCGGTCGCCAAAGGTCAGTTCGACGTTCTTCAGCGGCTGGCCTTCGAAGCGGGTGCGGAACACCTCGCTCCAGACCACCTCGACGCCGACATTGGCTGGGCGCAGGGGCGTCACCGCCACGCCCTGGTTCGCAAGCACCGGCGCCCAGGCGCCGTTCGAGCCCAGCCGCGGCCAGCTCGCGCCGCCGAGCGCCAGGATCGTCGCGTCGGCCGTGACCGCCTGTTCCCCCGCCGGCGTGCGGAAGACCAGCGCCCCGGCGCTGTCCCACCCCTGCCAGTCCCAGCGGGTGCGGATCTCCACGCCCTGCGCCTGCAAGCGCAAGAGCCAGGCCCGCAACAGCGGCGAGGCCTTCAGCGCCTTGGGGAAGATCCGCCCGCTGGAGCCGGTGAAGGTCGGTTGCCCCAGGCCTTCCGCCCAGGCGGTCAGCGCGGCGGGCGGAAGGGCCTCCAGCATCGGCCGCAGCCGGGCCGCGGCGTCGCCGTAGCGGCCGACGAACCGCTCGAAGTCCTCGGAATGGGTGAGGTTCAGGCCGCCGCGGCCGGCCATCAGCAGCTTGCGGCCCACTGAGGGCATCCGCTCGTAGACGGTCACCGCCGCGCCCGCGGCGCTCAGAGTCTCGGCGGCGATCAGGCCGGCGGGCCCGGCGCCGACGATGGCGACGGCAGGACGTGGAGGGGACATGGGCGGCATCCGTGAGGGGAGGCGGGGGAGATAGCGGACCCGCGCCGCCAAGTCCGCTTCATTACAGCGATTTAACCCGGGCCGGACCACCTGCGCCTTGCCGCGCTTGCCGGACGACCCGTAAGCCTAGTGGTCACAAAGCGTAACAGGAACCGCCGCCGTGCTGAGCCGCCGCCTCCTCCTCCTCGCCGCCGGCGCGGGCGTCGCCCTGGCGGGGTGCGCCACGCCGCAGCCGGCGCCGGTCGCCAGCGCTCCGCCGCCGCCGCCGCCGCCGCCCCCGGCGGTCCCGCCGGCGCCCAGCCCGGAAGCGCAGCTGTCGACGGCGCTCGACCAGTTCTTCGCCGAGGTCCTGGAGGAGAGCCCCGAGCTCGCCACCTCGCTGGGCCTCGACACCGGTCCGCACGCCGCCGCCAAGTCGAAGCTGCACGAGGGCTCGATCGCCGCCCAGGCCCGCCGCAAGGCCCGCACCGCCGACCAGCTCGCCCGCCTCACCGCCATCGACCGCCAGGCGCTCACCGGCATGCCGGCGGTGAACTACGACTCGGTGCTCTACGACCTGCAGACCACCGACCGGGCGAACAGGCAGTTCGCCTACGGCTACGAGGGCGCCGGCGCGCCCTATGTGCTCAGCCAGATCAACGGCGCCTATCAGGACGCCCCCGACTTCCTGGCCAGCCAGCACACCATCGAGACCCGCGCCGATGCGCAGGCCTATGTGGCCCGCCTGGGCGAGCTCGGGCGGCTGATGGACGAGGAGGCGGAGCGGACGCGCCGCGACGTCGGCCTGGGCGTCATCCCGCCGGACTTCGCCCTCAAGGCCGCGATCGGCCAGATGAAGACCCTGCACGTGGAGCCGGCCAGGTCGACGCTGGTCACGTCGCTGGTCGACCGCGCCAGGGCCAAGGGGGTCGCCGGCGACTGGGAGCGCGAGGCCTCAGCCGTCTATCAGGAGAAGGTGCTGCCGGCCCTGGAGCGGCAGATGGCGCTCTTGCAAAGCCTGCAGCCAAAGGCGGTCCACGACGCCGGCGTCTGGCGCCTGCCGGACGGCGAGGCCTACTACGCCCAGGCCCTGCAGGCCCAGACCACCAGCACCATGACCCCGGCCGAGGTCCACCAGCTGGGCCTCGACGTCACCAAGGAGCTCCACGCCCGCGCCGACGTGCTGTTCAAGAAGATCGGCATGAGCAAGGGCGGCGTCGGCGAACGCTACGGCGCGCTGTTCAAGAGCAAGAAGGGCGTCTATGCCAACACCGACGCCGGCAAGGCCAAGGAGGTCGCCGACCTCAACGCCGTCGTCCAGGCGATGCAGAAGCGCCTGCCGGAGTACTTCGCCACCCTGCCCAAGGCGGGCCTGCTGATCCAGCGGATCCCCAAGGCCACCGAGGCCGGCGCCTCGACCCACTACACCGAGGGCAGCCTCGATGGCACGCGGCCCGGCATCTACTGGCTGAACCTGCGCGACACCGCCGAAGCGCCCATGTGGGACATGTACACGACCACCTACCACGAGGGCATTCCGGGCCATCACCTGCAGATCTCCCTGCAGCGCCAGGCGGACCTGCCGATGCTGCGCAAGGCGTCCGGCTTCGGGGCCTATGTCGAGGGCTGGGCGCTCTACTCCGAGCAGCTGGCGCAGGAGATGGGCATGTACGAGGACAACCCGCTGGGCGAGCTCGGCTACGTCCACGACGCCCTGCTGCGCTCCGGCCGCCTGGTCACCGACACCGGCCTGCACGCCATGCGCTGGAGCCGCGAGAAGGCGATCGCCACGCTCTCCTCGATCGACGGGGACCCGCCCGCCCTGGCCGCCCAGGAGATCGAGCGCTACTCGGTCTGGCCCGGCCAGGCCTGTAGCTACATGGTCGGCAAGCTGACGATCCTTAGGCTGCGCGACAAGGCGAAGGCCGCGCTCGGCCCGCGCTTCGACATCCGCCAGTTCCACGACGCGGTGCTGCTCTCCGGCTCCATGCCGCTGACGGTGCTGGAGAATGCCGTCGACGGCTACGTCGCCGCCCATCGCGCCTGAGCTATTTCACCCAAGGAATGAACTCGATGACGAAGATCGATCGCCGTGGCTTCCTCGCGACCTCCGCAGGCGCGGCCCTGCTCGCCGCCTCGCCGGCGCTGGCCCAGCCCGCCCTGACCGCTACGGCCGGCGCCCAGGACGCCCGGCTGCTGGCGCTGCTCGACCGGATCTTCAACGAGGAGGTCGACGACAGTCCCGAGCGCGCCACCTCGCTCGGCCTCGACAAGGGTCCCCGCGCAGCCCTGAAAAGCCATCTCGACGACTATTCGTCGGCCGAGCGGGCGCGGCAGCTGGAGCTTACGCGCGCCCGCGTCGCGGCGCTGAAGGCGATCGACCGGCGGCAGCTCTCCGAGCCGTCCAAGGTCGACTACGATGTCGTGCTGTACCAGCAGCAGAACGCCCTGACGGCCGGCGACCGCTACAAGTTCGGCCACGTGGGCGGGCGCTTCGTCCCCTACGTGATCAGCCAGCAGTCCGGCGTCTACCAGGACATCCCCGACTTCCTCGACAACCAGCACAAGGTCGAGACCGCGGCCGATGCCGACGCCTATCTCTCGCGGCTGCGTGAGTTCGCCCGCGCGCTCGACCAGGACACCCAGCGGTTCCGCGAGGACACCGGCGCCGGCGTGGTCCCGCCGGACTTCATGTTCGACCTGGCCATGGGCCAGATGCACGCCATCCGCGACAAGCCGGCCGCCGAGAGCGTGCTGGTGTCCTCGCTGGTCGGCAAGGCGAAGAAGGCCGGACTGACCGGCGACTACGCCGCCCGGGCCGCGAAGATCGTCGCCGACGACGTCTATCCGGCGCTCGACCGGCAGATGGCGGCGGTCAGCGCCCTGCGGCCGCGGGCCACCGCGGACGCCGGAGTCTGGAAGCTGAAGGGCGGCGAGGCCTACTACGCCGACGCCCTGAAGGCGGCGACCACCACCGACCTGCCGCCGGAGGAGATCCACAAGCTGGGCCTCGAGCAGGTGGCCGACATCACCGCCCGGATCGACGTCATCCTGAAGGCCAAGGGCATGACCCAGGGCACGGTGGGCGCGCGGCTCGCGGCGCTGAACGAGGACCCGGCGCAGCTCTACCCCAACACCGACGAGGGCCGGGCGGCGCTGATCTCCTGGCTGAACGACCAGATCGCCAGCGTCTACAAGATGCTGCCGCAGGCGTTCGCCACCCTGCCCAAGGCCAAGGTGGAGGTGCGGCGGGTGCCGCCGTTCATCCAGGACGGGGCCGCCAACGGCTACTACCAGTCCGCCGCCCTCGATGGCTCGCGGCCGGCGCTCTACTTCATCAACCTGAAGGACACCCACGACTGGCCGAAGTTCGGCCTGCCGACCCTGACCTACCACGAGGCGGTCCCGGGCCATCACCTGCAGATCTCGCTGGCGCAGGAGTCGACCCGCATCCCGATCCTGCGACGCACCGGCGGCGGGCTGTCGGCCTACACCGAAGGCTGGGCGCTCTATTCCGAGCAGCTGGCCTACGAGATGGGCGTCTACGGCGACGATCCGCTCGGCCAGGCGGGCTTCTGGCAGAGCCTGTTGTTCCGCGCCGCGCGGCTGGTGGTCGACACCGGCATCCATTCCAAGCGCTGGAGCCGCGAGCAGGCCACCCAGTACATGGTCGACACCACCGGCTACGCCCGCGGCCGCAGCCAGCGCGAGGTCGAGCGCTACTGCGGCTGGCCGGGCCAGGCCTGCAGCTACAAGGTCGGCCATACTGTGTGGATGCGGGTGCGCGACGACGCCAGGCGCCGGCTGGGCCCGAAGTTCGACCTGCGCGCCTACCACGACGCGGCCCTGCTCTCCGGCGCCATGCCGATGACAGTGCTGGAGCAGCACATGTCCGACTGGGTCGCCCGCCAGGCCTGACCGCCGCCCCTGCTGACATGTCGCTGTCAGCAGGGCGGGTGTAGGGTCTTCGTCGACGCCCGAGAGCGCCGTTCCAACGAGGGCCCAGCCATGTCCGAAGAGCTCGTCTTCTACACAAACCCGATGTCGCGCGGCCGCATCGTCCGCTGGATGCTGGAGGAGGTGGGCCAGCCCTACCGCACCGAGGTGCTCGACTACGACAAGATGAAGGCCCCGGCCTATCTGGCGATCAATCCGATGGGCAAGGTGCCGGCCATCGCCCATGGCGACACCGTGGTGACCGAGGCCGCGGCGATCTGCGCCTACCTGGCCGACGCCTTCCCGCAGGCGGGCCTGGCGCCGCCGCCCGGCGACCGCGCGCGCGGCCCCTACTATCGCTGGCTGTTCTTCGCGGCCGGACCGGTGGAAGCGGCGGTGACCAACAAGAGCATGGGCTTCGAGGTCCCCGAGGAACGTCGCCGGATGGCGGGCTACGGCTGCCTCGCCGACGTGATCAACGCCCTGGAGACCGCGCTGGACGGCCGCGAGTATCTGGCCGGCGACCGCTTCAGCGCTGCGGACCTCTATGTGGGCGCGCAGATGGCCTGGGGCCTGCAGTTCGGCACGATCGAGAAGCGTCCGGCCTTCGAGGCCTATGCGGCGCGGCTGATCAACCGGCCGGCGGCGGTGCGGGCCCGCGAGATCGACGATGCGCTCATGGCCGCGCCTGAGGCGGTGTCGGCCTAGGTTGATCGCTCGAAGCCCTCTCCCCCTTGCGGGGAGAGGGTTGGGAGAGGGGGTGTCGGCTCCGCTTTTCGGGGACGGAGCGGCGGACTCACAGCTTGCACCCCCACCCCCGACCCCTCCCCGCAAGGGGGAGGGGAGTGATGCAACTAGACGGTCCTGGGCTCGAGCAGATCCCAGCGGTTGCCGTAGAGGTCCTCGAACACCGCCACGGATCCGTAGGGCTCGTGGCGGGGCTCTTCGAGGAAGCGCACGCCGGCCGCCCGCATGCGGGCGTGGTCCGCGGCGAAGTCCTCGGTGTGCAGGAACAGCAAGACGCGGCCGCCGGCCTGGTCGCCGATCCGTGCAACCTGGGCCTCGCCGTCGGCCCGGGCCAGCAGCAGCGCGCCCGCCGAGCCCTTCGGCCGGACCACGACCCAGCGCTTGGTCGGGCCCTGGATGGTGTCCTCGACCAGTTCGAAGCCGACCTTGTCGACGTAGAAGTCGATCGCCTCGTCGTAGTCGCGGACGAGCAGGGCGGTCAGGGCCAGATGGGGCATGCGGTCCTCGAAGGTCAGATGGCGGCGGCGACGGCGCGGATCAGGTCCCGCATCCAGGCGATGGCGGGCTCGGCCAGCCGTTCCTTGAGGAACAGCAGGCTCACGTCCACCGTGGGCGAGGCGTAGGGCGGCTCGATCAGCTTCACCCGGCCGCCCTGGGCGGAGAGCATGGCCAGGCGCCGCGGGATCAGCGCCGCCATGTCCGAGCGGCTGGTGACCGCCAGCGCGGAGTAGGTGTCGGGCACCGTCACGCCCACCCGGCGGGTGAGGCCCTGAGCGGCCAGCGCCGCCTCGAAGGCGCCGGCGTCCTCCCAGCTGGGGCGGGTGACCAGGCTGCGGCGCTCCACCCGGTCCTCGCCGATCCCGGGCAGGGTGGGGGAGATCACCACGTGGCGCACCGACGCCAGGGCCTCGACGTCGACGGTGTCGAGCTTCGCCAAGGGGTGGTCGATGCGGACCACCCAGGCCAGGCCTTCCTTGGCGATGGTTTCGCGAGCGAACCGTTCCGGCGCCGCGACCAGGCCGCCGACCAGGAAGTCCACGCGGTGAGCGTCCATCCGGTCCAGCACGTCGGGCGTGTACTGGGCGACCACCAGTTCGGCGCGGGGCGCATCGGTCGCCAGCTGTCCGACCAGCGGCGGGGCCAGCACCGCGCAGGCGTAGGCCCCGGCCACCAGGGCGAAGCGCCGCTCACTGGTGGCGGGGTCGAAGTCCGAGGGGGCGAGCGCCTGCTGCAGCTGGTTGAGCGCGGCGTGCACCTGCGGGCCCATCTCCAGCGCCCGGGGCGTCGGCTGCATCCCCGAGGGGCCGCGCGCGAACAGCTCGTCGTTCAGCACGTAGCGCAGCCGATTGAGCGCATGACTCACGGCCGACTGCGTGAGGCCCAGCCGGGCGCCTGCGCGCGTGACGCTGCGCTCTTCGAGCAGTACGTCAAAGACGCGCAACAGATTGAGGTCCAGCGCGATCATGCATTCCGCTCATTTGCTGCGTGACAACATATCATTTGGATCATTCGATGCGCAGCCTTATCTGCACTTCGACGGGAGAACGGCGCCGCTTGCGGTGACCGGCCTTCCTCTATTTCGCCGATCAATCCGTAGAGAGGGGCTCGCGACGTGAGCGAACCTGAAGTCATTTCGGCCCGTGGCGCCGCCGACGTCGATCCGAAAGCCGGGCGCGACAGCTTCCTGCGCCGCTGGCGCTGGCCGCTGATCCTCGGCGGTCCGTTGCTGATCCTGGCGGCGGTGATCTACGTCGTCATGACCGGCGGCCACTACCAGGCCACCGACGACGCCTACGTCCAGATCGCCAAGGTGCCGGTGGCGCCCTCGATCGCCGGCCGCGTGACCGACATCTACGTCCACGAGAACCAGGCCGTGAAGAAGGGCCAGGTGCTGTTCCGCCTCGACGCGCGCGACTTCCAGGCCAACGCCGCGGCCGCCGCGGCGCAGGTGGCCAACGCCGCCCAGCAGATCAACGCGCAACGCGCGGTCTATCAGCAGCAGCAGGCGAGCGTGCAGGCGGCGCAGGACAGCCTGACCTTCGCCACCCGCGAGGCCAATCGCCAGCGCCAGCTGGCCGCCGCCGGCGTCGCCTCGCAACAGCAGGTCGACCAGGCGCTCCACGCGGCCCAGCAGGCGCGTCAGCAGCTCGCCGTCGCCCAGCAGACCGCCGCCGAAGCCCTGGCCAATCTGGGCGGCGATCCCCGCCTTACGCCCGCCTCCGCCCCGGCCGTCATGCAGGCGCAGGCGCAGCTCGATCGCGCCCGCCTGAACGTCTCCTACACCACCGTGATCGCCCCCTCCGACGGGGTGGTGACCCGCGTCGAGCAGATGCCGCTCGGGACCTACCTGAACGCCTCCCAGACCGGCTTCTGGCTGCTTTCCGGCCAGCCGTGGATCGAGGCCAACTTCAAGGAAGACCAGCTCGCCCACATGAAGGTCGGCCAGCCGGTGACCATCAAGGTCGACGCCTATCCGCAGGCCGACATCAAGGGCCGCGTGGCGAGCTTCTCGCCCGGCACCGGCCAGGCCTTCTCCGCCCTGCCGGCCCAGAACGCCACGGGCAACTGGGTGAAGGTCGTCCAGCGCCTGCCAGTGCGCATCGCCTTCGACCGCCCGCCGCCGGGCATGGCGGCCCGCGCCGGCCTCTCCGCCAATGTGAAGGTCGACGTGCGCGCGCCCGGCCGCGCCGGCTAAGGACGGCCCGCCATGAGCGCAGAGCAGGACGCCAAGAACCGGTGGCCGATCACCATCAGCATCATGCTGGCCACGGTGATGAACTCGCTCGACACGACGATCGCCAACGTCGCCCTGCCGCACATGCAGGGCAGCATCTCGGCGTCGCCGGAGCAGATCACCTGGGTCCTGACGTCGTACATCGTCTCGGCGGCGATCATGACGCCGATGTCCGGCTGGCTGGCCGACCGGCTCGGCCGCAAGAACATGTTCCTGATCTCCATCGGCGGCTTCACCGTGGCCTCGATGCTCTGCGGCATCGCCACCAGCCTGCCGGAGATCGTGCTGTTCCGCCTGTTGCAAGGCGTGTTCGGCGCGGCCCTGATCCCGCTCTCCCAGGCGGTGCTGCTCGACATCAACCCGCCGGAGAAGCACGGCCAGGCCATGGCCATCTGGGGGGCGGGCGCGATCCTCGGGCCGATCCTCGGCCCGGCGCTGGGCGGCTACCTGACCGAGAACTTCTCCTGGCGGTGGTGTTTCTACATCAACCTGCCGATCGGCATCCTGGCCCTGCTCGGGGTGTGGTTCTTCATCTCGGGCGACCGGGTGAAGCGCACCAAGCCCTTCGATTTCCTGGGCTTCGGCATGCTCACCCTGTTCGTGGGCGCCTTCCAGCTGGTGCTGGACCGGGGGCCGAGCCAGGACTGGTACTCGTCGCCGGAGATCTGGACCGAGACCATCCTGGCGATCGTCGGCCTGTGGGTGTTCGTGATCCACACCATGACCGCCAGGCACCCGTTCTTCGACCGGGCGCTGCTCCGCGACCGCAACTTCGTGACCGCCAGCATCTTCGGTTTCTTCATCGGCATCCTGCTGTTCTCGACCATGGCCCTGCTGCCGCCGATGATGCAGGTGCTGCTGGGCTATCCGGTGCTGACCTCCGGCCTGGTGAGCATGCCGCGCGGCCTCGGCTCGTTCGTCGCCATGTTCGCGGTGGGGCAGCTGGTCGGCCGCGTCGACACCCGGCTGATCCTGTTCACAGGCCTCTGCATCAGCTGCGTCGCGCTCTGGCAGATGATGCACTTCGACCTGGCCATGACCACCATGCCGCTGATCGTCTCCGGGGTGATCCAGGGCCTCGGCATCGGGTTGCTGTTCGTGCCGCTGTCGACGCTGGCCTTCGCCACCGTGCCGCCGGCGCTGCGGCCTGAGGGCTCGTCGGTCTACACCCTGGTCCGCAACCTGGGCTCCAGCGTCGGCATCTCCATCATGAACGCCTTGGTGGTGGCCAACACCCAGACCATGCACGCCTCGATCGCCGCCCATGTCATCACGAGCGACGCGACGGTGCGGACCATGCTGCCGCCGATGTTCAATCCGGACACCGCGGCGGGGATCACCGCGCTCAACGCCGAAGTCACCCGGCAGGCGACGATGATCGCCTACATCGACGACTTCAAACTCATGTTCATCATCACCATCGCCTGCATGCCCATGCTGCTCTTGATGCGCAAACCGAGGCGAACGGGCGGGGAGCCTATCCATGCCGCTGTCGACTAGATCCCTTCGCCGCCTCGCCGTGGCCTCGGTCTCCGCCCTGGCGCTGAGCGCCTGCGCCACCGTCGGTCCGAACTTCAGGACGCCGGAGCCGCCCAAGGGCCCGGCCGCGGCCGGCTACGCCATGGCCGGCGACGCGCCGGCCCCCGGCGTGCGCCTGACCCCCGACGTCCGGGCCGGGGGGCCGTGGTGGCAGGCGTTCGGCTCGCCGGAGCTGGACCAGTCCGTGCGCCAGGCTTTGGCCGACAGCCCGACCGTGGCCGAGGCGACCGCCACCCTGCAACGCGCGCAGGCCCAGCTCGCCGCCACCCGGGGGGCCCAGGCGCCGCAGGTCGACGCCAACGCCGGCGCCCAGCGCGAGCGGATCAACACCCAGGCGTTCGGCTTCACCGGCTTTCCCAGCCCGACCATCAACCTGTTCTCGATCGGCGGCGGGGTCTCCTACGACCTCGACCTGTTCGGCGGCCGCAAGCGCGCCACCGAGGCCGCCCAGGCGCGCGCCGAGATGGCCGCCCGCCAGGCCGACGCCGCCTACCTGACGCTGTCCGGCAACGTGGCGCTGCAGGCGATGCGGATCGCCAGCCTCCGGGCCCAGATCGCCACCCTGCAGACCATCATCGCCGACGACCAGCGAGTGGTGGAGATGGTGCGCAAGGCCCAGCAGGCCGGCGGCGAGGCGCCGTCGGCGGTGACCGGCGGCCTGGCCCAGGTGGCGCAGGACGAGGCGCTGCTGCCGCCGCTGGTCCGCGACCTGAACGCCGCGCGCCACCAGATGGCGCTGCTGGCCGGCAAGTCGCCCGCGGAGTTCAGCGCGCCGGACTTCGACATGGCCCGGCTCACCGTCCCGTCGGACATCCCGGTCAGCCTGCCCTCGGCGCTGGTGCGCAACCGGCCGGACATCCTGGCGGCCGAGGCCGACCTGCACGCCGCGACCGCCGCGGTCGGGGTGGCGGTGGCCAACCAGTACCCGGACATCCGGCTGAGCGCGAACCTGACCCAGAGCGCCATCAAGCCGGAGAACCTCTTCAACTACGCCTCCAGCGGCTGGAACCTGATGGGCGGGGTGACCGCGCCGATCTTCCACGGCGGCACGCTGAAGGCCGAGCGCCAGGCGGCGGAGGCGGACGCCCGCGCTTCGATGGCCCGCTACCAGCAGACGGTGCTGCGGGCCTTCGTGCAGGTCTCCGACGTGCTCGCGGCCCTGGCCTCCGACCAGCAGTCGCTGGCCGCGTTGGGCCAGGCCCAGACGGCGGCCGAGGCCACCGCCCGTGACGCCCAGACCGCCTATCGGCTCGGCGGCGGGACCCTGCTGCAGGTCATCGACGCCCAGCGGCAGCTGAACCGCGCACGCCGCGCCACCGTCGAGGCCGAAGGCCAGCGCTACGCCGACCTCGTCCAGCTGTTCACCGCCACCGCGGCTGACTGGCGGACGGCGACCTAAGCGCCTGGCCGCGCGCCCTGGCTGGCCTCGCTGGCCAGGCGGCCGGTGAGTTCGGCCATGTGGTCGAAGTCGGCCTCGAAGGCGCCCAGGCCCTGGGTCAGCCCGCGCAGTTCGGCGATCAGGTCCTGTCGCTCGCTCTGCGGCAGGTAGGCCTCGATCCGCTCCCAGCCGCGCCAGTCCTCGCGCGGCGCGAGCCCCAGGATCTGGCCGCGCCGGGCGGTCAGCGCCGAGGTGACGTTGGAGGCGTGGGGCGACGGCGAATAGACCGTCAGCTTCTCGATCGGCTCCAGCAGGATCGACCCGCAGGCCTTCAGGGCCTCCTCGATGGCCATGCGCCCGGCCATCCGGAACGCCATTTCCGAGGAATCGACGCTGTGGGTCTGGCCGTCCACCAGGGTGACCTCGAGGTCGGTGACCGGAAAGCCCAGCGGCCCCTTGATCAGGCCGTCGCGGGCGCCCTGCTCGACGGCCGGGATCCACTGTTTCGGCACCGCCCCGCCGACCACCTTCGCCTGGAAGACGAAGCCGGAGCCGCGCGGCAGCGGCCGCACCTCAATGGTGACGTCGGCGAACTGGCCGTGGCCGCCGGACTGCTTCTTGTGGCGGGCGTGCTGGGTCACCGGGCGCTGGATGGTTTCGCGGTAGGGCGTCCGCGGCTGTTCGGTGTCGATCTCCACGCCGAAGCGGCGCTTCAGGCGTTCCAGCGCCAGGCGCACGTGGCCCTCGCCCTGGCCGGCGAGCCGGATCTGACGCGCCTCGGGATCGTGGGTCAGGGACAGCCCGGCGTCCTCCTCGATCAGCTTGGAGAGCGCGCCGGAGAGCCGCACGTCGTCCTTGTGGTTCCGGGCCGCCAGCGCCACGGCGAACAGCGGGCGGCGCGGCCGGGCGGCCGCCGCGGCCGCCTGTGGCCTGCCGCTCAGCGACAGGATCTGGCCGCCGGCGGCGGCCTCGACCTTGCCGATGGCGCAGATGTCGCCCGGCGCGGCCGCCGTGATCTTCCGCAGCGTTGGGCCCTGCACGGCGAACAGCCCGCCGGCGCGGCAGCGTTCCCCGTCCGGGAGCACCAGCTCGGCCCCGTCGTCCAGCGTCTTCCCGAACACCCGGGCGTAGGCCAGCTTGCCGGACTGGCCGGCGTAGGCGGTCTTCAGCACATAGGCGCCGCCGCCCTCGATCCCGATCCGCTCGGCCGCACGGTCCGGGGCGGGCATCTCGTGGCGCAGCGCCTTCAACAGCCGGCCGACCCCGAAGCCGGTCTGCGCCGAGCCGAAGAACACCGGCACGATCAGGCCCGCGTTCATCTCCCGCACCAGGTCGGCGAACACCGCGTCCCGGCTGGGGATGACGTCGGAGAGCAGCTGTTCGAGGAGCTCGTCGTCGAAGTCGGCGATCTGCTCCAGCATGTGGAAGCGCGCCTGGGCCTCGGCCTCGCGTAGCTCGCCGGGGATCTCCACCTGCTGCGACGGCTCGCCGGGGCGGTGGACGAAGGCGCGCTCGAGCGCCAGGTCGATGAAGCCGGAGACGTGATCGCCCTCCCAAGTCGGGATCTGGCGGGCCACCAGCGGCGCGGAGCTTACCGGCGCGAGGGCCTCCAGCAGCTCGTGCAGGTTGCCGCGGGCCTGGTCCATCTTGTTGACGAACAGCGCGTGCGGCACGCCCAGCCGCTCCAGCTCGCGCAGCGTCGGCTGCAGCAGCGCGGCCTTGGCGGGATCGGGCTCGGCCACCACCACCGCCAGGTCGACGGCGGGCACGGCCGCGTCGAGATCGGAGCAGAACTCCAGCGACCCGGGGCAGTCGATCACCGCATAGCGGTCGCCCATGAACTCGAAGTCGGCGAGGTTCAGCTCCACCGAATGGCCGCGCGCGCGGGCCTCGGGACTGGAGTCGCCGACCTTCTCCGCCGCGCCGCCGTTCGCCCGTCGGTCGACGGCGCCGGTGGTCAGGAGAAGGGATTCCAGCAAGGCGGTCTTGCCGGCGCTCGTGGGGCCCACGAGCGCCAACGCTCGCACGGACCCCGCCGTCTGAATCGGCATGGTCTTCCTCCCATCATCTCGGGCGCCAAGGATGTCCCCGAAGTCCCCCGGGTTCAGATGATCCATGGCGCGACATCAGACGGTCGCGGGCGCGAGCCGCCCTTGGAGCAGAGCCTATGCCTGCTTTTTGAGGAGCGCCAGCAACTCGGCCACGTGCCCCGTGCCGGCCCCGCACGGGGCGGCAACAAACATCACCTTAGGAACCGCCGTCCGCGCCGAACGCTGTTGGGCGCTCGCCCCCCGAAGGAAGAAACAGATGCGAAAACTAATAGCTGCGCCGATCGGCGCGGCCTTGTCCCTGGCCCTGCTCGCCGGCTGCTCCAAGCCCGCGTCCCAGACCGCCGCCGCCGCCGACAGCGCCGGCGCCTCAGCCTCCAATGCGGCGACCGGCGCGGCCGACTCCGCCGCGAGCGGCGCCGCCGGCGCCGGGGGCGCAGTGTCGCCGCCGAGCTCGTCCGAGAACAGCGCGATCAACACCGACGCCAACAAGACCGAGACCACCCAGACGCCCGGCTCCAACTCGTTCACCGAGGCCCAGGCCAAGGGTCACATCGAGAACGCCGGCTACACCGACGTCACCGGCCTGACCAAGACCGCCGACGGCATGTGGACCGGCCAGGCCAAGAAGGGCGGCAAGACCATGGGCGTCTCGCTCGATTTCAAGGGCGCCGTCACCGCCAAATAGTCGCCCGCGTTCCATCCACAGTTTCAAGGAGAACTCATGGCCCAGGCCATCACCCGTCTGTTCGACACTCACAACGAAGCCCTTTCCGCCATCCGCGACCTGGAGGCCGCCGGCATCGACCACGCCCGCATCAGCCTGATCGCCAACAATGCCGACAAGTGGCACGACGGTGATCGTCGGGGCGACGACAACGACACCGCCGAGGGCGCGGCCAAGGGCGCGACCACCGGCGGCCTGATCGGCGGCGCCGGCGGCCTGCTGGCCGGATTGGGCATGCTGGCGATCCCCGGCCTCGGGCCGGTGGTGGCCGCGGGCTGGCTGGTCTCCACCGCGGCCGGCGCGATCGCGGGCGCTGTCGCCGGCGGCGCGGCGGGCGGCGTGCTGGGCGCGCTCAAGGACGCGGGCCACAGCGACGACGACGCGCAGGTCTACGCCGAAGGCGTACGCCGCGGCGGCTCGCTGGTGAGCGTCAAGGCGCAGGACTCCGGAGAGGCCGCCCGGGCCGAGCAGATCCTGATGACGCACGGCGGCGTCGACGCCGAGCGGCGCGGACAGGATTATCGCCAGACCGGCTGGGCGCGGTTCGACGAGAACGCCGCGCCGTACGACCCCACCCAGATCGCGGCGGAACGCGACCGCTATCGCGAGCCCCGGTCCTTCCAGGGCGCGGGCTCCGACAGCATCGACTATGGAACCGACGGCCGGGCGACGGGCGTCGGCGCCGATCTGCGGCCCAGCGGCCCGACGGTGCGCGACCTCTAGGTCGGTTCATCTCGAAGGCGCGGCGCTCCACCTGGTGGGGCGCCGCGTCGCGTGAGCTGTGTCAGGCCGGCTAGCGGCCGAGCGCCGGCCGCACCTTCGGCTTGGCGATCTCGGGCCCCTGGGCCGCCTGCGGCGTGTCGGCCGCCGCGCCATAGAGCCAGCCCTGGGCCAGGTGGACGCCGGCCCGGCGCACGGCGTCCTCGGCGGCCTTGGTCTCGACCATCTCCGCCAGCGTGCGGATGCCGAGCTCGCCGCACATCTTCACCAGGTGCTTGACGAAGGTGGCCTCGCGGCCGCCGTGCTGCAGGTCGCGGATGTAGCGGCCGTCGATCTTCAGGACGTCGAGGCGCAGTTGCTGGAGATAGGCCAGCGACGCCGCGCCGGCGCCGAAATCGTCCAGGCAGATCTCGCAACCGTGCTCGCGCAGCGCCTGCAGGTGGCGGTCGGCGAGCGCCAGGTCGTCCAGCGCCGCGCTCTCGGTGAGCTCGAACATCAGCCGGCCGCGGGTCTTCGGCTGGGCGGCGATCATGGCGCAGGCCTGCTCGATGAACTGCGGGCTGACGATGGTGCGTCCCGAGACGTTGACCGCCAGCTTGAGCCCCGCGTCGCGCCCCAGCGTCTGCAGCGCGCGTTCGAGGATCGCCAGGTCCAGCGGCTCGATGAGGTCCATCTCCTCGGCCATGCGGATCAGCGGGAACGGGCTCTCCTCCTCGCCGAACCGGACCAGGGTCTCGTAATGGTGGACGGCGCCGTTCAGCAGCGACACCACCGGCTGGTAGACCAGGCGGAAGCGCTTCTCGCGGATCGCCAGGCCCAGCGCGCCGACGTCGTCGAGCGTGCGCTGCATGGCCTGGCTGAGGGCGTCGGAGAGGTTTGCCGGCGTCGGCCGGTCCATGCCGTCGCGCAGGAAGCTGTCGAGCGAATAGCGCAGGGCGCGCACGGCCTGGCGCGACTGGACGTCGCCCTTCAGGGACATGACGTCGGCGGCCGGTTCGATCTTCGTCCCGAGGCCGGTGTCCATCAGCCGGGCGACCCGCCGCACCAGCGTCTCCGGGGTCTCGCCGCGGGCGCGCACCAGGGCGAACCGCTCCGCGCCCAACTCGGTTGCGGCCGAGCCGCCGTGGGCCTGGGCGCGCATGACGCCGGCCAGGCGGGTTTCCAGGTCCTGGCGGTCTTCGGGGGCCACGGTCTCCCGCGCGGCGGCGAGGCCGGCCATCTCGATCAACGCCAGCTCGAGGTCCGCGCCGCTCGACTGTGCGGTCTGCAACAGGGCGGCGGTGAGGTCCTCGAAGGACTTGCGGTCGGGCAGCTCGCCGGGAGCCAGCGCGGCCTCCGGCGTGGCCAGCGACAGGGCGCAGGACACCGCGCCGCCGTTCTCCGGCAGGGTGAAGGCCGAGAGGCTGGCCGCACGGGCGACGCCGTCCGGGCTGGCGAACCGCACCACCACCGGGCCGCCGCGCTGGCCCGACTCCAGGCCGTCGAACAGCGCCTCCACCATCGGCCGGTCGGCGGCTTCGATGACGCTCCGCCAGGGACGACCCAGCAGGGCTTCGCCGGCGCTTCCGGAGATGACTTCGCTGGCGCCGAGCACGAACGCGACCAGGCCGTCGGGCGCGACCTCGATGAGCAGATCTGCGCTCGCGAACGCCAGGCCGAGCAGCCGTTGAGACCCGATGGACAAGGCGGGCTCCTGATACCCCTGAACGTAGAGCCTACCGCGCCGGCCTTAACCCGGGGTTGCGACGGCGGCCGGGCGTCACGCGTGCTGGTTTCATGGCGCAGCCGCCGGTATTCATGCCTGACGTTCGAATACGTCGTCGATGTAGGGGGATGCGATGCTGGGGCTGCTGTTCGCCGCGGGGCTTGCGATCTCCGCCGCCTGTGACCTGGAACATCCGTCCGGCGCGCCCGGCTGCACGCGCGCCGCCGTCGACGCCTTGCCGATGAACGCCCTGCAGACCGTGGGCACCCACAACAGCTACAAGATGGCGATCGCGCCCAAGGAGATGGCGCTGATCCGCGCCAGCGCGCCGAAGGAGGCCGACGGGCTGGACTATTCGCACGGGCCGCTGAGCGGGCAGCTGGCCGACGGCGCGCGGCAGCTGGAGCTCGACATCGTCAACGATCCGGCCGGCGGCCTCTACGCCGATCCGCTGGCCCGCAGGATCGTGCGCGACACCACGCCCTACGACCTCGCGCCGCTGCGCGGGAAGGGCTTCAAGGTGATGCACGTGCCGGACCTCGACTACCGCTCGGTCTGCCCGCTGTTCACCGGCTGCCTGGCGGAGATCCGCGCCTGGTCGCGGGCGCACCCCGACCACGTGCCGATCCTGGTCCTGCTGAACCTCAAGGAGGACAACCTGAAGATCCCCGGAGCGGTGAAGCTGGCGGCGTTCGACGCAAAGGCCATGGACGCTGTCGACGCGGAGATCCGCTCGGTCTTCCTGCCGGGCGAGCTGATCACGCCGGACAAGGTGCAGGGCCGCTATCCGAGCCTGAAGGCCGCGGTCGCCGCCGGGGCCTGGCCGCGGCTGAAGGCGGCCCGCGGCAAGGTGATGTTCGCCCTCGACGCCCCGCCGGAGCAGGTCGCCCGCTATCGCGGGGCCCGCAAGGTGCTGGAGGGGCGGGTGATGTTCGTCAACGTCGACGAGGCCTCGCCGGCCGCCGGCTGCATCACCCTCAACGAGCCGGAGGCGCTCGGCGCGCGGATCCGGGCGGCGGTGAAGGCCGGGCTCATCGTGCGGACCCGGGCCGACGCCGACACCGTGGAGGCCCGCACCGACAACCGCGCGCCGCAGGCGGCCGCCTTCGCCTCAGGCGCGCAGTACGTCTCCACCGACTACATGCGGCCCGATCCCCGCTTCGGGCCCTACCAGGCGCGGCTGCCCGGCGGCGGGATCGCCCGGCGCTCGCCGGCCGCAGCTGGACCTTAGGGCCCGGACGGCCCGCCCTGCGCCGCGGCGGGTTCCGCCGCCGCCGTGGGAATGCCGCCGGGAGCGTCGGCTGCCCCAGCCGGCGGCGGGAGGTTCGCCGCCACGTCGGCGGCCGGCGCGGCGGCCTCGGCGGTGTTGGGGGGCGGCGCAGCCGCGGCCTGCTCTGCGGGCGCCGGGCCGGCCTTGCTCTTGCCGCGGCCGAACACCCGCTTGACCAGTCCGACCGTGCCGCCGCCCAGCTTGTTGCCGACGAAGCCGGCGGCGGCGCTGCCGAGGGGCCCTCCGGCCGCGCCCGCGGCGCTGCCGAGCACGCCACCCACGGCGCCGCCGATCGCCTTGGCGACCTCCGGCTTCTGCTTCGGCTGGGCGTTGGCCTTGGGCGCGGGCCCAGGCGCAGGGGACGGCGCAGGGGCAGGGGCTGGATCGCCAAGCTTTGGCCCGGGCGCTTCTGGAGACGCATCTACGGCCGGCGGCGGCGATGGCGGCGGAGCCGGGAATTCGGGGGCTGACTGGGCCCAGGCGCCGAGCGGCGCGGCCAGGGCGGCCGCGAGGCCCGCCACCAGGAGTCTACGCATCAACAACTCTCCTCGCGTCCCCCCGTGAGGAAATCCAACGCCTTGACCGCTGGGCGGTTCAGTTCGCGAGGGGCCATGCCGGCTGGCGGCGACCCCGGACTCGCGCGATGGTCGGGTCGGGCATCCGGGAGTGATCGGTCGCCATGACCCAGGGAAATATGGAAGCCGCCGAGCGCCAGGCCGCCTGGATGGCGCTGCTCCTGGCGCGTCCGAGGCTATGGATGGCCTTCGCCGGCGGACTGGCGGTCGGCGTGGGCTGCCACTGGCTGGCCGGGCTCCATCCCAGCACCAGCGTCATCCTGGGGTGGGACGCCACCTGTCTCACCTACATCGGCCTGATGATGCACAACATCGCCGCGCGCTCGCCCGAGGAGATGCGGGCCCGCGCGGCGCGCGACGATCAGAGCCGCGGGACGATCCTGGTGATCGTGCTGGTGGCCGCGGTGGCCAGCGTGGTCGCCGTCGGCCTGGAGCTGTCGCTGGCGAAGAAGGCGGCGGACCTGGAACGGACCGTGAGGGTCGCGCTGGCGTTCGTCACCGTGGCCTCGTCCTGGTTCATGATCCACCTGATGTTCGCCCTGCACTACGCGCACGGCTACTACGACTGCGACGCGGTGGGGCTGGGGGACGTGGGCGGGCTGAAGTTCCCGGGCGACGAGCCGCCGGACTACTGGGACTTCCTGCACTTCTCGGTGATCATCGGCGTGGCCTCGCAGACGGCGGACGTCGCCATCACGTCCAAAGCCCTGCGCAGGCTGAGCACGGTGCACAGCCTGTTCGCCTTCGCCTTCAACACGGTGATCGTGGCGTTGACGATCAACCTGCTGGCGGGCCTGCTCTCCTAGGAAAACAGGCCCGACCGCCGGGCCTTAGCCCGTAACGCGCAGGTTGGTGGCCGACGTCTTGCCGCTGCGGCGATCCTGCTCGAGGTCGTAGGCGACCGTCTGGCCTTCGTTGAGGCCGCGCAGACCCGCCTGTTCGACCGCCGAGATGTGCACGAACACGTCCTGGCCGCCGTCGTCGGGCTGGATGAAGCCGAAGCCCTTCGTCGGGTTGAACCACTTCACGGTGCCCGCACCGGCGCCCGCCGCGTCGCCGCCGCCACGGCCACCGCCGCCACCGCCGCCGAAGCCGCCGCCACGAGGACGGTCGAAGCCGCCGCCGCCGCCGCGGTCGTAACCGCCGCCGCCGCCGCCGCCGCCGCCGCCGCCGAAGCCGCCGCCGCGCGGACGGTCAAAACCGCCGCCGCCGCCGCCGCCGCCGCGCGACGGAGCCGCGCCCTGGCCGGTGACCACCAGCTGTCCGGCGGACAGCTTGCCGGACCTGCGGTCCTGCTCCAGCTCGAACTGGACCTGGTCGCCCTCGTTCAGGCCGCGCAGGCCTGCCTGTTCGACTGCTGAGATGTGGACGAAGACGTCTGATCCGCCGTCGTCCGGTTGAATGAAGCCAAAACCCTTAGCGGTGTTGAACCACTTGACCGTGCCGCTCGCCATTCGCGTGACCTAACCGAGATAGAAATCTGCGCCGCGCTGACGACGCCCGGCCGCCGATTGTGGCGGGCCGTGATGGCTATGTAGCGGGCGAACGGGCCGGAGGCCAGCCGCGCCGTGACACAAGCGCGCAATCAGCTTATCAGCGTGCGCTTTCGTCGAAAGCGTGCCGAAGAAACCCCCCGTGAAAAGCATCTGCATCTACTGCGGCTCCGCGGCCGGCGCCGACCCTGCCTTC
Source organism: Phenylobacterium hankyongense (assembly GCF_003254505.1). Taxonomy (NCBI): domain Bacteria; kingdom Pseudomonadati; phylum Pseudomonadota; class Alphaproteobacteria; order Caulobacterales; family Caulobacteraceae; genus Phenylobacterium; species Phenylobacterium hankyongense. The sequence goes on along the minus strand of NZ_QFYP01000001.1, from coordinate 322,437 downwards.
CTGGAGGAAGCGGTCTCCGCCGGCACGCTGATCGCCCAGGCCGGCCTGACCCTGGTCTACGGCGGCGGGCGCGTGGGGCTGATGGGCGCGGTGGCCGACGCCGCCCTGGCGGCCGGCGGCAAGGTGGTCGGCGTCATGCCCGCCGACCTGGTGAACCAGGAGATCGGCCACACCGGCCTGACCGAGCTGCGGGTGGTCAACTCCATGCACGAGCGCAAGTGGGCCATGGCCGAGCTGGCCGACGGCTTCCTCTGCCTGCCGGGCGGCCCCGGCACGTTCGAGGAGATCTTCGAGCAGTGGACCTGGGCCCTGCTCGGCTTCCATTCCAAGCCCTGCGGCTTCGTCAACGTGAACGGCTATTACGACCTGCTCCGCCAGACGGTGCAGCAGATGGCCGACAAGGGCTTCCTGGCCCAGTCCTACGTCGACATGCTGATCTACACCGACAGGACCGCCCAGGCGCTGGACGCCTTCCGCGCCTATGTCGCGCCGCCGCCGAAGTGGGGCGTGGCCGCGGTCGAGCAGCGCTACTGAGGCGCGGACGGCGCGACGCTATTCCGCCGCGACCCTGTCGGCCGCGGCCTCGCCCGGCCTGCGGGAGCGGTGGTAGGGCCGGTCGCCGAGCACGGTGGCGCGGTTCATCACCCGGCGGTGCGGCAGGTAGTCGTTGACCGCATAGTGCTGGGTCACCCGATTGTCCCAGAAGGCGATGGCGTTGGGCGTCCAGCGCCAGCGCACCACGAACTCCGGCTGCTGGATGTGCTGGAACAGCATGGCGAGGATGGCGTCGCTCTCCTTGCGGCGCAGGCCCTTGATCCGTTCGGTGAAGCCGTAGTTGACGAACAGGCCGTCCTCGCCGGTCTCCGGATGGGTGCGGACCACCGGGTGCAGCACCGGCGGGTGGTCCTCCAGCGCCTGGGCGTGCTTGTCCGCGCCCGCCGCGCCGGCCACCCGACCGCGGGCCGGGAAGCCGCGGGCGAAGTCATGGACCGCGTCCAGGCCGACCAGGAAATCCCGCAGCGGCGGCGACAGCGCCTCGTAGGCCGCCTTCATGTTCGACCACACCGTGTCGCCGCCGTTGGCCGGCAGCAGCCTGGCGTAGAGGATCGAGGCCATGGGCGGGGTCTCGATGAAGGTGATGTCGGTGTGCCAGGCGTCGTTGTCGGTGGGGTTGCCGCCGTGGTTGTCGAGGATGAAGAGCTCCGGCGCCTCCGGCACGCCCGGATAGAGCGGATGGGTGTGCAGCGGCCCGAAGCGGGCGGCGAAGTCGCGGTGCTGGACCGGCGTGATGTGCTGGTCCTGGAAGAAGATCACCTGGTGGGCCAGCAGCGCCTGGCGGATCTCGCCGATCAGGTCGTCGGAGAGCGGCTGGGCGAGGTCGACGCCTTCGACGACCGCGCCGATGGTGGGGGTGAGCGGACTGATCCGGACGGGCATGGGCAGGCCTCCGCGCTGTCGGAGGAAGCCAACTCCATCCGCCGCCCGTCGTCAAAGGATCAGGTCTTGGCGTCGAGGAAGGCCCGGACCGCGGAGACGGTGGCGGCCGGCTGCTCCTCCATCAGCCAGTGGCCGGAGCCGGGGATGGTCAGCTCGTGCACGTCGACGGCGGCGAAGCGCATGACCGTCGCCATCATCGGACCGAACGAGGCGCTGCCGCCGATCGCCAGCACCGGCATGGTCAGCTTGCCCCGGGCCAGGAAGGCCTTGTTGTCCTGCGCGTCCTGGTCGAAGGCGGCGAACTGGGCGAAGCCGGAGTGCATGGCGCCGGGCCGGGCGTAGAGGGCGGCGTAGTGGACCCGGGAGGCCTCGCTGAACCGGCTGGGGTCGGCGGAGAACTCGTTCCAGAAGCGGTCGAGGTAGATCCGCTCGCGGCCGGCCACCAGGCGCTCCATGTCCGGCCCGCCGAAGCGGAAGTGCCAGAGCAGGGGGTTCTTCAGGATCTCTTCCCAGGGACCGACGCCGGGCAGGGGCGCATCCATCAGCACGAAACGGGTCACCCGATCGGGATGCTCGGCGGCGAAGGCGTAGCCGACCATGTTGCCGATGTCGTGGGTGACCAGGTCCGCGCGCTGGATCTTCAGCGCGTCCAGCACCCCGGCGACGTCGCCGCCTTGGGTCTTCTTATCGTAGCCGCCGGCCGGGTGGGACGACAGACCCATGCCGCGCAGGTCGGGGACGACGACGGTGTGGTCGCGGGCGAGGTCGGCGGCCATCGGCGCCCACATGTCGCCGGTCTCGCCATAGCCGTGCAGCAGCACCACCGCGGGCCCGTGGCCGCCGACGCGGACGTGGAGGGTCGCGCCGTTGACGGCGATCTCCTGGGTGCGGAAACCGGCCGGGAAGGGCTGGAGCTGGGCGGCGGCCGGCCAAGCCAGCAGCAGGGCGCCGAACGCCGCGAGCAGGGTGCGGAACATGAGGTGGCCTCTCCATAGGCAGGCGCGGGTCCGATCCCGCCCGTCTCGACATCAGGATGCGGCCAGAGCAGTGTCGGCAGTAGCCGGTCGAATCCGGAACCGGTTTTCGGGAATGCCGAACAATGATGAAGCTGGACGGCGTGGCCGCCTTCGTGGCGGTCGCCGACGCCGGTTCGATCAGCGAGGCCGCCCGCCGCATGGGCTCGGCGAAGTCGGTGGTCAGTGAGCGGCTCGCGGAACTGGAGCGTTCGGTCGGGGCGCGGCTTGTGCAGCGGACCACCCGCCGGCTGTCTCTCACCGAAGACGGCCTGGTCTTCCTGGAGCGCGCCCGGCGCATCGTCCAGGAGACGGTGGAGGCGGCGGCGGAGCTGTCGGAGCGGCGCGGCTTGCTGGTCGGGCCGTTGCGGATCTCCGCGCCGCTGAGCTTCGGCCTGCTGCACCTCGGGCCCGCGCTCTATCCGTTCCTCAAGCGACATCCGGGCATCGACCTGACTCTCGATCTCGACGACCGCTTCGTGGACCCTGCGGCGGACGGCTATGACGCGGTGATCCGGCATGGCGCCCTGGCCGACAGCCGGCTGGTGGCGAAGCACCTGGCGTCCAGCCGGCGCGTCCTTGTCGCCTCGCCCGGCTACCTGGCCGAACACGGCGCGCCGTCGTCCATCGCTGACCTCGAGCGGCATCGCGGCGTCATCTACCTCAATCGGAACGGCGCGGACTGGCGCTTCCAGGGGCCGGACGCCCTGGTCAGCGTGCGGCCGGCCGCCGGCCTGCGGGTCAACAATGGCGTCGTCATGCGCGACGCCGCCATGGCCGGGCTGGGGATCGCCCTGCTGCCGGTGTTCATGCTCCACCAGGCGCTGGCGAGCGGCGAACTGCAGGTCGTCGATGTGGGTCTCAAGCCGGAGCCGACCAGCATCTACCTGGCCTATCCCAAGGACCGGCGGGTCTCGGCCAAGGTGCGGGCCCTGACCGACGGCCTGCGCGGCGCGTTCGGCGATCCGCCCTACTGGGCTGCCGGCGAGTAGGTCGCACGCATCACGGCGTTCTCCGACGGATGCGAATTCACACGTTATGTGGTCCGCTGCGCCGACCTGGAGCGCTGCCGTGGGCGATTTTGCTTGCCGCCCGAAGAACGCGTTCCGCAGAGTTGAATTCCATCAAGGCGGCAAGGACTTATGGACGATCCGGTTGCCGAGGACGTCGCCAGGATCGCCCGGATCGAGGTGATCCCGAAGATCCTCGAGGTCATCTGCCGCACCACCGGCATGGGCTTCGCCGCGGTCGCGCGGGTGACCGACGACCGCTGGGTGGCCTGCGCCGTCCGCGATGAGATCGACTTCGGCCTGGTCCCCGGGGGCGAACTTGAGGTCCAGACGACCATCTGCAGCGAGATCCGCGACTCCGGTCAGGCCGTGGTCATCGACCACGTGGCCAAGGACAACGCGTTCCGCGGCCACCCGACGGCTGCGCAGTACGGGTTCCAGAGCTACATCTCCGTCCCGATCTCCCGCCAAGGCGCCTTCTTCGGGACCCTGTGCGCCATCGATCCGCGACCGGCGCGCCTGAAGGCGGCGAAGGCCCAGGCGATGTTCGAGCTCTACGCCGAGCTGATCGCCTTCCACCTGGAGGCGGAGGAGCGGCTATCGCGCAGCGAGGCGGCCCTGCTGAACGAGCGCCAGACCGCGGAGCTGCGCGAGCAGTTCATCGCCGTGCTCGGCCACGACCTGCGCAATCCCCTCGCCTCCATCGACGCGGGCGGCCGGCTGCTGCTCAGGACCGAGCTCGACGAAGAGGCCGTCGGCCTCGTCCGGCTTGTGCAGAGCAGCGTCCAGCGCATGGCGGGCCTGATCGACAATCTGCTCGACTTCGCGCGCGGACGGTTGGGCGGCGGCATCGACGTCGAGCTGCACGAGGATCCGGTCCTTGCCTCCGTCCTGGAGCAGATCGTCGCGGAGCTTCAGGCCGCCCATCCTGAGCGGCTGATCGACGTCGAGATCGACCTTCGCCGGCCTGTCCCCTGCGACCCGCGGCGCATCGCACAGCTGTTCTCGAACCTGCTGGCCAACGCCCTGACCCATGGCTCGCAGGACGTCCCGGTGGGGGTCCAGGCCACCACCGAGGGTGGCCGTTTCGTGCTTTCGGTGACCAACGGCGGACAGCCCATCCCGGCCTCCGCGATGGCGCGGCTGTTCGAGCCGTTCTCGCGCCCCTCCGGCCGTGCGTCCCAGCAGGGCCTCGGCCTTGGCCTCTACATCGCCGCGGAGATCGCCCGCGCGCACGGCGGCCTGCTCGACGTGGCCTCCGACCCAGGCGAGACCCGGTTCACCTTCAGCATGCCGCTGGCCGGCGCGGCGGCGACCGACGAGGGCTCCGCACAGACGCCGCCGGCGCGGCCGGACGCCGTCGCCCGGACCCTGGTGCGTCGTCGCCGCTCCGCCGAGGTGCTGCAGCGGTCCGGAGGCTAGGACCCCGATCGAGGCTGGACGCCCGCGTTGCGGGAGACCGCCAGGCCGACCGCCGCCCAGTCGATGTCCTCGCCTTCCTGCGCGAGGGCTTCGATCAGGTGGTCGCGGATCACGCCCAGGAAGGGCATCGGCGCGCGCAACTGCTCGGCCGCGACGCCGATCAGCCGCATGTCCTTCAGGCCCAGCGGGGCGGCGAAGCCGGCGGGGCGATAGCGCTCCTCCGCCAGGATCTCACCGTAGAGCTGGTAGACCGGCGACCCGAACACGGTGCCGGTGAACACCTCCAGCAGGGTGGTCTTCGCGACCCCGCCCTTGGCGGCGACGGTCATAGCCTCGGCCATGGCCTCGATCGCCGACATGAGCATGAAGTTGCTGCACAGCTTGACGAGGTTCGCCGCGGACGGCTTGTCGCCGACCGCGAAGGTGCGCTGGCCCACGGCGTCGAACAGCGGCTGGGCGCGGGCGATCTGGTCGGCCGCCCCGGCAGTGACCACGAACAGCTTGGCGGCCTGGGCGGCGGGCGGACGGCCCAGGACGCAGGCGGACAGATAGCCCTGACCGTGCTCGGCGTGGACGGCGGCCAGGCGGTCGCCGAGTTCGACGCCGATCGTGCTCATGGAGATATGCAGGCCGCCCTGCGGCAGGCCGGCCAGGACGCCGTCGGGGCCGTGGACGACGCTCTCCACCGCGGCGTCGTCGGCCAGCATGGTGATCACCACGCCCGCTCGCGCCGCCTCCGCAGGCGTCTGCGCCAGGGTCGCGCCCGCCTCGACCAGCGGCTGGGCCTTCTGCGGCGTGCGGTTCCAGACGGCGACCTTGTGGCCGGCGCGGACCAGGTTGGCCGCGATCGCCGATCCCATGGAGCCCAGGCCGATAAATCCGATGTCCATGCTCACTCCTGAACCAGCACGCTCTTGATGTTGACGAACTCGTGGATGCCGAACTCCGAGCATTCGCGCCCGTGGCCGGACTCCTTCACCCCGCCGAACGGCATGCGCGGATCGGAGCGGACGTTGGCGTTGACGAAGCTCATGCCGGCTTCGAGCTGTTCGGCGGCGATCCGCTCGCCGCGCGCCAGGTCCCGGGTCAGCACCCCCGAGCCCAGGCCGAAGCGGGAGCTGTTGGCGATGCGGATGGCGTCGGCCTCGTCCCTGGCTTCGATCACCGCGGCGACCGGGCCGAAGACCTCCTCGTCATAGGCCGGCATGCCGGGGCGGACGTCGGTGAGCACGGTGGCCGGATACCAGGCGCCCGGCTTGTCAGGGACCTCGCCGCCGGTCAGCAGCCGCGCGCCGGCGGCGATGCTCTTCTGCACCTGGGCGTGGATGTCGTCGCGGGCGTGGACGCTCTGCATCGGCCCGAGCTTGGTCGCCGCGTCGCGCGGATCGCCCATCTGGTAGGCGCGCATCTTTTCGGTCAGCGCGCGCTCGAAGGCCTCGCGGATCTCGGCGGCGACGATGAAGCGCTTGCCGGCGATGCAGCTCTGGCCGCCGTTGACCATCCGCGCCGTGGCGCAGATGCCGGCGGCCTTGTCGATGTCGACGTCCTCCAGCACCAGATAGGCGTCGGAGCCCCCGAGCTCGAGCACGCTCTTCTTGAGCACGCCGCCTGCGGCGCCCGCCACTTCGCGGCCGGCCGCGACGCTGCCGGTCAAGGTGACCGCGGCGATGCTCGGATCCTCGATCAGGGCGCGGACGTCGCGGCTGGGGATCAGGGCGGTGCGGAAGACGTCTTCGGGGAAGCCGGCCTCGCGGAACACGTCCTCGATGGCCAGGGCACAGCCGGGCACGCTGCTGGCGTGCTTCAGCACCGCGGCGTCGCCGGCCATCAGGTTCGGGGCGGCGAAGCGGAACACCTGCCAGAAGGGGAAATTCCACGGCATCACCGCCAGCACGACGCCCAGTGGGTTGAAGGTCACGAAGGCCTTGGGGCCGCCCATGTCGATCGGCCGCCGCGCCAGGAAGCCCTCGGCGTGGTCGGCGAAGAAGTCGCAGGCGCCGGCGCACTTCTCGATCTCGGCCAGGCCCTCGTTCCGGGTCTTGCCCATCTCCGCGGTCATCAGCTCGGCGAACTCGTCCATGCGGCGGCGCAGCACTTGGGCCGCGGCCTTCATCAGCCGCGCGCGCTCGGCGAACGGCGTGTCCCGCCAGCCAGGCCAGGCGGCGCGCACCCGCCGGGCGATCTCCAGGGCCTCGTCGCCGCTATGGCCCTCGTAGCTGCGGCCCGGCTGGCCGCTCGACGGGTCTGTCGCGGTGAAGCGCGGCTTGCCGCCACCTGGAGGGGCGGGCTCATGGCCCCGGGATTGGTCGCGTTCGGGAGGGATGCGCTCGTCCATGGTGGGAGCCCTTTCGCCGATCGGATGTCTGGACGCCGCCGGCGCGCGCGCAGGGCGCGGCCGGACGATGAGCTAAGGTAGGAAGGCTGCCGGCCGAACCCAACGCCCGGCGCGCAAGTTCCCTGTCCGGCTGCCCGTCCGACTACCCGTCGCCCCAGGCTACCAGCGGCGGCCGATCGCGCGGATCAGCACGTGGTCGCCGGCGGGCTCGGCCGCCGCCAGCGGCAGGATCTGCAGCTGAGCGGGCGCCACGCCCTGGGTCAGCAGATACTGGCGCACGGTCTCGGCGCGGCTCTTCGCCAGCGCCGCCTGGGCCTCGGGCGCGCCGTGGTTGTCGGCGTCCGGCAGGATGACGATCGGAACGCCGGGATGGCAGACCAGCCAGGCGATCGCCGGGGCCAGCGCCGCAGGCGCGGCGCCGGGCAGGGAGGTCTCGGCGAAACCGAAATTCACCTCGGCGGGCGACACCGAGGCCAGCGGCTGGGCGGCGCAGGCGGTGGCCGGGGGCACGTCGCGGTGGGCGCGGGCGTCGAGGATCGCCTGGCTGGGCTGTGGCCGCGCGCGCGGGGTCAGGCAGCCGCCGAGGCCGGCGGTGGCGAGCACCAGGCCGGCGGTCAGCGCGATGCGGCCTGCGGCGCGACTTCGGCCCCGCGCGTCCATGAGCCTGCGCTGACGGGACGGGCGGTGCGGGCGAGACGCGTTGACCATGGGCGCGAGCTATCACCAGCCCGACGCGAAGGCCAGAGTCTCCTAGCGGACGTAGCTGGCCCCGTTGACGTCGAGCACCGCCCCGGTCATCGAGGCCGGCGCCTCCAGCGCCAGGTAGGTGGCGATGCTCGCCAGCTCGGCCGGGTTGGCGACCCGGCCCAGCGGGATGTCGGCCAGCAGCTTGTCGCCGCCGCGGCTGGCCAGATAGTCGTCCGCGTCGTTGCCGGTCATCACGAACCCCGGGCAGACGGCGAAGGCCAGGATGCCCTCGCGCGCAAAGCCGCGGGCGATGGACTTGGTCATCCCCACCACGCCGGCCTTGGAGGCCGCATAGTGCCAGTGCGCCGGGGAGTCGCCGCGGTAGGCGGCGCGGCTGGCGATGTTGACCAGCCGGCCCGGGGCGCCGCGCTCGCGGAAGTGCAGGATGGCGCGGCGGCAGAGGTCGGCCGAGGCCAGCAGGTTGATCTGCAGGGTGCGCGACCAGCTGGCCTGCCAGTCCTCCAGCGCCGCGTCGACCGCCGCCGCCTCGAACACGCCGGCGTTGTTCACCACCACGTCGATCCGTCCGTCGAGCCGCTCAAGCGCAAGCTCCCAGAGCCGGTCGCCCGCGCCCGGCTCGGCGAGGTCGACGCCGACGGCGGTCGCGGTGTCGGTCCGGCCGTGGCCGACCACGCGGGCGCCGCGCGCGCTCAGCGCCTCGACGGTGGCGGCGCCGATGCCGCGGGTGGAGCCGGTGACGAGGATGTGGGGTGCAGGGTTAGCCATGCGCCGCTCCCTAGCTCAGCCATGCGACGGCGAAAAGGTCGCGGCGCCCGGCCGGCCAGGTTACCGCGAATTATCTTTGCGCCGCGCCCGGGAGGCGACAGAAGTGCGCGCGTTGAGGACGCCGGGGGGGCGTCGCTGAGGAGCCTTGCGCGTGATCGCCTTGCTAGCCGCCGCCACCGTGTTCGGCGCGGCGCCCCAGTTGCCGCCGCTGCCCGAGATCCGGCGCGAGCCCCAGGTCACCTATCTCGACCGCTCCGGCGCGGTGCTGGGCGTCCGCGGGGGCCGCTACGCCCCGCCGGCCGACCTCGCCAAGCTGCCGACCTATGTGCCGGCCGCCTTCGTGGCCGTGGAGGATCGGCGGTTCTACGAGCACACCGGCTTCGATCCGGTCGGCATCGCCCGGGCCATCGTCTCCGACCTCGGCCAGGGCCGCGCCGCCCAGGGCGCCTCGACCATCACCCAGCAGCTGGCCCGCAACCTGTTCCTGAGCTCCGACCGGACGATGGAGCGCAAGGCCCAGGAGCTGCTCTACGCCGTCCAGCTGGAGCGCACCTATTCGAAGCGCCAGATCCTGTCGCTCTACCTCAGCCGCATCTACTTCGGGGCCGGCGCCTACGGCATCGAGGCGGCGTCGCAGCGCTACTTCAACAAGCCCGCCGCGCGCCTGACGCTGAAGGAGGCCGCCATGCTGGCGGCGATCCCGAAGTCGCCGACCAACTACAATCCGGCCGACGAACCGGAGCGTTCGGACGAGCGGGCCGGCATCGTGCTGGCCGCCATGGTGGAGACCGGCGCCATCACCCCGGCCGAACGCGCCAAGGCGATGGCGCAGAAGCCGAAGGTCTGGAAGAGCGCCCCGACCGCGTCGGCGCAGTACTTCCTCGACTGGGTCGACGGCCAGACCCGCCAGCTGGCGGGCGCGCCCCGGCAGGACCTGGTGGTCGAGACCACCCTCGACCTGCCGACCGAGACCGCCGCCGCCGAGGCGACGCGCGCCAGCGTCGCCGGCCACAAGGCGCAGGCCATCGAGCAGGCGGCGCTGGTCACCGTCGACGGCGCCGGCCGCGTGCGGGCCATGGTCGGCGGGACCGACTACGCCAAGAGCCCGTTCAACCGCGCGGTGGACGCCCGTCGGCAGGCCGGCTCGGCCTGGAAGCCGTTCGTCTATCTCACCGCCCTGGAGGCCGGCCGCACGCCGGACACCCTGGTGGTGGACGAGCCGGTGACCATCGCCGGCTGGACGCCCCGCAACTACGAAGCCGGCTACCTCGGCGAGATCACCCTGGAGCAGGCGCTGGCCCATTCGATCAACACCGTGGCGGCGCGGCTCGCCGACGAGGTCGGCCGGCCCACGGTGGCGGCCACCGCGCGCCGGGTGGGGATCGTCTCGCCGATCAACACCGACCCGGCCATGGCGCTCGGCACCACCCAGGTCTCCCCGCTGGAGATGGCCCAGGCCTATGCGGTGTTCTCCAACGGCGGCAACCGGGTCGCGGCCTATGGCGTCGAGCGGATCCGCACGGCCGGCGGCGCGGTGCTCTACCAGCGCAAGCCCGTGGTCTGGACGCCGGTCATCGGCAACCCGCCGCTCAGCGAGCTGAACCGCATGCTGCGCACGGTGATCGCCTCGGGCACCGGCGTGCGCGCGGCGATCCCCCGCTACGACCTGGCGGGCAAGACCGGCACCACCTCGGACTACAAGGATGCCTGGTTCTGCGGTTTCACCGGCGGGTTCGCCACCGTCGTCTGGATGGGCCGCGATGACGCCACGCCGATGCGCAAGGTCACCGGCGCGGGCGCGCCCGTCGAGCTCTGGCGCAACGTCATGTCCGCCGAGCTGAAGCGCCTGCCGGTGCAGCCGATCCCGGCCGGGCCGGCGCCCCCGCCGCCGCCGCTGGTCGTCGTCGACCCGGCGACGCTCCCGCCGCCGCCGCCCGCGCCCGCGGAGCCCGCGCCGCCGCCGACGAACTGAGCCGCCTTGGCGAGCCTCGGCGCGCGGCGATAGAAGGTCAGCCATGCTCCAGATCGGAATCGACTTCGGCGGCACCAAGATCGAGATCGCCGCCCTGGATGAGCGCGGCGCGTTCCTCCACCGCACGCGCGAGCCGACGCCGCGCGACTATGACGGCTCGATCCGGCTGCTGTGCGCCATGGTCGTGCAGGCCGAGGCCGCGTTGGGGGAAACCGGCACGGTCGGGGTGGCCCTGCCGGGGTCGATCTCGCCGCGCACCGGCCTGATCCGCAACGCCAACTCGGTGTGGCTGAACGGCCGGCCGTTCCGCGAGGACTTGGCCCGGGCGCTGGGCCGCGAGGTGCGGGTGGCCAACGACGCCAACTGCCTGGCGCTGTCGGAAGTGGTGGACGGTGCGGCGAAGGGGGCGGCGAGCGCTTTCGCGGTGATCCTCGGCACCGGCTGCGGCGGCGGCCTGGTGATCGGCGGCCGGCTGGTGGAGGGCGCCAACGGGATCGCCGGCGAGTGGGGCCACGCGCCGCTGCCCTGGCCGGACGCCGACGAGTTCCCCGGGCCGGCCTGCTGGTGCGGCCAGCGCGGCTGCATGGAGACCTGGGTGTCCGGGACCGGCCTGCGGCAGGACTACGCCCGCGCCACCGGCCGCCAGACGGGCGGCGAGGAGATCATCGCCGCGGCGCGCGCCGGCGAGGCCGCCGCCGCCGAGGCCTTCGACCGCTACCTGAGCCGGCTGGGCCGCGGCCTGGCCGCCATCGTCAACATCGTCGACCCCGAGGTGTTCGTGTTCGGCGGCGGCCTGTCGAACGTGCCGGAGATCTACCAGCGGCTGCCCGACGCCATCCGCCCCTACGTCTTCTCCGACGCCTGGGAGGCGCAGCTGGCGCCGGCCCGGTGGGGCGATTCCTCCGGCGTGCGCGGCGCGGCGCGGCTGTGGCCCGTCCTTGCCGCGACCACGATGCCGCCGGTGGCCTGAACCCGGGGCGATTCTTACAAAAAGTTGGGCCGCCGGTCGCTCGGCAGACAGCGGCGCGCGCTGTATGGCTGCGCTTCCTCCCCCGTTCGTGTGCCTGAATGACCAAGCTTACCCTGTCGAACGCGCCGGCTTCACCGGCGCGCGATCCCGTTTTGCCGCCGGCGCGCAAGCCCGGCGTCGTCCATCTGGCGCTGGCGATGGGCGGGTTCGCCATCGGCACGACCGAGTTCGCGACCATGAGCCTCTTGCCCTACATGGCGAAGGACCTGGGCGTCGATGCGCCCACCGCCGGCCATGTGATCAGCGCCTATGCCCTGGGCGTGGTGGTGGGCGCGCCGTTGATCGCCGTGGCCTCGGCGCGGATCGCCCGGCGGCCGCTGCTGATCGGCCTGATGCTGGTCTTCGCGCTGGCCAACGGGCTCTCGGCGCTGGCGCCCAGCTACGGCTGGATGCTGCTGTTCCGCTTTCTGAGCGGCCTGCCGCACGGCGCCTATTTCGGCATCGCCTCGCTGGTGGCGGCCTCGGTGGTTCCGCAGGACCGGCGCACCGCCGCGGTCGGCCGCGTGCTGCTGGGGCTGACGGTCGCGACCATCGTCGGCGTGCCGTTCGCCAACCTTTTGGGCCAGATGGTCGGCTGGCGGTGGTGCTTCGCCATCGTCGCGGTGCTGGCCCTGACCACGGTCGGCCTGGTCGCAGCGTTCGCGCCCCGTGACCGCGCGCAGGCCGGGGCGAGCCCCTTGCGGGAGCTGGGCGCGCTCGCCCGGCCGCAGGTGTGGCTGACGCTGGCCATCGGCGCCGTCGGCTTCGGCGGGGTGTTCGCCGTCTACACCTACCTGTCCTCGACCCTGATGCAGGTCACCGGCGCGCGGCCGGCCGCGATCCCGGTAGTGCTGATGGTGTTCGGCGTGGGCATGACGTTGGGCAACCTGATCGTGCCCCGCTTCGCCGACCGGGCGCTGATGCCGACCGCCGGCGTCGCGCTGGTCTGGTCGGCGGCGATGCTGGCGCTCTATCCGCTGGCCGCGCACAGCCTTCCCCTGATCACCCTCGACCTCTTCGGCGTCGGCCTGGGCTGTGCGCTGGCGGCGGTGTTGCAGACGCGGCTGATGGACGTGGCCGGCGACGCCCAGGCGCTGGCCGCGGCGCTGAACCACTCCGCCTTCAACACGGCCAATGCGCTCGGCCCGTGGCTGGGCGGCATGGCCATCACGGCCGGCTACGGCTGGACCTCGACCGGTTGGGTGGGGTGCGCCCTCGCGGTAGGGGGCCTGCTGGTCTGGATCGTGTCGTGGCGCGCGTCGGTGGTCGACGCCGGAACGCCGCAGCCGGCGGTCGAGGCCGCAGGCTGACGCCGCCTCATGCGAACCGCACGGCGATCGAGCCGAGCGGGCCATAGTCGACGTGGAAGGTGTCCCCCGTCCGGGCGGGGACCGGGGCCGTGAACGAGCCGCCCAGGATGATCTCGCCGGGCTCCAGGGTCACGCGGTAGGGATGCAGCTTGTTGGCCAGCCAGGCCGGGCCGTTGGCCGGATGGTTGAGCACCGCGGCCGCCACCCCGGATTCCTCGACGACGCCGTTGCGGTAGAGCACGGCGGCGACCCAGCGCAGGTCCACGTCCATCGGACGCACGGGCCGGCCGCCCAGCACGATGCCGGCGTTGGCCGCATTGTCCGAGATGGTGTCGAAGACCTTGCGGGTGGCCTTGGTGTCGGGATCGACCTGCATGATCCGCGCGTCGATGATCTCCAGCGCCGGGATCACGTAGTCGGTCGCCGAGAGCACGTCCAGGAGCGTGGCGTGGGGTCCGCAGAGGCGGTCCTTCAGGACGAACGCCAACTCCACCTCCACCCTGGGCACGATGAAGCGCGCCGTGGGGACTTCGCCCCCGTCGGCGAACTGCATGTCGTCGAGCAGCGTGCCGTAGTCCGGCTCGGTGATGTTCGACGCGCGCTGCATCGCGCGGCTGGTCAGGCCGATCTTGTGGCCGATCGGGCGCCGCCCGGCCGCGATCTTGGCCTCCACCCACGCCGCCTGGACGGCGTAGGCGTCTTCGATGGTGATCTCCGGATGGTCCAGCGAGACGTGGCGCAGCTGCGTCTGCGTGCGTTCCGCAACGTCCAGCTGCTCGGCCAGGCTTCGTACGGTGTCAGGGCTGAGCGCCACGGCCGGTCCTCCTCGGGGATGGGTGTGAGGCCGTCTTCACGGCCGGGCAGGCGGCTCCAGCCGGAGCAGCTTGCCGGGGTTCATGATCCCGATCGGGTCCAGGGCGCGCTTGATGGCGCGCATCAGGCCCATCTCGATCGGCGTCTTGTAGTGCTCGGCCTCGTCACGGCGCAGCACGCCCAGCCCGTGCTCGGCGGAGATCGAGCCGCCATGGGCGGCGACCAGGTCGTGCACGATGCGGTTGATCGGACCTTGGCGCGCCAGCAGGCTCTCGCCGGCGTCGCCCGCAGCCGGCGAGACGTTGAAGTGGATATTGCCGTCGCCCAGGTGGCCGAACACCACCGGGCGCACGTCCGGGTGAAGGCGGGCCAGCGCCGCCAGCGCTCCGTCGAGGAAACCACCGATGCTGGAGATCGGCACGGACACGTCATGCTTGACGGTCTTGCCTTCCGCCCCCTGCGCTTCGGAGACGTTCTCCCGGAGCGCCCAGAACGCCTTGGTCTGGGCGATCGAGGCGGCGATCGCGGCGTCGCTGACCAGACCGTCTTCCAGCGCCCGGCCGAGGACGTCCTCCAGCGCGTCCAGCGCCCGGGCCTCGTCAAGCAGGTCGGTGACCTCGATGAGCACGCACCAGGGCGCTTCGGCCTCCAGCGCCGGCCGGGCGCCCGGGACGTGTCGCAGCACCAGCTGCAGGCAAAGCGACGAGATCAGCTCGAAGCCGGTCAGGGCCGGTCCCAGCCGGTTCTGGGCCAGCTGCAACAGCCCGAGCGCCTGGTGCGGCGTGGCGACCGCCGCGAAGGCCGCCACCCGCGCAGCCGGCGCAGGATGGAGCTTGAGCACCGCGCCGGTGATCACCCCGAGCGTGCCCTCCGAGCCGATGAACAGGTCCCGCAGATCGTAGCCGGTGTTGTCTTTGCGCAGGCCGCGCAGGCCGTCCCAGATCTCCCCGCGCGCGGTCACCACCTCCAGGCCGAGACAGAGGTCGCGGGCATTGCCATAGCGCAGCACGCCAGTGCCGCCGGCGTTGGTCGCCAGGTTGCCGCCGATGGTGCAGCTGCCCTCCGCCGCCAGGCTGAGCGGGAAGAACCGGCCGGCCGCCTCGGCTTCGCCCTGGACCTTCGCCAGGAGGCAGCCGGCGTCGACGGTGATTGTGTTGTTCACCGGATCCACGGCGCGGATCCTGTTCATCCGCGCCAGCGACAGCACGAGGCCGGCGTCCCCGGGGCCCGGGACCGAGCCGCCGGACAACCCAGTATTGCCACCCTGCGGCGTGACCGGGGTCGCGGTTTCGTGAGCCCAGCGCAGGAGGGCGGCCACCTCCGCGGTCGTGGTGGGCTGGACCACGCCCAGCGCATCGCCGCGCCAGAGCTTGCGCCAGTCGACCAGGAACGGCGCCATCTCCTCCGGCGCGGTGAGCAGGCGCCCGGCGTAGGCCCCGCGCAGGCTCGCAAGCCGGTCGGTGATCACGGCGTCAGGCCGTGCGTCTCGCCGAAGAGGCGCGTCAGGCCGTAGAGCACGTCGGTGTACGGCGTCGGCACGCCAACCGCTGCGGCGATCGCGCGGGGCGCGCCGACCAGGGCCTCGAGCTCGATGGGCCGGCCGGCGTCGGCATCCTGCAGCATGGAGGTGCGGAAGGCGCCCAGCTTGCGCGTCACCTCGATGCGGGCCTCGCCCAGCTCGTCGATGGGACAGCCGATCCGGGCGCCGGTCTCCGCCGCCTCGGCCATGACCGCCAGCAACAGCGAACGGACGTCGGTGTCGTCGAGGATCCGATCGGCCGTGGCCCCGGTGATCGCCGACACCGGGTTCATGGTCATGTTGCCCCACAGCTTGTACCAGATGTCCCGCCGGATGGCGGCTGCGGCGGTGGCGTCGAAGCCGGCCTGGGCGAACGCCTCGACCACCCGCGACAGCCGCGCGCTCGCGCCTCCGGCAGGCTCGCCGAGGATGACGCCATTGCCCATGTTGTGGACGGCGCAGCCCGGGTCCGCGGTCGCCACGCTGGCGTGCACCACGCAGCCGATCACGTGGCGGTGGGGGATCGCCGCGCCGATCGCGCCCTCCGGATCGACCGCCGCGCGGGTCGCCGCCTCGGCCGGGCCCAGCCCGTCGGCGAACCACCAGGGGATGCCGTTCATCGCCGGCACGACCACGGTTTCGTCTGAAAGCAGGCCGGCGACGGCGGGGGCCACGGCGGCCAGCGCCGGCGCCTTCACGGCGATCACCACCAGGTCCTGCGCGCCCAGCTCCGCTGCGCTGTCCGAGGCCCTGACCGGCCAGGACCGGGTGGCGCCGGCTTCGGTCAGCCGAAGGCCGGAGCCGCGCAGCGCCGCCAGCGTCGCCCCGCGGGCCAGGACCGAGACCTCATGCCCGGCGGCGGCGAAGCGGCCGCCGATCCAGCAGCCGATGGCGCCTGCGCCGACGATCGCGATCCGCATCCTCTAGCTCCTCGGCGCCGTTGCGCGATAGTTGGCCTTGAAGTCCCCGCGCACCCGCGCGTCGACGCCCAGGGCGACGCGGCGGACCTCCGGCGTGTCCATGGCCGGATGCCCCACATCGGCGGCGCGCGGCGCAGGTCCGGCGACCACCCGATTGGCCAGCCGGCCGAGGTTGGTGATCTCCACCTCGATGAGGTCGCCCGGCTCCAGCGAGCGGGAATGGGCGGGCGTGCCGGTCAGGATGACGTCGCCGGGCAGCAGGGTGATGTACCGGGCGATGTCGGCGATCATGTACTCGGGGCCCCAGATCAGCTCCTCGCCGATCTTCGCCTCCTGGACCAGCAGGCCGTTGCGGTAGGTGCGCAGGGTCTCCCGGCGGGGATCGACGCCGGAGACGATGCCCGGCCCAATGGGACAGAAGCCGTCCATGCCCTTCACCCGCAGCATCGAGCCCTGGTCGGTGTCGCGGAAATCCTGGGCGCCCATGTCGAGGGCGGGCGCGAAGCCGGCGATGCAGTCCCAGGCCTCGTCCGGGGTGACGTTGCGCGTCACCCGGCCGATGACGGCGGCGAACTCGCCCTCGTAGTTGAGGTACTTCACGCCGTCGGGCTTCACGAGCTCGCCGTTGTGGCCGTTCAGCGCGGTGACCGGCTTGGTGAAATAGGTCGGGTTCTCGGTGGGCCTGGCGGTGTTGCGGGACTCGATCCCGCGCGAGGCGTAGCTCAGGTGCACCGCGATGATCTTCGACGGATGGGGGTCGAGGGGCGGCAGGTGGACCAGGGCGGCCGGATCGACGACCCGGCCGTCGTCCAGGCGCAGCTGGCCGTCGTCGCGCATGGTCCCCCAGCAGGCGGCGGCGCCGACCAGCACCCGGCGACGTTCGACGCGGGGCCCGTCGAGAACGCTCATCTTTGCACCTCGAACCACATGTGGACGTTGCCCGTCCCGCGGGCGTTCTCGTAGTCGGAAAGTTGCTCGCCCCGCGCCTTGCACGCCGGCCCGCCCAGGGCGCCCACCATCTGCAGGTAGTGGCCGCCCAGCCCCTCCCAGGGGATGGCCCGGTACTCGGGAAAGCGGTCCAGGATCAGGTCGTGGCGACCCTGCTCGAACAGCGCGATCGCCTCGCGGTCGCTGCGGACGTTGGCCGGGTCGGAGACGTTGTCGGGGTGGTAGATCCTGGGGTTGCTCTGCTCCCAGTCCAGGTCGTTGAACTTGTGGCTTAGGGCGCCGGAGGCGAGCAGCACCGCGCGGCGGCCGCTGCGCCGGATCGCCTCGCCGACCACCTCGCCCATCTCCAGGAAGTGCCGGGTCTTGGCCGTCTGGCAGTTGCCGACGGTCATGATCCGCTCGGTGGCCTTCAGGCGGTTGACCACGTTGATGGTCGCGTAGTGGCGCGGCAGGGTCGGCTCGTCGATGGTCTTGACCAGCGCGCCGCGTTCGTCCGCCACCACCTGGCAAAGCTGCGCCAGGTCCGGCGCGCCGTCGTAGGCGTAGCGCTGCCCGTGCAGATACCAGGGCATCTCGTCGGAGATGTAGCTGCCCTCGTAGTGCGCGCCGCCGTCGACCAGGTGGTAGCCGGTGGTGAACCAGTGGGTGTCGAAGATCACCAGCACGTCCGGCTTAAGCGCGTCGATCTTCGCCCGCAGCCGCGCGTAGCCGGCGATCAGGTCGGAGTCCGCGCCGGCCCCCATGTGGACGCGGAAGTCGTCGTCCTGCATCAGCCCGGGATGGTGCGACACCAGGGCGGCGCCAACGATCTCACCCATGGAGGGTCTCCTTGCGCCGGTCAGCGATGGCTGAAGCTGGGCTTGAACGGTTGCTTGGGAACGACGACGTCCTTGACGTCGCAGAAGAAGTCGAAGCTCCAGGCGCCGCCTTCCCGCCCGACTCCCGACTTGCCGCGGCCGCCGAACGGTGCGGCCAGGTCGCGAATTCCGAAGGCGTTGACCCAGATGAAGCCGGTGCGGACCTGTTCGGCGACCGCCCTGGCATGGTCCTCCGCGCCGTAGCAGACGCCGCCGAGGCCGTAGTCGACGCCGTTGGCCAGCACGATGGCCTCGGCATCGTCGCTGAAGGTCTGCAGCACGAGCACCGGCCCAAACACCTCCTCCTGGACGATCTCGTGGTGCTGCTCGACGCCTGCGAACATGGTCGGCTGGAAGTAGAGCTCGCCGAACTCATGGCGGCCGCCGCCCCACAGGACCTCGGCGCCGGCCGCGCGGGCGCGCTCGAGGTAGCCGGCGATCCGTTCCACCTGGCGCGGATGGATGATCGGCCCGACCTCGGTCGCCTCGTCGCGCGGGTCGCCGACGCGGAGCTTCTCGACATGGCCGCGCATGCGCTCGACGAAGGCGTCGCGGACGCTCTCGTGGACCAGGAAGCGGGTGCCGGCGAGGCAGACCTGGGTGGCGTTGCGATACATCAGGGCGCCGGTCGCCGCCGCGGCGTCGAGGTCGGCGTCGGGCAGGACGATGAACGGCGACTTGCCGCCCAGCTCCAGGCTCACGGGCACCAGGTTGGCGCCGGCGACGCTGGCGATGGTGCGCGCGGTGGCCACCGAGCCGGTGAACGAGATCCGCGCCAGTCGCGCGTCGGAGACCAGCGCCGCGCCGGTCACCGCGCCGCTGCCCTGGACGACGTTGAACACGCCCGGCGGCAGGCCCGCCGCCTCCGCCGCGTCGGCCAACAGCGAACAGCTCAGCGGCGCCCACTCCGGCGGCTTGACCACCACCGTGTTGCCGGACGCCAGCGCCGGACCGACCTTCCAGGTCGTCAGCATCAGCGGCGAGTTCCACGGCGTGATGATCGCGCAGACACCCGCCGGGTCGTGCCGGACGTGGTGCGTCGCCTGCGGCGTCTCGATCACCTGGTCCTGCAGGGTCAGCGCCTGCTCGGCGAACCAGGTGATGTTGAGCATGGCGCGGGGCACGATGCCGTGCCGCATGCGCGAGAGGAGCACGCCGGCGTCGTTGGACTCCGCCAGGCACAGGGCCTCGGCCCGCGCGCCGATCTCGGCGGCGAAGCGCTTCAGGTAAGGCAGCCGGCCTTCCGCCCCGAGCGCGGCCCAGGCGGGGAAGGCCGCCGCGGCTTCGCCCACCGCCTGCGCGACGACCGCCGGGCCGGCTTCCGCCATCGCGCCCAGGCGGCGCATGTCGATGGGCGAGAACACCTCGAACGCGGCTTCCGAGCCTACGCGGCGACCGCCCACATAGTGCAGCGGCGAGATCGCGTGCGCGTCGATTCTGATAGTGTCCGGCATCCGGAGGTCTCTCGCCGTCGAGCGTCGCCGGCGGCGACCAATTCGTTTCTCGTGCAATCAATTCGTTGCAGTGTCAACGAATTCTGCGTACCGGTGGCGGGACGCTGAGGAGACCCCATGCTCGACATGCACAACGCCTTCCGCGCGCGGCTCAAAGCCGGCGAGCCGCAGATCGGGCTGTGGCAATCGCTCGCCAGCCCCAACACGGTCGAGCTCTGCGCAGCCGCCGGTTTCGACTGGCTGCTCCTGGATGGCGAGCACGGGCCGAACAGCGTTCCCCTGCTGCTGGCCCAGCTTCAGGCGATGAACGGCTACGCCTCGCAAGCCGTGGCGCGCCTGCCCGTCGCCGACGCGACGCTCATCAAGCAGTACCTGGACATCGGCGTGCCCAGCCTGCTGGTCCCCTACGTCGAGAGCGCCGAACAGGCCTCGGCCATGGTGCGGGCCAGTCGCTATCCGCCGGAGGGGATCCGCGGGGTGGCCGCCGGCCTGGTGCGCGCCTCGCGCTGGGGGCGGATCGACCGCTATGTGCACCGCGCCAACGAAGAGGTCTGCCTGCTCCTGCAGGTCGAGAGTCAGGCCGGGCTGGAGAACCTCGCCGCGATCGCGGCGACTCCGGGCGTCGACGGGGTGTTCATCGGCCCGTCGGACCTGGCCGCCTCCCTTGGCTATCTGGGAGAGCCGGGCCACCCCAAGGTGGTCGCGGCCATAGAGGGCGCGATCAAGGTGGTGCTCGCCCACGGCAAGGCGGCCGGCATCCTGGCGCTCACCGAAGCCCAGGCCCGGCATTACCTCGACCTGGGTTGCAGCTTCGTGGCGGTCGGGACGGACGCCGGCCTGCTGTCGCGGGCCGTGGACGAGCTGGCCGGCGCGTTCCTGGCGCCGGAACGGCCCCGGACGCGGGCGAGCGTCGGCTATTGAGCGATCTCGACGGACCGCGCGGCGCGTGCGATCCGGAAGGCGCGATGCGGATGATGTCCAGACATGGCCTCTGAACGACGGGCTTCTGAACGACGGCGTTTCCCGCCGGGCGTGGAGCTCCGGGAGGCGATCTCGCTGCGCGAGTTCCTGCCGTACCGGATCCATCACCTGGCGTCCAAGGTCGCCATGCCGCCGCCGTTCGAGCTGCCCGACGGGCGGATCATTCGCGCCCGGGAGTGGCGGGTCATCCTGCAACTCGCCGCCCGCGGGCCACTCACCAATGGCGAGCTCGCCGAGCTCGTCGGGATGGACGCCGCGACCATCACCCGGGTGGCGCAGCATCTGGGAGACCTGGGCCTGGTCACCGCCAAGGTCTCCAGCACCGACCGCCGCAAGCAGATCGTCAGCCTCACGCCGGCCGGCGCCGAAGCCCACGACCTCATCGCGCCCGGCCGGCGCGAGGCGGCCGAGGCGATGATCGCCGGCCTCGACGCACCGGAGCGCGAACAGCTCTTTCAGCTGCTGGACAAGCTGGAAGCCCATCTCAGCGGGCTGGGTGCGGTCGCGGACGACGCCCATTGGGAGTCCTGATCCAGGCCTCCGGCTAAGCTTGCATCCGGTTGCTGGCCTTACCGGACGGGAAGGCCGGCCCTCGTCTCTGGGGTCGGCGTCAGGGCTCGCCCGTCGGCGAGCCAGACGGCGATATTGTCCACCACCAGCTTCGACATGGCCGCTCGGGTGTGGACGGTGGCGGACGCGACGTGGGGCATGAGGACGGCGTTCTCCAGCTCAAGCAGCTCCGGACCCACATGCGGCTCGTGCTCGAAGACGTCGAGGCCGGCGGCGGCGATGACTCCGGTGCGCAGCGCGGTCGCCAGCGCGGCCTCATCCACCGTGGAGCCGCGCCCGACGTTGACGAAGACCCCGTCGGCGCCGAGCGCCGCCAGCACCTCGGCGTCGACCAGGCGGCGCGTCTCGGCTCCGCCCGGCAGGATCGAGATCAAGGTGTCGACCGCGCCGGCCAGCTGGCGGGCGTCCGGGAAGTACGGGTAGGCCAGGTCCGGCTGCGGCCGCCTTCCGCTATAGGCGAGGGAGACGCCGAAGCCTTCGAGGCGGGTGGCGACGGCCTTTCCGATCCTGCCCGTGCCGAGGATCCCGACGCGCCGCCCACGAAGGGTGTGCGAGAGGGGGAAGGGGCCGGCCTCCCATCGACCGGCGCGGAGGAAGCGCTCCGCCTCGCCGAGCCGGCGGATGGTCATGATCAACAGGCCCAGCGTGAAGTCGGCGACTTCGTCGGTCAGCACGTCGGGCGTATGCGTGACGGCGATCCCGCGGGCCGTGGCGGCGGCGACATCGACCTTGTCGTAACCCACGCCCTGGTTCGCGACGAGCTCAAGGGCAGGCAGCCGCTCGAACAGCGCACCGTCCACGACGACATCCCAGGCGGCCACGGCCCGAACGGCGGCCAGACCTTCGACCCGTCCCGCCAACACCTCGGCCCGCGTGGCCCGCAGACAAGGCCCCAGACGCGCGCACCCCTTGATGAGCGCCTCCGAGGCCGGTGTCAGGACAAGGATTTCCGCAGGCTTCGAGATCATCCAGGGCGCCGTTGATTTTGAGGTTGGCGGGGGGGCTGGGACCGCCCGCGAGGGCGATAGGCCAGCGAATATTTTTGTCGATATTCCGTTGCCACCCCCGGGGCAAAGAGAACATCTTGCGAACGGAGAACAAACCACGTACGAATGAGTCCTCGGCCGCGGTGCGATCGGACAGCCGGGTTGGCGGAATCGTGGGATAAGAGGGGCTTGGATAGATGACTCAATCAGCGTTGAGGCTCGTGGCACGAGAAGACGGAGATAAGCAGCGCGCTCTGGAAGCGGCGCTGTCACAGATTGACCGGGCCTTCGGCAAGGGCTCGGTGATGAAGCTGGGCGAGAAGGGCAAGATCGTCGAGATCGAGTCCGTCTCCACCGGCTCGCTGGGCCTCGACCTGGCGCTGGGCATCGGCGGCCTGCCGAAGGGCCGGGTGGTGGAGATCTACGGGCCGGAAAGCTCGGGCAAGACGACGCTCGCCCTGCACGTGGTGGCCGAGGTCCAGAAGCAGGGCGGCACCGCCGCCTTCGTGGACGCCGAGCACGCGCTCGACCCCTCTTACGCCCACAAGCTGGGCGTCAACCTCGACGACCTCTTGGTCTCGCAGCCGGACACCGGCGAGCAGGCGCTGGAGATCACCGACACCCTGGTGCGCTCGGGCGCGGTGGACGTCATCGTCATCGACTCGGTGGCGGCCCTGACCCCGCGGGCGGAAATCGAAGGCGAGATGGGCGACAGCCTGCCGGGCCTGCAGGCGCGGCTGATGAGCCAGGCGCTGCGCAAGCTCACCGCCTCGATCTCCAAGACCCAGACCCTGGTGATCTTCATCAACCAGATCCGCATGAAGATCGGGGTGATGTACGGGTCGCCGGAGACCACCACCGGCGGCAATGCGCTGAAGTTCTACGCCTCGGTGCGCCTCGACATCCGCCGCACCGGCTCGGTGAAGCTGCGCGACGAGATCGTCGGCAACAACGTCCGCGTGAAGGTGGTGAAGAACAAGGTCGCCCCACCGTTCCGCGAGGTCGAGTTCGACATCATGTACGGCCAGGGCATCTCCAAGCTCGGCGAGATCATCGACCTGGGCGTCAAGGCCGGGGTGATCGAGAAGTCGGGCTCGTGGTTCTCCTGGAACAGCCAGCGCATCGGCCAGGGCCGCGACAACGTTCGCGAGTTCCTGAAGGCCAATCCGGACATGGCCGCCGAGATCGAGAAGGCCGTCCGCGGCGCCAAGGCGGTGATCGAGGAAGAGCTGCTGGTCGGCGGCCCCGAGGCCGGCGAGGAATAGGCTCCTCGAGCGGCCGGCCGCATCGCGGGCGGGCTCCCGCCAACCCGGCCCACCCGCGCGCCAACCCCGCGCGGCCGACCGCCACGAGGTTCCTGGACGTCTGGAGGCCCCCTCCAGGCGTCCTTTTCCTTTGCGCGGCAAGGCAAGTTTCGTAAACGGACGCCCGGTCCCATCTAAGCGGGACCCGATCCTTTAGAGCCCAGTTCGAAACCGTAGGCCCATGGCGACCCTGAACGAGATCCGCAGCCACTTCCTGGACTACTTCCAGCGGAAGGACCACGCCGTGGTCCCCTCGGCGCCGCTCGTCCCGCAGAACGATCCGACCCTGCTGTTCGTCAACGCCGGCATGGTGCCGTTCAAGAACTACTTCACCGGCGCGGAGACCCCGCCCTGGCCGCGCGCCGCCTCCTCGCAGAAGTCGGTGCGGGCCGGCGGCAAGCACAACGACCTCGACAACGTCGGCTACACCGCCCGCCACCACACCTTCTTCGAGATGCTGGGGAATTTCTCCTTCGGCGACTACTTCAAAGAAGCGGCGATCGAGCACGCCTGGGAGCTGCTGACCAAGGAGTTCGCCCTGCCGGTCGACCGGCTGCTGGTCACCGTCTACGCCGACGACGACCACGCCCACAGCCTGTGGAAGAAGATCGCCGGCCTGCCGGACCAGAAGATCATCCGCATCGCCACCTCCGACAACTTCTGGTCGATGGGCGACACCGGCCCGTGCGGCCCCTGCTCGGAGATCTTCTACGACCACGGCGCCCACATCCCCGGCGGCCCGCCCGGCAGCCCGGACGAGGACGGCGACCGGTTCGTGGAGATCTGGAACCTGGTCTTCATGCAGTACGAGCAGTTCGCCAACGGCGACCGCACCGACCTGCCGAAGCCCTCCATCGACACCGGCATGGGCCTGGAGCGGATCGCCGCCGTGCTGCAGGGCGTGCACAACAACTACGACGTCGACCTGTTCCGGGCGTTGATCGCGGCGTCCCAGGACCTGGTGGGCGGCCCCGGCGGGCCGGCCAGCGACCCCTCGCACCGGGTGATCGCCGACCACCTGCGCTCCTCCAGCTTCCTGATCGCCGACGGCGTGATGCCTTCGAACGAGGGGCGCGGCTACGTGCTGCGCCGGATCATGCGCCGCGCCATGCGCCACGCCCACCTGCTGGGCGCGGAGGATCCGCTGATGTACCGCCTGGTCCCCACGCTGGTGGCGCAGATGGGCGAGGCCTATCCGGAGCTGCGGCGCGCCGAGCCGGCGATCGTCGACACCCTGCGCCAGGAGGAGGAGCGGTTCCGCCGCACGCTCGGCCGCGGCATGGCCCTGCTGGAGGAAGCCACCGCGGGCCTCGGCTCCGGCCAGGTGCTGTCCGGCGAGACCGCCTTCAAGCTCTACGACACCTACGGCTTCCCCCTCGACCTGACCCAGGACGCGGTCCGCGCCAAGGGCCTGACCGTCGACCTCGAGGAGTTCGACCGCGCCATGGCCCGCCAGCGCGAGCAGGCGCGCGAGGCCTGGACCGGCTCCGGCCAGGTCGCGGCGGCGGGCGAATGGTTCGCGATCCGCGACCGGCTCGGCCCCACCGCCTTCGTCGGCTACGACGACACCGAGACCACTGCCGAACTGTTGACCCTGGTGGACGGCGGCCGCGAGATCGACCGCGCCGAGGCCGGCCAGAAGGTCCAGGCCCTGTTCGACCGCACGCCCTTCTATGGCGAGAGCGGCGGCCAGGCCGGCGACCAGGGCGACGTGGAATGGGACGGCGGCCGCGCGCGGGTCACCGACGTCCAGAAGCAGGCCGGCGACCTCCACGTCCACCACCTGGAGATCCTCAAGGGCGCGCTGACGCCCGGGGCCCGGGTGCGGCTGGCGGTGGACCCCGAGCGGCGGCTGGCGACCAAGGCCAACCACTCGGCCACCCACCTGCTGCATGCGGCGCTGCGTAGCGTGCTCGGCCGCCACGTGACCCAGAAGGGCCAGTTGGTGGACGGCGAGCGGATCCGCTTCGACTTCAGCCACGGCCAGCCGCTGACCGCCGACGAGATCGACCGCATCGAGGCCGAGGTCAACGCGGTGATCCGCCAGAACCTGCCGGCCGAGACCAAGCTGATGGGCGCGCAGGAAGCCATCGAGAAGGGCGCCATGGCGCTGTTCGGCGAGAAGTACGGCGACACCGTGCGCGTGCTGACCCTGGGCCGGGCGCTGACCGGGGAGGGCGACTATTCGGTCGAGCTCTGCGGGGGCACCCACGTGGCCCGCACCGGCGACATCGCGCTGTTCAAGATCGTCGCCGAACAGGGCGTCGCCGCCGGCGTGCGCCGGGTCGAGGCGCTGACCGGCGAGGCCGCGCGCCGCTACCTGCTGGAGCAGGCCGGCGTCGCCAAGGCGCTGGCCGAGCAGTTCAAGACCCCGGTGGCCGAGGTGCCTGCACGCGTCGAGGCCCTGGAGGCCCAGCGCCGCAAGCTCGAGAAGGAGCTCGGCGACGCCAAGCGCCAGCTGGCCATGGGCGGCGGCTCAGGCGGGGCTGCGGCGGGGCCGGAGGACATCGGCGGCGTGCAGGTGCTGGCCCGGGTGATGGACGGCGTCGGCGGCAAGGACCTGCGGCCCATCGCCGAGGAGTTCAAGAAGCAGATCCCCGACGGCGTCATCGCCCTGGTGGGCGCGGCCGACGGCAAGGCCTCGGTGACGGTGGCCGTCACCGGCCAGGCCCAGGCCCGGTTCAACGCCGTGGAGCTGGCCAAGGCGGCCGTCCAGGCGATGGGCGGGCAGGGCGCGGGCGGACGTCCCGACTTCGCCCAGGGCGGCGCCCCCGACGGCGCCAAGGCCGCCGAGGGCCTGGCCGCCGTGAAGGCGGCGCTGGCCGGGTAGGGCGACCCTAGACGGTCGTGTAGACGCAGAGCTTGTTGCCGGCGGCGTCGCGGACATAGGCGCCGTAGAAGCCGCTGGTCGCCTCGGGCGGACGGAAGCCCGGCGCGCCCTCGTCGGTCCCGCCCTGGGCGAGGGCGGCGTCGTAGGCGGCCGTCACCTGATCCTGGGTGTCGGCCTTGAAGCCGATCATCACGCCGTTGCCGCCGCGCGCCGCCTGGCCGTCGAACGGCCGGCAAATGCCGACGCCGGGCGCGTCGCCCCGGCCATAGAAGGCCCAGCCGCCGTCCAGCGGACCGCGCTCGTAACCGATGGCCCCCAGCACCGCGTCGTAGAAGGGCAGCGCCTGTTCGACGTCGTTCGCGCCGAGGGTGATGTAGCCGATGGTCATGCCGTGTCCTCCCGAAGATCCGCGGAGCATAGCGCGGCGAAAGAACAAAGCAAGAACCCGGAGCGGCGATCCGCGGCGTGACGACCCGCCCATACGAAAAGCGCCGCCTGCGTCGGACGCAGGCGGCGCGAATTCAGCCCTGGGCTTGGGCTTAGGCGGGGACGAGCGCCTTCTCGAGGTTGGCCGCGACCTTGTCGATGAAGCCCTCGGTGGTCAGCCAGCCCTGGGTGTCGCCGACCAGCAGCGCCAGATCCTTGGTCATCGAGCCGGCTTCCACCGTCTCCACGCAGACCCGCTCCAGGGTCTTGGCGAAGCGGTCGAGCTCGGCGTTGCCGTCGAGCTTGGCGCGGTGCTCCAGGCCCCGCGTCCAGGCGAAGATCGAGGCGATGGAGTTGGTCGAGGTGCTCTCGCCGCGCTGGTGCTGGCGGTAGTGGCGGGTGACGGTGCCGTGGGCGGCTTCCGCCTCCATGGTCTTGCCGTCCGGCGTGATCAGCACCGAGGTCATCAGGCCGAGCGAGCCGAAGCCCTGGGCGACCTGGTCGGACTGCACGTCGCCGTCGTAGTTCTTGCAGGCCCAGATGAAGCCGCCCGACCACTTCAGGGCCGAGGCGACCATGTCGTCGATCAGCCGGTGCTCGTAGGTGATGCCGGCGGCCTTGAACCGGTCGGCGTACTCGGCGGCGAACACCTCGGCGAAGAGGTCCTTGAAGCGCCCGTCATAGGCCTTGAGGATGGTGTTCTTGGTCGACAGGTACAGCGGGTACTTGCGGTCGAGCGCGTAGGCGAAGCTGGCGCGGGCGAAGTCGCGGACCGAGTCGTCCAGGTTGTACATGGCCATGGCCACGCCGGAGCCGGGGTACTGGAAGACCTCGTGCTCGATCTTCTCGCCGTTGTCGCCTTCCCAGGTGATGGTCATCTTGCCCGGGCCGGGGACCTTGAAGTCGGTGGCGCGGTACTGGTCGCCGAAGGCGTGGCGGCCGATGATGATCGGCTGGGTCCAGCCGGGGATCAGGCGCGGCACGTTGCGGCAGATGATCGGCTCGCGGAAGACGACGCCGCCCAGGATGTTGCGGATCGTGCCGTTCGGCGACTTCCACATCTTCTTGAGCTTGAATTCCTCCACCCGTTGCTCGTCGGGCGTGATGGTCGCGCACTTGATGCCGACGCCCAGCCGCTTGATCGCCTCCGCGGCCTCGACCGTCACCCGGTCGTCGGTGGCGTCGCGGTTCTCCATCCCGAGGTCGTAGTACTCCGTCGGCAGGTCGACGAACGGGAAGATCAGCTTGTCCTTGATCAGCTTCCAGATGATGCGGGTCATCTCGTCGCCGTCGAGATCGGCGACTGGGTTGGCGACTTTGATCTTGGCCATGAGGGCGCGGGCTCCGACGGGACTTCGTTTCGGGGGGCCGTATAGCCGTCACACGCCCAGACGCAAAGGCTCCGCGCTACGACTTGGCCATGAGCTCAGCCGACGCCGCGGATCATGGCGCGGGCGACGTCGGCGATGGCGGCGTCGCGGGCCGCGTCGTCGAGGGTCGAACCGCTGAGGAAGACCGCCGCCGCATAGGCGCGTTTGTCGGGCAGGGTGACGATCCCGACGTCGTTGATCGCCGGGTTCATGCCCTGGTCGGTGCGCGCGGTTCCAGTCTTGTGGGCCAGGGTGGCGCCCGGCGGCAGGCCGGCCTTCAGCCGGTGCGCCCCGGTGGGGGTGTTGGTCATGATCTGCAGCAGCAGGGCGGTGGAGGCCCGCGATATCAGCTCGCCCGCGGCCAGCATCCCCAGGAAAGTCAGCATGCCGCGCGGCGTCGCCGTGTCGCGGGGATCGGCGAGGTAGCGGACGACCGCGGCGCGCCGGACCTCGGGCGGCACCGACCGGAGGGCGGCGAGATAGGCGGCCTCGCCCTTCCAGGCCGGGCGGAAGGAGGCCATGCCGACGCTTTCCGGCTGCAATTCCCGCTCGTAGCGGTCGACCCGCACTTCCTCGATCTTCTTGCCGACCAGCCAGGCGGTCAGCGCGCCGGGACCGCCGACGCGCCGCATCAGGATGTCGGCGGCGGTGTTGTCGCTCATGCCGACGGCGGCCACGAGCAGCTCGCGGGCGGTGTAGTCGCGCCGGGCCGGCCAGGCGTCGGCGATCGGCGAATAGGACGGCGACAGGTCGATGTCGTCCAGGGTGAAGACCTGGTCCAGGGACAGCAGCCCGGCGTCCACCTCGGAGAGCGCATAGGCGCCCAGCGGAGCCTTGAACACGCTCTGCATGGGGAAGGGCCGCTCGCCGTTCAGCGACCAGACCTCGCCGCTCTCCAGGTTCATCAGCCCGGCGCCCAGCACCGCCGGCCGCAGCCGCGCGGCGATGGCGGCGATGTCGCCGTTGAGCTGTTTCATGTCGAGCTTCGGCGTGGTCGATGCGGTGAGCGTCGCCTTGGCGCTGCAACCGACCAGGCCCATGGATCCGGCCCCAATCAGCAGTTCCCGTCGCAGCAGGCTTGCATTCGGACGGCCGGCCGATTGAAAACGCGTCATGGTTGAAGCTTCCCCCCAGGCCCCTGTCGTAATCCTGAACGTGCCGCAGCTGGCGGAAAATATCGGCGCCGCCGCCCGCGTCATGGCGAATTTCGGTCTTGCGGAGCTGCGGCTGGTGGCTCCCCGGGACGGTTGGCCGCAGGAGCGGGCCTGGGCGTCGGCCTCGGGCGCCGATTGGCCGCTCAACGACGCCAAGGTGTTCGAGCGGGTCGAGGACGCCATCGCCGACCTGCAGCTGGTCTACGCCACCACGGCGCGGCCTCGGGAGCTGCAACTGCCGGTGCTGACCCCGCGCGAGGCGGCGGCGGAGCTGTCCTCCGCCGCGGCGGAGGGCCTGAGCACGGGACTGCTGTTCGGCGGCGAGCGGGCCGGCCTGGAGACCGCCGACATCGCCCTGTGCCGGGCGGTGATCACCATCCCAGTCGATCCGCGCTTCCGGTCTCTGAACTTGGCGCAGGCGGTGGCGCTGAACGCCTACGAATGGCGGATGACGGTGGCGGCCGCCGCGCCGGCCTCCTTCCGCGAGGGCCCGCCGCCGGCCGACGGCGCGGCCATGCTGGGGCTGTTCGAGCACCTGGAGCGGGAACTGGACGAGGCGGGCTTCTTCCATCCGCCGGAGAAGACCCCCTCGATGGTGCAGAACCTGCGCTCGGCCCTGTCGCGGGCCCGGTTCAGCGACCAGGAGGTGCGCACCTTCCGCGGCGTGGTCACCGCCCTGTCGCGCGGCCGCGGCAAGGTGCTGGAGAAGATCGCCCGCCAGAAGAGCGGGCGAAAGGACGACGGATGAGCCTGGCCGCCCTGCTGGAGAGCCTGCCGATCCCGGTCATCCAGGCGCCGATGGTGGGCGCCTCCCTCGACGCCCTGCCGCTGGCGGTGAGCCGGGCCGGCGGCCTGGGGTCGTTTGCGGCCGCGACGCTCTCGCCCGCCGAGATCGGTCCGGCGGTGGCGGCGCTGAGGGCGCAGACCGACGCGCCCTTCGCCGTGAACCTGTTGATGGCGCCGGCGACGAGGCCGGAGCCGGCGGAGGTCGACGCCGCCCTGGCGCGTCTCGCGCCCTGGTACGCCGAGCTTGGCGCGCCGACGCCGGACGCGCCGAACCGCTTCTCGCAGGACTTCGAGGCGCAGCTGGAGGCGGTGACCCGCGCCGCGCCGCCGGTCGCCTCCTTCACCTTCTCGGTGCTGACCCGGGCGCAGGTCGACGCCCTGCACCAGGCCGGGACCTATGTGGTCGGTACGGCCAACACGGTCGCCGAGGCGCGGGCCTGGGCGGAGGCCGGAGCGGACGGGATCTGCGCCCAGGGCGCCGAGGCCGGCGGCCACCACACCAACTTCCTGGCCGGCATCGAGGCGAGCCTGATCGGGACCATGGCCCTGGTGGCGACGGTGCGGGAGGCCGTCGACCTGCCAGTGATCGCCGCCGGCGGGATCATGGACGGCCGCGGGGTCGCCGCGGCGCTGGCCCTGGGGGCGAGCGCCGCGCAGATGGGCACCGCCTTCCTGCTGGCCGACCAGGCGGTGACGCCCGGGCCCTGGCAGCGCGCCATCGCGGCGGCGACGGACGATCCGACCCGGATGACCCGCGCCTTCTCCGGCCGCTATGCGCGGGGGATCGAGAACCGCTTCATGCGCGAGATGCGGGCCGTGGAGCGCGAGGTCCCGGCCTATCCGGTGCAGAACCGGCTGACCCAGCCCCTGCGGGCGGCCGCCGAGCAGGCTGGCGATGCGGAGATGATGTCGCTGTGGGCCGGCCAGGCGGTGCGGCTGACCCGGGCCGGCGATGCCGGCGAGATGCTGCGGCGCTGGTGGAACGAGGCGCAGGCGGCGTCGCGCGAGCTTGCCCGCCGGACCGGCGCCTGAGGCTTGCCCCGAAGCCTCGCCGCTGCGAACTATCCACCCGCGCCCCGGGAGGAGAGACCGATGACGATTTCCACGCGAACGCTCGCCACCGGCGCAGCGCTGCTGCTGATCCTCGGCTTCGGTCCGGCCGCGGCGGCCCCGCCGCAGACCAGCGCGGAGCGCGGCGTGCGGCAGGCGCTGATCCGGCTGAACGGCTTCCTCGCGCGGCGCGACATGGCGGTGGTCGATGAGTTCGCCAAGGGCGACGAGACGCTGCTGGTGGGCTCCGCGCCCGACGACAAGGCCCGCGGCCGGGCCGAGCTCGAGGCGCATTTCGCCCGCTACTTCGCCATGCCCCAGACCATCAGCTTCTCCTGGCGGGAGGTGCGGGTCTCGGTCCGCGGGCCGGTGGCCTGGCTCTATGCTGAGGGCGAGGTGGTGCTGCGCGGCGACGAGGGCGAAACCCGGCAGCCCTACCGCCTGACCGGGGTCTTCGAGCTGCAGGGCGGCCGCTGGAAGTGGCGGCAGTTCCACGGGTCGTCGCCGGCCGCCTGACCTTGACTCCCGAAAGGCCGGGCGGCATACACCGCGCCTTCGTGAACCGCCGGCTTTCCGCGCGGCCGCGGAGCTATGACGGGTGACGCGAAGGCCGCCGTTGCGATCGCGCTTTCCACTTCGGAAGCGCCGGCTCGTGTCGATGAAGTGAGCAGACATGTCCAAGCGCCATAGCGCCAAGTACAAACTCGACCGCCGGATGGGCGAAAACATCTGGGGTCGCCCGAAGTCCCCGATCAACAAGCGCTCCTACGGCCCCGGCCAGCACGGCCAGCGCCGCAAGCAGAAGGTCTCCGACTTCGGCCTCCAGCTGCGCGCCAAGCAGAAGCTGAAGGGCTACTACGGCAACCTGACCGAGAAGCAGTTCAGCCGGATCTACGAAGAGGCCGCCCGCCGCAAGGGCAACACCTCCGAGAACCTGATCTCGCTGCTGGAGTCGCGCCTGGACGCCATCGTCTATCGCGCCAAGTTCGTGCCGACCCCGTTCGCGGCGCGCCAGTTCGTCAACCACGGCCACGTGATGGTGAACGGCAAGCGGGTGAACATCCCGTCGTACCGCGTGAAGCCGGGCGACGTGGTCACGGTGCGCGAGCGTTCGCGCAACATGGCCCTGGTGCTGGAAGCCCTGCAATCGGGCGAGCGCGACACGCCGGACTACATCGAAGTCGACGTGAAGGGCATGAGCGCCAAGTACATCCGCATGCCGGAGCTGGCCGAGGTGCCGTACCCGGTGAAGATGGAACCCAATCTCGTCATCGAATTCTACGCGTCCTAAGCGACGCCCGACTTCGTCAGACGATGCGAAGGCCCCGGAGCGATCCGGGGCCTTTTGCTTTTGCGCGCCGGCCGTGGCGGAGTGGGGCCGATGAATCGCAGGATGCTGATGTTCGCCGGCCTGGCGCTGCTGGCCGGCTGCGCGGGCGCCGGGCCGCCGCCGACCGTGACGCCCGCCGCGACGGCCCTGGGCGAGCTGGAGCCGCTCTATTCCGCGGTGGCGGGCCGCGAGGCGCTGACCGTCCGGGTCGCTTCCAACGGCTGCACGGCCAAGGCGGACTTCGCCTTCTATGTGGAGCGCAAGGGCCAGGCGGTCACGCTGGCGTTGGGCCGCAAGCGGCTGGACCGCTGCCGGTCCTTCGCCATGGGCCAGACCGAGCTCAGCTTCACCTGGGCGGAGCTCGGCCTCGCGCCGCGGACGCCGGTGTTCCTGCTGAACCCGCTGGTGGCCTGGACCGGGCCGGGGCTGTGAGCTTGCCGCGTGCTCTGGACGAGACGCTGCGCGCCTTGGGCGAGGCGCTTTCGGGCGCGACGGACGACTGGTGGATCATCGGCAGCGCGGCGGTGGCGCTGCACGGCGCCCGGCCGGCGGCTATCGCCGACGTGGACGTCCTGACCACGCCCGACCAGGCGCGTCGGCTGGCCGAGCAGTGGCGCGTGGCCCCGACCCCGGCCAAGCCGCACCCGCTGTTCCGCTCCGAGGTCTATTTCCAGCAGACGGAGCTTCCGGTCGCGGTGGACGTCATGGCCGGGTTCCAGGTGAACGGGCCGGACGGATGGCGGCCGGTGTGGCCGCGGAGCCGCGTCGCCGTCGCCTATGCGGGCGCGGCGCTGTTCGTCCCGTCGAGGGCGGAGCTGATCGCCATCCTGGAGCTGTTCGGCCGTCCGAAGGATCATGAGCGGGCGGCCCTGCTGCGGTCGCTGCCGGCCTGAGCCTCAGCCAAATATCTCCACCATCCAGGCAGGGACGCGGCGCGGGCGGCCGGTGGCCTGCTCGATCAGCACCCAGGTGGTCAGGACCTGGGCGCACATGGCGCCGTCGGGACCGTCGATGCGCACGAAGCGGTCGAAGCGCGGGCCGTCGGCGGCATCCGCGACCCAGGTGCGGGCGTGGGCCACTTCGCCGAGCTTCAGGGCGCGGCGGTAGTCGACTTCGTGGCGGAGCGCCACCCAGGCCCACTTGCCCTGTTCGTCGGCCGGGGCGCGGGCGCGCCAGTGGGCGGTGGCGATCTGCTGCGCCCAGTCGAGATAGACCACGTTGTTGACGTGGCCGTTCGCATCGATGTCGGAGGGGACGGGCTCGATCTCGCGGGTGAAGACCTGGCGGCCTTCCGGCGGCGCGAGCAGCGCCGTCACGCGGTGAGCAGGCCCTGGTCTTCCAGCAGGCCCTTGAGCTCGCCGGACTGGAACATCTCGCGGACGATGTCGGCCCCGCCGACGAACTCGCCCTTCACGTAGAGCTGCGGGATGGTCGGCCACTCGGAGTAGCTCTTGATGCCTTCGCGCAGGGCGTCGCTCTGCAGCACGTCGACGCCGACGAAGTTGGCGCCCAGGTGGTCGAGGATCTGCACGACGACGGCGGAGAAGCCGCATTTGGGCTGCTCGGGCTCGCCCTTCATGAACAGCACCACCGGATGGTCGGCCACGGCCTTGGCGATGAAATCGTGGACGGGATTGGCGGTCGCGGTGTCGGTCATCGGTCGCCCTTTCGGCGGAAATCTTCAGGCCAAGAGCTAGGGAGCCCGGCCCCCAGGGTCAAGCCGGCGCCGAGGTCTCGAGCGCCAGCGCGTGCAACTCGCCGCCCATCTTCCCCTTCAGGGCCGCATAGACCAGCTGGTGCTGCTTCACCCGCGGCAGGCCCTTGAAGGCCTCGGAGACGATGCGGGCGCGGTAGTGGTCGCCGTCGCCGGCCAGGTCGTCGATCTCGATCTTGGCGTCGGGGAAGCCTTCGCGCAGGGCGGCTTCCAGGGCTTGGATGGGCATGGGCATGGCGCTGGATTAGGCGCGCGTCAGCCGAAGGTCCAGAGCAGGCTGGCGCCGAACGCCGCCATCAGCACCGCGGCGAGCCGGTCCAGCGGCCGCTGGGCGCCGGCATAGGCCTGCGCCGTCTTCGGGACCGAAAGCACCCAGGCCAGCGACACCTGCCAGACCAGGCAGGTGAGCACCACAACGGCCACCGCCGCGGCGTGGACCCACAGCGGACTGTCGGGGCCGACGTAGGCGGAGAAGATGCTGGCGAAGAACAGCACCGACTTCGGGTTGGTCAGGCAGATCCCCAGGCCCTGCAGGAAGGCGGCGCGCGCCGCGCCCGGCGGCGGCTCGGTGGCGGCCGGCTCGGCCTTGGAACGCCAGAGCGCGACCGCGAACCACAGCAGGTAGAGGCCGCCGCCGATCCGCAGCACCTTGTAGAGCCAGGGCGCCGCGGCCAGCAGGGCGGCGAGGCCCAGCGCCGCGGCCGCGCACCAGAGCACGCAGCCGGCGGTGGTCCCCAGCGCCGCGGCGAAGGCCGGGCCGCGCCCGCGTCGCATGGCGACGCGCATGGTCAGGAAGTTGCTCGGCCCCGGGATCACCGAGGTCGCGAGCGTCACCAGGAACAGCGAGGCCAGGCCGAGGAGATGCGTGCTCATCACGCCCTGATAGCGCAGCTCTGCTGCCAGGGCGTGTCAGCAGATCGTCTCAGTCGATGATCGACGAATAGATGAGGCTCTTCAGCTGGCCGCGGAAGTTGAAGGTGCCGGACGGCATCAGCTGGGTCATGAACACCATCGACAGGTCCTCCTTCGGGTCGACCAGGAAGATCGTCGAGGCCGCGCCGCCCCAGTAGTAGTCGCCGACGCCCAGCGAGCCGGTCTGCACCTGGCCCATGGTCGAGGCGAAACCGAGACCGAAGCCGACCCCCTCGTTGGCGGTCTCCGAGAAGCCCCCGATGGCCAGCTGGGTCAGGTCCTTGCCGCCCGGCAGGTGGTTCATGTGCATGATCTCGAGCGTGCGCGGCCCGAGGATCCGCGCCCCGTCCAGCTCGCCGCCCCGGCGCAGCATCTCGCAGAACCGCAGGTAGTCGGCGCTGGTCCCGGTCAGGCCGCCGCCGCCGGACTTGAACCCCGGCTCGCGGGTGAAGTCGCTGGTGGCCGGATCGTCGATCAGCTTCAGCTGCTTGTCGGGCCCGCGCTGGTAGTTGGCGGCGAAGCGGTCGACCTTGTCCGGCGCCACGAAGAAGCTGGTGTCCTTCATGCCCAGCGGGCCGAAGATCACCTCCTGCAGGTACTGCGCGAAGGGCTTGCCGGAGATCACCTCGACGAGCGCGCCGCAGACGTCGGTGGCGAGCGAGTACATCCAGGCCGCGCCCGGCTGGTAGCGCAGCGGCACCTGGCCCAGCTTGTCGAGGAAGGTCATCATCGAGTCGCTGCCGCCGATCGAGCGGACCTTGAGATCGCGGTAGATCTTGTCGATCGGGTGCTGGATGCCGACGCCCGGCAGGCCGCCGCCATAGGTGAAGCCGGCGGTGTGGGAGAGCACGTCGCGGAAGGAGACCGGCCGGTGCGGCGCCTCGGTCTTCATGTCCTCGCCCTCGCCGGAGACCCACACGCGGTGGTTCTTCCAAGACGGGACGAAGCGGCTGACCGGGTCGTTGAGCTGGAAATAGCCCTGCTCGTAGAGGGTCATCAACGCCACCGAGGTGATCGGCTTGGTCATCGAATAGATGCGGTAGATGGTGTCGTCGGTGGTGGGCTTGCCGCGTTCGCGGTCCATCAGCCCGAACGACTTGAAGTAGGCGAGGTGGCCGTGCCGGGCGACGCTCACCTGGCAGCCGGTGATCTTGCCGTTGGAAATGTAGTTGCGCTCGAGATGGTCGCCGATGCGCTCCAGGCGCTCGGCGTCGAGACCCGTCCATTGCGAATGGGCGTCCATAATAATCCTCCGGAAAATGGCGTTTGGTTTTAATTGGCGACCATCATGGGCGCCGAAACCGCGGCAAGCCAAGCGGCAAGACCAACAGAGGGGGAAGGCGGATGGAGGAGCTGGAAGCGCTGGCGCAGACGCTGGGGGAGCGGCTGAAGGCCCGGAGCGAGACCGTGGCGGTGGCCGAGAGCTCGTCCGGCGGCCTGATCTCCGCGGCCCTGCTGAGCGTGTCCGGGGCCTCGAAATACTATCTGGGCGGGGCGGTGGTCTACACGCCCAAGGCCCGCGTGCTGCTGATGGACATCCCGCGCGCGGCGCTGGTGGACGGCATGCGCTCGGCCAGCGAGCCCTACGCCCTGTTGCTGGCGCGCACGGCGCGGGAGCGGTTCGGCGCCACCTGGGGCCTGTCGGAAACCGGCGCGGCGGGGCCGACCGGCAACGGCTATGGCGACGCCGCCGGCCACACCTGCATCGCGGTGGCGGGGCCGCTGGAGATGGCGCTGACCATCGAGACCGGCAGCGAGGATCGCAGCGCCAACATGCGCGCCTTCGCGGCGGCGGCGCTGGAGATGCTGGGCCGGGCGACGGCGGACTAGGCTCCCGCCGCGATCGCTTCTCACATTTGTCGGGAAGGCGCCAATCTGACGATCAGGGGAGGAACGATCGGCGGCCCGGCTGGTTGGCGCGTCGGAGCGTCTGCGCGCGGACTCCATCACCACATCACGGAGGACCAGCCATGAGTGACTGGAACAGAAGCGGTCGTGACGACGACCAACGCCGTTACGGATCCGAGGAACGCAACCGGCGGGAATTCGGCGGCCAGGATCGGGCGCCGAGCCAGGGCCGGGGCGGCGAACAGCGCAGCTTCGAGGAACGCAGCCAGGGCGGGTACGGCCGTGCGGGCCAGGACTGGCAGGACATGCAGCGCGGAAGCCAGGGCTACGGCTCCCAGGACTACGGGCAGGGCGCCGGGGCCCAGGGCTACGGCGCTCAGCAGGGTTACGGCGCCCAGCAGGGCTACGGCTCGCAGGGCTCTGGCGCCCAGGGCTACAGGTCCCAAGGCCAAGGCTACGGTTCGCAGGGCTATTGGGCCCAGGACTATGGGGCGGAATACGGGTCCCAGGGCCGACAGCAGCCGCCGCAGGGCTACGGCGCGTCAGGCCAGGGCTACGGCGGCCAGAGCTATGGCGGCCAAGGCTACGGCGGGCAGCGCTATGGCGACGCGAACCAGCAACGGTTCGGCCAAGGCGGCGGCATGACGGGTGGCATGACGGGCGGCAATGAACGGC
Source organism: Phenylobacterium hankyongense (assembly GCF_003254505.1). Lineage (NCBI taxonomy): Bacteria > Pseudomonadati > Pseudomonadota > Alphaproteobacteria > Caulobacterales > Caulobacteraceae > Phenylobacterium > Phenylobacterium hankyongense. Next base: position 285,009 of record NZ_QFYP01000001.1, on the reverse strand, counting down.
TGCAGAGCGTCACCGACGGCGGCGCTGACCAGGGCTTCCGCAGCCAGTTCGGCGGCCAGACCCGCGGCGGCGAGCACCGGGGCCGGGGGCCGAAGAACTACGTCCGCTCCGACGAACGGATCCGCGACGACGTGAGCGACCGGCTCGCCGACGACGCCTGGCTGGACGCCACGGAGATCGAGATCAAGGTCACCGGCGCCGAGGTGATCCTGGCCGGCACGGTGGACACCCGCGAGGACAAGCGTCGGGCGGAAGACATCGCCGAGCAGGTCTCCGGCGTGAAGAACGTCCAGAACCAGCTGCGCGTCCAGCCGATGCAGGCCGGGTCCAAGGCGGCCGGTCAGCAGGGCGCCGGCCAGGCCGGCGGGCAGCCGGGGATCGACCATGGCCGTGGCTCAGGCGGCCGGACGAGCTGATCCCACAGCGGATCTCTGACTGAGGGGCGGTCTCCGCGAGGGGCCGCCCCTTTCCATGGCCGCCAGATCAGTTCGGCGGGCCGCTCGGCGCCGCCTGGCGGCCCTCGGCCACCAGGGCGAGGCCCAACTGCTCCGCCGCCGCCGCGGGCAGCATGACCACCAGCTCCTGGCCCTCGGTGGTGCGCAGCACCAGCATCGGCTCGCCGAGCTGCGCCTCATGTGTGCAATGCCAGCTCTGCAGAAACTTCATGCCCGCCTCCGGTGCGCGTCGGGCGGCGCTCCGCCTTCGCTCCAGAAACCCCTGTGTCGAATGAAACGCCGGCCCGCCGTTGCTGCGCCGTAGCATATAGGCTGGAAATGCCCTGAAATCGCGCGCCAGGGAGGGCCGGGCGCCCAGCACTGAGGCGCGGCGGGCGACCGGGAGTCGTGGTTAGGCGTTGGCAATGCCGCCGCGCGCGGCGATGCTGGACCAACGCCAACCGCCGCGGTCACCCCATGCCCCTCATCGCCCGATGACCGCAACGACCGGCGCGCCGAGCGGCGCCCATTCCTCCGACGGGCAGGTGGCGGAGGTCGCCGGCGATCCCTTCACCGCCGTCGAGACCGGCAGCGCCATCGCCCTAGGCGTCATCTCGCTGCTGATCGCCGGCCTGCTGCCGCTGCTGCTGAGCGCACTGGCCGAGGAACGCCGGCTGTCCGCCGCCGGCATCGGCCTGGCCGCCATGCTGGAGGCGCTGAGCACCGGCCTGGTCACGGGCCTGGCGGGCATCGTGCTCAAGCCGCGACGGCTCCGGCTGGTCGCCGCCGTGGCCACTGTCCTGCTGATCGTCGCCGATCTCGCCACCGTCCGCGCCAGCGGGTCCGGCGTTTTCCTGGTCCGCACCCTGGCGGGCGTGCCGGAGGGGCTGATGCTGTGGATCGCCATCGGTCTGATCTCCCGGACCCAGACGCCGGAGCGCTGGGCCGCGGTGCTGTTTACCGGCATGGGCATCACCCAGCTGGGGGTCGCCACCGGCCTGTCGGCGCTGATCCTGCCGCGGTTCGGCGCCAACGGCGGCTATGTGACCCTGGCCTGCGCCACCGCCCTGGCGGCGCCGCTCTGCCTCGTCCTGCCGCGCAGCCTGGGCGCGGCGCCCGGCTCGGAGGGCGGCGGCGGGGGCGCGCCGCCGTTGCGCGGCTGGGTGGCGCTCGCCGGCACCCTCAGCTTTGCGGCCTCGCTGACCGCGGTCTCGGTCTATATCCTGCCGCTGGCGCGCCAGGCGGGGCTGAGCGTCGCGGTGGGCCGCACCGCCATCTCCGTCGGGCTGGGCTGCCAGATCCTCGGCGGGGTGCTGGCGACCGTGCTGGCCGGGCGCGTGCGCTACATCACCATCTTCTGGATCTGCGCCCTGGCCTTCCTGAGCACCTGGGCGACCTATGCGGTGAGTGCGCCGGCCGGCGCCTTCGTCGCCGTCACCGGCCTGGCGGGCCTGTGCGGCATGCTGGCCGGGCCGTTCCTGGTGCCGATGACCATCGAGGCCGACCCCTCCCGCCGCGCCGCCATGCAGAGCGGCGCAGTGCAGCTGCTGGCCGGCGCGCTGGGGCCGCTCCTGGCCTCCTTCGTGGTCGGCGACCGCGACGTCCACGGCGTGCTGGTGCTGGGCGCGGGGCTGCTGCTGCTGGGCCTCGCGGTGGTGACGGTGCTGCACCGGCTGGCGGTGGGGGATCGGGGGCGGGCGGTGGAGGCTGAAGGTAGCCCCCAACAAAATCACCGCGCCCTGTCGTAGGGCTCCCGGGTCGCGCGTCTTTGAGGTGAGGACGCCGCGCGGGCCGCGGGCGCCGCATCGGGCCTTCGGGCTCTCGTTCGACCAGGAGACCATGACATGACGATCCAGCTGACCGCGTTTCGCTGGGTTCCCGCGTTCGCCCAGGGCTATGTCCGCGACCTTCGGATCCGCTGGGCGCTGGAGGAGGCCGGGCTGCCCTATTCGGTGGTGTTGATCGACCCGCAGACCCAGGCCTCGGAGAGCTACCGCCAGTGGCAGCCGTTCGGCCAGGTCCCGGCCTACAAGGACGATGCGGTCGAGATGTTCGAGTCCGGCGCGATCGTGCTGCACCTCGCCGGCAAGTCCGAGGCGCTGGCGCCGGCCGACGAAGCCGGGCGGGCGCGGGCGAGCACCTGGGTGCTGGCGGCGCTGAACTCCATCGAGCCGCACGTGCAGAACCTGGTCCACCTCGACGTCTTCCATGCGGGAGAGGCCTGGACCAGGGAGCGCCGGCCGCAGGCCGAGGCGGCGCTGAAGGGCCGGCTGGCTTCGCTGGCGGCCTGGTTGGGCGACAAGCCCTATCTGGAAGACCGCTTCACGGCCGGCGACCTGATCATGACCACGGTTCTGCGGGAGCTGGTGGACAACGGGGTGCTGGCGCAGTTCCCCACGCTCGACGCCTATCGGCGGCGGTGCGAGGCGCGGCCGGCGTTCGCCCGCGCGCTGGAGGGGCAGATGCAGCCGTTCCGGGAGAACGTCCCCGCCTGATCGCGTCGGGCCCGACCGCTACTGCGACGCGCCGCGGGCCTCGACGCGGACGATGTCCACCAGGACGTCGCCGCGGACCAGGTGGATGAGGTCGTAGCGGTCCAGCGTCGGGTCGACGTGGGGCGGGACGAAGTCGACCCGCTCGCCGCGCTCGACCGGCTGGCCCTCGGGCCGCATCAGCCGGCCGTGCTCGTCGCCGAAGTAGCGGTAGGCGACGCCGGCGAACTTCGGCGTCAGCGGAACCGGCAGGGGACCGTCGGTGGAGAAGGCCTTGAGGCCGGCGTCCACCGTCACCCACGTGGGCTGGTTGGTGGTGATCACCGTGGCGGCGATGGCCAGGCTCTGCTCGAAGGCGCCGTCGGGGTCGTCCTTCAGGGCGTCGCGATACTCGCGGTCCATGAAGGCGTAGGAGCCGGGCTGGACTTCGGTGAGCACGCCTTGTGCGGCGTCGGCCTCGAAGGTGCCGGTGCCGCCGCCGGTGACCACCTCGATCACGGCGCCGGCCTCGCGCAGGGCGGCGATCACCGCCTTCAGCCGGGCCATGCCGTCGGCGACGGCGGCGGCGCGGGCGTTGGCGCCCTCCATGTGCTGCCAGCTGCCGCCGTAGCATTGGACGCCGATCAGCTTCAGCTTCGGCTGGGCGGCGATGGCGCGGAAGACCTCGAGCGCCTGATCGGCGTCGCGGACGCCGGTGCGGCCCATGCCGGGGTCGACGTCGATCAGCACCTGGATCGGGCCCTGCGCGGCGGCGCCCAGTTCGGCGGCGGCGTCGGCGTGGTCGAGCACTATGCGGAAGTCGGGAACCGCGCTGGCCACCGCCGCGGCGCGCATCGCCCACAGCGGGCCGGCGGCCGGCGAGGTGATCAGGATGGAGGCGACGCCGCCCGCCGCCATGGCCTCGGCCTCCGCCAGCTTGGCGCAGCAGACGCCCACCGCGCCGGCGGCGACCTGACGCCGCGCGATGGCGACGGTCTTGTGGGACTTGGAATGCGGGCGCAGCGCCAGGCCGGCGGCCTTCGCGCGGGCGGCCATCCTGGCGAGGTTGCGCTCGAAGGCGTCGAGGTCGATCACCGCGGCCGGCGTCGGGATGCGGGCGGCCGAGCCGGGCTGGCCGAGGCTGGCCAGGGTCGCGGCGACGTGCGGCTTGTCGGCCAGCGCCCCGAGGTCGGCGCGGATCTGTTCGGCGGGGCGGTCCATCAGGCGCCCATGTAGCCGGGCATCCAGCCCTCGTGGGCCTGGCGCAGGCGGCTCATGGGCAGGTCGAACAGGCCGGGGGCCGACAAGCTGTCGCCGCCCACTTGGCCGATGACCGAGGCGTGGACCCCGGCCGCGGCGGCGGCGTCCAGAACCGCCTTGGGATCGGCGACGGCGACCAGGTAGCGGGCCTGGTCCTCGGCGAACAGCAGGATGTGGGCGTGGGCGTCGGAGTTGACCCGCAGGCTAAGGCCGGTGCGCGACGCCAGCGCCATCTCAGCCGCCGCGGCGATCAGGCCGCCGTCGGAGAGGTCGTGCACGACGGGGGTCTTGCCGGCGAGGATCAGGCCGCGGACCAGGTCGCCGGTGCGGCGCTCCAGGGCCAGGTCGACCGGCGGCGGGGCGCCGTCCTCGCGGCCGAGCAGCTCGCGCAGGTACATGGACGCGCCGAGCTCGCCCTTGGTCTCGCCGATCAGCACCAGGGTGTCGCCGGGCCTGGCGCCGGCGAAGTCCGCCCGCTGCGTGGAGTCGGCCAAGAGGCCCACGGCGCCGACCGTCGGGGTCGGCGGAATGGCCGCGCCGTTGGTCTCGTTGTAGAGGCTGACGTTGCCGCTCACGACCGGGAAGTCCAGCTCGCGGCAGGCCTCGGCCATGCCGTCGATGCAGCGGACGATCTGGCCCATGATCTCCGGCCGCTCGGGATTGCCGAAGTTCAGGTTGTCGGTGATGGCGATCGGGTCGGCGCCCACGGCGGTGAGGTTGCGCCAGGCCTCGGCGACCGCCTGCTTGCCGCCCTCGTAGGGGTCGTTCTGGACGTAGCGCGGGGTGACGTCGGAGGTGACGGCCAGCGCCTTGCCGGTCCCGTGCACGCGCACGATGCCGGCGTCGGCGCCGGTGGAGGAGTCGTCCAGCGTGTCGGCCATCACGTGGCGGTCGTACTGCTCCCAGAGCCAGCGCTTGGAGGCCATGTCGGGGGCCGCCATCAGCTTCAGGATGGCTTCGGCGTAGTCCTTGGGCGCCGGAACGGCGGCGGGCTCGATCCGCGGCTGCGCCGTCGGCGCGACCCACGGCCGGTCGTAGAGCGGGGCGTCGTCGAACAGCGGCGCGAGCGGCACGTCGGCCACCACCTGGCCCTTGTGCTTGAGCACCATGTGGCCGGTGTCGGTGGTGCGCCCGATGGTGGCGGCGTCGAGGCCCCACTTGGCGAAGATCCGCTCGCCGTCGGCCTCGCGGCCGGGCTTGAGAATGGCCAGCATCCGCTCCTGGCTCTCCGACAGCATCATCTCGTAGGCGCTCATGCCGTCTTCGCGCTGGGGCACGGCGTCGAGGTCGAGCTCGATGCCGACGCCGCCCTTGCCGGCCATCTCCACCGAGGAGGAGGTCAGGCCGGCCGCGCCCATGTCCTGGATGGCGGCGACGGCGCCCGACGCCATCAGCTCCAGCGTCGCCTCGATCAGCAGCTTCTCGGCGAACGGGTCGCCGACCTGGACGGTCGGGCGCTTCTCGTCGGAGGCGTCGTCGAACTCCTGGCTGGCCATGGTCGCCCCATGGATGCCGTCGCGGCCGGTCTTGGAGCCGAAATAGACCACCGGCAGGCCCGCCGACGGCGCGGCCGAGTAGAAGATCTTGTCGGCGTCGGCCAGGCCCACGCACATGGCGTTGACCAGGATGTTGCCGTCGTAGCCGCGGTGGAAGTTGGTCTCGCCGGCGACGGTGGGCACGCCGACGCAGTTGCCGTAGCCGCCGATGCCGGAGACCACGCCGGACACCAGCCGCCTGGTCTTCGGATGGCTGGGATCGCCGAACCGGAGGGCGTTGAGCAGGGCGATCGGCCGCGCCCCCATGGTGAAGACGTCGCGCATGATGCCGCCGACGCCGGTCGCCGCGCCCTGGTAGGGCTCGATGAACGAGGGGTGGTTGTGGCTCTCCATCTTGAAGATGCAGGCCTGGCCGTCGCCGATGTCGACGACGCCGGCGTTCTCGCCCGGGCCGCAGATCACGCGCGGGCCGGTGGTGGGGAACTTGGCCAGGTGCTTGCGGCTGGACTTGTAGGAGCAGTGCTCCGACCACATCACCGAAAAGATGCCGAGCTCGACCAGGTTCGGCTCACGGTTCAGCCGGCGTACGATCAGGTCGTACTCCTCCGGTTTCAGCCCGAATTCGGCGGCCGATTCGGCCAGGGTTTTGGAAGGCGCGGCGCTCATGGCCGCCTTCTAGCGAGGTTCTGCGCGGGGCGCGATAGGCGGGAGCATCGGCGGCTGCTGTCGGTTGGTCGCACGCTCGGCGTCGGGCCAGACGTCGCAGAACCGGGGGCGAACACGGTCAATCAACAGTCCAACGACAATCGCCAGCAACAGCAAGAGACCGGCGGCCGTCGGGCCGGAGCGCAGGCGCGCTCCGGCCCCTTTATGCGGCGGTCACCACCGGTAGGCGTGGTGCGCAGTCATGGCTCCCGATCCTGCGGGTAGACGCGCCAGTAGAAGGACTTCCACGGGCAGGCCGGGACGCGCCGCGCGTTCAGGAAGCTCGGTATGGCTCCAGGCGTGACACGCGTCTGAGGCTTGGCAACCAGGAAGTCGAATGCTCGGCGAAAGGCCGCGTAGGTCGCCACACCGCCATTTGCCTCAAGATCACGATGCCCGTCTGGGAGTATTTCGAGCGTAGAAAGAGTATTCGAACCATCGTGGCGGTTAATGATTACGAATTTCTGGGGGTCTCTGGTCCAGAAAAGGACGGCCTTCGTGCCATCGGAATACTGACATTGAGCGCCAGATGTTATATTCGATTCATAATATTCAATGTGGGATTCGTCAGGTAGTCTCGTGTCAACAGAACCGGCAAGGAGGGTGAGGAGGAGTCCTAGCATTGCCTTAGACTACTCCTCATAGGTGTTTGCGTACACGTCGGTGGAATCCAGTCCATGGAACAAAGATAGAACAAATTTTGTCAGGGCGCCACCACCGGCAGCTCGACGGCGCTCGCCTGCGGGCCTGAGTGGTAGACCCGCTGGGTGGCCTTCACGTAGTCCGCCGGCCTGGCGAAGAAGATGTTGGGCACGAAGGTCTGCGGGTTGCGGTCGTAGAGCGGGAACCAGCTCGACTGAACCTGCACCATGATCCGGTGGCCTGGGAGGAAGACGTGGTTCGTGGTCGGCATCACGAACCGGTACTTCTCCACCGCGTTGGCGGGGATGGCGGTGGGGTGCTCGAAGCTCTCGCGGTAGCGGCCGCGGAAGATGTCCATGGCCACGCCCAGTTCATAGCCGCCCATCTCCGGCTGCGAGGGCACGGTGTCGGGATAGACGTCGATCAGCTTCACCACCCAGTCGGAGTCCGTGCCGCTGGTGGAGGCGAACAGGTTGACGATCGGCGCGCCGGAGACCTGCACCGGCGCGGTCAGCGGCGGCGAGACATAGGTCAGCACGTCGGGGCGGCCGTCCACGTGCCGCTGGTCGGTCTCCAGCCAGTAGCGCCACTGGTCGGCGTCGTCCGAGCGCACCGGCCGGCGCACATAGGGCACGGGCTTGGCGGGATCGGAGACGTACTCGTCGAACGCCGGCGCGGAGGCGGGCGGCGGCGCGAAGCCCAGGCCCTGGCCGGGCTGCAGGTAGAGCGGCTTCATGCTCGCCGCGCAGCCGCTTTCGCAGGCCGGCGGCCAACGCTGGAGGCGCTGCCACTGGTCGGTTCCGGTCTGGAAGATGAACACCGGCGGGGTGTCGGCCTTGGGGCCGTTGGTCTTCAGCCGCGCGTCGAAGAACGGCTTCAGCACCTCGCGGCGGAACTGGGTGGCGGTGTCGCCGGGCAGCTTCAGGGCGCCGAGGGTGCGCTGCTCGTAGTTGACGCCGGAGTGGCGCCAGGGGCCGAGCACCAGGAAGTTCATGTCGTTGGCCGCGTCCTTGGGCTCGGTGGCCGCGTAGGCGTGGACGGCGCCCCACATGTCCTCCTGGTCGAACAGGGTGCCGATCCACATGGTCGGCACCTTCAGCGGCTGCTTGGCGAGGATCCTGTCGAGCGCCTGCTCCTGCCAGAAGGCGTCGTAGGCGGGGTGCTCGCTGAGCTTGCGCCAGAAGGGGATCTGGTCGAGGCCGGCGGCGCGGGCGAAGTCGCCGGCCGAGCCGGCGCGGCGGAAGTTCTCGTAGTCGTCGAAGCCCTCGCGCGGGATCGAGGAGCCCTCGCCGCGGGCGCTCATCTGCTCGGAGAAGTAGTCGAGGTTCACCTGCCGAAAGGCGCCGTAGTGGAACCAGTCGTCGCCCATCCAGCCGTCGACCATCGGGCTCTGCGGGGCTGCGGCCTTCAGCGCCGGGTGCGGGTTGATCAGCGCCATGGCGGTGGTGAAGCCGTCGTAGGACGAGCCGATCATGCCGACGCGGCCGTTGGACTCCGGCAGGTTCTTCACCAGCCAGTCGATGGTGTCGTAGGCGTCGGTCGCGTGGTCGACCTTGGTGTGGTTCAGCGGCCCGATCACCGGCCGGGTGACGACGTACTCGCCCTCCGAGCCGTACTTGCCGCGGATGTCCTGGTAGACGCGGATGTAGCCGTCCCTGACGAAGTCCTCGTCCATCTGCGCCAGGGTGGCGTCGATGTGCGGCGACAGGGTGCGCTCGGCCCGCTTCCTGGCGTTGTAGGGCGTGCGCGTCAGCAGGATCGGCGCATCCTTCGCCCCCTTCGGCATGACAATGACGGTGTAGAGCTTCACGCCGTCGCGCATCGGGATCATCACCGTGCGCTTGACGTAGTCGTAGGCGCCGCGCGGGAACTCGAACTTCGGCGGAATGTCCGGCGTCATCGGCGGCGTCTGGGCGCCGGCCGCGGCGAACGAGAGGGCCAGCGCGGCCAGGGCGAGCGCGACGCGCAGCGGGGCTTTCGACATGCAGGTCCTCGGATCGATGACGCCGCGACCTTAGCCGTGGGCGGACCGTCCTAGAAGCCTCAGGCGCTGGCGAGCGCGCTCTGGAAGAGGAGGGCGCCGTCGGCCGAGCCGAGCTCCGCCTCGAAGGCCCGGTCGGGGTGCGGCATCAGGCCGAGCACGTTGCCGCCGGTGTTGACGATCCCGGCGATGTTGCGGGCCGAGCCGTTGGGGTTCTCCAGGTAGCGGAACACCACCTGGCCCTCGCCTTCCAGCCGGTCGAGGGTCGTCTCGTCGGCGAAGAAGTTGCCCTCGCCGTTGCCGACCGTCATCGCCACTTCGCGGCGGCCCTTGTAGCCGGCGGTGAAGCGGGTCTGGGCGTTGGTGACCTCCAGCTCCACCGGCTTGCAGACGTATTTCAGGCGCTCGTTGCGCAGCAGGGCGCCGGGCAGCATGCCGGCCTCGCAGAGGACCTGGAAGCCGTTGCAGATGCCGACCGTCGCCACCCCGCGCTCGGCGGCGGCCTTCACCTCGGCCATGATCGGCGACAGCGCGGCCATGGCCCCGCAGCGCAGGTAGTCGCCGTAGGAGAAGCCGCCCGGCAGGACGATCAGGTCGATGCCGGCAGGCAGGGCGGTGTCGCCGTGCCAGACCATGTCCACCGAGGCGCCCGTGGAGCGCTCGATGGCGACCTTGCAGTCGCGGTCGCAGTTGGAGCCGGGGAAGACGATGACGGCGGCTTTCATCGGGAGAGTTCCGTGTGCGGGGAGGGCGTCAGGTGGCGGAGGCGGGCCGGCGGGTCAAGACTGGCGGCAGAGGTCATTTCCGCCGCCAGCTCTTGAGGCCGTCGAGATAGGCCTGCAGCTGTGCGTAGCCGGCGCGGTCGCCGTAGGGGCAGCCGGTGGTCTTCACCTCGCCGCCCGCGGCGCGCTGCATCATGATCGCCGGATGGCCGGGCGCGCCGGGCTCGGTGATCAGGAACGAGATCCGGCCGTCCGGGCTCGAATAGAAGCGGTAGGGCTCGTTGGGGTCCTTGGGCGCGGGCGTCAGCGGCTGGGCAGTGACCCGGGCCTTCAGGGCTTCGAACGGCTGGGCGCAGTCGAGCTGGAACGGCGGGGTGGTCGCCGCGGGCTTAGGCGCGCAGGCGCAAAGCGGGAGTGTGAGGAGGGCGAGGGCGCTCAGCGCCCTCACGCCACCTCCACGCGGTAGCTCTCGATCACCGTGTTGGCCAACAGCTTGTCGCACATGGCCTTCACCTCCGCCTCGGCGGCGGCGGGGTCCTGGGCGGCCAGGTCGAACTCGATGGTGCGGCCGACGCGGACGTGCTCGACGCCGCCCCAGCCAAGGCCATGCAGCGCCTGCTCGACGGCCTTGCCCTGCACGTCGAGGACGCCGGGCTTGAGGAAGACGTGGACCTTGGCGCGCACTAGTGGAGGCCTCCCTGAATGACGGTCGGCATCTCCTTCATGATTCCGAGCCGGCGGGCCACTTCGGTGTAGCTCTCGATGACGTTGCCGAGGTCGCGGCGGAAGCGGTCCTTGTCCAGCTTCTCGTTGGTCTGGGCGTCCCACAGGCGGCAGCTGTCGGGGCTGATCTCGTCGGCCAGGATGATCCGGGCGAAGTCGTTCTCCCAGATGCGGCCGAACTCGATCTTGAAGTCGACGAGGGTGATGCCGACCGCGCCGAACATGCCCGTCAGGAAGTCGTTCACCCGCAGGGTGAGCGCCATCATGTCGTCGATCTCCTGGGTCGAGGCCCAGTTGAAGGCGGTGATGTGCTCCTCGGCGACCATCGGGTCGTGGAGCTTGTCGTCCTTCAGGTAGAACTCGATGATCGAACGCGGCAGGGCCTGACCTTCGGGCATGCCGAAGCGCGTCGACAGCGAACCGGCCGCGACGTTGCGGCAGACCACCTCCAGCGGGATGATCTCGACCTCGCGGATCAGCTGCTCGCGCAGGTTCAGCCGCTTGATGAAGTGGGTCTGGACGCCGATCGAGCCCAGCCGCGTCATGATGTATTCGCTGATGCGGTTGTTGATCACGCCCTTGCCCTCGAGCACCGCCTTTTTGGTGGCGTCGAAAGCCGTGGTGTCATCCTTGAAATACTGGATCAGAGTGCCGGGCTCGGGACCTTCGTAGAGGATCTTGGCCTTGCCCTCGTAGATCTTCTTACGACGGGTCATCTTCACGCCTTCTCCGTGAGCGGGGCTTGCCGGTCGGGGGAACTAAAAACGCGCGCGGCTGATCCTCGCGCGCGGCTCCGACTCGGCCTCTCGCTCAATATGAGGCCGCCGGAAATTAGCGGATGCCGCAGCGCGGCGCAAACCTCGTGGATGGGACCCGCCTTTCGATTGCGGGGTCGGGCCCGGCACGATATGTGACGCCGTTCGTGCCGCTTTCCGGGGACCACATGACCACCTTTGACGACCGTGAACAGGGTTTCGAGAAGAAGTTCGCGCTCGATCAGGAGCAGGAATTCAAGGCCTCTGCGCGCCGTAACCGCGCCTTGGGCGAGTGGGCGGCCGGCCTGATGGGTCTGCAGGACAAGCATGTCGCCGAGTACGCTCAGGCGGTGGTGAAGTCCGACTTCGAACAACCCGGCGAGGACGACGTGCTGCGCAAGGTCTTCGAAGACCTCAAGGGCGCCGGCGTCACGATCACCGAGGGCGAAGTCCGCATGAAGATGGCCGAACTGCTGGCCCAGGCCCGCGAAAGCGTCCGCTCGGGCTCCTGAGGCCTTGCGCGCGGCTGCGGACACCTACTCCGCGGCCCTGGCGGCGGCCAAGGCCTGTTCGCCGAACACCCGCCCGAAGATCACGTCCACATTCTTGAAGTGGTAGCCGAGGTCGAAGAGCTCGGCGAGCTCGGCCTCGGTCAGGGTCACGTCCGGATCGGCCTTCAGCAGGTCGAGGAAATTGCCCTCGCCGCGCCAGACCTTCATCGAGTTGCGCTGAACGGCCGCATAGGCGACCTCGCGAGCGACGCCCTTCTGGGTCAGCGCCAGCAGCACCCGCTGGGAGTGCACCAGGCCGCCGAGGCGGTCGAGGTTCTTCAGCATGTTCTCCGGATAGACCACCAGGCGCTCGACCACCGAGGCCAGCCGGCGCAGGGCGAAGTCGAGGTGGATGGTGGTGTCGGGCGCGATGCCGCGCTCGACGGAGGAGTGGCTGATGTCGCGCTCGTGCCACAGCGCCACGTTCTCCAGCGCCGGGACCACCGCCGAGCGGACCAGCCGCGCCAGGCCCGTCAGGTTCTCGGTGAGGATGGGGTTGCGCTTGTGCGGCATGGCGCTCGACCCCTTCTGGCCGGGATCGAACGGCTCTTCGGCTTCCAGCACCTCGGTGCGTTGCAGGTGGCGGATCTCCACCGCCAGCCGCTCGATGGAGGAGGCGACCACGGCCAGCGCCGCGAAATAGGCGGCGTGCCGGTCGCGCGGGATCACCTGGGTGGAGACCGGCTCCACCGCCAGGCCCAGCTTGCCGGCCACATAGGCTTCCACCTGCGGGGCGACGTTGGCGAAGGTGCCGACCGCGCCGGAGATGGCGCAGGTGGCGATCTCGAACTTGGCCATCGCCAGCCGTTCCTTGGCGCGCTGGAACTCGGCGTAGTGGCCGGCCAGCTTGACGCCGAAGGTGGTGGGCTCGGCGTGGATGCCGTGGCTGCGGCCGACGGTGGGGGTCAGCTTGTGCTCGAAGGCCCGGCGCTGCAGGGCGGCGAGCACCAGGTCGACGTCCTCGAGCAGCAGATCGGTGGCGCGGACCAGTTGCACGGCCAGCGTGGTGTCGTTGACGTCGGAGGAGGTCATCCCCTGGTGCAGGAAGCGGGCCTCGGGACCGACGATCTCGGTGACGTGGGTGAGGAAGGCGATGACGTCGTGCTTCACCTCGCGCTCGATCTCATCGATGCGCTCGGCGTCCCAGAGGGCGTCGCGGCCCTTCTCCCAGATCACCTTGGCGGCTTCCTTGGGGATGACGCCGAGATCGGCCATGGCGTCGGCCGCGTGGGCCTCGATCTCGAACATGATCTGAAAGCGCGTTTGCGGCGCCCAGATGTCGGCGGCTTCCTTGCGGGCGTAGCGGGGGATCATGCGGGGGGTGTGTGCGCCACGGCCCCCCGAAGTCAAGTTTCCCCTGGGGTAAGACTGAGAAAAAGTGGGGGCGGCGAGCTCAGGCGCCGCCCCCACAGTCGCATGGCTACTGGCGATAGCTCAGGCGGAAGTAGAAGAACCGGCCCGGCGCGTCGTAGGCGTTCGGGTCGTAGTTGTTGAGGCCGCAGCTGATGCAGCCCGGCGGATCCTTATCCAGCAGGTTGTTGACCCCGACGGCCACGCTCCAGGAGTCCAGGAAGCTCGGGGTCCAGCGCACCTGCGCGTCGAGGTAGGTGCGGGAATCCAGCTTGTTCTGGTTCTGGGCCTCGACCACCGAGGAGATGTAGCGGGCCGTGACCGTGGCCCCCCAGCTGCCGCGGTCCCAGTCGACGATCAGGTTGGACTTGGTCTTCGGATAGGCCTGGTCGGGGCTGCCGCGCTCCGTGCCCTCGCGGGTGATCGGCGTCAGGCCCGTGGAGGTCGGTACGCTCTCGGTGAACTCCAGCAGGCGCGTCGTGTAGGAGCGCACCGTGAACCGGCCGAGGCTGCTCTCCGGGGCGACCCAGGTCAGGTTGAGGTCCACCGAGCGGGTCTTGATGCCGCCGATGTTGATCAGCGGGTTGGTGATCGCCGACACCGCGCCGGAGGCGGTCCGGGTGATGGTGCTGCAGGCCAGCGGGTCGCCGGTCTGGGCGCAGCGGCCCAGCAGGGTCTCGCCGCTCTGCGCCTGGATGGCGTTGTCGAGCTGGATGTCCGAGTAGACGATCTCCGCCGAGCCGCCGCTGGCCCAGCTGACGGTCTTCAGCCAGGCCGGCTGCCACACCGCGCTATAGGTCCAGCTCTCGCTGGTCTCCGGCTTCAGCGCGGTGTTGCCGCTGGTGATGACCGGCAGCTGCGGGTTGAGCTGGACGTAGCTGCCGTTGGCCGGCACCCCCTGGGCGAGGCAGTTGGCCCGCACCGTGGCGCTGGCCCCTGAGCCGTTGAGGTTGGAGCAGGGGTCGACGACCTCCTGGTCGAAGCGCGAGGCCGCGCCGTAGAGCTCGCCGATGCTCGGCGCCCGGAAGCCCTGGCCCCAGGCGACGCGGACCAGCACGTCCTCGATGGGCCGCCAGAGCAGCCCGGCCTGGTAGGTGGAGTCGCGCCCGGAGGTCGAATAGTCGAACCAGCGGCCGGCGACCGAGGCCTCCAGCCGGTGGACCAGCGGCAGGTCCTTGAGCAACGGCGCGCGCAACTCGCCGTAGGCCTCATTAACCTGGATCGAGCCCCGCGCCGGCTGGGCGGGGATGTCGGAGGAGAGGCCGGCGGCGACGATCGGGTCGGGCTGGAAGAAGCCCTCGGTCTCGCGCCGCTCCAGGCCGGCGGCGAAGGCCAGCGGTCCGGCCGGCAGGTCGATCAGGTCGCCGGTGAGGTTGAGGGTGTAGTCCCGCAGTTCCTGCTGCGAGGTGTCCTGCTGGGTGAAGCCGATGAAGCTCAGCATGGCCGGGGTGATGGTGCCGACGCCGCCGAACAGGTTCAGCGGCACGCAGGCGCCGGTGCACTGCGATACCGGGCCGAGCGCCTGCTGCACCCGCGCGGAGTTGACGTTGCCGGTGAAGGTCTGCTGGGCATGGTTGCGCGAGAACACCGCGTTGGCGTCCCACGCCCAGGTCCTGCCGCCGACGTCGAACTCGCCGGCCAGGGTGCCGGTGACGTTCCAGGTGTCGACGGTCTGCTCGTAGTGCCGCGGGCCGGCCTCGATCATCCGGCGCAGCACCGCGGACAGGGTGCCGGGTTGCAGGGTGTAGCCGAAGGGGTTGTAGGGGTTGCTCGCATCGATCGACACGGTGTCGAGCAGGTTGCCGTTGCCGGCGTCGGGGCCCACGAACAGCGGCAGCGGCGCGGCCTGGTTGGCCGATTTGCGCTGCACGTAGCTGGCCCTCACCCGCAGGCGCAGCTTGTCGGAGAACTCCTGGGTGACCGAGCCGAACAGGCTGACCCGCTCGGTCGGGATCAGGATGTAGTTGTAGGGCTGGAAGTCGAAGGCGTCGGCGGTGGTGAACGGCTTGAAGCTGCCCGCCGCGCTGGTGGGATCGCTGGGGATGTAGACCGGCCGCTGGCCGGGCTGCAGCGCCTGGCGCAGCGTCAGGTCGAGGTCCTGCCCGGTGTTCGGGTCATGGACCAGGAACCGCCCGAGCGGAGTGCCGGAGGAGCAGCCGCCGGCCAGGCAGGAGGTGGCGTAGGGGTTGGGATAGCGGGAGATGTCGCGGTCGTTGGCGAGCACCGGATCCTGCTTGAAGTAGCCGCCGCCGAGCACGACGTGGGCGCGGTCCTGCCCGACGCCCCAGGAGACGTTGTAGTCCTGGCCAAAGCCGTCGCCCTCGCCGAACTTCCCGAGCTGGGCCGAGGCCTGGAAGCCGTCCTGGCGGTCCTTGGTGATAATGTTGACGACGCCGGCGATGGCGTCGGAGCCGTAGATCGACGAGGCGCCCTGCTGCAGGATCTCGGTGCGGCTGATCATCGCCGTCGGGATGGTGTTCAGGTCCACCGCGCCCGGCACGCCGGAGGCCGCGGCGCCGGAGACCCAGCGCAGGCCGTCGACCAGCACCAGCACCCGGCGCGAGCCGAGGTAGCGCAGGTCGATCTCCGCCGAGCCCGCGCCGACGCCGCCGCCGTCCGGCGGATTGCCGAAGTTGCCGGAGTTGTTGAACTTCGAGTTCAGGCCGCCGCCGGCGGACGGGATCCGCTGCAGCACGTCGACGGTGGAGGTGAGGCCGGACTTGGCCACGTCCTCCTGGCCGATCTGGATCACGGGCTGGTCGCGTTCGAGCGGGCTGGTGCGGATGCGCGAGCCGGTGACCACGACCTCGGAAACGCTGGCCTCCCCTGGAGGCGGGGTCTGGGCATGGGCTGCGCCGGCCGCACAGGCGGTCAGCAGGGCGAGCACGGAGGCGGCGCCTGTCAGGTGGTGTTTCATGGAGTTTCCCCCTTGGGCGCGACGGTGGTCGAGCCATCAGAACGCGGAGGATGCCCCCTTGACGCCGGGTCTAGTCAAGCCTCGGTAGCGTATCGGCAAACTGCACTTAACAGTTGTGAATCACTCAGTCGCCTTCGCCGCGGTCGGCGCGGGCCCTGGCAAGCGCTTCGACCAGTCCGAAGGACGCCAGGAAGTAGTGGAGGGCGCCCCAGAGGATGAAGCACAGGGCGACGATGATCCCCTGGCGGGTGGCGAGCACCAGGCTCCCTTTGCAGGCCGCGGCCAGCTCAGGCGCCGCGCCATGCGCCGCCACCCCGCCAGGACAGGCGGCCTGGTAGGCCGCGCGGTCGGCGCCGAAGAAGCCGGCCACCGCCTGGCCCAGGCCCGGCATGTCCGGATGCGCCAGGTGGAAGGCGGCGAAATGGTCGATCACCCAGCCGGTGAACGGCGGGCCGCCGCCCAGCGCCAATAGGTTGAGGAAGAAGAACAGCAGGGCCGTGGCGGTCGCCCGCCGGCGGGTCTCCACCATGTTCTGCACCACGCCGAAGGTGGGGCCGAGATAGGTGTAGGCGAAGATCCCCGGGACCAGCAGGATCATCGCCGCGGCCTGCCAGGACGACTGCAGGTAGACCGAGATGTAGATCGGCGCGGCGATGGTCAGGCCGATGGCCGGCGTCAGCGCGTACCAGCGGGCGCTGCGCCGGGCCAGGCGGTCGGTGAGGAACCCTCCAACCAGCGTTCCCAGCCCCGAGGACAAGCCGCCCACCAGGCCGACGATCAGGCCGACCTGGGCGTAGTTCAGTCCGAAGGCGCGGATGAAGTAGGGCGGGATGAACTGGCCCGAGCCGTAGCCGGCGAAGGAGACCAGGGTCACCCCAAGCACCATGTTGGCCACCGGCCACTTGCCGAACAGGGTGCGAATCACCGCCCAGGTCTCGGACAGCTCTCCGCCGAGGCCGCGGCCAGGCGCGGCAGGCTCCACCACCGCCTCCAGCGGCGGCGCCACCCCCTCGAGAGCGACCGCGTCGGGCTCGGAATGGCCGCGCGGCGGCTCCTTGACCAGGACCTTGATCGCCACGGCGATCAGCACCCCGGGCAGGCCGACGAGCATAAAGGCCACGCGCCAGGAGAAGTTCTGCGCCAGCCAGCCGCCGGCCACCGCCCCGAACATGGTTCCGAGCGGGATGCCGAAGGAATAGACGCTGAGCGCCGAGGCCCGCTTCTTGGGCTCGAAATAATCGCTGATCAGGGAGTGGGCCGGCGGCGACAGACCGGCCTCGCCCACTCCGACCCCGAACCGGTAGGCCGCCAGCGCAGTGAACGAGCCCGCCGTGCCGCAGAGCGCGGTGAAGGCCGACCAGATGACGACGGCGGCGGCGATGATGTTGACCCGGCTGAACCGCTCGGCCAGCCGCGCGATCGGAATGCCCAGCAGGGTGTAGAGCAGGGCGAAGTAGAGCCCGCCGAGCAGGCCCAGCTGGGTGTCGGTGATCTTCAGGTCGACCTTGATGGCCTGACCGATGGTGGCGATGATCGTGCGGTCGATGAAGTTGAAGGTATAGGCGGTGACCAGCAGCCCCAGCACCAGCCGCTTGTAGCCGTCGGAGAAGTAGACCCTCGAAGGCGCGGCGGCCCCGGCCGGCATGGCGGTCATCTGGCGCTTCCCCGTACTGTTCTTATGCTCGCCGCCCGCACTCGGGCGACGGCTTTCAAACGGATGTTAGGACGAAGCAGGCGCGGCTGGATAGGGGGCTCAGGCGGCGCGGCCGGCTTCCCAGTCGGCCAGCACGCCCAGCGTCTCCACGCGGGCGAACATCCGCTGCACGTTGACCAGATTGTCCCGCACGATGCGGGCGGCGGCGGCAAGCTTGGCGGACGGGGCCTGGCAGGCCAGCCCCTTCGGCGTGCGCACGCAGAAGCCCTGCGCCTCCAGCAGCGCCACGTGGCGGCGCGTGGTCTCGGCCGGCAACTGCAGCCGCGCCGCCAGCGTCGAGGCCCGCACCGGCCGGCGGGCGGCCAGGGCCGTCCAGCCCTGGGCCCACGGATCGGCGGCGGTCAGGCCATCGGTATTGCAGCGCGCCATCTCCAGCAGCACCGCCCCGCTGACCACATCTCCGGCCAGGGCCAACAGGCCGTCGGCGGTCCGCAGCATGTATTCGGCGATGGCCCGGTTGACGGCCCGCACCGGCGGCGGCTCGGCGGAGCCCGCCGGCCGCGGCCCCGGCGGCGGCAGGGCGCCGACCGCGCGCAGGTCGGCGTGGAAGCGCGCCAGCCGTTGGTGGCGGGCCTGCTGGATGGCGTTGTAGGGCGGCGATGTGACCACTGACCGCGGGACGTGGACACCGCGCGGCGTGAGCACGCAGATCCCGTCGCGCGCCAGCTTGCGCACGCGGCGGCGTACGGTCTCGAACGGCAGGCCCAGCGACTGGGCCACGGCGTTGACGCTGACCGGGCGCCGCAACTCGTCCGGCGCGGCCGTGTCGAGCCCGGCGTAGGTCGCGGCGAGGTCGCGGTCCTGGTCTACCGGGGCGAGGTTGGCGTCGAGGATGGCGGTCATGAGCAGCGGCGCCAGCAGGTCGCCGCCGGCGCGGCTGATCTCCACGGTGTCCAGCACGAAGCCCAGGGACAAACGGGTCACCTGCCATTCGACCACCGACATAGAGGACGCCGGTTTCCCCGGCGGCTGGAGCATCCCCTGCATGGGCGCGAGGTTGCGGGGCGCGGGGGCTGGCGGTCAACCCCTTGGTCGGGCGAAGGTTTTGGTTGATCTCATCCGGCGACGAATTGCATCCATTCAAGCCGGCTTAAAAATTGTATGCAAAAATCTTGCATAATTCGGCCGCTGCGGCGAAGCTTGCGCATCGGAATGTCGGAACGGCAGCGCAACGTCGCTGCAAGGGAAGGGGACTGCAATGAAGGCCATCGTCTATCTGGGAGCCGCGGTCGCGGCGCTGCTGACCGCGACCTCGGCGGCGGCGCAATTCATGCCGCAGAACGAGCCCATGCCGGTCTCTGCGCCTAAGATGCCCGAGCAATTCTGGTCGCCGAAGCCGACCACCTCCACGCCGTACGTGGGGCCGAACAAGGTGCACTGGAAGCTGAAGGAGATCCTCGCCGCCCACCGCGGGCAGACCGACTGGGTCCAGCCGCTGGTGCGAAATCCCGAGCAGGAGGCCGATTACATCTCGCTCGGGGCCGGCAAGAAGACCAAGGCAAAGATGTATGCAGACGATCGCGTGGTCTGGATCGTCCAGGACGGCGAGATGAAGGTGACGATCGCCGGCGCCGAGCCGTTCACCGCCACCAAGGGCTTCATGGTCAACGTGCCGTTCCGCCACGTCTATACGATCGAAACCGTGGGCGATAAGCCGTCGCTGCGCTTCGAGGTGCGCCAGGCCCACGCCCTGCCGCTCTATCCGCTGTCCGAGACCCCCGACGCCGTGCCCGGGCGGACCTATATGAAGGTCACCGGCCAGCCCGGGCCGGCGAACATCGGGACCAGCAACCCGCTCTACGTGGACTTCTGGAAGCAGATCGCGGTGGGCGACAAGACCTACGGCGGCAAGTTCGTGTGGGACGACCACTGGACCAGCAACATCCTGCGCGGGAAGGCCGCGCCGGTGCCGCCGGCCAGCAATCTCGGCCACTTCCACGTCGACTGGACGGAGTTCTGGTTCATCATGGAAGGCAAGATCGGCTACCAGATCGAAGGCTTCCCCTACTTCGAGGCCGACCAGGGCGATGTGGTCACCGCCGTCCAGGGCCGCTGGCACCGGGCCGGCAACAGCCCGCTGGCGCCGATGTCGACGCGCATCCCGTTCAACCCGCGCCCGCCGATCCTGCACAACTTCGAGCCGCCCGCGGCGGGGCAGTAGCGGGCGCCGGGCGGGGCGGCTTCAGCCGCCCTTGCCCATGGTGGCGAACATGCCGATGGCGGCGGCGGCCATCACCGCCGTCGCGGCCCAGCCGACGAACTTGAGGGGCCGCGACAGGGTGAACCGGCCCATGACCTCCTTGCGGCCGGCGATCAGCATCATCATCCCCATCACCGGCACCGCCACCACGCCGTTGATCACCGCCGACCAGAACAGCGCCTTGATCGGGTCGATGGAGGTGAAGTTCAGCGCCGCGCCGACCACCGTGGCGCCGGCGATCATGCCGTAGAAGGCCTTGGCTCGGTGCGGCTTGCGGGCCAGGCCGACGTGCCAGCCGAAGGCCTCGCCCACCGCGTAGGCCGCCGATCCCGCGAGCACGGGGACCGCGAGCAGGCCGGTCCCGACGATGCCCAGGGCGAACAGCAGGAAGGTCATCTGGCCGGCGATCGGCCGCAGCGCCTCGGCGGCCTGGGCCGAGGTCTGGATGTTGGTGACGCCGTGGGCGTGCAGGGTGGCGGCGGTGGTCAGGATGATGAACAGCGCCACCAGGTTGGAGAGGCCCATGCCCAGGTAGGTGTCCAGGCGGATCCGTTTCAGCTCGCTGCGCGCCTGTTGCGGGGCGCGGGCCAGGGGGATGGCGCCGTCGCGCTCCTTGACCTCCTCCACCTCTTCCTCCGCCTGCCAGAAGAACAGGTAGGGGCTGATGGTGGTGCCCAGGATGGCGACCAGGGTGGTGAGATAGGCCGGGGTCCAGTCGATGTGCGGCGCCACCAGGCGGTAGGCCACCGACCCCCAGGGGATGTGGACCACGAAGGCCACGCCGACATAGGCGAACAGCGCCAGCGTCAGCCACTTGAGCACCGAGACGTAGCGGGAATAGCGGACGAACACTTCCAGCAGGATGGAGACCAGGCCGAACAGTCCGACGTAGAGCAGCTCCGGCCCGCCGATCACCAGCCGCAGCCCTGCGCCCATGGCCCCCAGGTCCGCGCCCAGGTTGATGGTGTTGGCGACCAGCAGCATGCCGACCATGACCGCCAGAACCGGGCGGGGGTAGTGCTGCTTGAGGTTGCCGGCGATGCCGCGGCCGCTGACCCGGCCGATCCGCGCGCTGATCTCCTGGATGGCGCACATCAGCGGCCAGCTGAACAGCATCACCCAGGCCATGTTGAAGCCGAACTGGGCGCCGGCCTGGGAATAGGTGGCGATGCCGCTGGGGTCGTCGTCCGACGCGCCGGTGATCAGCCCCGGGCCCAGCACCTGCAGGAGCTTCGGGCGCTCAGGCTGTTTCACCATCTCCGAAGGATCGGGAGCGCCGGGGGCGGTGGTTTCGGCCATCTGGACCTCGGGTTGAGCGGGCGTGGCCCCCTAACGGCCAATGGCGAAGGTCGGTTGCCGCGGCCGGCTTCGCTCAGGTGCGCCGGGCCGGCGACGTGCTAGAGGTTACGGCTTGGCGGAGCGACTATATGCGATTGCTATTGAATCTCCTGTGGTTCGTGCTCGGCGGCTGGATCTCCGGCACGCTGTGGCTGCTGGCCGGCCTGGTGCTGGCGGTGACCATCGTCGGCCTGCCGTGGACCCCGGCCGCATTCCGGATCGCCGGGTTCAGCTACTGGCCGTTCGGGCGGGTGGTGGTCGACCAGGGCGGCGGGACCACGAGCGTGCTGCTGAACATCCTGTGGTTCCTGCTCGCCGGCTGGTGGCTGGCGCTCCACCACATCGTCCTGGCCGCGGCGCTGGCGGTCACGATCATCGGCATCCCGTTCGCCTGGCAGCACGTGAAGCTGGCCATGCTCTCCCTCACCCCGGTCGGCAAGGCGGTGGTGGAGGCCTGACCGCAACCTAGTTGGGCGTGGATAGCGGCCGGGGCGCCTCGCGGCGGGCGTCCATGGTCAGGGTCGCGCCCAGCGAGGCGAGCATGATGGCGGCGATGGCGACGGCCTGGCGCGGGGCCAGCGCCTCGTGGAGGATCAGCCAGCCCATCAGGGCGGCGAGCGCCGGCTCCAGGCTCATCAGGGTGCCGAACACGCGAACCGGCATCCGGGTCAGGGCGAACATCTCCATCGTGTAGGGCAGCACGCTGGAGGCGATGGCGACGCCGATCGCGCTCAGCAGGATCTGCGGAGCGAACAGGGCCGCGCCGGCCTGGGCGAGGCCGAAGGGGAAGGCGACGAGGGCGGCGACGATCATGCCGATGGCGGTGGCCTGGGCGCCGTGCGCGGTTCCAGCCTGCTTGCCGAACACGATGTAGAGGCCCCAGCAGAGGCCGGCGCCGAGCGCGAACGCAATGCCCTTCGGATCGAGCGGGTGGGCTTGGTGGCCCAGCGGGGCGAGGGCCAGTAGCCCGGTGGCGGCGAGCGCCACCCAGGCGAAGTCGATCCGCCGACGGGTGGCCAGCACCGCCACGCCCAGCGGGCCGGTGAACTCCAGCGCCACCGCGACGCCCAGCGGGATGGTCTGCAGGGCCGAGTAGAACAGCAGGTTCATGAGCCCGAGGGTGGCGCCGTAGGCGGCCAGCACCGGCCAGGCGCGGCGCTGCGGCGGGCTGCGCCAGGGGCGGTAGATGGCGGCCAGGATCAGGGCGGCCAGGACCACGCGCAGGGCGGTCGCCCCTTGCGGCCCCACCGCCGGGAACAGCCCCTTGGCGAAGGACGCGCCCACCTGCACCGAGATCATCGACGCCGCCAGCGCCGCGAGCGAGGGCAGGCTCGAGGCGAGCGCCGAAGCGGGAGGGCGGGGCGGGGCGGCGGTCATCGGGCGAGGACTCGTGGGCGGGCTTGCGGCGGAGGCTCTTAGCATCTCTTCCGCCGGTTTCGCCCCGACGGCTGAACCAAACCCCGGCCCTGGCGCGTTGCGGGCCTCGGATGAGGATCGCCACCTTCAACGTCAACGGGGTCAACGGCCGGCTGCCGGTGCTGCTGCGCTGGCTGGACGAGACGGAGCCCGACGTCGTCTGCCTGCAGGAGTTGAAGGCGCCGCAGGACAAGTTCCCCCACGCGGCCATCGAGGCGGCGGGCTACGGCGCGATCTGGCACGGGCAGAAGAGCTGGAACGGCGTGGCGATCCTGGCCCGCGGCTGCGAGCCGCTGGAGACCCGGCGTGGGCTGCCGGGCGATCCGGACGACAGCCACAGCCGCTACATCGAGGCGGCGGTGGACGGGCTGCTGGTCGGCTGCCTCTACCTGCCCAACGGCAACCCCGCGCCGGGGGCGAAGTTCGACTACAAGCTGCGGTGGTTCGAGCGGCTGCGGGCGCATGCGGCGGGCCTGCTGGCGCAGGGGGCGCCGGCGGTGCTGGCCGGGGACTACAACGTCATGCCGACCGATCTCGACGTCTATAAGCCGGAGCGATGGCTGGACGACGCCCTGTTCCGGCCGGAGGTGCGGGCGGCCTACGCTGCGTTGATCGGCCAGGGGTGGACGGACGCGCTCCGCACCCTGCATCCGGGCGAGCGGATCTACACCTTCTGGGACTACTTCCGGAACGCCTACGGGCGCGACGCCGGGCTGCGGATCGACCACCTGCTGCTGAGCCCCGAGGTGGCGCCGCGGCTGCGCGCCGCCGGCGTGGACCGCGACGTGCGCGGCTGGGAGAAGGCCAGCGACCATGCGCCCACCTGGGTGGAGCTGACGCCTCGCTGAGCGCGGATTCGGCTCTGGACGCGCCGAAGCTGTTGTGGCCGATAGCGTTCGTCCTGAGCGACGCGAGGAGGTACGGGCCATGGAAATCGTCATCGGCACCAAGAAGTGGTCGACCTGGTCGCTGCGGCCGTGGCTGGCGCTGAAGAAGACCGGCGCACCGTTCGACGAGACGCTGATCGCGCTTCGCCAGGAGCAGGGGCTGACCGAGGCGCAGATCCGGCCGCATTCGCCCAGCGGCCTGGTGCCGGCGCTCAGGGACGGCGAGCTGGTGGTCTGGGACTCCCTGGCGATCTGCGAATACCTGGCCGAGCGGTTCCCGCATGCCGGGCTGTGGCCGGCGGACGCCGCGACGCGGGCGGTGGCGCGCTCCGCGGCGGCGGAGATGCATTCGGGCTTCCCCAGCCTGCGCGGCGAATGCCCGATGGACCTGACCATGACGCCGCGGGTGGCGGAGCTGTCGGAGGCCACGCACAAGGACCTGCGGCGGCTGGCGGCGCTGTGGAGCGACCTGCTCGGCCGGTTCGGCGGACCCTATCTGGCCGGCGAGGAGTGGGGGATCGTCGACGCCTTCTTCACTCCGGTGGCGACGCGGATCCGCACCTACGGCATCCGGATGTCGGACTACGGCGACGTGGGGCCGGCGGGCGCCTACGCCGAGCGGCTGCTGGAACGGCCGGAGTTCCTGGCCTGGGAAGCCGACGCCCGGTGAGCCAGCGGGTGGCGGTGATGCTGCGGGCGGTCAACGTCGGCGGGCGACGGCTGGTGATGGCCGACTTCCGGGCGGCGCTCAGCGAACTCGGCTGCACCGAGCCGGAGACGGTGGTGGCGACGGGCAACGCCGTGGTCGGCGCGGCCGGCTCCGAGGCGGCGCTGGAGCGCGGGCTGACGGAGAAGCTGGGCGGGGCGGTGGACGTCTTCGTGCGCGACGGCGCCGAGCTGGCGGCGATCGTCGCCGGCAATCCGTACCCGGAGATGGCCAGGCGCGATCCGAGCCACCTGGTGGTGATGTTCCTGAAGGGCGAGCCGGCGGCCGGGGCGGTGGACGCGCTGCGCGGCAAGATCACCGGGCCCGAAGAGGTCGCGGCCGGGCCCGGCTGCCTCTACGCCACCTTTCCCGACGACCTCGGCCACTCCAAGCTGACCGGGACGCTGATCGAGCGGACGCTGAAGCTGAGGGGCACGATGCGCAACTGGAACACCGTGACCAAGCTGGCGGCCCTGACCCGGACCGAGGCGGACGCTAGGCGGCTGCCGGCAGGGTGACGACGGCGGTGGTGCCGTCCGGACCGGAGGTGAGCTCGACGTCGCCGCCGTGGGCGCGGGCGGCGGAGCGCGCGATCGGCAGGCCGAGGCCCACGCCGGCGTTGTCCAGGTTGCGCGAGGCGTCGGTGCGGTAGAAGGGCTGGAACACCCGGCCGAGCTCCTCGCCGGAGAGGCCGGGGCCGCGGTCGGCGATCACCACCACGGCGGATTCGGCGTCGCGGCGCACCTGGATGCGGGCCCAGCCGCCGTACTTCACGGCGTTGTCCACCAGGTTGTTGAACAGCCGCTGCAGGGCCACCGGATCGCCGTCGACGGTGACCGGCTGGGCATGGACGATCTCCACGTCGGCGCCCAGCAGGGCGGCGTCGTCGACCACGCATTCCACCAGTGACAACAGGTCCAGCCGCTCGCGCTGCCGGGGCTGGCCCTCGTCGCGGATGAAGGCCAGGACCCCGCCGATCATCTGCTCCATCTGATTGACGTCGGTGAGCACGCTGTCGCGCAGGCGGGGCGGGGCGGCCTCGATCTTGAACTTGATGCGGGCGAGCGGGGTGCGCAGGTCGTGGCTGATGGCGCCGACCAGGGCGGTGCGGTCGCCGATGTAGCGCTTCAGCCTGGCCTGCATCTCGTTGAAGGCGTGGGCGGCGGCGCCGATCTCGGCGGGGCCGCGCAGGGTGATCTGCGGGGCGTGCGGGTCGCGGCCCAGGGTCTCGGCGGCCTGCGCGAACCGCTTCAGGGGCGCGGTGATGCGGCGGGCGAACAGGTAGCCCGCCGGCGCGACGATCAGGAACCCGGCCAGCAGGCAGAGCGAGGTGCGCAGCTGCCAGGCGGTGGGGAAGGGCTCGGGCGTGGAGCGCACCACCACCCAGCGGCCGTCGGGCTGCTGCAGGGCGGCGGCGAAGGCGCCGACGATGGGCATCTCCGGGCCGCTGTCGGGGCCAAAGCGCCGCCAGCCGGGCGGCCCGGCGCCGCGGAACCCAGCGCGGCCGACGTCATCGCCGCGGCGGTCGAAGTCCGCGCGCTCGAACGGCGACCGCTCCAGGCGGCGCACGTGGTGCAGAAGGCGCAGCTCAGGATCGGGGTCGTGCTGCCGCAGGCGCACCTGGGATTCCGGAACGCCCAGCACCTGGGCCAGCGCCCGGGAGGAGCGCTCGTGGAGCGGATGCTCGACGCTGAGCTCCCCCGACAGGGCAGGGACGACCTCGCGGACGAGGGGACGGCCCAGGCGCATCTTCAGCGGCCCGCCCCGAAGCGCGGCGGCGACATCGGCGGCATGGTAGAACGACGGGCGCGGCGGCGGCGTGAAGACGATGACGCCGAAGCTGATGATCTGGGCGGCCAGGAGGCAGGCCAGCAGCAGGGCGACGAGCTGCAGCCCGATCGGCGCGCGGGTGCGAGGCCAGCCGCCCCCGAGCGTCACGGTCGGGTGACCTTGGCGTCGAACAGGTAGCCGGCGCCGCGGTAGGTCTTGATGATTTCGCCCTCGACGCAGGCGTGCAGCTTGCGGCGCAGCCGGCTGATCTGGACGTCGACCGCCCGGTCGAAGACCTCGGTGTGGGCGCCGCGGGCGAGCTCCAACAGCTGGTCGCGGGAGAGGATCCGCTGCGGATTCTCCAGGAAGGCGGAGAGCAGCGAGAACTCGCCGCCGGTGAGCAGGATGGCGGTGCCGTTG
Organism: Phenylobacterium hankyongense; assembly: GCF_003254505.1. Lineage (NCBI taxonomy): Bacteria > Pseudomonadati > Pseudomonadota > Alphaproteobacteria > Caulobacterales > Caulobacteraceae > Phenylobacterium > Phenylobacterium hankyongense. The sequence goes on along the minus strand of NZ_QFYP01000001.1, from coordinate 258,551 downwards.
GGAGCGCGCAGCTGGCGCCGCAGGGTGTCCACCACGAAGCCCTGGAAGTGGTAGGTCTTGCCCTTGCGGGGCGCGCCGCCGCGCACCTCCTCCAGCCGCCGCATCACGGCGCGGACGCGGGCCAGGAGCTCGCGCGGGCTGCAGGGCTTGGGCAGGTAGTCGTCTGCGCCGAGCTCCAGGCCCAGCACCCGGTCGACCTCGTCGGCCATGGCGCTCACCATGACCACGGCGGGACCGCCTTCCTCGGCCAGGCGCCGGCAGATGGACAGGCCGTCCTCACCGGGCAACATGACGTCGAGGATGATCAGGTCGATGGGGGCCTGTGCGAGCACCGCCTCCATCCCGGGGCCGTCCCCGGCCGCATGAAGCTGATAGCCGTGCTCCGCGAGGTAGCCGACCATCTGTTCGCGCAACTGGGTGTCGTCGTCGACGACCAGGATGTGGCGGGCGGGAAGCACGCTGAGCGAGGAGGATGCGGACATGACGTTTCCCTGAGCGTCAATTGTGTCACCTCGAATGCCGCCACGCCACAATCAACCGCCCGGCGCGAAAACAGTGACGCTTATTCCGCGCAGGCCCGTTTCGAGCGTCCCGTGCACGTGGCCGGGCCTTCCGGGGCGACGGCGCAGGCAGGGTCGCACGGGCGCGGGCCCGATTCGATTTCCAGCAGGGAGGCGCGGCTGACATCGCGCCTTGCGAACGCCGCGGATGCGGCCGGAGCAGCGGGGGGGTGCGGCTCCGGCCGCGCCGCATCAGGCCGAGAGCGCGGCCTGAGCGGTCTGGGTCCCGGTTCCGCCCTGCGCCGCGCCGTTCTGGTGCGCCGTGCGGAACGCGTCGAGCGCCGCAGACAGTTCGGCGGCGGAAAGCTGGCCGTCGCCGTTGGAGTCGAGCTTGCCGAGGCTCTGGGCGAGGCTGTCGGTTCCGCTGGCCGAGGTCCCCAGCGCGGAGCTGATCTCGGCCATGCTGAGGGAACCGTCGCCGTTGGTGTCGGCTGCGCCGATCACCTGGGCGGCGACGTCGGAGCTGGCCGCCACCTTGTGCCCGTGGCCGTGATGGCCATGGGTCGCCTTGGCCGAGTCGAGGGCGCTGGTGAGTTCGCTGGCCCCCACAGTGCCGTCGCCATTGGTGTCGAGTTTGGCGATGGCCTGGGTCAGCGCGTCGGTCTGGCTGGTCCCGGAAGCGCCGTTCGCGCCCAGGGCCGTCTTGATCTCGTCGGCGGAGAGTTGGCCGTCGCCGTTGGAATCGACCTGTTGGATCAGGGCCGCGGCGAGGTCGGACGAGCTCGGCGGTTGTTCCTGGGCCGACAGGAGGCCGGCCAGCGTCTTCGACGCGAACTGGCTGGACGCGCCGCCGCTGGGCGCGGGGCCCGACACGGGGGTCACCGCGGTCGCGCCGGTTGCGGTGGTGTCACCCGGCACATTTTGCCCGGGGGTCTGGGTCTGCTGTTGGAGCAGCATGCTCAGGATGCGCTGTGCCTGACTGCCTCCGTAAGCCGTTGAATTACCTGATATCTGCATGGGAGCCTCAGGGTTGGTTCGTGACGATGCGCGCCTGAGACGCCCTGGGGCGGCTCCGTCGTGCAGGCCGCGCCATGCAAGTTATGTGATAGTATACCGAAAGACAGAATTGTTTCAGATATCAATTCTCAGGTGAAACACTGGCGTCACAATCACTCTAAATCCAGAAGATATCCACAGACCACAGTCATTGCCTAGACACATTCATCGACGAGGCATGGTTCAGCTTTAGAGGGTGTGTCGAATGACTGGGTATTTTCCGCCGCGCGGCCGTGTGTCGACTGAAACTCGGCGGCCGTTCCTGACGGCGGGGCGACTCGGATCGTCGCTGGTCAGCGTCTCGGCGCTGATCTGGGCCACCCAGGCGTTCGCCGACACCACGATCGGCAGCGGCCAGAACACGCCGGTCGCCACCTCGACGGCGGCCAATGGCGCGCCGGACAATGTAGTGATCTCCGGCAGCGGGGCGATCACGCCGACCTCCGGCACGGCGGTGACGCTCGACAGCGACAACACCGTCTCCAATTCCGGCTCGATCCAGATCCAGAACGTCGACGACGCCACCGGCATCCTGGCGCTCGGCGGCCACACCGGATCGATCACCAACTCCGGGACCATCACCATCAACGAGACCACGGTGTTCACCGACACCAACGGCGATGGGCTGGTGAACGGCCCGTTCGCCACCGGATCGCGGCGGTTCGGCGTGCGGGTGATCGGGCCGGGAGACCTGGCCGGCGCGGGCGGGATCATCAATGCCGGAACGATCACCGTGCAGGGCAACGACTCCGCGGGCATCTCGGTGGAGACCAATCTCGGAGGCCCGATTTCCAACACGGGCACGATCAGCGTCACCGGAACCAACAGCATCGGCCTGCGGACCACGGGCTCGGTGGGCGGCAACGTTTCGATCTTCGGCGCGGTCAGCGCCATCGGCCAGGGCGCGCAGGGCGTGGCCCTCGGGGGCGACGTGAGCGGCGGAGTGATCGTGCAGAGCACGGTCACGGCGACCGGCTACCGCACGACCACGCGCAACACCGACCCCACCCTGCTCGCCAAGCTGCAGCCTGACGACCTGCTGCAGGGCGGCCCGGCCCTGTCGATCGCCGGCAGCGTCGCCAAGGGCCTGCTGGTGGACGCCCCGCCGCCGCTGGACGCCACCAACACGGACCTCAACGGCAACGGCATCGCGGACGCGAGCGAGCTCACCGGCTCGGTGACCTCCTACGGCGGCGCGCCGGCCATCGTGGTCGGCGCGGTGGGCCGCGACGTCAACCTGGGCGACGTGGGGCCGGGCGTCAGCGTCTATGACGTGGGGGCCAGCGCCGCCAACGCCTATGGGGTGGTGATCCATGGCATGGTGTCGGGCCTCGGCGTCTATGACGGCGTCTCCTCGGTGGGCCTGCAACTCGGCGTCGCCGGCGGCGGGGCGGTGACCACTGGCGACGGCGTGCTGATCACCGGCAGCGTCACGTCCTCCGCCTACTCGGGCAACTCGACGGCGCTGCTGCTGAACAGCGGGGCCGTGGCGCCGACGATCGTCAACACCGGGACGATCAACGCCGACGTCATCTCCGAAGGCTTGAACGTCTCGCACGCCATCGACATCGAGGCCGGGGCGAATGTGGGGAGCCTGGTGAACAGCGGCACGATCTGGGGCAGCGCCCTGGGTCAGACCCCCAGCAGCGTGGCGGTGATCGATCGTTCGGGCACGCTGAGCTCGATCACCAACACCGGCGTGATCCAGGCCACCGTCTCGCCCAGCGGGGCGCTGGCCGGAGTGACCGGCACGGCGACCGTCTTCGACCTGACCGCGAACACCGGCGGCGTGCAGCTGACGCAGAGCCAGTCGACCACGGCGACGACGACGCCGTTGATCAACGGGGCGATCCTGCTGGGCTCGGGCGGCGACCAGCTGAACATCCTGGCCGGGGCGGTGACCGGCGACATCGCCTTCGGGGCGGGCGCCAACGGCCTGACGATCGACGGCGGCGGCACGGTGACCGGCGCACTGACCGCACAGGGCGGAACGCTGGCCCTGAGGATGGGCACGGGCGTTCTGCAGATCAACAACACCGGCAACCTGGCGCTGACCAGCCTCAACCTCGGCAGCGGGTCGCAGCTGATGCTGACCGCCGATCCCAGCGCCGGCGCGGCGACGACCCTGACCGTGGCGGGAGCGGCCACGATCGCCGACGGCGCCAAGATCGGGCTGCGGCTGACCTCGCTGGTGCAGGACACCGCCAGCTTCACCGTGATCCGGGCGAGCCAGCTCTCGGCCGGCGCCATCGACTCCAGTCTGCTGGGGAGCTCGCCCTACCTCTACAACGTGAGCCTGGCGACCAACGCCGCGGCGGGAACGGTGTCGATCAACGTGACGCAGAAGACCGCGGCCGACCTTCAGCTGCCGGCCTCGGTGGCCAGCGCCTACCAGCCGATCATGGCCGCCGCGGACCGCGACGCCGGGCTGCGCGCCGCCATGCTGGCGCAGTCCGACCGCGCCGGCTTCACGAGCCTCTACGCCCAGATGCTGCCGGACTACAGCGGCGACGTGTTCCAGATGGCCGTGGCGGCCTCCGACGCGTTCGGCGCGCCCATCGACGACCGCCAGGACGTGCAGGGCGGCGGCGCCTGGGTGCAGGAGCTCAACTACGGGATGATCGCCAACGGCCACGACGGCATGCCGGGCTACAAGGCCTGGGGGCTTGGAGTGGTGGGCGGCTACGAGGCCGCCGCCTCGCGGCTCGGGATCTTCGGCGTGACCCTGGGCGCCAGCTCCAGCGAGATTCGCAACGACCAGTCCGACGCCAACCAGCACCTGATCGAGAACATGGTGGAGCTGGGCGGCTACTGGCGGGTGACGATGGGCGGGTTCTCCGCCAACGCGCGGCTGGCGGGCGACTACCTGCAGGCGACCAGCAACCGGGTGGTTGCGACGAGCGATACGTCGTTGGCGCAGTACTCCGGGACCGCCCAGGGCCGCTGGTCAGCCGGCGGAGAGACCGGGCGGCTGCACGCCAGCTACGAGGCGCACCTGGGCGACGTCTACCTGCGGCCGCAGGTCGCGGCCGACTATTTCCGGCTGTCCGAGGGCGGCTACAGCGAATCGGGTGGCGGCGCGCTGGATCTCCAGGTCGACGGCCGGACCAGTTCCAGGATGTCAGCCTTCGCCGGCGTGGCGGTGGGCGCGCTGTTCACCGAAGGCGCGGACAATTCCTGGGGACCGGAACTCCTGCTCGGCTATCGCGACGTGGTCAGCCAGAACCTGGCGGCGACCACCGGTCGGTTCATCGCCGGCGGCAACGCCTTCACCCTGGCGGCGGACAACGTCGCCGGCGGCGGCGCGACCGCCCGCATCTCGATCAAGGGCGAGAACGGCAGCGGCGGCTTCTCGGTGGAAGGCGGGGCCGAGGCGCGCGACAGCCTGACCATCTACGACCTGCGGCTGGCGGCCCACTTCCAGTTCTAGGGGAGATCGGCGGTCAGCGGCCCTCGGGCGGCGGCTCTCCAGGCGGGTAGGGGCAGCCGGCGAAGCGGTCGGCGGCCACCGGCAGCGGCTGGTCCAGGTTCATGCGTGGGTCGGCCCAGGCGGTGCGGCAACGCCCCGGCTGGTCGCTCAACGAGGAGCCGCCGAACGACAGCCCGAGCGCCAGGCTCTGCGAGCTGTAGGGGCCACCATAGCCGTAGCCGTAGGGCGAGCGGTAGCCGTAGCCGCCGCTGCGACCGTTGAACTGGGTCTGCCCGATCGCGATGCTGAGGGTGCCGGTCTTGCCGAGCGGCACGTCGGAGCGGGCGTAGGCGCTGCGATAGCCGCCGGAGCCCACCGACACGTCGACCATGCCATGCACCTTGCGCGGCTCGTCCTGGCCGGTGGTCACGCCGGAGGCCTCGTCGTCGGGCAGCCGGGCGGCGGGGGACGTGCGCAGGTAGTGGTCGATCTGCTCGGCGACGCCGGAGCCGCTCTGTGGCGGCGTGACGGTCGGCGGCGGCGCGGCGGCGGTCGGCGCGGCGCTGGTGTCGGCTGCAACTGCCGCGATCGGCGCGGGGGCGGTGGCCATCGGCGCGTCGGTGGTCTCGGCGGCCAGCGCCTGACCTGCGGCGGCGAGCGCGCCGGCGATGACCAGGGCGGCGATCTTTTGATGCTTCACAGCCGGGACTCCTTCTCCCGGCATCAACGCCCAGGAATGCGACCGGCAGATGGCTCGCCGGCCACAATCATCGGTTATCGCCGCCGCGGGCTCAAGATGGCCTTCACTCTGCAACCGTCCGGAGACGAACCGGCCCAACTGTCGCCGCGCCGACCCACCAATTTGATCCTGCGCTTCGAGGCGGCGGACCGGTCTCTCCTCCGCCAGCCGCCTCCCGCGCAGTTGAACAGGTTCCGCCGCATCTCCTCCCCCCAGGATGTCGGCCGGACCGCGGCTCCCCCGCCCCACACGGGGGAGCCGCCAACCGCCGCCGCCCCGCTCAGTCGATGGAGCCGTTGCAGTCCGTCACCGCCGCAGGCGCGGTGGCGATCTCGAGTTTCACGGCGAACGTGACTAGGCGGCGTCGGGCATCACGTCCGGGGAAGCCACGAACACCTCCAGCTGGGGCGGCCGCGGCAGGGACTCGTCGCCGGCGAGATGCCGCAGGATGTAGCGGACCGCCGTGGCCATCTCGGCGGGATCATAGGGCTTGGGCATGGACCCGACGGCGACGGTCTGCGCCGAGCTGGCCCGGCTGACCTGGCCGCTGATGAACAACACGGGGATACCCATCGCCTTGAGTTCGCGGGCCAGGCCGATGCCGTCGTCACGGCCCTGGAGCTCGATGTTCACCAGCGCAAGATCCGGCTTTCCCGCCTGAGCCGCCAGGATCGCGTCGTGGGCGGTCTCGGTCAGTTCCAGGACCCGGAATCCGGCGTCTTGCAGTTCGTCCCTGAGCGCCATGGCGGGGAGGACGTCGTCCTCGACGATCAGCAGGGTCTTGCCTGTCCCAGGCGGTGTCATCGTATCCATGGCTCGATTCCTTTCGACCTAGGCTGCAGGGCGTTTGACGGCCGGCGTGTGGCTGAGCGGATCCTCGCCTTCGTCGACGAGCGTGATCTGCGTGCGGGTGATGGCCACGTGGGTGCCGGGATTCCCCGGTCCCACGATGACAACCGCCTGAAGCTGCTTGGCCAGCGCCTGGACGATGCTGGTGCCCAGCCCGGTCCGGACCTCGCCGGGATCGGTGGGCATGCCGACGCCGTCGTCGCTGACCGACAACACCCAGTTGGGGCCTCGGAAGGCGCAGTCGACGACGATCGCGCCGGGCCGGCCGTTTGGAAAGGCGTGCTTCAGGGCGTTGATCACCAACTCCGTGACGATCAGGCCCAGGCTGACCGACACCCGGCCGTCCACGACGCCGCCCGCGCCCGTGACGACCAGCGAGAGCCTGTCGCTTTGCCCGATCATCGAGGCGGCGATGCTGTCGCAGAGCTCGGTGAAATAGGCGTGCAGCTCCACTTCGCCCGCGCCCGAAGTGCTGAGCTGCCGCTCCAGGGCGGCGACCGACATCACCCGGTTGTGGGCGTCCCGGAGGTGCCCGCGCGTCTCCTCCGACTCGGTCTTCTTGGCGTTCTGCAAGAGCACGCTGGCGATGATCTGAAGGCTGTTGGCGACCCGGTGGCGGACCTCCTGCAGGAGGACGATGTTCTGGCGAAGGGCCTCGTCCTTCAGCTTGGCGTCGGCCCGCGCCGCGGTCACGTCGCTCACCGCCATGAGCAGGCGCTGGTTCGCCAGATCGAGGTAGACGAGGCGCTGGGCGTGGATGACCAGGCAGAGCGTCGAGCGGCCGGGGCGCTTGAAGTCCAGCTCGTAGGCTTCGATCGTGGCGGCGCCCGAGGCCGTCGCCTTCAACAGCGAGCGCAGCTGCGGGATATTCCACTCCCCCGCGCCCAGGCTGAACAGCGACACGCCGACCGCGGTCGCCGGATCGATCTCGAAGACCTCCGAGAAGGAGGCGCTGGCGGCGACGATGTTGAAGGCGCCGTCGAGCAGCAGGAGGGGTCCGGGCGACGACGCCACCACAGCCATGGTCAGGCTGAGCGCGGCTTCCTCGGAATAGCTAGGTGGTGGGGCAGCCATGGCATGCCCTTCAGAAAACTGGAGGCTCGCGGAGCGAAAGCCGTACCCAGGCGTGTTTTGCAGGAGACCGTGCAGGTAAAAATATGCACCAAACAAATGTAACACAGCGGTAGACCTTCGGTTGCACCTAATCGACTGCTGGACGCGAGGTAATTCGCTCCCGCGCAGTCGCCGCACGCAGGCAGTTCGTCCGCCGCCGGCGGAACTCCGGAAGGCGCCGCCTGATTAGTGGCGCCGTCAGGAGCTGCGCCATGGTCGAGGTTGTTGCGGTTCCCCGCCGGCCGGCATGGTTCAACGCGCGCCGGGCGCGGGGCTATCCGTGGATCTACCTGATCTTCTTCTGCCTGCCGGTGCTCGCCGCCAGCTGGGGACTCGTCGGGCCGCATGGGGTCGCCGCCGATTTCGGCGCCTTCTGGGCGGCCGGACGGCTCGCCTGGCGCGATCCGGTCCTGGCCTGGGACCCGCAGGCCGTTCGGGCCCTGGAGGGCTGGATGGCGGGATCGAGCTACGCCCCCTTCATCAATCCGCCGCCCTTCCTGCTGTTCGTGGCGCCGCTCGGCCTCCTGCCGCTGGCGGCGGCGCGCGCCGTGTGGTTCGCAGCGACCCTCGGCGGCTATCTGGCGGCGAGCCGGCGGCTGGCGCCGATCGCCCTGCTGGCGGCGTTCCCGGTGGTGCTGATGAACGGGGTGATCGGCCAGTCCGGCCTGCTGACCGGCGCGCTGTTCATCGGCGGCGTCATCCAGCTCGGAAAGCGACCGTTGCTCGCGGGCCTGCTGTTCGGCGCCCTGATCATCAAGCCCCAGCTCGCCGTCCTGATCCCGGTGGCGCTGGTGGCGGGCGGCTGCTGGCGGGCGATCGGCGGCGCGGCGGTCTCGTCGATCTCCCTGTTGGCGGTGAGCCTGGCGCTGTTCGGGCGGGAGTCCTTCGAGGCGTTCCTCCGGACAAGCGCCGTGCCGCTGCAGATCCTCACCGACGGCCAGCTGGCCCCGAAGATGCAGACGGTTTTCGCGGCCGTCCTTACCGCCACCGGCGACCTCGCGGCCGCCGCCTGGGCGCAGCTCCTGGCGACCCTGATCGTCGCGGTCATCGTCTTCCGGAGCTGGCGCGGCGACGCCTGCCTGCTGGCCAAGGGCGCCGTGCTCGCCGCCGCGACGCCGTTCGCCACGCCCTACCTCTACGGCTACGACCTTGTGCTCTGGGCGCTCCCGGTCGCCTGGCTCGTCCGCGAAGGCGCTCGCAGTGGGTTCCTCCGGGGCGAGCGACCCGTGATCGTCGCCGCGCTGCTGAGCCCGGTGGTCGGCGCGCCGCTGGCCGCGCTCACCGACAGCGTGAACCTCGGCCCGCTCGTCGGGCTCGCCCTGCTGGCCGTTGTCCTGCGGCGCTCGGGGTTGGAACGAGGCGCGGCATACCCGAGCTCCAGGGGGCCGATACCAGTCCAGGATGTGGGGTGAGATCATCGCGGGCATTCGCCGCGCTGCTAGTTTCTGACCTTCACAGGAGAGACGTCATGTTCAAGACCGTTGTTCTCGTGAGTGGCTTTTTGGGCCTGTCGACCGCCGCGGCGGCGCAGATGAACCCTAACGACCTGAAGTGGGGCCCGGCGCCTGCGGTGTTCCCGGCGGGCGCGCAGATGGCGGTGCTGTCGGGGGATCCGGGGAAGGCCGGGGTCTTCGTGATCCGGCTCAAGATGCCCGTCGGCTACAAGATCCCGGCGCATCAGCATCCGACCGACGAATACGTGACTGTGGTCTCCGGGGACCTGTCGCTCGGCATGGGCGACAAGCTCGACCCGGCGAAGAGCGCCAAGCTGGCCCCGGGCGGGTTCGCGGTGGCGGGGGCGAAGATGAACCACTTCGCCTTCACGCAGGGCGGCGCGGTGGTGCAGGTCTCGGCGGAAGGCCCGTTCGCGATGACCTACGTCAACCCGCAGGACGACCCGACCCGCCGCTGATCCCGGCGTTGTGGTGGCCGATGGCGCGCGGGCGGCTTGACACCGCGGTGCGTGCTATGTAACCAGATGGTTATCTAACCAATCGGTTATCTGATGACGCCGCAGCCCGCCGACCCGCTCTCCGCCACCTTCGCCGCCCTGGCCGATCCGACGCGCCGGGCGATCCTGGCGCGGCTGTCGCGGGGCGAGGCCTCGGTGACGGATCTGGCCAGGCCGTTCGCCATGTCCGGGCCGGCCGTGAGCAAGCACCTGAAGGTGCTGGAGAAGGCCGGGCTCATCAGCCGCAGCCGCGAGGCGCAGTGGCGGCCGGCCCGGCTGGAGCCGGCGGCGCTGAAGGCGGTCACCGCCTGGCTCGACGACTATCGGCGGCTCTGGGAGCAGAGCTTCGACCGGCTCGACGACTATCTGGCGGAACTGCAGAAGAAGGAGGTCTGAGATGGCCGACCAAGCGACGCCCCTGGGTGCGGGCTACGAAATGACCCTGACCCGCACCTTCAACGCCCCCGTGGCGCTGGTGTTCGACTGCTTCACCGATCCGGACCACCTGGCCAGATGGTGGGGCCCGCTGGGCTGCGAGAACGTCATCAACACGCTGGAGGCCCGGCCGGGCGGCGAGATTTCGCTGCACATGGCCGGTCCCGGCTACAGCCACACCATGGGCGGGGAGTTCGTCGAGATCGACCGGCCCAGGCGCCTGGTCTTCCTCTCCAAGGCCTTCGAGGCGCCGGACGGCGGCTGGGGCATCATCAACCGCAACACCCTGACCTTCGAGGAGCGGAACGGCGCCACCCGACTGATCCTGCACACCCGGGTCGAGCGGGCGGAGGGCGAGCTGGTGCTCGGCGCGCTGGGCGGCATGAAGGCCGGTTGGGGCCAGAGCCTGGAGCGGCTGGGCGACCTGGTCGGCGGCGGCGGCAAGATGGACCTGGAGGTCGCCGACCGCCTCATCGTGCTGAGGCGCGCCTTCGACGCCCCGCCCGAACGGGTCTGGGGCGCGCTGACCGAACCGGACGCCTTCGCCCGGTGGTGGTGCGGCGGCGGTATGGTCGTCGAGGAGATGGACGTCCGGCCCGCCGGCGCCTGGAGCGTCCGGCAGACCTCGCCCGACGGCGCCGTCCACCGGTTCTTTGGCGAGTTCCGCAAGGTCGAGCCGCCCGTCCGCCTGGTGATGACCCAGGGCTTCGACGCCCATGCGCCGATCGAGGTCGTCTACGACCTGACGCAGGAATGGGGCCGCACCGTCCTGACCCGCACCATGAGGTTCCCGGACAACCACTACCGGGACGGCATGCTGGGATCCGGCCTCGATGCGGGGGCGGCCGAAAGCTACGACCGGCTGGCGGAGATCCTGGCGGCGGGCGGAGCGGTCCGCCCGTCCTGCTGAGCCTAGCGGGCGCGCAGCGGGAATAGGGCGCGCAGGGCGGGGTTGCGGAGCCACAGGCCGCCCCAGGCGAAGAGGCCGAGATAGACGCCGAACAGGATGTGGCTGGGCCAGGGGTTGCCCACCCGCAGGTGGCTGGCCATGGCGCCGCCCATCACCCCGGTCATCAGCACCGCCCCGAGGATCGAGGTGCGCGGGATGACGTAGAGGACGAGCGCCACCGCCTCCACCACGCCGATCCCGAACCCGATGGACGGCGGGTAGCCGAGGGCGACGAGGCTCTCGCCCACGACCGGCAGCCGGATCAGCTTGATCACGCTGTCGAAGATCATGAAGGCGATGAACAGGCCGCTGAGCCCATAGCCGGCCCAGAGCATGGCTTTCGAGGTGCGCACGGGCGCGATGCCGGTGGTCACGGTGTCGGTCGTCATGGAAGTCCCCCCCTTATTCTTTGAACGTGGCGGCCGCCGGCCCGGAGAGGCGTCTCCCGACCGGCGGCGCCGCTCAGGCCTGGGCCCTCTGGTTCATGCCCCAGGTCACGCCGAACGGGTCGCGCACCTGGCCCCAGGTGTCGCCCCAGAACATCTTCTGCACCGGGGTGACCACCTCGGCGCCGGCGTCGAGGGCGCGCTGGAACAGGGCCTCGATGCCGCTCTCCAGGATCAGCTGCACCTGGAAGCCCTGGGGCGGAAGCGCCGGATGGCCCTGGTCGGGATAGCCGTCGCTGAGCATCACCGAACCGCCGTTGATGTAGAGGTGGATGTGCATGGTCCGGCCGTTCTCGTCCTCCGGGTAGCGGAACGCCTCCTCGGCGCCGAAGGCCTTGATGTAGAAGGCGGCCGCCTTGCTGGCGCCGTCGACGGTCAGGTAGGGCACGACCGTGCCCTTGGTCTTCGGAAGGGCCGGGGCTTGGGCCTCGAGCGTATCGGTCATTTCAGTCTCCCTAGCGTTGAGGTGGCCCTAGGCGTCAGGGCGGCTCCACCCGCAGGACGAACCGCGAGCGGCGGCGCCGACATGGCCGGAGCGATTTTTCGCGCTAGCCGGCCGCGGCCGCGGCGCTGTCCTGGATCAGGCGGTCGAGACGGGTGCGGATGTAGTCGGCCTCGGCGGGGGTGTGGGCCAGCGCGATGGCCTCGTCGAAGGCGACGCGGGCCTCCTCGTTGCGGCCGAGCTGCAGCAGGTAGGCGCCCTTGGCGCCGAAGAAGTGGAAGTAGCCGGACAGCCGCCCGGCCAGGGGTTCGATCATCGCCAGGGCGGCGGCGGCGCCGGCCACCTTGCTGACCGCCACCGAGCGGTTGAGGGTGACGACGGGCGAGGGTTGCAGGCGCTCGAGGGTCGCGTAGAGCCGGTCGATCTGCACCCAGTCGGTGTCGGCGGGCGTTTCGGCGCGGGCGTGCAGGGCGGCGATGGCGGCCTGCACCTGGTAGGCGCCGGGGCGGGCGTGGCGCATGGCCTTGTCGATCAGCGCCAGCCCCTCGGCGATCATCCGCCGGTTCCACAGCTCGCGGTCCTGGTCCTCCAGCAGGACGATGGCGCCGTCCGCGTCGAAGCGGGCCGGGGTGCGGGCGTGCTGCAGCAGCAGCAGGGCCGTCAGCCCCATGATCTCCGGCTCGGTCTGGAACAGGCGAAGCAGCAGGCGGGCCAGCCGGATCGCCTCGTCGCAGAGCTGGGCGCGGGCCGAGCCGTCGCCGGCCGAATAACCCTCGTTGAAGATCAGGTAGACCATGGCCGCGACGGCCGCGAGACGCTCCGACCGGTCGGCGGGACCTGGAGTCTCGAACGGCGTCTCGGCCTTGGCGACGCGGGCCTTGGCGCGGGTGATGCGCTGCTCCATGGCCGCTTCGCCGACCAGGAAGGCGCGGGCGATCTGCTTCACCGACAGGCCCGAGACGATGCGCAGCGCCAGCGCGATCTGCTGGGTCGCCGGCAGCTCCGGGTGACAGCAGATGAACAGCAGCCGCAGGATGTCGTCGCGGTAATGGGAGCCGTCCAGCCGCTCGGCCAGCGGCGCCTCCACGTCGTCGAGGTCGGAGATGAGGTCTTCGGGCGGCAGGTCCGCCTGCTTGCTGCGCCGGCGCACGCCGTCGAGGCCGGCGTTGCGGCCGACCAGGATCAGCCAGGCGGCGGGGTCGCGCGGCGGCCCGTTCTGCGGCCAGCTCTTCAGGGCGCGCAGGCAGGCGTCCTGGAAGGCCTCCTCGGCGGTGTCGAGGTCGCGGAAGTAGCGCAGCAGGGCGCCGATCGCCTGGGGTCGGGCGGAGGTGAGCGCGCCGTCGATCCAGGCGAGGTCGCTCATCCGACCTTCTCGCCGGGCAGGAACAGGCGGACCGGCCGGATCTCGTAGGCGCCGCCGGGATTGGCCGCGGCCAGCTCGCGGGCGATGCCGAGCGCCTCCTCGAGGTCGGCGACCTCGATGACGTAGAAGCCCAGCAACTGCTCCTTGGTTTCCGCGAACGGGCCGTCCACGACCAGCGGCGGCTCGTCCTTGCGCAGCGTCGTGGCGGCGGTGGTGGGCAGCAGGCGCAGCGACGGCCCGAGCTTGCCTTCCTTGTGCAGGCGCTCGTGAATCACGGAGAGGCGACCCATGACGGCGTCGTCCTCTTCCTGGCTCCACGAGAAGACCACGTCCTCCGAGTTGTAGCAGAGCAGGGTGTAGAGCATCCGGTCGTACCTCATGCATGGCTAGGACGGGCGAGTATGCCCGCCGCCGACAGCGGACGAAGAAGATTCGCGCCGGTCTACTGCCGGCGGGCCTTGGCCACGTCGCCGGGGGTGACCTCGCCGGCGCGGCCGCCGAAGTGCTGGACCACGTAGTTCGAGACCGCGGCGATCTCGGCGTCGGAATAGGCGGCGGCGAACGCGGGCATGAAGGCATGGCCCTGGGGCGCGGTGACGGACGAGCCGCGCAGCACGGTCTGAACGACGTTGACGGCCTTCGGATCGTTCACCGAGGCGAGGCCGCGCAGGGCGGCGATCTCGGTCTGCTGGCCCTGGCCGTTCCAGGCGTGGCAGCTGGCGCAGGCGCCCTCGAAGATCCGCCGCCCCTGTCCCTTGGCGCCCGGCTCGCCCACCGGCGGGCCGAGGTAGGTGGACGCCGACAGCGACACCGGGTTGAGCTCCAGCGCCGGGCCGCGGGTCTTGGCGGGCACGGTCTTCAGGTAGACGGCCATGGCGTGCAGGTCAGCGGGGCTGAGCTTGCTCAGGCTGGCGTCGATGGCTTCCTTCATCGGGCCGTTGGCCGCCCCGCGGCCGGTCGCGTAGCCGTAGCGGAGGTAGGCGGCGATATCGGCCTCGGTCCAGGCGCCGATGCCGTGCTGCGGATCGGGGGTGATGTTCCAGGCGGTCCAGCCCTGGATGGTCTCGCCGGACAGCGCTTCGCCCGACTTCAGCCCGTAGGCCAGGTTGCGCGGCGTGTGGCACTCGCCGCAGTGGCCGAGCGCGGTGACCAGGTAGGCGCCGCGGTTCCACTCCGGCGGACGGTCGGCGCGCGGCTCGAAGCCGCGCCGCGGCATGAACAGGATCTTCCAGAAGCGCATCAGCGGGCGCTGGTTGAACGGGAAGGCCAGGTCGTTCTCCGGCGCCAGCGAACGCACCGGCCGCAGGCTGAACAGATAGGCCTTCAGGGCCAGGGCGTCGGCGTCGCTCATCCTGGCGTAGGAGGTGTAGGGGAAGGCCGGATAGAGCTGCTCGCCATCGCGGTCGACGCCCTTGTGGACGGCGCGCAGGAACTCCGCGTCGGTCCACAGGCCGAGGCCGGTGTCGCGGTCGGGGGTGATGTTCGGCGAGTAGATGGTGCCGAACGGCAGCCTGAAGGCGCGGCCGCCGGCGTAGGGGGTCCCGCCGGCCTTCGTGTGGCAGGCGACGCAGTCGGCGGCGGTGGCGACATAGGCGCCTTGGGCGATCAGCGCCGGGGTGGCGGGGGGAACCTGCACCGCCGGGACGGCGGGCGCGGGCCAGGTCAGGATTGCGCCGGCCACCGCCAGCCCCAGCACCACGAGGGCGGCGAGCGCGCTCCAGGCCCGGCGAGCGCGGGTCATGCCCGGTCCTCCGGCGGCCCGTCGTCGATTGGCCCGTCGTCGGCGATGACGGCCGCCTCCGCGGCGGCGCCGGCCGCGGCGACGCCCACGGGCAGCAGCGACGTGCCCTTCCAGCGGCGGTGGCGGGCGCTGCGGCGCAAGAGGGCGCGGTCGACCGGCAGCCGGCGGATGCGCACGCCGGTGGCCGCGAAGATGGCGTTGCACAGCGCCGGCGCGGCGGCGGTCGTGCCGGTCTCGCCGATGCCGCCGGGCGGGTTGGCGGTGAGCATGTGGATCACCTCGACCGGCGGGGTCTCGTTGATCCGCAGCATGCGGTAGTCGTTGAAGTTGCTCTGCTGGACCCGGCCGCCGGCCAGCGTGATCTCCTGGTACAGGGCCGCGGTGAGGCCGAAGATCACCCCGCCCTCGATCTGCTGCCTGACCATGTTGGGATTGACCGTGAGGCCGCAGTCGAGCGCCGCGGTGATCTTCCGGAGGTTGACGTCGCCGTCGTCGGAGACGGCGACCTCGACCACCACCGCCAGGTAGCTGCCGAACGACTTCTGGACGATGATCCCGCGGCCCTGGCCCGAGGGCAGGTGGTCGCCCCAGCCGGAGGCCTTGGCCGCGCGGTCGAGGACGGCCTGGGCGCGGGGGACCTTGGCCAGCAGGTCGCGGCGGTACTGGTAGGGATCGCGGCCGGCGGCGGCGGCCAGCTCGTCGACGAAGCTCTCGACCACGAAGACGCTGTGGGTCGGGCCGACGCCGCGCCACCAGGAGACCACCAGCCCGGGCGGCGGGACCCACTGGACGAAGTCCACCAGCATGTTGGGGAACTGGCCGTAGACCGGGTTCTCGGCCTCCTCCACCGCATCGGGGTCGACGCCGTTGGGGCGCATGCCGGCCGGGGCGTAGCGGGCGGTGACCGAGGCGCCGGTGACCCGGTGGCGCCAGGCGACCGGCAGGCCCTTGGCGTCGAGGCCGGCGGACATGCGGTCGAGGTACATCGGCCTGTAGTTGTCGTGCTGCATGTCCTGCTCGCGGGTCCAGACGAGCTTGACGGGATAGGGGCAGGCGCGGGCGACCTGGACCGCCTGCTGGACGTAGTCGGTCTCCAGCTTGCGGCCGAAGCCGCCGCCGATCAGCTGGTTGTGGACGGTCACCGCCTCCTGCGGCAGGCCGAGGATCTTGGCGGCGTCGCCCTGGGCGGCCGCGGGCACCTGGGTGCCGCACCAGATCTCGCACTCCGCGCCGCGCACGTGCACCACCGCCGCCATCGGCTCCATGGGCGCGTGGCAGAGGAAGGGCTGGCGGTAGACCGCCTCCACCCGCTTGTCGGCGCGCTGGGCGGCGCGGGCGACGTCGCCGGCCTGATAGGCGACGGCGCCGCGGCCGGTGTCGGCGGCATGGTCGAGGCTGGCCCATAGCGCCGCGGTGGTGAGGTTGGCGTTGGCGCCGGGGGCCCAGGTGACCTTCAGCGCGTCGAGCCCCTGCTTGGCGGCCCAGAAGTGCTCGCCGACCACCGCCACGGCGTTGGGCAGGCGGACCACCTGCAGCACGCCGGGGATGGCCAGGGCGGCGCTGTCGTCGACGCTGGCGAGCGTGCCGCCGAGCACCGGGCAGGAGGCGCTGGTGGCGAACTTCATGCCCGGGACCATGATGTCGATGCCGAACTGGGCGGTCCCGTTGACCTTGGCCGGGGTGTCCACCCGCTGCACCCCGCGGCCGATCAGCTTGAACTGCCCCGGCTGCTTCAGCGGCACGTCCTGCGGCTTCGGCAGGCGTCCGGCCGCGGCGACCACCTGGCCGTAGGGGACCGAGCGGCCGCTGGGCGTGTGGAAGACCATGGCGCGGTCGGCGCGGCATTCCGCCGGACTGACGCCCCAGGCGTTGGCGGCCGCCTCGACCAGCATGATGCGGGCCGCCGCGCCGGCCTTCCGCAGCGGGATCCAGGCGCCGCGGATCGAGGTGGAGCCGCCGGTGCCCTGGAACTGCAGCAGGGGCTGCTTGTAGAGCGCTTCGTTGGGCGGGGCCGGCTCGATACGGACCTGGTCGAGGCCGACCTCCAGCTCCTCGGCGATCAGCATCGCCTCGCCGGTGTAGATGCCCTGGCCCATCTCCACGTTGGGGATGATCAGGGTGACGGTGCTGTCCGGCGCGATGCGGATGAAAGCGTCCGGCGCGAAACCGGTGAAGCCCTGGCCGGAGACCACCGCCCGCTCGTTGCTGACAGCCTGGGCGCCGGCGGCGTTGACCTTGGCGTCGGTCCGGGCGTGCGCCTTGACGGCGGCGAAGGCGAACCCGAGCACGAGCCCGCCGCCCAGCAGCAGGCGGCGGCGGTCGGTGATGACCTCCACGCCGGTGGTCGGGGCGAGGTCCGGCGCCTGGAGGGTCATGCGCCCGCCGCCCGCTTGATGGCGTTGCGGATGCGCGGATAGGTGCCGCAGCGACAGATGTTGCCGCTCATCGCCACGTCGATGTCGGCGTCGGTAGGGGCGCGGTTGCTGGCCAGCAGCGCGGCGGCCGACATGATCTGGCCGGACTGGCAGTAGCCGCACTGGACGACTTCAAGTTCGAGCCAGGCGGCCTGGGCGCGCGCGCCGGCGGCGGTCTGGCCGATGGCCTCGATGGTGGTGACCTGGCCCGCGCCCACGGAGGCGACCGGCAGCACGCAGGAGCGGACCGGGCGGCCGTCCACGTGGACGGTGCAGGCGCCGCACTGGGCGATGCCGCAGCCGAACTTGGTTCCGGTGAGGCCCAGGACGTCGCGCAGCACCCACAGCAGGGGCATGTCAGGCGGGACGTCGACGTCCCGGAGCTGGCCGTTCACCTTGAGGCTGACGCGCACGCTCGCCCTCCTGTCCCGGGGCCGGCGCAGCCTAGCAGGGGTTGGGTTGCGCGGGAACGCAACATTGCGGCGTGCGCGCCCGGCGCTATCCTGAAGGTGCGCGTTGCTGGCGGCGGCGCACTGACTTCGGGTAGAGCCAACCCATGACCGATCCCGTGAAGATCCTCGGCTTCGCCGGCAGCCTGCGGGCCGGCTCCTACAATCGCGCCCTGCTGCGCGCCGCACAGGAGGCGGCGCCGGAGGGGATGACGATCGAGGTCTTCGACCTGCTGCCGGTGCCGCTCTACAACGCCGACGTGGAGGCGCAGGGCGATCCGGAGGGCGTGGCGGCGTTCAAGGCCGCCATCCGCGCCGCCGACGCCGTGCTGATGGTGACGCCGGAGTACAACCACGGCGTCCCGGGCGTGATGAAGAACGCGGTGGACTGGGCCTCGCGACCGCCGCGTGCGGCCGCCCTGGACCGCAAGCCGGTCGGGATCATCGGCGCCTCGCCGGGGATCACCGGCAGCGCCCGCGGCCAGAGCCAGCTGCGCCAGGCGTTCGAGTTCACCAATTCCTACTGCATGCCGCAGCCGGAGCTGCTGGTGTTCCGCGCCCATGAGAAGTTCGACGCCGAGGGCCGGCTGACCGACGCGCCGACCCGGGAGTTCCTGGGCCGCTATCTGGCGGCGTTCGGCGACTGGGCGAAGCGGTTCCGGCCAGCCGCCTAGGCCTTAGCGGACCGGCGCCATCACTGCGAAGTGGGGCGCCGCCCCGGTGGCGCGGCCCTCATCGGCCTCCGCGTCGGCCAGCGTGCGGACCAGCTCCAGCACCTTCCGGCGCACCCGGGCCCGGGCGATCTTCGGGAAGCTCGTCGCGAGCTCCAGGCCTTCGCTGGTGATCAGGAAATCCTGGGCGGTGGCGTCGTGCGGCGCGCCGGCCCCGAACTCGGCGTTGTCGGCCAGGCCCTCGTAGAAGTAGGAGACGCTGGTCTGCAGGGAGCGGGCGACCTCCCAGAGCTTGGAGGCGCTGACCCGGTTGGCCGCGCGCTCATATTTCTGCACCTGCTGGAAGGTCAGGCCCAGGGCTTCGGCGAGCTTCTCCTGGCTGACGCCGAGCTCCTTGCGCCGCATCCGGATGCGCAGGCCGACGTGCCGATCGATGGGGTGCGGGCCTTGGTGGGTCATCACGTCCTCCCCGTCGATCTCCGCCGCGTCGTGGACCTGGTTCTGGAAAAATTCTTTCATGACCATGGCTCCGAACTCGCGCTGCGTTCCCGGCTCGGGCCCCGCTATTCAGCGACTCCCGTTATCCGAAACACTGTTCTTGAAATACGGCGAAGCTCCGCGTCCGGAAAGACGCGCGCTACTCATTCTGGGGATTGCCTCGGCGCCGCGGCGGTTCGTCGCGGGATAGCAACGGTTGGCGAGTTGTCCGCCTCAGGCGGCCCCTGACAACCGCCGCGGCTCGCTCTCCCACAGGCTCAGCAGGCCGTGCGGCGCCAGGGCGGCGAACATCCGGTTCACGTGGCCGAGGTTGTCCTGAATCAGCTGCGGCCAGGGCGGGCGGGCCAGGTTTTCGGCCAAGAGCACAAGGCCGCCGGACACCCGGACGCAGTGGCCGCCCTTGATGAGCTGGGTAACGTGGCGGCGCGCGGTCTCCTCCGGCAGGCCCAGCCGCGCGGCGACGGTTGCCACCGGCGTCGGCAGGCGCCGCTCGTCGGGAATGTAGGGGCCGACGCCGCCCGGGGCCCGGTCCTCCTCCGAGAGGTGCTCCGTGTTGGCGTGCACGATGTCGAGCAGGATCAGGCCGCTGGTCAGGTCGCCGATGTGCAGGGTCAGCAGTTCGATCACCCGCAGGAAATAGTCGGCGGAGATCCGCACCACCGCCCGTACCGGCACGGGGCCGTCGAGCAGGGCGGCTGCGGCGGCCGAGATCGACGATGGGGCGTCGCGCAGCACACCGAGGTCCCGCAGGCGGAGATACAGGTCCCTCACGTTGCGGTAGGTCGCCTCGGCCACCATCCGGTGCTCGGGCGTGGTCAGAGCGGCGGTGGGGACATAGACGCCGCGGGCGGTGATGGCGCAGGCGTCCTGCCGGGCCAGCAGGGCGATCCGACGACGCACGGTCTCGTAGGGCAGGCGCAGGGAGTGGGCGATGGCGCTGACGCTCACCGGGCGACGCAGCTCGTCGGGCGGCGGCTGATCATAGGGCCCGTACACGCGGGACAGCTCGGGATCGCGGTCGATGTGCGCGATGTTGGCCTGGACGATCGCCAGCAGGATCAGGCCGTCCAGGAACGGGCGGCCCGCTCGCCCGACCCTCACCTGTCCCAGCACGTAGGCCACGCAGTAGCGGCCCGCGATCCGTGCGTCGGGGGAAGGCGAAGGCTCCGTCATCAGGCGGGCAGGGGTGCGACGTTCATCTTACCTCGAAGCCTCGGCTGCGCGGCGGCCAATTGCAACCATGGGTAAGGCGCGGCGAACTGACGCGCCGCCTGTAGGCCCGTTTTGGGCGCGCATACCGAATTCCGACGCCTGTAAGGCGATCTGGACGCCTGCGGCGCGTCTTCGCCCTTCTCAAGTGAACAGCATTCACTTATCGTTCCCGCGAGACGCGGCCCCGAGGCCGCCACGGGCGGAAACAAGGATCGGCGTGCACGCCATGGCTGACGAACACTTCGACGTGCTGATCGTGGGGGCCGGCCTGTCCGGCGTCGGCGCCGGCTATCACCTGCAGGCCGAGGCGCCGGACCGCAGCTACGTGATCCTCGAAGGCCGCGAAGCGATCGGCGGCACCTGGGACCTGTTCCGCTATCCCGGCATCCGCTCGGACAGCGACATGTACACCCTCGGCTACTCCTTCAAGCCGTGGCGGGAGGCCAAGGCGATCGCCGACGGGCCCTCGATCCTGCGCTACGTACGCGACACCGCCCGCGACCACGGTATCGACAAGCACATCCGCTACGGCCACCAGGTGAAGAGCGCCTCGTGGTCCACCGAGGACGCGGCCTGGACGGTGGAGGCCCGGCGGGCCGACGGCCAGACCGTCCGCATCAGCTGCAACTTCCTGTTCCTCTGCGGCGGCTACTACAACTACGAGCAGGGCTACACCCCGGACTTCCCGGGTGCGGAGCGGTTCAAGGGCGCCGTCATCCACCCGCAGAAGTGGCCGGAGGATCTCGCCTACGCCGGCAAGCAGGTGGTGGTGATCGGCTCGGGCGCGACGGCGGTGACGCTGGTGCCGGAGATGGCCAAGACGGCCGGGCACGTGACGATGCTGCAGCGCTCGCCGACCTACGTGGTTTCCCGGCCTGCTGAGGACCAGCTGGCCAACAAGCTGCGGGCGCGGCTGCCGGCGAAGCTGGCCTATTCCATCATCCGTTGGCGCAACGTGCTGTTCGGCATGTACTTCTACCGGCTGGCGCGGCGGAAGCCCGAGCAGGTGAAGGCCGGGATCATCGGCATGGTCCGCCAACAGTTGGGCCCCGACTACGACGTGGAGACCCACTTCACGCCGAGCTACAATCCCTGGGACCAGCGGCTTTGCCTGGTGCCCGACGCCGACCTGTTCGAGGCGCTGAAGGCCGGCCGCGCCTCGGTCGCCACCGACCACATCGAGACCTTCACCGAGACCGGCATCAGGCTGAAGTCGGGCAAGGAGCTGGCCGCCGACATCATCGTCACCGCCACCGGCCTGAACCTGCAGGTGATGAACGGGCTGGAGCTGACCGTCGACGGCCGCAAGGTCGATCCCGGCAAGACGCTCAGCTACAAGGGCATGATGTACGAGGGCGTGCCAAACCTCGCCTCGTCGTTCGGCTACACCAACGCCTCGTGGACGCTGAAATGCGACCTGACGTGCGAGTACGTCTGCCGCCTGCTCAACCACATGAAGAAGACCGGCCAGCGGCAGTGCACGCCGCGCAACGACGACCCGAACATCGAGACCGCGCCGTGGCTGGATTTCTCCTCCGGCTACGTCCGGCGGGCCATGGACCGGTTCCCCAAGCAGGGCTCGAAGGCCCCGTGGAAGCTGCACCAGAACTACGCGCTGGACCTGATGAGCCTGCGCTACGCCTCGGTCGAGGACGGGGTGATGGAGTTCTCGAACCGGGCCGGCAAGCCGGTCCGTCGCCGCGAACCGGAGAAGGCCGCCGCCTGACGGCGGGCTTGCCATCGGGTTACAAGTGTAATTTATAGCCTTCCGTGCATTCGGCCGGAGGGCTTGCGATGACCGACTATGGCGCCCGGACCCGGGTAAAGCCCGTGCTGCCGCTCCCGGCGATCGGGATCGCGCTCGGCCTGACCGCGGCGATCGCGGGCGCCGCGGAGCATTACAGCCTCAGCAAGCGCGCTGAGCTGGGGCAGGCGACGGCGCGGGCGTGGACCATCACCGGCCCGCCTTGCCCGACGGTGACCGCCGCCGAGTTCGTCCGCCGCAAGCTGCAGGCGCCGCAGAGTTTCGCCTATGACGATGCGGTCTTCGGGCGGCAGTTCGGGCATGTGAGTTGCAGCGCGGTGGCCGACCACGGCGGCCGCGGCCTGCGCAGCTACCCGGTCTGCCAGTTCACCAGTCCGGCCGCGTTGCGGGTGAAGACCCCCAAGGGCGAGTTCTTCTTCGCGCCGGGCCTCGGCAATCCGGCGACGATCTCCATTCCGCACGGCGTGCCCCGCTGCGTGATGGCCTCGAACTTCAGGCTGTAGCCGGCCGATCGATGGGTTGACGGGGAAGATTACAGATGTACGCTCGGGGTCGACTACGAGTGTAAACGATGATCCGGATCTCCGCCGCCGAAAGCCAGATCATGGAGGCGCTGTGGGCCCAGGGGCCGCTCGGCGCCGAGGATCTGGTGCGCGACGTCGGCGCCGCCCAGAGCTGGGGCGAGGCGACCGTCAAGACGCTGATCAATCGCCTCCTGAAGAAGAAGGCCATCGCCTCCGAGCGGGAGGCGGGCCGCACCCGCTATCGCCCGCTGGTCTCGCGCCCTGACTATGTGAGCGGCGAGAGCCAGGGCCTGCTGGACCGGCTGTTCGGCGGCCAGCTGGCGCCGCTGGTGCAGCACTACGCCGAGCACCGGGCGCTGTCGGCCGAGGAGGTGGCGCGCCTGAAGAAGCTGATCGCGGAGCTCGAGTCGGATGACGAATGAGCTGCTGAGCCTGTTGCTGCGGATCAACCTCGCCGGTGGGGCGGCGGTGCTGGCGGTGGTCGCCGCACGGCTGCCGGCGCGTCGCTGGTTCGGACCGGAGGTCGCCTATCGCCTGTGGGCCGCGCCGCCGCTGGCGATGGCGGCGAGCCTGTTGCCGGCGCGGGTGGTGGACGGAGCGATACCGACCCGCGTCTTCGACCTGGCCCACGTCTTCAACCTGGCGCTGGGAAGCCATGCGACGCCGGTGCTGTTCGTGTGGCTGACGGGAGTGGCGGTCGCGGCGGGCTTGCTGGTGCGCGCCCAGGCGGCGTTCGCCCGCGCCGCCAGGGCCGGACGAGCGGGTCCGGCGGTCGTCGGCGTGCTCTGCCCGCGCGTGGTCATGCCTGCTGGCGACGACCGCTACACCGCTGAAGAACGCGCCCTGGTGCGCGCCCACGAGCGGACCCACATCGAGCGGCGCGACCCGCGGGCGGCGGCCCTGGTCGCGGTCCTCCAGTGCCTCGCCTGGTTCAATCCGCTGGCGCACCTGGCGACGCGCTTGGTCCGCATGGACCAGGAACTGGCCTGCGACGCGGCGGTGCTGAGGGGTCGTCCCGGCGCTCGCGCCCTCTACGCCAGGACCCTGTTGAAGACCCAGCTGGCGTCCACGCCGCTGCCGTTCGGCTGCCATTGGGGGGCGCACCCGCTGGAGGTGCGGATCGCCCTGCTGAAGCGAACCGTCGCGCCCCGCCACGACCTGCTGGGCGTGGGGCTGGTGAGCGGCCTGACGCTGGCGGCCGGCGCGGCGGCCTGGGCCGCCCAGCCGCCGGCCCCACGCCCGATCACCCCGGCCCTGCGCATGGTCGACGAGGGCCCTTCGATGAACGTGCTGCTGGTCAGCGCGCCGGCCCGTCAGCCCGCCGGGTCGATCCGACGGTAAGGCTCAGGTTCGCAGGCTCCGGAAGGTGATCGAGTAGCGCAGCGCGTCGAGGGGCGGGATGGAGTGCTCCCATTCGGTCCGCGCCGGCCCGCGCAGCAGGTAGACCGAACGCGGCGCGGCGGTGAAGGCGGCGCGCTCCCAGCCGGCGCCGACTTTTCGGCGCAGTCGGAAGTTGGCCGGCGCCAGCAGCGAGATCCCGACCACGTCCTCGAACTGCGGCCGGTCGCGATGCCAGCCGATGCCGGCGCCCGGCGCATATTCGTTGATCAGCACGTGGGCGAAGGCCTGCGGCGGCAGGCCGGCGAAGGCGGCCGCGCGGTCGCGGATCGGCTCCAGCCACGGCGGCATCGGCTCGGCCGCCTGGAGCTTCCCGTGGGTGAAGTCGTAGCGCCAGCCGAAGTAGATCACCCGTCGGTTGGCGAGGTAGCCGCGGAACTCGAACGGCTTCAACGGCAGCTCGCCGATGCGGCCGGCGAATTCGGCCTCCTCCTCGACGGAAATCAGTTCGGGGCGGTAGGCGACACCCTGCGGCAGGCCGGGCGGCAGATCCGGCGCGGTGTCGAACAGGCGGGGCTGGGCGGACGGCATGCGCCGTTATAACGCCGGCCGCACGTTTGAGGGGGCATCGGCTCAGGCCTGCGGCGCGGCCGTCTCGTCCAGCAGGTGCAGGTTGGCCTCACGGATCTTTTCGCCCGCCTCGTCGTGGAGGAAGGGCAGGAAGGCGTAGCGGCTCCCGACGGTCACCGGCGTGGCCTCGTGCAGCAGCGAGCAGGAGAAGACCACGGCGCCGCCGGTCGGCGGGCGATAGGTGCGCGGGCCGAATTCCGGGAACCGGAGGTCGCCGCCCTCGAAATCCTCTGCGTTGAGGTTG
Organism: Phenylobacterium hankyongense; assembly: GCF_003254505.1. NCBI lineage: Bacteria > Pseudomonadati > Pseudomonadota > Alphaproteobacteria > Caulobacterales > Caulobacteraceae > Phenylobacterium > Phenylobacterium hankyongense. Next base: position 233,813 of record NZ_QFYP01000001.1, on the reverse strand, counting down.
ATCGAGACCGCGAAGCGGCGGTGGGCGGCGCCGGCGGTGGTGTTGTCGCGGTGCGGGCGGAAATAGCCGCCGTCCGCCGCGTCATAGCAGGCGACGATGTAGCGCTCGATCCGCGTGGCGTGGAACTGGTAGGCCTTCTCGATCTCCGGCAACAACCGCCGCTGGATGCGTGCCCGGAGCGCGCTCCGCAACGCGTCGTCGGTGACCGGGGCGTCACGGCGCTTCTTCAGGTCGTCGAAGACGCCGACGGTCTTGCCGTCCTGCTCGCGCATGACCTCGGACGGTGCGCCGCCCTCGCGGTGATGGAGATCGATCAGCCGCCGGCACGTCTCGGCCTCGAAGACCCGCGGCACGATGAGCACCGGCGCATGCATCGGCGCGCCGGCGTGGTCTGCCGGGTCGGGCAGGGCCGCCAGCCGCGCCAGGATCCGCGCGCCCTCGGCGAGCGGCGCGGTCTCCAGCACCCGCAGGGTCGGGTCGATCAGCACCCACTGGGGGGCCAGTTCGCCGTCGGAGCCGACAGCCTGGTAGAGGCGGCGCAGGTCGCCTTGGGTGTCGTCGATCCAGCGCACCGCCGGCGGATTGTCCCGGACGGCGGCGAAGGTGGCCGCGTCGGGCAGCACACCGAACAACAGGCGCGGGGCGGCCGGGTCGGCGAACACTTCGGGGTGCGCCTCCAGCAGCCCCAGCGCCGCCTGCCGCTCGGGGCCCGGCGGCGGCAGGAAGACCAGCAGCGCCCAACGGCCGCCGACGCTCGAAAAGCCAAAGGTCGGATTGCTCGTGGTCGGGGCGATGAACATCGGCGCCGGGGAGCCGGCGTACAAGCTCATGGTGTGGGCCCGCTGCGCATGCCGCCGCAACTAGCCCCGCCGCCCCGGCTTGGCAAACCGGCGGCCGGCAGGCGGACATGAAGACGGCGGCCGCCCCGGGGGGCGGCCGCCGCGTTCGAGGGAGATCGACGCGCCTACTTCTTGGGAGCCGAGGTCGCCCCGGCGTTGGCCGAGCCGCTCAGGCTCGCCTGGATCTGCTTGGCCTTGTCGAGGTGGGCCTGGACCTTGGGCGCGCCCTTGGCGGCCATAGCCTTGAGGCCGGCGTCGTCGCCGTTCTGGGCGTAGCCGTTGACCAGGGTCAGGGTCTCGTCATGAGCCGCGACCTGCTGGTCGATGTAGGCCTTGTCGAAGTCGGCGGCGCTGGCCGCGTTGAGGTTGTCGATCATGCCCTTGCGCCGCTGGTCGAGAGCGGTCGGCATGGTCTTGCCGGCGGCGGTCACCAGCGGCTTCATCTCGTTCAGCATCGCCGTGTGGTCGGTGACCATCATCTTGGCGAAGGCTTTCACGTCCGAGGACTTGGCCTTCTTCTCGGCGATCTGCGCGGCCTGGACCTCGTACATGTTGCCCTGGCCGGCGTTGTCGACGAAGGCGCCGGTGTCATGTGAGCCCATGGTGGCGGCGGAGGTCTTGCCGACCGCCGCGGCGGTGGCGTCCTGCACGGCGTTGACCGGCGCGGTCTGGCCGGGATTGCCGGTCTGGGCGCCTTCGGAGGCGTTGGGGTTGTTGGCGGCCGGCTTGTTGCAGGCGGCGAGCGAAAGCGCGGCGACGGCGGCTGCGCCGAGGAACAGCGAACGATGCATGGTGTGGCGTCTCCCTGAGGACTAGTTCGCAAACCCGGATCGGCAAAGCTGGTTCCCGGCCGGTTCAAGTTTTCGTGTGCGAACCGGGCCGTCTGCCGGAGGCGCCTCTCAGCCGCCGCGGATCAGGAAATCCAGCCAGACGGCGGCGCTGGCGGCGAGCGCCAACACCAGCGGCAGTCTCCTCCAGCGGATGGCGTAGCGGACCGGCTCCTGCCGCTCCCGTGCGACGTGGCGCATAGGCCCCTCCTGGCGAAAAGAAGGCCTCGCCGCCCCGCTGCGTGGGGGGAGGCATGACCGCCCGCGGACCCGGGGCAGGATCGTTCGCGGACAGCTGCGGAGCGGCGAGGACCTTAGGCTGCAAACTTACTTGTTGCGTAATTACTGTATTTCCGAGGCGGATCCGACGCAAGGGCCATTTGAGCGCAGCTATTGCGTTTGCAGTTCCTCGCCGGTGATCTCGTAGGCGCCTTCGAGCCAGGCGACGATCTCGCGGGCGCCCGGATGGTCGAAAGCCGCGTAGCGGGTCAGCAGGCGGGCCTTGCGGCTTTCGGGCGCGTCGAGCCCCCAGTCCTGCAGGGCGCTGAGGTCGGAGCGGACCAGGGCGGCGAGCTCAGGGCCGAGCACCGCGTTGGCCGCGCGGATGAAGGCCTCGCCGTACTGGTAGGCCTCGCCCTGGGCGTAGCTGTCGGCCAGCGTCAGGGCGGGGATGCGGCTCAGCACCGCCTGCGAGGCGGGATTCACGGCGTGGCCGGCGATGAGCGGCGCGATGGCGCCGGGCCGGCCGGTGACGGCGCGCAGGTGCAGATGGCGCGACATCCGCGGGCCATCGTTGACCGGATAGTTGTCCCACAGGAACGGCTTGCGGCCCATTTGTTCGGCGACGCGCGTCAGGTGGCCCGGGGAATATTCGGCGCTGCAGACCTCCTCGCCGGTCCACATGATCTCGATGGCGGAATCGAGCGCGGCGCCGAAGTCGGCGAGGTAGTTCTCCGGCCGCTGGCCGAACACCCGGTCGAGGATCGGGTCGTCGGAATAGTAGCTGGGGCAGACGATCAGCCGGCCGGCGTGGGTCCGCGCGCCGACCCAGTGGACGATCTCCGCCTGGCGGGCGGCGAGGTCCGGCAGATCGCCGCGCATGTCGTCGAACAGGATGGCGAGGTCCTCGATCCCCACGGCGTCGAGCGCGGCGAGCTTGGCGGCGAGCGCGGCCTTGGCTTCGGCGTCGAAGTCGAAATGCAGCTCATAGGGCGTCAGGCCCACGCCGAACCGGACGCCGGCGGCGCGGCAGACGCCGGCGAGGTCGGCCAGGGCCTCCAGGTTGGCCTCCGGATAGGGCTCGCGCCAGTCGCGGCGCAGGTAGGGGTCGGCCTTGGGCGCATAGAGGAAGAATCGATAGCCGTGCGGCGCGAGGAAGCGGACCGCCTCGGCCCGCTCGGCCCAGCGCCAGGGCCGGCCGAAGAAGCCCTCGATGATGCCCAGGTCCACGGCGTTCTCCTGCGTCGGGGCGGATAGTGACCGCACGTTGCGGCTCCGCAAGCCTTCAGGATTTGCGGCGCGGACGAGTTCCCGGCATGGTCCCGCGAAATATGGGGAGGCCGGCATGAACCCGGACGCCGAGTTCGACATCATCGTCTATGGGGCGAGCGGCTACACCGGGCGGCTGGTGGCCGAGCACCTGGCTGCGCGCTACGGCGTCGGCGGCGAGGTCAGTTGGGCGATGGCCGGGCGCAGCGCCGACAAGCTGGCCCAGGTGCGCGACGAGATCGGCGCGCCGCAGGAGACGCCGCTGGTGGTCGCCGACGCGGCCGATCCGGCCTCCGTGCGCCAGATGGTGCGCCGCGCCAAGGCGATCATCACCACGGTCGGCCCCTATCAGCTCTACGGCTCCGACCTGGTGGCGGCCTGCGCCGAGGCGGGGACGGACTACCTCGACCTCTCCGGCGAGCCCAACTGGATGGCGGCGATGATCGTCGCCCACGACGCCCAGGCCAGGGCCAGCGGCGCGCGGATCCTGCACTCCTGCGGGTTCGACTCGATACCCTTCGAGCTCGGCGTGTTCTTCGCCGAGGAGACCGCGAAGGCGAAGCTGGGCGCGCCGGCGCCGCGGGTGAAGGGCCGGGTCCGCGGCCTGCGCGGCGGCCTTTCCGGCGGCACCGCGGCCAGCGGTGCGGCGACCATGCAGGCGTTGCAGAAGGATCCCGGCCTGTTCGCCCTGATGGTCGACCCCTTCGCCCTCACGCCCGGCTTCAAGGGCCCCGGCCAGCCGCGCGGCGACAAGGCGGAGGAGGACCCCGACGTGGGCGGCGAGGTCTCGCCGTTCATGATGGCGACGATCAACACCAAGAACGTCCACCGCTCGAACCTCTTGATGGGCCATCCGTATGGGACGGACTTCGTCTACGACGAGATGGTGATCGGCGGCCCGAACGGCCCGGCCTCGTTCGAGGCGGTCGGCGCGGCGGGCGCGCCCAAGCCGGGCGAGGGGCCGAGCAAGGCCGAACGCGAGGCCGGCTTCTACGACATCCTGTTCATCGCCATCGGCGCCGACGGCCGCAAGGTGCGGGTCTCGGTGAAGGGCGACATGGACCCGGGCTATGGCTCCACCTCCAAGATGCTGGCGGAGGCGGCGATCTGCCTGGTCAAAGAATGTCCCGACACCCCTGGCGGCGTCTGGACCCCCGGCGCGGCGATGGGCCGGCGGCTGGTGGACCGGCTGGCCGCACGGGCCGGCCTGACCTTTACGGTCGAAGACTGAACACAGCGATTCGGAGCAGTAGAATGGGCGGCGTGATCGCGCTCGGCGAGTGCATGGTGGAACTGAGCCTGGAGGGCGGCCGACAGGCGGCGATCGGCTACGCCGGCGACACCTTCAACACCGCGGTCTACCTGCGGCGGCTGGGCCGGCGGGTGAGCTATGCCACGGCGCTCGGGGCGGACGATCCGTTCAGCGCCGGGATCCTGGCGCTGATGGCGCAGGAGGCGATCGGGACCGAGCTGCTGGCCAGGGTCGAGGGCCGGTTGCCGGGCCTCTACGCCATCGAGCGGGACGCGGCGGGCGAGCGGCGGTTCTTCTATTGGCGCGACCAGGCGGCGGTGCGGCAGTTCTTCCAGCTGGCCGACCTCGACGCCCTGCGCGGCGCCCTGCGGCAGGCGGAGCTGGTCTACCTCTCCGGCATCACGCTGGCGGTGGTGGGCGAGGCGGGCCGCGGCGTGCTCCTCGACCTGCTGGCGGACGCCCGGGCGCACGGCGTGGCGATCGCGTTCGACCCGAACTATCGGCCCCGCCTGTGGGCCGGCCCGGCGGTCGCCAGGGCGGCGATCGAGGCGGTCGCACCGCTCTGCCGCTACGTGTCGGTGAGCGGGCCGGACCTGGAGACCCTCTACGCCGCCTCGGTGGAGGCGGTGGCGGCCGACTGGGCAAAGCTCGGGCCGGAGGTGGTGGCGCGCGACGACGACCGCACGGTGAGCGTCCACGCCGCGGGCGAGATCCGGCGGTTCGCGCCGGACGCGCCGGTGCGGGCGCTCGACACCACCGGGGCCGGCGACAGTTTCAATGCGGGCTATCTGTCCGCCCGGCTGGCCGGCGAGAGCCCGGCCGAGGCGGTGGCGGCGGGCCGGCGCCTGGCGCGGGTCGTCGTGCAGCACATCGGTGCGATCATACCGACCGCCGCGATGCCGGACGGGGTCAAGGTCTAGCTGTCGGAGGAGGACCGGCCCAGCTGGAGAGGGGGCTCGTTTGGTGTGGGCCGGTCCGGTCCGGTCACGCCGACGGGGGATCCGCGTGCGAACATCGATTCAATTCCCGAACCTGTGTCGGGTTCCAGACAAATATGATCCGCGTGGAGCGGGCCTCAGAGCTGCAGCCGCCCGCCGCCCGCGACGTAGGAGTCGACCACGCTTGAGAGCACCGTCAGCGGCACCGAGCCGGTCTCCACCAACAGGTCGTGGAAGCGCCGCAGGTCGTAGCGGGCGCCCAGAGCCTGGCGCGCGTGGTCGCGCAGGCGGTTGATCTCGGTGTGGCCGACCTTGTAGCCGCAGGCCTGGCCGGGCGTGCCGGTGTAGCGGTCGATCTCGCTGGTCATGGAATCGCGGGTGCGGCCGGTGTTGTCCATGGCCCACTGGATCGCCTGCTCGCGGCTCCAGCGCTTGGCGTGCAGGCCGGTGTCGACCACCAGGCGCACGGCGCGGAACCGCTGGGCCTGCAGGTAGCCGAGGCGGCCGGCCCAGTCGGCGTCGTACATGCCGATCTCGTCGGCCAGCTGCTCGGCGTAGAGGGCGTAGCCTTCCACATAGGCGTTGAAGCCGGAGAGCAGGATGCGGATTAGCGGCAGCTTGCCGGTCTCGGTGAGGTAGGCGCCCTGCCAGGCGTGGCCGGGGATGGTCTCGTGATAGGTCAGCGTCGGCAGGCTGAACTTCGGCCAGTTCAGGGTCGACTTGAGGTTGATGTAGTAGGTCGAGGGCCGCGAGCCATCCAGCGAGCCGGTGTTCATGTAGCCCTGGCCGGCGCCGTCCTGGATGTCCACCGGCACGCGCTTGACCTGCACAGGCGCCTTCAGCTTCAGCGTGAACGCCTTGGGCAGCTTCGGCCGGACGGCGGCGATCAGGCCGTTCAGGTAGGCCAGCAGCTGGGCCCGGCCGGCGTCGGTGTCGGGGAACAGGTAGCGCGGGTCGGCGCCGAGCGCGGTCATCCGCTCGCCGACCGTGCCGTGCGTCAGGCCCTGGGCCTTCAGCAGGCCGTCCATGCGGGCCTCGATGGCGCGGTTCTGGTCCTGGCCCATCTGGTGGACCTGCTCGGCGGTGAGCGAGGTGGAGGTGCCTTCGCGCAGCAGCCAGGAATAGTAGGCCTCGCCCTGCGGCAGCCGCCAGACGCCGGCGTCGCGCCCGGCCTTGGGCTGCAGGCCCTTCAGGGTCTCAAGCTGGCGGGCCAGCGCCGGGTAGACCTCGCGCTCCACCAGGCCGCGGGCGCGCTCGGCGTAGTCGCCGGCCAGGTGCGCCTCCTTGACCTTGCGTTCGAGGGAGGTGACCAACCGGGCCTTGTCGGCCGGGACGGCCAGCAGGTCCTGCTGCTGGCCGATGGTGTTGGCGAGGATGAAGTCGGGGGCGATCACCCCCTGCGCGGCGTCGCGGCCGATGCGGTCGGTCTCCTGCGAGAGCATCCGCGACATGGCGTGCAGCCGGTCGAGGTAGGCGTCGGCGTCCTCGGGCGTCGCCACCTTGTGCTGGCTGTCGAGGAACTCGGGCACGGCGGAATAGGCGCCGCCCTGCTGGCTGACCACGTAGGGCGTGGCGCTCTCGCTCATCGCCGAGGACAGGGTGTTGTCGCCATAGTCGAACGGCGCGGCGTCGCGGCCGAGCTCGAGGGCGTAGGCGACCACGTCGCGGTTCAGCCGGGCCTGGGCGGAGAGGCCGGCGTCGGGGGAGGCCTGCAGCCTGGCGAGGTTGTCGCGGCAGAAGTTGCGGTCGGCCACCACCGCCGACCAAGAGCGGTCGGTGAGCTGCGACTTCAGTCCGGCGCGGCGGCCAGTGTCGAGGCCGAGGCTGGTGGCCTGCTCGGGCGAGGCGATCAGCAGCTGTTCGGACAGGTCGGCGAAGTAGCGGTCGAGGGCCGCGTCGCCCGGGCCCGCCGGCGTCGGCGGCGCGGCCGCGGCGGCGTGCGGCGCGACCTTGTGCGGCTTCGGCGCGGCGCCGATCAGGCCCGCGGCGGCGGCGGTGAGGAGGAGGTCGCGGCGGGCGAAGGACATGCAGGCATCCGGCTTCAGGGGTTGGCGGGACCGTAGGGCGCGGCGGGGGCGCGGAGCAAGCTTCAGCCGGCGGGCGGATCCCCCGCGCGGGGCGCCAGATAGGTGACCAGGTCCCAGGCGTTGCGGATGCAGGTCAGCAGCAGAACCACCAGGGTCACAGCGATCCAGTCAGGGGCGAACTCGGGGGCGGTCCACGTGCTGGCCGCCGAGGCGAGGAGGCCCAGGTAGATCGCCGCCGGCGCGACACCGTAGAGCCAGAAGTCCGACCAGTGCGCGGGCTCCGGCGCCCTGCCCAGGTGCAGCCGCACCCCGACCACGCTCGCATAGGCCAGGCCCAGCAGCGCGCAGCCGCCGATGACCGCGCCCGCCGCCTGCGCGCCGACCCGCGGCGCGACGCCGACCGCGCTGACCACGACGATCATCGCGAAGTGGAAGACGGTGGGGGACATGTAGAGGCTGGTCCCTCGCGAGGCGGTCGACCGGTCGAGGTTGGTGGTCAGGGTGACGACCACGAACAGCAGGCCGATCAGCGCGCCCGAGGCCGATCCCACCAGCAGGTAGAAGCTGTCCCAGCCTTCGAACATGCCCGTTCCCTTGGGTCGTCAGAACAGCCCCAGCGCCTTGAAGCTCGCCACGCCGTCGCGGCCGACCACCAGGTGGTCGTGCACCGAGATGCGCAGGGGCCGCCCAGCCTCCACGATCTGCCGGGTCATGTCGACGTCCGCCGCCGAGGGGGTCGGATCGCCGGACGGGTGGTTGTGCACCAGGATCACGGCGCTGGCGGAGAGTTCCAGGGCCCGGCGCATGACCTCGCGCGGATAGACCGGCGCATGGTCGACGGTGCCGCGGTTCATCACCTCGTCGGCGATCAGCTGGTTCTTCTTGTCGAGGAGGAGGACGCGGAACTGCTCGCGCGCCTCGTGCGCCAGGGCGGTCTTCACATAGGCCAGCAGCGCCTGCCACGACGAGATCACGGTGCGCCGCGCGACCTGCTCCCTGGCCATCCGCAACGCCGCCTCGTGCAGCAGCTTGAGGTCCAGCGCCACCGCCTCGCCGACCCCGGCCACGGTCCGCAGATCCTCCGCCGTGGCGCCCAGCACCCCGCCCAGGCTGCCGAACCGGGCGAGGAGCTGCTTGGCGAGCGGCTTGACGTCCCCCCGCGGCACCGAGCGGAACAGGTAGAGCTCCAAGAGCTCGTAGTCCGGCACGGCCGGAAGCCCGCCCACCTGCGCCCGCTCCCGCAGCCGGTCGCGGTGGCCCAGGTAGTGCGGCTTCGCCTTCGGCGCACGCTGGGCCGCCAGCCAGAGGTCCGGCTGGGCGGCGGCGTCCTCGACGGCGGAGCGGCGGTCCATGGGGCGGGAATGTTCCCTATGTGTTCACGACGCGCAAGGGCAAACTCAAGCTGGCAACCTACGACGTGACCTTGATGTCGTTGTCGTCGGAGTTGCGGTCGATCTCCTTGTTGTAGGGATCGACGCCGGCGTACTTCGGCGGCTTGTCGACGGTGACGGTGAAGGTCTGGACGCCGGACTGCAGCGGCCGGGTGGCGAAGTAGGCGACGTTCTTCGAGGAGAAGCCGGGCTTGCCGGGTTCGGCGGTGAAGACGCCGACGTCGAACAGTTCGCCGTTGATCGGCGTCGCGGTCTCCTTGCCCTGGCCGTCGGCGTAGACCTTCTTCGCGTCCACTGTGAGGGTCACGTCGTAGCGGCCGTCGGCGCGCTTCTTCACCACCGCGGTCTTGGTCTTCAGGTCGTAGAGGGTGATCTTCTCGAACAGGTCGGTGATCAGCTGCTGGTGCTCGGGGCCGGCCTCGGCGCGGAGCGCGTCGACCAGGTCCTGCGAGCGCGGGTAGGGCGCGCCCTTGAAGGCGTACTGGGCGAGCACCCGGCGCAGGGCGGCGTTGACCTTGTCCTCGCCGATCCGGTCGCGCAGCAGGTACATGACCAGCGAGCCCTTGCGGTAGTGGATGTAGGGCTGGTCCTCGACGCGGATCAGCGGCAGCTCCTCCACCAGCTCCCCGCCGCGCGAGCGCAGGTAGCTATCCAGCTCGCGCTTCAGGAACTTGCGGATGCCGTCGGGCCCGTAGGTCTTCTCCATGACGATCAGCGCCGAGTACTGGGCCAGCGTCTCGGAGAGCGAGGTCGCGCCCTGCATGTCGGCGCCGACGATCTGGTGGGCCCACCACTGGTGGCCGAGCTCGTGGGCGGTGACATAGGTCGGGTAGTCGATCTTGTCTGCCTTGGTGGCGTCCTGGATGAAGCCGATGCCTTCGGAAAAGGGGATGGTGTTGGCGAAGGACTGGGCGAACTGGGCGTAGTCCGGGAACTCCAGGATGCGGGCCTGGCGGAACTGGTAGGGGCTGAAGTTCGCCTGGTAGTAGTCGAGCCCCTTCTCCAGGGCGGCGGTCATCCGCTCAACGTTCCAGGGGTGCTGGGCGTCGTAGTAGATCTCCAGCGACACGCCCTTGTAGTTCACGTGGCGGATCGCATAGCGGGCCGACTGCACGGAGAAGAAGTGCAGCACCGGCGCCTCGGTGCGGTATTCGATGGTGCGCCGGCCGTCGGCGGTGACGTCGGAGACCTTGTAGCCGGGCGCCACCGGCATCTGGTCGGCGTCGGTGGCGACCGTGATGTCGGCGTTCACCCAGTCGGCGTTGCCGATGTAGTTGCGGGCCTGGGCCGCGCGGTCCTCGAGCTTCGGCGGGCGCAGTTGCGGCGCCAGGCCGTACTTGCGGCGCTTGGCGCGGTCCTGCAGCAGCATGTCCCGGCTCATGCCGATGGTGGGCGCGAACTCCTGGTTGTTGACGAAGGTCCCGTTGTCCACCAGCCGCGTGCTGTTGCCGGAGTTCTTGAAGCCTCTCTGGGCCATCAGGGTGGTGAAGCTCAGCGTCGCGCGCTCGCCCGGCTGCAGCGGCCGGTCGAAGGTGAAGATGCGGTAGTTGAACCGGTCGAAGGTCTGCACCTTGGAGGCGCCGGTGAGGGCCAGCGCCAGGGGCCTGGTGTCGCGGTCGAGGCGCACGTGCAGCTGGGTCACCGGGGCGCCGGTGTCGTTGACGAGCTGGTAGCTGCCGCGGGTGACCAGCCTGGGCTCGTGCGGATGCAGGTCGAGGTTCAGCTTCACGTCGGTGACGGAGGGCTGGGCCAGCTTTTCGTACTTCAGGAAGTGCTTCTCGTAGTCGGCCAGCCAGCGCTCGCCCTCGATGCGGTTGCGGTAGGGATTCCAGACGTTGGTGTTGAGGTAGATGAAACCGCCGAGGCCCACGAAGGCGATCAGCGCCAGGCCGGCGAGGATCCCCGGCGGCCCCACCAGCCGGCGCGGCAGGCGCCGGAGGCGGGGCATGAGCCGGGTCTCGGTCCCGCGCCGCCACAGGCCATAGGCCAGCACCAGCAGGATCACCGCGAAGGCCGACCAGTAGGCCCTGAACCAGGCGGCGAAGCGGGCGAAGTCGCCCTGGCCGTTCATGTCGGAGAGCGGCACGGTCGGCGCGCCGCCGTAGTTGTAGAGGTTGTGGTCGAAGCCCATCTGGTTGAGCGTCAGCGTGGAGATCAGGTAGATCACCATCAGGCCCCAGCCGACGAACTTGTGCGGCGAGATCGCCTGCAGGAAGACCGCCAGCACCGCGAGCAGGCTCCAGTCGATGGCGTTGGGGACGACGTACCACCACAGGTACTTGCCGAGTTCGATGTGGGTAAAGCCCTTGCCCAGCTGCACGGCGACGCCGGCCAGCACGCTCACCGCCAGGGTGGCGAACAGCACCAGGCAGATGGCCAGGGTCTTGGGCGCCACGAAGGCCCAGTCGGGGACCGCGGTGGCGTCGACGATCTCGTGCGTCTTGCGCTCGCGTTCGCGCCAGACGAGCTCGCCGGCGTAGTAGATGGCGACGATCATCACGATGAAGGTGAAGGCGCCGTTCAGGGTGCCGATCACCCAGCGGGTGACGGGATAGAGCGCCGCGCCGTTCTGCTCGGCGCCGAGCATCAGGCCGCCGACGGCGTTGAACAGGCCGAGCAGCAGCAGGACGGCGAAGGCCGGGCTCTTGAACACCTGGGCCATCTCGAAGCGGGTGCGCCTGGTGAGCTGCGCCCAGGCGGTGGCCGGGCCGAAGCGCGGCGCGGGCAGAGGGCCGCGGGCGACCGGCGACGGCGCATCCTGGGTGGCCGGCGGCTTCCTGGCGGCCTTCGCGCCCTTGGTCTCGAAGCGGAAGATCCCGTAGGCCACGGCCAGGAACCCCAGGGCCGCCGGGACCCAGATCAGCCGGTTGTAGAGCAGGGCGCCGGCGATCGCGGGCGTCGTGGTGTTGGCGTCGGCGGCGGTGAAGTAGCGGGTGGCGAGGCCGAAGGCGGCGAGGCCGAACGGCTCCAGCAGGGCGGCGACCTGCCGGCTGTCAGGGTCGCGCATCAGGGCGTTGAACAGCACATAGGCGACCAGGAATCCGGCCACGCCGAGATAGGTCGCCATCATCGAGCGGGTGGCGGTGGCGAGCGCGAAGAACGCCGCCGAGACCAGGAACAGGCTGGGCAGCGCCAGCCAGAAATAGGCGAAGGCGTAGTCGTGCAGCCGGTTCGGCCCCAGCGTCTCGCGATCCACCCACGGCATGAAGGAGCCGACGAAGATCGCCAGCGGGATCGCCAGGAACGACAGCGCCACGGCGACATAGGCGCCGGCGAAGCGGCCGAACAGGTAGTCGAACTTGCGGATCGGGGTGGAGCGGATGATCGGGCCGTAGCCGGTCTCGTCGTCGCGGACGATGACGTTGGCGACGAAGGCCGTCGACACGAACATGAAGAACAGCGTCATCAGCAGCGTCGTCTGGCCGATGGCGCTGGGCGAGTTCTTGTGGATGTTGCCGCCGGAGCCGATCTGGATCTGGTCGATGGTGACCGAGCCGAACACCAGCAGGAAGAAGATGCCCGCCGCGATCCAGAAGATCGGCTGGCGAAGTTGGTAACGCAGCTCGAAAGCCGCGATCTTGCCGAACATGTCGCGCGCTCCTGGAGGCGTCAGGCCGCGCGCCGCGAGGCGCTGAGGGTCGAGAAGTAGACGTCCTCCAGCCCGCCCTCGACGGGCTCGAAGCTGGCGCCCGGGCGGTCGTCGGCGAGCACGTGGATCACCGTGCGGCCGGCTAACAGCCGGGTGGAGATCACCTGGTGGCGATCGCGTTCGGCCTCCAGTTCGTGGCGGTCGATGGTCTTGCGCCAGATGCGGCCGGCGAGGTCGGCCATCAGCCGGGTCGGGGCGCCTTCGCGCAGGATCCGGCCGCCGGCCAGCACCGCCATGCGCGGGCACAGGTCCGCCACGTCCTCGACGATGTGGGTGGAGAGGATCACCACCACGTTCTCGCCGATCTCGGCCAGCAGGTTGAGGAAGCGGTTGCGCTCCTCCGGGTCGAGGCCGGCGGTCGGCTCGTCGACGATGATCAGGCTGGGCCGGCCGATCAGCGCCTGGGCGATGCCGAAGCGCTGGCGCATGCCGCCGGAGTAGCCGGCCACCGCCTTCTTGCGCACGTCCCACAGGTTTACCTGCTGCAGCAGGGCCTCGACGGTCTCCTTGCGCTCGGCCCGGCCGGCGACGCCCTTCAGCACCGCCATGTGGTCGAGGAGATCGTAGGCGGAGACGCGGGGATAGACCCCGAAGTCCTGCGGCAGGTAGCCCAGGGTGCGGCGCAGCCGCTCGGGCTCGGCGATGACGTCGATGTCGTCGAAGCGGATCGATCCGGCGGTGGGCGTCTGCAGGGTGGCGATCGAGCGCATCAGCGTCGACTTGCCGGCCCCATTCGGGCCCAGGAGGCCGAACATCCCCGAGCCGATCTCCAGATCGATGCCATCCAGCGCGCGCGTCTGGTTGGCGTAGACGTGCGTCAAACCCCTGATCGAAAGCATAGCTCACCCACCCCTTGGTTGCGGGCAAGCTGACGCACTTGCAGCCAGGGTGGCAAGTGAGGGAAGTGTAACCTTTCGGCGCAGGTTACGTGTGGAACTGAGCTTACGCGCTCTGGACCGGCGGCTTGAACTGGCCGGTGGGCGAGACGGTGAAGACCTCGACGCCGTCGTCGGTGACGGCGACGGAGTGCTCGCACTGGGCCGACAGCGACTTGTCGCGGGTGACCGCCGTCCAGCCGTCGGCCAGCAGCTTCACCGGGTGCTTGCCGAGGTTCACCATCGGCTCGATGGTGAAGAACATGCCCGGCCGCAGCAGCTCGCCGGTGCCCTTCTGGCCGAAGTGCAGGATGTTCGGCGCGTCGTGGAACACCTTGCCCAGACCGTGGCCGCAGAAGTCGCGGACCACCGAGCAGCGCATCGACTCCACATAGGTCTGGATGGCGTGGCCGATGTCGCCGGTGCGCATGCCGGGCTTCACGGCCGCCAGGCCGCGGTCCAGCGATTCGTAGGTGACGTCGATCAGCCGCTTGGCGCGCGGGGCCACTTCCCCGACCCCGTACATGCGCGAGGTGTCGCCGTGCCAGCCGTCGACGATGACGGTGACGTCGATGTTGGCGATGTCGCCTTCGCGCAGCGTCCGCTCGCCGGGGATGCCGTGGCAGACGATGTGGTTGGGGCTGATGCAGACGGTCTTGGTGTAGCCGCGGTAGCCCAGGCAGGCGGGCAGCGCGCCGTGGTCGAGGATGAACTCGCGGGCGAGCGTGTCGAGGTGGTCGGTGACCACGCCGGGCACGACGTGCGGGGTCAGCATGTCCAGGCACTCGGCGGCCAGCCTGCCGGCGCGGCGCATGCCGTCGAAATCCTCGGCGGTGTGGATCTTGATCTGGCCGGTCCGGTAGTCGGCGTCGAGGATGTCGGTCGAGGACATGGGCTACTCCGCGTCCGCTGTGGCGCCCCGCCAGGGAATTCGGCGGGCGATGCGGATCGCCTCGGGGCTTATGTCGCAATCATAGCACAGAACTTCAACGCCCTGCGTCGCGGCGTCCCGCAGACCGGCGGCGTAGGCGGGGTCGAGATCGTGGCAGGCTTCGAATTCGTCGCAGTCGGTGCGCTGGACCACGAACAGCATGACCGCGCGGTGGCCCTCCCGAACCATGGCCGAAAGCTCGCGCAGGTGCTTCAGCGACCGGGCGGCCACGCAGTCGGGGAACTCGGCCAGCGAGCCCCCGCGGCGCAGGTGGCAGTTCTTGACCTCCAGCCAGGCCGGCGGCCGGTCGGGATGCTCCAGCAGGAAGTCGACGCGGCTGTTGGTCCCGTAGCGGACCTCGCGGCGGTGGGTGGCGTAGCCGGCGAGCTCGGGGATGGCGTCGGCCGCCAGCGCTTCGGCGGTCAGGCGGTTGGGGTGCATGGTGTTGATCCCCACCAGGCCGCCGTCGGCCTCGACCAGCTCCAGGGTGTGGGCGAGCTTGCGCTTGGGGTCGTCGGAGCGGGAGACCCAGGCCGGCAGGCCGGGCGTGTTGAGGCCCAGCATGGCGCCGGGGTTCGGGCAGTGGGCGGTGATCTCCGTCCCGTCGTCCAGCACCACGTCGGCGAAGAAGCGCTTGTAGCGCTGCAGGAGGCGGCCGCGCGCCAGTGGTTGCGGGAAGTCCATGGATGGCTTTAGTCCGGAGGTCTGGAAGACTTCGGGATGTAGGCGAGGGCGTGGGCGATGGCGAGCGGCGAACAGGACGGGGTCACCGCCGCGGTGCTGATCATCGGCGACGAGATCCTGTCGGGACGGACCCAGGACACCAACCTGCGCGACATCGCCCGCTACCTGGGGGTCCACGGCGTCGACCTGGCCGAGGCGCGGACGGTGCCGGACGTGCACGAGGAGATCGTCGCGGCCTTGAACGCCCTGCGCGCCCGCTACGACTATGTGATCACCACCGGCGGGATCGGGCCGACGCACGACGACATCACCGCCGACGCGGTGGCCGCGGCGTTCGGCGTGGAACTCTACGAACACCCTGAGATCCTGGAGATGATGGCCGCGCGCTGGGGCGGCGAGGTGAACGCCGCGCGCCGGCGGATGGCGCGGGTGCCGGTGGGCGGCGAGCTGGTGAAGAACCCGGTGCAGGGCCCGCCGGGCTTCACCATCGGCAACGTCTTCGTCCTGGCCGGCGTGCCGCAGATCATGCGCGGCATGCTGGAGGACGTGGGTCACCGTCTGCGCGGCGGGGCGGTGACGGTGTCGCGCACGGTGCGGGTGGAGGGCTCCGGCGAAGGGGTGATCGCCGCGCCGCTGGAGGCGGTGGCCAAGGCCCATCCGGCGATGTCGCTGGGCAGCTATCCGTTCTTCGGGCCGGAGGGCTATGGCTCGAACCTGGTGCTGCGCGGGCGCGACCCGGCGGAGCTGGAGGCGACGGTGGGCGAACTGATCGAGGCGCTGAAGGACGCCGGCGTCGGCGACGTGCGGGAAATCGCCGCCTGAGGCTCTACTGCAAGGCCTCATACTCTGCGGGCGTGCCGCAGAAGATCACCTCCTCGCGGGCGATCTCGCGCCAGGCGATGCGGCGGCCGTCCGCCAGCAGGTGGTTGTACAGCGGCGCGACGTAGAGCTCCGCAGCCTGCGGCGCAGCGCGTTCGGCGGCCAGCGCCGCGCGGAAGTCCTCGGCCTGGGCGAAGTGGTAGAGCCCCGTGCAGCAGAGGTCGGAGATCGGCTGCTTCTCGGCGGTCGCCACCGCCCACGGCTCGGGGCCCGGCGCGGGCTTGACGTAGGACCAGTTGGCCCCCGAGCCGCGGAACACCTCCAGCCAGCCGTCGGCGGTGTCGAACAGGCCGCCGGGGAAGGTGAAGCCCGGGCGGAAGGTGTCGATGTTGAAGATGGTCAGCGGGCCGGCGGCGCCGATGGCGTCGAGGCCGAGCTCTACGGTCTCCGCCTGGCCGGCGGTAGGTCGGTCGAGCGGAACCACCACGACCTGGGCGACGCCCAGCGCGCGGGCCTCGGCGCGGACGAAGGCCTCGGCCCCGGCGGCGGCGATGAACAGGAATGGGGTGCGGGCGAACTCGGCCTCGAAGCCGGCGACCGCGTGGGCGAAGACGCTGCGGCCCTTGAGGTCGAGCTCATACTTCGGCCGCGTGTAGCCGGCGTCGACGAACCGCTGCGAGCGGCCGGCCATCGGGATGACGATCACGCGTCCAGCTCGCGCCAGAGCCGGAGCGCATTGGCCACGAAGGCCTGCTGCCGGTCGGGGCGGTCGGCGTGCAGCGGCAGCATCGACAGGAACAGGCTGGCGGTCACCGCCCGCACCGGTTCGGAGAGGCCGCCGACCCCGTCCACCGCCAGGTCGCCGAGCGCGGCCTCCAGCCAGGGCTGGCAGGCCACCGGATCGAACTCCAGGGCGCAGTCGTCGCCGTCGGCGGTCAGTCGGTAACGGCCGGCGACGATCTGGTCGTAGCGGCCGACCACCGAGTGGGCGAGCTTGGCGAGGTCGTAGCGGATGTCGCCGAACAGGGTCGGCGTCTCGCCCACCAGGCCGCGAGGGTCGATGGCTTTGATGCGCCGCACACGGCTGTCGTAGAGGACGTTGGAGAAGCAGAAGTCGCCGTGCATGGCGCAGTCGAAGCGGCCGCTGGTCAGGTGCATGGCCGGAACCAGCCGCTCGGCGATCTCCACCAGCGAGGGGCAGGGCCGGCCGTTGTAGCGCAGCGGACGGGTGACGGCCTCGCCGGTGGCGCGGGCGAAGGTCTCCAGCCGGGCCAGGGTCTTGTCGGCGGCGAGTGCGCCGAGCGCCTGGTCGCCGGAGGCGTCGCCGCGGGTGGCCGCCAGCGCGCCCAGGAAGTCCTCGCAGGAGGCCAGGATCCGCAGCCAGGGCTTGCGGCCCACCGCGCCGTAGACGAACAGCTCCGACAGCACCGGCAGGAACTCGTATTCGGTGTCGTAGTAGGTCCGGCCCTGCTCCAGGCCGAAGCCCAGCAGGCGGGCGGTGTAGATCTGCACCGACGGCGGCGCGGCCTGCAGCCAGTGGGCCTCGGCGCGCATCTTCGCGGTGTCGTCGCTGGACTTGCGCGCCGTCAGCCCATCGATGCGCACGGTGTTGAAGGCCCGCGCCGTGGTCACCGCCAGGCGCGACTGGAAGAAGGTGGTGAGGTGGCCGAAGTCCAGCCAGTCGGCGGCCGCCACCAGCCGCACTTCGCGACTCGCCAGGTAGTGGTTCACGCCGGCCAGGAAGTCGCCGCGCTGGCGGGTCAACGAGCGCAGCAGCTCGAGGCCCGAGGCGAAGGCGAAGTAGCCGGCGGCGATCGGCCAGCCCTCGTGGCCGTCCTCTCCCGCCGGGGTGTTGGCCAGCGCGCGGATGCGGCCGGTTTCGTCCGCCTCGACCTCGGCCCAGGCGTATTCGTTGGCCCGCGGGCCGCCGACGATCAGGTCGTGCTCGGCAACCGGCGGGTGCGGGATCAGGGTGTCGCCGTGCAGCAGGTGGACGGGGACGTCGCCGGCGCCGATGGCGTTCAGCGCATAGACCACCGCCTCGCCGAGCCTCAGGCCCTCGGGGATCGGCACGATCTCGACCCCGAGCTCGGCCAGTCGCGCCGCGTCGTGCTCCGGCACGGCGAAGGTCTCGGGCAGCACCAGGTGAACCGGCCCAGCGCCCTCCAGGCTCTGGAGCTGCAGTTCGTAGAGCCGCTGGACGCCGACCGGCAGGAAGCTCGGCGGCAGCGGGCCGAACTCGGCGGCGAGCTCCTGGCCGACGCCCGCGCCGGACATGATCAGCCGCACCGTCATCGGCGCTCAGGCCTCGCGGGCGAGGAGGGCGTGGATCTCCTCGAAACTCAGGGCGAGGAATTCGGAGGGCCGGATCGCCTTGTCGTCGACGTAGAAGCCCTGCGTCCCGCACCACGGCTTGCCGACGTGGATCTCGTCGTAGGGGATGTCGTGGCGGGCCAGCCAGTCGAGGATGACCGGCAGGGTGTTGGCGTTGATCTTGCCGATCTGGCCCCCGTAGGTGCGCATGTTGCGCGACGAGGCGATGACGATCTCGAAGCCCTGGTCGCGGTAGGCGCGCAGCTTCTCGACCATGGCGGCGTTGGGCCGCCGCGCAGCGTAGTCCGCCGACGGGTCGTCGTGGGTCAGGGTGCCGTCGAGGTCGAAGACCAGCCGTTTCATGGAAACGCTCCGAAGCCGTCGGAGCGGTTTACGGCGATTCTGGAGGCCGGCTGCGGGTTCAGGGCTTGCCGGTCAGGTCGTGCCGTCCGAGGTCGGCGGCGATCAGGCCCAGCACGCAGGCGACCACGAAGGTGACGATCATCGCGATCTGCGGCCGGTTGCGCCAGAACCAGCGGTTCAGGCGCCGGCCCAAGGCGAAGGGTCGGCGGCCCAGCCGCTTGCCCACGATCACTGCCGGCATGGTGTCCCCCCAACCGCCGCCTGTGTTGGCCAAGGCTTAGCTTGACCGTAGATGGGCGCCTATTGGGACCGATGGGCGCAGGGCTCGCGGCCGTCCTCCAGCACCATGGCGGCGCCCTTCTCGGCGATCATCAGGGTCGGCGAGTTGGTGTTGCCGGAGGTGATGCGCGGCATGGCCGAGGCGTCGATAACCCGCAGGCCGGCGAGGCCGCGCACCCGCAGGCGCGCATCCAGCACCGCCAGGGCATCGTCGTCCGCGCCCATGGCGGCCGTGCCGACCGGGTGGAAGATGGTGGTGGCGAGCGCGGCCGCCGCCGCGGCAAGCTCGGCGTCGGAGGTGAGCTCCGCGCCCGGCCGGAACTCCTGTGGATGATATCTCGCCAGCGGCGCCTGGCCGACGATGCGGCGCGCCAGGCGCAGCGCTTCGACGGCGACGCGGCGGTCGGCGTCGGTCGACAGGTAGTTGGGCGCGATCACCGGCGGCGCGGCGGGGTCTGGGCTGGCGAGTCCCACGCGGCCGCGGCTGGTGGGGCGCAGGTTGCAGACGCTTGCGGTGAAGGCGCCGAACGGGTGCATGCCCTCGCCCCACTTGTCGAGCGACAGGGGCTGGAAGTGGAACTGCAGGTTGGGGGTGGCGTACTCCGGCCCGGAGCGGGCGAACATGCCGAGCTGCGAGGGCGCCATGGTCAGCGGCCCGGTGCGGCGCAGCGCATATTCCAGGCCCATGAACGCGCGCTTGAAGAGGTTGGCGTACTCGGTGTTGAGCGTGCGCACGTCCGAGACCTTGTAGACCGGCCGCAGCTGCAGGTGGTCCTGCAGGTTGGCGCCGACGCCGGGCAGGTCGTGGACGACCGGAACGCCGAGCGGGGCCAGGGCGGCGGCGTCGCCGACCCCGGACAGCTGCAGGATCTTCGGCGAGCCGACGGCGCCGGCGGCGAGGATCACCTCGGCTTCGGCGCGGGCGTGGAAGCGCTCGCCGCCGCGGCTGAACACCAGGCCGGTGGCGCGGCGGCCCTCGAAGGTGACGCGTTCCGCCTCGACGCCGGTCTCCAGGCGCAGGTTCGGGCGATTGAGGACCGGCTTGAGGAAGGCGGTGGCCGCGCTCCAGCGTCGGCCGGCGCGCTGGTTGACCTGGAAGTAGGACGAGCCCGCGTTGTCGCCGCTGTTGAAGTCCTCGACCTTGGCGATCCCGGCGGCCTCGCCGGCGTCACGGATGGCGTCGAGGATCTCCCAGCGCACCCGCGGATGCTCCACCCGCCACTCGCCGCCGGCGCGGTGGTGCTCCCCGGACGGCGACACATGGTCCTCGTGGCGCAGGAAGTAGGGCAGCACCTCGTCCCAGCTCCAGCCGGCCAGGCCGAGCTGGCGCCAGCCGTCGTAGTCGGCGGCCTGGCCGCGCATGTAGATCATGGCGTTGATCGCCGAGGAGCCGCCGATCACCTTGCCGCGCGGATAGGCGAGCGCGCGCCCGCCGAGGCCGGCCTCCGCCTCGGTGGTGAACATCCAGTCGGCGCGCGGATTGCCGATGGCGAACAGGTAGCCGACCGGGATGTGGAACCAGATCCAGGAGTCCGCGCCGCCCGCCTCCAGCAGCAGCACCCGGTTGCCCGGGTCGGCCGAGAGGCGGTTGGCCAGCAGGCAACCGGCGGAGCCCGCGCCGGCGATCACATAGTCCCAGGTCCCGAAGTCCGCCGTCTCGCTCAAAGCTGCGCCCCTAAGACTGGGCCGTGTGTAGCACGCCTGATCAACGGTAGACGGTTCCCCCACGGCTGTGGCAAGCCGAACGGGCTGCGCGGGCGTGGCGAAATTGGTAGACGCAACGGACTTGGGCTTCGGCCTTGAGTGCGCTGGGGGAAACCCCGGACGTAGAACCGCTCAAACTCGGGGAACCCTGTGAAATGGCGATCCCGAGCCAAGCCCTGGGAGGGTCTTCCGGGGAAGGTGTAGAGACTAGACGGGCGGCGCCTTAGGCCTTCGGGCGATGGCGAAGGGATAGTCCAGACCACGAACGCCCTGGCTCAAGGGGCGGCGGCGAAAGCCGAAGTGGTATGAAAATCCGTAGGGCCGCGAGGCTCGTGCCGGTTCGACCCCGGCCGCCCGTACCAGCCGCTCATTGCTCCGCCTGCTCGGCGAGGGGCGGAGCGGCCCGTCGCGATCGCAACAGCTCGACGACGAGGATGCGGGCCGCCGCGTGCCTGGGCGCCAGGTCGATCCGGTCGCCGTGGGCCAGGAGCAGGGCGTCGCCGGGGGCGAGCTGGCGAGCCGACCGCGCGGCGGCGACCTCGCAGGCGTCCAGCAGCAGGATCAGGCACGCGTCGGTCTTGGCGGCCAGCTGGGCCGCCGCGCCGAGGGTTCGGCGCTGCAGGCGGGCCGACCAGGCGCCGCGCCGGGTCATGATGTTGAGGTCCGTCACCGGCCCGCCGACCAGGCTGGCGGCCGCGGCGACGTCGCCCGGGAAGGTGATCGGATCGTGGTCCGGGCCGAGGCGCACGGGCGAGGCGCCGTCGATCCGTAGCTCCAGGCCGTCGCCCTCCAGGACCGCCAGCGTGCGCTCGACGCCTCCGAAGAACGAGAACGGCCCGTCAGCCGCCACGAGGGCCGTGCTCGCCCGCCACTCGAACGTCTCCAGGTCCGCCCCGGGCGGGTAGACGGCGATCTCCCGGGTGACGCCGCCGCCATTCTTCCAGGGCGCGGCCTGGCGATCGGCCGCCGCGAGGACGGTCAGCGTCATCCGAGGATGCCCGGCAGGTCCAGGCCCTTGTCCCGCGCCACCTGCAGGGCGATGTCGTAGCCGGCGTCGGCGTGCCGCATCACGCCGCTGGCCGGATCGTTCCACAGGACCCGGGCGATCCGCCTGGCCGCCGCCTCCGTGCCGTCGCAGACGATCACCATGCCCGCATGCTGCGAAAAGCCCATGCCAACCCCGCCGCCATGGTGCAGCGAGACCCAGGTGGCGCCCGAGGCGGTGTTCAGAAGGGCGTTGAGGAGCGGCCAGTCGGACACCGCGTCGGAGCCGTCGCGCATGGCCTCGGTCTCCCGGTTGGGGGACGCCACCGAGCCGGAGTCCAGGTGGTCGCGGCCGATGACGATGGGCGCCTTCAGCTCGCCCGAAGCGACCATGGCGTTGAACGCCAGTCCCAGCCGATGCCGGTCGCCCAGGCCCACCCAGCAGATCCGCGCCGGCAGGCCCTGGAACCGGATCTTGCGGGCGGCCATGTCCAGCCAGTTGTGCAGGTGCGGGTTGTCGGGGATCAGCTCCTTCACCTTGGCGTCGGTGCGGGCGATGTCTTCCGGATCGCCGGACAGCGCCACCCAGCGGAACGGGCCGATCCCGCGGCAGAACAGCGGACGGATATAGGCCGGCACGAAGCCCGGGAAATCGAAGGCGTTGGCGACGCCGGCTTCCTTGGCCATCTGCCGGATGTTGTTGCCGTAGTCGACGGTCGGGACGCCGGCCGCCTGGAAGTCCAGCATGGCCTGGACGTGCTCGGCCATCGACTCGCGGGCGGCGGCCTCGACCTGGGTCGGATCCTGCGCGCGCATGGCCGCCCAGCGCTCCAGGCTCCAGCCCCTGGGAAGATAGCCATTGATCGGATCGTGGGCGGAGGTCTGGTCGGTCAAGAGGTCGGGCCGCACGCCGCGGGCGTAGAGGGCGGGCAGCAGCTCCGCCGCGTTACCCAGGAGGCCGACGGACACCGGGGTCCTGTCGCGGCAGGACCTCGCGACGATCTCCAGCGCCTCGTCGAGGCTCTCGGTGGCGCGGTCGAGATAGCCGGTCCGCAGGCGCATCTCGATCCGCGAGGGCTGGCACTCGATGGCCAGGCACGAGGCGCCGGCCATCACCGCCGCCAGCGGCTGGGCGCCGCCCATGCCGCCGAGGCCCGCGGTCAGCAGCCAGCGGCCGGAGAGGTCGCCGCCATAATGCTGGCGGCCCATCTCCACGAAGGTCTCGTAGGTGCCCTGAACGATGCCCTGGGCGCCGATGTAGATCCACGAGCCGGCGGTCATCTGGCCGTACATGGCCAGGCCCTTGCGATCGAGCTCGTTGAAGTGTTCCCAGGTCGCCCAGCGCGGCACCAGGTTGGAGTTGGCGATCAGCACCCGCGGCGCGTCGGCATGGGTGCGGAACACGCCCACCGGCTTGCCGGATTGCACCAGCAGCGTCTCGTCGTCCTCCAGCCGGCGCAGGGTCTCGACGATCTTGTCGAAGCTCTCCCAGTCGCGGGCCGCGCGGCCGATGCCGCCGTAGACCACCAGCTCCTCCGGCCGCTCGGCGACATCGGGATGCAGGTTGTTCATCAGCATCCGCAGCGGCGCTTCGGTGAGCCAGCTCTTCGCCGAAAGCTGCGTGCCGGTGGCGGCGCGGATGGTGCGAGTGTTATCGATGCGGGTCATCGGGACTCAGGCTTCGGCGAAGGCGACACAGGCCTTCAGGACATCAATGAGGGCCGCGCGCATCGGCGCAGCGCGGGTTGCGGAATACGCGGGCGGCCAGGCGTTCGGGGCGGGCAAACCCGGCGGCTCATCCATGTAGCCGCGGCAGGCCAGCTCCATCTGGATGGCGTGCGTCCCCGTTTCCGGCCGGCCATAGCGCCGCGTGGTCCAGCCGCCCTTGAAGCGCCCGTCCGTCACCCGGCTGAAGGGGCTTGCGTCGCAGGCGGCTTCCACCCGCGCCGTCAGCGCCGGGCCGCAGCTGGCGCCGGCATTCGTGCCCAGATTGAAGTTCGGCAGCTCGCCCTCGAACAGGCGCGGGATCACCGAGCGGATCGAGTGGGCCTCATACAGCACGACCTTGCCGTGGCGCGCCCGCAGGCGCGCAAGCTCGGCATCCAGGGCAGCGTGGTAGGGCTCGAAATAGGCCGCCCGGCGCCTGGAGATCTCCGCCACGTCCGGGGCCGCGCCGCGATAGAGCGTCTCGCCGTCGAAGGTGGTGAGCGGGCACAGTTCGGTGGTGGCCTGGCCGGGGTAGAGCGAGGCGCCCGACGGGTCGCGGTTCACGTCGATGACGCTGCGCGAGATCCGCGTGCGCACGGTCGTGGCGCCCAGGTCGGTGGCGAAGTCGTAGAGCCGGTCGATCCACCAGTCGGTGTCCTTGCGGGCGAGCCAGGGCGAGACGTAGGCGCGTTCGAGATCCGGCGGCAGGTCGCTTCCGGTGTGGGGGAAGCTCACGACCAGGGGGGCTTCGCCGCGACGGACCTCCAGCCAGGCGGGGCTCATTCGACGACCCCCGGCAGCGCGGCGCCGCCCGCGATCTGCGCCACCGCTCCGGACCGCACCATGTCCAAGGCCGCGGCGATGTCCGGATGGAAGTGGCGGTCGTCGGTGAGGTGCGGCACCCGGCTGCGGACCAGGGCGCGCACCGCCTCCAGCGGCGGGCTGGAGGTGAGCGGCGCGTGGAAGTCGCAGCCCTGCGCCGCCGCCAGCAGCTCGATGCCGATCACGGCGGTGGCGTTCTCGACCATGCCGAGCAACCGGCGCGCGCCGTGCGCGGCCATGGAGACGTGGTCTTCCTGGTTGGCCGAGGTCGGGATCGAATCGACGCTGGCCGGATAGGCCTTCTGCTTGTTCTCCGAGACCAGGGCGGCTGCGGTGACCTGCGGGATCATGAAGCCGGAGTTGAGGCCGGGCTTCGGCGTCAGGAAGGCCGGCAGGCCCGACAGCGCCGGGTCCACCAGCATGGCGATCCGCCGCTCG
The DNA here is from genome assembly GCF_003254505.1 of Phenylobacterium hankyongense. Classification (NCBI taxonomy): domain Bacteria; kingdom Pseudomonadati; phylum Pseudomonadota; class Alphaproteobacteria; order Caulobacterales; family Caulobacteraceae; genus Phenylobacterium; species Phenylobacterium hankyongense. The sequence goes on along the minus strand of NZ_QFYP01000001.1, from coordinate 209,483 downwards.
GCGAGCGAGCCGATCTCGCAGACCGCCAGCGCGATCATGTCGGCGGCGAAGGCCACCGGCTCGGCGTGGAAGTTGCCGCCGGAGAGCGCCTCGTCGGTGTCCGGGAAGATCAGCGGATTGTCCGACACGCCATTGGCCTCGAAGGCCAGGGTCGCCGCCGCCTGGCGCAGGACGTCGAGGGCCGCGCCCATCACCTGCGGCTGGCAGCGCAGGCAGTAGGGGTCCTGCACCCGGGCATCGCCTTGCAGGTGCGAAGCGCGGATCGCCGATCCGGCCATCAGGCCGCGCAGCGCGTCGGCGGCCTCGATCTGGCCGGGCTGGCGGCGCAGAACATGGATGCGGTGATCGAAGGGGGTGTCGGAGCCCTTGGCGGCCTCGGTCGAGAGCGCGCCCGTCACCAGGGCCGAGCGGAACAGGACCTCCGCCTCGAACAGCGCCGCCAGCGCGTGGGCGGTGGAGAACTGCGTGCCGTTCAGCAGGGCGAGGCCTTCCTTCGAGCCCAGCACAAGGGATTGCAGTCCGGCCTCCGCGAGAGCCTGCGCCGCCGGCTTGCGCTGAGCGCCGACGAAGATCTCGCCAATCCCGATCAGGGCCGCGGCCATATGGGCGAGGGGGGCGAGGTCGCCGGAGGCCCCCACCGACCCCTGGGCGGGGATCACCGGGGTCATGCCCTTGGCCAGCAGGGCCTCCAGCAGCGCCATGGTCTGCGGCTGCACGCCGGACGCGCCCTGGGCCAGGCTCGCCAGCTTCAGGCCGAGCATCAGCCGGACGATCGGAACGGGGGTCGGCTCGCCCACCCCCGCCGCATGCGACAGCACGATGTTCCGCTGCAATGCCGCCAGGTCGCAGGCCTCGATCCGCACGCTCGCCAGCTTCCCGAAGCCGGTGTTGATGCCATAGACCGGATCGCCCTTGGCCAGGATGCGCGCCACCGCGGCCGCGCTCGCGGCGATGGCCGCCCGGGCCGCGGGATCCAGCCGGACCTCCGCCCCGCGATAGAGCGCCCGCCAGTCCGCCAGTCCGACCTCGCCGGGCCGCAGCGTCAGCCTGATCATCCCACGCCTCCGAATACGCGCGCATGGAGCGGGTTGAAGCCCATGCGATAGACCAGTTCCGCCGGCCGCTCGATGTCCCAGATCGCCAGGTCGCAGCGCTTGCCCGCCTCCAGGGTCCCGGCCTGCGCGCCCAGGCCCAGGGCGCAGGCCGCCTCGCGCGTCACGCCCGCAAGGCATTCCTCCACCGGCATCCGGAACAGGGTGGCCGCCATGTTCATCACCAGCAGCAGCGACGTGAGCGGCGAGGTGCCCGGGTTGCAGTCGGTGGCGAGCGCCAGGGGAACCCCGGCCGCGCGCAGGGCGGCGATCGGCGGCGCCTGCGTCTCGCGGACGAAGTAGAAGGCGCCGGGCAGCAAGGTGGCGACGGTGCCGGCCGCAGCCATCGCCGCGACGCCGCTCTCGTCCAGGTGCTCCAGATGGTCGGCCGACAGTGCGCCGAACTCGGCGGCCAGCGCCGCGCCGTGCAGGTTGGAAAGCTGCTCGGCGTGCAGCTTGACCGGCAGGCCGTGGGCGCGGGCGGCCTCGAACACCCGGCGGGTCTGGGCGGCGGTGAAGCCGATCCCCTCGCAGAAGGCGTCGACCGCATCGGCCAGGCCCTCCGCCGCCACGGCCGGGATCATCTCTCGGCAGACGAGGTGGATGTAGCCGTCGGGGTCGCCGGCGAATTCGGGCGGCAGGGCGTGGGCGCCGAGGAAGGTCGTGCGGATGGTGACCGGCCGGCGGCGGCCCAGCTGGCGGGCCGCGCGGAGCGACTTGAGCTCCGGCTCCAGCGCCAGGCCATAGCCGGACTTCACCTCGACCGTCGTCGCGCCCTCGGCGATCAGGGCGTCGAGGCGGAGGAGGGCGCTGTCGACCAGCTCGTCCTGCGAGGCGGCGCGGGTCGCGGCCATGGTGGAGACGATGCCGCCCCCGGCCCGGGCGATCGCCTCGTAGCTCGCGCCGGCCAGCCGCAGCTCGAACTCGTGGGCGCGGTCGCCGCCGAACACCAGGTGGGTGTGCGGGTCGATCAGGCCCGGGGTGATCCAGCGCCCCTCGCAGTCATGGGCGGCCTCGGCCTCGAACGGCGGCGCATCGGCGCTCGGCCCGGCGTAGACGATGACCCCTGCCCGCGCGGCGACCACGCCGTCGTCCACCTCGCCGAGGCCGGGCAAGGCGCGGGACAGGGTGGCGAGACGCGCGTTTCGCCACAGGCGATCACAGTGCATGGCTTCGAACCCTGCCCATCGTGAGGCCATTTTTGGAATGCGCGGCGGATTTGTCTAGTCATAAGGCGGCGCCTGGATCGGGTCGCCGCTCAAGCTGGCGCGGTAGCCGGTCAGCGCGCCGGCTCGAACCGCCCGACCAGACGGTGCTGGGCGCCCGGATGCCATAGCCGCGCGAGGGTGACGGGGACGTCCCCGTTCCAGGTCCGCCGCTCCACCACCAGGCAGGCGGACCCCAGCGGCACGGCCAGGGCGTCGGCTTCGGCCTCGCCGGCTTCGCGGGCCATGATCGTATGCTCCGCCTGGGTCCAGGGCACATGCGCGAGCAGCCAGGGTCCCGGGGGGACGGTCTCCAGCGGATGGCAGGTGATGCCCGGAGCGGCGTCCACGTTCACCAGCCGCTCTTCGAGCTGGAAGGGCCGGCCGTCAGACATGTGGACGCAGCGGAGCCAAAGAAGCCGGGTCGACCGGCTGACGTCGAGGAGCGCGGCCTTGTCCTGGTCGTCCTTGACGACCTCGCGCTCGAGAAGGCGGTAGCCGTATTCCGCCCCCGCCCGGGCGACCACGTCGGCGGTGTTCCAGATCTCGAAGACGGGACGTTCCTGCGCGCGTTCCGAAACCACCGTGCCGATCTTTCGGCGGCGCTGCAGCAGCCCCTCGGCCGCGAGGCTCTGGATGGCCTTGTTCACGGTCATCCGCGAGGTCTGGAAGTGTTCCTTGAGATCGAGCTCCGCGGGTATCCGGGCGCCCGGCCGCCATTTGCCGTTCAGGATCGGCTGCGCGAGCGCCCGGCGGATCTGCAGCCATACGGGACCGCTCCCGTCGAGCTGCAGTTGCTCGAGGGTGACGTCGTCGCTCAGCGATGGGATATCCATGGCTCTCCATCGGCTGGGCGCAACAGGCCTGCTCGCCGAGAGGCGAATGTAGCGAGCCGGCTCAGCAGATCAAAGGGATCAGCCGCTCAGTCGCTCTGCTCGAGGATCTCCGTGCCGCGGCGCAGGATGATCCGGCGGCCGAGGTGTTCGCTTTGGGCTGCGGCGAAGATGGCGCGGGCCAGGACGATGCTGGCGGCGCGGCCGATCACCCGCTCGCGCGCCGTGCGCGGCAGGTTCCAGAGTTCAATCGCATAGGGCAGGCGGCCCGCCGGCCCGGGCGCGGCGGCGAGGGCGATAACGTTGGACTGGTCCTCGACCTTGTTCATGCGGCTACGGCCCGGGCGCTCAGTGCGCCTGGCCGCTCCACCGGCTGAGCACGGCCGATTTGTGGCGCAGGGTGATGGCGCGCCCGGGAAACTCGCGACTGGCGGCGTAGAAGGCGGCGTAGCCGATCGCCGGGCTGAGGCTCACGGCCACCACCTGCTCCACGAACCTGCCGTCGGGGTCCCAGACCTCCACACGGTAGGGTAGATCTTCGCTCTCATTGGGGAACCCACCGTATGGTGAAGGCGTTCCCCCACCATCGTCGGTGGGATCGTCGGGGGGACGAAACTGATGCACGCCTGCTGTCACGACCACTCCTTCGACCGAGCGCCGGTATTCTTCGGGGCCGCCAAACCGCCTGTCAATGCGGGCTGAGAGAGCTTCGATGGGGTCATTCGTGATCACGCTCAACCTGCGCCACATTTGCCGCTTGAGGCCGCCGGCGGCGTCCCCACAATGGTAGCCATGACCCAGCCTCCCGACCGGAGCCCCAACTTCCAGTTGCTGTTCGAATCGATCAGCGACTACGCCATCTACATGCTCGACCCCGACGGCCGGGTCACCAGCTGGAACCGCGCCGCCACGCAGATGAAGGGCTATTCCGCGGACGAGATCCGGGACCAGCCGTTCAGCCGCTTCTTCACGCTCGAGGACCGTCGGGCCGGGCTGCCGGAGAAGCTGCTGGCCACCGCCCTGCAGGACGGCCGCGCCGACGCCGAGGGCTGGCGCGTGCGCAAGGACGGCAGCCGCTTCTGGGCGCAGGCGACGGTGCACCCGGTGCGCAACGAGGACGGCGAGTTCCTCGGCTTCGCCAAGGTCACCCGCGACATGACTCAGCAGCGGGAGTCCCAGCAGGCGCTGCTGGAGAGCGAACGCAAGTTCCGCCTGCTGGTCGAGGGCGTGGTCGACTACGCCATCTACATGCTCGACGTGAACGGCACCGTCACCAACTGGAACCGGGGCGCCGAGCGCATCAAGGGCTACCAGGCGCAGGAAATCATCGGCCGCCATTTCAGCACCTTCTACACCCCGGAGGACCGGCAGGCGGGCCTGCCCGCGCGGACCCTGGCGACCGCGACGCGGGAGAAGCGCTTCGAAGGCGAAGGCTGGCGGATGCGCAAGGACGGCAGCCGCTTCTGGGCGTCGGTGGTGATCGACGCGATCTGCGACGACGACGGCCGCCACATCGGCTTCGCCAAGATCACCCGCGACATCAGCGAGCGCCGGGCCGCGGAGACCGCGCTAGCCCAGAGCGAGCGGCAGTTCCGCCTGCTGGTCTCCAGCGTGGTGGACTACGCCCTGTTCATGCTCGACCCCAACGGCATCGTCACCAACTGGAACGCCGGGGCGCAGAAGATCAAGGGCTACACGGCCGAGGAGATCGTCGGCCAGCACATGTCGCGGTTCTACACCGAGGGCGACCGGGCGGCCGGCGTGCCGCTGAGGGCGCTGAGCACCGCCACCGAGCAGGGCCGCTTTGAGAGCGAGGGCTGGCGCGTGCGCAAGGACGGCACGCTGTTCTGGGCGAGCGTGGTGATCGACGCCATCCGCGACGAGACCGGAAAGCTCATCGGCTTCGCCAAGATCACCCGGGATGTCACCGACAAGCGCAACGCCCAGCTCGACCTGCAGCGGGCGCAAGAACAACTCGCCCAGGCGCAGAAGATGGAGGCGCTCGGCCAGCTTACCGGCGGCGTGGCGCACGATTTCAACAACCTCCTGATGGTGGTCAGCGGCCAGGCGCAGCTCCTGCGCCGCAGGGTGGGCGAGGATCCGCGCGCCCAGCGTGCGCTGGACGCGATCGAGATGTCGGCCCGCCGCGGCGAGGACCTGACGCGGCACCTGCTGTCCTTCGCCCGCCGGCAGCGGCTGCAGCCGGTCTCGGTCGCGCTGGCCGAGCGGATGGCCGGGTTCAAGGAACTGGTGTCCACCAGCCTGCCGCCGACCGTCAACCTGGTGGTCGACCTGTCCCCGGCGCTGTGGCCGGTGAAGGTGGACGTGAGCGAGCTGGAGCTGGCGCTGCTCAACCTGGCGGTCAACGCCCGCGACGCCATGCCCGACGGCGGCGTGCTGTCGATGGTCGGCGAGAACGTCACGTTTGACGGCGGCCCGGGCGAGCAGGACCTGACGGGCGACTTCGTGGCGGTGAGCGTGAGCGACACCGGCGTCGGCATCCCGCCCGATATCCTGCCCAAGGTGTTCGATCCCTTCTTCACCACCAAGGAGGTGAGCAAGGGCACCGGGCTCGGCCTCTCCCAGGTCTATGGCTTCGGTCAGCAGTCCGGCGGCCGGGTGACGGTGAGGAGCGAGCTCGGCGTCGGAACCAGCTTCACCCTTTACCTGCCACGCACCCGCGTCACCCCGAAGGCGGCGCGGCCCGTCGAGAAGGCCGCGGATGCGGAGGTCACCAGCGCCGTCATCCTGGTGGTGGAGGACAATCCGGAGGTGGCCGAGGTGGCCGCAGGCCTGCTGGAGCAGCTGGGGCATAAGGTGCGGGTGGTCGGCGCCGCCGCCGCGGCGCTGGGGGCCCTGCAGGATGGCGACCCGCCCGACCTGGTGTTCAGCGACGTGGTCATGGCCGGGGAGATGGACGGCATCGCGCTCGCCCGGCGGCTGCGCGAGCAGCATCCCGGCCTGCCGGTGCTGCTGGCCACCGGCTACAGCCAGGCCGCCGAACGACTGGGCGACGAGTTCCCGATCCTGCGCAAGCCCTACAAGCTCAACGAGCTGAGCCGGGCGGTGAACGCCGTGTTGAACGGACCGACGCAGCCCAATGACGGCAAACTGGTGGCGTTCGACGCCGCCCGCCGCGCCCGGGCGGCCCGCCGCAAGCGCACCGGCTGAGCATCTGGTCCTTCAGCCGGTCCTGAGGTCGCGCAGGGCGGCGGGAAGCAGGCGCGCCAGCAGGTCGGCGACCTGTCGCTGCCCTTCGGGCCCGGCGATGATGTCCTGGCGGACTTCCAGCTCCAGGTAGTCGAGCCCGCGCGGGCGGGCGTGGTGCGGCACGGTGTAGTCCGTCGCGTCCATCCGGTAGGGCTGGTTGTCGCCGACGACCTCGGCCCCGGCTTCGGCGCGGAGCTGCGCCAGCACCGCTCGCGAGAACGCAGAGTCCTCGGCGTGCAGGACGCCGAAGCGCCAGGGGCGGGCGAAGCCGTCCATCACCGGCGTGAAGGAGTGCAGGGCCACGACCACGGTCGGCAGCCCGTGCGCCGCGCGGGCGTCGAGCTCCTGGGCGATTCGGGCGTGGTAGGGCTCGAAGACCTCGGCCCGACGCGCCAGGCGCTCGGCCGGCGTCAGCGCCGCATTGCCGGGGATCGCTGTCCCGTCGCTGACGGCGGGGATCGCGTCGGGACGGTCCGGCGCGCGGTTGCAGTCGATGACCAGGCGGGAGAACCGCTGGCGCAGGAAACAGGCGCCGAGCGCCTCGGCCAGCGCCAGGCCGAGCCCCTCGACGCCGATATCCCAGGCGATGTGGCGGTCCATGGCCGCGGCGGAGAGCCCCAGATCGCCCAGGGCGCGGGGAATGATCCGGCCGGCGTGATCGCCCAGCAACAGAAAGGGCGCCGGGGCGCCTGGATTTGCGACAACCGCGGGGGCGCCGTCCTCTGCGGCCAGGAGCGGCGTGGACCCTTCGGCGGAATCGCCCGCAAGTCGTTGCAATGCCGGTCGTCTCCATCCGTCACCTGACCACCTACCGCTACCGCACTCCGGTGTCGTTCGGCGAGCACCGCATGCTGATGCGGCCGCTGGAAAGCCACGACCAGCGCATTCTGTCGACGGAACTGCGGATCACGCCCGAGCCGTCGCTGCTGCACGATGTGCACGACGTCTCCGGCGCCAGCGTGGCGGTGGCGCGGTTCGACCGCCGCTCCGACGTGCTGCGGGTCGAGAGCCGCGTGCGGTTGGAGCATCGGCCGCAGACCCCGCTGGCCGACCTGGCCGACGATGTGCTGGGCGCGGACGGGGCCTTCGCCTACGAGACCCACGAGCTGCCCGACCTGGCCCGCGCCATCGTGCGCCGGCATGCCGATCCCGACGGCGAGGTGGCCGCCTGGGCCCGGCGGTTCGTTCGGCCGAACGGGCCGACCCGGCTGCTGGACCTGCTGGTCGAGATCACCGGCGCGATCCGCGGCGACTTCGCCTATGCCCTGCGCCTGCAGGGCGCGCCGCAGTCGCCCGCCGAGACCCTGGCGCGGCGCAGCGGCAGCTGCCGCGACTTCGCCGTGCTGATGATGGAGGCGGCGCGCAGCCTCGGCCTGGCCGCCCAGTTCGTCTCCGGCTACGTCTACAGCGCCTCGCCGAAGGCGGGGGGCCGCACCGGCGGCGGCCACACCCACGCCTGGACGCGGGTCTACCTGCCCGCCTGCGGCTGGGTGGAGTTCGACCCCACCAACGGCATCGTCGGAGCCACCGACCTGATCCGCGTGGCCGCCGCCTGCGATCCGCGCCAGGTGCTGCCGCTGCACGGGACGTGGTCAGGCGCGCCGGACGACTATCTCGGCATGGACGTGGAGGTCGACGTCCGCGTAGATGCGGATCTCGCCGCGCAACCCGCGCCACGGCTGCGTGTTGCGCAGGGGCGATAGCCCGCCTGGAGACCTGAATGCGCATCCGTGCCGGGTACGAGATCGTCTACGAGTGCCCGCAGCCGACGCCGATGCTGCTGATGCTGAACGTGCATCCCACCCGGATCGGCGACCTGGAGACGCCCGACGTCATCCGCACCGATCCGCCGACGGCGCTGAGCCAGTACCGCGACATCTACGGCAACCTCTGCAGTCGCATCGTCGCGCCGGCCGGGCGCCTGAGGCTGAGCGCCGACTTCGTGGTGCGCGACAGCGGCGAGCCGGACCCGACGCCGGCCTACGCTCGCCAGCATCCGGTGGAGGAACTGCCCGACGACGTGGTGCTCTTCCTGCTCGGCAGCCGGTATTGCGAGACCGACCAGATGATCGACCTCGCCTGGTCGCTGTTCGGGACGACGGAGCCGGGCTGGGCCCGGGTGCAGGCCATCCTCGACTACGCGCACAAGCGCATCACCTTCGGCTACCAGCACGCCCGGCCGACCAAGACCGCGCATGAGGCCCACGAGGAGCAGTGCGGGGTCTGCCGCGACTATGCCCACCTGGCGGTCACCCTGTGCCGCTGCATGAACATCCCGGCGCGCTACTGCACCGGCTTCCTGGGCGATATCGGCGTGACGCACACCACCACGCCGATGGATTTCAGCGCCTGGTTCCAGGTCTACCTGGGCGGCGCCTGGCGCACCGTCGACGCGCGCCACAACAAGCCGCGGATCGGCCGCATCCTGATGGCCCACGGCCGCGACGCCACCGACACCGCCATCACCACCACCTTCGGCCCCAACTTCCTCGCCCAGTTCACGGTGATCACCGAGGAACTGCCGGGCTGAGGCGCTACTGCGCCGCCTGCTCCTGCGCGTAACCCAGCCGTTCGTTGAGCCGCTCGAGCACGGTGATCGCGGCCTGCGGCACCGGCGTGCCGGGGGTGAAGACGGCGGCGACGCCCATGTCTTCCAGCGCCTTGAAGTCCTCCGGCGGAATGACGCCGCCCACCACCACCAGGATGTCGGGCCGGCCCAGCCTGGCGAGCTCGGCCTTCAGGTCGGGGACCAGGGTCAGGTGGCCGGCGGCCAGGGAGCTTGCCCCCACCGCATGGACGCCGTCGGCGACCGCCTGGGCGGCGGTCTCGGCCGGGGTCTGGAACAGGTCGCCGATCTCCACCTCGAAGCCCAGGTCGGTGAAGCCCGAGGCGATCACCTTCTGGCCGCGGTCGTGGCCGTCCTGGCCCATCTTGGCGACCAGGATGCGGGGCTTCTTGCCGTCGGCCTGGGCGAAGGCCTCGGCCATGGCCCGGGCGCGCTCGGCGGCGGGCGTGACCCCGGCCTCGCGCAGATAGACGCCCTTCACCGCGTCGGCGTGGGCCTTGTGGCGGCCGAACACCTTCTCCAGCGCGTCGGAGATTTCCCCGATGGTGGCCTTGGCGCGGGCGGCGTCCACCGCCAGCGCCAGCAGGTTGCCGTTCGCGGCCGCGCCACGGGTCAGGGCGTCGAGGGCGGCGGCGAGCGCCGTCGGGTCGCGCTCGGCCTTCAGGCGCTGGAGCTTGGCGAGCTGCTGTTCGCGAACTGCGGTGTTGTCGACCTTCAGCACCGGGATCTCGTCGGCGTCTTCCGAGCGGTAGCGGTTGACGCCGACCACCGACTGCAGGCCGGCGTCGATGCGCGCCTGGGTGCGGGCCGAGGCCTCCTCGATGCGGCGCTTGGGCAGGCCGTCCTCGATGGCCTTGGCCATGCCGCCCAGCGCCTCGACCTCGGCGATGTGTTCCAGGGCGCGGGCGGCGAGGTCGGCGGTCAGGCGCTCGACGTAGTAGGAGCCACCCCAGGGGTCGATGACCCGGGTCTGGCCGCTCTCCAGCTGCAGGAACAGCTGGGTGTTGCGGCTGATGCGGGCGGAGAAGTCGGTGGGCAGCGCCAGCGCCTCGTCCAGCGAGTTGGTGTGCAGGCTCTGGGTCTGGCCGCCCACCGCCGCCATCGCCTCCACCGCCGTGCGCGCCACGTTGTTGAAGACGTCGGAGGCGGCCAGCGACCAGCCGGAGGTCTGGGTGTGGGCGCGCAAGGATAGCGAGCGCGCGTCGTTCGGGTCGAACTCCTCCTTCATCAGCCTGGCCCACAGCAGGCGCGCGGCCCGCTGCTTGGCGATCTCCATGAAGGCGTTCATGCCGGCGTTCCAGAAGAACGACAGCCGGGGCGCGAAGCTGTCCACCGGCAGGCCCGCGGCGACGCCGGCGCGGACGTATTCGATGCCGTCGGCGAGGGTGTAGGCCAGCTCCAGGTCGAGCGTCGCCCCGGCCTCCTGCATGTGGTAGCCGCTGATCGAGATCGAGTTGAAACGCGGCATCTCCCTGGAGGTGTAGGCGAAGATGTCCGAGACGATCCGCATCGAGGGCGACGGCGGATAGATGTAGGTGTTCCGGGTCAAGAACTCCTTCAGGATGTCGTTCTGGATGGTGCCAGAGAGCTTGGCGTGCGGCACGCCCTGCTCCTCGCCGGCCACGATGTAGAGCGCCATGATCGGCAGCACCGCGCCGTTCATGGTCATCGAGACGCTCATCTTGTCGAGCGGGATGCCGTCGAACAGGGTGCGCATGTCGAGGATCGAGTCGATGGCCACGCCCGCCATGCCGACGTCGCCCTTCACCCGCGGGTGGTCGCTGTCGTAGCCGCGGTGGGTGGCCAGGTCGAAGGCGATCGACAGTCCCATCTGACCGGCCGCCAGGTTGCGCCGGTAGAAGGCGTTGGAGTCCTCGGCCGTGGAGAAGCCCGCGTACTGGCGGATGGTCCACGGGTTGGTCAGGTACATGGTCGGATAGGGGCCGCGCAGGAACGGCGCCAGGCCCGGGTAGCCGGAAAGGGTGTCCAGCTCGGCGGTGTCGACGGGACCGTAGGCGGGCTTGACCGCCAGGCCCTCGGGCGTCTGCCACAGCGGCGTGGTCGGCCGGTTCGGCTCGGGCAGCGGCGCGTCGAAGGCCAAGGTGGCGAAGTCGGGGAAGCCGTTCATGCCTGCGCCTCGAACGGTTCGGACAGGCGGATGGGCCTGAGCGGTGGGCAATGGCTGTCGGGGCCGGGGAGCTTGGGCGAGGGGGCGTCGACCGGCGTGGCGGCGGGACGCACGACCTCGACGGGCGCGTCCTGGTCCGGCGGGAAGACGGTGACGCCGAGGATCTTCGGCTCGGGACGGGCGGCGTTGGCGGCCGCGACTTCCCGGGCGATCCGGCCGGACTGCAGGGCGGCGATCAGACCGCCGGCGGCTTCGATCTCCTGGAATGTCGCCCAGGCGGCGCGGGCGATCTGGTCGGTCATGGCCTCGACGTAGCCGGCGCCCGCGGCGGGGTCGGCGACGCGGCCGACGTGGGCCTCTTCCATCAGCACCAGCTGGGCGTTGCGGCTCTGGCGCCGCGCAAAGGCGGTGGGCAGGCCGAGCGCGTCGGTGAAATTCCCCAGCACCACGGCGTCCGTCCCGCCGACCGCCGCGCCGAAGCCGGCGGCGGTGAGGCGGATCATGTTGGTCCAGGCGTCCGTGGCCGTGAGCATCCGCCGCGAGGAGCGGGCCTCGATCCGCGCCTGCGGACCAGCCTCGCAGGCGACGGCGATGCGGGCGAAGACCGCGCGGGCGGCGCGCAGCTTGGCGATGGTCAGGAAGTAGTCGGCGTCGGCCGCGAGGCCGAGCGTGATCCCCGCGAAGGCGGCGGACATCGGCAGTCCGGCGCGCATCAGGGCCTTGGCGTAGGTCACCGCCGCGGCCGCCGCGAACGCCACCTCCAGCGCCTCGCCGCCGCCGGCCTCATGGACGACGCGGCCGGAAGCCAGGAACAGCTGGGCGTGCGGGTAGGTGTCGGCGAGCCGGGTGGCGACCGTGGCGCCGCTGACCAGATGGCTCTCGATGGGCCCGGGACTGGCGCCGGCCTCGGCGAACGCGCTCAGGGGATCGAGGTGGAAGTTGAGCTTCGCGCCGGGCGAGGCCTTGGCCACGGCGCCCAGCCAGTCGGCCGCCTTGGGCCCGAGGAAGCCGGCGTCCAGCGCCACCGGCGCGAGCTCCAGGATGACGCCGTCGAGCACCCGGGCCAGGCCCTCCGCGGAGCCGACCGCGACGCCGTGCTCGCCCGTGGGATCGAGGCGGACGACGGCCGAGGCGGCGCCGCCCCGCAGGTCGGCGAGGATCTCGGCGTTGGCGCGGCCCGGCTCGGGATGGGCGGTGAGCGCGCGGACGTCCCAGTGCCGATCGGCGTCGAAGGGACGGGTCGGAAAGGCCTGTTCGCTCGGCAGCTCGCCGGGGGCGTAGAGGGGCGCGATCGGCAGGCCCTCGACCGTGGTCTTCTCGAGGCTGGCGAATGGGGCCTCGCCCAGGGTCTTGGCCACCAGGGCGCGCCAGGCCTCGGGGCGAGCGGGGGGGAAGTCGGAGGCGAGAAGACTTGCATCGACCATGCGGGGAGATGGGCCGGCCGGGCGGCGGGCGTCAAGGTCACGCGGCGTCAGGCGACCGGCGCCTTCCCCGCAGATTGAAGAGGGACGACTATTGCCGGCGAGCGAATGTCTACGTACGTTGTAAATCTAACAACCGTTCGAGGATCCGCCATGGCTTTGCCGCCCGTGCTCCGTGACCGCCTGCGCCTGCCGGTGATCGGCAGCCCGCTGTTCATCATCTCGACGCCGGACCTGGTGATCGCCCAGTGCAAGGCGGGGATCGTCGGGTCGTTCCCGGCGCTGAACGCGCGGCCGGCGAGCCTGCTGGACGAGTGGCTGCATCGGATCACCGAGGAGTTGGCGGCCTGGGACCGGGACCATCCGGAGGCGCCCTCAGCGCCGTTCGCTGTGAACCACATCGTCCACAAGTCGAACGACCGGCTGGAGCACGACGTCGAGGCCTCGACGAAGTGGAAAGCGCCCATCGTCATCACCTCGCTGGGCGCGCGGGAGGACGTGAACTCGGCGGTGCATTCCTACGGCGGGACGGTGCTGCATGACATCATCAACGACCGCTTCGCCCGCAAGGCGATCGAGAAGGGCGCCGACGGCCTGATTCCGGTGGCGGCTGGGGCGGGCGGGCACGCGGGGAAGCTGTCGCCGTTCGCCATCATCCAGGAGCTGCGGAGCTGGTTCGACGGGCCGGTGGCGTTGTCGGGCTCGATCGCCAGCGGCGCGGCGATCCTCGGCGCCCAGGCCATGGGCGCGGACCTGGCGTACGTGGGCTCCGCCTTCATCGCCACGGAAGAGGCCAACGCCGACCCTGCCTACAAGCAGATGATCGTCGAGTCGTCGGGCGAGGACATCGTCTACACCAACCTCTTCACGGGCGTTCACGGCAACTACCTGGCGCCCTCGATCGTCGCGGCGGGCCTCGATCCCGACGCCCTGCCGGTGTCGGACGCCTCGGCGATGAACTTCGGCTCCGGCGGCAATCAGAAAGCCAAGGCCTGGCGTGATATCTGGGGCTGCGGCCAGGGCATCGGCGCGGTCACCGCAATCCCCGCGGCCGGCGAACTGATCGCCCGGCTGTCGGCGGAATACGAGTCGGCCAAGGCCCAGCTCGCCGCGAAGACCGCCTACACCGCCGGCGTCCCGCTGTTGGCGGCGGCCGAGTAGGTTTAGAATTTCTGCGCAGGCCCCCAGCTAAATCCCACTTACTTGATGGGATTTAGCTGGATAGCTTGATCCTGGCTTGCAGCGAGGGGAGAGCAGGATGGCGGTCGCCGGGCAGACATGGGTTCGGAGCCTCGCGTTGGCGGCGCTGTTCTGCGGAGCGGCCCCGGCGGCGCTGGCGCAGGCGGTCTCCACCGCGCCCACGCAGTCGAGCGGCGTGAGCCAGGAGCAGGCCCTGGCGCTGACGGCCCGGCTCGACGCGCTGGAGCGGCACAACCAGGAGCTGGAGAGCCAGATCGCCGATCTGAAGGCCCAAGTGGCCGGCGGCGAGCAGGCGATCCGCGAGGAGATCCACAGCCAGGACAAGGTGACCGTCGCCGGCGGCCGGCCGACCTTCGCCAGCGCCGACGGCAAGTGGTCGGTGACCCTGCACGGCGTCGTGCAATTCGACGTCGCCGACTATGACCAACAGGGCGCGGGCCCGACCGCCGCCGACCTGCGCCGGTCGGGCCCGGCGCTCGGCGGCTCGGCGTCCAACGTCGACGTGAGCCACGCCCGCGACCTGAAGAGCGGCGACCTGTTCCGCCGGGCGCGGATCGGCATCGACGGCACGACCCCCGGTGATTTCGACTATCGCATCCTGTTCGACTTCGGCGGGGCCGGCGCGGAGAACACCGGCCAGCTCTACGAGGCCTGGCTGCAGTACAACGGCGTCAAGCCGCTCCACATCAAGGTCGGCGCCTTCTCACCGTCGCTGGGGCTGGACGACCAGGGCTCGACCAACGGCATGGCGTTCATCGAGCGCTCCATGGCGTCGGATCTGTCGCGGGGCCTCGTCGGCGGCGACACCCGGTCGGCCGCGCAGATCTACGGTTACGGCGATCGCTGGTTCGCCGCCGCCGCGGTCACCGGACGCACCATCGGCGTACTCAACACCGGGGCCGCCACGGCGGTCCCGCAGACCTACGGCGACCAGCTGGGCTACACGGCCAGGCTGGCCGGCACGCCGCTGCGGGGCGAGGACTGGCTGATCCACCTCGGCGTCAACGCCAGCTACGTGGACAAGCCCGCCAACAACGCCGGCCCGGCCGCCACCGGCCTCGTGCCCGCAGGTTCGGTGTCGTTCAGCGACACCCCCGAGATCCGGGTCGACGGGACGAGGCTGATCAACACCGGCAACATTCCGATCCGCCACGCCGACACCCGCGGCGCGGAATTCGCGGCGCAGAAGAAGAACCTGCTGCTGCAGGCCGAATACCAGCGCCTGGGCGTCGAGCGTTCCGACGGCCAGCCCGACCCGCACTTCAACGCCTTCTATGTCCAGGGCGCCTGGACGATCACCGGCGAGCCGCGGAAGTACAACCTGACTACGGCGGCGTTCGACGCCCCGGCGGTGACCCACCCCTTCGACCTGAAGCGCAGCGGGTGGGGCGCGTGGGAGGTCGGCGTCCGCTACTCCGACGCTGATCTGAACTACGACGAAGGCGCCGCCGGAACCCTGCCGTCGGCCAGCGGCATTCGTGGCGGCGAGGAGAAGAACCTCACGCTCGGCGTCAACTGGTACCTGAACTCGGTGGCGCGCATCATGGTCGACTACCAGCGCGTGCAGATCGAGCGCCTGTCGCCGGCCAATTCCACGACGGCCGCCAGCACGATCTGGCTGACGCCCGTGGGCGCCGACATCGGCCAGTCGTTCAACGTCTGGTCGCTCCGCACCCAGTTCGCGTTCTGATCCCTTGAGCCACGAGACGACGCACATGAGCAAGATCGACTTCACCCGCCGCAGCCTGATCGCGACGGGCAGCGCCCTCGCCGCCGCGCCGCTGATCGGCGGACAGGCGTTCGCCGCCGGCAATGCCGTCACCCTGCTGAACGTCAGCTACGACCCGACGCGGGAGCTCTACAAGGAGATCAACGCGGCCTACGCCACCTACTGGAAGGCCAAGACCGGCCAGACCATCACCATCAACCAGAGCCACGGCGGCTCGGGCAAGCAGGCCCGCTCGGTGATCGACGGCCTGCAGGCCGACGTGGTCACCCTGGCGCTGGCGGCGGACATCGACGAGATCGCGGCCCGCGCCAAGCTGCTGCCGGCCAACTGGCAGACGCGGCTGCCGAACAACTCCACACCCTACACCTCGACGATCGTGTTCCTGGTGCGCAAGGGCAACCCCTGGAAGATCCGCGACTGGCAGGATCTGGTGAAGCCCGGCGTCGGCGTCATCACCGCCAATCCGAAGACCTCCGGAGGCGCGCGCTGGGCCTATCTGGCGGCCTACGCCTACGGGCTGAAGGCGGGCGGCCCGGCCGGCGCGAAGGACTACATCACCAAGCTGTTCAAGAACGTGCCTGTGCTCGACACCGGCGCGCGGGGGGCGACCACCACCTTCGCCCAGCGCCATATCGGCGACGTGCTGCTGTCCTGGGAGAACGAGGCCTACCTGACCATCGACGAATTCGGCCCGAACTTCGACATCATCTATCCGTCGAGCTCGATCCTGGCCGAGCCGCCCGTGGCGCTGGTCGACAAGAACGCCGACCGGCACAAGACCCGGCTGGCGGCGGAGGGTTACCTGAACTTCCTCTACAGCCCGCTGGCGCAGGACATCATCGGCAAGCACCACTTCCGCCCGCGCGACCCGCAGGCGGCGGCCAAGTACGCCAAGGGCTTCAAGCAGATCCCGCTGGTGACCATCGACGACACCTTCGGCGGCTGGAAGAAGGCCCAGGCGACGCACTTCGCCGACGGCGGCCTCTTCGACCAGATCTACAAGCCCACGTGACCGAGCAGGCCTCCCTCCCCAGTTCCCTCTCTCCAGGCGGAGCCAGGCGGCTCCGCCTGTGGCGTCTGCGCGAGCCGTCGATCCTGCCGGGCTTCGGGGTGTCGCTGGGGATCACGCTCGCCTACCTGGGCGCGATCGTCATCATCCCGCTGACGGCGTTGGCGCTGCGGCCCTGGGAACTGGGGCTGGCCGGCGTCTGGCACGCGCTCAGCGACGACCGGGTGGCGGCGGCCCTGAAGCTGAGCTTCAGCCTGTCGGCCCTCGCGGCCTTGCTCAACGCCCCCCTCGGCCTGCTGATCGCCTGGACCTTGACCCGCTACGAGTTCCCCGGCCGGCGGCTGCTGGACGCCCTGGTCGATCTGCCGTTCGCCCTGCCGACAGCGGTGGCCGGCATCGCGCTCACCGCCATCTACGCCCCCACCGGACCACTCGGCTCCCTGGCCGCCAAGGTGGGGCTGAAGACCGCCTATTCGCCGCTCGGCATCTTCATCGCCCTGGTGTTCATCGGCCTGCCGTTCGTGGTGCGCGCCCTGCAGCCGGTGCTGCAGGACCTCGACAGGGAGGTGGAGGAGGCGGCCCAGACGCTGGGCGCCAACGACCTGCAGCGGGTGGCCTTCGTGGTGATGCCGGTGCTGGGGCCGGCGCTGATCTCCGGCGTCAGCCTGGCCTTCGCCCGGGCGGTGGGGGAGTACGGCTCGGTGGTGTTCATCGCCGGCAACATGCCGCTGAGGACCGAGATCGCGCCGCTGCTGATCGTCATCAAGCTGGAGCAGTACGACTACGCCGGCGCCGCGGCCGTGGGCCTGGCGATGCTCGGGATCTCGTTCGGCGCGCTGATCGTCATCAACACCGCGCAGGTGGTGCTGGCCAACCGGGGGCGCAGATGACCGCGCGCTTCCGGCTGCCCGGCCTCGCGCCGCTGTTCGTGGCCGCCTCGGTGGCGGTCATGGGCGTGCTGGTGATCCTGCCGCTGTTCACCGTGTTCCACGACGGACTGTCGAAGGGAATTGGGCCGTTCCTGGCGGCGATCACCGAGGCGGACGCCCGCGCGGCCATCAAGCTCACCCTGCTGGTGGCGGCCATCTCGGTGCCGCTCAACGCCGTCTTCGGCATCGCGGCGGCCTGGACGGTGACCAAGTTCGAGTTCCGCGGGAAGAGCGTGCTGCTCACCCTGATCGACCTGCCGTTCTCGATCTCGCCGGTGGTGTCGGGGCTGGTGTGGGTGCTGCTGTTCGGGGCCCAGGGCTGGTTCGGCGAATGGCTGATCGACCACGACATCAAGATCATCTTCGCAACCAGCGGCCTGGTGCTGGCGACCATCCTGGTCACCCTGCCGTTCGTGGCCCGCGAGCTGATCCCGCTGATGCAGGACCAGGGCTCCGACGAGGAGACCGCGGCCCTGACGCTGGGGGCCGGCGCCTTCACCACCTTCCGGAAGATCACGCTGCCGAACATCAAATGGGCGCTGCTCTACGGCGTTCTGCTCTGCAACGCCCGCGCCATGGGTGAGTTCGGCGCGGTCTCGGTCGTCTCCGGCCATATCCGCGGGCTCACGACCACGCTCCCGCTGCACGTCGAGGTGCTTTACAATGACTACGACTTCGTCGGCGCCTTCGCGGCAGCCTCAATCCTGGCGTCCCTCGGGCTCATCACCCTGGTCCTCAAGACCGTCCTCGAATGGCGTTACTCCAGTGAACTTTCGGCCAGCCGCAGACACTAGCTCGTCGGACCTCTCCCTGGAGATCAGTGGGATCTCGAAATCCTACAGCCGCTTCCCGGCGCTGAAGGGCGTTTCACTGCAGGCCCACGACAAGGAGTTCCTGGCCCTGCTCGGCCCGTCGGGCTCGGGCAAGACCACCCTGCTGCGGGTGCTGGCGGGGCTCGAACAGCCGGACGCCGGCGAGGTGCGGTTCGGCGGCGAGGACTTCCTGGCCCTGCCGGTGCGCCGCCGCCGCGTGGGGATGGTGTTCCAGCACTATGCGCTCTTCCGGCACATGACGGTGGCGCAGAACATCGCGTTCGGGCTCACCGTCCGCCCGCGCGCCGAGCGGCCGAGCAAGGCCGAGGTGAAGGAGCGGGTCACCGACCTGTTGTCGCTGGTGCAGCTGGAGGGGCTGGAGAAGCGCTTCCCGGCCCAGCTGTCGGGCGGCCAGCGGCAGCGGGTGGCGCTGGCCCGGGCGTTGGCCATCGAGCCCCGGATGCTGCTGCTGGACGAGCCGTTCGGGGCGCTGGACGCCCAGGTGCGGCGCGAGCTGCGACGCTGGCTGCGGGAGTTGCACGACCGGGCCGGAGTGACCACCGTCTTCGTCACCCACGACCAGGAGGAGGCGCTGGACCTCGCCGACCGCGTCGCGATCCTGAAGGACGGCGAGTTGATCCAGCTGGGCACGCCGAATGAGGTCTACGAGAACCCGGCGACCCCCTTCGTCTACGACTTCCTGGGGGCCGCTTGCCGGCTGCCGGGCGTGGTCGACGGCGGGCGGCTGACGATCGCCGACTGGGAGACCGAGGCCCCGAAGGGTGCGCTGGCCGGGGCGGTGGAGGTGTTCTTCCGGCCCGACGAGGTGGCGTTCGCGCCGGCCGACGGCGCCGGGCTGGCGGCGCAGGTGCGGGCGGTGGCGGCGCGCGGGCCGGACGTGCGCATCGAGTGCCTGATCGAGGGGCAGGTGCTGGAGTTGGAGGCCCACGGGCCGACCATGCCGACGGGGGTCGCGCCCGGGCTGGCGGTGCGGGTCAAGCCGCTGCGGCCGCGCGTCTATCCAGCTTGACTGTCGAAATTCGGATACCTGAGGCCTTGGGAACAAAAGTGCCGCGGTCCACGTTGTTTCGCCCTCGCGGCGATGATCAGCAGTTCCGCCGGGTCTTAAAGAACACGGCGGCTGCTATCTTTAAGCAATAGCGTCGCCTTCGAGAACCAATTGCCCTGCTAGTAGTTCTCGCTCCCGCTAGTTTGGGAGCTTCCGACGTGACCTATTACAACTACCGCGGTGTTGCGATGCCCGAGAGCGCGACCGAGTCGGGTCGCATTGTCGGCACATCAGCCGGCGGCGAGACCATCACGGCGCCGGCCGGGGACACCTCGATCTCGGGTGAAGGCGGCGGCGACGTCCTGATCGGTTCGTCCGGCGACAACCGGTTCTGGATCACCGATCCCAAGGACGTGGTGCAGGAGCAGCCGAACGCCGGGATCGACACCGAGATCGGCTGGACGTCGATCAAGCTCGCCCCGAACATCGAGAACCTGACGGTCAACAACGGCTTCAACTACGCCGTCGGCAACGCCATGGACAACCTGATCGTCGTCGATGACGCGACGCACTGGCTCTACGGCGGGGCGGGCAACGACGTGCTGGTGGGCCCCGCGACCCAGAAGGGGACCTTCATCGTCAAGGCCGGCGAAGGCAACGACGTCATCTACAACTGGAACGGCAACGACCAGGTCCAGCTGCTCGGCTACAACTTCACGACGGCGAGCCAGATCAGGGGCGCGATGACCCAGCAGGGGTCCGACGTCGTGCTGGCGTTGCCGACCGGCGAAAGCCTGACCTTCCGCGGAACCACGGTCGCGGCCTTCAACAACAACCAGTTCCTGTTGCCGCTCGACACCTCGAAGCTCGGCGCGATGACCTTCGACGACGAGTTCAACAGCCTGTCGCTCTACGATCCGTCCAAGCAGGTCGGGACCTGGAACACCAACTTCGGCGGCAACCTGAAGGACCAGTGGGCCTACACCCTGGTCTCCAACGGCGAGACCGAGGTCTACGTCCAGCCCGGCTTCCAGGGCCGCGGCGAGCAGGACATCGGGGTCAACCCGTTCTCGGTCTCCAACGGCGTGCTGACCATCACCGCCGCGCCGGTCGCGGCGAACGCCGCCTACGCGACCTGGAACCGCGACTACACCTCGGGGATGCTCAACACCCTCGGGTCGTTCGAGCAGAAGTACGGCTACTTCGAGATGCGCGCCGAGCTGCCGACCGCCACCGGCACCTGGCCGGCGTTCTGGATGATGCCCTCGCCCTTCGTGCCCAACGTCGAGGGCGACATCATGGAGGCGCTGGCCGCCACGCCGAACGTGGACTATCGCCGCGCCTTCGGCGGTGACGCCACCCAGTACGACAACACCTACAAGATCGATCCGACCGGCTTCCACACCTACGGCATGCTGTGGACGCCCTCGACGGTGACCTTCTACTACGACGGCGTCGCGGTGCTGCAGGGGGCGACCCCGGCCAACTGGACCAACCCCATGGCGATGATCGTCAACATGGCGACCGGCGGCTGGGGCGGCAACGCCGATCCGACCATGTTCCCGGCGCAGATGCAGGTCGACTACATCCGCGCCTACGCGCTGGCGGACGGCTCGACGCAGGTCGTGAACGGGACACCGGTCGCGCCCGTGGCCACCCTGCACGACGACGGGCCGACCAGCGGCCAGGCCAATGCGCCGATGGCCTTCGCCGACAGCGGCCAGCCGGTGACCAGCGCCCATATCCAGATCTACGACTCCAAGCCCACGACCTTGCCGCCCGGCAAGACCTTCGCGATCTGGGAGGACTCCGGCGCGGTGTTCGGCGCGGTGTCGGACGGCAGCACGCTGGCCACCCCGACGGCGCTGATGGCCGGCACGGCCAGCCAGTTCATCGGCGCCGGGACCTGGCTGACCGACGGCAAGGTGGTGTTCGCCTACTTCCAACCGAACGCCTCGGGCGGCCAGGACGTCTGGGACATGGTGTTCGATCCGTCGAAGCTGACGTTCGTGCGCCAGGACCTCGGGCCGGCCACCGGCGGCGTGCACTTCGTGGCCACCGGCGACGGGGGGTTCGCGGTCAGCTGGCACGCGCCGGACGGCACGGTGCAGGCGCGCGGCTATGACGAATACGCCTACGGCGGCGACGTCCCCGGCTGGTACGGCCCGGTGCGGCAGGTGACCGGCGACTTCGTCGGCATCACCGCCGACGGCCACGTGATCGCCGCCAACGGCTCGGGTCAGGAACTCTACGACCTGATGAACGCCTCGATCGATTCGTCGGGCAACACTGCGCCGCCACCGCCGGCCAGCACGCAGATCGCCTTCTCGACGCCCTCGGTGGCGCTGGCGGAGGGCAACTCCGGGATCACCGCGTTCAGCTACACCCTGACCCGGACCGGCCCGACCACAGCGGCCTCGACGGTGAACTGGGGGGTGAGCGGCTCGGGGAGCAACCCGGCCAACGCCGCCGACTTCCAGAACGGGGTGCTGCCCTCCGGCTCGGTGACCTTTGCGGCCGGCGAGACCAGTAAGGTCATCACCGTCAATGTGGTCGGCGACACCACCACCGAGTCGGACGAGACCTTCACGGTCAGCCTGTCCGGGGCCAGCGGCGCGACCCTGGGGATGGCCACCGCCAGCGGGACCATCACCAACGACGACACCACCAGCAGCGGCGGCGGCGGCGGCACGACCTCCGGCGTGGTGCTGACGGCCAACGATTCCGGCCAGACGCTGAGCGGCGGGGCCGGGAACGACACCCTGGTGGCCGGCCACAACGCCGACACCCTGACCGGGGCCGCCGGCGGCGACGCCTTCGTGTTCAAGTACCTGCCGTGGAACGCCGGCCACATCACCGACTTCGCGGTGGGCGCCGACAAGCTGGACTTCTCGGCCCTGTTCTCGGCGTCCGGCTACGCCGGCTCGGATCCGGTGAAGGACGGCTATGTCAGCCTGCAGTCGGACGGGGCGGGCGGGACCAACGTCTTCTACGACACCGACGGTCCGGGATCGGGCAACACCATCCAGTACAAGATCACCGACCTCGACCACGTCTCGCCCACCGGCCTGACCTGGGCGCAGCTCAGCACGGGGACCGGGGGCGGCACGACCCCGCCGCCGCCGACCAATCCGCAGATCGCCTTCTCCACGCCATCGGTGGCGCTGGCGGAGGGCAACTCCGGGATCACCGCGTTCAGCTACACCCTGACCCGGACCGGCCCGACCACAGCGGCCTCGACGGTGAACTGGGGGGTGAGCGGCTCGGGGAGCAACCCGGCCAACGCCGCCGACTTCCAGAACGGGGTGCTGCCCTCGGGCTCGGTGACGTTCGCGGCAGGCGAGACCAGCAAGGTCATCACGGTCAATGTGGTCGGCGACACCACCACCGAGTCGGACGAGACCTTCACGGTCAGCCTGTCCGGCGCCAGCGGCGCGACCCTGGGGTCCGCCACGGCCAGCGGGACCATCACCAACGACGACACCACGAGCGGCGGTGGCGGCGGCACGAGCTCCGGCGTGGTGCTGACGGCCAACGATTCCGGCCAGACGCTGAGCGGCGGGGCGGGGAACGACACCCTGGTGGCCGGCCACAACGCCGACACCCTGACCGGGGCGGGCGGCGGCGACGCCTTCGTGTTCAAGTACCTGCCGTGGAACGCCGGCCACATCACCGACTTCGCGGTCGGGACCGACAAGCTGGACTTCTCGGCCCTGTTCTCGGCGTCCGGCTACGCCGGCGCAGACCCGGTGAAGGACGGCTATGTCAGCCTGCAGTCCGACGAGGCCGGCGGGACCAAGGTCTATTTCGACACCGACGGACCCGGGACGGCCAATCCCTGGCCGACGCTGATCACCACCCTGGACCACGTCGCGCCCACCGGGCTGACCTGGGCGTCCCTGAGCACGGGTGCCAGTTCGGGCGGCACGACGGCCCCGCCGCCGCCGACCGGCGGGACTCCGGGCGTGGTGCTGACCTCGTCCAAGTACGGCGACACGCTCACGGGCGGCGCGGGCAACGACACGCTGAACGCCGGACAGGGACCGGACCAGCTGACCGGCGCCGCCGGCGCGGATCACTTCGTGTGGAACAACCTGCCGTGGAATCCGGGCCACGTGACCGACTTCACGCCGGGTACGGATGTGCTGGACCTGCGGCCGCTGTTCGCGGCGGCGGGCTACACCGGGACCAATCCGATCGCCGATCAGGTCCTGCAGTTCCAGGCGGACGGCGCGGGCAACACCAAGGTCTATTTCGACCCCGACGGGCCGGGCGGGCAGTGGGGAACCACCATCACCACCCTGGATCACGTGGCGCCGTCACAGATCAGCTCGAGCGACTGGCTGTTCCACTAGCCGCGGCGAGGGCGGGCCTTCAGCGCTTGAAGGTCCGCCGCTCCTGTTGGCGTCGGGGGTCGCGCAGGGTGTC
This sequence comes from Phenylobacterium hankyongense, assembly GCF_003254505.1. Lineage (NCBI taxonomy): Bacteria > Pseudomonadati > Pseudomonadota > Alphaproteobacteria > Caulobacterales > Caulobacteraceae > Phenylobacterium > Phenylobacterium hankyongense. The sequence goes on along the minus strand of NZ_QFYP01000001.1, from coordinate 185,913 downwards.
CTGGGCGTCCCTGACCTGGGCGCGCAAGGCCGCGATCTGATCCTTCAGGCCGGACGCCGCACGTTGGGCTTCATCATGGGCGTCCTCGTTGCTGGAGGCGTCCTGAGGCGCATGGTCGGGCGCCTGCGATTCCGAATCTTCCATCGACAACTCACACTCGGGACCATCGTCCCCCGAACCTTGAGCTTGCCGCATGGAACTCCGGTGACGGGTCCACGCGCCATCGGCCAGGACGCCATTGCTTACGTCCGCTGCCGCCGGCGTTTGCTAACCCGACCGACTGCGGCGGGGCAAGAGGCGAGAGCGCCACCTAAGGTTCAGAGCGCCGAGGCTGCACGCCGCGGTTTAGCCGAGCGTCGCGTCCAGCGTGATCCCGGCCTTGAGCAGCTTGGAGACCGGGCAGTTCTGCTCGGCGTTGCGGGCGAGCTCGTCGAACTTCGCCTGGTCGAGGCCCGGGACCTGGGCGCGAAGCGTCAGCGCCGACTTGGAGATCTTGAACCCCTGGCCGTCGGGATCGAGGGAGACGGCGGCCTCGGTGGACAACTCGGTGGGGGTGAAGCCGGCGGCCTGCAGCTGGAAAGCCAGGGCCATGGTGAAGCAGCCGGCGTGGGCCGCCGCGATCAGCTCCTCCGGATTGGTCCCCCGCTCGGACTCGAAACGCGTCTTGTAGGAGTAGGGCGTCTCGGAAAGCACGCCGGAGTCGGTGGTCAGCTCGCCATTGCCGTCACGTCCCGTGCCGCGCCAAACGGCGTGCGCCTTGCGGATCATCGGATGTCTCCCTGAGTGGCTGTCTGAGTGGCTGTCCTGGACATGTGGGCGCGGGCGGCGCGGTTATCCACCGCCTTTGGCGCCTCGCGGGAATCCTTCGTCGAGCTCGAGCGTTGCTGTGCCAGAGGAGAACAGCATGCCGGTCAAGGACGCCACCCTGCAGCGACGCTTCGCCGTCCACGGCGCGGCGGAGGCCCCGTCGCGCGCCCACATGATCGAGGGCGCCAGCTTCGAGGATGCGGCGCTGCACTTCGTGGAGAACTTCCACCCGACCGCGAACGCCAACGACGAGGTGTCGCTGATGGTCGAGGCCTGCGACACCGGCGAGCGCCAGTGCTTCCGCGTCCACACCGACACCGGCGAGACCGCCCCCTGCGACTGACGGCCCTGGCCTAGCCCGGGTGGGTGGCCAGCCAGCGGTCGACCTCCGGCAGGCGCTTGGTCGTCACGTCGATCCGGACACGAACGGCGGCGATCGCCTTGTCGGCCTCCCCGCGGCTGGAGGCCGGCGCCGTCTTGGCGAAGGCGGCCAGCTTCTGCTCCATGGCCGGATCGTGGCTGCGGCCGCCCAGGCCGGTGAAGAAGCTGGTCCGGCTGGTGGGCTCCAGCATGGCTTCGATCGCGGCGCGGTGCGCGAGCGCGAAGTCGAAGGCCTTCTCCGGATAGACATTGGCGACCGCGGAGATGATGGCAGGCGCGTCGGTGGCTACAGGCTCGCCGCTCAGCGCCAGGGCCAGGGCCTTGTCGGCCAGGGCCGGATCGTGGCTCGCGCCCAGGCGGCGGTAGAGGCGCGACTTGTCGGTGGGGTCGGTCGAGGCGCGGGCGAGCTGGTGCAGTTGCTCCCAGGCGGTTGCGTCCGCGTGGCCGGCGACGATGCCCAGCACCGTGCTGCGGACCGAGCCGGTGAGGCTCTGCGGATCCTTCAGGTACGCGGCGAACCGGCGACGCGCTTCGGCGACCACGGCCGGGTCGTCGAATTCACCCAGCGCGGCTATCAGCGAGGTGCGCAGCAGGGCGACGTTGTCGGCCTCGCCGGGCGCCGGCGTCCAGCCGACGCGGGCGAAGACCGGGGCGAGGCGGGCGCGGGCGAAGGCGCGATAGGCGTCGCGGCCGGGCAGGCCCTGGTAATAGCCGTCGATGGCCGCCAACTCATCGGCCAGGGTCTGCAGCACGATCGGGTCGAGGCCCGGATCGGCGTAGCGGGTCAGCTCCAGGAACCGGCTCATCGGCGCGACGCCGGCCTCGCCGAGCGCGCGGCTGTCGTAGAGCAGGCCGAGCTGGTCTTCCGGCGTCAGACCGGCGAACCGCGGCGCGAGCGGCGTCCACAGCTCCGGCGCATAGGCGGTGCGGAAGTAGGCGGTCTGGCCGGCGTTGACGACCGCGGGCCTCTCGCCCGCCCCGGGCACGACCGCGGGCGAGTTTGCGCTGACGACGCCGCGCCAGGCCACAGCGCCATCGGCGCCGCCGACTGCAACCGGCGTGCGCCAGGTGTGCGGCGTCTGCGAGGCGGCGTCGGCGGCGAAGCGGCCCTGGGTGAGCCGCAGGCCCTGCGGCGCCGGCTCGGCGCGGATCAGCGGCACGCCGGCCTGCAGGGTGAAGTCATGGGCGATGGCGGTCACCGGCTTCGGCGACACGTGGTCGAGCTCGGTCCACAGGTCGTCGGTGACCGTGTTCCCGTAGGCGTGCCTGGCGATGTAGTTGCGCACGCCGGCGCGGAAGACATCCTCGCCCACATAGCTCTCCAGCATGCGGATGACCGCCTGGCCCTTCTGGTAGGTGATGTCGTCGAAGGCGTTGGCGGCGGCGAACACGTCGGGGATCGGGGTGATGATCGGGTGCGTGCCGGTGCGGGCGTCGAGCCGCATGGCCGCCTGCTGGCCGCTCTGGGTCTGCAGCCACATCTTCCACTCGGGATGGAAGTGGTCGGTGGCCTTGTTCTCCATCCAGGAGGCGAAGCCCTCGTTGAGCCACAGGTCGTCCCACCAGGCCATGGTGACGAGGTCGCCGAACCACTGGTGGGCCATCTCGTGGGCGATCACCACGAACACCTGCTGGCGGTCATGCTCGGTGGAGAGCTTGGGGTCGAGCAGCAGGTAATAGTCGAAGTAGAAGATCGCCCCCCAGTTCTCCATGGCGCCGAAGAACTGGCTCTGGCCGGGGCCGGCCACCAGGTCGAGCTTGGGCAGCGGGTAGGGCGTGCCGAAATAGTCATTGTAGTAGCCGAGGATCTTGACCGCCGCGTCGAGGGCGAATTCGCCCTTGGCGGTGTCGCCGCGGCGGACCACCACGCCGACGTCGGTCTTGCCCACCTGCCGGTGGATGCGCTCGAAGTCGCCGAGCCCGAGGAACAGCAGGTAGGAGCTCATCTTCGGCGAGTCGGCGAAGGTCACCGCCTGGCGGCCGCCGGGCAGGGCCGTGGTCTTCGCCACCGGCATGTTGGAGATCGCCATCTGGTCGGCGGGGGCCTCCACCGTGAGGGCGAAGACCGACTTCACGCCGGGCTCATCCCACATGGGGGCGAAACGGCGGGCGTCGGAGTTCTCGAACTGGGTGAAGAGGGCGCGCTGCTTGCCCTTGGCCCCGTCGTAGTCGAGGGCGAACAGGCCCGAGGCCTGGGTGAAGATCTTGCCCGCGTAGTCGATGCTCAGCACGTAGCGGCCGGGCGTCAGCGGCTTGGCGAACACGAAGGCGGCGGTCTGCTGGGCGTCGTCGAGGACGATGCGCGGGGCGGCGGGGCGGCCGGACAGGCTGACCTTCTGGATGGTCAGGTCGGCGGCGTTCAGCACGATGCGGTCGGTGGCGCGCTTCACCACCACGGCGATCCTGGCCTGGCCCTGGAAGGTCAGCTTCTGGGCGTCCGGGGTGACCCGGATGTCGTAGCGCTCCGGCGCGACGGCGGTCGGCAGGACCACGCGGGCGACCGCGGCGGGCTTGGCCGGCGCCTTGTGCGCGGGCGCGGCGATGACGGGAGATCCCGCCGCCAGCAGGACGGCGGCGAGGGCGGTGACGGTCTTCATGGGCGGGCGAACTCGCAAGCAGCTCAGGTTGGGCGACACCTTAGAGGAGGCGCCCCACCGTCCGCCAGTCGCCCGGCTCAGGCGCGGCCGCGGCCGTTCATGTCGTCGCCGGCGTCGGCCGGCAGGGGGACGAACCAGGCGATCGAGACGAGGGACACCAGCCCGACGATCAGGAAGGCCGGGCTGACGGCGCCGGCGGTCAGGTGGGTCTCGCCGCGGGCCAGCATGAGGATGTGGATCAGCGCGGCGGCCAGGCCGATGCCGACCGACTGCACGACCTGCTGGGCCATGGCGGAGGTGGTGGAGGCGCGGCTCATCCGGTCCTGGCCGATGTCGGCGTAGGCCAGGCCGTTCAGGCTGGTGAACTGCAGGGAGCGGAAGAGGCCGCCCACCGCCAGCACGATCATGATCAGCCAGTGCGGCGTCGACGGCTTGAACAGGCTGTAGGCCATGAAGCTGACGCCGACGATCACCGCGTTGACGATCAGAACCTTGCGGAAACCGAAGCGGCGCAGGATCGGCGGCGCCACGGTCTTCATCAGCAGGGCGCCGGCCGCCGAGATGAAGGTCATCAGGCCGGCGGCGAAGGCGGACATGCCGAAGCCGATCTGCAGCAGCATGGCCAGCAGGAACGGCGTCGCGCCCATGGCGATGCGCATGAAGGCGCCGCCGGTGACCGAGGCAGAGAAGGTCCGGATGCGGAAGATGCTGAGGTCGAGGATGGCGTGCGGATTGCCGCGCGCGTGCCGCCAGTAGAGGCCGAGGCTCAGCGCCGAGAAGGCGAACAGCCCGGCCACGGCCGGCGGCGGCAGGACGCTGCGGCCCAGGTTCTCGAAGCCGAAGATCAGGCTGGCGAGGCCGACGCCGGTCAGGACGATGCCGACGAGGTCGATCGGCGAGACCGCCTGCTCCTTCACGTTGGGCACGTAGGCGCGCACCAGCAGGACGCCGACCAGGGCGACCGGCAGGTTGATGTAGAAGATCCAGCGCCAGTTGAAATAGGTGACGATGAAGCCGCCGAGCACCGGCCCGATCACCGGCCCCAGCAGCGCCGGCATGGTCAGCACCGACATCGCGCCGATCAGCTCGCTCTTCGCGGTGGTGCGCAGGAGCACGAGGCGTCCGACCGGGGCCATCATGGCCGCGGCCATGCCCTGGAAGATCCGCCCGACCACCAGCTCCGGCAGGGTCTGGGCGAAGCCGCAGGCCGCCGAGGAGACCGCGAACAGCACGATCGACAGCATGAAGACGCGCTTGGCGCCGAACTTGTCGGCCACCCAGCCGGAGACCGGCAGGAAGACCGCCGAGGCCAGCAGGAACATGGTGATGGCCATGTTCAGCCGCAGCGGATCCTCGTGCATGGCGCGCGCGATGGTCGGCAGGGCGTTGGAGATCACCGTGGCCTCCAGCGTCTGCATCATCAGCGCCGAGCCGATGATCGCCGGGACCAGCCAGTTGCGGCCCGCGCCGGCCTGCGCGGCCGCAGGCGCCGGAATGGACTCCACCGCGGCCGCGTCCAGGATCGGCTGTTCGATCAGCTCCTCGGCGAGGGTGTCGGCCCGCCTCATGCCTGCGCGCCCACCAGCTTGAGCAGCGGGGCGGCGGCGGCGGCCAGCGTCGCCCGCTCCGCCGCCGGGAGGGTGGCGAGGCGCGCGGCGAGCCAGTCGTTGCGCTGGCGGCGGATGATGTCGAGCTTGCGCGCGCCGGCGGCGGTGATCGCCAGGCCCGAGCGGCGGCCGTCGGCCTCGTCCCCGCTGCGGGCCACCAGCCCCAACGCCTCCAGGCGCTTGATATGGCCGCTCATGGTCGGACGCGAGGTGCGCTCGGCGTCGGCCAGGGCGCTGACGCCGACGCCGGGGTTCTTCTTGATGGCGCCGAGGAGCAGGGCGTCCTGGGCCGAGAGGCCGGCCTTCTGCGCCTCCTGGCGCAGCCGGCGCGAGACGCGCAGCAGGGCCGGACGCAGGGCGTCGGCCAGGGCGACGATGTCGGTGGGATCGGTGACGGCCGCGGCGGGCATGAGGACTCGGCTAGATAGTTAGGTTGCCGAACTATCTAGTGGGCGCGCGGCCGGGGATCAACCCGCCAGCCGGCTTTTCGTCAGCGCCCGGCGGGATCGCCGCTCGTCTCGGCGTCGTCCCCCAACGGTCGGGCATCCCAGACGGAGGAGGACGGCGGGGCGACGGCGAGGTCCTCCACCGGCGGTCCCACCTCGGCGGGCAGGCCGGCGTCGACGCGCCCGGTGTGTTCGTCGGGCGGCGGTGGTTCGCCGGGTTTCTCGGTGAAGCGGGCCTTCACCAGCTGGCCGGGCTTGGGCTCGTAGTGGGCTTCCGCGCGCCGGTCGCCGGTGGCCACGGGCTCTTCGGGGATCTGGGTCATGGCTCGCCTCCGCCCGGTCTAGCGGCCGGGCAGAGGCGAGGTTCCGATGACGGGTCTAGAGGACGCCCAGCATCTCGGCGACCAGGGGGTGGCGGACGATGTCGCGGTCGGCCAGGCGGACCACGGCGATGTTGCCGATCGCCTCCAGCTTCTCCGCCACCGGACCCAGGCCCGACAGCTCGGGGAGCAGGTCCGACTGGTTGGGGTCGCCGGTGACCACCATGGTCGAGTGCCAGCCCAGCCGGGTCAGCAGCATCTTGAGCTGCATGTAGGTGCAGTTCTGGGCCTCGTCGATCACCACGAAGGCGTTGTTCAGCGTCCGGCCGCGCATGAAGCCGACCGGCGCGATCTCGATGGCGCCCTCGGCCATCAGGCTGCGCACCCGCTTCATCGACAGCCGGTCGGAGAGCGCGTCGTAGAGCGGCCGCAGGTAGGGGGCGAGCTTGTCCTCCGCGTCGCCGGGCAGGAAGCCGATGGATTCGCCGGCTTCGACGGCGGGGCGCGAGAGCACGATGCGCCCGACCCGGCCCGCCTCCAGCGCCTCGACGGCCTTGGCGATGGCGAGATAGGTCTTGCCGGTGCCGGCCGGGCCGAGCGCCATGACCAGGTTCTTGTCGTCGATCGCCTTGATCAGCTCCTCCTGGCCGGGGGACTTGGCCTTGATGGTCTTCAGGTAGCCCTGATCGCGGTCCTCGGTGTTGCTGTTGTGATGGGCGAGCGGCGACCAGCCTCGGTCGAGCGGCAGCCGGCGGATCTTATCGTCGCCCTCGAACTGACCGGCGTCGAACGCACCTTCGCGCAGCTGTCGCTTCATGGCTCGCTTGCTCATCAAAAGCCTCCGTGGGGGCAAGAAAAAAGGGCGTCTCCGCGATGGAGCGCCCTTTGGGTGGTCGGGTTGGAACGGATGCGGCGGCGTGCGCAGCCTGGCGGCTCGCCTTCCTGTGCTGGTCCGGGCGGGGGTTCCCCGCGAGAGAACAACAGACTCGACGCCATCAACTCCGCCCAGCGCGAGACGCGGGACCGTGCTCGGCCCGCGGCGGCTTCCGGGAGGGCTATCGCCCCCTCGAATCGCCCGACTAGAATGATCCTAACGTGCTTTCTGAAGTGTTAAACGGACGGTTTGTCGCAAGAAACGGGGTGTGCGGATGGCTGTGTACGACTTGGGCGGTGTGACGCCTGAATTACCGAATGATGACGAATACTGGATTGCGCCCACCGCAGCCGTGATGGGGCGAGTGATTCTGAAGAAAAACGCTTCGGTCTGGTTTGGCGCCACCCTTCGCGGCGACAACGACCCGATCCTCCTCGGCGAGAACTCCAACGTGCAGGACGGAAGCGTATTGCACACCGACGCCGGCTCGCCGCTGACCATCGGGGCCAACGTGACGGTCGGGCACCTGGTCATGCTGCACGGCTGCACCATCGGCGACAATTCGCTGATCGGCATCGGCTCGATCGTCCTGAACGGGGCGCAGATCGGGAAAAACTGCCTGATCGGCGCCAACTGCCTGATCACCGAGGGCAAGCAGATCCCCGACAACTCCCTGGTGATGGGCGCGCCGGGCAAGGTGGTGCGCGAGCTGTCGCCGGAGCAGGGGGCGATGCTGGCCGCGGGCGCACATCATTATGTGGAGAACTGGAAGCGCTACCGCCGCGAGCTGAGGCCGGTTGACGGATGCTAGGGCGCCGGCCGCAGGCTGCTGAAAACGGGAGGACCGGCGATGGCCTACGAATTCATCCAGGTGGAGCGCGAGGGGCCGGTCACCACGGTGACCCTGAACCGGCCGGAGGTGATGAACGCCCTGCATTCGCCGGCGCACTTCGAGCTGGCCGACGCCTTCGACGCCTTCGCCGCCGATCCCGAGCAGTGGGTGGCCATCGTCACCGGCGCCGGCGAGCGCGCCTTTTCGGCCGGCAACGACCTGAAGCACCAGGCCGGAGGCGGCAAGATGGAGAGCCCGCCGTCCGGCTTCGCCGGCCTGACCTCGCGGTTCGACCTGACGAAGCCGCTGATCGCGGCGGTGAACGGGGTGGCGATGGGCGGCGGCTTCGAGATCGCGCTGGCCTGCGATCTCATTATAGCGGCCGACACGGCCACCTTCGCCCTCCCGGAGCCGCGGGTCGGCCTCGCAGCCCTGGCCGGCGGCCTGCATCGCCTGCCCAGGCAGATCGGGACCAAGCGGGCGCTGAGCATGATCCTCACCGGCCGGCGGGTGACCGCGGCGGAGGGCCGGGAACTGGGCTTCGTCGCCGAGGTGGTCCCGGCCGCCGAGCTGATGGCGGCGGCGAGACGCTGGGCCGCGCAGATCGTCGAGCTGTCGCCGATGTCGGTGCGGGCCTCGAAGGAGGCGGTCTACAAGGGCCTGGACGAGCCGACGCTGGAAGCCGCGATCAAGGGCCAGAACCGCTATCCGGCGGTGGCGGCGCTGTTCCGCAGCGAGGACTTCGTCGAGGGGCCGATGGCGTTCTCCCAGAAGCGCCCTCCGCAATGGAAGGGGCGTTAAATCGCTCCTCCCCTGCGCAGCGGGGGAGGTGGCGCGCCCCGCAGAGGGCGTGACGGAGGGGGCGAGCCGACGCACTGCGCCAGGCCCGCGCCCCCTCCACCACCCGCTCTCCGGCGGGTGGTCCCCCTCCCCCGAAGTCTTTGCTTCGGGGGAGGAGCGGGGCCTTGCCAGAAGATGACTCCCGCGTCACGTTTCGGGACAACCACCATCGATCAAGGCCCCGCGAATGGATCGCTACGACTACATCATCATCGGCGCGGGTTCGGCCGGCTGCGTGCTGGCCAACCGGCTGAGCGAGGATCCCGAGACCAAGGTCCTGCTGGTCGAGGCGGGCGGCAAGGATTCCTCGCTGATGATCAAGATGCCGGCCGGGGTCGGCGGGCTGATCGGCAAGCAGGGGCCGTTCAACTGGGGCTTCTGGACCGAGCCTGAGCCGCATCTCAACGACCGCAAGCTGTGGTGGCCGCGCGGCAAGGGCTGGGGCGGGTCGTCCTCGATCAACGGCATGGTCTACATCCGCGGCCACGCGCGGGACTACGACCAGTGGCGGCAGATGGGCCTGCCCGGCTGGGGCTATGCGGACGTGCTGCCTTACTTCAAGCGCTCGGAGAGCCTGGAGGGCGGGGCCGACCCGTGGCACGGCGGCGACGGTCCGTTGCGGGTGTCCAAGGCCGCGACGCCGAACCCGATCTACAAGGCCAGCATCGAGGCCGGCGCGCAGGCCGGCTATCCGCTGACCAGCGACTTCAACGGTTTCCAGCAGGAGGGCTTCGGCCCCTACCAGCTGACCATCCACAACGGCCAGCGGTGGAGCGCGGCGCGCGGCTACCTGCACCCGGCGCTGGGGCGGCCGAACCTCACCTGCCTGACCGGGGCGCGGACCACGCGGATCGTGGTCGCGAACGGCCGCGCGGTCGGCGTGGAGATCCTGGAGGCCAAGGCGACCACCACGCGGATCGTCTACGCCGACGCCGAGGTGCTGCTGTCGGCCGGCGCGGCGCAGTCGCCGCACATCCTGCAGCTCTCCGGCATCGGCGACGCCGACGAGCTCGGCCGCCACGGGATCAAGCCGGTCCACCAGTTGAAGGGCGTGGGCGCGAACCTGCAGGACCACCTGGACGTGACCTTGTCCTGGGAATGCCCGCTGCCGATCACCGTCTATTCCCAGCGCAAGGGCCTGAAGATGCTCGGCGTCGGGCTGAACTACATGCTGTTCGGCAAGGGCATCGGGCGGCAGAACTTCCTGGAGGCGGGGGCCTTCCTGCGCTCGCGGCCCGACCTCGACCGCCCCGACCTGCAGATCCACACCGTGCTCGCCATCATGCAGGACCACGGCAAGGTGTCGGTGCCGAAGGACGGCTTCACCTTCCACGTCTGCCAGCTTCGCCCCGAGAGCCGCGGCTGGGTGGGACTTAAATCCGCCGATCCGCTGGCCGACCCGGCGATCTTCGCCAACTACCTGTCGGCCGAGGAGGACCGCCGCGCCATGCGCGAGGGCGTGAAGATGATGCGCGACGTGGCCGCGCAGTCGGCGCTCGATCCCTACCGCGGCTCCGAGTTCGCGCCGGGGGCGGACGTGAAGACCGACGCCGAGATCGACGCCTGGATCCGCAAGACCGGCGAGACGATCTACCACCCGGTGGGCACCTGCCGGATGGGCGCCGACGGCGATCCCATGGCGGTGGTCGATTCCGAGCTGAACGTGCAGGGGATTTCCGGCCTGCGGGTGATCGACGCCTCGGTGATGCCGACCCTGGTGGGCGGCAACACCAACGCCCCCACCATCATGATCGCCGAGAAGATCGCCGACGTGATCCGTGGGCGGCCGGCGCTGGCGCCGGACGACGCGCCGGTCTACGGCGACGGCCTGCAGGCGGCCTAAGCGATCAGCCGGCCGCCGATGGCGGCGAGGCGCACGCGGGGCGCTTGCTCGTTGGCGGCGCCTGGGCGGCGCAGGCTGCGCACCGACAGCTCCAGGGCCGCGCGGCCCTGCAGGCGCGCGACCATGGACAGCGGCTGGTAGAGGCCGAGGTAGCGGTCCGGTCCGCCGTCGTCGGCGGTGAGGGGCGCGAACAGCACCTCCATCGGCAGGCTCGCGCCGTCGGTCAGCACCTCGGCGACGGCGACCAGCGGCTCGGGCCGCGTGCGGATCTCCTCGAGCGCGGTCTGCAGGCGCAGGCGGTCGCGTTCGGACCACAGCGCCAGGCCGTTCACCCCGCGCAGGTCGAGCTGGTGCAGTTCGGCGATCAGGCCGCCGGCCAGCCGGACCGGGTACAGGCCCCTGGCCTCGCGGCCGAGGATGAAGGTCTGCGGCATCAGCTGGCGGAAGTCGGCGGGCTGGATGGCGGAGCGGTTCGGAGCCCGTCCGGGCAGGGCGCGGCTGGCCCAGTATTCGATCAGCCGTTCTGTGTTGGCGTGGAACATGTAAGCCGCCTCACGCGGCCGATGATGGCCGCATGAGGCTTGCAGGAAATCGCGCGCCAGCCGGAGGTTGTGCCGGCATGACACACGCCGCCTTCAGTGCGCGGCGGCCTTGTCGGCCCCGGCCTCGACCAGCTTGGCCTGCGGCCGGACGATGACCTTGTAGGCCTTGTCGTCCTTCAGGAAGGTCTCGGCGGCCCGCTTGACGTCGGCGGGCGTCACCTTCGCCGTGCCGGGGATGACCTCGCGGATGCTGTCGAGCCGGCGGGGATCGGCCTGGGCGCCCGAGAGCTCGGACAGCCAGTACTGGTTGGTCACCTGGGCGCGCTGGATGGTCTCCAGGCGAGGTTTCTTGGCGCGGGCCAGCTCGTCGGCGGACACCTCCTTGGTCTTCAGGTCGGCGACGATCTTGTCCACGTCGGAGAAGAACTGCGGCAGCTTCTCCGGCGGCACCTCCACGCTCGACGCCAGGTAGCCCCAGCCCGACCAGACCAGGCTGTGGCTATAGCCGACCGAGGGGCTGTAGGTGGCGCCCTCGGCCTCGCGCAGCTGCTCGGTAAGCCGGATGCGCATCACCTCGCCCAGCACGGCGGTGTCGCGCGCCCGCTGCGGGTTGGTCCAGTAGTCGGTGGTCGGCCAGGCGATGTAGCCGATGGCCTGGTCGGCGCGGCCCTTGTGGGTGAGCACGACCGGCTGGGCGACGCCGGCCGGGAAGCCGACCTGGCGCTGCGTCGCCGGAACCGGCTTGGGCGCCGGCCGGGCGGGCAGGGCGCCGAAGGTGCGGGCCACGGCCTGCGTCGCCTGCTCCACCGTCACGTCGCCGACCACCACCACCTCGACCGGGCCGTTGGCGAGGTTGGGGACGATCTGGGCCTGCAGGTCGTCGGGCCGGGCGTCGGCGATCTCCTCGCGGCTCGGGAAGGTCCAGCGGCGGTCGCCGCGATGGATCAGCCCGCCGAGGTCGCGGGAAAGCACGCCGGAATCGGTGGACTCGTACTGGTCGTGGATGGTCTTGCCGGCCGCCTTTAGGCGCTGGAAGGCCTGCGGCCGCCAGCCGGGCTCGGCCAGGTAGGCGGCCAGCACCTGCATCTGGGTCGGCAGGTCGCCGGTCCGCGTCGAGCCGGAGAGCACGAAGGCGTCGTCGGTGATCCCGAAGCGGGCGCCGAACACCTTGGCGGCCAGCACCCGCTCCATGTCCTCGTTGGAGATCTTCTTGAGGCCGCCCTCGATGAACGCGCCCGACGCCCAGCTGGCGCTCTGCCGATCGCTCGGCAGATCCTCGAGCCCGTCGCCGACGTTGACCCGGACCAGCACCTCGTCGTCGCGGAACTTGGTCGGCTTGACGGTGAGCCGCACGCCGTTCTCGAAGCGGACGAAGGTGGCGCCGAGGTCGGCGACGCCCTTGGTCTCGGCGACCTTGCCGGGCGAGCCGAAGCTTTCGTAGGGCCAGGCGACCTGGGCCGGGGCGGCCGGCGCGGTCACCGCCACCTTCTGCGAGGCGGTGAGCTCGGCCAGCAGGGCCTGGTCGCCGCCCTCCACCGGCAGCGGGGAGGCCATGAACAGCAGCGGTCCGGAGCCGGCGAAGGCGGCCTTCAGGGCGGCGGAGACCTCGTCGGCCCTCAGTCCCTTCACGGCGGCGTCGAACAGCGCCAGGTCCTCGGCGGGGTTGGTCACCACCTCCTTGTCGTCGAGGGAGCCCACGATCTCGTTGGCGAGGTCGGCCTGACGGCGGGTGGCCGCGCCTGCGACCGCCGCCTTGAGCATGGCGCGGATCTCCTCGATCTCGCGGTCGAGCTCGTCCTGCCGCACGCCGTACTGCGCCGCGCGGCGTTCCTCCTGTTCGGCGGCGGCCAGCGCCGGGCGCCACTTGCCCGGCTCGGCGCTGACCCCGACCATGGTCACCTCGGCGGAGTGCTCCTGGTCGCCCTTGTAGGCGCCGGCGCCCAGGAAGGGCGGCTCGGCGGAGCGGGCGATCGCCGAGAACCGGCGGTTGAGCACCGCGAACCCCAGCTGTTCGACCACATCGCGCCGGCGCTTGGCTACGGTGTCGGGGGCGAGGTCCGGCGGGGAGACCCAGGCGAGTTGCAGCGACAGCGGCGCGCCGGGCTCGATCACCAGCTTGGCCTCGGTCCCCCGCGGCTTCACCCGGCCGAGGTCCGGCTCCGGCCCGACCGGGCCGACGGCCTTCCAGTCACCGAACCTGGCCTTGATCTTGGCTTCCATGACCGCGGGGTCGAAGTCGCCCACCGCCACCAGCACCGCCCGGTCGGGACGGTAGTAGTGATGATAGAAGTCGACGATCCGCGACGCCGGCGCGGTCTTCAGCACGTCCACCTGGCCGATGGGATAGCGGGTGGGCAGGCGCTGGCCCGGCAGCAGGAAGGCCAGCCGTTGCTTATAGATGCGGTAGGAGGGGGTATCGCGGGCCCGCTCCTCCGACAGCACCACGCCGCGCTCGCGGTCCATGGCCGGCTGGGCGATGGTCAGGTTGCCGGCGGCCTCCCGCAGCAGCATCAGCGAAGTGTCGACGGTCTCGTCGTTCGTCCGCGGCAGGTCGAGCTGGTAGATGGTCTGGCCGAAGTTGGTGGAGGCGTTGGTGTCGGCGCCGAAGGCCAGGCCCAGCCGCTCCAGGATCTTGACCATGTCGCCCTCCGGCACCGCCTTGGAGCCGTTGAAGGCCATGTGCTCCAGGAAGTGGGCGAGGCCCTGCTGCGGATCCGTCTCCTCCAGGGAGCCGGCGTCGAACCACAGGCGCACCGCCGCCTGGCCGGGCGGGATCGACTGCTTGCGGATCGCGTAGCGCATGCCGTTGGGCAGGGCGCCGAACCGCGTGTCGGGATCGGCCTTCAGGTCGGACAGCGCCTGCGGCCACTGCCCCGGCGCGAGCTTGAGCGGCGCAGCCTCGGCGGCGGCGGCCGGGTGGGTCTGTGCGAAGGCGGGGGCGAGGCCCGGGGAAAGGAGAGAAATCGTGGCGGCGAGCGCGAGGCTCGCGCGCAGGGTACGGGTCATCGAGGGGTCCTGGAGGCGTCCGACAGGCGTGCACAATCGCCAAGGCCGATGGCGCCAGCAAGGCAAGATGGCGGCGACGGTCGCGCGTGCGGCCAAGAGCCCCTAAATGGGGGCGATGGACGTCTCCTGGTATCAAGACACTTCCGGCCTGCCCGAGCGGCCGCAGCCGATGGGGCCGGAGCCGGACGAGCGGCCGGCGCGGGAGCCGATGTTCAACGCGCCGTGGCCGGCCCTGCTGCTGGTGGGGCTGATCGTCGGCGGCTATGCGCTGCAGACCCGGTTCCCGATGGAGACGGTGGTCGATGCGATGGCCTTCTCTCCGGCGGCTCTGGCGCAGGGGCGCTGGGCGACCCTGATCACCGCGCTGTTCGTGCACGGCGGCTGGGCGCATGCGCTGATGAACGCCGCCTTCGCCCTGGCCTTCGCCACCCCGGTGGCGCGGTTCTTCGGCGAGCGGCTGGGCGGCGTGCTGACTTTCTTCGCCTTCTACCTGGCCTGCGGGGCGCTCTCCAACCTCGGCTATGCGGCCCTGCATCCGGGCGGCGCCCAGCCGCTGGTCGGCGCCTCGGGCGCGCTGTCCGGCCTGATGGCGGGCTCGGCGCGGCTGATCGCCGGGCGCGGCCGGCTGGGGCCGATCATCTCCTCGCCGGTGATCGGCATGGGAGTCGCCTGGGTGGTGGTCAACGTGCTGATCGGCGTGCTGGGCAGCGGCTTCACCCCTGGGGCGGGCGGCGCGACCGTCGCCTGGGAGGCCCACCTCACCGGCTTCCTCGCCGGCGTGCTGGTCATCAGCCCCTTCGCCTGGCTCGCGCGGCGCGCGTAGCCGGCGCCAGCTGCACGCCTCACATTCGCGTGCATTGCCGGCCGGAGATTTTTGCGCAACGGTGTTCTCCAGCACGGGAGAGGAGACGCTGATGCTTGTCTCACAGATCCTCAGGACCAAGGGCGACCTTGTGTTCACAGCGAGCCCCACCGAGACGGTCGCGGCCGTGGCCAGCCAGATGCTTTCCAGGCGGGTCGGCGCCTTGGTGGTGCTCGACGCCGAGCGGGTGGTGGGCATCGTCTCCGAACGCGACGTGGTCCGGGCGGTCGCTGAGGCCGGCGCAAGCGCGCTCACCAGACCGGTGTCCAGCTGCATGACCCGCGACGTGCTGTTCGCCGAGCCCGGCGAGACGGTGGATTCGCTGCTCGGCCGGATGACCGACCGCCGTATCCGCCACCTGCCGGTCTGCCACAAAGAGCGGCTGGTGGGTCTGGTCTCCATCGGCGACCTGGTGAAGTCGAAGATTTCCGAGGTGGAAGCCGAGGCCGACGGCCTGAAGGCCTACATCGCCGCGAGCTAGGCTCTTTCGAGATCCCCTCCGAGAGGAGGGCTGGAAGCCGGCCGCCAGCCGGCGAGGGCGGGAAAGCAAGCTTTCCCGCCCGCCTTCGTTCGGGACGGGCGATTCCCTAGGTGAGCGCCGCGGCGCCGAGCGATCCGGAGGCCGCGGCGGCGGCCAGGCTGTAGCCCTCCAGCACGTCGGCGGTGGCGTCGCGGGCGCGGAGCAGGGCCTCGCGCAGGGAGCAGGCGTCACGGTCGGGACAGTCGTCGCACTTGCGGAAGTGCAGGCGCGGGCTGACGCAGGGGGCCAGCGCCAGGGGCCCGTCGATCACCCGGATCACTTCGGCGAAGCTGATCTCCGGCGCGGGGCGGGCGAGGGTGTAGCCGCCGAACTTGCCGCGGCGGCTGACCACCAGGTGGTTGCGCGCAAGCTCCAGCAGGATGGCCTCCAGGAACTTGCGCGGCGCGTCGGCGCGCAGGGCGAGTTCGCCGGACGT